>NZ_VTUX01000009.1 GCF_008370495.1 Pseudohalioglobus sediminis | reverse complement strand
TAGGCTGGGTGTGGAAGCGTTGTAAGGCGTTGAGCTAACCAGTACTAATTGCCCGTGAGGCTTGACCATATAATCCAAGTTATTTGACGGCTTTACCGTTGTTCCTGGCTGCTGTAGTCGGGGATGCAGTAAGGGCGTTAGAGAGAAGACAGTTGGATGTTGTGACAAGTCCAGTGTTGAAGATCAACACACCAGAACAAGCAGTTTGATTTACCTGACCTTATTTGAGGACGTGAAGTGCGCACCGTCATCCCGGCCAGAAGATTGCCGGGAGAGCCTGCCCCGCTTTTTCGGGTAGAGCCTGCCCCGCTTTATCGGGCATGGTTGTCGCCGCTGTCGCGCCTCAAGCCAGTTTGCCTGGCGACAATAGAGCGTTGGTACCACCTGACCCCATCCCGAACTCAGAAGTGAAACGACGCATCGCCGATGGTAGTGTGGGGCTTCCCCATGTGAGAGTAGGTCATCGCCAGGCTTCTAAATAGAACAACCCCCTGCAGCATCGCTGCAGGGGGTTTTTCTATTTAGGATGCGTTGACTCTCTGTCAGTAGATATTGGGCACATGTGACCCGGCCTGTACCGTAGGTACGGCAAGGAGGCGCCGCAGGCGTCCCGAAGGGAAAGCGAGCACCGCTCGCTTCCTGTAGTAGGTCATGCCCGATACAGCGGGGCAGGCTCTACCCGATAAAGCGGGGCAGGCTCTACCCGATAAAGCGGGGCAGGCTCTCGCCAGGCTTTAATACGAAATCCCGTTACTCGATTGAGTAGCGGGATTTTTTTATGGGCGCGTGTAAGGTCTCTCCGGTTGTGGCAAGCGTGATAATAGGTCTCGCCGCACGCGCTGTGATTATCTATGATGCTAGCCTCTTGCTAGAAACGAGCTTGATTAATTTATGACGCCGGATCAGTGCAATCACTTTATCGCAGAGCACTTCCAGGGGGCCTCAGTACAATTCCTCGATGAAATGACCCTGCAGTGCCAGGGTGTTCTCCTGCAGCTTACTCGAGGGCTGGATAAACAGCCTTCTTCAAATGACGTGGTCAGTCTTTTCAAGGGGCCGCGTTTTTTGCACAGCTACATGGAGTGCCTGGCGGGTTCAGAAGTCGAGAACATGGTCGAGGTGGGTGTACGCGACGGCGGCTCAGCCATTTTCTTCTGGAATTTGTTGCGACCCCGTCGGCTATGTTGCATTGAGCTCAGCAGTGGTGCACCAGCACTCGATCACTACAAGAAAGACCAGGACCTGCACAGCAGCTTGCACACCTGTTTTGGCGTTGATCAGTCGGATCGGGAGGAAATGGTCAAGGTGGTTGATACTACCTTTGCTGACCAGACGCTGGATCTGGTGATTGACGATGCATCGCACCTCTATGGCCCCTCACGAGTAACATTCGAAACCCTGTTTCCCCGCTTGCGCCCGGGCGGACTCTACATACTCGAAGACTGGAAGGCGAGTTTGCTGGTTCGCCACCGCGATGGTGTGTCGGCCGATGAGCCGCTGCACCAGCTGGTTCACGAATTGCTTGAAGTGTCGCTTTACCATCCGGGAATCATCGCCTCGATAAATTGCCTGCATCATTTTGTCGTTGTGAAACGCGGGCCCGAGGAACTCGATTCGGAGCAGTTGGCCCTTCAGATCGGCACCGCCCCCTGACGCGTTGGCCAGTGTGCCCAGGCCCTACCTTTACCCGGCTACATCATGTAGCCTTTGTCTCCGGAATTCACTTGAGGAGCACGTGAGAAATGATTGGATATGTAACGATTGGCGTCACGGATATGGAAAAGGCGAAAGCCTTCTACTCGGACCTGCTTAGTGACCTGGGTGCTTCCGTCATTATGGATATGGATCGCATCGCATTTATTGGCACGGGAATGGATGCGCCAATGCTGGCGGTGTGCGTGCCCTACAATGAAAGTGACCCGCAACCCGGAAACGGCAACATGATCGCCATCACCGCTCCCAGCAAGGAGAAGGTGGACGAGCTCTACCATAAAGCCAAGTCATTGGGCGGTAGCTGCGAGGGTGAGCCCGGGCAGCGTATCCCCGACATGTTTTACGGTGCCTACGTGCGCGATCCAGACGGTAACAAGATCGCGTTCTACGTATTTGGCTGATTGAGCGCAGGCTCAGGCGTCAGTGGCCCCCAGCAGTGCGCTGTCGGGTGAGAAGTTTGAGCTTCCTGGCTGCAGCGCCTTTGGCACTGGCGCTGTTCCTGCTACCGCAGGTGGCCTCGCTGGCAACAGTGGAGGCTGCCGACAGTCGCTTTGAGCGCACCATAACGGCGCTGCAGGTAGCAGATGATGACGCGCGTTCACGCTTTGCCAGCGTTGCCCTGTTGGAACTGGCGGAGACATACCTTGCCGAGGCGGATCTCGCCCGCAGCGAAGCGGATTCTTCTGAACAGGCGCAGCGCCTGGTGTTCTGGTCGCGAGCTGTGGGGCGTTATGCAGAAGGGCTGGTGGCGCTGGTCGCCGCAATCGATCAGGGCATGCCGGTGGCGTTGCGACTGAACGAGCGCGAGGTGCCGTCAGTCAGCGTCGACGGCCGTACGGTTATGCTGGCCCACCCTCGCAGTGATCAGCAGGCGGGTTATGAGCAGCGCGTTCTGAAACAATTCTGTACGGGAATTACCTGTACGGCGTTGACGGCAGCGAGGACGGCGCAACCGATTCCTGTGTCACCGCAGCTGGTGACGCCCGACTGGGAGTTCAGTGAGCTCGGTCCACGGTGCCATTACAGGGGGCTGAGCGTCCAGTTTCGCGCCCCGGGGCGCCTCGCCGCACAAAAAAGTATCTGTCAGCAATTTATGCAGGAAGTTGAAATGCTGGCTACCGAGATCGCCTGGCAGCAGCGCCACGGCGTATTCATAGAATGGGATGCAATACGCATACAGGCATCACCGGGGCAGCCAGCACACCTTGTCAGGCTCAATTCCTCGGACGATTCGCTGTTGCTGTCACTGCCAATCATAAGCAGTTCAAACGCGTTACCGGGCGCGATAGCACCTTGGCTACAACAGCGGTTTGCACCAGCCGGTCCGCCCTCAATAGTCATCGATGCATCTGAGCAGGGTTGGGATTAACCCCGGTCAGGCGCGTTTCGCACGGCGCTTACGCGGTTTCGCTTTGCGGAAAGTAGCCTTTTCCAGCTCATCATAGGACTCTTCCAGGCATTGCTTGTAGAAGTCAGGGTCCGGCATCATTTCCCGGCAGGACAGGAAGTTGATGCTGATCAGCCCCATGCCACTGATAACCGCGTGAAACAAGCCGGCCATGTCTACCAGGGGCCCGAGCCCCATCAACATATGTAACCTCGCGCCGGCGAGATACAGCGGCTGTTGCGGTCCGGGGACGTTCGAAATCACAGTGTGGATTGGCATGGGCACCGCATCCCGCTCAGCAGCGAAGGTGGCTGCACGCATGGTCAACTTGGCAAACTGCGGCCATAGACTGCGTGTAACATCCATCATCACTCCGGTGCCAATTACCTGCGAGGTCTCCTTCGAGTTTTGCGAATGTTTTAGCACCGCTTGAAGACGTAGCAGCGGATCTTCCCTGTCCGTTGCCATGTCTATGGTCATCATGCCTACCTCGTTGCCCTTGGAACCACTGTTGCGCTCCCTGCGCACGTTGATGGGTGCGGCACAGGTGAGGCTATGCTCGGGCAGTTCGTCCTTGGCCAGCAGATACTTGCGCATGGCGCCGCTGACAACAGTGACGATCACATCGTTTATGGTGCTGCCGGGCACGTGCTGGCGGATCTTTTTGATACGCGCCAGTTCCATTACCAGCGTATCTGTTACGCGGTGCGAACTGACGCGCCCATTGAAGCGGGTCTTGCTGGTTGAGGCCTCTTCCTCACCCTCATGGTGGGCCTCGGTGAGGCGGTTGGCTTTGATGAGGTTTGGTACGAGTTCGCTGACGGTGCTTACCAGCCTGAGCGGGCGCTTCACATTGTTGATATAGGCCTGGGTGACAACCTTGCCCAGTGGCGGCTGTACCTCCCCCTGCCAGTCGTCGTCTACATCCGGCAGCGGATCGTCCGGCGCCATGCTGTGGATGGCGGTGATGATTTCAGCGCCGGATACGCCGTCTATTGCTGCGTGATGAATTTTGATCATGATGGCGAAACTGTTGGGAGGCAGGCCTTCCACTTCATTGAGGCCTTCTATCACGTAGGCTTCCCAGAGCGGCCGCCTCATGTCGAGGCCGCGGGCATGCAGGCGAGCCATCAGGATGCACAGCTGGCGCCAGTCACCTGGCTTGGGCAGGGCGATATGGCGAACATGAAACTCCAGATCAAAGTCCGCGTCTTCTATCCAGTAAGGCGTATCGAAGCCCAGTGCGCCGCCGGCTAGTTTGCGTCGAAAAACCTTGGACTTGTGCAGGTTCTTGCTGAATACCTCGAGAATGTCCTTGAACCTGACCCTGCCTCCTGGCGCCTGCGACTGGTCATAGAACATCACCGGGGTAATGTGCATGGGCGTGCGATTGCTCTCCATTTGCACGAACGTGTTGTCTATCTCCGTAAGCTGTTCCATGTGACTCTCCCGTGCGCGGCTGCGTCAGGAGACTGTGCACCCTCAGGCGCGAGGGTGCAAGTAGATCAAAGTCAAAAAGCACGGCACCTGCGGCTACCGGCCAGCCGGTATTGGGCTTACTTGCGCCCGGCCCGTGCAAACGCATCAGCCAGCGCGGTGTTGGTCGCGGCTTTCTCCGGCCTCGGTTTGGCCCTGCTGTGCCCTCGCTGCCGCTTACTCTCCTTGGCGCTGCGGCCACTGCCTGCTTCACCGGCTTTGTCGGCCAGGCGCATTGACAGGCCGATCCGTTTGCGAGCCTCATCCACTTCCATGACCTTCACGCGCACGATATCGCCGGCTTTTACCACTTCCCTCGGGTCCTTGACGAACTTGTCTGCCAGTGCGGAGATGTGGACGAGGCCATCCTGGTGCACACCGATATCCACGAAAGCGCCAAAATTGGTCACGTTGGTGACGGTGCCTTCCAATACCATATCCGGGCGCAGGTCCGAGAGCTTCTCAACGCCTTCCTGGAATTCTGCCATCTTGAATTCAGGTCTTGGGTCGCGCCCCGGTTTGTCCAGTTCGGCGATGATGTCCCTGACCGTGGGCAGCCCCACGCTGTCGCTGGTGTAGTCAGCCGGCTGCAGGCCGCACAGGAAACCGCTGTCACCGATGATACTGGCAATGTCCTTGCCCTTGTGCGCAGCGATCCTTGCCACCACCTGGTAGGACTCCGGGTGCACCGCTGACGCGTCCAGGGGGTCCTCGCCACCGTGGATGCGCAGAAACCCCGCCGCCTGCTCAAATGTCTTGTCGCCAAAGCGGGGCACTTTCAGTAACGCTCGCCGCGAGGTGAAGCTGCCCTCCTGGTCGCGTAACTGCACGATGTTGCTGGCCAGGCTCTGGTTCAGGCCCGACACCCTTGCCAGCAGCGGCACTGATGCCGTATTGACGTCCACGCCCACCGCGTTGACACAATCCTCCACCACGGCATCGAGCTGTCGCGCCAGCTGTACCTGGCTGACATCATGCTGGTACTGGCCTACGCCGATGGATTTGGGTTCAATTTTCACCAGTTCCGCCAGCGGGTCCTGCAGTCGACGCGCGATTGAGATAGCGCCGCGTATGGTAACGTCCAGTTCGGGGAACTCCCGGGCCGCAAACTCTGACGCGGAGTAAATCGAGGCGCCGGCCTCGTTCACCATCACCTTGCGGCAACCGAGTTGCGGATGGGCTTTCAGCAGGTCGCCGACAAACCGGTCTGTTTCCCTCCCGGCCGTGCCGTTGCCTATAGCGATCAGGTCAACGTCGTACTTTTCAATCATTTGTCGTAGCGTTGATTCCGCTTCATGGGTTCGCTTCTGCGGAGCATGTGGGAAGATACTGCCGTGATCCAGCACTTTGCCGTTGGCATCGATCACCGCCATTTTCACGCCGGTGCGCAGTCCCGGGTCGAGGCCGATTGTCGCCTTCTGGCCGGCGGGTGCTGCCAGCAACAGGTCCTTCAGGTTGGCGGCGAAAACTTCGATTGCCTCCCGTTCCGCGCGCTCCCGCAACTGCCCCAGCAGGTCTGTTTGCAAGTGGGTCAGTAACTTGACGCGCCATGTCCAGCGCACGACTTCCCGCAACCATGTATCTGCCGGGCGGGCCTCATCGCGGATTGCCCAGTGCTCCGCCACCATGCCTTCGCACGGGTGAGCATCGGTGGGTTTTTCCTCGGCATGCATTAACAGGTGAAGATTGAGCACGCCCTCGTTGCGCCCCCTGAACATGGCGAGTGCACGGTGCGAAGGCACTTTTGACAGCGGTTCGATGTGTTCAAAGTAGTCACTGAACTTGGCGCCTTCCTGCTCCTTGCCGGCCACCACCGCAGAACTTAGCTGGCCATGCTCCAGCAGGAACTGACGCAGTTTTTCCAGCAGGTCGGCATCCTCTGCGAAGCGTTCCATAAGAATCTGGCGGGCACCGTCCAATGTTGACTTGATATCAGTGAAACCAGCCTCGGCGTTGAGGAAACCAGCGGCTTCAGATTCAGGGTCCAGCATCGGGTCCTGCAGCAGCTTGTCCGCCAGTGGCTCCAGTCCGGCTTCGCGCGCTATCTGCGCTTTAGTGCGTCGCCTTGGCTTGAACGGGAGATACAGGTCTTCCAGGCGGTTTTTGGTGTCTGCAGCGGCGATGGCGCGACTGAGCTCCGCTGTGAGCTTGCCCTGCTCGTCAATACTCTTGAGGATGGCATCCCTGCGCTCATCCAGGTCACGGAGGTAGTGCAGGCGCTCCTCCAGATGGCGCATCTGGGTGTCATCCAATGCGCCGGTAGCTTCCTTTCTGTAGCGGGCGATAAAGGGTACCGTCGCGCCCTCATCAAGAAGATCGATTGCGGCATTGACCTGTGCTTCACGCACGGCCAGCTCCTCCGCAATACGTTGGGAAATGGTTTTATTCATAGTGAATTAGAGTCTTGTGTGAACTAGTGATACTGAGGATGGGCCGCGCATTATGCGCCAGCCCGAGTTCCATTACGAGATGGAAATACGACAGGAAATGTGTATCAGGGCTTACTTGTTAAACTGGCGAATTGCCTTCAGCAACTGTCGACAGGTGACCTGGCCGATCAGCCTTCCGTTCTCCACTACCGGCCTGCGCCGCTTGTTCTTGTCCAGCATATCCTGGGCCACGTCGACAATATCCTCTTCCGGATGCGCAACCACCAGATTGTCAGATGCCATGTAGTCCCTGACCAGTCCAACCTTGCTGTTGTTGTACAGCGAGCCCATTGCTGCGCGCAAGCAGTCAAGTTCAGAGAGAATGCCGACCAGGTTTTCCCGCTCATCCACCACGCAAACCCCGGAGATCTTGTTGTCAATGATCACGCGCATGGCTTCCATAACGCTGTCGTCGGGGTGAACCTTCGCCGGATGCGTTATCAGGTAGTCGCGAAGTTTGACAGACTTGAGCATGAAGCACCTCTCGTATGAATCCAGTGTAGAGTATAGACTCATTTGACCGCCAGGGTCCCGGTCAGGCCAATATTCGGGGGAGGGGCCAGCTTGAAAGTACTGCACCTTATGCGACACGCCAAGTCCTCCTGGAGCCAGCCGGGACTGGCTGACCGTGAACGCGAGCTCAACAAGCGCGGACGCCGCGACGCGCCGCGTATGGGCATAGCGCTGTCCCGGCGCATTGAACCGGTTTCGATCCACACCAGCCCGGCTCGCCGTGCCCGGTTGACCCTGGAGGGCTTGTGCAGCAGCTGGCCTGCCGTGGCCACACTTCCACACCACACGGAAGAAGCCCTGTATACATTTTCCGGCGACGATCTCGCATACTGGATATCCGCCCGGGACGACAGCGTTGGCGAGTTGTTCCTGATCGGACATAATCCCGCCCTGACCGTGCTCATCAACTGGCTGACTGGCGAGCATTCACTGAACAATTTACCCACCGCGGCCTATGCCCGGCTCGAACTGGCTATCCCCGGTTGGTCTGGTCTCGACGCGGGCTGTGGTGTAATGCAAGACCTGCTCCTGCCGCGGAGCCTGGAAAAAATATGACGACTTCCAAGATAACATTCCACGTGGTGATTGTTTTTGCTTCGTGGTTGTCGCTGCTGGCGGCTACTGCTGTGCACGCATCGCCAGCAGAACGCCTGGCCGAGGCGGTGACCTTCCAGACCATCAGTTCACAGGATCCGGAGCAGACCGACTATGCCCCTTTCCAGGCCTTCAATGCATTCCTGCGCACCAGCTATCCCCGGGTGTTTACGCAGCTGCAGGTAGAGACGATAAATGATTACAGTCTGCTGTTCACATGGCCGGGGACGGAGGCGCAAGCCGGGTCGATACTGTTCACTGCCCATACGGATGTGGTGCCGGTGGAGCCTGGCACCGAGGATGACTGGACCCACCCTGCCTTCGCGGGGGTTATCGCAGATGGCATGATCTATGGCCGCGGCACCCTCGATGACAAGGTCGGCGTACTCAGTTTGCTGGAGGCCGTGGATACGCTACTGGCCGAGGGGTATCAACCGCGCAAGACGATTGTACTGGCGTTTGGCCACGATGAAGAGGTCAGCGGTCTCCATGGCGCGGCGGCACTGGCCGCCCGCCTGCGCGAACAAGGGCGCTACTTCGACTGGATGGTGGACGAGGGCGGTCTGGTGGTGAGCGACAATCCGGTACTGCCTGAGAAACCGCTGGCCATGATTAATGTGGCTGAGAAGGGCTATTTGACCCTGGCGCTAACGGTTGCGGGAGAAGGCGGGCACTCCTCGCAGCCGCCGGCACAGAGTACCATCGGGCGACTATCGCGGGCGCTGGCCAGGCTTGAGCAGCAGCCGTTTCCTCCCCGGTTGGTCGCTCCGGTAGACCTGATGCTGGAGACGCTGGCTCCCCATGTAGAGCAGCCGCGGCGGTTTGCGTTTGCCAATCTCTGGTTGTTCGAGGGGCTGGTAGCATCGCAGATGGCGGAAGACAGGCAGACTGCCGGGATGGTACAGACCACTACCGCACTCACCATGTTCAACGCCGGCGTGAAAGAGAATGTGGTCCCGCAGCGAGCCGAGGCGAAGGTTAATTTCAGGTTGTTGCCGGGTACCACCGTGGACTCGGTGGTCGCCTATGTCCGTGACGTCATCGACGATCCGGGCATCAGCATTGATTACCTGCCCTGGGAAAACCGGCCTGGCGTGGCGGATCACCGCGCCGAGGGTTTTGGGGTGATAGCCAACGCGGTCAGCGCGGTATACCCCGACGCGGTGGTGGTGCCGTCGTTGCTGGTCGCCACCACCGATACCCGGCACTACGTCGATCTGGCAGACAACCAGTACCGGTTTCACGGTATGCAGGTTCCCGCAGCGCACACCAGCGGCATCCATGGCACCGACGAGAAAATTTCCGTCGCCAGCTTTGAAAATACTATCCTGATCGCGCAGAAGATGCTGCGTGAGGGCGCTCGCTAGTTCACATCCCGTGGTGGCGGGTGTGCGGTGCGCGCAGGCTGAAAGGATGTTAGGCTTGCATCGCCCCCGAAAAAACGAATGGAGTACACGTATGCGCATCGTGTCTGGCGCGTTGCTGGTATTGCTGCTCGCTGCATGTGAAACCCCGCCTACACCAAGCCTGGTAACCCAGTGTGCCGATCCCCGGCCACAGGTGTGTACCATGGAATATGACCCCGTCTGTGCAGAACTGGCAGCAGGCGGCAAGCAACAGTACGCCTCAGGTTGCAACGCCTGTGCCGACGACGCTGTTAGCGGCTACCTGAAAGGCGAGTGTCCCGAGTGACACTGACCAACCGCATCCTGTTGGCCATGGTGGCGGGCATTGCCACCGGGTCCGTGCTCAATCTGTTGTTGAATGCGCCGGCCGTGCCGGATGCGTTGCAATCCAGCATCGATGTGTACCTGGTCGACGGGGTGTTTGACGTGGTCGGCCGTATATTTGTCGCCTCGTTGAAGCTGCTGGTGGTGCCACTGGTGCTGGTCTCGTTGATATGCGGCGCCTCTTCTCTCGGCGACAGCGCGCGTATGGGCCCCATAGCGGGGAAAACGCTCGCTTTTTACCTGCTCACAACCGCCGTGGCGATTACCCTGGCGCTGTGTTTTGCGTCCCTGATCAGTCCGGGAGCCGGCGTGGAAATGCCGGGCGCAGCGAGTTTCGAGCCCAGTGAAGCACCTCCATTGACTGATGTGCTGGTGGACATCTTCCCGTCCAACCCGGTGCAGGCCATGGCCGAGGGCAAGATGTTGCAGATAATCGTCTTCGCCCTGTTATTCGGCTACGCGATTTCGCATGCCGGGGAGCCGGGCCGTCGCCTTGCCAGCTTCTTTCGCGACGTGGATGCGGCCATCATGAAGATGGTGGAGATCCTGATGTCCCTGGCACCGTATGGTGTCTATGCGCTGCTGTCGAAGCTGTTCTCCAACCTGGGTATTGCCGCCATACTTGACCTGGCGGCTTATGTATTCACAGTAATCGGTGTGCTGCTTTTGCATGCCCTGGGCGTATACAGCCTGTTGCTGAAGGGCCTCACCGGGCTGTCTCCGGCAATGATGATGCGCAAGATGCGCCCCATCTGGGCATTTGCCTTCAGCACGGCATCCTCGGGGGCCACCCTGCCAATTACCCTACGTACCGTCGAAAAGCGCATGGGTGTACATAACTCTGTTGCCGGATTCACGGTGCCACTCGGCGCCACTATCAACATGGACGGCACTGCGATAATGCAGGGCGTGGCGACTGTCTTCATTGCTCAGGTTTATGGCGTAGATCTGTCCATGGGCGATTTCATCACCGTGATCCTCACCGCTACCCTGGCGTCGGTTGGCACTGCGGCGGTGCCGGGTGTTGGCCTGATTACGCTGGCCCTGGTTCTTGAGCAGGCCGGGCTGCCAGTTGAGGGTATAGCGCTCATCATTGGCGTAGACCGGCTGCTGGACATGGTACGTACCGCGGTCAATGTTACCGGTGATGCCACGGTCGCGGTCATTGTCGGCAAGAGCGAGAAGCAGTTCGATCAGTATGTTTTCGAGGATCCTCTTGCCGACCAGGACGGTGCGGGAACTCGCGACGAGGCGCTAACCACACCAACGCCCTGAACCACGCTTCGGTAGCGGGCTGTGGTATCCTCTGCCACCAATTTCAGACGAGAATCCGGGTTCCAGATATGTCGATACAGTGCACAATAGTGCCCGTCACCCCCTTCCAGCAAAACTGTTCCATTATCAAGTGCCAGGCTACTGGTAAGGCCGCGATTGTCGACCCGGGTGGCGACGTCGAACGGATCATGGAGGCCGTTGAAAAAATGGACGCCGTGGTGGAAAAAGTGATTCTCACGCACGCGCACCTGGATCACTGTGCTGCGGCGGATGTGCTGCGCCAGCAACTGGAAGTACCCATTGAAGGCCCCCAGAAAGGCGATACCTTCTGGCTGGAGAAGCTGCCTGAGTGGTGCCAGATGTCGGGCTTTCCGCATGCCGATCCCTTCGAGCCGGACCGCTGGCTGGAGCAGGGAGACACGGTCACCGTGGGCGAGCAGACCCTGCAGGTGGTGCATTGCCCGGGGCACACGCCGGGTCACGTGGTGTTTTACTACTCACCCCAGAAGGTGGCATGGGTTGGCGACGTGTTATTCCAGGGGTCGATCGGCCGCACTGATTTCCCGCTGGGCAACCACGATGAGCTCATTAGCAGCATACGCGACAAGTTGTTCCCGCTGGGTGACGATATTACGTTTATACCGGGTCATGGTCCGACCTCCACGTTCGGGCAGGAGCGGCGTACAAATCCGTTTGTAGCCGATTCCCGGTATGGATGAGCTGCCTGAAGACAGGGAGACTCTGCTGCGGCGTGAGTACCTGAGCCAGACGGCCCGCATCAACTGGCATGATCTGCAAACCTATTATGCCCACGGCAGTGTGGTCACCATCAGTGCCGACCTCGACCTGGTTGAAGTGGCCGTGCAACTGGGGCTGGACAACACCGACCAGTTCCAGGCGTGGATCGCCGCCGGACAGGTCGCCCCGGTAGGGGACGAGCGGGCACTGGCCTGGTACGAACGTAACCAGGAACTCTGGGCCGTGGTAGCGCCGCCCTGGGTGCTGGTGCAGCAAAGGGATCAGTAGTTGCGATCGCGCGCAACCCGGTCACGGTTCGTCAACGGGGTATAGCTCTCCCGCAAATACCGTTCCCCAGATCGGGATCTCCTGCAGTTGCTCCGGGGGCACGGTATAGGGATCCTGCTCCAGAACAGCGAAGTCAGCGCGCTTGCCGGCGCGGATGGAACCGATGTCATTTTCCTCTCCCATTATCCAGGCGGCATCAATGGTTATGGCGCGCAGGGCGGCTTGCAGGCTCGTTCTTTCCCTGGGGGCCTTGAGATGCCCATTGATGGTCACGCGGTTCACTGCGGTTGCGACCAGGGTCAGCGGTGACAGCGGTGCCATGGGACTGTCCGAGTGCAGTGCGAAGGGCATACCCAGGCGCTCGAGTGAGCCCAGCCTGACCATCTGTGCCGCGCGATCCGGTCCCAGCCAGCGCTCGGCGTACATGTCCGAAAGCAGGTAGTGGTAATAGGGGTTGGCCGACACCAACATCCCCAGCGCCGCCATCTGGCGGCTCTGATCTTCAGTGGAATAGGCAAAGTGTTCCAGTGTTGTGCGATGGTCAACGCGCGGGTGTTCCGCCTGCAGGGTCCGCACAAGGTCGATCAGCGCCGCGGCACTCTTGTCGCCATTGGTGTGGGCGTGAATCTGGAAACCCTGTTGCCAGAAAAATCGCGCCCAGGCGGTGGTGACTTCCAGCGGCGCCATCCATAATCCCTCGTGGCCATCCAGGTAACCGGGCGGCCCCATCTGCGACAGGCCGCTGAAAATGGCGCCATCCATCATGATCTTGAAGTGGTTGCCAACGGAGACGCGACCGGAGTTGTCTGCTTGCCAGGCCTGAATCTCCTGCAGTGCCTGTTGCGGCGTTTTTTTGCGTGCGAGGAAGTCGGTAATGATGGGCGTTAGTACAATGCGCGCGGGCGCCGCCCGGCCTTCTGCTGCCTGGCGTATCAGGGCAATTTCCTGTTCCGGGTTGCCGAAAATGCCCGTGCCCATGTCCAGTGCGGTGGTGACACCGGCGCGATGCATCATCTCCAGGAAGTTGGCCATACCCTGGCCGAAGCGATCGGGGCTGAACAGGAACGACATCCTCGGCACCAGGAATTTCAATCCGTTTTCCCAGAAATGCCCCCTGGGCCAGTCGATCTCCGGATGGTTCGCCACCTCTTCCTCGGTGACGCCCAGCATTTGCAGAGCGGCGTCATTCCCGATCAACTCGTGAAAGGAACGGTGCCACAACATCACCGGTGTGTCTCCAAACCAGGCGTTGAGCTGTTCCCGGAAAACCTCCCCGTGCCACAGCGGATGGTAGCCCCAGGCGATAAAGGGCACGCCATCGTTACGGTAATCCTGCACCAGCGCCTGCAGGCTCGCCTTGAAAGCGGTCGGGTCTGTGGCGCCGGGGAAGTCCCCGGTCGGCAGGTGCCAGTCGTCCGGGGCGAGAAATGGAAACTGGGTCAATACTGCGGGCAGGGACGGATGCACATGGGGGTCTATGAAGCCGGGCATCAATACTTTGTTCTCCAGCGTCTGGTCCAGCCTGCCACCGCGCGCCTGGAGCAGTGGTTCCAGTTCCTCCCTGGAGCCAACAGCCACGATGCGCCCGTCCTCGACAGCAACCGCCGTGGCTTCCGGGAGAGTGTGTTCCATGGTGATGATCTTGCTGGCGGTGTACAGCACCATCTCTGCGGCGCGGACGGCGCCGGGGAGAGTAATCAGTGCCAGCAGGAGCAATGTACGAATTGGCAGCATAAGCGTCGGTGCTCTGGTTAAGCGGTGGATCAATCAAGCCTAGTACAAAGTCTGCGTGCCGTCGCCGACCCTGGGCCGAGGCTCAGCGGATGACCTTGATCCAGTCCCCGGTGCGGGGTTCCCCACGCGGATACATGCCATTGAGCAGGCGCAGCTGTTCCTCTGCATAGGGTATGCGGATGCTGGCAGCGATCGTGGCGAAGGTGGCGCCCCTGGGCACCTGCACATAATCCACATAGCGTGGCGTGCCGGCCTGTCTTTCCCGCGGATGCAGTGGTCGAAAACTCTGAATGATCTGCAGCAGTGTCGCGTCGGCGGCCGGTCCCTGGCCCTGCCCCTCGAACAGGTAGGTATAGTTGTAGTCAATCACTGCCAGCCGCTTGGAGGTGCCACCGCTGCTGGCGATGGCGGTATAGCCCTTGAGCCCGGCCTGATCCAGTGGCGCGGCCTCGGCAAGGCTGCCCCGGGCGCTGTCGTTGAGCACTTGTTCCGGCGGCGCATTGCGGTCGCGACGGCGCAGGGTAACAGTCAGTGAGGCGCTCCCGTCAGGTGCACTGGCTACAATCGACTGACTGCCCGAGGCAACTGTCCAACCATCCGGGTGTTCAAAGGTGAACGCCAGCTTGTTGTGATAGTAGCGGTTTTCCTCGCGTTGCCCCTGCACGCTTTTTCCCCATACCAGCCCCTGCAGGTGACGGCGGAATTCGCCGGGTTGTTCCGGGCTTTCCTGGTACTCGTCCAGTTCCAGCTCGCCGGCTTTACGGATCACCTCCTGCAGGCGTTTGTCATTGCGCGGGTGGGTCGCGTAGAGGCCGTGGTAGGTGCCGGCGGGCTTGCCCGTGGCCTTGGCCTTGACACGCTGAAACTGTTCCTGGTCCTTGAGCACCCCGATAACCTGGAGCAGGGCCTGCGGATCGTAACCGGTGCGGTGCATGTACTCGGCACCGAGGCGATCTGCTTCCAGCTCCATTTCCCGGCCATAGCCGCTGATCAGTTCCGCACCGTACATCGTGGAGACGTCGGCCAGGTCGCGGCTGCCAGTAAGAATGTAGGCGGTAGTAGCGACAATTTTGCTGGTGATGTCGGCCCGCCCGCGACGCCCGTGGTGGTTGGCGGTGACATGTCCTATCTCGTGGGCGAGCACGCCGGCCAGTTCCGCCTCCGAGTCGAGATAAGGCAGCAGGCCGCGGCTGATGTAGATGAAACCATCGGGTGCAGCAAAGGCATTGATGGTTTCCGAATCCAGCACGGTGAAAGTGAACTTCTGTTTCGGGCTGTCTGAATTGGCGACCAGGCGCTGGCCGACGCGATTAATGTACTCCTGCAGTTCCGGATCTTCATAGACCTGGCCCGAGGCGACAATCTTCTGGTGCCCCTCTTCACCGGCACTGTCAGCCAGTGACAGGGTCGCGCCGAAGCCGATCAGGCAGGCCAGTAGCAGGCGGGCGAAAGGCATCATCAATACTCGCTGGAGAGGAATTCCAGAAGCTGGTCACCGATCCCGTCACACGCCGTGCCCTGCACCGGGGCGATGATGGGGATGGGCACAACCACTGCGGGCATGTAGGACTGGCCGCTGGCCGTGGTGTTGACACGGCCGACCTCGGCGCGATCAGTAAAGTCCCAGATCACGGCCTCGTAGTTGGAGTCGTTGCTCCAGGTGCCAAAGCCAAAACAACCCGCGCCCCCGGGGCCGATACCGCAGGTCATGGAGCCTGCGGAGTCTGATCGCACGGTGACACCGTCAATCCAGATCATGTACTCCGTCTTGAGCTCGCGCATGCGCTCTGCAACCGGTTCCTGTTCCAGCAGGCGCTCTATGTCTGCCGGGTGCAGGGGGGCGGTGCGGGGCTCGAACCAGGGGTACAGGGAATTGACGAACTCGATTTCATCTACCACGGTGATGGTCTTGTCGCGTGAGGAAATGTGGTCGCCGACGCACTCTATGAAGTCCGGTTCAGTTTCGTAATCACTGGCATGCCGGCGGCCGAGAATCACTACCGTGGCGTCGCCGATGCCCTCAACGGGTTCGTTGAATACCATCTCATCGACGGTGGACGTAACGCAGCCTTGCAATAGCAATGTACCCAGGGCGAACGGCAAACAGTATTTGATCATTTTGAGTCCTCCTGTCGCTCGGCTCCTGCCTGACCACCTGCCGACTCATTGACGGGCGACGCTTTGGCTCCGGGCGCTGTAGCCGCCGCAGCGCCACGGCGAGCAGGTTTGCTCTGCATCCAGGCGGCCACTTCCGGTACCCGGGTAAAGTTGGTGGCAAAGTTCGCCCCTGCGTCACGCAGTGCCATCACCGCGGCCAGGTTGACGGCGGCCTGGTCACTGCGCAGGAATGCGGTCGGGGTCTTGCCATAAGCCGACATGGTCCATTCGGCGATGGGTTTACCTCTGACCGTGACCAGTTCGAAGCGGTAGCGCATCCATATCTCATAGACTTTGACGTTGGTATGCTGGGGAATCGCGTACTGCAGTTCGTCAACACTCGGAATCAGTACCGCGTCGACCACCTGGTTCATCTGTGACGGCGACGGCCGTCCTTTCATGTGGGTCAGCTCAGAGAACATGCCGCTGAGCAGCGTATCCCACATCGCCACCTGCGCATCCCCGGTGTTCACCACCCAACTGGACTCCCTGCGGCTCTTGGCTTCGTCAAAGAACTCATGCGTGGCGAATTCTTCGGGATACCAGACGCCCAGTTTCAAAGGCACCGGTTCCATCAGCGGTGCGGGGAAATTGCCCTCCACTTTCACGTGCGTGGGCCCACAGCCGGCGAGTAGCATCGCGGTGAGTACCAGTACAGCGCTGAACAGCCTGTTATCAGGGGCGGTAATCATTGAGCGCAACAAATGTTCCTCCATTGCGATAGGCCAGTTCACGCATCAGCGTAGCAAACCGTATTCCGGTTGCCTGCAAATGCGGCGCACGGATAAATTGTACGGGAAATCCGACCCCATGGATGCGCACCAGCCGGTTGCCCTGCGCATCCTCGCGGTTGATACGATCCACGGTTGCCACCACCTCTGCTATCGAATTGCCGGTGAACTCGTCCCCGAACACATACAGGCTTATTTTCTTGCCCGGATCATAAAACGTACGAATGGCTGCGGTAATGCCTTCCACGGGGCTGGAGTTGCTGAACACGTTCCAGTTCCTGAGATTTTGCATGATTACCTGGCGGCGCCCCGGAGAGTCGGGAATCCACTGCCCCCGGTAGCGGCTGAACATGTATTGCCCCATGTCATTCATCACCTGGATGCCCTTGACCTCCGGATAGATACTCAGGGTGGCCTCGACCTCGTTGATCATGCGCTCCCAGGCGTAGGAGAACATGGAGCCGGACGTGTCGATGATGAAGATAATGTACTCGCTGTCGACGGGAATCCCGCCAATCAGGTTATTCTTCGACTGGTATTGCGTGCCCAGCAGCCGCTTCATTTCCGCGCTGAGTTGCTGGCGGGCAATCGCCAGCTGTTCGCTGACCACATCATTGCTGTTGCGCTGAACCTGGATGCTGTCGTGCCGGGAGCGCGCGCTGGCCAGCTGGCCGCGCAGGATCGCGATTCGCTCCTCGTACTCCGACAGCTGCTCGTGCTTTGCATTCAGGTCGCGATTGAGCACCACGGAATCCCCGCGAATCTCGTACAGCTGCTCCTGCAGGTCGGCAAGCCTGCCTTTCAGGTTGACGGTGGAGGCCTCGATTATCTGTGGCTCCACCGTCTTGGTGATCATCAGCAACAGGATCACCGCGCCAAAGCCACAACAGATGACGTCCAGGAAGGAGAGGGAGAACTCTTCTGTTGCTCGCCGCCGCGCCATCAGGGCCAGTCCTTCGAGGGGCTCAGGAATGAACCATTGCTGCCCTGGGCCAGCTGCCAGAATGCCGCCGCAGCCATGGGATCGCCCTCCATTGGCGCCAGGATGATGTTCACCGGCACGCCACCAGGTAACTGGCGCACGGCTTTCTGGTACAGCGCCAGCCGCTCCTTGCCACTGACTTTGCTGCCGCGCGGCGCGCTGGTGCCCTGGGTGGGCAGGCCGTCGGTGATCAGGAAAATGTTATCGGGTGCCGGGTTCAGCCGCTGCAGCGCGATGAAGGCGTTTTCCAGGCTGGTACCGCCCCCGGGAACAATCTTGCGCAACGCCTGCGACAGTTGTTCCAGCTGTGCCTGGTTGGCGACCTCCAGCCACTTGCCTTCGGTGCCCGCCAGGGCCGGAGTCGCCTGGGTGTTAAAGGTTATCACCTGGTAGTCCGAACTCACGGGCAGCTGTGCCGTCAGCCAGTCAACGGTTTCCAGTGCCCGTTTCCACTTGTCGGCCCGGCGTTGCACATCTTCGCCCATGTTGCGCAGACGAATGATGTTTACAAGTCGGTCTGCGAGCATGCTCGACGATACGTCCAGCAGGATGGCGATATGTCGTCCGCCCAGGTTGAGACCGGTCAGGTACTGTCGGTTGCCCTCGCCAATGAAGGTCCGCGCACTGTCGCCACCGGGTTCCGGTGCCGATTCGCGCAGTTTTTTCACTTCCTGTTCCAGGGATTGTATCTCGGCCTTGAGTTGCTCGATGTCTTCCCTTTCGGTGTAGCCGTCCGTGCGCAGCGCCGCAATCAGGGCTTCATACTCCTCGATTTCCTCACTGATACGCGTGGCGCGGCCGTTGGCTTCCACCATCTGCATATCGAGGTCTGAAAGCGTATTGCGCAGGCGCACCAGTCCGGCCTCGCCCTCGGTGACCTCCTCCTCGAGGAAATCCACTTCTGCAAGCAGGTCCTGGTTAAGGTCGCGTGAGTGCACCGCCATGGAGTGATCGATGATCAGAAATACCAGCACCACCGCACCAAAGCCGCAGGACATGATGTCCAGGAAGCTGAGGTTGAATGTGGTGAACTGGCGTTTCTGTTTCCTTGCCATGGCCGCACCTCACGCCCGCATCGCTGACTGCAGGCAGGGCTTGTTGTGCGCGCTGTGCAAGCGGTTCATGGCTGCACCTCAATCAACAGGGCCACCGTATCGCCCAGGGCAATGCGGTCGCCGGTGCGCAGGACAGTGCCGGCGTGACAACTGGCACCATTGACGACCGCGGTGTCGCACAGTCGCCAGCCGCGGTCGTCCTGTTCCAGGCTCAGCCCGGGTGCGGCGTCCATGTGAGTTGCCAGTGCTTGCGCACTGGCCCCGATCAACAGGTGCGTGGGATGGCTGACGGGCTCGATCACCTCCGGTTCGGCGACGGGCTCCGGGGTTATTGCAGTCACCTGTTCGCCGCCCAGGCAGGGCAGGGTGGCAATGAAGCTCAGTGCCGTTTCGCGATTGACCAGCGCTCCCCCGTGCCGCTGCGCTGCCTGCCAGAGAGCATCCCCGTCACTCACCTGCAGATTGCCAAAGTGTGTGTGCAACCCCGGGAGCATGGCCGGCAATGGGTCTACGATTACCTGTGCGCCTGCCGCCTCTTTCTTCACGGCATCGGCCGCAGCTGTAAACAGGCGCGTGCCGGCAGTGGCCATGTCTGTGTTTGACACCCTGGCACGATAGCCGTTGATCTCGATATTGGTCTCTGCCTGCACGGCCAGTGACTGCAGCGCAGACGGCAGCGCGTCGTAGAGCTGTTGCTCAGTTGCCGCCTTGCGTCGCGGATCGAAGCGGGTTTGCTGGATGAAGGCGTTGGCAACAACGGTCACCAGATGTTCCTGCACCTGGAGCATGCCGCAGCCAGGGAGCGGCACTGCGCGCTGCACTGTTATTTCTTTGCCGTCTGCCTGCAGTTGCGTGACCAGGGCCTGGTGCAGCTGCAGCTCGAGGTGGAACAGTGGCCCATTACCGCCGTGCAGGCTGCCCAGCAGGGCGCTGCGATGCACCAGGCCCACGGCCTGGAAGGGGCATTGTTGGGCGATGCCCAGTAACAGGCTCAGCTGCTCGCGCTGCATGCTCCCGGGACAGGCCAGCAGCAGTTCCGTCGGCTCGCCGCCCTCCCGGTGAATGCACTGCAGATGCGCATGGGCGAGGTCAGCCGTGTGTCGTGCGGGTCCCAATGAGGGTTGCAGTGCTTCCGTGTTCAGTTGCCACCAGAAGCGATTGTTGATTGCTCGTGGTTGCAGGCGGGCGCGCCCCCTGGCGTCGCTGCCAAAGCGGTATTCGCTACCCTCAAGCAGTGCATAACCGGGGCTCTGCACAAGGCGTGTGCTGCCCCAGAGCTGCAGGTTGCAGTCGTTGATGTCCAGCAGGGCGACAGTCATCAGGAGACAAGGTGCCGCAGCAGGCGCTTGTCCGCATAGCGCTGGCAATCCAGCACCAGGCGCTCCTGCGAAAGCTGCAGCTGGTGCAGGCAGAACATGATAATGATGGACAGCACCAGGGCGACGAAGGTGCTGTTAAAGGCCACTCCAAGGCTTACCGTTACACCGGTGATATCGCCTTCCACGGCCTTGTAGGCCTGCCCCAGCGCTTCGCCGATACCGCGCACGGTGCCGATAAAACCGATCGAGGGAATGGCCCAGGCGATGTAACGCACCATGGACAGCTCAGAATCGAGCCGGTCGGCTTCAATCTCACAGCTCTCCTTGATGGTGTCCGACACCGCCTGGATACTGCCCGTGGTGGCGAATCGCTGTAGCGCCGAGAGCAGGGTGCGCGGCAGCAGGTAATCTTGCTCCTCATCGGGCAGGGCCTCCAGTGAGCGACTGTACTCGCGGGCGTCGGCGGGCAGCACGCTGGTGCCCTCGGGAATATCCAGCAGGCGCCGATCGAGCAGCGATTGCTCGCGCAGCGTGCGCCTGCCTTTGTAGCCCATAATCGCCAGCGCCCAGATCAACAGGATAAAACAGGCCTCCTGCTCGAAATCGCGGATCACCACGACGAAACTGCGCTCGGGTACGTAGTCGGCGCCGGCAGCCTGCAGCGCCATTTCCTCGCGGATCTGTGCATCCGCGGCGGGCCGAATCGCGCCCACGTACACGGCGTGCACCACGATGACCGCGATGAGCAGCGCGAACAGCTGGTAAATGAATTCGGATGACATCCTTTGTTTCATGGGTAGGCCCTAAATATCCACCGGGAAGGAGACCGACAGGTCTTCTGAAATCTGCTCAGACGATTCGTAGTCGAATGGATCGCTGTCACCAGCCGGCGCGGCCTCGTCACGGCCTGGCGTCTGCCCGGATTCAGCTCCGGTGCCCGGGTTGGCGGAGGCAGTCGCAGTCCCGTCCTCTTTTTCAGCCGGATCCGCCTGCTGCGCCAGCAGGACGCCGCTGGCAAGTGTGGCAAACAGTGCCGCCGTTATCACGGCTGCTCGGATGCTCATGTCTTACTCCGCATATCGCGCAATCCTGAATCCTACGTCATCGCGTCCGGCTTGCCCATAATCGCGGTAGGAGAGACGCAACTCGCCGATCCGGCTGTGCGACCAACTGGCGCCACGAATCACGTAGTTGTCGCCCGACTGGGCGCCCAGCGGGTCGGTTTCGGTGTCACCGTTGGCCGACGGGATGATGTACACGTCGTGTACCCATTCGGCGACATTGCCGCCCATATCATACAGGCCGCGCGCGCTGGCCGGGAACGAACCGACAGGCGCACTGACAACGTGTCCATCGCGGTAACCACTGAGGATGCGGCCGGTCACGTAGGCGGACGTATTGTCGGCGTAGTTCTCCACCGCGTCGACGGGCGGAAAAGTGTCGCCCCAGGGAAATTTCAGCAGTGTCGCGCCGTTGCTGCGCGCGGCCCAGGCCCACTCGGCCTCGCTGGGCAGGCGATACCCTGTTGCGGAAGGGTTGTAGCCGGTAATGATGCCGTTGCTCTCGCGGTAGAAAGGCGGCAGGCCCTCGCGCTTGCTGAGCCAGTTGCAGAACGCCGCCGCCTGCTGCCAGCTGACCTGGACCGCGGGCTGGTGGTCGCGATTCAGGCTGTTGCCCTCGATCTGGCCGGAGTCGTGTTTGGGGTCGAAGAGCCGGAACTGGGCGTTGGTCACTTCCGTCGTCTGCAGGTAGAAGCTGCGTCGCAGCGCCACCGGATGCAGCACCTCGTTGGCGCGTCGACCGGGCTCGCGCCGGGAGGCGCCCATGGTGAAGTCAGCGTTGGGTGACTGCGCCGGGTCGAACAGCAGCAGTGTCTGCCCCAGCGCGGAAATCACCTGTGAGGGTATGCGCGCTGCGCGGGCCTGGGCCTCGGTTTTCAGGGACACCTCAACCAGCTGCTGTAGTCCCGGCCTGGGGGTGATGCGCCGGTTGACAGTGGCGTAGCCGTCGAGCGCAATCTCCACTCGTTGCTCTACCGCGGGTAATGACAGCACCTGGCTGCCCGTACCCCTGGGTACTCCGTTGATACGCAGTGTTGCCTGTGCCGGTGAGATGCGGAAATTCACCTCGCCCAGCCTGGCACTCAGCCTGACCGTGCGCGTGTCGCGCTGCGCGGCCTGCATGCTGATCTCTTCGCTGAAACGGCGATAGCCCGGCTTGGACAGGGACAGGCGATGCGGGCGCCCCGGCGATACCGCCAGCTCCAGTGGCGTTTGCCCCTGGAATTCCCCGTCCAGGGTGACGTTGGCGCCGCTGGGTTGGCTGTCCAGCTGCAGCAGGCCAGCGGCCGCCTGCAAAGTTATGTTACCGAGGTCCTGTGCCATGCCGGCGGTAATTTCGAGGTCCTGTTGCCAGTCGGCGTGAGTCGGATGCTGCAGCATCAGCTGGTGCTCACCCTGCATGACTTCCAGTTTCGCCGGTGTAACGCCGGCCACTTCACCGTCCAGCAGTATTTGTGCACCTGCGGGAGTGCTGCTGACACTCACTTCAGCCCATCCCGGTTGCAGCGCAATGGTGAATTGCTGTGAGCTGTTGCGTCCTTCCACCTCGAGCTGCTGTTCATGTGCCAGGTAGCGCTCGGCCTGCAGGCGCAGGGTATATGTGCCTGCCTCTACCGACAGTGACTGCAGTGGTGTGTCACCGACGTGTTGCTCGTCGATGAAGACCCTGGCTCCGGAGGGCTGCGACACAATATCCAGCTTGCCGGGTAGCGGCGCCATCACCAGTTCGCTGCGCTGGCTGTCCTCATCGGTGACAGTGACGCTGATTTCCAGCGGGTGGTAGCCCTCGGCGGTAGCCCGCACCCGGTAGACGCCGGGCCTGATCAGATAGCGATTGCCGAAAGGCAGGGTGATGGCATCGATGTCGATGTCCACTGGCGCGCTTGCCTGTACCGATATCTGCAGTGAGCGGGCGCTAAGCAGAAATCCCATTATCAGCAGGAACAGCAGCGCCACCGCGCCCAGTGCCCAGCGCCAGGGATGGCGCTGGCGTTGTGCCTGCGGTGCGTGCGCAGACAATGGCTCGAACGCACTGGGCTGGATTGGGTTGTGGTTGTCCTGCGGGTTCAAGGAATGCGCTCCGTACAGCTGACGGTCAGGCTTGGACTTCGGTCCTGTGGGCTGATGTCCAGTGTGTGCAATACATCGCGGTATCCCAGTCGACTGCCGCGCACCCGGTAGCTGCCGGGACGAAGCTCCAGTTGTGTTTCGGTAAAGCGGCCGAGGCGTGCGATCTTGTAGACGATTACCTCGGTCTCGCCGTCCGAGCGCAGGGTTACCGGTATTGTCCTGTTGTAATCCTGTAGCAGGTTTTCCAGCGCCGCTATCTGCTGGGTGAGTAGCGCTCCCCTGGGTTCAATGGCGCGTGCGTTTCTTAACAGTGTGCCCGCGGATTCTGCCACGGCGATGTCAGATAGCCGCTCCGGTTTTTCCATGAACTGCCGTAACTGCTTATCCAGTCGCGCCCGCGCCTGGCTGCGCTGCAGGCCTTCGCGGGCAAACAGTATGTTCGGGTCCAGCTCCAGGGCACTGCGGTAGGCGGCAACCGCCTGCTGCCATTGTTCGCCTTGCTCAAGCCGGTTTCCCCGTGATTTGATGGCGCTGAGCCTGCTCGCCTGCTGCGCGCTGTCCACTTCCACGATGGCACTGCCTGCTTCGCCGGCGCCGGGCTTGAGTGCCGCAGCGGTGCGAAACTGTTCGCGGGCGCTGTCGTAGGCGCCCCGGTCCAGTGCTGCGTAGCCTTCGCTCATGGCGTCGTTGAAGCGCTGGTCGATATAGGCCGCGCTGACGCGAGCCAGCTCGGCAGCAGCGCGCTGGTGCTGCGGGTCCAGTGCCACCGCCTCGCCCAGCAGGGTTTCGGCACGGCCGAGATCACCTTCGGCTTCTGCCGATGCCGCGGTCGCCAGGCGCTCCGCCACGGCTTCCAGCGCCGCTGCGCGCGCCTGCAGTCCTGCAAGCTGGTCGTGATCCGGCGCCAGCAGCGTCAGTGTCTCTATCCCTGCGGTTACCTGTTGCCGGGATCCCGCTTCCAGGCCAGCACGAATCGTCTCGATGGTGGTGTCTATCGTTGCCGGTATCTGTGACTCGATGGCCTCCAGTTGCTGCAGGGCCTGGGCATATTGATCCCTGGCGTCGACATACTGGCGCTGACGGTAAAGTTCGTCGCCGGCCTGTGCTGAAGCGGTGGCCGTGGCCCAGTCATCCGCGGCCCATTGCGCGGCACCGCGTTCCTCGAGCGTGAACTGCAGGTCCAGCAGGCTCTGCAGTACCGATTTTGCCTCCTTGCGCAAACGTGCTGCCTGGGCTTCGGACCAGGGTGAGGCATCTGCTGCAGCGGGCTGGTCCACGGGTGTGCGCGTGGCCGGCGGCGTGGTGTCCTGTGTCGTTTCGGTTGCTGTCGCCGCGGCCGTCCCGGCAGCGTCAGGCGAGCGCTGGCCCACCTTGGAGGGTAACCAGAACACAACCAGCACCGCCAGTGCGGCAAGCCCTGCAAGCGTTGGCCACACCCAGGTTGGTGTGCCCGGTGATGCGGACTGCGCATCAGCCTTCGGGGCCGGCGCAGGCTCAAAGGGCGTCGGCTCCAGTTGCTCGTTATGGGAAGACATTTACCGCGTGAAACCCCTGTGCCCCGGAATGGGTAGAATCCAGTCTACAGTGTATCAGTGGTGACAGCATCGTCCGCAGGACCGGCCAGTGCGCCGATCTCTGCAGCGTAAATATCTGCCAGCAGCTGGCGCCACTGCGCGTACTGCTCTTCCACGTTACCGCTGAGCGTGATCGATCTGTCCTCGAGCTCGATGATCTGCGGTGTGATTTCGGCTTCCAGGGAGAGGCCCAGCTCTTCCAGCGCCTGCACGTGGATCTGCGCTTCCGCGCGCTTCTCCATACCGCTCTTGAGGATGGCAGCGCCGCCGCCGATTGCCACGGTGCTGGCCGCGCGGCAGGCACTGTCGTTTTGTGTATTGTCACAGCGCGTGGCGCCGTATACGCCAGCCACTACCGAGAGAATACCGCCGACAATCTGTGCGTTGCTGCGTCGCCGCAACTCCGCCAGTTCCACTGCTTCATCGTAGGTGTCTTTACGCCACTCGTTGTATGGCCCGGCCATTTGCGAACTGAAGCCGTTGTAGTATTCCTGCATGGTGTCGATATACAGGTGATCACGCTCGCGAATGGTGCGCACGCGCTCCAGCATCGGGTCATTCTCCGCGGGCAGGCGCATGACCAGGTAGACGTCGCTGCGATTCCTGGCCAGGTAGCCGGCGAAGGCTTCCTCGGAAAAACTCTGTGCGAACAATAACTCGGTGGTAAGACGAACATTTTCCCGGTCCTGCGGGCGCAGCTTGTCGAGCGCTTCGAGCAGGTCATTGGCGATGGTGTTGTAGACGGCCTGGAACGGGTCGTAGCGTTCCCGGGTGCTGGCCTTGTAGGCATAGGCGCTGGCCTTCCCCTTGTAGGTCTTGTCCAGCCATTCGTAGCCGCGCGAGTCCTCGGCGCGAATGGCCAGCTCCAGTGTTTCGCCGTCGGAGTAAAGAATTGTGCCGTGCACTGACAGGTCGGAGATGCGCTCGGGATCTGGCACCACGCGCACTGCGCCCCAGGCGCCGCTTTCCTGCATGGCCTGCGACAACAGGTTGGGCATGAAGCGGGCTTCGGCCTTGCGTACTTCCGGGTAGATGCGCTGGTCCTCGTCATAATCGTCGAGTCCGGGGTCGAAGAGGGCGATGCCCACGTCCAGGAGCAGGGCTTCGGACACCGCTTCGCCGGGTGTATTGATGGCAGGTACCGAGGTGGTTTTGATAGTCTGGCTGACACAGCCCGACAGCAGCGCCGCCAGCACCAGGTAAACCCATGTGCGCCCCGCCGTCATGATCACTTCTCTATGCCCTTGTATTTGCGGTATTCATCCCACAGTTTCTCCCGCACTGCCGGGTCTGGTTCGCGCATGGCGGCTTCGCGCAGCTGCCGCGCTACCACATCGTCATTGTCACCGGACGGAATATCGGCGGGCGGGGGATATTTGGCAGTGTTTTGAGGTACTCGTCCGCCGCCGCTGGGCCCGCCGATGCCGCCTCCGTAGCTGCCGCTGCCAGCGCTGGCGGTTTCATACTCGCTGCGTTTTTCGCTGCCGCCGGAGGCGCCACTGGATGTGCTGGCGGCGGTGCTGGCTTGCTCTGCGGCACCCTCGCGGGTTGCCTGCCTCTGGCGCGCCTGCTCCTCCAGTATCATGGTGTCGAAATCACCGGTGCCCTGTTCCAGCCTGGCGTCGAGGATGGCCACCTGTTCCGCCGGGGTCAGCGGCCCGCGACCTGTGCCCTGGCCAGAAGGCACCCCGGGTTCTGCACCCTGGCCGGGCACGCCTCCAGGGTATTGGCTGCTGTCATTGCCGGGTTGGAGGACTGTTCCTGTTCCAGCACCAGTTCCCGTGCCGGTTCCCGGGCTCGTTCCTGCAGCAGCGGCCTCGCCGGCGCTGCCCGCTGCGCCCTCCATGCCGTTGCCCATGCCCCCGCTGATGTCTTCGAATGTGGGGGTGTCGCGCATGTCCACAATGCCGGTATCGCCAGCTGGCTCAAAGCCGGGTTCGCCAGCGCCGCCTGTGCCAGCAGGCTCGAAGCCACTTTCTCCCGGGCTGCCTTCACCCCCGGCTTGTCCAGCTGAGTCAGACGCGATATCGCCTGCAGGGTCGCCCGTGTTTTCCGCCGACGCTTCGGCAGCGCTGTTAGCGTCTGAGTCGCCCGTGGATGCGGACTGGTTGGCGCCGGGCTCGGCCGCGCCGGCACTGCCGGAACTGGAACTGCTTGACGTTGACTGGCTTGCCGATGAGTTCTCGCTGGCGGGGGTGCCGCTCGACGAGGGTGGCGCGCTGGAACCGCCGCTGGTGGGGGGGAAGGGCGGCTGCGGCTGGGTCGGATTGCTGGCGCTGGGGCAGCCGGTCAACAGCAGGCAGGCGCAAACCATGGCCGCAGGCACCAGCGTGCGGGTCAGGAGCGAGGGCATATCAGGGTTGAATTGCATAAGATCTTGTTACTGCCTCCGTCACCTGGGGTTCGCCGAGCGCAAACCGCGGCCGAAACGGGGTCTTGCGCAGCGTGCGCATGAGGCGATTTGCCGCCGCATCATCGAGTTCGTTGTCGTCCACACGTTCCAGTTCTTCCACCTTGCCGCGCTGGTTCACGGTGAAGCGCAGTTGCAGCGAGTTTTCGCCTGCATCCGCTTCCGGTGGCAGTTGGCTTGCCCCGGCAACATCAGGCAGGGGAACAGGCTTGCCGAAAAGTGTCCCTATCATTTCTTCGGCATCATCCCGCGGGGTAAGTTCCGCTATCGCCTCGCGGTAGGCGCGCATAGCGGATTCCCGCTCGCCGTGCCAAAGCTTCCAGTCGCCCAGCATCCTGCGAGCCTGTGCCGTTTCCAGGCTGTGTTCGCCGTGTTCAGCGCGCTGAATGTCATAAATGGCCTGAATCACGGCCTGTCCTTTCTTGTAGCTCTGCCCGCGATAGGCATTGAAGCGGTTCATCTGTTGCTGCATGGAGAAATTGTCGATATTGGCCTGGTAACCATTTATGCCCTGCGGTTCCTGGTCAGCAATCAGGTATTGCGCCAGCAGCATGCCTTCCAGGGGTTCCAGCAGGGCGGGTGACGCTTGCCCCTCGCGTCCGGCAATGTCGTTGAGTGCCAGGCGATAGAGGTCCCACATGCTCATCAGGCGGGCAAAACCCTGGCCGTCGAGGTCCAATCGGTAGGCGGTGTACTGCCAGTGCGCCTGTTGCATGAATGCCTGCGCGCGCGCCTTGCCGTTTTCCACCGCGCGCATCTGTACCCGGTACAGGTAGGACTGGCGCTCGTCGGCCTCGGCGTACTGCCCCAGTGCCAGGTGGCTGGCAATCTCCCGTTGTAACATCGGAACCTGCTGTTCACAGTACAGGCCATCGTTAATACGTGCCAGGTGCACGCCGCGCTTGAAGGCAGCGATCGCCGCGCGGTGTTCACCCTCGCTTTGCAGGCTAACGCCCAGGCTGAATAGTGACTCAGGCAGTTGCGACGCATAGGCGCCGGCCGATGATTCCAGGTCGGTGACCAGCGCCCGGTATTCTTCCGCGGTCAGCGCCTCGTCTCTCGGCGACGGCATCAGCGGCTCGGCGGCAGCCGTTTCCGGTATCGCACTGTTGGCCGCGGCGTGCACGCTCATCGTGCCCGCGAGCAGGACAATGCATGACCATAAAGCTGTGATGGACGTTTTGCTCATTACCTCTCTCGCGCTGGCTGCCCGCGGCAGTCGTGTCCACAACGTGTTCGTGTGCAATAGAAAGTATATACGCTGCTCGATGTACTGAAAAATGCAGTGATTGACGTCATACTGCACCGGGATCCTATAACGGGGGGTACGCAATGCAGGCGGTCGTAGATGAACTCAACAGGCGGTGGCGCATCATGTTCGATGCGCTCTCGCGGGGCGAGGATCTGCCTCCGGGCCCGCGATTGCGCGCTGAGGGCATGATGGAGGCCCTGGTATTGGCTGGCGCTGCCAGCGAGGCGGAGTTGCGTGCGGCCATCGCCGCCTGCCACAGGGATGCCTTTGGTGAGAGCCTTGCCGCGACCTTCGGGGAGGACTGGGCTACACTGTTTCCCTTCCCGCAGATACCCGCGATCGCGCAGCGCGCGCCGGTATATCCCAGCACCAAAGATTGACTATAATGCGCTGTAACTAAAGAGGATTTTTGCCCATGGTCGCTAACGTTGTTCGCTCGCTTGGATTGCTTACCCTGGTCAGTGTGCTGGTCGCTTGTGCGTCCACGCTTGAGGCCAATATGGATTACGACGGGCAGTTTGATTTCTCCAAGGTGCGCAAGATCGCCCTGCAGCCGGTGGACAGAACCGAGCTCTCCAACATCAGGATCAGCGATATCCAGGTGCAGCGCATCGACCAGGCGCTGGCAGACGAGCTGCAGCGCAAGGGTTTTGAAATTGTCAGTGACAACAGCCAGGCGGATATGTATCTCACCTGGCACCTGGTGACGGAAGAGCGCACGGATGTACGCACCTATAACAGCATGAGCTACTACAATTGCTGGCGCTGTGGGCCTGCGGTGTCTGATGTCAGTGTGCGCCAATACACGCAGGGTACGTTTATCGTGGATATGATTGATCCGGCCAGGAACCAGTCAGTGTGGCGCTCGATCATTGAGTCGCGCCTGCAGCCCGAGCCGGACCAGGAGCGGGCCGATGTCCGTCGCCAGGAAGCGGCAGCCGCCATTTTCGCACAGTTCCCGCCTGCCTAGCGGGCTTCTCGCCACATGAACCAGGCTTTGGGGCCGCCGCCGGGCATGGCCTCTTCCGCGATAACCTCAAAACCGTGACGCTGGTATAGCGGCACGTTCTTTTCATTGGAGCTCTCCAGGTAGGCGGGCATGTGCTGCTGGTCGCAAATCCGCAATCCCTGCTTGATAAGTGCCGAACCCACGCCCAGGCCCTGGCAGCTCTGTCGCGCGCCGACAAAGACCAGGTGGTAGTGGGGCGCTTTCGGGTGATGGCGGTCGAATACCCGCCCCTGCTGGGGAATACGCAGTATCGGTGCCGGCCCGCAGCGCAGCAGCAATCGTGCGAACAGCCCAGCCAGGGCGAGGCTGGGCGGCACGGTAAAGCTGCCGCCGGGTGGCAGCCACAGGGCCGCACCGCGCTCGGCTGATTCATAGTGCATGATGCCCCCCGGCAGGAAAACATCGCGCACCAACAGGTGGAAAAATTCCGGGTACAGGCTCTGTGCCGGCAGCACCCAGTTCATTACCGGGTCCTCCGCGAAGGCGTCGGCAAGCACATCGGCCAGGGTTTCAGTATGCGCCGCGTCCGCGTCGATGATGTCCGGTAAGCCTTGCATGACAGTCCCCTTTACGTCCCTTGCGCGCGGCCGCTAATATGGTCGCCCTCAAGCTGGGCAGGTTAGCAGGAAAGAACATTGCATTACGAGGCATTCAGGCGCGAATACACCGCCGGCGGGCTCCACCGGGAGATGCTGGACAGCTGCCCCCTGCGCCAGTTCGAGAGCTGGCTGGAGCAGGCTGTGCGCGCCGGTCTCACTGACCCCACCGCGATGGTGCTGGCTACAGTGGACGACGAGGGCCTGCCCTGGCAGCGGATCGTGTTACTGAAGGGGCTGTCCCATGGCGGCTTTGTGTTCTACACCAATTACGGCAGTGACAAGGCGCAGGCTATCGCGGCGAATCCGCTGGTATCGCTGAACTTTCCCTGGAACGAACTTGATCGCCAGGTAACTATCGGCGGCCGCGCCGAGAAAATGAGCGTAGCCGAATCTGCGGCCTATTTCGTCACCCGTCCGCGAGAGAGCCAGATCGCGGCCTGGGCTTCCAGGCAGAGCCGCCCCATATCGGCCAGGGCCCTGCTGGAAAAGCAGGTGGCTGTGCTCAGGGAACGCTTTGGCAAGGGCGAGATCCCGTTGCCGGATTTCTGGGGCGGTTATCGGGTCATCCCCCAGCGCATCGAGTTCTGGCAGGGAGGAGAGCACCGTCTGCATGACCGCTTCCAGTATCGACGCCAGGCCGATGACAGCTGGCAAATTGAACAGTTGCAACCGTAACTGGAGGAGCAGAGCATGATCAGTAAATCAGATCTGGTCGGGGCGTGGGAGCTGGAGTCCTGGGCGATCGGCTATGCCGACCGTGATGACCTGAGTTATCCCTACGGCGAAGAACCCCGGGGCCTGTTGCTGTACACGGAGGATGGCTGGATGAGCGCAGCCATTGCGCGGCCGCAGCGGCAGCGGTTTCCGGAAGACGTGGCCTTCCGCAAAATACCGGATGCTGCCAAGGGCGAGGCCTACACCTCCTACTTCCATTACGCCGGTCGCTACCGGGTGCAGGACGGCGATGTGATTCACTATGTGAGCATGAGCCTGAATCCCAACTTTCCCGGTACCGAACAATTGCGTCACGCGGAACTGGATGGCCAGACCCTGGTGCTCAGTGGCAAGGACATGGTCGGCGGCGTCGAGCGCTTTCATTCACTGGTGTGGCACAAATCATCGCCGACAGAGCAGGACCCGCCGCTGGAGGCAGGTTCCTGAGTAACCCTGGCTACCGGGCCCGGCGCTGGCGGAAATAGCGCGGTTCTTCATCAATGCCCAGCAGCATGCGGCGGATCATATCCAGCGCCGCCGCGGCGATCATGGTCTGGAACAGTGAGCGCTCCACCGGCCAGCACAGGCAGCGGGTACGCAGGTGCTCGCGCTCGCCCCAGGCCAGCCAGACTGTGCCGACCGGTTTGTCGTCGCTGCCACCGCCGGGGCCGGCAATCCCGGACACCGCCACGGCGTAATTTGCCCGGGCCCTGTCCATGGCACCCAGCGCCATGGCTCTCACCACCTCCTCGCTGACGGCACCATGGGTATCGAGGTCGGCCTGGGATACACCCAGGACGTCGCGCTTGATGTCGTTGGCATAGGTGACGAAACCGGCGTGAAAAGCGTCTGAAGAGCCGGGGATTTGTGTCAGCATGGAGGCGATAAGACCGCCGGTGCAGGACTCGGCAGTGGCCAGCGTTGCCTTGCGTTCGCGCAACAGGGACAGCACTCGCCCGGCAAGCAGGGTGTCACCCTGGCCGATGATGTGATCGCCGAACAAAGCCTCCAGCTGTGCCAGGCAATGTGCCCGGGCCGGCTGGTCTTCATTGCGATCGATGCTCAGTTTGATCTCCATCTGCGGTGCGCCGGCGCGAAAGCCCAGTTCCACTTCCTGCGGCCAGTCTGGTATCTGGTCTGAAATCAGTTGCTGGGCAGAGGATTCACCGAGGCCGAAGGTTTGCAGGCGCAGTATGTCCCTTTCTACCGGGCGCTGCAGTCCCCTGGCCAGGTCGCTGATGATCCAGTCGAGCATGGCGCGCAGTTCACCGGGCACGCCCGGCGTGCAGATGATGCGGCAGTCTGACACCGTCATTTCAAACCCCACCGCGCTGCCTATCGGATTGTCTATCACATGGCAGCCCGCCGGCAGCAGGGCCTGCTTGCGGTTGGCGGCATTCAACGGCAGGTTGCGTCCCGCACACCAGCTTTCCAGGTGCGCCAGCGCCTCCGGGTGCTCAGCCAGTTCAACGCCGGCGACGGCAGCCAGTATCTCTGCGGTCAGGTCATCCACTGTTGGTCCCAGGCCCCCGTTTATGATGACCACGTCCGCAGCCTGCGCCATCGACGCCAGCTCGCTTTTCAGCAGCGCCGGATCGTCTCCGACCGTGACCTTGCGATAAACGCTTATCGCCAGTTCATCGAGACGCTTGGCGATGAGGGCGGAATTGGAGTCCACGGTGTCGCCGCTCATGATCTCGTTCCCGGTCAGCAGGAGCTGCACCCGTGGCGTATGGTTTGTCATGCTGGTGTCTCGCAGATTCGAATAAGTGGCTAAGCATAGCGCCAATGCTTTCACTGGAGCAAAGTGCTATGGTTTTTGTACCAGGGCGGGAGGCCTGCTGTTGAGCGAACATAAATACTGTCCCGACTGCGGCGCGGCGCTTGAACGCCGTGTGGTCGCAGGGGAAACACGTAACCACTGGCGCTGCACGGGTTGCGGCGAGTTGGACTATGCCTATCCGATGATCGTGGTCACCTGTTTCGTTGCCCATGAGGATCGCCTGCTCTGGGTGCAGCGGGGCATTCAGCCGCGCCTGGGCGCCTGGGCCATTCCCGGCGGCTTTATGGAAAGTGGTGAGACCCTGGCGCAGGCCGCAGCGCGGGAGTTGCACGAAGAATCCGGTATCCTGCTGCCGCCCGAACAGCTGCAGCTGTATATGACTGGCACCATCACCTTTATCAACCAGGTCTATATCGGTTTCCGCGCACGCGTGGACACCGATTTCTGTGATCCGGGTACCGAGTCCCTGGACTGTGGTTTTTTCTCGCAGGAAGACTGCCCCTGGGACCAGGTCGCCTACCCCGAGGTCAATGACTCGGTGCTGCAGGCCTACGCCGACCTGGAAACCGGGCGCTTTGACGTCTGGCAGGCGGAAATGACCGAGGGACGCTACGACTTCTGGTCCGTGGCCGAGCGCTGAGACGACTTACTCCTCGACCCGGCTGTAAAAGCCTTCGAACCAGGTCTGCCACTGTCCCGACGCATCCTGCTGCTGAAAGAATTGCCGCACCCGGCCGTCAGGCAGTGGTGTCCAGGTGCCGCGAAAGGGCCGGGAAAGCTGTCTTTGCAGGTAGTAGATATCCCCCTCCAGCACCATGCTGCCGTCATCGACGTTGCCGCTGATGTCGATAATGCTGGCGCCGGCGTCCAGCCACAACTGCCGCCACGTGCCGGTCTCGGGATCGAAGTAGTTCAGGCTGCGCCCGGTGCCGCCGTTGACGCTGCGCCACTGCTCAAGCAGCGCGCAGCCTTTCTCTACCGAGGTGATCTCGTTGTGCCCCTGCAGAGTGCCCTCGCCGTCACGCACCTCCCAGGCTCCCAGCCAGAAGTCAAAACGGCGGTGGGGTTCCGAATTGACACAATCGAAGGGCCGGGTCTGCGCGCTGCCGGCCAGGGGCAATAGCAACAATATCAGTGTAACCAGCAATGCTTGCATCAGAAGCCTCCATGTCGTTCGAGATGTGCCAGTTCATCGGGAGTGGATTCACGCCCGAGGATGCTGTTGCGATGGGGAAAACGGCCGAAGCGGGCGATGACATCACGGTGTGCCACCGCATAGCGTGTGAAATCAGCGATCTCCTGCGAGCCGGTGATCTCGGCCAGTTGCTGGAACAGCATGACGCACTCATCCTGCAGTTCCGGGTCTTCACTGTGTTCCAGCGGTAAATACAGGAATACCTGGTGAATGGCAGGCATGCGCTGGTGATGGCCATGGGCGATACAGTGACGTGAGATTGCCCGGGCGCGGGGGTCGCCGGCAAAGGCCCGCGCAGTGCCGCGAAAAATATTGCGGGTGAACTGGTCCAGTAACAGCACCAGGGCGATGGTGCCGTGGTCTGACTGTTCCCAGTCCTGCAGCCCGCCGGCCAGCGCCTGCTCCACGAGCTCGCCAAAGCGCAGGCGACAGAAGGTATCGGTATCCTCGCTGGGCTTGAACCACAGGGCGCGGCGGTCGGCGGGGCTCATTCCGAACTCGTCCAGTTCGCCAAACCAGAAAGTGAGCACTTCCTCGATCTCCTGTGTCATGCCTGTCCTCCCTGTCGCGGCGCAATATGCTATGGTGCGGGGCTGGTTTTATCAGCATAGTGGAAATTTCTCATGGCACTCAATCCCGAGGTGGACCTGACCACCGACGAGCAGAAAGCCAGCTACGGCTTCGGCCTGCAATTTGGCGACCAGCTGGCGCGCAACGCCTTTGACGGCCTCGACCTGGAGGCCGTGATCGCCGGCGTTCAGCATTGGTATCGGGAGCGTCAGTCTGCGCTGACGGACGACGAAATCAATGCCGCGTACCAGGTGATCCAGGCGCAGCAGGAGGCCAGGGCGGCTGAGCTGGAAAGTAAGCGCAAGGCGCTCGCCGAACAGTTCATGCGTGCCAACGCGCAGCGGGATGAAGTGTCGGTAACGGCCAGTGGCCTGCAGTACGAGGTGCTGGAGTCCGGCAGCGGCGCCAGCCCCTCGGCGCAATCGACGGTGGTGACGCATTATCACGGCACCTTTGTCGATGGCACCGTGTTTGACAGCTCCATCGAACGCGGCCAGCCGGCCGAATTTGGCGTATCCCAGGTTATCCCGGGGTGGACCGAGGCCCTGCAATTAATGTCGGTGGGTGACAAGTGGCGCATTGCCTGCCCGCCCAGCCTGGCCTACGGCGAGCAGGGTGCCGGCGACAGCATCCCGCCCAATACCGCCCTGGTGTTTGAAATTCACCTCATCGAAATCAAGGATTGATGACCGCGCAGGGGGCAGTATGACGACAGCAAATATCAACCTCCCGCGGATTCTGCGGGTTGGCGCGGGTGCCAGCGCCGAGGTCGCCGATGTGCTGCGCCAGTTGGGTTTGCAGCGCCCCCTGTTGGTCACTGACCCATTCATGGTGCAGTGCGGCTATGCCGAGCGTATCTCGGGCGCACTTGGCGCGGCGTCGGTGCCCTGCGGCCAGTTTTCAGATTCCGTGCCTGACCCCACGACCGACAGTGTCGAACTCGGTCTGGAAACGCTGCGCGCAGGCGACTATGACTGCCTGGTGGCGCTGGGTGGCGGCAGTGCGATTGATACCGCCAAGGCCATGGCCGTGATGGTCGAGCGGCAGGGCCCCATGCGCGATTACAAGGTCCCGCAGCAGATCGACAGCGGCCTGCCCGTCATCGCCATCCCCACCACCGCCGGCACCGGGTCAGAGGCCACGCGGGCCGCTGTGATTACCGATTCAGAGACCAGCGAAAAAATGCTGTGCATGGGCCTGGGCTTCATGCCCGTGGCCGCGCTGGTCGATTATGAGCTGACCCTTACCATGCCTTATCGGCTCACTGCCGATACCGGTATCGACAGCCTGTGTCACGCTCTCGAGGCGTATGTCAGCCGCAAGGCCAATCCGTTTACCGACGGCATTGCCCTGACCGCCATGCATGCCATACACCAGCATATCCGCACAGCCTGCGCCGAACCGGACAATCGCGTCGCCCGGGAAGCGATGATGCTGGCTGCGACCCAGGGCGGCATGGCTTTCTCCAATGCCTCGGTCACGCTCATACACGGCATGAGTCGGCCCATTGGCGGCCTGTTTCACGTGCCCCACGGCCTGAGTAATGCCATGCTGCTGCCCGAGGTCACGGCGTGGTCCGTGGGCCACGCTACCGAACGCTATGCCACCGCCGCGCGCGCCATGAACCTGGCGGACGCCGGTGATGCTGATTCACTGGCTCTGGGCAAGCTGAGCGACGGCCTGCGCCAGCTCAATGCCGACCTCGCCGTGCCGACACCTCGCGACTACGGCATCGACGAAAACACCTGGCACGACTCCCTGGCCCTGATGGCAGAGCAGGCCCTGGCCTCGGGGTCGCCGGCCAACAACCCACGGGTGCCCGAGGCGGACGACATCATTGTGCTGTACCAACGCGTCTGGGCGGGTTGAAGACTGTTGTCGCAAGACCCTGCGATCACGCCGTAATCGGCGATGGAGCACTAAAAAACCCGCTCTGGCGGCCAGAAAAAACGCCGCCACGCTTACATTGAAAACCGCGATTGATTACACTCTGGATTCTTCCTGTTCACCACCAGTCAGCGCGGTAACACCAGCATGAAACGTGTCGTATTCAATCAGAAAGGCGGGGTCGGCAAGACCAGCATCACCTGTAACCTGGCTGCCATCGGTGCCGCCATGGGCTATCGCACCCTGGTCATAGACCTCGATGTGCAGGGCAATACCACTCACTACCTGGTCGGCGAGATCGATGCCGAGGCTTTTCCCGCCGAGGCGCAGGGTGTGGCGGGTTTGTTCAAGCAGACTGTCGGTTCGCGGCGCATGCAGAAGAACCCGGATTCCTTTGTCTGGGAAACGCCCTACGAGAACCTGTACCTGATGCCGTCCAGCCCGGTGTTGTCAGACATGGAAAAAGAGCTGGAATCGCGCTACAAGATCTACAAGTTGCGCGACGCCCTGCAAAAGCTGGATGGCGAGTACGATCGTATCTACATTGATACCCCGCCCAATTTCAATTTCTATTCCAAGTCGGCCCTGATCGCCGCGGACTCAGTACTGGTGCCCTTTGATTGCGACAGTTTTGCACGCCAGAGCCTGTATTCGCTGATGGACAACCTGGCGGAACTGCAGGAAGACCACAATCCCGACCTCGAAGTGGAAGGCATTGTCATCAACCAGTTCAATTCCCAGGCGCGCCTGCCGGGGGAACTGGTGGCCGAGCTGGAGGAGGAGGGGTATCCAATTTTCGATACCTATCTCAATACCTCGGTAAAGATGAAAGAGTCGCACCGGGAACATCGCCCGCTCATAGACCTTGCGCCCAGTCACAAGCTTACCGGCCAGTTTCTGGACCTGCACACAGAACTGGAAAAGACCGCAGCGAGAGTTGCGGCCTAGGTTGGCCGTAGCCCCGCACTGGCCGCCATTGTAGTGGCCGGTGGCGGTCACCGGGGTGACTATCGCCGCCGTTGAGGGGCCCTGGCCGGCGTACCCGGGGTAATAACCATATAAACTTTGGTTATTTGTATCTGTGGTTTTGATTCTTTAAAGTTCGACCTTCCCGAAACTCTGCTGGAAACTACTGCCTTGCTGGATCTCGACCTGGACAGCGTTAACGCCTCTTTGCGCAATGCCAGCGCCAGCGACATCGTGCGCTGGGCACTATCCCTGCAGGCCCGAACCATCGCCACCACCAGCATGGGCAAGAATGCCGCGGTGATGTTGCACCTGGTCAGCGAGGTGGACAAAAGCGTGCCGACAATCTGGGTTGATACCGGGTATAACCTGCGCGACACCTATGTGGTGGCGGAGCGCCTGATCCGTGACCTGGAGCTGAACATACACGTCTATTCACCACAGATGACGTCGGAACGGCGCAACGCCATCATGGGTGGCGTGCCCACGGTGGACGAGGAAGAGCGCCACCAGGAATTCACCCGCCAGGTTAAGCTGGAGCCCTTCGCCCGTGCCCTCGAGGAATTCAGCCCGGATATCTGGTTGACCGGCATACGCCGCGAGGAGACAGAGCACCGCAAGACGCTGGATATCGTCTCACTGGATAATCGGGGCATTATCAAGGTGGCCCCGATCTTCAACTGGTCAGAAGACGATGTGGAAGCCTATATGGAAGAGCACGAGTTGCCCTCCTGCCGCCACTACTTCGACCCCACCAAGGTTCACGACGGCCGCGAATGCGGCCTGCACACGGCGGCCTGATACCTCAGCCGCAGCGCGGTCACCCCATCGCCATGCCCACGGCCAGGGCGAGGATTACGGTGGCCACCAGGAAACCGCCGATCACCGCGGCCAGGCGTCTCATGGTACGAGTGTCTTCCAGGGTATCCTGTTCGAGTATATGTTGCGTCATGTCCATGCTCCATTTTTAGAGTTAGTCGGATACACGTCTCACCAGTATAGGCTGCGCCCGGCCGGCGCGCTGTGCATTGACCTCGATCAAACTCCGCTATACTGGTGTGGGAGGTGAGGTAACCGTGGTGACGCAGAGGGTTGCAGTGTGGGTGCGCGCGGGGCGCTGTTTCCTGCTGGCCTGCAGCGTATTGCTCTCCGCCTGCGTGACCGGCGGTGTCGGTGGTGCCAAGCTCGCGCAGATGCCACCGTTGCAACTGCAGGACCGGCGGGTCGAGATCAGCGAGGTGGCCGCACTGGCGCCGACGCCGGAGCTGTTGCACACCGACGACGCCATGCTCGATTTTGTGGCCCGCTATACCGGCGATATCGGCTCCGAACGCCAGCGCCTGCTCAGCCTGCACCGGGCCATCAGGGGGCGGGCGACACTGGGTATCGACTATGATCCCGCGGCGCAGGGGACCGCCAGCGAAGCCTTTCATGCGCAAACCGCCAACTGTCTTTCCTACGCCAACCTGTTCATCGCCCTTGCTCGCGAGGCCGGCCTTGATGCCCGTTACCAGTGGCTTGATGTGCGTCCCCAGTGGACGCGCATGGGCGAGCGGGTGGCAGTGCGGCTGCACGTCAACGCGGTGGTGCACCTGAGCGCCAGGGATCGCTTCATGGTAGATCTTGATCCGCTGCCGTCACGGGACATTACCGATGCCAGGGAGATCAGTGACCGGGACGCACAGGCCCTCTATCACAGTAATGTGGCCATGGATGCGCTGGCGGACGAGCAGCTGCAGCAGGCCTGGGCAAATGCCATGCGCGCTCTGCAGTTGAGCCCGGAAATGCCCCACCTCTGGGTCAATCTGGGTGTGGTTTACCGGCGTTCCGCCCAGTACGACGCGGCGGAAACGGCCTATCTGGCGGCCCTGGGCCTGGACTCGCACGAGCGCTCCGCCATGAACAACCTCACGGTGCTGTACGAACTGCAGGGCCGGCACGAAGAGCGTGATTACTGGCAGGCGCGGGTGGAGCGCCACCGCGACGGCAATCCCTACTACCATGCCTGGCTGGGCGACCAGGCCGCTGAGGAGGGCGATTGGCGGGGCGCACTGGGCCATTATCGCCAGGCCCTGTCGCTGGCACCGGAGGACGCGGGCCTGTTATTCAGCGTTGGCCTGATTTACCGGGAACTGGGTGAGCCCAGGGCCGCCCTGCGCTACGTGGGTCGGGCGCGCGAGCAGGCCTCACTGATGTCAGAAAAGCAGAGCTACGAAGCGACCTGGCTGGAGCTGACCCGCCAGCTGGCGGCATCCCGCTAGCCCGGCTTCAGCGCGGCACCACGCGGATGTACGCCCGTTTCTGTTTTTTGCCGGTCAGGGCCGACAGCACATCGGTAAATTTCATTTTCATGCCATATTTTTTGTGCAGCGCGCGCAGTGCGGTGGCCTCGTCTTCCGGGGTGTCCAGCAGGTAGGCATCGGCGTCGAAGGTCTCGCCGGTAACCCTGCCTGTCACCGTGCAGCGGGCAATGCGCGCATCGCTGAAGTTGCGCAGGCGCTTTACCTTGCCGGCGTCTCCTGCCGAGAATACGTAGTAGGCACCGTCCAGTGGTGCGAACCACACCGGTGTGGCCACGAAATCGCCGGATTTCTTCAGGGTGGCGAAGCTCATGTACTCTCCGGCCTCAAATTGCTTGATTTGTTGCGCATTCATGGTTGAAGCTGTTCTCCGGGACACGGGCGCCTGGGCGCCATGATAATTCAAGGGCAAATGCCCCATGACAATAACAGGTTATACCCGGAAGGAGAGCAGCGATGAGCGAATTTGGTTTCCAGTCCACGGCAGAAGATGTCGCCGAGGGCATAGATCTCAGCGGGCGCCGGGCGGTGATCACTGGCGCGTCTTCCGGCCTGGGGGTGGAGACGGCGAGGGTACTGGCCAGCCGCGGTGCCGCCGTGTTGATGGTGGCTCGCGATGCGGCCAAGCTCGAAGCCGCGGTTGCCGAGGTGCGAGAGTCCGTGCCTGCAGCGACCCTCGATACGGCGCTGCTGGACCTGGCCGACCTCGATAGCGTGCGCGCGGGTGCTGCCGATATCCTGCAGAAAGCGCCCGTGATCAACCTGCTGGTAAACAATGCCGGGGTAATGGCCTGCCCGCTCTCGCGCACCGCGCAGGGCTTTGAGATGCAGTTTGGCACCAATCATCTCGGACACTTCCTGCTCACCGGCCTTCTGGCCCCGGCCCTGCTGGCCGGCGCCCCGGCACGGGTGGTGAATCTCAGTTCCGCCGGCCATCGCTTCGCGCCGGTGGATATGGATGACCCAAATTACCAGCAGCGGGAATATGACAAGTGGCAGTCCTACGGCCAGTCCAAGACGGCCAACGCCCTGTTTTCGGTAGGCCTGGACCAGCGTCTGCGGGAACACGGCGTGCGCGCATTTGCGGTCCACCCGGGGATGATCATGACCGAGCTGGGTCGGCATATGGAGGCCTCCGATTTCGAACTGATCGCTCGTGGCCGCAAACCCGAGGAACTGCCGTTCAAATCGGTTGCCCAGGGTTCCGCTACCAGTGTCTGGGCTGCTACCTCGCCAGACCTGGATGGAAAGGGCGGGCTCTACCTGGAGGATTGCCATGTCGCCGAGCCGGCGACAGCCGAGGCGGAGGGCGGCGTGGAGGCCTACGCCCTGGACCCGGGCGAGGCGGACAAACTGTGGCAGCTCTCGGAAGCACTGGTGGGTCAACGTTTTAACTTCAAGGAATAAGCAAATGACCATGGCAACATACCGACAAATACTTGCTCTACTTTGCCTGGCGCTCGCCCTGGTCTCCCAGTCGCTGCGCGCTGACTCCGTTGAGCAGATCAACTCCGGCAGCAGTACCGCGCTCGATGCCCTGCAGTCTCATGTCGAGGGCACTGACAAGCTGATCAATACCGCCGCGGGTGTGCTGGTGTTTCCCGACATCGTCAAACTGGGTTTTGGCGTCGGCGGTGAATACGGTGAAGGCGTGCTGCTGGTGGATGACGAGCCGCAGTCGTATTACGCGACCTCCGGCGCATCCTTCGGGCTGCAACTGGGCGCACAGATCAAGTCCAAGGTCATTGTGTTCCGCACCGACGAGGCGCTGGCGGCGTTCCGCAAAAACCGTGGCTGGGAGGTTGGTGTCGACACCAGCGTGGCGTTGTTCAATGCCGGTGGCGGGGCGACGTTCTCCACGCGGGAATTCGATAAGCCTGTGGTCGCCTTTATTTTCTCCAACGAGGGCCTGATGGCGAACCTGACGTTGGAGGGGTCGAAGATTACGCGTCTGGCCCGGTAGTCGCGGGTGCCGCTGCTTTACACGCCGGCCTGCATCGCATGATCGTGGCCTCCGACTGGGCAGAGCCTCCCTGTAGATAGAGGCCTGTGGGCTCTGTGTTTGCTCCAGAAAACGTGCGAGGCCAGGGATGGCCGAGCCCGAGCTGCCATGGACGGCGCTTTTGCGTTTTTCAGGAGGAAACACAGAGCACGCGGGCCTGTCCCCCTGAAAAGTGGCCATCAGCGGCTGCCGTAATGCCGGTAGAACCAAACAGCGCAGTTCCCGCATGACGCTACAAACTGATTCCGGTATCCTCCGCGGCTTGAACTACAGGAGAACAGTCCATGTCAGCATTCACCACCGTTTTCGCCGCGTTAAAGGGCCATGTCGACACCGGTAGCCAGGTTACCGTGAAGGGCTGGCTGCGCAGTAAACGGGATTCCAAGGCCGGCATTTCTTTCCTGGCGGTGCATGACGGTACCGCGTTCGACGCCATCCAGGCCGTGGTGCCAAACACCCTGGAAAATTACGAGTCAGATGTGCTGAGGCTCTCTACTGGCTGCGCTGTGATCGTCAGCGGCGAACTGGTCGAGTCGCAGGGCAAGGGCCAGAGCGTGGAAATCCAGGCCACTGATGTGCAGGTTGTGGGCTGGGTGGACGATGCCGAGAGTTACCCTATCGCCAAGAAGCGCCACAGCTTTGAGTACCTGCGCACCCAGGCCCACCTGCGGCCGCGTACCAATACTTTTGGCGCCATCACTCGCGTGCGCACCACGCTTGCCAATGCCATTCACAATTACTTCCACGAGAACGGTTTCAACTGGATCAATACCCCCATCATTACCGGCAGCGACTGCGAGGGCGCCGGTGAACTGTTCCGGGTCAGCACCCTCGATATGGCCAATCTGCCGCACACCGAAAGCGGGGCGGTGGATTACAGCCAGGACTTCTTCCACGACGAGGCTTTTCTCACCGTGTCCGGCCAATTGGAGGTGGAGTCGTATTGCCTGGCGATGAGCAAGGTTTACACCTTCGGGCCAACCTTCCGCGCCGAGAACTCGCACACCAGCCGGCACCTTGCAGAATTCTGGATGGTAGAGCCGGAGATCGCCTTCGCTGACCTCAACGACGACGCCGACCTTGCGGAGGACCTGCTCAAGCACGTGTTTACCCGGGTGCTGGACGAGCGCGAGGATGATATGGCTTTTTTCCAGCAGCGCATTGATAACACCGTGATTGATCGCCTGCGCACTGTGATCGACAACAGCTTTGAACGCATGGATTACACCCAGGCCATCGACATTCTCAGGAACAGTGGCAAGCAATTTGAGTTTCCGGTGGAGTGGGGCGTGGACCTGGCCTCGGAGCACGAGCGCTTCCTCTCCGAGGAGCACGTGGGCAGGCCGGTGGTGGTGATGAACTATCCGAAGGACATCAAGGCTTTCTACATGCGCCTCAACGATGACGAAAAGACGGTGGCGGCCATGGATGTGCTCGCGCCCGGCATCGGAGAGATCATCGGTGGGAGCCAGCGCGAGGAGCGTCTCGAGGTGCTGGATGCGCGCATGGACCCGCACCTGCGCGATGAACTGTGGTGGTATCGCGATCTGCGCCGCTACGGAACCGTACCTCACGCCGGTTTCGGCCTCGGCTTTGAGCGCCTGCTGAACTACGTCACCGGTATGGAAAACGTTCGCGATGCGATTCCATTCCCGCGTACGCCGGGCAGCGCGCACTTCTGAACCGGGTTCCCGCGGCCTTTCCAGCGCCGGCGTTATTGGCGCCGGTAGCGCGCCCTGCCAGCCCCAGGCAGCGCCCGGAGGGCGTTTTTCCTGCCCAATTCGGGTAAAAAGCGCCATTTCCGGCGGCAGAATGTGAAATATTGCCTAATATTTAGACAGTTGCCCCGCTGCTGTGGGTCATACTGAGATCGTAACAATGAGAATAGGCGCGCCGGAACAAGGCAAGGTAATGTCGACCCAGGGAGTCGGGCGGCACCGGACGCAGCAAGGTAGGGAAGAAAATGAAACGCGTCAAAGCGAGTATGCACATGGGCCCGGTCAGTGAGATGGCCATCGTCGACACCTTCACCAAGTTGATTTTTGGTGAAGAGAGTCAGTACAGCAACCGGGAACTGCTGATTATCCAGGCCTTTCGGGCGGTGGACAACAACGTGGTTTTTGATTCACACCGCGATATGGGGGCCTATCTGCGGGCTCTCGGCGTCGGCGAAATGATCAAGCTGGTCAGCGCCGTGCAGGCGCAATTGCTGCTGGATATGCCGACAAGCCCTGCCGGCGGTGAGTCCCGCGCGCCCCGTACAAGCATGCTGGATCGCCCGACGCACTAGCGCGCCCGCTATTCCTCGGCTTTCTTGTCTTCCCTGGGCGGTTTCAGCCCGCAGCCCGCCACCAGTTCAAAGCTGGCCTGGTGCTGGTTTTCCCGATCCACACCTGTGAACAACACTTCCACTTCCTGCTCCAGTTGGAAGCGACGGGTGGTGCTGGTCAGGCTGGCAGTCCATTTGTCGTAGCTGAATTTTTCCGGATCCTTGCGCAGGTCGACGAAGCCATCCAGCCCGTTGTCAGTCAGGCGTACATTGAAGCCGCTGCTGTTGACGTGCACTACCGTCGCCTTGAAGGTCTTCTCGGGCTGGCGCTCCACCACGCGAGCGAGGTGCTTGCCAGCAAGCCAGCGCTCGGCCTCCAGCGTGGCCGAGCGCGCCGTGCTGATGCGGCCGGCGAGGTTTTCGAGCAGGGCGGTGTCCACCAGCTTGGCCGGTTGCTCGTGCAGGCTGGCCTTGATTTGCAGGTGCACCAGGAAATCCAGGTACTTGCGCAACGGCGACGTGCAGTTGGTGTAGTACTCCAATGCCATGCCCATGTGTGGCGCCGGCTGGGCGCTGATCTCCGCGCGTGTCAGCAGGCGGTTGACCATGGTGCGCAGGGGCAGCTCGTGTTCGGGCCGGGACAATTCACGGATGACCTTGCGATAGCCATCCACCGTGGACAGGTCCGCAGCGGCCACATCGGCCGCGTGCATCTCCAGGAACTTTTGCGCTTCCTTCTGGCGGTCGCTGCGAAAGCCCGGGTGGGTGATGAAGGGGCCGGAGGCGCTACTCTCGGCGAGGTGGCGCGCGGCACAGCGGTTGGCGGCGATCATGCACTCTTCCACCAGCTTCTGTGACAGCAGTTTCTCGAATGGCTCGATGTGGTCGATTTGCTTGTCGTCGCCCATGATCCAGCGGTATTCCTGGCGATCTTCCATCACCAGGTGATGTTCCTCGCGATGACCGCGCAGGGCCCGGTACACCTGGTAGAGCGCCTCCAGCGGCGAGGCGTGCATCATCAATTCCTGGTTCTGGCCAGTCAGGTACTTGTCTACCGCGTAGTAGGACAGCTTCGCCCGGGAGCGGATGGTGGCTTCGATAAATTCGTATTCCCCCACCTGGCCGCTGTCGTTGATCGCAATCTTGCAGACCAGGGCCGGACGATCCGCGCCCTCGGACAGGGCGCAGGTTTCCTGTGACAGCTCCTCGGGCAACATGGGCAGCACGTCGCCATGGAAGTACACCGAAGTGCCGCGCGCGGCCACATCGCGATACAGGCTGGAGTCCATGGGGATATAGGACGTGGGATCAGCGATGGCCACGAACAGCGTCCAGCCTTCATCGGAAATCTGCGCATAGAGTGCGTCGTCGATATCCTGGGTCTTGGCCGCATCGATGGAGATGAATTCCAGGTCGGTGAGGTCGCGACGATGTTCCTGTTCCAGCGGCCGGCAATCCTGCAGTAGCTGTTCCAGCTCCTTGCGGCTTGCCGTGGCCCACTCGGCAGACAGGTGGTACTTGGCCATGGAATACAGGTTTTCTATGCCCGGTGTGGTTTCATCACCGATCACGCTGAGAATCTTTGCCTGCGGTTTGCCGTCGCGAATGGGGTGGCGCAGCACGGCGGCGCGCACGTAATCACCGTCCTTGACGCCATTGCGCGCATGGGGCGGAATGAACAGCCAGCGCCGCAGTTGCGGCAGGTCCGGCTCCACGAACAGGGCTTTGCCCTTGCGCACGCAGCGACCGGTAAAGTCCCCCAGCGGGCAATCGATCAGTTTCTCGATGTCAGCGATGGTCTTGTTGTCTTTGGTCGGGCGGATGCACACCTGCACCCGGTCCTCGGGGAACACCTTGAGCATCTCGTCGGGGGGAATGAACACTTCCCGCCCGTCGTCGAGCACAGCGAAGCCATAGCGGGCCTGGGTGCCCTTGACCACCGCCTCGGCGCGCTCTTTTTCCGCCTCCATCTGCGTTTTGAGGCCCTTAAGCTGGGCGAGGGAGTCCTGATTGAGCATGGAAGGGGGTTCTTAAGATCAGCAATTCAAGCCGCCTATCGTAGCGGAAAACAGCTGCCCTGTCAGTGCGCGGCGGCGCTTTGCCGCTTCAATTTGCTTAATGCGGTTACAGGCATTGACAGTTTCGGCGCAGGGTGTTGATATTGAAATTCACGCTGTGCGCGATCCGTCAGGAAGCTGAATTTGAAACAGTGCCCGACGCAGGCCGGCCAGTGACACCAGGCCGTCACGCGTCATCCAACCAGCGCTGCTGCGCTGCCACCGGGCCTCACCTGCCCAGAACCGCTACGCGCTGCACTATCGCGGGCGCGAAAGCACCGGCAGCACCACACCACCCGTTTCCATCCAACCCCGGTCGAACACAGAAGTCGGCCCCGATCTCGAGCAAGAAGCCCGCTGGCATCCCCCCTGGGGCCGTGCCGGCCATAATATCGGCAGGTCGCTGCAATGTGACCCTGCCTTGCCCGCCGCAAGATCCCCCACACCCAACCTGCCATTTACCCGAGAGGAATACTCTATGGATTCAGGCTCCGCCCTGCGCGTAGAAAAATCAGCCACCCTGAAACCCGTTGTCAAAAAAACCTATGTACTGGACACCAATGTCCTGCTGCACGACCCCACCGCCGTCACCGCCTTCAAGCAACACCACGTTGTCATTCCCATGACCGTGCTCGAGGAACTCGACCACATCAAGGACCGGCGCGACAAGACCGTCAGCCGCGAGGCGCGAATCGCCATCCAGATGATTGACAAGGTCGTCGATGCCGCCTCGCCGCAAGAGATACAGGAGGGGGTGGAGGTGCCAGGCTCGGGTATCGAGGGCCTGCCTCCCGGCACCCTGGCCATTTTCCCGGACCAGCTGCTCGGTGATAACACCGATGTGCCCTATCTCGACGGCACGCCGGACCAGGCCAATGACAATCGCATTATCAATGTGGCGCTGCGCCTGCAGGCGGAAAACCCCGAGGAGTTCATCTGCCTGGTAACCAAAGACATCAACATGCGCATCAAGGCCAAGGGCTCGGGCCTGGTGCACGTTGAGGACTATCGCCGCGACCGCGTGCTCGACGACATCGACCTGCTGGCCAAGGGCTATGAGCATATTGAGGGTGATTTCTGGTCCGGTATCAGCGAGGTCGATACCCTGCGCGAGGGCGATTGCACCCTGCACCGGCTGCCGCGCAAGTCGGTGCCCAACGCCTACCCCAACCAGTTTCTCTATGACGACCAGGAATTCATGGCCTTCGTCAAGCGCGTGGACAGCGAGTATGTGTACCTGCGTTGTGACAGCCGTGACAACCTGATGCACAGGCGTTTCTGGGGGCTGTCGCCGCGGAACCTGGAGCAGGCCATGGCGATGTCGCTGCTGGACGACGACAACGTGGACATGACCGTGCTCACCGGCCCGGCGGGCTCGGGCAAAACCCTGATGGCGCTGGCCTATGGCTTGCATGCCATTCTCGAGGAAAAAAAGTACTCCAAGCTGATCGTGGCGCGCTCCACGCCGCCCATAGCAGAGGAGATCGGCTTCCTCCCGGGTACGGAGGAAGAGAAGATGGCGCCCTGGCTGGCCGCCTTCGATGACAACCTGGAGATCCTGCACGGCACTGACGAGTCCTGTCACGGCAGTATCGATTACGTGAAGGAGCGCGCCAATATCCAGTTCAAATCGCTCAACTTCATGCGTGGCCGCTCGTTCAACAACGCCTACGTGATCATCGACGAGAGCCAGGGCCTGACCCAGTTCCAGCTCAAGAGCGTGATCAGCCGGGTAGGGGCGGATTCAAAGATCGTGGTGCTGGGAAATCTGGCGCAAATCGACAACAAGTACATCAGCCCGCTCACTTCCGGGCTGACCTACCTGGTGGAGAAGAGCAAGCAATATCCCCATGCCGGGATCATGCACGTCAATGGCATCGTGCGCTCACGGCTGGCGGCATTTGCCGAGGAGAACCTCTAGCCGTACAGCCCTCTCGCGGCAGTGGCCGCTCCTACAAGTCCAGCACCACCCCCGTAGGAGCGGCCACAGCCGCGATAAACCCTATCGCACCCTGCGCAAATCCCGCTGCAGCGCAACTTCCAGTCGCAGCACGATGCTCCAGGCGGGTTCACGGTCGTCTTCCAGCGTGCGGCGGCGGTAGTTGTAGGCCGGCTCGATTTCTGCGAACAGGTAATCGCGGTAAATCTGTCGCCGCCACACCACGCCTAAACGGTAATTCTTCACCAGTGAGTCGGGGCGCGTTTCGCCGTTAATGCTGCCGAAATAGGAGATCGCAATGGGCCGCCTGCTCTCGGGCAACTTGCGTTCGCGCAGGGCCAGGCGGGTGCGCCACTCCACGCCGTTGGTGTCTTCGCCCCAGCGTATCCGGTTGGCCCAGCGCAGAATGCTGTCTGCATCCAGCATATGGTTGATGTCGTAATTGGCGGTGGTAAAGAATTCTTCGTCGTTATCCCATTGCAGGCGCTGGATGAAGCGATAGCTGGTCTCTTCGGTGTAACGGCCTTCATTGCGGTAGCGCACGCCCGGGCGCAGTGAGCCCGAAGAGTAATTCAGCGTCATATCGAAACGCGAGCGACCACCCTCGCGAACCTTGTACTGCAGGCCGATGCGGTCTTCCTCGCGGCGCTCTTCCTCGGTTTCAGGTTCGCCATCTTCGCCGGCAAATACCAGGTTGAGTCGACGGGAAATCTTTGGCAGCTGCACCTTGCCGCGCAGGCGCACATTGAAGTCGTTGCCGTCGTCCTCGTCCCACTCGTTGACGAACTCGAGGCGCAGCAGGGATTCAGCCTGTTCGGCGTCATATTCAGGGTCGCCAAAGAAGGCGTCCAGCCATTCGCTGAGTGCCTGTGCCTGGTTGGTGGCTATGGCGTGGCTGGTATCCACCCAGTTGACCGGCACGTCCTCGGGCTCATCGGCCCAGGGCACTTCCACCAGCTCGTCTTCGGCCTCTTCGATGCGTTCCGCATTGTCCTCAGGCAGCACGGGTTCCCAGCCGAGCACCTCATCTTCCTCTCTGGCGTCGGCGGGCGCGCCGGATGCAGACTGCGCCGACGCGGGCGGCACCATCGTCGTTGCAGCCACCAGCAGGGAAATGGCAAGCCAATTGTTCACGTTAACGCCCTGATTACCTTTGTCTTTATTGACGTTACACTACGCCGCATGGACACATTATTCATCTTTTTTCAGCATCTTGTGCCGCAGCATTTGCTGTCCCGCCTTACCGGCTGGCTGGCAGAGCTCGAGCATCCTGCGGCCTTGAAGAACTGGGTTATCGGGCGGTTCATCAAGCACTTCGACGTGGACATGAGCGAGGCCAGGGAAACTGATCACCGTCGCTACGCCAATTTCAACGCGTTCTTTACCCGCCCCCTGCGCGAGGGCGCACGGCCTATTGCCGAGGCGGATGTGGTCTGCCCGGCGGACGGCGCGGTGAGTCAATTGGGGGATATTGTCGGCGGACGTATCTTCCAGGCCAAGGGCCAGGATTACAGCTGTGTCGAACTGCTGGGCGGCGACCCCGAATGGGCCGAACGCTTCGCGGGTGGAAAATTCGCCACCATCTACCTGTCACCGCGCGATTATCACCGGGTACATATGCCCGTAGCAGGGCGCCTGCTGGGCACCACCTATATCCCGGGCGACCTGTATTCCGTGAATACGGTTACCGCGCAGAATGTTGACCGCCTGTTCGCGCGCAACGAACGCCTGGTGTGTTACTTCGATACCGCGGCGGGGCCGATGGCGCTGATCCTGGTGGGCGCCATGGTGGTCGCCGGCATCGAGACCGTGTGGGGCGGGCAGGTGGCCCCGCCGCCGAGCGCACCCACGCGCCTCGACTACCAGCGTCTTCCCGATGCGGTTGAGTTAGCCAAGGGCGAGGAGATGGGGCGCTTCAAGCTGGGCTCCACCGTTATCCTGCTGTTCCCCGAGGGTGGCGTTGAGTGGGATGAACGCTACCTGGCAGGCGCGCCCACACGCCTCGGCGAAGCGCTGGCGCGGCGACCGAACGCAACCACCGCTATTTCGTAACACCTCCCTCGTAGGAGCGGCTATAGCCGCGATTAATCCCGCGCATGCGAGCGATGTTGCCAGGGCGGAAACCATCCACGCGGCTGTAGCCGCTCCTACAAGATATGCATCACGCCACGTATCCCCGTATGAGCGGCTACAGCCGCGATGAATCCCGAGAATGCGCACAATTGATCGTGGTGCTTCATTGGCCAGGCGCCTAAGCTTGTGGTCTATCCTTTTCATTGTCCAAGGGTATGCCGGGACAGAAACACAATACTCATCGACTCCGACGCGGGCGGGTTTCTCGCCCGGGGCAGATCTATCTCATCACCACGGCGACTTATGGTCGTCAACCCATTTTCAGCGACCTGGTATTGGGGCGTTGCGTGGTGCACAGCCTGCGTGACGCGCATGGGGCTGCGCGCACGCTGGCCTTTGTGGTGATGCCGGATCACCTGCACTGGCTTATGCAGTTGCAGGCCGGGCCTGACCTTTCTGCCGTGATCCGCCATGTGAAGTCGCGATCCTCCCATGCCGTTCAGCAGCGTTTGGGCACGCAGACGCCAGTATGGCAACGGGGCTTCCACGATCACGCCCTGCGCCGGGAGGAACACATCCTCAACTGTGCGCGCTATGTCATCGCCAATCCCCTGCGTGCGGGTCTGGTAGAACGAGTGGGCGACTACCCACTCTGGGATGCGCAGTGGCTCTAAGGTTCGCTGCGGTGGCTTGCTAGAAAACAGGTGGACTTGCTGTTGAGCGGGAAACGATTGTCGCGGCTGTAGCCGCTCCCACAAGATATGTATTACGCCAAACTCCCCCGCAGGAGCGGCCACAGCCGCGATCAATCCCGCGAACGCGTGCGATGTTGCCAGGGCGGAAACCATCCTCGCGGCTGTAGCCGCTCCTACAACATATGTATTACGCCAAACTCCCCCGTAGGAGCGGCCACAGCCGCGATCAATCCCGCGAATGCGTACAATGTTGCCAGGGCGGAAACTATCCTCGCGGCTATAGCCGCTCCTACAAAATATGCATCGCGCCAAACGTCCCCGCAGGAGCGGCCACAGCCGCGATCAGCCCGAGGCCTCGAGCGTGGACACGATGTGGCGGTAGCTGTCCAGACGGGATGCGGTGATCCTGCCCTCTTCGACTGCGTCGAGAATCGCGCAGCCCGGTTCCTGTTCGTGCCGGCAATCGCGGAACTTGCACAGGCCGAGACAGGGGCGGAACTCGCGAAAGCCCTGTTCGACTTCCTGCTTGCTCATATGCCAGAGACCGAATTCCCGGATACCCGGTGAATCGATCAGGCTGCCGCCGCAGTCGAGATGAAACAGCTGCGCCGTGGTGGTGGTATGGGTGCCTTTCTGGCGATTCTCGGATAAGGCGCCCACGCGCAGCGCCGCTTCCGGCAGCAGGGCGTTGACCAGCGATGACTTCCCCACCCCGGACTGGCCAACGAACACGCTGGTACGCTCGCGCAGTGCTTCCTGCAACCCGGCAAGGCCGGCCTCGTTGTTGGCGGTATACAGCACCTTGTAGCCCAACCCGGGGTAGACTGCGGTCAGCGCTGCCATCTGCTCACGCAGGGCGGGATCCTGCGCCAGCAAGTCCTGCTTGTTGATCACGATCACTGGTTCGATGCCGACCACCTCGGCAGCCACCAGGTAGCGGTCTACCAGGTTGGCATGCGGCTCCGGGTAGGGCGCGATCACGACCATGATCTGGTCTATGTTGGCCGCCACTGCTTTCAGTTTACCGTAGGGATCGGGTCGGCACAGCACGCTATTGCGCTCCAGTTGCGCCACCACCACGCCGGTGGGTTCGCCCTCGCACCACACCACGCGATCGCCGGTGACCAGGCCGTCGATGTTGGCGCGGATATGACAGCGCTGGCTGACCCCGGGCGCGGACTCGATCGCCACCTGGGTGCCATAGTGGGCAATCACCAGGCCCTCCTGTTCCGGCCCCAGTTCGCCGCCGCTGAGCGCTTCCTCCGCGGCGGTATCCCGCCGGGCGGCGCGCCGGGCGCGTTCCTCCTGGATCTTTTCCACTCGCCAGGTCTGCTGGCGGCTGAGCTTGCGTTTCGACATGGGTGCATTATTGGGGCAGCCCTCGGGCCTGTCGAGGCAATTTGTTACACTGCGGGCCAAGTCTTGAGTTGAGGTCGATAGCGATGCAGAGCCCCACCAACCTGATCTGGGTGGATATGGAGATGACCGGTCTGGACCCGGAGCAGGATGTGGTGATCGAGATCGCCACCATTGTCACCGACACGGATCTGCAAACCCTGGCGGAGGGGCCGGTGCTGGCCATCCACCAGGGCGACGCCACTTTGAGCGCCATGGATGAGTGGAACACCACGCATCATACCCGCTCCGGGCTGGTGGACCGGGTCCGCGCCAGCGATTACGACGAACAGCGCGCCAGCGCCGAAACCATCGCCTTTCTCGAGCAGTGGGTCCCTGCCGGGGCCTCGCCAATGTGTGGCAACACCATTTGCCAGGATCGTCGTTTCATGGCCAGGCACATGCCTGCGCTGGAGGCGTTTTTCCATTACCGCAACCTGGATGTCAGCACGCTCAAGATTCTCATGCAGCGCTGGCGCCCGGAACTGGAAGCCGGATTTACCAAGACCGGCACCCACCTGGCGCTGGATGACATCCGCGAGTCGATCGCGGAAATGCGCTACTACCGCGAGCATTTCCTGCAGTTGCACCCCGAACCCAAGCACCCATAGCCGCGTGGGAGTGCATCGTGTAGAGGGCTCGCGGCTGTGGCCGCTCCCACGGAGGTGGGCTTGTCGCGTGAACTTGTAGGAGCGGACACAGCCGCGAAAGGCCGCAAGGCCCCTATTGCTATCAGGCCAGCAGCCGATCCAGTGCCCACTGCACGTGTTCGCGTACCAGCTCCGATGGGTAGTCCAGGCGGCTGCGCAGGGCACTGATGGCCGCCGCCGAGGCGGGGCCATTGCCCAGGCCCACGGCCAGGTTGCGCAACCAGCGCTCGAAGCCGATACGGCGAATAGCCGAGCCTTCAGTGCGGGCGAGGAAGGTCGCCTCATCCCACATGAACAGATCCGCCAGCGCGCTGTCATCGAGCCCGTGGCGCGGTTGGAAGTCGGCCTCGTCGCTGGGCTGGGCGAACTTGTTCCACGGGCACACCAGCTGGCAGTCATCACAGCCGAACACGCGGTTGCCCATCAGCGGGCGCAGTTGCGGGTCGATGCTGCCGTGGTGTTCGATGGTGAGGTAGGAAATGCAGCGCCGTGCGTCGAGCTGGAACGGGCCGACAAAGGCGTCAGTGGGGCAGATGTCCAGGCAGGCAGTGCAGGTACCGCAATGCTTGCTCTTTTGCGCCCCGGTGGGCGGCAGTGGCAGGTCGGTATAGATCTCGCCGAGAAAGAACCAGGAACCGGCGTCCTGGTTGATCAGCATGGTGTTCTTGGCGATCCAGCCCAGTCCGGCCTGTTCGGCAATGGCGCGTTCCAGCACCGGCGCGCTGTCGACAAAGGCCCGGTAGCGGCCGCCGCCGGCACGTTCCTCAATGCGCTGTGCCAGCTGCGCCAGGCGCTTGCGCATCAGCTTGTGGTAGTCACGGCCGAGCGTGTAACGCGAGATGTAGGCCTTGTCCTTTGCGGCCAGCACTGCCTCGGCGCGCTCATCCACCCGGTAATTCATGCGCAGTGACAACACGCGGCAGGTTTCCGGCACCAGCTCCGCCGGCCGCGCGCGCTTGCTGCCGTGGCGCGCCATGTAATCCATGCTGCCGTGGTAGCCTGCGTCCAGCCAGCGCTGCAGGTAGTCCTCGTGCACACCCAGGTCCACGTCGGTCACGCCCACCTGCTGGAAACCAAGCTCGCCTGCCCAGCGCTCGACATCACGCCACAGTGCCTGTCGTTCCAGCAGCGGAATTTGAGGGTCATCTTGTGATGACATCGGCGTATAATTCCCGTTGTGACGGAGAGGATAAAATGGATTTAACCAGATTCGAAACATTGTACACCGCAGAGCAGACCCGCGCGCTGGATCGCTGCGCCATCGACACCCACAAGGTGCCGGGCATTACCCTGATGTCACGCGCCGCGCGCGCGGCTTTCGATTGCCTGATAAGTACCTGGCCGCAACCGGAGTGCGTGCAGGTACTTTGCGGTACCGGCAATAACGGCGGCGACGGTTTCCTGGTTGCCGACATGGCCCACAAGCGCGGCATCCGCACCACGGTGCTGCAGGTGGGTGATGCGGAAAAAATTACCGGCGACGCCCTGCTGGCCCGGCAACAGGCGCTGGCCAACGGTGTTGAGATCCTGCCCTTTGCAGAGGGCGCCGTGCTGCCCATCGGGGTGGTGGTGGATGCCCTGCTCGGCACCGGGCTGGGGGGCGATGTGCGCGGCGAGTACGCTACCGCCATCGCTGAGATCAATGCCGCCGGCACCGCCGTGCTGGCGATGGATATCCCCTCCGGCCTGTGCGCCGACACCGGCCGCGTGCTCGGGCACGCAGTGCGCGCCGACCTCACGGTGACCTTTATCGGCCTCAAGCGCGGATTGTTCACCCTCCAGGCCATGGACTACACCGGGGAACTGCAGTTTGCCGACCTGATGGTGCCGGCGCAGATCTACCGGCAGGTCCCGGCCGACTGCCATCGACTGGAACTGGAGGCCCTGCTCGATGACCTGGTCCCGCGCCCGGCCACCGCGCACAAGGGCCTGTATGGCACGGTGCTGGTAGTCGGTGGCGACTACGGCATGGCCGGGGCAGCGGCGCTGGCGGCAGAAGCGGCGTTGCGCTGCGGTGCTGGCCTGGTGCGCGTGGCAACGCGACCCGAGCATGTGGCCGCGCTGGTAGCGCGCACCCCGGAAGTGATGCCCCGCGGGGTCGAGTCGGGCGAGGAGCTACAGCCTTTGCTCGAGGCGGCCGACGTGCTGGTAGTCGGCCCCGGGCTCGGGCAATCACCCTGGGCGCAATACCTGTTGCAGGCAGCCGTGGCTAGCGGCAAGCCCATGGTGCTCGACGCGGACGGGCTCAACCTGCTGGCGGCGCAGGCGGTACAGCCGCGGCCGGGGATGATTCTCACCCCGCACCCGGGCGAGGCAGCACGCCTGCTCGGCATCAGCACGGCTGCGGTACAGGCGGATCGCTTCGCTGCCGCGCGCGCCCTGCAGGACAAGTTCGGCGCCGTGGTGGTGCTCAAGGGCAACGGCTCACTGGTCGCCGGCGACGACGCGCTGCTGCTCAGCGATTACGGCAACCCGGGCATGGCCAGCGGCGGTATGGGTGACGTGCTCAGCGGGGTGATTGGTTCACTGCTGGCACAGGGCATGGCCCCGCTGCAGTCTGCGGCGCTGGGTGTATGCCTGCATGGTGCCGCCGCTGATATTGCCGCCGAGGAGGGGCAGCGCGGCCTCGCCGCCAGCGACTTGGCCCCGGTATTGCGGGAGTTACTGGGATGAACGACGCGGAAATGGTGCTGGAGGCAGACGGCGAGGAGGCGATGGTGGCCTGCGGCGCGCGCCTGGCCGCGGCGCTGCAACCGGGCCTGGTGCTATACCTGCAGGGCGATCTGGGCATGGGCAAAACCACCCTGAGCCGCGGCATTGTGCAGGCCCTGGGTCATCGCGGCGCGGTAAAAAGCCCGACCTATACACTGGTAGAGCCCTACGAACTCGGGGAACTAAACCTGTACCATTTTGATCTATATCGACTGGGCGATGCCGAGGAACTGGAGTTCATGGGTATTCGCGATTACTTCACCACAGATTCCATCTGCCTGGTGGAGTGGCCGGCGCGGGGAGAAGGTGTTTTGCCCCCGGCGGATTTAGTGATTAACATAGAGCGCAAAGGATCGGGGCGATCGCTGCAACTTAAGGCCAATACCGCGGAGGGGTTCGCGGTGATCAAGTGCCTGCAGTTGCGCACCTGAGCCAGGGGCGTCATAACAAAAAAGCGTACTAACGCGGGAGTGACATGGGCAGGGCGTGGATCGGGGCGATCCTGGGTTTGCTGACGGCCGTCACCGTGCAGGCGGCGGAAGTGCATGACGTGCGCCTGTGGCGTGCGCCGGATCACACACGCGTGGTATTCGACCTCACCGGTCCGGTGGATCACAAGCTGTTCATGCTCAACAACCCGGACCGCATCGTGCTCGATGTGGAGAACACCCGCCTGAAATCCAACCTGTCCGATCTGCCGCTGGCAGACACGCCGATCCGCCAGGTGCGCTCCGCAGTGCGCGAGGGCAATGACCTGCGTATCGTGCTCGACGTCAGCGCCGCCGTGGACCCGCGCAGTTTCACTCTCAAGGCCAACGAGAAAACCGGCGATCGCCTGGTGCTGGATCTCTACGACCAGCAGGCGGCGAGCGCCCAGCCGGCGGTCAGGAAAACCGCCAGCCAGAACAGCAAGCGCGATATCGTTATCGCCATCGACGCCGGGCACGGTGGCGAGGACCCCGGGGCCCTGGGCCCCGGCAAAAGCCGGGAAAAAGACGTGGTGATGGCCATCGCCCGCGATGTCTATGCCCTGTTCAAGGCCGACACCGGTTTTTCCCCCACGCTGATCCGCACCGGCGATTATTACATCAGCCTGAAGGGCCGCCGCGACCTGGCCCGCAAACGCCAGGCGGACCTGTTTGTTTCCATCCACGCGGATGCCTTCAAGCGCCGGGAGGCGAATGGCGCCTCCGTTTACGCGCTGTCCACCAGCGGCGCCACCAGTACCGCCGCCCGCTACCTGGCCCAGCGCGAGAACGCCGCGGACCTGGTCGGCGGGGTGCGCCTGTCGGACAAGGACGACGTGCTCGCCGGTGTGCTCGCAGACCTGTCCATGACCTCCACCCTGGACGCCAGCCTGCAGGTCGGTGCGGAGGTGCTGCGCAACATGAACAACGTCACCCGCTTGCACAAGCGCAACGTCGAGCAGGCCGGGTTTGCGGTGCTGAAGTCACCGGATATTCCCTCGATACTTGTCGAAACCGGGTTTATCTCCAACCCCACCGAGGCCAGGAAACTCTCCACGCGCAGCCACCAGCAACGGGTCGCGCGCGCCATCCACGCCGGCATCAAGAACTACCTGATGGCCCACCCGCCCTCAGGCACACTGGTGGCCTGGCGCAAGTCCCAGGGCGGCACCGAGTACACCATCGCCAGCGGCGACACACTGTCGGGTATCGCCCAGCGCTTTAATGTGTCGCTGTCGGTACTCAAGAGCACCAATAACCTGAGCAGCTCCACTATCCGCGTGGGCCAGAAACTGACCATCCCGGCAACCTGATCGCGGCTGTAGCCGCTCCAACAGGTGTGGGCTCAGCAACCAACCCGTAGGAGCGGCCACAGCCGCGAAAGAGTTGTGTAAGCAACGCAGTGCCGGGTAAACAGGCATAGCAATCGCGGCTGCAGCCGCTCCAACAGGTGCGGGCTCAGCAACCAACCCGTAGGAGCGGCCGCAGCCGCGATAAACCCCGCACCACACCCGGCACCCTGCTCATAGCCTCACCCCGGTGGCCGGCCCCTGCGGAATCCAGTAACATCGCCGGTCTAATCCACGCTGGACTTGCGCCCTCGCAGGCACAGCCAGCCCTCAGCGCGAGCCGTTACTGAAACCTGATGTCCAGGATCCACCGCCTCTCCACCCGCCTTGCCAACCAGATCGCCGCCGGTGAGGTGGTGGAGCGTCCGGCCTCGGTGGTCAAGGAAGTGCTGGAAAACAGCCTGGACGCGGGTGCTACCCGCATTGATATCGACGTTGAGTCCGGTGGCGTCAAGCTGATCCGCATTCGCGATAACGGCGGTGGTATCGAGCCGGATGACCTGCCCCTGGCCATGGCGCGCCACGCCACCAGCAAAATCCACTCGCTGGAAGACCTGGAAGCAGTAGGCAGCCTGGGCTTTCGCGGCGAGGCGCTGGCCAGTATCGGCTCGGTATCGCGGCTCACCCTGACCAGCAACGCCGCGGAAACAGGCAGCGAGGGCAACTCCGCCGCCTGTGAGGGCCGCGAAATGGAGGTGCTGGTGAAACCGGCGCCGCATCCGCGGGGCACCACGGTGGAAGTGCGCGACCTGTTCTTCAATACCCCGGCCCGGCGCAAGTTCCTGCGCACCGAGAAAACCGAGTTCAACCACCTGGAAGAAGTGGTCAAGCGCCTGGCCCTGTCGCGCTTTGATGTGGCCTTCAGCCTGCGCCACAACGGTCGCACCATTCACCAGCTCAAGGCCGGTACCGGCCAGGTCGAGCAGCAGCGTCGCGTGGCCACGGTGTGTGGCCCTGCGTTCATGGAACAGGCGATCTATATCGAGAATGAGCGCGGCAGCGAGGCGGCTTACGGGCTGCGCCTGTGGGGCTGGGTGGGCCTGCCCACGTTCTCGCGCAGCCAGGCGGATCTGCAGTATTTCTTCGTCAACGGCCGGGTGATTCGCGACAAGCTGATCGCCCACGCGGTCAAGCAGGCCTATCGCGACGTGCTCTATCACGGCCGCCACCCGGCTTTTGTGCTCTATCTTGAAGTCGACCCGGCGCAGGTGGATGTGAACGTGCATCCCACCAAGCACGAGGTGCGCTTTCGCGACGGGCGCAGCGTGCACAACTTTATTTTCTCTACCCTGCACCGGGCCCTGGCGGAAGTGCGCCCCGGCGCATCCGCGGCGAACAACCTGCCCGCAGGCGCGGTGGCCGCCGAGGATGGCATGGCCATCGACACCCGGACCGGCGAGATCACCACGCAGGCGTCGCTGGCATGGCGCGGCGACGCCGTGGCGGAGCCGGGCAGCCCGCAAGCCGGCTTCGCCTCCTTCGGCACCGGGCGCGGGCAGCCACATCCGGGTTCGCGGCCCCTGCAGGGTGGCGCGGCCCTGGCCCAGGTGTCTTCTTACCAGCAGGTACATCCATCGCTGCCGGAGCAGTCCGGGGAGGAGGATATCCCGCCCCTCGGTTATGCGCTGGCCCAGCTCAAGGGCATTTATATTCTCGCTGAAAATGCCGCCGGCCTGGTGCTGGTGGACATGCACGCGGCCCACGAACGCATTACCTACGAGGGCCTGAAAGCGGCCCGCGACCAGCAGGGCATCCGCAGCCAGCCGCTGCTGGTGCCGCAGTCGGTGGCGGTGAGCCAGCGCGAGGTGCAGGTGGCGGGGGAGCACGCGGCACTGTTCCAGCGCCTGGGTATGACCGTGGACGTGGCCGGCGAGGAATCGCTGGTGATTCGTGAAATCCCGGTATTGCTGCGCGATTCCAATGTCGAGCAGCTGCTGCGCGACGTGCTGGCCGACCTGATCGAATTCGGCAGTTCCGAGCGCATCGAGGCGCACCTGGACGAAATTCTCTCCACCATGGCCTGCCACGGCAGCGTGCGCGCCAACCGCCGGCTCACGGTGCCGGAGATGAACGCACTGCTGCGCGATATGGAGGCAACCGAGCGTTCCGGGCAGTGCAACCACGGCCGCCCCACCTGGACGCAGCTGGGTCTGGAGGAGTTGGACAAACTGTTCCTGCGCGGGCGCTGACGCCATGGCTAAACCTCTTCTCATCTGCCTGATGGGCCCGACCGCCTCGGGCAAGACCGATCTTGCCATCGACCTCGCCGCACAGCTGGACTGCGAGCTGGTGAGCGTGGATTCCGCCCTGGTCTACCGCGGCTTGGACATCGGCAGCGCCAAGCCGGATTACCCACACCACCTGGTGGATATACGCGACCCCGCCGAACCCTATTCCGCCGCCGAGTTTGCCGCTGATGCCACGCGCCTGGCGGCCGAAATCACCGCCCGCGGGAAAATCCCGCTGCTGGTGGGCGGCACCATGCTTTACTTCAAGGCCTTTCTCGAGGGCCTGGCACAGATGCCGTCGGCGGATGCCGCCATTCGCCGGGAGATCGAGGCGGAGGCCGCGGCGCATGGCTGGCCGCACGTTCACGCGCAGCTGGCCGAGGTTGACCCACAGGCCGCCGCGCGCATTCACCCCAATCATTCCCAGCGCCTGACACGGGCCCTGGAGGTGTACCGGGCCAGCGGCCGCAGCCTGAGTGACTGGCACCGCGAGCAGGCCGCTGGCCCGGATCCGTTTGCCACCTATGATATCCGCCAGCTGGCGATCTGCCCGCGGCCGCGCAGTGTGCTGCACCAGCGCATTGCGCTGCGCTTCGAGCTGATGCTGGAAGCGGGCTTCCTCGACGAGGTGCGCGCCCTGTACCAGCGCGGCGACCTGCATGCAGACCTGCCCGCTATCCGCGCGGTGGGATACCGGCAATTGTGGCAGCACCTGGCGGGTGAGTGCAGCCTGGAGGAGGCGGTGGACAGGGCGGTGGCGGCGACCCGGCAGCTGGCCAAGCGGCAGCTGACGTGGCTGCGCAAATGGCCTGATCTTGCATGGATATACACCGATAAAGAGGGTAACCTCGAGGAAATGCTGCTGCCACCGCATGTTGAGGCCGGCGCGGGGAGCGCCCGTGGGTCATCCGCCGCGGCCGCCAGCGCGTATGCTCTTTCATCGGTGACATCAGTGCTTGAAGGTGCCTTGAACTATTTGCAGGGCGACCCCATGTAGTTTGTCGCGGATGCACTATACTGTGCAGAGCGGTATCGAGGGCCCGTCATCCTGTTTGCTGACCCGGGGCGTGATTACACGGGTAGCGACGGGGCAAGAAGGCCAGTTTTTTATTTTTTTCGGCTCGAGTTGAGCCTCCAGGAGAAATAGCTATGTCAAAAGGGCACACGCTACAAGACCCTTACCTGAACATTCTGCGTAAGGAACGCGTACCGGTTTCCATCTATCTGGTTAATGGCATCAAGCTGCAGGGACAAATCGAGTCTTTCGACCAGTTTGTCGTGCTGCTGAAGAATACGGTCAGCCAGATGGTGTACAAGCATGCGATTTCCACCGTGGTGCCAAGCCGCGTGGTGCGCCTGCCCATGCAGCACCCGCCGGAAGAGGGCGGTGACAGCTAGGCGATGCGTTCCCGGCCGCCACGGCGGCCGTATACAATTCCCCACCCGAGGTAAGTTTGTTTTTTGATCGACCCGATTCCGGGGAGCGAGCCGTGCTCGTGCACCTGAATCTCGACAGCGAATCCGAGCGGGAAGACCCCCGCGAATTTGAAGAACTCGTGCTTTCGGCAGGAGGGGACCCGGCTGCCTACCTCATGGGCCAGCGCAGCGCGCCGCACCCGCGCACCTTTGTCGGCTCCGGCAAGCTGGAAGAGATACGCGAAGCCGTGGCTTTGCACGAGGCCGAGGTGGTGATGTTCAATCACAGCCTCAGCCCCAGCCAGGAACGCAACCTGGAACAGGAACTCAAATGCCGGGTGCTGGACCGCACCGGGCTGATCCTCGATATTTTTGCCCAGCGCGCGCGCACCCACGAGGGTAAGCTGCAGGTTGAGCTGGCCCAGTTACAGCATATGAGCACCCGGCTGGTGCGCGGCTGGACCCACCTGGAGCGGCAGAAAGGCGGTATCGGCCTGCGCGGCCCGGGTGAGACCCAGCTGGAGACCGACCGACGCCTGCTGCGCGTGCGCATCAAGTCCATCACCGCGCGCCTGGAAAAGGTGCACAAGCAGCGCGAGCAGGGCCGCCGCTCCCGCCGCCGGCAGGAGATTCCCACGGTGTCGCTGGTGGGCTATACCAACGCCGGCAAGTCTACCCTGTTCAATTACATTACCGAGTCGGGTGTGTACGCTGCCGACCAGCTGTTCGCCACGCTCGACCCCACCCTGCGCCGGGTAGAGCTGGATAATGTCGGCCCCGTGGTGCTGGCCGACACCGTGGGCTTTATCGCCCATCTGCCGCACAAGCTGGTGGAGGCCTTCAAGGCGACACTGGAAGAAACCCTCAACGCCGACTTGCTGCTGCACGTGATCGATGCCGCCAGCGATGAGCGCGAGGACAATATTTTCCAGGTGCACGACGTGCTCAGCGAGATCGGCGCCGACCAGATCCCGCGGCTGGAAGTGTTCAACAAGCTCGATCTATTGGAGCAGTCACCGCGTATAGATAGAAACGCTGACGGGCGGCCCGAGCGCGTCTGGCTCAGCGCCGCCACCGGTGAAGGTGTGGAGCTGTTGCTGCAGGCGGTAAGCGAACTGATCGGCCAGGACATGGTCAACGAAGAGCTGGAGCTGACCCCGGAACAGGGCAGCCTGCGCGCCGCCCTCTATCGACTGGGTGCGGTGGAGGCGGAAAACTACAGTGATGACGGCGTGGCCCACCTGCAGGTGCGCCTGCCGCGCGCAGACTGGAACCGATTGATGAAAAAGGGCCCGGAACCCTTGTTTTAGCGGCCGCGAGCACTTCGCCGCGGGGCAGGAAAATCCGAAGCACCCTGTACCGGTCGACACAGGGTGCGAATATGACATCGACAATGCTAGACTCTTCCGACTTTGAACACAGGAGCTGACTATGGCCTGGAATGAACCGGGTGGCGGTAACAACAAGGGGCCTAACGATCCCTGGGGTGGTGGCAACCAGGGTCCCCCTGACCTCGACGAGGCGCTGAAGAAACTGCAGGAAAAAATGGGCGGGCTGTTTGGCCGCAAGCCCGGTTCCGGCGGTGGCGGTGGCGGTGGCGGCGGTGGTCCCGCCGTGTCGGGCGCACTGTTTGGTGTGCTCGCCATCGTGGCGCTGGTGATCTGGGCCCTGATGGGTTTCTACCAGATCGACGAGCAGGAGCGCGCCGTGGTGCTGCGTTTCGGTAAGTACCACGAAACCGTGCAGCCGGGCCTGCAGTGGAACCCGCCCCTGATCGACGAAGTCATCAAGGTCAACACCACCAAGGTACGTGCGGCCAGCTTCCGCGAAATCATGCTCACCAAGGACGAGAACATCGTCGAGGTGAACATGTCTGTACAGTATGTGATCAACGATCCCGACAAGTTCGTGCTCAAGGTGCGCGACCCCGAGCGCTCGCTGCAGCACGCGGCGCAGAGCGCCCTGCGTCACGTGGTCGGTGAAACCGTGATGGACCTGGTGCTGACCGAAGGTCGTGCGCGTATTGCCGGCGATGTCCAGCAGCGCCTGCAGGCTTACCTCAACACCTATGAGACCGGCATCCTGGTGAGCAAGATCAACGTCGACGACGCCAAGCCGCCCAGCCAGGTGCAGGCCGCGTTTGATGACGTGATCAAGGCCCGCGAGGACGAGGAGCGCGTGAAGAACGAGGCCCAGGCCTACGCCAACGGCATCGTGCCGGAAGCGCGTGGTGCCGCCCAGCGGGTGATCGAGGAAGCCAGCGCCTACAAGGAGCAGGTGATCGCCAACGCCCAGGGTGAGGCGGATCGCTTCGGCAAACTGCTGACCGAATACCGCAAGGCACCCGAGGTCACGCGCGAGCGTCTCTACCTCGACGCGGTGCAGGGCGTTTACAGCAACACCAGCAAGGTGATGGTAGATGTGGAGGGCGGCAACAACGTGATGTACCTGCCGCTGGACAAGCTCGCCGAGCAGAGCCAGTCACGCGCCATGCGCGCACCGGGCCTGGATACCAATTCGCTGCGCGAAATCACCAACGCCGTAACTGAACAGCTGCGTCGCGATGCCGCGAACGGCAGCACCGCACGCAGGGGAGGTCGCTGATCATGTCCAGCCGTAATATGACACTTTTGATTGGGTTGGCCCTGGTGGTGTTCATCGCCAGCAATGCCCTGTACGTGATCAAGGAAACGGAACGCGGCGTGCTGCTGCGTTTCGGTGAGGTGGTAAACCCGGATATCAAGCCGGGCCTGCATGTGAAGATTCCCTTCGTCAACAACGTACGCAAGTTCGACGGCCGGGTGCTGACGGTGGATTCACAGCCCGAGCGTTTCTTCACCCAGGAGAAAAAAGCGCTGATCGTGGACTCCTACGCCAAGTTCCAGGTGGCCGATACTGCCAAGTTCTACACCGCGACCAACGGTGAAGAGGCGCGTGCCGCGGGCCTGCTGGCCCAGCGTATCAACGACGGCCTGCGTAACCAGGTGGCCGTGCGCACGGTGCAGGAAGTGGTTTCCGGTGAACGTGACCAACTGATGGAAGACATCACCACCGAACTCAACGAGGTAGCCCTGAAGGAACTGGGGGTGCAGGTGGTAGACGTGCGGGTGAAGAAGATCGACCTGCCGCCGGATGTTTCCGAGTCGGTGTATCGGCGCATGAACGCCGAGCGTGAGAAGGAAGCGCGCGAGCTGCGCTCCCAGGGCCAGGAGCTGGCCGAGGGTATCCGCGCCGCCGCCGACCGCGAGGTCACGGTGATCAGCGCCAACGCCTACAAGGAATCTGAGCAGATCCGTGGTCAGGGCGATGCCGAGGCCACGCGCATCTACGCCGATGCCTTCAACCAGGACCCGGAGTTCTACTCCTTCACGCGCAGCCTCAAGGCTTACCAGGAGTCGTTCAGCGGCCAGGGCGATGTGTTGTTGCTGCAGCCTGACAGCGAGTTCTTCCGTTACCTGAAAGACCCGCAGGGCGGTAAATAAGCCCCGGGCGGGTTACCTGCCATGCTCGCGGCTGTAGCCGCTCCTACAAGGTGCAGCGCACCAACCCCGTAGGAGCGGCCACAGCCGCGATAACCCCCATCCCAAACCGGAAAAAATCACGGGTAATACCACGATACATTGTGGTAGCATTCCGCAACCGTGGGACTCGTCGTTTGCGCTGCAGACAATGGGCCCGCGGTTTTTTGTGTCCGGCAGATTCTGGGGAGCAATTTTGGATTTTTGGCAGGTATTCCCCGCAGCCCTGGCACTGGTGTTGATCATCGAGGGGCTGATGCCCTTTATCAGCCCCAACCACTGGCGCAATATGCTGGCACTGGTGGCGCAGATGGATGATCGCGTGATTCGCAGGATCGGTTTCGGCAGTATGATGCTGGGCGTGATCCTGCTTTACCTGGTGAATTAAAGGCCCCGCATGACATCGGTTGATCGCTGGCAGCTGCCCGACGGCATAGAGGAAGTCCTTCCCGCGCAGGCCGCTACCGTGGAAGCGCTGCGCCGCCGCCTGCTGGACCTGTTCCGCAGCTGGGGCTACGAACTGGTGATCCCGCCGCTGGTGGAATTTACCGACTCCCTGCTCACCGGCCTGGGCCAGGACCTGGACCTGCTGACCTTCAAGCTTACCGACCAGCTTTCCGGCCGCAGCATGGGCGTGCGCGCCGACATCACCCCGCAGGTGGCGCGCATCGATGCCCACAGCCTGGCGCCGGACGGGGTCTCGCGCCTGTGCTATGCCGGCTCCACCCTGCACACCCGGCCCAAGTCACTGATGGCCTCGCGGTCGCCCATCCAGCTGGGCGCCGAGCTCTATGGCGATGACAGTGTCGCCGCCGACGTGGAAATTATTCGCCTGATGCTGGCGACGCTCGACGCCGCCGAACTGCCGGCCCGGTACACCCTGGACCTGGGTCACGTGGGCATTTACGAGGCGGTGCTGGACGCGGCGGAACTGGATGACGAACAGGAAGCGCGCATCTTCGACTGCCTGCAGCGCAAATCCGTACCGGATCTGATGCAGGCGCTGGATGACGTGCCCGAGGACATTGCCACCCTGATCATCGGGCTGGTGGACCTGCACGGCGATGACAACGTGCTACTGGCCGCCCGCGAACTGTTTGCAGACCGCGCCCCCCGGGCCCTGGCCGCCGTGGATGCGCTGCAGGACGTCGCCACCGACCTGCGCCACCAGCGTCCCGACCTGCCGATCTATTTTGACCTGGCCGAACTGCGCGGCTATCACTATCACACCGGCATCGTGTTCGCCGCCTACGTGCCCGGCCACGGCCAGGCGCTGGCCAATGGCGGTCGCTACAACGGCGTGGGTGAAGTGTACGGTCGGTCCCGCCCGGCCACCGGCTTCGCCACCGACCTGAAAGCGTTGATGAACCTGCTGCCGGCGAGCGCGTCCGGCCAGGGTGCCATCAGCATGCCCGATTCGGATGACCTGGAGCTGCTGGCAAAGGCAGAGGCCCTGCGCGCCAGCGGCGAGATCGTGATAAACAGTCTCGGCGCAGGACGCGACCCGCGCTGCGATCGCGAGTTGGTTGAAATAGAGGGTGAATGGCAAACCCGGCCCCTGTAGGAGCGGCCACAGCCGCGAAAAGGTTGGGTAAGCAAGGCCGTGCCCGGTAAACAGGCATGGCCATCGCGGCTATAGCCGCTCCCACAAGGCCGTTCGTGCGCGAGTCATTGTAGGAGCGGCCACAGCCGCGAAAGGGTTGGGTAAGCAAGGCCATGCCCGGTAAACAGGCATGGCCATCGCGGCTATAGCCGCTCCCACAAGGCCGTTCGTGCGCGAGTCATTGTAGGAGCGGCCACAGCCGCGAAAGGGTTGGGTAAGCAGGGCCGTGCCCGGTAAACAGGCATGGCCATCGCGGCTATAGCCGCTCCCACAAGGCCGTCCGTGCGCGAGTCATTGTAGGAGCGGCCACAGCCGCGAAAAGGTTGGGTAAGCAAGGCCGTGCCCGGTAAACAGGCATGGCCATCGCGGCTATAGCCGCTCCCACAAGGCCGTTCGTGAGCGAGTCATTGTAGGAGCGGCCGCAGCCGCGATCAGCTCGCTGCGCTGAAACAGGCTGGAATAGAGAACACACGCCGGATAGCCATTGCCACCACAGGCAACGATTATCCGCCAGAACCGGAAACATAGAAGCCCGCCGCCGGCGGAATGGAACAGAGCTAAAACATGAGCAAAAACGTAGTCGTGCTCGGCACCCAGTGGGGTGACGAGGGCAAGGGCAAAATCGTCGACCTTCTCACTGACCAGGCCAGCGCCGTGGTCCGCTTCCAGGGTGGCCACAACGCCGGCCACACGCTGGTGATCGAGGGGGAGAAAACCGTGCTGCACCTGATTCCCTCAGGCATCCTGCGCGACCACGTGCAGTGCCTGATCGGCAACGGTGTGGTGCTGGCGCCCGACGCCCTGCTCAAGGAAATGGGCGAACTGGAAGACAAGGGCGTGCCGGTGCGCGAGCGCCTGAAGATCTCTGCCGCCTGTCCGCTGATCCTGCCTTACCACGTGGCCCTGGACCAGGCCCGCGAGGCGCGCCGTGGCAACGAGAAGATCGGCACCACCGGCCGCGGTATCGGCCCTGCCTACGAGGACAAGGTGGCCCGCCGCGGCCTGCGCCTCGGTGACCTGCAGCACAAGGAGCGCTTCGCCCGCAAGCTGAAGGAGGTCATGGATTACCACAACTTCGCGCTGGAGCACTATTACCGCACCGAGCCGTTGGACTACGACAAGGTACTGGCCGACACCCTGGCCATGGGCGAGCAGCTCAAGCCGATGATCGCCGATGTCACCGCCATCCTGCACCACCTGCGTGAAACCAATGCCAAGATCATGTTCGAGGGCGCCCAGGGCTCACTGCTGGACATCGACCACGGCACCTACCCCTTCGTGACCAGCTCCAACACCACCGCCGGCGGCACCGCCACCGGTTCGGGCTTTGGCCCCCTGTACCTCGACTACGTGCTCGGTATTACCAAGGCCTACACCACCCGCGTGGGCTCGGGGCCGTTCCCCACGGAACTGTTCGACGCCACCGGCGAGCACCTGGCCAAGAAAGGGCACGAGTTCGGCGCCACCACCGGGCGCCCGCGCCGCTGTGGCTGGTTCGATGCCGTGGCCCTGCGCATCGCGGTCAACATCAACTCGGTCAGCGGTCTGTGCCTGACCAAGCTGGACGTGCTCGACGGCCTGGAATCCATCCGCATCTGCGTGGGCTATGCCTGTGCCGACGGTAACCCGGTGCCCAATCCGATTGATTCCGACGACTACGACGGCCTGTACCCGGTGTATGAGGAAGTGCCCGGCTGGAACGAATCCACCCTCGGGGCGAAGACCCTGGAGGAACTGCCCCAGGCGGCGCGCGACTATATCAACAAGATCGAGCAGGTCGTGGGCGCGCCCATCGATATCATCTCCACCGGCCCGGACCGGGTGGAGACCATCGTGCTGCGCCACCCCTTCGAGGCCTGAATGCCCGATGGCCCGGTGATTCCCCGCCGCGCTAACCCGCGGCCGTCACCGCCGGGCAACGTCCCCCAGCACCGGCTCGCAGCCGCTGCAATTTCCCCTTTACGGCCGCGGTTTTTGGCTATACTGGAGAGGGATAGTCTCCAAGGGGAGGGTACAGGATGTACCAGAACATCATGCTCTTTGCCGTGCTCGTGGTGCTCGCGATGGTGGTCTTTCGCGTTTACCAGTCGTGGCAGACGGAGAAATCGCGCAAGCCTGCGGGCGCCGGTGCGCTTGACTCCAGGAGCAACAGCAAGACCAGGGCCAAAGGCAAACGGCACCAGCGCAAGGATGCCGACACCCAAACCGAACCCTACCACTGCGTTACGCTGGTGGGCGATTGCCCGGCGCTCAAGTCCTACAAGAACAAGCGTTTTCTCGCCAGCAACGCGCCGCCACTGCCGGTCCCGGACTGCACTGCCGCACGCTGTAACTGCCACTACACCCACCACTCTGACCGCCGCAAGCCCAAGGGCGACCGCCGGGCTCTTGGCCGCCTCGCCGAGGAGCAATACGTGCTGGTGGGCAACGAAGAGCGGCGCAAGACGTCCCGCGGCCGCCGCAAGACCGATGTCGGCTGGGCGAGCATCGACGAGTGGAGCAAGATGTCCTAGGCCGGTGGCTGCCCCGTGAGCGGGGTCTGTGGCCTGCTGTACCTTGATGGCCGCCCGGCGCAGCCAGCCCCGGTTCGCGCCATGCTCGATGCCATGGACTACCGCGGGCCGGACGGCCTGCACCACGCCTGTATTGGCCCCGTTGCACTGGGCCAGGCCCGCTTTCATATAACCCGCACCGCCGCGCGCACCCCGCTGCCGTATTCCGTACCCGGCGCCAACCTGCACCTGGTGTTCGACGGCCGCCTGGACAACGCCCCCGAACTGGCACAAAGCCTGGGCCTGGCTGCGGACACGCCGGACCCCGAATTACTGGCCGCGGCCTACCTGCGCTGGGGTGATAGCTGCGCCGCGCAACTGGACGGCGATTTTGCCTTTGCCATCTGGGATGCGGGACGCGAGCGCCTGCTGTGCGCACGTGACCACACCGGCACGCGGCCGTTCTACTACCACCTGGGCAAGCACTTTTTCGCCTTCGCGACCGAACTGCCGCCACTGCTGGACCTGGCCGAGGGCGCGCTGCAGCCCAACCAGGACATGGTCACCCAGTTCCTGGCCCAGTGCTGGGTGAGCAATGAGGACACCTTCTGGCAGGGCTGCAAGCGCCTGCCGCCGGCGCACACGCTGCTGGTGGAGCAGGGCCGTATTGCACTGCAGCGCTACTGGCAGCCGGATTTCCAGCATACCTTGCACTATCCCAATGACAGCGACTACCGCGAACACTACCTGGAGCTGATCACCGACATCGTGCGCCGGCAAACGCGCAGCGATTACCCGGTGGCCTTCGAAGTCAGCGGCGGCTTGGACTCCTCGGCGCTGTTTGCGGTGGCCGATGACCTGCACCGGCACGGCCGGCTGCAGGCGCCGGATATCGCCGGCTATACCCTGGACTTCCGCGGCTGCGGCGATGCCGACGAGGTGGCCTATGCGCAGGCGGTGGGGCGGCACTGCGGGCGCAGCATCGAGTTGGTGGCGCCGACATACCAGTCGCTGGACTGGTACCTGCAGCGTGGCAAAACCCGGGGCGAATTCTGCAACGCGCCCAACGGGGTGATGACTATGGGGCTGTTTGCGCAGGCCGCGCGCAATGGCAGCCGCGTGCTGTTGAATGGCACCGGTGGCGATGAATGGCTGGATGGCGGCGACGCCGCCTACGCCGAGGCGCTCGGACGGGGGCGGGTCACGATGCTGTGGCGTTTGTTGCGCGATCATGCGGGGCGCGACGGCTGGCCCTACGCGCTAAGTCGCCTCGCGCGCGGCGGCCTGGGTGGCAACCTGCCCCCGGCATTCAGGCACGCGCTGCGTGATTTGCTCACTGCCGCCGATGAGGACGAGGAGCACCTCGCGCCGGAGATCATTCAGCACCTGCGCAGCCTGCAGGCAACACAGCGGGCCGCATTCAACCAGGCGCCAACGCGGGTGCATTGGCAGCGCCCCCTGTGGCACCAGGCCAATAACGCCTATGCCCTGCTGGCCCACGAAACCATGGAGGCGCTGGCAGCTGAGTCCGGGCTCGACATGCGCCGACCCTACTGGTCCAGGCGTGCGGTCGATTTTTCGATCAGCCTGCCGCGCGGGGTACTGAATCGCCCCGGGTACAATCGCAGCCTGCACCGCGACGCCATGGCAACGTTGCTGCCGACGGAGATTCTGCAGCGCGAAGACAAGGCCGAATTCTCCTTCACGTTTCGCGGCCTGACGGCGGAGCTGGCCGGCCTGGTCAAAACCTCAGGCTTGCCCACCGGCGCGCGCTGGGTGCAGCCAGAGGCCTTCGATGCCCGTTTACAGGCAGCCCTTGCCGGCCCGGCGGGTACAGCTGACTGGGCCCTGTGGTTCCTGTTCAGCTGTATGGCCGCGCAGCAACGCGCCGCTGCGCCAATTGTCAAGCAAGCAGTATTGCGTTAGATTGCGCCCCAGGACAAGACGAAAAGGTGGCGCTACGCCACGGGGCACTATGAGCAAGAAAACAGACAGCCAGGCACCGCGACAGCCGGTCGATAAGACCAGGGCCACCTATTCCAGCCCGCGTTTGACCCGCTTCGGCCCGGTACAGGGCCTGACCCTGGGCTCGGGTGGCAGCCTGGGCGACGGCGGCGTGAATATGAATCGGGCGGACATGCAGATGATGATGTGACAGCCCTGGTTTGATGCCCGGCCGGCTTCACGCCTGAACGGGTTTTTCCTGACCGGAACCTTCCACCAACACACCCTCTCGCATCTCCAACACCCGATCCGCCAGCGCCAGGCTCGCCGGTCTGTGCGTAATCAGAATCACCGTCTTGCTGTGCAATACCTGGTGACACTCCTCAATAAACCGCGCTTCCCCCGCCGGGTCGAACATGGCGGTGGCCTCATCGAGAATCAGCACCGCCGGGTCGCGCAGCAGGGTGCGCGCCAGTGACAGCCGCTGGCGCTGGCCGCCGGACAACTTGATGCCTTCGTCGCCGATCAGGGTCTGGTAGCCCTGCGGCAACGCCTCAATGAATTCATCGGCATGGGCGGCACGCGCCGCGCGCTCGATGTCCTCCGCCGAGGCCTCCGGGCGGCCGTAGGCGATGTTCTCCATCACCGTGCCGTTCAGCAATTGCACGTGCTGGGCGACCAGTCCCACCTGTTGGCGCACGCTGGCGATGGAGGCCCCGGCGATATCGATGCCGTCGAGATACACGGCCCCGGCGCTGGGGGCAATAAAACGCAGCAGCAGGTGGGCGGCGGTGGATTTGCCGGCACCGTTGACCCCGGTAATGGCCACTGTCTCCCCGGCGGCAATATGCAGGTTGAGGCCGCGCAGTATCGGCTCGCGCTCCGGGTAGGCGAAGCTGACCTTGTCAAAGCGCACTTCACCGCGCACCTCGCCCAGGGCTTCGCCCGCATCGAGATCTTCCCCCTGCTCGCGGAAAAAGCCGATCAACCGTTCTGCCGAACCGCGCACGCGCTGTACCTGCCCGTACACCCCGGCCAGGGAGCTGAGCGGCGACATCAGCAAACCGGCATACAGCAGCAGGCTGACCAGGTCCGCCGGTTCCAGGCTGCCTGCGGCAATACGCTGGCTGCCCAGCCACAACAGCAACAGTATCCCCAGTCCTGCGAGCAGGTTCACCGCCGGCGACAGCAGCGCCTGCCTGCGCAGTTGCCTTTGGGCAATGGCCAGCAGTTGCTGGTTGTCGCCCTGGAAATGCTGCTGCTCCAAACGCTCGCGGCCGAAGGCCTTCAGCGCCGGCAGCACGGCCAGGTTTTCCTCCGCGCGGGCCACCAGCTGGCTGTACTGGTCCATCCACGCGCGGGCCAGCGGGCGGATCTCGCGGCCGATGATTTTCATGGCCAGGAAGTAGGCCGGCAGGCCGATGATCACCGCCAGCGCCAGGGTCGTGTCCAGCCGCGCCATCATCACGAAGGCACCGAGCAGGGTGAGCAGTGTGGGCAACAGCGGCAGCAGGGTGCCGGTGACAAAGCCGCTGACTTCATCGGCATCGCTGGTGAGCAGGCTCAGCACCTGGCCGCGTTTGCGCGCCTGGTGCCAGGGCAGGGGCAGGGCCTGCATGTGCGCGTACACCCGGTCGCGCAGGCCGGTGGCGACCTTTTCCCCCACCATGCCCAGGTAGTAGGTTTCGGCCAGGTTGACCCCGGTGCGCAACACCATCACCGCGCCCCAGGCCACCACGATCCACAGCAGCGGGTACACCTCCACCCCCGGCTCGGCGAGGATGCTGCGCGTCAGCTGGCCGGCAAACAGCGGGATCAGCAGGGTCAGCACCGTGCCGGCCAGCATCAGCAGCACGCTCAGGGCGAGCGCCCGGGGCGGCGGGGTGATGTGGCGCAGCAGTTCTCTCATGGCGGGCCGAAGGTGTATGCAAAGCGCAAGCCTACACAAAGCCAGCGCCCCAGCGCCAGCACCGCCGTGGTGGATCTCACGCCCGGCATTTGCATTGCCCCCCTTGCCTCGCGAATAATCGCCACTGGCAACCGCATCGGGCGACCATGAGTTACGCAGAAGTTACCTCCCACCAGAGTATGGTTTACGACGCCCGGCGCAACGCCGCCTACGTGCGCGCGCTGGAACAGCTGGTCACCCCGGATACCGTGGTGCTGGACATCGGCGCCGGCCTCGGCGTGCTGGGCCTGTTTGCCGCGCGGCTGGGTGCGAAGCACGTGTACCTGGTGGAGCCGGAACCGGTCATCGAGGTGGCGCGCCAGGCGGCCAGGGATTCCGGGCTGGATAACGTGACCTGCCTGCGCGCCCGCGTGGAAGAGGTGCAGGAGGACATCCAGGCGGATGTGCTGATCTCGGTGTTCACCGGCAACCTGCTGTTCGGTGAAGACCTGCTGCCCTCCCTGTTTTACGCGCGCGACCGTTTCCTCAAGCCCGGCGGCACCCTGCTGCCGGATACCGCGCGCATCCTGGTGCGCCCGGCCTCGGCGCCGGCGGTGTACCAGGACAAGGTGGAGACCTGGGCGCGCTACGGTGACTTTTGCGCCGACAACCAGTTGCCCGCAATCGACTACAGCGCAGCGCGCCCCTATGCCGCCAACACCCTGCTGTATGACGTGGGTGGCGACAAGCAGCCCGTCACACCGCTGGCGCCGGCGGCAGAACTGATGGTCCTCGACCTCGCCCGCGCAGACCGCGCCGGCGGCAAGGCCAGCGTCAGCGTGCAGGCCGGGCAGTCCGGCACCCAGCACGGCTGGCAGGGCTGGTTCGCCATGCGCCTGCTCGACGAGTGGTACGACACCAGCCGCGCCGCCGGCCCCACCCACTGGAGCGAGGTGTTCCTGCCCCTGGCCGAGCCCCTGTCACTGCAACAGGGCGACACCATCGATTTCACCCTCAGCCGCCCGGAATACGGCGAGTGGAGCTGGATCACAAGCCACCAGGGCAGCAGCCAGCGCCAGAGCAGCTTCCTGTCACTGCCACTGAAACCGGCAGACCTGATGAAGCGCGCCGAAGCCTACCAGCCGCGGCTGGGCGAAAAGGGCAGGGCGGTCGCCTGGGCCCTGCAGCACATGGACGGCAGCCGCAGCAGCGCCGAGCTGGCGCAGGCCATCACCCGCCAGTACCCGGGCGCTTTCGCCACCGAGCGCGAGGCCCTGCAGTTTATGCGCGCCCTGGCGCAGCAGTTTGGCTGAACCGTGCCCGGTAAACTCAGCAGGTTTCAGTCTCTCGACGCTGCCGACAAGTGGTTCCTGCTGCGCGCCACGTGGCTGCTCGGCTGTGCCCGCCTTGCCATTCTCACCCGCCCGTTCAAGCGCCTGGTGGCCTCACTGGAACACCTGCCGCAGCCGGTCCCTGCTGCTGAACCCAGCGCAGAGCAACTGCAGGCCGCCAGCCGCATGGGTTACCTGGTAGCGGTGGCCGCCAACCACACGCCGTGGCAGAGCACCTGCCTGGCCCAGGTGCTGGTGCTGCAGCGGCTGCTGGCGGCGCAGGGCATACCCGGCCAGTTTTACCTGGGCGTACGCCGCGGCTGCGAGCGCAGCGCCGACCCCACCGGGCTTTCGGCCCATGCCTGGCTGCAGTGCGGGGCGCAGATTGTGAACGGCGGGGCAGGGCACGAGGCTTTCACCGTGGTGTCCACGTTCCGCTGGGGCGCTTCACATGGCTGAGCAGGTGCTGTACGGCGTGCCGGTGCGCACGGGCTTCGAGTTGTTCGCGGCAGCATCTGCGATGGCCGGTTTTACCGAGCAGGCGCCGCTGCAACTGCGCGAGTTGCCTGCGCAACAGCCCCTGCCGACACTGCCGGAAACCTTCTCGCTTTACCACGCCCACAATCGCGACCTGTCCCTGCAAAGCGATCGTGCGCTGGCGCACAGTGTGGCGGGCCAGTCATGGCGCATGGATGTCAACGACGTGGTGAGTTTTCACTGGCGTGGTGGCGACAACCTGGTCCATTACCAGTGCCATGCACTGGGCACGCAGGAGCGGCTGGTGTTCTGGTTTGTGCACATCTTCCTGCCGCTGTATCTCACCCTGGAGCGGGGGCACGATTTCCTGCATGCGGCGGCGGTGGAAGTGGCGTCGCGGCCTGTGCTGTTTGTGGCCCCCTCTACCGGCGGCAAATCGACACTGGCGGATTATTTCCTGCAACAGGGCCACCCGCTGCTCTCCGATGACAAGGTCGCCACCGTGATGCACGGGGGGCAGTACTACGCGGTGCCCTCGCACCCGCACCATCGCCCCTGGCGGGAATACGAGGTGTTGGGCGACCGGGTGCAGAACTTCGCCACCCGCGCCAGGCCGATTCACGCGGTTTACCTGCTTGAGCAGGGCGAGCCGGACGCGGAGATAGCCATCACCGAGGTCACCGGCTTTCGCAAGTTCGAGGAACTGATCCCCAACTACCTGTACAGCTTCCGCTTCCTGCAGGAGCAGCGCATGCGCTGGCTGGCGCAACTGGCCGACAGCATTCCCGTGTACCGCGTGCACCGCCCCTGGAACCTGGAGCGCATGGACGCCGTATACCGGGCCCTGCGCGATCACGCCGCCGGGGTGGGAGAGGGCTGCGCCAGTGGCCCGCTCAGGGGGCAAACAGGGTCATCAGGGCCGGAATGACGGTACTGGCGGCGATGGCGGCAAGAATCCAGCGCTGCAGTTTCAGTTCTCCGCGAATGTCTGCCATGCGCAGGTACAGATCGGAAACACGGTTCTCGAACCTGAGATCCTGCGCTGCAAATCGGGCATCCAGGGCCCCTTCGAGGTGATCCTTTGTTACCAGCGAATCCATGTTGTATACGAACGCTTCCGCCATCAGTTCCGCCTGCGCTTCCGCCTGTGTCTCGGGTACGCCCGCCTCTTTCAGCCGGCGGACGAACTTCAGTGTATCAAACGCGATTGCGGCCATACCATAATCTCATGTTACCCGTATGATCATGCAGGCCCTGGGCTCACGCCACATCAAACCCGTTCGCTTGCGATCAAAACTGTGCAGGATGCCGCGCCGGCACCGTGAATTGTGCCGCTTTACCCTCCCGGCCTTGCCCCCTATCATGGCGAGGACTATCAATGCCGCTACGGAGAGCCGTCATGATCAACGCTCGTAACCTCATCGCCGCACTGGCCCTTGCGCCGCTGGCCGCCGTGGCCGCGATGTCCGATGGCGAGGCCACCCGGGCCGTGCAGGACGCACTGGCCGGTGGGCAATCTGCCGACAGCATCATCCAGATGCTGCGCGATGACGGGCGCACACTCGACGCCGCCACTATGCTGGCCGTTGCCGCCGCTTCTGTGGAGAACCAGCCCGCACTGGCCAAGGCCGGTATCTGCGCCGCCACGGACAGCACCGAGGCCGAGCGGATCGCCGCCGACCTGTTGACCGAACTCAGCGGTGACATGGTCGACACGGTAGAGTCACTGGTTGCGAGCTACGACACCGGCGGCTGTGACGATGACGACGAGGACCTGCGCCCACCGCCGTCTTACGCGCCCACCGATACCAGCCACGGTGGCGGCACGCGCCCCGGCGGCGGCCTGTTACCGCCCGGTAGCCCTGCGTCCTGATCCCGCAGCACCCAACCCCCAAACACCCCGTCGCCGCTCCCCCTGTAGGAGCGGCTGCAGCCGCGATCACCCCCCGCAAAAACCAAACCATGATTTCGGGCCAGGGCACTAAAAATATCGCGGCTGTAGCCGCTCCTACGAAGCACAGCGCTTTAGAGGGCGCACTGTTCGCCGCCTTCATGGCGATCCTGGTGTGGGCGCCGCTGCCCTTTGCCTCCAACCGTGAATGGGCCGGCTCCCTGCTCACCCTGCTGCTGGCCGCCGTGGCCGCCGCCTGGGTGGCCCTGTGGCTGGCCGGCAGGGCGCAGGTCCACCCGCGCATCTGGCGCCGCGCCAAAGTGCCGCTGTACATCCTGCTGGCAGTGCAGGCCTGGGTGCTGCTGCAGATTACCCCCTTGCCCCCGGCGGTCATCGAGGCGCTCTCGCCCCGGGCGGCGGCCTGGCATGTGCGCGAGGGCTGGCTCACGCTGTCACTGGACTGGGCCGCCACCCACTACTACCTGCTGCGCGGCTGCGGCATCACCCTCGGGTTTTTCCTGATGCTGGCCCTGGTCAACAGCGAGCGCCGGGTGCGGCTGTTCCTGCAGGTGCTGGTGTTCAGCGGCACCGCGCAGGCGGCCTATGGCGCCTTCATGGTGCTCAGCGGCCTGGAACTGGGCTTCTTCGTGGAGAAGTACGCCGGCCGCGGCGTGGCCACCGGCACCTTCGTCAACCGCAACCACCTCGCCGGCTACCTGGTGATGTGCCTGGCGGCGGGCACCGGGCTGCTGCTGTCGCAGCTGTCGCGCCAGCGTATTCACGGCTGGAAAGAGCGCCTGCGCAGCTGGCTGCGGCTGCTGCTCAGCCCCAAGTTCCGCCTGCGCCTCTACCTGGCGGTGATGGTGGTGGCGCTGGTGCTGACGCGCTCGCGCATGGGCAACGTGGCCTTTTTCAGCGCCCTGGCCCTGGCCGGCTGCGTGGCCCTGTACAGCGGGCGCCGCTTCTCCTGGCGCATGGTGGGCTTTCTCGCCAGCCTGTTCGTGGTGGACATGATCATCCTCGGGCGCTGGTTCGGGCTGGATAAACTGGTAGAGCGGCTGGAAGGCCTGGAAGGCAAGGCCGCGGAGGAGTTCTCCCGCTACTGGATGGACTTCTACACCCTGGATTACATCCGCGCGTTTCCTTTCACCGGCTCCGGGGGCGGCTCCTTTTACGGTATTTTCCCCAACTTCCAGGGCGAGCAGCTGCGCGGCTTCTACCTGCACAGCCACAACGACTACCTGGAGTTCAGCGCGGAGCTGGGCCTGCCGGCGGCGCTGGCGCTGGTGGCCTTTGTGGCGCTGTGCCTGTGGCAGGCGGTGCAGGTGCAGCGCAAACGGCACCACCCGCTGTACCGCGGGGCCGGTTTTGCGGTGACCATGGCGGTGATCTGGGCCGCGATTCACTCCACGGTGGATTTCAACCTGCAGATCCCCGCCAACGCGCTCACCTTCGTAAGTTTGCTCGCGCTAGCGTATATTTCCGGAAACTTGCCGCGAAACAAGGCTTTATAGGCGAAAACTTAGGCAAATTGTGACCTATCACCGTTCAATTCCCGTAAAATCAACTTTATAATTGACAAAACATGAGAGGGGCACGTGGCGGCCCCCACTGGGACCAGGACGTGAAACGTTATACTTTAGCAGTGGTCACCGTAGGGAACCTGTGTGCCCAGGGCGCACTGGCGGTGGAACCGGCGCCGATCAAGGCGGGCCCGGTCTACATCGTGCCCACCGTGAAAGCCGAAGCGCGCTACGTGGACAACATCTTCCGCAGCGCCCGCGATGAAAAAAGCTCCTGGGTTTCCGACGTACGCCCCCGCGTGCAGGCCTGGCTGAAAAACGGCAACAACACCTATTCCCTGGCCTATGAGCTGGCCGACTACCGCTACTTCTCCAGCCACGACGACGACTACACCGACCACCGCGTCAACCTGGACATCCACCACGAGTTCAACGCCCGCAACACCCTGAACGCCTACGCCGAATATTTTGACGCCCACGAAGAGCGCGGTACCGGCCTGGCCGAGGGCGGCCTTGCGCAGCTCATCGACAAACCGGTGGAATACGAGCAATGGCGCTGGGGCGGCGATTACACCTACGGCAGCCGTAGTGCCGACGGCCGCCTGACCGTGGCCTACGACTACCTCGACCTGGACTACCAGAACTTCCGCGACGTCACCCGGTACCGCGACCGCGAGCAGGACACCCTCAAGGGCACCTTCTTCTGGAAAGTGGCGCCGCGCACCGACGCGCTGGTGGAAGTGCGCTACATCGACAACGAATACGACAGAATCAACCCGGCTGACCCCGGCGGCTCCTACGACAGCGAGGAGTGGAATTACTTCGCGGGTGTGGAATGGCAGGCCACCGCCAAGACCTCCGGCAGCGTGCGCCTGGGTTGGTACGACCGCAGCTACGACTCGCGCCGGCGCTCGGATGACGACGGCTTCTCCTGGGAAGTGGACGTGGACTACAAGCCGCGCAGCTACTCCAACTTCAACTTTGGCACCCGCCGTTTCAGCGAGGAGACCAACGGCCTCGGCGACGCCATCGACGTGGAGGAGTACCAGATCCGCTGGGACCACGACTGGAGTGGCCGCTCGCGCACCGAGGTCCGCAGCCTGTGGGGTGACGACGACTACACCGGCTACACCCGCGAAGACGAACGCTGGCAGCTGGAAGCGAAGTACCTCTACAACGTGGACCGCTGGTTCGACATCGGCGGCGGCTACCGCTACGAAGACAGGGATTCCGACCGGCCAAGCTTCGACTACTCCCGCAACGTGTACTTCATCGAGGCCGAGCTGAGCCTGTAAGCGCAGGCCTGCCCGCTTATGGCCATGCGCCCGCTTGCCCTGATTCCCCTGGCCCTGCTGCTGGCACTGGCCTGGCAGGCGCAGGCCAAGATGCGCCAGCACCTGGCCTTCACCCAATTGGAAACCGAAGTGAGCTTCTGGGGCCGCGGCGCATACCTGCCCACCGAGCGCACCCGCGAACGCACCGGCGCCGGCATCGAGCAACTGGTGGCCGCCACCCCGAAGGATGCCCGCGCCCACGCCCTGCAGGCCAGCCAGCTGGCCTGGGAAAGCTACTGGCAGCAGAGCGGCGCGCTGGCAAAAGAAGCCATAAAAGCCCAGAAACAGGCCCTGGACTGGCGCCCCGCGCACCCGCAGGACCAGCGTTTGATGGTAGAGTACCAATCCAGAAACAAGGCCATGTAGGAGCGGCCACAGCCGCGATAAGGTCGGTGCAATACACCAAGGTTGGGTTAAGGCAAAAGGACATCGCGGCTATAGCCGCTCCTACGGTCCGACCCAAACCCTGTAGGAGCGGCCACAGCCGCGATAAACCCAGAAAAACAAACGGTATTTGAAAAAACCAAAACCAAATCGCGGCTGTAGCCGCTCCAACAAGCAACCAGGAACCGCCCAACAAGCCCGACACCATGCCAACCACCGCCACCCATCGCCTTTTTGCCATTCTCACCCTGCTGCTGGCCGCCACCCTCAGCCACGCCCAGGAATCCAACTACACCCTGAATGCCGGCGACACCATCCGCATCTACGTGTACGGCGAGCCGGACCTCACCTTCCAGTCCCTGCTGATTGGCCAGAACGGGCGCATCTCCTACCCCTTTCTCGGTGAACTGAAGGTCTCCGGCAAAACCGCCTCCGAGGTGCAGGACCAGATCACCAACGGCCTCAAGCCCGATTACCTGGTAGACCCGCGCATCTCCGTGAGCATCGTCAAATACCGGCCCTTCTTCGTGAACGGCGAGGTCAAGAGTCCCGGCGGGGTAGACTTCCAGCCCGGGCTCACCCTGCGCAAGGCCGTGGCCCTGGCCGGCGGCTTTACCGAGCGCGCCAACCGCAAGGAGATACTCGTTATCGCCGACAGCGACCCCGAGCGCAGGGAAAAGAAAGTGGGCCTGGAATACCAGGTACAACCGGGCGACATCTTCACCGTGCAGGACACCTTCTTCTGATGAACCAGCCACCCGACATGCCCGCCACGCCCGCTTCCAACCTGCCCAGGCACGCCGCGGCGATGCCGCAGCCAGGCGCGGGCCCGCAGCACCCGCAGGACGACGACTTCATCGACCTCAGCCGCCTGATCAACGCGGTGCTGCAGCACAAGTGGGCGATCCTCGCCCTGGCCTTTGCCATCACCCTGATCACCGGCCTGTGGGTGAACACCCAGGAGCCCACTTACCGCGCCTCCGCCTCGGTGGTGATCGAGGCCAAGCAGGGCAACCCGCTGGTGCCGCAGGACCAGCAGTACGCCTACAGCACCTACCGCGAGTACGACTACTTCCAGACCCAGTTTGAAATCCTCAAGAGCCGCAGCCTGGCGGAGCGGGTGGCGCGCAAACTGCAGCTGCACAAGCACGCCATCTTCCAGCCCAAAGACGGCGAGGGCGATGAGCCCGGCTTCAGCTTCAGCCTGAAGAGCCTGCTGCCGGCGCGGGAGCAGGAACCCCCGGTGCAGCTGACCCCGGAGCAAAAGGAAGAGCTGGAGATACAGGCCGCCGCCGCTTACATCACCGGCGGCCTCAGCGTGCAGCCGGTGGAATACAGCCACGTGGCCTACCTGAGCTTTGATTCCACCGACGCCAGGCTCGCCGCCACCATCGTCAACACCCTGGCGGAAGAGTTTATCGCCCAGGACCTGGAAACCCGCACCTCCGGCTCCATCCAGGCCACCGACTGGATGACCACCCGCCTGCAAGAGCTGACAAGCGACCTGCGCGAGAGCGAGCAGGCGCTGCAGGACTTCCGCGAGCAGGAAGGCCTGGTAGACGTGGACGGCGAGACCAGCCTCGGCGGCAGTGAGCTTTACGTGCTCTCCCAGCGCCTGGACGAGGCGCGCCGCGCCCGCATCGAGGCGCAAACCATCATGGAGAATGTGCAGAACATGCGCGGCGCCAGCGTGGACGAGCTGATGACCATTCCCGCGGTGCTGCAGCACGACGTGATCCGCGACATCAAGCGCGAGCAGGCCTCCGCCGAGCGCACCGTGGCCGAACTCGGCAAGCGCTACGGCCCCAAACACCCGAAAATGATTGCCGCGCAATCCGACCTCGCCGCCGCCAACGATTCCCTGGAGCGGGAAGTGCGCAAGGTGGTTTCCGGCATCAGCCGCGAGTACGAGGTGGCCCTGCGCAACGAACAGCAGCTGCAGGAAAACTGGGAAGCGCGCAAAAGCGAAATGCAGAACTTCAACCGCGTGGAGTTCCAGCTGCGCGAACTGCAGCGCGAGGTGAACACCAACCGCGAACTCTACGACGCCTTCTTCTCGCGCATCCGCGCGCTCACCGAGACCGGCGGTTTCGAAAGCCCGCACGCGCGCCTGGTAGACCGGGCCCTGCCGCCCGAGCGCCCCTACAAGCCCAATATGAAAATGAGCCTGGTGCTGGCCTTTGTGCTGGGCACCATGCTCGGCTGCGGCGTGGCCATCCTGCTGGACATGCTGGACAACACCATCAAGAAGCCGGAAGACGTGGGCGAGAAACTGCACGCGCCGCTGCTGGGGGCGATCCCGCGGGAGAAGCCCGCTGCCCACGGCTACATCCAGCACATCTGGGAGAAACCGCGCGGCGTGTTTGCCGAATCCATCCGCAGCATCCGCACCAGCCTGCTGCTGAACCAGCTGGATAACCCGGCGCGGGTGATCGTGGTGACCTCCACCGTGCCGGGGGAGGGCAAATCCACCCTGGCGCTGAACCTCGGCGTGGCCCTGGGGCAGATGGAGCAGGTGCTGGTGGTGGGCGGTGACCTGCGCCAGCCCGGCCTGGCTTCCAAGTGCGGCCTGGACCCGAAGCGCCCCGGCCTCAGCCACTTTGTTTCCGAGACCGCCAGCCTGGAAGAGTGCATCGTGCACATGGAAGACATGGGCGTGGACGTGATGACCTCCGGCCTGATTCCGCCCAACCCGCTGGAAATGCTGAGCTCACGCAAATTCGCCTACGCCCTGGAAGAACTGCGCCAGCGCTACGACCGCATCGTGATCGACTCCGCCCCCATGCAGCCGGTGAGCGACGCCCTGGTGCTGGCGGCGCTTTCAGACATTGTGATCTACGTGGTGAAAGCCGACGCCACCCCCGCCACCCAGGTGCAAAAAGGCATAGACGCCATCCTCGCCAACAACGAACCCCTGGCCGGCGTGGTGCTGAACCAGTTCGACATCAAGGCAGTCGGCAAGGCCCATTACCAATACAGCCACTACTACACCGCCGAAGAACCCTCGTAACCACGCCTGTAGGAGCGGCTACAGCCGCGATCACCCCACCCGCGATCACCCCCCACAATCACCAATAACCCCCCCCCCCGTCATTCCCGCGCAGGCGGGAATCCAGCCCCCCAAACCCATTGCACCCATCCCCAACAACACATACTCTTATGCAAACTCGAGAACGGATTCTCAAAATGCCCAGCCACTGGTACACGGTTCAATCCAAACCCCGGCAGGAAAACCTCGCCAGGCAAAACCTCGACCGCCAGGGTTTTACCACCTACCTGCCCCTCATCACCCAGCGCAAACGCCGCCGCAACCAGTGGACGCAGGTAACCGAACCCCTGTTCCCAAGATACCTGTTCATCCACGTTGACCCATCCCAACAAAGCCTGGCCCCCGTGCGCTCCACCCTGGGGGTAAGCCAGCTGGTGCGCTTTGGCCAACTGCTGCGCCCGGTGCCAGACGCGGTGATCGACTACCTGCGCGCGATGGAAACCGCTGATACCGGCGCGCGCGAAGACCACAGCCCCCGCTACCAGCCCGGCGACCGCGTAGAGATCCTCGAAGGCCCCTTCGCCGGCCTCAGCGGCGTGTACCAGATGCAGGACAGCGACCACCGCGCCCTGCTGCTGGTAGAACTCCTCGGCCGCTCTAACCCCGTCACCGTGGAACTCGACGCCCTCTCCGCCTGACACGCCGCCCCCGTAGGAGCGGCCACAGCCGCGATCAACCACCCCCACAAACCCAACCCCATCGCGGCTATAGCCGCTCCTACAACGCCATCACCCACCCCAATCCGGTAAATTTACACACCCCACTTCCCATTCCTACACCACTATGTTCAACTACTGAACAAACCAATAACAAACAAGCCCAACCCCGCCATGCCCGCTACAACAGGGTAGGGCGGTAGCGTCTCTGTCATCCCCGCGGTTTGTTTTGTTATCCCCGCGGATTGTTTCGTCACCCCGCGGCTTGTTTCGCCATCCCGCGGTTTTTACCCGTCATCCCCGCGGTTTGTTTCGTCACCCCCGTGGGTTTTACCTGTCATCCCCGCGGTTTGTTTTGTCATCCCCGCGAAGGCGGGGATCCAGTAAGATGCGGGATCCAGTAAGAAGCGGAATCCAGTAACAAGCGGGAATCCAGCAAAAAATATGACCGAAGAAGCCCAATACAAACTGCTGCGCCTGCTGGAACACAACCCGCATGCCACCCAGCGCGAGATCGCCGGTGAACTGGGCGTCAGCCTGGGCAAGGTCAACTACTGCCTGCAGGCGCTTATCAAGAAGGGCCTCATCAAAGCCAGGAATTTCAAAAATTCGCGCAACAAGGCCGCCTATCTCTATTTGCTGACACCGCGCGGCGTAAAAGCCAAAACCAAGATATCCCTCAGCTACCTGAACCAGAAGGTCGCCGAGTACGAACAGCTGGAAAGCGAGATCGCCAGCCTGCGTGCAGAACTGGGGCGCACAGCCGATGAAACCTGAACACTACACAAGCGGGGCTTATTGAGCGCATGACCAAGATCGCCGTGGTAGGTACCGGTTACGTGGGCCTGGCCAATGCCGTATTACTGGCCCAGCACAACGAAGTGGTGGCGCTGGACATCGACGCCGAGCGCGTGGCCCTGGTCAACCGCGGCGAGACCACCTTCGAAGACGCCGAACTGGCCCACTACCTGAAAGAAAAACCGCTTAACCTGTGCGCCACCACCGAGCCCGAACGGGCCTACCAGGGCGCGGACTACGTATTAGTCGCCACACCCACCAACTACGACCCGGATACCAACTACTTCGACACCTCCACGGTGGAAGCGGTGGTGGGCGAAGCCGCCCGCATAAACCCGCAGGCAACCATCGTGATCAAATCCACCATCCCGGTAGGCTTTACCCGGCAACTGCGTGAACAAACCGGCCTGAGCAACATCATCTTCAGCCCCGAGTTCCTGCGCGAGGGCAAAGCCCTTTACGATAACCTGCACCCCTCGCGCATCGTGGTGGGCGACAGCAGTGAGCGCGGCAAACGCTTTGCCGAACTGCTGGTACAAGGCGCAGAGAAAGAAGACATCCCTGTACTCCACACCGGCAGCACCGAGGCCGAGGCCATCAAGCTGTTCGCCAACACCTACCTGGCCATGCGCGTGGCCTACTTCAATGAACTGGACAGCTACGCCGCTACCCACGGCCTGGACACCCGCAACATCATCGAAGGCGTGGGCCTGGACCCGCGCATCGGCACCCACTACAACAATCCCTCATTTGGTTACGGCGGCTACTGCCTGCCCAAAGACACCAAGCAACTGTTGGCCAACTACGCGGACGTGCCCAGCAACATTATCCAGGCCATTGTGGATGCCAACTCCACCCGCAAGGATTTTATCGCCAATGAAGTGCTGAAGCTAAAACCAAAAGTGGTTGGCATCTACCGGCTGGTGATGAAGGAAGGCTCTGACAATATTCGGGCCTCTTCAATGCAGGGGGTGATGAAGCGGATTAAGGCGAAGGGGGTTGAGGTGGTGGTGTATGAACCGACGCTTGAGAACCAGGAATTCTTCGGTTCAGAAGTGATGCGCGATCTTGATGCGTTCAAGCATCGCAGTGATGTGATTATCAGTAACCGCAATCATGCTGAACTTGATGATGTGGCAGACAAGGTTTACACCCGCGACTTGTTTGGTGTGGACGGTTAACGGGCGATGAGAGTTCTTTCTGAGTGAGTGCCGCCAAGTTATCGTCAAAAACCAGTCATAAACAATTCAACAACGTGACCCGAAAGCTATGAGTGATACCCAGCTTGAATTAATCAAAAAGCTCAATGACAAAACCGCCACCATCGGCGTGGTGGGCCTGGGCTACGTGGGGCTGCCCCTGTGCCTGCGCTACGCAGAGGTGGGCTATACCGTGCTGGGCTTTGATATTGACCCATCAAAGATCGAGACGCTCAACAGCGGCCGCAGCTACTTCAGCCATTACGGCCACGAGCGGGTAACCGCTGCCCGTGAACAGGGCTTCAGCGCAACCACCGACTTTGCCCGCGCCAGCGAGGCCGATGCCCTGATCCTCTGTGTGCCCACGCCACTCGATGAGCACCGCGACCCGGACCTCAGCTACGTGACCCGCACCATGGACAGCCTGCTGCCTTATCTGCGCCCCGGCCAGGTGGTATCACTGGAGAGCACCACCTACCCCGGCACCACCGAGGAAGAACTGCGGCCGCGCATTGAATCCACCGGGCAAGTGATTGGCCAGACCCTGTTCCTGGTGTACTCCCCGGAGCGCGAAGACCCGGGCAACCCCAACTTCAGCACCCGCAGCATTCCCAAGGTAGTGGGCGGCAGCTGCCCCGCCTGCCTTGAGGTGGGTGAGGCGCTTTACGAGCAGGTGATCGACCAGGTAGTGCCCGTTTCCTCCACTCAGGTGGCGGAAATGACCAAGCTGCTGGAGAACATTCACCGGGCGGTGAACATCGGCCTGGTAAACGAGATGAAAGTGGTGGCCGACAAAATGGGCATCGACATTTTCGAGGTGATCGATGCCGCCGCCACCAAACCCTTCGGCTTCGTGCCTTACTACCCCGGCCCCGGCCTCGGCGGGCACTGCATACCCATCGACCCGTTCTACCTGACCTGGAAAGCCAAGGAAGTGGGGGTGAATACCCGCTTTATCGAACTGGCCGGCGAAGTGAACCGCGCCATGCCCGAGTACGTGGTGGGCAAGGTGGCCGCAGCGCTGAACGACCACAGCAAAGCCGTGCGCGGCAGCGCCATACTGGTGCTGGGCGTGGCCTATAAACCCAATATCAATGACATGCGCGAATCCCCCTCCGCAGAAATCCTGCAACGGCTGGCGGACCTGGGTGCCAACGTGGATTACGCCGACCCCTTCGTGCCGCAGTTTCCCAGCATGCGGGATTACGATATTCACCTGGCCAGCGTGGAACTTACGCCCGCCTCAGTGGCGGCCTACGACTGCGTGGTGCTGGCCACCGATCACGAGGCCTTCGATTACGACATGATACTGGAGCACGCGCCGGTTATTGTTGATACGCGAGGTCGTTTCCGGGGTGGTTCTGAAAAGGTCATTAAAGCTTGATGTGCTGGCCTAAGATATGTTGCGTGAAACAACATGAAGATAACCGTCGTGGGCACCGGATTCGTGGGCATGGACTCGCGCATCGGCGCCCACTGCAGCAATCATTGATTTGGCTACGGTGGCTGATGGTTGTCGAAGAACTCCATGCAACTACCTGCTAACTATGCGGAAGTGATCAGCCACATCATTTAGACCATTGTGGATGCAAATCAAGCCACAAGGGCTTTATCGTCAACGAAGTGCTAAAGGCGAAGCCAAAAGTGGTTGGGATCTACCGCCTGGTCATTAAAGGGTGGCGGAGAATATATGGGTTAGTTCCGCGCAGGGAATGATGAAGCGGTTTAAGCAAAGGGTGGAGAAGTGGTGGTGTACGAGCCCACGCTCAAAATTAAAGAATTCTCCAGTTCAAAAGCAATACGTAATCTCAAAGATTTCAAGCGTCGGGGTGGTGTGATAATAGGTAGCTGTAATCAGCCGAGATCAATGATGTCGCAAAAAGGTGCACACGCGGGATTTATTTGATGGAGATGGGTGATTAACGTCCTATTGCCGTGTGATATAGACTCTCTTTCTACTCAGGAGGCTAAAGTATGTGTGCTTCTCCTGGCTATCGCCAATCTGCAAATAATGTGCTCGGTGAGATCTATTCAATACATATCATCGCCTATCTATATAGGGCGTTACAGGCATAATCCATCGACACTATTTGTGATCCTCGTTGCGATAAAACTACACCAATCTCACGGCGCTAATTTCGATAAAGACTTCCATTGAGTTAAAAGAAGATGGTGAACAGCATCTTTAAAACGCGATATAAACTATAACATTTCAATGTTTAAAGAATCACTCAGAAGCTATACCTTTGTTTCCGTGGGTCTAGTGATGGCGAAGATAACAGGCTTTGCGACATCAGTAATCATTGCTAGAAATAGCACGGCGGAAGTTTTTGGTGTCTATACAGTATTCTTCACTGTCTATGTGATATCCGCTACTGTTGTCGATCAGTTGGACAACGCGATGATAATCTCTGCCAATTCGCCGGGCAATGCGAAAGGGGTAAATGAATACATACTGCCAGCGGTGGTTGCGAAACTACTGATAGTGACTGCATTCCTTGTCTTGGCCTCTTTATCGTTCGCTATTGACTCTATGCTTTTTCAAGCTTCTTGTATGGGTGTTGCGCTGGGCGCGATATCCTCGCTTTACAACACCAAGATTGCAGCTTTTCGTGCTCGCTTAGATTTTCGAGGTGTGGCGCTGCGTCAACCGCTACCAAACCTCGTAGTTTTCGTCATTGCTTTAGTGTTTTTATGGAGGCTAAATCACTATGAAAAAGATTCGGTCATAGTTGTATACATGGCCAGTGCGATTATTCTTTCATCTATACCAATCTTTAGTGTTCTTAAAGATTCTACGGAGGAAGTTACCAGAGCATTAAAAAGGGCGTTGCGTCTGTTGCATGCAGCTACCCCCCTTATTATTTATGCAGCAATAAGCTTGACTGGAAATCGACTTGATGTACTTTTGGCCAGTGAGTTTGTTACAACTTCTGAAATAGGTTACTACGGCATCGCCGTTAGAGTTTCCATTATTGCCGCTATATTCAACGGCGTTCTAGTGACAATTACTCTTCCAAGTGCTCCATTTGCTTTACTCTCAAAGTTCGAGTTTCGTCAGTACTTGAAGAAATTTCTATTTCTAGTTTGTCTTCAGACTTCCATATCCCTAATTGTGATTATGAGCACGCCTTTGCTCGTTAGTATCTTGTTTGGGCCATATCCTAACGAAGTAGCTACTTTGGCAGCATTGGTTATTTTTCAATCTATGCTGCTGGCATTATCAACTCCTTTGGTTTCGCTCCTCCAGAGCGCGCGGAGGAATTTCGATATTTTACTAGCGGCGTTCGTGAAGCTTGTCTCTGCGACGATACTGCTAATACTGCTGGTTCCGAAATATGGAATTCTTGGTGCCGCTGTTGGGTCGATTTTGAGTGCCATGATCTTTTTTGTGTGCGTTGGTCTGCAGACGTCTTCGCTATATAGGACGTTGTCTGCTGATTTAGGGAGAGAAAAATCAAAACAAGAGGAGCTGCAGTAATCCTGCCATGATTGCCCTAATACACACCGTTTCTGCTTTGGGATTGGCTGGTTTCTTTTTCGGTTTTATATTTAGAGCCCGTTTTGTATTCAAGAAAATTGCGACCCTGCCTGCCCCATTTGTCGCAACAGGATTCGCGTGGTCCCTGGTCTTTTTTGGTCTGGGCGTATATTTCACGCGGAGAGCTAACGTAACGTCGGTCGGTTCAATGGATGCATCAGGTATTTTCCAGCTTGTTTGCATCGGCTTCGCGGGCTTTCTTTTGCTCGCTGTTTTATTATCTGAAAGATCACTCAAATTCCCTCGATCAAACAGTGTGATGTTCTTGGCGATGTATGGTTTGTTGGGTGTCGCGTCTGCAGTATATTCCCCAGCGCCATTTGTCTCTGGCTACAAAGGGTTGCTCATTCTACTGGACTGTCTGCTTGTCCTAGTTTGCTTCCGGCAAGCGCTTCGATATGGCTCTGCTCGAGTATATCTAGAACTGTGCTATTTTTTTATCGCTGTATTTTGTGCAGGGGCCCTAATAGGCCCTTTTGTTTACCCGGAGTTGGCTCTTAAAAAAAGCAATGGAGCTCTGGGCTATATCCTTCAGGGCACCATTCCTTACATGAATCCAAATGAATTGGGCTTTATTAGTGGAGTTTTGACCCTAGTTGGAGTTCGTAGAAGCTTCTTTTCTCGGTCCCTTGGAGAGAGGCTCGGTTGGGCTGGTTTGGCAATTCTAGGAGCTTCGGTTTTGTTTTTAGCCCAGTCTAGGACAGGATTGGTAGGAGTACTTCTCGGCCTCGTTATAATGTCGATATCGATTCCGAGAATGAGTCGAGTTGCTTCTCTTTTTGTTGTATTAAGCCCGATCCTTATTAGCGCATCATTTTATTTCTCTTGGGATGCGTCGACTAGCGTTGTCGAATACGTTGAGCGTGGGCAGCAGCAAGGTGGACTTTCTTCGATGTACGATCGATTGGCAAGATGGGTTGAGGTTGGGGGATCAATGATAATCGAGTCTCCAATTCTGGGTCACGGCTATGACGCGGGAGTGCGTTATGGGGTGACCGTTTTTGGTATCGAACAGACCCATATGCATAACACATATGTGCAAATATTGGTCAATAGCGGTTTATTAGGATTCGTTTTTTGGTTGGTCTTCTTTACAGTTTCTCTCAAGACGATTTTTAAGGGTTTCAAGAGTGGTGTTCCGGCTGTAGACGAAAGCAGCGGATTTGCAGTTGAAACATGGACTGTGATAACGCTTATTCTAATTAGAACTATGACAGGGCAGGTACTGGTCACCCACCAGTGGGCTCTCCTAATATTTTTAGCAGCTTACATTAACTTTGCTTCTGAAAAGAGGAAGTTTGTTCCTTCGATTCCCCAACCGAGTTACTCGAATTCACGTTAATTAGATTGAGCGTTCGTGACGGGAAAGATCGGCGACTCAATAGCAGCGCAAGGAGAAAAACGTTTGAAGATAGGACTTGCCGGGTTTTGTTCCGGGGATAATTTTGGTGACTTGCTAATGTACGCCATGTACTCAAAGTACATAAGTTCCAAGGGTCACCAATGTATCGCCATAGGCGCAGATAAGTGGTTTCTGGAAAGGTTGCATGCATGTGGTGTTGAAATAGAGTCAATTGCGGTCGATCAAATATCAAGCGAGTTATCTGCTTGTTTGTTCTTGGGCGGGGGTTACATGGGATGGCCTGATTTTGCCGTGCCAACTTGGCAGCTTAAGTATATTAAGAACAACCCCTATCAATGCATTGCTCGGAAGTGCAGAGCCTCGCAAATTCCATACTATGTAGATGGTGTAGAGGTCGGGCCTGGCTTGTATCCTTTAGCAGGAGCTGTAGTCAGAGATATTCTTGGTAGTGCTGAGTCAGTGGTCGTTCGAAATTCAGCCTCTTCTTCCTACGCAAGGAGATATGGCGCAGATGGAGTTAGAGTTAAGGCAGACGTGGTAATCGGGAATCTGTCGATAATGAATCCCGAATATTCAATAGAGGGGCGTTATAGTGAGCCCCCTTCTCGCGAAAGGGTGCTCGGAATACATTTGGCTAGTTATGTTGTTGGCGACAGTTTTCTAGCGCGAAACTTTGCGGATTTGCTACGAGTAGAAATATGTCAGTTCGAGCCATCGAAAATAATTTGTTTTACTGACTCTTTTACAACGCCGAAAACCTCCGAAAGTTGTATTAGGTTCGTCGACCAGCTAGTGGCTGCTGGATATGTGGTTGAGCTAGAAATGTATACTGGTGTCCAGTCAGTCTTAGAGGTTCTGAATAGTATTGATTTTCTAGTAACAACTAAGTTGCACGCTGGTGTGGCGGCACTCGCCTTGGGTTGTTACGCCATTTGTATCGGAAGTGCACCAAAACTTGCAAGATTCTATACTGATAGCGGTCTGGATGGTCATTATCTTAACCATATCTTTTCAAGTTCTTCCAAGAAAAAGGCGTTCATCCAAGACCATTTCAATCGCTTTAGCGGCGGCCATCAACCTCGTTTCGATACCCAAACAATTGAGTCCTCTAAGAGTTACTTCTCCGAATTCGCACTAGGTTTGTGACCGCGGTGTGCTTACCTTGGATAAGCTCGGAAGTTAAGTTTAGAAACTAATGCCATTAGATGCTTAACCATTAACTGAGCAGTTGATATGCGTAATAGCTTACTTGTCGAGCAGGTGTAAGCATTCCATCCAATAGTCCCGGGCAAATCTGGAGTTCTTATCCATAATCATTCAGGCAAGGAATACGACAATGCTCAAATACCGATTCACTGCATCCCATATTGTGAAGGTGCTGAAGGAGGTCTAGGGCGGCAGGCAGGTGATGGAGGCCTGTCGCGAGTATGGCATCTCAAATGCAATCTTTTGTGTTGCAACTGGAAAGCCAACTACGGCGGCATGGAGGTATCTGATATCCGGCGATTGAAGGAGCTTGAGGAAGAGAACGGACGGCTCGAACGCATGTTCTTCGATGTCAGCCTCAAGCATGAAGCCCTAAAGGATATGGTTGAACAAAACTCTAAGGCCGGAAGCGAAGCGCTAGCTCGTGGATTCGCCAAGCAGATGCTCGGCTAAGCCTCAGTGCAGCATGCCAGATCCTAAACCACAGTCGTTCTGTCTACCGCTGCGGTCGGACACCGACAAGTCCACGCCAGTGATAGAAGAGATACAGGCGATCGCTGAGGAATTCCCCGGCAAGGTGTACAAGACGCTGGGGCGTCACGGATACGGCTGGAACCATGAGCGTGTGCACCGCGTTTACTGCCTTCTGCGGCTAAACAAGCATCGCCAAAGCACGCGCAGTCTAACGACCTGAAATCCGTAGCCGTTGGCGATGTCGAGAATGCCTAATCAGCGCCGGTCGATGGACTTTATGAGTGACACGCTGCGCGATGTCCGTCTGCGGGACTTCAATAGGGAAATGCTCGCGATAGAGATAGATCTGAGCTTGCCAGCCGCCAGAGTCATCCGAGTGCTGGATCGAATTGCTGAACAAAGGACTAATCGGAAGAATGCGGTGAGATAACGGCCCAGACTTTGTGCAAATCGCGTTGGCAGGCTGGGCAGATGACCAAGGCGTTCATCTGGACTTTATGAAGCTAGGCAAGCCCACACAGAGCTCGTATGTGGCTCGATTCAACGGGACATACAAAGACGAAATCCTGGACCTATATCTGTTAAGTTCACTGTCTGAAGTGCGGGATCTGACCAACTAATGGATGAGGAAATAGAACTAGCAGCGGCCTCATGAATCCATAGGGGACCTGACTCCAGTGGAGTATCTGGTGGCCACGAAATCGACTGGAAACTCTAGTAGTGCGTTGAGCTATTCAGGGGATATTTACACATCGATTTCACAGCAATCTAAAGTTCACTGAGAATACTCTAGGAATGATACATTTGGAAAGACTAGTCGATGGCGTGCTTTTAGAAATATATGGCTTGACTGGATTGACAATACGAATCATGAGCAGGCCATGACGGATTTTTTGTTTCACAAATTGCGAGGTATGATGCTCAAGGTGGCAGTTGGTAATTAGTGCTTAGCGATAAACCCAACCACCGTATTCTAGTTGAGTTCTACTACTTCCCCACATTACTAGGTTGTACTGAATGGCAAGCCAAGAAAATTCCGAAACCAAAAAGCGCGGACGCAAGAGCTCTGCTGGAGAGAAGCCCAAGCTGCGAAACATTCCAAGAAACTGGTTGCATCAAGCATTGTTCTATATGGATAGAACCGAATTTCTTGTTCGAATTACCGTCGAGTGTCTTGCTTTCTCGATCCTTCTTTTGCCTATCTCGATGCTACTTCAAACCATGCTCTTTGATCGGGGTACACTTATTCTCAGCTTTTTACTTGTACATTCTACGTTTTGGATTCTAAACAGTAATTGGTGGGCATTAATGTTGTTCACCTTTCCAGGAATTCGTAATTCTGGTGAACGAGCTAGTTGTGAGTATCTTTCAAGAATGGCTGTGCGCCTCAGAGCGACAGATTCTATTGCAGCGCTAGCAATTTATGGAAGTCCCACTCGCGGGGCGTGGCATGATAAGAGTGATCTTGATCTAAGAATTTTGCGGAAAGAAGGTTTTGTTAATGGACTGATTGCTGCTGCAATAACTATGAGAGAAAGAGCAATTGCATTCCTATATGGACAGCCGATTGATCTATTTCTCGCAGACTCACCAGCGTTTTTGAAGAAAATGAGAGGCGATGAGGAACCAATCATCCTTCTGAAACGCGGGCGGACTGCGGCCAATTATTTTGCCAACGATGAAGTAATGATTGTAGATACTTGGCCAGAAAAATAGTTTATGCATGTACTTAGTTTACTGTGGGGCTTCTCTCTTGGCGGGATTTCTAAATATGCTTTAGGTCTCCAAGATATTAATAAGATTGAGGGTATTGATCTTACAGTGGAAACTGCCTGCATTTATGGAGAAAGCTGGGGATGTGATATCACGGATTTGTTTCGAATTGATGCCCATCTGATTCCAATTCGCAATCGCGCGGACTTTTCTTGGGTTCAACGAACTAATGAGCTTATCGATAAGCTAAACCCCGATTTAATCTTGGTGCACGGCTTCAATGGCCCAGTTGTCGTAGAAATCTGTAATCTGCGTGCAGGTCGATGGCGTGACTATGTTGCGACTTACCACGGTCTCTACAGCGCACCTAAGCCTTCTCGAAAATTGATGGTGCCGTTGTTTAACTATATTCAAGAATGGCTGTATAGGAGAAGAACCAAAGCTATCCTTTCCGTTTGCGAACATTCACGAATTTACCTGTTGGAAAAGGGTGTGCCACCGGAAAAAGTAACGGCCATACATAATGGAATTGCGCCAGATGCCATCTCTGGTAACAGCTCGGAATTACGAAGCGAACTCGGCTTTTCTGAAACGGACTTTGTAGTTGGAGTAGCTTCACGCTTGGATCCTGTGAAAGGTGTAAAGTACCTCATTGATGCGTTTCCTTCTGTCATCTCCGCTGTGCCCAGCGCGAAACTGGTAATTTTTGGAACTGGTGTCTGCGAGTCGCAACTGGCAAGTCAATGCAATCAACTAAAAGTCTCACATGCCATTCATTTCGCAGGGTACCGAGAAAATATTCCGGAGTTTATGAACGCGCTCGATCTATTTGCGCTGCCGTCGTTAGCAGAGTTCCACTCAATCGGGCTATTGGAAGCCATGCGTGCCAAGTTGCCGATTGTCGCGACCGACGTAGGCGGAAATCCCGAGTCAATCGTTGATGGTATATCGGGGCGTATCGTCCCACCAAAAGACCCGGAGGCTTTAGCTTCAGCGATTATTGATTGTGCTCTAGATAGAGATTTGAGGGAAAGCCTGGCTAAAAATGCGAGGCTTCGTTTTGAGGAGGAGTTCACTTTCGATAAGCACCTTCACCGCACTGCCGACTGGTTATTGAGATGTGTGGATTGAGATCAGGGGCCGGACATTGAGGATAGCTATCTATAGTAACGACTTTCGACAAGAGAATAGTCACCTGATGCCCTGGCGTACTATTTACGAGGTGTGTAGATGTTTTTGCCTAGCCGATCACACGTCAATAATTCTGTCTGGTAAGCAACGAGAAGTAAAGAATGAGTGGGCAATAGGTCACGTTCGTGTCAGGGATGTTTTAAAACCAAAAAGTGACTCGGCGTTAAAGAAGCTGGCGCACGTTCTTAAAGAGGAGGATATCGATATTCTGTACTGGCCTCTTGATTGGCGGAGCCCACGAACAGATTTGCTACAGCTTGAAATAACAGGGCTTCGGGTAACTTGGTACATTCCCGGTGCCTGGTATGGTCATGGCCAAGTTTTTAAGGCCGCCGCTCATATGCGCTCGAAGGCCGTTCTACCATATGTTGCACAAGTTTTAGGTTCGAGAAGGCAATTTGTGAAAAAATTGACCGCAGGTGGCGTTCGACCACTAATTGTCATGACAGATTATTCACGCAATAAGCTTGTTGAGAACGGTTATCCGCCTTCGGCCTGTCATTCCATACCACCTGGTAAGGAAAAACTGCTCATCCTGGACGAACCCCCCGTTGTCTTCAACGAGTTTCGAAACGATTTGCAAGGCAAGCCCTATTTCCTGTTTTTTGGTCCGCCGCAAAAGATTCGCGGAGTTGCAGAAATGCTATCAGCGTTCAAGACGGTCGCACGCCAACACCCGGATATCAAGCTTGTTTGCTTGTTCAGATCTGACCCTGGCCTCGATGCATCGCATTGGAAACGAATGATTGAACGAATGGATTGCAAGGATAGAATCCATTGTATTTGGACATCGGTGGGGCCAGCTGACCTTGATTACTTTCTAAGAAATTGTTTCGCGGTCCTGAAGCCTTTCTTGCTGGTGCCTTCAGAAATACCACTGGCCGTTATCGAGACAGCTGAATACGGTAAGCCGGTCATTGGGACTGGTCCAGATGGAACGGGTAAATTTATCGGCGATTTTGGTCTGACGGTGCCCTTTGCTAGCCCGAAGAAGCTTGCTCAGGCAATGTTGGAATTGCTTTCAAATAAAGAACTCTATAGTGAAAAGTGTCGCGCGGCCAAGCACGTATATGAAGGCCACCCAACCTGGGATGAAGTGGCTAACAGATGGCTAAAAGCTACGCAGTTACAAACATGAAGGCCAAGCCGAAGTTCATAATCATTAGTGGTATTGATGGGTCAGGGAAGACCACCATTATTGATGCCGTCAAGGATAGGTTGGAAGATAAAGGGGTGCAATCTCAGTACATATGGCTGCGGTACAACCACATTATTATCAAACCTGTACACGCATTGTGTCGCTTGGTCGGCTTGTCAAAAAGATACGACTCCATACAGGGTAAGGTTTGGCGCCACGAGTTCTACAAATCGCAATCGTTCTGCTCGATCTATATATTTCTCACCTGGTTGGACACTTGGTTAGGCAGATTCAAGATCACTTGGCGGTTAAGAGGGATTAACGTAGATGTGGTTATTTGCGATCGCTGGGTGAACGATATCCTTATTGACTTGGCTGTGGATTCAAGGCGTGACAAATTTTTGGAAAGCCGTTGGCGGGATTGGTTTCAAAGGATCCTTCCTGATAACGCGCAGAGCTTCCTGATAACACGTCATGTTGAAGACGTTTTAGGTTGTCGGCCAGAATGTAGAGATGATCCGGACTTTGAGTTTCGGCAGAGAGCGTATAGGCAGCTACAAGAAAGTTCGCCTAACCTAATTGTCTTGTCTAACGATGGGAGTATTGAACAGGCGGTTAATACTTTACTGGACCAACTAGACGATTTTGACAGGCGATTAGCGTGATTTCCGTGCTCATTCTCACACTAAATGAGGAGCTAAATCTTCCAAGGTGTCTTGCATCTTTGGGTTGGTGTGATGATGTTGTCGTTCTTGATTCACTAAGTTCAGACGGTACTCAAGACATTGCAATAGATGGAGGCGCACGAGTCTTCGAGCGCTCCTTTGACAATTACGCGGCTCAGAGAAATTACGGCCTAAAGGAAATTTCCTATAAGCATCCTTGGGTTCTGATGGTGGACGCCGATGAAGTGGTACCCTCGGAGTTACTAGGAGAAATGAGAAGTGCGATTGCTCAGGCAGATAGAGCCACGACGCTTTATCGAATGCGCCGAAAAGACCACTTTCTTGGTAAGTGGATCAAGCGTAGTAGTGGTTATCCAACTTGGTTTGGACGACTGGTCAGGCCCGATGAAGTGAAGGTTGAGCGTGAAATCAATGAAGAGTATGTGACGGATGGACAGGTAGCCCAGCTACAAGAACACCTGATTCATTATCCTTTTAGTAAAGGCATTACTTACTGGTTCGAACGGCATAATCGCTACTCAAGCATGGAGGCAAAGGCACTAGTCGACGAGGCCCGGGAGAGCATACCTTGGAGAGATGTATTTTCGGGAGACCCAACTGCTCGGCGTAAAGCTCTGAAGCAGCTAGCCTATAGGCTCCCCTGTCGCCCGTGGTTGGTGTTTGCATACCTATTGTTTTTTAGACTGGGGTTTCTTGATGGGCGTCCTGGGCTAGCTTATGCCACCATGCGAAAAAGCTATGAAACCATGATTGATTTGAAAGTCATGGAGCTTAAGCGGCGGGAGAAACATAAGCCAATTTAGGTGAGTTTTGGCGCCTATAGAGATCTAATTCCAAACCCCTTGTGCGATCATTAAAAAAATCTCTGGTCAAAATCATCGATTACTTTCTGTGGGCCGGAGGCCTCGGTTCTTGAACTGAAACTGACCTGAACGAAAATGCCAACATCAATCAGGCAACTGCCAGATGAAATATTTACCACAACAATTAAATCATCTCGCCCCAGAAAACCACTGACCGAGTTTTCCCAAAGGCTTCGCAATTAGCGTCCAGGGTCGCGGGGTGATTTCATTGACTCGCCAGGCTAGCCGATCATTGCGATTTGCCCGGATTCGATTCTTCAAACTCGCATTGCTCATGCCGTCATTGCGCATATGCACCATCACCTGCGGTATATATGCCGCGTTCACCTTATGCTTGAATAACATTCTTAGCATCAATTCATAGTCAGCCGCTGTTCCCATGTCTAATCGATATTCGCCATATTTCTCGTAGAGGCGGCGGCGTAAAAAGAAAGTTGGGTGGGGTGGCATCCAGCCCATGAAGAAATTTTCACGCTTATAGTCACCGGATTTCCAATTACGAACCACTTTTCCCGTGTCTACTTTATCTACGTAATGCAGGTCACCGTAGCAGGCATCTACGGTGGCGTTCTGGAAAGCCTGCGCCACTTTTGTTAGCGCTGTATCAGTTGCGTAGAAATCATCTGAGTTGAGCACGCCAACGATCTCACCGGTAGCAAGTTTCAGCCCCTTATTGATGGCATCGTACATGCCTTGGTCGGATTCGCTGATGAGGATCGCGTCCTCAGCGCGGTGTTGCTCGATAACGTCCAGCGTGCCATCCGTTGAACCACCATCCACGATGATGTGCTGGCACTTCAGCGTTTGCCTGTTGATGGACTGGATGCAGTCGGCAATGGTGTCGGCGTTGTTCCAGACGGGGGTGATGACGGTGATGGACATGTTATGGGTTCTGGCCAGCGATGGTGTGCTGCTGTTTATGATAACCAGCTTCCAGCGCTTGCTCTAGCGCCTTGAGCGTTGCCTTGCCGTGTTTTCGTGCCTCGCGAGCGGTTTGGGTTGCGCGCAGGGCATCTTGCAAGTTGTCGTGAGCGGGCAGTGTGAAACCCAGGTGTATGATTGCAGCGCTTTCTTGCCAGCGTGAGGATAGATCCGTTCTGAGCCACCATTCAAGGTAGTGCCTGCGCACGTAGCCGGGTTGCAATAAGGCCGCCATATGGTCTGCTTGCTCATGGCCGGTGAGCTGCTGCAGCCAGTTGGCTGTAATCCAGCCCGCAGTTACCAGGCCGGCGCGGTGTAGCAACTGGATCGCTTCCTCCAAGCAGTTTGGGTACCGCTCCAGTAGTTGCAGTGTATCGACCAGACGCACCAATGAACTGCGAGGGCCATTGCAGTACTTGTTGAACACGGGGTGTACCAGTATCAGCAGCAGTGTGCCGGCGGGGCTTGGCCCCCAGTGGCTGCGGTAGTCAACTTTGTCATTGATCAGTTCGTCGGCCATCGGCACGCGGGTGCGGCCGGGGCGCAGTATATCCCAGTGCAGGTCTATCGCTATTTTGCCCTTAACCAGGTCGCACTCGTGGGAAATGTTTTCCGGCTTGCCGTGGAAGTGGTAGCCCTCGCCCTGCAGCGTGCGGATCGCCTTTAGCTTTTCCTCCGGGGGCACCAGTATGTCCAGGTCCACTGCCGGGCGCAGCGCGGGCTCGGGGTAGTAGGCCTCGCGGGTGTGGCAACCCTTGAAGGTGATGTGCTCCACGCCGGCGGCGTCCAGCGCGCTGCGAACGGCTTTCAGGTTGTGGTGTTGCAGCAGGTAATCACCGGTGGCTTGCAAACGGCTGTGGTGCAGGCGCTGGCGATCTTCCGTGCTGAAAACCTCCCCGGCTTGCTGTGTTTCGAGCAGCTTATCCCACAGCGGGCCCATGCCCTGTTGCAGCAGGAAGTCGGTGAAGGGGGTTTGTGCGCCAGGCCCTAGCCCAGCTACAAGTTCCTCTACGCGTGGCGTTGGCGTTCCCGGCACGAAGGGTTTCAGTGCCGCGCGGTGAAAGGCGTGTCGGTCTTCGTTGCGGGCCATCACCTGGTTACGTTTCCGCGGAAACGTTTTTCACCACCTGTTACTCCCGAGCCTGAGTAACTTCATAACCTTCCCGCTCCAGCAGCCGGTTTTTCCGCGCCGCTTGCAAGTCGTTATTCGCCATCTCGGTAATCATCTCATCCAGGGTGGTGGTGGGCTGCCAGCCCAGCTTTTCGCGGGCTTTGGTGGGGTCGCCCAGCAGGGTTTCCACCTCGGCGGGCCGGTAGTAGCGCGCGTCCACTCTCACCATCACGTCGCCGGGCTTCACGTTGATTTCGGCATCCGCTTTTGCGGTGTCGATGGCGGCAACGGTGCCCACTTCATCCAGTTCCTTGCCGCTGAATTCCAGGGTAATGCCCAGTTCGGCGGCGGCGCGGGTGATGAATTCCCGCACTGAGATCTGCTGGCCGGTGGCGATCACGAAGTCCTCGGCGGTGTCCTGCTGCAGCATCAGCCACTGCATTTCCACGTAGTCGCGGGCGTGGCCCCAGTCGCGCAGGGAATCCAGGTTGCCCATGTACAGGCAGTCTTCCAGGCCCTGGCTGACGTTGGCCAGGCCGCGGGTGATCTTGCGGCTGACGAAGGTTTCGCCGCGCCGCGGGCTCTCGTGATTGAAGAGGATGCCGTTGCAGGCATACATGCCGTAGGCCTCGCGGTAGTTCACGGTAATCCAGTAAGCGTAGAGCTTGGCCACGCCGTAGGGTGAGCGCGGGTAGAACGGGGTTTTTTCGGTTTGCGGTGTTTCCTGCACCAGACCGTAGAGTTCCGAGGTGCTGGCCTGGTAGATGCGGGTCTTGTCGGCCAGCCCCAGCAGGCGCACGGCTTCCAGCACCCGCAGGGTGCCGATGCCATCCACGTCTGCCGTGTATTCGGGTTCTTCAAAGCTCACCGCCACGTGGCTCTGGGCGGCCAGGTTGTAGATCTCGTCCGGCTGCACCTGCTGGATGATGCGGGTGATGTTGGAGGTGTCGGTGAGGTCGCCGTAGTGCAGTTTGAAGCGCTGGTTCTCGGTGTGCGGGTCCTGGTAGATGTGGTCTATGCGCTCGGTGTTGAAGGAGCTGGCGCGGCGCTTGATGCCGTGCACTTCGTAGCCTTTTTCCAGCAGGAATTCCGCGAGGTAGGAGCCGTCCTGGCCGGTGATGCCTGTAATCAGGGCTGTTTTTCGTTCCATGTTGGGTTTTTTTCTGTGTGTTTTCAGGGTGCGTAGAAGATACCACATGTGTTCGGTGGGGTCAGGGTGCTGGTGCTGTTCCTACGGGTTCACATCGCGGGCCGGTTTTGGTGTTCCTGTTGTGCGGGTGGGTAGGTAGGCTGGTCAAAACTTGACCGGGGGCGTAGCATGGCAGCCATAGCATTTGATCCACTGGAGTACGCACGCGCGCTGGAATCCTCTGGGGTGCCGCGAGAGCAGGCGGAGGTGCACGCCAAAGTCATGACGCAGATGTTTGTACACAACATGGATGCCCTGGTAACCAGGGATTATCTCGACACGCGTTTCAACGAGTTCGAGTCTCGCATTGGGCGGGAGTTGGATCAGCGGTTCGGCCAGGTGGACGCTCGCTTTGCTGAGATGGAAGCCCGGTTTGACGCCCGCTTTGCTGAGATAGATGCCAGGTTTGACGCTCGCTTTGCTGAGATGGATGCCAGGTTTGATGTCCGCTTTGCCGAGGTCGATGTCCGCTTCGCGCGCATCAACGTCACGCTAGGTATTATCCTGGTGGCCGTGGCGGTGCCCATGCTGCAGACGCTGATTGGTTGGGTGTCTTGAGTTGGGCCGCCCACTCGCGGCTGTAGCCGCTTCTACAAATTAACCGGGCTCTCCGGTTATTCTCGAACCTGGTTCACTTCATAACCTTCCCGCTGTAGTGGCCGGTTTTTGCGTGCTGCCTGCAGGTCGCTACTGGCCTCCTCGGCAATCATCTCTTACAGGGTGTGGTGAGCGTTGTATTGATGGTGATGGGTTCGGGGTGGCATGCCGGTGCCAGTGCCTGTTTTTGTGCCGTCGCGGTTCGGCGCTGGCCGGTTTTGATGGATTGCAGGGCTTGGGTTAGCACCGTGCATTGGTGAATACTGGTTTTATGTACAGTATCGGAGGTGTTGACCATGACCTGTGCCACAGCCGTTCCCCCAGCCGTCTCCTCAGCCGTTTACTCAGGGGTGCCGGGCGATGATCCGGAAGACCTCGGCCGTGAAATCACCCTGCTGGCGGGGCAGATCAACGCTGCCAATCACCGCTTGCTCAAGCTCATTGCCCGCTTTGACGACAGCAAGGGCTGGAGTGGCGGCGGCACGGTGCGTTCCTGCGCGCACTGGCTCAACTGGCGCTGCGGTATCGACCTGGGCACAGCGCGGGAGAAGGTGCGTGTGGCGCACTGCCTGGAATCGCTGCCCCTGATCGACGCGGCCTTTGCCGCTGGGGAAATCAGTTACTCCAAGGTGCGCGCCATGACGCGTGTCGCCACGCCGGAGAATGAGGACTACCTGCTGATGATCGCCCGCCACGGCACCGCCAGCCATCTGGAGCAGGTGGTGAATAAATACCGCCGTGTGCTGCGTGCCCGTGAGCAGGAGCATGAGGCGGCGCAGCAGGCGGCACGGGAACTGGTGTATTACCAGGACGAGCAGGGTATGTGGGTGCTGCACGCCAAACTTCCCCCCGAGGCGGGTACGCTGGTGGTGAAGGCCATCGAGGCGGCATTGGCCCAGGAGGCGGGCGGCCCGCTGGAAAACGTTTCCGCGGAAACGCCGGAGGCAGGGCCTGCCGCGCTGGCGGGGGAACCGGAGCGGCCCTCATTGCGGCAGCTGCGTGCGGATGCCATGGAAACGCTGGCGGAGCATTTCCTCGCCTCGGCGCAAGGCCCCTCGGCCCTGAAAGGGGCGGAGCGCTGCCAGGTGCAGTTGCACGTGAGTCTGGCGGCCCTGCGCGGGGCGCTGGAGCAGGGTGATGCGCTCGGTGAGCCTTGCCACCTTGAGCATAACCAGGGCGTGAGTCCGGCCACGGCAAGGCGCCTGTGCTGCGACGCCAGCCTGGTCACCGTGCTGGAGGGCGAGCAGGGTGAGGTGCTCAACATTGGCCGGCGCAGCCGCACCGTGCCGCCTGCGATACGCCGCGCGCTGGCACTGCGCGACCAGACCTGCCGGGTGCCGGGTTGCTGTGAGCGCAAATATGTAGATGCGCACCACATCGTGCACTGGGTGGACGGCGGCGAAACCAGCCTCGATAACCTGGTCACCCTGTGCCGGCATCATCACCGCGCGTTACACAACGGCGAGTTCAGCCTTCGTGCGGAGGGTTCGCGGAGTGAGCGGCGTTTTATTTTCACCGGCAAGGATGGGCAGGTGCTGCAGGAAAGCATCTTCCCGCAGTTTCAAAACGTTTCCGCGGAAACGTCCTCCCAGCTGGCGCTGCACCAGGGCGCGCAGGTCACGCCCCTCACCTGCGTGCCGCACTGGCAGGGCGAGCGCTGTGATTACGGCATGGCCATCGACGGTTTGTTGCGGCGGGGTGGGGCGGGCGTTTGATGGTGCTGACTTTTGATGTTCGTGCTCGTAACGCCACAGGGTAGGCTGGTCAGGCATTAAGTGGAGGCGTAGCATGGCAGCGATAGTGTTGACGCCGACAGGTTTCGCGGAGCAACTGCAAGAGGCAGGTATGCCCCCGGCCCAGGCGAAGGTTGTCGCGGAGGGATTGGCTGCCATGTATGTGCAACATTTTGATGCCCTGGTAACCAAGGATTACCTGGATACCCGGTTCGCCGAATTTGAGTCGCGGATAGGGCGGGAGTTGGATCATCGTTTCGCCCAGGTTGACGCTCGCTTTGCTGACATTGAGGCCAGGTTTGATGCGCGCTTTGCAGAGGTTGACCACCGCTTCGCTGCGCAGGACGCCCGGTTCGAGTTGCGCTTCAATGAACTCGAGTCGCGTATGCAGCTTGGCTTCGCCGAGATGGAAACCCGCTTTGCCAAAGTGAATGTAATGCTGGCCGTGATTCTGGCAGCGCTGGCGGTGCCGGTTTTGCAGGCTGTGCTGGTTTGGGTGGCTTAGCGCTGCATCGGTAGCTACACATCAATTCTGGCCGACGTTTCCGCGGAGTTGACGTTTTGCGCCGGCGGTTGTGGTGGTTGCGGTTGTTGGGTGATCGCGGCTGTGGCCGCTCCTACAGGGTTAGTGTCTTCGCTCAGGTGCGGGCTGTGTCCAGGTGTTCCAGGTACCAGCGGTAGGCGTCGGCCAGGCCTGCTTGCAGGTTGTATTCGGGCTGCCAGCCCAGGGCGCGCAGTTTGCTGTTGTCCATCAGCTTTCTCGGCGCGCCGTCCGGTTTGCTAATGTCGTAGTCGATGGTGCCGGTAAAACCAGTGACTTTGCCGATGGTTTCCGCCAGTTCGGCAATGGAGCAGTCCACGCCGCTGCCCACGTTGATGTGGCTGAGGCGCGGTTGGGTCACCGCGGCGTATTCTTCCTGCGGCAGGTTCATCACGTGCACCGAGGCCCGGGCCATGTCGTCCACGTGCAGGAATTCCCGCAGCGGCTTACCGGTGCCCCAGATGGTGATGCTGCTGGCGCCGCTTTGCACAGCCTCGTGAAAGCGGCGCAGCAGGGCGGGGATCACGTGGCTGTTTTCCGGGTGAAAGTTGTCGCCGGGGCCATAGAGGTTGGTGGGCATCACGCTGCGGTAGTCGGTGTCGTGCTGGCGGTTGTAGCTTTCGCACAGCTTGATGCCGGCGATCTTGGCCAGCGCGTAGGGTTCGTTGGTGGGCTCCAGCGTGCCGGTTAGCAGCGCGTCTTCGCTCATGGGTTGTTCAGCAAGGCGCGGGTAAATGCAGGAGCTGCCCAGAAACAGCAGTTTGTTCACCCCGTGGGCGAAGGCCTGGTGGATAACGTTAGCCTCGAGCATGAGGTTGTCGTAGATGAAGTCTGCCGGGTAGGTGTCGTTGGCGTGGATGCCGCCCACCTTGGCCGCCGCCAGGTACACCTCGTCGATCTGTTCGCCGGCGAAGAACTGCTGCACCGCCTGCTGGTTGGTGAGGTCCAGCTCGGCGCGGCTGCGGGTGATGATCTCGTTGCCGCTTTGCTGTTGCAGCTGCCGCACCAGGGCAGCGCCCACCATGCCGCGATGGCCGGCAACGAATATGCGTTTACTCACTGTCTTGCTTCCCTGTCGGCCCCCGAATCCCCAATGGTTGAAGTTTACACTGGTAGGGTATTGGCAGGCTATTTCTGATCGCGGCTGTAGCCGCTCCTACGGGACTAGATATGGGCCAGGGTATTGTTGATCGCGGCTGTAGCCGCTCCTACGGGGGTTGGGCAGGGGGCAGGGGGCAGGGGGCAGGGGGCTGGTTATGTTGTGGGAGCGGCTACAGCCGCGATAGTACCGCGTATGCCACCCGGGCCTGGTTACAGGTTCTATTGCTGTCGAGGCCTGTCCTGGCTCATTGCCCGCTTTTGATGTTCGCTCCCGCATCGCGTTTGCGTACGCTTGGTGTGCGTAAATTCGAGGTGTAATATGGCTGCTATCGCATTCGATCCGCTGGAGTACACACACCAGCTGGAAGCGTCGGGGGTTCCCCGCGAACAGGCAGAGGTGCACGCAAAAGCCATGACCGCCATGTTTCTGCACAATTTCGATGCCCTGGTAACCAAGGATTATCTGGATTCCCGCTTCAATGAGTTTGAAACGCGGATCGTGGGTGAGATGGACAGGCGCTTCGCCGAGCTGATATCGAGCATCGACAAGCGCTTTGGCGATGTGGACAGGCGCTTCGGCGCTGTGGACGCGCGCTTTGCCGAAATGGAGGCGAGCATAGACGCGCGCTTTGCTGAGCTGGAGGCAAACATGGACAAGCGCTTTGCTGAAATGGAGGCGAGCACGGATAAGCGCTTTGTTGATCTGGCACTGGAGATGGATCGGCGCTTTGCGCAGGTCGATGTGCGCTTTGAGCGCATGGATGGCCGCTTCAACCTGCTCTACTGGATGCAGGGCATCACCCTGGTGTGCGTGGTCATCCCGCTTATCCACCGCCTGCTGGGCTGATCCGGCCGCCCTGCGCATCAATTCCGTTCGCCGTCTCCGTAGAGTCGGCAAATCATGCAGCGATATCTGCCCGGCTGGCCTGCTATCAATCGGCACTTTTCTCACGCGGCAAGTTTTGACCACTCGGGCGCGCGCTGATTCTGGCGCCGCGGCAAGCGCGCAGTTAGTATGATCAGTCCGGATACTCATCGACACCACGCAGGAGCCACCGTGCGCATCGCGGCGAAGCAACATACAGCAGGGCAGGGCCCGGTGGTAACAGGCGGGCGAGGCAGCGGCTCCACGGGGCGCCTGTGCCTGCCCTGGGTGCTTGGCATGTGCCTGTTGCACACCCCCGCTGGGCTGGCGCAAACCTCCCCGGGCGATGACTGGCTTGACGATCTGCGTGACGCCTTGCAGAAAGAGATCAATAACTCGAATATCGGCGCGGGTTATGTCCACATGCTCAGTTTTTTCATCGAGCCAAATATCAGCGCGTCGCGCCTGAAAGCCGATGATGCCGACTACGATATTTTCAAGCTACCCCTGCAGTACGAGATCCCTGGCGCTGACGACAATGTAGACGTGCTGCTGCGTGCCACCTTCAGCCGCGCGCGGCAAGAAACGGACTTCACTGTATCGGAAGGGGAGGACATTGACGCGAAATGGACGGCAGCGAGTGCCGGCTTCGGTGCCGGCCTGCGCTGGCATCTGTCGCCGCGGCTGTCACTGCTCGCGGGTGCTGATCTGGGCGTGAGTCGGCTGAAAAGCGACGCCGATTACAGCGGGGGCTTTAGCGAGGAGATACTTGCCCCCATTCTCGATGGCGTGCTGTTCAACTGGGACACCAACGCCTGGGTAGCCAGCCTCGCAACAGGGCTGGATTACAACTGGCAGTGGCGGGAGCGCTACGATATGTCGATAAAAGGGCGCTATACCTACAGCCACATCGCCAGCTACTCGGAATCCCGTGATCTCCAGGGTTTCAGTGAGAGCACCGGTACCACGTCGCTGAAGCTGGATATGAAACACCCCTGGGCCCCCAAACTCCTGGGCAGGTCCCTGTTCGGCATCGCCCATGTGGGCGCCACCGCCTTCACCGGCAGTAACCGCGACGCGCTGGGCTTCACCCACTTCTATGAGTTTGGTTATTCCGTTGGTGTAGACCTGTCTGCAGACAATCGCTTCCTTGAAGATATCAGCATCGGCTACCAGCTCAGTACCGGTACCGATGTGGATGGCCACTCGATCCTGGTGGGCTGGAACCTGAAGTAGCGGGCGGGTGGCATCGCCTGGCGGGTTTTGATGTTCCTGTGGTGGCTGTGCCTGTGTAGTCTGGTCAGGAACTGATCAGGGGAGTAGCATGGCAGCGATAGCATTTGATCCGCTGGAGTACGCCCGCGCGCTGGAGTCCTCAGGGGTGCCGCGAGAGCAGGCGGAGGTACACGCCAAAGCCATGACGCAAGTCTTTGTACACAATATGGATGCCCTGGTCACCCGGGACTACCTGGATACGCGCCTTGCTGAGTTTGAAGCGCGCCTGGAGTCCAGGCTGGATGCCAGGATGGAGCAGGGCTTTGCCCGGGTGGATGAGCGCTTTCACCAGGTGGATGAGCGCTTTCATCAGGTGGATGAGCGGTTTCAGCAGGTGGATGAGCGCTTTCAGCAGGTGGAAGAGCGCTTTCAGCATGTGGATGAGTGCTTTCGTCAGGTGCATGAGCGCTTTCATCAGGTGGACATGCAGTTCAGGGAACTGCAATCGCGCATGGACCAGCGTTTCGCCGGGGTGGATGTGAAGTTTGCCCGCATCAACGTACTGCTTGGCGTTATCCTGGTGGCGGTGGCCATACCGATGCTGCAAACCCTGCTGGCCTGGATGTTCTGAGCCGTTTTTTCCTGTACGTCCGCGCTTTCGCCGCCACGCTGTTTTCTCACTCGCAATCATGGTTCCTTTTGCCGGCGGCTGCCGTGGCTTCATAACCCTCGCACCAACGTTGAACCTCTTGGTTGTAAACCTCTGCCGGCTGCCCGCCGGCATTGCGGGCAGGTTGCTGCGTGGTGTGCCAGAATAACGGCTTTTTAATGGGATGAATCAGCATGGCCAACGAACAGCAACATGAATACTGGAACGGTGAAGCAGGCGCTCGCTGGGCGGCGGAAGACGCCACCATGGCGAAGCTGCTGGACCCGATTGCCCGCGATCTGCTGGCTCACGTGCAGCCCGAGCCGGGCAGCCATACCATCGACATCGGCTGCGGCGGCGGCAGCCAGAGCGTGTTGCTGGCGGAACATATCGGCGCTGGTGGCAGTGTGCTGGGCGTGGATATCTCCGCACCCATGCTGGAGATAGCCCGCGGCAGGGGCCAGCCCGAGGATGCGGCGGCACTGACGTTCCTGCAGGCGGATGCCGCCACCTGGGCCTTTGATGCGGCCAGTTTCGACCTGCTGTTCTCCCGCTTCGGGGTGATGTTTTTCGACGATCCCATCGCCGCCTTCAGCAATATGCGCCGGGCCCTGAAGGCGGATGCGCGCCTGGGCTTCTGCTGCTGGCAGGCCATGCGGGATAACCAGTGGACCCTGCTGCCGGTGCAGGCCGCACTGCGCCATGTGCCGGCGCCGGAATCGCCCGACCCGCACGCCCCCGGCCCCTTTGCCTTTGCCGACCCGCAGTGGCTGGAGTCCATACTCGCCGCCAGCGGCTTCGGCGATATCGCCATTGCGCCCCACTCAGTGGAGATGACCTTCGGCAGCGGCAACGGCCTGCGCGAAACCGTGACGGAGCTGATGATGGTGGGCCCGGTAGCGCGCCTGCTGGCAGAGCAGTCGCCCGAGGTGAAAGCGCGCGTTGTCGACGATGCCGCCGAGGCCCTGGCGCCGTTCCTCCGCGACGGCAAGTTGGCGCTTGGCGGCGCGGTGTGGCTGGTAACGGCGGCGGCCGCGGAACCCGGCCGGTGAGTGGCGAGTGAATGGCAAGGCCGAAGCTGGCGGTTTTTGATGTTCCACCCGCTGCGGCGCCTGGGTAGGCTGGTCAAGAACTGATCAGGGGAGTAGCATGGCAGCCATAGCTTTTGATCCGCTGGAATACGCCCGCGCGCTGGAATCCTCAGGGGTGCCGCGAGAGCAGGCGGAGGTGCACGCCAAAGCCATGACGCAAGTCTTTGTACACAATATGGATGCCCTGGTTACCCGGGACTACCTGGACACGCGTTTCACGGAGTTTGAGACGCGAATAGAGGCAAAGATGGATCGGCGCTTCGCCCAGGTGGATGCACGCTTTGCCGAGATGGAAGTGCGTTTTGCGCGCATCAACGTGATGCTCGGCGTGATCCTGGTGGCGGTGGCCATACCGGTGCTGCAGACCCTTTTGACCTGGGTGTCCTGAGCCGGCCTTCAACGCCGCTTGCTGCGCCACTCCCAGGGTGGTGTGGGATCCTCATCCTGCCACAGGCCGCGGTCGTTGCGCCGGGCGCTGAATTCCGCCAACGCCAGTGGCACGTTGAAAGTGGCGTGGTCGCGGTACCACCAGGCGTAGCCGCTCTCCACCAGTTGCCGGTTCACGTTTTCCCCGTCCGCATACACAATGGCCACCAGCCTGCCGTAGCGGTCCTTGTCGCGCTCCTTTACCTCGATCTCCCGGTTCGCAACCAGCCCGCGCAGGGCTTCGCTGGCTGCGCTGCCATAGGGCTGCTTGTATTCCGGGGTATCGATGCCGTACAGGCGCACTTTCACTTCCCGTCCATCCAGTGATACCCGCAGGGTGTCGCCATCGCTCACGCTGAGCAGTTTGGCGGGCTGGATGCTGGCCTGGTCGAAAAACGCAACCAGGGCAACGATAAACACGATGCCCAGGAGAATCTGCGCCGGCTGCTTGCGGTTTTTGGATTTTTGCCTGCCGCCCCCGGCCCTGGGGCGTACGTAGCGGGTTTTATGCGCCGTGGGTTTGCCCGGTCGGCGAGCGCGGCGAGGGCGGGAGAGTAATGGGGCGGTGGTCGGCATGGGCAGCATTGTGGCACGAGTGCGTCGGCCTGTGGATGGGCGATAGCACTTTGTGCGCATCAGCCGGATACAAAAACGCCCGGGTGGTGTCCGGGCGTTGTCGGGTGGTCCAGGGGCCTCGCTGTCAGGGCGAGGCGGGTGGCGGGTCGCTGCGGCCGCCGCTGTTCTTGTCGATGCCGACGCCGATGCCGATAGCCGTGCCGGCAATGACCAGGCCACCTACGGTGCTGGCAGTGCCGCCTGCCGCGGTGCCGGATACGCCGCCGCCTTTCGCTGCGGGGGTGCCCTTGCCGACCTGGTTGTAGGTGCCCGCAGCCTGCAGGTTGCTGCAGGATTCCGCGGTGCCCACGGTGGCGATTTCATTGCCCTGCAGCGTCTGGATGCAGCCGTTGGCGAACTGCAGCTGGGCGCTGCCGCCACGCATGACCATCAGGCGGTCACCGGGGTAGAGCAGCATGCTCTCACTGGCGGCCACGTAGGCCTGGCCCTGGTTGACCATCACCTGGCCTTCCATGGAGCTGAGAATGGTTTCCTTGTCGGCGGCCATGGCCACGCCGCTGGCCAGCAGGCTGGTGGCGAGAATAACGGGTCTGATTGACTTCATGATCGACATTCCGTGTTGTCATATTCCAACGTGTGCCGCTTGAGGGCACGTTCCTATTGGTTAAGAATACACCAGATCAGGCTATCGACAAACCCGAATACCGGTATTTTCACAAGGGTTATTCCATTGCTGCTATGCTGGAGGCTTCGCTGTAGGGCTGTAACATGATTGACGTGCACTGCCATATGCTCCCGGCCATTGACGACGGCGCGCGGGACCTCGCCACCGCCCTGCGCATGGCCGAGCTGGCCGTGGCCGATGGCATCACTCATACCGTGTGTACCCCGCATATTTACCCCGGCCTGTTCCCGAATACCCACGCCGGCATCCGCGAGGCGGTGGCAGGCTTTCGGGGAGAGCTGGATGCGGCAGGCATCCCCCTGCAGCTCAGCTACGGCGCCGATATCCAGGTGGTCCCGGGCCTGGTGCAGGAGCTGCAGGACGCGACCCTGCCCACGCTTGCCGCCAGCCGCTACTTCCTGTTTGAGCCGCCGCACCACGTTTCCCTGCCGCGCCTGGGTGACTTGCTGCACAACGCCCTGTTATCCGGCTATGTGCCGGTTATCACCCATCCGGAGCGGCTCAGCTATATCGAAAGCGACTACGAGCTGTTCCTGAACGCCGCCCGCCAGGGCGCCTGGATACAGCTTACCGGCGGCAGCCTGCTGGGGGTTTTTGGCCCCCGGGTCCAGCGCATCACCGAGCGCTTCCTGGAAGACGGCGTCACCCATTTGCTGGCCTCGGACGCCCACAACCTTAAGAACCGCACGCCGCAGCTGGCCGAGGCCAGGGCTGCAGCGGCGGCGATTGTCGGCGAGGAAGAGTCCTGGCGGCTGGTGCGCGAGCGGCCACAGGCGATACTGGATAACGCAGCGCCGGATGCAGTGACCTCACCGCCGGCCCTGCGCCCCGGCGCCCCGGCCGGTGCACTGCGGCGCCCGGCCAGGAAGTCCTGGCTGGCGCGGTTGTTTTCCTAGGCGGGCCAAGTTCGGGTCAATACCTGCGCTGGGTCAATTCCTTCTGGCGCGGCTTTTCTGTATTCTCAAGGTATGTTGTTGCTGAGCCGGCAAGGAGCCCATGGTCCAGTCTGTTTTTTTTCGAGATACCCTCCCTAAATTACTGTTGCCACTGCTGCTGGTGTGCCTGGCTACTGCCTGTGCGTCGTCACGGCAGCCCGCCGCCGAGGGCGAGCCGGTCAAGGTGGTGGGCGATGACTCCGTAAAGGATATGACCCGCCTGCCCGCGGTGCCGGATGCCGGCAGCGGCACCATTGTGCTGCCCGAGAGCGATTACCGTATCGGTCCGGCAGACGAGCTGCACATCGATGTGTTCCAGGTGGAAGAACTGTCCGGCACCGAGAAGGTGAATTCCCGTGGCTACATTCGCATGCCGCTGCTGGGGCCGGTCAAGGTGGGTGGCCTCACCCGCGAACAGGCCGAGGATCTGCTCTCCGAACTGTACGGTGAGAGCTACCTGCAGGACCCGCAGGTCAATATCGATATCGTCGACTACGCCAGCCGCCAGGTCACGGTAATCGGCGCGGTGGAGAGGCCCGGTGTCTACCCGCTCAAGGGCCAGACCACCTTGCTGCAGGCACTGGCCATGGCCGGGGGCATGGAGCGGCTGGCGGATGAAGCGGAAATTGTCGTATTCCGCACCAACGCCAGCGGTGAGGTGATCGGCTACCTGGTTAACCTCAATGAAATCACCGCGGGCGACAAACGCGACCCGGAAGTGATCGGCAATGACCGTGTGGTGGTGCCGGAGTCCGGCAGCAAGTCAGTGATCAAAGGCGTGACCGATACCCTGCGCGGCTTTATCGGCTTCCGGCCGTATTGATGCCGCGTCTCCACACAGGGCCTGGACTTGATTAATGGATAAGAACGAACCCGTCGCCCCCGACCAGCAGCTGATGCTGGCCGACATGCAAAAACAGCTGGCGCGCTACGAGGATGCCATTGCCGGCATGGCCAAACAGCAGGCCGAGCCGGACGATGACTTTATTGACCTGCGCGAGCTGTGGAACATGCTGCTGCGCCGGCGCTGGACCATCATCATCACCATGGCCGTGATCGTGGTGGTCACCGCCATCGCCACCGCCATGATGACGCCCATCTACCGCGCCACCACCGTGGTGCAGATAGAGCGCGATACCGGCAAGGTACTGGAGTTCCAGGACGTCACCGCCGAGGAATCCGCCAGCTCACGCGACTTCTACCAGACCCAGTACGAACTGTTGCAGAGCCGCACCCTGGCGCGACGGGTGATCGACCAGCTCGGCCTGGAGGAGGCGCCGGCGGAGCAGGCTGAACCGGGCGCTATCCGGCAGTTGGTGTCCGCAACCAAAGACTTCATATTCGGCGAGGAAGAGGAGGGCGAGGCGCTGCCGCCGAATCTCGAGAGCGCCTTCCTTGCCAACCTCACCGTGCAGCCGGTCAGCAACAGCCGCCTGGTGCGCCTGCACTACGACAGCCCCGACCGGGAGCAGGCCGCGCTGATCGTCAATACCATCGCCCGCGCCTACGTGGACATGAACCTGGAGCGGCGCTTCGAGGCCTCCACCTACGCCAAGAGTTTCCTCGAGGACCGCATCAAGCAGGTGCGCGCCGACCTGGAAGACTCCGAGCAGGCGCTGGTGGCCTATACCCAGTCCCGGGGCATCATCAACCAGGAGGACAAGCAGGACATCCTCATGGAAAAGCTCAAGGAGATGAACCGCGCCCAGGTGCAGGTGGAATCCCAGCGCATCGAGGCCGAGTCCCAGTACCAGGAAATGCTCACTGCAGATTCAGACGGCCTGGCGCAGGCGCTGGACAGCGAGGTTATCCAGGGCCTGAAGGCCCGTCGTACTGAGCTGCAGTCCGAGTACCAGGAGTCGCTCAAAATCTACAAGCCGGACTACCCGCTGATGCAGCAATTGCAGCAGCAGATCGACCAGGTGGACGCGGACGTAAAGGGCGAGATCGCCAATATCCGCAACGGTATCAAGATCCGCTACCAGGCCAAGCTGCGTGAGGAAATGAAGCTCGCGGAGAGCATCGCCGCCACCCGCGACGAGATCCTGCGCCTCAATGAGAGCACCACCGATTTCCAGACCCTTAAGCGCGAGGTGGACACCAACCGCGAGCTCTACGACGGCCTGCTGCAGCGCATGAAGGAGGTGGGCGTGGCCGCCGGCGTGGCCAACAACAATATCTCGGTGGTAGACAAGGCCGAGGTGCCGCGTGGCAAGCACAAGCCCAAACCGCTGATGAACCTGATGCTGGCCCTGGTGCTGGGCGGTTTTGCCGGCGCGGCGCTGGCCTTCCTGTTCGAGATGCTGGACGACTCGGTCAAATCCGCCGAGGGCCTGGAAAAGCTGCTGGGCAAGCCGGTGCTGGGCATTATTCCCAAGCTGATGGGCAAGAACGTGCCCGAGGGCGAGCGCATTGCCCTGCAGTCCTATCTCGAGCCCACCTCGGCCATGGCCGAGGCGCACCGTTCCATGCGCACGGCACTGATGTTTGCCACCCACGAGGGCGCGCCCAAGGTGATGCATTTCACCAGCGCCTCGGCCGGCGAGGGCAAGACCACCACCGCGGTGAACACCGCCATTACCTTCGCGCAAACCGGCAGCAACGTGCTGCTGATCGACGGCGACCTGCGCAACCCCTCACTGCACAAGGTGTTTGCCAAACCCAACGACAACGGCCTTACCAACTACCTCACCGGCGACATCGAGCCGGCGCGGGTGACCCAGCCCACCGGCGTGGATAACCTGTTCCTGATGACCTCCGGCCCCATTCCGCCCAACCCGGCCGAGCTGTTGCACGGCTCGCGCATGCTCAACCTCACCACCCTGGCCGCCAAGCGCTTCGACTACGTGGTAATCGACGGCCCGCCCCTGCTGGGCCTGGCCGATGCCCTGCTGCTGGCGGACGTTGCCAAAGGCACCCTGCTGGTGGTGGCCGCGGGTGAGGCCCGCAATGGTGGCGTGGAGGCCGGGCTCAAGCGCCTGCGTCACTCCCGCGCCAACCTGCTTGGCGGGGTGCTCACCAAGTACGACCTGAACAAGGCCAGCTACGGCTACGGCGGCGATTACGGCTACGCCTACAGCTATAGCTACGGCGTGGACAACGACGAACGCAAGTCTGCCTGAACATGCAGCCTGTCCCCGAACCCCTGTTCCTGGCGCTGGATTTTTACCACGACCCGCGTCGCTTCGAGCAGCTGCGCCAGCCTTACGGCCCGCTGCCCCCGGGGATGGGTGAGTTGCTGGCGGCGCCGGGTGGCTGCCTCAGTGACGAGCAGGTCGAGGCCACAGCGAACGTGCTGGGGGATACGCCCGAGAACTGTCGCGAGGCGGTGTTGTTCTTCATCAAGCAGGTCCTGTTCGAGGTGCCCGGTGACCACTACCGCGTACTGGGCGTGAACCGGGACGCCGAGCCGGCACAGATCAAGGAACACTATTTTCACCTTATGCGCCTGTTCCACCCGGACCGCGACACCGAGGGCGATGGCTGGGATGATGTGTACGCCCCGCGCATCAACGAGGCCTATAACGTGTTGCGCAATGCGGGCAAGCGCGCTGCCTACGATGCGCAACTGGCGCCTCCGGCCCCGCCCGAGCAGCAACCCGTAGGAGCGGCTACAGCCGCGATCAAAGCCACGCAAGAACCGGCCCCGCTCACCAAACCCGTACCAGCGGCCACAGCCGCGATGCACTCACCCCCCACTCCGGCCCCCACGACCACCGCCCTCTGGCGCAAGCCCTGGCTATACGCCGCACTCGTGGTCTTTCTCGTTGGGCTGCTGTTCGTTGTCCTGTTCCAGTCCAGCCAGGCGCCGCGCTTGACCGTCGCGGCTGTCGCCACCGCAGATGGTCCCGATACCGGTGGCGGTGAACAGGAGGCTGGGGAAGAGCTGGCCGTCGCGGCGGCCGCGGCCGAGACCGGGCTTGACGCAGCCCCGACGGGCAGCAGCGGCACGGTATACGGCAGCCCCGAGAGCGATGCCGAAATCGAGGCCCGGGTCCAGGCCCGCGTCGCCCAGGCCACCCGCGCCGTGCTGGGCGCGCCGAGACAGATCGCGGCTGTAGCCGCTCCCACAGAAACGGTCGCCGATGCTGTGCTCGAGCCTGACGCTGAACCAGACCCCGTAGGAGCGGCTACAGCCGCGAAGAATTCTGCACAGGAAATTGCGGTGGATGTTGGGCAAGGCCAGATCGCGGCTGTAGCCGCTCCCACAGAAGCCGCTCCAACAGGGGTGGCCGAGGTCGCACCCGCACCCGCTGCTGTGCCCCAGCCTGACGCTGCACCAGACCCCGTAGGAGCGGCTACAGCCGCGAAGAATCCTGCACAAAAAATTGCGGCGGTTGACGCGCAAGACCAGATCGCGGCTGTAGCCGCTCCCACAGTAGCCGCTCCCACAGTAGCCGCTCCAACAGGGGTGGCCGAGGCCGCACCCGAACCTGCTGCTGCGCCCCAGCCTGACGCTGCACCAGACCCCGTAGGAGCGGCTACAGCCGCGATCGAGCCCGCAGCGGCCCCCGCCCCTATCACCGACGCGGAACTTGAAGACCTGCTGCTGGCCTTCACATACCACTACGAATTCCGCGATGCGGCAGCCTTTGCCGCGCTGTTTGCGCCGGATGCGCGCACCACGGATGCCAGCGGGCGCACTAACATCCGCGATTTATACGCCGGCTTCTTCGCCGACAACGAGGTCCAGGGCGTGCGCTTCAGCAAGGTGCGCTGGCGCAGCGGTGAGCTCCTGCGCAGCGGTTCGGCGCGGGTCCGCATTACCACTGCACCGATTGCTGGCGGCGATGCCTCCACGGTGGAGGCACAGATCCATTTTGACGTGGGCCGCGCCGATTCCGGCGACCTGCTGATCACCAGGATGACCTACTGATGGCTGGCGCAAGTACAGGCAACCTGCTGTGGCTGCGGCGCCTGGCGGTGGTCACGGGCGCCTTGTTGATCGCCTGGCAGGCTCTGCAACTGCACCTGGCGGACAACGCCACGCGCCTGGCCTTGAATGCCGAGGGTGAGGCCTTTGCCTCCTACCTCGACACCGCCCTGTGGTGGGACCCGAGCCAGCCCCGCGCGCTGGAGGCCCGGGCCCAGGCCCTGCTGGAACAGCCTGATGAAGATCTCGCCCCCGGCGACCTCGACGCCGCGCGGGCCCTGCTGCAGCGCGCCATAGCCGTGGAGCCGGCCCGGGGCAATGCCCTGGCCCTGCTGGCATTAACGGAACAGCGCGCCGGTGGCAGCGGCGCAGAAGCGGCGAAACTCGCGGACCGGCTGGCCCCGGTGCACCCGCGGGTGCAACGCAACCTGGCGCGCTACTACCTGGTGGAACAGGAACTGGGCCGCGCCGTCAGCCACATCGCCCGGGCCATGGTGGGCCAGCGCAGCAGCGTGCGCGAATACTACCCCCTGCTGATGGAGGTGGCGGCGGACCCGGAGGCGCGCGAGGTGCTGCTGGCCATCGCCGCCGACCCGAGGCCCTTCCCCTGGTGGAACGGCTTCTTCGCCCACGTGGCCGACAAGGCCGAAAACCTGGATGCCCTGCGCGGGCTGGTGGCCTTGCGCGACGCCTCCAGTGCACTGCCGCTGCAGGAGTACGAGCGCAACCGCTTTATCAACCGCCTGCGCCGCGAGGGGCTGGTGTCCGAGGCCTACCTGTACTGGGTGAATGGCCTCAGCAAGGAGCAGCTTGCCTATCTCGGCTACCTCTACGATGGCGGCTTCGAGCAGCCTTTTGCCAACGACTCAGGTTTCGGCTGGGTGGCCCGCCCGCCGCAGAAGAGCGGCATCCGCATTACCCGCGGCGACACCTACGGCGCTTCCAACGACAGCGCCTTGCGCCTGTCATTCCGCGGCCGGCAGGTGCGTTTCAGTCATGTATACCAGCATATTTTCCTCGGCCCGGGTAACTACCGGGTGAGCGGGCGCGCGCGTCCGGACCAGTTGCAAACCCGCCGCGGCCTGCAGTGGCGACTGTATTGCAGCAGCGGCAGCGGCGGGGTGCTGGGTGAGAGCGAACTGTTCAGCGGCGCCGGCGACTGGCGCACCTTCGAGTTTGATGTCAGCGTGCCCGCCGAGTGCAGCGGCCAGGTGCTGCGCCTCTACTCCGCGGGCTCCCGGGATGTGGACCACGAACTCAACGGCGCCATCTGGTTCGACGATATGCAAATAGGATTGCTGCGATGAGCCGCGACGGGGTCATGGACTGGTATACGCGCCTGGGCTTTTATGCCCTGATGGCGATGCTGTTGCTGGCGCCCCTGTTCCGCTCCGGCAAGACGCCGCTGGCGCTGCTGGTGCTGGAACTGCTGGCCCTGTTTGCCCTGGCCCTGCTGTTGTGGCGGCCCCGGGTGATCGCCGTCAGCGGGCTGGAAAAACTGCTGTTGCTGGCCCTGTTGGCGCTGCCGCTGCTGCAGTTGCTGCCGCTGCCAGGCCTCAGCCGGCTGAGCCTGCCCGGCCAGGCGGATTACTTCAGTGCCCTGCAACTGGTGGGCAGCGAGGCCAGCACCCGGCTCACGTTGCTGCCGCGGGAAACCCTGCTCGGCTGGATGGTGTTGCTGCTGCCGGTGTCGGTATTCCTGCTGGTGCGCGCGCTGCCCTACGCACAGCTGCGCACGGCGCTGGTGCTGGTGTTCGTGATGGCCGCGGCACAGGCGGTGCTGGGGTTGCTGCAGTACGGCACCGGGCCGGACTCGCCGTTCATGGTGGGCATGGACCAGTCCGGCGGGCTGTCCAAGGGCACCTGGCGCGGGCGCAACAGCTACGCCAATTTCCTCGACATGACACTGATGCTCACGCTGGCGCTGTTCATGGCCACGCTGGGGCGGCAGCGCCGTGTGCAGCGTGCGCGCAACCTGCGCGAGCGCCTGCTGTACCTGTCTACCCTGCAGGGGCACAAGGCTTTTCTCTACGGTGCGCTCTCGGTGCTGTTATTGCTGGCGGTGGTGTTCAGCCGCTCCCGCGCCGGCATCGGCCTGGCCATCGTTGGCGTGCTGCTGGTGGGGGTGCTGTTTTCGCGGCGCATCGGCGGCAGCAATACCTACGGGCTCACCGGCACCGTCACTTCCATCGCCGTGGCCTGTGCCATTGCTATCGGCCTCGGCCCGGTATGGGAGCGCTTTGCCGCGCGCGACCCCATGTCTGACGGCCGCTGGACCACTTTCCAGGGCGTGATCGAGGGTATCGCCCAGTTCTCGCCACTGGGGGCGGGCAGTGGCACTTTTGAGCAGGTGTTCCCGCCGTTCCAGGACCTGGCCCACGCCAGCGTGACCATGAACCAGGCCCACAACAGCTACCTGGAGTGGCTGTTCAACGCCGGGGTGCCCGGCGCGGTGCTTGTTGTCGCTTTCCTGGCGCTGTACGTGCGCCGCTGGTTTGCCCTGTGGAAAACCGGCGAGTGGGGTGAGTTCCGTTACATCCAGGTGGGCGCGGGCCTGGCCATGCTGCTCACCCTGCTGCACGAACTGGTGGACTTCAATCTGTTTGTGCCCGCCAACCTGGCCTACTTTGCCTTCTTTGCCGGGGTCTTTTTCTATCCCTGGGAAGAGCCGCCGAAGCCGGTGCGCGCGCGCAAGGGCGAGGTAATAGCCGAGCGCAGCCGACCGCAGCTGCGCCCGGTGGGCGAGGCCAGCACGCAACGCAACCCGTTTATGGACGACGAGTAGGCCCGGGGTGCGAGCGATCAGCGCAACGGGCAATCTTGCACAAGCGCCGGTTTACGGTTCTGGCACGCGGCCCGAATATGATAGTGTCAGCCCAATAACCCGCATGAATCGGGACCCATAGGCATGCGACACATACCTGAACTCCTGTTCCTGGCGCTGGATTACTACCGCTATCCCAGCCCCTACGACGAGCGCCGCTCCACCGCGCCGCTGCCGCCTGGCGTGGGTGAACTGCTGGCGGCGCCGTCACACTGCCTGAGTGATGACAACATCGAGCAGACGGCCGCCGACCTGGCAGTCGACCCGGACGATTGTCGCAACGCCCTGGTGCGTTATATCGAGTTACTGCTGTTTACCGGTCTCGGGGACGACCACCGCGTGCTCGGTGTGCCCGCGGATGCGGATGCCGCGCAGATCCGGCAGCACTACCAGCGGCTGCAGCAGCTGTTTGCCCTGGACTGGGGTGAGGCCAGCACGGAGCTGGCGGAACGGCATGCGCAGCGGGTGGAAACCGCCTGGGCAGCGCTGGGCGAGCCCGCTGAACCACCTGTTGAAGCAGCCGCTGAACCAGCCGCTGAGCCAGCGGATGAAGCACCCCCCGAGCCGACGCCTGCCCCTGCAGTGCAAGCGCCCAAAGCCGATGTGACAGCAGCACCCGCGCCCCCGGTTGTGGCCCAGGCAACAGATACCGATGCCCCCGGCAACGGCTCGCGCGGGCCCCTGCCGTACGCCGCGGTGGCGCTGGTGCTGGTTCTGGCAGGCGGCTGGTACCTGTTCGATCGTACATCGGAGCTGACCGTGTCGTCGGTGTCCGAATTGCAGCGCCCGCCTGGCACGGCCGTGCCTGAGCCAGGGCCCGAGCCTGAGCCTGAGCCAGACACCCGGGCCGACACCGGGGACAGCAGCGAAGAAACGCAGGCACCGGAAGAGGTGGTGCTGACCCTGGATGAACCCGCCCCGGTCGAAAGCGCGGCCATCGATGGGGTGGTGGGGCTCGCCAGTGCCGCTGACAGCGCGACAGACAGCAACGCGGTTGCCCTGGTGGAACCGCAATCGGATGTTGCCCCCATCACCGATGCCGAACTGAGTGAATTGCTACGGGCCTTCACCACCCATTACCGGGCCATGGATGCGGCGGCCTTCACCGCGTTGTTTGCCGCGGATGCGCAAACCCCTGACGCGCAGGGCAGTGATGTTATCCGTGCGTATTTCCAGAGGGTATTCGCCGGAGTGCGTATACAGGGCCTACAGGTGACCGAGGTCAACTGGGAACCGGGGGCCGCGCCGCGCCGCGGTTGGGCGCGTATGGATATCACCGGCGCACCGAGGCGACGCGGCCAGGCACAGACCCTGGCGGCGAGTATCGACTTTGAGATTGATCGCGGCGCCGATGGCGCCCTGCAGATTACGCGGATGATTTACTGAGGCAGCAGGGCGGGTTCAACAGCGGGGGCTGTCATGTGCCCGCACATCACGATGCGGCTTTTTCGCTGCAGCTATCCAGGTGCAGTGCGTCGTTGGCAGCCGCTTTCGAGGCGGTAAGCGCGGCCTTTGCCAGGCGCTCCGAGCGCAGCACGAATACGCAGTGCCCGAAAAACAGCAGGAAGTAGCAGAACAGGCTGAACCAGGCCGGCGTGGCTTCCAGCAGCAGGCCGGTGATGGCCGCAGCCACCGCGTGGATCAGCATCACCAGCAGTACCCGGCGCGGCCCCATGCCGCGGTCCAGCAGGGCGTGGTGCAGGTGGGAGCGATCCGCCTCCATCAGCGGCCGGCCGGCCCGTTTGCGGCGCAGCATGGTAGCCAGCATATCCATCAGCGGCACGGCTACCAGCCACAGGGCGGTGACCGGTTCGATCAGGGCCTGCTCGCCCTGGGAGAAAAACACCAGCGAGGCAGTCACCAGGAAGCCAAGGGTGATACTGCCGCCATCGCCGAGGAACATTTTCGGCAGCAGGGCGTTGTCAGGCCCGAGGTTGAATACCAGGAATACCCCCAGCGGCACCAGCATCAGCAGCAGGAAGCTGGCGTGGGGGTGGCCGGCCAGCGTGGCGAGGATAAACAGCACCAGCAGGGGCAGGGCGATGGTGGAGGCGGCGAGGCCGTCGATACCATCAATCATGTTGTAGGCGTTGGACAGGCCCGCCACCGCGAGCGCACTGAGGGGAACGCTCAGCATGAGCAGGTGGATGTCGCCAAAGCCGAGCAGGTTACCCACATTGTAGATGGCGATGCCGCCATAGCTCGCCAGCAGGGCGCCGGCGCCAAACTGGATAAGCAGTCGAGCCCCGGCGTGGATGTGGCGGAAGTCGTCTACCACGCCCACCAGGAATACCAGGAAGGCAAGCACCAGCATCGGCAGGGTGTAGGGGGCGATGCCCAGGAACAGGGTGCCAAAAAGTATGGTGAGGAAAATGCCGATACCGCCGCTCAGGGGTATGGCGCCAACGTGCCGCTTGCGCGTATCCGGGTGGTCAACGAGGCCCAGGCGCGGCGCGCTGGCAATGCACAGCCGTGCGATGATAAATGAGGCGATAGCCAAAGTGCTGAGTAACATACGGAATCCTTTCCCTATTGGTGTGCGTGACGTCCTTCACGTCTCCACACAATAGCAAGGGATATTCTGCTGTCAAATCAATTTGGGCGCAGTTTTTTTGCCGGGCTGGTATCGAGCGGCAGCGCCACTGTCTGCTTCGATGTGTCCGGTTCTATTTAGTATGTATTTTAAGGGTTTAGGCGTTCGAATAAAGGCAAAATCTGAACTTATTCAGTGGCATAGTGCGCAATTTTCATCACCGAGTCGGTGGTACGCACCCAGGGCTGCCCCCCCACCCAGGGCATTCCCTGGCGCACGGCCTGCGGTTGTCGGCCCAGGGCGCTGTTGGCAGCGGCCTGGCTGGGATAGGGGCCTAGCAACAGCAGGTACTCCTTTTTGGTGCCACGGCGGGTATAGACGATGTGCTGTCGCTCGCGCGAGCCGGACAGCTTCTCGCCAGCATAGTTAGCCAGCGGGTCGCGGCTGGCGGAGGCCAGCAGCTGGATCACGTACTGGCCCCGGGGCAGCGGCGTAATGCGCTGGCGCGGTGCGGCCGGTGAGGCTTTGGTCGTGGGCCTCACTGCCACCCGGGGCGCGGGTGCTGCAGCCGCCGGTTTTGCCGGCGCAGGGGCGGCGGCCGGTGCCGGCTGTGCTGGCTGGACAGGCGTTGCCACGGCCACGGTGGCGGGCTCTGCCGGCCTGGGTGCGGGCCTGGCGGCAACCGGTTCCGGTTCCGGTTCCGGTTCCGGTGGCGTTACAGGCGCGGTACCCCCCGCCATGACGGCGAGACTGTTGGCCAGGGTGCCCTGGTTATCCGGAAACGCCTTGGCGACATCGGCCTTGCTGGCGCGGCCATCCTGCTCCATCTGCACCAGGGTGACAGCGGCGATCTCCGAGCCATTCTGCGCGGCGAGGATATACCACTCCACCGCCTGCTCATCGCTTTGCTTTACGCCCTGGCCCAGCCGGTACAACTGGCCCAGGTTCAGCTGCGCGGTGGCATCGCCCTGGATGGCCAGTTCCTGCCAGATGCCCACGGCGGCAGCGATATCGCCGCGTTCGTAGGCGTCGTAGCCGTCTTCCAGGGTGCCCGCCGCCAGCGCCGCGGGTGTCACGGTCAGTAGCGCCAACAGGGCCAGTAGGCAGCGGAGCCGCAAGGGGGGATGAGTAGTAGCCACAGTCGACATGGGCAAGAGAATACGCGATCGCGTCACCGGCTGCATCCGCACGTTTGGTCTGGCCTGCGCCCCGGTGTACCATCGTGCGCGTTACTGCATCATTCACCGGGAAGCATCAGCGAGTCTATCTATGTCCTCAACCGTACTGGTCACCGGCGGCGCCGGCTATATCGGCAGCCATGCCTGTGTCTCGCTAATCAGCGCCGGCTTTACCGTGGTTGTGCTCGACAACCTGTGCAACGCCAGCGCCGAGGCGGTGCGGCGGGTGGAAGAGATCAGTGGCGCGCAGGTGCCGCTGGTGCGCGGTGATGTGCGCGATGCCGCCTGCCTCGATGCCCTGTTTGCCGAGCACGCGATCGACGCGGTGATGCACTTTGCCGGCCTCAAGGCGGTGGGTGAATCGGTGGAGAAGCCGCTGGAATACTACGACAACAACGTCAACGGCACGCTGGTGTTGCTCGCGGCAATGCAGCGGGCGCAGGTCAGCCGCATTATCTTTTCCTCCTCGGCCACGGTGTATGGCGACCCGGCCTCGGTGCCGATCCGCGAGGATTTTCCCACCTCTGCCACCAATCCCTATGGCCGCTCCAAGTTAATGGTGGAAGAGATTCTCGGTGACTGGGATGCGGCGCATCCGGAGTGGAGCATCGGCCGGCTGCGCTATTTCAATCCGGTGGGCGCGCACAGCAGCGGGCGCATCGGCGAGGACCCGCAGGGCTGGCCCAATAACCTGATGCCTTTTGTCGCCCAGGTGGCGGTGGGGCGCCGTGACAAGCTCTCGGTATTCGGCGGCGACTACCCCACCCCGGACGGCACCGGTGTGCGCGATTACATCCACGTGATGGACCTGGCCGAAGGGCACGTGGCCGCGTTGCGCTTCATCCTGGAACAACCGGGCCTGCTGACCGTCAACCTGGGCACCGGCAAGGGCGCCTCGGTGCTGGACATGGTGCGCGCCTTCGAACGCGCCAGCGGCCGGGACATTCCCTACGAGATCGTGGAGCGCCGCGCCGGAGACATCGCCGAGTGCTGGGCGGACCCGGCCATGGCGCAAACTTTGCTGGGCTGGCAGGCCACGCGCTCGCTGGAAGAAATGTGCGCCGACACCTGGCGCTGGCAGGAGGCCAACCCGCAGGGCTACAACAGCTGATCGCGTTGGTCGCGCTACTGTGCGCGGGCGAGGCGGTGAAGGTCCCGGGTCAGAGCTGTGACAGGGCGCCCCAGGCGCCCAGTGCTATCAGGGCAACATTGGCGATAAAGCCGATCATCATGCCCGGGCCGCGGCTGGCCGGGTCTTTCATATAGGCCTGGCGATATACCAGGCGGCCGATCATGAACATCACCCCGAAACCGGCGGCCCAGTAGGGGCTATAGAAGTACGCGCACACCCACATTGCCGGCAGCGTGACCATCAGCTGTTCCAGGGTGTTCATCTGCACGCGGAAGGCGCGCTCGAAGGTCTCGTCGCCGCTCGTCGCCGGCGCCACCACGGTGTCCTTGCCGCGGGCGAAGCCGCACATCAGGGTGTATACGGTGTACTGGATTAACAGCAGCAGGGTGACAAGGGCGACGTAGGCCATGGGCGCGATCCTCGGTAGCTTGTTATAGTGATAGCGCGCAAGTATACAGGAGTTGTAAGCATTTCCTTTACCGTGACCAAACTGCTCTCACTGCTGGTGTACCCGCTCAGCCAGGGGCTGCTGCTGGGTCTGCTGGCGCTGCTGTGCTGGCGCTGGCGGCGGTTGTCTGCCGGCCTGCTGCTGTGCGCACTGGCCTGGTTGTACGCCTGCAGTACCGCGCTGGTGGCCGATGCGCTGCTGGGGCCGCTGGAGGATGCCTACCGGCCGAAGGCGATGTCGGTGCTGCCGGTGGCGGATGCCATCGTGGTGCTTGGCGGGGCCTCGCGCGGAGACACCCACCTGGGCAGCATGGCGGACCTCAACGCCCAGGCGGATCGGCTGACGCACGCGGTGGCGCTGTATCGCGCCGGCAAGGCACCGCGGGTGCTGCTGTCCGGTGGCGCCGCCGAGGGCGGCCGGCCGGAAGCGGAGCAGATGGCGGATCACCTGGTGCTGATGGGCGTGCCGCCCCGGGCGCTGCTGCAGGAAAACCAGAGCCGCGACACCCGGCAGAATGCGCAGTATTCGGCGCGACTGCTGGCAGAACAGGGCGCCACCAGCATCCACCTGGTGAGCTCCGCATTTCACCTGCGCCGTGCGGTGCCACTGTTTGCGCAGCAGGGCCTGACGGTGATCCCCGCGCCCACTGACTTCCAGCGCCAGGTGGCCGAGCCCAGCGTGCCGCGCTGGTTACCGACGGTGGATGACCTCGCGCGCAGCACCTGGGCCATTCGCGAATACGTGGGTTACCTCTACTACCGCTACCGCGGCTGGATTTAAGTGCACATTTTTCTGTGAACTGATTCATGTTTCCGGCACCGTGGCGCGGTCGCCCGGGCGCTGCGGCATATAATGAGGCCGCGTCCGCCAGGGGTGATCGAACAGATCCATGTACCCGACAACAACAAACAGAGCGGTATGGCCACTGTTGGCCCTCATATTTGCCGTCTGCCTGCTCACTGCGGGGCAATGGGCGCGCGCGCAATCCGTACCCCAGGAAATTCCCCGCGTCTCCGCCGAAAATCTCGGTGAGGGACTGTCCCTGCGCGGGCAGTGGCGTTTCCGCCCCGGTGACGACGTCAACTGGGCCGATCCCGCGCTGGAAGACAAGCACTGGCAGACCCTGCGCGTGCCGGAGCGCTGGCCCATGAGCGGTTACCCGGAATACGGGCACATGGGCTGGTACCGCCTGACCCTGGGTGTGGACCCGGCCCTGCACGGCACCCGCCTGCTGGAGGAAGTGGCGGTGAAGATGGGCAAGGTGCTCAGTGCCTACGAACTCTACGCCGGCGGCGAACTGATTGGCAGCGTGGGCCGCCTGCCGCCGCTCAATGAGGTGGATTACGATCGCGAGCGCGTATTTTCGATTCCCCAGAGTGCCGTGGCCGCGGATGGCCGCCTGGTGCTGGCGCTGCGCGTGTGGGGCGGCGAGGCGGAACTGGTAGAGGCCTGGGGTGCCGGCGCGATTTCCGGGAGCTATGTGCTGGGCTACCACCGTGACCTGCTGATCGATGCGGTGCTCGCGGAAGTGCCGGGGCTTATCCTCGCGGTACTGACCTTCTTCTTCGGCTGTTATCACCTCTACCTGTACTGGCGCAATCGCAGCCTGGAGACGTTTTTCTGGTTCGGGCTGATGGCCTGCAATATCGCGATCTACGGGGTCATGCTGACGCAGTGGAAGTACGCCACTGATCTCACCTTCCTGACCATGAAGAAGATCGAGTTCGGGGCCGTTTACCTGTTTCCGGCAGTAGCCATCCAGATGATCTGGTCGCTGTTGCGCCTGCCCATCAAGCGCTGGCTGCGCGCCTACCAGCTGACCTTCGTGTTGGCGGCCCTGCTGGTGGTGGCCATACCCGGGCACACCGTGCACTACCTCACCCTGGAGTGGTGGCAGTTGCTGTGCCTGCCCAGCATGGTGCTGGCGCCCTGGGTGCTGTTCCGGGAGACCCGCGCCGGCAACGCCGAGGCGCGCACCGTGCTGCTGGGCACGCTGATTTTCGTGTGCACGGCGCTGAACGACATGCTCATCGACCTGGTGCCCCTGGAGAGCCCGCGGCTGGCGCCGTTAGGCTTCCTGGCGGTGCTGGTGTCGATGATGGTGTCGCTCGCCAACCGCTTTACCACCATGTACACCGCCCTGGAGACCGAGGTGGCCGAGCGCACCGCGGAACTGAGCGAGGCCAACCGCCAGCTGGCCCGGGTGGCGCGGGTGGATCACCTTACCGGCCTGCTTAACCGTCGCGGCTTTACCGAGGAGGCCGAGGGCGAGATCCGCCGCACCTTCCGCTCCGGCAAACCGTTCTGTGTGGTACTGGCCGATGTGGACAACTTCAAGCAGTTCAACGACCAGTATGGTCACGTCTGTGGCGACCACGTGCTCAAGCGCACCGCTGCACTGCTGCAGGACCGCCTGCGCGAGGTGGACCGGGTGGCGCGCTGGGGTGGCGAGGAATTCATCCTGCTGCTGCCCGAGACCGACACCGAGGGCGCCGCCGTGGTGGCCGAGAAACTGCGCGAGGCGGTAGAGCAGAACCTGGTCGCCTTCGATGACCAGCGCCTCAGCATCACCATGACCTTCGGCATTGCCGCTTTCCGCAAGGGTGAATCCCTCGATGCCTGTATCGCCCGCGCCGACACCGCGCTTTATCACGGCAAGGAAAACGGCCGCAACAAGGTGATGATCGGCAACTACAAGGGCCTGAGCCTGGTTAACTAGCGTGCGTCCGCACTCGCGTCACCCCGCCGTCAGTTGTGGTAGCGCTCTTTGTACTCACTGTAGTTCAGCCCCGTCCAGCGCCGGAAGGCGCGGTAGAAACTGTTCACTTCCAGGTAGCCAAGCTGGTCCGCCAGGCATTTCCCCGGCAGCCAGTGGTCGCGCAGCTGTTGCTCGCAGCGGTACTGGCGGGCGCGATCCAGCAGGAACTGGTAGTGGGTCTGGTCCGCGCGCAGGCGGCGACGCAGGGTGGTGCAACTCATGCCCAGGCTTTCGGCGACGGATTCGGCGCGCAGCCGCGACAGGTCACCATTGAGCAGTATCTGCAGTACACGATCGGTGGTGCGATAGCGCGCCGCCGGCGGGAAAGTAGTGGTTTGCGCGCAGGCATGTGAAGCCCCCGCGCCCAGGGGTAGTGTCTGTTCCATGGCCATAACATCCTTGTTGTGGTTGACGGAAGTAATTGCTTGGCGCCGCAATCCGGCGGCGCATTATTCAGGCTAGCACAGGTGGGGTGATTGGAAAGTCGCAGGGCGAAATTGATGCGCCGCCGGCTCAGAGCAGCTCGGGTGAAGGGCAGTCCATGACCGCGGCCATGGCAGCGATGATCTCTTTCTCTTCCGGGCTGAGCCGGCCGTCTTCACCGGCGGCCAGGGTCATGGCCTTGAGCACCCGCGGTTTCAGCAGCGGGTAGACGTCGGCCAGGGTGTGTACGGCCTTGCTGAACGCGGCCACGCTGCACTGTTCGCGCGCTAGCAGCGGTGTATCGGCCAGGTCCAGCTCGGCCATGCCCAGCTGGTAAACCGTTTCCGTGTGCCCGCCGCCCTCGTGCGCCAGCACCGACAGCGTCACCTGCAGGGGCTGCCTGACCCGGGCCAGCCTGCGGTACCGAGGGCTACTGGGTTTGACCTGGATGAACTCAGGGTCCAGGTAGTGCCGCACCAGCTGGTACAGGCACCATTCGTGCAGCTCTATGCGGGCGTCCGCCTGTATCAGCCGCAGCAGGGTCTGCTTGAGGCTGCGGTACTGGCCGAATGAGATACTTTTCAGCGCCGGCAGGCACATTTCCATCAGCGGCAGCCGGCGCGGTGCCCCCAGCGCCGCCACCGCCGGGTACAGGGTGTGGGTCAATTCGGCCAGGCCGCGCGTTGCGCTGCCCTGCAGCACGGTCATCTGCTGCTGGTAGATGGCCTCGTCCGGGCTCATCAGCAGGGCGCTGATCACCGCGTGCGCACCCAGCGGCTCATGGCTGTGGCGCACCAGGGCCACGGGAATGCCTTCCTGTTCGGCGGTCTCGGCCTCGTAGTCCGGGGCTGTCTGGCCGGGGACGTCATCGGGGAAGTCGGCATCCTCCAGCTGGGGGCGGGCTTGCAGGTTGTCTGCTGCGGCCACCGAGGCCATGGCCGCGGCAACGATGGCTGCGCGCCCGTGGCCTTCCACCGCGGAGGGGTCGATCTTCGGGTTGGGGTAGTGCTTGGGTTTGCGCTGTATGTAGTTGCCGTCCCACTGTTTGTCCAGCCGGCGGATGCGCTCCTGCAGCGGTGGGTGGGTGGCGAACAGTTGCCACAGGTGGTGCTCGATCTCGCCGAAAAAGATGTGCGACATCTCGGCCGCCCGCGCCGCGTGTACCAGCGAGCCAGGCAGGTAGCCGCCGATGACTTTCAGCGCATCGGCAATGCCACGGGGATCGCGGGTGAACTGCACCGCGCTGGCGTCGGCCAGGTATTCCTTCTGCCGGCTGATACCGGCCTTGATGAAACCCGCCGCCAGCCCGCCCAGCCAACCCAGCACCCACAGCGCCAGGCCCAGGATAGGCAGGGCCGCGCCCTGGCCCCGGGAACTGCCGCCGGTGCGCACGCGGTTGCTGCTGCGCAGCAGGATGTGGCCCACGTCGCCGATGAAGGTAATGCCTTTGAGCATGGCAGCAAGGCGGATGTTCAGGCGCATGTCGCCGTTGAGAATGTGGCTGAATTCGTGGGCGATCACGCCCTGCAGTTCATGGCGTTTGAGGTGATCGATGGTGCCGCGGGTCACGGCGATTACCGCGTCGGCGGGGACGATGCCGGCAGCGAACGCGTTGATGCCGCGCTCGTGGTTCATCACGTAGACCGGCGGTACCGGCATGTTCGCCGCCAGTGCCATTTCCTCTACCACGTTGAGGCAGCGGCGCTCGGCGCGGTCACGGGTTTGCGGCAGGATGCGCACGCCGCCCATGCTTTCAGCGACCACCTTGCCGCCCGTTGACAGCTGTATCCAGCGCACCAGCACCACCAGCGCCACCACCGCGGTGACGGCAATGCCGATGCCGCCAAAACGCTGCCAGCTGAAGTAGGAGAGAAAGGCCTGCAGGCCGCCGCGGCTGCCGCTGTAGACGTTGTAGTCGTCGGCGAAGAACAGGAAGCCGGCGACCACGGCATTGGTCAGCACAATCAGCGCCAGCACCGCCAGGCAGAATACCAGCACCAGGCCGCGGGTGTTGCGGCGAGCGATGTCCTGTTGCTGGAAGAAGTCCATCTTAGTGCCGATCGCGGCTGTAGCCGCTCCTACACGCGCCGACCCCCGTAGGAGCGGCTACAGCCGCGATCAAGACCTGCGGGTACAAGCGCATCTGCGCTTAAAAAGTCACCTTGGGCGCGGCCTGGATCTCTGCGGAATCCTCGAATTCCAGCAGTTTGGCATCTTCCGGGTGGCCGAAGGTGGCGGCGAAGAACACCGGCGGAAAGCTCTGGCGGTAGGTGTTGTACTGCATCACCGCGTCGTTGTAGCCCTGGCGCGCGAAGGCAATGCGGTTCTCGGTGGTGGTCAGTTCCTCGGACAGCTGCTGCATGTTCTCGCTGGCCTTGAGGTCCGGGTAGGCTTCCATGGTGACGTTGAGTTTGCCCAGCGCACCCTGCAGTGCGCCTTCCGCGCTGGCCAGCTTGGCGATGTCGGCACCGCCCAGGTTGCCGCCTTCCAGCGCCTTGAGTGCGGCGGCGGCGTCGTTGCGAGCGGTGGTGACCGCTTCCAGGGTTTCACGCTCGTGGGCCATGTAGCCCTTGGCGGTTTCCACCAGGTTGGGGATCAGGTCATAGCGCCGTTTCAGTTGCACCTCGATCTGCGCGAAGGCGTTCTTGAAGCGGTTCTTCAGGCTGACCAGTTTGTTGTAGATGCTGACGACATAGATCGCCAGCGCCAGTGCCAGTAGCAGGAATATCGTGAATCCGGACATGTGATTGTCTCCCCCAGGAAGTGGTGCCATGAAAGCACGAGTCTAGTATACCGGCTTGCATAGTAGCAGCTGGAGTCGTTGTTTTAGCACATTTCTCTGCCCGGGGTTATCGCGGCTGTAGCCGCTCCCACGGGGTGGGTTGGTGGGGCCTGTAGGAGCGGCCACAGCCGCGAGGAGTTTTTAGCTGGCGGGTACCTTTTGTGGCGTGGGGTTATCGCGGCTGTTGCCGCTCCTACGGGGTGGGTTGGTGGTGCTTGTAGAAGCGGCCACAGCCGCGAGGAGTTTTTAGCTGGCGGGTACCTTTTGTGGCGTGGGGTTATCGCGGCTGTAGCCGCTCCCACGGGGTGGGTTGCTGGTGCTTGTAGGAGCGGCCACAGCCGCGAGGAGTTTTTAGCTGGCAAGCAGCCTGCGCTCAGGGCGCGGCCGCGGATACTTCCACCGGGACGCCATTGACGGCGGCGTTGCCGCAAAGCTCGTCGAGGTACTGGTCGTCGGTGAGGTCGTTGCAGCTGACACCGGCGTGGGCCTCGGCGATGTCCATGCGGATGCCCTGGCGATTGTGGCCGTAGCCGTGGGGCAGGCTGACCACGCCGGGCATCATGCTATCGCTGGCCTCCACCGTCACCGCGAGCTCACCGACCCGTGAGCGCACCTGTACGCTGCTGCCATCGGCGATAGCGCGCGCGGCCATGTCGTCCGGGTGCATCAGCAGGGTGCAACGATCGCGGCCTTTGACCAGCCGGCGGTAGTTGTGCATCCACGAATTGTTGGAGCGCACATGGCGCCGGCCAATCAGCCGCAGTGGCGTGCCGTCACCGTTGGCCTGCTGCCCTGCATCGGCAAATTCCGCGTGCAGCCGGGCCAGGTCCGCGAGTGGTGCCGCGGCATCGCAGCGGATCTGTTTGTCGGGGGTCATCAGCCGCTCCGGCAGCTGCGACTGCAATGGCCCGAGGTCGATGCCCGAGGGGTTGTTCTTCAGCTCCGCCAGGCTGAGCCCGCGCTCCTGCCACGGCCCCGCCCTCAGGCCCATATCGACGATCTGCTCCGGCGGCACCGCCTCCTGGGCGTCCTGGCCGAGGCCCGCGGCGACACGCTTGCCGAGTTCGGAAAAAATCTCCCAGTCGTGCAGGGCGCCCTCGGGCTTGTCGAACAGGGGCGGGTTGTAGCGGGTGGTGTTGCGCACCGCCAGCAGGTGGAAGGTGAGGTCGTAGTGGTCATGCTCCAGTGGTGATGTGGGCGGCAGGATGATATCGGCGTGCCGGGTGGTTTCGTTGATGTACGGGTCCAGCGATACCATGAAATCCAGTTGTTCCAGCGCCGCGTCCAGTTGCGCGCCGTTGGGGGTGGACAGCACCGGGTTGCCGGCACCGGTGAACAGCGCGCGGATCTGGCCTTCACCGGGGGTGGTGATTTCCTCGGCCATGGCCGCGGCGGGCAGTTCCCGGTCGAACTCGGGCAGGCCGCGCACGCGACTCTGGTGGCGGTTGAAGCCACCGGGCCCGGATGTGGCCACGGTGTCCACCGCCGGCGTGGCAAACAGGCTGCCACCCGGTTTGTCGAGGTTGCCGGTGGCGATGTTGATCAGCTGGATCAGCCACTGGCACAGGGCCCCGTAGCGCTGGGTTGAGCAACCCATGCGCCCATAGCAGATGCCGGCCTCCGCCGCCGACAGCTCCCGCGCCAGCCGGCGGATGGCGTCGGCCTCGATGCCGGTATGGGGCGCGGCGAACTCCGGGGTGAACCCGGCGATGGCCTGCTCCACTTCCGCCAGCCCGGTGGTGAAGGGCGCCAGGTGACCGAGGTCCACCAGGCCTTCGCTGAACAGCGTGTTCAGCAGTGCCAGCAGCAACAGCGCATCGCTGCCGGGGGTGATAAAGAAATGCTCGCTGGCCAGCTCCGCGGTTTCCGTGCGCCGCGGATCGACCACCACCAGTTTGCCACCGCGCGCCTGCAGCGCCTTGATGCGCTTCTTCACATCCGGCACCGTCCACAGGCTGCCGTTGGAGGCCAGGGGGTTGGCCCCCAGCATCAGGAAATACTGCGTGCGATCGATGTCGGGCACGGCAAACAGCACCTTGTGGCCATAGAGCCAGTACGCGGCGAGGTGGTGCGGTAACTGGTCCACCGAGGTGGCGGAGAAACGGTTGTTGGTGCGGATATGCCGGAACAGGTTGCCGGCATGGGTGATCATGCCGTAGTTGTGTACCGAGGGATTGCCGGCGTAAACGCCCACTGCATGCACGCCGTGCTCACCGATAGTGCGCACCAGGGCCGCGGCGGCGGTGTCCAGGGCCTCGTCCCAGGAGAGGGTTTCCCAGCGGGTCTCGCCGCTGTCGCCGATGACTTTTTTCACCGGTTGGCGCAGTCGATCCGGGTCCTCGTGGATGTCCCGCAGCGCCACCGCCTTGGGGCAGATGTGGCCGCGGCTGAGGGGGTCGTCCTTGTCGCCCTTGATGGAGAGAATCTGCTCGCCCTCGGTTTCGATGACCAGCCCGCAGATGGCTTCACAGAGGTGGCAGGCGCGGCGGTGGGTAGTAGGCATGGGGCTTTCCCTCGGTGGGTGGGTGTTAATCGTTGGCCGCTGTCTCGTTGCTGGCTGCTTCCAGGCTGACCAGCCCGGCAGCCTGGATGGCTTGCAGCAGCTTTTCCAGATCCTGCTGCAGCTGTGCGGGCGTCACGTCGTATTCTTGCAGCAACGTATCGTAGACGGTTTGCAACTGCCCGGATTCCTGTATCAGCTGCCAGATGCGCGTGCCGACTTCGTCCAGGCCGAAGTAGTTCTCGCTCTGCAGGTCCAGTAACACGGTCTCCCCGGAAACTTCCTGGGAAATGACTTCGGGTGAAAGCGTGATGGTCTGGTTCAGGTTCATGGCGGCGGTTCTTCGTTATCGGTCTGCACAGGTTGCGGGGAGTGGTGGCGAAAATCAAGCGGTAGCGGTTCTGCGGGTTTTTGCGGGAGGTAAATGCTTTGGAGGTTAGTTCCTGGTCCTGCGCGGTAAACGGTTCAGGGCTCGGAAGGCAGGGATGTACAGTGCTGTCCGATGGCTTTCGGGTTGGGCGTTTGGCCCCGCGCGGTAAAGGGTTCAAGGTTCGGAAGGCCAAGATACTCACCTTGAACCCTTTACCCCGCAGGCCCCTGCATCATCGAGCGGGTTTTGTGGTTTGCTATGGGATCGCGTGGCGCCAAAGCCGTCGGGCGAGTGCCTGAAACTGGCCGTCTTGAACACGCGCTCGGAATGCCGCACCACCTCCGGGGTACCCTTAGTCGGTCGCGAGCCTTAAAGCGCTTCGCTGTACCCGATAAAGCGGGGCAGACCCTCTCGCTCCACTCCTGCGGCGCGCACTTGCAGCGGTCATTTCAGCCGCTCGCCCGACTCTGATCCAGTTGCCATTGAGTCTTTAACCCATATAGCTGACGCTAACTGGTTTCAGTCAGAAAACATGGATATCTCGCTAAAACCGTCATTCCCGCGAAGGCGGTGGTCCGCCATTGCGGAATCCAGTGAGTTCCGTCACTTACCTAGATGGCCAGCCCCTGGATGGCCAGCCCCTGGATCCCCGCCTGCGCGGGGATGACAAGAAACGAGTTTCCGGGGGCCGGCCTTCCGGGGGTCGGCCTTCCGGGGACAGACCGGTTCCCAGCACAAGGACCCAGTAGCGTTCTGCAAAGCAAACTCGATGGTGCCGGGACCTGCGTGGCAAAAGGTTCAGAGCGAGTATCTTGGCCTTCCGAGCCCTGAACCTTTTACCGCGCGGGGCCAAATACCCAACCAGAAAGCCATCTATGCAAGGCTCACCGACCTTCAAGGCTCTGAACCCTGTACCGCGTGAGGCCAAACACCCGACGAGAAAGCCATCTATGCAATGCTCACCGCGATAGCAAAAAAAAGGCCGATCAAATGACCGGCCTTGCGAGACAGTTGCCAGAGGGGTGGCTTATTCGCAGCCGCCAGAGAGGCTGTTCACCCACTCGCGGATCAGCGCTACGCCCTCGTCGTGAACCAGGCTGCGGCCAATCTCCGGCATGCGCACGTCCGGCTCGTTGGAGTCCATGCGGTACACAGTGATGGAAGCGTCCGCGTCGCCGGGGACGATGTCGTTCTTGAGGCCGCCGGAACCGGAGCCCGCGGCGACCGGCTGCTTGCAGATACCGTAGGCCGTGTCGACCTCACGCCAGTATTCCAGCGACAGGCCAGAGTTGCTGGCGAAGCCGTCCGGGGTATGGCAGTGGGCGCAGTTGATATCCAGGTAGCCCTTGGCGCGCGCTTCCAGGTCTGCTGCCGGGTCGTCCCAGGCCGGTACCGTGTCGATGCTGTCCAGGTCAGCCGGAAGGCCCACGAGTACGTCCTGCTCCCACATGTATTCCAGCTGGTTGGCGCGCTTGCCGGCATAGACATTGTCCATGTTGAGGAAGCGAGCCTTGGGGCCGATGGGGATGATGACCGTTTCCATGTTGCGACCGCTGCCGGTTTCCGGGCGGGTGGCGTTGTGGCAGGTCTTGCAGCTGTTGGCGTCGGGGATGACGTAATCCGTGCTGCGCGTGCTGCCATCAGAGTGGATCCAGGTCAGTGAGCGGGTGCCGCCGGCCAGGGTCAGGTCGGCGCCGGTGCCGTCTTCGCGCCAGGTGTAGGGCAGGGTGGCCCAGCCGTCCTTGCGGTGCAGCAACAGGCGCGTCTCGATGATCACCTCACCGGCAGACTCATTGAGGAAGTCGTTGGGCATGGTGAAGGTCTTGGCGATGATGGTGCCCACCGGGAAGTCCAGACTGTCGCGGCTGGAGTAGGCCGCCTGCTTGCCTTCCGGGATGTAGATGAAGCGGTACTTCTCGGCGTAGTCGGTGAACAGCGGCGTGATCAGGTCATAGGCGATGCCGCTGTTGGGCGCGCGGCGTGGCTCCAGCGCGTCGCTGAACAGGTTGTAGCCTTCCAGCGACGGGCAGTTCACTTCCAGCGCCTCGAAGTTGGGGCCATTGCCCTGCGGTGTACACAGCGCGGCAATCTCTTCCTGGGTCAGGGGCTTCTCGCCTTCGAGGATCTCATCCGGCGTATCCAGTACCACCTCGGGCAGGGAGGCGTGGGCGCAGTTGAAGAACTCGCTGCCTACCTCGGTGCCGTTGGGTCCGAAGATCACACCACGGGTGACGGATTCGTCCTCGTTGATGCAGATGCGGTCTTCCTCGGCAAACGGACTGCCGGCTTCGCCGATGCCGTCGTAGACGATCTGCGGGATGCCGCCGGGGCCGGTGAACAGGCCGGCCACGTCGGTGGCCAGGTCTGCGGGTTCGTAGCCGTTATTGGCGTACTGGTTGTTGCTGATGTACACACGACGCGGCGCACCGTCGTAGTTCGGGTCGTCGGTGGTAAAGCCGCTGATGTCGTAGTGCACGATGACGATGGCGGCGGACTGGTTGTCTTCGATGACGTTGTCGAACACCTGCACATCCGAGAAGGCCATGATCAGCATGCCGGTACCGGTGGGTACCACGCCAACGATATTGCCTTCCGGCGCGAAGTTGGGGGTGTTGTTGCCGCGTACCACGTTGTTGTAAACGCGGGTGCGTGCGCCCTCGCGGGACAGGTTGGGCAGGTCGAACACCAGGATGCCGCCGGTGTTGTCCACGGCGGTGTTGTCGTAGACCTCGGAGTTGGTGCTGTTCTCGATCTCGATACCGGCCACGTTGAACGAAACCGTATTGCGACGCACGATGATCTTGTCAGACTGGCCGACGTACACACCGGCGTCAGAGGCGCCGATCACGATGCTGTCTTCGATCAGCACGTTTTCTGTCTGCACCGGGTACAGGCCGTAGGCGCCATTTTCCTCGCAGGCGCCGCAGGTCCATTCCACGCGGATGCGGCGCATGGTAACGCCGTTGCTGAACTTGAACTTGATACCGTCAGAAGGCGGATCCACCACGGCAAAGTCTTCCAGCAGCACGTTGTTGCTGGTTACGCGCAGGCTTTCGCCGCCGCTGGTCTGGGTGCCGAAATTGAGCACTGTCTGCTCCAGGCCCTGGCCGCGCAGGGTGACGTTGTCCACGTCGATGCCCAGTGCGGTATCGAGGTCGAACTCACCCGCGGGCAGCTCTATCACGTGGCCGGGCTCGGCACCGATCAGCGCCTCGATCAGGCGGGTCTGGAAGCCCTCACCGGCTTCTATGACGATCAGGTTGGGGTCCACCGGCTCGGCGGGCTGTTCCACCTCGGGTTGCGCCACCGGGCGGGACGAACTGCCGCCGTCGGAACACGCTGCCAGCAGGCTGAATCCCAGTAGCACGACGGCTAATTGAGTCACAATTCTCATCTTCTCACTCTCGCTTGTTTGGATTGTTGTTGGGCGCGATTGTTATTGCTGCATTATGTAACGCGACGCGCGCATTATGCGGCTGAGTCTGAACTCAATCTGAATCCGGGGTGGGGGCTGGCCAGAGTTGTGAAATGCTGCCCGGATTTGGGCGCCCGGTGCAGCGGGGCATCGTACCAGGCTGGGTGTTTGGTCCTTCCCGATACTGGATTCAGGGCTCGGCGGGCAGGAGCATCGAGCTTGCTGCTTTGGCTTTGAGCCTGGGTATTTGGTCCTTCCCGATAATGGATTCAGGGCTCGGAAGGCCAGGATACTCACCCTGAACCCAGTATCGGGAAGGCCCTTGCACTATCGAGCGGGCTTTAGGGCCTGCGAGGGAGCGGGTTCATGGCTCAGCGGGCAGGAGCATCGAGCTTGCTGCTTTGGCTTTGAGCCTGGGTATTTGGTCCTTCCCGATAATGGATTCAGGGTTCGGAAGGCCAAGATACTCACCCTGAACCCAGTATCGGGAAGGCCCTTGCACCATCGAGCGGGCTTTAGGGTTTGCGAGGGAGCGGGTTCATGGCATGGCAGGTAATGGCATCTAGTTTGCTCCTTTGGCTTTGAGCCTGGGTATTTGGTCCTTCCCGATAATGGATTCAGGGCTCGGAAGGCCAGGATACTCACCCTGAACCCAGTATCGGGAAGGCCCTTGCACTATCGAGCGGGCTTTAGGGTTTGCCGAGGGGTCTGGTAGCGCCGGAGGCGCTGGGCATGGCGCGGCCAATACCGCGAGGCCGGCCCTGCCACAATCTTCAACGCAACCTCGATGTTGCAAGGGCCTGCGGGGGAAAGGGTTCAGAGCGAGTATCTTGGCCTTCCGAGCCCTGAACCCTTTCCCCCGCAGGACCCAACACCGAAGCTTGCAGCCAGCATAACGATGTAAATGCATCAGCAAACGCCCCGGCAGTCAGGCTCCGACAAGAACGCAAAAAAAAGCCGGGCAGAACCCGGCATGGAGCGTGCTGCTGCGCAGTGCTACTGGTAAGTGGGATCGGCCCACTCGCCGACCGAGCGTGAACGTACCGGCTGTATCAGCGCCGGCGGTTCCGATTGCGGGAAGCCCTCGCCCCAGTTGACCGGCTTGCCCTTCATTTCCACCGAGGCCTCTTCCGTATACCAGTCTACCAGGTCGCCGTCACAGCGCACGATCCAGGTGCAGCCCTCTGCGTCGCCCGCGGTGAAGTCGCCATGGCGGATGCCCGCCGGGCGGAAGAAGTACTGGCCGGGTACCATCTGCCCGTAGTTGTAATCGAACAGGCCCTCCAGGCAGTAGGCCTCCTCGAACACCGGGTGGTGTGCCAGGGGGTGTTCACGCCAGCCCGGCTTGGCCTTGATCAGGCGCGTGTAGAAGCCTGTTTCCGGGTTGCGGAACAGCAGCTTGATGTACAGCCCCGGTACCGGGGTGCCGCCGCGCTCGAAGTTCATCGGGCTGCCGTTTTCCGGGTCTTCCACCTCGTACCAGTTCATGGTCTCGGAGTCCTGGATGATGAAGCCGGCATCGGCGGTGCCATCGCCGTTGCCAGCGGGAGTGAAGGCCCAATTGCCGAAGTCGCGGAACAGCAGGATCTCGGTGCCCTCGGTAGCCTGGATTGCCGGGGTGACGACGCCCTTGGGGGCGCACCAGTAGCCGCCCTTGCCCAGCTGCTGGTCACCCACGGTGATGCTGCCGGAGAGCACGAACCACTCGGTCTGGGCGGCGTGACGGCCGGCGGGGCGCTGCCAGTCGCTGGTGAATTTCACCTTGAGGGTGGCGGAACCGTCCTCTTCGTCATAGCTCAGGTGCTGTTGCTCGGCACTGCCGGTGGCGTGTTCAAATTCTGCGGGATGCCGGATCAGGTCCCGTTCATCGACCAGTTCTACATGGGGGCGCATGGGTGTCTCCTCTGGGGTGCTTATCAATAAGGAAACCATGCTAGGGGAGTTTTACTATTCACGATACTTGATAATTATTATTATATGCATTCATAAATAGTAATTGATTGGTGAGCGATCCATGGATACACGGCTGCTGACCCGCCTCGGTACCCTGAGACAGGTGGAAATCTTCATGCGTGTAGCCGAGACCGGCAGCATCGCCCGCGCGGCGGAGTCGCTGCACCTGGCCCAGCCCAGTGTCTCCAACCAGGTGAAGAAGCTGAGCGAGGCCCTCGATATCCCGCTGTACGAGGTCATCGGTAAACAGGTCCACCTTACCGAGGCGGGGCAGCAGGTGGTGCGCACCGGCCAGGAACTCTTCGAGTCTATCCAGCGGCTGGACGAAAACCTTAACAATATCAAGGGCCTGACTGCCGGTACCCTGCGCATTGCCGTGGTGTCCACGGCCAAGTATTTCATGCCGCATATTCTCGGCCCCTTCTGCCGCGAGTACCCGGATATCGACGTGGAGTTCAAGGTCGGCAATCGCGCGCAGATCATCGAGCGGCTCAAGGGCAATCGCGACGACCTCTACCTGTTCGACGACCCGCCGCAGGAACTGGCTATTCGCCGGCACCAGTTCCTGCCCAACCCCCTGGCGGTTATCGCCTCGTCGGAGAATCCGCTGGGCCGGCGCGGGCCGCTGGAATGGGCAGACATCGCCAATGAGAAGTTCCTGGTGCGCGAAGCCGGTTCGGGCACGCAGAATGCGGTGGAGCAGCACCTGCGCCAGCATGGCTGGGCGATCGGCAAGCACATCACCATCGCCAGCAACGAGGCCATCAAGTACTCGGTGATGGCCGACATGGGTATCGCCATTCTCTCGGCCTATGTGCTGGCCAATGCCCAGGAAGACGGGCTCATGCAGTTGCCGGTGCGTACCTTCCCGATCATGTCCCACTGGTACGTGGTGCACCTGCAGCAAAAGACACTGTCACTGGTGGCGGACCGTTTCCTGGAGTTTGTGCTCAACCGCCGCCAGGACCTGCTGCCGATGAAAAAAATCGAGGCGCACATCGCCAACGCCTATGGCGGTTCGCCGGGGCATAGTTGAAGGAGGGTTGGTGCCGGTAGCGATGGCATTCGCGGCTGTAGCCGCTCCCACAAATCAGGTTGTTCCCTGTAGGAGCGGCCACAGCCGCGATAACCCCACCCAGGGCCCAGCGTCTCCCCGTAGGAGCGGCCACAGCCGCGAGAATCCTGCCGGCTACTCCACGCGCGTCCAGGTCTGGCCATCGCAGAAGAAGGCTATGCAGCCCTCCACCTCCAGCTCATTGCCATCGAGCTGCATCTTGGATTTGTAGACCTTGTCCGCTTCCGGGTCCCAGATGGTGCCGCCGGAGAAACGGCGCTCGTCGTCCCGCTGCATGTCCTCGATCATCAGCTTGCCGATGTGTTCGTAGTCGGGGTTGGGGCCATCGGAGCGGACGGCCTGGGTGATGAGCCCGCAGGTGAGGCTGGCGTTTTCGGAGCATGGACTCACGGTGATTTCGAGATAGCCGCCTTCGTCATTGGTTTCGGTCTTCCATACACCTTCAACGCTGGCAGCCATGGTGCTGGCGGATAGCGTGACAGCTGCGAGCAGGGATATCACTCTGAGCATGGGTCGTACTCCTTGGTAGCGGCGCAATCGGCATTTTGCTCGCATCAGGCGCCTTGGGTTCAAAGCCAGAACATAGCACGCCTGTCGCAGCTGGCAACAATGGCAACCGCATTTGAAAGTAAATTAACAGCGCAGGGCACATTGCCTCGGGCGCCTGCAACTGATGCAATAGGCCGCGTGAAACCCGAGCGTTTGAGCGATGACAATGTCCCTGTTCCCATTTCCAAGGTTCCTGCTGGCCACGGTACTGACCTTTCCCATGGCCACAGCCGCCGCCGAGCGCGTCGGGCTGGTGCTGGCCGGCGGTGGTGCGCGCGGGCTGGCTCATGTGGGTGTTATTCGCGCGCTCGAGGAACTGCAGGTGCCGGTACATGCAGTTACCGGTACCAGTATGGGCGCGCTGGTGGGCGGTCTCTACTCTGCGGGCATGGACGCGGCTGCGCTGGATGCCGCCGTTGCCGACATGGACTGGTCGCAGGCGTTCCGCGACACCGAGCAACGGGCCCTGCGCCCGCAGCGCCGCAAGGGTGACGATTATGACGCGCCCGGGGAACTGCGTCTGCAGCTGAGCAAATCAGGCCCGGCTGATCCGCTGGGCGTGCTGGAGGGGCAGCAGGCGAGGGCAATGATTGTCAGCATGTTGCAGGGCGCGGAATATGTCTCGGACTTTGACCAGCTGCCGCGTCCTTACCGCGCGGTGGCGACCGATATCGCCACTGGCATGCCGGTGGTGCTGGCGCAGGGTGATATGGGCAGTGTCATGCGTGCCAGTATGTCGATACCGGGGCTGCTGGCCCCGGTTGAGATGGACGGTCGCCTGCTGGTGGATGGCGGTGCCTCGATGAACATCCCGGTGCAGCCCGCACTTGATATGGGCGTGGACCACTTGATTGTGGTCGACATAGGTACCCACCTCAAACCCCAGGATGAGATCGGCGGTATGGTGGCGGTGGCGGCGCAGCTGGTCAAACTGATGAGCCTGCGCAATTCCAATGAGCAGCTCGCATTGATGCGCCCTGAGGATGTGCTGATCGCGCCCGATGTGGCCAGCATTGGCCTGCTGGATTTTTATGAGGCCGAGCAGATCGTCGCGCTGGGCTACGAGGCGACCATGGCGATGGCGGCGCAATTGCAGGCCTTGCGCCTCTCGGACGCTGCCTGGCAGGACTACGTCGCCGCGACACAACCCCTGCCCCAGGCCCGGCAACAGGTTGACTTTATCGCCCTGGACAACGACTCGAACATCTCCGACCAGGTGCTGCTTGCCAAGATCGAGCAGCAGAAGGGCCAGCCACTGGACAGCGCCACCCTGGAGCGCAATATTGCCGACGCCTATGCTCTCGGCTACTGGAAAACCATCGAGTACAGCCTGGTCACCGATGAGCGCGGCGAGGGCGTGCAGATCACCGCGCGCGCCTCCGAGCGGGAGGCCAGCTCATTGAAATTCAGCCTCGGTCTGCTGTCCGAGATCGGCGACCAGACAGACTTCGGCCTGTTTGGCAGCTACCTCGCGCGCGACCTCAACAGCCGCGGCGGCGAACTCTACGGCAGCCTTGAACTGGGAGATCGCCCGGCTGCGTACCTGCAGTTTTACCAGCCGCTGGATTACGGTTCACGGTTTTTCATTGCGCCCGCCATCAGCTACAGCGACAAGAAGGTGACCTCGCTGGGTATCGAGTTCGACCTGGGCGAGTCGGTGGGCGATTGGCGTGTGGAGACGACGCAGGCTGAATTGATGGCGGGGTTCCAGTTTGGCGACAGTGCCCAGTTCCAGGTGGGGCCGTTTCGCGCCAGCGGTCACTACGATTTCAGCCGCACCGCGACGGCGGATCTGGAAGAGGGCAGTTTTGACGAGGGTGGCTGGCTGGCGCGTTTTCGCTACGACACCCTCGACGACCTCTACTTTCCGACCCGGGGCAATTTCCTGTACGCAGACTACCAGTACCACGACAGCGCCCTGGGCGCAGACGCAGAGCTCAAGCGCGCGCGGCTGATCGGCCAGTCCGCCATCTCGCTCGGTGCTGACGACCAGCACACGCTGATTTTCAGCGGACGCGTCTTCGCCAGTGAGGACGCCCCCGCGCAGCCGCAGAATCTTTATCAGCTGGGTGGCCTGTTTAACTTCTCCGGCCTGCCTTACAACGCGCTTTCCGGGCGCCAGCTCGCCTTCGTTATGGCGCAGTACCAGCGCCGCCTGACCCAGCCGGGCGTACTGCCATTTGTCAGCCCGATCTATGTGGGCGCGTCCATCGAGGGCGCCGAGCTGTGGAGTTTCCGTGAGGATATCTCCCTCGGTGAGCTGAACTGGGCCGGCAGCCTGTACGTTGGCACCGACACGCCGGTGGGCCCGGTGTATTTTGCCTGGGGCGTTACCTCGGACTCTGCCGACACCTTCTACCTGGCGCTGTCATGGCCTTTCATGCTGGACGACTTGCGGCCCGGGCGCTAGTCAGTCGCAGAAGATCTGCACTTTCTTCAGTGCGATATCCATCTCTTCTTCGGTATTCGCCTGCAGCGCCGCTTCTTTCGCCACATGACACTCGGCGGCGCTTTCCTGGCTCTTGGAGTGAATCAGGTATCCCTGGGTCGCGGCGTGGTCGTGGTGTTCACAGTGGGCGGAAGATACTCTGCGGATATTGGCCAGACGGCCCTCCTCTACAGCAACACAGTCGCCTTCCCGCGCCGTGTTCTGTTCGGTCATGATTTCCTTTTCACCGCCGTTTACCATTTGTAACTGGTAGGCGTAGGCGTCGCGCTTGCCCTGCAGGATGGCAGTCAGCACACCGCCGCTGACGGCGCCGATTGCTGCATTCTTGCCGCGGTGATGATGGCCGCCGGTGGCCGCACCGATGATGCCGCCGAGCACGGCGCCGCCGGGTGCGGCAGAGTCGATTTTCTTGCGCTGGATACTCTCCACCACGCCATAGCTAATGGCAATCGATTGATTCATGTCGCGGCTGTCCACGGCCAGCGCTGGCAGGCTGAGCAGAAGTGAAAGACCGGCGATGGTTGTTCTGTACATGATGTTCTCCCTGGTGGTTTGATCACTACGGTGTTGGGCCCTCTCCAGGATTCTGATGCTGGGAGCCTGCTGGGCGATAGTCGCCGGCCGCTTTATTCTAGTCGATAAACTGCCATTGTGTAGTTGGTTCTCCCCCACAAACGGCAAACAAACTGCTAGAGTAAACGGGGTGGAGCGCAACGCCCTGCAGGCAGGTGTTGCCCTCATAATCCACTTAAAAAACAGGGTTTTTTGTGGCGGTGTCAGTTTTCCCGGAGTATTCGAACATGATTATCAAGAAGTCTTTTACCCATGCGCCGTTGCTGTTGGTGCTGCTCAGCGCGGACCTTGCCCTGGCAGAGCACAAGCACCCCACTGATCAGCAGCTGCGTGCCTGCCGTGACCGGCTGGCCTATGAAAGCAAGTTCAAGCACCTGCCCATGGCCGCGTTCTCAGTCAACTCCGGCACGCACCACCACAGCAACGTGGACTGGACCGTCAGCTGGGGCGGTAGGTTTGCCACCGGTACCTGCAAGGTGAACAAGCACGGCGGGGTGGAAAAGGTCCATACCAATTATGATTCGGGCCCGGTCAAGGAATCGGGGCACCACCATCATCACGCCGGCAAGGATGCTGGTGCAGGTGGCTTCTACTACGACTATCACGTCAATCGCTGGCGCGATCCCAGCGGCCAGGTGTGTCACACCTGTACGCCGGAAAACGGCTTCCCAAACCACGGACGGAAACAGCAGGAGTGGCATCCGCAAAATCATCTTGAGCGCGAGGCATCGCGGCACCTGAATCGTTCACTGACGGAAGCGGATCGCGAGGCGCTGCGACAGCTCAGCCAGTAGCGTTGCCGGGCCCGGCCGCGGTCCGGGCGTGACCGCGTTTCAGCGTTCGAGGAAGGAGAGAATGTCCTCGCGCACCGCGTTGTTCTCACTCTGCAGTCGCGACAATGCCAGCACCAGGTTGGCGTGACCGCGCCCCGGGTAAATGTGAACGCTGACATCCACGCCCAGTGCTGTCGCCTTGTCGGCAAATTTCTGCGTGTGCAGCGGCAACACGGTGGAGTCGTCCTCGCCATGCAGCAGCAACATGGGCGGCTCGCTGCCGCTGAGGAAGTGCAGTGGCTGCATCTGCTGGTAGTCCTCCAGGTTGCCGAATATATCCCGGTATTTCTGGTTTTGCGGCAGATAGGCGTAGGGTCCGGCGAGGCCGACGAAAGCGTCTATGCGTTGCAGGGGGAACTGGTGGGCGCCGAGGAAGCGCGGGTCGGTCACCAGCAGGGCGCCGGTGTGGGCGCCGGCTGAATGCCCCATCAGGACGATCTCGTCCACGTGTTCGAAGCGGCCGCCGTTGCCGGCCAGCCAGCTGACGGCCAGCGCGACATCGGCCACGAAATCGGGGAAGGTGACGTCGGGGTACTTGGCGTAGTCAGGGATGGCCACGGTGTAGCCGGCAGCCGTGAGCGCATCGGCGACGAAGGCATAGCCGTCCTTGTTGCCCGAGGTCCAGTCGCCGCCGTAGACGAAAATGACCAGGCGCTGGGGTGCTGTGGCGCCGGCTGCCGCTGCGGGAAAATACAGGTCCAGGCCTTGGTGCGCTTTGTTGCCATAGGGGATGTCGCTTTCCACCCGCATGTCACCCAACAGTTCTGAGGGTGCACTCACGGCGCGTAGCCCGAGGTCGGTGCAGGCGGCCAGGAACCCGGTCATGAGTATGACCCCGGCGCGCAGGGCGCTGTGAAAGGCAGAGCGTGACATTGGTGTGAATCGAACCCCGTATGGGCAGTGACTGTACCTGTTGTTACGTACTGCATGGTGAAAACGATTGCTGGAGGCAGAAGTGCGTGGCACAGGCTTTGCGCCTGCGCCACGCAGCGATGCTTTAGTGATTGCGCGTGTTGCGGTTTGCGCACTCTATCTATGGCGTCTGCAGCGCTGTCAGACGCGCGGTCGCCTGCCGGTGATGAACAGGATGACGGCCAGTACCAGGCCGACGACGAACAGTATCCAGGCGATGTTGGCGGCGGTACCCGCGATGCCGGTAAAGCCAAGCAGGCCTGCTACCAGTGCGATGATCAAGAATGTCAGTGCCCAACCCATCATGATGACTCTCCTTTTCAGTGTTGTTGAAGTCCGAAGCGGCCCGTCCACTCCGCGCTTGGGTGAGAGGTTGCAACCTGTGTGCCAGAAGTGCTGTCGATGTGGTTAAAAACCCTGCAGGCCAGGGCTGGCGCGGGTTTCAAGACTTGGCCTGGCGCAGCTCGCGGCACCTGGATGCACTTGCAGGCGCCTGCAGTCGGCATCGCTTGTAAGAATGACAGGCCGCGCGGCAAGTTCTACAGCGCGCATCCCCCGGTTCAGCCTGTCAGTGCCGCGAAGCGTTCCCGGTGGGCGCGGCGGGAACATCGCGTAGCACTTATCTCCACGCTAACGAGTTAAGACGCGCCGCAATACCTATACTCGAAATGCCTCGATTGTCAGCAACAGGATGCTGTAAGCCGCGGCTCCGGCCAGGAAAGCAACCAGGGCAGGCGCAGACTTTACTCGAGGAAGATCATTGATGGCACCGGCGGCAACGATGCCACCTGCGATATATGCGAAGCCCAGCGCGTACACGGGCAGCGAAATCGTGTAAAAGAAGCTGCCCCACCAGCCCAGGACTGTCGCCGCCATCAGTAGGTAGCGCACCACATTGTTGTAGAGTTCCGGCCATTCATGCATGAGTTCGTGGTGTAGTCCCAGGAAGTGAGCAGCCATGGCCAGGCCAAACAGGAACGCAGGTTCCGGCCGATACAGTGGTTGCTCCGCCAGCATGTAGCCGATAAATAGCGCGTAAACACACATGGATATCACCAGAGCGATATAGGCCATGCGTGAATGCCGGCGGTCAATTTCTGCCACACTGAATACTCGTATGCCCACATACACGCAAAAACCAACAAGGGCCATCACGTAGACGTGATTAGAGAGATAGGCGCCAATGGGGCCGGGAAACAGCCCCTCGAGAACAGGCTGTTTGCGGGCAAGGTGCGGAAACACGTCGACGAATGCGTAGGCGATGGCTATCCCCGCGATCACGTTTAACAGCGTGGTCGTGTGACGATGCGCGCTGAGGATGCTCTCGGCGCGGAAGTGCGCACCGACAATCAGGGACATACCGAGAAATGACCAAATGTAGGACGTCATTGGGAACAGTCCGGGCGTGACGAATGTGGCTCGTCAATTGTAACTCCCATTGCGTTCGCTTTGTCCTGCTCAATGCGCGAGTATTTTTGAAACGCATGCCATGTCCCGGCAATCTCCCGCCCGGGCGCACTGCTTCGATGTCGTCACCTGCAAGCCGGGACCGGAGGCCCGCGACACCGCCGTGGCTCGAGGGGGATGACGTGGCCGGTTCCGTCAAATCCGTTCTGAGCGGCAAGTAATTCGATATTATCGAAATTATTTGCCGTTTATTTGTGCTATTCATTCGTTAATAACGATCATAAGCTTTCCCGAAACCTAGCGAGGGGAGACTTATGCAATTAAGGCACATACAGGAAATCCGCAGTGCCCATCCCAGCCGGGATGGCGACGGCGTGGCCATCCAGCGCATCGCCGGTATGCAGCACGCGGGCATGGACCCGGTGCTGATGATCGACGAGCTGCGCTCCGAGCACCGGGAAGACTTCGCCGGTGGCTTTCCGCCGCACCCGCACCGCGGCATGCAGACGCTGACCTACCTCAAGCACGGCGGCATCATTCACCAGGACAGCGAGGGCAATCGCGGTGAGATCCGTGGCGGCGGCGCCCAGTGGATGTCCGCCGGCCGTGGCATTATCCACTCGGAAATGCCGACGCTGGATACGCAGGGGCTGCACGGCTTCCAGCTTTGGTTCAATCTGCCGGCGGCCGAGAAGGGCGCGCCACCGCGCTACCGCGATGTGCCGGCCAGTGAGTTGGCGACATACTCGGCCGCGGGTATCGATGCCACCGCAATTGCCGGCACCTGGCATCTCGACAACGGTGCAGTCACCGGCCCGCTGACCGAACTGGCGGCCTACGCGGGACTGCTGGACATTCACCTGGCGCCCGAGACCACGGTGACCCTGGCGTTGCCGGCGCAGCACAACGTCATCGGCTACGTCTACGACGGCAGCGTGCGGGTCGCCGAGCGCGAGGTATTGCCCCGGCAGCTGCTGATTACCGGTGAGGGCGATGCCCTGGTGTTGCAATCGGGTAGCGCCGGTGCCTGCGTACTTATCATGCAGGGCAAGCCCCTGCGCGAGCCGGTGGCCCACTACGGCCCCTTCGTGATGAACACTATCGAGGAAATCGAGCAGACCCTGCGCGATTACCAGGCCGGCCAGTTTCCCTGAGGAAGATGCCGAAGGTGGTGGCGCTGGAAGTTGACGCTGTTGTGTCAGCCGCCAGTCCGGGGCAGGCATTGCGCCTGCTCAGGCATCGCCCCGGGCCAGCAAACAGGCACAGTCGTGTCCGCCGGACACCGCGATCAGCTCCGGTGAGGTGGTTTTGCACTGCGCTTCGGCCTCCGGGCAGCGGGGGTGGAAGTGGCAGCCCGAGGGCGGGTCGATGGGCGAGGGCACATCACCGCTCAGTATCTGCCGCTGCACCTTGCGGTGGGGGTCGGGCACCGGAATGGCGGAGATCAGCGACCGGGTATAGGGATGGCGCGGCTGCCGGTAGATGCCTTCGGCGTCGGCGGTTTCCACGATCTTGCCCAGGTACATGATGGCGACCCGGTCGGAGATGTGTTTGACCACCGCCAGGTCGTGGGCAATGAACAGGTAGGACAGCTTGAACTCCTGCTGCAGGTCATTGAGCAGGTTCAGGATCTGGCTCTGTATGGAGACATCCAGCGCCGACACCGGTTCGTCACAGACAATCAATTGCGGGTTCAGGGCGATGGCGCGGGCGATACCGATGCGCTGGCGCTGGCCACCGGAAAATTCAAACGGGTAGCGGGTGGCTGAGCGCGCCGGCAACCCCACGGTATCCAGCAACTTGCGCACGCGCTCGCTGCGAAAGGCCTTGTCACCCATCTTGTGGATGATGAACGGCTCTTCCAGAATCTCCCCTACCGTGTGACGCGCGTTCAGTGATTCCATCGGGTCCTGGAAAATCATCTGTATGTGCTGGCGGTAGGGCATCAGTGCCTTGCCGCGCAGGTGGGTGATGTCATCCCCCGCAAATTGCACGCTGCCGCCCGTGGGCTGGTACAGGCGGCTGATACAGCGGCCCAGTGTAGACTTGCCACAGCCGGACTCGCCCACCAGGCCCAGGGTCTCTCCCGGTTGAATATGCAGTGAGACGCCGTCCACGGCGCGGTTGTGCCGGCGTGAGCGCAGCAGCAGGCCCTCGCGCACAGGGAAGTGCATCTGCAGGTTGTTTACTTCCAGCAACGGCGCGCTCACAGTTCACTCCAGCGGATGCAGCTCACCCGGTGTTGGTCAGCCACGGCTTCCAGCGGCGGCGCCTGTTGCGTGCAGGCGTCAACCGCGTCGGGGCAGCGGTTCTGGAAACGGCAGCCCGGGGGCAGGTCCTGCAGCCCCGGCACCATGCCTTCGATAATACTCAGCCGCGACTTCGGCTCGGTGTCCAGTCGTGGAATGGAGGCCAGCAGCCCCCGTGTGTAGGGGTGGGCGGGACGGTCGAAGATGTCGTAAACGCTGCCCTGCTCGGCCACGCGTCCGGCATACATCACCACCACGTCATCGCTGGTCTCGGCGATAACGCCCAGGTCGTGGGTGATGAGCATGACCCCCATCCCCATTTCAGACTGCAATTCGCGAATCAGCTCCAGTATCTGCGCCTGGATGGTGACGTCCAGCGCGGTAGTGGGTTCGTCGGCAATCAGCAGGGCCGGCTTGCAGGCCAGCGCCATGGCGATCACCACGCGCTGGCGCATGCCGCCGGAGAGCTGGTGCGGGTATTCGCCCATGCGCACGTCGGGAGAGGGAATGCCCACCCGGGCGAGGATCTCCACCGCATCGCGAATCGCCTGGTCGGCGCTGATGTCGCGGTGCAGGAGCATGACTTCAGCCAGTTGCTTGCCGATGGTCTGCACCGGGTTCAGCGCGGTCATGGGTTCCTGGAACACCATGCCGATGTCGTTGCCGCGCACTTTCTGCATCGCCTCGATGGGCAGCCGGGTCAGGTCGCGATCGCGGAACCGCACCGCGCCGCCGACAATCTGGCCGGCGGGCTGTGGCAGCAGGCGCATGATGGAATGCGCGGTGACACTTTTGCCACAGCCGGACTCGCCAACGATGCCCAGCGTCTGGCCCTCGTCGATGGTGAAATTGACCCCATCCACGGCGCGCACCTGGCCTTCGTCCGTGTCGAACTCGGTGACGAGATTGTCTACCTCAAGCAGCGGCATGGTTCTGTCTTAATCCCGCCACTGGTCGTAAACGCGAATCTGCGGTTCGAACGTCTTGCCCGACTGCATGGCGTCCCGGGTTTCCTGCTTGATGTCTTCGTCTACCCAGTGCACGAACAGCTGGCCGGCACTGCGGCTGTGCTTGTGGTTGAAGAACTCGGGGTATTGGATCCAGCGCCAGTGGCCGATGCGGTAAAAGCCCTGGTAGAAGCCGGGCACGTAGGAGGCGTGCTCGTGCAGGATCCGGGTGAGTTCGTTGGCAATCTCGATCATCTCGGCCTTGTCGGGGGAGGCGCGGTAGCGCTCGATCAGCGCATCGACCTCGGGCATGGCGAAGGTTTCCAGGTTGTTGGTCTGGGTTTTCAGCTTGCGCGCCGGATTGACGCTGCCGTCTTCCAGGAAGGCTTTGTCGTAGGCGTTGTCCGAGTGGTAGTGCTCCCAGAAGCGCGGGTACATCTCCAGGAAGACGCTGAATCCCGCCAGCTGGATGTCGTGCTGTTTTTCCTGCACTTTCTTCCAGCCCGCAGTGCTGTCCAGTACCTCTACACGGAATTCGAGGCCGGCCTTGGCGGCTTCCTCTTTCAGGATGGTGAGTACGTCGCGCATGCTCTGGTAGCCGCTGGACAGGGTGAAGGCCAGGCGCTGGCCCTCGGCATTGACCAGGATGCCGTCGGATCCGCGCTCGGTGAATCCGGCGGCGGCGAAGTAGGCCAGGGCCTTGTCGATATCGTACTCCCGTGCCTTGACGCCGGAAGCGGAGAACTCGCCGAAGCCCTCGTGTGCGGTTTGCAGGCGGCTATAGTCGCCGCGGAACAGGCTGTCGATGACCAGCTGGAAGTTGGTGGCGTGGTGAATGCCCAGGCGCACGTTCAGGTCGTCCAGCAGCGGGCGGGATGTGTTGATCCACAGCCCCATGTTGGGCCTGGGGCGCTGGTTATGGAATACAGACTTGTGGATATAGCCGGCCTGCACTTCCGGGGCGTCGTCGGGCAGCTTGTCGTACCAGTACTCAGACAGGTTCAGGCTGTTCTGGTCAAGGTCGCCACGGCGAAATGCCTCGAACATCTTCTCGGTGTCGCGAATCACGGAAAACTGGATGCGGTCGGCGTTGTAGCGATAGCGGAAGTGCTTCTTGTCCCTGGCCCACCAGTCCTTGACGCGGGTAAGGGCGATGGAGCGGCCTTTCTTGATATCGCTTTCACGCACGGTGTAGGCGCCGGTGGTGGGCGCCACGCGCCACTGGTAGCGATCCACGAAGTCCTCGCCCACCTCGCGGTAAAAGTGCTGGGGCTTCGGCGTGAGCTCCAGCACCCTGGAGTCGGCATCGGGTTTGGCCGCGGTGCTGGTGATGGAGAAGGTCAGGTCGTCATAGCGGGTGATGTTGGTAAACATGGTGCTGTAAAAGTTGTTGTACCAGGGCGCGGTGACGTAGGGCGAGCGGTAGAACCAGAACATGAACAGGAAGTCATCCGTGGTCACGGGTTCGCCGTCGGACCAGCGCGCCGCAGGGTCAAGGCGCACATAGACGGTCCTGCCGTCCTCGCCCATGGCCCATTCCGTGGCCAGGCCCGGAATGAAATCGAACTCATCCTGGTGGCGCCAGCCAATGCGCATTTCCACGTTGTCCAGCAGGAAGGGGCGGAAGCTGCCGTTGGCATCCGGGCCCAGGGTGCGCAGCGTGCGCGGGAAGTCCTGCAGTGCCCGGTATTCGGTGCCGCCCTTCTTTGCTTCCGGGGAGCCCATCTCTGGCAAATCCGCCCCGTTCTCCCAGTTGAGGTTGGCGGGCAGGTCCGCAAGTGTTTTGAAATAGAAGAACTCCGGATTGGCGGCGTAGTAGGCTTTTACCTCCTCGGTATTGTCGTACACTTCGGCGGCCTCGCCCTGTGCATCGCCATCAGTACCGCCGCCGCAGGCGGCGAGGACCAGCGTTGCCGCAAAAATCGCCAGCAGGCGCAGCCAGTTGCGCTCGAAGCTTGCTTTGTTCATTCCGGATTCCTCAACGGTAAACAGTAAATTTCTTGGGGTCGAAAGATTCGCGCACGGCCTCGCCGATGAAGGTCACGACCGTCAACAGCACCACCAGTGTGGTGAAGGCGGCGGACACAATCCACGGCGCGGTGCGCAGGTTCGCGGTGCCCTGCTTGAGCAACTCGCCCAGGCTGGGCGTGGGTGGCGGCAGGCCGAAACCGAGAAAGTCCAGTGCGGTGATGGCGGAGATGGCGGACACCACGATAAAGGGCATGAAGGTCACCAGCGTGGCCAGTACATTGGGCAGGATATGCCGGAACACGATGCGCGTGTCGGAGGCGCCGAGGATGCGCGCGGCGGCGATGTAGTCGCGCGACTTTTCCTTGTAGGTCTCGGTACGCATGTTGTAGGTCATGCCGGTCCAGGAGAACAGCACCATGATAAAAAGCAGAATGCCGATGCGTGACGGTATCGACAAACTGGAGGGGATCACCGAGAACACGATAATCACCATGTACAGGAACGGTATATTCGACCAGATTTCGATCACGCGCTGGAAGAACAGGTCGAACACGCCACCGAAGTAGCCCATGGCGCAGCCCACCGAGATGCCGATCAGGTAGACCCAGACCGTAAATGCCAGCGCGAAAATGAGCGCGATGCGGGTGCCATAGAACAGGCGCGCCAGGATATCCCGGCTGGTGGTGTCGGTGCCCAGGTAGTGCTGGCTCTCGAACGAGGGCGGCGAGGGCCGGAACACCCCGTTGCTGGCGTTGTTCTCGTAGGGGTTGTAGGGCACCAGTGGCATGATCACCCAGTTGCCCTGGTCCTGTTCCTCGAAGTGACGCTTCAGGTCCCGGTAGTTCACCTCGTAGCTGTAATCAAAACCGAAGTCGGTGCCCGGGTGAAAGTTGGTGTAAGTGGGGAAATACAGTTCCCCCTCGTAGCTGACCACCAGCGCGCGGCTGTTCACCAGCAACTCGCCGAAGGCGAGTATCACCAGCAGCACCGAGAGAAACAGAAAGCTGTAATAGCCGCGCTTGATATGGCGGAAGCGGCGCAGCTTTTTCAGCGTCTGTGGATTGAAGCGAAACATATGTCAGTGGAACCTGATCCGCGGGTCGACAACAGCCACCAGCAGGTCCGAGAGGATATTGCCGATCAGCAACAGCAGGCTGCTGACCAGCACCACGCCCATGACCACCGGGTAGTCCCGGTCCAGCACCGCGGTCAGCGCCAGCAGGCCGAAGCCGTCGATATCGAAAATGGTCTCAATCAGGAACGAGCCGGACACCAGCAGGGTGATGTTCTGGCCAAAGGTGGTGGCGATGGGAATGAGCGAGTTGCGCATGGCATGGCGGGTGACGGCCTGCTTGAAAGACACGCCCTTGGCCACGGCTGTGCGCATGTAGTCTGCGGCCAGGTTGTCCATGAGATGGTTCTTCAGCAGCATGGTGACCAGTGCAAACGCGCCCACCATGTAGCAGATCAGTGGCAGCGCCGAGTGTTGCAGCAGGTCCCAGGCCTTGCCGGCGAAATCCTTGTCCTGGAAGTCGTAACTGACAAAGCCGCCCATCGGGAACCAGTCCAGGCGCACCGAGAAATACAGCAGCAGCAGGGAGCCGAGGGCGTAACCGGGTATGGCATAGCCGATGAATATGAGCACCGAGGTGGCATTATCTACCACCGTTCTGTGCTTGATCGCCTTCACCACGCCCAGGGGAATGCACACGGCATAGGTCAGCACCAGGGTCACCAGGCCGTAATACAGCGATACCGGGAAGCGATCCTTGATTACATCCCACACCGGTTCGTTGTAGCGGTAGGAGTTGCCCAGATCGCCGGACATGACCTTGCCCAGCCACTGGGCATAGCTTTGCAGCACCGGCTTGTCGAACCCGTAGTATTCCTTGAGCTTCTCCAGCTGCGCCTCGGAGATGGCCATGCCCTGTCCGGCGGCCTGGCTGCTGATGCCGCTGGTCACGTCCGCCTGCTGGGCTTCCATGATCGCCCGCTCCAGCGGGCCGCCGGGCACCAGCCGGGTGATGGCGAAGACAATGATGGTAATACCCAGCAGGGTGGGCGGGACCAGCAACAGGCGCCTGATGAAGTAGTCACGCATTCAGCGAGCGAGCTCCTGTTTCCCATAGCCGGGGAGAGCGCGCTGCGGTCTGTTCTGGTTGCCGTGCATGCAGTTGGGTTGTCGCTGGTGAAAGCGTGATGGTGCCACAACCCGGGCGAAGGGAGAAGGGCCATGAATTTCACTGCAGATTGCAGGGGCATGGCCTGGCCTGGCGCCACCATTGGCCCAAGCCGTTCTATATACTGTCGGCATATGCAATGCCGACAGGGGGTGGCGGCCAGTGAGTCTGATAGGTTCGACAGTGATTTTCCTCGGTGCCGCGGTTCTGGCGGTGCCACTGTTTACGCGACTGAAGCTGGGCGCCATTCTCGGCTACCTGGTTGCCGGCGCCCTGATCGGGCCCTCGGTATTCAACCTGGTCAGTGACCCGGATACTATCCTGCACTTCGCCGAGTTGGGTGTGGTGCTGCTGTTATTCCTGATCGGTATTGAACTGGAGCCGGAGAAGCTGTGGCGCCTGCGCGGCGCGGTGGTGCTCACCGGCGGCGGGCAGATGCTGGCGTGCGCAGGGTTGATCGGCCTGGCGCTGCTGTGGCTCCTAGGGGACTGGCCTGTGGCACTGGTGATCGCGCTGGCCCTGGCCCTGTCTTCCACCGCTTTCGCGATCCAGTTGATGAACGAGCATCGCATGCTCAACAGCCCTCCCGGGCAGCAGGGGTTCGGCATCCTGCTGATGCAGGACCTGGCGGTGATTCCCATCCTGCTGTTGGTGGAGTCACTGGCCGCCAGGGGCTCGCCGGATGCGCCGGCCTGGTATGTCGGCATTGGCGCCATTGTGCTGGTATTGCTGGTTGGCCGCTTCCTGCTCAACCCCTTCCTGCGGCTGGTGGCCCGCTCCGGCAGCGCCGAGGTGATGACAGCCTCGGCACTGCTGATCGTGTTGCTGACGGCGCTGGGTATGGATGCCGCCGGCCTGTCCATGGGTATGGGGGCGTTTCTCGCCGGGGTCCTGCTGGCCAACTCCAGCTTCCGGCATCAGCTGGAGATGGAGATCGAGCCTTTCAAGGGCCTGTTGCTGGGCCTGTTTTTCATCGCTATCGGCATGAACCTGGACCTCGGCCTGCTCACTCGTGAGCCGGTGCTGATCCTGGGTGCCGCGGTGGCGCTGGTGGCACTGAAGACGGCGGTGATCTGGACATTGCTGCGCGCATCGGGGCAGGTGTCCAGGGACGCCATGCGCGTGGGCCTGATGCTCTCCCAGGGCGGGGAATTCGCCTTTGTGGTGATGGCCCAGGCGGCCGCCAACGGCCTCATCGAGCCGGCGCTGGCCAACCAGGTGACCCTGATCGTGGGCGTTTCCATGGCCCTGACCGCGCCGCTGGTGATCCTGCACAGCCAGTTTTTCAGCTCGCAGAACTGCCCGCGGGTTTATGACGACAGTCGCGAGCAGGCCGAGCCCGCGGTGATCATCGCCGGCTTTGGCCGCTTCGGCCAGATAACGGGGCGCATACTCGCCGCCAACGGGATTCCCTTCACCGCCCTGGACAACGATGCCGAGCACATCGAGTTCGTGAAGAAGTTTGGCAACCGCGTGTTCTATGGTGACGCCACCCGCCTGGACCTGCTGAAAACCGCCGGTATCGAGCATGCCCGTGTGGTGTTGCTGGCGCTGGATGACGAAAGCCAGTGCCTGCGCGTGGCCGAACTGGTGCGCGAGAACTACCCGCAGGTGCGCGTGGTGGCCCGTGCCCACAACCGCATGAGTGTGCGACTGTTCAACCAACTGGGCGTTGCAGGGGTGGTACGCGAGATGCTGGCGGGCAGCCTGCTCGCGGCAGACCAGGTGCTGCGCGAATACGGCTTCGACGAGGCCGAGGCCGAGCGCATGGTGGAGCTGTTCCGGCGTCACGATGAAGAAACGCTGCAGAATTCACTGCAAATGACGGACGATATGGATGCCCTTATCGAGCACAGCCGTTACAGCCGCGAAGAGCTGGCCAGCCTGTTCCAGCAGGATCGGGAGGATCTCGCCGGCGGCGGCTGAACGCGCGCCTGGTCAGAACTGTGTCAGTAACATTAGCAGTGCGGCAAACCAGCCCAGCAGCACCAGGTAGCGTGGCCACCAGTTGCGAGTAAAACCGAAGCTGGCATAGCGGGCGCGACTCCACACCAGTTCCGACAGGTCCTGCGCGGGTAGCGCGCCAGCGCGGCTGACGCCGTAGCCCACCAGCACAGTGGCGGCCAGGCCGAACACGTTCCACCACAGCCAGGACAGCTGCGGCAGGAACTGCCAGCACAGCAGGTTGAGCGCAAAGCCTGCCAGCAGCCCGGCCCTGGCGCCGGTGCCATTGCTGCGGCGGGTGAGGATGCCGAGCGCAAATACACCCAGCACCGGGCCGTTGATCAGCGAGCCGATCTTGTTGATCGCCACCAGCACGGTATCGGCGATGTCACCGACGTGGAAGGCCATGCCCAGGGTGACGACACCCCAGGCCACGGTGAGGCCGCGGGAGCACCAGAGTTCGCGGGCGTCGGACCAGCTGTCGCCGGCGTGAAAGCGGCGCACGAAATCTTCCATGGTGGTGGCGCTGAGGCTGTTGATGACGCTGTCCAGTGACGACATGGCGGCGGCGAACAGCGCCACCATCGCAATGCCCACGACCCCTGCGGGCAGTTGCTGGAGCATGAACTGCGGCACCGCCAGGTTGTAGTTGGGGGTATCACCGTTGGCGGGCAGGGAGGCGAGGAAACCCGGCTCGGCGCTGGCGTAGACCGCCAGCCCGGCGCCGATCAGGCAGTACAGCAATACCAGCGGAAAGCGCAGCAGGCCGTTGAGGAAGAGGGCGCGGTTGCCATCATCCACCGAGCGCGCGCAGAGTTCGCGCTGCACCTGGCTCTGGTCGCAGCCGTAGTAGGAGACATAGAGAAACAGGCCGCCGAAGAGCATGGGCCAGAAAGCGAAATCCCGGCCGTCGCCGAGGCCGTGATGGGCGAAATCAATGGCCGTCCTGCGTTCTTCCGGTAAACCGGCCAGCAGCTGCCGGGGGCCGCCGATAGCGTCCAGCAGCAGGCCAAACAACAGCAGCAGGACCGCCACCAGGATCACCATCTGGATAACGTCGCTGTAGATTACCGCGCGGATGCCGCCCATGACGTCGTAGATCACGGTCATCAGTCCCAGCAGGACCACCGACCAGAAAAACGACAGCCCGGATATCAGTTCCACCACCAGCGCGATGCTGTACACGGTCACCGCGGTGGCAAATGCGCGCAGTACCTGGAATAACCCGCTGAGCCAGAGCCGGGTGGGCAGGTCGAAGCGTCGCTCCAGGTAATCGTATACCGAGATCAGCGACAGGCTGCGGAACAGGGGCAGGAGAAACACCATCACCAGGACCATGGCCAGGGGCACTGCCAGTTCGTACTGCAACCAGATCAAGCCGCCACCTGCGGCAAACGCCACGAATGCGGGCGCGCCAAGGATGCTGTTGGTGGAGCACTGGGTGGCCATGATCGATATGGCGATGGGCCAGGGGCCGGTTTCCCGGCCCGCCACATAGTAGTCGCCACGTGAATGCTGCGAGCGTGACAGCCAGGCGCTGAGCAGGATCAGGGCGGCGAGATAGGTGCCGATAATAGTCCAGTCCAGCGGCGTGATCAGTGCGTTCATACGCGGGTGGCGGGCTCTGTGTAAAAGGTGTGCTGACAACTTATCGTGGAGCCCGCGGCAATGCCAGCGTGGGCAAGACCGCATTGGGTGGTAAGCGGCGAGGGATGGCATTCGTAAAATATCAAGTTGGCTTCGGGAAACGCCAAGTTTTTAGCAGCTGCTAACCGCTATAGTGTTACCACAGTGAGCAATAACCGCAGATAACAAGCACAGGAGATTCACCATGGCACTGCCCGACATCGTTCATCATCAGGACTTTTTACTCACCCTGGACACCAGCACCTTGCCCATGGTTGAGAACGCCCTTCCGGGCGTCCACATCTGGCCGCTGTTCCTGGATCCGGAGAATGGCGTGTGGGTGATTCGCGCCAGGTTCGACCCCGGTATCGTATTGCCCAAGCACTTCCACACCGGCACGGTGCATTTCTACACCACTGCCGGCAGCTGGCACTACCTGGAGTATCCCGACCAGCCACAGACTGCCGGCTGTTACCTCTACGAGCCAGGCGGCTCCGTGCACACCTTCGCCACGGACGCGGATGGCGAGGGCGCTGACGGCTTTATGGTGATCAATGGCTGCAACGTGAACTTTGACGAGGACGGCAACTTCGTGAACATCATGGATGCCGGCTGGATTGAAAAAATGGTACTCGAAGCTGCCAAAGCACAGGGTCTGGGCGTGCCCAGGTACATCAAGCCGGGTGCGGAAGCCGCTTACTCCTGCGACTGAAATCCGCCTGCAGTGGCCGCTACGGGCTTTGCGTCCCGTGCTGCCGCTGCCACGCCCGCGGGGACTGGCCGGTCCAGGACTTGAAGCTGCGGCTGAACACCGAGGCCTCGGCAAAGCCCAGTTGCAGTGCCAGGTCGGTGACTGACAGCGAGCCGTGGCGCAGGTGTTGCTCGGCGATATCCTGGCGCGTTTCCCGCAATAATTCCCCGTAGTGGGTGCCGCTGGCCTGCAGGCGCTGCTGCAGCACCCGGGATTGCAGGTTCAGGGTGGAGGCCACCTGTTCCAGGCTGCACTCCCCGGACGACAGTAACTGCCCGATGATGTCTTTTACCTGGTCACGCAAATTGTCCGGGTAGCGCTGCTGCAGTGTGCCGAGATAGCTGTTCAGGTGTTCGCTGATGCGTTCCTCATCGAAGCGCGGTTGCGCCTGCAGCCAGTGGCTGGGGAATCTCACACCGTCGGCGCGAGCGCCGAACTCGATGCGCGACAGGCGTTGTGCCGACACCCGACTCTGCCCGGCGGCAGGTGCCGGTTGCCGCAGTAACTCCTTGCAGCCGGAGTCGGCGCTGCCGAGGAGTTCGCGCATAAAGTTGCCCAGCTGCCCAACGCTCAACTGCATGGTCTGGTCCATGCCCAGCGGGCTGTTGATGTCGATGCTCAGGGCCAGCAGGGTGTTGTCGCCCTGCGGCTCCTGCTGCAGGCGCGCGCCGCGTGCGTGCAGGTAGAGGTGACGGCTGACCGTCGCTATGGCGTCGCCGACCGTTGGTTGCCGGAACACGGTCATGTTCAGGTCCCCGAGGATGGCGGACGTCTGCTGTTGCGACATGAGCAGGCCCAGGCAGGGCTCGGCGCAGGCCCGGGCGCTCACTTCCAGCAGCTCGATCATTTTGCTGTAGGAAATATAGGTATTGGGATTGCGCAGCAGGGCGGGCGACAGCCCTACCTGGGACAGCAATTGCACCGGATTGCCGCCCAGCCGCTTGACCTGTTTCTCGTAGCCTTCCAGGGCGCCGCTGCGTACCAGGGACATGGCGACTGCTACCTCGATCTCGTTAGCGCTGTTATCGATTCGCAATATATCAAGATTGATTCGCGAAGGGTCAAGAGAATTCCGCGCCCGGGCGGTAACGTGATGGCCATGGTCAGGCGAGCAGCCTGGTTGCATAACCGAACAATGGCATAAGAATGAGGTGAGAAGATGAGATTGAAGGACAAGGTTGCAATCGTCACTGGCGCTGCCGGGGGTATCGGCAGCGAAATCGTCAGGATTTTTGTCGAGGAAGGCGCGCGGGTCATGGCCGTTGACCTCGACAAGGCCTCAGTGGACGCCGTGGCCAATGACTACGGCGATGCTGTCGCCGCCTGGGCCTGTAATGTGACCGATTATGGCCAGGTTACAGCCATGATGGACGCCGCGGTGGCCGCCTTCGGCACGCTGGATATCGTGGTCAACAATGCCGGTGTGGGGCTGCCCAAGCCGCTGCTGGAGCATGACCCTGAGCAGGACTGGGAACTCACTACCGCGGTCAATCAGCAAGGCGTTTATCACGGCCTGGTGGCGGCGGGCAGGAAATTCGTGGAGCTGGGCAGGCCCGGCGTGATTCTCAACACGTCTTCCGTCTACGGTCAGATGGCGGCGGAGATGTCGTTCGTTTACAACGTCAGCAAGGCGGCGGTAGACATGATGACCAAGTGCGCCGCGCTGGAATTCGCGCCGCACAATGTCCGTGTGGTGGCGGTGGCGCCCGGGCGCGTCGACACACCCATGCTGCGCCAGTACGAGGCCCTGGGGTTGTGGGAGCACATCCGGCGTGAGCATATGCGCGATACCTTCACCCAGCCCGAGGAAATCGCCAGGGTGTTCGCTTTTCTCGCTTCGTCGGACGCCAACTGCATTAACGGCACCACCGTCAACGGCGACGATGGCTTCGTGAACTTCAAGTACCCGTTGCTGGACTGATTGCGCCACAGGATCAGCCGGTGTCGTGCCGCGACCTTCGGCGGCGCGATGAGTCCGGGTGGGTGACAGCCTTCGTCGCAAGGGCCTGGCGATGAGGACCTGCACTGGATAAGTTGGGGTACTATAGTGCGGTTACAGATCGTTATTGCGCGACAGGAGGGGCCACTGCATGAACGCCATCGTAGATGTGTTGTCACCGGAGTATCACGACGAGCTCTATCACCGCTATGACATCCTGAGGCGGGAGCACCCGGTCTACTTCGATGCCAGTCGCAATATCTGGATGATTACCCGCTACGATGATGTGCGCCGGCTGCTGCGTCACCCGGAGGGTACCTTGAACGGCGACACCGGTCACAGCTACATTCCCAGCCTGGCCACCAGTGATGGCGAGCTTCACGCTACCGTGCGCAAGGGGGTGATCGGCGAATTCAATCGCGGCGTGGCGGAGCGCCTGGCGCCGATGATCGAGTCCATCGCCGACGAACTGTTCGACGCACTGCCGGCGACGGGCGATATCGACCTTTATCACAGCGTGATCCTGCGCCTGCCGCAGCAGTTCATGACCCGCTTCCTCGGCTTCCCCGAGTCAGAGGCGGGCCACTGGCACGAACTCGGCAAGATACTGATGGGAGCGGATCCGGCATCGGACGATGAGCCCAGCGCGACGGTGGCCTTGCAGCTGCTGGATGACTTCGCGGCCATGATCCAGCAGGTGCTGGAGGAAAAGCGCCGCCATCCGGGAGACGATCACCTGAGCTGGCTGGTGGCGAGAGAACAGGCGGGCGTGTTGACGGCGGAGGAGGTCACGATTTTCGCCAACTGCCTGGGTTTTGCCGGGGTGGATACCACCATTAACCTGCTCGGCAATGGCACCGGCCTGCTGGCGCGCTTTCCGGAGCAGCGCCGCAAACTGCTTGCGAATCCGCAGTTGCTCGACGGCGCCATCGAAGAAATGTTGCGTATGGAACCTCCCGCGCAGGGCCTGCCGCGGCGCCTCACGGCTGACCTCACCTTGCACGATACCGTGATTCCCGCCGGCTCAGAGATCAGCCTGGTGTTCGCGGCGGCCAACCACGACCCGGAGCATTACCCTGACCCCGAAGCTTTCGATATTGAACGCGCCAACAAGGATCATCTCGCCCTGGGCTTCGGGTTGCACAAGTGTGTCGGGCAGCATATCGCCCGGGCAGAGGCGCGCGCATTTTTCCCGCGCCTGCTGCAGAAATACCCCGAGTACGAGATCATCGAATCGCGTTGGCGCCTGTCACACTGGGCCCGCGGTTATGCCGCGCTCACCATTCGCGCCTGACAGTTCCTGATCGCGGCCGGGCCGGCGGGTTACGCAACTGGCGTCACCCGCTGCCAGGTGAGCACCCCGGTAATCTCATCATTTCCCAGCGGGATCGGCGGCGTGGTCAGCACCAGTTGCTCCGCCGTCACCTGGTAGTACCGCAGCTGCACGCCGCCCGTCCAGTTGGGAAACAGGCTGCCCTCAACATGGGTGCTGACAGTGCCTTGCCCCGCATCCACCTCGTAGCGCCCGAAGTAGGCAACGTATCCGTGGAACGCGCCCTGTACTTCCTCCGGTGTGCCCGTGAGCTGGTTGCCCGAGGCGAAGTTGGCGCGTTCCCGGCGCATAAGTTGCCCGGACATATGACCCGAGCGAGTGAAGATTGCCTGGCCGACGGCGTCCTCACCCAGTGGATACATCACTTGCTGCTGCGCCGTGCGAAATTCCGACCTGACCAGGGACCAGACGCCGACGAGATGCTCCGCTGCTTCGTGCTGTTGTTCACTCATGCCTTGCAACCTCACACAGTTTGCAAAAGAAAACATGGCCACGGTGTGTTGTCACAAGCCGTTGCCCTGGAGCACCAGTATAGTCGGTGACCATTGAGTTCGAGTCTGCCGGATTGCCACCGCCATGGCGCGGCAACAGCGCCTCAGGGCGAGGTGAGGTAACTCAGCCAGGCACTCATGCGCATGGCGACCTTGCTGATCACGTGCACGGGCTTGCCCGCGTTCGTATACACGGCCACGGTGCCGGCGGTGCCCTGGGGCAAGCTGCGGGCCAACTCCTCGTCGTCCAGGCTTATGGCAACGGCCCAGCGGTCGGTGACCGGTGCGCCGGTGAAACTGGGCAGCTGCCCGCTGGCACTCATCTGCGACTGGCCGCTGGCGGCAACGATGCGCTCGACCTTGCCCGCGAAGGTCTGGCCGGGCTTGCCGACAAACACCACATCGGCCTCATCGCCCACGTTTATGCGCCGCACGGCACTCTGGCTGAAACTGGCGAGCACGGTATTGGTTTCGTCAGAGACAAAGGCCATGGGTGATGCCACGGGCACGGTGGTGACCACGTTCCCCGGACGTACCTGCAGGTTGACGACATGCCCCGGGCCGGGGGCGCGCACCACGGTTTCCTGCAACTGCCAGCGGGCATTGTCCAGCTGTGCTTCGGTGGCCTCGATGGCGGCAATCGCCTTGTCGCGATTGGCTGTCCAGGTATCCAGATCGATCTGGGCCGCGGCCTGCACTTTCAGCAGGCTCTTGGCGCGCTCGACATTGACCTCTGCCAGGCGCCTCTCGGCTTCATGCACGTTCACCTGTGCGGTCAGCTGGCGTACGGCAATTTCGAAAGGCTCCGGGTCAATTTTAAACAACACATCGCCCGCTTCCAGGGGCTGGAGCGCCTGTATGGGTACTTCAACCACCTCGCCTCTCACGTTGGGCACAATGGGAATGATGTAGCGGAACATTCGGGCGTCATTGCTGATCGGGGCGAAGGTGTACCACATGAAAACAATGGCAGCGATCATCACCACACCCACGCCGGCGAAGGCGCAGATATTGCCCACGGTCTTTTTCAAAAGGCCGAGTTTATTAAAAATGATGATGTAGAGGCTGGCATATATGATCGAGATAAACGCAATCACGACTGCACCTCCCGGTTGGCCAGTTGCGCTTCCAGCGCTGCAATGCGCTGCTCGAGTTCCGCTGTGGGCAGGACCGGCTTCATCCTTGCCCATACCAGCGCGATGAACCAGCCCAGTCCGAGGGTCAGCAGGCCTATCCAGGCCAGGGTGCTGATGGCGTCTGCCTGCGGGTGGTTGGCAGCGCGGGCCATGTTGCCGGGAATGTTCCCTATGATCACGATCAACCAGATGGCAGCGGCGACCAATACGCCCAGTACCACCAATGCAAAAATCTGTAGTCCCATTCCCTGGTCTCCTGTCAGAACGGATAGTGGCAACGTGCCCGGTAGCTCAACAACCCTTGCGACCAGCGGGGGTTGGAACCGGTGGACAGCATCAACGCTATCCAGCAGGTCGTTACGCTAACACTTTCTGCGCCTGCGCTGCAAAAAGGGCAGTGCTGTGACAGCGGGCGCGGCTCATGCTTCGTAAAGCCTACAGGGTCGACAGTAGACCTGGTTGGCAAGCAGCGGATCGGGCTATTTCCTGGGGCAGGACGAACCAGCGCAGGCGTTACGAGCGCTGGGCCAACCATTTCGAGTCAGTGGTGCAGGACATCCCGGGAATACTGGAGGTAAACCGCATGGGAGGAGAAGTGGATTACCTGATCAAGGCGGTAGTGAGGGATATGGCCGGCTACGACAAGTTGTACCAGCAACTGATCAGGGCCGACTTGTTCGACGTCAGCGCCAGCTTTGTAATGGAAGAAATAAAGCAGACCACTGAGCTCCCGATTTAAGCCCTCGTCTTCATGTTTGCTTACTCAAGTATCAGCACCACCCGGGTATTGATGCCCTGGCTGGTTCCCTCCAGGCCATCCTTGTCCAGCGTGATATAGCGGTAGTTCAGGTTGACGTTGAAGTAGGGCGTCAACCACCAGTTGATGCCGGCTGACCAGATGTCCATGTCACCCGCTTCCAGCAGGCCGTCGTTGGCATCCAGGGCACTGTAGCGGACACCCAGTTCCCAGGCGCCCACGCCGTTCTGGTGCACCGTGCGTGCGATGGGCAGGCGGTTGAACACGCCCACGCGTTTGTTGTAATCGCGCATTTCCCCGGTCAGTGCCCAGGATGCGCTGACGTGATAGCCCTCGGCTGTGGGGTCCAGCATGGAAGGGGACTCGGTATCCGCGCGTATCCATTCACCATGCAGCCAGAAGGGACCGGAGCGCAGCGATGCCTCGGCCTGGTAGGTGTCTATCCTGTCGACATCGAAGAATTCACTGCTGACAAAATCGGGTGACTGGTTGAACTCGGGTTCGGTGGTAACGATGGCGCCCTGTTTGCCATCGGAGTAGCGATAGGCCATCCCCAGGTGCAGCAGCGTGCTCTGGCTTTCGTCCTCAAAGGGCACCCAGGTGGCACGCCCGGCGTAGTTGGTCGTATTGTCGCTGAAAGAATCTGGTTGGTCCTTGTCCAGCCAGCTATTGAAAGCACCGCCCGCCAGCACAACGCGATCGTTGAGTATCGAGCCGGACATGACCAGGCCCACATTGCGGGAGGGAAGTAGTGCGTCTGCCGCGGCTGAGCGTTCCTGTTGGGGAAGGTAAGCCATGGACATAATCCTTTCCATGGAAATCGGTTCTTTCTGCTTGCCTATAGAAAAACTCGCTTTCTCCCACACCGGGATGTCCAGGCGCACGTCGAAGAAAGTGAATTCGTCGGTTTCGCGTACGTCGAAGCCTTTGTCAAAGGCGTGAGTGGCACCGAACACAGTCCATACCCAGGGTTTATCAAAATTGATGGTGCCGACCCCGCCTGCACGCAAACCGCGAATCTCGCCGCCGTCGAAGGCTTCCAGGTCCCCGACCTGGCTGAAGCTGTCCCCGTCCTGGTCCACCCAGTACATGCGATCCAGTACCACCGCTGCTGCGAAGATGCCGGATGCGGCCTTGGTATCGAAGCGGTTGAATTTGCTGGGGTCGTTGTAGTCGAGTGGCACCGCCAGCGGCGGTGGAGAATAGGCCAGCCAGCCGGTCTGGCTACGCTTGCGTTCCTCCGGGGTCTCCTCGGTAATCATTTCCAAACGGTTCCGCACTATTTCGCCGCGCCTGATGGCGAACAGATTGTGAGCCTTGGTATCGAGCAGGATGTCGATGTCCTGCTGTGGGTTGCCATCCATGACCATGAAACTGGCGGGCTCTCCCAGCGTCATCTTGCCCAGCACGACGCCGCCGCGGGCATCCAGGGTGACTTCCGCCTCATCCAGGGCAATCAGGTCCTCGGAGACCAGTTCCAGCTTGTTGTCCCGGATCAGGACATTCACCTGCACGGTCTGCCCAACAGCGTCCGGGTCGATCAGGGTCACGTTGCGCAACAGAATGGATTCGTAGCTTTGCACTGGTCTTTCATCGGACCTGTCACTTGCGGGTTGGGCGAAACCCAAGGCGGGAAGTAGTAGCCCGATAAGCAGGGCAGTGAGTGTGATCTGAATCTTCATGGAGATCTGAGTCCTGGTTCTTAGAGCCGGGTTATGAGTAGTAGCGTGACTTTTTCACTGACGGAATTGCCGCCATTGCGAAATCACCGAAGCGACACTGTTGCCTGCGCAAAATAGGATGTCTCCCGTCCTCTGACGACTCGCTTTGCATTTAATGACCGCTGCATTAAACCAGAGACATTGATCGGCTTGATGCTTTTCATAGCCCTGGCAGCTTAAAAATGTCCAGAACTGATAAGTCGATGTTGCGCAAGCCTGTGTATCCTTCAGCGCATCGATGTGCAGTATTGTCGCCCCTCACTAGAAAGGAGAAAAGAGATGAAGATGAATTCGATGGCACTGGCTTCAACTCTCTTGTTCAGCGTTATTACAGTGGCTGAAGAGCATATGGTGGACGAAATGCTGGCTTCACCGGGTGCCTCGCGCACCGATTTTGAGATGAAGCCTCGCCCCACGGAGGAGAAGGAATTCCCCGCCTATATCGACTACCTGGTGGAGGTGGCGGAGCCGCGCAGTGAGGCGGAGCGGGCCAAAGATGCGGAGCTGCAGAAGCGCTACCGCAAGGCCATTGTTATGGACAGCCTGTTCGTCGGCGCCCCGGGTTTCCCAGCCGGGTTTTCGGCCGAGTTGTACGAGACCGCGATCCAGCACTCCATCGACAACAAGTTCAACTTTATTTCCGCCACCATCACCAACGGGCCGCCGGAGGACACTCCTGAGGTGGTTAAAGAACGCATGGCCGGGGTCAACCAGTACTGGAAAGAGCGGGACGACCGGTATGTACAGGTTTTCGGCCTTGATGACATCGAAAAGGCGCGCAAGAGCGGCAAGTTGGCGGTGATGCATAACTTCCAGAGCATGATGCCGCTGGGGGCCGAGGGCAACGAGGAAGAGGCCATCGCCAACCTGCGCGAGTACCATAAGCTTGGCCTGCGGCAGCTGAACTTCACCTATAACATTGATACCCCCTACGCGGACGGCGGCGTTTCCAACAGCGATGGTACCGATCAGGGGGTGCACGGGCCGGGCGAAGCGGTGGTCAAGGAGGCGAACAAACTGGGCATTGTGGTGGACTGCTCCCACTCCAGTAACCAGACCTGCATCGAAGCAGCGGCCATGACCCGCAAACCGATGATATTGTCCCACTCCAACCTGATGACCTATCAGCCGATCGACCGCAACGTGTCCGACCAGGCAGTCAAGGCCGTAGCTGCTACCGGGGGGGTGATCTGTGTGAATTTCATCGGCGGCTTCCTCAATCCCCAGGGACTGGCGCGTCCCTACGATATCGCCAAGCACGTGCAGTACATCCGCAACCTGGTGGGGCCAGAGGCCCTGTGTCACGGTTCTGACTATGTCTACAACTACGCCGATACCCTGTTGTGGATTTTGCGCAACCCGAAGAACTTCCCCGTCGAGATGGGCTACGCCACTCCATCGCATATGGGTAAGCCCGGTGAGGTATGGGGTGTAGTGCGCGAGCTGGAAGACACCTATGGCTGGACCGAAGCGGAAATTCGCGGTTTTCTTGGCGAAAACCTGCTGCGTGTTTACAAGGCAAACTGGGAGTAATTATTCGTTATCTCCGCCCGTACATGTCATCCCAGCACTGGCGGGGATAGGTTGGCAATTCATGGATATCAATCGGAGTGAACTCTAATATGCGAAGAAGATCTTTTGTTAGAAATTTGCTGCTGGCCACCCTGGCGATCAGCGGCGGTCTTTCGGCCTCCCTTGGCATGGCAGCGGAGGGCGAGGCAGCGCTTCCCCAGACCCTGTTTACCAATGTGAACGTGTTTAACGGCACGCATAACAAACTCTACCGAGACCAGAATGTCCTGGTGGAGGGCAACCTGATAAAGAGCGTGTCCGACTCGAGTATCTCCGCCGCCGGCGCTACTGTGATCGATGGCGGTGGTCGCACCTTGATGCCGGGGCTGATCGATAGCCATGTGCATTTCAACATGATGGTGGACGGCGGACCGGCCGGGCTGGAAAGCAAGACCTGGGAAGAGATCGGCGCTTATGCGGTCTACGCTGCTCAGGAGTGGTTGAAGAACGGCTTCACCACCGCCCGCGATATGTGTGGCATGCACCACGGTATGCGCAAGGTGATCGACAAGGGCCTGATTGCGGGTCCGCGTCTGTACCTGAGTGGTGGCTGCCTGTCCCAGACTTCAGGGCACGGGGATTTTCGCCATGAATCGTCCGCAGTGGGACAGTTTGACCGGGACAAGGCCAGTACCATTAATCTCGGCATTACTCGCGTGGCGGATGGCAGGCCGGAAGTACTGGAGGCCTCCAGACTCAATTTTGCCGGTGGAGCCGACTACCTGAAAATGATGATCGGCGGCGGCGTATCGTCAGAAAAGGATCCACTACACTCCATCCAGTTCACCCCCGATGAAGTGCGCGCCGCTGTCGAGGCCGCGGAGCAGTGGGATACCTATGTTTCGGCTCATGTATACCGCGACAAGCACATCCAGCGCGGCCTGGATCTCGGCATCAAGGTATTCGACCATGCCCAGTTCATCAGCGAAAAGACCGCAAAAAACCTAAAAGCTAAAGGCGCATTTATTTCCCCCAATACTGCAGCGATGAACAGGGACCTGCTCAAGCACCCCGTTTACGGTAACCCCAACGGGCCCCAGTACCCTAAGGTGCTGACGTTTATGGAGAGCAGTAAGAACCTGTTCAACGTGCTCAAGAAGGTCAAGCCCAAGACGGTATTCAACACCGATATCGTTTTCACCACCGGCTCCAGAATGCGCGCCCATATCGACCATGAAAAGTGGTTCTTCGCCCAGGGCATCGGCAATTTTGAAGCTCTGAAAGCCCTGACTTCAACGGGCGGGGAACTGGCCGCCCTGACCGGGGAGAATAACCCTTACCCTGGCAAGCTGGGCGTGATCGAGGAAGGGGCCTATGCCGATATCCTGATCGTGGACGGCAACCCACTGGAAGACATCACCGCGATTGGCGGTCATCACCAGTGGTTGGATGCGCCGCCCCGTGGGCCGGAAGTTGAGCCTATACGGGTTATCATGAAAGACGGCACGATCTACAAGAATACCCTGTAGTTGCATACATCCGGGCGCCGTTAAAAGGGCCTCGAATCATAAATTTGTGATGCGCGAGGAGGTGGCGGCTGAGCTGGCCCCCCCGCGTACTAAACAGGCAGCACACTAGAACCAGCCGGCGAAAATGTTGTCAACCACCGGGCCGAAGTTGAAGCCGACCATCCACTCCGGGCCAAAAGCATCCGCCTGCTCGACGTAGTAATTGACTTCGACTCCGAATTTCCACGGCCTGCCGCCCAGGATGACGGTCTTGCCTACCTGCAGGTTTACGGGCACGGTCCACTGACTGTTTTCTTCGTCATAGGTCATGATGGGCACGGTACCGACGTTCCAGCCGCCGCCCGGGAGAAAAATGGCGATGGCATTCACGGTGAATGTGCTCACGTCCAGGTCTCCGGAACCTGCGAAGTCGGTCTGGTAAGTAGTCAGGGCTCCCAGCACGGCGTTGGCCGAGAGCTTCGCGACGAGGAGTTCCGGGCCGGCAGTCCAGCGATCAAAACCCAGCTCGTCCTCGGTGGCCGTAGGTAAGGAGGCGATCATACCCGCTGCCCAGACCAGGCCGGTTTCCTTGTTGGTGCGGCCGTAAGCCAGGTCGAAGGCGATGTCTCCCAGGCCGCTGACGGAATCGAATCCTGCTTCCCCCTCAAAAATTGACTGGTCGAACTGGATAGGGAATGCAGGGCGGAAGAATACCGTGTCACCGTTATCCAGCGGGAAGGGAAAAGCCGGCTGGAACAACAGGCTGGTACCGCTTTCATCGCTGGCACCGGGCAGGTCGCCGTCAAAGGTTCGATACTGAAGTTTAAAGTTGAGCGTCGCCAACGGTGTGTTGGGGTTGGCCAGGGATTTCGCCAGCTCGTCTGCCGAGGGTGCTGCGGCGCTGCCCTGGCGTGCAGCTGGGGACGTCAGCACCAGGGGCTCCCCCTGCCGCTGCACAGAAAATTCCTGGCTTGCTCCAGTGGCGAGGTTAGTGGCGCGATACAATCCGTCGCGTGTCGTGTGTTGTTCCACTTTCAAGCAGTCTTGCCGCTTGCCGTAGTCAATGCAGAGCGTGTTGTCGGCGTTGATGTGCCAACGGCGCTGGAACGTCTCACCCCATGCACTGACGGTGCCGGTTCCATCCGCATTGTATTGGCCGGTCGCCGTAATTCCTTCTTTGAGTGTCGCACTCATCCGGGTGTCTGACATGATCTGCTGCAACTGTTCCGGCGATGTTACGGGTTGCCAGGTATCCGCGCGTGCAGCCCCTGAAATACCAATCAGTACAAAAAACACCAGCAACGTGGGCCGGAATAAAAACGATATGTAGATAGTGTCCTTCACTGCGCTCTGCGCCTCTTCCAGTAAATACGTTGTCTATGCTGGTAACGGCATTTTACTATGGCCGCCAGCAATTCTGGGTCGCGCTGATTGCGCGGGTGCGTGAATTGTCCTGATATGCTAAATCTTTTCACCAGTCCCAGGGACCTGAAGATGGACTACGCCGTTAAACACCAGCGACTAGCTCTTACCGGGCTGGTGCTCCTTGCAATGTCAAAGAGCCAGGTATTTGCGCAGAATGAGGAGCCTGCCGAAAGACAGCTCACCAAGGTGGGTTACGAAGGCCGTGGCGCAAACCTCGGTTCGCCGAATACACCGACTCGCTTGCTGGTAGAGGAGGATATTCGCACCGAACCCCTGCTGCGCTTCCCGGAAATCGACGATTCGATGGAGGGCTGGTATGACTTCAAGTCGCGGATTGACGACAGGCACGGCTTACGCTTCGGTATTGACTACACCGCCTGGTATCAGCACCTCAGTGACTCCCTGACCGACGAAAACTGGGCCGCCTCGGGCATTTTGCGCGCCTACGGGGAGTGGACACCTTTTAATCGCCAGGACAGGAATGCCGGACGCCTGGTATTCAAGCTGGATAACCGCCACAAGATCGGCTCTGACATCACCATTGCCAATCTGGGGGGTGAGGCTGGATACATCGGACAGACCGGTGTGCTGTTCAACGATATCGGTTGGCAAGTAATCGATTTTAACTGGCAACAGGGTCTGGGCAATGGCTCCGGTGGTATTATCGCAGGCCGTTTCGATCCCATGGACTACCTGGCCGTACTCGGCTACGCCAATCCCTGGACCTCATTCTCCAACCTGTCCACCCTGCTGAACCCGGCGGTCGCGTTCCCGGACGTCTCCTGGGGTCTCGGGGGCGGTACTTGGTTAGGAGACAATTGGTACGTCAAGGGATCCATTAACGATGCCAACGGCACTCTCACCAATTATCAATGGCTCCGCGACGGTTCCGAGTTCTTCAAATGGGGTGAGGTGGGCTGGTCACCTGGCCGCGGTGAACGTTACACCACCAACATTCACCTGGGCGTATGGCACGTGGACGAGCGGGAGGAAGCCGGGCTGGATTCCGCCAGCGGCTTTACAGTCGGCGCCAATTGGACCAGTGGTGACCAGCGCTGGATGTATTTTGCCCGGGCCGGATGGGCCGACGGCGACGCATCCTTAATGGAGAAATCCTACACTCTGGGTTTTATGCGCAAGTTTCGTCGTAACGCCGATCTGCTGGGCCTGGCGGTGAACTGGGGAGAACCGCCCCAGGACGAGTTGGAGGCCCAGACGACTGGCGAATTTTTCTACCGCCTGCAACTGGCGGAGAACCTGGCGATTACTCCCAACATCCAGTTACTCAAGGACCCGGCCCTGAACGAAGAAGACGACAGCGTCTGGGTCACTGGTTTGCGTATCCGCCTGACCCTCTGAAATACACCATTATTTAGGGTCCAGACCCACGTGAATTGCTTTGTCGTGCGCTGGATAGTTGCGTTTTCCCCGCCTCCAGTCCCTGGCTATCCACTGCAGGGTCTGTTCAACATCTCGATCGATAGTCAATCCGTAGCATGTGCCGCGAACTCTCTTGGCGGGACCCCGACGATTGCGGCGAAGGCGCGAGAAAAAGAACTCTGGTGCGAATACCCGAGTAGCCGTGAAATTTCCTCTATCGAGAATGTTGCTCTGTTGATTTCCCATTTGGCCCGTTCTATCAAGACCTGCTTTCTGACATCTCGGAAACTCAAACCGTAGGTCTCAAGCCGGCGATTCAGGGTGCGCGGGTGCATTTCAAGTATATCGCTCACCACGTTGAGGGTAATGGGATAGTCGCCAATGTAATACATCAACATCTGCGTAAGGATGTGCGGGACCTCGTCAGGGAAAGGTTTAGCGGGAATGCCAGGCTCCTTTATCGAGGCGGGTAAGGCACCTGGCGTTGCATCGAGGCCCGCCACCGGAACTTCTATGGCCGCTCTTGCTGCACCGGTGATCAGTTCGTCACAGGAAGCTGCAATGGCGAGCCGTTCTGCCCGCGATGGCCTCGTTGTAATGGCGATGCGTTTTGGGCGCCACTGGCGCCCAAGGTAGCGCTTCACAATGTGAACCAGGGTCCCCAGGGCGTACTGTTCGACCTGGAAGTACGCAGACCCCTTCCTGGGCAGGGTCGCTCGGTAAAACCAGACGTTACCTCCGATGGCTTCGAGTTGTCCGTGACTGACACTGGCGTGTTCGGAAATCGTGCTGCTGTAGCAGCGAATAGCCTCTCTCAGGGACGGCTGGTTTTCCAGTTGGTAGCCGAAGTGGCCGCCGCCGTAAACGCCGTACCGCATTGCTACTTTCCATCCGAGATCTTTATCGCGCAGTACACGAGCGGCTTCCTCAATGAACTGCCAAAGTCTATTCGTGGGTATGATCAGGTCGGGATTGTCAAAGTCTTCCCTGAGGGGGCAACGGCATACTCTCAGCAACTTGTCTGCGCCAATCCCGCAATCATGAAGGTAGTTGATGAAGGGTGACAGCTGGCTGCCACGTATCAATGGGATCGTACCGGTGTCCATGTCGGCGAGAGTAGTATGTCCAGAAATGATAAAAACCAAGTATAAACACCGGCGTGGATTTAGCTAGTATTGACCAGCAGAATTGTACTCGTGTGAGGCGTAACTGCATTTGGCCAGATACTCCGACCTTTTAATGATTGCGCGCAGCATCTCGCTCAACAGTTGGCTATCCGCACCGTCCTCGTTTGCAGGCAACATCAAACTGATCATGAGGGACCGCGTGATCCAAGAGAGCACCTTGAATTGAATACGCCGGTGGCGGGCAGGATTCGCCTTCTACCGACCAAGAGAGAAGAATATGAAGAAACATCTCACGGTTACTTTGCTTGCTCTAACAATCTCTATTGCAGCCAGTTTTTCCTTCGCCCAGGAAGCGGCAGCACCTAATCGAATAATGTTCACCAACGTCAACGTGTTTGATGGCGTCAGCAAATCGCTGGTTAAGAACACCAATGTGTTGGTGGAAGACAACCTCATAGCTGCAGTAGGTGTGTCAATCCCGAAGCCCGAAGGCGCCGAAGTGATCGACGGCGGTGGGCGTACCCTGATGCCGGGCCTGATCGACGCTCACGTCCACATGACCATTACCGAATCTATCGCCGACCTCAGGGACAACTATGACTGGATGTACTGGGGCGCAGTTTCCACCATTGAAGCGGAAAAGATGTTGCTGCGCGGGTTTACCAGTGTGCGGGACGCGGGTGGGCCCGCCATGGGGCTGCAGAAAGCTATCGATAAGGGCAAGGCTGTAGGCCCGCGCATCTACCCTTCCGGGCCGGTCATTTCGCAAACGTCAGGCCATGGCGAACATCGCCACTACACAGAACCGCACCCAAATTTTGAAGGTGCTTCCCCTTCTTTCTTTAATCAACACCTGGAATTCCTGGCTGACGGCGTTCCCGAAGTGCTGCGGGCGACACGGGAGGCCCTGCGCCTCGGCGCTTCACAAATCAAGGTAATGGCCGGTGGTGGCGTGTCGTCGAGTGTGGATCCACTGCACACCGTGCAATATTTGCCAGAGGAACTGGAGGCGGCTGTAAAAGCCGCAGCGGACTGGGACACATACGTGCTTGTACACGTTTACAATGATGAGGCTATCCTGCGTTCAATCGACGCCGGTGTCCTAAGTATTGACCATGCCCAACTGATGACCGAGGTTTCGGCGAAAGCAATCAAGAAAGCAGATGTTTGGGTCGTCCCCTTCTTCTCGCTGCTTGGATTGGACGAGGAGACCGTCAGGACAGCACTGGGACCCCATGCTGCACCCAAGTTTCTCAAGGTGCAGAACGGCGCCAGGAATCAGATGAAGCTGCTCAAAGAGTACAAGATTGAGAAAGTCGCATTTTCAACCGATATCATCGGTAGCCCTGCTGCGCTCACCAAACAGAATGACGAGTTCAAGTACCGCCTGGAAGCCTGGTCATCGCATGAAGTGTTGATGCAGGCAACATCAAAAGCTGGGGAATTGCTCGCCTTGTCGGGCAAACTGAACCCATACCCTGCTGGTCCGCTGGGTGTGATCAAGGAAGGCGCCTATGCGGACATCCTCCTGGTTGATGGCAACCCGGTGGAAGACGCCATGATCATGGTGGATTACGAGAACAACTTCGATCTGATTATGAAGGACGGCGTGATCTATAAGAACACATTGAACTGAGAGAGGGATGTTCCTCGCGTTGTCGAAGCACCGCTTCGAGCGAGGGTTCGCGCCGGCGCGTTATCAGCCGGCCGGGAGGCCGGACCCCGGAAGTCCTCTCCTGCTACCTGTGCGGGCACAAAAAAGGCCAGTCATGTGACCGGCCTTTCGAATGTGGTGCCCAGGAGAGGACTTGAACCTCCACGCCCTTGCGAGCACTAGCACCTGAAGCTAGCGTGTCTACCAATTTCACCACCTGGGCATCGCGGGTGGCGCTGTGTTTGCCGCAGCGCAACCCGAGGGCGCGCACTTTACTGACCCGAGGTGTTTTTGTCAATGCCGTGCCGGCAAAAATCGGCGGGTGAAAATAGTCGCTTGTAACGATCTGGGCAATGCCTTATATCGTAGTTAAATCATGACCTTATAAAAAACAGGCAAAGCCCATGAACTACGACGAACTCACCCTTGACCGCTTCATGGACGGACTGGTCAAGCGCAATCCCGGCGAGAAGGAATTCCACCAGGCCGTCCATGAGGTTGCCGCGTCGGTCATCCCCTACATACTGGATAAACAGCGCTACCGCGAGGCGCGCATCCTGGAGCGGATGACCGAGCCGGACCGGACGCTGATATTCCGCGTGGTGTGGGAGGACGATGAGGGCAACGTGCGCATCAACCGCGGCTACCGGGTGCAGTTCAACAATGCCATTGGCCCTTACAAGGGCGGGCTGCGTTTCCACCCCTCGGTCAACCTTTCCGTACTCAAGTTCCTGGGGTTTGAGCAGACTTTCAAGAACAGCCTCACCACCCTGCCCATGGGTTCTGGCAAGGGTGGGGCGGATTTCAATCCCAAGGGCAAGTCAGACCGCGAGGTGATGCGCTTCTGCCAGTCATACATGACGGAGCTCTGGCACCATATCGGTGCAGACGTGGATGTGCCCGCTGGCGACATCGGTGTCGGCGCCCGCGAAATCAGCTATATGTTCGGTCAGTACAAGCGCCTGGCCAAGGAGTTCACCGGCGTGCTCACCGGCAAGGCGCTGGAATATGGCGGCAGCCTGATCCGCACGGAAGCAACCGGTTATGGCAACGCCTTCTTTATGGAGGAAATGCTGCACCATCGCGACGACGGCATCGATGGCAAGACCTGCGTGGTGTCCGGTTCCGGCAACGTGGCGATATTCTGTGCCGAAAAGTTAATCCAGCTGGGCGGCAAGGTGGTGACTCTCTCGGATTCTTCTGGCTTTATTTACGACGCTGACGGCATCGACCAGGAGAAACTCGCCTGGATCAAGGAGCTGAAACTTGAGCGCCGGGGCCGTATACAGGAGTACGCCGAAAAATACGGCTGCGAGTTCCACGAGGGGCGTCCCTGGGGTGTGGAGTGTGACCTGGCTTTCCCCTGCGCCACGCAGAATGAGCTCGAGGAGGAGGATGCGCGCAAACTGGTCAGCAACGGCTGCATTGCCGTGTCCGAGGGCGCCAATATGCCGACAACGTCTGCTGCGGTGCATGTGCTGCAGGAAGCGGGGGTGGTTTACGGCCCGGGCAAGGCAGCGAACGCCGGCGGCGTGGCGGTGTCCGGCCTGGAGATGAGCCAGAACAGCCAGCGCATGTCCTGGACGGCGGATGAGCTGGAAACGCGGTTGCGGCAGATCGTCACCAATATTCATCGCAAGTGTGTCCGCTACGGGCAGGAAGAGGACCACGTGAACTATGTGCAGGGCGCCAATGTGGCCGGCTTCATCAAGGTGGCCGACGCCATGCTGGCCTATGGCGTGATCTGAGCCTGCGGGGGAAAGTGCCGCTATCCTCCGCTCCCTGGCGTATAATGAGGGTGTAGTCATCCACATCCTCATTTTTTGTGAGGATGTCAGCCTGCTATTGAGCGGGGAAGGGTGCTGCCGCTTACCGAATTTCGCATTGGCGGAACACCGCCTGATCGGGAGCGAGAACAATCCATTCACCCCACGTTTAATACATAGGCCCCATTTCATGGCCCGAGAGAAAAAAACCAAAACCGATCCTCACGCTGCGCGTGAAGCGGCCAATTACGATAATCCCATTCCCAGCAGGGAACTGATCCTCGAGTTGCTGGAAGAAGTCAACAAGCCGCTGAATCACGACAAACTGTGCAGAAAGCTGAACCTGACTGAAGCGGAACAGGTCGATGCCCTGCGCAAGCGCCTGCGCGCCATGGAGCGCGACGGCCAGATCATGTCGGATCGCAAGGGCGCTTACGGCCTGGTGGATAAGATGAACCTGATCCACTGCAAGGTGCAGGGCCACCGCGATGGCTACGGCTTTGCCATGCCGCTCGGCGAAGGTGACGACATCTATCTCAATGCGCGGCAGATGCACTTCGTGTTTGATGGCGACGAGGTGCTGATCATGGTCACCGGGGAGGACCGGCGTGGCCGCCTCGAGGGCAAGGTTGTCGAGGTGCTGTCGCGCGGCATTACCACGGTGGTGGGCCGCTACCAGGAAGAAAGCGGTATTGGCTTTGTCATCCCGGAGAACGGGCGCCTCACCCACCAGTTCCTGATCCCGCCAAAGGAGAAAAACGGTGCGGCCAATGGCCAGATCGTCACCGCGCAAATCACCGACTACCCCACACGGCGGCTGGGTGCCAAGGCGAGCATTACCGAGATACTCGGCGACCACCTCGACCCGGGCCTTGAAATCGACGTTGCCATTCGCTCCCACGGCATTCCCTTCGAGTGGCCGGAAGCGGTGCAGTCGGAGGCCGGCAGCCTTGATGAGGAGCCTGCAGAAGCCGACAAACAGCACCGCGTGGACCTGCGCAAGTTGCCTTTCGTCACCATCGACGGCGAGGACGCGCGCGACTTCGACGATGCGGTGTACTGCGAGAAGCGGCGCGGTGGCTGGCGCCTGTTTGTAGCCATCGCCGATGTGTCCCACTACGTCCGTCCCGGCATGGCCCTGGACGAAGAGGCGGCCAATCGCGGCAACTCGGTCTATTTCCCCGAGCGTGTGGTGCCGATGTTGCCGGAGGTGCTGTCCAACGGGCTGTGTTCGCTCAAACCCAGGGTCGATCGCCTGGCCATGGTGTGCGAAATGGAGCTGTCGCGGACGGGTCGGCTCACCCGGTATGAGTTCTATGAAGCGGTGATTCATTCTCATGCCCGACTGACCTACACCCAGGTGGGTGAGGTACTGGAATGGGGCAGCCACCCCGACGTGGACTCTGAGCGGGTAGACGACCTCGGTCGTTTGCACGCGCTGTACAAGGTCCTGCGCGGCGCCAGGGACGAGCGCGGCGCCATTGATTTCGATACCGTGGAAACACGCATTATTTTTGACCGCCAGAAAAAGATCGAGTCCATCGTGCCGGTGGTGCGCAATGATGCGCACAAGCTCATCGAAGAAGCCATGCTCTGTGCCAACGTGGCGGCCGCGCGCTTCTTCGAGGCCAACGAGTTGCCGATTCTCTACCGGGTGCACGAGGGGCCCAGTGAAGAAAAACTGGAAGCGCTGCGCAAATTCCTCGGGGAGCTGGGTCTGGAATTAAGCGGCGGCGTTAAACCCACACCGCTGCATTACCAGCATTTGTTGGAGCAGATCGCGGATCGTGACGACGCCCATGTGATCCAGACCATGTTGCTGCGTTCGCTCAGCCAGGCCAAGTACCAGCCCGAGAACGGCGGCCACTTCGGCCTGCACTACGAGGCCTATGCGCATTTCACCTCGCCGATCCGCCGCTATCCCGATTTGCTGGTTCACCGCGGCATTCGCTCCCTGGTGCGCTCACAGCAGCCGGCAGAGGGCGTGCGCCGTGTGGAGGGCGCCGAGCCAATCCCGGGCAAGCGGATCTTCCCCTACGACATCCATGCCATGACCGTGCACGGGGATCATTGCTCCATGACGGAGCGCCGCGCCGATGACGCCACTCGCGAGGTGGATGCATGGCTCAAGTGCGAATACCTGCAGGAGCACGTGGGCGACGAATTTGACGGCGTGATTGCCGCCGTGACCAGCTTCGGCCTGTTCGTGGAGCTCAGCGACCTGTACATCGAGGGCCTGGTGCATGTGACGTCTCTGCCGGGTGATTACTACAACTTTGATCACGCCAAGCAGCGACTTACCGGTGAGCGCACCGGGCGCAGTTTCCAGCTGGGCGGCAAGGTGCGGGTGCAGGTCGCCCGGGTGGACCTGGACGACCGCAAGATCGACCTGGAAATGATCGATGCGAGGCCGCCAAAGAAGGGGCCGAAACAGCAGGCATCGAAAAAGTCGGGACAGGCGAAAGAGAAAGGGTCCAGGCGCAAGCGCGGTGGCAAGTCCGCGACGGCCCAGAAAGGCCGTGGCAAGGGCAAGACAGGATTGCGGCGCCACCACTAGGCCGTGGCCGTCACTTCCGGCCCCTACCTAAAGGGTGAATAGCGCGATCGTGAGTGCGAGAGTGTAAGCATGCAGTACATCTATGGAATACATGCGGTTGACAGCCTGCTGCGGCAGAACCCGCGCTCGGTGCAGCGCCTGTGGGTGCAGCAGGGGCGGGAAGACAAGCGTATAGCGGCCCTGCTGGAGCTGGCCCAGAACCAGGGAGTGCCGATTGCCCGCGAGCCACGCAAGGACCTTGACGATATGGTCAGCGGGCGCCACCAGGGTGTGGTGGCGGAAACGCTGGATGCGCCGGTGCATGGTAGCGTTGTCCAGTCCAACCTGTGGCAGGAAAGCGATCTGCTGCGCGCCGTGGATGAAAAACAGGGGCCGGTGCTGATCCTGGTGCTCGACGGCGTCACCGACCCCCACAACCTGGGCGCCTGCCTGCGCAGTGCCGATGCCGCCGGTGTCGATGCGGTGGTAGTGCCCAAGGATAAGTCGGCCGACCTCACGCCCACCGCCCGCAAGGTGGCCTGCGGCGCCGCCGAAGTGGTGCCTTTTGTCCGGGTTACCAATATAGCCCGCACCCTCAAGGCCCTGCAGGAACGCAATGTGTGGGTCTACGGCACTGCTGGCGAGGCAGGAAAAACTATTTATGACAGTGACTTACGTGGCTCCGCTGCGCTGGTAATGGGCGCCGAGGGGGGCGGGCTGCGGCGCCTGACCCGCGAGCATTGCGATTTCCTGGTCAAGTTGCCCATGTCCGGCTCGGTAAGCAGCCTCAATGTCTCGGTGGCGACCGGCATCTGCCTGTTTGAGGTGGTGCGGCAGCGGGGGGCGTAAGCGGACACCGGGCAGGCTGGGCCGAGAGTTCTTGCACACATGGTCTAGGTGCCGGGTTTCCCTCCCGAAAATCGCCAATAAGCGTCAGCTGAGTCGATGACGGAGGACAGGTGCCGGAACTGCCGCCCGAAAATGTCGTCGGCCAGGGACGGCCGACGCCAAGCCTGGCACGGATGCCGCTTTTTGGCGGTTTTCGGGCGGCAGTTCCGGGACCTGGCCGGATACCGATTGCCTCACCGCCCGGCATTGCGAGCGTTAATGTAGAAGGGGCATTCCACAGGCTTGCTACCCCTGCTCAAACTCTATACAATCCGCGCCTCAAAATTTGCCCGGGGGCCCCGTGCCGCCGATCCTCCTTGCTGCACCACATTGATGGGCAGCATTAACCCGTAAGGAGCTATTCAATGCGTCATTACGAAATCGTATTTATGGTCCACCCGGACCAGTCAGAGCAAGTGCCCGGCATGATCGAGCGCTACTCCAACACCATCACCAAGGATGGTGGCCAGGTACACCGCCTGGAAGACTGGGGTCGTCGCCAGCTGGCCTACCCCATCAACAAGATCCACAAGGCACACTACGTGCTGATGAACGTGGAAGCATCCAACGACGCCATGGAAGAGTTGACCACCACCTTCCGTTACAACGACGCTGTGATCCGTAACCTGGTGATCCGCCGCGATGAGGCCGTGACCGGTGAATCCGACATCATGAAGGCCGAGAAAGAGTCGCGCGAGCGCAAGAGCCGTTACGAAGAGCGCAAGGCAGCCGAGGCCCCCGCGGCCGAGGAAAAGCCCGCCGAAAAAGCAGCAGAGCCGGCTGAAGAAACAGCCGCCTCCGAAGAGTAATAGAGAGGAGTATTGTCATGGCCCGTTTTTTCCGTCGCCGTAAGTTCTGCCGTTTCACCGCCGAAGGCGTTAAAGAGATCGATTACAAGGATCTCGACACCCTGAAGGCCTATGTGTCTGAAACTGGCAAGATCGTACCCAGTCGTATCACCGGTACCAAGGCCAAGTACCAGCGTCAGCTGGCTACCGCAGTGAAGCGCGCGCGTTTCCTGGCCCTGCTGCCGTACTCGGATTCCCATAACTAAGAATCCTGTACCGCGCTTGGCGTAGCGAGGCATCGGTCGATGAAGGCGATAGCTGAGTTTGCCATGCGCGGACGTTTCCAGGCCCTGCTGCTGACCGTGGCGGGCGCCGGAAGCCTGTTGTTTTGCTGGATCAGTGCCGCCGTGGTGGCACTGGTCACCCTGCGCAAAGGCGTGGGACCCGGGGTCCAGCTGTTGTTCTGGGCCCTGTTACCGTCGGGTGTGCTGTTGTATGCCGTCGGCGATGGTGGACCGCTCTCACTGCTGGTGGGAACGACACTGCTGGCGGTGATACTGCGCACCACTGTGAATCTGCCGTTGGCCGTATTGGCCAGCATTGCTGTAGGGGTTTTCAGTGCCCTGGTACTGATGACGCTGGGCAGCCACTATCTCGAGCAGATGGTGAGTGTTTTTGGCGAGTTCCTGGCCAATATGGAACAGCAGCTGTCACAGGGTGGTGAGCCCGTACAGCTGGCCCGGCCCACCGCCGCGCAGATCGCGGGAATGATGGGGGCTGGCACCGGGATGACTGCGGTGTTGTGCCTGATGCTGGGCCGCTACTGGCAGGCAGCCCTTTACAACCCGGGCGGTTTTGGCACTGAGTTCAGGGCGCTGCGGTATTCGCCGCTGGTGGTGACGGCCCTGGCCCTGGTAGCTGTTGTGCTGTCCAGTATCGGTGTTGAGTATCGCAGTTGGGCAATGATTGTGATGCTGCCGCTGAGTTTCGCCGGCCTCGCGCTGGTGCATGCCAGGGTCCACCTCAAGGGGCAGGGCACAGGTTGGCTGGTCGCCTTTTACCTGGCCTGGTTGATACTGGACCCGGTGAAGTTGATGGTGGTCTTCGCGGCTATCGCTGACAGCTGGTTTGATTTTCGCCAGCGCTGGAGTGGCTCTGCCACCCGGGATGTCAGCCGCCGCGATGACGAATGAGAATTTTGAAGTAGCGGGAGCACGCTCCCCATTAAGAGGAAAGTAAGATGGAAGTCATTTTGCTGGAGAACATCAGCAACCTGGGTGCCCTGGGTGACAAGGTTGACGTGAAAGCCGGTTTTGGCCGTAACTACCTGATCCCGCAGGGTAAAGCAGTGCCTGCCACTGAAGATGCAGTGGCCCAGTTTGAGGCGCGCCGCGCTGAACTGGAAGCGGCAGCAGCAGAGGCACTGGCCGCTGCGGAAGCGCGCGCTGCTGCAATTAACGAGCTGCAGCTGATCACCATCACCGCCAATGCCGGTGAAGAAGGCAAGCTGTTCGGCTCAATCGGCACGCGCGACATCGCCGACGCGGTCACCGCTGCCGGTGTGGAAATCGACAAGTCTGAAGTGCGCCTGCCTGAAGGTGCGCTGCGTGAGCTGGGTGAGTACGAGATCGTCATCCAGGTCCACGGCGACGTGACCGGCGATATCGCGCTGGCCGTGGTAGCCGAGTAAATCGTTGCCCGCTGCCCGGAAACGGGCGGCTGCAGAAGACTGAGATGCACCGGTCATAGCTGGCCGGTGCATTTTTTGTGTCTGTCACTTCAGTGTCGCGCGCCCTGAGAGCGGCTTCAGCCGCGATAGGGTGTGCAGATATCCCAACTGATCGCGGCTGAAGCCGCTCCTACGGGCGCCCCGGGCACATTTCACCTGGCAATCAACCGCAGATTGATGACAGCTGCCAGGCTTTTTCGGTACCCTGTCAGGCCAAATAAGAAATCGTAATACATGGAAGATCCCGGCTACCCACCCAACGTTTCCGAGCTGCCCGGTTCCGCCGATGGCGAGATAGCCCGGATCAAGATGCAGCCTCACTCGCTGGAAGCAGAGCAGTCCGTTATCGGCGGCCTGTTGCTCTCGGCGGATGGCTGGGACGCGGTGGCGGAAGAAGTGGCCGCCGCGGATTTCTACCGGCCGGCGCACCGCTCAATTTTCCGCGAAATCGCCCTGTTGGCTGACGCCGCAGAGCCCATCGACGTGATTACCGTGGCCGACAAGCTGGAAGCCAAGGGTGAGCTCGATGGCGCCGGCGGCCTGCCCTATCTCGCAGAGCTGGCCCAGAATACCCCCAGTGCGTCCAATATCAGGGCCTATGCCCAGGTTGTGCGGGAGCGTGCCAGCCTGCGCAAGCTGATTGAAGCGGCGCAGGAAATTGCCGATTCCGGCTTCAGCCCGGAGGGGCGCACTTCGCAGGAACTGCTGGACGAGGCCGAACGGCGCATCATGCAGATCAGCGAGCAGGGGCCCAAGGCCGGCGGGCCGCAGGAGGTTAACCCGCTGCTGAAAAAGGCACTCGACCGCATCGAGGAGCTGTACAGTTCGGGCGGGGACATTACCGGCCTGACCACGGGTTTCGCCGACCTCGACAACATGACCTCCGGGCTGCAGCCTTCAGACCTGGTTATCGTGGCGGGCCGACCCTCCATGGGTAAAACCTCCTTCGCCATGAACCTGGTGGAGAACGCCCTGTTGGGCACCCAGCGGCCGATCCTGGTGTTTTCCATGGAAATGCCGGCGGACCAGCTGGTGATTCGTATGCTGTCGTCCATTGGCCGCATCGACCAGACCCGTATCCGTACCGGTAAGCTGGAGCAGGAGGACTGGCCCAAGCTCACCGTCGCCATCAACAAGCTGCACGATATGCCGCTGTTTATCGACGATACGCCGGCATTGACGCCGACCGAGGTGCGCAGTCGCGTGCGCAAGGTGGTGCGCGAAAACAACGGTGAACTGGGCATGATCATGCTCGACTATCTGCAGCTGATGCAGGTGGCGGGATCCTCCGAGGGCCGCACGGCAGAGATTTCCGAGATTTCCCGCAGCCTGAAAGCCATCGCCAAGGAATTCCAGGTACCGGTCGTGGCGCTATCACAGCTGAACCGCTCCCTGGAACAGCGCCCCAACAAGCGTCCGGTCAACTCTGACCTGCGCGAATCCGGCGCCATCGAGCAGGATGCCGATGTGATCATGTTCATCTACCGGGACGAGGTCTACAACGAGGACTCACCGGACAAGGGCACCGCCGAAATCATCATCGGCAAGCAGCGTAACGGCCCGATCGGGATGTGCAAACTGGCGTTCATCGGCCAGTACACGCGCTTCGAGAATCTCGCCCGGGGCTTCGCTGACGAGCACTGATAACCGGCACGCTATCACGGGAAAATCTGGTCCCACAGGTCAAGCCAGTGCGGGTTCTTCTCCTCGATAATGCGCAGCTTCCATGCCCGGTGCCATTTTTTCAGCCGTTTTTCGCGCGCAATCGCATTGTCCATGTCTGTAAACAGTTCGAAATACACCAGTCGATGCACGGTGTAGCGACAGGTAAAGCCCTCCGCCAGCAGGTTCCTGTGTTGCCAGACACGCTGTATCAGATTGCTGGTGACGCCGATATAGAGCGTACCGTTACGCCGACTTGCCAGAATATAAACCGCAGGTTGCGAAGCCATCCTACCCTCCCTGGTATGGATGAGGCATCGAGCCTACTGGATTCCCGCCTGCGCGGGAATGACGTTGGCGAATACGGATGAATTACGCGTTGATTTGAGCACTGCCGTATTTGTAAAGCTTGTCACCCGCGCAGGCGGGAATCCCGCGTCAGGTAAGCCTTGACCGTGATTTGTCATCCCCGCGCAGGTGGGATCCTGCGTCAGGTAAGCCCTGGCCGTGATTTGTCATCCCCGCGTAGGTGGGGATCTCGCGTCAGGTAAGCCTTGACCGTGATTTGTCATCCCCGCGTAGGCGGTGCTCCGCCATCGCGGGATCCGGGGGATTGGAGGCTGGAGATGACTTACAGCCCGCTGCGTTCTCGCAACTGCTTCAGCTGTGCCAGCTGCTCCTCACGCGTTAGCGCTTGCGATGGCTTCTGCTCCAGCGCCGCGGGTTCCGGCATCTCCAGCTGCTCGCCTCGCAACACGGCCGAGACGTAACGCTGGTAGTTCTCCTTGAACACGGGCCAGGTCAGCCGTTCCGGGTTGTTGGCGAGGAAGAACCAGTCACTGTCGCGGCCTGCCAGGTAGACGGCAGCGTGGCTCCAGTCCTGCGCCGACTTGGGCGAGGGCGCCTGGCACGCCTCCACGTAGGCGTCGTGAGGAGCCGGCAGGCCCAAGTCTGATAGCCCGGCGTGGCAGCACTCGAGCATGCGGTGCAGGGTGGGGAGGTACTCGGAATGCTCGATGGCGTGTTTGGCACCTTTCAGGATCTGTTCCACCGGGAATCCCGCGAGCGAATCGAGCCACAGCTTCTTGATTTGCTTCAGCTGGCTCTGGTCGGGATAGGCGGCGTAGTACTGGTTGTGATAATTGAGGCGAAACAGGGCGAAGACCTGGTTGATGGCCTCCACATGCGCTTCGCTCGCCGCCCTGGCTGAATCAGTTGGCCCAGCTGGTGTCGGTGAGGTCGTCTTCGAGGCTTCGATCTCTTGTGCGACCCGTTGAATGAGTTCCCTGCTGTCCGCCATGGCTGGTGTCCGTCTGTTGTAATTGATGGCGCTTGGCCCAGTGGTATTTTACATGCTGCAGAAACTTGCTGTTCCAGGAGGTGTGCGCCTGGTTGGAATCCTTCCAGTAGACAATGAACTCCGGCAGTAGCGAGCGTGCAAATTCCAGGTCGATATGGGACATGCGCAGTATGTCATACACGTCCGAACTTGGCTGCCAGTGATCCACAATCCGTTTTGGCTCTGTGCTGTGTTCCAGGCTGGAGCTGAAGCGCGCCCACTGGATACGGATATGCTGGATAAACTTGGAGTTCAGCTCCTTGGGTGTGGTGCCGCGCTCGCGCCAGTAGAGGATGAACTCGGGGATCGCCTGTTCGATAAAGTCGGCGGCGATGCCACTGCGCGCCATGATCTCCATGGCGTCGTCGCTGGGCCGCCAGTTGGCGTCCAGCGGCATTGGCCCCTGCACCGCAAACGTCGACCCCTGGCTCTGCTGGCGGCGCCAGTTGCTGACCACATGCTGGCGGAACTTGTTTTCCCAGGCATGCGAGGTCTCGCCGCGTTCGCGCCAGTAAAAGATGAAATCTTCCAGTTGGTCGAGGGCGAACTGGCGCGGTATGTTGTGGTTCAGCGCCAGCAACTGCAGCAGGTCTTCGCTGGGCGCCCAGTGCACCGGCAGCAGCGAGGCGCTGCGGCGCGAGGGCGAGGCTGGCTGCGGCGTTGGCGTCGCCTCGGGGGCGGCCCGGCCGGACTGGACGGGTTCGTTGATGGCGAATAACAGGTGTTCGCTGCTGTGCAGTGGCGGCGATTCCACCAGGATGACGCCCTTGTCGACGAGTGAGCGGGTGATGCGGTGCAGGTCCACCGCATTCCAGAACGGCAGTGTGTGCAGCAGGAAATTCCGCTCTACCCTCAGCCAGGCAAAATTATCCCGCAGTTGCGCCTCTCGATGCTCAAACAGGGCCTGCAGGTGTTGCAGCAGGATGGCTTCCTCAAGGCCGATGGTCGCCGCGAGGCCGGGGGAAAATACCAGCTGTCGTTCGGGCACAAAAGAGGATTCGGACATCGTGTTTACGGTTTCTGTGGTCGGTCTGCTAGGATACCTGAACTCGACTTGAGCTGCGCGGAAAATCCTGCCCTGGCCACGCGGCACAGACACTTTCCAGACCCGGGAGAGACCACAACATGACCACTCAGCTCGCGTATGCCAAGGGCCCGTTGTCGCCGCCGGTGAGCGACGTCACCATCGGGCAGGTGCTGGCTGACACCGCGGCGCAGGCTGCCGATGCCATCGCCATGACAGACGGCAGCACCGACCCGGCGGCGCGGTGCCAGTGGACGTATGCCGAGCTTTACGATGAGGCCCAGGCGGTGGCCCGCACCCTGCTGCAGCGCTTCGAACCGGGCGAGCGGCTGGCCGTGTGGGCGCCCAATATGCCCGAATGGGTGGTACTGCAATACGGCTGCGCCCTGGCCGGCATAGTGCTGGTGACGGTGAACCCCTCATTCCAGGAAAAGGAGCTGGCTTACGTACTGCAGCAGTCACGCAGTGCCGGCGTGGTGGTGCTGCCGGAGTTTCGCGGCAACCGCATGCTGCAGCACGTGGAAGCCGTGCGCGACCAGTGCCCGACACTGCGCGAGGTGATTCGTTTCGATCAGTGGCAGGATTTGGTTGCCGCCGGCAGGGAGCTGACGCAGCCACTGCCCGAGGCGCAACCGCTGGATGCCTGCATGATTCAGTACACATCCGGTACCACCGGTTTTCCCAAGGGCGCGGTATTGCACCACCGTGGCCTGCTCAACAATGCAGCCCATGTGGGAGAGCGCACCGGCATGGAAGCGGGCGGTGCGCACATGGGCTACATGCCCCTGTTCCACACCGGGGGCAGTGTGCTCAGTGTGCTGGGGGCGTTGCACAAGCGCGCCAACCTGGTGGTGGTGCAGATGTTCGACCCCGGCCTGATTCTGGAACTGATGGAGACTTATCGGGCACGCAATATGTTCGGTGTGCCCACCATGCTGCTGGCGCTGATGGAACATCCGGACTTCACCCGCCGTGACCTGTCCTCCCTGCAGGCCGTCACCGGGGGTGGGGCGACCGTGCCGACCGCGCTGGTGGAGAAGATTGAATCCGGGCTGGGGGCGCCATTCACCATCGTCTTCGGGCAGACCGAGTGCTCGCCGGTGGCCTCCATGACCAGTGCTGACGACAGCCTGGAAGACAAGGCGAACACACTGGGCAGTCCCATGCCGCACGTGGAGGTGAAGATCATCGACCCGGCCAGCGGCGAGACGTTACCCGTGGGGGAACTGGGTGAATACTGCACCCGCGGCTATCACGTCATGCATGGTTACTTTGATATGCCCGAGGCCACCGCCGAGGCTATCGATGACGACGGCTGGCTGCATACCGGGGACCTGTGTGCAATGGATGCGCGCGGCTACACCCGGGTTGAGGGCCGGCTCAAGGATATGATCATTCGCGGCGGCGAGAATATCTACACGCGAGAGATCGAGGAGCTGTTGTTCAAGCACCCGGCCGTGGCAGACGTGGCGGTGGTGGGCCTGCCCAGCGAGCGCATGGGCGAGGAAGTGGCCGCTTTCCTGCGGCCTGCTCCCGGGGAAACGCTTGATCGCGAGGTGCTGTTTGCCTACGTTCGCGAGCACCTGTCGCCGCAGAAAACTCCGCGCTACTGGTTTCAAGTTGATGAGTACCCGATGACCGGCTCCGGAAAGATCCAGAAATTCGTGCTGCGCAAACAGTGGCAGGAAGGTGCCTTCACCGAGCTCCAGGGCTGACTCGGACAGCAACCCGCCAGCGCACAGATCTCTCTGCGGTATCCTGGAATGACTTTGCGAAATACGCCGGGTCGAGCAGGCTGGTGCGGGCGCCGGCGACCATGACATGACAACATTCGGCGTACCGCGTGCGCCGAGGCAAGGACACTGAGTAGAAAATGGCAAAACAGAAAACGGCCTTTGTATGCAACGAATGTGGCTCTGACTACGCCAAGTGGCAGGGCCAGTGCAGCGACTGCGGGCAGTGGAATACGATAACCGAAATCAGGCTGGGGCCGGCGGGCGGCAAGGGCAGTGGCCGGGCCGGTGGTGGAGTTACTGCCAGTCGCGCCGGGTTTGCCGGTGCACTGGACAGCGCGCGGGTGCTGCAGGACATCGATCTGGACGACCTGCCCCGGTTCTCCTCCGGTGCGGAAGAGTTCGACCGGGTGCTGGGCGGCGGCCTGGTGCCGGGTTCCGCCGTGCTGGTGGGGGGTAATCCCGGGGCGGGTAAAAGCACGCTGTTGCTGCAGACCATGTGTCACCTCGCCCGCTCCATGGAGGCGCTTTACATCACCGGAGAGGAGTCGTTGCAGCAGGTGGCGATGCGTGCGCGCAGGCTGCAATTGCCCACCGACAAGTTGCGCCTCATGTCAGAAACCAATGTCGAAACGATCGTCGCCGCGGCCGAGGAGTTCAAGCCCCGGGTGCTGGTAGTGGACTCCATACAGGTGGTGCACAGTGACGAAATTGCCTCTGCCCCCGGCAGCGTGTCACAGGTGCGCGAGTGCGCCGCCTACCTTACCCGCTTCGCCAAGCAGACCGGCACCGTACTGTTCCTGGTGGGGCATGTGACCAAGGACGGCTCCCTGGCCGGGCCCAAGGTGCTGGAGCATATGATTGATTGCTCGATCCTGTTGGAGGGAACCCACGATTCACGTTTTCGTACCCTGCGCGGACAGAAAAACCGTTTCGGCGCGGTCAATGAGCTGGGCGTTTTTGCCATGACCGAGCAGGGCATGCGCGAGGTAAAGAATCCGTCGGCAATTTTCCTGGACCGCAGCAGCGAGCCGGCATCTGGCTCGGCGGTAATGGTGGTCTGGGAGGGTACACGCCCCCTGCTGGTGGAAATCCAGGCGCTGGTGGACGACAGCCAACTGGGCAACCCGCGTCGGGTGGCAGTGGGCCTGGAGCAAAATCGCCTGGCCATGCTGCTGGCGGTGCTCCATCGCCATGGCGGCCTGCAGGTGGGGGACCAGGATGTGTTCGCCAACGTTGTCGGCGGGGTCAAGGTGCTGGAGACCAGTGCCGACCTGGCGCTGTTACTGGCGATCGTCTCCAGTTACCGCGACCGGCAGCTGCCGCGGGACATGGTGATTTTTGGCGAGGTAGGCCTGTCGGGAGAGATACGCCCGGTACCCTCCGGGCAGGAGCGCTTGTCGGAAGCGGCGAAACACGGCTTCAAGCGCGCTATCATACCCCGCGGCAACGCCCCGAAAAGCGCGCTGGCCGGGATGGACATTATCGCGGTGTCGAAATTGTCAGAGGCGCTGGCGGCAGTCGACTAGGGCGCCGCGTTTTTCGCGGCTATAGCCGCTCCCACAAGCAGAACAGGACGGGCGCGGCCAAAGGCAACAGAAACAACTGTAGGAGCGGCCACAGCCGCGATCACCGCGCAGACCAAGGCAGAGGTAGATCTGTAGGAGCGGCCACAGCCGCGATCACAGCACGCTACTCCAGCCGCGCCAACTCTTCCTCGAGCGCCGCCAGGTCCATGTGCTGGCCGAGCAGGTTCATCAGCGGTTCGATATTCTCGCGATCCACGTGCTGCACGGCAAAGCCAAGCCGCCCGGCCTCCACATGCTGCAGGTAGGCGTGTAACTCCAGTTCATTGCCATCCTGCAACTTGACGATGAGGGTGAAGGGCTCGTTGTACTGCGCATCCCAGACATCCGGTTGGTCGGTAGATATGCCGGACAGGGAAATATCAACGAGGCGTTGTGACCACATGTCTCCGCCCTGGTGCACTTCCACCGGGAGGTCCAGCTGCACGCGGGTAAAGTTGCGTTGCTCGTTGCGAATGTCGGACATGTAAAAAACCTTGATACCTTAGTGATCGTTCTACTATAGCGCCGGGCGTGGCGGAGGCAAATACCTGCACCATGAAAAGCGCAGATTGTGTTGTTTGTGGCGCAGGGATCACGCACGTGGATGCCACTGCTCGGGTGGTGGTTAGGGCCGGGGGTATGATCGCGGCTGTGGCCGCTCCTACGGGCCTGGGAGGCAAGCGGTTGCCACTGTAGGAGCGGCTACAGCCGCGAAGGGGTGCCGGTGGGCCGAATAATCGCGGCTGTAGCCGCTCCTGCGGGCAGGCGAAGTTACTTCAGCTTGCGATACTTGACCCGGTGAGGCTGGTCGGCGGCGGCGCCGAGGCGCTTGCGTCGGTCTTCCTCGTAGTCGGTGAAGTTACCCTCGTGGAATACCACGCCACCGTCGTCCTCGTAGGCGAGAATGTGGGTGGCGATGCGGTCCAGGAACCAGCGGTCGTGCGAGATCACCATGGCGGCACCGGGGAAAGCCAGCAGGGCCTCTTCCAGCGCGCGCAGGGTTTCCACGTCCAGGTCGTTGGTGGGTTCGTCCAGCAGCAACACGTTGGCGCCCTGCTTGAGCAGCTTGGCGAGGTGCAGGCGGTTGCGCTCACCGCCGGAGAGATCCTTCACGTATTTCTGCTGGTCAGAGCCCTTGAAGTTGAAACGTCCGCAGTAGGAGCGCGACGGCACCTCGTAGTTGCCGATGCGGATAATGTCATGACCGTCGGAGATCTCTTCCCACACGGTTTTCGAGCCGTCCAGGTCATCGCGGGACTGGTCGACATAACCCAGCTGCACCGTCTCGCCCACCTTTACCTCGCCGCCATCCGCTTGCTCGGCCCCGGTGAGGATCTTGAACAGCGTGGATTTACCCATGCCGTTGGCGCCAATGATGCCGACGATGGAACCCGGCGGTACCACGAAGCTTACATCATCGAACAGCAGGCGGTCGCCGAAAGCCTTTTTCAGGTTTTTTACCTCGATCACGTTGTCCCCGAGACGCGGGCCGGGGGGGATATAGATCTCATTGGTCTCGTTGCGGGCCTGGAATTCCTGTGACTGCAATTCGTCAAAGCGCTGCAGGCGGGCCTTGCTCTTGGCCTGCCGACCCTTGGGGTTGGAGCGCACCCACTCCAGCTCTGCCTTGATCGCTTTCTGGTGCGAGGCTTCCTGCCGCGCTTCCTGCTCCAGGCGTTTCTCCTTGGCGTCCAGCCAGTCGGAGTAGTTGCCTTCATAGGGTATTCCGCGGCCGCGGTCCAGTTCGAGAATCCAGCCGGCGGCGTTGTCGAGGAAGTAGCGGTCGTGGGTGATGGCCACCACGGTGCCCGGGAAACTCTCGAGGAAGCGTTCCAGCCAGGCCACGCTTTCCGCATCCAGGTGGTTGGTGGGCTCGTCCAGCAGGATCATGTCCGGGTTGGACAGCAGCAACCGACAAAGCGCCACGCGGCGGCGCTCACCGCCGGAAAGTGTGGTCACATCCGCATCCCAGGGCGGCAGGCGCAGGGCATCCGCGGCGACCTCCAGGCGATGGTCCAGGTTATGGGCGTCAGTGGCCTGGATAATGTCTTCCAGCCGCGCCTGCTCCTTGGCCAGGGCGTCGAAGTCGGCATCCGGCTCGGCGTAGTCGGCATACACCTTTTCCAGCCCGGCCAGTGCATCGATGGCCTCCTGTACGCCTTCCTCCACGTTGCCGCGCACGTCCTTTGCCGGATCCAGCTGCGGCTCCTGGGGCAGGTAACCGATCTTGATACCGGGTTGCGGGCGGGCCTCACCGACGATATCAGTATCCACGCCGGCCATGATGCGCAGCAGGGTGGACTTACCGGCGCCGTTCAGGCCCAGTACACCGATCTTGGCGCCGGGGAAGAACGACAGGGAGATGTCTTTGAGGATTTCTTTCTTGGGCGGCACGATTTTGCCGACCCGGTTCATGGTGTAGACGTATTGGGCCATGGATAACTCTCAACTGGGCTCACGAAGGCGCGGATTTTAGCAGTGCGTCGGCCGCGGCGCACCCCGCTGATGGTGACGCTGGCCGGTGAGGTCACGTCCGGGGTGCCGGGGTGCCGGCGCCAGGGGGCTGCCGGAAACAGGTGCCGCCGGCTTCGCGCCGGTATCAGTCGGTGTCTTCGAGGCGGGACACATCCACCGAGACGCTGAGCATCGGCGCCTTGCCACCGCCAAAAATCACGCCTTTCAGGGGTGTCACGTCGAAGTAGTCGCGCCCGAAGGCGGTCACGATGTGCTGGTAGGACGCGGCGGTGTCGTTGGTAGGGTCGAACTCCAGCCAGCCCTCGTCCGGGCAGAAATAGGCCACCCATGCGTGGGTAGCGTCTGCGCCGACCATTTTTTCCTTCCCCGGCGGGGGCAGGGTCTCGATATAACCGGAAACGTACTTCGCGGGGATGCCCACGGCCCGCAGGCAACCTATTTGCAGATGGGCGAAGTCCTGGCACACGCCGCGCTTGTGCTTGAGTACCTCGCTGAGAGGCGTGGCGATGGTGGTGAAGTCGGGGTCGTAGGCAAAGTCGCGGAAAATCCGCGTGGTCAGGTCTGACACGCAGGATTTCAGCGAGCGGTCGGGGATGAACGAAGGCTGGGCGTAGGCAGCCAGCTCCTCGGTGGCCTCGATCATCGGTGAATCCAGCAGGTACTCCCTGGCGTTCAGCATCTGCTGGGAACGGTTGTTGCGGATATGGTGCAGGGCCTGGCCGTAGGAGACACCAAAGTCCAGGTTCAGGTCGAGGTCGCGGTCAGAAATGTGCACCTCGCTTTCGGCGGTGATGACCAGCTCCTTGTGCGCGTTCTGGATCTCGAAGTGGTAGGCCTGGTTGCCAAAGTAGTCGGTGCGTGAACGGCTGACCGCCGGATGCGGTGATACCGTGACGCGACTGTTCAGGCAGCGTTGGCGCCGGGTATCACGCGGCATGACATTGGCCACGTTGTAGCAGGATGTGACCCTGGCAGCATAAGTGTAGTGAGTGGAGTGAATGACGCGAAAACGCATATCAGCTGCCTCCCTCCGGGACCGGCGCGATGGAGCCGGTGGCACCTGAGATGGGCGCCGCGGAGGCGGATCCGGCCAGCACAGACCCGGCGCCACCGAAACTGGAAACCAGCTGGTGTTGGCCGATGCGGTGATCGAAGTGTTTGTCGTTGATCAGGCGGCTGAACTCACGCAGCAGTTCCGCCAGCTGTGTCATCTGCCGGGCCAGCAGCTGGCGCTGGCCGTCACGGGCTTCAAGCAACTGCGGCAGGCGCGTCAGTTTTACCAGGGTGCTGGCCTCCAGCAGCGTGCGGCTCTCCTCATTCAGCTCGCCCGAGCCCTTGTCCGCCTTGGGCAGTTCAACCAGGTGTTCGTGCAGGCGCTCCAACTGGAAAATGACCGAGCGCGGGTTGGTGCTGTCGAGGAGCACCAGTTCCAGGCCCAGTTCGATGTCGCGCTTCTCGCGTCCGCGGCGTCGGTAGGTGATCAGGACTTCCATACTGGTGAGCAAGGCGGTGAGCAGGGTCACCTGTTCCATTTCGCCGCTGACCTCTGTCAGCAGGCCCTTGACGGTGGCGACTGTCTGCAGGGCGCGTTCAATGCGTTTGCCCATCTCAATGAAGCGCCAGCCCACGCTGCGGATCATCGACTCCTGGGTCAGGCCGGAGAGCCCCGCCAGTGCCGTGACCAATGGGTCCAGGGCCTCTTCCGGGGCGAAGGCCAGGCCGCCGGCGAGGTCGGCGTCGAGGTCGTCGAGGGCGTCGCGCAGGTCATTGATCACGCGGATAGTGTCGGTGGATAACAGTTCCTTGGATTCGTCCGCCGCCGACAGCATGGAGTTGATGGTGGAGCGCACGCTGCCGACGCGGTTGCCGTCGCGTACGATCTGCATCAGTTCCTCTTCCGGGTCCGCCAGCTGCTCTGGCGTGGCGTTGGTGAACCCCGGCAAGGTGTGGGTGATCTCGGATACGGTGTGCAGCAGGATGCGCTGGGCCTCGGGGCTGATAGGGTCCTCGCCATTGAGCATCACGAAAACGGTGCGCAGCAGGCGCATGGAGGCTTCCGCGCGTTCGGCATAGCGCCCCATCCAGTAGAGGTTTTCCACCACCCGGCTGGGCAGGCTGTCCAGCACCGGTTCGCTGGAGAAGCGCAAGGTCTCCGGGGTGGGGCCCTGTATCGGGGCACGCTCCGGTTCCGAGGCCGTAATCCAGGTGTCCTTGGACGGGCTGCCTTCCTGCATGCTGATGAACTGGCCGTCGGTACTGGTGCCGATGCGGGTGAGACCACCGGGCAGCACTGTATAGGACAGATCCGTAGCCACGGAAAATGTCCGCAGCAGGGTGGGGCGGGGCTCCAGGCCATTGCCGTTGAAGGTGGGGGTGTAGGACTTGCCCACTTTTTCTTGGGCCACGTACTGGTAGCGTTGACCCTGGATCCGGGCCTGCAGGGCCTGCAACTGCGCAGGATCAAGGTCGCCGCCGTAGACGCTGCTCTGGCCACTGCCTCGCCATGCATGCTTGATGATCAGCTTGTCGATATTGGCGATGATATAGGCCAGGTCGCGATCATCGCCGGCCCAGTAGGTTTTCACTGACGCCAGCCTGGGCTCGCGGCCCAGCAACTGCATCGAGATATCCGGCAGGTACTTGAGCAGGATGGCATTTTCCAGCACGCCGCTGCCCAGCGGATTGGCCAGCACCACGCGCCCGGTGCGCACCACTTCCAGCAGCCCGGGAACACCGAGCTGGGAATCCGCACGCAGCTCTACCGGGTCACAGAGCTCATCATCCACCCGGCGCAGCAATACATCGACCCGTCTGAGGCCGTCCAGGCTCTTCATCCACAGGAAGCCGTTGCGTACCACCAGGTCGCCGCTCTGGACCATGGGGAAACCCATGTAATTGGCAAGATACGCGTGCTCGAAATAGCTCTCGTTCTGGGCTCCGGCGGTTAGCAAGGCTATGCGCGGGATGTCTCCCGAGGGCGACAGCGAGCTCAGCTTTAGCCGCAGCCGCTGATAGAAGCTGGCGATGCGGTGCACGTGGCTGTCGCGGTACAGGCTGGGAAACACGCGTGACATCACGGTGCGGTTCTCCAGCACGTAGCCAGCACCTGAGGGCGCCTGGGTGCGGTCGGACAGCACGCACATGCTGCCGTCATCCCGCCGCACCATGTCCGCCGCGTGCAGGATGAGTTCCTGCTCACCGGGCATTTTGATGCCCTGGCAGGCGCGCAGGAAACCGCTGTGGCCGAATAGCGCCTCCGGCGGCAGCGCGCCGTGGCGAATCAGTTTGCGCGGTCCGTAGAGATCACGCAGGATCAGGTTGAACAGCTCGGAGCGTTCGATCAGGCCGGCTTCGATATTGGACCAGTCCGCGCTGTCGATGACGTAAGGCAGGGGGTCCAGTTCCCAGCTGGCGCTGGAGCTGCCGGGTTTCCCGTAAATGTTGTAGGTGGCGCCGTCATCGCGCAGGATCCGGCGCGCTTTCTGCTCGCGCTTGCGCAACGCTTCCGGGCCCAGGTTGTCGACACTGTCCAGCAGGTAGCGCCAGGCCGGGTTGACGGTGCCGTCGGCCAGCCTGGACTCGTCCAGCAACCCTGCCGGGGGGCTGTATTCAAGCCTTGCCTGCACGGCGTTCTGTGCGCTTTGGCCGATTGACTGGGATTGGGTCTGGGACATGTGTGTGGGGGCTACCTGTCGCGCCGGGCGCTGGTAAGGGCCGCATAATATACGCAATAAGCCCGGGGGAGGCTACCGTGGCCCCGGGCTGCGCATATCGAGAATATAGGGGTATTCACCGGCCGGTTCTTCGGGCGGTGGCTCCATGGGCCGCGGTACGGCGCCGTCGGGGAAAAACTCGCGCAGGGCGGAGACTTCCGGCATGGGGATAAATGGCCCCTGGCTGTGGCTGACGGAATCGAAACGGTTGATGCGGCGCGACTCTGCCTCGAAGGCGTTGACCGGGAAAACATCGTAACTGCGGCCGCCAGGGTGGGAAACATGATAGGTACAGCCGCCCAGGGAGCGTCCATTCCAGGTGTCGATGAGATCGAAGGTGAGCGGCACATGCACACCAATGAGCGGGTGCAGTGCAGAGGGCGGTTGCCAGGCGCGGTAGCGCACGCCTCCTACGTACTCACCGTGCACCCCGGTACTGCGCATGGGTACGCGCCGGCCGTTGCAGGCCACCACGTAGCGGCCCTCGCTCAGGCCGGTGCAGCGTATCTGCAGGCGCTCCACGGAAGAGTCGACATAGCGTGAGGTGCCGAAGCTGGTGGTCTCTTCGCCGAGCACGTGCCAGGGCTCCACGGCCCAGCGCAGTTCCAGTTCGATATCGCCCAGCTGTACGCGGCCGTAGTGCGGGAAGCGGAACTCCTCGAAGGGCAGCAGCCAGTCCAGGTCGAAGGCGAAGCCGTGTTCACGCAGGTCATTGACCACATCCTTCATATCTTCCCAGATGTGGTGCGGCAGCATGAAGCGGTCGTGCAGTTCGGTACCCCAGCGCACCAGTGGCTTGTGGTACGGCTTCTGCCAGAAGCGCGCGACCAGGCAGCGCAGCAGCAGCGCCTGCACCAGCGCCATGCGCGGATGGGGCGGCATCTCGAAGCCGCGAAACTCGAGAATACCAAGACGTCCTGCGGGCCCCGAAGGCGAGTACAGCTTATCGATGCAGAACTCGGCGCGGTGGGTATTGCCGGTGACGTCGATCAGCAGGTTGCGCAGCAGGCGGTCCACCAGCCAGGGCTGGGGTACTTCCCCTTCCGTCATCTGGGCGAAAGCCACCTCCAGCTCATACAGCATCTCATCGCGGCCTTCATCAACCCGCGGTGCCTGCGATGTGGGGCCTATGAACATGCCGGAAAACAGGTAAGACAAACTGGGATGGTGCTGCCAGAACGTGATCAGGCTGCGCAACAGGTCGGGGCGGCGCAGCATGGGGCTGTCGGCGGGCGTGGCGCCGCCGAGGGTGATGTGGTTGCCGCCGCCGGTGCCGGTGTGGCGACCGTCCAGCATGAACTTCTCGGTGGACAGCCGCGACAGGCGCGCCTCTTCATACAGCGCGGTGGTGTTATCCACGAGTTCCTGCCAGTTACTGGCGGGATGCACGTTGACCTCGATGACACCCGGGTCCGGCGTGACCAGCAGTTTCTGGATGCGCGGGTCCTTCGGTGGCTCGTAGCCCTCAATGATGACCGGCATCTGCAGGGCCGCGGCGGTTTCTTCGACCGCGGCGACCAGCTCAACATAGTCCTCCAGGTACTCAAGCGGCGGCATGAACACGTAGAGCCTTCCCGCGCGGGCTTCGATGCACATGGCGGTGCGCACGACCTGCTCGTACTCAGGCTCCTGTAACGGCTCGTCGGCGTGCTCGTCAGCTTCGTGGAATTGCATGTCCTCGCGTTTTGCCAGGCCCTTGCGCGGTTCAAAGGGATCGCGCTGCGGGCGGAACAGGTCGGCCTTCTCGGCCAGTTCCGGCAGGTCCGCCAGCGGCAGGCGCAGACCCATGGGCGAGTCACCCGGTATCAGCGTGATGCGTTCCCGCTTCATCGGCCACAGGCTGGAGTGCCAGGTATTCTCGACCAGCGGCCAGCCGGTGTTGCGTGCCAGCGGCAGTACCATGCCTGTAGGTATGCTGAAGCCGCGTTCAATCAGTCGCGCCAGCCGGCGGCGATCCAGGTCGCTGCTGACCCGGTTGGAGAGTATGTCCAGGTTTTTGGGCAGGTTCTGTTCCTGCATCAGGTAGTGAATGCCATCCTCATAGGCGGGCTGGCTGCAGGCCCGCGGCAGGCCCAGCAGGTCGCAAAGCTTGCGGCCAAAACGAATGCAGTCCTTGATCTCCCGCTGGTAATCCCTGTCCACGCGGGCCAGCAGGCTGTGGTCCTGCCACAAAGGTTCACCGTCCTTGCGCCAGAATACCCCCAGCGCCCAGCGCGGTACCTCTTCTCCGGGGTACCACTTGCCCTGGCCATAGTGCAGCAAACCCTGGGGAGCAAAGCGATCCCGCAGGCGCAGCAACAGCGTCTTGGCCAGGCTGAGCTTGTCATCACCGAGGGCGTCGGTGTTCCACTGTGCCGATTCCATGTCGTCGACCGAGACGAACGTCGGTTCGCCGCCCATGGTGAGGCGCACGTCGTTGATGTCGAATATGGCGTCTACCGCGCCGCCCAGGGCGAGGATGTGGGCCCATTGCTCTTCGCTGTAGGGCTTGGTGACACGCGGGTCTTCCAGTATCCGCGTCACCTCGTTGCTGAAGTCGAATTCCACCTCGCACTTGTCGGTAGCGCCGGCGATAGGGGCTGCCGAGACGGGGTGGGGTGTGCAGGCAAGCGGGATATGGCCTTCACTGGCGAACAGGCCCGATGTGGGGTCCAGGCCAACCCAGCCCGCGCCGGGCAGGTACACCTCGCACCAGGCGTGCAGGTCGGTGAAATCCTCTTCGGTGCCCGAGGGGCCGTCCAGGGATTTCTCGTCGGCTTTCAACTGCACCAGGTAGCCCGAGGCAAAGCGGGAAGCCAGGCCCAGGTGCCGCAGCAGCTGCGCCAGCAGCCATGCGGAGTCGCGGCAGGAGCCCTTGCCTCGCTCCAGTGTTTCCTCGGGTGTCTGCACGCCCGGTTCCATGCGCACCAGGTACTCGATCTGCTGCTGTATGCGCTGGTTGATCTCTACCAGGAAGTCATTGACCGGCATCTCTTCGAGGTCGATCCCGGCCACAAGCTCGCTGAATAACGGGCCGTAGTCGTTTTTTTCCAGGTACGGCTGCAGTTCCTTGCGCAATTGCTCGGGATAGGTAAACGGGAAGCTCTCCGCGTATTCCTCGAGAAAGAAATCAAAGGGGTTGATCACCGTCATGTCAGCGATCACTTCCACGTCCACCTCAAACTCGGTGCACTTTTCCGGGAACACCAGGCGGGCGAGGTAATTGCCAAAGGCGTCCTGCTGCCAGTTGATGAAATGTGTATCCGGCTTGATCTTCAGGCTGTAACTGTGGATGGGCGTGCGGGAGTGGGGCGCCGGTCGCAGTCGCACGGTATGCGGTGACATGTTGACGGGCCGGTCAAACTTGTAGGTTGTCCGGTGGTTGATTGCTACGCGAATCGTCATTTAGGGTACCGCAAATGGTTGCGTGAATGGATGTTCAGGCCTGGTCAGTCAGGAACCAGGCTACGTTGATTTCTTCACCCAGGGCTAGCAAATTGGCCTGGAACCTGTCGATGAACCGGTGCATGTCACGGCGACCGGCAGCTTGTGGGTCAAAGCGCGACAGGCTGCGGCGTGAGCGGTTGATCACCCTCAGGGCATTCCTGTTGTTGCGCATGGGTACCAGTTCCTCGCGTATCCCGCCGAGGCAGAACCTGAGAGAGCGCGGCAGGGTGGGGTCGCGGAAAATAAAGTCCACGGCTTCAGCACCCTCGACCATGGGGCCGACAGTACGGCGATAGGTCTCCATCGCCGACAGCGAGCTCAGCACGCTGGCCCAGACCAGGGGGTCCGTGGTGCTGGGATTGCGCTCTTCATTCATGAGCGCGCCGATACCCGCATCCAGTACCCGCGTGGTCATGTCCGCCCGTTCCAGTAGATGGCCGATTTTGACAAAGCGGTACGCGTGGTCGCGACAGAGCGTGGACGTCATCAACCCGTTGATCATCTGGCAGCGCCCGATCAGCTGGTCAAAGAAATCGTGGCGGTTGCGACGCCCCACCGAATTGGCCGCGTGCTTCTCGGTGTACAGGTACAGTTCATTGACATGCTCCCAGACTTCCGACGGTAGCACATCTCGCGTGGTACGGACGTTTTCCCTGGCTGCGCGTATAGATTGGGCAATACTGCTGGCGTTGCTGTGGTCGGCAATGAGGAATTTCAACACGTTGGTTTCATTGGCTACGCGGTAATGCTCGCCAAAGCTGTGTTGCGCATCCAGGGTTTGCAGCAATACGTCCCAACCCGGCTCCGAGCCTGCCGGGATATCCATGATCAGGTGAGTGTAGGAGCGCAGCAGGCGCGCGGTATCTTCTGCCCGCTCGAGGTAGCGGGCCATCCAGTAAAGCCGTTCGGCAACGCGGGAGAGTAATCTCATTTCGAGCCCTCCACGATCCAGGTGTCCTTGCTGCCGCCGCCCTGTGACGAGTTCACCACCAGGGAGCCCTTGACCATGGCGACCCTGGTGAGGCCGCCCGGTGTCACCCAGGTGTCCCTGCCGCTGAGAATGAACGGGCGCAGGTCGAGATGCCGGGGTTCCACCTTATCGTCGATATAGGTCGGTGCGGTGGACAGGGACAGGGTGGGCTGGGCGATATAGTTGCGCGGATTTTTCTCGATAAGCTTGGCAAATTTGGCGCGCTGGGTCTTGCTGGCGTGCGGGCCCACCATCATGCCGTAGCCCCCGGACTCATTAGCCGGCTTGACCACCAGTTTGTCCAGGTTTTCGAGCACGTATTCCCGGTCCTTTTCTTTCATGCACAGGTAAGTCTTGACGCTGTCGATCGCAGGTTCTTCCTTGAGGTAGTAGCGAATCATGTCCGGTACGAATGCATACACGACCTTGTCGTCTGCCACCCCCGCACCGGGCGCGTTGGCGATCGCGACGTTGCGTGCCTTCCAGGCGCGCATGATGCCGGGCACGCCGAGAATCGAGTCTTCGCGGAATGCCTCGGGATCGAGAAAATCGTCGTCGATGCGACGGTAGACCACGTCGACCCGCTCGGGACCGTCCACCGTGCGCATGTACAGGCAGTCGTCATCGTCTACGAACAGGTCCGAGCCCTCGACCAGTTCGGCACCCATGCCCCGGGCCAGGAAAGAGTGCTCGAAGTAGGCGGAGTTATAGATGCCGGGAGTCAGTACCACGATGCAGGGGCGGCGGCGCTCGCGAGGCGAGAGTGAGGCCAGCGTGCTGTACAGGCGCGACGGATAGTCATCCACTGGCTGGATACTGTAGTTTTCGAACAGCTCCGGCAACACGCGCTTGGTGATCTCGCGGTTTTCCAGCATGTAGGACACGCCGGAGGGCACACGCAGGTTGTCTTCGAGTACGTAGAATTTGCCGTCCTTGTCGCGCACCAGATCGGTGCCGCAAATATGCGCCCATGCGCCATAACGGGGCGACATGCCAGCGCATTGTTCCTTGTAGTTGCCGGATTCGAGCACGGTCTCCGCCGGCACGATACCGTCCTTGAGGATCTTCTGTCGGTTGTAGACATCATCAATGAAGGCGTTCAGCGCACGGGTGCGCTGGGCGAGGCCGCGGCTGACCCTGGCCCAGTCCTTGGCCGTGATAATGCGTGGAATCATGTCAAAGGGCCAGGCCCGGTCTATGTTCTCGCCCTCACTGTAAACCGTGAAGGAGATGCCCATGTCCAGGATGGCCATTTCCGCCGCCGAGCGCCTTGCCGACATTTCTTCCACCGACAGGTCCTTGAACAGGTTTACTGCGCGCCTCGCCGCCACGCGCGGCTTGCCTGCGGCGGTGACCAGTTCATCGTAGAACGGCCCGGTATCGTAGGTTTTCCAAGTGTTTTTCATGTGTCCCCTGAATAAGGTGATGCGCGCGCACTCCTTCAGTGCACATGCAATGAGCGCGCCACAGTTAGTGGTATAGTTGAAAGGGTCCGCAACTGCAATAAGTAACCTCGCCTGCGCTAACTTTCAGTGTATTCGCTACCGGCGCCCAGCGGCCAAATAATGAACGCGATTCGCTTCTTTGCGCCGTGCTTTTTCTGTAAAATGCGCCGCTTTCCATCCAGGGGCTTCAGGCTCCGCCAGCAGTCGGGAGACATCCATGTTCGACAACAGCATGACCATTGAAGGATTTGACGACGAAATTTTCGCTGCCATCAGCAAGGAAGAGCGTCGCCAGGAGGAGCATATCGAACTGATTGCCTCCGAGAATTACGCCAGTCCACGGGTCATGCAGGCACAGGGTACCGCGCTGACAAACAAGTACGCGGAAGGCTATCCCCACAAGCGCTACTACGGTGGCTGCGAGTATGTTGACCAGGCGGAAGAGCTGGCCATCGAGCGCGTCAAGGCGCTGTTCGGCGCGGACTACGCCAACGTGCAGCCGCATTCCGGCTCCCAGGCCAATGCGGCCGTGTTCCTCGCCCTGCTGCAGCCCGGGGACACCATTCTGGGCATGAGTCTCGCCGACGGCGGCCACCTTACCCATGGCGCCAAGCCCAACTTTTCCGGCAAGACCTACCACGCCGTGCAGTACGGCCTCAACAATGACACCGGCGAGGTGGATTACGACCAGGTAGAAGCCCTGGCGCTGGAACACAAGCCGAAAATGATCATCGCCGGCTTTTCCGCTTACTCGCAGGTCATGGACTGGGCCCGCTTCCGCGAAATTGCCGACAAGGTTGGCGCCTACCTGCTGGTGGATATGGCTCACGTGGCAGGTCTCGTCGCCGCGGGTGTTTATCCGAACCCGGTGTCCCATGCCGACGTGGTGACCTCTACCACCCACAAAACCCTGCGCGGTCCCCGTGGCGGGATTATTCTCGCCAGGGCCAATGAGGAACTGGAGAAGAAGTTTAACTCCGCCGTGTTCCCGGGCGGCCAGGGCGGCCCGCTGATGCACGTCATTGCTGCCAAGGCGGTCTCTTTCAAGGAGGCGGCCACCCCTGAGTTTGTCGAGTACCAGAAGCAGGTGGTCAGGAATGCCAAGGCCATGGCCGCTACCTTCATCGAGCGCGGGATCAACATCGTCTCCGGCGGTACCGAGAATCACCTCATGCTGGTCGATCTCATAGGCAAGCCCTACACCGGCAAAGACGCCGACGCAGCGCTGGGTGCGGCCAACATCACCGTCAACAAGAACGCGGTGCCCAACGATCCGCGCTCACCGTTTATCACCTCCGGCCTGCGTGTCGGCACGCCCGCTATTACCACGCGCGGTTTCGGCGAGGAAGAAACCGCGCAGCTGACGCACTGGATGTGTGACGTGCTGGAGTCCCTCGAGGCAGGTAATTCCGAGCAGGTGATCGAGGAGGTGAAGGGCAAGGTGCTGGAGATTTGTGCGCGCTTCCCGGTATACGGCTGACTACCTTGGGTCGCCAGTGGCTGTCGTGATCGGGCTTGAATTCCGAAATCAGACCAGCTTTTTCAATTGTTCCACGGTGATGCTCAGGGGAGCTGTGGTCAAGTAGGCTTGCAGGTGCGTCTGCAACTGCTCCGGATCCAGGGTCATTCCGTCTCGCGACTGGCGGCGCAAGGTCCGCGCGAGTCCATTCACAGCCTTTCGCGGATTGACGCGGCGGGCGCCGGGTTTACGGGTCTCGCGATCTATGAGGGTGAATTTCCCTGCTGAATCGACGATCACGTCCTTCATGCGCACCGAGGTGAAAAAACCGTGGCTGTGCAGGCGCCCGATCAGCTCCCCCAGGCTGGACAACAGCCTGGCTTGCTGGTCTCTGTCAGCCTGCTCAAAAACCTTGTCCAGCAACTCGCCGGGAACTTCTGGTGTCAGCAGGAAGCTGTAGTCCAGCACGCCACGCCTGCTGTGCTCACCCGTCGCAGCGACCTGCATAACGCTAATGTCGGCGCTTGCCAGGGCGTTCACCTGTATCATTTCACGCCAACAATAGTGGTGCGGCATCCTGAGAGAGAGCAGTGACTCGATTGAAGGTCCGATAATGGCTTTGTGCACGCTCTTTAGATAGTAGGTCTCGCCGGCAAGCTCAAGCCTGTGTGTTGTGCGCCCCTTGTCATGGGCTATCAGGTCTCCATCGGAGGTAAGCGCTGACAGGGACTTGAAATCGCAGCACTGTAGATCGTTGAGGCGCTTTTTGAAAATTGGGTTGATGTATAGACGCTGCATCGCACCATTATAGATAGGGGGCCCGCGACGGTCGATGAAGTTCTGAGCCGCAAACTGACGGGAGGATAGCGGCAATAATCCCTGCAGGGCGTCTGGTAAGGCCTTGATATGTTAAAGTTCTGCCATGTAGCTAAAGGTGAATAATCCATGCACTGTCCATTCTGCGCCGCCGAAGATACCAAAGTTATCGACTCCCGCCTCGTCGCCGAAGGCGATCAGGTCCGCCGGCGCCGCGAGTGCCTGAGTTGCGCTGAGCGTTTCACGACCTATGAGGTGGCCGAACTGGTGATGCCTCGCGTGATCAAGCAGAACGGCAATCGCGAACCTTTCGACGAGGCCAAGCTGCGCGCAGGCTTCACTCGCGCGCTGGAGAAGCGTCCGGTGCCAACTGAAGACATCGAAGCGGTGATCAACAAGATCAAGCACGCCCTGCGCGCCACCGGTGAACGGGAAGTGAACTCGGTGTTCCTCGGCGAACTGGTAATGGAGAACCTGAAGCGGCTGGACAAGGTGGCGTATGTCCGCTTCGCGTCGGTCTATCGCAGTTTTGAGGACATCTCTGAATTCCGCGATGCGATCGATTCCCTGGAATCCGAACCGCGGCCGGAATAATCCCTGCCCATGTCCGGTGAATTTGACACCCTGATGATGGCTCGCGCGCTGCAACTGGCGCGCCGCGGCCGCTACTCGGCGATGCCCAACCCTCATGTGGGTTGCGTCCTGGTGCGCGAGGGTGCCGTGGTCGGAGAGGGATTCACCCAGCCTGCCGGCGGAGACCATGCTGAAATTCAGGCGCTCAGGCAGGCCGGGGACCAGGCGCGTGGAGCCACCGCCTACGTTACGCTCGAGCCCTGTTCTCATCATGGCAAAACCGGCCCCTGTGCGCTGGCACTGATCGAGGCAGGAGTAAGCCGCGTGGTGGCGGCAATCGAGGACCCTAATCCACTGGTTGCCGGGAACGGCTTCGCCCGCCTGCGTGAGTCTGGCGTGATCGTGGACAGCGGCTTGCTGGCCGATGAGGCGCGCGCGGTGATACCCGGGTTTATTGCGCGCATGACGCGCGGCCGTGGCCGCGTGCGCATCAAGCTGGCGATGTCCCTCGACGGTCGTACCGCTATGGCATCCGGGGACAGCCAGTGGATCACCGGACCTGCTGCGCGTGCTGATGTCCAGCGCCTGCGGGCCATGAGCTGCGCCGTGGTAACCGGTGTTGGCACGGTGCTGGCTGACGACTGTTCCCTCAGCGTACGCGCGGCGGAAACCGGCCTGCCCGAAGCACAGGCGCAGCTTGCCAGCGTGCGCCAGCCGCTGCGCGTGGTGCTCGATTCAAACCTGCGCACGCCCCCTGCCGCGAAAGTGCTGGATGCCACGGCCCCCAGCCTGCTCTGTCACGCCATTGACGCCCCGGTGCCCGCGGCAATCGCCGCTGCCGGTGTCGAACTGCTGCCCCTGGCACGGGACCAGAAGGGACTGGACCTGGCTGCACTGTTGCAGCATCTCAACCAGCGGCAGAGCAATGAAATTCTGGTAGAATGCGGGCCCCATTTGGCAGGTGCGTTCCTGAGCGCAGGGCTGGTGGACGAATTGATCGTGTACATGGCGCCGGTGCTCATGGGCAGCGATGCACAGCCGCTGCTGCATCTGCCGCTGCAGAAGATGGCCGAGAAAGTGCCGCTGAAGATTGCGGATATGCGCAGGGTCGGGGAAGACTGGCGTATCACCGCGGTGCCATCTTTACGGGCGTGACTGGTGTCGCGAAACGGCTGCGAACCGGGTAACCGCTGCAGGCGTTAATCAATAACGCGCCCACTATGCGGTGGCGGTACATTGGTGTTACAGCTTTTACAGGAATCACTATGTTTACAGGCATTATCCAGGCTGTCGGTGAAGTGGCGGCAATGCAGCCCTCCGGTGGTGATCTGCGACTGCGTATCAATACCGGCAAACTTGATCTGGGCGATGTGGCGTTGGGCGACAGTATCTGCACCAACGGCGCTTGCCTGACGGTGATTGAACTGCCTGGGGACGGCTATTGGGCCGATGTATCGGTCGAGACCCTGAACTTCACCACCCTCGGCGCACTCAAGCCGGGCTCACGGGTGAATCTTGAGAAAGCCTTGACGCCTGCGAGCCGTCTTGGCGGCCACATAGTCTCCGGCCATGTGGACGGTGTGGGAGAGGTAGTCAGCCTGCACGAGGACGCACGCTCCATACGCTTTGTACTGCGCGCCCCGGATGATCTGGCCAGGTACATCGCACACAAAGGCAGTATCACCGTCGATGGCACCAGCCTGACGGTCAACGCAGTGAACGGTGCTGAGTTCGAACTGAATATCATTCCCCAGACCGTGGCCGAGACCATTTTTGATGAATACCAGCCCGGTACGCGGGTCAACCTTGAGGTCGACCTGATCGCCCGCTACCTGGAGCGATTGATGCAGGGGGAGGCCGCAGCGCACAGTGCCGGTGACGGACTGTCCGCGGAGACACTGGCCGAGAACGGCTATTTGAATAAGTAGCGCGTCTTGGTCAGTGCCAGCGGTCCGCGCCGGAACGCGGGTTGCTGCAGCGTGTCAGGTCAGTTGCCTGCCACGGGGCTTTTGCTGACGCGCCAATGACCAGAGTAAACAGTATGCAAGTAAACACCGTAGACGAACTGATCTCAGACCTCCGCCAGGGCCGTATGGTGGTGCTGGTCGATGACGATACCGACAGCAATAACGAAGGCGTGGTAATGGTCGCGGCGGAGCACTGCGACGCCAAGCACGTGAATTTCATGGCGCGCAAGGCTCGTGGCCTGGTCTGCCTGACGCTTACGGAGGAGCGCTGTCGCCAGCTGGACCTGCCTCCCATGGTTGATGACGCGATGGGCGAGAAGGCCAACTTCACGCTTTCCATCGAGGCGGCGGAGGGAATCGATACCGGCATTTCTGCGGCCGATCGTGCGCTTACCGTGCAGGCGGCTGTGGCGCCGCACGCCGTGCCCGAGGATATCGTACAGCCGGGCCACATCTTTCCGCTGGAAGTGGTGCCGGGAGGCGTGCTCACGCGCGCCGGGCATACCGAGGCGGCATCAGACTATGCGCGCCTCGCCGGCTTGCTGCCCGCCGCTGTCATTGCAGATATTCTCACGCCCGACGGCACGCTCGCCGACGGCCCCGCACTGGCCGAGTTTGCGGCTAGCAACGGCCTGAAGATCGGCACCATCGCCGACCTGATTCATTTCCGCATGGTGAACGAGCGGACCATCCGGCGGGTACGCGAAGGCGAGATCAATACCGCCTACGGACAGTTCAGGCTGACCGCCTATCGCGACCAGACCGAGGGCAACGTGCACCTGGCCCTGTCCCGCGGCGACATTACACCGGATCAGCCGACCCTGGTACGCGTGCACGTGCAGTCGGCGATGCGCGATATGTTGCACTGTGAGGTGGAGGACCATCCTGGCTGGAGTATCAGTCGTTGTATGGAGAGACTGGCCCGGGATGAGCGTGGTGTTATCGTGCTGCTGGCAAAGGATGAAAGCCCTGAGCGTTTGCTGGGCAGCATAGACCTTGCCCTCGGCGCGGCGTCATCTGCGGCGGTAGCGGCACCTGACACCTACACCACTGTTGGCCTGGGGTCACAGATTCTGCGCGACCTGGGTGTGGGAAAAATTCATTTGATGGGCGCGCCGATCAAGTACAATGCAATTTCGGGTTTCGACCTGGAAGTGCTGGATTTCGTTGATCCCGAGGGCTGAACCCGGGCGTTAGGACCAGCGTCATAACGGGTAGCGCAGGGGCAGGCACAGGCTGCCGTCCCTGCAGTGAGGCTGCTGCGGTTATGACGCGGTGACAAGGAGTAAGCAGAAACATGAGCGATATAAAGACCGTAGAGGGTGACTTCACCAGCGGCAAGGGCAGCTACACGATCGTCGTTGGCCGCTGGAACAGCTTCGTGGTGGAACACCTGTTGGAAGGCGCGGTGGACTGCCTGCGTCGCCATGGCGTCAGCCGCAGCCAGATTACCATCGTGCGGGCTCCCGGCGCGTTTGAGATTCCGTTGGTATGCAAGCAGATAGCGGCCAAGGGTGAGGTCGATGCGATTATTGCCCTGGGGGCAGTAATTCGTGGCGGCACCCCGCATTTCGAGTACGTGGCCGGTGAATGCACCAAGGGCCTGGCTATGGTCAGCATGGAATACGGCGTGCCGGTTTCCTTCGGTGTGCTCACAGTGGATACCATTGAGCAGGCGGTGGAGCGCTCCGGCACCAAGGCCGGCAACAAGGGCGAAGAGGCCGCCATGTCAGCTTTGGAAATGGTCAGCCTGATGCAGAAGCTGGGCTGAATGGGCAAGACCACACACAACACCCTGGCCGCGGAGCGTCGCAAGGCGCGGCACTATGGCATGCAGGCGCTCTACCAGTGGATGATGGCCGGGGCGGCCCTGTCCGATATCGAGGCGGAGTTCCGTGCCGAGTACGACTTTTCCCACGTCGACCTGGAGTACTTCCAGGCCCTGCTGCACGGTGTGCCGGGGCAGGTCGAGGAACTGGAGGCGGTATTTGAGCCGTTGTTGGACCGCAGCCTGAAAGAGCTGGACCCTATCGAGCGCACCCTGCTGCGCATGGGCGTATTCGAGCTGAAAGACCGTATTGATGTGCCCTACAAGGTGGTCATCAATGAAGAGGTGGCCCTGGCCAAGAAGTTCGGTGCCAGTGAAAGCCACAAGTATATCAACGGCGTGCTGGACAAGGCCGCGCGCCAGTTGCGCAAGGCCGAAACCGGTACCTGAACGCCGTGCATGTTCACGATAGTGATGGCTGGCTGGCGCGGGACCTTTTCATCGCTGGTCACTGATCCATGCCCGCTTCCGAATTTACCCTGATTTATCGCTACTTTGCCGCGCTCGGGCGCGGCGACGCCGTGGACCTTTCCGTGGGCGACGATTGTGCGCTGCTGCGCCTGGAGCCGGGTGAACGCCTGGCCACCTCGGTGGATACGGTGGTGGAGGGCGTGCACTTTCCCGCAGACACCTTCCCCGAGGACATCGGTTTTCGCGCGGTTTCTGTTGCCGTGTCAGACCTGGCGGCCATGGGCGCCAGACCACTGGGCATGACCATCGCCCTGACCCTGCCCGATGCAGACGAGTTCTGGTTGAACGCCTTCAGCCAGGGCGTTGGCCAGGCTGTTTCCGAATACGGGATACCGTTGGTGGGCGGAGACACGACACGGGGTCCATTGAGCATCACGGTGCAGGTACTCGGCGCCCTGCCACTGGCAGAGGCGTTGTTGCGCACCGGTGCGCAGGTGGGTGATGTGGTGTATGTATCAGGTTGCCTGGGCGATGCGGCCGCTGCGCTGGCCTTCCTCAACGATGAATGGCGACCGTCAGCTGCGGCAGCGGAGTATTTGCTACAACGCTTCAACCGGCCCCGGGCCCGCCTGGACCTGGGGGCACAGTTGCTGGGCCACGCCAGCGCCTGTATTGATATTTCCGATGGCCTGCTCGCCGATGCGCAACATATTGCCGCTGCCAGTGGCGTTGGTTTGCGCATAGACCCGGCCAGGGTGCCTGTTTCCCCGGCGCTGCAAGGCTGCGATGACCAGGAGCAGGTGCTGAAGTGGGCGCTGGGGGGTGGGGACGACTACGAACTGTGCTTTACCCTGTCGGCCGGCACCAGCGCGCCGCAAAGCTGCACCGCCATAGGTGAAGTGGTGGCCGGGGAGGGCGTTGACGTGGGTATGGAGCTTGACTTTGCCGGCGGCTACCAGCATTTTTAACTGGCGCGGTGATGACCGTGATAATAACAGGTGACGGCTGATGCCCCCGACCATCAAACCCGATTTACTCGCCTCGCCCGCACAGTTGCTGGCCTTCGGTTTTGGCTCCGGGCTGGCGAAGAAGGCGCCGGGTACTTTCGGCACACTGGCGGCAGTGCCACTTTTCTGGCTGCTTTCCCATCTTTCCCCGGGCCTTTATCTCGTTGCGGTGCTGCTGGCATTTGGCCTCGGCGTGTGGATATGCGATGTCGCCAGCCGGCAGTTGCAGGTGCATGATCATCCCGGCATCGTCTGGGATGAATTTGTGGGTTACTGGATTGCCATGTGGGCACTGCCAGTCAACTGGCTTTGGGTGCTGGCTGGATTCGCCGCGTTTCGCCTGTTCGATATATGGAAGCCCTGGCCCATTGGCCTGTTGGATAAACGTGTGGACGGTGGGCTGGGCATCATGATTGATGATGTGGTGGCGGGCCTGATGGCCTGCGCCGTGTTGCACCTGGCGCTGTGGTGGTTGGGCTGATGCCGGAGAACGCGTTACGTGCACTGGCCCGGCGCGTACAGGCTTCGGTCCCGTCTGCAGGCCCACTGCATCTCGCACTGGGGCTATGCCTGTACTGCCTGTTGTGCGTGCCTGTATTGGCGAACCCCAACATCGAGATCGAGGGCCTGATGCCGGGTGCGGCGGTGCTGAAGGTCGATGGCGAGCGTAAAATGCTGCGCGAGGGCCAGGACTTCAAGGGCGTGAAGCTGGTTGCGGTTTACTCGCGCACGGCGACGCTGGAGGTCGCGGGCAAGCAGCTGGTTCTCGGCCTGTCACAAAAGGTAGGCACCAATTACCAGCGTCCCGCTGAACAGGTGGTCACCATTGCCCGCGACGCGAGGCTGCAGTATCGCACCAATGCGCAAATCAATGGCCGGCAGCTGCAGGTGCTGGTGGATACCGGGGCCAACATGGTGGCGATGAATGAGGCGGAGGCCTCCCGCCTTGGTATAGACCTTGGCTCAGCGGCGCGGGTGCAGGTGGAGACGGCCGCCGGAGTGGTGCCGGCCTGGAGTGTCACCCTGCGCAGTGTGGACGTGGGCGGTATACGCATCGACAACGTGCCGGCAACGGTGATTTCAGGTGAGTTTCCAGGCACGGTCCTGTTGGGTATGACCTACCTGCGCCATGTAAAATTCGAGGAAAATCAAGGCATTCTGACCCTGAGCCGCACCCACTGAGGACCCTCGCCCAAGCCCGGTCAAACTGTTAGAATACGCGCCCATTCGGTACGGATACACTCCCTTTGAGTACACGCTACGTAGAGTCCTCCCGCCTGCCCACTGCATGGGGCGAATTCGACATGCATGGCTTTGAGGATGCTGACACCAACAAGGAGCACGTGGTGCTGACCATGGGCGACGTCGCTGATAGCGAACCAGTGCTGGCGCGGGTGCATTCAGAGTGCCTGACCGGTGATGCCCTGTTCAGCATGCGCTGTGACTGCGGCAAGCAGTTGCAGGCGGCGCTGGAGGCGATCGCCCGGGAAGGGCGCGGTGCGCTGTTTTACCTGCGCCAGGAGGGGCGTGGTATCGGCCTGTTGAACAAGATCAAGGCCTACAAGTTGCAGGACGCCGGTGCGGATACGGTGGAAGCCAACGAGCAGTTGGGGTTTGGCGCCGATATGCGTGACTACAGCATTCTCAAGCCGATGTTTGAACATCTTCACATTACCGCGGTTCGCCTGATGACCAACAATCCACGCAAGGTGGCCGCTCTGGAAGAGCAGGGTGTTCAGGTGGTTGAGCGAATTGCCTTACACACCGAGAGCAACCCCCACAACGAAAAGTACCTCAGCACCAAGGCGGGAAAGCTCGGGCATATGTTTGAGGGGCAGGGTTAGCAAACCCAACCTTACCCCTTCCCCCTAGCGGTCGCGCTCGACGATATAGCGCGCCAATTCCCGCAACTGATCAGCCGATTCCCCGAAACCTGACAGCGCGTCCAGCGCAGACTGGAGTAAGTGCTGCGCCTCGGCTTTGGCGCCGTCCAGGCCGAGTAGCTTCACGTATGTCGGCTTGTTGGCCTCGGCGTCCTTGCCCTGGGTCTTGCCCAGCGTCTCGGTATTACCCTCCACATCGAGTATGTCGTCCACCACCTGGAAGGCCAGGCCAATGTGGCAGCCGTACTTATCCAGCGCAGCCAACTGCGCTTCAGTGGCATTGGCGGCAATGCCGCCCAGGGCCAGGGATGCCCGGATGAGGGCCCCGGTCTTGAGCATATGCATGGCGCGGAGCTCCTCCAGGGTCATTTGGGAATCTACCGCCTGGATGTCGATATACTGGCCGCCGACCATGCCCTCCATGCCGGAAGCTTTTGCCAGTACCCGGATCATGCGCACCTTCTGCTCCGCCGTGAGGTCGGGTGCATCGGCCAGCAGCTCGAAAGCCCTGGCCTGGAGGCCATCACCCACCAGGATCGCGGTGGCCTCGTCGTAGGCCCTGTGCAGGCTGGGCTTGCCCCGGCGCATGTCATCGTCGTCCATGGCGGGGAGGTCATCGTGGATGAGGGAGTAGGTGTGGATGAGTTCCAGGGCAATCGACGTGGAATGGACTGCGGGTTTGTCTGCGTCGCCAATGCTGACAGCACTGGCAGCCGCCTGTGCCAGAATAGGTCGGATGCGCTTGCCACCGTTTTCACAAGCGTAACTGGAAGCGCCGAGAAGGCTGTTTAAAACCGATTCAGATGCTGGTGCGGTTTTGGTACTGCGATCAAACACTGCCAAAAGTTGAGCCTGCAATTCATCCCGGCCGGCCTTGATACTATCGGTGAGCCCGGCTGTCACTCTATATCCTTATCATCTAGCGCTGCGGTATCTGCGGCCTGTCCCGCCGCGGTGAGTGTCTGTACTTTTTGTTCCATCTCCTCCAAGAGCTTCTGGGCATGGCGCACGAGAGTGATGCCCGATTCGAACGTCCTGAGGGCGTCGTCAAGACTACGACTCTCGTCTTCAATTTCAGTTACCAAGCCTTCGAGTTCACTTATCAGCGCGCTAAAATCGTGACTCTTCTTCTTTCCTGCCATTAAAGTTCGCCCTCTGAGGAATTCGGGTTGGAACCTAGATTATACTCGATATGGGTCGAACCAGTGCGAAATGACGTTTTAGAGCGCCGTGTTTTGAATTCTACGGAATATCGATCAATAACTGCCAAGGAGCATGAGTGGTGGCATAATGTCTGCGTATAGATGATCTATTAAAGTAAGCGAATATCACATTGTTATTGCTCCGCCCAATAGATATTTATCGTGCTCCTCCGTTCAGGCCCTGCTTTTAATGCGTACGAGTAAACCGAGAGATAGCAGAATCGGGCGGACGGTCATCAAGATTAGTAGCTTCTATCTGCTTAATGTTCCTTTGGTCTTATTGTCGAGTATTATCTTGGCAAGGCTTCTGGGTCCCGAAGACTACGGTCGATACTCATACGTACTTTCCCTCGTCTCAATTATATCGTTACCGCTGGTCGCTGGGTTCCCTCAGTATCTAACCAGATCTATTGCCACTAGCGTGCAGGCAAAAAACTGGAGTGAATACAAAGGGCTCGTAATATTTTCTGTCGGATTTGTCACATCTTGCGGCATCCTTTTCTACTTAGTCTCATTCATCTTAGGTCGGGTGGTGTCATCTCCAGAATCTGATGGAGACCTGTCTTTCCTATTATCTATTGCGCTGCTGGCCCTCCCTTTAAATGGCCTCATAGCTGTTTTGACTGGTGTCCTCCGAGGAGAGGCGCGTCCAGAGACGCCAGAGTTTTCGAAAAAGCTTCTTCAACCCCTGCTTCTCTTGCTGCTTTTGGTCTCGGTATGGTTCGTAGATTTCTTGAATCTGATGGTCGTGTTATGGATTCAGGTAGCCATATCCCTAGTACTCTTTATCTTTTTGTTCGCGAAGACGATTTTGCATTCTTCGCTTAGGGGAACACATAGCATACGTCCTGAATTTAAAGTTGCTAGTTGGTTTGCCGGTATTGGACCGTTCATGCTGATCGGTGTGTTTACCACTTTTAGTGCTGAGATCGGAATTCTCATGCTTGGCTCCATGAGCGATGATTCCGACGTGGCCGCTTTGCGAGTGGCACAACGCGCAGCTGGATTTATTGCGCTACCGCTGGCAGTGATGAATCCGGTTCTATCTCCGAAGGTTGTACAATTCTATAAGTGCAACGATACGGTCTCGATGCAGTCGATGTTGCGAGAATTTACTCGGAAAGCCTTTGTATTTGCGTTTTCTTTGGGTGTCATATTGGCACTATTTGGAGAAAATCTGTTGAGCATTGCCTACGGTGCTGAGTACTCAGTAATAGCTTATATGCCCATGCTCGTTCTGGTTTTTTCGAACATCTGTAATGTTGCATTTGGTTCAGTAGGTATGGTGCTGTCCATGACTGGGTATGAGCGAATCACCCTTCTCGGGCAACTAATCGGGCTTAGTACAACGGCCGTTGCAGGTTTTATTTTTATCCCTTCTTATGGGAGTGTGGGCGCAGCGGGCGCAATGCTGGCCGGAACTTTTTCCTGGAATCTATTTTTGAGTATCCAGGTCAAGAAAAGATTGGGAGTATCTTTTGGCGCATCAAAAAGTTACAAATAAAATGAAGTTACTAGTTATTGGTATCGATGGTGGTACGACAAAAATTCTGGAGGGAATGCCGATGCCCTTCACGAAAAAGCTACTGAGCGAAGGTAAGCAACAACGCATGAATGAAGACTTGCTTAGCAGAGGCTGGGCAGAAATTCTTACTGGACACCACGCAAGTACTACAAGTGCGTTCTATATGATGCCCTTTTGTGATCATTCATATCGGTTTTCAATAAGCTATAACCAGAAAGACTTGTCTACAAAGAGAGGCGTGGTGCCCATCTGGAAGCTGCTGAATGAGCGTGGTTACTCAGTTGGTATTATGAACGTGCCGACAACTGCACCTGCCCCCACGGTGAACGGGTTTGCGGTCGCAGGCGGTGGCGGCGGCTTGAAGGCATCCGGGGGTATTTCTGAGTCGATGGTCTATCCAAAGAAAATCGCTAAGCTCCTGAATGAACGAGGGTACGTTGCGGATATCAGGTTGCCGGGTAATTGCGCTACCGTTTCAGAATTTGCGACTAAGATCACCAAGGCGCAGAGCTGCCAGAAGGATTCCTATTTAGACCTTTGCAAGCAAGACCAGCCTGAATTTGGCTTTTTCTGCTTCAGGATGACAACGGAGTTGCAATATCTCGCGAAGTCAGAGATAGATCGGTATGTGCTTGGCTCACGTGAGGGCACGAGTTCATTCGACGAAAGACGTAACCTGGCCCCGACTCTGGCTAGTTTAATTGAGCACTACAAACACATGGATAACTGCATACGAGATCTGTTTGAAGCCCTAGACCCAGATCATTTCATGATCTTAGGAGACCACAGTACGGCGTCGTTTCTTCACGAAGTTAATCTCGATATCTGGCTGCAGCAAAACGATTTTCTTGAGTTAATGGGGACGTGGGAGGATGCAATTGATGACTATTCTTATAAGCTGGCCAGGTTAGGTAATCGTTGGATGGCTCGGCTTGGCTTATCAAAGCCTTGGCTGTCACATCGGCGACCTATCACACGTTTTTCCAGACGCCGCACTCGCGCTTTTTCAACATTCTATGACACTGGTAACTTTGCCGGTATATATATAAACGATAGTGATAGGTTTCGAGGTCCGGTCCACGGCGTCACAGCAATGGAGGAGCTTGTTGCGGATTTGTGTTCTAAATTTAATGAGACGCCGGAGGCGAAACAGTACGGGATGGTTGCTACCCCTTATAGAGCCAAATTCGCAGAGGAAAAATACTGCCAATATATGCCCGATATAAGGATTGAGAAGCCTGATACGATGTATTTTTCGGGTAGACGGCCCAGTTTCATTACATGTAACCCGCATTATGGTGAACTGTCGGAAAAACTGGAAGGCGTGAGATATCCTCATACCGGTCTCAAGGGTAGCGACCCGGTGTTTTGCATATCTCCCGGCTTAAGTCACTTAGTTGATGTAGAAAGCGTTTCAGATTTAACGCTTGCGTATAGAATATGCGATCGCTTGTTTGACTAGGGTTTATGCCTTGGATTGGATTTCGTAGTGTCACAGAATATTGCAATACTGACCCAACCTTTGAAGCACAACTATGGCGGAATGCTTCAGGCTTTCGCTTTGCAAAGAGTTCTGGTTAGCAGGGGCCACCGAGTCGTGACAATAGATAGGCAACCAGATCTCCTTCCGCTATCGAACTGGAAAGGCTATGCCATCAAAAAATCGATAAAGAATATTTTGGGTATGGATCGGCCTGATCCTGCGCGTTTTAAGAATACGCTCGAGTTTATAGGCGCTAATATTGTAACGACTGAGCCTGTAAGGTCTTCTTCTGAACTTAAGAGAATATTTTTGGATAATGATTTCGATACCGTGGTTGTTGGTAGCGATCAGACGTGGCGGCCGAAGTATTCTCCAAACATCTACAACTATTTTTTGGATTTCGCTGCTGATATGCCTGTTCGCAAGCTGGCTTACGCTGCTTCGTTCGGTACTGATAAATGGGAGTTCTCCCCAAGGCAGACACGTCTATGTTCAAATTTGGCCAAACGTTTTGACGCTATATCAGTAAGAGAGAGTTCAGCGGTTGTACTCAGCCGTGAATTTTTAGGCGTCGAATCTACTTGTGTGCTTGATCCAACACTACTGCTTGCTCCTGAGCAATATCTTTCGATGGCAAGTGTTGATACGCGAATTTCAAGTGGGTCAACTGTTAAAGTTTTCGCATTCTTCCTCGATAGGAATATAGAAAAAGAGAAAGTTTGGCGCTCAGTGGCTATGGCGCTTGGAGAAAATGATGGTCAAGATTCTAAGATATGGGATCTCCACTATGAAAAGATTGGCCAAAAAAAAGTGGCTGTAATGCCAAGTGTTGAGTCCTGGATAAGGTCTTTCGCTGAGGCGGATTATGTCATGACCGATTCCTTCCATGGCTGTGTCATGGCGATAATTTTTCAGAAGCCGTTTGTGGTTTTCGGTAATCGTGTTAGAGGAGTGGCGCGATTTGACTCCTTACTGGGTGGTTTAGGTCTTGCGCGAAGACTGGTTCCATGTGACTTTGAGAATGTTATGCAAATTTTTCGAGAGTCAATAGATTGGACTAGCGTGTGGCACGATCTCGCCGCGCAGAGAGAGCAGTCTCTCGACTTTCTCGAGGATGGCCTGATTGACGGATAGATCTTTAGCAGCGCGAAGTGGAACTACTTCTATAAGTGTTTCTGTTGTAGTGCCATTCCATAATCCAGGTTGCTACTTGCGTACCTGCATTCAATCATTACAAAATCAGACTCTTCAAGGTATTGAGTTCATCCTTGTCGATGACGCCTCGATAGATGGTTCTTCGAGTAACATCAATGATCTAGTTGTGGGCGATTCTCGTTTCCGACGCATTACCCTTGAAAAAAACGTTGGAGCTTATCGGGCTCGAGCCGAAGGCGTTATGGCAGCAAGAGGGGCGTACATCGGGTTTGTCGACGCAGACGACACCATAGAGCCACGAATGTACGAAGTGTTGGAGGGTGTCGCGAAGGATCGTTGCGCTGATATTGTGATATGTGAAGCCGTCGAAGTGGCCGCCAATGGTAAAGAAAATTTCAGAGCAAAATTTGGTGGTAGTACGTCGCACAGTGAGAAGCTTCTCAGCTCATTTTGTTCCGGGCAGTTCGGCACGAATGCGTTGTGGAATAAATTGTATGACCGAGAGCTGATTCGTCAGTTCGCAACCTTACCGTTTAGGTGGCGGCAGGATATCAGCGAGGATACGATTATTAATATTGGCTGTTTCAACAAGGCCAGGCATGTGGTCTTGGTTGATCAACCTCTTTACCGGCATGCATGGAATGAGACCAGTGTAACTAGAGATCAGGATCGCCTGTCCATTTATATTCAATTGTTTCGTGCCTATGCGCTGACACTCGAACAGTACCCAGAACTGTCCGAAGACTGTATGCAACAGATCACGGTGATGTTCGGTCATCGATTGCACAAGGTTGCACGTGGAATCTCCAGCTTGGAGATGGACGAAAAGGAAAAGGTGATGTTTTTGGAGGGGATTGATTTGGCCGCATCTATTTACCCTCAAGGCCTGTTGCGCTTGATGACGTCGGACTGGAGAGCAAAGCATGTCACAGGTTCATTGAAGGGTGCATTAACGGAATATTTCCTCGCCTCAAGGAATGTTTGGCGTACTATCCGGTACCGCTGCTAGTGGTAAACACCGGGCGTTGGTATGGGATTCCTGATGTCTGAAAACGCGCCAAGAAGGGCCCTCGTGGCTAAGCGAACTCGTTGGCTTCGCGATTTTTTTGCCCGTCCTTGCTCGAGCCCGATATTCATACTGGGGAATCAAAAGTCGGGGACATCAGCTATTGCTTCTCTCTTGGGTGAGATGACTGGAAAGAGCGTTGCCGTCGATTTGGCGAAGGACTTCCACGCGCCGGCTTTTCAGCGGGTGGGAAGGCAAATGAGCTTGGCCGAGTATAGGAGGCTCAACGCCGTGGAGTTTTCCAAGGATATTATTAAGGAAGCTAACCTCACGCCGATGTTCGATGACCTTCGTTCGTCCTATTCAGACGCGCGTTTCGTCTTTGTTGTGCGCGATCCACGAACAAATATACGAAGTATTCTCCAACGTCTCGACCTTTCGGGTCGACCCGAGGAGGTGGATTCCAGTGCATTACAAGATATTTCGGAGACATGGCGTCTTATCCTCGACAGCGGCTGGCTAGGCATAAGCGGAGATGACTATGTCACCCGTTTAGCCAGCCGATGGCAGCTGTTCAGTGATATTGCTTCGTCGAATGTCGATGATTTCCAGATCATTCGGTATGAAGACTTCCTGGTCGATAAAGTGGGTTCAATTGAAAGATTGGTTGACGGGTTGTCTCTCGATCGGGTACACGACATTGCAGAGCAAACAGATATCCAGTACCAGGCCAAGGGCGACCACAGCGTATCCCTGAATGCCTTTTTCGGTGCTCGGAATCTTGAACGAATAGACGCGATTTGTAAGAAAGGTATGCGTTTTTTTCGGTACGCACGCGGTGCTTGAAGCCAACAGCATGGCGGCCTGTCGCCGCTCCGCAGGGGTTAAGCTGGCTCAGCCTCTAGCGCTATACTATAGCCGCCGCAAGTTCAGGGTATTTTTCGAGAAGTCTGGCGAACTGAACATCATTCTGTATCTGATTTATCTCAAACAAGCCCTTGGCGCCATTGTCCGGTATTTTCAGGAAGCTTTCGTAAGGACGTGCGTAGGGCACAAGTTGGCACTCGACACCCTGCTTAAGCGTCATTGCTTTCAGCCATAAATCATCTGCCGTCGGGCAAAGACTCATGAACTTCGAGGCATCCGTTACCTCTGTGTCGAGTAATTCCGGTCCGTAGATGACTCCGCAACAACCTGTTGGGACGATCAGGGCAGACGCATCCGGCTGGCGTGTATCGTATTCCCACTGCGCATAGGGCAGGATACTTCCGGAAACGTCGAGTTTGATCACGTGTCCCCTGTTGCAGTGGACGCGATTGGGCTGCCGCAAGTGGGCCTTGAAAAGGCGTTCGACAGTATCCACAGGGTAAATGACGTCATCATCAATGGTGATAATGGCGCCCTCTGTACCTTCCCGGAGCGCAGGAACAATCTTCTTGTATGACTTGATATCTTCGCAGAACCGAATCTCGAGGCCGCGTGCTTCCTGGCGCCTGAGAATAAGCGGAACGCTGTCTGCTGAAAATTCATCCTCGCTCAGCCAGAGTATGACGCGATTGGCTCGCATGGACTGCTGAAAGATGCTCTCGATCACGGTATGCACATCGTAGATGCGATGGCCATAGGTGGTAAGTGAGACCGTCAGCGGCTTCTCGACTACTTTCTCAGCCACCCCGGACTCTTCGGACCGCAGCGCGAGACCTTCAAGGGTGTCGAGTCGACCGAGAGTGATATGAAGCTTTTGCCAATTGCTGAAGTCGCGGAACTTGGCTATCGAGTTTTGTAACGACATGAGCCAGCCCATTATAGTTGTTCCCGGTTCGGCACTTCACAGCGCTCTGTAGGTGGTTTATGCAAACTAAGCCGGCTCCATGAATAATCGTCGCTGCGTTGGTCTCGCAATGATGGTGAAGACAGCATCGCTTTCACAGCTGTTTAACTTATCCGAATTCTTTAAGAAACTGAAGGCCATGCAGTGGTTTTTGGTAGTATGCTGTGTGCCAACAAGAGCGGCTGGTTGTTACAGCCGGGTCGAAACAGTTGGTTCGCCACGTTATCTTCCGAGATACAGGTCTGGATGTGAGCGAGCCACTTTTTATAGAAGCTGTATTTGTTCCTAATCGCGCAAAGACTTGGATTTAGCAATGATCTCTCGGGCTGAAACGACCAGCGCTTCTCCCAGTGTGCATCCGGATTCCGTGAGAATTGCGGTACTACTGGCCCAGCTACGCGGCGCTGGCATACAGCGGATGCGCTTCAATATCATTCGATGTCTTTTGAGGCGCGGCTACCAGGTCGACCTGGTGGTGGGTGCGGCGAAAGGGGAGTTGGTAGACGAAATTCCTCCCGGTGTATCGCTCTACACGCTCAGTAGTAAGGGCCGCCTGGGTCTTCCCCTGGGGCTTATGGGATACCTGAGAGAACGCCAGCCTTCGCACGTAATGTCCTCTTACGAGGACTTGAGTATTATGTTGCTGTTGGCAAAGAAAATTCTCCGAGCTGATACCTTCACGCTCCTCAGTACCCATAATGCGATTTCACAGCTGGTGCATGAGGGTGGGCGCCTGAATCGCCTGAAGCAGAGGCTGCTGCGGCCGATGATGAAATCTCTTTATCCATCGGCCGATAGCCTAGTCGCCGTCTCAGAGGGGGTGGCGTTGGAACTGCATCAATATCTAAACCTGCCGCTGTCTGCCATAAATGTGATCTACAACCCTGTTATAGCGGACTCTTTTGCCGCGCAGCTGGCGGCCGGGGAAAGTGATCTCCACTATGAGCAGGACGGTGCGCCCACCATCGGTTTCTTTGGCAGGCTGCATGAACAGAAACGAGTAGACCTGCTTATCGATGCATTTGCCATGCTCAGGAAGAAGGCAGCGTGCCGTCTACTGCTCGTGGGAGAAGGTGCTGAGAGAGAACGGCTCGAACTCAGGGTGGCCGGTTTGGGGCTTGGCGGAGATGTGCATTTCTTCGGTTTCTCTGAATCGCCCTACGCGCTAATGAGACGTTGCCACGTGGTGGCCTTGCCCTCAGACTACGAGGGTCTTGGTAATGTGCTTGTCGAGGCAATGGCGTGCGGTACCCAGGTGGTATCCACGGATTGCCCGCATGGTCCCAGAGAAATTCTGCAAGATGGCAAATATGGCCAACTTGTGGAAGTGGGCGATGCAGAGGGGCTGTGTACGGCTCTTATGAACAGCATCAACAATGTTTTTCGCGTGGATCCAGAACTGCTCGTCCAGCGGGCGATGGAGTTTTCCGCCGATACCGCCACAGATAGCTACCTGAGAGCAATGAAACTGCCAGTAGCAATAGAAAAATAGCCGTGTGATGCAACGATGAAAAAAACAGTCTTAACATTCGGTACCTTCGACGTGTTCCACGTCGGGCACCTCAGGATCCTGCAACGTGCCAGTGAGCTCGGCGAGCGCCTGATCGTCGGTATCTCAACGGACCACCTGAATATACAGAAGAAAGGGCGGCCGCCGGTCTACCACCAGGATGAGCGAATGGAGATCGTGGCAGCGCTGAAATGTGTCGATGGCGTATTCTTTGAGGAATCGCTGGAGTTGAAGCCCCAATATATACGTGAGCACCAGGCCGATGTCCTGGTTATGGGTGACGACTGGCAAGGTAAATTCGACGAGTTCGGAGACCTGTGTAAAGTTGTGTACCTGCCCCGGACTCCCGCCATTTCAACGACGGAAGTCATAGAGAAGATCAGGGATTAGAGCGTTGCAGTTGTCTCGCCAGGTGGTCAAGCTGCAGCCTGGCTGCCGCGCCCTGGGTTTGGTTCTGATAGATTTCTGCCAGGGTCTGGTCCTGCAAACCGGCGTACCGCCGGGCGAACTCGACGGGATCGTCCACGAAAGTGCCCAGTGAATCACGCAGGCATTCCATTCCCGTTATAACTGCCCCCGCGCGATAGCTGCCATCAAGGGAGAAACCGTTCTTGAAGGGCGGGGGTACGTCCAGGAACAGCATGGGCCGGCGCAGTGCCAGGTAATCGAATGCGATGGAGGACCAGTCGCAGATAAGGATGTCGGCTTGCAGCAGTATCGCTTCGGTATCAGGATAGTCCCGCTGTGAGCAGAACGTCACGTTGGGGTGAGAGAACTGGCTGATCTCTGAATTCAGGTGGCTTCTTACCAGCAGGGTCGCACCATGAGCTGCACAGGTGTCCGCGATCGCTGAAATGAACGATTCCCCGGATTCTCCGAATGGAAAGAGTTCGCGGCCCTTTTCGTCCTGCTGCCAGGTCGGGGCGTAAAGCGCATATTTGCCAGGCGGTAGCGCGAGGTCCGCTTCAGGGCTTTGTGGGCCAGCGGCGGCTCTGAAAAGTCTGTCAGTACGCGCATAGCCGAGGCACTTTAACTGAGAGTCCTGAAAGCCAAACTGCTCCCTGTAGAGTTGCGCGAGTCGCTCGGAAGAGACCCACACTTCATCGTATCTGTGTTGTAGCGCGAAGTCCTCCGGCACGAACCCCTTGAAGGGAATGCCATGCCATACGTCGATAAAGCGGATGTCTGTGAACCTCAGCAGCGGGGTCATCAGGTGCAGCCCGTGATCGGTGATCATCGCACTGCAGCGGGCCAGGTACAGCATGTCGGTGAGGCGGTTGCAACGCAGTACCTGGATGCCATCCTGCTCCAGCGACCGGGCATGTTCCGGGTCCAGCGACAGCACCTGCAGCGACATCCGGTTCCGGTGGGTCGCCAGCCATTGATCGTACAGTGCCTTGAGGTTGCCGGAGAACTGGTGGCCGTAAAGTATCACCAGCGGAATGTCCGGCTTGCGGGTAAACGGGCGCAGGGCTATGGCTATCAGGCAGTAGAGGCCCTGCAGTCCAAGGAGAAGCCAGTGGGATGGGCTGGACTTGTCAATTTTCATCGTCGGGGATCAGCGCGTCGACGATTATTTTGCTGGGGGAGATGTCCAGGTCTTGCGGTGTAATAGCGTAGGACGGCAGGTCTGCAATCACTTTTTCTATCACCGGCAATTGATAGTTGCTGATGACCGCATTCTCGCCGAGACCTTCCTGTCGTTCGCTCGTGGTACGCATGATGATGCAGGGCTTGCCCAGGTAGTGGCACTCTTCCTGGTTACTGCCGCCATCGGTCACCACGAAAGCCGCGCTCTTGATCAGTTTGATGAACTGGAAGTAGCTGTAGCGGGGTCGCAGTTCGATATTGGGTGCATCTATCAGTTGTTGCTTGAGGCCGAAGTGGGTCAGCTTTTCATCGGTGGGTTTATGCAGGATGAAAAGCAGCTTGGAATGCTGGCTGATGGCAAGCAGCAGATCGACGATCTCCCGCAACTTCTTCTCGGAAAAGATATTCTCGAAGCGATGCAGGGACACAACCGCGTATTCACCTTCAGGAATGTCCACCTCGGCCTGGTTTACATTGCTCTCGCTGATGCGCAGTGCATCCAGCAGCGTGTTGTGAACGGTGTCTACCTTGATGCCCCGGTACTTCTCAAGGTTTGACAGGGCCCAGGGGCCCGGGGCGAAGTACATGTTGGAGAGGTTGAAGGTGAGGATGCGGGTCAGTTCTTCGGGAAACGGGTGAAACAGGTTGAACGATCGGAGCCCTGATTCCACATGTGCCGACTTTTGTCCTGAAATCCTCGCCAGCAGCGAACCCAGCAGCGTGGAAAAGGTATCGCCATGGTTGAGCACGATGCCACCCTTGTCTCCCTGCCAGACCTTGTCACGGTTTGCGAGCGAGAAGAAAATGATGCGCATGGCCCAGAACAGCATCTGGATGATGCCGGTGATATCGCGCCCCTCGTACAGCGTGATGTCCGGTTCCTTGAGACCGAACTCTTCGCGGATATTGGCAACGGTGGCCTGGTGTTGCCCACTGAATATGAAGTTGTAGGGTATGTTGCGATTCTGTAGCTCAACCATCACCGGCGCCATCTTGATAAGCTGGGCCTTGGTGCCAATAAAAACGTGGATCATAGGAGCGGGGTACTCTGTGAGGATCAACTGCCCTGTTGTCGCGCTTTGGCTGCTGCCGGATGCTCGGTGATATTCCGTGGCGGCGTGGTGCTCCCGGCCAGTCTGGCGAGGCGCTCGTTCACCTGTTCGACTATCCCGCGGGCATCCAGGCGCAAGTCCCGTAATTGTTCAGCGTGCTCGCCGTGCTCGATAAACTCGTCGTGCAGGCCCAGGTGCAGGACCGGGGTATCCACAGCATTGCGTGCGAGTAATTCACTGACTGCGGCCCCCGCGCCTCCGGCCACGGCGTTTTCTTCCACTGTGACCAGTAGTGCATGGCGTGATGCCAGGGCCAGTGTCAGTTCCTCATCCAGCGGCTTCACCCAGCGCATGTCCACGAGACTCGCGTCCAGTTCGTCGGCTGCTTCACTGGCGGCGGCAAGCAAGGTGCCAAAATTGAGGATCGCCACGTTCTCGCCATCCCGGAGCGGCGCTGCCTTGCCGATTTCCAGGGACGCCATCTCACTGGCAATCGCTGCGCCGGTACCTGTGCCCCGTGGATACCGCACCGCTGCCGGTCCCGGGTGCTGGAACGCGGTGTACAGCATCTGCCGGCATTCATTCTCGTCCGAGGGGGCGCCGATCACCATGTTGGGAATGCAGCGCAGGAAGCTGAGATCAAAAGCGCCGTGATGCGTCGGGCCGTCCTGGCCAACCAGTCCGGCACGGTCGATGCCGAAGGTCACGTCCAGGTTCTGCAGGGCAACATCGTGTATCAGTTGGTCGTAGCCGCGCTGCAGGAAGGTTGAATAAATGGCAACCACCGGTTTCAGGCCGTCGCAGGCCATGCCCGCGGCGAGCGTGACCGCATGCTGCTCGGCAATGGCGACGTCAAAGTAGCGTTCCGGAAAACGTTGTGCAAACTCCACCATGCCCGAGCCTTCACACATGGCGGGGGTAATTCCCACCAGGCGCTCATCCTGCTCTGCCATATCGCACAACCACTGGCCAAATACATCCTGGTATTTTGGCGCTTTCGGCGGTGGCGCCACCGGCGCCTCGCTGGCAGGCTTGGCTTCGACCTTGTTGAGCGCGTGATAACCCACGGGGTCGTCCTCGGCCGGCGTGAAACCCTTGCCTTTCACCGTGCGGATATGCAGGAACTGGGGACCCTCCAGGTCTTTCATGTTCTCCAGCGTTTTCACAAGCTGGGGCAGGTCATGGCCGTCCAGGGGACCGATGTAGTGAAAGCCGAGCTCCTCGAACATGGTGCTCGGGGCAACCATGCCTTTCATATGCTCTTCGGTGCGCTTGGCCCATTCCCAGAGGAAACTGAAGCGCTCCAGGAAACGCTTGGAGCGCTCGCGCATGCCGAGGTAGGTCTTGGTCGCCCAGATCTTGGCAAAATAGTTGGCCAGGCCGCCAGTGTTGTGGCCGATGGACATCTGGTTGTCATTGAGAATCACCAGCATGTCGGGGCGCTCGTGCCCGGCGTGAGCCAGCGCTTCAAAGGCCATACCCCCGGTGATGGCGCCGTCGCCAATGACGGCTATTACCTTGCGCTGTTGCTCCTGCTGGCGTGCTGCCAGCGCCATGCCCATTGCCGCAGAAATGCTGGTAGATGAGTGTCCGACGCCAAAGGTGTCGTACTCACTCTCGCTGCGTTTGGGGAAGCCGGAGAGGCCGCCGGCATGGCGCATACTGTGCATCTGCTGCATGCGCCCGGTGAGAATTTTATGGGGATAGGTCTGGTGACCCACATCCCACACGATCCGGTCATCAGGCGTATTAAAAACGTGGTGCAGGGCGATGGTCAGCTCAACTACCCCCAGACCGGCCCCGAAGTGGCCGCCGGACTGGCCCACACTGTACAGCAGGTAGGCCCGCAACTCTTTGGCCAGTTGCAGCAACTCGTCAGTGCTCAGGTCGGCAGGGCGGCGCCCGCCATCGATGGCGTTGAGCAGGGGTGTGTCCGGGGCTGTCGTGGGTATTTCCAGAAACATGGGCCCATTCTATCCCATATCGCGGGGGCTGTGGGGCGCTGTGGGCGCATTTCTAGCCTGGCGGCGAGTGCTTGTCCAGCTCTGTCTGCAGCAGCACAGACAGGCGCAGGTAGCCGTGTTCATTGAGGTTGACGCCATCAGCGCGGTAGTAGGCCGGATTGGGCATGCCATCGGGCCTGCTGAGCAGTGAGTTGGCGTTCAGCACCGAGACATGGTCATGCTTGCGAGCCATTGTCTGCAGCAGTGCAAACGCCTCGTCGATCACAGGCACATCCGCGGGATAGAGTGGTGTCTTGATCGGCGTGATGATCACGAACCGGCGGGTGTCGGCCATGGAGGTGTCGAGCTGGATCAACTCGCGGATGCTTCTGACGACACTCTCCGCGTCCTTGTTGGCGCGTATGTGGAATTCGCTGTTGCTTGGCAGCACTACCACGGTGTCGGGCTGGTAAAAGGCGACGAGCCGCTCATAGTGATGCACCAGGTCATCCACCGTGGCCTCGCCCAGACCGCGCATCAGCACCGGCCTGGGCGCCATGATGTCAGCAAGCCCCCGCCAGAGCTTTACCCGGCGCCCGCCAATGACCACGATGGGATCACTTGGGAGTTTGGAGGTGCGATCCTCGCGTACATAGGCATCGACCTCGACGGCCCAGGCCTCGGGAGAGCTGTTCAGGGAGGCGAGCGTATCCCGCGACACCAGGTACACCAGGTGCACAATGGGTATTAGCAGCAGCACCAGGCACACGGTGCGCAATGTTTTCCAGGCAATCAAACTGGCCGTTATCCCCCTCTTCGGTCTGCTGCAAGTGTCGCCGAATCAGGCGCGCGGGGCAATGAATGCCCCATTCAGGGTGTGACCTGGGTCGCAGCTTTACCACGAGTGTGTATGATTTCCATGGCTGAGATGTAGGATAAATGCATGATTTACCAACGTCGCATCCCCAGGGAGGAGCTATTCTCCTCCCAGCTTGAGCTGCTGATGCAGAACGGACAGCTGGCTACCGTGACCGCGCACCTGATCGGGGTGGCGGCGACGATTGCCATGTTCTGGCCATTCCTGGATATCACTGTTATCCTGCTCTGGGCCGCGGCTTTCCTGATCCTGCTGTTACTGCGCTCGCTGCAAATGAGCAACGCGCTGGTCAGTCGCAGCTACCTGACCAATGCCCGCGGCGTGTACCTGCGCCTGATTGCCGGCGCTGCGGCCACGGGTGCGATCTGGGCCGGTGTCTACATTTTTGCCGCGCACCACGTGCCCATCACCATGCAGTACACCTTCCTGCTGCTGATCCTGATGATCACCGCGATCTCGGTCGGGTTTTCCGTGATCATTCGCGAGTACTTCATCGCCTACCTGTTTGCCGCCATCTGGCCGATTGCCTGGTGGAGCCTGGCACACTACTGGGAGCAACCCTACAACCTGTTGATCGGCCTGGGCCTGCTGGCATTCTGCGCTGTCCTGGTGGTGGTCTGTGACCGACTCTACCGGTCCTTCCGCAACATGATCGTGCTCAACTGGGAACGAGAGACCATGTCGCAGGAACTGGCGGACATCACCAACTCCCTGCGTGACAGAAACCGGCAATTGCGTGATGCCCGCAGGCAGCTCACAGACCTGGCCAATATCGATGAGTTGACTGGGCTGGGGAATCGCCGCGTGGTCAATCGCGCCCTGAAAGAGGAAATCAACCGGGCGCGCCGCAGCGGCGGTTTCGTTTCGCTGATCCTGCTGGACGTGGACTTTTTCAAGAATTACAACGACACCTACGGCCACCCGGCCGGTGACCTGGTCTTGCAGAAACTGGCCGATTTGATGCAGCAGGCGAGCTCCCGTGCCGGTGAGGTGGTAGCCCGCTATGGCGGCGAGGAATTTGTGCTGATCCTGCCCGGTGCCGAGCCGGATTCAGCCCTGCGCACCGCCAACCGGCTGAAAGACATGGTTGAAGACGAGAAGATTCCGCATGAGAGCTCGGGTGCGGCAGACGTGATTACGGTGAGCCAGGGCCTGGTCACGGTGCAGCCCGAGGGCGAACTGCTGCCGGCCGAGCTCATATCGAGGGCCGACCAGGCCCTGTATAAGGCCAAGAAGGCAGGCAGGAACCGCATCGCGGTAGCGGGGCGTTACGAACCTTCCTTGAACCTGTGAATCTGGCGCCGCTGTTTTTTCGTGGGCCGGGAGGCGGGGCGGTCGATCATGCCCCCTGCGGCCTTGCGCGCCGCGGCATCGGCCTCACGTCGGGCCAGACTTTCCGCCGTTTCGCGATACAAACTGGCTGCCTCCGGTGCTCCGCGACGTTGGTCTGAAAGCGCTTCTACCACCACGACTTTCTCGTCCCAGCCCTGGCGTATCTGCAGGGTGTCACCGACGCTGATCTCACGGGAAACCTTGACCCGCTGGCCGCCCAGATGGACTTTGCCGCCCTCGATCGCCGCCTTGGCCAGGCTGCGGGTCTTGAAGAAGCGTGCTGCCCACAACCATTTGTCGAGGCGCAGTTTGTCGAGCGTGTGTTCAGTCATTGCCGATGTCCTGTCGGTGGCGTGGGGCCGGCCTCATGGCTGCCGGGTGTCCGGCATGATTTCATCGAAATGATGAATGCCCGGGAAGCGCGTGTCGATACGTTTCTGTCGCTGGCTGTCCGGCTGCAGCAGGGTGAGGAGGTGGGCAATGCCGTAGTCTCGCGCGGAGTCCAGTACCCGCTCGGTGTCATCCACCAGCAGTGTGCGCTCCGGGTTGAACGGGTGCAGGGCTTGCAGCCGGTGCCAGAATGCCTGCTCTTCCTTGGCGGCATCGAGTTCATGTGATACCACGACGCGGTCAAACCAGCCGGTGATATCGACATGGTCCATCTTGATGTCGAGTGTCTTGCGGTGAGCATTCGTGACCATCACCACGTCCCGGTGGGAATGGTGCAGCCGGGTTAGGAATTCCGTCACGTGGGGCCGCACACTGACCATGTGCTTCAGTTCGCGCTTCAGGGCGGGAATATCCAGTTGCAGACGTTCAGACCAGTAATCCAGTGAGTACCAGTCCAGTGTGCCCTGGTCGATGCTGAATTCAGTATGCAACTTCTCCGCGGATTCCTCCTCGCTGAGCCGATGCTGCTGCGCGTACACCCGCGGCACGTGCTGCATCCAGAAATAGTTGTCGAAGTGCAGGTCCAGGAGGGTGCCGTCCATATCCAGCAATACGGTATCAATTTGGTCCCAGTCGATCATGCCAGCACTCCCGTTGCACGCAGGCTGGATTATGCCAAGTTGACGCTGCACACGCATCCCGCGCGTTTGCCGGGTATAATTGTGGCGCCCTATGGACATCGCCTCACCTCAACTCCCGGATCTGGTCTCGCCCCTGCTGACTCTCTGCCAGCAGGCAGGGCGGGTGATTTGTGAGCACTACCACGCCCCCGGTGCCGATGAATACTCCGCCAAGGGCGACGACTCACCCCTGACCAGGGCGGATATTGCCTCGCACCGACTGCTGTGCGAGGGGTTGTCGGCGATCACCCCCGCCATCCCCATACTCTCGGAAGAGTCCACTGAAAAAGAGGCAGCTGACCGTCGCCAGTGGCCGGTGTTCTGGCTGGTAGATCCGCTTGACGGCACCAAGGAATTTCTCGGGCGCACCGGTGAATTCACTATCAACATCGCACTGATAGTGGAGCATCGGCCAGTGCTGGGCATGATTTACCTGCCCTTGCCTGAGCTGGCCTACGTGGGCATCCCCGGTCACTCGGCGCGCAGCTTCGATATGAAGTCGGGTGAGGTCACCGAACTTGCGACCCGGCCGTTGCGTGACGGCGAGCCGATGACGATACTGGCCAGCAGGCGTCACAAAGGCCAGCGCCTGCAAAGCTGCCTGCAGTGGCTCGAGGAGCAGTGGGACGACATCCACCGGGACAACAGCGGTAGTGCCCTCAAGTTCTGCCAGTTGGCAGCCGGTGAGGGAGATATCTACCCGCGTTTTTCGCCCTGTTGTGAGTGGGATACGGCGGCGGGGCAGGCGCTACTGGAGGCTGCAGGCGGCGCTTTATTGGGTCTCGATGGCAAGGCCCTGACGTATAATCGGCGGGATACCCTGTTAAGCCCCAATTTTCTGGCGTTGGCAGATCCTGTCCACCCCCTGTGGCAGCAATTGCTGGCCCGGGTAAAAACATCCGCGGGCTAGTTTGATGAGAAGGCTTGTGCCGGCAAACGAAGTGGGTATAGAGTTGCAGACTGACGTTGCAGCGCTCGCCGTGGATAAGATGATTGCATGACAGACAATAACCATACAGGCCCGAATGGTGACGCCGCGGAAGAAGCCGCCAACGAGGTGATGACGCCTGCCATGCGGTTGCTGGAATTGCAGACCAAGCATCGTACCCTGGATGCGCGTATCCACGAGATGTACCAGTACCCCTACCAGAACCAGATCCTGCTGCAGCGGCTGAAGAAAGAAAAACTGCGTCTCAAGGACGCAATCGAGCGGCTCAAGGACGATATGATTCCCGATTTGAACGCCTGATCACAGCACAGGAACTGCATCATGAACAAGACTCTCTCCCTCGTGGCTGGCCTTGGCCTGGTATTGGTTGCCGGTGCAGCCGTGGCCAAGGAAGCAAGCAGCCCCTCTGTAAACGTCACGCCGATAAAGGGTCCGCTCTACATGCTCAAGGGGCGGGGTGGCAACGTGGTGGCATCCGTGGGCAATGACGGCGTGCTGCTGATTGATTCCGACTACGCCGAGTACGCCGAAGCCCATGCCGAGGCGCTGGCAGGTCTCAAATCTTCCGAGGACGCGCCCCGCTTCCTGCTCAATACCCATTGGCACTTCGATCATGTGGGCGGCAATTTTTACTGGGGTGAGCAGGGCACCGTGATCCTGGCACACGAAAACATCTACCAGCGTATGAGCACGCGCCAGGAAATGAAGGCCTTCGACCGCGTGGTTGAGCCCAGTCCGCCGGCTGCCTTGCCGGTGGTGACGTATGCGGATGCAATCGCCGTGCGCTTCAACGGCGATACCCTGCAGGTACAGCATTTTCCCAGCGGCCACACCGACGGCGACTCGATGGTGTTTTTCACCGAGCAAAACGTGGTGCACATGGGCGACCACTACTTCGCCGGGGCGTTCCCGTTCGTTGATCTGGGCTCGGGCGGCAATGTTTTCGGCTTTATCGCCAACGTTGAGAAAGCCCTCACCATGATGGACGAAAATACCGTGGTTGTGCCCGGGCATGGCCCGTTGAGCACCAGGGACGACCTGCAGGCCGACCTGGCCGCCATCAAGTCCAGCGCCGAGCAGGTGTCGAAACTGCTGCAGGAAGGCAAGTCGGTAGAAGACATCACAGCCCAGGGCCTCGGGCCTGATTACGCCGACTATGGCAAGGGTTTTATCAAGGAAGCGGCCTGGATCAGCTTCGTCGCCGGCAGTCTCTGAGCTGCTGATGCGAGCCGTGTGAAACGCCGCTGAGGCGCTATAGTTCAATGCCCTCAAGGGCTAGCAACACGCGCTTGGCTTCGAGTCCCCCCGCAAATCCGGTCAGTGAACCGTTACTGCCTATCACCCGGTGACAGGGCACCACGATCGGTATGGGGTTGCGGCCGTTGGCCGCCCCCACCGCACGCATCGCTTTGGGCCTGCCGATCACCCTGGCAATGTCCCGGTAGCTGCGCAATTCGCCATAGGGAATATCGGCCAGGGCCCGCCAGACCTGCTGTTGGAACGCGGTGCCGCCCGGGGCCAATGGCAAGGCAAAATCCCGCCTGTTGCCACTGAAATAGGCATCGAGCTGCCGCGCGCACTCAGTGAGCACCGCGTCCGCACGCTCGCTGCTATCCGCACGTTCGGCCTGTAGATTCTCAAACTCAATGGCAGCAAGCGAGGTTCCGTATGACAGCAGGCGCAGGCGACCCACGGGGCTTTCAAAATACTGGTAGTGCATGGCTACAGGCTCCTCCAGAGCAGGTTGGCAGCATAAGAGCGCCACGGGCGCCATTGTTCTGATGTGACCTGCAGTTGCTCCTTGCTGCCACCATGCCGTAGCCAGGCTTTTTGCAGGCCGAGATCTCCTGCGGGGAAGGTATCCGGGCTCCCGGCGCCGCGAATAGCGGCCATGGCCACGGTCCACGGACCGATGCCCTTGAATCCGGCCAGCTCTTGCAAATCCAGTTCCTGCTCCCGTCCACTGTAGGCGGCGCATACCGTGCGCAGGGTATCGCGGCGCCGTGTTGGCATGGGGAAGGCGTCGTCAGGCAGTGCGGCGATGCCCTCGGCAGACGGAAAGACCGGGCTCTGCGCGTCGCTGCACGCGTTGGCAAGTCGCGACAATACAGTGCGTGCCGCCACGGTACTCACCTGTTGTCCTACGATTGCGCGCACGGCTGCTTCATAAAGACTCCAGTGGCCGGGTGAACGCGCGCCCGGGGATACGGCGGCGAGGGCACCGAGAATGCTGTCGGTCTGCAGGTGACGGTTGATCTGTGTCGGGTTGGCGTCGAGGTCAAACATGCGCCGCACTCGCGCTACCGCCGGCATCAATTGCCCCGGATCGGCCGTATTCAGTGTCAGCTGCAGGGCATTCTGTCCGGGACAGGGTGATACTTCCACGGTGCCGGGTTCGCCGTTGCAGCTGATAGTGCGCCGGTAGCGCTCCGGCGTGACCTTCTCGATACCACTCACCGCATGGTGGGCGAGAAATGCCACCACGCCGTCCCAGTCATAGGGCGGGCGATAGTGAAGTAACAGGCGTATGCCGCCGCCCGAAGCCGGCAGGGGTCGGCCGCGCATCTGGCCGGGAGTGAGCCTGAAGTGTTCAAGCACTGCGCTGTTAAAGCGGCGGACACTGCCGAAACCGGCAGCAAAAGCAACCTGGGTAAGCGGCATGTCGGTTTCCGCCAGCAGTTTTTTCGCAAACAAGAGGCGCCGGTTGAGCGCTACTGCCTGCGGCGAAACGCCCAGTTCCTGCTGGAACAGTTTGCGCAAATAGCGTTCACCCACGCCGAGCCGCCCGGCGAGTTGCGGCACCGAAGCTGTATTCAAGGCGCCACTGTCGATCAGGTCCAGGGCACGTTTCACAGTAGTGGAGGTGCCTTGCCAGGCAGGGCTGCCGGGGGCGCACTCCGGCCGGCACCGCAGGCAAGGGCGAAAGCCCGCGGCGGCTGCCTGGCTGGCGAGATTGAAGTACTGGACGTTTTTCTCCGCCGCAGGGCGCGCCGGACAGATGGGACGGCAGTAGATGCCGGTGGTTTTCACACCCAGGAAGAAAGCGCCGTCAAAACGCGGGTCGCGGGCGAGTCGCGCTCTTTGCAGGCCCTTTGGATCCAGCCCGTGGGGTAGATTGTCCGTGTTGTTCATGAGCCCACTATAGTCCTGCCCCGAATCACTGACTAGCCAAATTCGGCCCTGTATCGATGTGCTGTAATTACCCGCGTTGCGTAATAGAATACGGGGCGTTTGCGCCATGCGCGGTATTGGATCAGAGCAGGGAGCCGATGGACCTGACCATTTACGCCGTCCCGTTTTTTGTGTTCGCCATGCTGGTGGAGCTGGCCTACGGCTTCTATCACGGGCGCAACACCTATCGCCTGAACGATTCTGTCAGCAGTCTTTTCCTCGGTGTGCTCAGCCAGGCGAGGCGCCTGGTCACACTCGGCATAGGCGGCTACGTCTATTACCTCGTTACCCAGTACTTCTCGCTGCCACTGCTTGACAGCGGCAGTGTCTGGACCTGGCTGCTGGCCTTTGTGTTGTATGACTTCTGTTACTACTGGCTGCACCGGTTGGGGCATGAGCGCACATTGCTCTGGGCTGCACATGTCGCGCATCACCAGAGCGAGGAGTACAACCTGACGACAGCGTTGCGCCAGACCAGCACGGGGTTCCTGTTGGGGTGGATATTCTACATACCGCTGTTCCTGGTTGGTGTGCCGGCTGAAGTGTTCGTGACCGTGGCGTCACTGAACCTGCTCTACCAGTTCTGGGTGCACACCGAACATATTCCCAAGCTGGGCTGGTACGAGTGGATCTTTGTCACACCCTCCAATCACCGCGTCCACCATGCCCAGAACGACCTGTACATGGACCGGAACTATGGCGGCGTGTTTATCCTGTGGGACAGGCTGTTCGGCACTTTCCAGGAAGAACTCGACAGCGAACCGGTAGTCTTCGGCATCCGGGGGCCGCTGCACAGCTTTAATCCCGTGCATGCCCTGACACATGTGTACGTGGATATGTTCAAGGACAGCTGGCGGGCCGCTGACTGGCGCGACAAGCTGCGCGTGTGGATTGCACGCACGGGCTGGCAACCCGAGGACGTTGCCCGGCGTTATCCACGACACAAGAATGATCTCGCCAGCTTTGTAAAATACGATCCCGGGGTGCCCGCGGCGGTGTCCTGGTACGCTTTTTTCCAACTGATCGCGGTCATTGCCTGCCTGGACTGGTTGCTGAAGAGCTCTCCGGGCTATGCTGCGGGCGTGGCCGGTTGGGCCGCTCTGCTGGCCACAACCATGACCACCACCTTCTGGCTGGAGGCGAGGGCAGCGACCAGCGTGATGCGCTGGGAGCAGCTGCGGCTGCTTTGCCTCGCGGCTTTGCTGGCTGCCGCTGCGGCAGCAGGCAGTGGCGGCTTGCTGGTGTTCCTCGGGCTGGGCTACCTCGTCCTGAATACGTGGTTCCTGTGGCTGCTGGGGCGGCACGCTGATGGCACCGCGATGGCAGGGCCTGCCTCATTGTCCTCCTGAGCTACCTGTTGGCGATCAGCGCGGTTCAGCCTGCAGTTGTGCCGCGGCGTGATCAGCAAAACCGGCCCCGGCCTGGGCGTAGAGGTTGAACGCAGAGAACCCGCGCTTCTCAAGGTCACGCGCCTCTTCTGAAAAGCGTACCACTGCTGCAATGCGCCCGGTGTAGCCGAGGTCGGTGAGCAGGCTGGCCACCAGCATATTCTCCTGGTGATGGGTGAGGGCGAGCAGCACCAGTTCGACCTCGTCCAGTTGCACCGGGATCCAGAAATCGGGATCTGACGCGTCGGCAATCACCACACGTCGATGCTTGCGCGCGTGCTCCTCGCGCTTGCGTTCATTGAGGTCCACACCAAGCACTTCCCGGCCATGATGTTCAGCGATGGCGTCATAGGCACCGGTGCCTATATTGCCCATGCCCAGCACCATAATACGCACACCACTGGTGTCGGGACGCGACTCGCTGACCTTCTCCGACTCGAAGCGGAGCCAGAAATCGTGGTAACGCCGGTACAGTGTATGTGCACGCTTGTTGATGGGTGACGACAGCACGAAGCTGGTGGCAATGGCCAGGGAAATGGCGCTGGCCCACTCGGAATCAATCCAGCTGGCCTGCGCGGCGACTGCCACCACGACCAGGCCGAATTCGCTGTAGTTGCCGAGCACGCTCGAACTGAGCAGTGCTGTGCGCGGCGCAGTGTGGAACCAGGTCATCAGCGGGAAGTAGAGCAGGGGTTTGATCAGCGCCAGCACGCCCAGCACCAGCGCCAGTATCAGCGCTTCCTCCGCAGGCCAGCCATCCAGCCCGATGGTGAGGAAAAAGCCAACCAGGAACAGGTCCTTGAAATTCATCAGGTTGCGATAGAGTTCCTTGGATTTCTGGGTACCCGCCAGCAGCGCACCGATGATCAGCGCACCCAGGTCTCCTTTTATGCCGACCAGTTCAAACAGGGCGGCACCGCCCAGCGCCAGGCAGAGGCCGAACATGGTGAACAGTTCTCCATGGCCTGCGCGCTCCATCAAGCGCGTTACCGGTACCCGCAGCGGCCACAGCAGCAGCAGGAACAGGGCCTCGATGTGGGGGACAGTGCCCTTGGTTGCAGACAGGAACAACACCGCAGCGAGGTCCTGGATGACCAGGATGCCGATGGCGAGGTTGGCATGGCGCGAGGACATCTCGCCCTTTTCCTGCATCACCTGGATCACGAATACCGTACTGGAGAAAGTCAGGGCGAAGGCGATGATCAGCATCTCGCTGATCTCCAGCGCCAGTCCGGGCATGGCCACACCGGCTATCCACAGTACGGCGGTAAACAGCGCCTGCATCAGCGCCATGTGCAGCAGCGTCGTGCCCCAAACCCGGGTCTTCAGTAACTCTGCCGGGGCCAGTTTCAGGCCGATAGTGAACAGCAGCAGGGTGACGCCGATGTTGGCGAGATTGTGCAGCATCGGCCCGGCGTCAATGTTGGTTTCATGGAGCAGGAACCCGGCAGCGAGGTAGCCGAGCAGGGCGGGCAGCCCGAGCGCTCTGCTGAGCAGGCCGCCTGCCAGGGCGATGAGAATAATCAGCGGGTCGAGCATTATCGGCTGGGCCTGTTGCGCACCTGCCAGAGCACCACGGCGGCCAATACAATGGCCAGCAATTCAGCGGCCATGCTTGTCGACTGCAGGCTGGACAATGTTTCCACCTGGCGCAGCGTGAGGACCGCGACTGCCGCGGGAACCAGAATCGCGAGAAACAACGTGAACCGGGACTGGCCGAACAGGCCGATACCGATAATCAGGTAGGCGGCGCCCAGCAGCAACGCAGCCACGGCGATTTCGTCGAGGGGGCGGAACCAGAGTGAAGCTACCTGCACCAGGCCAGACGCGGTGATCAGGCTGGCGGCGGTGTAACGCAGGGCAATTATGAGTCGGTCGGACATGGACCGCAATGTACCATGTTATTGCGCATGGAATAACGTTCACTGCGGCCCCGGTGGGCGTTGCTAAGCGGGCGCTGCCGTCTGCAACGGATTTCCCAGTGCCCTCGCCACCCGCGATTGGCTGCTTCGCCCGATAGTAGATGAGATGGCGTTGCCCGCATGCACCAGGCGGACAAGATCGATGCCGGTCTCGATGCCGAGGCCGTCAAGCATGTAAACCACGTCTTCGGTGGCCACGTTGCCGGTAGCGCCGCTCGCATAGGGGCAACCACCCAGGCCGGCTACCGAGGCGTCCACAGTGGCAATGCCATGTTGCAGGGCGACCAGAATGTTGGCCAGAGCCTGGCCGTAGGTATCGTGACAGTGCACGGCCAGTTGTTCTGGTTGCAGGCAGGCGAGCAGGGTCTCCAGCAGGGTCGCCATGCTGCCGGGTGTGCCGGTGCCGATGGTGTCGCCAAGGGAAACCTCATAGCAGCCCATATCCAGCAGTGCGGCGCTGACGCCGGCCACCGCCTCGGGCGCGATCGGGCCTTCATAAGGGCATCCGAGCACGCAGGAAACATATCCGCGCACCGGTATCTGGTGATCACGAGCTGCGGCCATCACGGCTTCGAATCGCTTGAGGCTTTCGCCAATGTCGCAGTTGATGTTCTTGCGGGAAAATGATTCGGAGGCGGCGGCAAATACGGCGACCTCGTCAGCGCCGGCGGCCAGTGCACGCTCGAAGCCCTGCAGGTTCGGCGTCAACGCTGTGTAGCGTACCCCCGGGTGACGTCGTAACTTCTGGAACACGATTTCACTATCGGCCATCTGCGGTACCCATTTGGGATTCACAAAGCTACCCGCTTCCAGTACCTGCAGGCCGGCGGCGGCGAGGTCGTCCAGCAGTTGCAGCTTGCTGGCCACGGGGATGGTGCCAGGTTCATTCTGCAAGCCGTCGCGGGGGCCGACTTCAACAATGCGCACCTGTTGTGGCAGTGTCATAGCGTGTTACTCCTCGAGCGCTGTGAATTGCAGCAACTCAGCGCCGCCATCGACCAGGTCCCCAGCGGCGTAATAGAAAGATTCGACCACGCCGGCGCCGGGGGCGCGGATAGTGTGCTCCATTTTCATGGCTTCCATGACCAGCAACGGTGTGTCGGCCTCTACCGACGTGCCGGGTTCCACCAGCAAGGTGACAATGGTCCCGTTCATCGGTGCGGACAGCCCCGCGCCGGCGTTGCTGCCGTCACCTTCACCGGTGTCCGGCAGCACCTCGTGGAAGTGGCAGGCGCCCTCGGGCAGGTAGAGCGTGAAGCCATCGTGGGTGCGGGCCAGGGTGCCGCGCTGGCGGTGGCCCTCGCGATCGATGTGCAGTGTGTCGCCGTCGAGATGACCACTGAGCGTGGTTTCGCTGCCGGCGGCGCTGACCCGGTACAGGTCACCCTTCTGCTCGACGGTGACGGCATGATCTGCCTGGTGGCAGTGCAGCGTGAGCCGGTGCACATGCGGCTCGTTGAGGCGCCAGCCACTGTTGTCCTGCCAGGGTGAAAACGGGTCACGCGCAGCAGCTCGCTGCTGTGTCCGCTGGTACAACAACAGTGCCAGTGCCGCCAGCGGCAGCTCACGCTCGAGGTCCTGGTGGCGGTCGTGGAAAATGAGCTCGCTGTGACGCTCGATGAAACCGGTATCCAGTTCCGCCTCTGTGAACGGGCGCGAGGTGGCCAGGTTGTAAAGAAAATCGAGGTTGGTCACGGTGCCGCCAATACGGTATTCGGCCAGCGCGCTGGCGAGGCGTTGCAGTGCGCGTTCCCGGGATTCGTCCCAGACAATAAGCTTGGCGATCATGGGATCGTAGTAGACGCTGATCTCATCGCCCTGGCGTACGCCGGTATCGACGCGTACATACTGGCTCTCTTCCGGTGGCTGCAGGAAGCCCAGGGTGCCGGTGGCGGGCAGGAAATCGTTGTCGGGATCTTCGGCATAAACCCGCGCTTCAAAGGCATGGCCGTGGATTTGCACCTCGTCCTGGGCCAGCGGCAGCGGTTCGCCACTGGCAACCTGCAACTGCCAATGCACCAGGTCCTGGCCGGTGATCATCTCGGTGACGGGATGCTCGACCTGGAGGCGGGTGTTCATTTCCATGAAGTAAAAGCTGCCATCCTCATCGAGCAGGAATTCCACGGTCCCGGCGCCACGGTAATCGATGGCGCGGGCTGCGGTGACCGCCGCTTCTCCCATCTCCTGTCGCAAGGCTTCAGTCATGCCGGGCGCTGGCGCTTCCTCAATCACTTTCTGGTGGCGACGTTGAACCGAACAGTCACGCTCCGCCAGGTAAACCCCGTTGCCGTGATTGTCACAGAATACCTGCAGCTCCACGTGTCGCGGGCGCGTCAGGTATTTCTCCACCAGCATGGTGTCATCGCCAAAACCTGCCACCGCTTCGCGTTTTGCCGCTGCCAGGGCAGCTTCGAATTCGTCCGCGGACCAGACCTGGCGCATGCCCTTGCCACCGCCGCCTGCTGTTGCCTTGAGCAGGACCGGATAGCCCATTTCATCCGCCGCCTGCCTGAGCACAGCCGGGTCCTGGTCGTCGCCGTGATAGCCGGGGACCAGGGGTACGCCCGCTTCGCCCATGATGCGCTTGGCGGCAGACTTGGAGCCCATGGCCTCAATAGCCGCCGCCGGCGGGCCGATAAACACCACACCCTGCTCGGCGCAGGCGCGGGCAAAGGCGGCATTCTCCGACAGGAAGCCGTATCCCGGGTGCACCGCATCGGCATGCGTGGCCAGTGCTGCAGCGAGGATGTTGTCGGCAAGCAGGTAGGACTCCCTGGCCGGAGCGGCACCGATATGTATGGCTTCATCGGCTATGTGCACATGCAAGGCATCGCGGTCCGCGTCCGAATAAACGGCCACCGTGGCGATGCCCAGACGGTGGGCAGTGCGAATCACACGGCAGGCAATCTCCCCACGGTTGGCTATCAGTATTTTGTTGAACATATTCAGTTCCGCTGTTGTCTGTCGTTAATCCGCCGGCGCGGCATTCATGGGCCCGGGCGCTCAGTCATGCCCTCTGCCGGCGGGTACGGCCCGATTACTCGGCGCTTTCGAGCCACGCTGGCGGGCGCTTGTTAAGGAATGCCGCGAGGCCTTCCTGTCCCTCCGGTGAAACCCGGATCTGCGCAATGCGCTCACAGGTATCTTCGACCAGGGTGTCCGATATCTCGCGTCCGGCGATGTCGCTCACCAGTTGCTTGGCCTGCCGCACGGCCAGGGGACCGTTGCCCAGCAGGCTTGTTACAATTTGATCCACGGTTGCATCGAGTGCTTCACCGTCGACGACTTCGCTGACCAGCCCCAGTTCTCGTGCGCGCACGGCGCCAAAGCGCTCACCGGTGGTGAAATAGCGCCGACAGGCGCGCTCGCCCATGGCCCGCACTACAAAAGGGCTAATGGTGGCCGGGATCAGACCGATTTTCACTTCCGATAGAGAAAAACTGGCACGCTCGCTGGCCACCGCCATGTCACAGCAGCTGACCAGGCCAACAGCTCCGCCAAACGCCGCGCCCTGCACGCGCGCAACGGTGGGCTGTGGCAATTCGAACAGGGATTTCAACATGCCTGCCAGCAGCCTGGCGTCAGCGAGGTTGTGGCTGTGATCGTACTCTGCCATGCGCTTCATCCAGGCGAGATCGGCGCCGGCACTGAAGCTCTTTCCCGCGGAAGCGAGTACGACCACGCGCACCTCGTCCTGTTGCGCGAGGCTGTCGAAGACCTCGCGCAGTTCGGCGATCATGGCATCGTCGAAGGCGTTGTGTTTCTCGGCGCGATCCAGTGTCACTGTGGCCACGCCACGGGAGTCAATCCCGGTCATCACTGCTGTCTGTTTCATGCTGCTGTCCTGGTCCTGTTCACATCCTGAACACCCCGAACTGCGTCGCTTCTATCGGCGCATTCAGCGCCGCCGAAATCGACAAGCCCAGGACCATGCGCGTGTCTGCCGGGTCGATGACGCCGTCGTCCCACAGGCGAGCAGAGGCGTAATAGGGGTGACCCTGTTTTTCGTACAGTTCCAGCGTGGGTTGCTTGAACGCGGCCTCTTGCTCCGGTGTCATCGACTTGCCTTCCCGTGCCAACTGTTCCTGTTTGACCGTGGCCAGTACGCCAGCTGCCTGTTCCCCGCCCATCACCGAAATTCGCGCGTTGGGCCACATATACATGAAGCGCGGCTCGTAGGCGCGCCCACACATGGCGTAATTGCCCGCACCGAAGGAGCCGCCGATGATCACGGTGAATTTGGGTACATTGGCACAGGCCACGGCGTGCACCATTTTCGCTCCGTGCCGGGCGATGCCCCCGTGTTCATACTGCTTGCCGACCATAAAGCCGGTAATGTTCTGCAGAAATACCAGTGGTATCTTGCGCTGCGCGCAGAGCTCTACAAAGTGTGCGCCCTTGACCGCGGACTCGGCGAACAGGATGCCGTTGTTGGCAATAATGCCGACCGGGTAACCGTGAATGCGGGCAAAGCCGCAGACCAGTGTCTCGCCGTACAAGGCCTTGAATTCATCAAACTCGGAACCGTCGACAACCCGCGCTATCACTTCGCGCACGTCATAAGGCTGTTTTGTGTCGGCGGGGATAACGCCGTAGATGTCCTCCACGGGATAGGCGGGTTCAATGCTCTCGCGTATATCCATGTGCACCGGTTTCACGCGATTCAGGCGCGATACCGCACGACGAACCAGTTGCAGCGCGTGGTGGTCATTGTTCGCGTAGTGGTCGGTAACGCCCGAGGTGCGGCAATGCACATCTGCACCGCCCAGTTCCTCGGCGCTGACGACCTCCCCGGTGGCGGCCTTCACCAGCGGCGGACCGCCGAGGAAGATAGTGCCCTGGTTCTTGACGATGATGGATTCGTCAGCCATGGCGGGCAGGTAGGCGCCGCCGGCAGTGCATGAGCCGAGTACAGCTGCAATCTGGGGTATCCCGCGTGCCGACATGCGCGCCTGGTTATAAAACGCGTGACCGAAATGGTCCTTGTCGGGAAAGACCTCGTCCTGCAGTGGCAGGAAGGCACCGCCCGAGTCCACCAGGTAGATGCAGGGCAGATTGTTTTCTGCCGCCATGGTCTGGGCACGACCCTGCTTTTTCACGGTAAGCGGGTAGTAGGTGCCGCCCTTCACGGTAGCGTCGTTGACGAAAATCATGCACTCCACGCCGGCGACGCGGCCAATACCGGTAATGATTCCCGCAGCCGGTACATCGTGGTCGTAGACGCCGTGCGCGGCCAGTTGTGAAAACTCAAGAAACGGTGAACCTGGGTCCAGCAGTGCATTGAGACGCTCGCGAGGCAGCAGTTTGCCCCGGGAGATATGCCGTTCCTGGGCGCGCTGGCCACCGCCCTGGCGAATTTTTTCCACCACCCTGCGCAGGTCATCGACCTGTGCCTGCATGGCGTCCCGGTTGCGATTGAAGGCGTCATCACGGGTATTGATATGCGAGTGCAGCACTGTCATGGAAGACTCCGGTTGTTACCTGGTGGCGTTGAACAGTTCACGGCCGATCAGCATGCGGCGGATCTCCGAGGTGCCCGCGCCGATCTCGTACAACTTGGCATCGCGCAGCAGGCGGCCGGCAGGGAAGTCATTGGTGTAGCCCACGCCACCCAGTGCCTGAATTGCCTGCAGTGCCATCTGCGTGGCTTTTTCTGCGGTGTACAGGATGACTGCCGCGCAGTCCTGGCGCGTTTCCTCACCGCGGTCGCAGGCCGCGGCCACGGCATAGAGATAGGAACGGCATGCGTTCATGTCGGCGTACATATCGGCCAGCTTGCCCTGCATTAACTGAAACTCCCCGATGCTCTGGCCAAACTGCTTGCGGTCGTGCAGGTAGGGGAGCACCAGGTCGAGACAGGCTTGCATGATGCCGACGGGACCGCCGGAGAGTACGGTGCGCTCATAGTCAAGACCGGACATGAGGATTTTCACGCCGTCGCCTTCGTTGCGCAGCACATTTTCCGCAGGTACTTCGCAGTCCTCAAATACCAGCTCGCAGGTATTTGAGCCGCGACATCCCAGTTTGTCGAGTTTGGGGGAGCGGGAGAAACCGGCAAAATCGCGCTCCACAATGAATGCAGTGATCCCGCGGGAACCGGCCTCCGGATCGGTCTTGGCATAAATGATATAGGTGTCGGCATCCGGGCCGTTGGTGATCCACATCTTGTTGCCGTTGAGAATGTAGTGGTCACCCTTGCGCCGGGCGCTGAGTTTCATGCTGACCACGTCAGAACCGGCGTTGGGTTCGGACATGGCCAGTGCGCCCACGTGTTCACCGCTGCACAGTTTCGGCAGGTACTTCTGCTTCTGTTCCTCGGTACCATGCTTGCGTAACTGGTTCAGGCACAGGTTGGACATAGCGCCATAGGACAAGCCCACGGATGCAGAGGCACGGCTGATCTCCTCCATGGCCACGGAGTGGGCGAGGTAGCCCATATTGCTGCCGCCGTACTCTTCCTCGACGGTAATGCCCAGCAGGCCCATGTCGCCAAATTTGCGCCACATGTCATGTGGGAAATCGTTGTCGCGGTCGATGTCGGCGGCGCGCGGGGCCAGCTCTTTCTGGCAGAGGCTGTAGACCGCATCGCGCAGCATGTCGATTTCCTCGCCGAGGCCGAAGTTGAGGGTGGGGTAGCCTGTGTTCATGCTGGTTTCCTGCTTGTCGTCTTGGTTAGTTGGCTGCCCCGGCCTCCGCCAGGGCGCTTTCACACAGGGCCTGGACCTCGTCCAGGCCCTTTAACATCTCGTCGATATCACGACGCTGCTGCTCGAAGCGTGCGCGTTTGTCCTGCACCCTGGCGATAAGAGAGTGTAGCTGTTCGGCGTTATTGTGCTCGGGATCATACATGTCGATGACTTCGACGCACTCGTCCAGGGTCATGCCGATGCGCTTACCGCGCAGGATCAACTTGATGCGCACACGGTCGGCCTGGTTGTACAGGCGCTTCTGGCCTTCGCGCCTTGGGGTGACCAGCCCTTTTTCTTCGTAAAAACGGATAGTGCGGGTGGTGACGCCGAATTCACTGGCAAGGTCGGAAATGCTGTAGGTTTTCTCGGGCATCTGCTGCGCGGGCGCCTCGGCTTCAGGGACCGGTGAAATATAGCTCAAGTTTACGTTAACGTAAACGGTAAATTATTTCCGTATGCACTGGCCGACGCCGGCAGGCCTGTTATCATCGCGGCTTGTTTCGCGGGCCATCACCAACCATGCCAAATACCAAGTTACTGCCGCTGCTTGCCAGTGGGGAATTCGTCTCCGGCCAGGATGTTGCCAACGCGCTGGGCGTCAGCCGAACGGCAGTCTGGAAACAGCTCAACGGGCTGGCCGGTCTGGGTATCGAGATCGAGTCGGTGAAGGGCAGAGGCTACCGGATTCCAGGCGGCATGGACCTTCTGGATGAAGCGGCCGTGCGCGCAGTCATGGGGGCTGAAGCGCTGGCCCTGCTGGCCCATCTGGACCTGCGTGACGACATTGACTCCACTAACGCCGAGGCGCTGCAGCAGATTGAAAGTGGCGTTGGCGTGGGTTACGTGTGCAGCGCCGAGCAGCAGAGTGCCGGCCGTGGCCGGCGCGGTCGTGAGTGGGTCAGCCCCTACGCACGCAATATTTATCTGTCGGCGGTTTGGCAATACGCTGGCGGCGCGGCCGTACTGGAGGGCATGAGCCTCGCTGTCGGTGTCGTGGTCGCACGTGCGCTGCGTCGCTGCGGCGTGCCGCCGGTGCAGCTTAAATGGCCCAACGACGTACTGGCGCACGGTGCCAAGCTTGGCGGCATCCTGCTGGAGATGACCGGTGACGCCAGCGGCCAGTGCCAGGTGGTCGTGGGTATCGGCCTGAACGTGGATATGCCGGCGCAGCAGGGTGAAGCCATAGACCAGGACTGGACCGACGTGGCCCGTTGTTGTGAACACAAGCGCCCAACGCGTGCGCAGTTGCTGGGTACGATACTTGATGAGTTGCTGCCGATGCTGGCTGGCTTTGAAAGCACCGGTTTCGGACCCTGGCGGGAGGAGTGGCAGGCACTGGATGCCTATGCTGATGCGCCAGTGGTGCTGTATAGCGGCGCCCAGCAAATGGCCGGCATTGCCCGGGGTGTTGATCAGCGCGGGGCGCTGCAACTGGAAACGGCGGCCAGCGGCGTGCAATCAATCTTTGGCGGCGAGATATCCCTGAGGCGCGCGACATGACCACTTCCCTGCAAATGGACGTTGGCAACACCTATGCCAAGTGGCGGGTTCGGCATGCCGGCGAGATTATCGCTCGCGGGGGTTATGCCCACGGCGACAATGCCGGCCGCGAGGCGATGCTGCACAGCGTTACTGGCGTCGATCATATCTGGCTTGCCAGCGTGGCGGGTGCAGAACTGGAGCACGAGTTGGCCGGCCTGCTGCGGCAACAGTGGCGTGTGGAGCCCTGGTTTGCGCGAACCCCGGCGGTATTCGCCGGCCTGACGAATAGTTACGCTGAGCCAGAACGTATGGGAGTGGATCGCTGGCTTGCCATGTTGGGGGCTCGTGCTCGCTGTGGCGGGCGCATCTGCGTTGTAGATGCCGGTTCGGCGCTGACCATTGACCTGGTGGCAGCCGATGGCCGTCATGAAGGGGGCTACATCATTCCCGGGCCGGCGCTTATGGAGCGTGCGCTGCTGCTGGATACCGACCGCGTCCGGTTCGATGATGACGTTGCCTACGCCCTGCCTCCGGGTACATCAACGGCAGCCGCTGTGCGCCATGGCATCGCCGTGGCACAGGTAGGTGCGGTGACGGTCGCGCTGCGCCAGGCGGGCAATCCGGCGCCGCGGTTGTTCTTCTGCGGTGGTGCGGGTAAGACCCTGATGGCGCTGTTGGGGCAGGATGCCGACCATGCTCCCGACCTCGTATTTGAGGGCCTGGAACTGATGGCGGCGTCAGTCGCTGCCTCCGGCGCTCAGATTTAGTCGGTCGCCGAGGTAGCGCGACCCGTCGAGAGAGAGATGGCCCGGGTCGCGATACAGTAGTCTGCCCTCGCGCATGCCGTAGCAGTAGTGCGCATCACAGAAAACTTCACTGGTGTCCCACAGCTTTACCTGTGGAGACGCACTGGCGATGTCCTGCAGTATTTGCCGATACCTGCGATTGCTGCGCTCGTAGCGCGCCCTCGGTATGCTGCAGTCGCGGGCGGTAAAGTTAGTCAGGCGCACTGGCCGTGTGTCGACACAGGTCTCAGGGTGCATGCCAAGCCCCGGCCAGTCGATTACCAGCACGACTTCTTTGCCCGCGTCCAGCAGGCGGGCGGTAGTGTCGCCCAGGGCAGCGGCAAATATCGCCTCGTTCTGCTGCAGTTCAGGTCTGTCGGGGTAGTGCAGGCGATACCGCGACTGCCGCGGATTGATGTAGGGCGGCCCCATGGACGACAGGTAGACCGTGTGTATTGCCGGGTTCTCCAGCACCCAGTCCAGATTCCCCCGGGTATCTTGCATACAGCTATTACCGCCACGTGTATCGGTCACCGCTACCGATAGCAGTGGCGGGCAGCCCCCGCGGCCGAGCCTGATGATGCCTTCGCTGGACTCGCGATAGGCGTGTTGCAGGGCGAAAAACGTGTTGGTGCTGTGGCTGTCGCCGATGACGGCAATAGCAGGTGGCTTGCCGTCGCTGAGGCAGCGGCCCGGCACTGACAGTGTGTCAGAGCAGTCATCCCGTCGGTGTAAGCCGATTTCCTTCCAATATAACGCGGTAAAAGCCTGGTCCATCCCGGCAGTGCGCGATGGCACGCCATCCCCTTGCAATATCACCGCGCCCGCAGCCCCGGTCAGCAAAAGCCCGGTGAGCAGCATGGCCGGTACCCCACGGGCCGGGTGGTAGCGCAAGGGGGTTTCCACCAGCCTGTAGCTGAGCCAGGCCAGGAATACGCTGGCGATCACGATGGCTACTCGCAATGCGGCACTGGGTTCACCGGACTCCATCAGCCTGGCAAAGGTCAGCAGTGGCCAGTGCCAGAGGTAGAGCGGGAAACTGATCTTGCCCACGAATACCAGCGGTGCCCAGCCCAGGAAGCGATTGATGGGGTTGTCAGTGCCGGCAAAAATCAACAGTGCCGCACCCAGCGTCGGCAAGAGTGCCCACCAGCCGGGAAAATGGGTAGAGCTGTTGATAATGTACGTGGCGATTACCAGCAGGGTGATGCCCAGTAATGCGGCAGCGCCTGCCTTCAAGTTCGAGCCCGGTGATGCGCCACTGGCAGCGAGCGCCGCACCAAGCAGCAGCTCCCAGATGCGAAACTGGGGCAGGAAGAAGTGCGCGGCAGGATCGGCAGGTAATAGTGTGCTGGCAATGAATGACATGAGCAGCAGCACCGCGACCACCAGCAACGGGCGCTTCGCGAAGCGGGCTGCGGCTACCAGCACCAGCGGCCAGACGAGGTAGAATTGTTCCTCAACGCCCAGCGACCACAGGTGCAGTAGTGGCTTCAGCCGGCTGTCGGTATCGAAATAGCCCGCTTCGCTCCAGAACAGGATATTGGGCGCGAAAATAGCGCTGGCGGCAGTCTGTTTGCCGAGCATGGCATATTCATAGGGCAGCAGTATCCACCATCCCGCCGCCAGGCAGAAAACCAGTACCAGCAGCAGCGCGGGGACGATGCGCTGGATGCGCCGGCGATAGAATGTCGCCAGGGAAAAATCCCCGGTGGCCTGGCCTTTCAGAATGATGCCGGAAATCAGGTACCCTGAGATAACGAAGAACACATCCACGCCGACAAAACCGCCCGGCAAAGCCGTGGGGAAGGCGTGATAAACCACCACGGCAAGGATGGAGAAGGCCCTGAGGCCGTCTATGTCAGCGCGGTAGACGGTCATTGCCTTGTGCGTAAAAAGGGGATGTGCATGTATTTCGGTGTGTTACCGGGACGAGAGCAGGGTACAGGTGCCCCTGCCTAAAGTGAACCTGTGGCGGATCCCTGTCATGCTGGGGGGAGCACAGCCGGCAGCGGCGGGCGAAGTGGCTGGCAGATATATGAAATAGGAATAACATGTCATAAGCAGTAGTCATTGGACCGTCTCGGTGCCGTACGGAATACTCGAGGTTCTTTCACAGTGTCGCGGCAGGTCAGGGCCGCCGTAGGAGATTGGCTATGTTGAACAGGATGCGAGGAGCAATTTTGGGGCTGGCCATGACGGCAGTGACCGTACACGCGGCACCTGCCGTGCAAATACAGGGGGGGCTGACGTCACTGGTATTGTCGGAGGACGTTCTGGAAACCCTGGTGAGCTGCCAGATAGAGAGGATAAAGCCGGCAGTGATCAAACCTGGTGGCGATCGCCTGCGCTTCAGCATAGGCAGCGGTGCCCTGGATCTTGAATCGGCATTGGGTGAAATCGAACACCGAGGCGGTTTGCTTCTGCAATGCGATGGTGGTGAGAACGTGGTCGGCCTGCAGAATTTCAGGATCGATCATCAAATGGCGGAGACTGAAGGCGACTCCACGGATGGCAGTGACTTGCGGTTGACTGGCCTGATTTCGGTAAATGGTAGCATAACTGAGCGAATTCCTGTGTTCACGCCACTGGATGAGACTTTAGACATCAGTGCCGGTGGCAACGTCCTGCGCATACGCGGCGTCAGCCTTGGCTTTACAGAAGAAGTTGTTGCGCTCCTGCTCGAGCAGTTGGGATTGACTGTCCCGGCGGATGTGGCTGTCGCAACGTCCTATACGAGAGTTATCCTGCGCCCGGTACAGGGTGAAGCTGGCGAAGATGGTGAGAAAAGTAATAACGGGCTGGCCAAAGGCAAGGATAAGAACAAATCTTCAGGCGACGATGAAGAATCTGAGGAAGAAATAGAGGAAGAGCTCGAAGAAGAGGGAGAGGAAGAGATAGAAGAAGAATCCGCAGAGGATTGATAGTCGCGGTAATCGCAGCACCTAACAGCGACTGATCTCGCGGCCGCCTTAAGACCGGGTTAGTGGTGGAGTACCAGACTCGTGATTGCGTATCAGTAATAAATGGAAAGATTTATGCTGCGGCCGTCGAACCCCACGTCACGGATATTCTCCTTGAAGGCGGCAATGTATGGGTGATTCGGCAGGTCGGTGCGCAACGGGTCCTTTACCTGCCGTGACCAGGCTGTGCCCAGTTCTGTCGACAGGTGGGTCGCAGCCGGACTTTCGTTGTCGAACACCAACTGGTCGATTTTTGGGCGGAACAGCAGGATCTGCCGTGTCTCCGGATCAAAATCCAGTTCCCCGGAAAATGCCGCCCGCCCTGTCTCACTCATGGCGATGCCGTGCTCGGGGCGGTGATCGTAGGCCTGGAAGCGCACGTGTACGGCAATCCGCTTTGCATCCACAAAGACTACCCTCGGCTCGGTCAGGAACAGGTTGGCCTGGTTGATCTTTACCGTTACCGGGAACTGTTCGCGGGCGATGTCTGTCGCCAGTTCAGCCGAGACTGGCAGCGTGGTGCGAATGGCTGCAAGCGCACAGGCGGCAAATAGCGCCAGAAGCAGGGGGGACAGAACGCGGATAATTCTGCAGTGCAGCATGTAGAGCTCTCAAAGGTTTAGACGGGATACGTGGCACATGCCGTGTCTCGTTGCCGGCCCGGTACAGCCGGATTCTCGTTAGCTGGTTTTGCCGCCTTGAATCGACTTTCAGCCGCCGTGTTGCTGATCAGCTATTGTGCTGCGGAAACCAGGTGCACGATATATCAGAACTATCGCCCAGGCCAGCGCTATGGTGCCTGCCAGCAGCATGCCCGGTATGACCTGTTCCGGGTGTTCAAACGTGCTGTGAATACCGCCTGCGGCGCGGAACGCGAGAAAATTGAAAAGTGCGTGCACCACGATAGGCAGGCACAGCGAGTTATCACGAATTCGGGCGCTTGCGAAAATCATACCCAGGGCAGCGGCGAAAAAAACCTGCGCCAGTATCACGGGTGCGGGGATACTGCTGCCTAACCCAAGCAGGTGCACCGCACCGAAGGTGATGCCACTGATGACGATCTGGAAGCGCACGCCGCCAAAGCTGGCCCAGTGCAAGACATACCCCCGGAACAGTACTTCTTCGCCTATGCCCACGGCTACAGCGATCAAAAGCAGCAGTATGAGCGATCGCGGATCGCTTGCCGGCTGCTCGGCACCGGCAGTGATACTGAGCGCGATGAGCAGCATGGGCCAGAATATGGCAAGGGTAGAAAGACGCGGCTGGCAATTCAGTGCGACCAGGTCGCGATGTCCCAGGGCCAGTGCCAACAGCAGCAGCAAAACAGCAAATAAACCCTTGTTAAGCAGGTAGTATGGCAGTTCGCCTTCGAGGCCGATGGTATTGGCGGCGCTGCTCATCAGGATGGAATAGACCGCGAGTCCCAGAAAGATGGCGCAGGTGCCGATTATTAGCCGGCGCATACAGATCTCCGTTGCATATATGTGAATAAGAATTCACAATAGCATGTATTGCGTTGTATGTGAATTACAATTCGCATAGGCTTGTGTGGCTATAAGGAGTCAAGCTCATGCCACTAACGCACTCACCCAAACAGGCGCGATCGAAGTCTACCGAGGAGCGGCTGTTAAATGCGCTCGAATCGCTACTGGAGGAGGCCTATTTTGATCAGATCAGCATCAAGGATATCGCCGGGAAGGCAGGCGTAGCGGTTGGTACTGTATACCGGCGGTTCAAGGACAAGGATGCGCTCCTGCCGGTGTTATACGGGCGCTACGAGCAGGACCTGCAAGCCTGGGTCGACTCCCTGTGGTCAGAACAGGTGCTGCAGCAGTGTTCCGACGCGGAAGCACGCCTGCACCACCTGGTGACCGCGCATGTTGAGTTTTATTCAACTCATCGCGGCATGATGCGAACACTTCATCTGTATGCTCGCCTTGGTGGGGATCTGGCTGATTCCCGCCATGGCTCTGCACGCAAGAGTCAGTACCTGGCACTGTTGCAGCCGGTTATCGAGCTATTACCGGCACCTCTGTCAGCGAATCAACTGCGTATGGTCATTCTGGTGCTGGTCAGTAGTCTCTCTGAAAGACTGTTCTACCCCGATATCAATCCGTCCAGGCAATTGGCGCTCAGTCAGTCGGTGCTGATCAGTGAAATGACGGATATGTTGGCAGTGTATATGGGACGCTGAAGCCGGTTTCCCTTGCAGCGCCAGCGCGAACGGCGGCCTTACCGGCCGGGTGATTGGCAGCGGGTTACTTTCCTGTTGCAACACCCCAACCCTTGGCATAGAATCACCCGCCGTTGAGTATGGAGCCCGCTGGGTGTTCTTCCTTCTATATATAGGTACTTGTCATCAGGTGCGCATATAAGGGGTTTCATTATTCACAGGTCTGGATCAGGCTGGCGTAGCTCAGTAGGTAGAGCAGCTGATTTGTAATCAGCCGGTCGGGGGTTCGATTCCTCTCGCCAGCTCCATTCCACCCTCGTTTCCCCAAGGCAATCCGCACAGTGACTGCACATACCACGATGTTGGTGGCGCACTTTTCCGTCGCCCTGTGCCGGGGTCGTAAAAGTGTGTGTAAGTCGATAATTTTATTGGGAGAAGCGGTTGACATAGGGTAGGGGCATCCGGACAATATGCCGCCTTCCGGAGGGGTTCCCGAGTGGCCAAAGGGATCAGACTGTAAATCTGACGCGAAAGCTTCGGTGGTTCGAATCCACCCCCCTCCACCAGTTTAAGTAGCTCCGGCTGTATGTGAGTTGCGCGGTGGTTAGATTGAGGGCGAACCAGGGGTGGATTGGAACCACAAGGTTCGACAGAGCAGCAACGCTGCGATGAGCGCCGCTTGCGGCGACCCGGAGGGTGAGGGGCGAAGCCCCGAATAATCCACCCCCCTCCACCATGTATGACGAGTATGACTGGAGTTGTACTCAGCAGGTCAAGCGATTGATCTGCGTTAAAAATTTGGTTTAGCGGTGCGCGGGTATAGTTCAACGGTAGAACCTCAGCCTTCCAAGCTGATGATGCGGGTTCGATTCCCGCTACCCGCTCCAGGATTTGAAGGTTAAAGGCTCATATAGCTCAGTCGGTAGAGCACTTCCTTGGTAAGGAAGAGGTCACCGGTTCAAGTCCGGTTATGAGCTCCACTTTTCCTTCTTGGTGTTTGGAGTTGTTTGGTTTTTTTAACTGTAGCAAGGCTGCGGCCGGTGTCGATAGGAGATTGTCGTAATGGCAAAAGAAACATTTGAACGTACTAAGCCCCACGTCAACGTGGGCACCATCGGTCACGTTGACCACGGTAAGACCACGCTGACAGCGGCCCTGACACGGGTATGTGCAGAGGTTTGGGGCGGTGAAGCGGTTGCCTTTGACGGCATCGACAACGCACCGGAAGAGAAAGAGCGTGGTATCACCATTGCGACATCTCACGTGGAGTACGATTCTCCCAACCGTCACTATGCGCACGTTGACTGTCCCGGACACGCGGACTACGTGAAGAACATGATCACCGGTGCGGCGCAGATGGACGGCGCGATCCTGGTTTGTGGTGCGACTGACGGCCCGATGCCGCAGACACGCGAGCACATCCTGCTGTCACGCCAGGTTGGCGTACCTTACATCGTGGTATTCCTGAACAAGGCTGACCTGCTGGCGGAAGACTGCGGCGGTGCGGACTCTGAGGAATACGAAGAGATGAAGGAACTGGTTGAGATGGAGCTGCGTGAGCTGCTTGACCAGTACGAGTTCCCTGGCGACGACACGCCGATCATCTGTGGTTCTGCGCTGATGGCGCTGGAAGGCAAGGATGACAACGAGCTGGGTACCACCGCGGTGAAGACCCTGGTTGAGACCCTGGACTCCTACATTCCTGAGCCTGAGCGTGCGATTGACGGTGCGTTCCTGATGCCGGTAGAGGACGTGTTCTCTATCTCTGGTCGCGGTACGGTTGTAACCGGTCGTGTTGAGCGCGGCATCATCAAGGTNGGTGAAGAGATTGAGATCGTGGGTATCCGCGATACGACTACAACCACCTGTACTGGTGTTGAGATGTTCCGCAAGCTGCTTGACGAAGGCCGCGCGGGTGAGAACGTGGGTGTTCTGCTGCGTGGAACCAAGCGTGATGAGGTTGAGCGTGGTCAGGTTCTGTCGAAGCCTGGTTCAGTGAACCCGCACACCAAGTTTGAGGCAGAGGTTTACATTCTGTCGAAGGAAGAGGGTGGTCGTCACACGCCGTTCTTCAAGGGCTACCGTCCGCAGTTTTACTTCCGTACGACTGACGTGACTGGCGCTGTTGAGCTGCCGGAAGGTGTTGAGATGGTCATGCCGGGCGACAACGTGCAGATGACAGCCACTTTGAT
>NZ_VTUX01000008.1 GCF_008370495.1 Pseudohalioglobus sediminis | reverse complement strand
TGGTCAGCTTTATGGAATATGATCTAGGATTCTTTGATGAGGATGTGGGGCGGGTCGAACCCGCCGCCAATCCTTTTTTACCGGAAGTGTAAACCATGTCTCCGGTATAAGGTGTAAACCATGTGTCCGGGATACACCTTGGTTTATATGGCCCGCCCGAGAGGATTCGAACCTCTGACCTCTGCCTCCGGAGGGCAGCGCTCTATCCAGCTGAGCTACGGGCCAATGTCAAAAATTCTATGGAAATCAAAAGCCTGTGGTTGTTGGGTTTGTTCAGCATAGCACTGGTAGGGCGGTAATCAAGGGTTTGCTGTGACAAGATTGTGACATGATGACGGAGTCAACCCCAGCGACTAAGGGAACTGATTGAGCTGATATCCACATGCTTGGAGTTCCCTGGCCACTTCCAACTTCCAGGCACCCGGCTCATCCAACTGAACATAAACAACTCCACTGACATCATTGGGGGTTTCGATAGGTCCCTTTACCAATGAACACACGTTCTCCCGTCCGAGCTTGGCAATCAAGTATCCATGTTCAAAAACAACATTCTGGCGTGCTCTATTTCTTGGCGCTACTTTCTGCTCGTGAACACCTCGACCCAGGTCACATGGCGTATAGAGCACTAGTGCAAAGTCAGCATCCTTCGAATAGTGCTCAATTTTTTCAATTATTGTCATGCCTACATTCGCCTGCTCGTGAAGGATGATTGCTTCTAGTCCTAGCCTTTCCACGAATCGGCTTACTTCTTGCTTCGCCTCATTATCCCTGCCGTGAACAATGAATACTTTCCTCTTATTCCGGGCGACTGGGGAGTAGGGCAACTGTTGTTGCGGTAGATTTACGCTGGGCTTGGGAGTGAATAGGGGTTGTGAGCCAAATTCAAGCATGTCCAACACCGGAGTAAATTGCTCCGAAATGAAGGTACGTCGTTCGGCATAAGAGCTGAATTTTTGTTTGATAAATCCCCAGAAGGAATCAAGATTTCGATGCTGACGGAGCCAGGTCGGCATCTCTGAGGCGATCTCTGGATTGCTAAGCAATTGATGTCGTAGGATTTCAAAGTCGCTGGAACTTGCTGCTAACCCTGTCGCTCGCGCAGTTAGCAAATTTACAAGATAGCTAACCTTGTCGAAATCCGTCTCTAAGTACTCGATACTCATGGGAGTGGTCGCCTAAATGGAAGTCAATTTTATTGGTGGCTCAGTGCAGGGTGATTACTCTGAGCTGCTTTTGATTTGGCTGGTACTCAAGCGAAGCTAGCATCCTTGTGGGGTGCCCCCCGTCGGTTCTTGGTAGCTCAATAATCACATTGAATTTCGTAACATCATGATCCGCTAAATGCGTCATGTTGTAGATATAGCTGCCGTTTATCTTTTCTTGGATTAGTTGGGAGAGTCCGTTCCTGGTCACACTAGCGATACCGGCTTTCTCCAATTTACCCCGTTTCTCTCTCATTAGGTAATTGAATTTGTCATCGCTCAATAGGATGGAAAAGTCGTCAATGGGCAAGACATTCTCCGAAACAGCATTGAGTGACATCTCTGTGTCAACTGTGAAGCCTGGGAGCACAGGTCGTTCAATTTTGTAGCTAAGAAACAAATCGAAGTACATTGATTGGAGGCTACTCAGGCGATATGAATACTTGGCAAACGGATAGTCTATTAGATTGGCATTCTCGCTGTTAGGACGGTCATCCTCATGTGGTAGCACGATTTGCTTCCTGTGCTTCACATAAGCGTTTACAAGAATCGTTGACAAGTAAAATTTAGCAGGGGATGCATACTCCATGGGCATGTAGCCCAAGTATGCCGGGGTCTTGCTGAGTTCATCGTGAAATCGCTGCACTGCTGCATCGCTAAGATTGTTGAGGTACACGCAATAGAGCAAGGTTCCGTGCTTAAAATTGTATGATCTTGCTGGAATCAATGATTCTCTGAGCAAACTACGAATCAACTCTTGGTCATCGCCTATGAGGTCACCGCATAAGATGCTATGAGTTGACTCAGGAGCGAAGAGTGGGATGATGGAATTTGCTACCTCGTAGCCATACCAGTCCGAGGAAATACATTCCGAATCAAAAAGAAATGCGGCCTCTACGCGGTCAACTCTTGGTGCTAATGCTGATCTAAGGTCGAGGTACTTGATATTTTTGGAGGTGAGAATGTCGACAGCTTGGGCATGTGTGGCCTGGATACCGTGATACATCTGGCCAGGGTTGAGCCCAAAATATTCTCTTGTAACTTCTAGCATCACGTTCCCGCGAGCATTCAATGTGAAAATCGGCAAGCTACTAGGGGTCAAATGAGTTGCTCCGGGTTATGGGGCGATGTTCCTATTCGTACCACGAGGAGGTGTCAATCGTTAGTTCATCAGCGGAGGGAGTTAAGTCTTCAGGGTTCGTTACAGGTGCAGTTAAGGCCAACTCAAAGGGGTAGCTCTCGTTTATAGTGCAGCCATCATGTTTCGATCCGTACTCCTGAGAAACATGTACAAATCCGTGAGCAGTTACATGGATTATTTCATGATCAATTGCATCGCAAACGATCTCTTCCACTTCGGTGAAATCGACGAACACATGGTTCGCCAATAGTGATAGTTCTTCAGGTACGGCTTCTAGTGCAGTGGTAACTACGGACTTGTGGACCAGTTCCTCAATCCTGCCGATTACCAGTTGCTCCAGATCGCTTATTCGGCCTAAACACTCGCTCGACAACGATACGATGTACTTTGCATCTTCGAAAAACCGCTTGGGACATGGCTCTAGGTGTTTCTCTGTGATGTGAGTAAACTTGTTGAAGAATCGGAACTCCGAGAGGAACTCGGCGATATTCGCGTTGATTGCATCAACTGTGTCGTCCCCAAGATACTCATCGGCCAAGTTTGCTTGTGCACAGTATTTCAACTGCTGCCTTCTAGTAACTTCTCTGTCCGGGCTTTCCCGGGCATACCAACATGCATCTAAAACCTTCTTGGAACTTGCCCGGCGCTCGATCAAGTGTAATACCAGCTCCCTCATCGAGAATGCAAAGTTATGAAATCGGAGCGGGTTTCCGTGAGAGGCATAATTTCTTAGGCTGTTGACCAATAGCTTCCGCTCAAAGTCTGTCTCCAATAGCGATTCGAACTCCCTCACGAAATCTAGCGAGATCAGCTTTTTAAGTTTCATTGACTACTAGCTCGCAGTGTCGGCATTGGAGGTTAGAAGGGCAAGCAGTGCCTCTGCCACGGCGCTTGATATTTGCTTGTCTGACAGAAACTGCATGGCGAGGTCGCTGTGTGCTTCCATGGAGCCGATGACGGCGCTCTCAACGGCGGCCGGATAGTCGCCCAGCATGGCCTGTTCCTTTGTATTCCTGCTGATCTGATCCATCACAGCTTCATTCTCGGCGACTTTGTCTTTCAGTGAATTCAGCCAGTTCACTTTGTCCTTGTCGGTCAGGTGTTCGCCAGCGAAGAGGTCGTTCACACGCTCCAGAATCGCCGCCAGCTTGTCATACTCCTGCTCCTTGGGGGTGTGGCCGCCGATGCTGGTGGCTCCTTCCAGGTAACCGCCCTTCTTATCCATCACAAGGCGCTGTTGGCGCACTTCGTTGAGCTTGTAGTGGGTCATTACGACTTGACTCAGGTCCACCTGTTCTCGGACTACCTCCTCGCGTAGTAGGGGTGCCAGGTGAGCTGCATATACGTTGAGCTTTTCAAGCTCGTCGTCGTTGAAGTCCACTACCTGCGATATGAACTCATAGAATCGGCTGAATGACCGCAGGTTCTTCTTGAAGGTATCAAGAATGTCCTTGGCCTCTTTCGCTTGGCTGAGCGAATGCTCGGCGTGCTTGATGGCGCTGTCGTTGCCAGTCGCGAGAGCGTCCTTGAGCGCGTTTTGGGCCAGTTTCAGCGCATCCATGGCATCGGTGTAGCGAGCGCCATAACGGTCCACAGCAGGCTTGCAGGCGGCGATCAGCGCAGCCTGTGCTGCCTTGGGGTCAAAGTACGCGGCGGCGAACGACTCTACCTCGCTCCATTGGAAGATGCGTTCGTCCTTCAGCGACTCCATTAGGTCATAGACGAGATTGGGGTCAGAGACTGCCGCCAGTTCGGCGGTCTGGTAGTACTTCTGGAACTCTTCCAGTACGCCCTCTGGCTCGTTGACGAAATCGAGTACGAAGGTCTGGTCCTTGCCAGGGTGAGTACGGTTCAGGCGCGAAAGTGTTTGCACGCAATCCACCCCCGCCAGCTTCTTGTCCACGTACATGGCGACGAGCTTGGGTTGGTCAAAGCCGGTCTGAAACTTGTTGGCGACAATCATCACCTGATAGTCGTGCGTGTCGAAGGCGTCGCGCATGTCGCGCCCTTTCAAGCCTGGGTTCATGTTCCGCTCGGTGAACGGCTCTGGGCCGGAGTCCTTATCCACTACCTCACCCGAAAAGGCGACCATGGCGTTGATGTTCTCGTATGCCTTTTTGCTGACATACTTGTCCATGGCCAGTTTATATCGCACCGCTTCCTTGCGGCTGCCTGTGACAACCATGGCCTTTGCCTCGCCATTAAGTAGATGAGCCACACGGGTGCGAAAGTGCTCCACAATGATTTCGACCTTTTGTGCGATGTTGTGGGGGTGGAGCCGCACCCACTTGGCGATCTCAGTGGCGGCTTTCTTCTTCTCGACGTCTTCATCGAGATCGGGATTGGCGTGGGCTAGTTTGTACGCGGTGTTGTAGTTGGTGTAGTTCTGGAGCACATCCAGAATGAAGCCTTCTTCGATAGCCTGCCTCATGCTGTAAATATGAAAGGCGGCTGGCGCGTTCTCGTCAGAGGGTGGCGCAGAAGGATTGGGGCAGCGGCCAAATAGCTCCAGTGTCTTGGCCTTCGGGGTGGCCGTGAAGGCATAGTAGCTGATGTTCTCGGAGCCGGACCTTGCGGCCAGTGTGGCGTCCAGAATGTCCTCAGCGGTGATCTCAGCGTCATCATCTAGTAGTTCGGCCATCAGTACCTCGCGCAGCTTGCGCGCTGTAGCGCCCGTCTGAGAGCTGTGGGCTTCATCGGCGATCACAGCGAAGGTGCGCTCCTTGAGACCGGCCGACTCCTGTATGGCTTGCAGCACATAGGGGAAGGTCTGGATAGTGACAATGATGATGGGGGTGCCTGCTGCCAGGGCCGAGGCAAGCTGCTCCGACTTGCTGCCATCCCCTTCCTCCCGGTTGATACGGGCTACCACCCCCTCCGCATGTTCAAACTGGTAGATGGTCTCCTGTAGCTGGGAGTCCAGCACGGTACGGTCTGTGATGACAATGATCGAGTTGAACAGCTTGTCGCCATCGGGTCGATGCAATGCCGATAGCTGGTGCGACAACCAAGCGATAGAGTTGGACTTGCCGGACCCTGCCGAGTGTTGAACGAGGTACTTCTCCCCTGGACCCTCTGCCACCGTAGTGCCCAATAGCGACCTCACCGCATCCCACTGGTGATAGCGGGGGAAGATCATGGTCTCCTTGGTGGTTTTCTTGCCCAGCGCGTCCTCGTCGGTCTTCACCTCCAGGTGGAGGTAGCGGCCTACGATGTTGAGGAAGTTGTCTGGCTGGAAGATTTCCTCCCACAGATAGGCGGTGGGATAGCCCTGTTCTGGCAGATCGTTGCCTGCGCCACCGTCAGCTGTGCCCCGGTTGAAGGGCAGGAAGTAGGTTTTCATGCCCGCCAGTTTGGTGGTCATGGCGACCTCCATCTGGCTCACGGCAAAGTGCACCAGTGCACCTCGCTTGAACGTTAGCAGCGGCTCCGCCTTCTTGGTAGTTGGGTCGCGCGGCTGGCGATCCTTTATGTACTGATACTTGGCGTTGTCCAGTGCCTGTTTGAACTCCGATTTCAGCTCCAGCGTGGCCACAGGCAGACCGTTGACGAACAGGGTGAGATCAAGCCTGCCCTCGTAACCATGTGGGCTGTATACGAGTTCAGGGACGACACGGAGGCGGTTCTTATGGTAGCGCTCGGTCAGTTCTGGGTTCAGGTCATGGTCGGGCTTAAAGGTGCAGAGGCGAAAGCGAGCGCCGCGATCTTTGAACGCATTGCGCAGCACCCACAAGGTGCCCTGCTTGTCGAGCCACTTGGCGGCGGTCTTGAGCAGGGCTTCATTCGTGGAATCGGGGAAGTGCTTGGCCAGTTTGTCCCACTGGTCGGGCTGCGTGTCCTTTACATAGCCAATCAGGTCTTCTGGGAAGATGGCCAGCTCGCGGTCGTACTGGTCAGATGACCCAAGCAGCCAGCCATTAGCAGTTAGGCTGTCGATGATGTCCTGCTGAAATTGCGCTTCCTTGGCGTCTGCCACGTACTTCTCCTGTTGTTATACGTTGTATGGCTTCCAGTCCCTAGTGTCGATCTTACCTGTGACGGCAGCAGAGATCACGGATGCGCGTCGTTCTGACAGCAGGGCGATACTTTTTCTGGACTTTTGGACAGTCAGGTCGATCTTAGTTGTTACAGTTTTTACCTGTGTCACGCGTCTTTTTTGCTCATCGCGATCGATGACAGGTATTCTGAAGCCTTTTATTTGTTCTGGACTAAGGTGGGGAACACTCACTCCCGTGAGATCGCTTTCGATATATGATCTAAATTCATTGCTCTTTAGCGCTAGTAGCAAGAAGTCCTGGTCGAGGCCGTTGATTGCTCGGAGTCTTGCAACTCGCTGCACTAGAAGGCAGGGAAGGTCGCTGGCTGCAATCTTGGCTACTCTTGCGCCCTCCTTGATCCAGGGGCGATCCATTCCCAAGACGATGTCGCCTGCCTCCAGAAAGAACTCTTGTACTGCGCGCGATTCGCCAGAAAAATTAACGGTTTCATCCCACTTGGTACTGCCCACACCGACGTTTATGCCCCTGAGAAGTGGTGTGTCGTTTGGGTTCTTGGAAAATGTCTGACTCTTAAATGCGTACCCTGGCAGCAGGTTGATGAAGTGCGCCAGCCTTGCCATCCGATCTCCTTCACGTCTTTCGATGGCATGCGAAATCACTGCTTGGCGCTTCTCCTCTAGCAACTGGATCAGGCGCTCCTGCTTGGCGATCAGGGTGTCGACCTTGGCGGTTTCGTGGTCGAGGAAGGCGGCGATCCTGCGTTGCTCATCCAATGGGGGAATCAGGACAGACAATACCTTGAACAGGTCTGGATCAAGGTCCCATTGATTAACGCGAATACCCTTGGAACACCGGAGATATTGAGAGATATAGTTGCCAGAGCGCAATAGGTAATGCAAAAACTGTGGATGCGCAATTTTGTCGACAATCTTCGGCTTCGACCTATAGGTGAAGTACGCTGGGCTTACGATGCCTTCATAGTCAGATATGGCGATGGAACCTTGCCAGGTCTTCATTTTGTTAAGGACAAGGTCACCTTTTCGGACGAGTTGATAGCTGGATAAGTCCTCTGACGCTTTGTTGAAATTGTCATCGCGACTGGATTTGGGGACTACACCATGATCTCGATATACTGACAACAACTCAGCCCTGGGATGATTCGTCTCTTTTACCCTTTTAAACAACGTGCCAAGTCGCATTTCTTGCCAGTGATCTGGTATTTTTCCCAGCCAGTCGCTCGACGAGTCTTTGTAAGCCGCGAATGAGCTGTATCGTTGGCTCATCAGGAGTGGACCTCAGCCAGTAGTTCAAGAATATCCGCACTAACCCTATCTAGATCAGCATCAATCTCTTCCAATGATCTGGGTGGTGCATACTTGTAAAAATGACGATTGAAGGGAATCTCGTATCCCACAATGCCCACTTCACCGTCCTTCGCATCCTTCTTAGACTCGTCGATCCAGGCATCAGACACATGGGGTAGCACTTCACGGTCGAAATAATCGCGAATGGACTCCCTTAGCGGTACGTTCTCATAGTCGCGCAGATCGGCTGCTGGCTCCGGCTTGCCCTTGGTGGCACACAGCTCGGCTTCCTCGTCCTGTTCGCCCAGATGCTTGTAGAGTAGCTTGAGTGCAGGCGCGGGCAGCTTGGTGCCTCGCATGTTGGCCTTTATCTGTTCGTTGAAGCTGGAGCGTGACTGGATCTGGGATTCGCCGATGGCCCTCAGTGCACCGAGAATAGCCTGTTGCAACTCGTCATTGAGCTTTTTCCAGCCCTTATCGTCCTGTAGTGCCGCCAGTCTGGCCTCATCATGTGGGTACAGTGCAAGCTTGAGCGGGCGCTCCACTGTGATGCGTCGGAAGCCAAAGTCAGTGGCATCGAGCACCTTGCTGATTTCAGACTCTTCGTAGCCACCATAGATGCGCACGATGTCCTCGATCTGCTCTTCGGTCACGTACTTGCGCTTGGAACCCAGCGACTTGCGCATCTTGTCAGAAAATTCGGTGGCGTTAATGAGTTGCACTTTGCCGTTGCGCTCTTCCGGCTTGCGGTTGGACAGCACCCAGATGTAGGTGGCGATGCCGGTGTTGTAGAACATATCGGTGGGCAAGGCGACTATGGCGTCTACAAGGTCATTCTCCAGCACGTAGCGGCGAATCTCGCTTTCACCAGAACCAGCGCCGCCCGTAAACAGCGGCGAGCCGTTAAGGATAATGCCGATACGGGAGCCGCCTTCGTCTGCTGGTCGCATCTTGCTGATCAGGTGCAGCAGGAACAGAAGCGAGCCGTCAGACACGCGGGGCAGGCCAGGGCCGAAGCGCCCACCGTAGCCTTTCATCTTGTGTTCGTCGCTGACAGCCTTCTGAACCTTCTTCCACTCCACCCCGAACGGGGGATTGGCCAGCATGTAGTCGAAGGTGTCGAAGGCCAACTGGTCCTCCGACAGCGTGTTGCCCTGCTTGATGTTGCCGACGTCCTGCCCTTTGATCAGCATGTCCGCCTTACAGATGGCGTAACTCTCTTTGTTCAATTCCTGACCAAAGGTGGCGAGGCGGGCATTGGGGTTCAACTCGTATAGGTACTCCATGCCGGATGACAGGAAGCCGCCAGTGCCCGCTGTGGGGTCGTAGATGGAACGCACAATGCCCTGCTGGGTCAGCGCATCATCATCCTCAGCGAACACCAGAGAGGTTGTCAGGCGCACGATGTCGCGGGGGGTGAAGTGCTCACCGGCTGTCTCGTTGGATGATTCTGCGAAGCGCCTGATCAGTTCCTCGAACACCAGTCCCATATCGTGGTTGGACAGTGCTTCTGGGTGCAGGTCGATGGTTGCGAACTTGCCCGCCACCTTGAACAGCAGGTTGGCGTCGTTGAGTTGGACCAGATAGTCGCTGAACGAAAAGTAATCAAATATTTCCCGCGCATCGGGGCTGAATGACTGGATGTAGCTGTCCAGGTTGTCCAGCACCTGATTCTGGCCCAGTTTGTCCAGGTCCATGGGGGAGGTGTTGTAGAAGGGCTGCTGTGCCGCATGCAGCAGGAGCTTCTGAGCTGCTTCCTCTGGCATTTCCTTAACTTTCTGGTGCTGGGCCAGCACTGCCTCCTTGGTGGGCTCCAGCACGCATTCAAGCCGCCGTAGCAAGGTAAAGGGTAAGATGATGCGGCCATACTGGCTCTGCTTGAAGTCGCCGCGTAGGAGGTCGGCCACCGACCATATGAATGCCGCGATTGAGCTGAAATTTTGTTCCTGAGTCATGCGCAAAAGCGTTTCTTGATTTGGGTGATAGCACTATATAACCGTGCCTTGAATGGGACCAGCGGATTAGCCACTCTTCCGCTTGTCTCTGGGGCACTTGTTACCAGTCAGATGAGCGACCCACTGAAAGCGATGCAGGTGATCATCATCGCCTGTCTCTGCATAGCCACTATTGAGTGAGAAACTTCATAAATAGTCTGAGAATGCGTAAACAGGCTTGCGCCTCTTGATTAATCCCAGGGGACTCGTAGAAGACTGAAGACCCCAGTTTAATGCCAAGCCGTTCTCCAGCCATATACGAAGTGAACTGGGTGTCTTTGGCGGAATACCTTGCCCAGCTGTAGTCATACTGCTGTGGCTCTATCCAGTCAGAAGGTGGGTGAGTGGATATGCAAGGAGTTTTGCCGCGGCCATTGGAATGCTGTTGGCTGGGTAGGCCAAAGTGGACTGCCAGGTTATCGAAGCGCTGGCGGTAGCCTCCAGCCCGACGTTTCCCACTGGGATTGTCATAGCACTCTGCAATCTTGTATAGAGCAACTTTGATGTCCGGCAATGTATCCCGATCAGCTGTAATTTGACCATGTAAATGGAACCCGCTGGCTTCACCGCGTTCATGTCGTCTACTAGGAATTGCATATTCGACACCGAACCAGTACTGGGGGAGTACAAAGCCATTACCGTATTTTCTCTCGAAAATTTCTTTCAAATTGGTTCTGAACTTTGTATGCATGATTTGGCCAATTGATGGGGCTCTCTTTGATGCATTCAACATAGATGCTCTAGTGGCCGCTCCGTTTAAGAATTTGTCACTGAACTGTTGTGTGAAGGTGACTATTTCTCTATCACCTAAGGCGGTCTGTAACAATACAGCGCGGAGTACTGGATTAATCTTTGAAAGTTCAGAGGAGAGTGAACGCAGGGATGGACGATTAAGCAGTAGACGTTTGAGTTCGCCTGCTGGACTATCTATATATGACTGGAATAACTGATGAACTTCTGTAGTAGGTAAAGCTTTTATATTGGCAAGTATGTCTTGGTATGGTGTATTGGAGTCACCATATATAACTACTAGCTGTTTTGAGATATAGCGGTAAAAATCTGCCAGAGCCCAGAGAGTATGCGGCTTTGGGGCGATCTTGGTGGGTGCATGTGCAGAGTACTTTTTTTGTATTTCTGCAAAATTGGCGGACTGAACTGACATCTATCAGGTCTCCTCGTAACGTCAAAAAACGATGCTCCGTTCCGTTGTTGGACGGGGCTCCTAATTCGCGAGGGTAATTCTGATTAGTGTTGGGATGATGTTTCTATTAGTACACGCTACGGCGTGCCTCACCTTTATATTATATCTTTTATCATGTTCCTGAACCATCACTAGTAATGGAACTGGCAAATATTTTTTTATTTTTTTGCTGAACTGGGTTAAGTGTAAGGCAAGAACACCGTGAGCCAGCTGGCAATAAGGCGATGGGGGTAGGTTTACTCAGAGTGTTTCTAAGGATGACCCACTCGTCAGGCTCCTGTCAGGTCCTCAGATTCGACTCAGTTGCTCAATGCGTTCACTGAGGTGCTTCTTGCTAATGTGTGTATAGCGCTCCAGCATACGATAGTCGCGATGCCCTGAGACACTGGCCACTTCCGGTATGCTCAATCCCAGTTCAAAGAAGCGCGTAATGGCTTCATGGCGTAGGTCGTGGAAGTGCAGGTCTTTAATGTCCGCACGCTTACAGGCTCGTCTGAACGCTTGACTGAGGCTGTTGGGCTCGATGGGAAACAGCAGATCACCCCCTTGGCTATCTGCCTTCTGTATGACTTTCATCGCACGTTCTGTGATGGGAATGTGACGCGGTATGTCCGTTTTGGTCCGGGGTATATGAATGGTGCGTTCAGCCAGGTTGATATCGCTCCACTTGGCTCGCACGATCTCACCACGGCGCATACCAGTGGCCAGGGCGAACTGGATGGCTTTGGCTGCGATGGGGCTGGCGGTGTGGCTGGTCAGCTCAGCGATCTCATTGTCAGTGACGCGGCGGCTGCGTGCATTGGCCACTTTGGGGAGCCGTACAGCAGGGATGCCAGCGGGCAAGGTAATATTCCACTCCAGTGCGGCAATACGCAGTACGCGCAGCACAAGCGCTACCTCGCGTTTTACCGACGCTGGTGATACCTCCGCTAGTCGTCTGTCCCGATATGCTGAAAGCGCGTGTGACTGGACCTCAGCGAGCTTGAGGTGGCCCAGCTGCTCACGCAGGTGCTGGAGCCGGTATCCCTCTGATACATGGCCCTGGAGCCTGGGCAGGTGTTCCGCGCAATAGCGATCCAGCAGCTCTGACAGCGGCATCTGAGCTTGGCTGTGGCTGGGCAGGTGGAGCTGGCGCTCGATCTGCGTTTCCATCTGCCGCGCCCACTTTGCTGCGTCTGCTTTGGAGTTAAAGGTCTTAGTGAGCTGGGGGTGGCCGGTGCGACGAATCATCGCTTGCCAACGGCCAGAGCGCTTACGGAATGTAGCCATTTGTCATGCCTCTGTGACAAGGCTGTGACAAGCATAGATTTTGTGACAGGTCGATTCAGTCGGATGTGTCGGAAGTGACTGAATTTTAAGGACTAATATGGCCCGCCCGAGAGGATTCGAACCTCTGACCTCTGCCTCCGGAGGGCAGCGCTCTATCCAGCTGAGCTACGGGCGGTGGGTACCCCCTGCGGGGCAGCGCATGATACCTCTATGAAAATGGTGAGTCCACCGCGATACATGGCTTTCAGGGGGCTGGCAGCTACGCTGTCTGGCCTTGGTTATCCGCCGTGCGGTAAGACATCAAGTAGCGCGCGCTGCGGACGTCGTTTTCGGTGCAGCGCGGGCTTGCCGCCTGGAATTCCTGCCAACTGCAGCCGCGTTCGCCGTAGATGCGCTCAACGATGCTGCTCTTGCCGCCTATCTCGAGGGGGTGCTTGCAGGCGCACAGGGCGCCAGGCAGTCGAACAAGGGTGAGTAGTCTGGTCATAGCTGACCTCTGCTGGCTGTCCATGCCAGCGGTCATCCGCAGCGATCAAAAGTATTGATCGTGTCGCTGTCAAGGCACTGCATTGCTGCATGCGCGTGGGACAGGGCTGTCGCTGGAGCATACAATGACCGCTCTATGAGTATTTTCTTCGCCATAATCTTTGTTTCAATCCCAGCCGGTTTGCTGTGGCTATGCCACCACCAGAACTGGGCGCGGAGATTGGGGATCATCGCGCTCGCGTATATCTGTGGCCTGCTGTTGGGTAACAGCGGGCTGGTTCCGGCCGCGGCGGCGCCGGTACAGCAGGTGCTATCTACCGCCACCATACTGCTGGCACTGCCGATGCTGCTGATCACGCTGGATATCAGGCAGTGGCGCCATGTAGCCGGCAAGGCGCTGTTGTCGATGCTGCTGGCCACGACATCGGTGGTCACCCTGGCCACGGCGTTGTTTATGCTGTTTCGTGACCAGGGCCAGGAGGCCGCGGCCAACTTCGCCGCCATGTCGGTCGCGGTGTATACCGGCGGCACACCGAACCTGGCGGCGATCAAGGCGGGCCTGGAAATTCCGCACCAGCAGTACATCGTGTTTCACAGCCTGGACACCTTTATCGGCGCGCTCTACCTGCTGCTGATGCTGACGCTGGGGGTGCGCGTATTCCGGCGGCTGCTCAAGCCGCCGCAGGCGGCAACAGCCGGGCAAGCGGAGGCGGCGCAGGCGGATGACAGCGACAACTATGCGCCGCTGCTGCACCGGCGCAACTGGCCGGAGATGGCCATGGCACTGGGCGTGGCCGTGGTGGTGGTGGCGGTCTCGGTTGGTATAGCGGAAATCCATGCGCTGGCCACCGGCGCCAGCCGCAACCCCGCCCTGGTAATTGCGTCGCTCACCACGATTGGCATACTGCTGTCGCTGGTGCCGCGTCTGCAACAGTTGCAGCTGTCCTACAAGCTGGGCATGTACCTGATCTACGTGTTCTGTTTCGTGGTCGCGTCCATGGCCAGTGTCGAGCAGCTGGCCAATGTCGATGCCAGTATCGCGCTGTTTGTGCTGGGTACCGTGCTGGGCAGCCTGCTGGTGCACGCGGTGTTGTGCCGGCTGGCGCGGGTAGACAGCGACACCTTCATGGTCACATCGGTCGCCGCGGTGTGCAGCCCGCCGTTTGTGCCGATGATGGCGCGGGCACTGGGTAACCCGGGGACGATTCTCTCGGGTATGACGGCGGGGATAATTGGCTATGCGCTGGGTAACTACCTGGGCATCAGCCTGGGATTGTTTTTACAGGGTTTGTGATCTGTAAACAGGAGGTCTGGAAATGCACAAGGCAATGCCTGAACAGGGCAGGGAAAGCGAACAGATTCTGGCCGAGTTGGAGGCCTTCAAGGAACAGGACCCCAAGTACAAGGACGGTCGCGTCTGGAGCCTGGTGTACTACCTCGATGAGCAACACTCTGACTTCCTCAAACAGAGTTACCACAGCTATGCCTGTGAAAACGGTCTCAACCCGGGCGCCTTCAAAAGCCTGAAAAAGATCGAGACCGAGGTGATCAGCGCCACCGCGGATATTCTCAACGGCACCGAGGAGGTCTGTGGGGTGGTGACGTCGGGCGGTACCGAAAGCTGCCTGATGGCTGTAAAAACCTATCGCGACATGGCCCGTGACCAGCGCGGCGTGAAAAAACCGGAGATGATCATGCCGGTTACCGCGCACGTGGCCTGGTTCAAGGCCTCCGAGTACTTCGGTGTGAAGATCCGGCTGGTGCCGCTGAAGAAGGACTTCACGCCGGACCTGAAGAAACTCAAGCGCCTGATCAATCGCAACACGGTGATGATCCTGGGCAGTGCACCGGAGTATCCCCACGGCACTATCGACCCGATCGAGGCCATGGGCGCTATCGCGCAGAAGAAAAACATACCGCTGCATGTGGATGCCTGCGTGGGCGGCTTCATCCTGCCCTTTATGGCCATGAACGGCGAGGACATTCCGCCCTGGGACTACCGTGTACCCGGTGTCACCTCCATCTCCGCGGACATCCACAAGTACGGCTACGCCGCCAAGGGCGCCTCCACCATTACCTACCGCAACCTCGATTACCTGCGCTACCAGATGTTCGCCTACGAGAACTGGCCCGGTGGCGTGTTCGCCTCGTCCGCCCTGCTGGGGACGCGGCCCGGCGGCGCCTACGCCGCGGCCTGGGGCGTCATCCAGTATTTCGGCAGGGAGGGCTATCGGCAGTTGGCGCGGGACACCCTGGAAGCCGTCAATCGGCTCAAGGCCGGTATTGCAGCCATTCCGGAGCTGGAGGTCATGGGGCAGCCCCAGGGCCCGCTGTTTTCCTATCGCTCCAACGACCCCGAGGTCAACATCTACGCTGTGGGCGACCAGATGGACGCCCATGGCTGGCAGGTCAACCGCAACCAGAATCCGCCGGGTCTGCACGCCATGGTCACCGCCCAGCACCTGCAGGTGGTGGACCAGTATCTGGAGGACCTGCGTGCGGCGGTGGCAGCGGTAAAAGCCGACCCCGCCCTGGCCCAGCAGGGCGGGGCCGCCACCTACGGCATGATGGCGCATGTGCCGCTGCGCGGCATGGTCAAGAAGAAGGTGCTGGAGATGTATTCCGAGCAGTACCGCGCCGGCGGCGGCGAGCTGGACCTCAAGTCCGGCGCGGCAGCGGGGGACGGCCTGCTGGATCGACTGGTGAAGCGCTACGTGGACTACAAGTCGCGCAAGGCCGGTACCTGAGTGGGTGGCGCACGGCCCGATTGCCGTGTTCGTGTTATGCCGGCAGGCATCCGAATTGTGCTGACGGCGGTATACATCGGGGTAGACGCAACACCACAGTACCGGGAGACCCACACCATGCAGCACCCGCAGCCTCAGGCTGGCATCACACAGACATCATCCGCATCGAGGCGACCCGCATGAGTCACGCCGCCCGCAACGTGCTCGGTACGCCCCTGCAGGCGTGCTGCCATGCCCCGGCCACCGGCTTCTATCGCGACGGCTACTGCCGCACCGGCAAGCATGACCAGGGCCGCCACGTGGTCTGCGCCGAAGTCACAGCGGCTTTCCTCGCCTACAGCCGCGAGCAGGGCAACGACCTGTCCACGCCGCGCCCGGAGTTCGATTTTCCCGGGCTGCAACCCGGGGATCGCTGGTGCCTGTGCGCGGTGCGCTGGCTGGAGGCACACGAGGCGGGCGTGGCTCCAAAGGTGATCCTGGAGGCCTGTGACAGCGCCGCCCTGCAGGTGGTGCCGCTGGAGGTACTCAGGCAGTACGCGATAGCGCCAGCGCACTGAGGCGCGCCGGCTACATCTCCACGCAGATCTTGCCGAAGTGCTGCTGGGATTCCTGGTGGCGGAAGGCATCCGCCAGTTGTTCCAGCGGGAAGCGGCTGTCGATCACCGGGTGCAGGTCGTTGGCCTCCACCGCTGCAATCATGTCCGCCTGGTGCTGGTGGCTGCCCACGGTAATGCCGTGGATGCGCGCGTTTTTCTGGAACAATTCAGCAGTGGGTACTTCCCCGGAGAAACCGGTGAGCACGCCGATCATGCTGATGCAGCCATCGAAGGCCACCGCGCGCACAGATTGTGCCACGGTGCCCGAGCCGCCCACTTCCACCACCAGGTCGGCGCCATGGCCGCCGGTGAGTTCCAGCACCTTGTCGCCCCAGTCAGGGGTCTCGCGATAGTTGATCAGGCCCTCGGCGCCGAGTTCGCCCAGGCGCGCCAATTTCTCTGCAGAGGAGGAGGTGGCGATCACCCGGCAGCCCATCATGCGCGCGAACTGCAGGGCGAAAATCGACACGCCGCCGCTGCCCTGCACCAGTACCCAGTCACCGGGGGTGAGGTGGGTTTCCACCATCAGCGCGCGCCAGGCGGTGAGCCCGGCACAGGTCAGGGTGGCGGCTTCGGCGAAGTCGAGGTTGGCGGGCATGCGGCTGAAAGCAGAGGCGGGCATGGTCACGCTGCCGGCGGCGAAGCCGTCCACGTTGTCACCCGGCACTCCCTGCAGGCGCTCGAAGGAGGCGCTGCCATCCTGCCAGTGCGGGAAGAAGTAGCTCAGTACCCTGTCTCCCACTGCGAATTCACTGACCCCTTCACCCACGGCGGTAACGACCCCGGCACCATCGGAGAGCGGGATGCGCCCATCTTCCGTGGGCAGCAGGCCCACAACGACCACGTAGTCGTGAAAGTTCAGCGAACTGGCCTTGACTTCAACCTGGATCTCGCCGCGACCGGGCGCGCGTGGGGTGATGTCCTGGAGCGTCAGTTGATCGAGTCCGGCGGGGGCCTTGAGGGAGATTGCCTGCATGGTGGCTCCTTATGATTGGTAATGCCTGCTGCCAGGTGACAGCCGGCGATAGCGGCTGTCACCTGAATGAACACTGGCCTGCGTGACAGTTTTTAGTGGGCGTCAGAACTTGTAGCCAACCCCGAAGGCGAGGGTGGAGTCCTCGTTGTCGCGACCCTCGGCGGGCTCGGTTTCATAGTCGTAGCGCAGTGACACGTTCATGTAGAGATCGCTGATCAGGTCGAAATTCAAGCCGGTGTTGGTCTTGTAGATCTGGTTCTCGTTGCCGTAGAACTGCCAGGTAAAGCTCTGGGTATGGAAAAAGTCCATCCAATCCAGCAGCGCGTGTTCGTAGCGGAGGTTCCAGATCCCCACGCCACCGCCTTTGGTTTCATCACCGAGTTCCTGCCTCTGGTAGCCCGGTCCGATGCTGATGCCGAGATACTTGCTGGAGTCGTCGAAAATGTCACGGCCCAGCAATGCGCTTGCGGTATACCGATACTCGAGGTCGCGGATCGGATCCCGCTCGTAGGAGAATCCGCCCCCGAGGAACCAGGGCTTGTTGAACAACCAGCTGTAACCGTAGTTGATCAGTGTCTGTTCCTGGGTCTTCTCATTGTTGACTTCCTCATTGCGCAGCGTGAAGTCAGCGCGGTGACGGTGATCTCCCCACTTCACCGAGCCGTCGGCGAATAACATGGTGCTCTCCGAGTCCGTGTTGCCGCTGTTGTATGCGCCGTTGAAGTCCGCCTTCAGGGACCAGTCGAAGTAGGGCTCCGGCTCGGCGGCCTCGCTGAGGTCTGCCAGGGTGATCGGGCGACTGTCGCCGTTTTCGGTCAGCAGCACCTGCTGGCCGAGGTCATCTACTGCCAGGCGCGCCTGGACTTCGCTCTCGTCCTGGAACTCGATCTCGAAGAACTCCTCCACCTCGACGGTGGCGACTTCAGCGATGTCGATGGCGTACTCGTCCGCGTAGCTGGGTTCTATAAGAATTTCTTCGTCGGTGATCAGCGAGATGTTGCCGGTGATAATGTCGCCATTCTGCATGATGATGCGGTCCTGGGCGATCGCGGCGCAGGGCATCAGGGCCAGTAGCGCGCAGCAGCGCATCAGTGTCTTGTGTAGCATGTTCTCTCCATATGATTGTAGCGTCGGTGAATCTACGGGCGCACCCGGAATAAGGTTTAGTATGCAATGTTAGCCGTCTCACGTCAGCATATAGCTGACTGACTTGCCCGCTTCCTCTGCAACTGTGATGTCGTCGCGTTGCCCGGCAGCGTTATCCGCACTGCATAGCGGGCGAAAGCCAATCTGGTACAAATATGAGTACCGCAGCGCGAACCGCTGGCCTCTCCTTGGCGTAGGCTTATAAAGTCAGGCGGCCGCGCACCGCGCCCGCCAATAGAGGAAGCGGCCCATGAATAATAAAAACCAGGTCGAGCGCGAGGCACTCGACACCTACGAACGTTTTGTCGCCCTGCGCGACAGCATCGACGCCGGCACAGCCGGCTGGCACCAGATGGCGGACTTCTTTACCGAAGACGGCGTGTATATCGACCCGGCCTGGGGCCGACAGGAAGGTCGAGAGACCATGCGCGAATTCTTCGTCAAGTCCATGGCCGGGCTCACCGGTTACGGCTGGACCACCCCGGAACGCTGGACCATGGTCGACGGCCATCGCCTGGTCAGCCACTGGGACCAGGTACTGGGCGAGAAACCGGATGGCGGCCAGTGGGTCGTGCCGGGGCTGTCGATTCTCTACTACGCCGGCGACGGCCTGTTCTGTTACAGCCACGATTACCTGAATATGACCCTGATCGGCGAAACGCTAAAGGCGATGGCCTGGCAGCCGCCGCCGGAGTTCAACATGCCCCCGGCCAAGCCGGACTGGGATACGCACCTGCCTGCGGCCTGGTCCCACCTTTGCGACGGCCCCAACTTCTAGCGGAGAAGCGCCATGGTATACAAGGTTATTCAATGGGCGACCGGGGGCGTGGGTCGTGCCGCTATCGAGTACATCTGCGCGCACCTGGAACTGGAACTGGTGGGCTGCTGGGTCAGCAGCGAGGCCAAGCAGGGGCGCGACGCTGGCGAGCTGGCCGGTATCGGGCCAATCGGCATCACGGCGACCACTGACGCCGAGGCACTCATCGCCATGGCAGCGGATTGCGTGATGTATTCGCCGGTCATGGCGGACCGGGAACTGGTATGTCGGCTGCTCGCCAGCGGCAAGAACGTGGTCACGCCGCTGGGCTGGTTTTACCCTGGCAACCGCGATGTAGCCGACCTGGAGGCGGCCTGCCGCGAGGGCGACAGTACGCTGCACGGCACCGGTATCCACCCGGGAGGCATTACCGAACGCTTCCCGCTGATGGTGTCGGCACTGAGTGCGGCCGTTACCCATGTGCGCGCCGAGGAGTTCTCCGACATCCGCACCTACGGCGCGCCCGAGGTGATCAGCGACATCATGCTGTTTGGCAAGACGCCGGAGGAAGCCGCGTCCAGCCCCATGGTCGGTTTTCTCGGTGACGGTTTCGGGCAGTCCATGGACATGATCGCCGATGAACTGGGTTTTGCCGTCGACCCGGACCCACTGTCCCTGCATGAAGTGGCTGTGGCCACCGCGCCGATCGACTCACCCATTGGCGTGATCGAGCCGGGCCGGGTCGCCGCCCAGCGCTTTACCTGGCAGCGCACGGTAGCGGGCGAGCCGGTTATCACCGTGCGCGTTAACTGGTTTATGGGCGAGGAACACCTCGATGCGGGCTGGTGCTTCGGCCCGGAGGGTGAGCGCTTCGAGGTGGAGGTGACGGGAGACCCGGGCGCGCAGGTCACCTTTCACGGCTGGCATCCCGAATCCATCGCCGCCGGACTGGTACGCAACCCGGGCATCGTCGCCACCGCCAACCATGGGGTCAGCGCTATTCCCTATGTGTGCCGGGCCGCACCCGGCATCAAAACCTACCTGGATTTACCACTGATCGCCGGGCGCGCAGCGCCGCACCTGGCTGCTGAACACAACTGAGAAACAAGGAGCTAAATGTGAGTATTCGTGTTGTTACCTGGGGCACCGGCAACGTGGGCTGTTATGCCGTGCGTGCCGTGCTCAACCACCCGCAGCTGGAACTGGTGGGCCACATCGTCAGCTCGGCGGACAAGGCCGGCAAGGACGTGGCGGAGCTGACCGGCCTCGACGGCGCCACTGGCGTGATGTCCACCGATGACATCGACGCCGCCCTGGCCCTGGCGCCGGACTGCGTGGTCTACACCGCACATTCGGAAACGCGGATGATGGAGGCCGCCGAGGACCAGGCCCGCTGCCTGCGCGCCGGTATCAACGTGGTTTCCAGTTCGCTGTTTATGCTGCAGTACCCGGACTCCCCGGATATCGCCTTCCTCGCCGACCCGCTCAAGGCAGCCTGTGCGGAAGGTGGCACCACCTGCTTCAACAATGGCATCGACCCGGGCTTCGCCAACGACACCATGCCGCTGACCTTCACCGGCCTGTCCGAGTACTGGACCAGTGTGCGCATGCGCGAGGTGATCAACTACGCCACCTACGAGCAGGAGCACACCATCCGCGAGGTGATGGGCTTCGGCTACCCGGTGGACCACGACTGCATGCTGTTCCAGCCGGGCATGCTGGCCCTGGGCTGGGGCGGCTCGGTGCGCTCGGTGGCAGCCGGGCTGGGTGTGGAACTTGAGCGGGTTTACGAGGTGCACGAGCGCCTGCCGCTGGAGCACGACGTGGAGAACGCCATGGGCCTGTTCAAGGCCGGCACCACCGGGGCGATGCGCTTCGAGGTGCGCGGGGTGGTGGACGGGCGCGACGCCATCGTGCTCGAGCACGTGACCCGGCTGACCGACGATATCGCTCCCGATTGGCCTAAGGGCAAGGGTTACCGGGCGATTATCGAGGGTGAGCCGCGCATGGAAATCAGCATGGACATGGAAGATCGCAATGGTGACCACGCGGTGGCGGGGGTGATCCAGACCGCGACCGCCATCGTCAACGCGATTCCCGCCGTGGTGGCGCATGCCCCGGGCATGGTGGCCGCACTCGACCTGCCGAAAATTACCGGCAAGGGGTTGTATCGGCCGGAGTAGAGCGCCTCGCGCCGGCTGCCGCGGGCTATACTGTTGGCAGGTGCGCAGCGCAGGGCATAAGCTTTTTCGCTCGTGTGCCGGTTTTGCGTGGGAGGAGGCGTATGAGCAAGCAACAAAGTGGCCGGGATGACCCGCGGTTTCGCCAGATAGATTCGTTTGACCAGTACCTGGGCACGGACCTGGCGCGCACCCATGGCTTTACCAGCAGCGAGGAGGCTGCCGGGCTCGATCCGGAGATGGTGCAGTTCCAGCACGACAGGCTGATGCGCGATGGCTATATCATCCTGCACGACGTGGTGGATGCGGCGACCCTGCAGGCGCTGCGGGACGAGGCCGCACCCTACCTGGACAAGGTCGGGCGCAATTCCTTCGAAGGGGAGCGTACGCAGCGTATCTACGGCCTGCCCGAGAAGCTGCGCTCGGCTGATGCTTTCATCGAGCACCCGCTGATCCTGGCGCACCTGGACCGCTTGTTCCTGCCCAATTACCTGCTGTCACAGGCGCAGGTGATCAATATCCTGTCCGGCTCCCCGGCCCAGCCGCTGCATATAGACGACGGCTTTTATCCCTGGCCGCGCCCGCGGCCCGCGCTCTCTGTGGCGACGGTGTTCGCCGTGGATGACTTTACCGAGGACAACGGCGCCACGGTCGCCATCCCCGGCAGCCATCGCTGGGGAGAGGATCGCTTTCCGCTACCGGATGATCCGCGGGTCAAGGCAACCATGCCCGCCGGATCCTGCATCCTGTTCCTGGGTAACCTGTGGCATGGCGGTGGGGAAAACCACAGCGGCAGCAGCCGGCTGGCCATCACCGCGCAGTACTGCGAGCCCTGGCTGCGTACCCAGGAAAATTACTTCCTCTCGGTGTCCAGGGAGACGGCGGCTGCCGTTTCAGAAAACATCCGCCGCCTGCTGGGTTACTCCATTCACCCGCCTTTCATGGGCATGAGTGACGGAATGCACCCCAAGCGCAAGTTGCCGCTGCAGGAGGATTAGTCAGGCGTCAGCCGCTACCCGGCGCACGTCGGCGCCGAGGCCGGCGAGCTTGTTTTCCAGGTGTTCATAGCCGCGGTCGAGGTGATAGATGCGGCTGATTTCGGTCTCGCCCTCGGCGACCAGGCCGGCCAGTACCAGGCAGGCACTGGCGCGCAGGTCGGTGGCCATCACCGGCGCGGCGCTGAGGCCCTTGTGCTCGCCGCGCACCACCGCGACCTGGGTCATGGGGGTGATGTCAGCGCCAAGGCGAACCAGTTCCTGCACATGCATAAAGCGGTTCTCGAAGATGTGCTCGGTAATCACCGCGGTACCCTCGGCCTGGGTCATCAGCGCCATAAACTGCGCCTGCAGGTCGGTGGGGAAACCGGGGTAGGGCGCGGTGGCGATATCCACGGCGCGCCAGCTGTCGGTACTGTGTAAGGTGATGCTGTCCTCCGCGGTGTCCACGCGGAAGCCGGCGTCGCGCATTTTGTCCACCAGCGACTGCAGGTGCTCCGGGATGCATTTATCCACGGTGACGTGGCCACCGGTAATAGCGCCGGCGATAAGCAGGGTGCCTGCCTCGATGCGGTCGGGCACGATGCTGTGGCTTGCCGGGGTCAGTTCATCGACACCCTCCACCGTGATCACGCTGCTGCCCACTCCCTCGATCTTCGCGCCCATGGCGATCAGGTAGTTGGCCAGGTCGACGACTTCCGGCTCCTTGGCGGCGTTTTCAATCACCGTGGTGCCACGGGCCAGGCTGGCGGCCATCAGTGCGTTTTCGGTGCCGCCCACGGTGACCTTCTCAAACAGGATGCGGTCACCCACCAGGCGCTGGGCCCGGGCCACCACGTAGCCGCCCTCGCTGGTGATGTCCGCGCCCAGGCGGCGCATGGTCTCGATATGCAGGTCGATCGGGCGCGAGCCGATGGCGCAACCGCCGGGCAGGCTCACCCGCGCCTCGCCGTAGCGGGCCAGCAGTGGGCCCAGGCAGAGGATGCCGGCGCGCATCTTGCGCACCATGTCGTAGTCGGCCACGTGGGCCTGCGGTGGCTTTACATCAACCACCAGTGCGCTGCCGTGGCGCTCGCTGCTGGCGCCCAGTGAGGCCAGCAACTGCTGCGTGGACTCGATATCCCTGAGCTCCGGCACGTTGTCGAAATGGTGTCGGCCGTCCGCCAGCAACGAGGCGAACAGGATGGGAAGGGCGGCGTTTTTCGAGCCACTGGTGCTGACGGTGCCATTGAGGCGCCTGCCGCCGTTGACGATGATGGAATCCAAGCCTTACTCCGCTGTAAACGTCCCGGCACCTTGCCGGTACAGGGGTGAAAAGGGCGCTAGGGTAACAGGTCGGTGATGTGGGAGAAATAGTTGCCGTGCCGCCGGTTTCCCTGTCCCGTCGCAGGCGGTATTGTGGGAGCGGCCCTGGCAACCGGATGTGACAAGCCGCCGATATGGCAGACAAAGACGAGATGACCCTGGAACAGTGCATCGCCCGCAAGCTGATGCTGGATATCCGCTTCTTCGATGACGGCGCCGGGAGCGCGCCGGTCACCCGGCTGCCGGCGGCCCTGGAGCAGGGGCTGGCGGCGCTCGCACCGGGCGGGGTGATCCTGTTTCGGGAGAATATTGATTCAGTGGCGCAGTGTCGCGCCCTGACCGACCAGGTCCGGCGCGTGCTCGGCGCCGAGGTGCTCATCGCGGTGGACCAGGAAGGCGGTCGGGTCACGCGCCTGCCGCGCGACCAGGTCACCAGCTTCAGCGGCAATATGGCACTGGCGGCCTGCGCTGCGCAGGCGCGCGAAGAACTGGCCCGGGCCATGGGCAGGGCCCAGGGCGAGGAACTGGCGGCGCTGGGTATCAATGTGAACTTCGCGCCCACGCTGGACGTGAACAGCAACCCCGCCAACCCGGTAATCAACGTGCGCGCCTTTGCCGATGAGCCGACTCTGGTGGCGACCCTGGGCGCGGCGGTGGTGCGCGGCCTGCAGGAGGCTGGCGTGGCGGCGGCGGTCAAGCACTTCCCCGGGCACGGCGACACCAGCCTCGACAGCCATACGGACCTGCCCTGCGTGGCGCGCGATGCGCAGGCGGCCCGCGAGATCGACCTGGCGCCCTTTGCCGCGGTGATCCGCAGTGCCCCGCCGGCCATGGTGATGACGGCGCACATCCAGTACCCGGCGCTGGACGCGAGCACGCTGCCAGGTACCGGGGTGGTCCGCCCGGCCACCCTGTCGCGGGCGCTGCTGACTGACCTGCTGCGCAATGACTGGGGCTATGGCGGCGTGGTGATCAGCGACGCCCTGGATATGGCGGCCATCAGCGAGCTGATGAGTCCGGTGGACGCGGTTCTGGCCTGTTTCAGAGCCGGGGTGGATATCGCGCTGATGCCGCTGCGGGTCAGGTCGGCACAGAGCCTGGTGCAACTTGAGGAACTGGTCGCGGCAGTGGCGGGCGCCGTGCGCAGCGGCGACCTGGACGAGTCGGAAATCCGCGAGTCCGCGTCCCGGGTGCAGGCTGCACAGCAGCGCTACTGCCTGCCGGCAAGCACCACGGGCGCCGCCGAGCGCATTGCCTGTGCCGAGCACCTGGCGCTGGAGCGCAGGATCGCCGGGCACAGCGTGACCCTGCTGCACGGATCGCTGGTTTCCCTTGCAGGCAATAGCCGCGTGCACCTGCTTATGCCCACAGCAGCTAGCGCCCGGGCTCTGGTGGCCGCCCTGGAGCGCTGTGAGCCGGGCCTGCGCATCAGCTGGCAGGCGCTGGAACAATTTGACGCACAGGCAGAATCCGCCGGCGTCGCCGCGGCGGATATCTACGTGGTGGGAGTGAGTGAGCCTGCGCCTGGCGCGGTCGATATCGGGGGAGCGGAGGACCTGGCGAGCCTGGACGACAGGAGTCCGGCCTCGGTGCAGAAACAGCTATTGCGCCTGGCCGAGGGCAGGGAGCGCGTCGTCATCCTGTTGCAGTCGCCCTATCCGGCGGCGGAATATGCCGACCTCGCTGACACGGTGTTGGCAACCTACGATGCTGCGCCGCTGGGCTTTGGCGGCGCTCCGGGGCCGGCCTATTGCGCGTTGGCAGACGTGTTGACCGGTGCCCGCACACCCGATGGGCAGTTGCCGGTCAGGCTCCAGAACGGAAGCTGAGGAGGCCTGGTAGCGCAGCGGCGCAGGCCGCTGTGCTGAAAGACGCGTTGCGTCAGCGCCGGGCCGCGGCCCGGCCAGTGTTTAAAGCGGCGGGAAATTGCCCAGTACGATGTTGGCGGCCTCGTTGATTTCGCCGGGCTCGTCCTCGTCTTTCTTACCCTTGAGCTTGGACTGGGTGACACTGCGCCACACGCTCTTGCCCATCTTCGGGTCGATCATGTCGATAATGAACGTGCCCTCGGTATAGTTGCTGACCCGCACCTCGGTGTTGGTGCAGTTCCAGCAGCTGTACATACTGTAGCGGTTGTAGCCGCCATAACGCCCGTAGCCCATGCCCATTGTGGGTGTCTCATAGGTACGCACATCGGTCTTGTGCTGCGTGCCCAGGTGCCAGCTCAGCAACAGGTCGGCCTCGGCGGCGTCCGTGGTGATGCTGAAACCGCGTTTGCGCAGTTCCAGCGCCAGGGCCTCGTCAATGCGCTCTTTCTGGAAATCGCTCAGCTGCAGGGGGTTGTCGCCGAACACCTCACCCGACTGGTCGTAGAAACCGATCGTGCGGACCTGGGCGAAGTCGTAGTCTTGCTTGAAATCCACATCGGCTGTGGGTGTGGTGCTGCAGGCGCCGAGGAACAAGGCGGCGCTGAGAACACCGAAACTGGCGAACAGGCGTTTCAGGGGGGCGGTCATGTGAGACTCCGTTTATTGACAGGCGGCATAGTGTAGCCAATTTATGCGACTAATAGCAGGGTCCCGCATGGCCTTGCTGCGGTGCACTGCGGCGGGCCGTCAGCGGGCGGCCGCAAGCGGCGCGCCGGCGGCAGTGTCCTCGCAGCTTTGCAGCAGCTGTTGCAGTTGCGCAACATGCTCTCGCGGGGCCAGGCTGAGTGCCTGCATGTCGCTGTCGCGCTGTCGGTGCCACTGCCGGTAGGCCTCGGGCAGCACTGGCTCCAGGCTGGCTTCCAGCGCCATCACCGGCGGCAGCAGGTCGTGGTAGCGGCGCCCGAGACGAGCCGCTCGCGGCTGGATTCCTTCGACGAAAAACTTGCGCACCACGTTGGGCAGTATCTCCGCCGCAGCGGGGCGTACGCGTGCGCTGCAAAGCGGGCCCGCGGCGGCGCGCCGTTGCAGCAGCGAATCGGCCTGCTGCAGCCAGTTGGCCTGGTGGGCCAGGGCGCGCCACAACTGGCCACCGTCACCGCGGCTGATATCGCTCAGTAGCAGTTCGAAGGCAAGATTGTCGGCGCGGTAATCCCCCTCCAGCCAGCGCTGGCCGGACGCGCTGATGCGCTCCAGGGCTGTGACCACGGCACTGGACGTGGTGGCGGGGTAGTCCGCCGGCAGCTTGGCCGGCCGCCACAGCGCGCCGAATTCCTCGCTGCCCAGGGTGGCGTTGAAAATCATCGCCGGGAGCTGCTGCTGTTTCAGCGCCACCGCGGCGCCCAGCGATTGCGCCAGTTGGGTATCGCCCTGCTCGCGCAACAGCTCGATGCAGGGTGGTGCCAGGCGCAGGAACTCCAGGGCCAGCAACAATCGTTGCGAATCCCTCGCCAGCTTGCCCAGGCTGCTGTTCTGCTTGCCCACGGTCACCTGCAGCTCGCAGCCGCGCAGGTCGAGGAAATCGAGGGTGCCGAGGCTGCCGCTATCGATAGCAATGCGCAGCTCTCCTGATCGCGGCCTGCGAGGCACCGGTGCCGGCACGCCCCGGGCACCGGGGGTGACCTCCAGTGTGCGCTGCAGGCGTTGCAGGTACTCGAGGAAAGGCGCATCCACGCCGCCCCCGCCGCAGCCGGCGAGCAACATGGCCGGCAGCAGCGGGAGCAACAAGGTGATACGGGTCTTGCGGCGACGAGTTGGCATCATCTTTTTATAGCGCAGGCCGTGCGCTAACGGATCATCAAATTCCGGCATGCCCTCGCCCCCCAGGATTGTTTACACTGTCTGTAGCGGCGAAAGGAGTAAGTGGTATGAGATGGATTGCGGTGATTCTGGGGCTGGTTATCACCACTGCGACCTGGGCTGAGGAATTGACGGCCCGGGACATCATTCGCAAGGCCATGGATCACTATCGCGGGCAGACGTCGTATTCGGAAATGAGTATGACGATTCATCGCCCGGATTGGGAGCGCACCATGACCATGCAGGGCTGGAGCAAGGGCGACAAGCATACCCTGGTGCGGGTGATGGCGCCGAAAAAGGACGCCGGCAACGGCACCCTGTCGGTGGACGGCAATATGTGGACCTACACGCCGAAAATAAACCGTGTGATCAAGGTGCCCTCGTCCATGATGAGCCAGAACTGGATGGGCTCGGATTTCTCCAACAAGGACATCAGCAAGGACACCGCGATTATTGACGACTACACCCACACCCTCTTGTCCACGGGGGAGCACGAGGGGCATGCGCTCTGGACCATCGAATCCATTCCCCACGAGGAGGCGGCGGTAGTCTGGGGCCGTGAGGTGTTGGTGATACGCGATGACTGGGTGCTGCTTGAACAGCAGTTCTGGGACCAGGACGGTGAGCTGGTGAAAACCCTCAAGGCCAGCGAAATCCGCGAGATGGGCGGGCGCAATGTGGCCACCGTCCTGCGCATGGCCAAGGTGGACACGCCGGATGAATGGACCGAGGTGCACACCGAACAGGTGGAGTTCGACCTGGCGCTGCCGGACAACCTGTTCACCCTGTCCAGCCTCAGAAACCCGCGCCAGTGAGTGTTAACTGGGTCCTGGCCTGGCGCAATCTCTGGCGCCACAGCCGCCGTACCTGGTTGACGGTGGCCGCGATGGTGTTCTGCAACGTGTTGCTGGTGTTCATGATCTCCCTGCAGCTGGGCTCTTACCAGGTGATGATCAACAACAGCCTGGCCATGGTCACCGGTCACCTGCAGGTGCAGCACCGCGACTTCCTTGGCGACCAGCGTATCCGCGACAGTGTGCCCGCGGCGGCACAGCTGGCTGAGCAGCTGCGCACGACACTGAAACTGGAGTCCGTTTCTGCCCGCGGCCAGGCCTTTGCGCTGGCCTCCAGTGAAGAGCGCTCCTTCGGTGTACTGATTGCCGGTGTCCAGCCGCAGACCGAGGCGCTGGTGTCGAGTTTTCCCGGGCTGGTCTCGCAGGGGCGTTATTTGCAGCCGGGAGACAGTGACGCCATCGTCATCGGCGCGGTGCTGGCGCGCAACCTGAAGGTCGACCTGGGTGATGAACTCACCTTCCTCGGCAGCGGCCGCGATGGTTCATTCGCCGCCGCCATCGCCACTGTGGTGGGAATTGTCGATACCGGCATCAACGACCTGGATCGCGGCGTGGCGCAGGTGCCCCTGGGCTGGTTCCAGGAGACCTTCGCCATGGGTGACCACGGTCACGCCGTGGTCGCGCGCCTGCCCTCGCTGGATGCGGTGCCCGCTGCCGTGGCAGACGTGCGCGGGCAGATCATGGGCCACAGTGAAGAGCTGCGCGTGCTGGACTGGGATGCCCTGCAGCCGGGGCTGCGCCAGGCGATACAGTCGGACCTGGTCAGCAACGGTTTCATGTACGCGGTGCTGGTGGTGCTGGTCGCGTTCAGCGTACTCAATACCCAGCTGATGTCCGTGCTGGAACGGACCCGGGAGTTCGGTGTGATGCTGGCGCTGGGGATGAGCCCGGGCCGTCTCGCCCGGCTGGTGGCCATGGAAACCCTGCTTATGGCCCTGATGGGGCTGGCACTGGGCCTGCTCCTCGGCGCGCTGTTGATCTGGTACCTGGCGGTGTTCGGTTTTACCTACCCCGGTATGGAGGAGATGGCCGCGCGCTTCAACATGGATGACCGCATGTACCCGCAGGTCAGCCTGCCGGCGCTGGTCTGGGGTCCGCTGACCGTTTTCTGCTTCACCCTGCTGGCGGCGGTCTATCCCGCGCTGCGGCTGTTTCGCCTGCAGCCGGTCTCCGCCATGAGGGCGGTGTGATGGCCGGCGGCAGCGGAGTCATTGTGGTGCTCGCCTGGCGCAACCTGTGGCGCAATTACAGGCGCACCCTGGTCATGTTGCTGGCCATTGCCACCGGCGTGTGGGCGATGATCTTTTTTTCGGCGCTGATGCGCGGCATGACCGACCAGATGGTGCTCAATGGCCTGGCCACGCTGCCCGGCGAGGTGCAGATTCACCACCGCGACTACCGCCGCGACCCCAGTGTCGCCAACAGTATCGACGCGCCCTCCGGTGAGCTCTTGGCCGCGCTGCAGCAGCCACCGGTCGAGGCCTGGGCGGGCAGGGTGCGGGTGCCGGCGGTGATTGCCAGTGAGCGTGACAGCCGCGGCGTCACCCTGCTGGGCGTTGATCCCGACGCCGAGAGCGAGCTGGGCTCACTGCCCGAGCAGATAGTACAGGGCAGGTTCCTGGCCGACAGCGATGATCGCGGGCTGGTACTGGGCGCCAGCCTGGCACGCAAGCTGGACACGGAACTGGGCAAGCGCGTGGTGATCATGTCACAGGACCCGCAGAACGATGTGGCCGACCGCGGGGCTCGCGTGGTGGGTATATACCGGGCAAGGCTGGCCAGTACCGAGGAGCAGTATGTCTACGCCGCGCGCAATACCGTGCAGGGCATGCTCGGTATCGGTGAGCGGGTGTCGGAAGTGGCTGTCAGCGGTGGCGACTACCGCCGGGTAGACGAGTGGGCGCCGCGCATCGCCGCGGCTGCTGGCACGCAACTCGAAGTGCTGACGTGGACGCAGCTGGATCCGTTCCTTGGCAGCATGCTGGCCATGCAGGACGGTTTTACCGTCATCATGATGGTGATCATATTCCTGGTGCTCTCTTTCGGGCTGGTCAATACGCTGGCCATGGCGGTGTTCGAGCGGGTCCGTGAAATCGGGCTGATGCAGGCGCTGGGTATGCGTCCCAGCCTGATCCTGTACCAGTTGCTGCTGGAGAGCCTGTACCTGCTGTTGCTGGGCCTGGCCACCGGCAACCTGCTGGCGTGGCTGACGGTGAAACCGCTGGAATCCGGGATTGATGTTTCCGGTGTCGCCGAGGGCATGGAAATGATGGGCATGGGCACCGTCCTGTACCCCGCGCTGGCGGTGGAAGATATGCTGATGGCCACTGCGGTAGTGGTGGTACTGGGCCTGCTGGCGAGCCTGCTGCCGGCCTGGCGAGCCGCGCGGCTGGACCCGGTGCGCGCCCTGAACAAGACCTGACGGAAACGATTATGAGTGCGATCATCTGCAAGGAACTGTGCAAGACCTTCAGGCAGGGCGATGAAGTCATCACCGGCCTGGACCGGGTCAGCCTCGCCATCGATGCCGGCGAGTTCGTGTGCCTTTCCGGACCCTCGGGTTCCGGCAAGACCACGCTGCTCAATGCCATGGGTGGTCTCGATACGCCGGACAGCGGCGCCATCAGCGTGGGTGAACAACGCCTGGATACCATGAGCAAGAGTGCGCTGGCGAACCTGCGGCTCAACCATATCGGCTTTGTATTCCAGGCCTATAACCTGATCCCGGTGCTGTCGGCGCGGGAGAACGTCGAGTTCATCATGCAGGTGCAGGGTATGCCCGCCGCGCAACGGCGGGCGCTGGCGGACGATGTCCTTGCCGAGGTCGGGCTGGCCGGCATGGAGGGTCGCCTGCCCTCTGAACTCTCCGGCGGCCAGCAGCAGCGCGTGGCGGTGGCACGGGCGATTGCCAGCAAGCCGCGACTGGTGCTGGCAGATGAACCGACTGCCAACCTCGATACCCACAGTGCCGCGCAGCTGATGGAGCTCTTCGTTGCCCTCAACGAGGAGCGCGGTGTGACCTTCGTCATCTCAACCCACGATGTGCGGGTGATGGGGTACGCGCGGCGCCTGATCCGTATGCAGGATGGTCGTATTGTCAGCGACCAGGCGCAGCAGCCCCAGGGTATGGAGCCGGCCTGATGCGCCGCCTGTTGTGCGCGCTGGCACTGTTGCCCCCGCTTGCCCTGGCGGCGCCCGACTGGTTGCAGGGCGGGCACGTCAAGGCGCGCTGGCAGACGCTGACCTACCCCGAAGACAGCGCCTTCCGTGAGCCGGTCGGCGCGGTGGCCCATGACCAGGCCGGCAGCCTGCGTCTCAAGTTGCGCACCCGCACCGGGCCACTGGCCTGGGAGGCGGACTACCAGTTGCTGGCGCGCCGTGGCGATGCCGTGGAACTGGCAAACAGTGGGCAGGCAGGCTGGCTCCTGCCGCCGCCGCTGCCGGATGACGAGCGCCGCTGGTGGGACCTGAGCCACGAGATATCCAGCGATGACGACTCGCTCTGGGTGCAGCGGCTGGATCGCCTGGCGGCCTCCTGGAGCGGTGACAAGACTGTGCTTCGTCTCGGCCGGCAGGCGGTCAGCTGGGGCAATGGCCTGATCTATAACCCTATGGACTTCTTCAATCCCTTCGACCCGGCGGCCATCGACACGGAATACAAGGTGGGTGATGACATGCTCTACGGCCAGTACCTGCTGGACTCCGGCAGTGACTGGCAACTGGTGCGGGTGCAGCGGCGCGACGCCCGGGGCGATGTGACCAGCGAGGTCAGTTCCACCGCGCTCAAGTACCATGGCTTCGGCCTGGAGCAAGAGTACGACCTGCTGCTGGCGGAGCACTTCGACCAGTTGCAGCTGGGGGTCGGCGGGGTGCTCAATACCGGTGATGCGGTGTTGCGCGGTGACCTGCTGCTCACCGATGCCAGTGACGGCTGGGTAGCCAGCGCGGTCATCAACTGGTCCTATTCCTGGGTCTGGGGCGGGCGCAACGTCAGCGCTGTGGCGGAGTATTTCTTCAACGGCTTCGGCCTGCGCGAAGCGGACTACAGCGCTGAGAATCTGGCCGCGGCAACAGATCTGCTGCAGCGGCTGGAGCGCGGTGAACTATTTACCCTGGGCCGTCACTACCTGGCGGGTTCACTGCTGGTCGAGGTGAACCCGCTGCTGAATGTCACCCCGACGCTGTTTTACAACCTCGGCGATAACTCCGCGCTGGCGCAACTGGTGTTGCAATGGGACCTGGCGCAGGACTGGCAGCTGCTGGGGGCGCTGAACCTGCCCCTTGGCCCCGCCGGCACTGAATTCGGCGGGCTGGAAATCACCGGGGATGAACTCAACCTGGGCAGCGGCCCGGGCCTGTTTGCCCAGCTGGCCTACTACTTCTAGCCGCTGTGGCCCTGCCGCCGCGCGCAGGGCGCTAGGCTTTGCCCAGCTCGGTGCTGACCCTGTCGAGGTAGCCATGGAGATTGCCGAGTTCCTCCGGCGGTGAACACTTCACCCAGCCGGAGAAGCCGGCACAGACCGACAGGTCGATATCTGCCAGCGAGATGTTGTCGCCGGCCAGGAACTGGCGACCGTCGCCCAGGAAGCGGTCAAACTGCTCCCAGCCCCACTGCAGGCGCAGCTTGCCGCGCTCGGCCAGGGCCGGGATCTGTTCCAGGTCCAGCGGGCCGGGCAGGGCGCGCCCCTTGAAGCCGGGGCTGCTGTTGCGCAGGGCCTCGGCAACGGCCATAAACAGCATGGTCAGCACCTTGTGGTCCCAGCAGCTGACCAGGCCCTTTTCCAGCGCGGTGGCGCCCAGTAGCGGTTTTTCCGGGTACAGGGCCTCGAGATAGGTACAGATACCGATGACTTCGGCGAGCACGGTGCCGTCGTCGAGCACCAGCGCGGGGACCGTGCGCTCGGGTACGATAGCGCGGTACTCATCACCGAGATGTTCGCCCCCCATCATGTCGATCTGCTGGGTATCGATCTCGATACCTTTGTAGCGCATGAAGTGAGTGAGGCGCTGGGGGCTGGGGGCTGGGTCGTAGGTATACAGTTTCATGGGCGTGTTCCCGCGGTTGCAGTGAAAGGGCAGATACTAGGCCGATTTGCCGGATCAGGCCAGTTACGGCCGGTCTTCGCCGCGCAAATCTCTGCTCGCGAACGTTTTACCACACCGGATAAGTGGCTATAATGCCCGCCGAACTTAAACAGGACTTCGCCGTTATGACCCGTATTGTTATCAGCCTCGTTGCCATGGTGCTCGCTGCCAGCGCCATTGCTGTTGAATTGACCGACGCGCAGCGCGCCGAGATCGCAGAACGTATCCAGCCGGTGGGTGAAGTATGCCTCCAGGGCGATGCCGACTGCGGCGGTGCCGCGGCAGCAGTGGCCAGCGGCCCGCGTTCCGGTGAAGAGGTCTACAACAGTGCCTGCATGGCCTGTCACACTACCGGCGCCGGTGGCGCGCCCGTGCTGGGGGATGTGGCGGCCTGGGCGGATCGTATCGCCAAGGGCACTGAGGTGCTCTATGTCTCCGGGGTACAGGGCGTGCCGGGAACCGGCATGATTGCCAAGGGTGGCTGCATGAACTGCTCCGACGAAGAAATCCACGCTGCCGTGGACTACATGATCGCCGGCAGCCAGTAAGCTTTACTCCTGCTCACGCTGGCCGTGGCGCGATAGCGTCACGGCCTTTTTCATTTTCGGGGTGGTGATCGCCCGGCTCTCGCGATAGCCCTTGCAAGGTCTGGGGGTGCCAGCGAGCTCCGCAATCCCCGGCATCGCGGCTGTGTCCGCTCCTGCGGGGGGTGGGTAACAGGCAGTGCTACCGGTCGTGAGCGCTGTCGCGTGCGGCAATCCCTGCTACAGTACTGCCATCCCCAGCGGAGTCACACTATGCGTATTTTCAGCCTGTTGGCGCTAACTGCCCTGATAACGGTAGCCTGCACCCAGGAGCCGCCGCCCCGGCCCATGGTGGAGGTGGTGGTGGACCGCGTGGTGCTGGAGCCTTACCAGCCCAAGAGCGAATATGTCGGCCGCCTGCAGGCGCGGGATGATGTGGCCATTCAGGCCCGGGTCTCGGGTTACCTGGTCAGCCGTGACTTCCGCGAGGGCCAGATGATCGAGGAGGGTGATGTGTTGTACCGCATCGATGCCTCCGAGTACGACGCCGCCCTGTCCAAGGCCAAGGCCGACCTGGCGGCGGCACAGGCCAACCAGGCCAACGCGGTGCGCAACTACAAGCGCGGGCAGGACCTGCTGCCCAGGGGCGCGATTTCCGAATCGGAGATGGACGACCTCACCGCCAAGAAACTGGACGCGGATGCGCGCATCGAAGCGGCCTGGGCACAGCTGAAAAGCGCCGAGGTCAACCTGAGCTATACCACCATTATCGCGCCGATCAGCGGGCGCATCGGGCGCAGCGCTGCCAGTGTCGGCGACCTCGTTGGCCCCAATACCGGTGTGCTGACCACCCTGGTCAGTATCGACCCGATCGAGGCCCTGTTCACGGTCAGTGAGGCGGCCTACATTGCGGCCATCAAGTCACGTATGACCAGTGACCGTGACGCCAGTGCCCTGCGCGATGTGGAAGTCACCCTGGAGCTGACCAACGGCGTGCTGTATCCCGAGGTGGGTCGCATCGACTATTTTTCCAACCGGGTGGACCAGGAGACCGGCACACTGGAGGCGCGCGCCGCGATCCCCAATCCGCATTCGCTGCTGGTGCCCGGCCAGTATGTCAAAGTGATCCTGCAGGATACCAACCTGCTGGAGGGCTTGTTCGTGCCGCAGGCTGCGGTGCAGGCGGATCAACAGGGCAGCTTCGTACTGGTGGTGGACAGTAACTCCGCCGTGCAGCGACGCAACGTGGAACTGGGCGATCGTATCGACTTCATGGTGATGGTGTTGAAGGGCGTGGAGGAGGGCGAACGGATCATCGTCCGCGGCCTGCAGCAGGTGCGACCCGGTATGACGGTGACCGTGCGGGAGATGCCGGGCGAGCAGGAAAGCTAGATGTTCAGCGCGCTATTCATTAACCGACCCAAGTTTGCGATGGTGGTGGCCATCGTCCTCACCCTGGTGGGCGGGCTCGCCATCTACAGTCTGCCGGTAAATGAATACCCGGCCATTTCACCGCCCAACATCGTGGTCTCCGGGGTCTATCCGGGGGCCAGCGCGGAGGTGGTGGAGGCCACGGTGGGCACGCCCATCGAGGACGCGGTGAACGGTGTGGAGGGCATGATCTACATGTCCTCGAAAAGCGCCAATGATGGCAGCTATGTGCTCACCGTGACGTTTGCAGTCGGGTCAGATCCCGACATGGCCCTGGTGCGCGTGCAGAACCGGGTCAAACTGGCGGAGCCGTCGCTGCCCGCGGAAGTGACGGCAATGGGCCTGAACATCTCCGAGCGCTCGCCGGACATCCTCAAGATCATCAGTTTTACCTCGCCCGATGATTCCCTCGACTACAAGTTCATTTCCAACTACGTCAAGATCAATGTCCAGGGGGCTATCGCGCGACTGGACGGCATCTCTTCTGCCGACATTCTTGGCGAGGCGGCCTATTCCATGCGCCTGTGGCTGGACCCTGACAAGATGGCCAGCCTTGGCCTGTCGGTAATGGACATCCACAGCGCGCTGCGCGAGCAGAATGTGCAGGTGGCGGCGGGCAAGATAGGCGCACCGCCCTTTGACGGCAACCTGCAGACGGAATACACCCTGCAGACCAAGGGTCGCCTGCAGAACGTGGACGAGTTCGAGCAGATTGTGCTCAGGGCCCGGGACGACGGCTCGGCTATCTACCTGCGCGATGTCGCACGCGTCGAACTGGGCCAGTCTGACTACAATTTCTACGGCGAGACCAACGGCAAGCCCGCGGTCAACCTCGCCCTCTACCAGATGGCCGACGCGAACTCACTGGCAGTCGGGGAGGACGTGGATGCGCTGGTTGCCCAGATGTCCGGCGGCTTCCCCGAGGGGCTGGACTACGTCATCGGTTACGACACCACCCGCTATGTTGCCACCGCGGTGCGCCAGGTGGTGGTGTCACTGTTCCAGGCCGTGGCCCTGGTGGTGATTGTGACGTTCATTTTCCTCGGTAACTGGCGCGCTGCCCTGGTGCCCACCGTGGCCATCCCGGTGTCACTGATCGCCACGTTTGCGGTGCTGATGGCGGCGGGTATGACCATCAACACAGTGACCCTGTTTGGCCTCATCCTGGCCATCGGCATCGTGGTTGACGACGCCATCCTGGTGATTGAGAACTGCGACCGCCACCTGCGAGAGGACCCGGACCTGACGCCCCGGGAGGCGGCCCTGCTGACCATGAACGAGGTGGGCGGCGCGATTATCGCCACCACGCTGGTGTTGCTCGCCGTGTTCATACCGGTGGCCATGCTGCCGGGTATTACCGGGGTGATGTATCGCCAGTTCGCGGTGACGATCTGCGTGGCAGTGTGCTTCTCTTCCCTCAATGCGCTGACCCTGAGCCCGGCGCTGTGCAGCCTGCTGTTGCAGCCCGGCGAGCAGAAGGAAGCGGGCTGGTACCGGCGTTTCCTGCAGGGCTTCGCCCGGTTGACAGCCGCCTACGACACCGGCGTACAGTGGGTACTGCGCTCCCTGCGCCTGATCGTACTGATTTTCCTGGCCTGGATGGGGGCATTACTGTTTGCCTTTATCAACACCCCGACCGGTTTTGTGCCCGACGAGGACAAGGGCGCGATGCTGGTGAACATACAGTTGCCGGACGCGTCCTCCATCAACCGCACCAAGGCGGCGATGGATAAACTGTCCGCCCTGATTGCACAGGACCCGGCGGTGGAAACGGTGACCTCCATCACCGGGTTCTCCGTGCTGACCGGTGCCATGGCGAGTAACGCCGGCACGGTATTCGTGGTGCTCAAGCACTGGGATGAACGCGAAGAGCAGGAGCAACTGGTGTTCAACGTTGCCCGTCGCGTCAATGGCCAGGCCTTCATGCAGATTCCCGAAGCCAGTGTTTTTGCCATTTCCCCGCCGGCGGTGCCGGGCATGGGTGCAGTGGGCGGCCTGGAGATGATGCTGCAGGACACCCTGTCGCGGCCGCCGTCCGAGCTGGCTTCTGCACTGAACAACCTGATCGTAGAGGCCAATCAGCATCCCGACCTGCAAGGGGTGTTCAGTACCTACCGGGCCAACGTGCCGCAGTATTTTGTCGACATCAACCGGCTCAAGGCCAAGAACCTCGGGGTCGAGCTGGACGAGATCTTCATGACCTTGCAGGCGCAAATGGGCTCCCTGTATATCAACGACTTCAACAAGTTCGGGCAGACCTACCGGGTGGTGATGCAGGCTTCAGCGCCTTATCGTGCCGACCTCTCAGACCTGGATCATTTCTATGTGAAGTCCTCCTCCGGCAATATGATTCCCCTCAGCACACTGGTTTCCACCCGGCCCATACTCGGTCCGGATGTGTCCCTGCGCTACAACCTGTATCGCGCCGCGTCGGTGCGCGGGTCGACCGCCGAGGGCGTGAGTACGGGCAAGGCCATGAAGTCCTTCGAGGACCTGGCTGAGCGGGTACTGCCCGGCGGCTATACCTTCGAGTGGACCGGTATGGCCTACCAGGAGAAAGAGGCCGGCCAGACCGCCATATTCGCTTATGCGCTGGCCCTGATATTCGTCTACCTGTTCCTGGTGGCCCAGTACGAGAGCTGGACTATTCCCGCCGCCATTATCCTGGTGGTGCCGATGGCCATCGGTGGCGCCATCGCGGCACTGCTGCTGACCGGTACCGCATTGAACCTGTACGCCCAGATCGGCATCGTGCTGCTCATCGGCATGGCGGCGAAGACGGCGATCCTGATCGTGGAATTTGCCCGCCAGCGACGGGAGCAGCAGGGCGAGGACATCCTGGTGGCAGCGCGCGAGGCGGCCAGGTTGCGCTTTCGCGCCGTGTGCATGACCGCCATTTCCTTCATTCTCGGTATCCTGCCGCTGGTGCTGGCCAGCGGTGCCGGCGCCTTTGGCCAGCGCTCCCTCGGCCTGACCGTGCTGGGCGGGATGCTGGCAGCGCTGCTGGTGGGAGTATTCTTCGTGCCCGGTTTCTACGCCATCGTGCAGACGCTGAGGGAGAAGGTGAAGGGCGGCATCAGCGGCCGGGGCGGCACGCAAGCGAATGCAGCGGCAGCGCCAGTTACCGAGGGTTGATACTGGCGCCCTAGGCGAACAGGTTTTTCAGCCCCGCCAGGGTCTCCTTGGCGCGGTCGTCTGCGGCCTCGGGGCTTGCGGCCTCGGCGCCCTGCCAGCTGAGGTCGTCGGCGGGTAATTCCTCGAGGAAGCGACTGGGTTCGCAGTTGATGGTTTCCCCGAACTGCCGGCGCTTCGCGGCCATGGTCATGGCCAGTGTCTGCTGGGCGCGGGTGATGCCAACGTAGGCCAGGCGACGCTCTTCCTCGATGTTGCCGTCCTCCACGCTGGCGCGGTGTGGCAGCAGGTTTTCTTCCATGCCAATGATATAGACGTGCGGGAATTCCAGGCCCTTGGAGGCATGCAGTGTCATCAGCTGTACGTTGTCCGGGCTGGCGTCCTCCTCTTCCTGCTGTTCCATCAGGTCGCGCAGCACCAGCCGGGAAATGGCCTCGTCCAGGGCCACGCCCTCATCCGTCATCACCTTGTGCAGGCTGTCCACCAGGAAATGCACGTTAGCCATGCGGCGTTCGGCCACGTCTTCACTGGAGCTCAGCTGGTTGAGCCAGGCCTCGTACTCCATCTCGCGAATCATCTGGCGCACGGCGGCGATGCCGCCGCCTCCTTCGACCTGGCGGCGAATGCGGTCCAGCCACAGCCGAAACTCGCGCAGCCGCCGCAGGCTGGCCTCTGGCAGCCCCTCGCCGCCGATGCGGCCGATGGCCTGTGACAGGCTGCAGTGCTGGGCATTGGCAAAGTTGCCCAGTGACTCAAGCGTCGAGGCGCCGAGCTTGCGACGGGGTACATTGGCGATGCGCAGGAAGGCGTTGTCGTCGTTCTCGTTCACCAGCAGGCGCAGGTAGGCCATGATGTCCTTGACCTCGTTGCGCGCAAAAAAGGAGGTGCCGCCGGAGAGGTGGTAGGGCACCTGTTGCTGTTGCAGCGCGACTTCCATCAACCGGGACTGGTGATTGCCGCGGTAGAGAATGGCGTAGTCACCGAAACGGGTGCGCTTGCGCAGCTTGTGGTCGATGATTTCCGCCACCACCTGTTCCGCCTCGTGGTTTTCGTCGGCGCAGCGAATGACCCGCAACGGGTCGCCGTAACCCAGTTCGCTCCACAACTGCTTTTCGAACACGTGGTCGTTGTTGGCGATCAGGGTATTGGCCGCCTTGAGGATGCGTGAGGTGGAGCGGTAGTTCTGCTCCAGCTTGACCAGTTTGAGACCGGGAAAATCCTCCTGCAACTGCGCCAGGTTTTCCGGGCGCGCCCCGCGCCAGGCGTAGATGGACTGGTCGTCGTCGCCAACCACGGTGAGTGCGCCGCGCACGCCAACCAGCTGCTTGACCAGCAGGTACTGGCTGGAGTTGGTGTCCTGGTACTCGTCTACCAGCAGGTAGTGAATCTGGTTCTGCCACTTTTCCAGCACGTCCGGGTGCTGCTCGAATACCACCGTGGGCAGCAGGATCAGGTCGTCGAAGTCGAGTGCGTTGTAGGCCTTGAGCGCGCGCTGGTAGCGCCGGTAGGCCTGGGCGCAGAGCATCTGCGCCGGCCCGCTGGCCCTGGCGATGGCTTCCTCGGGCAGCAGGCGGTCGTTTTTCCAGTTGGAAATCTGGTGCTGGATAGTCTGCGCCTGGTCGCCGTCGGAGCCGTGCTCCTGGATCAGCAGGTCCTTGATCAGTGCCTGGCTGTCCTGCCCGTCAAAGATGGAAAAACCGTTCTTGAGGCCCAGCAGCTTGCGCTCGTTGCGGATGATTTTCAGCCCCAGCTGGTGGAAGGTGCTCACAGTGAGCCCCTCTGCCGCGTTGCTCTTCAGCAGCTTGCCCACGCGTTCTTTCATTTCCCGCGCGGCCTTGTTGGTAAAGGTCACCGCGGCGATGCGACTGGCGCGCACGCCACACTGGTCGACGAGGTAGGCAATCTTGCGGGTGATAACGCTGGTCTTACCCGAACCGGCGCCGGCAAGCACCAGCAGGGGGCCGTCGATGTAGCGCACAGCTTCGCGCTGGCGGGGGTTTAGCTGACTCACTGGGTACAGGATTTCTGGAAGATACCACGGGATACGCAGTCTACCAGAGTCTCCGGGTTTTGACGTTGTAGGAGCGGCCGCAGCCGCGATTTTTCCTGCCGGCGCACTACATTCGCGGCTGTAGCCGCTCCTACGGGGGTTCGGGTGCTGAGCTGTTGTGTTGTAGGAGCGGCCGCAGCCGCGATTTTCCCTGCCGGCGCACTACACTTCGTGGCTTTAGCCGCTCCTACGGGGATTCGGGTGCAGAGCTGTTGTGTTGTAGGAGCGGCCACAGCCGCGATTTTCCCTGTCGCTGCACTAGATTCGCGGCTGTAGCCGCTCCTACGGGGGTTCGGGTGCTGAGCTGTTGTGTTGTAGGAGCGGCCGCAGCCGCGATTTTCCCTGCCGGCGCACTACACTTCGCGGCTTTAGCCGCTCCTAAGGATTTGTCGGTGGCTTTGTGGTGCTGACCTGCAGCTGTGGCAGCGCCAGGCTGACGTTCTCTTCGCCGGCAAAGGCATCGCGCAGCGCGCGCCACAGTGCATCGCGGGTGCTGAACCAGTCGGCGTTTTCCACCCAGGCGAAGGCAAACAGGCTGGCGCGCTCTCCGCTGATGCCGGTCACGAAAACCGCCGGCGGCGGTTCCGCCAGCACCTTTTCGTTCGCGGCCATGATCTCCAGCAGCAGGCTACGGGCTCGCTCGACGTCATCACCGGGCTGAATGTCCACGTTCAGTTCCACCCTGCGCTGCGGCACAGTGCTGAAATTCCGGATCGGCGACGCCATGACCACGGCAGTGGGGATGAACACGGTCTGCCCGTCAAAGGTACGAATCACGACCTGGTAGGCGGTAATGGCCTCCACGATGCCGATGACATCCTTTACCTGCACCATGTTGCCGGGAATGAAAGGCACCCGGGGCAGAAACGGCACAATAAAGAAGAAAATGACCGCGATCACCAGCACCAGGAGTATTGCCGGCCCCGCCAGGCCCTCTACGGGCAGGCCGATGCGCTGGGCCGCCAGCAGGATGGTCACCACCAGCACCATCGCATAGATGGCGCCAAAGAACACTTTCATGGCCCGCGCGTATTTGCCACCCGGTTTGACGATCGAGCTGGCGATGCGGTAGAGCAGCAGCACGGCGATCATGCCGCCCACGATGACGGCCAGGCCCGCAACGATCAGTTCACCGTAGCCGGCCAGTTGTCCGACGATTGCCTTGAGTTCCTGCATGCAGTTTCTTCTCGCCTCCTGAAAAGATGGCCCTGTGCATTTCTGGCAAAAGCTTAGCACGAAAAATGCTGCGGACCCGCTGTGCTGGCAGAAACTGTCAGTGCGTGCTGGCCGAAAATTACAGTGTGTTGGCGGGCGCAGTTTAACTCTGCATACGAGGTTTCTGTATTGTCCGGCCCGGCTTGAGAGGGCGCTGGCTTCGCGTATGTTGTCGGCAGCTGCAAACGACACCCAAAGAGGTAACGCATGAGTAACGACGCCTATATCTACGATGCCATCCGCACGCCGCGGGGCAAGGGCAAGCCGGGCGGTGGGCTCTACGAGGTCAAGCCTGTCGACCTGGTCACCAACCTGCTGGAAGCAATGAAGTCACGTCACGACCTGGATACCACGCAGGTAGAGGACTTTGTTTGCGCTACCGGGGAGCCTGTCAACGAGCAGGGGCAGGACATTGCCAAGACGGCGCTGGTGTATTCCAGTTGGGACGACGTGACCGTGGGTGCCCAGTTGCATCGCTATTGTGCCGGCGGCCTTGATGCGGTCAATACCGTGGCCATGAAGATCATGTCCGGGATGGAATCCATGGGTATTGCCGGGGGCGTGGAGAGCATGTCGCGCCTCGGCATCGGCGCTTCTGGCGCCGCGGCTGGCGATGCCTGGGTGGCCATGAAGAGCTACGGTATCTCCCAGGGCCTGGCGGCGGACTTGATGGCCGGTCTGGACGGATTCACCCGCGACGACGTGGACCGCTACGCCTGCGAATCCCAGCGCCGGGCGGCCCATGCGCGTGATCATGGCTACTTTGCGCGCTCACTGGTCCCGGTCCGGGATCTCAACGGGGTGACGGTGCTGGACCACGACGAATTGATCCGGCCTACCGACATGGCGGGGCTGTCCCGACTGAAGCCTTCTTTTACCATGTTCAATGATTTCGGCCACGGGGAATTTCTCAAGTTCAAGTACCCGCAGGTGGAAAAGGTAGAGTGCATTCATACGCCGGGCAATTCCTCCGGTGTGGTGGATGGTGCGTCACTGGTGCTACTGGGTAATGAGCAGGCCGGGCGTGACCAGGGCCTGACCCCGCGTGCGCGCATTCGCGCCTGCGCCGTGACCGGTGCCGAACCGACCATCATGCTCGCCGGGCCCGCGCCGGCCTCGGAAAAGGCGCTCAAGCTTGCAGGTATGAGCCGCGATGACATCGACCTGTTCGAGCTGAACGAGGCCTTCGCCTCGGTGGTATTGCGTTACCAGCGCCTGCTGGAGATTCCCGACGATCGCATCAACGTCAATGGCGGCGCCATTGCCATGGGGCATCCTATCGGCGCTACCGGGGCCATCGTGCTGGGTACGCTGCTGGATGAGCTCGAACGACGCGACCTGAATACCGGCCTGGTCACCCTGTGCGCCGGCGGCGGCATTGGCATCGCCACCATCATTGAACGCGTGTAACGCCCTCAGTATTGGAGTTGAGTTGAGATGAGCTACATCAGACTGGAAAAAGATGCCGATGGCATCGTTGAACTGATCTTCGACCAGGAGGGCAAGGCAGTCAACGTTATGGGCGATGAGTACGCCGAGGCCATGCCCAGGGCGCTGGATGAACTGGAGGCCATGCGCGACGAGATCAAGGGCGTTTACGTGCGCTCGGGCAAGCCCGGACAGTTTTTTGCCGGCGGCGATATCAGCGCCATGCTGGAGATGGACCTGGATCCGCCCGCGGAGGAGCGCCAGCGCATGTTCGACGGCATCCTCGAGGCCAAGGCGCCGCTGGCCCGCCTGGAGCAACTGGGTGTGCCGGTGGCAGTGGGAATCAATGGTCCTGCCCTGGGCGGTGGCTACGAGATTGCCCTGGCCTGTCACTACCGCATTGCCCTGGACAGCCCGAAAGTCAAAATCGGCCTGCCCGAAGCCATGCTCGGACTGATGCCCGGCGCCGGTGGTGTGGTGCGTATGGTGCGCATGCTGGGCATGCAGGAAGCGCTCACGCTGATCTCCCAAGGCAAGCAGCTGGTGGCGGCGAAAGCACTGGAGAAGGGCCTGGTACATGAGCTGGCGGCAGACGAGGATGCCATGGCGGCGAAGGCCAAGGAATGGCTACTGGCGAATCCCGAGGCGGCGCAGCCCTGGGAGCAACCGGGATACAGCATTCCGGGCGGCGGCCCCGAGGATGCCGCCACCCAGGGGCTGACCTACTTTGGCCCGGTGAACGTGATGAACCAGACCCGGGGCAACATGACCGCGCCGCAGGTGATCATCGCCGCGGTGATTGACACGGCCCGGGTGGATTATGACACCGCCCACCGGGTGGAAGCGCGTTACTTCCAGCGCCTGCTGCTGGACCAGGTATCGCGCAATATGATGACCACGTTCTTCGTGCAGATGAACAAGCTGGATGCCGGCGCCTCGCGGCCGCAGGGCATCGACAAGACGGAGGTGCGCAAGTTGGGAATACTCGGTGCCGGCGTCATGGGAGCCGGCATCGCCTTCGCCGCCGCCAAGGTGGGTATCGAGGTGGTACTCAAGGACATCAACCAGGAAAACGCAGACAAGGGCAAGGCCTACGCTGCAAGCGCCTGTGAAAAAAACCGGCGTATCGACGCGGCGCAGGCAGAGAAACTGCTGGCGCGCATCCACCCCACGGCGGATGTGAATGACCTCGCCGGCTGTGACCTGGTGATCGAGGCGGTATTCGAGAATCGCGAGGTCAAGGCGGCGGTCACGCGCGAAACGGAAGCGGTGCTCGGTGACAGCGCTATATTCGCCAGCAACACCTCGGCCCTGCCCATCACGGAGCTGGCCCAGGCCTCATCCCGGCCGCAGAACTTCATCGGCATGCACTTTTTCGCGCCGGCCGAACGCATGCCGCTGGTGGAGATTATCACCGGTGAGCAGACCTCGCCCGAGTCCCTGGCCTGGGCCTTTGACCTGGCGCAGAAACTGGGCAAGAAACCCATCGTGGTGAAAGATGCCCCGGGCTTCTTTACCACCCGGGTGATCGGGGAAACCATTACCCAGGGGCAGCGCATGCTGGCCGAGGGCGTGAATCCGGCGCTGATAGAGAATGGCGCCGCCTTCAACGGCTCGCCCATGGGGCCGCTGGAGACGCTGGATACCATTTCCCTGGAAACCGCCTACCACGGTGCGCAACAGCGCCAGGCGGATGCCGAGGCAGCCGGTAAGGAGTGGGCGCCAAGCGCGGAAGCGGAGGTTATTCGCTATATGGTGGAAGAGGCCGGGCGCACCGGTCAGGCCAAGGGCGCCGGCTTCTACGACTACGATGAAAACGGCAAGAAGCTGACTACCTGGGCCGGCCTGAAGCAGAAGTTCGCGGCTGATGGTTACACCGATATTCCCTACCAGGATGTGAAAGACCGGCTGCTGTTCTCACAGGTGCTGGAAGCCATACGCATCATGGAGGAAGGTACCCTGACCTCGGTTGCCGACGGCAATATCGGCTCGATCATGGGTATCGGTTTTCCGCCGCACACCGGTGGTGTTTACCAGTGCGTCAACGCCTATGGCGTGCAGGCCTTCGCCGACCGCGCCAGGGAGCTGGCCCGCGACTACGGGGAAGCGTTCGAGCCACCGCAACTGCTGCTGGCTATGGCGCGTGAGGGCCGTGCCTTCGAATAAACCGCCGGCGCAGGGCCGGCGGGCCGCTGCCGGCAACAGGACCGCCTCCGGGAAAGGGCCCGGAGGTGAGGTCCGGCCTGGCTTTTTCAGATAGAATAGGCGCCCCATACTGCTGAGAAGGTTTGACCATTCCCATGACCCTGCTGGTCATTTACCTGATAATCGCCATCGGCGTATCCTTCATGTGTTCGATCCTCGAGGCCGTGCTGTTGTCGGTAACCCCGGGGTTCGTCGAAAGCCAGATCAAGAGCAAGCCGCGCCGGGCCCAGGTCCTGAAAGCGGTACGCGATGACCTGGACCAGTCCATATCCAGCATCCTGATCCTGAATACGTTTGCCCATACCATGGGCGCTGCAGGGGTCGGTGCGCAGGCCTTGCGGGTCTTTGGCGCCCAGTATGAAACGCTGGTGGCATTTGTGCTGACGTTGGCCATCCTCTATTTTTCCGAGATTATCCCCAAGACCCTTGGCGCTACCTTCTGGAAGCAGCTGGCCTTGCCGTCGGCCTTCGTGATTCGGGTGCTGGTGAAGTTGCTGTTCCCCTTTGTCTGGTTGTCCGCGCTGATCACACGCTCCTTCGCCAAGGGCGAGGCCAGCAGCATCAGTCGCGAGGAGTTGGCTGCGCTGGCGCGCCTCGGGCGCAAGGAAGGGGCGCTGGGCCCGCAGGAGAGTGAACTGCTGGAAAACATCCTGTTGCTGCGCGAAACCACTACTGGTGAAATTCTCACGCCACGCACGGTGGTCACGGCACTGGATGGCTCGCTGAGCCTGGCCGCGGCGCTGGAGGAACTGGGCGAGTCGCCGTTCACGCGTATACCTGTCTTCGAGGGCGACATAGACAATGTCATTGGCCTGGTACTGCGCACGCGTATGTTCGCCGAGGAGCACGAGGGCAAGGAAGACGAGCCCCTGCGCGAGTTCGTGCTGCCAATTTTCCGCGTGCGCGAAGAGCTCCCCGTGCTGCAGTTGCTGGACCGCTTTCTCAAGCGCCGCGAGCACCTGTTCCTGGTGGAGGATGAGTACGGCCAGACCGCCGGCATCGTCACTCTCGAAGATGCGGTGGAGACGCTGCTTGGTCGCGAAATCATGGACGAGAGCGATACCGTTGAGGATATGCAGCAGCTCGCACGCAGCCGCTATCGCGGGCGCCTGCGCGACAGCCAATAGCGTCTGTGACGGGTCGCCTGGTGTAAGAGTTGCCTTGCGGCATTGAAAAACTTACACCGCGACGGCGCCGGCACATTCACGCGCGGCACCGCTGCCAGCGCGCTATTCCCTTTTCAGGAAGCCCGAGAACTGGAAGATCAGGAAGCCCACGATAGATAATACCAGGGCAATTTCGTAGCGCGAGTAGGCGACGGAGATGCCGATAGCCCCGGTCATCCAGATACCCGCGGCGGTGGCCGTGCCGGAGGCGCCCGCGTCAGTCTTGATGATCGAGCCGCCGCCAATAAAACCCATGCCCGTGATGATGCCGTACATCACGCGCGCTTCCGCATCGGACCCCTGGTACACGCTCATGCCCACCAGCATGAACGCACAGGAAGCAATGGCGACCAGTGGGAAGGTGCGCAGCCCCGCGCCCCTGGCGCTGTGCTCGCGGTTGAGGGCGATGGGCAGGGCGAGGGCAAAGGTGATGCCCAGCAGAAACAGGTGGCGCAGTATCTGCGTGGTGTCGAGTGTGATCTCCGGCATGGCTCTCTATCCTCTTTCGCGGCTGCGATCAGGCGGCTGCCGACGCGTCCCCTGCGTCGGCCTCTGCACTCAACTTGCGCGCACCGTCGCGAACGTCTGCGCTGGCGTCAGCGGGTGATGCCTCGCTGACCAGGTGTATGGTCTGGGTGGGGAAGGCGAAGTCCACGCCCATCTCCTCGAAGCGTTGGTGGATGGCCAGGTTGATCGCCTGCTGTACGTCCATGTAGTAGTTGTAGTCGGCTTTCAGAACGAAGTAAACGGTCTCGAAGTCCAGGGAAAAATCGCCATAGGCCTGGAAGTGAGAACGGTCGAAGCGCACCTCCTCCTGCGCTTCGATCACCTCGCGAATCACCTCCGGAATGCGCTTCAGGGCGTCGCGCGGCGTGCTGTAGGTCACGCCCAGCTTGAATACAACACGGCGTTCGTACATGCGCCCGTAGTTGCGCACGCGGCTGGACAGCAGGTCGGTGTTGGAGAAAACCAGTTGCTCGCCGGACAGGCTGCGCAGCCGCGTGGTTTTCAGGCCGATGTTTTCGACCGTGCCAAGCAGGTCATCAATGATCAGGAAATCGCCCACGGCAAAGGGTTTGTCCAAAGCGATGGACAGGGAGGCGAACAGGTCGCCCAGGATGTTCTGTACCGCCAGCGCGACGGCGATACCGCCCACGCCAAGGCCGGCCACCAGCGCAGTGACGTTGATGCCGATATTGTCCAGCACCAGCAGCAACACCACTGCCCACAGCGCCACACGGGCAACAAACCCGAGCGCGTTGACCACCGCAACATTGCCCGGGTCCTCGTCACGGCGCCAGGCGCGGTCTCGCTGCAACCAGTCCACCAGCAGGCGGTTAAGCCAGAGACCGATCTGCAGAAACAGGGTGATGGTCACCACGGTGGTCAGCATCGAGCGCAGCCCCGGCCGCAGTTCCAGGTGCAGGCTACCGAGGTAGAGAGCCACGATCGCCAGCGCCAGCAGTCGCGTGCTGGTCAGCATCTCGGCGACGGCGTCGTCCCATTCCGTGGCCGTGCGTTGCGCCAGTATTTTCATGCGCGCCGGCACTACCCGGCGCAGGAACATCAACAGCAGAAAGGCGCCTCCGGCCAGAGCCAGCGCCACCAGCCAGTCATACAGGGTATTGTTGGCGAGCACATGCTGCAGCCACTTGCCCAGTTGCTCGATAATCTCAGACATCTGTTCCCAACCTCCTTAAGTGATGAGTCAGTACTTGGGGGAGGGAAGAAGCAGGTTCTGTGCCAGCTGTGTCGGCACCGGCGCCAGGGACTGGCGTTAGCGCGCCTCGATTACCTTGAGCCAGGGCTCGAGCAGGTGCAGCCGCGACAGGATCAGCTTGATACAGACCAGCAGGGGCACGGCGATGAGCACACCGGCGGCGCCCCACAACCATCCCCACAGCATCAGCCAGATCATGGTGAAAAGGGGGTTGATGGCAACGGTGCGCCCCAGGGCCACCGGGGTAACCAACTGTGATTCCAGCGTGTTGATGGCAAAGTAGACCGCGGTGGGAACCAGCGCAGCCCAGCCCAGGCCGTATTGGTCAAAGCCCGCCAGGCTGATAGCGATCGCGGCAATCAATGGCCCGACGTAAGGGGCGAAATTGAGCAACGCCACCAGCGTACCCCAGAACAGTGGATCTTCGAAATTCAGCAGCCACAGCGCCAGTGATGTTGCCAGCCCCAGGCCCAGGTTGATGACGGACACGGTAAAAATGTAGCGCGACAACTCGCGCTGGGTGTCGATGACCAGCGCCCGGGCTTCGTCCTTGTTGCGAATCTGGGGCATCGACTCAATGCCGGCGTAATAGATGCCCGGGCCATACACCAGCATGAACAGGACCAGGATCAGCACCGCGAAAAATTGCGCCAGGAAAACCGGCATTTCAGCGATGATGTCCAGCATCGCCTGCAAGCCGCGCAAGCCCAGCTGGCGCGAGATCTCCTGGTTGGCAGCCTCTGTGCTGGCTTTTTCCTGTTCTTCTGCATCGCTGAACCAGCCAAACAGGCGCGACAGCGCGGAGGCTTCTTCCTCTGCGGGTACAGCCGCTTCCTCGGGGCCGGACACCAGCGCCTCGGTCAGGCTTTCCAGTTGCTGGTTTACCTTGCGGGTGAGTTCGGGCGCACGGTCAAGCCAGCGCTCAGCGGGCTCCGCCAGCTGCATACCCAGCAAGGTGAAGGGCACGCCGATAGCCGCGAGCAGGATCACCCCCGACACCGCCCTGGGCACGTAGTACTGACGCAGGAAATGTACCGCCGGATGCAACGGCAGGGCCAGCATGGCGGCCAGGACCAGGGGAATGAGCAGCGACGAGGCGAAATAGCAGGTGTACAGCAGGGCCAGCACTGCAAGTACCAGCAGAGCGTTCCTGGCCAGGCCGTCCTGCCCGCTGTCGTTGTTCTGTTTTGCGCTCACACCCGGCCTCGCTTGCCCGTCTCAAGGCCGCACATGTTCGCGCATGGCCGGCCGCGTGTACAGGCCGCCGCGCCGACCCATAACCCTGCGAAGCCCCGGGACATGCCTTTACTGACAGCGGCAACGCCAGTGCGCCGTTCAGGGTGTCCGGTAGCCAAGGGCTTCGCTGAGATGTGCGCAGGTCACGGTGGCGTGCGCTGCCATATCGGCTATGCTGCGCGCCACGCGAAGGGTGCGATGCAGGGCTCGCCCGGATAATTGCATACGCCGGGCGGCGTCTTCCAGCAGGGTGCGTTCGGCTCTGCCCAGCTGGCAGGCGTTCAGCAGTTGCTCGCTCTGTAAGGCCGCATTGGTGCACTGCTGGCGGGCGAGCTGTCGCTCGCGGCACTGGATGACCCTGGCGCGCACCGCCGCAGAGGGTTCACCGCCAGCGCCCGGCTGCAACAGCAGCCCCGGTGACTGGCGAGGTACGGCAATGTGCAGGTCGATGCGATCCAGCAGCGGCCCCGAGATGCGGCCGGCATAGCGTTGCACCTGTTCCGGGGTGCAGCGGCAGGGCCGCTCAGGGTCGCCGAGGTAGCCGCACGGACAGGGATTCATGGCTGCCACCAGCTGGAAGCTTGCCGGGTAGCTCAGCTTGTGCGCGGCGCGGGAAAGCGTTACCCGGCCCGATTCCAGCGGTTCACGCAGCACCTCGCGACACGGGCGGCTGAATTCGGGCAGTTCATCCAGGAACAGTACGCCGCCGTGGGCGAGGGATGCCTCCCCCGGGCGTGGATGCCGGCCGCCGCCGATCAACGCCGCGGCGCTGGCGCTGTGATGTGGCGCGCGAAACGGGCGCAGCCGCGCACCCCGGGCCGCATCTTCGTCGCCGTGGAAGTCGCGCAGGGCGAGTGCTACCAGGGCCTCCTCCTCTGATAGCGGCGGCAGTATGCCGGGCAGGCGGCTTGCCAGCAGGGTTTTGCCGGTTCCCGGTGGGCCGCTGAGCAGCAGGTTGTGGGCTCCGCAGGCAGCGATTTCCAGTGCCCGGCGCGCGCTCAACTGGCCCACCACGTCGCACAGGTCAGGGCAGGAGTCGGATTCCTGCGGTGCGCTGGCGCGGTGTGGACTGATGACCTCGGCGCCGTTGATATGGGCGCAAAGTGAGAGCAGGTCCGGCGCCGCGATGATGCGGGCGCCAGGAACCTGGCCGGCATTGCCTGCGCAGCTGTCGGGTACCACCAGGGTGTGCTCGCAGGCCGTGGCGGCCAGTGCCGCGCAGACCACGCCGGGAACTGCACACAGGCTGCCGTCCAGGGCCAGTTCACCGAGGTATTCGTGTAGTGTTTGCAGCTGGTCCTGCAACTGCCCGGAGGCGAGCAGAATGCCGAGTGCAATCGGCAGGTCGAAACGGCCGCCTTCCTTGGGCAGGTCGGCGGGGGCGAGGTTGATAGTGATGCGCCGGTCGGGGAACTCGAAGTGGGAATTGATAATGGCGCTGCGCACGCGCTCCTTGCTCTCGCGCACTGCTGTTTCCGGCAACCCGACGATATTGAAGGCGGGCAAGCCGTTAGACAGGTGGGCCTCCACGCGCACCGGGGGTGCCGACAGGCCCGACAGCGCCCTGCTGTGAATAACCGCTAATTCCATCGCTCTTCCTTGAGCAGGCCCGCCGGCTTCCTGCCGGCATGTGGCCGTTATTCAGTTTTCCGTGGACAGGGACTCCAGCTCCCGGGTCAGTTCTTCCAGTTCTGCTTCCAGTGCCACCACACGCTCGCGCGTGCGCCGCAGGATTTCTGACTGGGCATCGAATTCTTCCCTGCTGACCACGTCCAGTCGCGTGAGGGCTGACTGAGCCAGGGCGCGCACGCCTTTGTCCACTTCTCCCTTCAGGGCCGCGCCGCCCACCATCTCGCTCACTTGTTGCATGACTTCCCAGGGGGGAGGGGGTGGTTTGATCGGCATAGTCGTGGTCTCGGTTTTATTGCGGGCTCGCCCCGCGATTCTAGTTCATTTGTCGCGGTGAACACAGATCATATGCCGCCGCAGGCAGTGACCATGACAATGCACAGGGAAGGTGCGCACCAGATTAGCGCACCGTATTGGTGCAGCAGGCCCCGTGGCTGCGCTGCCACGGTGCAGCGGGACGGCGCGAGACAGTGCGCGGGGGCGGCATTCAAACGCCAGAATATCCTTTAACCTTCTGAAAAATATAAGAAAAATAATTTGTGGCACACGCTCTGCAATCCCCGCAGTCAGAGATGTATAGCGCGCACAATGTGCCCGAGTAGAGATGACGCATACAGATCTGACACCTAGACACGTCTTTTTTGGAGAGAGAAACATGTTGAAAAAAGTACTTCCCGCCGCGATCGCCGCCTCTGTTCTGGCCGGCGCCACCGCCACCACTGTGCAGGCTGCTGAAATCAGTGCCAACGTTGCCCTGGTAAGTGACTACCGCTTCCGCGGTATCTCCCAGTCGGATGAAGATATCGCGATCCAGGGCGGTTTCGACCTCGCCTTCGATAACGGCATCTACATCGGTACCTGGGGCTCGTCCGTAGACTTCGACAGCGTCGACGGCTTCGACGGTTCCCTGGAACTGGACTACTACATCGGCTGGGGCATGGACGTTGGCGAGAACTCTGCCATCGACGTGGGCTACCTCTACTACGACTATCCCGGAGACGATGGCGACAACGGTGACTACCAGGAAATCTATGGCAGCTTCTCCTGGCATGACCTCACTCTGGGTATGGCCTATTCCGACGACTACTACGGCGGTACCGACAAGTTCTTCTACTACTACGCCGATTACAGCTGGGGCTTCGCCGAGAACTGGTCGCTTGATTTCCACGTTGGCTTCAACGACCTGGATGAGGACGGCGGCTTCCTGTCAGACGGTGAGGACTCCTACACTGATTACTCAGTGGGTCTGACCTGGTCGGTAATGGGCGTGGACCTCGGTGCGACGTATGTCGGCACTACCCTGGATGAAGACGAGGTGTTTGGCACCGATTGGGGTGAAGACACCGTCGTGGTTTCCATCTCCAAGAGCATGTAAGCGCGCTTGATTCTGAATACGGGCACCCCCGGGGTGCCCTGATCCAAACACCAGGAGAGAAACATGAAACTAATCACGGCTGTAGTGAAGCCCTTCAAGCTGGATGACGTGCGCGAAGCGCTGTCGGAGATCGGCGTGCAGGGCATCACGGTGACAGAAGTAAAAGGTTTTGGCCGCCAGAAAGGCCACACCGAGTTGTATCGCGGTGCTGAGTACGTTGTCGACTTCCTGCCCAAGGTCAAGATCGACGTGGCGGTAGCTGACAGCGTGGTCGACCAGACCATCGAGGCCATCACCAAGGCGGCTAACACCGGCAAAATCGGCGACGGCAAGGTTTTTGTCTCACCGCTTGAGCAGGTCGTCCGGATTCGTACCGGAGAGACCGGCGAAGAAGCCATCTAAACCCATTTCCACTGTAAGTAGAGAGTTATTCCCATGGAAAACAATATTTTCGAACTACAGTACGCCCTGGATACGTTCTATTTCCTGGTCTGCGGCGCACTGGTGATGTGGATGGCAGCGGGTTTCGCCATGCTCGAGGCAGGCCTCGTCCGCTCCAAAAACACCACTGAAATCCTTCTCAAGAACGTCGCGTTATATGCGGTGGCCTGCACCATGTACATGGTATGCGGTTACATGATCATGTACGGCGGCGATCTCTTCCTGTCAACGATCACCGGTGACGGCGTTGCCGGCGCTGAAGAGGCGGCAACCTACGCACCTTCCGCTGACTTCTTCTTCCAGGTGGTATTCGTGGCGACAGCGATGTCGATCGTATCCGGTGCCGTGGCCGAGCGCATGAAGCTGTGGGCGTTCCTGGCCTTCGCCGTGGTGATGACCGGCTTCATCTACCCGATGGAAGGCTCCTGGACCTGGGGCGGCAATGCTGTATTCGGCATGTACACACTGGGCGACCTCGGCTTCTCTGACTTCGCGGGATCCGGCATCGTGCACATGGCAGGCGCTGCTGCAGCGCTGGCAGGTGTACTGCTCCTGGGCGCGCGGAAAGGCAAGTACGGCCCCGGTGGCCAGATCAACGCCATACCTGGCGCCAACCTGCCCCTGGCAACACTCGGTACCTTCATCCTGTGGATGGGCTGGTTCGGTTTCAACGGCGGCTCCGTGTTGGCAACTGCCAGCGTCGAGAGCGCCAACGCCGTGGCTATCGTGTTCATGAACACCAACGCAGCGGCTGCCGGCGGCCTGATTGTGGCGCTGATCGTAGCCCGCTTCATGTTCGGCAAGGCTGACCTGACCATGGCACTCAACGGCGCCCTGGCCGGCCTGGTGGCGATCACTGCCGAGCCGTCCACTCCGACTGCCCTGCAGGCGACCCTGTTCGGCGGCATCGGCGGTGCCCTGGTGGTGTTCTCCATCGTCACCCTCGACAAGATGAAAATTGACGACCCCGTCGGTGCGATCTCTGTGCACGGTGTGGTTGGTCTGCTGGGTCTGCTGCTGGTGCCTATCACCAACGGCGAGAACTCCTCCTTCAGCGGCCAGCTGATCGGTGCAGCCACTATCTTTGTCTGGGTCTTCGGCACCAGCCTGATCGTCTGGGGCATCCTCAAGGCAGTCATCGGCATCCGCGTCAGCGAAGAAGACGAATACCAGGGTGTGGACGTTTCCGAGTGCGGCATGGAAGCTTACCCCGAATTCGTTGGCAGCAAGGGCAGCGGCATCTAATCCAAACCAGCTTGCGGGCGCATTGTAAGATGCGTGTACTTGGGGGCCTTATGGCCCCCTTTTTTTGCTTGTAAAATAGCCGCCCGTTGCCGCAGTCCCGGGCAGTCGAACGGGCTCGCCTCGGATAGCCAAGCGGCAGTCACGGAAGCCCACATGGCTGTTCCCACCGCTTCAGCACTCGTCCTGGGATTCTGGCCAGGATTGCGAAGGCATAGCCGTTTTCATACTGCTTAAAACCTGTTTAGTTGATCTCGAGCATGGTTCCACCGACCCTTATATTAGGATAATTGAATATATTATTTTATTGCGCTGTGCCGATGACGACGTCAGTTGCAGGGCTGCGCAGGGAGGGTCAGGATGATTGCATGGAAAAAAATGATGTTGGTTGTGGGCAGCGCAGCGCTGGCTGCGTGCCGCGTAGATATTGCGGTGCCGGTCGGGGGCGAGGTGGTAACAGAGTCCGGCCACTACGCCTGCGGCGAGGCGCAATCCTGCACCATTGACGTAGAGGATACGGCGTTTGACGAGACTTTCGTGGCTGTGCCCGGAAGTGGCCAGTTATTTGCGGGCTGGGCCCGCGGTGAGCGCGGCCTGTGTGGAGGCAGTCTTGTTCCCTGCCGCCTGGACGCATCACTGATGGCCGCTCACCCAACCCTGATGCAGTTGTTGGAGTCTGATGCAGTCTTTGACCTGCAGCCGCAGTTTCTGCCCGAGCAGCAGCTGCGGCAGTACCAGCCGGGCGACGTGGTGCGCTTCAGCGGTACCCTGGTTTCCGTCGAAGCCGGCAAGGGCGTGCGGCAGTCTGTCTCGGCGCGGCTGGCGTTCGCAGCATCCGACCGGGTAAGCGACAGGGGGCCGCTGCTCAGTGCCACGCTGACGCTTGCGGATGCCGACGGCGAACCCTTGCAAAGTACGACCCGTTTCTTCACGCAGAGTGACGCGGGTGCCTTGTACCAGTACACAGATCGTTATGGCAATGAACTGTACGACATGGCCGCGGCCGCGAGCGGTCTGCTGGCCATACCTGTTCCGCTGGTCGAATTTGCCAGTATGGAAATACCCTTTGCAGTCATGTGGGGCGGGCATACGTCCGGACCCGTCGCCCTCGGTGATCGCGGCATTAGTGTGGGGCAGGTAACGGAAATCGAATCTGCCTGGGGTACTACAGCGGTCTACCCGGTCAGCATCAACGATGTCTACGCTTACACGACGACCTACGACGTATTCAAGAAGGGGCATGCCGTGACCAGCGATCAAGTGTTGTGGGTCTCCCAGGTCAAGGGTCTGGTCGGGCTTCGAGTCGCGGAAAGTGTCTTCGACGCCAATGACCGGCTCCTGCGCAGTATGACGCTGGAGCTGGACGCGGTGGGCAGCAATTTCTGAGCGGGGGTGAAGCCGTCGTTCAGAGGTCGCGGCTTACCTGCCAAGGATTTCGTCGACTTCCTCCTGGGTCAGGTACTGTGCCCGGTAGCTGCCTTCCCCTTCAATGCGTTCGATGTTGCGCACGAAAGCACGCAGATGGTTTTTCGAGCCTTCGAGCAGTGAGGTATACAGCTTCTGCAGGTCCGCCTTGTCGGTATAGACAAGGCCGCACTCCTCGGCGCTGTTGATGCCATTGGACTGCTCCACGATTTCTCCCGGGCAGTAGCCGATGTCCTTCATGTCCAGCTCTTCGATCAGCGCGCCCACATAGAGTGCATCCAGCAGGCTGCCTGAACCTTTGCCGACCAGTTCCGCGTACTTGGCTGTGAAGTAGGGGCCGTATTCCGCACCGGTATAGACGCCAACGTTGTCATTGGTATTGGGGTCATCGACGCCATACCGCTTCAGCATATCGCAAACGGCACAGGTATGGCGTTGCTCGGAGTCGTCGATGCGGCCGAAGATGCCGGCCCTGGGAAACTTGCTGCCCAGGGTGATGTAGACATCCCGCGCCAGCTTCTCCTCCTCGCGCATGAACACCAGGTGGGTTGTTTCGTTGAAGTCCAGCTGGGCCTGCGGTTTATGGCTCTTCCCCTTTCCCTGGCCCTGGTTATCCGCTGTGGCGGCGAGGGCAGTACCCAGCCAGAGTGGCAGGGTGAGCAGAATAATAAGTGGCTTGAATGTGCGCATGTGGGGCCGTCCTTTGCTGTTCGGTGGGTACGTAAACAGGGCCTGGCGCCAGGCGTTGCCCCTGCTCAAGTGCTCGTGCTGGTTCAGAAAAACAGACTCTCTGCTCGCGGTGCGTTTTACGCGCCAAAATGTGAGCCATGTCAACTTTTTGGTTCGCATCCCGTGCCGAGAGGTAATATATTAGTTAATAATGATATACAAATATAGAGGGAAATTATGCAGAGACGAATTTTTCTTGTTGGCGGCCTGTTTGCCGTCTCCTTGTCGTTGTCAGCCCAGTCGCTGGCGCAGCCATCACCCGGTGTTGAGCAGGCGGCGTCAGGACAGTCGGTTGCCGAGGAGAGGATGACAGAGCAGCAGATGACCGAGCAGCAGGTCAGGAACGAACAACAGCAGCGCCAGCATGAGCCCGCGCAGGAGGGCGCCATGGAGCGTGAGCGGGTCCGTGAAAACGGCCCGGAGCAGGGCGCCGCAGCGGCCAACGAAGAACGTAAGCACGCAGGGCACCGGCAGGGATTGTCGTCACCGGGGCAGGGCACACCGTCAGGAAGCAAGAATAAACCGCAGAAGGCTGGTCGCTAAGGCGGCTCGCCAGACAAGCGGTTATTAACAAGTTGCAGAACAAGCAAGGAAAGCGACTTCACACAAAGGGGAGAAATCCAATATGAAACTACAACGCAAACCCATGGCGAAGGCCATTTCCAGTATCAGCGTCGCCATGGCAATAGCAGCCACAGGCGTATCGGCGCAGACCTACGAGGTTGAACACGTCTTTTCCGTTGATGACCTCCAGGTTGATTTCAGGGGTACCACCTTCGGGCCGGCCGGCACGGCCAGTGATGAAGACGCGATCTGTGGTATTGCTGGCGGGGCAGCCTGTCCGCCGGAGATATCACCGGTAACAGACAAGGAGGGGATTACCCTCTACCCCGTGGACACGGAGTTCGGCTTTGATGTGGTACCGTTCCTCGGTGCCCAGGCCAAGAGCGTCGAGTCGCCTCGCGATTACAAGGAAGGCTTTGTCGGCAACATCGAAGACGGAGGTGATGTCGTGGGTATCAAGGTATCCAATGCCGAAACCGCCACCTATAAGGTCAAGCCGCCACTGGGCACCTGGTGCCAGGGCCTGGGCGGTACCTCGGTGAAGTGTTCTACCGAACATTACACCGTGCTTGAGCATGCCCTGAGCTGCAACGAGGTCATCCCGTATTTCTTCTATGATTTCGATGCCGGCATCCAGTTGATCAACTCGTTCCCTGATGGCAGCGACAGCTTCGATTGTGCGCAAGCGGCCCTGGACGACAACCTGCTGATCATCGATGACGGTGTGCCCGGCGACCGCTTGACCAGCGTGGTGCCTGGGGAGCAAATGGATGCCAATGACAATACCACCGTGCGCTTTGATATTGCCGCCAGCAGCGATTATTCGGTAACCCTGAAAGACGACGGCAAGCCTCTCTACCGCTGGGGTGGCCTGATCAAGCGACCCAATGATGTGCGCCTGTACGCGCGCCTGCCCCTGCCCGATGCCTGGAAAGAGCGTGACGCCGGCGGTGAATTGGTGAACGACTTTGCAGTCACCAGTGCCCTGCTGTATGTGGATCACTGGATCACCAATAACCCGAACGACCAGCTGCGCCCGGAAGACCTCGAAAACGAGGCAGCGACTGGCCGCAAGCCTTCTTACTTCATTGAAGATGGTTACTGGAAGTCCTTGAAGGACTGCTACGAGGGTGACGGCGATTACCTGGATTCCGACGAGGGTTCGCAGGATCCGCAGCCTATTGGGGCCGGCACGATCTTCAAGAATCCGGATTTCGCACTCGACCCGGGCGATGTGCCTGGCTCCGCGCCCACGGACAAGCCCTTTGCTTTCTCCGCCGACCTGGTGGGAGGATTCAGCAACGGCTACTACACCACTATCGATCGTGATCCTTTCGAGTGGTCCTACGTTGACGCCGATGCAACCGACACCTTCGACTTCGTGGGTTCACCGGTACCGCTGAGCGCCGAGGAACTGGAAGCCCGGAACCTGGCCCTGGTGTCCGGGCCCCGTTGGCGCCTGAAGGCCAACAAGTTCGGGCAGGACATCCCGGGCCTTGAAATCCCTGCTATCGAATGCAGTGCCCCGCCCTTCACCAACGCAAACATCCGCTATGAAGTGGGTACACGAGTGACAACTGTCATCAACCTGCTCGACTGGGACGAAGAGGAAGGCCCATCGCCGCTGGCCACCAGCAGGGGTTGGGTAGAGAAGAATGACTACGTGGAAGAAGGCGATAGCCCGGAAGGCACCGTGGTGAGCACCAACGGGCTGCCGATGACCGAAGACTTCGACCTGGCGGTATACATCAAGGGTGATCGCAAGCCGACCGCACTCTATAGTGCCCGACTGGTGATTGACGCCGAAGGTGGTCCGGTTGATCCACCGGAGGACCCGGAAATCGGCCCAGAGGACCTGTCCCTTTCCGACCCGGGTGCGCCCGATGCGGTGAAGGTCGGTGTTGAGCGCACCGTGGAAGTGCTGGTGAACAACAGCGCTGAAATCGCCGCCGTGGATGTCGCCAGTGTGCGCTTCCTCGCGGACGGTGAACTGGTACAGGAAGTCGCGGTCAGGCCGATTGAGCCCGCTTCCAGCCGTCGCGCCAAGTTCAAGTGGACCGCCGATGAGCCGCCGCGGACTATCGAATGGACCATGGAACTGGTGTTTGATGGGGAGGTAATCGACACCGTCACTGATACCACCATCGTGCGTCCCGCCGATTAAGCCTTAGCGGAGTGTGCCAGCGGCCCCCCGGGGCCGCTTTTTTTTGCCCGGAAAACAAGCCTAGCGGCTGGCCTTGCGATAAATCGCCAGGGTCTCCATCGCGCAGCGTTGCCAGGTGAAGTCGGCCGCTTTTTCCAGCCCCGCGCGGGAGCAATCTTCGCGCCACTGGCGGTCATCGATCACGCGCTGGAGCGCACCGGCAAGGGCAGCGGTGTCGTAGGGATCGATCAGCAGCGCCTGCGCACTGGCGACTTCCGGTAGCGAGGAACTTTGTGAGGCGATGACCGGCGTGCCCGAGGCCTGTGCCTCCAGCACCGGCAGGCCGAAGCCTTCATAGAGGCTGGGGTAGATGGCGCAGCGGGCGCCGCTGTAGAGAGCCGGCAGTGCCTGCTGGCTGACAAAACCCAGATGGCGTACGCCCTGGCCGGCACCGTCGGCAATTGCTGCCTGCAACTCCTGGTAGTGCCAACCCAGTTCACCCGCCAGCACCAGGGGGTGGCGCTGACGACAGCGCTTGTCGAGCCGCAGGTAGGCACGGACCAGCCTTTCGATGTTTTTCCTCGGCTCCAGTGTGGACACGCAGAGCAGGTACTCGCCGGATTCCAGGTCGTATGCCTTCAGCTGCGCGGCGATCTCTGGCGCTGTCCTCGGGCGAAATACAGGGTCGACGCCCAGGTGTGTCACCGAAACCTTGTCCGCGGCCACGGCGTAGTGCTCCAGCAGCGCCGCCCGCGTCGAATGGGATACACAGATAACCTGCTTGCTGCGCTCCAGCGCCTCCGGGACCAGGCGTTGCATCCAGTCGACCCGGGCTGCGGGGTGGAAGTCTGGGTACAGGAGGTAGGAAAGGTCGTGCACGGTGACGATGCTGTTACCGTCGTACCGCGGCAGGTGAAAGTTTGGCGAGTGGAACACGGCATCCGCTTTGCGCTGCAGCAGCAAGCCGCATACCCGGGTCGCATAAGCCTGGAACAGTGCCGTCGCGAGGCGTGATTCAGCGAGGCGGGCCCTGAGTGTGCGGCCCCTGGCGGCCTGGCCCTGCTGCTCCGGGGCGCAGGCCTGCTGCGCAATCTGCTGAAGTCGTTCCTGCATCGAGTGAAAGCGCCCGAAGTCGAAGCCCTCCAGGTTGTCAATCTGCTCGCTCGCGATCAGCGCCCGGCAGAGTTCGTAGGTATAGCGTCCCACCCCGGTCAACGGCGTGCGCAGGCAGTCGGTACCGATAATGACCTTCAAGGTCGCGGGCGCCTTGCCATCACAGGGGATAGCCGCGGCCGCGCAGGTTCAGCTGAAAGGCCTCGCTGAGATACTGGTGGCCTTCGCGGGTGGCATCGGCCACTTTGTCTACCCAGGCGGCATCGAGTTGCATACGCGCTGGTGTCGAAACCCGGGTGGCGGAATTCTCCGCCATACGCTTGCGTCTTGCGGTCTGCGAGCTGAGCAGCCAGCGCATGCGCCCCGGTAGTGATGCCTGCACGCTTTGCATATGCGCAACATCTGCCTCGGTAAGGCGCTTGTTGTAGTGATAGCCCCGCGCCAGCTCCACGCACTGCTCAGCATCAATACCGAGGAAGTTGGCGACGTCGCGATAGAAATTGTCGGCGTCGGCCACCAGGTCCTCGAACAGGAGTACAGCGACCTTGTCCCTGCCCAGTAATTCGCTGGCGATGCGGATGTTCGCGGCATAATTGAGCCACTGCCCCAGCCCTCCGCGCTTCGCAACATGCAGTTCGATCCAGTCTTCCAGTCCAATATAGGCGTTGCGGCCAAAGGTTTGCGGTTTGCGCTTGGTGAAATTGCCCTGCAGTTCCTGCAGGTAGCTCGATGTGATCCAGGATGCGGGATTGCGCAGGGTGAACTGCACTTTGATGTCACCGCAGACACGTTGCAGGCGTTCAAGGCGCTGGCTGAAGAGACCACCCGGTGACAGCGCCAGCGCTTCCCAGGAGCAAACAGGAATCTGCTGCTGTGCGACGTGCTCTGCGCGCAGCGAATTGAAGAACTGGCGATGCGTGTCAACGTCCACCTCCGCCTTGAGATCCCAGAGCAAGGGTTGCAGCCACTGGTAGACTTCCTCAGTACGACAACCCTTGGGTGTCTTGCTGGGCACGTACTTGCCCAGATAGAACACCTGCGAATGATTCCTGAACAGTGCGCGCTGCAGCGTCGAGGTGCCGGTCTTCGACATGCCCACGTGTAGGGCCAGGTCAGTCATTGCGGGTAGTATCCATATCTATCAAGGCCAAGTTGAAACTCCTCATCCAGCCAGGCGTTGTCTTCCTGCACCCGGCGTAAAATGCCAGCTCCCAGTTCCCCTTCGATGGGTGCCCTGGCACGCGCCCCCGGTTTCCTGGGTATGCCCCTGCCGTTGAGCCCCAGCATGCGCTTGCGTGCTTTCCGGGTGCCGTAGCGGAAGCGCAGGGACAGCGGCAGTGAGTCACGTATTTCCCGCAGTCGCTGCAGCTGCGCCTCGCTCCAGCGGGCATTGTCGTCTTTGGCGCGAACCAGCTCCCGGGTTTCTTCCGGGTCAACACCGAGGAACTGACTGAGTTGGTCGAAGAAGCCATTGGCATCAGCCAACAGCGACTCATAGGCCATGACACAGACATTTTCCCTGCCGAAGTGCCGGCTGTACATACGCACGGTCTCGGCATAATCCAGGTGGTTGCTGATGTCCTCGTGCTCGTCGCGACGTATCCAGTCGTTTATCTCCGTGCAGAAAAGTGGCTTGCCGCGCCGGTAACCGGCGCCAATGTTGTCGCGTTTCAACTGCTGCAGGTAGGCGGACTCGAGCAGGCTCAGGGGTTGCCTGATGGTCATGAGAATCCTTGCTGAGCCCAGCAGGTTTTTCAGGTTGTCCGCGCGGTACTGCCTGCTGCGGCGGCTGTCGGTGGAGTAGGATTCCCAGGACCACACCGGCACGCGGCCCTGTGCATTGTGCTCCGCGAGATAGGCGGATAACAGCTGTTTGCAGGTGGCAATATCGGGATGGCGGAAGTTGCGGTAGGCGATCTCATCCATGATCCTGAACACGGTCTGGTCGCGACAGGCACCGTACTGCTGGTATTGCCCCTGGAACGGCTCGCCGTCAAAACGCCCCAGGTAAAAGATACCGCTGTGCCGGGCGAATATGCGCCACTGCAGGGTTTTGGTCGCCGTTTTCGGCATGCCGATATGAATGACGGGCAGTGGGTCCGGGTGTGCTGGCATGTGCGGGCTATTCTCCCCTGGCAGCGTGTTTCGGCGGTAGCCTGCCGTCACGCATGAAGTCACGGAAGCCGGTCAGGGTGCCGTGGTGCTTGCTCAGCGACATAAACACGTTGCCGCAGCTGTACAGGCTGATGATGACCTGTCGAGTCAGCAGGAAATACAACGCCAGCGCGGTGATGTCGGGCGCAAAACTATCCAGTTGGCTGTAGATGATCGCGATGGCGATGATGGCAATAGGGTAGGCATACTCGACCAGCAGCCCGCCGGTCTGGCGCTCATTGCGTTCCTGCAGACGCGAGACCAGTTGCTGCCTGGCGTTGCTGGTTGCCAGCAGCGTTCGCAGGCTGTCGTTTGTGGCCTGCTCATCATCGGTGTCTGCACTGATGCGGGAGGCCAGTGCGTCGACTTCTGCCCGGTAGTTGGCAATGTTGGCGGAGCGTTCGTCGCTACTGCGAACTGCCTTGCTGAAGGATCTCGACAGGTACAGCGTTAGCAGGGCGCCGACCAGTAACAGCACGGCGGTGAGAACGGCACTGATATAGGCCATGACCGCACCCAACAGTGCAACCAGAATGAGGTTGAAAGCGAGCGTGGTAGCGCTGCGCGCAGCGAATCCGCAGGCAAAAGGGACATCCCGGGTGACGAACAGCACCATGGATTTGACCTGTTTCCTCGACAATGGCGGCTCACGCTGCGCCTGACTCAGTTCCCTTGCCCTGAGCAGCCCCAGTTCCGCGGCGCGTTGCCCACTGGCCTGTGACGCGCTGATGGTGACGCGATGTATGGCCTGCCTGATCTGTATCCCGGCAACCAGCAGCAGGGCGCTCAGGCAGGTGAGTACCGGCACGGATTGCAGCATTGAAAGTGACGGGCCAGGGTCAAACAGCGGCTCACTGGTCTCACCGGTCAGCTGCCTGATGAGGAGGTAGAGCAACGCCAGCGCGATAGCCTGGCTAAGCGAGTACAGCGCGCTCAGCAGCAGGATCAGCCTGAGCTGGCGGTGAAAGGCGCGGTAGGTTGCCCTGGCGGCGTAAACAGCCGGTGAACAATACGCAAAAAATTGCTTCACGTGGTGAACTATTTTCATCTGCACAACCAGGAAAGCGGGAATGGCGTCCTGCGTGCCAGCTTACCAGCATCCCCGCGTGCCGCGCAGAAAATCATTGCTTGCTCCCTGTGCTGCTCTGTGCAATCAACTGCTGGTACAGATCCAGCGTCTGTATGGCCGTGCGCCGCCAGGAGAAAGCCAGTGACTGGCGCAGCGCCGCCCGACTGAGTGCAGGCCTGAGACCCGGTTCCAGGCAAAGCCTGAGATATTGCGCCTTGATATCTTCGATGTTGTGCGGATCCGCAGGCAGGCCTCCCGTCGCGACCACCTCGATCATGGCGCTGTTGTTGCCGTAGACGACCGGTGTGCCACAGCTCATCGCCTCCAGCGGCGGCAGGCCGAAGCCCTCGTAGAAGGACACGTAGCTCATCGCCAGCGCGTTGGAATACAGGTAGGGGAGGTCGTCGTCATCGACAAAGCCGGTAAGGTGAATGTCGTTTCCCGCAGTGGGCAGGGACTGCAGGAAGCGGTCCATCTTCCAGCCGACTTTGCCAGCAATGACCAGTTTGAGCGCGATATCCGGCCGCTCCTGCTTCAGTTGTACGAAGGCCGCCACCGAGTTTTCCAGGTTCTTCCTCGGTTCCAGCGTGGACAGGCAGACAATGTAGGGATGGTCGAAGTGCAGGCCGTATTTCTCGCGTACCCGCTGCCCATCCTCCTGGTTTGGCCTGTGGTTGAACTTGCCGCGATCGGCTGCTTCGTAAATCCGGTGCACGCGGCTCTCGGCCACGTTATAGGCGCGCACCGTGTCTGCCGCGGTGGCGTCAGAGATTGCGATGATGTCGGCGCCACGTTGCAAGAGGAAGCGCATGCCTCTCTCCGCATTGCGGATGTTCTGGCGCGAATGGTACTGCGGAAAATACAGGTGAGTGAGGTCGTGCACGGTGACCAGCAGCCTGTTGCTGGCATGGCGAAAGGCCGCGAAATGCTGCTTCAGGGGCAGGTGAATGAGGTCGTATTTTGCGAGCGCGTCGGCGGCTGCCGGCGTGTCCGCTTTGCGGGAGACGCGCGATGCCAGGCTGGCAATGTAGAGGCCGCTGTCACCGATGCTGATGAGCACAGAGCGGATGGCCTCATAGATTGTGTGCAGCACGGTGATGTTGTGTGCTTGCAGAAATGCCACCACCGGGCGTGGGACCGCCGCCACCAGTTTTCTCTCCAGTTGCAGCCAGAAGCCGGGTTGGTGTGGTTGATGCGCCGCTTCAGATTCGGTTTCCAGGTCACTACGCAGGAAGCCGTTTAAAATGAGGTCGCCGGCGTCCTGCAGGGGCACGGTTTGCCCGTCAATGAGCAGGTCTATCTGCCAGCAGGAAGCCGGGTTGCGGGCAACCGGCAGCAACGCCTTCAGCAGCTCGACCTGATAGCGTTTGACGCCATCATTATCCGGTGATTTCAGTTTTGCACTCTCTATCAGCACACGGTGGCGTTGCTGTGGTCGGGCCCGGGGTTCCTGGTCAAGCTTTTGCGCCAGTTCATGGTCAAGCTCGGGATGACAGGGCAGTATTTCCCCGCTGTAGGCGTAACCGAACTGTTCCATTACATCGCCGTGGTAGCTCCAGTACAGCTCGTGGAGTTCCCCGGGTAACTCGTCCTGCCAGCTGCCGGGCTGGCCGCGCCGGAAAAACTTTGCTGCCCGGCGCTGTTTGTCCTGCTCGGGAATGTCGAGGTCATGCCCGGCACCGTATTTGGGTATGCCGTGTTTGAGTGCCTCGAAGCTCGGCAGACTGGCTGAATTGGCCGCCGGCAACTCGCACAATCGGCGCAGCCTTTCCACCGTGCCGATCGGATCGGCCACCAGATCTTCGTAGCGCATCACCAGGTCCGCGCGCTTGAGCCAGGCACTGGCGTTTTTCGACCAGCCACCGAAAAAACTCTCCCGCTCGGCGACAATCGCCTCCTTGAGATTCTGGTAATAATCCGAGCCGGGCGCGATGAGGTCAGAGCGATGGTGGGCGAGGGAGCAGATGGCGTCTCTGCCGTCCCTGACCAGGTACACAGCAGGCAGGTCCCGTCCGAATTCGTCGAGACTCGAGGGCAACTCATGGGTTTTAACGAAGGGATAGCTGGCAAAGTCCGCGTCGATCGGGTAGCTGCTTTCGCGATGAAAGGTGCTGGAAGGCAGGCCGTACACCTCATAGAGAATGTTGCGCAGATAGGTGTTGCCGGAACGGGGAAAGGATGCAAGCCAGATCATGTTTCGATGGGTTCTCGGTATTCCTGCCCGGGCCGGTGCCGGCTACTCGCCGGTTAGCCGATAGTGAAACGGCCGCTCAAGTATTTTCGGGATATTATACGCCAGGTGATGGTCTATTGCTCTAGACACACCCACCGATGCCGGCAAAAACGAGTCGGCATTCATTGAATGCACTATGGAAAGACACTATGAAAAGACTCACTCCCCTGGTTTTCACCTCGCTGCTCATGGTGCCGGTTGCCGGCATTGCGGAGGAGCCTGTTGCCGCTTTCAGCGACCAACGGCTGGCGAATATGCAGCGGCAGCTCGAGCTCACCGATGAACAGGTGCAGGAAATGCGCAGCATCAGGGATGAAGGCGGGGATCGCAAGGCCATGAGCGCTGTGCTGAGCGAGGAGCAGCAGCAACTGCGCCGGGATCTCAAGCAGCAGCGGCTGGAGAAAAAAGCAGCGGGGCAGCTGTCGGCAGAGGACAGGTAAGGCTCTAGCGGTATTTTTTTCGCCTTAACTGACGCGCAAGCACGTTCACGTGTCGATCGAGGTAGGCTTCTCCGGAGGTGACTCCCCGGAAGGTTCACTGCGCCTGTGCAGCGCAGACAGCTCGCTTTCCAGAATCGCCATTTTCTGAATCAGGCGCTGTGTGCGGACCTCGTTGCGTGAGCGTTCGATATCCATGGCCAGTATTTTCACTGTCAGGATGGCAATGGCGATGGTCAGCGCGAGGGTCGGTGGGTAGTGAATGCCCAGAATCCCGGCGAGGCTATCGAACACGCCGGGCGCAAAGCCCATAAGCGCGAAGCCCGCCGCCACCAGCACCCAGCCCAATGCGTGATTCACGTGCAGCTTGTCACGCCGAACCAGCACCAGGATAACGGCGGCGACTGCCAGCCCGATAAAACCTGTGAGAATTGACACCATGACTCAATATGCCTGTCTGGGGTTGCGCTTGGATAGCCCAAGCAGCAGCGTATACATCATGTAATACGCTACCGTGCGCCAGGAGTGAAAGACCCGGGAACCACTACCGATCCGCGGCGGCATGGCTACTTCCACGTCGACAATGCGCGCTCCTTTCGACAGCAGCAGTAACAGCACGCCGATATCCTGGTACTCAAGCAGCGTGGCGCGCCTGCGCGCCAGTTCGCTGATAGCACTGGCATTATAAACCCGGAAGCCTGATGTGATGTCCTCTATGGAAAGTCCGGACGAACGCTTCATCATCGACCAGGCGATACGCCGCATCCGCGAGCCCCGCGCCGTGCAGGCGCCAATGGCCACATCGGCCTTGCCGGTAATAACGGGCTGCATCAATTCGGCGAGGTGGGAGGCTTCGTGCTGGCCATCGGCGTCCATGGTAATGGCGATGTCGTATCCGCGCGCCTGGGCGTAGCGAAGGCCTGTCTGGGTGGCGCCCCAGGCGCCAAGCTGCAGCGGTAACCGGATGACTTCTGCGCCAGCCAGGCGGGCCCTGGCGGCGGTGTCGTCGGTGCTGGCATCATCGATTACCACCACCGGCAGGGATGTGTGATCGAGAATCTCCCTGACCACAGCGCCCACGTTGTTCGACTCGTTAAGGGCCGGAATTATCACCACGCCATTGAATGGCAGTGCGGCTTGGTCGTGTGCATGCTGCATGGTCATGGTTGCCCAGGTCTTTCCGTCCCTTCACCCGTTGAGCACACACCCATGTAGAGTTGCGCCAGTTGTCTTTCGGATTGCTCGATGCAGAAATTGCGGCGGAATTTGGCGTACGCATTCGCGCCGAGCCGGCGCAGTTTAGCACGATCATTTCCCAGTGTTCGCATCGCGTCGGCAAGCGCCTGCGGGTCCTCCTGCCGACAGTGAACACCGGTCTTGCCGTCATCCACGACCCAGGTCATGCCGGAACCGGCCACTGTGGTGACCAGGGCCGGTCGCTGCTGTTGCATGGCTTCCAGCAGCACCATGCCAAAGGCTTCCGTGCGTTCGATAGATGGCAGGCACAGGTAGTGGCAGGTCTGATACATTTCCGACAAGGCCTGGTCATCGACTTCGCCGTGGAAGTGGATCCGGTCCGCGACATCCAGCTGCCTGGCCAGTGCTTTCAGCGCCTGCTCCTCGCTGCCGCTGCCCACCAGGTGGACAACTGTATCGCCGCACTGAGCCAGCGCCCTGACCAGGTACTCGAACCCCTTGTAGTAGGTAAGGCGGCCCACTGCGAGCACCCGGGTCGGCAGTGCGTCGTCAAGCGGGTGTGTTGTGATTTCATCGCCGGGCAGGCCCAGTGGGATGACCCGGCACTTGTCCCGGAAGCCCTGCAGCGGTCGACTGGTTTCGAGATAGGGCGGCGAGGTGACGATGATGGCGCGACTGTGTCGCAGTAACGCCCTTTCCAGGGGGCGGTAGAGTCGATAGAACAAGCCCAGTGCCTTGCTCTTGCCGGATGCGGGTATGTCCGAGTGCCAGTGAATCACCAGCGGTATCCGCCGCGCCGAGGGCAGTAGCAGCACCCAGGTCGAGGAGAGGTTGGGAAGATGCACATGCAGGACGTCAGGCCGGAACTCACGGATCGCGCGCTGCAGCAGGAACGGCAGCAGAGGGCTGACCGGGGTGAACAGGAGTCGCAGCCATACCGCCGCCCTGCGCACCAGTATGTTGCCGCCTGTGCCGTTGAGCTCAACCGCGTCGTTTGCCAGTGAGATATCTGAGCGATGCACCAGCGCCTGGCAGCGCAGGCCCTGTCGCTGTTGCGCGATCATGAGATCCTTCAGGTAGCGTTCCATACCCCCGCGGTGGGGCGGAAAGTACTTGCCAATATGCAGTATCTTCATCTCGAATCAGGCATCCCCGGGCCGTTTCTGCAGGCGGGATGCGCTGTCCTCGAAGGCGAAGAGAACGCCGGCGGCCGAGCGCTGCACGATGACCGGTCTGCGGCCGTGGCGTCTCTGGAAACGCTCCTGGAATTGCTGAATGTGTTGCTCTACCTGGCCAGGTTCGGCATTGGCTGTCACCAGTATTGCCAGTTCATAGCCCATGTCCGCTGCGGTCATCGGCTTCCCCCAGTGCACATAGGCAGGGGATGGCAGCAGGTGGTACTTGGTTCTCAGCATCTCGAATTCCAGAGACGCATCCGGGGTGATCAGCAGCACCGGAGCATTGGTATGCTGTTTTATCGCCAGCGCGGCACGGGCCAGCTGGTACAGTGCGCGATCGTCACCGAGGTCCAGGTAGTTTCTGTCTTTACCGCTAAAACGCTCCGTGGTGACGCCAGTCTGTTTTACCAGCTGCGCGGCCCAGCGCGCATCCAGTGCGGCCCAGGCCAGAAGCGCACAGGTGAGTATCGGGTACACGGCGCGAGAGCGTGTTGCCGGGAGCAGCAGCGCGATAATCGCGGTGGCAGTGAGCCAGATGACCATCAACAGGGCCGGCGACAGCATTGGCGCCGCCGGGCCCTCGGCCAGGAAGTGAACCGAACGCTGTGACCACAGCGGCAGGTCATGCCAGGCGCGCATCAGCAGGTGCCACTGTTGCCCGGTGGTCGATGGCAACAGCGCCAGTTCCCGGAAACGAATGGGTTCGTTCCAACCATTTTCGAAGAACAGCCCTACCTCGATGATCTGTCCGCGCCACTCCGGCTCCGCGGACAGGTTGATCAGGTGCCTGCCGTGTCCGCCGAGGGATACAGAGTAAAACTCGTCCGGTGTATCACCACGGCGCCAGAAGAAGCGACCTTCACCGTAGTTGTCGCTGATGGTTGCCACAGAGGCTATCGATCGCGTTCTCGCGTCCAGTTCTATCGGGCCGGTTGTCACTACCGCAATGCTGTTGTCAAAGCGGTTGATCACCCCGGCGCCATCGCGCAGGTAACCGCCACCGGAAACCATGTTCAGTTGCGCCGCATCAAAGCGCAGTGCCGCTTGTTCCTCGCCGCCTGCACTGCGCAGCAGTGTCACTGCACAGATAAGGGCTGTCAGTGCCAATCCGCCCAACAACGGCACCGCTATCTCCCTTTTCCCCGGGGCGCGCTGCTGTGCCATGTATTCATGAGCCACCAGCGCGATGCAGAACACCAGGGCCGGTGCGAAGTGGAGAGGCAGCCGGTTTATGGCGGTCCAGTGTTCAGCCCACTGGCCCTGTTCGGTAAAGCCGAAAATCAGCACCTGGGCCAGCGTGAATGCTGCCAGGAATGCCGGGACCACGCGGCGCAGCGGGCTGCCGCGCAGGCGGATAGCCCCCAGCGCGGAAAGCAGCAGGAGGGGCCACAGCAGGTGCCAGGAGCTGCCCGCCACAAAGTTGCTCCAGTAGTCGTCCAGCAGGTATCCGCCCTGCACGGCGAAGTCGCCGAGCAGGGGCACGAATACCCTGTCGTCCTTGAGGCCGATGCCTCCAAGCAGTGGCAACTCGGCGTACAGGCCGCCTGCGGCCACTGCAATACCGGCCACGATAGCTGCCAGCAGCAGCGCGGCTGACGCGAGCCGGGGGTATCGCGCCAGGGCGAGGGTTAACAGCGCAACGCAAAACCAGGCCAGTCCCTCCAGCTTTACCAGCGCGCTGAACAGTATCAGCAGCAAACCCATGGCGATCGGCCCGGTATGCCCGGCGCGCAATCCCGCAATCAGCTTGATAAAGCCCAGCCCGGTAAATGCGGCCATCCAGATGTCGGCCTGGCCGGCCAGTGCCAGGTGTGACCCAAGCAGCGGTAAGGAAATAAGCGATGTAGCGGCGAGCAAAGCCAGTACCGCGGAGGTGCCGGCGCGGCGACACTCGCCGTACAGTGCGAGCGCCAGGGCAACGCCGCATACCAGAGTTGGCAGATTCACCAGGGTGTCGCTCCATTGGCCCAGGGCCAGCGCCGTCCACAGCGCCAGGCCCGGCACAAACTCTGGATAGTGACTGCCAGCGACATTGTAGAGTGCGCTGCTGTTGCCTGCTTTCCAGTCCAGTGGAGAGTCCATTGGCAGGAAGGCGGCAGTGTAAAACCAGGCCTTGGCGCGATACATCCAGTTCAGCCAGGCGTCCCAGGGGTATACCGGTCGATACAGGATTTCCACCGTGACCAGGGTAAGGTGACCGATGAGCAGCAGCAGGATCAGCGCCAGCCACAGGGTTTGGCGGGGTGCGGTTGTCACCGCCACTGGGCGCAGCTCCGGGAGCCTGCGGTGACGGGTAACTGCTGTAGTGGCGAGTGCCAGGGCGAGGCATGCCAGCGCCAGCAGGCTGGCAGTAAGCTGTATCTCGCCGCGAACAAGGTGCTGCAGCCGCAGCAGCAGGTAGAGCAGTGCTGTGCCCACCGGCAGTGCAAAACCGAGGTTGGACGCGACCTGGTTGTGTGCTGCCGAGCGCTGCGACAGTAGCGTCAGCGTCAACCATCCCACCAGCCAGGGCAGGAAAAGGGCTAGCGCCAGGCTGCTGTAATTCATGGTAGTTCGCCCGTTATCCCGGAAATGTCAGGACTGCGTCACCGCGTCTCGTGTTCCGCTGTTGTTTCTTCCGATACAGCTTCTGGAAAATGTGCCCTGCTGTGGCGCCAGGCACGGTCACGTAGTGGCCCCTGGCGCCCGCCTGGAATCGGCTTTTGTGGCAAAGTGCATATTGATTGTTTTCGGCCTTTCAATCAATATTTACACATTATAAAGTACTAATAGAAGCAACAATTTGTACTGTGTTAACTGGCCTGACGGCCTGCATTCTGGGGATGGAATACCGATGAAACATGTAAGAATACTGGCTTTTGCTGCAATGGGATTATTTTCTGCCGGTGCTGCGGCCGAGATCAACCTGGATCTGAATCCGGATAATCTGGCGTTTGCCAGTGTGGCTGTTGGCAGCCCGGCTTCACAGAGCGCGGTGATCGGTATCACCTTCAATGGCTCGGGTGACCTCGATGGCAACGCCAATAATGGCAGCGTCACCTCGGTGGCGATTCTCAACGACAGCGCTGGCTTTTTTTCCGCCAGCCAACTGTGCGTGGGCACGGCCTTCAGCGCGAATTCTCCCGCTGACACCTGCAGTGTAAACGTCCAGTGCGCCCCGAACGCACCGGGCATCAACGCCACGGCGCAGCTGGAAGTGCAATTTGAGCGCAACAATGGCTCTGCGGCCGATGTGGAGACCGTAGACCTCGCCTGCAGCAGTATCCTCGCTCCGGTGACGCCGCCGGTCCCGGGTGATTCCCGCGCTATACCTGTACTTGGTGGTTTTGGCCTGGGCATGCTGGCGCTGCTGCTGGGTGCAACCGGATTGTTGGCGCGTTCGGGACGTGCCGGCAAGCGCTGACGATCGCGCAGGGCCTCCGTCTGCGGAGGCCTTGTACTGTCATCCAGGGCGTACGCTAACCATTTTACTCTTGCCAGCGTAGCACCTATTATTAGCGCCCCTGCTGCAAAGAGGTATTCCCTATGAAACTGGTCACCGCCGTTATTAAACCTTTCAAACTGGACGACGTGCGCGCAGCGCTGTCGCAGATCGGTGTGCAGGGCATTACCGTTACCGAGGTAAAGGGGTTTGGCCGCCAGAAAGGGCACACTGAGCTGTATCGCGGTGCTGAGTACGTGGTGGACTTTCTGCCGAAGGTGAAGCTGGAAATCGCCGTGTCCGATGACGACGTGGAAAAGGCCATCGAGGCCATTACCGCCACTGCCAACAGCGGCAAGATTGGCGATGGCAAGATTTTTGTCTCACCACTGGAACAGGTAATTCGTATCCGTACCGGTGAAACCGGCGAGGACGCTATTTAGGACGCCCGCCGCCTGCCGCCACGTGGATGCTGCCCACCGCGGCGGTCAGATCACGCAGGTTGCTGATTTCACGGTGAGCGCGAGGCCCTCCGGGCCAGGGGCCGCGCGGTGAATTCATCCACACCGTATACATCCCCACTTCCCTTGCGCCGCGAATGTCGTGCTCGGGGTTGTCGCCCACGTGCACGATTTCGGCGGCCTGCACTCCCGATGTCTTCATTGCCGCATGAAACATATCCGGCGCCGGTTTACTGGCGCCCAGATCCTCTGCCAGAAAGGCAAAATCAAAATACTCGGCGGCATCGGTCTTGTAGATATCGGCATTGCCGTTGGTCAGGGCTCCCAGGGTAAAGTCGCGGGCGAGCTCTTCCAGGACCTCGAGTGCTTCCTCGTACAACTGTACCTGGTGACGTTCCCGCAGGAATACCGCGAAGGCCTGCTCGGCGCCGGCCCTGGCATCGCGCTCACTGTAGCCTGCCGCCAGCTGCATCTCGAGCAACATCTGTTTGCGCATCGCGCTGACCTTATGCAGCAGTTCGGGGTGCCGTTTCCAGACCGTCTTCTTGAACTCCCACAAGCTGTCGTGATCGTACTGCTCTACGCTGCCCGGGCGATACCGCAGCAGCCATTGGCGCTGTGCCTCTTCCGCGCGCAGCAGGGCAGGCTCGACGTCCCAAAGCGTGTTGTCCAGGTCAAAGGTAACGACTTTGATTGCCATCACTTAATCCGTTTTGCGTCGCCTGGCGCGCGGGTGTGCGGCGTCATAGACTTTTGCCAGGTGCTGGAAATCCAGGTGCGTATATATCTGTGTGGTGGAGATATTGGCATGTCCCAGTAACTCCTGCACCGCCCGCAGATCGCCGGATGATTCCAGCATGTGGCTGGCGAAGGAGTGGCGCAGCATGTGTGGATGCACATCCTGGCGCATGCCGGTCTTGCGGCCTTGCAGTTTCAGGCGCGCCTGGATATTGCGTGCGCTGATGCGCTGGCCGCGATTGCTGATGAAGAGCGCGCGGTCCGCGTCGTCGCTGGCGGTGTGCTCAGGGCGTACCTGCAGCCACTGTTCTATGGCTGCCAGCGCAGCCTTGCCAACGGGTAGTGTGCGGGTCTTGTTGCCCTTGCCGGTGACGGTCAGTAGCCCCGAGTGCCGGTCCAGATCATCCATGTTGATCGCCGCCAGTTCAGCCAGGCGCAGGCCTGAGGAATAGAACAGTTCAGCGATGGCCCGGTCACGGAGCGCGGTGGGGCCTTCATCCTGGAAGGTCAGGTAACTGTCCACCTGGTCTGCGTCCAGTGTTTTCGGCAGCCGCCGTGGGCGGCGTGGCGCCTGCACGCTGGCAGCCGGGTTGCGCGGGTGGCCATTCATGCGCCCCAGGTAGTTGAAAAAAGAGCGCGCCGCCGACAGGCTGCGCTGGATACTGCTGCCGGCCAGGCCGCGCCGGTGCAACTGGCTGACCCACGCCCGGATGTGCGATTCGTCGAGATCCAGGGCGCTCCTGATCCCCTGGCTGGCGCTGAAACGCTGCAGTGAATCGAGATCGCGGCTGTAGTTGCTCAGCGTGTGCTGTGACAGCTGGCGCACGTCCCTCAGGTAGTCGATGAACTCCCCACAGGACTCCGCCAGCGTGGCGCTCATGGTTTCAGCGCAGCCGCGGCAGCAGCCGCTGGATGACGTCGGCAATGTGCGTGAGGAACAGGGTGCCCATATTGGTGGTGTAGCGATTGGCATCAGCGCTGCCGACGGCAATAAGTCCCTGTTCCTCGCCGTTGGTGATGGGCATCAGCGCGGCCGATCCCACTTCCCCGGCATCCGGGAACAGGTAGGCGAGCTCTTCCTTGCGCAGCACTCCGCAAACCGGTTTGCGGCCCTTGAGTAGCGCGCCTATCTGTTCCCGGGCCGCAGTGGGATCCTCAATGCGGCAGGCGCTTTCTGCGCCGGGCTCCCCGAACAGGATCATGCTGGCGTAATCCACCTTGAAGTCGGTGGACATGGCCTGCATGAACGCCTCATACAGCTCGTCCAGGGAGCCGGCATCGAGCAGGGATAGCACCAGTTTGCGGGTCTGGTCGTAGAGCTTGTCGTTTTCACGGGCGTTGGTCGTCAGGGCCTTGAGCCTGTGGCGCATGTCTATATTGCGCTCACGCAGAATGCTGACCTGTTTCTCTACCAGTGAGACGGCGCTGCCGGACGCATGGGATATGTGCAGGTGATCAAGCATATCCGGGTTCCGTTGCAGGAAATCGCCGTTCTCGCTCAGGTACTGTTTTACCTGTTCCTCAGTCAAGTCACTGCCTTGCGACACGGTTGCCGCCTGTTCTTTCCCTGCTGCCATTATTGTGTTCCCCTGGTCGAAGAGGCTGCCCCGGTGTCTGCCTCAGATCCTGATGGTGCCCTCGAAAACCGTTGCGGTCGGGCCGGTCATTATCACTGGCTGGCCACTGCCGGCCCAGGATATGGACAGCTTACCGCCCGGAAGATTAACTGTCACGGTATCGCTCAGCCAGCCGCGCAGGAGGCCGTAAACCACGGCCGCGCAGGCGCCGGTGCCGCAGGCCAGTGTTTCGCCGACGCCGCGCTCATAGACGCGCAGATTGATTTCGTTTGCTGTCACCACCTGCATAAACCCGGCGTTGACGCGTTGCGGAAAGCGCGGGTGGCTCTCCAGCTGGCGTCCGATGTGGTCGAGATCCAGTGCTGCGGTGTCGGCAACCCGGTGCACCGCATGAGGATTGCCCATGGACAGCACGCCCAGTTCCAGCTCGGTTCCGGCCACATCCACGGCGTAACAGTCTGCCTGTTGCGGCGCCTCGAAAGGCACTTGCTCGGGAGCGAACACAGGCTCGCCCATATTGACTTCGACCTGATTGTTTTCGCGCACGTGCAGTACGATTATCCCGGCCGCCGTCTCCACGGAAATATCCCGCTTGGCGGTAAGTTTCTTGTCGCGAACGAAGCGGGCGAAGCAGCGCGCGCCGTTGCCGCATTGCTCCACCTCGCCACCATCGGCGTTGAAAATCCGGTAGCGAAAGTCGACCTCCGGGCTGCCGGGGGGCTCCACCAGCAATACCTGGTCGCAACCCACGCCGAAATGCCGGTCGGCGAGCTTGCGTATATCCCGCGAGCGCAGCCGGGCACGCTGGCTGATCAGGTCTATGACCACGAAGTCATTGCCGGCACCGTGCATCTTGGTGAATTTGAGTAGCATATCTACAGCCTGCCTGCGCCTGGCGCTCAGTTGCCCGGCGGCAGCCGGTGCTCGCCGCGAATAATGTCCGCGAAGCTCTCGCGTTCACGCACCAGGTGCACATGCTCACCCTCAACCATGACTTCCGCGGCCCGGGGCCGGCTATTGTAGTTCGAGCTCATGGTAAAGCCATAGGCGCCAGCGCCCGACACCGCCAGCAGGTCTCCCTGGCGCAGGGCCAGGTCGCGATCCTTGCCGAGGAAATCCCCGGTTTCACATACCGGCCCGACGATATCCCAGCGCGCGCGATGCCCGTCAGCATCCGCGTTGACCTGCCGAATATCCAGCCAGGCCTCGTAGAGCGCCGGCCGGATCATGTCATTCATGGCGGCATCGATCAGCGCGAAATGGTGGTCGGGGGTGGTTTTCAGGTATTCCACCCGGGTCAGCAGGATGCCGGCATTGGCGGCGATGGAGCGGCCTGGCTCAAACACCAGTTTCACCTTGCGCTCGCCAAGCGTGGCGCGCACCGCTGCGATGTAGTCGCCAATAGAGGGTGGTTGCTCGTCGCGATAACACACACCGAGGCCGCCCCCCAGGTCGAGATGGCGCAGCGTGATGCCCTCTGCCTCGAGTTCGTCCACCAGCTCCAGCAGTCTCTTGAGCGCATCGATAAAGGGGCTGATCTGGGTCAGTTGTGAGCCAATATGGCAATCGACACCGACCACCTCGATGCTGTCCAGCTCCGCTGCCCGCCGATAAACGCGCAGGGCCTCGTCGGTGGTGACACCGAACTTGTTTTCGCGCAGGCCGGTAGAGATATAGGGGTGAGTCTGGGCGTCGACATCCGGGTTCACGCGCACGGAGATCCTGGCGCACAGGCCCATTGCGCCGGCCACGTCGGCCAGCACTTCCAGCTCTGCGGCGGACTCCACATTGAAGCAGGCGATACCCAGTTCCAGCGCCAGCGCCATTTCCTCACGCTTTTTCGCCACCCCGGAAAACACCACCCGGGACGGTTCGCCGCCCGCTGCGATCACGCGCTCCAGTTCGCCGGCGGAGACGATATCAAACCCGGCGCCCAGCCTTGCCAGCGTGTCCAGCACCGCCAGGTTGGAGTTGGCCTTGACCGCGTAGCAGATCAGGTGGTCGCAGCCTGACAGCGCTTCCTGGTACTGGCGAAACGCATTCTCCAGCGCCGCGCGGGAGTAGACGTAGCAGGGTGTGCCAAATTGCTCTGCTATGTTGCTGAGCGCCGCGTCCTCGGCGTGCAGCTCTCCGTCCCGGTAGGGGAAATAGTCCATGGTGTGTCTCTCGGCCCGGTTAGGGGGCAGTGTCTTCAGGGGATACCGTCGTCGTTTCCACTTCCACTTCCTCTTCCGAGGGCGCAGGTGGCGGGGCCTCTCCCGGCATATACAGCGGGCCGGTTTGCCCGCAGCCAGCCAGCAGGGCCAGCATTGCCAGGATGGTGAAGTGGCGCATGGGTGCTCCCGAAGTGCAAAAGCAGGGATTATACCTGCCGGTAGTAAGCGGTGCGAGCAGGTCGTATCATGAAGCGTCTTTTGCATCGGGTAAGGTGTTGTGATTTCGGAAACAGAATTTGGGGAACTGGTAAATGCCACTTTCGAGGACGTGGAGGTGGGGCTCGACAACGTAGACTCCGACCTCGATTACGAGGCCGGGGGCGGGGTGCTGACGGTTACCTTCGAGAACGGCACGACCATGGTCTTCAGCCGTCAGCCCCCGGTGCGCCAGCTGTGGCTGGCGGCGCGCTCCGGCGGCTTCCACTACGAGTACGACGCGGACGCGGGCGACTGGCGCAATACGCGTGACGGCAGCCTGCTGCGCCCGTTCGTGGTAGAGCAGATGCGGGCACAGGGAGAAATCGAGTTCCAATGGCCATGATCATTGGATCGGTCTGCGCCCCATCCCTGCGGGCCTGGCCGCTGGCCCTGTTGTTCGCCGGCGTGTCCACGATGACGCAGGCGAGTGAGCCCTTGTACGCCAAGAACCTGAGCCCCGTGGCAGGCCTGTTTGGCCTGCCCTCCCAGCGCAGCGCTGACATCGGCCCCGCAGGCAGTTGGGCGTTTGCCGCGCACGGCAGCATTGCCAGTCATTACGTGGCGGAGGCCAACGCCCGGGAGCTGCTGAATTTCGACGGTGAAACCGCGCGCCTGGCGCTGGAAGTGCGTTATGCCCTGGGTCATGACTGGGACCTCCAGCTCGAGGTGCCCTGGCTGGACCACAGCGGTGGACACCTCGATTCCCTGATCGACAACTGGCATGACTTCTGGGGTATGTCCGACGGCGGGCGCTCCGACGTGCCCAGGGACCTGCTGGACTACCGTTACCAGGGGGCTGACCAGTTCTCACTGCAGGACGACAGCTCGGGACTGGGCGACGCCACGCTGTCCCTGAGTTACCGCTTCTACGGTGACAGCTCGTCGTCAGCGTCTGTCGCCCTGGGCTACAAATTCGCCAGCGGCGACGAGGACGAGTTCCTTGGCAGCGGCGCCGAAGATGCTTTTATCGCCCTGCGTTTCTCGGGCGACCAGCAGTCAGACCTGCCGCTGCGCTGGCATGGCCAGGTCGGATACCTGCGCGCCGGGCAGAGCGACCTGGTTGCGCAAACGCAGGAACGGGACTTGTGGTTTGCCGGGCTCAGCCTGGACTGGCGCCTCGCGCAGGCCTGGTCCCTGCTCGCCCAGGTGGATGCTAACGCCGCGCCTATGGACAGTGACATCGATGGTGTAGGCGACGACGCGATTATGCTGACCTTCGGCGCGCGCTGGCGCTTCGCCGAGCGCTGGTCAGTGGACTTCAGCGTTATCGAGGATGTGCAGGTGGAGACGGCGCCGGATGTCACTTTCCAGGCCAGCCTGAGGTATGCGCCACACTGACTTTTGGGTCTGATGGGTTGTGTGCCGTACTCACGCACGCAGGACGCCACGGGCCATGCCGGGACCGGCAAACAGCGTCGTCCATGACAGCCTCGGGCGGCGCCCTCCATGGCGCCGCACGCCCCGTCATGGCCCGTGGCGCCCTGCGCGCTGCATCGACATGTTCAGCAGCCTCGCAACCCTTTAACTGCCTGTGGAGATTCCGTACTAGGACATAAGGGCAGAAGATACTCTGGCGGGGCGTGTGAGGCCATGGAAGGCACGGCCGGCGTTCCGGGAACCCGAGGCTGTCATGGATGACGCCTTTTGCCGGTCCCGACAGGGTATCTTCTGCCCTGATGGCCGGGTCTCAAATCAACCAAATTAACTAAATTAACGCGACTGCAGACGCTCCCTGGCCCGCCGCGCCGCGGCGGCAACCTGATTTGGTGCGGTGCCGCCGAGGTGGTCGCGCGCGCTGATTGACCCCTCGAGAGTCAGCACCTCAAACACGTCCTCACCGATGTCCGGGCAGAAACCCTGCAGCGTGGCCAGTTCCATTTCCGCCAGGTCCAGACCCGTCTCCACACCGTGTGCCACTGCTTTTCCCACTACCTCGTGGGCGTCGCGGAAGGGCAGGCCCAGTCCCACCAGGTAGTCGGCGAGATCGGTGGCGGTGGAAAAGCCACTGCGTGCCGCCTCGCGCATCTGCTGCGCTCTCGGTTTGATCGCCGGCACCATGTCAGCGAAGGCGCGCAGGCAGTCCAGCACCGTATCGACGGTATCGAACAGGGGTTCCTTGTCTTCCTGGTTGTCCTTGTTGTAGGCCAGCGGCTGGCTCTTCATCAGCGTCAACAGCGAGATCAGGTGGCCGTTGACGCGGCCGACCTTACCGCGCACCAGTTCCGGTACGTCCGGGTTCTTTTTCTGCGGCATGATGGAAGAGCCAGTACAGAAGCGGTCTGGCAGCTCGATAAAATTGAACTGCGCCGATGTCCAGATCACCAGTTCCTCGGACATTCTCGAGAGATGCGTCATCAGCAGTGAGGCAAAGGCGCAGAATTCGATTGCGAAGTCCCGGTCGGACACCGAGTCCAGGGAGTTTTCGGTGGGCTTGTCGAAACCCAGTGCCGCAGCGGTTTGTTCGCGGTCGATAGGGTAGGTGGTGCCGGCGAGGGCGGCCGCGCCCAGGGGCGACTGGTTCATGCGTGCCCGGCAATCCATCAGGCGGCCATGGTCGCGTTCCAGCATTTCATTCCAGGCCAGCAGGTGGTGGCCAAAGGACACCGGCTGTGCCGTCTGCAGATGGGTGAATCCCGGCATGATGGTGTCGGTGTTTTCCGCGGCCAGCGCGATAGTGCCTTCCTGCAGGCGGGTCAGCTCGGTGGCAATCTGGTCGATGGCTGCGCGCAGGTAGAGCCGTATATCGGTGGCCACCTGGTCGTTGCGGGAGCGCCCGGTGTGCAGCTTCTTGCCGGTCACGCCGATCAATTCCGTCAGCCGGGCCTCGATGTTCATGTGCACGTCTTCCAGTTCCACCGACCAGGCGAAGGTGCCGTCGTCGATTTCACGTTGCACTGTGGCCAGCCCTGCCTGTATCTGGCCCAACTCATCTTCGCTGAGCACGCCAACGGCGCACAACATATTCGCGTGGGCGAGCGACCCGGCGATATCCTCTGCCGCCATGCGCTGGTCGAAATCCACCGAGGCGGTGAAGCGTTGCACGAAGCTGTCGGTGGGCTCGCTGAAGCGTCCACCCCAGAGTTTACTGGTGTCCTGTTGCTTGCTCATTTGAGATCCTGTTGCTGAACGACTGCCTGGCCCGGCGTGACTTTTTACCTTGTCCGGGCCACGAAGGGATGCAAGTATACCAGCTAAGACACGAGGGGACGCGTCTATGCAGCCAGCGCGGGCTGACCGGGATCGAGAGCAGGAAACGACAGCACTGGGGGAGTTTTTCATCCCCGACCTGTGCGCTTCTCGACCGGTGTTAATGATGATCCTGCTGGCCCAGCTGATGGTGATGGTCTATACCCTCGCCAGCAGCGCGCTGCCCGCTTTCGACTGGGATCTGCTGGCCACCTGCTCGCTGTTCGTGCAATGGGTAGTGTTGTTAAGCGCACTGCTGATGTGCCGGAGCCGGGCGCTGATGAGCCGTCTCAACCTGGTCGCGGCTACCGCCATCAGCCTGGGGCTGATCGCCTCGGTCACTGCGCTTTCCAGTGCGCTGGTCCTGCATTTTTTCCCCTGGCTCTCAGGGGGTGGCGAGTCACCCTGGTGGGTACTGCGCAACGTCATGATCTCTCTGGTGCTTGGCGGGATTATCCTGCGTTACTTCTTCCTCCAGCACCAGTTGCTGCAGCAGCGACAGATGGAGTTGCAGGCGCGGCTCGATTCCCTGCGTGCACGTATTCGCCCGCACTTCCTGTTCAATACGCTCAACAGTATTGCCAGCCTCATCGTGTCGCGACCGGATGCGGCGGAGCAGGCGGTAGAGGACCTGGCGGAGTTGTTTCGCGCCAGTCTCAAGGAAAGTCGCGGCGTGACCACGGTTGCGGACGAGCTGCGTCTCTGCGAGCTGTACCTGGGCATCGAGCAACTGCGGCTGGGAGACCGGCTCGCCGTGCACTGGCAGGTGCAGGATGGCTTGCGTGAGCTGGCCATGCCCAGCCTGGTACTGCAGCCGCTGGTAGAAAATGCGGTATACCACGGCATCGCACGCTTGCCCGAGGGCGGCACGATCAGGGTCGATCTCGGACGCGAAGGCGATACGGTGTACGCGCAGGTGGAAAATCCCGTGCCCGAGGGCGCGGATGCGAGAACGGGCAACCAGATGGCACTGGCAAACGTGGAGCAGCGACTGCAGGGACTGTACGGCGACGAGGCTGGTCTGCAGGTTGATCCCTCCGGGGGATGTTTCCGGGTGCGGCTGAACTACAGGATGGAACCGTCGCAGTGAAGATCCTGATCGTTGACGATGAGCAGCTGGCGCGCGAGCGTCTGCTGCGCCTGTTGCAGCGGGTCGAGCCCGAGGCGTGTTGCCTGCAGGCAGCCGATGGCGCACAGGCCCTGCAGATGGTGGCCGAGGAAGAGCCTGACCTGGTACTGCTGGACATCCGTATGCCGCGCATGGACGGAATCGAAGTGGCCGCGCAGCTTGATCAGCAGCCGTCGCCGCCAGCGATTGTTTTCTGTACCGCTTACGATGAATACGCTCTGCAGGCGCTGCAGCACCAGGCCATTGCCTACCTCTTGAAACCCGTGCGCGAGAGTGAACTGCAGCGCGCGCTGAACGCAGCGGGAAGGGTGAACCGTCTGCAACTGGCCAGTCTGCAACAGGCAGATGCGGGTGATGATGCCCGGCGCACCATCAGCAGCCACACCCACCGTGGTTTCGAATCGATGCCGGTGGATGCGGTGCGCTGTTTCGTGGCGGGCCAGAAGTACGTGACCGCAATGTCTGCCGAACTGGAACTGCTCCTGCCTGAGACATTGAAAGAACTGGAGCAGGAGTTTTCCGGCCAGTTTATTCGCGTGCACCGCAATGCCCTGGTGGCACTGCGCTACGTAGAGCGCCTGGAAAAGGGCGAAGACGGCAGTTGGCGGGTGGTGCTCGATGGCCTGCAGCTGCAGCCCGCTATCAGCAGGCGCCACCTCAGTGCGGTCAAGCAACGCCTGGCCGAACGCTGAACGGTAGCCGCCGTAGTGATATGATTGGCGTTCCCCCGAGCGCAGCTATCAAGGAACCCGATTCATGCCCAGCCGTACACTCACCATTGCCACCAGGGAAAGTCCGCTGGCCTTGTGGCAGGCGGAATACGTGCGCGATGCGCTGAAGCGCGCTCACCCCGACCTGGAAGTGCAGCTGCTCGGGATGACGTCACGGGGCGACCAGCTGCTCGATGTGCCGCTGGCTAAAGTGGGCGGCAAGGGCTTGTTCGTGAAGGAGCTGGAGACCGCGCTGCTGGACGGCAGAGCAGACATTGCCGTGCACTCGATGAAAGATGTGCCCATGGAATTTCCTAACGGCCTGGGTCTGGGCGTGATCTGTGAGCGCGAAGACCCGACTGACGCCTTCGTCAGCAATCGGTATGACTCCCTCGAACAGCTGCCCGCAGGTGCGGTCGTCGGTACATCCAGCCTGCGCCGGGAGTGCCAGCTGCGCGCCCGACGCCCTGACCTGGAAGTGCGCTTCCTGCGCGGGAATGTGAATACACGCCTGCGCAAACTCGATGACGGTGAGTACGACGCTATCATCCTGGCATCCGCCGGATTGATTCGCCTGGGTTTTGCCGCCCGTATTGCCGACAGCATTTCCGTAGATGATTCATTGCCCGCCGGCGGCCAGGGCGCTGTGGGCATCGAGTTGCGCGCCGATGATGACGAGGGCCTGTCCCTGCTGCAGGCCTTGCATCACGAGCCCACTGCCCAGCGAGTGACTGCCGAGCGCGCCCTGAACAAACATCTCAATGGTGGCTGCCAGGTGCCTATCGCCTGTTTTGCCCAGCATCTCGCGGACGGGCAACTGCTATTGCGCGGGCTGGTAGGGCGGCCGGATGGATCGCAGCTGCTGCGCGCAGAGGGCCGGGCGGAGCCTGCCGATGCGGAAGCCCTTGGCATCAGCGTTGCCGAAGCGCTGCTGCAGCAGGGCGCGGGAGCAATCCTCGCCGAAGTCTATGGCGACTGAGTCCGTGGTCCTGGTAACCCGCCCGGAAGGACAGGCGGGGCCGTTGCTGTCGGCGCTGGCGCGCAATGGCTGGCGCGGCGTACACCAGCCACTGCTCTTGTTGCGGCCTGTTGAGGTCTTGCCCGCCGCTGCACGGCAGCATGTGCAGAATCTGGACCAGTACCAGCACGTGATTTTTATCAGCGCCAACGCGGTTCGCTTCGGCCTTGAAGTGATAGACAACTACTGGCCACAGTTGCCGACCGGGTTGAACTGGTATGCCATTGGCGATTCCACGGCGGCGCTATTGCGCGAGCGCGGGCTGTGCCCGCTGACGCCTGGCCAAAAAATGACCAGCGAGGGTTTGCTGGCGTTGCCCGAACTGCAACAGCCCGAGGGTGATAGCGTACTGCTGGTAAAGGGCGTGGGTGGCCGGCAGACGCTGCGGGACGTGCTCGCAGAACGCGGTGCCAGGGTTGATCAACTCGCTTGTTACCAGCGCCGGTGCCCGGATTTGCCCGCGGGCAGGCTGGCAGAACTGTTGCAATCCCAGGGCGTGCGGGCGGTGCTGATCAGTAGCGGCGAGGGATTGAACAATATGCTGACGTTGCTTAGCGACAAAGAAACCACTAAGTTTAGGGATATCAACCTTATCGTGCCCTCGGACCGCGTAGCGGGAGAGGCGCAGGAAGCGGGTTTCAGTCATGTCACCACAGCCGCTAATGCGTCAGACGGTGCCATGCTGGAGGCATTGCTGCAGAGGCGAGTTGGAGAATAAAAGAGTGAGCGAAGACAAAGACAAGCCATCCGAGTCAGCCCCGGCCACCGCCGAACAGGGCGCGAGTGATGCCACCGGCCAGGATGACAGCACCGGCGTTACCACGGCCTCTGCGCCACCCGCGCCGGAAGCCCGGCCCAGTGCTGCGCCACCGCCCCAGGCCCCGCCTCCGGCAAAGAAGGGCGGTTCCTCCCTGGTGGCGTGGTTGGCCCTGTTACTCATACTGGTGCTGGCCGGTGCGGCGGCCTGGTCGGTGCAGCAGGCGCTGTTCAGGGAGCAGGCGCTGCTGCAGCGCATCAGTGAGCTGGAGTCTGTTGCCGGGGGTGAACAGGCAGAATTGCAGGCACTGGAGCGCAAGCTGCAGGCTGAGCTGAACGGTGCTGTGCAGTCAACGCAGGCGGATGTGCAGCAACAGGCCGCGGAGCTGGGCACCCTGGAAGAACAGTTACAACGGCAGGGCGAGCAGATCGCCGCCTTCAGTGCCAATGACCACGAGAGTTGGTTGCGCGCCGAAGCCCAGTACCTGCTGCGCCTGGCCAACCAGCGCGTGTTGATGGCGCGCGACACGGAATCGGCACTGGCACTGCTGCAAAGCGCAGACGCCATTCTCCGGCAACTGGACGACAGCAGCCTGCACGAGGTGCGCGCCGCGGTGGCAGCGGAGCAGGCCGCATTGCGCGCGGTGCCCCAGGTCGATGTAGAAGGTATCTATCTGCGTCTGTCCGCCCTTGTGGAGCAGGCGGGTCAATTGCGTATTTTCCAGCTACCCGAGCAGGAACAGCGGCCGGAACTCGAAGCCGCTGATGACTGGCAGGTGCGCTTGCAGCGCGGCTACGAAGAAGCGGCCAGTAAACTGTCCGACTACATCGTGATCCGTCGTCGTGACGTGCCGATGCAGGCACTGATGGATCCGCAGTGGGAAGGGCTGGTGCGGCAGAATCTGCGCATGTTACTGGAGCAGGCGCAGGTAGCCCTGTTGTCCGGTAACCAGACCCTGTATGCCGAAAGCCTGCAACGCGCCCAGCACTGGGTGGCACAGTTCTTCGATACGGATGAAGCTGCTGCGCGGGCCATGGCCAGGGAAATAACCAGTCTTGAAGGCCAGACCATCCAGGTAGTCATGCCTGATCTGTCGCGTTCCCTGAATGCCTTGGACCAGGCTGTGAAGAAGCGCCTGCAACAGGGAGGCGCCGAATAAGCCATGCGCAGGTTATTCATACTGGTACTCATCGCCCTGCTGGCCGGGGTCGGTGTGGTCGCCATCATCGAGACCGACCCGGGCTACGTACTGGTCGCTTACGGTAACTACACGGTGGAAACCAGCCTCTGGGTTGGCGTGGTATTGCTCACCGTATTTACACTGCTGATCTACCTGGTGGTGCGCCTGATCCGGCGCCTCGTGGGTGGCCAGCAATCGCTGACCAGCTGGGTGAGTGGACGCAGGGCGCGGGCCTCGTCGCGTCTTACCACGCGCGGCCTGATCAGCTATATCGAGGGCAACTGGACTCGCGCCAGACGCCAGCTGTTGCGCGGTGCCAGGAACAGTGAGGCGCCACTTATCAATTACCTGATGGCAGCCCGTTCCAGCTACCGCCTGAATGAACCGGACAAGATGCGTGAGTACCTGGGCGCCGCGGAGGACGCCGAATCCGAAGCCGGTATCGCCGTCGAGTTGACCCAGGCCGAGTTGCGCCTGCACTCCGGCAAGTACGAGCAGGCGCTGGCCACCCTGGTCAGGGCGCGCCGCAATGCCGGTCGCCATCCCTACGTGCTGGACCTCCTGCACCGCGCGTACTACGGTCTCAAGGACTGGCCGGAACTGGCCGCGCTGCTGCCGGAGCTGAAGAAGTACAAGGTAATGTCACCCGAGGCACTGGAAGAACTCGAGCGCGAGGTGTACACGCAGAAATTGAGCGCGAGTGCAGTCGACGTGGATGCTGCCAGCGCACTGCAGCGGGTCTGGCAGAAGGTGCCCACGCATTTAAAGAATGATCCCGCTGTGATCTATGCCTATGTCGACCTGCTGGTGCAGGGTGAGCATTACGCCGCGGCGGACAAGGTCATCGTGCGGGCCCTGAAGCAACACTGGGACAGCAACCTGGTACGCGAGTATGGCTATGTGGTCGGGCAGGACAGCGCCAAACAGTTGGCCACCGCGGAGGCCTGGCTGCCCGCGCACCCTGATGACGCGCAACTGCTGTTGACCCTGGGCCGCCTGGCCGCGCGCGGAGAGCTCTGGGGCAAGGCGCGAGATTATTTTGAACGCAGCTACCGGCAGGAGCGCACTGCGGAAGTCTGTGCCGAGCTGGGTCGCCTGCTGGTGGCGCTGGGCGAGCCGAAAGTTGCCGGAGCCTATTACCGCGAGGGTCTGCTGTTACGCGAAACCGGGCTGCCGGAATTGCCGATGCCGGAGCGGTCGGCCGTGCAGGCAAAAAGCTGAAGCGCGAGGCCCCTGCTGTTTTGCAGCCTGCGTTTTTTGCCTGTGTTGTTACCGGTCTGCGGTGACAACCACGGCCTCACGGGCCGGTGACTGGCGAACTAGCCCGGTTCTATACCCAGTTCATCCCACATGGCATCCACCCGTGCTTTGACCGTCTCATCCATCATGATCGGTTCACCCCATTCGCGATCGGTTTCGCCGGGCCACTTGTTGGTTGCATCGAAGCCCACCTTGGAGCCGAGGCCGGCAACCGGGGAGGCGAAGTCGAGATAATCGATGGGCGTATTGTCCACGAAAACGCAGTCGCGCCGTGGGTCCATGCGCGTGGTCATGGCCCAGATCACATCCTTCCAGTCACGGGCGTTGACGTCTTCGTCGGTGACGATGACAAACTTGGTGTACATGAACTGGCGCAGGAATGACCAGACGCCCAACATGACGCGCTTGGCGTGCCCCGGGTACTCCTTGCGCATCGTCACTACTGCCATGCGGTAGGAGCAGCCCTCCGGAGGCAGGTAAAAGTCGACGATTTCCGGAAACTGTTTCTGCAGCAACGGTACGAAGACCTCGTTCAGGGCCACACCCAGCACCGCCGGCTCATCTGGTGGCCGCCCGGTGTAGGTGCTGTGATAAATGGGGTTTTCGCGATGGGTGATGGCCTCCACGGTGAACACCGGGAAGCGCTCTACCTCGTTGTAGTAACCGGTATGGTCGCCGAAGGGGCCTTCATCCGCCATCTCTCCCGGCTCCAGGTAACCTTCCAGAATATACTCGGCCGATGCCGGTACCTGCAGGCCGTGTTCGCGACACAGGGGTGTAAAACACTCGGCTATCTCGGTCTTGCCCCCGCGCAGCAGCCCGGCGAAGGCGTACTCGGAAATCCCATCCGGTACTGGCGTTACCGCGCCCAGCGTTGTCGCCGGGTCAGCACCCAGCGCGATCGCCACCGGGTAGCGCTCACCGGGGTGTTTGATCTGCCAGTCGCGGTAGTCCAGCGCGCCTCCGCGATGTGACAGCCAGCGCATGATCAGCTTGTTGCGGCCAATCAGTTGCATTCGATAGATGCCGAGGTTCTGGCGTTCTTTTTCCGGTCCTCGCGTGATCACCAGGGGCCAGGTCACCAGCGGGCCGGCGTCACCCGGCCAGCAGGTTTGCACAGGCAACTGGTACAGGTCGACGTCTGCTCCCTGCACGGCGTGATACTGGCACGGCGGGTTTCGCACCATTTTCGGGCCCATATTCAGCACTTTTTTCAGCACCGGCGCCTTGTCCACGAGGTCGCGCATGCCCTTGGGAGGATCCGGTTGCCGCAAGTAGGCCAGCAGTTCGCCAATTTCACGCAACGCGCTGACTTCTTCCGCGCCCATGCCCAGTGCCACGCGTTGCTCGGTGCCAAACAGGTTGGCGAGCACGGGCGTGGTGAAGCCTTTGGGATTTTCAAACAGCAGGGCGGGTCCGCCGGCGCGCAGGGTGCGGTCGGCGATTTCGGTCATTTCCAGGTTGGGGTCGACTTCGGTGTTGATGCGAACCAGGTCACCGCGCCTTTCCAGTTCGGCGATGAACTCGCGGAGGTCTTTGTATTTCACGTTTTGATCTTTTACTGAATGCAGTGCCAATCGACACTACACTTTCGCATTGTAGTGCGCAATCTTTCGTTCCACGGCCGCCACCGGCGACTCGAAAGTTGCTCCCGGGGACCGCCAAAAAGCGCCATCCCTGGCAGGCTTGGGCTGCGGCGTTTCGGATTTGTGCTCGCCGCAGCCGCGCGGCTGTACAGGTGCGTCGTGGACCGCAAAAGCGCCATCCTTGGCAACTCGGGCTCGCACATCCATGTGCTCGCACGCCCACGACGCACCTGTACAGCCTCACGACTGCTCACTACAGTTACAAGTAGCGGGAGTGGCGAGCATGGCTGAAGTACGACCACACTGCAGTCCCAGGCAGGCTTAATCTACCTGCAGGGGACGTCTGAGCACAGGGATGTGCGAAGTCGAGCTGCCATGGATGGCGCTTTACGCGGTCCCCGGCAGGTAGATTAAGCCTGCCTGGGGTGGGGAGTTGAAAAGGAGCATCCCGGTCAACCCGAACGGACGGATGTGCGCAGACGTGCTGCCATGGATGGCGCTTTACGCAGTCCCCGGCAGGGCAATACCGCCTGCCTGGGGCGGGGAGTGGAGAAAGAATATCCCGGTCAAAGCGAGCGCACGTATGTGTGAAGTCGAGCTGCCATGGATGGCGCTTTACGCAGTCCCCGGCAGGTAGATTAAGCCTGCCTGGGGCGGGGAGTTAAAAAGGAATACCCCTCTTTGCTTTCAAAGATGGAAGCGCTACTTCCGCTTCATCGACAGGAAGAACTCGTCGTTGGTCTTGGTGTCCTTGAGCTTGTCGATCAGGAACTCGATTGCGGCCAGGTCTTCCATGCCGTGCAGCAGCTTGCGCAGGATCCACATGCGCTGCAGTTCCTCGTCGCCAGTGAGCAATTCCTCGCGGCGCGTGCCGGAGGAGCGGATGTTGATAGCCGGGTAGACACGTTTCTCCGCCACCTTGCGATCCAGGTGCAGTTCCATGTTACCGGTGCCCTTGAACTCCTCGTAGATCACCTCGTCCATCTTCGAGCCGGTGTTAATCAGCGCGGTAGCGATGATGGAAAGGCTGCCGCCTTCCTCGATATTCCGCGCAGCGCCAAAGAAACGCTTGGGGCGTTCCAGGGCATGCGCGTCCACGCCGCCGGTCAGTACCTTGCCGGAGGAGGGGATCACCGTGTTGTAGGCCCGCGCGAGACGGGTGATGGAGTCGAGCAGGATTACCACGTCTTTCTTGTGTTCTACCAGGCGCTTGGCCTTTTCGATCACCATATCGGCGACCTGTACGTGACGTGAGGGGGGTTCGTCGAATGTGGAAGCAACAACTTCGGCACCGCGCGCGCCCACTGAACGCTGCATCTCGGTGACTTCCTCCGGGCGTTCATCGATCAGCAGTACGATGATGTAGCACTCGGGGTTGTTGCTGATGATGGCCTGGGCCATGTTCTGCATCATGATGGTCTTGCCCGCCTTGGGCGGAGCCACCAGCAGTCCACGCTGGCCCTTACCGATAGGCGCTACCAGGTCGATGATGCGGCCGGTGAGGTCCTCGGAACTGCCGTTGCCTTTCTCCAGCGTCAGGCGCTGATCGGGGAACAGCGGTGTGAGGTTTTCAAACAGGATCTTGTGCTTGGCACTCTCCGGTTTGCTGAAGTTGATCTCGCCGACCTTGAGCAGGGCGAAATAGCGCTCGCTGTCCTTGGGAGGGCGAATCTTGCCGGAGATCGTGTCCCCCGTGCGCAAATTGAAGCGACGTATCTGGCTGGGCGAAACGTAGATATCGTCCGGGCCCGCCAGGTAGGAACTGTCAGCGCTGCGCAGGAAGCCGAAGCCATCCTGGAGAATTTCCAGTACGCCATCGCCGTAGATGTCTTCGCCGCTTTTCGCGTGGCGCTTGAGTATCGCGAAAATGATGTCCTGCTTGCGGGAGCGGGCCATGTTGTCCAGGCCCATTTCCTTGGCAATGTCGATAAGTTCCTGGGTGGATTTGGTTTTCAGGTCGGTAAGATTCATAGATTACAGGTGCAGTGAAGGCTCGAAAGGGGAGGATTTATACGATTCAACGCGCCGGCGTCATGCGGCAGAGTGAAGCTAAATAATTGAATGGCAGAGTTATTATCGCTGCACGGGACTGTGCAACGACGAGAAATGTAGCACGCGGAATCGGGGTCGTCTATAGGTTTTTTCGAGTTTGTGGCCAGGGCTGTCAGGCGGGCCCGGTGTGGCCGCCCTACCCCGAACGCATGAAATAACTAAACGGTGCCGGCGCCGCTCCCGCAGGTGTTGCTTGCTGCGGAAGCGGGTGCCGTCGGCACTGCCGGTGAGCGAAACCTTACCAGGCGCTCAGTGACGGGCCGAGAATGTGCCGTGACTTGCCGATCACATGTGAGCTCTGGCCCACGATCAACGGGTCGGTCCTCACCACGTCATGGTTTTTACCCGGATAATCCAGGCTGTTGAGGAAATGTTGCATACAGGCCAGGCGCGCGCGCTTCTTGTCTGCGGACTTGACGATGGCCCAGGGCGCATCAGCGGTGTCAGTGTAGAAGAACATCGCCTCCTTGGCTTCGGTATAGTCATCCCACTTATCAATGGAGGCCTGGTCGATAGGGGACAGCTTCCATTGTTTCAGCGGATCGTTGCGGCGCTTGTCGAATCGCGCGTGCTGCTCTTCGCGGGTCACCGAGAACCAGTACTTGAACAGGCGGATACCGCTGCGCACCATCATGCGCTCCAGCTCCGGGGTCTGGCGCATGAACTCCAGGTAATCCTCGGGGGTGCAGAATTCCATCACCCGCTCGACGCCGGCGCGGTTGTACCAGCTGCGGTCGAACATGACGATCTCTCCCCGGGTGGGCAGGTGCTTCACATAGCGCTGGAAGTACCATTGGCCCTGCTCCTGCTCGGAGGGTTTCTCCAGTGCCACCACCCGCGCACCACGAGGGTTGAGGTGTTCCATGAAACGCTTGATGGTGCCGCCCTTGCCTGCCGCGTCGCGGCCCTCAAAGAGAACGACGATTTTCTGGCCGGTTTCTTTCACCCAGCGCTGCACTTTGAGCAGTTCGACCTGCAATGCGCGTTTTGTGCTTTCGTACTCTTTCGCGCTGATCTTGGAGTCATAGGGAAACACACCGCTGGTGAACAGGTCGCGAATGGCTTCTGGTGAATCCAGCGTGCCAACCAGTTCTTCCTTCAGCTGAGGTGGGTTGTAAGGGCCGTGCTCGGTTGCGGCCACAGCCTGATCATTGGCGCTATCGACGGGGTGAGCTTGTTGGGATTGTTCGGCCACTTCTGTATCTCCGTTGCAAAAACTCTAATGAAGCCACGGAGGAGGTGGCCGAAGCAATGATGCGAATCAATACCGCTTCAATTAAACAACTTCCTGAATGAATTCAGTCAGTTGCGACTTTGACAGGGCGCCCACCTTGGTTGCTTCCGCGTTGCCGCCCTTGAATACGATCAATGTGGGGATGCCGCGAATGCCGAACTTCGGCGGGATCTCGGGGTTGGCGTCGACATCTACCTTGGCAATCTTCAATCGGCCTTCGTATTCATCGGCGATTTCGTCCAGTACCGGGGCGATCATCTTGCAGGGCCCGCACCACTCTGCCCAGAAATCCACCAGTACGGGGACGTCTGAGTTGAGTACTTCGGCGTCAAAAGTGGCGTCGCTGACGTGTACTATCTTGTCTGACATGCTGTTCTCCAGTTGCTCTGCGGTAATCAATACCGCCTGTTTTCAAAGGTGGCCATAATACCACCGGCCGGTCGTGGCACAAGTTGCCGCGCCAGAGTTTTTCGCTCTGAGCTTAGAGCTCTGTGATATAACTCGACTTGCGCGCCATTCCTGCCGTTGCGCTGAACAAATTGATGGGGTCAACTTGAATAAAAAACAACTGCTGGTTCTGCTGATAATTGGCCTCGCCCTGTTTGCCTGGTTTGCTTTCGACCTGGGGCAGTATCTGCAGCTGGGCACGGCCCAGGCCCGCATCGGGGAGTTGCAGGCCTGGTATGCCCGCAATCCGCTGCTCGCCGGGGCGATCTATTTTGTCGTGTATGTCGCCGTGACCGGGTTGTCGGTTCCCGGAGCGGCAGTGATGACGCTCGCTGGCGGAGCGCTTTTCGGTTTCTGGTACGCGCTGCTACTGGTGTCCTTTGGCAGCAGTATTGGAGCGACCATCGCCTTCCTGGTGTCGCGTACGCTGCTGCGCGACTGGGTGCAGGGGCGCTTTGGTAAGCCGCTGAAGGCGATAAACGAAGGGTTTGCCAGGGATGGGGCGTTTTATCTGTTCACCCTGCGCCTGGTGCCCATATTCCCGTTTTTCCTTATCAACCTGCTGATGGGGCTGTTGCCGATCTCCACCTGGCGCTATTACTGGGTGTCGCAACTGGGCATGCTGCCGGCCACGGCGGTCTATGTGAACGCGGGCACGCAGCTGGGCCAGCTGGAATCCCTGTCCGGGATCATCTCGCCGGGTTTGCTCGGCTCTTTTGTGCTGCTGGGGTTGTTCCCGCTGTTGGCGAAGTGGGTCGTCGGCTGGTTGTCAGCGCGTCGCCGCCTTGCCGCCTGGGATAAACCGGAAAGTTTCGATACCAACATGGTAGTCATCGGAGCCGGTTCGGCGGGCCTGGTGACTGCGCTGATCGCGGCGACGGTCAGGGCCAAGGTGACGCTTGTCGAACGCCACAAGATGGGCGGTGACTGCCTGAATACCGGCTGCGTTCCTTCCAAGGCCCTGATCCGGTCCGGCCGCATTGCCCGCTATGCGCAGCGGGCAGAAGAGTTCGGTCTGGCACCGATGCAGGTAGAGGTTCGTTTCCCGGACGTCATGCAGCGCGTGCAGTCGGTGATAAAGAAAATCGAGCCACATGATTCGGTAGAACGCTTCACCTCGCTGGGGGTGGACTGCCTGCAGGGCGAGGCGCGGATTGTCTCCCCCTGGGAGGTTGAGGTGGACGGGCGCCGCATCCGTACCCGGCATATCGTTGTCGCCAGCGGGGCGCGGCCGCGGGTGCCCGACGTGCCCGGCCTCGAAGACATCGATTACCTCACTTCGGATACGGTCTGGGAGATTCGTGAGCGGCCGGCGAGCATGCTGGTGCTGGGCGCCGGGCCGATAGGCTGTGAGCTGGCCCAGGCCTTTGCCGCCCTGGGGGTCGCCGTGACCCTGGTCACGCACGCGAGCCGGGTGATGCCGCGCGAGGACGAGGATGTATCAGAGCGTGTGCAGCAGGCCTTTGCCAGCCAGGGTATAGAAGTGCTGACGTCGGCGGAACCGCGGCGCTTCACCCCGGGCCCCGAGCCCAGCTGTGAGCTCAGCCGGGATGGTGAGCGCATAGATGTGTCCTTCGAACGGGTACTGCTCGCTGTTGGCCGCACCGCCAATGTGGAGGGCCTGGGCCTGGAGGAGCTCGGTATCGAACTTGATGCTGCGGGCCGCATTGAGGTGGACGATTACCTGCGTACCGCCGTGCCGACCATATTCGCCGCGGGCGATGTGGCCGGACCCTACCAGTTTACCCACATGGCCAGTCACCAGGCCTGGTATGCAGCGGTCAATGCGCTGTTTGGTCGCTTCCGCCGTTTTGCCGTGGATTATTCCGTCGTGCCCTGGGCCACCTTTACCGACCCGGAGGTGGGCAGGGTGGGGCTCAATGAGCAGGAGGCCCTGGAGCAGGGCGTCGAGTTTGAGGTGACGCGCTACGACATCAGTGACCTCGACCGGGCGATAGCCGATGGCGAGGCCGAGGGGTTTGTGAAGGTGCTGACCCGCCCGGGCAGCGACCGCATCCTCGGGGCGACGATCGTCGGCTACCATGCCGGTGACCTGGTCAGCGAGTTTGTGCTGGCCATGAAACACGGCATTGGCCTCAACAAGATACTGGGGACTATCCATATTTACCCCACACTGGGAGAGAGCAACAAGTTTCTCGCCGGTGAGTGGCGCAAGGCGCGCAAACCCGAGCGCCTGCTGGACTGGGTTGAGCGCTACCACCGGTTCAATCGGCGCGGGTAAATGCTAAAGTAGCGGCTCGAATTTGCACTGGAAAACCTATTCAGGAGGCAGCAGATGGCGAAGGTGGCAGTAGTCCTTTCAGGGTGTGGCGTATACGACGGGGCAGAAATCAACGAGGCGGTACTGACCTTGCTCAGTCTCGAGCAGCAGGGCGCCAGCTACCAGTGTTTTGCCCCGGACCGGGAGCAGATGCATGTCATCAACCACCTTACCGGTGAGCCGGTGGCCGGCGAGAGCCGCAATGTGTTGGTGGAAGCGGCGCGCATCGCCAGGGGCAATATCAAGCCGTTGACCGATGCCAGGGTAGCGGATTTCGACGCGCTGGTGGTTCCAGGCGGTTTCGGTGCCGCCAAAAACCTGTGTGACTTTGCCGTGGCCGGTGCGCAGATGACGGTGCAGGCGGATTTTCTGGCGCTGGCACGCGACTTCCACCAGGCTGGTAAGCCTATCGGCCTGATTTGCATTGCCCCGGTGATGTCGGCTGCTATCTGTGGAGAGGGTTCACGCTGCACCATCGGCAACGAGGCGGAAGTGGCCGCGGCAATCGAGGCGATGGGCGGCGAGCATCTCGAGTGCCCCGTCAGCGAGGCGCGGGTGGATACGGAGAAAAAACTGGTCACCACACCGGCCTACATGCTCGCTGGCAGCGTCTCCGAAGCCTACGCGGGTATCAGCGACTGTGTGAAAGAGGTGCTGGCCCTCAGCTGATGGCAGCTCCAGGCTGGTATGTGTATGTACTCCAGTGCGCCGACGGATCGCTGTATACCGGGGTGGCGCGTGACCTCCACAAGCGCCTGCGGCAGCACAACGGCGATCTGGCCGGCGGCCCCAAATACACCAGTGGCCGGCGCCCGGTCAGCCTGCTCTGGTCGGAGTCTGCTGCCGATCGCAGCAGTGCGCAGCAGCGGGAAGCAGCCATCAAGCGGCTTCCGCGATGTGAGAAACTGGCGCTTGTTGCCCGTTAGGGCCGGCGCACTTTTCGGAACTGTTCAGTGAAACGATTCAAGACACTCTACCTGCATATCGGCCTGGGCAAGACCGGTACCACCTCCGTGCAACGGGACATTCTCGCCAACGCCGGGCTGCTGGAGTCGCGCTACGATATCCACTACCCGACCCGTTTCCCCCATGAACGCCACTTCCAGGGTAACCATTCGATCCTGCTGCGCGCGCTGTTTTCGGGTCATCCCGATGTGCGCCAGCGCCTGGCGGCCCGGGGCATGGAATCCGATGAGCAGTTGGCCGCCTACAACAAGCGCACGCGCGCCTGTCTCGAGCAGGGTTTCAGGAAATCGAAGGCGACAAACCTGCTGTTGTCTGCGGAAAGTGTGGCCCATTTCTACCGCCCGGACATGCTGGAACTGGCCGAATGGTTGCGGGGCTATGCGGAAGAGGTCAGGGTAGTTGCCTGCGTGCGCCACCCCGTGCACGCGCTGTCCAGTGAGATCCAGCAGCGCCTGAATATAGGCGGCGTGCTCGAGGACCTGTACCAGAATCCGCCTTTTTACCGCTTCAAATCGCTGTTCCAGCGTGTCGAGAACGCCTTCGGCAAGGGCTCTCTGGTGGTGTATGACTTCGCCGCTGCGGTGGCCCACCCGCGCGGCCTGACCGGCGCCATGTTTGAAAACATGGGTGTGGATGTGGGTGACTCGTTCCGGCCGCGCCCGCCGTCCAATACCAGCATGAGCCATGAAGCGGCGCTGCTTATCAGTGCGCTGAACCGCAGCCTCCCGGTGCTGGTGGATGGCAAGCGCAATCCCCTGCGCAGGGCGGACGAAATCCCGCGACTGTCGAAAATCCCGGGTCGCAAGTACACGGCGCCTGCGGAGGTTTACCAACAGGTGACAGAGAGCATGAAGCCCGATGTCGAATGGCTGCGCGAGCACTACCAGCTCGAGCTGGCGGCCGATTGCCCGACCCCGGATGCCGATTACTACAGTTTCAGCGAAGAGAGTATCGAGGCGCTGGCGCTGCAAATCGCGGAGTACTCACGCATGCGCTACGGGCTGATGTCTCCGCTCATCGCTTTCTATACCAGGGTGCGCGTGGTGGGTGGCAAGGTATACCGATCGCTGGGCGGCTCGCGTTAGCTGTCGACGCTTTCCAGTTGCTCCTGCAGTTCCAGCCAGTCCTCTTCCAGTGAACTGGCGCGCGTCTTCAGCGCTCCCTCTTCCTGTAGCAATTGCGCGAGTTCCGCCTGCCGCTCCGGTTGATACAGTCCGTTGTCGCCGAGTTGCTCCTGGATGGTAGCGAGCTGCTCTTCCACCCGGGCCATCTCGGCCTCGTTCTTATCCAGCTGTTTTTTCAGTGGCCGCAGCCTGGCGCGCGCCGCTGCCGCCTGTTGCCGTTTCTCCCGGCGTGAGCTCTCTGTCTCGCCGCCGCTCTGCTGCGCCGGCTTGTCCTCGCGAAAGCGCCCGAGAATCCACTGCTCGTAGTCGGCCAGGTCCTGGCGATAGGCGGTTACCCTGCCGTTGTCCACCAGCAGCAGTTCCTCAACCGTATTGCGCAGCATGTGCCGATCGTGGCTGACCAGGATCAGTGCCCCTTCGTAGGCTTGCAGTGCGATCTCCATGGCGTGGCGCATCTCCAGGTCCAGGTGGTTGGTAGGCTCATCCAGCACCAGCAGGTTAGGGCGCTGCCAGACCACCATGGCCAGGGCGAGACGGGCCTTTTCACCGCCGGAAAATGGCGCCACCGGGCTGCTGGCAGCGTCGCCGCGGAAGTTGAAACCACCGAGGAAATTGAGGATGTCCTGCTCCCGCGCGTCCGGGCTCAGGCGCTGGATATGCTGTGCCGGGCTGGCCTCCAGGTCCAGTGCTTCGAGTTGCTGTTGGTCGAAGTAACCGATATGGCAGTGCTCGCCCGGGCTGAGCTGTCCTGCCAGCAGCGGCAGTTGCCCAACCAGGGATTTCAGCAGCGTGGACTTGCCCGCGCCGTTGCGGCCGAGCAGACCATAGCGGCTGCCGGGGCGCAGCTGCAGGTCGATACCCCGCAGTACCGGCGTGTCGCCATAGCCCAATGTGGCCTCGTCAAGGCGCAGCAAAGGGTCGCTGGTTTTGTCTGCAGGGGGGAAACTGAAGTCAAACGGCGAGTCGATATGGGCCGGTGCTATCGCCTGCATGCGCTCCAGTTCCTTGAGCCGGCTCTGTGCCTGCTTGGCCTTGGTTGCCTTGTAGCGGAAGCGGCGAACGAAGTCATCTATCTCGGCAATACGCCGTTGTTGCTTCTCATAGTTGGCCTGCTGGTTGGCCAGCCGCTCGGCGCGCTGGGCTTCAAACTGCGAGTAATTGCCCTTGTAGCTGGCCAGCTGTTGTTGCTCGATGTGCAGGATGCGCTCACAGGTGGCGTCGATGAAGTCCCTGTCATGGGAGATCATCAGCAGTGTCCCGGTGTACTGCTGCAGCCACTGCTGCAGCCAGAGTGTGGCGTCCAGGTCCAGGTGATTGGTGGGCTCATCGAGCAGCAGCATGTCGGAGGGCGTCATCAGCGCCCGGGCCAGGTTCAGGCGAATACGCCAGCCACCGGAGAAATCGCTGACTGGGCGTTGCGCAGCATCCTCGGCAAAACCAAGCCCCTGCAGCAGCAGTTCTGCGCGCCGTGGTGCGCTGTAGCCGTCGATAGCTTCCAGTTCCGAGTGCAGCGGTGCCGCTGCCGCGTAGTCACCGGCGGACTCCAGCTCACTGAGCCGATCCATGAGCTGCGCCAGCCCGGCGTCCCCGCGCCATACATATTCACCGGCGGGGAGGCCCGTGGCGTGCACTTCCTGTGCCATATGTGACAGGCGCAGGTTATTGGTGCCTTTTATATCGCCGCTGTCCGGCTCCAGTTGCCCCAGCAACATGGCGAACAGGCTGGACTTGCCGCTGCCGTTGGCACCGATCAAGGCCAGGTTCTGCCCCGGCTGTATGGTTACTTCTGCCCCTCGTAACAGCATTTTGCTGCCACGACGCAGTTCAATATCGCGCAAGATAATCATCAGGCGGCGAATTTTACGCCGCGCGCGCTGTCATAACCAGCGCCACTCGGCATGGGGGTGGCAACCGGCGGGGGCGGGTAGTACACTGGCCGTCCGCTTGCGCGCTCTGCTTTCCCACGCTACCCACTCAGCTTTTGCCCGGGCAGGTATGTCAGGGACTGTTGTCATCGGTTGGCGGGGGCGGCAGGTTTAACCCTATGCTCACCACAGTTTTCAATGATGGAATAACTTTATGAAGAAGTACGCATTGCCGCTTGCGCTGGTTGGAATGGTCAGCCTGCAAGCATGTAACCAACAGACGGCCGGCACCGACAGTGCGCCGGCACCCGCCGCTGCTACTGCTGAAGTCAGCCTGGAATCGTCCGACGCGCGACTCAGCTACGGTATCGCATTCGGCCTCGGCCAGCGCATGGCCCAGGACGGCATGCCCATGGATATCGATGCCTTTGTGGCCGGCTACCGTGATGGCGCTGAGGGCAAGGAAGGTCGCATGACCCAGGATGAGATTGCCGCTGAAATGCAGTCTTACCAGGAAAAAATGATGGCTGAGCAGCAGGAAACGCAGGCAGCCCTGGCTGAAGCCAATGCCGCCGCAGCAGCAGCTTACCTGGAAGAGAACAAGGCCCGTGAAGGCGTTGTGGTCACGGAAAGCGGCCTCCAGTACGAGGTGATCGAGGCCGGTGATGGCCCCAAACCGAGCGCTGAAGACACAGTGGAAGTGCACTATCGTGGCACGCTGGTTGACGGCACCGAGTTCGATTCGTCCTACAGCCGCGGCCAGACTGTGACCTTCGGTGTCGGCCAGGTGATCCCGGGTTGGACCGAGGCACTGCAACTGATGCCCGTAGGTTCCAAGTGGAAGCTGTCAATTCCCCCGGAGCTTGGCTACGGTGCCGGTGGCGCCGGCCAGATGATCGGCCCCAATGCGGCGCTGGTTTTCGACGTGGAACTGATCTCCATCCCCAGCCAGGCTGAAGCAGCCGAAGGCGAAGGCGCAGCCGAGTAAAACGGTACGGATCCGGCGTCAGCCCAGCTGGCGCCGGTGACTGTTGTGCAGGCCGGCAATAAGCTGGTCCTCGAGCTGGAAGCGTGATTCCAGCACCTCCCCAAGCGCGGAAAGATCGCGTTTCAGCTTGCTGTTATCGACGGCCTCGTCGGTATATTTCTCTTCGTAGGCGAGGATCACCTCGGTGGTGTCGCCGATGGCGGGCATGACTTTTGCGGCCAGTGCGCTGCTACCGTCATCGAAGCTCTCCGCTTCCTCCAACAACTCGTGATAAACCTCGAAGTGCCCCGCCGAGATGTAGTCCACCAGCACCTGGCACAGGGCGCGCTGGCGTTCGCGATAGGCCGCAGCATTGCCCACGCCACCCTCGGTGGCCACCACGATTTCGGTAAACAGGCCGAGTAGTTGCCGACGCTCCTTCAGCCAGCCGGTGAGCAGGCGCTCAACGGCATCAAACTGCTGTTCCGGGTTCCTGTGTGGCATATCAGCTTTCCTTCGGGTAGGTGCGCAGAGTCTGCCATACACAGATCAGGCACGTCACCAGAAACAGGATCAGCGTTTGCTCGGGGATGCTCAGGCCCATAAATGTCCACATGGTTTCGGCGCAATTGCCATCCCCCATCAGCACCAGCGACAGGGTCTCGGTAAACGGCAGGGTGTCGAGCATGTACTCCAGGCTGGGTCCGCAAGCGGGCACATCCTCAGGAGGCAGGTGCTGCAGCCAGACATGACGCCCCGCTACGGCAGCGCCAAGCGCTGCGCTGAGCAGGCACAGCGCCCCGTAGACACGGTTGCCCCAGCCACGCGGGTTGTGCACCACTGCGAGCAGCGCGATCACACCCCAGGCCACTACGAACACCCGCTGCGTCATGCACAGTGGGCAGGCTGCCAGGTTCAGGAAGCGCTCGAGGTAGAGCATGGCAAAAGCCATCGACACCACGGCCAGCAGGACCAGGCCTGCAAACACCCAGCGCGGGGAGAGAGACTGCAACATGAATGATATTCCTCTGTATCGAGCGGCTAAGTTAGGGGCTTTTCCATGGCGATGCAACACAGCGCGCTATGTTCGATGGCGCACCCGTGAATAAGTTCAGCCGGCGCCCCGGGGCGGAGTCGTAGGCTGGGCAAATCATGCGTGGGGGCCAGCCCACCAGCAGGCGCGCTCTCACCCGGCCCTGAGGCCGTGTTTCTTTTCTGCGCTGAATTCAAGCAACTGTGGATAGAATGCCAGGAAGGCCTCTTCCATCATCGGCCTGGCCGCTTCCAGCGTGGTCCCGATGGCTGCAAAGGGGTTGCCGCGGGTAAAGCGTTCGCCCACCCTGGCTGCACTCTGTGGCACGGTTTCCCAGTCAGTGTACCGCCCCAGCAGGTCGTAGTGCACCAGCCGCTGGCGCATGTGCTCCGCGCGTTCGCTGAGATGATGCCGGTGGTTCTCCAGGTGGTCGTGCACCGCGGGGATAAAATCGCTCAGCGGTACGCTGCTGAAGCAGCTCCAGTGGCGGCTGAGGTAGTGGTCGAAGCTGAGGTCCACGAGGATGCTGGTGTACCGGCGCAACCGCTCCGGGAAGGCGCGGCGCAGATCCAGCAGCAGTGGATGACTGTCGGTGTAGGCATCGATGGCGCGATGCAGGGCAACACCGCGCTCGATATCGCGCGGCAGCCTGCCCCGCAACGGCCCTTTCAGGAAATCGCCCTCCAGGGCACCGACCACCAGCGTATCTTCGGGCCAGGCCAGGTGAAAGTGGGCCAGGAAGTTCATGGCTGCGGCAGGGTGGCGTACTGCTGGTAGTAGTTTGCCAGGTAGTCCTCGAAGGCCAGTGTGTCCCCGGCTTCTATCGCCTGTTGCGCCTGCAGCGATTCAGTTGCCTGTGCCGCGAAATCCGCGATCTGCTCTGGCGATAGCTGGCGCTGGCGAAAATGCTCGGCCCAGCGCTGGCTGTAGGCCAGGGCCAGGCGGAAAAACGGTTGGCTGTTCTCCCGCATTTCTCGCAGGACACGCGCGGAGGGTGTCAGCTCCGGATCAGCCACTTTCGCTCTTTGCTCGCGCAGCGATTCGCCGTACTGGCTGCCGGTGTGGGCTGCATCCAGGGTGGCGGCGATATCTTCCATGGCGTTGAGCAGGTCCTGGCTCCAGTCCTGCAGCGGCCGTTCGCCGCTCCAGGTGCGCAGGCGCAGGCCGGGTTCACGGCCACGGTTGACCACGGCGGCGAGGTTCGCTGCCATGCCTTCCTGCTCTTCTTCATCGCAGGGTGGGCTGTCCTGCAGCAGGCAGTAAAGCAGGAAGGTGTCGAGAAAACGGATCTCCTGTGCATCCAGGCCCAGTGGCGAGAACGGGCTCACGTCCACGCAGCGCACCTCGATGTACTCTATGCCCCGTTCCGTCAACGCATGCAGTGGCGTTTCCCCGGAGTGGGTTACCCGCTTCGGTCTTATGGGGCTGTAAAACTCATTCTCGATTTGCAGCAGACTGTCGTTCAATTGCTGGTAGTCACCACCGGCGCCGCTGCTGAAGCCGGCGTAGGCGGGGTGTGGCTGCATAATGGCGCTGCGCAGCGTTTCCACGTAATTGGGCAGGGAGTTGTAGCAGATGCGCAGACCCTTCTGGGCATCACTGTTATAACCCAGGTCTCCCATGCGCAGGGCGGTGCCATAGGGCAGGTGGAAGCTGTGGCCGTCACCGAAGGGTTGCAGGCCATGGTTATCCCGGTTGCGCAGGAAACTGCCGCAAACTGCCGGGGACGCGCCAAAGAGGTAGATCAGCAACCACGAATAACGGCGGAAATTTCGAATCAGGCCCAGGTAGCGCTCGCTGATGAAATCCTGCAGGGTGCCGGGTTGGCCAGCTGCCTGCCAGCTGTCTTCCCAGTAGCTGACGGGCATGGAGAAATTGTAGTGGATGCCGGCGATGGTCTGCATGACCCGCCCGTAGCGGTGCCCCAGGCCATAGCGGTAGACGGTTTTCATGCGCGCGACATTGGAACTGCCGTACTGCGCCACCGGGATATCCTTGTCGTCCCCGAGTTGACAGGGCATCGAGGTGCTCCACAGGATTTCATCGCCGATCTGGCTGTAAACGTAACTGTGAATATCCGCAAGTTGTTCCAGGCTGTCATCGATGCTGGTGCTCACCGGGGTGATAAATTCCAGCAAGGCCTCAGAGTAGTCGGTGGTGATGCTGCCGTGGGTCAGCGCCGAGCCCAGGCTGGCGGGGTGCGGGGTTTGTGCAAGAAATCCGTCCGGGTTTACCCGCAGGCTCTCCTTCTCGATACCGCGGCCTATGGCGCGCAGCACATCCTGTTGTTCGGGTTGCCGCAGCAATGCCAGCTGCTGCTCAGGGAGGGAAGACAAGGAAGACTCCTTATGGTTATGCGCCATCGAAGGTCCGCTGGACCCGTTTCGGACTGGCTTATGCCGGAAAAGTCACGATTCTAGCCGCCCACGTTTACAGAGTACAGGATGTGCATTGTAAGCGTAGCCCAACAGGGCTATCTTCGGGGTATGGGGAGTGCAAGGCGTCAACAGTTGTGGTGGTCCGGAGTGTGTCTGGTGCTGGCGTGTATGCTGGCGATTCCGGCAGCGGCGCAGGAGTGCCAGGAAGTACCGCCCCAGCAACCATCCGACAGCTTTCGTTTCGAATCCTCTCCCGAGCACCGCAGCTTTGCCGAGTCCCTGCCCGATGGGCTGATCATATCCTCCATAACCATTACCCGTTATCGTGTGTTCGACCGCGAGGACCCGCGTGAGAACGCGGGGATCTACCGCTGGGCCAACGACTTCCACAGCCTGACCCGGGAATGGGTGATCCGCGAACAGCTACTGGTAAAAGAGGGGGATTATTATCTCGCTACCATGGTGCGCGAATCAGAACGCGTGCTGCGCGACCTCAAGTTTCTCTACGATGCGCGCGTGCGCCCCTGGCGGCGCTGTGGCGAATATGTTGACCTGGAGGTCATCACCCGGGACATCTGGACATTTACGCCCACCGTCAATTTCAAGCGCAGCGGGGGCACCAATGAATACTCGCTGGGCTTTCGCGACACCAACTTCCTCGGCACGGGCAAGCAGGTGGCCGTACGCTATGACAGCGACGAGGAGCGCTCGGGCACCACGCTGATTTACGATGATCCGGCGGTGGCCGGCAGTCGCTGGCGCACGCGCCTGTCGCTCACCGACAATGACGATGGCCACGACTATCGCTTCCGCCTCAATCGCCCGTTCTTCTCCGTTTATGAGCGTTGGTCGGCGGGCATGCGCCTGGAGGATTGGGAGCGGGAAGAGAACATCTGGTTCCGTGGCGACGAGGTGGAGGAATTTGATCACCAGCAGCAATCGGTGCGCTTTTTTGGTGGTGTAGCCACCGAGCGAGAGCTGGAAAAGCAGGTGGGCCGCTGGCTGCTGGGCTATCACTATGAAAACAACGAGTTCGCCTTCTCCGACTCCGAGATCCCACCGCCTGAGTTACCGGAGGATCGCGAGTACAGCTTCCCCTTTATTGGCTACCAGTCGATAGAGGACGAGTACATGGAGATTCACAACCTGAACTACCTTGGCCGCACCGAGGATCTCTATGTCGGCGAGCATTACCTGTGGAACCTCGGCTACTCGGCAGAGGCGCTCGGGGCGACGCGTGACCAGGTGCATTTTTCCGGGCGCTACGGCAATACCCTGCGCGTCACGGATCGGGACCTGTGGCTGGTCGACAGTGAAATCACCGGCTTCTGGTCGACTGACGATGCCGAGTTCGAAAACATGTGGTTGACGATAAACAGCCGCTACCACTGGCGCCAGGCGGCGAAGTGGGCGCTGTTTTCCGGGATTCGCCTGGATTATACCGATGGTCTCACTGGTGATAACCAGCTCACCCTGGGTGGCCAGAACGGCCTGCGCGGCTACGAGCGCAATTACCAGGTTGGTGATCGCTCCGCGGTGTTCAATATTGAACAGCGCTACTATTCTGACTGGCATCCGTTCCGACTGCTGCGGGTGGGCTACGCGGTGTTCTTCGATGTGGGGCGCGCCTGGTTCGAGGGCGAGGACAACGGCTCCAATGGCGGTGTGTTGTCCAATGCCGGTATTGGTATCCGGCTCAATTCCAGTCGTGCGGAAAAGGGCAGTGTGATTCACATCGACCTGGCATTCCCCTTCAACAAGGACGACGACGTGGACGATGTGCAGCTGCTGATGACCGTCAAGGACCGTTTCTAGCACGGCCCTCCCCGGCTGCACCAGCCCAGGTCAAATCAATCAGCGGGCTCCCAATTGCCCGGCGCCCGCGCCGTGATAACGGCGCGACGCGGAGCCGTGTAACCCTCAATGGTCTTGCTGCTGTCGTCGGGATCGAGGAAGTTGGCCAGTGAGTGGAAGGTCATCCATTCGGTCGTGCGTTGTTCCGCCGTGCTGGTATTGCCGACATCCACCACCCTGGCATCGGCGAACCCGGTTTTGCGCAGCCACCCCAGCAAGGTGTCGCAGCTGGGCAGGAACCAGACGTTACCCATGCGCGCATAGCGCCCCTCGGGCACCAGCACGGCCCCCGGGCCCCCTTCGATAACGAGCGTCTCCAGCACCAGCTGGCCTCCGGGCCGCAGGCAGTCACGCAGCTCCAGCAGGTGATCCATGGGCGAGCGCCGGTGATACAGCACACCCATGGAAAATACGCTGTCAAAAGCACGCAGCTTTGGCGGCACCTGCTCGATGCCCAGGGGCAGCACCCAGGCTGCAGCTTGCTGCAGGTACTTCTGCAGTGCCCAGAACTGCACCACGAACAGGGGCGTGGGATCGATGCCGATAACCTCGCGTGCGCCTGCGCCGAGCATACGCCAGCAGTGATAGCCGCTGCCGCAGCCGACGTCGAGTACCCGGCGTCCCGGCAATGGATCGAGCCCGGGCAGCAGTCGTTCCCACTTCCAGTCCGAACGCCATTCCGTATCGATGTGCACGCCGAACAGTTCAAAAGGTCCCTTGCGCCAGGGGTGCAGGCCCATCAGCGCCTCGCGCAGAGAGGTGGATAGGTCTGCGGGCAGGGGTTGGTTGCTGCTTGCGCCCACGCGCGGGCTGTCGAGCTGAACGCTGGCCACGTCGATGTCCGGCAGGCTGTCCAGCGCGGCCAGCCAGCGCTCGAGGTCTCCATAGCGCTTTTGCGACAAGCCCTGCTCGATCCGCCCGGGCAGTGCCCGGGCCCAGGGCGCCAGGTCGCCCTCCTGCCAGCGGTCGATAAGTGGCGAGTAGTCGATCACTTCAGGGCCACCATGGAGGCGAAATTGAAGCACTGGAACCAGACATCGCAGGCGGAAAACCCGGCGTTTGCCATACGCTCGCGGTGGGTGGCCAGTGTCTCCGGGAGCAGCACATTCTCTATGGCGGCGCGTTTCTGGGCGATTTCCAGCTCGCTGTAACCGTTGGCGCGCTTGAACTCGTGATGCAGTGCGATATTCAGCTCGTCGAGGTGCGGATCTTCAAAGGTGACCTTTTCTGACAGTACCATCACCCCGCCCGGGCGCAGGCCCTTGTATATGTGCCTGATCACCGCGTCGCGTTGGGCCAGGGGGATGAACTGCAGGGTGAAGTTCAGCACCACCACGGAGGCGTTGTCGATGGCGATATTTTCGATATCCGCGCACACCAGGTCCACGGGCGTGTCGTGGGTGTCCGTTTCGATAATGGTGCGGCAGCGCTCGAGCATGGCCTTCGAATTGTCGACACCGATGATGCGACAGTCGCGGTGGTCCAGGTTCTGGCGCATGGCCAGGCTTGATGCGCCGAGAGAGCAGCCGAGATCGTACAGGTTGCTGCCCGGTGCGGCATATCGCTGCGCGAGCAGGCCAGTCATGGCGACAATGGTGGTGTAGCCCGGAACCGAGCGCTTGATCATGTCGGGAAATACACGCGCCACATTGTCATCAAAGGTGAACAGGCCGGCCTCTCGCAGTGGGTCAGCGTAAATCGTATCTCGGGAATCCGTCATTTTAGCTACCGCATGCCTCCGCGCTGCTAATGGCCGCTGCTCAACAAGGCCGCGATTCTAGCATGAATTGTTAAACCGGCGGCTGCACAAAGACCTGTTGCCGCATGTCAAAAGCCCGCAGAATGACGGTTATACGAGCCACAGCAGGACCTGCCGATGCGCGCACCCAACAGCCATTACGTTGCCGATATCCGACCACCCCGTCTGCGCCACAGTATCAGCGAACTTGGGCGGGTGGCCATGGAGGCTGGCACGTCGGTGCTGTGCAAGGGGGTGTTCAAGACCCTGCCCAGGGGTGATGGCCATACCATTATGACCATCCCCGGCTTCATGGGTGCGGACGGCTCCACCGCCATGCTGCGGAAATTTCTGCGTGATCGCGGCTACAACGCCGTGCCGTGGGGGCTGGGGCGCAATGCGAGTGAGGCCAAAGCGGACAGCATGGAGCAATTCATGCGTCATCGCGCCCAGCTGGAAGAGCGAATCGCCGTGCAGCTGGAACGCGAGTGGCAAGCCTCGGGGCGCAAGGTCACCCTGATAGGCTGGAGTCTCGGTGGGCTGTATTCCGTGGCCCTGGCGCACCGCTATCCGCAGTGGATTCGCCAGGTCATTACGCTGGGTACGCCCTTTGGCGACCCCAGGGGCACGGCACTCTACAGCGTGATGGCACGTATGAATGACAATTCTGCGGGTGAGTCAGAGGAGGCGCTGCGGCGATGGGTGGATTACACCTACAGCGGCGGTGAGCTGCGTGTGCCGGTGCTGACGCTGTACAGTGAGTCGGACGGGATTGTCGGCAAGGGCATCGCCCGTTGTGAGGGCGACCCGCGCTATGTCACCAATATGGCGGTGATGGCAAGTCACGTGGGCTTTCCGTTCAACCCCATCGTGTTTGCCGTGATTGCCAATCACCTGGTGGCGCCAGACCAGCGCTGGTCGCTATGCCAGAGCAGGCGCACTGCGCCGTTCGCCAGGATCACTGACGCTACCTGAAGCGCCCAGCGCGGTGAGCCGGACTTAGTTGGCGCTGCGAATCAGGTAAGAGTCTTCTGTGGCAAAAGGCTGGCTGACCGGTGCGCGCTGTTCAAAGGACGCGAAGCGTTTGCCGGCATCGCTGGCCTTCTTGTTGCTGCGGCTGCGGGAAAACTTGATGCTGGAGAGGAACTCCACCAGGCTCACCTTGCCATCGTCTATTCTTTTCATGGTACAAATACTCTTAAGTAAAAAATTGCTGCGATTGTAGTCTAGGAATATGAGACCGTGATTGGAGGTAAAAATTGCGCTGAAATTGTGTGAAAAATGCCCAGCAGCGCTATAATCCGGCGCCTTTAGCCATAGCGACACCGGATTGTTCATGAAGCCCGACAACTACCCCCAGCGCCCCGCGCATCTGTGGGAACACTTCTACCAGTTCACCCGTATACCGCGTCCTTCCAAACAGGAGGCCGCGGTCAGGCAATACCTTGTCGATCTGGCGCAGCAGGCCGGCCATCCCGTGCGCCTGGACGACGCGGGCAACCTGGTGATCTATGTGCCGGCGTCGCCGGGTCGCGAGGATCGGCCCACCGTGATCATCCAGAACCATCTGGACATGGTGACCGTGAAGACCGATGACGTGGAGCATGATTTCACCCGCGACCCATTGCAGCTGAAAGTCGACGACGGCTGGTTAGGTGCCGATCGCACCACCCTTGGCGCGGACAACGGCCTGGGCTGTGCAGCGTCCATCGCCCTGATGACTGATCCTGATGTGACTCATCCCCCCCTGGAGCTGTTGTTCACCGTGGATGAAGAAACCGGGCTCGGTGGTGCGCTGAACCTTGATGCGTCCATGTTGAGCGGAAGCCTGATGCTGAATCTCGACACCGAGGACTGGAACGAGCTCTACATCGGTTGTGCCGGTGGCGCCGGTTGGCAGTTTGCGCGCAGTTTTGCCGAGGATCCCCTGCGTGGCGATGCCGAGTGCTTTCGGCTCAACCTGCGCGGCCTGGCCGGTGGCCACTCGGGTGTGCAGATACACGAACAGTTGGGCAATGCCATCAAGCTGCTGGGTGAGTGCCTGCGCGGACTTCCGGGCCTGCGCCTGGGCAGCATCGAGGTGGGTGTTGCGCACAATGTTATCCCCCGTGAAGGCGTCGTCGAGTTCGCCGTTCCCGCAGAGGTCGCCGGCCGGCTCGCCGAACACTTGGAGAACGCCCGGCAGCGGTGGCTCGGCTACCTGCCCGCTGCGGATCACGGCGTGGAACTGGCACTGCAGTCGGTACAGCTGGACAGCGCCCTGGATGCAGTGGATTCGCTGCGCCTGCTCGACCTGATCGCCGCCTTCCCGCACGGCGCACAGGCCTACAGCCTGGAACAACCCGCGGACCTGGTAGACCTCAGTATCAACCTGGCTATCCTGCGCCTGCAGCGCGGGGAGCTGTATGTCGAATCCAGCTATCGCTTCTTTAATGAACAACAATCGCTGCCGCTGCAGCACGCCGTGCTGGCGCTGGCGCGCGCCTACGACCTCGAGGTCACTGAAGATGTGGGCTATCCCGGCTGGGAACCCGATTTCAGCAGTCCGCTGCTGGAGCAGGGCAGCGCCGTGCACCAGCACCTGTTTGGCGCGCGTCCGGCGGTCAAGGCGATTCACGCCGGACTGGAGTGTGGAATACTCAAGAGCAAGCTCCCTGGCGTTGATACCCTGTCCTTCGGGCCTACCATTCGCGGAGCACATTCCCCCTCCGAACGCCTGAGAATAGACACGGTAGAGCCTTTCTGGCGCTTCCTCACTGAACTACTCGCTGATATCTGAACTGAAGGACCGTAACCATGCTGGACCAACTGCAAGCGCTTCCCGCTGATCCCATTCTCGGGCTGGCCGCCGCTGCGCGCGCTGACACGCGCGCCGAAAAGGTCGACCTTACCGTCGGAATTTACATGAACGAGCAGGGCATCTGCCCGGTATTCGACGCCGTACGTGACGCCCAGGCCGCGCTGGCTGCCGACGAGACCACCAAGGCGTATCTGCCGGCGGCGGGCGTCGCGGATTTCAATACCGGCATGCAGGAACTGCTGCTTGGTGCCGACCATGTCGCCTTGCAGGACAAGCGGGTCAGCAGTGTGTCGGCGCCGGGTGGTTGTGGCGCACTGCGCATCGGTGCGGAAATTATTCACGCGGCGGCACCGGGCGCCACGGTATGGGTCAGCGACCCCACGTGGCCGGTACACCTGCCCTTGCTGGGCAGTGTCGGCCTGCAGTTCTCCAGCTATCGCTATTACGATCCGTCCAGTCACGGCGTAAATTTTGATGCCATGGTCGAGGACCTGAAACAGGCCGGAGCGGGCGACGTGGTGCTGCTGCATGGCTGCTGCCACAATCCGTGTGGTGCCGACCTGACCCTGGAGCAGTGGGGCGTGGTCGCGGATATGGCCGCAGCGCAGGGCTTCCTGCCGTTCATCGACATCGCCTACCAGGGTATGGGCGACGGACTGGACGCGGATGCCGCGGGCCTGCGCCTGCTGGCGGAGCGCCTGCCGGAAATGATCGTGGCGGGTTCCTGTTCCAAGAATATGGGGCTTTACCGCGAGCGCACCGGGGTCACGCTTTTCATCTGCCGTGATCGGGATAACGCCCAGGCGCTGGTGAGCCAGGCACTGGTCGCAGCGCGCCGCATTTACTCCATGCCGCCGGCGCACGGAGCATTGATCGCCGGCCGTATCCTGGCTGACGCGCAACTGGGCGAGGCCTGGCGGACTGAACTGTTGCAGATGTGTGAGCGCATCAATGGCCTACGCAGTACATTGCGCCAGAAGCTGGAGTCCGCTTGTGATCGTGACTTTGCTTTCATAGAGAAGGAGAAGGGCATGTTCTCTTTCCTGGGCCTCTCTGCGGAGCAGGCGGTCAGGTTGCGTGAGGAGTACGCCGTTTACATGCTCAACTCATCACGCATCAACGTGGCGGGGGTGAACGCGGGCAATATCGATTACCTGGCTGAGTCTGTGGCGGCGGTGTTGTAAGCCAGCCACGCCAGCGTCAGGGGCCATGTGGATAGCGCTGCCTGAGATATTGGGTCCGAACTTTTTGGTGATTTCACTCTGGCCGCTCGGCACTCAGCAGCCAGGTTCCGTTGCCGGAAACGGTAGCGCGCCATCCATGGCACCTCGACTCCCCGGAGCGCCGGCCGGGCCATCCATGGCCTCCGACGTTCCTGCAACGGAACCTGGCTACTGAGCACCTGATCCGTTAGCTGGGAAGTGTAACGGTTCTTCAAAAAAATTCGATTGCAACAACTGTACGAAGGTCCGGCAGTGGGGTTAGCTGTTAGAGACAATCAGGCCACCGCTTTTTGCGTAGTCGCGTTTTCGGGGGACTTCCGCTGTGGATGTCTGAGGCTGCTTAACGGTTGCGCACAGCAACCGTTGCCGAGTTACGCAGCGGCCCGGAAACGCGACGGAGCTTGTGGTCGTCTCAAACAGCTAACCCCGCTGCCGGGCCTGACGTCGACGAAAATGAATCATCTGCCACTGCGCCCTCCATTCAAGCGTTTCAGCCTTCCAATTCCGACCAGCGCTCAAAGGCCTGTTCAAGTTCCTCCTGCACACCCGCCAGGTCGCCTAAAACCTGCTGCACTGCCGTGTGTTCGCCCTGGTAGAAATCGGGCTCTGCGACCTGCGCTTCCAGCTCGCGCTGGCGGGTTTCCAGGGTCTCGATCAGGGCCGGCAGCGCGTCGAGCTCGCGCTGGTCCTTGTAGGACAGCTTGCGTTGCTTTGCCGGTGCGGGTGCCGGTTTTTCGCTAGTGGTGTTGGCCGCTGCGGGGGGCGCCGCTTCCTCCCTGCGTTTGCCCGTTGCCGAGAGGTCACTCAGTCTGCCACCGCGGGCTTCCCAATCGCCGTAGCCGCCGGCCTGTTCGTCGACGTGACCGTCGCCCTCCAGAATCAACAGGCTGGTGACCACGTTGTCCATGAATTCCCGGTCGTGGCTGACCAGAATCACTGTGCCTTCGAATTCGAGCAGGATTTCCTCCAGCAACTCCAGTGTCTCGATGTCGAGATCATTGGTCGGCTCGTCCAGGACCAGCAGGTTGGCGGGTTTACTGAACAGGCGGGCGAGAATGGCCCGGTTCTGCTCGCCGCCTGAAAGGGCTTTCACCGGCGTGCGCACCCGTTCCGGGGAGAACAGGAAGTCGCCGAGATAGGAGATGGCATGGCGCTGCTTGCCGCCGATGTCGATAAAGTCGCGGCCACCGCAGATGTTGTCGATGAGGTTTTTCTCGGGGTCCAGCTGGCCACGCAGCTGGTCCGAATAGGCGATTTCCAGCTTGCTGCCCAGCTTGACCGTGCCAGAGTCGGGAGTCAGTTCTCCCAGCATGATCTTCACCAGGGTGGATTTGCCGGCGCCATTTGGCCCCACGATACCGATGCGATCACCGCGCTGGATGATGGCGTTGAAATCCCTGAGCAGGGTTTTGTCGCCGTAGGCGTGGCTGACATGCTGCAGCTCCGCCACAATCTTGCCGGAACGGGATGCCTCCTCCACGCCAAACTCGGCGCGGCCCTGTCTTTCGCGGCGCTCGCCGCGCTCTGCACGCATGGCCTTGAGCGCGCGCACCCGACCCTCGTTGCGCGTACGCCTGGCCTTGATACCCTGGCGAATCCACACCTCTTCCTGCGCCAGCTTTTTGTCGAACAGTTCGTTGGCGCGCGCCTCGGCCTCCAGTTCCTGCTCCCGGTGACGCAGGAAGCCGCGATAGTCGCCTCGCCAGACAGTGAGGTGTCCCCGGTCCAGCTCGGCAATACTGTTGACCACGTTCTGCAGGAAGCGGCGATCGTGGGTGATCAGGATCAGGCAGCCGCGAAAGTTGCGCAGCTGCTCTTCCAGCCAGGTAATGGCGGGGATGTCGAGGTGGTTGGTGGGCTCGTCCAGCAACAGGATGTCGGGCTCGCTGACCAGTGCCCGCGCCAGTGCGACCCGCCGCCGCCAGCCGCCGGACAGCTCACTCATGAGCGCGTCCGCCGGCAGTTGCAGTTGGCTCAGTGTGGTTTCCACGCGCTGCTGCAGGTTCCAGCCGTCGACGGCTTCCAGCTGCTGCTGCACCCGGGCCAGGGCATCCATGTCATCGCCGTGGATCAACTGGTGGTATTCGGCCAGTAGCGCCCCGGCTTCTTCCAGGCCGCCGGCCACGGTGTCATAGACGGAGAGCCCGGCCGCATCAGGCAGGGTTTGTTCGAGTCGCGCCAGCCGCGTACCGGGTCGCAGCCAGCGCTCGCCGCTGTCTGCGGCGATCTCTCCCGCCAGCAGTTTAAGCAGGGTGGTCTTGCCGGCACCGTTGCGCCCCAGCAGGCCAAGCTTGTCGCCGTTGTCGATAGTGAGATCGACAGCGTCGAGTATGGCGTGGGTGCCGAAGTGCAGGCTGACTTTATCGAGTTTGAGCAGTGGCATGGGGATTCGGTTCGGGTGTGGGAGGCGAATTCTACGCCAGATGCGCCCGGGGCTACAGCCCGTCGGTGAAATGCCGCTGCAGGTGACCGACCAGCGCCTCAGACGCTCGCGACAGTCCGTGGCGTTTACGCGTGAAGATGCCCACCTGGCGCTCGATACTGGGGCCGTCGATGGGCTTGCACAGAATACCCAGGCCCTCCATCTGGTCCCTGCAAAGTTGTGGCACGACGGCGCCACCCAGGCCCACAGAGACCATCCGACCGATGGTGGCGAGTTGGTGGGCTTCCAGAAGCTGCCCGGGGCTGACTCCCGCAGCGGCCATGGCTGCCTCCGTGGTGACACGAGACCACGACCCGCGGTTCATGGCAATAAAGGGTTGTTGCACCAACTGCTGCCAGGTCAGCCGGTCCTCAGCCGCCAAAGGAGACGCGCGGTGAACCAGCGCGATCCAGCGATCAGTGAACAGCGGTATGAAATCCACACCGTCCAGCTGTTCTGGCTCGAAGGTGATGCCCAGGTCCACCTGGCCAGTGCGCACGGCCTCGATCGTCGCCTCCATCACCACATCTTCCACGCCGATATTGATATGCGGGTACTCCTGTCGAAAGGCGACGAGCGCCTCCGGAAACTGATTCATGGCAAACGATGGCATGACTGCCACACTTATCTTGCCCTGCTGCAGGCTGAAGCTTCGTCCCAGATCATCGAAGGCCTGGTCCCAGTCCGCCAGTAATCTGCGTGCGGTGGGCAGGAAGTTGCGCCCCTCGGGACTGAGTTCCAGTGACCGGGTAGAGCGCACAAACAGGCTGCCGCCCACCGTCTGCTCCATTTTCTTGATCGCCAGGCTCAAGGCCGATTGGGACAGGTGCAGTAGTTCGCTGGCCTCGGCAAAGGATCGGCTATGGGCGAGGGTAACGAAGGCGCGCAACTGGCGAAGACTGACATTCATAAATAAAGTAAAAATAAACGTTAGAAATATCAATTTGTTAAATATATGGCGCTGGCGCATATTGTGCAATCAGTTTGAGGAGACGAGTCGATGAGTAAGCCCCTGTGGCGCCCCAGCCAGCAACGCATTGAGCAGGCACGTATAACGCAGTTGCGGAAGCAGCTGCAGGACCGCGGATACGAGATGGGTGCCGGTTACGCCGGGTTGCAGCAGTGGTCCGTGAAGCAGCCAGAGCAGTTCTGGGAGGCAATCTGGCACTTTGGCGAGGTGATCGGTGAGGGCGAGCTGCAGCCGGTACTCGTCGATGGTGACCGCTTTCCCGGCGCCCGCTGGTTTCCCAGCACCCGCCTCAACTTCGCCGAGAACCTGCTGCGCTTTCGCGACAGTCGCCCGGCCCTGGTCTCGCTGCTGGAAAATGGTGAGCGCCGGGAATTGAGCTACGCCGACCTGTACACGCGTGTTGCCCAGCTGGCCGCAGCGCTGCGGGCGGAGGGCGTGGTGGCAGGAGACCGGGTGGCCGGCTTCATGCCCAACGTCGAGGAAACGGTGGTGGCGATGCTGGCTGCAACCAGCCTGGGTGCTGTCTGGTCTTCCTGTTCGCCGGACTTTGGCATCAGCGGGGTGATGGACCGGTTTGGGCAGATCCAGCCCAAAGTACTGTTCGCGGCCGACGGCTATCACTACAACGGCAAACGCTGCGACTCGCTGCAGCGTATTGCCGCCATTCGTGAGCGTATCGACAGTATCGAAAGGGTGGTTATCGTGCCCCTGCTGGAGCAACGGCCGGCCGTTGACGCCATAGCCGATGCGGTGCTGTTTGCGGATTACCTGCAGGCCTCGGCCACCGGGGTCGACTTTGCGCGCCTGCCCTTTGACCACCCGCTCTATATCATGTATTCCTCCGGCACCACGGGCGTACCCAAGTGCATTGTTCACGGTGCCGGCGGGTCGCTGTTGCAGCACCTGAAAGAGCACCAGTTACACACCGACCTGCGCCGCGAGGACGTGTTCTTCTATTTCACCACCTGCGGCTGGATGATGTGGAACTGGTTGGTGTCGGGCCTGGCGACCGGGGCGACGCTGATACTGTATGACGGCTCTCCGTTTGCCAATGACGGCAGGCTGTTGCTCGACGCGATCGACACAGAGGGGATTACCGTATTCGGTACCAGTGCCAAGTTCATCGCCGCGCTGGAGAAGGCCGGGCACAAGCCGCGACAGAGCCACGCCTTGCATAGCCTGCGCACCATACTCAGCACCGGATCCCCGTTGTCCCACGAGAGTTTTGAGTACGTGTATCGCGATTTCAAGGACGATGTCTGCCTGTCGAGCATCTCCGGCGGCACCGATATTCTGTCCTGCTTTGTGCTGGGCTGCCCGGTACTGCCGGTCTACGTCGGCGAGATACAGGCCGCGGGCCTTGGCATGGCGGTAGAGATATGGGACGAAGCGGGCAACTCCGTGGTCAGGGAGAAGGGCGAACTGGTCTGTACCCGGCCCTTCCCCAGTGCCCCGATCGGCTTCTGGAACGACCCCGGAGACACCAGGTACCGCGCCGCATACTTCGACAGCTATGCCAACGTCTGGGCCCACGGGGATTATGGTGAGGTAACCGAGCATTGGGGTTTTATTATCCACGGCCGCTCTGACGCGGTGCTCAATCCCGGTGGCGTGCGCATCGGTACGGCGGAGATCTACCGCCAGGTCGAGCGCGTGGAGGAGGTGATAGACAGTATCGTTATCGGCCAGGAATGGGGCGACGACGTGCGCGTGGTGCTGTTTGTCGTGCTGCGTGAAGGCATCAACCTGGACGCGGAACTGCAGGCGCGGATCAGGCAGTCCATTCGCGAGAACACCACGCCGCGACATGTACCCGCGGTGATTGTCCAGGTCGCTGATATACCGCGCACCATCAGCGGCAAGATTGTGGAGCTGGCGGTACGTAATGTGGTGCACGGCCGGGAGGTGAAAAATACCGACGCACTGGCCAACCCCGGGGCGCTGGAACTGTATCGCGACCTGCCTGAATTGCGGTCCTGAGAGGGCCTGAAATCGCGCTGACGATCTGGTAAAGTGGCGCCCGCCTCGAGTCCGGGCCAGCAATGCAATTTTCGGAGAAAGACATGAGTGAACGTGAAGTAGTAGTCCTTAGCGGCGTGCGCACCGCCATCGCTGACTTTGGTGGCAGCCTGAAAGACGTGCCCGCCACTGAGCTGGCAGGCCAGGTCGTTGCCGAGGCGGTCAAGCGTGCGGGCGTCGACCCGCAGGACATCGGTCACTGCGTGTTCGGCAATGTCACCCACTCCGATCGTCGCGATATGTACATGTCCAGGGTAGCGGCCCTGAAGGGTGGGTTGCCCAACGAAACCCCCGCGCTCACCGTTAACCGCCTCTGCGGCTCCGGCCTGCAGGCCGTTATCTCCGCTGCACAGATGATCCTGCTGGGCGATTGCGATGCAGCGGTTGCCGGCGGCGCAGAATCCATGAGTCGTGTGCCTTACTGGCTGCCGAATGCACGCTTCGGTGCGCGCATGGGCGACGGCGCCATGGTCGACGCCATGATCGGTGCCCTGACCTGCCCCGTGAACGATTACCATATGGGTGTCACCGCCGAAAACCTCGCCGACAAGTACAGCGTCAGCCGCGAAGAGCAGGACGAATTTGCGGCCGAGAGCCATCGCCGGGCGCAGCAGGCCCAGGAAGAGGGGCGCTTCAAGGAACAGATACTGCCTATCGAAGTCAAGACCCGCAAAGGTGTCACGGTGTTTGCTCACGACGAGCACGTGCGCGCGGGCACCACCGCGGAATCGCTGTCCGGCCTGCGGCCCGCATTCAAGAAAGAAGGCAGTGTGACTGCGGCCAACGCCTCCGGCATCAACGACGCTGCTTCCGCCCTGGTGTTGATGGAGAGAGGCGCGGCCGAAGCCAGGGGGCTGAAGCCGCTGGCGCGTATGTGCGGCTACGCACTGGCCGGGGTCGATCCCGCCATCATGGGTATCGGCCCCGCACCGGCCGTGCGGCAGCTGCTGCAGAAGACCGGCGTTGCCCAGGACGACGTGGACGTCTGGGAATGCAACGAGGCCTTCGCGGCGCAGGCGCTGTCCGTGGTCAAGGAACTCGGCCTGGATCCGGCAAAGGTGAACCCCAATGGCTCCGGCATTTCACTGGGGCATCCTATCGGCGCCACCGGTGCGCTGATCACGGTGAAGGCGCTGTATGAACTGGAACGTACAGGCGGCCGCTACGCGGTATCCACCATGTGTATTGGTGGTGGCCAGGGTATCGCGGCGTTGTTTGAACGCATCTAGGGCCCTGTCGGCGACAGGGTAGGCTGAACCGTTAAGCCGCTGGCGTCGTAAGATAGAACACGGCAGAAGACGCAATGTTAACGAACCAGAGACAACTTCATTACGATCGCCAGATCGCCACGTGGCTGTTGCTTTGTGCAGCAGTGATCTTCGGCATGATCATCCTCGGTGGCGTCACCCGGCTCACGGGCTCGGGCCTGTCCATGGTGGAGTGGAAACCGCTGATGGGCATCATTCCCCCGCTTTCCGAGGAGGCCTGGCTGGCTACCTTTGAGAAGTACCGGCAGTTTCCCGAATACCAGAAGGTCAATCGCGGTATGGACCTGGCTGGCTTCAAGTCCATCTTCATGTACGAGTACCTGCACCGGGTGCTGGGCCGCCTGATCGGCGTGCTGTACTTCGTGCCCATGGTGTACTTTGCCATGAAAGGCCGGGTACGTGCGGGGTTGATGCCCAGGCTGTGGATACTGTTTTTCATGGGCGGCTTCCAGGGCCTGCTGGGCTGGTACATGGTGAAAAGCGGCCTGGTGGACGATCCCCGTGTCAGCCAGTATCGGTTAACGGCGCACCTCGGTGTCGCAGTAGCGATTTATGGCTACATGCTGTGGCTTGCCTTTGGTTTGCTCTTCCCGGGCGGTAAGGGCACTCACCGTTTCGCCAATCTCGCCATGTGGGTGGCGGTGCTGGTTTACCTGATGATTCTCAGTGGCGGGCTGGTGGCGGGCACCCGGGCCGGTTACGCCTACAGTACCTGGCCGCTGATGGGCACCAGTTTCATTCCGCCGGGCCTGTATGAGATGTCACCGGCGTGGCTGGCGGCGTTCGAAGACATTACCACCATCCAGTTCAACCACCGTATTTTTGCCTACTTCCTGTTTGTGCTGGTGCACGTGTTTGCGCTGCTCAGCTGGCGCAAGGGCCTGGGGCCTCGGGGTACTGTCGCCATGCTGTTGCTGCTGGCGGCGCTCTGGTTGCAGGTGGTACTGGGCATCAGCACGCTGTTACTGCACGTGCCGGTCTGGCTGGCTGCCAGCCACCAGGGTGGCGCCGTGCTGTTGTTGACTGCGGGTGTCTACTGCGCGCACGTGTTGCGCCGGCAGGGTGGTTGAGCGGCCTGAGTTTCACGGCGGTTCAGGTAGGTTGAAAGCAAATGGCCCATCGCAGTGATGGGCCCCGGGGCAGCAGGCTTTTCCCTGAGAGATCAGAATCCCTGTTTGGCCCGGACTTCCTCTACCGAGGGACCGTCCACGGTGACATGTTCCCGCGACTTGACCTGGCCCGGCTGGATGTCATCGACGTTGGTCATGAACTGGCTGTACCACTTGCGCACCAGGTTGATCGGGCCGTCTCCGTCGCAGAGCAGCGGGTTGTCGATAATGCACTTGTTGTTCCACACCGCCACATCCTGATGGAAGGATTCGATGTTGCGCTCCATGTACTCCTGCACCATGGCCGCGTTCTGGGCCTTGGAGGCCTTCGGGTCTTTCTGCATCATGACCCCGAAGTTGATGATGAACTGGTTCATGTCCGTGGGGACGTGGCTCACCAGCAGGTGGACTTTCATCGGGTGACCATCCATCAGGCCGGTCATGGTGGTGGTCATGTAGGCCGGACCCTCATAGCGCGCGACCGACGTGATCAGCCCTTCGTCGCCCTCGGTGAGAATCTCGTGGCCTCCCACCATGTACTGCACAAACTGGTGACCTTCCATGGTGTTCTTGAACGATTTCACGCTGGAATAGTGAATCGGGCCGAAGTGCGCCATATCCGCCATGTTGTCTACCAGTTCGCGGCCCAGTGACTGGATGGGTATGGCTTCCATTTCCCAGTCGGTCCACTCCTCCGAGTACCAGTCATCCATGCGTTGTGGCTCCTGCTCCGAAATGGGCGGGTTGCCTTCCGGATCCTGCCACACAAAGATCAGGCCGTTCTTCTCCAGCACGGGCCAGGACTTGATGACAGCCTTGTCGGGTATCTTGTTGGCATAGGGGATGTCGTCACAGACGCCGTCGGCGCCCCAACTCCACAGGTGGAACGGGCAGATCACGGAATTGCCCTTCACCTCGCCGCCACAAAGGTCGCCGCCCATGTGCGGGCAGTAGGCGTCGAGAATATGCACTTCGCCGTCTTCCTTGCCGCGATAGGCCACCAGCTTGGTGCCGAATACGTTCAGCGCCCGCGGCTTGAGGTTCACGCTGTTGGTGGCACCAATCACGTACCAACCGCGCGCATAGCGTTCCTCGCGCTCATCCGCGCGAATCACATAAGGGTCTCGCTTCGCCCTGATGGCTTTCTCTGCTGCTGTCATATTCCGTCTCCGCTTCGCTTACAGTGCGTGTCTGCTCATTCTTGCCGGTTCTCATGGCACGGGCCATGGCCACCTGCGGCCATTCCCGGGCCACGTTGATCTGGGTCAAAGCGGGCGGTTCAAGGAGTAAAACCGCCCGCCTGTTCGCGCTAGAGGAAGAAGTCCTGGTTGTCTGCGCCCATCATCACCGCGCCGACGTTGCGGCCAAACTTGAACGGATTGTTGGCCACGTGCTGGCGCCCCGCGTTAATGTCCAGCCAGGCGCGGTTCAACGGGTGGTCGCGGAATATGCCCTGGGCGCCGCAGGCGTTGAACATCAGGTTGATCGCCTCGGTGCACTTGCGCGACACCAGTGCGGCGTCGAAGCGCATCTTGATGCGTTCCTCGATGTCGAGCTGGGTGCCAGTGCGTGCGGCCTCGACCATGCGATCGAAGTTGCGGAACATAATGGTCTGGCACTCGTCCACGGCGGTGATGCATTCGGCAAGCGCCATGCGCGCGTCCGGGTCCTGGGCGACCTTGTTGCCGTCGTTAAGTCCTACCCGTTCCTTGTTGACCTGCACATAACTGTCGATCACACCTTTGAGGCAGCCGATACTGGAGGAAGATACCGCGCGCACGAATATCTGGCCGAAGGGCAGGCGGAAGATGTAGTGATCATTGACCTCGTTGCCGGGGCTGTTGCACTCGAACCCGTGTATGGAGCGGTGTGTGCGGTACTCGGGGACGAAGGCGTCCTGCACCGTGATGTCGTGGCTGCCGGTTCCTTCCAGGCCGGAGACGTTCCAGTTCTCCACGATCTCGTAGTCACTGCGCGGTACCAGGAAGGTGCGGTAATCCGGCGCCTCTCCGGGGTTTTTCGGCGGTACCATGGCCCCGAGGAAGGCCCAGTCACAGTGTTTGGAGCCAGAGGAGAAGCCCCAGTGCCCGGACAGCCTGTAGCCGCCGTCGACATGTTCTACCTTGCCCACTGGCATGTATGACGAGGAAATCAGGGTGGAGTCGTCTTCACCCCAGACATCCTGTTGCGCGCGGTCGTCAAACAGCGCCAGCTGCCAGTTGTGTATGGCAACCACGCCCAGCACCCAGGCGGTAGACATGCAGCCCTCCGCCAGGATTATCTGTACCTTGAAAAACACTTCCGGGTCCATCTCGAAGCCGCCGTAGCGCGCTGGCTGCATGATGCGGAAAAAGCCCGCCTCCTGCATGGCCTGCACGGTCGCTTCGGGCAGGTGACCCAGTGCTGCAGTTTCTTCAGCGCGGTCGCGCAGTGTCGGTACCAGTTGCCGGGCTGACTGGTAGAGCTGTTCGGATTTAGTGATCTGGGGCGCATTCATTGGCTTGTCCTCGTTGCGTGTTATTGCTGTCAGGATTCACTATGGCGCTGCGCTGCTGCAGGCTCATACCTCATTTTGGCTAAACACGGCGGACGCCAAACCATGGCTTGATCTGGATCAAATCCGGACTGCAAAGACGGTATTCCCAGCTGTACCGGGGCGGTATAACAGGGCGCGAAAGGACAGGCGGGTGGGTGTCAGTCCACGGAACAGGCGCAGATACGGCTGATATGGCTTAGCGGCAACCCGGTCTCACTGTGCCAGGTATTGAACGCGTCCTGGGCCAACCTGAGTTCGCGCTGGCTGCTGGGGGTGTCGCTGATTTCCAGCCCCGCACGACGCAGGCAGCGGATGACATCACCGGTGAGGATAAACGTGTCCCTGCCCATGTTGCGCAGCACCCGTTGCCCGGTCATGCCGCCGAGGCGGCTGCCGTGTTTCTTCAGGTGCGTAAACAGGCCAATCAGGTCCTCCTGTGGCCAGCCGCTGACGAGGCGCCCGAAGCTGCCGTGCTCCCGGGAAACATCGCGGACGTACAGCGCGTTGTGTTGCACGCAGAGGACCTTTTGCCGGTTGCGCACGATGCGCGGGTTGCGGGCGATATTGTCAATCTGGTCCGGGCTCAGTAGCAGCACCTTTTCCGGAGCGAAGCCGAAAAAGATTTCTTCAAAATCATCCCACTTCTGGTTGATGACACGCCAGACGAAACCGGCCTGGAAGGTGCAGCGTGTCATCTCCGCCAGCCAGCGATCATCGCGGGTGGCGTTCAGGGCGCGGGCACTGCGAAAGTCCGGTAGCAGGCGCATCAGTGCTTTTTCGCCGCCCTTGCGCTCGCAGGCGCGCTCATATATCAATTCGAATTTTTCCATGGGCGACAGTGTAGTGCAGCCGGCCCGCCCAGTGTAGGGTCGCGGGATGCCAGCGCGCCAGTTGGCTGCTATGCTTGCCCTGCCAGATACCAGCCAGAGTCGCACCATGCCAGATCCCAACCAGGTAACCGAGCCAGCACCCGTTGCCGAGCCAAGCGTTGAGCAGGCCATCGCCGAAGTGATGCCGATCAATGAGGACACCCTGTTCATCCTGCAGCTCTTTGACCAGATGGATGCTACCGCGCCCTTGCTGCGACTGACCATTGCCGCGGTGATCATCGGCGTCTCACTGCTTCTGCTGCTGCTGACGCGGTTCTACGTCAAGCGGCGGCTTAAGCGCATGGAAGAGACGCCGGAAGAACGTTACAAGGCGCTGCGCCTGCAGGCGCAGGACCTGCTGTCCTCGGCGGACATGAAGAACCTGTGGATGGGGGTCTGGACCTGGGTTGGCCGGCTGCTATCGCTGCTGTTTATACTCTCCGCCATCAACGGCCTGTTGTTGACATCGGGTTGGACCCTGCGCCTGGCCGCGGGCATGATCAACGCCTTCGTCGATGCGGTGGTGTACATCTGGCACGGGTTTGTGCAGTACCTGCCGAACCTGGTGACGATTATCGTCATCATTATCGTCGCGCGCTTCATGATTCGAACATTGGGCCTGATCTTCGACGGTATCCGTACGCGCCGCATTTACCTCAAGAACTTCTACCCCGAGTGGGCCGATACCAGTTTCGGCATTATCAAGTTGCTGGTTTACGCACTCACGGCGGTGATTATTTTTCCCTATCTTCCCGGCTCCAGTTCACCGGCCTTCCAGGGAATTTCCATCTTCGTCGGGGTATTGGTATCCCTGGGTTCAACCACGGCGGTTGCCAACGTGATCGCCGGTATCGTGCTTACCTATACGCGTGCTTTCAGCGTCGGGGACCAGGTGGAAGTGGCCGACACGCGCGGCAGGGTAGTGGAACGCAGCACTTTCGTGACCCGTATCCAGACGCTGAAAAACGTCATCGTGTCCATACCCAACTCGATGGTGCTGACCAACAACATCATCAACTACAGCAAGAACATGGGCCAGCGCGGTTTGCTGGTGCACACCAGTGTGACCATTGGCTATGACGTGCCCTGGCAAACCGTCAATGCACTGTTGATCGCGGCGGCGATAAAAACCGAACACATTGCCGAGACACCGGAGCCGTTCGTGCTGCAAACCTCGCTGGACGACAACTACGTCAGTTACGAGATCAACGGCTGGACGCGCACTCCGGAGGAGTTGCCGCGCATCTACTCCAACCTGCACGCCAATATTCTCGACGAATTCCACGGCCACCAGGTGGAAATTACCTCGCCGCACTATCGCGCAGTGCGCGATGGCAACGCCAGCACGGTGGCGGATGTCCTGCCGCGCGAAGCACCTGATACGGAAGAGAAACCCGCCTGAGCGTCGTCCTGGTCGGGAAGCGGGCAATCGCGCAGGGCCTGCGCGGCCAGGTTACTGCTTGAGCCGGTAAGCCAGCAGCACATTACCGGGCAGTTGCCCGAACATCGAGTAGCCCGACTGCACGTAGAGCCAGTCCCCGGCCAGCACCTGGCCATCCACATCGATGGCGCCACCATGCCCTTCCACCCCGTTCACCGTTGCAAACGGCCTGGCGGTTTCCGTCTGCCACAGCAATTCGCCGGTGGCCACGTCGTAGGCGCGCAGGATGCCGTTCAGGGCACCGCTGAAGACTACTTCCCGGGTGGCCGTGGCTGCTGCCGACAGGCCATAGAAGAAGGAACAGGCATATTGCTCCTCCAGCGGTCGGTCCTTGCCCTCGCGCATGTTTTGCAGGCCCACCAGGGGTTTGTCTTCATCGGCGAGGTAGCAGCCGCGTTCGACGCCCTGGAACCACAGTACCTCGCCGCTGCGCGCGTGCAGTGCGTGGATGCCGGGTCGGGGATCATAGCCCGGGCGGCGTCGCTCCGGGTCTGCCGCCGGCACCAGCAGGGTCTCCCCGGCCAGGGCCATACCCCAGTGAATACCGCCGTTAGTGGTGGTCTGGTGCAGGTCCGGGCCGATGGCGGCGTTGCTCACGCGGGCCTTCCACAGCAGTTTGCCGTCCATATCCAGGGCCATGGCATCCCCTGACTTCTGGCCCACCAGCAGCAGCTCGCTGCCGTCCTGCAATTGCGCATGAATCACCGAGGCGCCGATGTCAAAGTCGCCCCCGGCGTTTTCCGGGCAGTTGGCGCCGCCGCTGAGGCAGGCGGCGTTCCAGACATCATTCGCGGTGGCCTGGTAGGACCAGATCTGCTCGCCGGTATCGAGGTCGAGGGCGATGACCGCGTCCGAGGTATCCGTTGCCGGGTGTGACAGGTTTTCCCCGGTGCCGACGTAGAGCCGGTTGCGCCCGGCGTCGATAGTCGGGGTGCTCCATACGGACACGCCCGATGGCCCGAACATGGGCTTGCCATCGCGGTCCACGCCCTGCTCGGTGGCGTCGGCTGTGGCATGCCATTCCCACAGGCGATCGCCGTCACCTGCGTCCAGCGCGATCACGCCGCCGTGGGATTTACAGCAGACATGCTGTGGGTTGCCCGCTGCGGCGACCTCGTAAGAGGAGACCGGTACGTAGAGACGACCGGCGTGGTAACTCACCGAGCCGGTAATGGTGGAGGTATCAAACAGGCGCACATCCGCTTTCCACTGGATATCCAGAGTGACGGGGTCAACCGCATAGACGAAGGCCATGGAGTCGGCAAATACCAGCAGCGGTTCTCCGCTGCCGTCCTCGGCCACGGTGATGGCAGAACGTATGCCGCTGGCCACCTTGGTATGGGCCTGGATACAGCCCTGCTTGCGGTCGATGGCGTAGAGCCTGCCGGTCTTGTCGCCGAAATACAGGGTGTCGCCCAGGATGGCCGGCTGTGAGCGCATATCGGTGACCTTGGGGAAGGCCAGGGCCCAGGCCAGTTCCAGGGTGCCGACATTGTCGCGGGTAATGTTGCTTTGCGCGGGGGCGACGAAGCGCGAGTTGGCGGCATCCAGGCCCCAGTTGCGCACATAGCCGGTGGTGGTGTCGGCCGGCGGCGCGCTGCAGGTACTGTCGGCCAGCCACTCGTATTGGCCGCTGTCGGAACCGGTGAGATAAATGGAAATCAGGCCTTTTTCGATCTTGCTCAGGTGCGCCGCCATGGGCTGCATCTTGCCGAAAGTCAGCGCCACCATGACCGAGTCGAGGGAGAATCCGGACAGCGCCTGCCGCGTGGGGGCGTGCATCTGCGGGTTGTCGTGGCAACTGGCGCAGTGCTCGTCGAACAGGCGCTCGCCAAAAAAGGCCAGCGGCAGTTTGTCTGAATGCTGCAGGGCGATGCCCTCAAGGGTCTTCATTGGTGACTCCTGCAGCGCCAGCCAGGCACCCGCGCCGAGCACCAGCAGCAGGAGAACGAGCAGTACCTTCTTCATGATATCCGTCTCACTGTGAGTCCAGGGCAAAGGCGTACAGGTAGTCACCCTGCGGGCGGTCAAACATGGCATGCCCGCCGGCGTTGACCACCACGTACTGGCGGCCCTGGTAGATGTAGGTCATGGGCGTGGCCGCGGCATCCATCGGCAGGGTGTGGCGCCACAATACCTCGCCACTTTCCGTATCGAAGGCGCGGAACTGCCGGTCCATGGTGGCCCCGATAAAGAACAGGCCGCCAGCCGTGGCGATGCCCCCGCCCAGGTTGGGTGTGCCCCAGTTGATGTGGAAAGGCAGCGGAAATGGCCCCAGTTCGTGTATCGAGCCCAGGGGCTGCTCCCACAGTATGCTGCCCCTGACCAGGTCCACGGCAACCAGCTTGCCCCAGGGCGGAGGGCTGCAGGGAATACCCAGCGGGGAGACCAGGGTGCCGACCTCCACGTCATAGGGCGTGCCCTGCATGGGCACGCGCATGCGCTGGCCAGCGGTAGGATGGTCGCGCGCATCGCGTGCGCCGCTGCGGTTGTCGGCGGGAATCAGCCTGCCGGTGAACGGAGCCGTGTTGACGTTCAGTATCAGTACACCGGATTGCCCCAGGATGGCGCCGCCTCCCCAGTTGGCGCCGCCGAGGCTGCCGGGCAGCATCAGCGTCAGCTTCTCGCTGAGGGGTGTGAACAGGCCGAGGTTGTCCAGTTCGTCCAGCTGTCGCGCGCAGTCGCCGCGGTCCCAGGGGGTCAGGCCCCAGGCCTGTTGTGGCATCAGGAAAGAGTCCAGCAGCTGTGGCGGGGCGATGGGTTTGGGCTGGGTGGGCGACGCGATTTCACCTGGCACCTGTGACGGGGGCACCGGCTGTTCGGTAATCTCCCACAGTGACTCCCCGGTGCGACGATCGAGCACGAATACGAAGCCCTGTTTGGTGGGCTGCGCCAGCGCGGGCACGCTGTCGCCGTGCTTGTTCCAGTCGAACAGGATGGGCTGCGCCGGTGTGTCGTAGTCCCACAGGTCGTGACGCACGTGCTGGAAATGCCAGCGCACCGCACCGCTGGCCAGGTCCAGGGCGACCACGCTGTTGGCGTAGCGGTTGGTGCCGGGGCGGTTTACGCCGTAGTAATCGGGGGAGGGTGCGCTGGTGGGCAGGTAGACCAGCCCCAGGGACTCGTCCACTGACATGGGCGCCCACACGTTGGCGCCGCCACTGCCCGCGTGCCCCTCGAGCGGGTCGAATTGCCAGCGCAACTCGCCGCTCAGGCTGTCGTAGGCCTGCACCGTCCCGCGCGGTGCCCTGGCGTAGTGGAAATCCACCACCGTGGAGCCGGTGATCACCAGGCCGGATGCGGCCAGCGGTGCTGAAGAGTTGCTGATCATGTCGGCCGGCTGCCCGTGACCGTGCAGCGTCACCTGGCCGTTGTCGCCAAAGTCTGCGCACGCTTCACCGGTCAGCGCGTCGACGGCCAGCAGGCGCCGATCATGGGTATTGGTGAACAGGCGATGCCGGCACGGGGCGCCCGCATCGACGCGCAGCTCCTCGTGGTAAGTGACACCGCGGCAGCGGAAGGGGCGCTCGCCCTCCAGTTTGATTCCGGGATCGTGGCTCCAGCGTTGCGCCCCGGTGCCCGGGTCCAGGGCGATAATGCGGTTGAAGGGCGTGCAATAGACCAGGGATTCCCCCGCTGCCGCCGGCAGCAGAATGGGCGTGGCCTGGGCGGAGGTGTTTTCCATCCACGCCGGCAGCTTCTCGCTGTCTCCGCTGCGGTGGACCCAGGCCACCTGCAGCTGCGCCACATTTTCGCGCGTGATCTGCTGCGCCGCCGAATAGTGGCGTCCACCCGGGTCGCCACCGTAGTGCTGCCAGTCCTGCGCCGCTGCTGATGCGGCGCACAGCGATGCGCACAACAAGAGGATCTGCCGCATCGTTATTACTCTTCCAGTGGCGTGATGCGCAGCAGGGTGGGTGTCGCGCCTTCAGATTGCCAGGTCGGGAAGTGGGAGTTGCTGGTGTAGATGGCGCCATCTTCCTCGGAGATCTCGATATCGCGGGTAAAAAAGCGCTGCCTGGGCATCGGGTAGACCTTCCAGCTCTCCGTGGCGATGTCGAAGCCGAGGATGGTGTCTGACTGGTTGCCGTTGACCCACACCACGCCGCGGTCGCGGTCCACGTTCAGAGCGTAGGGCAGTTCGTTTATCACCGGCAGTTCGTAGCGGGTAAACGCCTTCTCCCGCGGGTCGTATTTCACCAGCAGGCCGTTCTGGAAAGCGACCACCCAGATGTTGCCATCGGCGTCGGCGCGCAGGCGCCGGGGGCCTTCATAGGGAAAGTCGATCATGGTGATCTCGCCACTGTCCGGGTCGATGTGCGCCAGGTCGTTGGCATACAGCCTGGCGACCCACACACTGCCGTCCGGCGCGACATCGATACCGTAGGGCATGGGCAGCCCGGTAGACTCGCGATTCGGTGAGGGGGTGGGGCGATTTTCCGGGTCGATGCTGAAAATCAGCGGCAGGCTTTTCAATACCATCCACTCCCTGAAACCACGGGCCGGCAGGTCATAGAGCGTGAATTCGCCGGTGCTGCGATCAAACATGGCCACCTGGGAGGACAGGGCCAGGGTGAACCAGACGCGATCCTGGTCGTCGGTGCGGATGGTGTGCGGGTAGTAGCCCCCGGGCATGTCGTGAATGATGAACTCCTTTTTCTCTACATCGAATTCGAGCAGGGCCTGCTGCATGGAAGGCGTGATGAAAATATTGCCGTCCTTTTTCGAGTAGGCGAAGGAGTGCACGCCCATATAGTTGTACATCTTCGGGAACACGGTAAAGCGATTGCCGAGAATGCCGCCGAGTTCGGCATCCTCGTAGTGCGGCACCTTGTACACGGTGTACTCGCCGGTTTCGGTATCGATTTCGTAGATACGGTCAAACAGGTTGTCGCCCACGTAGACCATGCCATTGGGGTGGAGCAGGAAATCGTGCATCTGCGAAAAGCCGTCACCGATGGGCCATTCGGTCATCTCTACCTCAGAGAGGTGCGCCTCCCACTTGCGGGGGGCGGGCACGCGCTCGGGGTGTTCGCGCAGTTCCCGGTATTCCCGCTGCAGGATCTTCGACACTGGCTCGATATCGTCTTCCGGCAGGCGGGCGCCATAGGTGTTCATGCGCTCCATGATGCTGACCCACTGGTCGATGGTGCGCTCGTTGCGCATGAAGGGAGAAGCCTGCTGGTGGCAGAAAGCGCAATTGAGCTGGAAGGTGTGCTTGAGCGCCTCGTCGCCGTCGAAGTCCACCTGCGACAGCCACACGTTCGAGGGGTAGCTGGCGTAGAGCTGGGTCTGGTTCATTGGCGCAAGTGCCACAGACTCTGGCGCCTCATTGAACCACGCGTCCTGGTAGCCCTGCGCGCGCACCCGGTAACTGAATTTGCCCTCGGCGATGATATCCGCCTTGCCTTCGGCGTCGGTGAAGCGGGTCACGGTGACCGCGGACACGTTGGTCACCCCGTGGGGGGCATAGCCGTCGTCACTCAGGTCTGCTGCCGGCACCTCCACCGGGGTGCGGGTTACCATTGCCTGGGCCAATGGCTTGCCCTGCGCATCGGTCACCTGTATCTCGGCGGCGAAAACGGGGGCGGTAAACAGCAAAACGGACAGTGCTAGCAGGCGCATTGCAGAGACTCCTGTGAAAAAAGGCGGCACGGTACCACAAAATAAGGGCTGTTCCGTGTGCAAAATACGCAAAGCGGGATTCAGCCTGTCAGTCGATTATAGTCGCTGAGCAGCTGGCGTGTGCGTGGCGCCAGGTCCTCGGGTACCTGCTGCCACTGGAAGCGCCAGTGCCAGTTGCCCTCGGTGGTGCCCGGTGTGTTCATGCGGTGCCGGCCGTCAAGCCCGAGCAGGTCCTGCCAGGGTACGATGGCGGTGGCGGCGGGTGAGGCCATGGCCCTGTCGATCATCGCCCAGGGCATGTCGTCGGGCTGGCACTCGAAGTAGCGGCAAACATGCTCGCGGGTGGCCTCGTCCAGGCTCTGGAACCAGCCCAGGCTGGTGTCGTTGTCGTGGGTGCCGGTGTACACCACGTCGTTTTCCTCGTGGCGGTGCAGCAGGTAGGGGTTCTCCGGGTTGCCGTCAAAGGCGAACTGCAGGATCAGCATGCCCGGCAGTTGGAATTGCTCGCGCAGCGCCTCCACCTCGGGGCTGATGATGCCGAGGTTTTCCGCTACCAGTCGCAGCCGCGGGCAGTGTTCGCGTACCAGGCCAAGCAGTTCCCTGCCGGGGCTGTGCACCCAACGGCCGCCGATGGCGCTGGTGGCGCCAGCAGGTATCTCCCAGTAGGCCTCCAGTGCCCTGAAGTGATCGATGCGCACGATGTCGAACATGCGCGCGGCCGAGGTGAAGCGCTTCAGCCACCAGTCAAAATGGTGTGCCAGCATGTACTGCCAGTTGTATTGCGGGTTGCCCCACAGCTGGCCCTCGGCGGAAAAATAGTCGGGCGGCACCCCGGTCACCGTTAACGGCTGCCCGTTGTCGTCAAGGTCGAATTGTTTCTGGTGGGCCCAGACGTCAGCGCTCTCCAGGTGCACGTATATCGGCATGTCGCCGAACAGCAGCACGCCGCGCTCGTTGGCGTACTGCTTCAACTCCAGCCACTGCCGGTGAAAGATGAACTGGCGGAAGCGCAGCTTGCTGAGCTGGTCTGCCAGCTCCATCGCGCGCCTGGCGCAGGCCTCGGGTTCGCAGTTGCGCAGCCCCGCTTCCCAGGTGCTCCAGGGTTGGCGACCGGCGGCGTCGCGAAAACCCTGGAAGCGGACATAGTCTTCCAGCCAGAATGCCGACTCGGTAGTGAAGTCACTGTAGGCGCGGGTGAGTTCCGACTGGGTAGCGTTGAACAGCTGCTCGAAGAACACGACGGCGGCCTGGTCAAGGGCCGTGCGTTTGGCCTGCGGGTCGAGCCTGCCCGCCGCAGCCTGCGCCGGCTCCAGCAGGTCGCGCTCGACCAGCCAGTCGAGGTTGATCAGGTCGGGATTGCCGGCATGCACGGACGAGGACTGGTAGGGGCAGCCGTCGTCATGGGTGGGCCCCAGTGGCAGCATTTGCCAGATCGACAGGCCGGCTGCGGCCAGGAAGTCGACGAAGCGGCGTGCCTCGGCGCCGAAGTCACCGCCATAGGCGCTGCCGGGCAGGCTGGTGGGATGCAGCAGCACACCCGCCCTGCGGGCGGTGAAGGGCGGCATTATGCGGTGTCCTGATCGTGGTGGCGCATGACACCGCCGCGGCTGGGCTGGCCACCGCCGCGGGAGATGACCTCGGACAGGTTGCCCGGGGCCTCCACGCCCAGCAGGTAGTAAAGATGCGCGAGGTGCATGCGATACAGCTGGTCAAACTGGCTGACGGTGGGCCCCGGGTTGTAGTCGCCGAACCACCAGAACCAGTCAGAGCCCTCGCAGATCGCCAGTTGCCTGGTGGCATCGCGCAGTTGCTCCTGCCCGAGGCTGCCGGATGCCACTACCTCATCGAAGCAGTGCTTGGCGTCCACCAGCAGGTCCCAGGCCCGGTTCTTTTCGGGTGCGCCGATCCAGGTGGAAAAAGTGCCATATACCCAGCTCCCGGCTACCAGCTTTTCTTCATGCGACGGCTGCGGTTTGGATGTGGAGATAAAATCTGCGACCGTGGTCAGTTCCAGTTTCGGGTTGTCCAGCAGCGCCCGGTAGAGGTGGTCGAGGAAGTACCAGGCATTTTCCGGGTAGTACTCCCAGGCGTTTTCACCGTCGAGGATGATGGTGATCATGCAGTCGTCACGATCCTGGCAAAGCTCGGCGATATGCTCCATGTGGCCGGTAAGATTGGCGACGGCGTCCTCTGAGTGCCAGTCCGAATAGGTGAAACCGATCAGGTCGGATAGCCCGTCATCGCGAAACACGCAGTCGATGTCGGCATCGCCGAAACGGTAAACGCGGTGGCTGCAGGAGTGGTTCTCGGCCTGGTGGCTGTTATTGAGCACGGCAGCGCCGCTGGCCGCCCAGGTGAAGCCGGCCTCCGCAAACAGCTCCAGCGCCGCCTGGCTGACACCGCCCTCTGATGGCCAGATGCCCGCCGGACGCGTGCTGAAAACGCGCTCGAAGGTGGCCAGACCCTGCTGCAGGTGCCAGCGAGCGCGTTCTTCCCCGCCGGGGTAGGTGGTATTGATGGGCAGGTGCGCATCGGGCATCGCCTCGCGCGCGCTTTCCATATCCAGCAGCAAGGGCACGATGGGGTGCGCGTAGGGGCTCATGGTCAGTTCGACCTGGCCCGACCTGGCCAGTGCGCGATAGCGTGGGATCACTGATTGCATCAGTTCCAGCAGTACGTGCAGCAATTCGCGACGCTCGTGGATGGTGTAGTTGTAGCCCTTGTCCTGCAGTGCCTGCACGCGCGGGTCCTGGCGCCGCGCCGACTCCGCGACCCAGGCCAGGTGGTACCACACCAGCAGGTCCGCCAGGAACTGGTTGGAGGCATAAATCAGTGACTCCGGATGGGCCTGGTAATACTGCGCCAGGTCGGCGAGCCGGTGATAGGGCGCGAAGCGCTCGATCATATGCTCGCGGTTGGCCTGCAGGCAGCGCTTCATCAGCTCCAGTCGTGAATCCGGGTCCCCGGGCAGGGCCGGTTCTACCAGGTTCGCCAGCAGGGCGTCCTTGATCGCTCCTCGCCCGTTGAAGAACGCATTCACCTGGGCCACGTAGGCCTCGATCTGCTCGAGCAGTATGGGCGCGAAATTGACCACTGCCCTGGCCCGGGGCAGGGCCTCCAGGTGGGCAGCCATGTCCACGTAATCCTTGACCGCATGCAGGTAGGTCCAGGGCAGCTGGAATGTGCCGGTACCCATGTTGCGGTACTCCGGCTGGTGCATATGCCAGCACAGTGCGACTTTCATGGGCTTGTCAGAGGGCATGGTGCACCCTCTGTCCCAGCATTTCCGGCGTCACCAGCACCACGCCACCTTCGGATACGTGGAAGCGCCGCGCGTCTTCTTCCGGGTCCAGCCCGATCCGGGTGTCCGGTGGAATCACGCAGCGTTTGTCGATCACGGCCTTGCGAATGTGGCAGTTGCGACCGATTTCCACGTCGGGGAAGATTACCGCATCCTCTACCTTGCAATAGGAGTGGATGCGCACATTGGAAAACAGCATCGAGTGGCGCACCGAGGAGCCGGATACGATGCAGCCACCGGCGATCATGGAGTCCACGGCCATGCCGCGGCGCCCCTCGTCATCAAAGATGAATTTCGCCGGCGGGACCTGGTCCTGGTAGGTCCAGATCGGCCAGCGCCGGTCATAGAGGTTCAATTCCGGGCTGATACCGATAAGCTCCAGGTTGGCGGACCAGAAAGCGTCTACAGTGCCCACGTCCCGCCAGTAGGCTGGCCCGCCGGTGCTGGTGTTGCGAAACGGGAAGGCGCGGACATGGCGCTGCTTGATAATGCAGGGAATGATGTCGTTGCCGAAGTCGCGGCTGGAGCCGTCGGTATTGGCATCGCGGATCAATTCATCGATCAGGGCGTCCCTGCTGAATACATAGATGCCCATGGACGCCAGCGCCTTGTCAGGCTGACCGGGCATGGCCGGCGGCTGCGCGGGTTTTTCGGCGAACTCGACGATGCGGCCATCTTCGTCGATTGCCATGACGCCGAAGGCGGAGGCCTCTTCCAGTGGTACCTCGATGCAGCCTACGGTGACGTCGGCGCCACTTTCGACGTGCGCCGCCAGCATGGTGCCGTAGTCCATCTTGTAGATGTGGTCGCCAGCGAGTATCAGCACGTACTCCGGATTGTGGGCGCGGATGATATCGATGTTCTGGTAGATGGCGTCCGCGGTGCCCTCATACCAGGAGGTTTCCATGCGCTGCTGCGCCGGCACCAGTTCCACGAACTCGCCCAGTTCGCCGCGCATGAAACCCCAGCCGCGCTGGATATGCTGGTTCAGGCTGTGTGACTTGTACTGGGTGAGGATACCTACCCGCCGAATCCCCGAGTTGACGCAATTGGACAGCGGGAAGTCGATGATGCGGAATTTGCCACCAAAGGGCACCGCGGGCTTGGCTCGCCACTGGGTGAGTTGCTTGAGTCGCGACCCACGACCGCCGGCCAGCACCATGGCCAGGGTGTTGCGGGTGATGCGGCTCACGTAACGTACAGAATCAGGATTATTCATTGCGCCTTCATTGAACTGTTTTGTAGTTAGCGTAAAGTGACTTTATGAGGTTACTGTTACATTGTGGTCAATGAACCGGGAATTGTCCCGTTTTCCCACTTGATTCAGATCAGTACATAATTATTTGCGACAGTGAAGAAGAGGCGCACAATCAGCGACGCGGCACGCCGGCTCCTGGCCGGCCACCATCACGACCCTTTTGACGTGCTCGGCTGCCATCGCCGCGGCAGGACATGGCACATCAAGGCATTATTGCCCGGTGCCGCCGCGGTGGAGGTTGTCACCGGGGATGCCCGCCTGCCCATGGAGCGCACCCCCGAGACCGACCTGTTCTCCATCAGTATCGATTGCAAGGCGGAGCCGGCCTACCGCCTGCGCTGCCACGGCGGTGACGGTAACTGGCGTGAGTTCGAGGATCCCTACCGCTTCGGGACGCTGATTGGCGATCTCGATCTGCACCTGTTTGCCGAAGGCCGGCACCAACATCTCTACCGTATTCTCGGCGCCCACTGCTGCCGGCATGAAGGGGTTACCGGGGTGCGCTTCGCCACCTGGGCGCCCAATGCCACGCGCGTTAGCGTGGTGGGTGACTTCAATGGCTGGCATGGCCTGGCCCACCCGATGCGGGTGCGTGGCGGCAGCGGTGTCTGGGAGCTGTTCATCCCCGGGCTGGCGGCGGGCAGCAATTACAAATTCGAGGTTCGCGATCAACAGGGTGCCCTGCATCTCAAGGCCGACCCCTACGGTAACGCCTTCGAGCTGCGGCCGGCCACCGCCTCGGTGGTACAGGCGCCCAGTGAGTTCACCTGGTCGGATGCTGACTGGCTGCAGCGCCGTGCCCACTGGGACTGGCAACGGGCGCCGGTTTCCGTCTATGAATTGCAGCTGGCCTCATGGCGGCGCGCAGCAACCGGTGAGGTACTGAATTACCGGGAGATCGCCCCGGCGCTGGCGGACTACGTCACTGACATGGGCTTTACCCATGTGGAACTGCTGCCCATTACCGAGTTCCCGCTGGACGAGTCATGGGGCTACCAGCCCACGGGCTACTTTGCCCCCACCTCCCGTTTCGGTGCCCCCGATGATTTTCGTTACTTCGTGGATTACCTGCACAGCCGCAATATCGGCGTCATACTGGACTGGGTGCCGGCCCACTTCCCCCGGGATGCCCACGGCCTGGCGCGTTTTGACGGCACGGCACTGTACGAGCACGCCGATCCCCGGCGCGGCGAGCATGCCGACTGGGGCACACTCATCTTCAACTATGGCCGCAACGAGGTGCGTAACTTCCTGCTCGCCAGTGCCAGCTTCTGGCTTGAGGAGTTTCACCTGGACGGCCTGCGGGTGGATGCGGTGGCGTCCATGCTGTACCTGGATTATTCCCGCGAGGAGGGCGAGTGGGCGCCCAACGAACACGGTGGCAATGAAAACCTGGAGGCGATTGCATTCCTGCGCGAGCTGAATACGCTCACTCACGGCGCCCATCCCGGCACTCTTACCATCGCCGAGGAATCCACCGCCTGGCCGCAGGTGACGCGGCCGACCTGGGTCGGCGGGCTGGGTTTTTCCATGAAGTGGAACATGGGCTGGATGCACGACTCACTGAACTACATGGCCATGGAGCCCATTTATCGCCACTACCATCACGACAAGCTGACCTTTGGCCTGATGTATGCCTTCAGCGAGAACTTCATGCTGCCGTTCTCCCACGACGAGGTAGTGCACGGCAAGCGCTCCCTGCTGGGACGCATGCCCGGAGACGACTGGCAGCGTTTCGCCAACCTGCGCCTGCTCTACACCTATATGTTCACCTATCCGGGAACCAAGCTGCTGTTCATGGGCTGCGAACTGGCCGATCCGCTGGAGTGGCGTCATGCCGAACAGCTCAACTGGGCCCTGGCGGAGCAGCCGGCGCACGCAGGGGTGCAGCACCTGGTGCGCGACCTCAACCAGTTGTATCGCAGGCACGGGCCGCTGCACGGCCAGAATTTCACCGCCCAGGGCTTCGAATGGATCGATTGCAACGATGCCACACAATCCGTGCTGGCCTACCTGCGTCGCGACGGTGAGCGCTTCCTGGTGGTGGTGCTCAACTTTACCCCGGTAGTGCGCGCAGATTACCGTGTCGGTGTGCCGGAGCAGGGCGTCTATCGCGAGGTGTTCAATTCCGATTCACACTTTTACGGTGGCAGTAATGTCAGCAACGGCACACACATTGCCGGCGAGGCCAGCAGCTGGATGGGGCGCCCGGCGTCACTGGTGCTGACCTTGCCACCGCTGGCAGGTATCGTGCTGCAATGGGAGCCCGCTGGTGAGTGAGCGCGCCGCGCAGCGCAGTCGCCTGCTGTTCGTGGCCAGTGAGGTGTACCCGCTGGTCAAGACCGGCGGTCTCGCGGATGTGGCCGGGAGCCTGCCCACGGTACTGGCGGACATGGGGCTGGATGTGCGCATCCTCGTCCCCGGCTACGGCGATGTCCTGGATAAAGTCGATGATGCCGTCGAGATCGGCAGCTTTGCCTGTGCCGGCGATGAGGTCACGCTGCTGGAAACCGCACTGCCGGGCAGCGGCGTCAGGACCTGGCTGTTGCAGCATCCCCTGTTCAGCGCGCGCGCCGGTAATCCCTACCACGACGCCGCGGGGCAACCCTGGGCCGATAACGCCCAGCGTTTCATGTTGCTGTCCCGTGCCGCCGCCGCTATTGCCTGCGGCGATACCGCCCTCGGCTGGCAGGCGGAGGTGCTGCATTGCAATGACTGGCACACCGGCCCGGCCATTGCCCTGGCACACGAGCGCACGCCGCGCCCGCGCACGGTGTTCACTATCCACAACCTGGCGCATATGGGCATGTTTGATCGCGCCACTTTCGAGCGCCTGCAGCTGCCGGCGCATTTCTGGTCGGGTGAGGGTATGGAGTTTTACGACCAGCTCTGTTTTATCAAGGGCGGGCTCAGCTATGCTGACTGGATTACCACGGTGAGCCCGACCTACGCCCGGGAGATCTGCGAGAGCCCCGGCGGGATGGGCCTGGAAGGCCTGTTGCATCATCGCAGGGAACAGCTGGTCGGCATCCTCAATGGCATCGACGAGGCGGTGTGGAATCCGGCCACCGACCCGCTGCTGGAGCAGAATTATGACAGCGAGCGTCTCGACCTGAAGCAGCGCAACAAGGCGTCCCTGCTGCGTGAGCTGGGCCTCGACGATGCGGCTGACATACCCCTGTTTGGCTTTGTCGGCCGGCTGGCCGAGCAGAAAGGTGTCGAACTGTTGCTGCCCCTGCTTGACGAGTTGCTGCAGACACCGGCCCAGCTGGTCATGCTTGGCACCGGCGATGCCCGGCTGGAGCAGGCGCTGGCGCAGCTGGCGGCGCGGCATCCTGGCCGCGCCGCGGTCATTTTGGCCTACAATGAAAGCTTGGCGCATCGCATCGAAGCCGCGGCGGACGTGTTCCTGATGCCGTCGCTGTTCGAACCCTGCGGCCTGAACCAGATGTACAGCCTGCGTTACGGAACCCTGCCGCTGGTCAGGGCAGTGGGCGGCCTGGCTGATACCGTGACCCATGCCAGCGAGGCCAACCTTGCCGCCGGCACGGCGACCGGTTTCGTGTTCGAACAGCCTGATTCACAAGCGCTGCGCTCGGTTTTGCAACAGGCCCTGTCGCTGTGGCCCGACCGTGCAGCCTGGCGTCGCATGCAGCGCACCGCCATGGCGCAGGACTTTTCCTGGCAGCGCAGCGCGCGCAATTACCTGGCCCTGTACGGGCTGGAAGAGACAGTGGAGTAAGTATGCCCGGTACACGTTTTCCCCTTGAAATACAGCCGCGGATACCCGCGCAACTGCAGCGGCTAAGCGAAGTCGCCAATGACCTGGTCTACAGTTGGGACCGATCCATTCGCTCGCTTTACCACCGCCTGGACAAGGAACTCTGGGACGCCTGCGGTCACAACCCGAAAATGTTTCTGCGCCGGGTGGCGCAGGAGCGCCTCGATGATGCCGTCGCCGATCGTTCGTTCATGGAGGACTACCGTCGCGTCATGGCCGCCTACGACTCCTATCGCGAGCACCGGGTACACCCGGAACTGGCGGAGGTGTTCGACCCGGAGGAGGACCTGATTGCCTATTTCTGCCTGGAATTCGGTTTTCACGAGAGTTTCCCGATCTATTCCGGCGGCCTGGGCATCCTCGCCGGTGACCATTGCAAGGCGGCCAGTGACCTGGGGCTGCCATTTGTCGCCGTCGGTCTGCTGTACCAGGCCGGCTACTTCACCCAGACCATTGACGGCCATGGCCACCAGCAGGTCTCCTACACCCGCTCGCATCCGCATGACCTGCCGGTAGTGCCGGCGCTGACTGCATCGGGTCAGCACCTCACCCTGGATATCGAGTTTCCGGGGCGCACCATCAAGACCCAGGTCTGGACGGCCCAGGCGGGTCATATCAAGCTCTACCTGCTCGACACCAACGTGCCGGCGAACAGCGAGGAAGACCGCCGTATCACCAACCAGCTCTACGGCGGTGATCGCGAAATGCGACTGCAACAGGAACTGGTACTGGGAGTGGGTGGTGTGCGCGCCCTGCGCGACCTGGGCCTGCGGCCGACGGTGTGGCACATCAACGAGGGCCACGCGGCCTTCCAGTTGCTGGAGCGCTGCGCCTACCGCATGCACGAGGGCCTGGACTTTGCCAGTGCCATGGAACTGGTGGCGGCGGGTACCGTGTTCACCACGCATACGCCGGTACCCGCCGGTCACGATATCTTTGAGCATCAGCTGGTGGCAAAGTACCTGCAGCCGATGTCGTCGGCCCTGGGGCTGGACTTCGAGAAGCTGTATGCCCTGGGCCTGAATTCCGGTGACGGATTCAATATGACCAGCCTGGCACTGCGCTGTACGCGTTTCCACAACGGGGTCAGTCGCATTCACGGTGGCGTTGCCTCGGAGATGGAGCAGGGCATCTGGCCCCAGGTGCCCCATGCGGAGAACCCGATTCGCTACGTGACCAATGGTGTGCACCTGCAGACTTTCCTGGCGCGGGAATGGACCAGTCTGTTCGACCTGCGCCTGGATGACTGGCGCAACGAGTTGCTGAACGATGAGTACTGGGAGCGCTTGGAAGAAATCCCTGATTATCACTACTGGAGCGTGCACAAGGCGCTGAAGCAGCAATTATTGCAGCGTGTGCGCGAGGTGCTGTCGGCGCAACATGAGCGCAACGGCACCAGCGATGCCGTGGTGAAACGGATGATTCGCCCGCTGGACGACGAGGACGCCGACATCCTGGTGATGGGCTTCGCACGCCGTTTCGCCACCTACAAGCGCGCGGGAATGCTGTTCGAGAACCCGCAGCGGCTGTCGCGGATTCTCAATGATCCCGAGCGCCCGGCGGTTATCGTGTTTGCCGGCAAGGCCCACCCCAATGACCACCCCGGGCAGCAGTTGATCAAGATGATTCATGACTACTCGGTGCACCCGGACTTCATCGGTAAGATCTTCCTGCTGGAAGGCTACGATATGGCACTGGCGCGGGCGATGGTTTCCGGGGTGGATGTGTGGCTGAACACGCCGGAATACCCGCTTGAAGCCAGCGGTACTTCAGGGCAGAAGGCGGGCCTCAATGGTGCGGTAAATCTCAGTGTGCTGGATGGCTGGTGGGATGAGGGCTACACCGGCGACAACGGCTGGGGTATCACGCCGCGCGACGAGCACTTCGAACACGACCAGCGCCAGCACGAGGAAGCCAGCGACCTGCTTAATATCATCGAGCACGAAGTGATTCCCAAGTACTACCAGCGCGATGGTTCCGGGTATTCCCACCAGTGGGTGGCGCTGTCCAAGGCGTCGATGAAGTCCACGATCCCGCGGTTCAATGCACAGCGCATGCTGCGCGACTATGTGCGTGATTTTTACGCGCCGGCGCGCAATCAACGGCGCAAGCTGGAGGCGGACGATGCCGCGCTGGCGCGCCAATTGGCGTCCTGGAAACAGCGGGTGCGCGAGGCCTGGCCGGGTGTGAGTATGGAGCTGCTGGTGCAGCCTTCTGCGCACCTGTTTCACGATGAAAAAATCATGTTGCGCGTGAATGCGCACCTCAACGGCCTCGGTGCCGGGGACGTCAAACTGGAATGCCTGCTTGGCCGCGAGCGCCCGGACGGCGAGCTGGATGTGCAGCAGACCGCGGCACTGTCAGCAATGGGTGAAGACAACGGTACCGTGCTGTTCGGCATCGACCTGGATGCCGACCTGGCGGGCCTGCAATACTACAAATTGCGTATGTATCCCTTCAACGACGCCCAGAGTCACCCGTTTGAAATGGGCGCGATGATCTGGATCTAGCCCTGTACCGGGCTGGGTAGAGGTAACGGTACAGGCGAATAACACAGCGCTGGCCGCGTTATTCGCCTGCGAGGTGCCCGGGAAGAGAATTCCCGGGTCTAGGCGTTGGTGCGCAGCAACAGCCGCTTGAACACAATCGCGTTGTGGTCGTTGGGATCGCGTTCCGGCTCTTCCGCCAGTTCGATGTTCGGGAAGCGACGGAACAGTTCCGTCAGCGTCAGGTATAGCTGGCGCTTGGCCAGGGCCGCGCCGATGCAGTAGCGTGGGCCATAGCCGAACATCACATCGGGGTCGAACTCGCGGTTCACGTCAAAGGTTTCCGGGTCGTCGTAGTAATCGGGGTCATAGTCTTTCAGGTGCGGCATCATCAGTACCATCACCCCGCGACGGAGCTTTTCGCCCATGAACTCCATATCCCGCGGCGCATAGCGCGCGAAGCCCATCTTTGATGACACGCCCCAGCGATTGATTTCACTGAACGCGTTGGCGAAGCTTTCCGGCGTCGCCAGCGCCTGTTCAACCTGGTCCTTGTTCTTCAGCAGACAGTAGACCGACCACTGCTGCGCGACCAGGGTCGTGTCCGCACCGGCGCCGATCAGCGCCAGGATCAGGGTGATGATGTCGCCTTCCTCGAAGCCCTCGTTTTCCGCCTCGATGCGCAGCAGCGTGGACAGGAAATCGTCCTGCTCCGGGTCCTGGCGTCGCTCGGCGATCACTTCCTTGATGATATCGATAGCGCGGTTGGAGTCCTGGCGCGCGGCCTCGCGCTGTTCATCGGAGATGGTCGGGTTCCAGGTCTCGGTGAAGGTCAGGATCACCTGCTTGATCTGCGGCCAGTACTTCTCCGGGATGCCAACCATGCGGGTGATGGAAATGAAGGGAATGTGGTTGGCGATTTCCTCGATATAGTCAAAGGTCTCCGGCTGGCCCAGTCGGTCAAAGAGTTTCTTTACCTCGGGCTCGATTTTGGCCTGGATGTTGTCAACCACGTTGCGCGAAAAGGCCGGTGCCGTGACTTTGCGCACCAGGCGGTGATGATCGTGGTCTGCCAGCAGGCTGTGGCCGATCATCGCACGCTCGAAGTTACTCCATTCATCTTCCGGTGGCCGCGGTGGTGCGAACTCCCAGTCGTAGAAATCGGAAGATAGTGGCTCTTCCTTCCAGCAGCGCATGATGTCGTCCATGCGTGTCATGATCCAGGCCTGCCAGGGCTCATACCAGACCAGCGGTCCGCGGGCGGCCAGCGCCAGGCACTGGGGCACGGGGTCATTCATGTAAGCCTCCGAGTGGGGATTAAAAATCTCCGCAACGGGGGGCAGGGTGGTGGCGGCTTCGGCCATGACTCACTCCGGAAGAAACAGGACGGAGGCAAAAGTATACATATGTCTACTTTCTCTGCAAGTGGATAAATCGCCGTGTGTCCGCTTCCCGCCACCACCGTATTCGCTGCGCGGCAGATGCGGCGGCTGCGTGCTAGCATGTGCCTATCCCTGTCATGACTTTTCTAACAACAAGGGCAAGGTATTTACTTGAAACGAGGCAAGCGCATAGGCGTGTTACTGGTGGCGGCGTTGCTGCTGCCCTCGCTGGCCTGGGCCAATGGTGCCAGCGAGGAGTTCACGCGCACGTCACTGGCGCTGATCCTGATGATTACCCTGGCGGATGCCTGTGGCCTGCTGTTCGAGCGCTTTGGCATGCCCAACCTGGTGGGCGAGATATCGGCCGGTATCCTGCTTGGCAATCTGGCGTTGGTCGGCATCGACTTCAACTTCAGCGCCCTGCTGCGCGAGAGTCAGTTCATGACCTACTCGTCGGAGCTGGCCCTGGTGCTGCTGTTGTTCCTGGTGGGCCTGGAGTCCGATATGAAGGACATGCTGCGGGTGGGGAGTAATGCCGCCGCGGTGGCCTGTGCCGGGGTGCTGCTGCCGGTGTTACTGGGTCTGGCCGCAGCCTACGCCATGGGGATCGATGGAGGCTTGCAAGGGTGGTTCGTGGGCGCCATGCTGGCTGCCACTTCTGTGGGTATTACCGCGAAGTTGCTCGAATCGCACGGCGTGATCAAATCGAATTCCGCAAAGGTGATTCTCGGTGCCGCGGTGATCGACGATGTGCTCGGCATCATGCTGCTCGCGGTGCTGGCCAGTATCGCGACCAGTGGTGAATTCGCCTATGCCGACCTGTTCATCATTATCGTCAAGGCCGTGCTGTTTTTTGCCGGCGCCCTGTACATCGGCCAGCGGCTGATGCCGGAAATGGTGCAGATGCTGGCGCTGACCAAGCACGCCAGTATCTGGACCGGATTTGCCTTCTGCCTGGCGCTGGGTTTCGCGCAACTGGCGGCGTTTGCCGGCCTTGCGCCCTTGATAGGCGCCTTTGTGGCCGGGCTGTTGCTGGACGATGTGGATTTCAGGGTTGGCGACACCCTGCAGAAGCATACCCTCGAGGAGCTGATACGGCCCATCAGTGATATTCTCATCACCATTTTCTTTGTCGGCATTGGCGCGCTGGTGCAGTTGGAAGTGCTGCTCGATCCGGTGATGTTGCTCACCATTGTCGTACTCACGCTGGTCGCCGTTGTCTCCAAGGGCGCCGCCGGCTTCCTGGTCAGGGGGCCTGGTTTTGATCGTCTGGGGATTGGCTTCGGCATGGTGCCGCGGGGCGAGGTAGGCCTGGTGTTCGCAGCGTTTGCGTTCGCGCAGGGCGTGTTTCGCACTGAAACCTACAGCGCCTTGGTCATGGTGGTCCTGCTCTCTACTGTCATTGGCCCGGCGCTGCTGAAACCGAGGCTGGCGCGGTTTTAGGTCAGCTGGGTTCTATGCGTCCCCGAGCATTGCTTTCAGGTGCGCCTCTACACAGCGCGCCAGTGCATGCAGGTCGTAACCGCCTTCCAGTGAGGACACGATCCGGCCCTCGGCACTGGCGTCGGCCTGCTCACACAGGCGCCGTGTAACCCAGGCGAAGTCCTCATCCACCAGGTTGAAATCCGCCAGCGGATCCGCCTGATGTGCATCGAAGCCGGCAGATATCATCACCAGTTGCGGCTGGAACTGCGCCAGGCGCGGTAACCAGTGTTCGCTGATGGCACTGCGAAAGGCCGGACCATCGCAGCCTGCGGGCAGGGGCACATTGGTGATATTGGCAGCACTGGTGCCGTGGCCGGTGTGCGGGTACAGCGGGTGCTGGAAGCTGGAGCAGAACAGGATGCGTTCATCGCCCTTGACGATGTCTTCGGTGCCATTGCCGTGATGCACATCGAAGTCGACGATGGCGATGCGCTCCAGGCCGTATTTTTCCAGGGCGTGATACGCCCCCACGGCGATATTGTTGAACAGGCAGAAGCCCATGGCCTTGTCGCGCTCGGCGTGGTGGCCGGGCGGGCGTACGCCGCAGAACACCTGGGTCAGTTCGCCGGACATGACCTTGTCCACTCCCTGCACCACCGCGCCGGCCGCATGCAGCGCCGCCTGCAGCGAAAATGGGTTCATGCTGGTATCACCGTCCAGCGACACGTGCCCGTGCTCGGGGGACTTGCGAAACACGGTATCGATATAGGCGGATTCGTGGGCTGCCGCCACCTGTTCACGGGAAGCGGGCAGGGCATCGTACTGACGCAACACCATGTCCAGGCCGGTAGCAATCAGGCGGTCGTTGATAGCCGTCAGCCGCGCCGGCTGCTCGGGATGGTAGTCGCCCATCTCATGCATCTGGCAGTGGTGGTGGGTGATGTAACCGATACTCATAAATGCGCTCCAGTTTTCGTGATCTTGCACGCTGTCAGCAGCACGTGCAACAAACATGCGGAATTTGTGCTTATACTTTGCGCTGGATCAGTCGCCGGTGGCCACGCTCACCGCAGACAGCGGAGTCTATGAGCAAACACTATCTTGAAAGCGTTTTCAGCCCGGCCTCGGTGGCGGTGGTCTGCGACAGCACTTACTGCGGCATCGGTTTGCAGGTGCTGCATAATTTGCGCGCGGCCGGTTACCAGGGTGCCGTGCACGCGGTCATGCCCGACTGCTCGCCGGATGCGGACATCCCCGCCCGGGCTTGTATAGCCGACGTTGACGGGCCTGTTGAGCTGGCGGTGATCGCCGCCAGGGCGGAAGCCCAGCCGGGCCTGTTGCGCGAGTGTGGTGAGCGCAAGGTCAGGGCCGCCATCGTGCTGTCAGGCGGCTTCACCGAAACCCAGGAGCGCGGTCTGGCACTGCAGAACGAACTGGTAGACATTGCGCGCGCCTATGACATCGCCCTGGTCGGGCCCAGGTGCCTCGGCGTCGTGCGCCCCGTAAACCAGCTGAATGTGTCGTCCGCGCGCAGCCCGGTGGCCCGCGGTAAAGTGGCGCTGGTGACACAGTCAGGGGCGTTCTGCTCGGCGCTGCTGGACTGGGCAGATAGCAATAATTTCGGTTTTTCCGCCGTGGCCTCATTGGGTGCGTCCAGCGCGGTGAAGCTTGGCGATATGCTGGATTACCTCGCCCAGGACCCACACACCAACAGCATCCTCTTGTATGTGGAACGGATTACCGACGCCCGCCTGTTTCTCAGCGGCCTGCGCGCTGCCGCGCGCCTGAAGCCGGTAGTGGTGATCAAGTCCGGTCGTAACGAGTCGGGAAAGCGCGCGGCGCTCGGCCATATCCATACGCCGCTGGGCAGTGACGAGGTCTTTGATGCGGCCATCCGCCGTGCCGGCGCCGTCCGGGTGACGCTGGTCAGCCAGCTGATTGCTGCCGCCACCATTCTCGCCACCGGTGCACGCGTGAAGGGATCGCGGCTGGCGGTGCTCACCAACGGCGGTGGTCCCGGTGTTATGGCGGCTGACTGGGCGGGCAGCGAGGGGGTGCCGCTGGCGCCGCTGGCAGAGTCCACGGTCGAGGCCCTCTCCGCCGTGCTGCCGGCGCACTGGTCGCATTGTGATCCGGTGGATATTCTCGGTGACGCCGATGGTGAGCGCTATCGAGCGGCCACCGAGATCATCCTGCGGGACGAGAATGTGGACGGCCTGCTGGTGCTGTGCACGCCCCAGGGCTTTACCGACCCCGACGATTGTGCGCAGGGCGTCATCGATGGCGCCAGGGGCGGGCGCAAACCGGTACTGGCATCGTGGATGGGCGAGCGCCTGGTGGCTGCCGGTCGCAAGCGCCTGACGGACGCCGGCATCCCGCACTTCATTGCGCCGGAAGGCGGAGTCGACGCCTTTGCCTACCTGGCCAGTTACCGCCGCAACCAGAGCGCGCTGCTGCAGGTACCGGAACCGCTGTCGGAAAACGACAGGCCGGATATCTATGGTGCGCAGGCCATCATCGATCATGCCCTGGCGGAGCGTCGGGAAATACTCACCCTGGCTGAGTCCAAGGCCATCCTGCGCGCATTCAAGATTCCGGTGCTGCCCAGCATCAACGCCCACGACGCCGTCGATGCTCTGGTGGCGGCAGAGAACCTCGGCCTGCCGGTGGCGATGAAGATCAACTCACCGGACATCCTGCACAAGTCAGATGTGGGCGGGGTGCGCCTGAACATCCGGGAATCGCGCAGTATCTACCAGGCCTACGAGGAACTCACCCGCGAGGTGGCCGAGCGCGTGCCCGAGGCGCGTATCCAGGGCGTCTGCATAGAGCCGATGATCGACCGGCCCCATGCCAGGGAGATGATGGTCGCCATCGCGCGGGACCCTGTTTTTGGTCCGGTCATTCACCTTGGCGCAGCCGGAACGGCGATCGAGATGCTCTCCGAAGGCAACCAGGTTGCACTGCCGCCACTGAATGACTTCCTCAGCCGGGAGTTGATTGATCGCACCCAGGCGTCACGCTTCCTGCGCCAGTTCCGCAGTTTTCCGGAAGCAAACCTGGGCGAGCTGTCGCGGATGCTGCAGCGGGTGTCAGAGATCGCCTGTGAGCTGCCGAGCATCAACACGCTGGACATCAATCCACTGCTGGTGGACGAGGATGGTGTGGTAGCGGTGGGCGCGCGCATTACCGTGAAGGCGCCGGCCGCCAGCACCGTGCGCTACGGGCACATGGCCATCCACCCCTACCCGGCCAACCTGGAAAGCAACATGGTGTTGGCGGATGGCCTTGAGGTGCTGGTGCGCCCTATCCGCCCGGAGGACGCGCGCAAGGAGCAGGATTTCGTCACCAACCTGTCTGCGCAGTCCAAGTATTTCCGTTTCATGCACGGCCTTAACAAGCTCACGCCGGAGATGCTGGCCCGCTTTACGCAGATCGACTACGACCGGGAGATGGCGCTGGTGGCCATTGCCCCGGGTGCGGACGCGCGCCCTTCATTCCTCGGTGTGGCGCGTTACACCATCAACCCGGACGGCAGTTCCTGTGAGTTCGCCCTCACCGTTGCCGATGCCTGGCAGGGCAGGGGCGTCGGCCCCAAGCTCATGGAGCGGCTGATGCACGTGGCGCGCGAGCGCGGCCTGGACACCATGATCGGCGAGGTGCTGTCGCAGAACGCGCGCATGCTGCGCATGTGCAAGCAGCTGGGTTTCCGTGCCATGCGCAGCGCCGAAGACCCGGAAGTGACCCTGGTTACTCGCTCCCTCTAGCTGGCGGCGCGGTGTCGGCTGCCTGCGGGCAGGTTCTGATTGAGCCGAGCACGATAGCCCCCACCAGCATCAATGCCGCGGTGCCGGCCCTCGCCCACGGGTTGCTGAGGGCAAACACGATCGAGGCGCCGCCGGCGAGCAGCATCGAGCCGATCCCCACCCACTTGGTCCGCCGCGACACGCAGCGCTGCTCTTCCCAGTTGCGAATCATGGGCCCGAACAGCTCGCTGTCCTGCAGCCGCTGGTGCCAGGCTTCCGAGGAGCGGGCGAAGAACCAGGCCGCGAGCAGCACAAAGGGCGTGGTCGGCAATACCGGCAGCACCACGCCGGCGGCACCCAGCGCGAGGCAGGCAAGGCCCAGGGGTTTGTAAAGCGTCCGTCGCAATGGCGTCTACCTGTGTAAGTTCAAAAACGACCGTTTCGGGGATGAATTTCTGCGGACACTGTGCCACAGTATTCGCGCTGCTTGCATAATTCTAATAAATGAGGAGTCTGTATGAAGGGGTATTTTGCACCCGAGAAGCGTCCACTGGTTTTTGCTCTCGCCACCTGTTTGATCGCGCCTTTGCCCGCCGTTGCGCAACTGGAAGAAGTGATTGTTACTGCGCAGAAGCGCAGTGAGTCGGTGCAGGATGTGCCGATCGCCATCACCGCCTTCGACGAGGACGCGATGCGCGAGCGCCAGATTGTGGGTTTTGGCGATATGCGTTTTACCGCCCCCAACGTCAATTACAGCAAGGGCAATTTCACCGGTAACAACTTCCAGATCCGCGGCGTGGGCACCAACCTGGTCGCCGCCTCCGCCGATTCCGGTGTCGGCATCCACGTCAATGAGGTGCCGGTCTTCTCGCCGCGCCTGTTCGAGACCGAGTACTACGATGTAGCCCAGGTCGCGGTGTTGCGCGGGCCCCAGGGCACACTCTACGGCCGCAACTCCACTGGTGGCGCGGTCAACATGATTACGCGCACCGCCCACGCCGATGACCTCGAGGGGAACCTGGAGGCGCAATACGGGAATTACGACCACAAGAAAGTGGTGGGTTTCATCAATGTACCCCTGGGTGACCAGCTGGGCGCGCGCTTCGCCGGCCTGTGGCTGGAGCGGGACGGCTATACCGAGAACCTGTATACCGGCAACGATATCGATGGCCGCGATCAGTACTCACTGCGCGCTTCATTCAACTGGTCGAGCGAAAGCACCACCGCCGACCTGATGATTTCCTACTTTGACGAGGACAGCACCCGCAGTCGCAGCCAGAAGCAGATGTGCGGCAATGACCCAACCGGCCTGCTGGGCTGCTCCCCGGACCGGTTGGCCTTCGAGAAGCCCAACCCCAGTGCGCAGCTGTCCAACATACTCGCCTCGGATGCACTACTTGGCCCCCTGGGCCTGTTTGAGTATGGCTCGAACAATCCCGGCGAGGAGCCGCGGGACTTGCGCAAGGTGTTTGCCGACTTCGACCCCATCTACGAGGCCGACGAGACCCTGGTGACCCTGGATATCCAGCACGAGATGGAAAACCACACCCTGGCGCTGGTGGCTGGCTACCATGAGACCAGCGTACTCTCGCGCATGGACTACACCTGGAATGTCGGTGTGCCGCTGGAAGTGCCGGCGCTGCTGCAGGTGCTGGCGCCGGAAACCTACGCCACACTGTTCAGCGAGGGCCTGCCGCTGTCTGCTCCGTCGGCGAATGCTACCGGGTCCGTGGGTGGCAACATCGCCTATACGCCACAGGGCCTGGAGTCCTTCGACCAGTCGGATCGCGAGTCAGAGCAATCCTCCATCGAGCTGCGGCTGCAGTCGGATTACGACGGCAGCTTCAACTTCCTGGTCGGCGCCTTCTACATGGAGGTGGATATGCAGGATGATTACTGGGTCATCGCCAACGGCTTCGACTACGTGGCGGCGGTGGCCGGTGCCGTGAATTTCAGTGACGGCTTTGGCTGGGTGGGCCCCCAGTTCAATACCGATACCGAGCAGTTCAAGATCGAGTCCGAGGCCCTGTTCGGCGAGCTCTACCTGGACCTCACCTCTGACCTCAAGTTGACGCTGGGTGCGCGCTACAACATCGATACCAAAGACATCCGTGACCGCCAGATCCTGCTCAACAACGACGAGGCTACCGGTGCACCGCTGTTCCAGGCGCTGGGCGCCGATGAACCCATCCCGGTAGCCTATCGCAACGACAGCAACGAATGGAAAGAGTGGACGGGCCGGGTCGTACTCGACTGGGCTGTCAACGAGGACACGCTGGCCTACGCTTCCTGGTCCCGGGGCTACAAGGGCGGCGGCTTCAACCCGCCCTTTGACCCGATAGACTTCCCCAGCCAGACGGCGACCTTCGACCCGGAATTTGTGGATGCCTGGGAAGCGGGCGTGAAAAATACCCTGCTGGACAACACCCTGCAGGCCAATTTCTCCGCCTTCTTCTATGACTACGAGGGCATGCAGACATCCAAGATCGTCAACCGCACATCCTTCAACGAGAACACCGATGCCGAGATCTACGGTCTGGAAGCCGAGTTCCTGTTCGCGCCCAGTGCCAGTTGGCAGTTCAACGCCAACGCGTCCTACCTGCACACCGAGGTCAAGGATTTCGCCAGTATCGACTCCCGCGATCCCACCGGCGGACGTGATGACGTGACCCTGATCAAGGATGATACCCAGGCCACCAACTGTGTGGTGCTGCTGTCGCCGGACCAATTTGCCGCGCTGGATGTGGGCGGCCAGTTCAACAGTTGTCGCGGCCTGACCGACCAGGGCCTGCCGGTGACCGACGGCGTGCTGGAGGACCTGGACGGCAACCAGCTGCTGAACTCGCCGGAGTGGTCGCTCAGCCTGGGCGCGCAGTACAACGCCAGCCTGCCGGGCGATTACGGCCTGTCGCTGCGGGTTGATTACTACTGGCAGGATGAGATGTACACGCGCCTGTACAACCGCGACATCGATCGCATAGACGCCTGGGATATCTGGAACGCGCAGGCCAACCTGCTGTCGCCGGACGAATCCTGGTATGCACGCGCCTATGTGAAAAATATCGCCGACGAGGACCACTTTGTGGGCTACTACCTGTCCAGCCCGTCCTCCGGGCTGTTTACAAACGTGTTTACCCTGGAGCCCCGTACCTACGGCCTGGCAATCGGCTACAACTTCCGGTAACAATGGCGTCATGACCCCGCCACGCCTGCCCGCGCCCGACCGCACTGCCCTGGTCCTGACCGGTGGCGGTGCACGCGCGGCCTACCAGGTGGGCGTACTCAAGGCCGCCGCCGAGGTATTGCCCAAGCGTGCGCACAACCCGTTTTCCATCATCACCGGCACGTCTGCCGGCGCCATCAACGCGGTGGCGCTGGGTGCCTCGGCCAACAATTTCCGGCTGGCAGTAAAGAAAGTGGAGTATATCTGGAGCAACCTCAGCGTTGACCAGGTGTATCGCGCGGGTTACCTCGACCTGTTGCGCAGTGTGCTGCGGCTGGTGGGTTCACTGTTTCACCGCGGTACCGGCATCAGCAAGCCCCTGTCACTGCTTGACGCGGCGCCGCTGGCGGAGCTGTTACAGCGCGCTATCAATTTCGAAGATCTGGAGAAACGCCTGCGCGGTGGGCAGCTGGACGCGATCGGGGTGACCGCATCGAGCTACGACAGCGGTGAGTCGGTGACGTTTTACCAGAGCGATCTCGAGGGCACGGTGCTGCTGCCCTGGCTGCGCTCACGCCGCCGCGGGGTGCCCACGCGCCTTGGTGTTGAACACCTGCTGGCCTCCTCGGCCATTCCCACTATCCTGCCGGCGACGCGAATTGGCGACAGCTACTACGGTGACGGCGCCCTGCGCCAGGTGTCGCCCATCAGTCCCGCGCTGCACCTGGGTGCGCAACGGGTGATGGTGGTGGGTGTCAGTGGTAATCCCGAGCGCCCGCCCGAGGTGCACCACGAAAACCACTCTCCCTCGCTGGCGCGCATGGTGGGCCATGTGTTCAACAGCGCCTTTATCGATGCACTGGAAAATGACATGGACCACCTGACCCGCATCAATGAGCTGGTCGGCATGGTGCACAACGAGGCACCCTACAAGTCCACCGGTGCCTTGCGGCTGGTGGATTTCCTGTGCATCAACCCCTCGATCGAGATCGACCAGCTGGTGTCCAGGCACATTGGCAGTCTGCCGCGGGCCATGCGCAGCGTGCTCAGCATCACCGGCGCCACGCCCCAGGGCGGTGGCACCAGCCTGGCCAGTTACCTGCTGTTCGAAGGCAGTTTTTGCCGCGAGTTAATCGCCTGCGGCTATCGCGACGCCATGGAGCAGCGCGACATGCTGGAAGCCTTCTTCCAGCCTCGACCGGCAGTGAGCGTGTAGCCGCTGACGTGTTAAACTGGCCGCTGTAGTATCCAGGGGCCCTCGCGTTGAAACGTTTTGTCATTACCTTCCTTGTCGTGCTGGTAGCACTGTTTTCGCTGGAAATGCTCAACCCGGTACAGGAGCATGTGATCATTCCCTTCACCAGCATGCTTGCCACTATCAGCGCGGCCATCATTGCGCCATTTGATGACACGGTAATTGCTTACGGCAAGATCCTGCAGTTTCGCGACACCGGCTTTGCGGTGTCGATCGAGGCGGGTTGCAACGGTGTGGAAGCGGCCATCGTGCTGATCGCCGCCGTGGTCGCCTACCCGGCCAGCTGGAAGGCGCGCATTCTGGCCATTGCGCTGGGCTTCCTGACCATTCAGGCGCTCAACATCGTGCGCATTATCACCCTGTTTTACCTCGGGGACTGGGACCTGGACATCTTCTCCTGGGTGCATCTGTACCTGTGGCCCGCGCTGATCATGCTCGACGTACTGGTGGTGTTCATTTTCTATCTGCGCTACCTGGGCAGGTCGGGGGAGGAGGGCGCCCATGCCGCTGCCGCGTGACCACAACCTGCGCCAGTTCCTGTTATTCGCCTTCGCCCTGATCCTGCCCTGCTTTGCCCTGTGGACCCTGGTCGCGGGTGCCCTGGCCATGCCCGTGGTCGGGCTTGCCGATATGATCCTGACGGCCTGGTTTCCCTCGGTCGTGGAGGGGCTGGTGTTTCACGGTGAAGACGTGGTGCTGATGACCCGATTTGGGGAGCTTGATGGCCGGCCGGTACCCCCGGACCAGTCCGAATACCGGCTGGCACTGGCGGTAAACCCGGGAATCCTGTCCTATTCCCTGCCGTTCTACGCCGCGCTGCACTTTGCCACACCCAAACAGCACTACCTGACCGGCTTTGTCGCGGGGGTGATGTGGCTCTATCCCCTGATCCTGATCGGCCTGCTGAGTATCTGCCTGAAGGAACTGATGGTGGCCCTCGGCGCCCTGTTCATGGAGCAACCGGGTGTATTTGTGCCCAATGACAACTTCATCGCGCTGTTTTACCAGCTCAACGTCCTGATCGTGCCGACGGTGGCGCCGATTTCAGTATGGGCCTGGCAATCACGCGACACACCATTGATGCGTGGCCTGGTGAGCCTGTTGCCGGCAACGGAGCGCGCGCAGGGCTAGTCCTGCCCGGGTTACTCCGTTGGGCGCAGGAAGGTAAATCGCGGCTGCGTGATACCCCCTGTGGTGACGGTTTCACTCCACATTGCCAGTGGGCGTGCCCACAGTGCGCGGTCGCCGTAGAGCGGGCGATAAATTGCCAGCTGTTCCCCCGTCTCGGAGTGCGTGGCCACCTCGTAGAGCTGGTATTCGTTTCCCTTGTAGTGCCGGTAAATGCCGGCTTCCGGTGTTGCGTTCACTGTCTGCCCTTGTGCTGTGGCGTGGAAAGTAGCTTAATGCTTCTGCCAAGTGTACGTGAGCCACGGTGGCAGTTTAAGCGTACCGATAACAAACCAACCGAGGTGAGTCTCATGAGCGATGCAGCCAATGACATTGTGATGAATATGGACGCGGCGGAGGGAATCCTGCCCTCTACCGAGAATCCGGAGGAGATCCGCGCGGATCGCAAGAACAAACTGGCGGCGGCATTGCGCGTGTTTGGCAAATTCGGCTTTGACGAGGGCGTGGCGGGCCATATCACTGTGCGCGACCCGGAGCAGACCGATCATTTCTGGGTTAACCCCATGGGGCGCTCGTTCAAGCAGATGCGGGTATCCGATCTGCTGCTGGTCAATCACAAGGGTGAAGTCGTTCACGGCGCGGGCCTGCTCAATGGCGCCGCGTTCACCATCCACTCGCAGATTCATATGTCCGACCCATCCATCACTGCGGCGGCGCATTCCCATTCCGTATACGGCAAGGCCTTCTCCGCGCTGGGCAAGACCCTGGACCCGCTGACCCAGGACGCCTGTGCCTTCTATGAAGACCACGTGCTGTTTGATGATTTCTCCGGCGTGGTGCTGGATAACAGCGAGGGTGAGCGCATTGCCGCCGCGCTGGACGGCCGCAAGGCCGCCATCCTGCAGAACCACGGCCTGCTTACCGTGGGCGAGACCATTGATGCGGCGGCCTGGTGGTATATCACCATGGAGCGCAGCTGCCAGGCGCAGCTTATGGCCGAGGCGGCGGGTGAGCCGAAGTTGATTCCGCATGAGGTGGCGCTGGGCACGCGCGAGACCGTCGGCTCCCCATTGGCGGGCTGGTTCAGTTTCCAGCCCCTGTACGACGTGATCATTGCCGAGCAGCCGGAACTGCTTGAGTAAGCTATTTGCGGCCTCATCCGGTGGGCCGGATGGGGCTATTGCCTGCGCTGTTGCGGCCGCCGCACATTGAGTTTGCCCACGACGCCGTGGGCAACTATAGTCTGGGAAGTGTTCGCATTCTGGCGAACGAGTAACCCGGGGAAATCTCGATGCTGAAACACAGTCTAGTGTTGTCCGCGGCCGTATCGGCAGCGGTGATGACCATGTCTGCCGGCGCTGCCACTGAAGCCGAACGTATAAAACAACTCGAACAACAGCTCCAGCAGCAGCAACAGATGCTGCAGATGATGCAGCAGGAGTTGCAGCAGTTAAAAGCAGGCCAGGCCGCGCCTGGCCGGGCCGAACCTGGCCGGGCCGACCCGGGCCAGGTGGAATCGACGGCGGTGCACAGCGTTGTACAGCCTCAGGAGATTGAGGCGGAAGCGGTCGCGGTGGCGCCCACGGAGACCGACCCGCTCGGTTTTGATATCTATGGATTCGTGATGGCCGATGCTATCTACGACTTCAAACGGGTGGATCCTGACTGGAACGACACCCTGCGTGTCAGCACCATCCCGACCCAGGACGGGCAGTACGGCGAAGACGGCGAATTTGTATTCAGCGTGCGCCAGTCGCGATTGGGTGTGCGCGGCGAGTACGACACCCCGGCAGGCAAGGTCACTGCACTGCTGGAAGCGGAACTGTTTGGCACCGGCGGCGATGCCGGTCAGACCACTCCGCGCCTGCGTCATGCCTGGGCCACCTGGAACAACATTGGCCTCGGTCAGTACTGGTCCAACTTCATGGATATCGATGTGTTCCCGAACACCATCGATTACTGGGGCCCCACTGGCATGGTGTTCTACCGTAACCAGCAGGTGCGCTACAGTTTTCCGATGGGCGATGATGAATTCTCCATCGCGCTGGAGAACCCCGACACGGCACTGACCGTCGGCAAGTTCCGTGATGAGTGCGCCGCCGAGCTGGAGGAGAATTGCGACTCGGTGCTCAACGATGTGTTCAGGAAATACAACGACATTCCCGATCTCTCCATACGCTACCGCGACAACACGGACTGGGGACACTGGCAGCTGGCGGGTATCGCGCGCAAGCTGGGTTACGAGCGCCTGGATACCGGCGAAAAGGACAGTGAGTTCGGCTGGGGTGTGAACGCCAGTACGGTGATCAACACCTTCGGCCAGGACAAGCTCAAGCTGCAGCTGGTCTATGGCGAAGGCGTGGGTAACTATATGAACGATGGCGGCGTCGACCTCGCGCCGCGCGAGGCCACGCGAGTCGGCAATAGTGCCGAGGCGGTGCCTATCCTCGGTGTCGTTGCCTACTATGACCACTACTGGAGCGACAAGTGGTCCACCTCCGTGGGCTGGAGTACCACCAAGCTCGATACCACCAAGGGCCAGGACGGCAGTGAGTTTGAACAGGGCCAGATCGCCCAGATCAACCTGCTGCACTATCCCACCAGTGGCGTGCTGATCGGTGGCGAACTGATCTGGGGTGAACGCGAGGATGTCAGCGGTGACGATGGCTACGACCTGCGCGCCCAGCTGTCCCTGAAAGTGAACTTCCCCCGCGAATAATCGCAAGCTGTGAACGAATCGGTCAGCGGCAGTGATCTCTGTGGTCACTGCCGCTTTGCCGTGGTTGTGAAATGATTATCCTTTTGCAGCGAACAGGGAGTACAGCATGCAGGACTTCAATAACAAGGTTGCGGTAGTTACCGGTGGCGCCGGCGGCATCGGCAAGGCGTTGGTCAAGGCGCTGTTGGACGACGGCGCCAGAGTGGTCATCGCCGACGTCGAGCAGGGCGCCATGGACGCAGCCGTTGCCGAATGCAGTGGTGAGGGGCGCCAGGTCAGTGCCTTCAAGGTGGATGTGCGCAAACCGGATTCGGTCGAGGCGCTGGCGGACTACGTCTATGCCGAGCACGGCGCCTGTCACCTGTTGTTCAACAATGCCGGTGTGGCGGCACCCTCTGCCAATGTCTGGGAGACCACGCCCAACGACTGGTCCTGGATATACAGTGTCAATGTCATGGGCGTCGCCCACGGCATCCAGGCCTTCGTGCCGCGCATGATCGCCGGGGGTGAGGAAGGGCACATCATCAATACCACCTCTGCCGATGGCGGTATTTCCAGCCTGCCCTACCAGTCGGTGTACGCCTCGAGCAAGGCCGCCGTGTGTGCGCTGACCGAGTGCCTGGCCTCGCAGCTGGAAAGCGAGAACACCAAACTGCGGGCATCGTTGTTCTATCCCTCCGGCGGGGTACTGGTGACCGGCCTGTGGAACCCGGAGCGCAACCGTCCTGCCGAACTGGCGCGGGAAAAGCCCGGTGCGCCACCGCCGGATATCGAGGCCTTCAAGGAGGCCATGAAGACGGCCGGCGTAGAATTGCAGATCCAGGACCTGGATGAGCTGGCGCGCTTTACCCTGGATGGCGTGCGCGAACAGCGTTTTGTCATCATGATGAACCTGGACGAGGCCGCAGAGCAGTTGCGGGTGCGCTCGGAGCGCTACCGGCGCGCGGAATTGCCCATCGTATTCGAGGAAATACCACAGATGTGAGGATGCGTGGGCCCGGCAGTGGCGCTTGCTACTGCCGTTCACTAGAATGGGGGGACCAGTAGCAAGGGGCTTCCCATGATCTCCACCGAAATGCAGCAAGCGCTGTACCAGCAACTCAACGACGAATTTTCCTCCGCTTACCTGTACCTGGCGATGTCAGCGTACTGTTCACATATCGATTTCAGCGGCGCCGCCAACTGGCTCAAGATGCAGTACGAGGAGGAGCAGCAGCACGCCACGCGCATCTATAACTACCTGATCGACCAGGGCGCGCACGTGGTGCTGGATCAGATCCCGCGGCCGCCAACCGAGTTCGGTACCATCCTCGAGGTATTCCAGAAGTCGCTGGCGCACGAACAGAAGATGACCGCGAAACTCAACAACCTCAGTGACCAGGCCCTGAAGGAAAAGGACCACGCCACTTACAACCTGCTGCAATGGTTCGTGAATGAGCAGGTTGAAGAAGAAGCCACGGTGAGTGAGCTGATCTCCAAGTTGAAGCTGGTCAAGGACGACGGCTACGGCCTGCTCATGATCGACAATGAGCTGGGCTCGCGCACCACGCCCGCCGCTGCGCCCTGATACATGGCCCGGCTGAAGCTCTACTACGCGACCAACCGTCGCCATGAGGGGCGCAATCGCTGGCGGCCGACGGGCTACAGCCGCCACTTCAGCCAGGATGGCATAGAAAACCTGCGTTTCGGTGTGGTGCGCGTCACCGCCCTGAAGCGCGACATCAATGCCTGCCTCGAGCGGGACATGTCACCCAATGGCACCGGTAACGGCGAGGCGCTGGCCTCCTACCTGGCGAAACAGTCGCAAGACACCGGCACTATCCGTGCGTATCCGGAGAAGCTCAGCGATGGCATTGCCGAGTCGGCGCAGGACGATGCCGTGCTGGGTTCGCGAGCCATGCTCGCCGACCTGCAGGAAGCGATGACCAACGCCGCCGATGTGCTGGTTTACGTGCACGGTTTCAACGTCAATTGGCACCAGGCGGTAGGTACTGCCATGGCCCTGCAACTGATGATGCAGGCCAAGGCCAATCTCTCCGCCAATTGTGAGAGCAAGGATGTGGTGGTGGTGCTGTTTACCTGGCCCTCTGACGGCCTGATGCTGCCCTGGGTCTCTTACAAATCCGACCGCGCCGAGGCCAGGGGCTCCGGTGCGTCCTTCGGTCGCGCCCTGCTCAAAACCCGCGACTACCTGCATGCCCTGCACGACAGGGCGCGCAATCGTGAGGTGGAACTGTGTGACCAGCAGATTCACCTGCTGTGTCATTCCATGGGCAACTACCTGCTGCAGGAGGTGATTGATCGCCTCAACCAGTTTACCCCCGGGCGCGCCCTGCCGCGCCTGTTTGACCAGGTGTTCCTGTGTGCCCCGGATGTGGATGACACCGCGCTGGAACCGGGTGAACCCCTGGGCCAGATCAACCAGTTGGCGCGGCAGGTGAGCGTCTACCACAACCGTGGTGACACCGCGATGGTGATTTCCGACTACAGTAAGGGGCAACCGGAACGCCTTGGCGGAGCCGGGGCGGCGCGCCCCGGGCAGTTGCACCGCAAGGTACACCAGGTGGACTGCAGCGGCGTGGTTACGGGGCTGGTGGAGCACAGCTACTACCTGGTGGGCAATGTCGCGGCGGACATCCGCCAGAGTATCGACGGTGTGGCCCAGCGAGATAGCGGGCGGCGACGTGAAGAAACGGCCGCCTATGATAATGTCTGGTTGTTGCGCTAGCCGCGCGCCAGCATGGTGAAAACCGCGAGGCCGCCAGCAACGTAAGTAAATACGACTGTGGCTATGCAGTCGTTAGCAGATAAAAGGAGCACGATACCGTGATCAAGTTGTGGCAATACATGATGTCCCTGTCAGCCGTGGTGCTGCTCAGTGCCTGCGCCAGCCAGGCGCCCCAGGAAACCCACGATGGCCTGGTGTTGCAGCCAGACACCCGTTTCAAGGAAGTGTACCTGCTGCCCGGTGCGGACCTCGGCAGCTACAGCGAGTTTGGTGTCGCCGACTGCACCGTGGCGTTTCGCAAGAACTGGCTGCGCGACCAGAACAGCAGTCGGGTTGACCTGAGCCGTCGGGTCACACAGCAGGACGTGGACCAGATCAAGGACAATCTCGGCCGGGATTGCCAGCAATACTTCCGTGCGGCCCTGCAGGAGGCGCCCCCGTATACGCTGGTAGATAATTTCGATAACGGTGAAGCGGTGCTGGTGGTGCGGCCCGGCATAATCAACCTGGATATCAATGCGCCGGACACCATGAGCTCGGGCCGGTCGACAACCTATACGACCTCCACGGGTGAAATGACGCTGAGCCTGGAACTGGTGGATGGCACCACCGGGCAGGTCTTGGCCCGTGTTCTCGATCGCCGGCGCGCACCGGAGATGGGGCGCCTGCAGTGGACCAACGGCGTTACCAACAAGGCCGAGGCCGATCGCACCCTGAAACGCTGGGCGGGCCTGCTCCGCGACGGGCTTGACCAGGTCACCGGCCGTTAGCGCCGGGTCTCGAACCGGGTGCCCGGGGTAAAACGCCGATGCGCAGGCCAGTAGCCTTTTGTGCGCTCATTGCCGCGAGCCTGGGCTGGCACAGCACAGCCCAGGCCTTTCGCAATTGCGATCCGTCACAGGACAGCACCGGCTTTCGCGGTAGCAGCCGCTACTACATCGGTGAACTGCAGTTCGACGCCGCGACCGGTGACACCATAGGGACGGAAACCCACTATAACTACAGTAATCCCGGCGATGATGACATCGTCGAGTGTCACGTGACCTATGCCATTACCGGGGTCTTCGATGCCGCCGGGCAGCTGTTTCTGCTGGATGCCGAGCGCAGCGGCTTCAGCCGGGGCTGCGACAGCGAGTTTATCGCCGTCAACTACCCGGAGTTAACCTCCTATACCTTGCAGGTCAGTCGCGCTGAAGATGACACGGTGGAAGTGGTGCGTGCCGACAGCGGTGAAGCCGTGGGCGAGGGCAACTGGCATGACGGCTCCGTGAGCTACAAGACCCAGGAGACCTGCGAGCTGTATTGACAGCGGATTCACCGGCGCTCCGGGTCAAGGTGTCTCGGCATTGACCCAGGGCTTGCTCACGATAAGGCGCTGTTGCGGCGCTACCCAGACCGCGAGCGGCTCGCGTTCGATGAAACCCGACCACCGTGCGCGCTGTTGTTTCAGGTCCAGCCCCGGTAGGTCGGTAATATGAAAATGCAGATACAGGCTGGGCCCCTCGCTGCCTTCAGTCGCCGGAGTGAAGACTCAGGCTTTACCCTGGGAAGGGCAATCCTGCAGGGTTTTACGCAGTGGCGACAAAAACTCTTCGTAGTGTCGCCAGCGACCGATGGAACGCGTGGTGACAGGCTGCCTTACCTGTGCGGCGCTCGGCGTCATCACGTTGCGACTGTGCTGATGAAAGGACAGGCAAGTATCCTCCACAGGGAGCTTGCAATGATCCAGCAGGCGGCTGATGGTGCTGTGCGGATTGCTGACCAGGTCTTCGTACGCAACGTTATGGATACGTTGGGGATACATTGCCTGCCAGTGTGCCATGGTATGGCGATAGGCGCTGTAATATTGGCCCAGGCCCGATAGCGTATTGGCGTAACCGTGAGGGCCCGTGAGCGGGGTCTCGAACAGCGAAACGCAGTTATCCAGATGGTTTCGAGTGCAATGTATGAAAACCGCCTCGGGCAGTAATTGCGCAAGCGCACCGAGCATTGTGAAACTGCCGGGGCTGGTTTCGACGATGGCCGCTTTGGGTGTTGACGTCGACATCTGTTGACGCAGCCATCGCGCGATTTCGGCAGAGTCGTGGCCGTCAAGCGTCCGGTGAACCTGCGTAGACGACAGGGATTGCAAACGGGAGGCCAGTTTTTCGGCAACGCGGGCTTCGCCGAGAGAGTGGACTTGTGAGTGCGATGCCAGTATCTGGTCTACAAGGGTGGTGCCTGAGCGGGGCATGCCGACCACGAAGATACGCATTCGCGCATCGGTAGCTGGTTGTGGCCCCAGGGCCAACGCCGGAGGGGTGAGGGCATCGATCGCCGCCGCCAGATCGAAGTCTTCTGCGCGCGCACGCTGCTTGCGTGCCGCCTGAAAATGCTGAAACGCGCGACGGTGCTCGCCGAGTTTGGCCAGAGCCTTGCCGGCGGCAAAATGCAGTTCAACCTTGGCACTCTCGGTTTGGTGTCTGTCGATCGCTCGTTCGATTGCTGATACCTCGGCTGCGCTGCCGCGGTGCGTTGACAGGTTAGCCAGGTGGAAGTGTGCGCCGGGGTGATCGGGATTCAGCTCCAGTGCCCGCAACAGGCTGCGTTCGGCGACATCCAGGTCGCCTGTCTGCTCGGCGCAAATACCGAGATTCACCAGTGCTTCTGCATTACTCGAATCGAGCTGTGCGGCTTTGCGGAAGCAAGGCATTGCGTTGTCCGGTGCGTGCTGTTTGCTGTGGGTGACGCCAAGAGCATTCCACAGCGAGGATGAATTGGCGAAACGCTGCGTCGCAATTTCGCCCACGGAGGCTGCCTCGCGCCACTTCGCCTGGGCGATTAGCGCCTTGAGCAAACCATGCCAGGCATCCTCGATATCCTTGTTTTGCTCGAGAACCGATCTGAAGTCGGCGGCAGCGGCGGGTGGGTTGTCCATGGCAAGCTGCAGCCAGCCGCGATTGCAGCGCAGCGCTGCGTGCCGTGGCGCCGATGCCAGGGCTTCATCGATAGTGCGCTGCGCTTCCTGATGCTGCCCGCTCAGCCGCAGTGCGTTGCCAAGATTGTTGAGCAGGTCGACGTGACCGGGCGCGTGCCGCAGGCAGTGCCTGAATTGACTGGCGGCCTCGGTGTACGCCTTTAACCTGACCAGCACCATGGCCAGGTTGTAGTGTACCTCCGGATTGGAGGGCCCGTTCCGGACCACGGCTTCCAGCAATTGCCGCGCTTCCGGCAATCTGCCCTCGCGCATGGCCAGTTGTGCCTTGGTAATACTCATGCGCGCATTTGAGATAATTTTGGCTTCGAATGCAAGAACGCTAACGCTATTTGACTGCAGCACCTGTTGCCGATGCGTGGCCCTGTAACGCCTGCGCTGCCGTTTCTGCAGCCCTCAGAGACTGCCAGGACGACCGTTGTGCCTGCATCTGATTTATGGAAAAAACTGCATTGCCGCCTGTGGGAAATGACTTTTTCCCTCTTGCTCAGGGCTGGAAATGGCTCTGTCATCATTCGTTCTACCTGCTTTAACATACTGAAAATAATAGGAAAAGTATGGTTTATTGGCTCGTCTCATGGCGTTCGTATGGCGTGCGCAACAACAGACGGCGCCATGGTGGCAAAGATTTGACATTAAATTGCATTCGAAGTACAAATACTCCCAGCGCATCACCAAACGTGTTTATGCAGCATAAGACTGCAGTCAAAAATAACGTCATAAGAGAGGATTTCATGCCAATGTTTAAGCGCCCTTTTCATCACCGTACTGCCCTGTCTCTGGGCGTGTCCCTGGCTCTCGGTATACCTGTCGGCGCTATCGCCCAGGAAGAAGGCCGTCAACTTGAAGAGGTCCTGGTCACCGCCACCAAGCGTTCGACCAGCGTCCAGGATGTGTCGGTGTCAGTCACGGCATTTTCGGTAGAAGACCTGAAACGCGGCGGCATCGAAGACCTGACGCGCGTGGAGTACATGGTTCCCGGCATGAAAATGGGTCAGTCGGGCAATGAGGCTCGCCTGGCGATGCGCGGTACGCGCACCAATAACGTCGGTACCGAGGCAGAGCAGGTTATCGGTATCTTCGAAGACGGTGTCTACGTGCCCACCACCACGCAGGCGCTGGGTTCCTACGTAGACCTTGAGCGCATCGAAGTCCTGCGCGGTCCCCAGGGTACGCTGTATGGTCGCAACACCTTCGGCGGCACCATCAATGTGCACACCCAGGCGCCGACCCTGGATTCGGTCAATGGTTACCTGACCGGCGTCTACGCAGACTACGACCGCACCAAGCTGGAAGGCGCTATCAATCTGCCACTGGGTGAGCACTTCGCAGTGCGCTTCGCCGGGATGATGGACGAGCACGACGGCTACATCGAAAACAAGTACCCCGGTGGGGATGACCTGCGTGACAAGGACTCCAAGTACCTGCGCGGCACCCTGCTGTGGGCGCCCACCGAGAACTTCGAGACCACCTTGCGCATCGCCTACATGGACCAGGAGAGCAGCGGTGACGCCATCTGGGGCTATCAGCAGATTGGCGGCTTCATCGACGGCAACTACCAGTCGGGTCACCTGTGGGCGCCGGAAAACGCCTCGGATAATTTCGACAACGGCCCCTGGGAAGTGCGGCGTGACCTGCCTTCGAACGCCGATCTCGAGAGTACCGCCTACACCCTGCACATGAACTGGGATATCGGCTTCGCCACGGTGAAGTTCATCGGCAACATCAATGATTTCGAAGGCGAGCAGAACTACGACTCTGACTACAGCGACGGCGGCGACCCCGAGAACAACGGCTTTACCGGCTGGGGTACTGACCAGGAGACCTGGTCTACCGAACTACAACTGGTATCTAATGGCGATGGCCCGCTGGAATGGCTGGTGGGAGCCTATTACTTCGAGATGGAAAGTGCCTGGAACTGGCTGGAGCGCACCGACGGCCAGTTCGAAATTCCGCACTGGGATCGCGTTGGTGATTACACCAGCGACTCCACCGGCCTGTTCGTCAACGTCAACTACGCGCTCACCGACAGCACCCGACTGCTGGGCGGCTATCGCTACGCCGAGGACACCAAGACCAAGAAAGACCAGTTGGACTGGACGGTGTTCCCGCCGATACCGGCACCGGGCACGGGCGAAGAGGGCGAGTGGGACGACAACCTGTGGAAGTTCGGTGTGGAACAAGACCTTGACGACGACTCCATGGCCTATGCGCAGGTCTCTACGGGGTATCGTGCCGGTGGCATCAACTTTATCGCCGAGGGTGTGCCGCTTACCTATGACCCGGAGACAGTCACCGCTTACGAACTCGGTTACAAGAGCACGTGGCTGGACAATACGCTGATTTTCAACACGGCCCTGTACTACAACGACTACGATGACATGCAGGCACAGTCCTTCGCCATACTGGGCGAAGACAACGTGGTTTCCGAGTTCACGGAAAGTGGCGGTGAGGTTGACACCTGGGGTGCCGAGTTTGAACTCAACTGGCTGGCAGGTGATTCCTGGCGCGTCGACGCCACCCTGGCCTACATGAACTCCGAGTTCGGGGACTATGAGATTTCCTGGGTTAACGGCCTGGACCAGTTCTCGGGGCGCCTGACTCCCGAGGGTAACCTGTCCCTGAAGGGCTGGACGCCGGCCTTGTCGCCGGAGTGGACCGCGAGCCTGCAGACCAGCTACGACATCCAGCTCCCGGGCGGCAGCCTGCTGACCCCGATACTGCAGTTGGCCTATTCGGACGAGTACTACTCGTTTGATATCAACGTGGACGAGGCCGCGCAGGACGCCTATGTCATGGCAGACGCAAGGGTTGTCTGGCTGTCGGCGAGCGGATCTGTAGAAGTGCAGGCTTACGTCCTCAACATCGGCGATGAAGAGGTGCTCACCCGCTCGGTGATCTTCAACCCGGGTGACGCACCGGACATCGCCTCAATCCAGGCCAGCTGGAACAATCCGCGAATCTGGGGTTTGAGCGCGTCGTACAATTTCTAGGTGCGGTAGGCCCTCGTGGCCATTGTGGTTGCCCGGTCCGCAGGGCCGGGATTTTTTTTGCCACGATACCAGCACACCACTGAATGACAGGCCGGGGGTGGACGCACCCTCGGCCTGAAGTATTTGCGGGCGGCCGCGAAGATTTTTCCTGGGAGCGCCAGGGAACCTACTCAAAAAGGCTCATATAAGCTTTACCAGGAGAAACACAGCATGAGAACACACGGTATGAACACCAAACGCACGGCCATGTCGATCGGGGTGTCACTGGCACTGTCGACGGCCCCGGTGTGGGCCCAGGGCGGATCGGGCTCCACCGTGATGGAGGACGGTTTCCTGGAAGAGGTGGTGGTGACTGCCACCAAGCGCTCCGCCAGTGTGCAGGATATTCCCCTCGCCGTTACCGCCATCTCCGGCGACAGATTGACGGAACTGCAGATCACCAGCCTGCTGGACCTGGACAAGAGCGTTCCGGGCATGCAGGTCAACAACAAGGGTAACGACCCGGTGATCATCATGCGCGGCGCCGGTGCTGCCGGGGTCAACGATATCGCTGTGCCCATCTATATCGACGGGCTGTATCGCCCGCGCGCTGGCCAGGCGCTGGCAAGTTACATCGATATCCAGCGGGTGGAAGTGTTGCGCGGCCCCCAGGGCACGCTGTTCGGGCGCAATACCCTCGGTGGCCTGGTTAACCTTATTGCCAACAAGCCCGACGTGGGGGAGTTGTCCTGGGGCGCCGCCGTCACCGCCGGGAATTACGACTACCAGCGCTACGAGGGCTACGTCAATATCCCCATGGGCGATACGGTCGCGCTGCGCATCACCGCCAGCGACACCTCCCAGGACCCGTTCGTGGAGAACGTGTTCAACTCCAGCGCGGGGCTTAAGGACGAGGACAACCAGTACGCCCGTGCCCAGCTGTTGTGGGCGCCCACCGACCGCTTCGATATCACCCTGACGGCAACCTACTGGGAAGATACTGCCAACGGTAACTCTGACTACGCCTACAAGGTGCTGGGTATCCCCGTGAATCCGCAAACCGGCCAGACCAACGGTATCAATGGCGTGATGCAACCGCGCCAGGGCGTCACCGACGGCTTCGGTGGCGGCAAGGAGTTCACAGGCGTGTTCCCCCAGGATTCCACTGCTGCCACCATTGATGATCCTTTCAAAATCTCCTCCGATTTCCGGCCGCAGCGCGATATCGAGGAAACCTCGTTCAGTGCACTGATCAACTGGGACCTGGGCTTCGCAGACCTGCGCGCCAATCTGGGTGTGTTCGATTACGAAGAGCGACGCCTGACGGACAGTGACATGTCGGCCAACCCCACCCTCAACGGCCAGTTGGTGGGTGAGTACGACGGTTTCTGCGTGGACTATTCCAATCCGGAAGGGCCCTGGTGGTACTGGGACGCGACCACGCAGCAGCGCTGCGGTATCGCCGCCGGTGAACGCAATGAGTCCAATGCTGTGCAGGCCGATATCAACCTGAACTCAAACAGCGATGGCGACCTGCAGTGGACCCTGGGTTACTTCCTGTACGACGACTCCGACCCCGACGATACCCAGTATGAGTTCGTATACGGTTACGCCAATTCAGCAACGCCGCAGCGGCCGCGCTGGGCGCACTGGCTCAGTGCGAGCTTTGGCGGCACCAAGTCGCAGGCCGTCTACGGCCAGGCTGAGTATTCTTTCACTGATCGTTTCCGTATGACTGCGGGCCTGCGTTATTCCAAGGATGAGCGCAACTTCTACAGTGGTTCCCTGAACGAGGAGAGCCGCCAGCGCGACTGGCCAACCTTTACGCTGAACCGCGATTCGGCGAACAAGGGCGATGACGATCACACCGACTGGCGCCTGGCAGCGCAATACGATATTGGCGATAACATGATGCTGTACGCCTCGGCAGCCACCGGCTACATTGCCGGCAACCCGATTCGCGCGGGCAGCACGGAGCTCTCTGACCCCAATGAGGTCGAGGCCTTTGAACTGGGCCTGAAGTCGACCCTGCTGGACGGCACCATGACTCTGAACCTGGCGCTGTTCAACAACGACTTCGATGGCCTGTCCACTACGGTGTTCGTGCCCCAGGGCGGAACCATCATTGCCCAGACAGCTCCCGGCGGCAGCATGACGGCGCGGGGGCTGGAAGTGGAGATGGTATGGCAGCCCACCCCGGCCCTGAATATTACTGCCGGAGCCAACTTCGACGATTCCGAACTCGACGAATTCACCGAGGGCGAAAGTCGCTTCGCCGAAGGCGGCGAGATAGGCCCGGCAGGGGATCGTATCTACGACCTCAGCGGCAAAAAGCCCCGCTTCAGCCCGGATTACACGCTGAACCTCGGTGTGAGTTACGACTGGGACCTGGGTGGTGCAGGGGTGCTGATACCCGGCGCCTTTATCTATCACACGGATGACTACAAGACGCAGAATGTCGAGTACTTCTTCGCCAAGCAGGATGCCTACACCACGCTGGACCTGCGCCTGACCTGGATGTCGGCAAGCGGTGCGATCACCGCCCAGGCATTCGTCAAGAATGCCACCGACGAGGAATACCTGACCGAGACCACGGTGTTTTCAGGAGCGCGCGCGTTTGCGGACTTCGGCGACCCGCGCACCTACGGTGTCAGGCTGGGCTACAATTTCTAGCCGGTCCAGGCTTGCCCCGGGATGAGGGCACAGTGCTAGTATGCTAAAGCCCCACCTCGTGGGGCTTTTTTTGTTGTGGCGCCACCAGTAGCGGAGCGAGGATGACATCACCTGAGAAAATCATGCGGTATCTCGAACAGGGCTATCAACTGCAGCAACAGGGGCGCTATGGCGAGGCGGAGGCAGGCTACCGAGAGGTACTAAAGCTCGATCCCCGCAACGTGCACGCATTGAACCTGCTGGGCATCCTGGCCATCAATTCTGACCGGCCGCTGGAGGCCATCGAGTTGATTACACAGGCTCTGGCGGAGAACCCCGATGACCCGCAGGCGCACGGCAACCTGGGCCTGGCCTACAAGGATGCTGGCCAGTTTGAAGCCGCTGTGGCGCACTTCAAGCAGTCCCTGCAGCTGAACCCCAAAAACCTGGTGATGATGAACAATCTTGGCAATGCCCTGCGCGAGAGTGGTAATGCACGCGACGCCATTACCTGTTTCGAAGCCGCACTGCGCCTGGACAGGGCCTACGCCGCCTGCTGGAGCAACCTGGCCGCCGCGCAGCGCGATATGGAGGATTACGGCAAGGCAATGAAAGCCCTGGACCGGGCCTTGGAGTTGGACCCGGAGCAGGTCGCGGCGCATCACCTGCGCGCATCTGTATTCGTTAAGCTGGCCCGCTTCGAGGACGCGCTGGCCTGCTTTGAGCGCGTGCTCGAACTGGAGCCCGGACGCACTGACGTGATGATCGAGAAGTCGGATGCGCTCAGGGACCTGAATCGCGCCGACGAAGCGCGGCAGACTCTTGATACGGTGCTGCAGCGCGAGCCCGGCAATCCGTTTGCCTGGCATGCGTTGGGTGTATTGCATGAACAGCTGGGAGACCGCGACCGTGCCGCCGAATGCTTCCAGCGCTGCCTGCAGCTGGCGCCGGACTACGCCAGTGCGCATTACCAGCTGGCGCAGCTCAAGGGCAGGCAGACGCCGGAACAGGAGCTGCAACAGATGGAACTACTGTGGCGCGCCGATGGCATGCTCGATGAGGACAGGAAGCTGCTTGCCTTCGCCCTGTTCCGGGCCTGGGACCAGCGCGATGAGGTAGCGAAAGCCTGGCACTATCTGGCACAGGGTAATCGCATCAAGGCCGAGGCGAGTCCTTACGACAGGGCATTTACCCACAGCCTCACCGACGGCATCATCACCGCTGCGCGTGCACTGCAGGCTCGCCCTCCCGGGCAGGCGCGCGCGCCGGCTTCGCCAGGTATTGCCTTCGTCATGGGTATGCCGCGATCCGGCACCACCCTTACCGAACAGGTGTTGTCTGCCCATAGCTGCATCATGGGTGCCGGCGAGGTCAGCTACGCTTTTGACTGCGCGCGGCTGGCATCGCACCTGACCAACCAGCCGTTTCCCCAGTGCGTGGCCGAGCTCACGGACGCGCACCTGGAGGAAATCGGCCGCTACTATCGCAGCCGTCACCGGGAGGTCGACCAGGGTACGGCGTGGATAGTCGACAAGACGCCACTGAATTTTCAGTACCTGGGGCTGATGGCGCGGGCGCTGCCGGAGGCGAAGTTCATACACTGCCGCCGTGAGCCGGTGGACAACTGCTTTTCCATTCACCGCATACCCTTCGATGAAAAGCAGACCTACGCCCACGGTCTCGAGTCTCTGGCTGATTATTATCAGCAGTACCGCCGGATGATGGACGCGTGGCACGCACTCTACCCGGAGCGCATCCTGGACGTGGATTACGAAGCCACCGTCGCCGATCTGCGCGCACAGTGCGAGCGTATGCTCGGGTTTCTGGAACTTGAGTTCCAGCCGGCGATGCTCGAATTCCATAGCGGTGGCGGGCTGGTGAAAACACCCAGCGCCAGCCAGGTCCGCGAGCCGATTTATCGGGACGCGGTCGCGGCCTGGAAGCGATACGAGGAGTTTTTGCAGCCACTGGTGGCGGCGCTGGGGCACGACTGAGCAGCACCGACGCCCGCTGCGAGGTGTTGCCGGGCCAGTGCCGTACGCTTCCCGGCCGCGGCGCGAAGGCGGCGTATCATACCGCCGTCCAGCCCCCGTCGACTTTCAGACTGTCGCCGGTCACCATGCCGGCGGCGTCACTGGCCAGAAACACTACCGCGTTGGCCACATCCTGCACCTGGCCGATCTTGCCCAGGGGTATGCGCGCCATGACATCGCGGTGAAATGCCGGGTCCTCGAACATGGGCCGGGTCATCGGTGTTTCGATAAACGTGGGCGCCACGGAATTGACGCGCACGCCCTGGGGTGCCAGTTCCACTGCCATGGCCTTGGTCAATCCCTCGATGGCGTGCTTGGTCATGCAGTAGACCGTGCGGTTAGCGGCGCCCACGTGACCCATTTGTGAGCCCATGTGAATGATGGAGCCGGCGCCCTGGCGCACCATGATGCGCGCCGCGGCCTGCGCCACCAGAAAGGCGGAGCGGACGTTCAGTTCCAGCATCAGATCCAGCGCCGATATCTCTACGTCGGTAAACGGCTGTGGCTTGTTGGTACCGACGTTGTTGACCAGCACATCCAGTTGCGGCAGCGAGGCGATGCGTTCCAGGAACCCGGGGTCGGTGACGTCCGCAGCCCAGGCCTGCACGCGCTGCGGGTGCGCCGCCTGCAGGCTCTCCAGGTCGCTGGCCGTGCGTGCCACCGCAATCACTTGGGCGCCGGCGGCCACCAGGCCTTCGACACAGGCGCGGCCGATGCCCTTGCCGGCCCCGGTGACCAGAGCGATTTTTTCATCAAGGCGAAACGGGGAGGGCTGCTGGTCGCTCATGGGGGATTCCTTGCTATGGGTTCAGTCAGAAAAGCCGGCACCGCCGAACAGTGCCAGGTCGCGGGCTATGGCGACGGGTGCGCCGGCAACGGTGCCGGCAGGGGAGAACCAGGGGTGTTCGCTACGGCCCAGCGAATGGGTATTGCCGGGATAGATGTAGACGCGGGCCTGTCCGCCGTGCTCGCCTATCCGCCCGGCAAGGTCGTGATTCCACCGCGGCAGTGAATAGTAATCGCGGTCGGAGGTGTGCAGGGCCAAGGGTGTGTCGATAAAGCGGGCATGGTGATAACCCCCGAGAGTGGGCATGATCGCGGCGACCTCGGGGGCATGGCGAATACGGGTCCTGCCGTTGTCATCCTGATAGAGGGAAAACGCGAGGTCGTCCATGTCCGCTACATAGCGATTCAGCGCCGCGTACATCTCGCGGTACTTGGCCAGCCTGGCGTCGGCCACGCTGGGCGTTGACCACTGCTGCGTCTGCCAGGTCCAGTCCCGCCTGTCGAGGCTGCTGATCCAGTCCGCCGGCCAGGCAAAGACGAAGTCCGGGTTTACCTCACCCTGCCTGCCAATGGCTGAGCCGGTCCAGGTGCCATCGCCGGACATGAACGCCTGCGGCGTTGAGGCCATGGGTCCAAAGGTGTCAGCCTGGATGAAACGGTCAGGTATGTTGCCGGCCCAGATGGAGGCGGCTGCCACGCGCTGCGGGAATTGCGGGTTGCGGCCGCTCACCGCCAGCGCGGTGAGCGCCACATCGCCGCCCTGGGAATGCCCCCACAGGTTAACCCGGGAGAGATCGAAGCGTGGCCTGGCCTCGCCGGGAGCGAGCATTGCTTGCCAGGGAGCAGCGTCCAGGCTGCCCAGGCCCGCCAGCAGGTTGAGCACATCGATAGCGTAAAAGATCGGTGAGATATAGCTGCCATTGCCCCAGGCATCGCGGAAGGCCATGCCCTGCGCGGGCACGTTGTCTACCGTACCCCTGCCGCGATACCCGACAGTGATCACGGCGTAGCGCCGGGCGACGAAGGCGTCAATCACGGCATTGAATGTGGCCTCGCTACCGATGCCGAAATCCCAGCCCGGTGCCTGTTCCCGGCTGATCCAGCCCGGGGCGATGACGACCAGTGGATAGCCCTGTTCAGGCGGCCCTGAGCGAGGCAGGTCGAGGCGGCTGTAGAGCGCCAGCCCGTCGGACGTATAGCGGAGCAGGCTGGTGCGCTGCGTCGGTAACTCCCGCACTCGCTTCAGGGGCGTCAGTGTGCTGCCGTACTCGCGCACACGTAGCGCCGGCGGCGCGATATCTGCCAGGGAGTTCAGGCAAACCTGCGGCGTGGACCTGCAGTCAGGGGTCGTCACCTCTGCCGCAGCGGCCGGGTGAAAGCCCGGCCATGGCAGCACGCAGAGCGCAGTGATGGCGAGTGATATAAAACGCATTAATCCAGAGTTTGCCTGTTGTGGTGCTTGATCGCGAGCCATTATAGACGATAAATTGCATTCGAAGTCAAAACTGTTTAGCATGCCGGTTTTTACACGTCAGACAGCCTCGGAGAAATAACAATGGCCAAATATCTGAAAGAGGGAATGTCCGTCGAGGAAGTACAGACTCAGGATGCCAAAGTGAGGGGCATCGTTGAGGATATCCTCGGCCGCATCGAGAGTGAGGGAGACGCGGCGATCCGCGACTACTCGGAGAAGTTCGACGCCTGGTCCCCGGACAGTTTCCGGCTCAGCCGTGAGCAGATCGAAGCCTGCTACGAGCAGCTGGACCAACAGGTGATCGACGATATCCGCTTCGCCCAGGAACAGGTGCGCAATTTCGCCCAGATCCAGCGCAATTCCATGCTCGATGTGGAAGAAGAAACGCTACCGGGCGTGGTACTGGGTCACAAGCACATACCGATGAACAGCGTCGGTTGCTATGTGCCGGGGGGCAAGTATCCGCTGGTGGCCTCCGCGCACATGTCCGTGGTGACGGCCAAAGTTGCCGGCGTCAAACGGGTGATCGCGGCGGCGCCACCATTCAACGGCGAACCCTCGCCCGCCATCGTCGTCGCCATGGATATGGCTGGCGCGGACGAGATTTACTGCTTCGGCGGTGTGCAGGCGGTAGGTGCCATGGCCATCGGTACCGAGACCATAGCGCCGGTAGACATGATCGTCGGCCCCGGCAATGCATTCGTAGCCGAGGCCAAGCGTCAGTTGTTCGGCCGCGTCGGCATCGATCTTTTTGCCGGCCCCACCGAGACGCTGGTGATCGCCGACGACAGCTGTGACGGCGAGTTATGCGCAGCCGACCTGTTGGGCCAGGCCGAACACGGGCCCAATTCTCCCGCGGTGCTGCTGACCAATTCCGAGCAATTGGCGCGCGACACCATGGCGGAAGTCGAACGGCAGCTGACGGTGTTGCCCACGGCAGAGATAGCGGGGGCCGCCTGGCGCGATTACGGGCAGGTGATCGTCGCCGACAGCTATGAGGAGATGGTCGAGATCGCCGACCAGATCGCCTCCGAGCATGTGCAGGTGATGACGCGCGACCCCGACTATTTCCTCAACAACATGAGCAACTATGGCGCGCTGTTCCTGGGCCAGGAAACCAACGTGTCCTACGGCGACAAGGTCATCGGCACCAACCATACTTTGCCAACGAAGAAAGCCGCACGCTATACTGGCGGCCTCTGGGTGGGCAAGTTTATCAAGACCTGCACCTTCCAGCGGGTAACTCCGGAAGCCTCGGCCATGGTGGGCGAATACTGCTCACGGCTTTGTGCTGTAGAGGGCTTTGCCGGGCACAAGGAACAGGCTGATATTCGCGTAAGAAGGTATGGCAAAAGCGGGGGCTAGCACCCGAAAAGAAAACTTCGCCAGCACCAAGCGGCATGTGACATCCTACGATGTCGCACAGCACGCCGGTGTTTCGCAGTCAGCCGTGTCCCGCTGTTTCAAACCCGGCGCGAGTGTCTCCAAGAAGATGCGCGCCCGGGTGATGGCTGCGGTCGAGGAACTGGGCTACACGCCCAACGCGATTGCCCGTGGGCTGATCACGCGTCGTTCCAACATGGTCGCGGTGATCGTTTCCAACCTGAATTTCTATCCCGAGGTGGTCTCTGAACTCAGTGCGCGCTTCACCGAGCGCGGTGTGCACGTGCTGCTGTTCACCCTGGACCACGAGAGCGATGTCAGCCGCACACTGCAACAGGTGTGGCAATACCAGGTAGACGGCGTGATCGCCGCTGCCCACCTGTCGCCGGATGAAATAGCCACCTTCGTGGAGCGTGATATTCCGCTGGTGTTCTATAACCGCTCCTACGAGGACGTGCAGGTCTGCTCGGTCAGTTGCGACCAGATTGAAGGCGAGCGCGCGCTGATCAATCGCCTGGTAGAGGCATCCCGGCACCGCAGTTTTGCCATTATTACCGGCCCCGCAGATTCCGTGGTGAGCATGCAGCGCACCCGCGGTGCGCTGGAGCGACTGCGGGAATGTGGCGCCACCGAGGTGTTGCAGGTCAGCGGCGATTACGGCTACCGGTCCGGTTGCCGGGCGGTGCAGGAAATCCTGGACCGGCGAGGCGACATGCCCGATGCGATTATCTGCGCCAACGACGTGATGGCCTTTGGCGCCATGGACGAGCTGCGTTATCGGCTGGATTACGATGTGCCCGGCGACGTCTCCGTGGTCGGGTTCGACGGCGTGCGCGCCGCGGCCTGGGCGAGTTTTGACCTGGCCACGGTGGTACAGCCGGTGGAGAGCATGGCGGAGGCGGCCGTTTCCATGCTGATGGACCGAGTAGACAATCCTGAGCTACCGCCGGAGAAGCGGCTGTTTTCCGGCGTGCTGCGCAATGGCAGCAGCATTCGCGGCTGACGTTTTTATTTATGGCTGAATGCATTCGAAGTACACCGCTGCTGCTGCTTCCGGGCATGATGTGTGATGCCGGGCTATGGCGAGCGCAGGAAGCGGAACTGGGTGGCGAATTGCCGCTGCTGCATGGTGATATCACCGGCCATGACGACATCGCCGCCATAGCGCGCGGTGTGCTGGCCGGGGCGCCGGAGCGCTTCGCCCTGGCTGGGCTGTCCATGGGGGGTATCGTCGCCCTGGAAATGTGGCGCCAGGCACCCGAACGCATAGCGCGCCTGGCGCTGCTGGATACCAATTTTCGCGCCGATACTCCACAGCGGCGCGCAGTGCGCGATCGGCAAATGGCGCAGGCGCGGCGGGGCGAACTGGGTGCCATTCTGCGCGACGAGTTAAAGCCCAACTACCTGGCGTCCTGCCACCGTGACAACCGGGCGCTGTTGGACGAGGTGCTGTACATGGGTATGGGGCTTGGGGCCGAGGTGTTCGTGCGCCAGTCACTGGCTTTGCGCGACCGCCCGGACAGCACCGCAACCCTGCCGACGATCACCTGCCCGACGCTGGTGTTGTGCGGCGAGGAAGACGAACTGTGCCCGCCGTCGCTGCACGGGGAGATGGCGCAGCGGATTCCCGCAGCGCAGCTGCTGGTCATCCCCGATTGTGGTCACCTGGCCACGATGGAGCAACCGGGCGCGGTCAACGCCGCCCTTAAAAAATGGCTTAACTGAAGAGAGAGACCACAATAATGCAACTCAGTACAGACCGGATCCTCACCACCCACGTGGGCAGCCTGCCGCGCTCGAAAGCCGTTACCGACGCGGTGTTTGCCAAGGAGAATGAACAGCCTGTTGATGCGGATGCCATGGCGGCCACACTGCGATCGGCGGTGGAGGCGGTGGTTGCACGCCAGGTGCAGACCGGCGTGGATATCGTCAGCGACGGCGAGATGAGCAAGATCAGCTACGCCACTTACATCAAGGACCGCATCAGCGGGTTCGACGGCGACAGCGAGCGCAATCCGCCTGCCGACCTGGAAGCCTTCCCGGGGTTTCTCGAGCGCCAGGCCAGTTCCGGCGGCACCCCCAGCTACAAGCGCCCCTGTTGTGTTGGCGAAATCGCGGTCAAGGATATGGCGCCGCTGCAGGAAGACCTGGATAACTTCAGGGCGGCGGTGACCGCGCACGCGCCGACAGAGGGCTTTATGAATGCCGCCTCGCCGGGGGTGATCGCGCTGTTTCAACCCAACCAGTACTACGCCGGACACGAGGCCTACCTGCAGGCCCTGGCCGATGCCATGCGCGCCGAGTACGAGGCGATTGTCGATGCCGGCTTTATCCTGCAACTGGATTCTCCCGATCTCGGCCTGGGGCGCCATATGCTGTTCAAGGGCAAGCCCGAAGCAGAGTATGTCGCTCTCGCCAACCTGCACGTCGAAGTACTCAACGATGCCCTGCGCAATATTCCCGCGGAAAAGGTGCGCCTGCATGTTTGCTGGGGCAACTACGAGGGCCCGCATCACTGCGACGCACCCATGGAGACGGTGTTGCCGATCGCCTTGCAAGCGAAGCCGCAGGCACTACTGTTCGAATCATCAAACCCGCGGCATGCACATGAATGGGAGGTGTTCCGCGATGCGGCTATTCCAGACGACAAAGTGCTGGTGCCCGGGGTGATCGACTCCACTACCAATTTCATCGAGCACCCGCGGCTGGTGGCGCAGCGTATCGAGCGGTTCGCCGACATCGTCGGTCGCGAGCGCGTGATCGCCGGCACTGACTGCGGTTTCTCCACCTTTGCCGGATTCGGGGCGGTGGACGAGGATATTGTTTACGCCAAGCTGGGCGCGATGGTGGAAGGCGCAGCACTGGCCAGTGACAGGCTGTGGAGCTAGGGCTATGAACAAGACGCTGAAATCGCGTATCGCCGCCGGTGAGCAGCTGCTGGGTAGTTTTGTCAAAACCCCGTCACCGATCCTCTGCGAGGTGTTGGGAAAAACCGATCTCGACCTGCTCTGCCTGGACGCCGAACACGCCCCCTTCGATCGCCTGGTGCAGGATCAATGTCTCTATGCGCTCAGGAGCGAAGGCAAACCGGCGCTTGTACGCGTGCCCTCGGCGGCCCCGGAGCACACCCTCAACGCCCTCGATTGCGGCGCTACCGGTGTGGTGGTGCCACATGTGACATCAGCGGAGATGGCTGAGGAGATCGCCGCTGCCGCGCATTTCGGCGCCGGCGGGCGTGGCTACGCCGGTTCCACCCGGGCGGCGGAATACACTACCCGGCCGATGGCCGAGCACCTTGCCGCCAGCGCTGCCGAGTCGGTGGTGATCGCACAGATAGAGGATCTGGAAGCGTTGGAGGCGATCGATGATATCGCCGCGGTGGATGGCATAGACTGCCTGTTTGTCGGCCGTATCGACCTTACTGTCGCCCTTGGCGCTGCATCGCCGGCAGACCCGGAGGTGGTCGAAGCGGTGGAAAAAGTCTGCCGCAGTGCCGCCGCGGCAGGGCGACCGGTGGGTATGTTCGTGGGCAACCTGGACGAGATCCCGCGCTGGCAGGATGCCGGTGCCACACTTTTCCTGCTGTCATCGGATCACGGTTTCCTGCTGCAGGGCGCCGCCAGCCTGGTGCAGCGGTTTCGCGGCAGCTAGCGGTTCAGGGCAGTCATCCGCACAGCCCGCTAGATGCCATAGAAGTCCGCCGCGGTGTGGTAGAACATCTGCTCCCGTTCCGTGGCGGTGTATTGCGACGTGGCGGCGTTGTAACAGCGCCACAGTGCCTCGTAGCTGTTGTACAGCTTGTCCACCGGGAAGTTCGAGCCGAACATCACCCGCCCCGGGCCGAAGATATCCACCACCTCGGTGATGAGCGGAGCGAGCGCCGCGTCGGTCCATTGCGGGTTGAACATACCCAGGCCCGAGACCTTGCACCAGGTATTGGGCCGTGCGGCCAGCGCCCGCAGGCCCTTGCCCCAGTCGGCGAGTCCGTCGGGGCTCTGATCCCAGGGTGAGCCACAGTGGCACAGCACCACCCGCAGCTCGGGCACCTGCTGCAGCGCGGCAAGCACCCGCGGCATCTGTGGCGGAATCATCTGCAGGTCGAAGGACAGGCCCCTGGTGGCAAGCTCGCGCAGTCCGGCCACAAACGCCGGGTCGTCAAGCAGTTCGTCGCTGCCGTGCTTGCGGTCTTCGGCGATGTGACGGCCGACGATCTGGCGCACACCGCGAAAGCGTTCATGGGCGGCATGTGCGTCCAGACTGGCGGGCAGGTCCGGTGCCCGCAGGTCGGTCGCGGCCACGATGGCCTGTGGATACGGCGCCAGTGATTGCAGCCAGGCGGTTTCCCTGGTTTCGTCCTCGGTGCGCACTCCTACCTGTATGTGCACGCTTTTCACGGGTTTATAGTCGGCGGACTCGGCAGCAAACTCCGCGGGCAGGTAATTGCGTTGAATGGGGGTCGGGTCGCCGAAGAAGCGCCTCTCGCCCCGGGCCATGAGCCAGGGATAGTGGCAGTGGTGCAGGTCCCAGAGGTGGTGGTGGGCATCGATAAACATGGGCATTGAGTCAGGCATGAAGCAGTCTCTGTTTGCGCTTGATAAATTTTTGCATTCGAAGTACATTTTCACCAATCAGATTGCCAGTGCAAGTGGCCCCGGTGATTTTTAATAACTATTTGAGTGGAGAGAGGCCCCATGTCCAAGCAGTGGACTACCGAAGCGATGCAGCAGCGTCTGGTGCGCTATACGGAGTTGCGACCCTGCACCAACGCGTTTGTCGATACCTATACCCCCGGCAGCGACAAAAAAGAGAATTTCACCGTTATCGGCCCGGGTGTGGCGGAGCATCCCGACCAGTACGTGCACATTACCGAGCCGCACGGCTTCAACATTGGCGGCGCGCGGCAGCCCCCGGGCTGCACCAACTCCCAGCACAGTCATGAAACCGAGGAAGTCTTTATCGTACACAGCGGTCGCTGGGCCTTCCGTTGGGGCGACCAGTGCCAGGATGGCGAGGCCGTGTTGGGTCCGGGAGACTGTATCAGCATTCCGGTGAACGTGTTCCGCGGCTTTGAGAACGTGGGTGATGACGTCGGCTACCTGTTTGCCGTGCTCGGTGGTGACGACCCGGGCAACGTGCTCTGGGCGCCGGATGTCTTTGACAAGGCCTGTGAGTATGGCCTGGTGCTGTTGGAGAATGGCCGCCTGGTGGATACCACGCGGGGGGAGCAGGTGCCTGCAGGCGTCAATCCCAAACCGAAGACTACCGAGCAGCAGGTGAAGGCGCACCGGGTGATGAGTGTTGAAGAAATGCTCGAGTGTGTTTATCGCGAGGAGGAACAGTGCTCACGTGCCGGCTCCGCACTCACCGATAGCGTGCCCGGCGTGGCTGAATACGCGCTGATTGGCCCCGCCAGCCAGGCGGAGGGCGTGCCTGCGGGCAAGATGGCCTGGCCGCACGGCTTCCAGGTTCGCCGCATGGATTTCGAGCCGGCCGCCCGCTTGCCTTTCCATGCCCGTCACGAGGAAGAAGTCGTATACCTGCACAGCGGAGAACTCTTGTTCAGCTGGGATGGCGGTGAGCTGACGTTGCAGCAGGGGGATGTGCTTACCGTGCCCCGTGAACTGATGCATGGCTTCAGTAATCCCGGCGCCAGTAATACCGTGGCCTACGTGGTCCGCGGCGGCGACGCCCCCGCAGCGGCAGTGTGGATGGAAGCCCCGACGCGCTCGGCCGCAGCCAATTAATCACGTCTGTCAGGAGGGGGGGGTAAAAGATCACCCTGCGCCTGTCGCGTTCACCATAGCGGATCCGTACATGAGTGTGATAGCCGAGTTCTACGCCGCTGCCGCGGGGCCTGATGCAGCCGGTGCCGCGCGCAGCGCATTGCATGAACAGGTGGCGTGGTCGGTGTGCCATCCGGTAAATGACCTGAGCGGCCCCGACGCAGTACTGACAGAATTCATGCTGCCTTTGCGGGCGGCGCTACCGGACCTTGAGCGCAGGCCTTTCATCGAGATTCCGGGCCAGTATCAGGGCGAGCAGTGGGTTGCCGGGGCCGGATATTTCTGCGGCACGTTTCTGGCGCCCTTGTTTGGTATCCCGCCCACGGGCAGGGCGCTGTACCTGCGCTACTCTGAACTGGTACGCCTGGAGAACGGGCGTATCATCCAGTGTTACCTGTTTCCGGATTTTCTCGATGCCATGCACCAGGCCGGTGTTTATCCATTGCGACCTGCGCTGGGGCACCCCGGCCTGGTGATGCCTCCGGCCACGCTGGATGGACTGTGCGGCGAGGATACTGACCCGGCCTACAGCGCCAGTTCGGTGCAACTGGTGATGGATATGCTGGATTGCCTGCGCCGCTATGATGGCCGGGATCTGGAAAGCATGGATCTGGAGACATACTGGCACCCGGATTTCATGTGGTATGGGCCTGGCGGCATCGGCACCACCCGGGGTATTGCCGGTTTCCGCGCCCACCACCAGGGGCCGTTCCTGCGCAGCTTCCCCGACCGTGATGTGGATCACCACGCCTGTACCGTGGCCTGCGGCGACTATGTTGCCACCGGCGGCTGGCCGCATATGCACGGCACCCATTCCGGTGGCGGCTGGTTGGGCCTGCCGCCTTCCGGCGAGCACCTGGCACTGCGGGTAATGGATATCTGGCGCCGGCAGGGCAACCGGCTCAAGGAAAACTGGGTGGCGATCGATATACCGCATATGCTCGCGCAAATGGGCCTCGATGTATTCGCGGAAATGAAAGCACAAATAAAGTGAAAGCAATAACAACAAGGTGAGTGGTAATGGCGGAATTTGGTGCGCTGAACTGGTCTATCCTGGTGATCTACGTGATTGCCAACCTGGGCCTGGGCTTTTTTCTCGGTAAGAAAATTCATTCGGCGGACGACTTCTTCCTGGGTGATCGCAGCATCCCCTGGTGGGCGATCGGTATCTCCGTGGTCAGCACCTACGTCAGTGCACTCACCTTCCTCGGCGGCCCTGCATGGTCGTATACCGATGGGCTATCCGTGATTGCCATTCACCTGAATTACCCGCTGGTCATCTTCTTTGTGGTGACCTTTTTCCTGCCTTTCTTTTTCAACAGCGGGGTGGCCTCGATTTACGAGTACCAGGAGAAGCGCTTCGGCCCCGCTTCACGCAGCGTCATGTCCGGGGTGTTCCTGCTGTCCCAGGGCTTGACCTCGGCGGCGGTGCTCTACGCCACATCGCTGGTGCTGGAATTTATTACCGGCCTGCCGGTGGAATACTGTATTGCCATCGTGACCCTGATCGCGCTGATCTACACCTCCCTCGGCGGTATTGCCGCGGTGATCTGGACCGACGTGATACAGGCGGGAATCCTCTTCGTCGGGGCCTTCGTCATTCTGTTCGCCCTGCTGGGCGAGATGCCCGTGCCGGTGGCGGAGGCACTGGCGCAGCTGAAAGCCCAGGGCCGCACCGATGCGCTGGATTTCAGCGTGGACATGACCAGGGTGACCACGGTCTGGTCCGGCGTAATCGCCATGACCCTGTTCCACGTCACCGTGTACGGGGCCAACCAGATGATGGTGCAGCGAACCCTGGCGGCGAAAAATATCGGCGATGCCAAGAAGTCTTTCCTGATGATGGGCTTTGGTGCTTTCTTTATTTACTTCCTGTTTATCTTGCTGGGCGTGTTGTTTTACTCCTACTATGGCGGCCGCGAGTTTGAGAACGGCAACACCATCATCCTGCAGTTCGCTACTGATTATGGGCTCCCCGGGTTGATGGGCCTGATTGCGGCTGCGGTGCTCGCCGCCAGCATGTCGAGCCTCGATTCCGCCTTCAACTCCATGTCCACGGTTTCCACCGTGGATTTCTACCAGCGATACTTTAAGCCCGGCGAATCCGGTGAGCATTACCTGAAAGTTTCGCGCCTGTTCACTGTGTTCTGGGCGGTGATGATTGTGATTCCTGCGCTGATGTTTGCAGAGAGCGAAGGCTCGGTGCTGGAGACGCTGAGCAAGGTGGGCTCCTATTTCGTTGGTGCCAAGCTGAGCATGTTCGCCCTCGGATTCTTTTCCAAGCATACGACCGAGCGCGGGCTGTTGATCGGTGTGGCCGTGGGTTTTGTGGTGATCTGGTACGTGGCGACCAACACCGATATCGCCTGGCCCTGGTATTGCGCGATCGGCGGCGCCGTCAATATCAGCGTCTCGCTGCTGGCGAGCCTGGCGCTGGACGGCAGGCAGGAGGAATACTCGCCCTACACGGTGGTGGGCCAGAAGGCGCAGTTTGCCGCCGAGGGCAGACCGGAAAAGGAGGGTAACTGGTACCTGATCCCGGGTCGGGTCGATCGCGTCAGCTACTACCTGCTGGGCCTTTTCATCTTGACGGTGGTTTTCCTGTACCTGTTCAATGCGATGATCGGTTGATACCCGGAGCGTGATGTCATGAGTGATTACCAGCAAAACAAGGCCCTGGTGATCGAGTACTTCGAGGCGCTGGAGGCCGCCGCTGCGGACACGCTGCCGGCGGTGCTCGCGCGCTACACCAGTGCCGATTGCCGGTTTCTCGGTAGCCATCCCTTCGATGAGATACACGGGCAGGAGGCCATCGCAGAAGGATTCTGGCAGCCGCTGCTGCGCGCGTTCAACTCATTGCAGCGGCGGCAGGATATTTTCATCGCCGGTACCAGCGAAATCGCCGGCGACCAGTGGGTCATGAGCATGGGGCACTTCATGGGCCTGTTCGATGCCGACTGGCTGGGTATTCGTGCGACCCGCAAGATGGTGATGTTGCGCTACGCCGAGTTCAACTGCGTGGCCGGGGGCAAGATCGTGCAGACGGGCATGTTCCTGGACATCATCGGCCTGATGCAGCAGGTGGGATGCAACCCGCTGCCGCCGCAGACCGGGGCGTCCTTCGTCTATCCGGGGCCGCGGGGCCATGACGGTATTCTGCTCGACCGGCAGGCGCCGGAGGAGGGCGAGAAGACCCTGGCTGTGCTCAACCAGATGATCGATGATCTCGACGCACTCAATAAAAGTGGCAACGACAACTGCCCTCCCGAGTACCTCGCACGCACCTGGCACGAAAACATGGTGTGGTATGGGCCCGCCGGTATCGGCGCCACCTGCACCATCCCGCGTTACCAGCAGCAGCATCAGTACCCTTTTCGTGAGGGGCTCACCGACAAAGTCTATAACGGCCATGTGTGCCGTTTTGCCGAGGGCGATTTCGCCTGTTTCTTCGGCTGGCCCAATCTGTCACACCGGCCCACCGGCGGCTTCATGGGCCTGCCGGGAGGCGAGCGCACGCATATGCGCGTGGTAGACGTCTATCGCCGGGAAGGCGATAAACTGCTGGAAAACTGGGTCATCATCGACATTCCCTACTGGCTCAAGCAACAGGGCCTTGACGTGCTGGAGCGCACCAGCGCGATTCTCAATCCCTGAATAGCCCGGGCCGAGCCTTGTTGAATTCGCGCAGTCGCGCGAAGACATCGACATTGAGTTGATGATAGACGTGCAGCAGGTCCACCAGCACCCAGTTCTCGCGTATAAGACCCTGCTCGCAACGCCAGAAATCCAGGCTGCGCATGGTGATCTGCTGTCCGGCAGGGGCGATGCCCAGCCAGCCATCGCCGCTCACTGACATGTGCATACCCGGCCAGGCGGTGAAGCCGACAAAGTCGCCGTCGGCAAACAGGTGCCCGGCGGCGGCATCGCCCACGCGATCCGGTAGCCCGTTGAGGAAGGGTATCTGGTGCCAGTTGCGGAATCCGCTGATGCCGCGGCCGGTGCCGATGCCGGAGGGTCCGTACCAACTGCAGCGCGGGTGCCAGTACTTTTCCAGTTGCATCGCTTCCACACCACCGCTGGCGTACCTGCCCAGCCCCTCGCACATGTCACTTACCAGTTGCAGGCTGGCGGCGGAGTGCTGCGCGTCCCAGGGGCCGGGCACGATGCCGTTCTGGGGCGCGGGGGAGGGCACCTGCCACTCGCGACCGAGGCTCGGGCTCATGGGCCAGGCGTTGGCCTGCATCATGACTTCCGGTATGTCCCACAGGGCCTGCATTTCAACAATGCGCTGTTCCTCAAAGCGAAAGAATTCGTGGTAGCGCATGGCCACCTGGTGGCCGGTAGGGGGAATATCCAGCCAGGGGCGCTGGAAGCTGCCGGTGTAGTAGCCGCAACAGCCGACCCAGTCCTGTTGGTGCGCGGTGCGCCCGGCCATCACAATGGTGTCGCGGCGTTCCAGGTCGGGGATGGCGCGCTGCAGCGGCGCGTAGGCCTGGTCGAACAACTGGCCGGGGCCCGCCAGGGTTTCGAAGGGGTACGCCAACTGGATCAGTGCGTCATCGCGAAACAGCGCGTTCAGGGTGTTGCGGACGTGATCGGTCTCAAAGTTGTACAGGGCATCGCGCAGCGGCGCGTAGCGGTTTTTATTCTGGCTGTGTATATCCATGAACTGATTGATCCCAATTATTTGCATTCGAAGTCAATAAGCGGGAGCATAGCAAAAAATCGGCTGTCGTCACATATAAGAACCCCTGGGGAATACAGATGCAAACAACTAATCGCCTGCTGATCTCACTGGCCCTGATGCTGGCGGCATCGCTGTCGCCGGCGACAGCCAATGCAGAGAAAGTTGACCCGACGGATCTACAGGCACTGATCGGCAAGGGCGGCTATGCCTTCGCTCACGTGCGTGAGAACACACCGACAGAAGGCATTCGCCGCGAGGTGGTCAGTTTCTCGGTGGACGACCTGCGCCAGTATGCGCTGGTGCTGTGGCCAGCGGGTGAGCCACCCGGGCAGGGCTGGCCGGTGGTGCAATTCAACCACGGCTATCATCCCGACCCGCCGCGTAACGGGTTCAATGCCCAGGGCGTGAGTGACAGGCCCGGCGACTACTACCGGGAAACCGTGCAGGCCCTGGCCAGGGCTGGTTATGTCACCGTGGTGCCCGACTACCGCGGCCACAATATCTCAGCCGGGGCTGCGTTTACGCGCAGGCTGCTTGCCGACATGTGGTATACGCGGGACGCTGTCGCCTGTTTCCTGGCGTTACCCTCCTTGCAGAATATCGACCTCGGTCGCGCGTATATGCTCGGACATTCCATGGGAGCGGGCGTCACGCTGCGAGCCCTGCTCGCGCTGGGTGATCGAGTTCGCGCTGGCGCTGTCTGGTCAACCACCGCCGGCGGTGGGCTGGACTACCTGATGCAGATGTCGCTGCAGGCATCGGCTGGAGAGGACGCTGGCACCCGGGCCAAGCCGGCGTTGGACCAGCTGGCCGCTGAGCTGGAGAATATTGGCAACAGGGAGGTTTTGCGCCCCATCGACGGCGCGGGAAATCTGCGCGTACCGCTGTCGATACAGCATGCGGCGGAAGACCCGACCACGCCGGTAGCCGCGTCTCTGCGACTGGCGGCGCAATTGTACCTGGCCGGCAGGGACTATCAGTTGATGGTTTACCCGGGTGGCGATCACCTGTTCACCGGCGAGCAGTTTGCCACCGCCGTAGCCAGGGACCTGGCCTGGTTCGAGCGGTTCCGCTAGCCTCAGGCCCAGCCCAGTTCCTTCAGCGCCCAGGGGGCATTCCAGATCTTGGTCATGGCGCAGACTTTGCCGTCGGCGTCCATGGTGATGGCGTACACATAGTGCGTGTGCGTTTCGCTGCCGGTTGCTGCCACCGGGCCGCCTTCGCCGGTATGCTTGCCATTGAAAGTGGCGAAGAACAGGGCCGTGCGGTTGGCTTCATCCCAGGCGCTGCTGTGCAGGGTATAGCCGCAGCCCGGCAGTGGACCGTTGCCGAGGCCGGCCATCCACTCGCAGTAATCCGCCACGCTGCTGATATCCACCAGCGGCTCGCACTGTGCGGAGAATGCGGCGCCATCGGCGATGTATTGTGCGCAACCCTGCCATCCCTGCAGGCCCTCGCAGGCGTGAAAAAAAGCCGTTGCTGTAGCAAACGCCGTCATCTGTCGTCTCCTTCTTTATTTTCGGATTGAGCCAGTCTTGCGCGTGCTACCTGGGTCAGCACCGCCAGTTCATCGAACACCAGCCACTCCTCCATCACCTTGCCGTCGACCAGGCGGTAGTGACTTTCGCCAAGGATCACGATGGGAGCGTGGGTTGGCTCCCCCCAGAGTGACGCGCCACTGTGCGTACCGGCAATCACCCAGCGCGCGGCGATGTAGTTACCTTCGAGCATCGCGTTACTGCAGGTGTAGTCAACGCTGATGCGGGCGTCGGGAAGGCTGCCGAGTATCTCCAGATAGAAGCGAACGATGTTGTCCACGCCGTCGTAGTCGTCCCGCGCGGAGGCGTGCAGGCGTGCGTTCTCTGCGTACAGCAGGTGGCAATCACCCACCATGCGCGCGTTCCAGATATTATGCAGAGCGGTGCTGATGCGGGCCTCGTGCTCGTCCTGCGCCGGGTAGTCCTGGCGCTCCCGGCCAGAGGTCGACACCCTGGTGTGTTCGTCGTTCAGCCAGCGCGCAAAGGTGCCCTTTGCATCCAGCGGTTTGCGCGCCTGTTCCCGGGCGTAGGCCAGCGGATCGACGCCCAACTGCAGCGCCAGCGACAGGTTGTCGCGCACCAGCCATTCCTCGACGATGCGATTTTCCTTGCAGACGCAATGCGCGATCACCTGGATCTGCGCCTGTACGCCGGTGGCCTCGCCGAACTCGCTGGGGCCGAGGTTGGTCATATTGGTGGTGATCAGGTGCGAGGAGTGGATTCCGTCCTCGTCGTTGCCGCCCCAGATGATGTTGTCGGCGTGCAGGGTCCTGTCCGGGAAAGCGCTCAGCGTACGCATGGTGTTCTGGGTGACGGCTTCGGCGCCCTCGGTGTAGCCGGCCAGCGTGTACACCGGGCAGTCCTCGGAGTAGTAGTCGCGACACAGGCCCACTTGCTTGCCTTCCCAGATGCGATAGGTGATGCGCAGTATGTAATCGACGATATCGGTAAACTCGGGATCAAAGCCGCGCATGGAGCCGGTATCTGTGCCCGCCGGCGCGCTGTCGTAATGGTTGTCCATGAATAGATTGTTGCCTGTGTTATTGCTGCCGCGGCAGGTTGGAGAAGCTTAGCAGCTACCGCGTGAAGCTGTTATTGCATTCGAAGTCAAAAATGGTACTGTAAACTCCCTTCAAGGTCCAGCCCCTCCTGGCGGAGAGGCAATCGAGTAGCAGGCACAATGTCTATCAGCGTATTTGACTTGTTCAAGGTCGGTATCGGCCCTTCCAGTTCGCACACCGTGGGGCCGATGGTGGCCGCGCGAAGGTTCGTGTTCGCGCTGGAGAGCCGAGGCGTGCTGGAACGCAGCGCCAGAGTCAGCAGTGAAATGTACGGTTCGCTGGGCGCCACGGGCGCCGGCCACGGCACCCCGAAAGCCGTGATTATGGGCCTGCAGGGCGAAACGCCGGAACAGGTGGAGATCGACAGCCTGCCCGCGCGCGTCGCCCGGGCGCGGGAGGAGGGACGTATCAGCCTGCTCGGGCGCCATGAGATTGCCTTCGATTACCGCAACGACCTGGTCATGCACCGGCAGGAGTCGCTGCCTTTTCATGCCAACGGCATGCGTTTCACCGCTTTCGATACCTCAGCGGGCGAGCTATTCAGCCAGACCTACTACTCTGTCGGCGGCGGCTTTGTGGTGGATGACACCGCCACCGACGGTGACTTCATCGTCGACGACCCAACCTCACTGCCGTACCCATTCACCTCGGGCGCCGAACTGCTGCAGCAGTGCCGGGAGAGCGGCCTTTCCATCAGCGGGCTGATGCTGGCCAATGAGTCCGCCTGGCGGCCTCCGGCGGAGGTGCGCCAGCGCTTGCTGCAGTTGTGGCAGGTGATGGACAGTTGTATCGAGCGCGGCTGCGCGACCGAGGGCGTGATGCCCGGCGGCTTGAAGGTAAAACGCAGGGCGGCGCAGTTGCATCGGCAGCTGAAAAGCCAGCACGACTCCATTGGCGATGCCTCCCTGAACACCATGGACTGGGTGACGCTCTATGCCCTGGCAGTGAATGAGGAGAATGCCGCCGGCGGGCGCATCGTGACCGCTCCTACCAATGGCGCCGCCGGCATCATTCCGGCTGTGCTCAAGTACTACCTGGAACACTGCCGCGGCGCCAGCGAGGAGGATATCGTTCGTTTTCTGCTCACCGCTGCCGCGATCGGTATCCTCTATAAAATCAACGCCTCCATATCCGGCGCAGAGGTCGGCTGCCAGGGGGAGGTTGGTTCCGCCTGCTCCATGGCCGCCGGCGCGCTGGCCGACGTACTGGGCGGCACACCGGCACAGGTGGAGAACGCCGCCGAGATCGCCATGGAACACAATCTCGGTTTGACCTGTGACCCCATCGGCGGCCTGGTGCAGGTGCCGTGCATCGAGCGCAACGCCATGGGCGCGATCAAGGCCATCAGCGCCGCGCGTATGGCCCTGCGTGGCAGCGGGGAACACTATGTGTCGCTGGACCAGGTCATCAAGACCATGCGTGACACCGGCCGCGATATGCAGGAAAAGTACAAGGAAACTGCGCGCGGTGGCCTGGCGGTTAACGTACTGGAACTGCCGGTCAGTATTGTGGAGTGTTAGCTGGCGGCCAGAAACATGTTTGCTGTGGGATCCGCCGGCAACGCGCCCCGCAACGGCTGTCGCCGATGTGTCAGGCCTCGGCGCCGGATAGGGTGCGAAAGCGGTCGATTTACCTGATAATCCCCCGAACTTGATTTCCGCAACCGACGCGAAAGGAGAAGCGATGAGCAGGCTGCTACTAACCACAGGGGTGTTGCTATTGTGCGCAGCAGGGGGCGCCCACGCGCATGAAACGACTGGCCTGGCGGGCGGCTTCGCCAGTGGCTTTATGCATCCGATACTGGGTTGGGATCACGTTGCCGCCATGGTGGCGGTGGGCCTGTGGGGTGCTTTCCTTGGCAAACCCGCAATCTGGCTGCTGCCGGTGGTGTTCCCGCTGGTAATGGCACTGGGCGGGGTGCTTGGCGTGGCCGGTGTGCCGCTGCCCGCCGTGGAGACAGGCATTGCCGCGTCCGCCGTTGTACTCGGCGCGATGATCCTGTTTGCGGCGAAAGCGCCGCTGTGGGTCGCCGCTGTCATCGTTGGCGCCTTCGCGATTTTCCACGGTCATGCCCATGGCACCGAATTGCCGGCCGCAGTGAGCCCCCTGACCTACAGCCTTGGCTTTGTGCTCAGTACCGGTCTCCTGCACGTTGCGGGTATTGCCTTTGGGCTGTTGGCCCATTGGCCCGCAGGGCGCCTCGCCGTGCGCATGGCAGGCGGGCTGATAGCGGGCGCTGGCGTCGGGTTTCTCAGTGGCGCCTGGTAGTGCTGTCTCGCTGGCGCATCCCTTTAGTGCTCGCGGGGTTATTGATAGCACCTTGTGCTAGCGCCCACAGCCCCATAGAAGGCATCGGCGATTTTTACGCCGGAATACTGCACCCGGCTGTAGTGCCTGCGCAGCTTCTCGCCCTGTTCTCACTGGGACTGTTCCTCGGGCAGCGGGGGCTCACAGCGATGCGCGTTGGTTACTGCGCGTTCGTGCCGGCCATTGTGGCGGGCCTGTTCGCCTCCGGCGCGGGTTGGGTGCCGGTGATGCAGCCGTGGCTGTTGGCGGCGAGCATTTGCTGCGGCTTTTTCGCCGCGCTGCAATTGCGCACCCCGGTGGCGTTGGCGGGACTGTTGGCCGCGGGGGTGGGGGTGGCCGTGGGCCTGGATTCGTTTCCTGAATCTGACAGCGTCGCCCAGGCCGCCGCGGTTCTGGCCGGTAGTGGCCTCGGGGCCTGTATCGGCCTGGTCGTGTTCGCGGCCATTGCCGAGTTGGCGCAACGTGAGTGGCAACGCATTGCCGTTCGGGTCGCCGGCTCCTGGAGCGCAGCCAGTAGCCTGTTGGTACTCTCGCTGCTCTGGGTCACCGGCTCCTGAGCGCGGATTGATCGCTGGGTAAAGGCCGGCCGAACCCCCAGCCGTGACTCCCCGCCGCCAACCGTTTCCCCCCCCGATGCAGATTCGCGGCCAGCGACGACGCCCGTCATATCACCCGGCAGGCTATCCTGGTGGAAGTGCTTGGGCCGACCTGAGGTGAATCGTCAAGAGCGCCGCTTGAAGTCGTGTTAAGGTGGGCGCATTGCATCCCGGAGGAGCCAGGGCCATGCCAGGCTTGATCGCACCGCTGCGCGCCAACTGGCGGCGCATTGTCGTCATCCACCTGTTCTTCACCCTGCTCGGCGTGGCGCTGCTGACGCCGCTGTTCGGGTTCCTGGTACGCAGCGCCGTGGCGATGACCGGCTCGGCAGCAGTGGCGGACCAGGACATCGCCCTGCTGCTGTTATCGCCCTTGGGTCTCACCGTGGCCATTACCCTGGTGGCCATATTCCTTGCCATCAGCGCGCTGGAGCTGGGCGCTCTGCAGATGCTTGCCTGCGCTGCACAGCGCGACAGCACCGTGCCCGCGACCGCCGCCATACAACATACCCTGCGCAACGCGCCATCGCTGTTGCGCCTCACGCTCAGCCTGACCCTGCGGGTGCTGGTCTACCTCGTGCCCTATCTGCTGCTGATCGGCGCCGTGGCGTGGTGGCTGCTCGCTGACCATGACATCAACTATTATCTCTCCCGCCGGCCTCCGGAGTTTGTTGTCGCCCTGGTGGTGGGTGTTGTGCTGACCGCGGCACTGTTGGTCTTACTCGGCCGCCGTCTGCTGGACTGGAGCCTGGTGCTACCGCTGGTGCTGGTGGCGGGCGAATCGCCGCGGGCCGCATTTGCCGCCAGCGAGGCAATTACCAGAGGCAAGCGCGGAATGTGTCTGCGCACGTTGCTGTCCTGGTTGTTGCTGGCAGTGTCGCTGTCCCTGGTGCCGTTGCTGTTTCTGGCGGTTACCAATGCCGGATTGATTGGTGCCGGCGTGTCTCACCTGCCCACCCTGGTGGCGTTGCTGGGTCTTGCCGCGCTGGTGTGGACGCTGCTGAACGTGCTCGTCGCCGCGATCAACATGGCCGGCTTCACCATGGCGGTGGCCCGGCTCTTCGCGCAACTGGCGCCCAGTGCTCAGCAGCAGGATGTCGCGACCTTGCTTGCGGCCACCGGTGCCGAACCCACAGGGCGGCGCTGGCTGCCCGGCACTGCTTTGCTGCTGGCAGGTCTGGCCGTGTTTTCAGTGGGCGCCGGGCTGCTGTTGTTGCGCGGCGTAGATATCAATCGGGATGTGGCGGTGGTAGCGCATCGCGGTGCCGCCGGAGCGGCCCCGGAAAATACGCTGGCTGCCGTGCGCCAGGCGCTGGATGACGGCGCCGACTGGGTGGAGATCGATGTACAGGAAACCCGTGACGGCGAGGTGGTTGTGGTGCACGACAGCGACTTTATGAAGCTCGCCGGTAATCCGCTCAAGGTATGGGAGGGCGACCTGGCTTCCGTGCAACAGATTGATATCGGCAGCTGGTTCGACCCGCGTTTCTCCGCGGAACGGGTGCCCAAACTGGCCGAGGTGCTGGAAACCGTGCGCGGCCGCTCCAGGCTGCTGATCGAGCTCAAGTACTACGGCCATGATGAGGCGCTGGAACAGCGCGTGGTGGACATCGTCGAGGCCGCTAACATGACCGACGAGGTGGCAGTGATGTCGCTGAAGCTCAGCGGCGTGGAGAAACTCCAGGCCATACGCCCCCAATGGACCGCCGGCGTACTGGCGGCCAAGTCCATCGGCGACCTCAGCCGTGTTGATGTGGACTTTCTCGCCGTCAATCAGGGCATGGCGACCACTGCGTTTGTCCGCCGTGCACACAAGGCGGGCAAGCAGGTGTTCGTGTGGACGGTGAACGACGGGCTGTCGATGGCGAAGTGGGCCACTCGGGGAGTGGACGGTGTCATCACCGATGAACCCGCCCTGGCCCGCGAAGTGCTGGCGCAGCTGGCGGAACTCAGTGCACCGGAACGCCTGGTGCTCAGTGCAGCCCTGTTCTTCGGCAAGCCGCAAGTGGCGAAGCGTTACCGGGACGATTCGCCGTAAACGCAGCCCCGCCGCGTTCTTCGGCCTACGGCGTGAAAGCGCGGATCAGTTCATGGTGCTGGGGGAATGCCCTGAGCAGGCTGGCTTCCTCGCCGAGTTGCATGTCCTGATCGTCAAAACCCGGCGCTACCGCCTCGCTAATCAGGCCGTATTCCCCCGCTTGCAGGTGTGAGGCTTTCCACATGCCGCCGCGAACAGTGAGTTGCAGCTGCTGGCCCGCCTCCAGGTCAGGGCCTAGCTCGACCGTCTCCAGCCGCCCCTCGGCATCGATCAGGTAATAGCTGACCGGGCTGCCGAGGTGAAAATAATGCACGATGTCAGAGCGGTTCAGGTGCCAGCGCCCGACCGGTGATTCGCGAGTGAGCATGTAGTAGATGGAGGTCATGGTGAAGCGCGGGCCATCGCCCTGGTCCACGCACTCCCGGTGATCAGCCTGGAAGGTTCTCCTGAAATACCCACCCTCTACATGTGGCTCGAGGCCGAGTCGCTCGATGAGCGCCGCACTGTCGGGGTCGTTCATGCGCATTCCTGTGTCCCAATGGGCAATCCCATGGTGAATATGCTAACACTGCTTTGGGGTGGGCGGCCGCAAACTTTGAACGGAGTGGTCGAAACTGCACTGCAAGAAATGAACAGGGCCACCAAGTGGTGGCCCTGTTCTGCGTTGGTGGAGGCGGCGGCAATTGAGAGGACGCATGATCTTCTGTTTATCGATGACCACTATGCGATCCTCTATAGAGCTATAGCCCTACGTATATCACTGAAATTTGGCGGTGCGAGGGGGCGAATATGGATTGGTTTCAGATCGCTGTTTTGCTCGGCCAACCGAGAGCTGTCGGATCTGACTCTCGTCAAGGTGATTCAGCGGCGGAGATAACTACTAGAAGATGATCTCCAAAATCCAATTGTTCGATCTCACCAAGAGCACATGGCCCACCGCGTTTTTCGGTCTCTTCTTTTGTGCCATACCACTCCACTTCAGCATCTTTCCAAGCATCACCTTGATCCGCTATTTTTTTTTAATTCTACAATTAGTTCTGAAACCTTCATTTTTCTCCAAGTAATTCCCTTAAATGCACTAAAAAAATTTCCCGAGCTCTTCGGCTGGCGTGACAAAAAACCACCCTCCACTGACCGGGTACGCTATACGCTCGTTTACTTTGAATCAAATTTTCATTACTTTCCAGCTCTGATCGTCTAATCCCCGAGCGGAATGGCTCAACTGGTCAGCATCATGGACTGTATTCACGAAGCAGCTTCTCGGGCCATAGTTGCTCGCTGATAGTCGGTCTATTATTTTCGAAAAAAATGCTCACTGAAAAACAATGGATGCGATGAAGACTGTAATTCAAGTCACCGCTGCAGTAATAGTCAGAGACGGTAAGGTCCTTGCGGCAAGACGAGGCCCTGGAAAGCACCTTGAAGGATACTGGGAGTTCCCTGGTGGCAAGCTTGAGGAAAATGAATCTCCAGAGAGCTGTCTAGAGCGCGAACTGGCGGAGGAGTTTAGTATTTCCTCCAAAATAGGGGAGTATATAGGCGAGAGTGTTTACGATTACGGAGAAAAGGTAGTTCGTTTACTGGGCTATGAGGTTGAGCATACGGCTGGCAAATTCGAGTTGGTAGATCACGATGAGCTGCGCTGGCTTAAAATGGATCAGCTTACTGATGTGAAATGGGCGCCTGCCGACATCCCGTTGGTAGAGCAGTATGAAGCCTGGGCAAGAACAGCTGGTTATTATTCAACCAGTGCAGTCGAGTATTGTAGAGAAACCAGCGAATTTGATATCGGCGATTTATATCGCCCGTTTCTTAAGCATTTATCGCCAGTAGCCCATATTCTTGACTTGGGCTGTGGTTCGGGTAGAGACAGTAAAGCCTTTAGAGAAATGGGCCACAACGTCACGGGGGTGGATGGAAACGCTGAAATCGCGGCATGGGCGAGTGTGTTTACAGGACATCCTGTGGAGGTGAAATCTTTCCAACAGCTGGACTACAAAGATGAATTCGATGCTGTCTGGGCATCCGCCAGCTTATTGCATTGTCCCGAAACGCAGCTGAAGGATGTTATCCAAAAGATACTTGCGGCGTTGAAGGACCAAGCGATTGCCTATATGTCTTTCAAATGGGGGGAGTCACCCTCCGTCGATGAACGAGGACGATATTTCACTAACCAGACGACTCAGTCACTTGGTTTTCTTCTGGAAAGCATTCAGGATACTGAAATTCTGGAGCTCTGGGACGCTGAAACGACGCTACGCGACAAGCCACAAAGATGGGTATACGCGATTGTTCGTAAGCGTGGAGGGCAGGTGTGAGCCAATTTCCAGATACTGCGCTTACTGTCGGAGGGGATAACCCGTTTCTTCCGAGTCTATTGGAAGCAATTAATCACGCCGATGATATAGCGATCGCTACCGCCTTTATCCGCATGACAGGCGTTCGTCTCATACAAGGTGCGCTAGAGGACGCGTTAGAGCGGGGTGCTCGGGTGAGGGTGCTCACTGGAGACTACCTTGGGGTTACCGACCCACAAGCACTAAGGTACTTGATGCTGCTTCATGAGCAAGGTGCCGAAGTTAAGGTATTTGAAAGCCGTGGGAAGACGAGCTTTCATATGAAGGCCTACCTATTTACGCGCAGTGAATCAGCTACCGACGCCGAGGGCTGTGCCTTTATCGGTTCGAGTAATCTTAGTCATGCTGCATTGGTAAGTGGACTCGAATGGAACCTTAAAGTCGATCAAGCGGAGGATCATGATCGATTTGCTCGTATTCTGTGCGAGTACGAAACACTTTACGCTAATCCTTCATGCAAAACGCTGTCACACGAATGGATTGATGAATACATACAGCGGATTCCGGAGGCGTCTGCAGCGCCGCCAGCGAGTGAGCCTGGTCAAGATGAGCAAGTACCCCCACCTGAGCCCAATGCAATCCAACTAGAAGCCCTTGAAGCACTAGCCGCCTCTCGGCAGCAAGGCTACAGGCGGGGACTAGTCGTTTTAGCGACAGGACTTGGAAAAACCTGGTTGTCAGCCTTCGATAGTCAGCAAATGAACGCCAAGCGAGTGTTGTTTGTGGCTCATAGAGAAGAAATTCTCAAGCAGGCAGAGGAGACTTTTGTCAGGATTCGGCCCGATGTAAAAGTAGGTCGCTACAACGGACAAAAGAAAGAGCTAGATGTAGATATGCTGTTCGCCTCGGTACAAACACTGGGACAAGCCAGCCATCTCAAGCTTTTTGGTCGAGAGCACTTCGACTACATAGTTGTTGATGAATTTCATCATGCTGCTGCGAGTACCTACCGTAAATTGCTAGTTCATTTTGAGCCTAGGTTTCTCTTGGGGCTTACAGCCACACCAGAACGGACCGACCAGTCCGATATTCTGGCCTTATGTGATGACAATCTTGTTTACACCAAAGATCTATTCCACGGCATAGAAACCAAGCTTTTGTGCCCGTTTATTTACTTCGGTATCGCTGATGAAGTGAACTATCAGGAGATCACTTGGCGCAATGGTAAGTTTGATCCTCAACAGTTGGAGAACCAGCTGGCAACCAATGCCCGAGCACGGCATAACTTCAGACACTGGCAAGATAAACACCAGAGTCGGACGCTTGCGTTCTGCATATCCAAAAAGCATGCGGATTTTATGTCTGATTACTTTAATCGACAGGGCATCCATACTGCATCTGTCCATTCAGACTCAGAAATGCGCCGCAATGAGGCATTATCTTTGCTGGAACAAGGTCGCTTGCAGGTCATATTCTCGGTCGATCTGTTTAATGAGGGCGTTGATCTTCCAGCGATAGATACTGTTTTGATGCTCCGGCCTACTGAATCGAAGATTATTTTTTTGCAGCAGCTTGGACGCGGTCTTAGAAACAGCTCGGGAACCGGAAAAGACCAATTGGTGGTTCTAGATTTTATCGGCAACCATGTTAGCTTCTTCAGAAAGCCCGAAGCACTATTCAATGTAGGAGTGACAACAAAGGATCGCAAAGCCTTTATCGATGATGTTCGGAAGAAAAACTTAGAGCTGCCGGCGGGTTGTTTCGTGAACTACGACCTGGAGTCGATAGATTTCATGGAGCAGTTGATATCAACCAAGGGTGATCAACAGATTGAAATCTATCGAAATCTGAAGGACTCTCTGGGTAGGAGGCCGTCATTGGCAGAATTCTATCGAGTAGGGGGTAGTGCAGATACAATCCGCAGAGATTTTGGTCAATGGTTTGCGTTCCTAAAGGATGAACAGGACCTCGCAGACAATGAAATTGAATGCTTTTCAACCTTTGGGAGCTTTTTGAGGGAGCTAGAAACAACCACGTTGGTAAAGTCGTTTAAGCTAGTGCTACTTGAAGCGCTTATCGAGTTAGATGGATTTACCAATCCGCCTTCGATAGCAGCCCTAGCAATGAAGAGTTTCGACGTCCTTCAGCGGCGGCGGGTTTTACTGACTGATCTGCCCGAAATATATCGTCAAGTCTCCGATATATCTCAAGATCAGGTCAAAGGATGGTTAAAGTATTGGTCTGACAACCCTATCAATGCTTGGATTGGTGGCAATACTTCCACCGCAACTGCGCACTTCCAGATAGATGACGGTGCCTTTCGTTTTCGGCAACCCATATCGCCAAGCCTTTTAGCTACATTTGCTGATATGGTGCAGGAGATCGTTGATTTTCGATTTAGGCAGTATGAGTCTCGTATCGAGCAGCAAACACCTGTTGCACCAGTGCTGGATCTAGATCAAGCATCGGTAGAGATTCCGTTCTTTACAGACCTAAAGGTGGCGTGTGGCTATTTTAGAGAGAGTCCGCACGACAATACGAGTATTGATTATCGACCCTTGCCTTCTGTGTATGGAGCACTAGATCCTGCTAAGCATTTTGTGGCTCAAGCCTCTGGTAACTCTATGGATGGCGGTGATCATCCAATTCGGGATGGTGATTATCTTCTTTTCGAACTTCTTCCACCCGGAAGGGGATCTAGCCAGATCGCCTCAAACGAGATACGAGAGCCCAGTGTGAAGGAATCAGAGATTGCTGAGTTGGGAACTGTCATCGCCGAGAATCGCAAAGAGTACGGCAATGAGTTCTTGGTTCGGAATGTAGAAACGGCAGTTAGCGGCGATATCGTCCTGGCTGCCCAGAATCCTAGCTATCCTGCAATGCCATTGACAGCAGATATCGCTCTGCTCGCACGCTTAAAGAGTGTAATCGATGAACTGGAGTTGCAGGTACATCAATCGTTTATGCGCGCAGATATTCCGCCGCTTTTTGGGTTGGAGTTCAGCAAGGCCATTTGGGAAACAGGACATGTCTGCCCAAAAAATAGTAACTATCAGATTTTATTGGTCACGCTGAATAAGCAGGGAAAAAACAAGAGTGAGCAGTATCATGACTACTTTTTAGACAAGAAAACCTTTCATTGGCAAAGCCAAAATAGCACAGGCCCCACCGGAAAGAGGGGGAGGGGTATCATTGAGCATCGAGCTCAAGGCAGCCTTGTTCAGCTATTTGTTAGGAAGCACAAACTTCAAAAGGGTAAAGCGGCGCCGTTTATTTACTGTGGTCAAGTTGACTATCAAGGTCACACTTCTGAGAAGCCGATGAACGTTACCTGGTTGCTTAAAACACCTCTTTCAGCGGCTTTGTATGGCTACTTTAGCGATTAACGATTACCAGGGCCTGGCGCACTGTTCCATGACCAAGAAGTAGCTGTTAGTTTCAACTTACGTTTTTTTTGGGTATGTGCTGGGGTGTTCCTGATGACGAATGGTCGAAAGAAGTGTCTTATTTGGCACTTAAAGTGTGTTTTTAGTTGAGCATATTGGAGAGAGGCCAGAGCTTCATTCCCGCTTGAAATTGTTTGGTTTGATATCCAGGAAGCGGGATTCAAAATGCTTTCTCTCCTTCATCAGTTGCGGACTGTACTTGCCGTTCCTGGGTGTCAGTCTGAGGTATTCGCTCAGGACAAGCGCACAACGTTCTGCCTTGTAAGACAGTAGATGTGGATGGATCTGTTCAATCAGCTGTAGGGCTTGTCGATTGTATACACCGTAGGCAAAACTGTGGGAGTGGCCGGGTTTGCTCGCTCTCTTGTTAGAGATTTTCCCAACACCAGCAGCATCTATTACAAACTGCAGAAGCTGCAGTTCCGTGCTGCTGATCGTCAGTCCCAGGTGTCGATTTTCATTTCGGTGTTTGCGAGTCAGGGTGATACTGCCTTCGCCATCGACCAGTCCGGCTATATAGGCTGCTTCAGCAATGGATAGTTTATTCGCGACTCGATAGGCAGGCATCCGTGAAATCTCCTGGTGCGAGTTCTTATGATACGAGTGACGGCGGTGGGAGTATTGTGTTTGGGAGAAATTGATTAGTAGCTGCGCGAGCGGGATGTTGTTTTACAATTGCCCTGCCCCCATCGTTCTGCGCCGGGCGGCGCACCTACGAACTTTGGAATGCCGGCTTGAAACTGACCGGCAAGAAATGAAAAGGGCCACCGAGTGGAGACTGTGTAAAAACACGCTCTAGCGGCCTTGAACTAAAAAGCCCAGCTGATTTCAGCTGGGCTTTTCTCTTTTCGGTACCTGATTCTCAGGGGGTGTATTACCTCATCGCCGCCAGCAACCTCGGCACACCCACCTCATTCACTATTCTGGCCAGGTTGTAGCTCAATATCCCAAGCCCCATCTCCGCTTTGGC
>NZ_VTUX01000007.1 GCF_008370495.1 Pseudohalioglobus sediminis | reverse complement strand
GACGTAGTCATCCAGGGTGTCAGGCAGCAAACTGCCCTGTTCTCGAGACTCTCCATCCAGATGGCGCATAAAAAAATACCCGTATCTTGCGATACGGGTATTTTGTCAGACCCCGGAGGTGTTTTCACACAGTCTCCTCACGGCGGGCCTTTCGAGCGTGCAGAGTCTTAAACAGAGTAGTACATGTCGAACTCAACCGGGTGAGTTGTCATATTCAGGCGCTCGATCTCGCCGGATTTCAGATCGATATAGGCATCGATCATATCGTCGGAGAAGACGCCGCCGGCGGTCAGGAATTCGCGGTCTGCGTCCAGCGCCGCCAGTGCCTGGTCGAAGGTGGCCGCCACGGTGGGGATGGCCTTGCCTTCTTCAGGCGGCAGGTCGTACAGGTCCTTGTCCGCGGCATCGCCGGGGTGGATCTTGTTCTGGATGCCGTCCAGGCCAGCCATCAACATGGCTGCAAACGCCAGGTAAGGGTTGGCGGTCGGGTCGGGGAAGCGAACTTCCACGCGCTTGCCTTTGGGGCTCGGTTCGTAGGGGATACGAATCGAGGCAGAGCGGTTGCGGGCTGAGTAGGCCAGCATGACCGGGGCTTCGAAGCCCGGCACCAGGCGCTTGTACGAGTTGGTGGAGGCGTTGGTGAAGGCGTTCAGGGCGCGAGCGTGCTTGATGATACCGCCAATGTAGTACAGGGCAGTTTCAGACAGTCCGGCGTAGCCGTCGCCAGCGAACACGTTTTCGCCGTCCTTGGAGATGGACTGGTGCACGTGCATGCCGGAACCGTTGTCACCCACGACAGGCTTGGGCATGAACGTTGCGGTCTTGCCGTAGGCGTGCGCCACATTGTGCACGCAGTACTTCAATACCTGCACTTCATCACCCTTCTTCACCAGAGTGCTGAAGCGGATGCCGATCTCACACTGGCCGGCGGTGCCCACTTCGTGGTGATGTACTTCTACGTCAAGGCCCATCTGCTCCATGGCGGTACACATGGCGGCGCGGATGTCATGCAGTGAGTCGACCGGGGGAACCGGGAAGTAGCCGCCCTTGACGCCCGGACGGTGCCCGATGTTGCCTTCTTCAAACTGGTGATTGGAAACCCAGGCCGCTTCTTCGGAGTGAATCTGGTAGCTTGCGCCGGACATGTCCACGTGCCACTTGATGTCATCGAAAACGAAGAATTCGGGTTCAGGGCCGAAAAAGGCGGTGTCGCCGATGCCGGTGGACTTCAGGTATTCCTCGGCGCGCTGGGCGACGGAGCGTGGGTCACGGTCGTAGCCCTGCATGGTGGAAGGCTCAACCACGTTACAGCGCAGGATGACGGTGGCGTCGTCGGTGAACGGGTCCATCAGGGAGGTGTTGTCATCCGGCATCAGGATCATGTCGGATTCGTTAATGCCCTTCCAACCGGCGATGGATGAGCCATCGAACATCTTGCCGTCTTCGAAGAAGTCTTCGTCCACTTCCTTGGACGGGATGGTGACGTGCTGCTCTTTGCCGCGGGTGTCGGTGAAGCGCAGGTCCACCCAGTTCGCTTCGTTTTCCTTGATCAGGTTCAGAGTTTGCTCTGACATCGATATTCCTCCATCGGGATTTAATAGGGCCAGCGGGCCGGCCTGCGTGCTTTAATTGGGGAAGCGGTTACTACCGTCGCCCATATCGTTAGGCAGTTTCAAAATAGCAAAAGCTGTGCCAAAAAGGTGCTCACGCTAACTCACTGTTTTCTATGGGTTTAGGCTGCCCTCAAGCGCTCGGATATATGCAATTGCGCCATTATGGTGCGAGAGTGAGCCATTTTGGTGCGCCCAGGGGTGAATTTTCCCGAACGCCCTGCCTGCACTTCGCGGTGGTGATCTTCGTATAATACGCGCCTCGGAATGCCGTTGCGTTATCCCCCCAATGAAATTTGTTGTCAAGTTTTTCCCTGAGATCACGGTCAAGAGCAAGCCCGTGCGCAGGCGCTTTGTGACCCAGTTGCTGGACAACATGAAGGCGGTGCTCAGGCAGGTCGACCCGGATATCGCGGTTCGCCGCGGCTGGGACAAGGTGCTGGTAGACACGCAGCTGGAAGGTGACGAGCAGCTGGCGCGACTGGTGGAGGCCATGCGCCACATAGCGGGTATTACCTATATCCTGGAGGTTTTCGAGGAGTCGCTTCCCGATCTCGAGCATATCGCCGATGCCGTGTTACCGGTGTATGCGCCAAGGCTGGCAGGCAGGACCTTTGCCGTGCGTTGCAAGCGTAACGGTTCCCACCCCTTCACCTCGATGGACGTGGAGCGTGAGGTCGGTGCCGCGCTGCTGGCGCGAAGCGCTGCCGCGGGGGTCAACCTGAAAGCCCCGGATGTGCTGGTAGAAATGGAGATCAGCAGGAAAACGCTCTATGTCATCGGCCGGCGTCACCGGGGCATTGGCGGCTATCCAGTGGCCAGCACGGACCCGGTCCTGGCACTGATTTCCGGCGGTTTTGATTCTCCTGTTGCCAGCTACCTGACCATGAAGCGGGGTATGCGCACGCACTTCCTGTTTTTCAATCTCGGTGGCAGGGATCATGAGGTGGCCGTCAAGGAAGTGGCGCTCTATCTCTGGCAGAAGTACGGCTGCGAGCAGCGGGTGTTGTTCATCAGTGTGCCCTTCGAAGAGGTCGTGGCGACTCTGCTGGCCGAGGTCCAGGACAGTTATATGGGGGTTGTGCTAAAGCGCATGATGCTGCGAGTGGCCAACCGGCTTGCCAGCGAGCTGGAGATTGAGGCGCTGGTTACTGGCGAAGCCGTGGCGCAGGTCAGCAGCCAGACGCTGCGCAACCTGTCAGTCATTGACGAGGTCAGTGACAAGCTGGTGCTGCGCCCGTTGATCACGTCCGACAAGGAAGACATCGTGCGCCTGGCCAACACCATCGGCACCGGGGAGTTTGCCGCCGAGATGCCGGAGTACTGTGGTGTCATCTCCGTCAACCCCGCCACCCGGGCGCGCCTGGATCGCGTACGCCTGGAAGAGCAGCGTTTCGATGCGGCTATTCTGGATCGCGCAGTGGAGGCTGCGAAAAAGACCCGCATCGATCGACTGGCGGATGAGGATCTGGCGCGGTCAGAGGTGGAGGTGCTCTCCGTGCCGCTTGCGGGCAGCGTGATTATTGATATCCGCCACCCCGATGAAGAGGAGCTGGCACCGCTCAGGCTGCAGGTGCCGGTAGAGAAGATTCCTTTCTACCAGCTGCACAACAAGGCAGCGCAACTCGATCCCGACACGACTTACATGCTGTTTTGCGGCAAAGGCGTCATGAGCCGGTTGCATGCCAGCTACCTGGTGGAATCGGGATGCGAGCGAATCAAGGTCTATGCCCCGTAATACTACCGTTTCCAGGCGGTAGGGGTAGTGTATAATCCGGCGCCTTTTTGGAAGCTCCGGCCTGTAGGAGCGGCTTTAGCCGCGATTTGGCCGGTTCCCTTCCCGACCCAGATCGCGGCTGTGACCGTTCCTACATGATTCTACGCAGGTATCCCCTTGATCGAAAAATTGCGCAATATCGCCATCATCGCCCATGTTGACCACGGCAAGACCACCCTGGTCGACTGCCTGCTGCAACAGTCAGGTACCCTGGATCGGCGCAACGAGGGCGCCGAGCGCGTCATGGACTCCAATGACCAGGAGCGTGAACGCGGTATTACCATTCTCGCCAAGAACACCGCTATCAAGTGGCAGGACTACCGCATCAATATTGTTGATACCCCCGGGCACGCCGACTTCGGCGGCGAAGTGGAGAGGGTGTTGTCGATGGTGGATTCGGTGCTGCTGTTGGTCGATGCCGTGGACGGCCCCATGCCGCAGACCCGGTTCGTCACCTCCAAGGCTTTCGAGCAGGGCCTGAACCCGATTGTTGTGGTCAACAAGGTGGATCGTCCCGGCGCCCGCCCCGATTGGGTGGTCGACCAGGTTTTCGATCTCTTCGATCGCCTCGGTGCCACCGAGGAGCAGCTGGATTTCCCGGTGATTTTCGCCTCTGCTATTGAGGGGGTCGCCGGCCTCGACCACGAAGACCTGGCGTCCGACATGGAGCCCCTGTTCAAGACGATCGTCGAGAAAGTGCCGGCCCCACAGGTCAACAGTGACGGGCCCTTGCAGTTACAAATCAGCGCCCTCGACTACTCCAGTTATGTGGGCGTCATTGGCGTCGGCCGCATCTCCCGCGGCAAATTGCTGCCGAACACCCAGGTCACGGTAATCGACCGTGACGGTGAAACCCGCAATGGCAAAGTGTTGCAGGTCATGGGCTACCTGGGGCTGGAGCGGGTGGACGTGGACAGCGCCGAGGCGGGTGACATCGTCTGTATCACTGGCATCGACGGCCTCAATATTTCCGATACCCTTTGTGAGCCCGGGCATGTCGAGGCCCTGCCTGCACTGTCAGTCGATGAACCCACGGTCAGCATGACCTTCCAGGTGAATGACTCACCCTTTGCCGGCAAGGAAGGCAAATATGTGACATCGAGGAATATCAAGGAGCGGCTGGAGCGCGAGCTGATCCACAATGTTGCGTTGCGTGTGGAGCAGGGTGACAGCCCGGACAAGTTCAAGGTTTCCGGACGTGGTGAGCTGCACCTGTCGGTGCTCATCGAATCCATGCGCCGGGAAGGCTTTGAAATGGGTGTCTCGCGGCCTGAAGTTATCCAGAAAGAAATCGACGGCCAGCTGCAGGAGCCCTACGAGCAGCTTGTTATCGATTGTGAGGATGCCCACCAGGGCTCGTTGATGGAAGAGCTCGGCCTGCGCCGCGCAGAGCTGGAAAACATGGTCCCGGACGGCAAGGGCCGGGTGCGCCTGGAGTTCATTATCCCCGCCCGCGGGCTTATCGGTTTCCGTTCCCAGTTTCTTACCATGACCTCGGGCAGCGGTATCATGACGCATGTGTTCGACCACTACGGCCCGGTGAAAAACGCAGAAATCATTCACCGCCAGAACGGTGTGCTGGTATCCATGGTCAAGGGCAAGACCCTGGCCTACGGCCTGTTTAACCTGCAGGATCGCGGTCGCCTGTTTGTCGACCCGAATGTGGAAGTGTATGAGGGCCAGATTATAGGCCTGCACAGCCGCAACAATGACCTGACAGTTAACCCCACCAAGGCCAAGCAGCTCACCAATGTGCGCGCCTCGGGCACGGATGAGGCCCTGACCCTGACGCCTCCTGTGCGCCATACGCTGGAGCAGGCGCTGGAGTTTATCGAGGATGACGAGCTGGTGGAAGTAACGCCCGAGAGCATTCGCCTGCGCAAGAAACTGCTGCAGGAGCACGAGCGCCGTCGCGCCGGACGTGTCTGAGTTCACGTCATCATGAAAGCCCTTATCCAGCGCGTCACGTTTGCCCGTGTGCAAGTCGATGGCGAGGTTACAGGGGAAATTGAGCGTGGATTGCTGGTATTGCTGGGCCTGGACAAGGGCGACGACCAGGCCAGCGCAGAGCGCATGCTGGACAAGCTGCTGGCTTATCGCGTGTTTGCCGATGACCGCGGACGCATGAATTGTTCGGTCGCTGATATCGGTGGTGGTGTGCTGCTGGTATCGCAGTTCACGCTCTCAGCGGACACCCGCAAGGGCCTGCGCCCCAGTTTCTCATCGACGATGCCCCCCGCAGACGCCGAGCGGCTGTACGACGACATGCTGGCCAGTTTACGCGAACGCCATCCCGCTGTTGCCGCCGGGCGATTCGGGGCGGACATGCAGGTCTGTCTGTGCAACGACGGTCCGGTCACCTTTATGCTGGAGGTTTAGCCGCAACAGCCGGCCCTTTGCTTGCAGTTTTTGCCTCATGTGAAACGACTACCAGCCTGCTGTTGCGGCACTAGTCCATGACTTTCGGGTTGACTGGCGCACTTTTCGGGTTTGCCAGCACCATCTCCAGGTGGGGGATGCCATCCAGGTCGTAAACGTCGCCCTCGGTGGCAAAGCCCAGCTCCTCGTAAAAGCGCTCAAGATGGGCCTGGGCATGAATGCGGATGTCGCTCGACTGCCACCGCTGCAGGTTATGGGCAATACCGCGACGCACGAGTTCGCGTCCAAGGTCGCGGCCGCGAGCGCGGGGATCGACGACGATACGACCCAGTGTGCTCTCTTTCTCCTGCAGGCCCGGCGGCAGGCAGCGCTGGTAGGCGAGCAGTTCCTCGTTTTCAAAGTACAACATGTGTATCGCTTGCAGATCGAGTCCGTCGGTATCCACATAGATGCTGTTCTGTTCCACGGCGAACACTTCCTGCCGCAGGCGCAGTGCCGCGTAAAGCTGATAGCTGCTCATGCCGTCAAAATCTGTCGTCAGCCATTGTGATCGCACTGCTTACCTTCCTCTTTTTAGCTGCTTGATACTTCCTCCCCGCGCGGGGAAGTTGGTACTATAGGCGCCTGCTCGCCGCGAGAACAGGGTGGATGCCTGGCGGTTATAAGAATAGGTTGGCCAAGCGGGAAGGCTGCCGACTCAGAGAGGCAATACAATGCTCGCCACAGTTGAGTTGGGCCAGGACTTCAGCGTTCTCGGCCAGCAATACAAGAAGCTGATAAGCGCACTGGTTGACGTGGTGAACATGCCTGCTATTCCTGTGGAAGTGGCGGTGACCACAGACGGGAATTTCCGCGGTTTCGATGGCAATCAGTTCTACGTGATAGAGCGCGGCGCCCTGACTGCAAAATACCAGGGCAAGGATGTGTATATCCTTGATGAAGGGGACATCCTGCTGCCCGACATTGCCGGCACCGGTGACGACAGCATTGCGGTGTTTTATGGCAGCGACGCCGGGGCAATGCTCGGCAGTTACCCTGCGCTGGAGTTCATGCGCCGGGTATTCGCCGACCAGTCTGCCACCAAGCTGTGGACGCGCCTGCTGGTGACTTATGCCGGCTTGATGCTGCGCATTACCGCTGCTAACGCCCGGGAGGAAGCCGGTGCGACGCCCGGTTTCGAGATTTACGAGCCCGGTGACATTATTATTCGACAGGGCGAGAGGGCGGACTATGTCTTCAATATGTCGTCCGGGGCGGCCGAGGTGCTTGTCGATAATGTTGTCGTAGGACGGGTCGGTGAGGGAGAAATATTCGGCGCCATGGCTGCGCTCACGCAGGCAGACCGCAGCGCCACGGTACGTGCCAAAACCACCTGCTCCGTGGTGAAGGTTCCCAAGGAGCAGTTTACCGAGCTTATCAAGAATAATCCGGCTACCATCCATAGCCTGCTGATCGATATGGCGAACTCTATCGTCAACCTGAATGAGCAGTTGGTCGGTCTGCGCGGATAGTCAGCCATCTGAATCCAAAGTACTGCCCGGCAGTGTTTGCCATGCTAGCGGCGAGCTGCTGAGCGATATCGCATCGTGACGGGAAAAACATGTCAGACATAGTGGAAATCGACGAAGACGGCATCGAGCAGGTGTCGATGAAACAATATACGGAAAAGGCCTACCTGGACTATTCCATGTACGTCATCCTGGACCGTGCGCTGCCGCACGTGGGTGATGGCCTCAAGCCGGTGCAGAGGCGTATTGTCTACGCCATGAGTGAGCTTGGTCTCAAGGCTTCGGCCAAGTTCAAGAAGTCCGCGCGTACCGTTGGCGATGTCATCGGTAAGTTCCACCCTCATGGCGACAGTGCAGCCTATGAGGCAATGGTGCTGATGGCACAGGATTTCAGCTACCGTTACCCGCTGGTGGACGGGCAGGGCAACTGGGGCTCACCCGATGACCCTAAATCATTTGCCGCAATGCGCTATACCGAATCGCGCTTGACAGCCTATGCCGACGTGCTGCTGGGCGAACTCGGCCAGGGCACGGTGGACTGGGTGCCCAACTTCGACGGTACGCTGGACGAGCCATCGGTCTTGCCCGCCCAGGTGCCCAACGTGTTGCTCAACGGGACCACGGGTATCGCGGTGGGTATGGCAACAGATGTACCGCCGCACAACCTGCGTGAGGTCATCTCCGCGACCGTGCACCTGCTGGAGTCACCGAAGGCGACTGTGGCTGAGCTGTGTGAGCACGTGCAGGCACCTGACTTCCCCACCGACGCGGAAATCATCACGCCCCGTGATGAAATCCATGCCCTGTATGAAAGTGGCCGTGGCGCGCTGAAAATGCGAGCGGTCTGGGAACGGGAGGGCACTGATATCATCATTAACGCGCTGCCCCACCAGGTAGGAGGGTCGCGGGTGCTGGAGCAGATAGCCCAGCAGATGCAGGCCAGGAAACTGCCGATGGTCGCGGACCTGCGTGACGAGTCAGACCATGAAAACCCGACGCGGCTGGTGATCGTGCCGCGGTCGAACCGGGTGGATGTCGAGGCGCTGATGAACCACCTGTTTGCCACCACCGATCTGGAGCGCAGTTACCGGGTCAATCTCAACATGATTGGCATCGACGGGCGTCCTGGCGTCAAGGGTCTGGATCGCATCCTCCGGGAGTGGCTGAAGTTCAGGACGGAAACCGTGCGCCGGCGCCTCGAGTACCGGCTGGACAAGGTGCTGCGCCGTATCCACATCCTGGAAGGCTACCTGATCGCCTATCTCAATATCGATGAAGTGATCCACATCATCCGCACCGAGGATAAACCCAAGCCCGCGCTGATGCAGCGCTTCGGTATCTCTGACGTCCAGGCCGAGGCCATACTGGAATTGAAGTTGCGCAACCTGGCCAAGCTCGAGGAGATGAAAATCCGCGGCGAGCAGGACGACCTCGAAGTGGAGCGGGACCAGCTGCAGAAAATTCTCGGCAGTGCCGCCCGACTCAAGACCCTGATCAAAAAAGAACTGCTGGCGGTGGCCGAGCAGTACGGTGATGAGCGTCGCTCCCCGCTGGTCGAGCGCGGTGAGGCCCGTGCATTCAGTGAGTTGGAGCTGATGAGCGCTGATCCTATTACCGTGGTGATGTCGGAGAAAGGCTGGATACGGGCCGCCAAGGGCCACGATATAGACCCGCAAAGCCTCAGCTACAAATCGGGTGACGGCTACAAGATGTCGGCACGCGGGCGCAGCAACCAGCCCACGGTGATTCTCGATTCCACCGGGCGCGCCTACACCGTCGCATCGCATAACCTGCCATCGGCCCGGGGCCAGGGCGAGCCGGTCACCGGGCGCATTAATCCGCCTTCCGGCGCGACTTTCGAAGGTTTGATGATGGGTGCCGAGGGTGACCTCTACCTGCTGGCCTCTGATGCGGGCTATGGCTTCGTGGCCAGGCTCGGGGACCTGCAGACCAAGAATAAGGCGGGCAAGGCGGCGCTGAAGTTACCCAAGGGCGCTGCTGTACTGCAGCCGGCGGCGATTGCGGCGCCGGACGCCGCCTGGGTAGCGGCGGTCTCCAATGAGGGCCGGCTGCTGGTATTTCCGCTGGCCGACCTGCCGCAGATGGCACGGGGTAAGGGCAACAAGATCATCGGCATTCCCGGAGCCAGGGTACAGGCGCGGGAGGAGTTCGTGGTCGCCGTGCAGGTACTGACGGAAAGCGACACCCTGGTGGTTTACGCCGGTAAGCGCCACCACAAGCTGAAGTTCTCCGACCTGGAGCACTACCGCGGTGAGCGCGGCCGGCGCGGCAACAAGTTACCCCGTGGTTTCCAGAAAGTGGATGCCATGGTCGTTGAGGGCTGAGCTGGCGATAGTTGGCGCCACCAACGCGCCGGTGCGGCGGAACCCCGGGCAGCCATGGATGGCAGCCTGACGATCAGATGAGCGCCGGATCCATCAAGCGCTTGAGTATCAGCTGTAGTTGCCGCTCCAGCAGGTCCTGGTAGGGCCCGGCGAAACTTTCCAGCATGGCGTAATCCATGACTTCCGTGGCCTGCAGTTGCAGGCGCCCCTGGATGTCTGTGTCCTCTATTACCGCCGGAGACAACAGGATTTTGGGCGGCTTGCTGGCGCATACGGCCTGCAGTTCATCCAGGGTGTGCTGCATGTACAGGCCGGGGTAGATGTCGCGGGCGTCACCGATGCCCAGTTCACTTTGCGATATCGCCAGTGCCATTTTCATGGACAGGGCCATATTCTGCTCCAGCTCTGCGGCGACCGCTTTTACCAGCCAGGCGCAGGATGCCGCGCGAAACGGGGCGCTGCCGGCGTTGTTCGGCCCGCTGAAATAGACCGTCAGTGCGAATTGCCGACTGACATGCAGTTCCCCGCCGTAAAAACCGGCGGCGGCGTAAACGACCTGGTGCAGGCGGTCTGTATAGCGATGCAATGACTGGTCGTCGAGGGTGTCGACATAGCTGGCCAGGCTTTCCAGTTGCAGGAAAAGCACCGCAGTAGAGCGATAGTTCTCATCCCGGGCCTCGGTGTCGTTGCGTGTGCGCAGCAGATCCATGGGCAGGGCGGCGATGCGTTTTTCCAGCAGGGTGAATTCGTTGCCACCGGGAGCCGGCAACGGGCTGTCTTCCAGCGCCAGTTGTCTTGACAGGCTGCCGACGCGAGCGCTGAGCCGCTTGCCCAACTGTGAGCCGCCGCCGTACGCGGCCAGGCTGAGTAACACGGCCAGGCCGAGCAGGCTTAGCACGAAGCGCTGGTGGGCGGCGCTGGCGGAATCAGTATTGATGGTGACCAGTATCTCCCCCGCTGTATGCTCTTCGATGCGCACAGGCGCGCGGTACCGGCTCAGGTTCTGCCCCTGCGCTGCGCCGGCCTCGCCCAGGGCTTTTCCTTCCACGTCAAACATCGCCACGGCCACTGCCGAGGAGGTCTCGACAAAGCGTTGCAGCGATGCGGTGATACTCAACAGGTCGCCGGTCTCCAGGGCTGTGCTCACCCGGCGGGCGATCTGGTGCGCCAGGGCATTGCCGAACTCGGTTTGCTGCTCGCTCTGCAGGTGCTTGCTGGAAATGGCCGCCAGTATCACCAGGGCCAGGCTGACAAGCAGGCAAAGTGCCGCCGCCAGTAGGGCGAGTTGCTGGTTGAATGGGGCGTTCTTGAGGCGATTGAGCACGGTTTCAGGGTCACGGTAGTCAGGCGCCCAGTATAAACCAGGCGCGGGTACTGCGGGCTTTTTTCTGCCCCGGGCTCGCTTCCTCCCGGATAGGCCTGCAGGTAGAATAGCGGGCTTTTGGGCCAGTACTGGAAACCTCTTGAGCCAGATCCTGTTGATTACCATCTCCGGGGAAGATCATCCCGGTATCACTGCGAGTATTACCGCAATTCTCGCCGCGCATGACGTCAATATCCTGGACATCGGCCAGGCGGTTATCCATGCGACCCTGTCCATGGGCGTGCTGGCGGAGGTGCCGGAAGAGGTAGCACCACAACAGGTAAGCGATGCCGTGCAACGCTGCGCGCAGGAACAGGGCATGCGCGTGCGTATTGCCCCGGTGTCGGCTGACAGTTACGGCGAGTGGGTCGAGTCACAGGGGCGGGCGCGCTACATCATCACCCTGCTGGCGCGGAAGATCACTGCAGACCAGATCGCCCGGGTGACCCAGGTGGTTTCCCGGCACCAGCTGAATATCGACAGCATCAATCGACTCTCGGGCCGGATTCCACTGGGTGAACTGCCTGCGTTGTCGCGCGCCTGCGTCGAGTTTTCAGTACGCGGTCCGCTGGAAGACTCATCCCTGTTTCGCCGTGACCTGCTGGAGGTGGCCGGCGCACTGGAGGTCGACCTGGCCTTCCAGCAGGACAACATGTACCGCCGCAATCGCCGGCTGGTTGCCTTTGACATGGACTCGACGCTGATAGAGGCGGAGGTGATCGATGAGCTGGCTGCGCGAGCCGGCGTGGGTGAGCAGGTAGCGGCCATTACCGAGCGTGCGATGCGTGGGGAAATCGACTTTGCGGCGAGTTTTCGCGAACGTTTGGCACTGCTTCGCGGCCTCGATGAAAGCGTGCTGGCGGAAATCGCCCGGGGCCTGAAAATAACCGAAGGTGCCGAACACCTTATCTCCACCCTGCGCACCCTCGGCTACAAGACCGCGATTCTTTCCGGCGGTTTTACCTATTTTGCCAGCTACCTGCAGGACAGGTTGGGCATGGATTACGTGTACGCCAACGAACTGGACATCGAAGACGGTAAAGTGACGGGCCGCGTCAGTGGTACCATCGTCGATGGTGAGCGCAAGGCGCAGCTGTTGCGCCAACTCGCCGAATCGGAAGGGATCGACCTGCAGCAGGTGATAGCCGTTGGTGACGGCGCCAATGACCTGCCCATGCTCAGCACTGCCGGGCTGGGCATCGCGTTCCACGCCAAGCCGCTGGTGCAACAGTCTGCGGAGCAGTCGATCTCTACGCTGGGCCTGGACGCCATTCTCTATCTGCTCGGCTTCAGTGACCGCTACCAGCAGCGTTAGACACTACCGCATACGCGGTGCAAGCCTCGGCGCGGGTCTCAGGAAGGTGGGTGTATTCCGCCCTAGATATTGCTCCATAGCGAGTCGTAAGACGCGTCCAGCGGGCCGCTCTTGTCCTCCGCCATGACCTCGTCAGGGTGCTTGATATAGCGGAAATCGAACTGTGCGTAACCGGCGGTTGCGGCGATCTGCCGGGTGAGCTGTATGTAGAAGGTTTCTCCGAGGCGTAGCAAGGTGATTTTCTGCCGTTCTCGGAAGCCGGATCTCGGGGTTATCAGGGTGTGGGGTTGCCCCACCAGCTTGATCTCCGGAAGCAGCAGCACACGCTGCGGCTCCGATACCTGCCCTTTCTTGCTGTGAATCAGCGCACCATAGGCCAGCGCCTGCGGGCTGAGCAATTCCAGTCCGAGCAGTGTGTCCGAGTTCTGTAGCTGGCTGACCCAGCGAATGACCGCAATGGACCATGCGTCTCCAGGTTCTTCCTTTATCGCGGCAACGGTGCCTGCGCGCACGCTGTCGGGGGTGTCGCCGCTCCACCTGAGGCAGTAGCCCCCGGGGCTGGCGTTGATGGTGTAGAGCCTGTGTACCGGATAATTGCGTCCAGCGGGTTCTGCCGTGGTGTCTTCGTTGATGGCCCGCAGGCTCTGTTCATCGAGCTCTACGCGATGGCTTAGTTCGGCTTCGGCTTCGTTGGCAGCTTCCTCGCGCACGAAGTCTTTCTCCGGATTGGCCTTGCGCCACGGGTCCTGGCCGGTCTTGCCGTCGTGCAGAAAGGGGTTATTGCCCAGTCTCGCTTCTGCCGGCGGTACATAATCCTGACCGTGTAGCAGCAGCTCGAAGTCCTTTTCACCGGCGGTGTGGTAATGCGCCGCGCTCAGGCCGGCGCTGAGCAGCAGGGGCGCCTCACTGGGTACACGTCCGAAATTGCGCATGCTCATGCTGCCGAGGCAATCGATGAGGTGGCTGAGCATATTGGAAGGCAGGAATACCCCGGACTTCAATTTCAGGCCGGGCTTGCCGCGGGCGTCATCGCGTTCACGCAGGTGTTTGAGTTGGATGACCAGGGTCTCGGTGTTGATCTGCCGGCAACGGCCGCCCTCCTGGTTGCCATACAGTGCGCTGTAGAGTGGCGGTTGATCACTGTCGAGATCGACCAGGAAGAGTCCGTCCACGGCTCCCTGCTCACCAATTTCCAGCATGTTGCTCCATTCGGCCAGGGCGGTGTGTACCGCCACCATATCGGATTGCCGGAGCTGGTTGGGCTTGGCGCAACCCAGTATCAGGGTGGGCAGGTAGGTATCGGTGATGGTGACCTGGGCCCCGTCTTCTCCGGTGACCGCAAGGGTGGCCAGCCCTTGTCGCTCGGCCAGTGAGTAGAGCTGATGCAGGGTGAGCCAGCCACCCAGATCCACCGGCCGGTAGAGCTGGAATGCCAGCAGGATGTTGCGCCCGGCCGAGAGCAGGCCAGCCTGCAGTGATGCGCAGAGCAGGCGGGCGGGGTTGTTCTCATGCACACTGTCGGGATCGCTGACAATTTGCACTGCGACGATGGAGTAGGCGGTGGTGAGTTGTGTGTAGAGGTCGTCGGTTAACTCCGCCAGTTGCCGCGGTTCCTGTGGCATTACCAGCGGCTGGTGCAGGAAGCGCTTGGACAGGTTGGTCAGTGTGACCTGCAGGCTGCCCGACAGCGCCTGCAGAATTTCATAGCGAAGTTCCGGGGACAGTTTGCAGTGATTGAGGTCGATCAGTGCCGACAGCAATTGCCTGGCCACGGCCGGCGTGTTGGCCACGGGCAATTGCTGTGCCCATTCCAGGGCCGCGTCCCGATGCAGTTGAAAGTGGTCGAATTGTTCCAGTGTCTGTGCCGGAATCTTCAGTTTGAGGGGCTTATCGTTATTCATATTGTGGCCCAGCTTCGTGCGCAGTCGCATTCAGGTATCGGTCCCTGAAGATTAGCCTATTTGCTCTCATCGCTGCCAGCGTGAATGCTGCGAATCTCCCAATGCCCGGCGCGCTGGGGTATCATTAGCGCCTCTTTGAATAGCGCATGTAAAACGGTAAATCCATGGCAAACTACTCCACAAACGAATTCCGTGCAGGCCTCAAGGTCATGCTGGACGGTGAACCCTGCAGCATTCTCGACAATGAGTTTGTAAAGCCCGGCAAGGGCCAGGCCTTCAATCGCGTCAAATTGCGCAATCTGAATACGGGCCGGGTCTGGGAACGCACCTTCAAATCCGGCGAATCACTCGAGGGTGCTGACGTCATGGATCGCACCATGGAGTACCTCTATACCGATGGCGAGTTCTGGTTTTTTATGGAGCCGGACACGTTTGAGCAGTACCAGGCTGATGCCAAGGCAGTGGGTGACGCGCACCTGTGGCTCAAGGAGCAGGAAAAGTGCGAGGTCACGCTGTACAACGGCTCCCCGCTGTCGGTGGCGCCCCCCAACTTTGTTGAGCTGGAAATTGTCGAAACCGACCCCGGGCTGAAGGGCGATACGGCACAGGGCGGCAGCAAGCCCGCCAAATTGAGCACCGGAGCCGTGGTCAAAGTGCCCCTGTTCCTCAGCGAGGGCGAGATTATTCGCGTGGATACTCGCACTGGCGAATACCAGGGGCGCGCCAGCAAGTCCTGATATCACGATGGACTGGAAGCCTGCGGCGACGCTGGACACGCTGCGTGCCCGCGCCGCCCTGTTGCAGCGCATTCGTGAATTCTTTGCCGGCCGGGGTGTGCTGGAAGTAGAAACACCGCTGCTGTGCAGCACCGGTGTGACCGATCCTTCGATAGAGCCCCTCGTGGTGGAGCGCGGAGAATCACTGGGCGCAGCACGCTACCTGCAGACTTCCCCTGAATACGCGATGAAACGCCTGCTGGCTGCGGGCAGTGGCCCCGTGTTCCAGGTCGCCAGGGCCTTTCGCGACGGGGAGGCGGGAGTAAGACACAATCCCGAGTTCACCCTCCTTGAATGGTACCGCCCGGGTTTCGATCACCACGACCTGATGCGCGAGGTAGCCCAGCTGTTGTCTGTGTGCCTCGGGGAACTGCCCGTGGAGTACTGCAGCTATCGCGCGCTGTTCATCGATGAGCTGGGGCTGGACCCGTTCACTGCGGGACTGCAGGCGCTGGAAGCCCGCGCCCGTGAAACCCTGGATGTGGGTGCACTGAAAGGTGACCGCGATCTCTGGCTGGACCTGTTGATGAGCCATCTGCTGGAGCCGCGCCTGGCAGCCCGCGGCATGTGCTTTGTCTACGATTATCCCCCCAGCCAGGCAGCCCTGGCGCGTATTGGCCAGGTTGACGGCGTCGCCGTGGGCCACCGTTTTGAAGTCTATGTGCGCGGCCTGGAGCTGGCCAACGGTTACTGGGAGCTGGCCGATCCCGCGGAGCAGCGGCAGCGATTTAGCGCAGAGAATCGCCGCAGGCGAGAGCATGGCATGACGGAACGCCCCCTCGACGAGGCCCTGTTGGCGGCCCTGTCTGCCGGCCTGCCGGACTGTGCAGGGGTCGCCCTGGGCCTGGACCGTCTGCTGATGTTGGTGACCGGCGTTGGCGATATTCGCGAGGTGCTGGCCTTCGACTGGGAGCGCAGTTAAACGATGATGTCCTGGTCTGCTATGTCCAGCACTGCCGGCGCATAACCCGCCAGGAACTCCGCCGGCAGGCGCCGTGGCCGCCCGCTGGACAGTTCAATACACGCGAAGCGCATGCCGCCGCGTAGTAGTGTCGCGCCGTCGCGCAGCCGCAATATCTGGAACCGGCGTAGCATGGTAAGTCGACGGTCCCAGCTGACAATCCAGGTGCCAACGGCCAGTTCATCCCCTTCCCGCGATGCTGCCAGGTAATGGAAATCGCTGTGGGTGATGGCCATAGCCCTGTCCAGTTGCCGGTAAGCCTCCAGATCAAGACCCAGTGCCGCAGAGTGCGACCACGCTGCTTCCTCGCACCACTGTATGTAGACCGTATTGTTGGTGTGGTTCAGGCCATCCATATCTGTCCCGGCCACGCAGACTTCCACAACATGGGGGTGTGGGTAGTCCCAGGGCAGGTCGGCAGTGGTCATGCGTCAACTCCAGCGACGCCCTCGGCGTCATGGGATGCGGGTTTGAGAGCGATATGGAAGTAGCCATAGACGATGGCTACCAGGGGGCAGAGCAGGTTAAAGAATGCGTACGGCGCATAGCTGAGGGTGGCAATCCCCAGCGTCGCCGACATGTAGGCGCCGCAGGTGTTCCAGGGTATCAGTGCCGAGGTCAGCGTGGCGGAGTCCTCCAGCGTGCGCGACAGGTTAAGCGCGGACAGGCCCCTTTCGCGGTAGGCCTGCCGGTACATGCGGCCTGGAATCGCAATGGCTATGAACTGGTCTGCCGCCAGCGCGTTGGTGCCGATGCAGGTCACCACGGTGGTGGTCACCAGTGAGCCCACGCTGTTCACGCTGCGCAGTGCAACCTGCAGCAGGTAACCGAGGATGCCGGTACGTTCGAGCACGCCACCAAAACCCAGGGCACTGATGATCAACCAGACGGTGTTGAGCATGGACTCCATGCCGCCCTTGCTGAGCAGTTCATCGAGGAAGATGTTGCCGCTGTCGGCACTGAAACCCGCGAACAGCGCAGTCCACACGCCCTTCAATTGCACGAAGGGCGCGGACAGATCGCCGGTCTCCCCGGCCAGGACCGCGACCTGCTGCGGCTGGAACAGCAAGGCGAAAACAGCGCCAGCCAGCGCGCTGACAACGATTGCCGGGAAAGCGGGCAGGCGCAGGAAAACCAGCGTCAGCATCAATAATAGCGGCAGCAACAGGTGCAGGCCGATGTTGAACTGATCGGACAGCGCGGTCTGCAGAGACGTTATCTCCTCGGGCGTGGCCCCCTCTGAGGACCCCAGCACGGCAAACAGCAGCAGCGCGAGGGTGAAGCTGGGCACCGTTGTCCACAGCATGTGGCGAATGTGCGCGAACAGGTCCACGCCGGTGACGGCTGACGCCAGGTTGGTGGTATCTGACATGGGTGAGAGCTTGTCGCCAAAGTAGGCACCCGAGATAATGGCGCCGGCCGTTATGGCGGGGGACAGGCCGAAACTGCCGGCGATGCCCATCAGGCCGATGCCCAGGGTTCCGGCAACCGTCCATGAGCTGCCTATACTCACCGCGACGATCGCGCAGATGGCGGCACTGGCGGCGTAGAACAGGGAGGGGTCGAGGATCTTCACGCCGTAATAGATCATCGTTGGCACCGTGCCGCAGAGGATCCAGGTACCGATCAACATACCCACCGCCAGCAGAATCAGCACCGGGCCCAGACCGAGGCTGATGCCGTGAACGATGCCCTCCTGGGCTTCGCGCCAGCTCACACCGCAGCGCCGCCCCACCAGCGCTGCCACGCAGGTGGCGAGTATCAGTGCTATCTGGTTGGCGCCGTAGGATGAATCTGCGCCAAACAGGTAGACCGAACAGGCCAGTAATACGACGAGAAACAGGATGGGCGCGAGTGCCTGGAGGCCGGTAATGGATTGCTTGGGGTGGCTCACTGTCCGCTTCTTGAAGGCTCTGGGTGATCGTGCTCGAGAGAGGCAGCATGCCCTAATTTCCGGGCGCGGTACAGTGTCGCCCCGTGGCCCCAAAGGTCTGGCAAGGCAAACCGGATAGCGTAGAATGACGTACCATAAGCCTCCGAAAATGATTAACACTGGACAGTCCGCATGCCCCCGTCGTTGAAAATTTTTGCCCTATCCGCAGCAGGTTTTTCGTTGATTGCACTGCTGTCGTGCGCCAACCCCGATCCCGGCCCCGCGCTGGTTGAGCCGGTGCTGGAAAACGCCGCGAGTGCCAGCGGGCCCGGCGAGAAAACAGAAATCCGGGTGCGTACCCTGCTGCAGTGGCTGCAGGAGCCCTGGGGCATGGACTTCCTTCCCGATGGCCGCCTGCTGCTCACGGAGAAGCCCGGCACCATGAAGCTGGTCGCGCCGGATACCTGGGTTGCTACCGAGATCAGCGGTGTACCCGCGGTGGCGGATGAAGGTCAGGGCGGCCTGCTGGATGTGCTGGTACACCCCGACTTCAGCAACAACCAGTGGGTCTACCTGAGCTACTCAATCGCAGTTGAGGGTGGATTTACCACGAGGGTAAGTCGAGCGCGACTGCGTGGCACTGCACTGGAGGACCTCGAGGTGCTGTTCACGGCCACACCTGCCTACCCCGAGCGCCGGCACTTTGGTTCCCGCCTGCTGCTCGACCAGGGCCTGCTTTACATCACGGTTGGCGACCGTGGCAATCGCGACCAGGCGCAGAGCCTGCTGACACACAGCGGCAAGGTGCTGCGACTGACCGAGGATGGCCGGGTGCCGGCGGACAACCCGTTTGTGGGGCGTGATGATGCCTTGCCCGAAATCTTTACCTACGGCCATCGCAACCCACAGGGCATGGCGCGCCGGCCGGGTACGCGTGAAATCTGGACGTCCGAGCACGGGCCACAGGGCGGTGACGAAATAAATATCCTCAAGGCCGGCGCCAATTACGGCTGGCCGGTGATCACCTACGGAGAGGAATACGGCGGCGGTGCCATTGGTGAGGGCACCCACAAATCCGGGATGGAGCAGCCGTTGATCTACTACACGCCTTCACTGGGAACGGGAGGTCTCGCTTTCTACCAGGGTGACGTTTACCCCGGGTGGGAATCCTCGCTGTTGGTTTCCGGGCTGCGGCTGGCGCGGATCAACCGATTGCAGCTGGATGACCAGGGCAGGCCCGGCAAGGAGACCCGGCTGCTGGGCAACCTCAATATGCGCATTCGCGATCTCCAGATCGGCCCTGACGGCCTGGTTTACGCGCTGGCTGACCGCTCGCGGCTTATCAGGCTGGAGCCGCGCTGAGCCTTGCTGCCACCGGACCGCGAACCCGCGGCGCTGTCCCCGCATTATTACAGGGACAACTTCCACAAACTGCTGGATGCGGTCGAGGACCAGTACCTTGATATTCTCAATGCCGAAGAGCTGTCCTTCTACGAGGCGTACAGGGGCCTGGGTTTTGACGCCCAGTGCCTCTATGTACGCCTGATCTCCCGTGTGGGTCCCTGGTTTCGCGTGGCGCAACTGCAGTACCCGGAACTGGGCGACCTGGCTGCGGCGGTGCGCGAACTGCTGGATGCAGGGCTTGCCGTGCAGGCGCAGTCCCTGTCGGTGGAAGAACTGGGGCGCTTGTGCACCCTGCCGGAGCTGGTGCAACTGTTTGGCGTGGCACCGGGCGAAAAGGCCCTGGTACTGGAGTCACTGCGACTGCTTGCGGATGACGAGCGCAGACACCTGCAGGTGCTGGCTTCAGCCGACCGGGCAGGTGTAATCGCGCCGGCGGCAGCGGACGTCGTGAACCGGCTGCAGCTTCTTTTTTTCGGCAATCGCTACCAGGGGCTAACCGACTTTGTGCTCAGCGACCTGGGGGTTGCGCGGTACTATCCCTACGAACTGGACCGGAACCAGCGCCTGTTTTCCCGCCGCGAAGCCCTCGATGCCTTCCTGGCATGCGCTGCCGCCGAGGATGCCTGGCAGCAGGCGCTGGAGCAGGACGATGTACCAGCAATGTGTGCGCTGGCCGAAGCCCTGTTGCAGGACGTGTGTGATGAGCCGGTGGCAAAACGGCGCCGGGATCGCCTCTACAACCGCGTGGCCCGCCAGCTGGAGCGTCTTGGCGAGAACGAGCTCGCTATTGCCCTGTACTGCCGCAGTGCGCGACATCCGGCGCGTGAACGTCGGGCCCGGTTACTGGAAGCGGGGGGCGATCTCGTCCAGGCAGAGGCCCTGTGCCAGCAAATTGCCGAGGAACCCTGGTGCGAGGACGAGCGAGATGCCGCGGCGCGGATTCTGCCGCGTGTGCGGCGCAAGCTTCACGGTACCCGCCAGCCACGGCGCCGGGATGATTTCCAGCAGTTCGACATGGCCTTGCCAGCGGATTCCGGGCGTGTGGAAAGGAGCGCTGCCCGTGCCTTGCAGGCGCAATGGGACCAGGTGCTGTATGTCGAGAACCAGTTGATGAACGCGCTGTTCGGCCTGGCCTTCTGGGAGCAGATATTTGCCCCGGTGCCGGGCGCCTTCAACAATCCGTACCAGAGTGCCCCGACTGATATGTATGAGCAGCAGTTTCGTGTTGCCAGGGCGGCGCTGCTGGATGATCGCCTCGCGGAGTTGTCCACAGTGTCGCTGGAGAGCGAGTTGAGGCGCTGCTGGCGCGCCTATGCCGGTTACCAGTGCCGCTGGGTCAACTGGGACGCGTTGGACGAGAACACGGTGGCCGCAGCGAGCCGGGTCATTCCCCGGGAACACCTGCTGGCTATCTGGCAGCGCATGCTGTTTGATCCACGGGAAAACCGGCGCGGATTCCCTGACCTGCTGGCGCTGGGCGCCCGGCCCGGGCATTACCAGATGATCGAGGTGAAAGGGCCCGGCGACACACTACAGGAGAGCCAGAAGCGCTGGTTGCGGTTTTTTGCCTCAGCGGACATCCCGGCAGCGGTGGCGCGGGTGCAGTGGCTCGATGACTGAATTTGCGGTCAGTGTCCGTGACCTGGTGGCCTTCTGCCATCGCAGCGGTGATATTGATCACCGCTATACCCCGGCGCCTACCGCCGAGCAGGGGGTGGCCGGCCATGAGCGCGTCTACCGCAGGCGCGGTGCCTCCTACCAGCGCGAGTTCGCAGTAAGCTACCGCTTCCAGCGCGACGATCACGCCCTATTGTTGCGTGGCAGGGCCGACGGCTATGACCGTGAGGCCGGGCTGCTGGAAGAAATCAAGACCTGCCGCGGAGATCCCGCCAACATCCCGCCTGCCGTCAGCCGCCTGCACCTGGCGCAGGCGCGGATCTATGCGGCGATCATCGCGGCGGAGGAAAACCTGCCGGCGCTGGATGTACGCCTGACCTGGCTGGATATCGACACCGAACAGGAGCACCCCCTCTCGCAGCGTTACACGCGCGAGGAGTTGCAGATGTTCCTGCAGGATACGCTGCAGCGATTTTCCCGGTGGTTGTCGCTGTTGTCGGCTTTGCGGGAGCAACGCAACGCCAGCCTGCAGCAGCTGGCTTTTCCCCACGGCGAGTTTCGCCCCGGGCAGCGTGACATTGCCGAGCTGGTCTACAAGTGCGTCGACCAGGGCGGCCAGCTGATGCTGGAAGCGCCCACCGGTATTGGCAAGACTGTTGCGGTGCTGTACCCGGCACTGAAGGCGATGGCGACAGGCAAGCACGATGCGCTGGCTTTCGTAACATCGCGCACCGTGGGGCGGCGGGCCGCGGAGCAGACCCTGGAACTGATGACGGATGCCGGTCTGCGCGCCTGCAGTGTCAGCCTGACCGCAAAGGAGAGCGCCTGCCTGTCGCCGGGCAGCGCCTGCCACGGCGACGACTGTCCCTATGCGCGGGGCTACTATGATCGCCTCGGCGACGCCATGACTGCAGCCGTGCAGGGTGGCGTGCTGGGCCGCGAGAAAATAGAGTCCATCGCCCGCGCCCACAGTGTGTGCCCCTACCAACTGGCTTTCGATCTGTTGCCCTGGGTTGATATCGTAGTAGCGGACGTCCATTACGTGTACAGCCTGCAGCCCCTGTTGGGGCGCCTGATGCAGGAAAGCCGGCGCTGGACCGTGCTGCAGGACGAGGCACACAACCTGCCAGAGCGAGCGCGCACCCTTTACAGCGCGCACCTTGCCAAGGCGGCGCTGATGCAGGTCAAACGCTCTGCCACCGGGGATGTCAGGAAGACGCTGCAACGGCTCAATCGGGCGCTGCTTGCGCTACAGAAAGAACCGTGGGCCGAACAGAGCGACAGCGATGTTCGCGACACGCTGCCGGCGAACCTGCTCACGGCCATGGGCGAGGTGATAGCGGCGGTGGTCGGGGCTATGGCGGAGGACCCCCGGTTCGCCCCCGCCAATCCCGCGCTGATGGATTTCTTCTTTGCCCTGTTGCAGTGGCTGCGGGTGGCAGAGCAGTGGGACGAGGAGTACCGGTTTGAACTGCTCCGCGGCGATGGCAGCCAGGGTCTGCAACTGACGCTGAATTGCCTCGATCCCTCGCGCCTGCTGGCGCAGTGTCACGCACGCGCGCATTCTGTAGTGGTTTTTTCCGCCACCCTTTCACCGCGGGAGTGGATGCGGCAGATCCTGGGCCTGGACGGTGCCGCCGTGTGCCGGCGCCTGCACTCGCCCTTCCAGCCGCAGCAGTTGCTGGTGGAGGTTGAGACCGGCATCGATACCCGCTACCGACAGCGTGAAGCCAGCGCCGGGCAGCTGGCAGCCAGGATCAGCCGTTTCCTGGGCGAATGTGCTGGTAACTGTATTGTCTATTTTCCCTCCTATCACTACCTGCGTGCCACGCTGAGCCTGCTAAAAGACACCGGCGGGCTGGCCGGCCGCCTCTGTTGGGAGCAGTATTCCGAAATGGACGAAACGGCGCGCAATGGTCTGTTCAGCGCGCTCGCAGAATCCAACAACGTCGCCGCATTCTGCATTCTCGGCGGTGTTTTCGCGGAGGGTATCGACCTTCCCGGCGACCTGCTGTCCGGGGTCGCGGTGGTGGGTGTGGGTATGCCACAGGTGGGCCGGGAGCGTGAGCTGCTGCGCGAGTGGTATCAGCGCGCCTACGGGCAGGGTTTCGAGTATGCCTATGTATATCCCGCTATGCAGAAGGTTGACCAGGCACTGGGGCGCGTGGTGCGCACTGACAATGACAGCGGTCGGGCTCTGCTGGTGGACGTGCGCTATGGACAGCGGCTGTATCGTGAATTGCTGCCACCCTGGTGGAGTTACGCAGACAGCCGTACAGCACAGGGTTAATGGCAGCTACGGTCTAGATTTTTGGGCTCTACTGCGCTTGTTTGGGCAGCCAAAAGGCGTAAATTAGCGCTCTCTCGCTGATCTGGGATAGGGTTGGCGTTGAAATGAAGATGGATATTTCATTCAGCAAATGAATATCAGTCATAATTTCGACCCCCCGGGCACTGTGCTAGAGTGAGCGCCCGCTCAATAATGGGGTGGGGTGCGGTCACGATTCGCAAGAGATCTGCCGCAGGAGCCGGACTCCGGACAAAACAAGAAACACAATCAAGCAACGGGGGGTTACACCGTTATGCGCATTGCAATACCTAGGGAATTACAGCCTGGCGAGAATCGCGTGCCTGTTACGCCCGATGTGGCCAAGAAACTGGTCCGTATGGGAGCTGAGCTGCTTGTTGAAGCCAGCATGGGCGTCGGCGCAGGATTTACCGATGCAGAGTACACCGAGGCCGGTGCTACTATCGTAGCTGACCGCAAGGAGCTGTTTTCCAGCGCAGACCTGCTGCTGCGCCTGAACAAGCCGTCAGTTGATGAGATCGAACTGATGCAGCGCGGCTGCATACATATCAGCTACCTCGACCCGTTTAATGAGCGCGAACTGATCGATGCCTTCAAGGCAGCCGGGGTGACCTCCATTTCCATGGAGATGATCCCGCGCACCACGCGCAGTCAGAAAATGGACGCGCTGAGTTCCCAGGCCAACCTGGCCGGCTACGTAATGGTCATGAAAGCGGCAAACCACCTGCCGCGCATCTTCCCGATGATGATGACCCCGGCCGGCACCCTCAAGCCGGCCAACGTATTTGTTATCGGTGCCGGTGTGGCCGGCCTGCAAGCCATTGCCACCGCCAAGCGCCTTGGCGCCAAGGTCACCGCATTTGATACCCGCCCGGTAGTGGCCGAGCAGGTGCAGTCTCTCGGTGCCAAGTTCCTCGAGATCGACCTGGGGGAAACCGGGGAGACCGCCGGTGGTTACGCCAAGGAACTCACCCCTGAGCAGGTGGAGATACAGCGTCAGGCGCAGAAAGACATCATCGCCAAATCAGATGTTGTAATCACCACGGCGCAGGTTTTTGGCCGCAAGCCCCCCGTACTGGTGACCCAGGACATGATCGAAGGCATGCAGCCGGGGTCCGTTATCGTGGATATGGCAGCGGAAACCGGCGGTAACGTCGAGGGTTCACGCCCTGGCGACGTGGTCGAATGGTGCGGTGTTACCATCATCGGCACCGGCAACTGGGCCAGTGAAGTCGCCCGCGATGCCAGCCAGATGTACTCCTCCAACCTGTTCAACCTGGTAGAGGACAACTGGTGCGAAGAGAAGAAAGCGTTCGAAGTGAATTTCGAAGATGACATTCTTCCCGGTTGCATCATTACCCACGATGGCGAAGTGACCAACGAGACCATCAAGAACATCATGGAAGGGGAGGCACAATCATGATTCCGGCAGAAGTGTTCCTGACATTCATCCTTATGTTGTCCATCTTCCTGGGCTTCGAATTGATCAACAAGGTGCCCGCTACCCTGCATACGCCGCTGATGTCCGGTGCCAACGCGATTTCCGGCATCACCGTGGTAGGTGCGATCAGCCTCGCAGGTACCGGCCATGGCGATGCGGCCCAATGGCTGGGTTTCTTCGCCGTGGCTCTGGCGTCTATCAACGTGGTGGGCGGTTACCTGGTAACCGATCGCATGCTCGCCATGTTCAAGAAGAAGGAGGGTTAAGGCGCCATGGATAACCTCATTCAATTTGCCTATATCATTTCGGCCGCGCTCTTTATCTACGGGCTGAAGCAACTGGGTTCGCCGGCAACGGCGCGCCGCGGCAACATGATTTCCTCAACCGGCATGCTGGTCGCCATTGTGGCCGCGTTGCTGGACCAGGGCATTGTTGACTACCAGTGGATCGTGATCGGCGTCGTCATCGGCGGAGCCATCGGCGCCTTTGTCGCGCGTACGGTCGAGATGACGTCCATGCCTGAAATGGTGGCCCTGTTTAACGGCTTTGGCGGTATGGCCTCGCTGCTGGTGGGTCTGGCGGCAATGTCCCCGACGGCTGCCACCTTCACCCTGGTGACAATCGTACTGTCAATTCTTATCGGTGGCGTAACCTTTACCGGTTCGCTGGTGGCCTACGGCAAGCTGAGCGAGCGCATGACCAGTGCGCCCATCATGTTTGCCAAGCAGCAGATGGTGAATGGCGCCATTGTCGCGGGCATTGTGATCAGCGCCCTGCTGTTCATCAATTTCCCGGATACCGGGTTCTGGCTGTTCCTGGTAGTCGTCTTGTCGCTGGCCTTCGGCGTGATGGTGGTGATTCCCATCGGTGGCGCGGATATGCCGGTGGTGATTTCACTATTGAACTCCTACTCCGGTCTCGCGGCCTGTGCGGCGGGTTTCGCGGTCGACAATAATATTCTTATTGTCGCCGGTTCGCTGGTGGGTGCCTCGGGCATCATCCTCACCCAGATCATGTGTAAAGCCATGAACCGCTCACTGACCAATGTGCTGTTCTCCGGCTTCGGCAGTGGCGTACAGGAAACCACCGAGGTAGAGGGCGAGATCAAGCCGATTTCCGTGGAAGATGCCTATTACGTTCTGGAAGCAGCTTCCAGCGTGGCTGTGATCCCGGGATACGGCATGGCGGTAGCCCAGGCCCAGCACGTGGTGAAAGAACTCATGGAACTGCTGGAAGAAAATGGCGCTGAAGTGAATTTCGGTATTCACCCGGTAGCCGGCCGCATGCCAGGGCACATGAACGTGTTGCTGGCCGAGGCGGATGTGCCCTATGACCAGTTGCTGGAAATGGACGATATCAACCCGCGTATGGAAACCGTGGATGTTGCCATCGTTATCGGTGCCAACGACGTCGTCAACCCGGCGGCGCGTGAAGTGGAATCCTCGCCGATTTACGGCATGCCAGTGATCAACGTGGACTCTGCGCGCACGGTATTTGTACTCAAGCGTTCCATGGCATCGGGCTTTGCCGGCATCGAGAACCCGCTGTTTTACAAGGACAACACCCGCATGTTGTTCGGTGACGCGAAGGAATCGATCGGCGGGCTCATCCGCGAATTCAGCTGACTTTTCCTGCTACGACCACGACGCCGGCCTTGCGCCGGCGTTTTTATTGGTGCCTTGCGTGTGGTTTGCAGCCAGTTCGCTCCACCCGTGGTTTGTAACAGCGTTGGTTCACCTAATTACGCCAGATGTCGATTAGCGCCAGTGATGAGCTCGATCAAGGCGGTTTCAGGCTGGACAGTGTAGGCTGCAGGCATATGCTGACAGCAGATTGGAAAGGAGAGCGCTGATGGCAGCTTCTACTGGTAGTACCCGCAAGAAACCCGTGGCAAAGAAAACCGCTAAAAAGCCGACTGCGCGCAAAACCGCATCGGCGAAGGCAAAGTCCGTGACAGGCGGGGCAGCGATGAAGAAGAAGGCGGCGACAACTAAATCCAGGGTGTCGGGGAAAGCGGCTACGCAGAAGGGGCCATCCCAGCCTGCGGCGGGTAAGACCGGATCCGGCTACAGTCGCGACGCCTGGGCGCGGGACACCCCGCGCGGAAACACGTCCGCTGAGCCACCGATGTTGAAAACGCTGCGCGCGGAGCACCGTCACATCGCTACTGTTATGCAGCTGTTTTCTGACCAGCTGCAGGCTATAGACAATGGCGAAAATGTAGATCCCCACATCGTGTTCGAAGTCATGGAGTATATGTCGACGTGGCCGGACCGCTTCCATCATCCCCGCGAGGACCTGATTTATTCCAGGGTTGCCGAATTGGACCCCAAGGCCGCGGACGAGGTGGATACACTGCAACGCGACCACGATCACACCGCGCGGCGCGGCAAGCAACTGCTCAACGACATCGAAAGCTGGCGCGAGGGCGACGTCTCGGCCTCGGTGGTGGTCAGGCGCGGCAGGGAATACATAGGCCACACCTATGAGCATATGAATATTGAGGAGAAGGTGGTCTTTCCGCACATCGAATCCATCCTCACGCTGGAAGACTGGCGTGAATTGGCGGAAGACGACGAGCTGCGTGCCGTGTCGCTACCCGTCTTCGGACCTCGGGTCCAGCGAGAGTTTCGCAACATGGCCCGGCGTCTTCGCCGCGGCGTACGGCGCGGTGCAGAACGCGGGGCGGTGCTGGAATGGATTGGTATAGAAGCACTGATGGAGTCGCTGGAGGTGTTGTCCATGGGCTACGAGTCGGCGCGGGTTGCGGCAGGCGAACACTGGCAAACGGCCCTGGATGACTCGCGGGAGTTGTTCAGCGAATCACCGCTGACAGCGCCCCTGCGCTGTTCTGTGAACAATATGAAACTGGGCTACAAACTGCTGGGCGATGTGCTGGAGATATCCCGGGAGGTCTTCGATGACCTTGAGCAGGTCAACGCTGAACGCAGGGAGCGTATAGGCCTGTTCGATCGCTAGGACTCGCTGTCGCTTTCGCGGAACTGCAACTGCGCCAGGCGGGCATACAGCGCGTTGTCCTGTAGTAAGGCCTGGTGTTTTCCTGTCGCCACCAGCCGGCCCTTGTCCATAACTGCGATCTTGTCTGCGTGCAGTATGGTGGACAGTCGGTGCGCAATGATCACCGTGGTGCGTCCCTGCATCAGCTCTTCCAGCGCTTTCTGCACGTGATACTCACTTTCGGTATCCAGCGCGCTGGTCGCCTCATCCAGCAACAGTATTTTAGGATCGTTGAGGATGGCGCGCGCCAGCGCGATGCGCTGTCGCTGGCCGCCGGACAGTCGCACACCCTGCTCACCCAGGTGGCTGTCATAACCTGCCGGTAGCTGGCTTATGAATTCATGTGCATGTGCCGTGCGCGCGGCTGCCTGGATTTCCGCTTCAGTCGCATTGGGTCGTCCGTAGGCGATGTTGTAGCGTACGTCGCCGGTGAACAGCGCCGGTTGCTGCGGTACCAGGGCGATCTGTTCGCGCAGCTGTTGCAGGTTGAGATCGCGGATATCGATACCGTCGATGGTCACGCGGCCTTCCTGTGGGTCGTAGAATCGCTGCAATAACTCGAACACTGTGGATTTTCCCGCACCTGAGGGCCCTACCAGCGCCAGGCTGCGGCCAGACTCAATGGGCAGGGAGAAGGCTTCCAGTGCGGCGACATCGGGTCGCGTGGGGTAGCGGAAAGTGACGTTCTCCAGCGCCAGCGAGGGCTGGCTGCTCAACTGTGCAGAACACGGGGTGACTGGGTCGGCAATCAGGCTTTGCGTGCGCGTCAGCTCTACCAGCCGTTCCGCGGCGCCCGCCGCTCGCTGCAGTTCGCCCCACACTTCGGATATAGTGGCCACGCCGGAGCCAACCATGATGGCGTAGAATACGAACGCACCCAGTTCGCCGCCACTCATGCGCCCACTGATCACATCCTGCCCGCCTTCCCAGAGCATGCCTGACATGCCCGCAAACAGCAGCAGGATAGCCGTACAGATGAGCAGGGCGCGCTGGCGTATGCGTTTGCGTGCAATCGCGAAAGCGCGTTCGACCTCCAGGGCAAAGGCATCGCTCTCGAACTGTTCCCGGGTATAGCTCTGCACCACGCGGATATGCTGGATGATCTCGCCGGCATAGCTGCCGACGCTGGCGATACTGTCCTGGCTCTGGTTGGACAGGCGCCGCACGCGGCGGCCAAATACCAGAATCGGCAGCAGTACCAGTGGTACGCCCACGGCGATAATCAGGCTCAGTTTCAGGTTGGTCACGAACATCATGACCAGTGCGCCGACCAGCGTCAGGCTGCTGCGCAGCGCCATGCTGAATGAGGAGCCAATGATAGTTTGCAGCAGCGTCGTATCGGTGGTCAGGCGCGACATGATTTCGCCCGAGCGGTTACTTTCGAAGTACCCCGGGTGCAGACGCACGATGTTCTCGAACACGGCCTTGCGCAGGTCGGCGCTGACCCGCTCTCCCAGCCAGGACACCAGGTAAAAACGTACAAACGTGCCCACCGCCATGGCTGCGGCGATGGTGAGCAAAAGCCCGATGGCGCTGCGCAGGTCAGCACTGGTGCCGCCGCCAAAGCCTTCGTCGATCAGCGTCTGCAGGCCCCAGCCCAGAGACAGCGTGGCGCCTGCAGTGAACAGGAGCGCGAGGCTGGCTGCCACCAGCCTGGCCTTGTAGGGCTTGAGGTAATTCAGTACCGGTAGCAGTGAGCCCAGGCCGTCCCGGGGCTTGCTCACGCGTCGGTGCCTTGGCCGTCACTGGCGGCGGGGGCTGGATCCTGGTTGAGCCGGGCGGGGCCGGTGAACACGCAGTCCTGCTTCTCGGCGGCGGCGAGTATGCCAATGTTGATCTCCTCTGCCACGGCCAGGAATACCTGGAAGTCGGTGGTGGCAACGCCTGCATCAAGTCGCAGGATGGCGTTGCCATTGACGATGTCCTCGAAGCGCACGCTGATGGTGTCCTCGAGCACGTTCTCGTTCGCGGCCAGTAGCCCGCGGATGTCCTCCAGCAAGGCGCGCATTTGTGCCGCGCCGGGCACCTGGATCTGGTAGCGCCGGAAGAAACGAATGCGATCGCGCTGTGAGTAATTCTCGATTTCCACCGATGAGAAAACCGAGTTGGGAATGACGACCATGGACCGATCCAGTGTGCGGATGATGGTCGAGCGCAGGCCGATCTCCTCTACCACGCCGGTAACGTCACCGAAGCGACAGAAGTCGCCGGCGCTTACTGGCCTGGCAGTATAAAGCGTGACCGCCCCGATGACGTTTTCCAGCGTTTTCTGCGCTGCCAGTGCCACAGCCAGCGAGCCCACGCCAAGGCCGGCGAGAATGGTCGACATGTCGTAACCGGCTCGCTTGGCCCAGACCAGCGCGATAACCGTGACCACGATGATCTTCACGATGGTGGTAAACGGCTTCAACAGAGCCACGTAGTGGGCGTTGCCGGCATGCTGCATCTTGCGGATCTGGTAATCCCGCAGCAGTGACAGCAGGCCCAATATGAGCACCGTGAAGGCAATGTACTCGATACCAGAGGATTCCAGCAGGATGCGCGCAGTCATGGACAGGCCGAGCTGATCGATCAACAGCTTGGCGATGACGATGAAGATGAAGAAGCGCATCGGCCGGCGGAAGAAATGCTGGATACCCAGCGGGAAGCGGTTGGGCACCAGCAGGGCCAGTCGCATGAGCAGATAGCTGACCAGGCCCGCCAGCGGCCAGGCCAGCAGGAAGAACAGGACCAGGCTGGCAATCTGCCAGTTCTGCATACCCATGAAGCGGAACTCGGGCAGCCAATCGCCCAGCTTGATGGCTGCGTCGCTGTAGCCGAGTTCTTCCCACATGTCCGGTATGCGGGCCACTGTGGCGTTGGACAGCTTCCATACCCGACCGCCCTTGCCATCGGGAACGCGCTGCAGGTAAATGGGGATTTCCTCGTCCTGCAGCCTTACCGAGCCGATGCGATCGCGATAGCTCGGTAGTCCGTCTCCGAGACTTCCCTCCGGGTCATCGCTCAGGGTGGTGACGTCGATGATGTTCTGCAAATTGAAGACATACCCCAGCGCACGCAGTAGTTGCTCGTCGCTGTACTGCTCCAGGGCTTCATCGATATAGCGTCGATCAAGGTATTTGCCGAGGGATTCGTAGTCCTTGCTGCGCATTGCCTCGCGCAGTCCCAGCATGGCGGCCAGGGGGGTTGCCTGCTCGCGAAATGCATCCGGGTCGGAACTGGCTTTCTCCTCGACCAGCTTTTCGGTCTCTTTTTCCTGCTCGATCAGTTCTCGTGCTGACAACTCAGGCGATTCGATATCCGATTGCGCAGCGGCGGGCAGGGCGGTGATGCAGGTTATCAGTACGAGCAGGTGCAGGATATGTGGCATGTGATCGGAGTCCCCTTTGAACCCCGCTATGGTAACGCAAAGGGCGCCGTCACCCTATGTGGTGTTTTCCTCACTGTCTCGATGAATCAGGCGGCCGAAAAACACGCCGAACTCGAACAGTATCCACATAGGTATTGCCAGCAGCGATTGCGAGATGACATCCGGCGGCGTGAGCAACATGCCGAATACGAAACAGCCAACGATGATATAGGGTCGCTTTCTCGCCAGCGCATCCGGCGTGGTGATACCTGCCCAGATCAGGAGGATAGCGGCGATGGGTATTTCGAAGGCAATGCCAAAGGCAAAAAACAGCTTGAGGACGAAATTAAGGTAGCTGTTGATATCCGTCATGATGGTAATGTCTTCCGGACCCACGCTGGTAAAAAAGGCGAAGATCAGCGGAAATACCACGAAGTACGCGAACGCCGCGCCCAGGTAGAACAGGGCGACGCTGGACACCAGCAAGGGCACGGCGAAGCGTTTTTCATGCCGGTACATACCCGGGGCAATGAAGCTCCAGATCTGGTAGAGAATATAGGGGACGGCAATAAAAATCGCGGTGAACAGGGTCAGCTTGAACGGTGTAAGGAAGGGGGACGCGACTTCCGTGGCGATCATGCCCGCTCCCTGGGGCAGTAGTTCCCGTAGCGGCTGAGACACAAAGGCGTAGATTTCATTGGCAAAGGGAAACAGGCAGATAAAAATGATCAACACTGCCAGTAGCGCGCGTAGCAAGCGGTCGCGCAATTCGGTGAGGTGAGCCACCAGCGGCAGTGGCTGGTCGGTATTCTCCGCATCGCTCATTCTGGCTTGTTCCCGGCGTCGCTCCCGGGCCTTTCGTCCAGTGGGTTGATGTCCGCGGCTGCCTTGCGTACGTCATCGCTGAGTTGGCTGGATTCTTCACGCAATTGTTGTCCGGTCTGCTTCAGCTCCTGCATTACCGCGTCGTTGTGCAGTTCCTGCTCCACTTCACGCTTGATGTCATTGAAGCCGCGCTTGATGCGACCAAGCCATGCACTTGCGGTCCGAATAGCCCCGGGTAGCCGCTCCGGCCCGATGACCAGCAGGCCGACGATGGCGACGATGACCAGTTCGGTGAAGCCGATATCAAACATTCAGGCGTTACTTGTTCTGTTCGTCCCGGGGTTCAGCCGGATCGGGCTTCGCAGCTGGTTTCTCCGCACTGTCGTTGTCTTCAGACATGCTTTTGCGAAATCCCTTCACCGCACTGCCCAGGTCCGAGCCCAGTGAACGCAGGCGCTTGGTGCCGAATAGCATGACCACTATCGCCAGTATGATAAGCAACTGCCAAACACTTATGCCGCCTATTCCCATGATTGTCTCCCGTATCGTGCTGTCAGTTTCACGGCTGTTTGCGCGCCGCCTTTTCATCCAGGCCGGAGAGACCAAAGCGATCCGCCAGGCAGTCGCCGATCTCGTCCAGCCCTACATCGAGGTGGGACAGCATCACCATGCTGTGAAACCAGAGGTCGGCGACTTCGCCAACCAGGTCCTCGCGATTGCCGCCGTTGTCCAGGTCCTTGGCCGCGAGAATGGCCTCTGTGGCCTCTTCACCCACTTTCTCGAGAATCTTGTTGAGGCCCTGATGGTGCAGGCTGGCCACGTAGGATGAATCGGGCTCACCCTCTCGCTTGCGCTGTTCCAGGATAACTTGTAGAGATTGCAGAATGTCGTGCATCAGGCTTTGCTCCCGTACATCTCATCGGGGTCCTTTAATACCGCATCGGTTACCGCAAGTTCGCCCTGCTGGTCGGCCAGCTGGTAGAAACAACTGCGCCTGCCGGTATGACAGGCTATGCCGCCGATTTGCTCAACTTTCAGTAGCAGCGTGTCGCCATCGCAGTCCAAGCGCAGTTCGTGCAGGCGTTGTACGTTGCCGGATTCCTCGCCCTTGCGCCACAGTGCCTGGCGCGACCTGGAATAATAAATGGCCCGCTGTTCCTTCAGGGTCAATTCCAGTGCCTCTGCATTCATCCAGGCCATCATCAGCACATCACCGCTCTGCCAGTCCTGGGCGATAGCCGGGACCAGTCCGTGTTCGTTCCACTTGATGTGTTCGCTGAGACTCATGAATTTTTCCACCAGGGCGCACTGTATTATCGCACAGCTCAGGTTTCCCGTGGCCACAATAGCGCCAGCCCCAGGCCACCTAGCAACCAGCTGGCCAGTGGTGCCTGCGCCAATTGCTGCCAGGCACCGGGCACGGCCAGTAGTGCCGCCGCACCGCATGCCAGCGCTGCCACCAGGTGCCGCCTGCGCCGCCGTGTGTCTTCTGTTGCCTGGTGCTGCAGTTTCTGTACCCGCTGCTGCTGCACACTGAAGCGTTGCTCCAGTTCGCGTGCATGCTGCAGGTTGTCCATGACCACATCCGGTAGCTGCGGTAGTTGTTCCAGCCAGGATGGGGCGTGGCGCTGCAGGCGCCGGAGTACAGATTGCGGGGAATAGCGCGCGGCGACCCATTCCTCAAGGAAGGGTTGCGCGGTTTCCCACAGGTTCAGGTCCGGATATAGCTGGCGACCCAGCCCCTCGATGTTCAGCAGCGTTTTCTGCAGCAGCACCAGGGAGGGCTGCACCTCCATATCAAAGCGGCCGGCGGTGCGGAACAGGTAAACCAGCAACTGGCCAAACGAAATTTCGCTGAGCGGGCGTTCGAAAATAGGTTCGCAGACGGCGCGCATGGCCGATTCGAAGTCCTGTACCCGCGTATCCGGGGGTACCCAGCCGCATTCGACATGCAGCTGCGCGACTTCGTGGTAGTCGCGACGGAAAATAGCGAGCAGGTTGCGAGCCAGGTAGTACTGGTCGGACTCCGACAGCGCGCCGATGATGGCGCAGTCGACGGCGATGTAATTGGGGTCCGCCGGATCCGTGGCATCGACAAATATATTGCCGGGATGCATGTCCGCGTGGAAAAAACTGTCGCGTAGCACCTGGGTGAAAAAGATCTCCACGCCGCGCTCTGCCAGCAGTTTGAGGTCGACATTGCGCGCGCGCAGGGCGTCCATGTCGGTGACCGGGATGCCGCTGATGCGCTCCATGGTGAACACGCTGCGGCAGGTGTAATCCCAGTGTACCCGGGGTACATAGACGCGTTTGCTGTCCTCGAAATTTCGGCGCAGTTGCGAGGCGTTGGCCGCCTCGCGGCCGAGATCAAGTTCGTCGAGGATAGTAAGTTTGTAATCGCTTACTACTTCTACAGGCCTCAGCCGGTGGCCATCCGGTACATATCGGTTGACCAGCTTGGCGAGGGTGAACATCAGCGCCAGGTCTTGCTGGATGACGGGCTCAATATCCGGTCGCACCACTTTGACCACCACGCTCTCGCCGCTGTGCAGGGTTGCCGCGTGCACTTGCGCTACCGAGGCCGACGCCATGGGCTCGGTCTCGAACTGGGCGAACAGGTCAGCTACCGGCTTGCCCAGGGCCCGCTCGATAATGTTGATGGCTTGTTGCGGCGGGAAGGGCGGCACATCATCCTGCAGCCTGGCCAGCTGGTCAGCGATATCCTCGGGCAGCAGATCGCGACGTGTGGACAACATCTGCCCGAACTTGATGAAAACCGGCCCCAGGTCCTCCAGCGCCTTGCGCAGGCGCTCCCCCCTTGGCATGTCCGGCACGGCGCGCAAGCGCCAGGGTGACATGCGCAATAGTGTACGTGGCAGGGCGGGCAGGTGGGCTGCGTCAACCAGTTCATCCAGTCGATACTCGCCGATGGTGCGGTAGATTTTTGCCAGGCGCAGGGTGCGGGACATGTCAGGTCCTGGCCGCCCGCTCGCGCAAGCGCTTGCGCAGCCGTTGTGCTCGCGATGCCAGCCGGTCTACCTGCATCTGCAGCTCCTGCACATCGCGGTAAAAGTCCTCCAGCTCCAGTTTCGGTGGGCACAGGCGGGCTTCTTCATGAATGAATTCCTCAACCTGCCGTGCCAGGCCGGTGGAAGCCTGTCGTCCCCAGTTGAAAACGCCGCGCAGCACTTGCGCCAGCTGGTGCCCGGCAACATCTCCCAGGGCGTCAACCAGGGGTGCTTCCCAGTCAACGTCCAGGTGAGCGAGTATGCCCTGCAGTTCAATCAGCGGTGCGCTGTCGCCGTGTAAGGCCAGTTCGCCGTTGATCAATGCCGCCGCCGGATCGTTTGTCGTGGCCAGCTGTGCGAAATCCGAGGCCTGGCCCCGTATCGAGGTGGTGACCGGGCCGTCGTAGCGGCCCATGAGGCGGATATGCCCGTCTGTCGGTTGCAGGTAGACGTCTACCTGGGGTGCGGTGCAGTGCAGGGCAAATACCTTGTCCTGCAGGGAAGCCAGTGCCGCGGCGCTGGCAGGTGCCAGGTCCAGGGCGCGGTTAATGGCCGCCTCTGCTGCAGCGAGGCCCGCTGTGTGCAGCGCCGGATCGATTGCCGCAGCCATGGTCAGGCTTTCAGGCCCCGGTGCAAAGCCACGATGCCCCCGGTCATGTTGTGGAATTCGACACCGTGGAAACCCGCGTCCTCCATCATTTCCTTCAGCGTTTCCTGGTCGGGGTGCATGCGAATGGACTCGGCGAGGTACTGGTAACTGTCGGCATCATTGGCCACCAGCCTGCCCATCAGCGGCAGCACACGGAAGGAATAGGTATCGTAGGCCTTGCTCAATACCTCGCTTTGCGGCTTGGAAAACTCCAACACCAGCAAACGGCCGCCCGGCTTGAGTACGCGCAACATGTCCTTTAGCGCAATCTCCTTCTCGGTGACGTTACGCAGGCCAAAAGCGATGGTAATACAGTCGAAGGTGTTGTCGGGAAAGGGCAGGAACTGGGCGTCGGCCTGCACGAACTCTATATTGCCCTGATGCCCCGTATCCAGCAGCTTGTCGCGTCCAACCTGCAGCATGGACGCGTTGATATCGGCGAGCACAACCCGACCTTCGGGGCCCACGATGCGCGAGAATTTGGCGGCGAGATCACCGGTGCCCCCGGCTATATCAAGTACCGCATTGCCCTTGCGCACGCCCGACAACTCGATCGTAAAACGCTTCCAGATCCGGTGTATGCCAGCCGACATCAGGTCGTTCATCAGGTCGTAACGGGATGCCACGGAGTGGAAAACGTCGGCCACCATACTGGCCTTCGCTTCCTTGTCGACTTCCTTGTAACCGAAGTGTGTGGTTTTTTTTGTGCTCATTTGCCCTCCTGCGAGCGGGCCATTGTACCCCGATGTTTGCCCGGGGTCAGCGCGGCCCTGCGTGGGCTCAGAGACTCAGTTTGACGACCTGCACATCCGGGTCGCGGCTGGCCCCTGCGGCCTGGAGCTGGTCCAGGTAGGTCTGCCACAGTTGCTCCCGTTCCTGGCAAAGCTGGTACAGGTACTCCCACGAGTACAGCCCGGTGTCGTGGCCGTCGTCAAACACCAGCTGCAGAGCGTAATTGCCCACCGGCCTGATAGCCGTGATGGCCACTTTCTGCTTGCCGGTTTGCAGCACCTCCTGCCCGCGACCGTGGCCCCTGACTTCGGCGGAAGGGGAATGCACGCGCAGGAACTCGCAACTGAGGCGATAGTTTTCGCCCCCGGGGTAGGATAACTCCAGTTCCCGCGAGCGGGTGTGCAGCTGAATTCCGTCAGGACGGTGCTGTGCAGACAATTGCGTGCTCCTCAGAGGATGAAGCGCGACAGGTCCTCGTCGGCGCTGAGCGCTTCCAGTTGCTGGTTGACATAATTTTCATCGACCTCAAGCGTGTCGCCGGACAGACCGGCGTCCGCAGCGCCAAATGACGCCTCCTCCAGCAGGCGCTCCATCACGGTGTGCAGGCGACGGGCACCGATGTTCTCGGTTTTCTCATTGACCTGCCAGGCGATTTCCGCAATGCGCCGCAGGCCCGCCTCGGTAAAGGCCACCTGCATTCCTTCCGTGGCCAGCAGGGCCTGATACTGCTCGGTCAACGAGGCATCCGGTTCCGTGAGTATGCGCTCAAAATCTTCCGCAGTCAGCGAATTCAGTTCCACCCGAATCGGCAGGCGCCCCTGCAGTTCGGGTATCAGGTCAGACGGCTTGGCCAGGTGGAACGCGCCAGATGCGATGAACAGGATATGGTCGGTCTTGATCATGCCGTGCTTGGTGCTGACGGTAGAACCCTCGATCAGCGGCAGCAGGTCGCGTTGCACACCCTCGCGGGAGACGTCTGCGCCGGCACCCTCGCTGCGCTTGGCGACCTTGTCCAGTTCATCGATGAATACGATACCGTTCTGTTCTGCAGCTTCAACGGCCTGCTGCTTGAGCTCTTCCTCGTTGACCATCTTCGCCGCTTCTTCGTCGCAAAGCGCAACGAAGGCGGCTTTGACTGGCATTTTATGCGTTTTGCGCTGACCGCGGGACATGTTGGAGAACATGCTCTGCAGCTGGCTGGTCATTTCCTCCATGCCGGGAGGTGCCATGATCTCCATGCCCATGGCGGGCGCGCTGATCTCGACCTCGATTTCCTTGTCATCCAGGTCGCCCTCGCGCAGTTTCTTGCGCAGTAGCTGGCGAGTACTTTCCCCGGTGCTGCCCTCGGCGTCACGCGCCGGGGGCAGCAGGATGTCGAGAATACGCTCTTCGGCGGCCTCCTCGGCGCGAAAGCGCACCCGCTGCATCTCCTGTTCGCGCAACATCTTGATGGAGACGTCCACCAGGTCGCGGACGATGGATTCCACGTCGCGGCCGACATAGCCCACCTCGGTGAACTTGGTCGCTTCGACCTTGACGAAGGGTGCGTTGGCCAGTTTGGCGAGGCGGCGGGCGATCTCGGTCTTGCCGACGCCGGTGGGCCCGATCATGAGGATGTTCTTGGGCGTGATTTCGGCCCGCAGGGCCTCTGGCACCTGCATCCTGCGCCAGCGGTTGCGCAGGGCGATGGCCACCGCACGCTTGGCGTCGATCTGGCCAATGATGTGTTTGTCGAGTTCCGAGACGATTTCCCGGGGGGTCATGTTGGACATGTTTACGGCCTGGTCGTGTACTAGAAAGTGAGTTCTTCGATGGTGCGGTTGTGATTGGTATAGATGCAGATATCACCGGCGATGGAGAGGCCTTTTTCGACGATGGTGCGCGCGTCCAGCTCGGTATTGTCCATCAGGGCCCGCGCAGCGGACTGGGCGAAAGGTCCCCCGGAGCCGATGGCGATCAGGTTGTCTTCGGGCTCTATCACGTCGCCGTTGCCGGTAATGACCAGCGAGGTCTCCTTGTCGGCAACTGCCAGCAGGGCTTCCAGCTGGCGCAGGGCGCGCTCGGTGCGCCAGGCCTTGGCCAGTTCCACCGCAGCGCGAACCAGGTGGCCCTGGTGTTTGTCGAGCTGTGCTTCGAACAGCTCAAACAGCGTGAAGGCGTCAGCGGTGCCGCCGGCAAAACCGGCCAGGACCTGGTCTTTGTGCAGGCGCCGGACCTTGCGGGCGTTGCCTTTCATCACCGTATTGCCCATCGACACCTGGCCGTCGCCACCAATGACCACGCTGTTCCCCCGGCGTACCGAGAGAATGGTCGTACCTCTGTATTGTTCCACGCGGATTCTCCTGTTCCAGACAGGTGGTTATGGGGGTGCCTCGCATACCTTTCAAGGCATTGTTTCAGCTACCCGGGCCCGATAGCCGGATTTTCGGTAGCGGGACCGCCAAACAGCGGCATCCATGCCAGGCTCGACCTCGGCCCTCCATGGCCTCGGACGCCCCGCTACCGAAAATCCGGTTATCGGGCCCTATATTGTTTCACACCTGCGCCGTGCGACATGATTGCTCCAGGCCAAATTGGTGCACGTTGGAGATACGGGTGGCGATCAGTCCCCCAGAAAATGTGGGAGGCCATGGAAGGCCGAGCTCAAGCCTGTCAGGACGACGCTTGTTGGCGGTTTTCTGGGGGACTGATCGCTACCCGTATCGGCGGGACATGCCGGAGACTATTCGCTTGGTTGAATGGCGCGTTTCAAGGTCGCGAATCAGCCACTGCGCTTGAGCAGCAAGGTGTCGATATTCTGGGCCGCCGTCAGGCTGCGCGCCCTGGACATCTTCGAGCGCGAGTCAAACGGGCCAAGGTAGACCCGGAACCAGCGCCCGTTCTCGCCGTTGGTCTCTTCGATACTGGGCTCCAGCCCCAGTAACAACAGCTCCGCACGGCGCCGGTCCGCGTCCTCGCGCTGGCGGAAGGATCCCGCCTGCAGCAGGTAATAGGATTTGGGTGCAGGACTGGTGGTGTTGCGACTTGGCTCGGCAGCGGGCGCCTCCACCTCGATGGATTGCTCTGGTAGTACGGTATAGAAGTCAAAGCGCGGCTTCGGTGGGGCCTGTTCCTGCTCGGCGGCCTGCTCCACGCTGCCGGCAGGGCTGCCCGTGCCACTACCCCCGGGTAACGTGCCCAGGTAAAGCAGGAAGCTCAGGAACAAGCCGCTCAGCAGGCCGGCAGAATACCAGCGCCAGCCACTGATGCGTTGATTCGCAGATTTACCCCTGGCGGCAGGTTTCCTGCGCGCCGGTGCCTTTTTGCGACTGGAACTGCTCTTCTTGGCGTAATCCCTGCTCATGGTTTACATCGATTCAGGGGCTGACACACCCAGCAGGTCGAGCCCATTGGCGATGACCTGTCGCACTGCCTCCGACAGGGCCAGTCGCGCGTCGCGCAGTGCCTTGTCTTCTACCAGTGTCTTGTGGGCGTTGTACCAGGCATGGAAATCACCCGCGAGGTCTTTCAGGTAGTTGGCCACGTTGTGCGGCTCCAGGCTGGTTGCTGCGCCGGCGACGACCTCCGGGAAGCGGTCCAGCCGCCGCAGCAGCGCTTTTTCGTGCTCCTCCTGCAGGCGCTGCAGGCTGTCGAGCCCGCTCTCCGGGTTCCAGCTTTCACCCTGCTCGGCCAGTTTGCGCATGATTGAGCAGACCCGGGCGTGAGCGTACTGGATGTAATACACCGGGTTGTCATTGCTCTGCGACAGGGCGAGATCGATATCGAACGTGAGCTGGGAGCTGGGGCCGCGGGCGACCAGGAAGTAGCGGGTGGCGTCCCTGCCTACCTCGTCGATGAGGTCGCGCAGGGTGACATAGCTGCCGGCACGCTTGGAAATTTTTACTTCCTCGCCGTCACGCATCACGGTGACCATCTGGTGCAGCACATATTCCGGCCAGCCCTCCGGGATATCCGCCTGCAGGGCCTGCAGGCCAGCGCGCACCCTGGTCACGGTGCTGTGGTGATCGGCGCCCTGTTCATTGATAACCCGCTTGAAACCGCGCTGCCATTTGTTCAGGTGATAGGCGACGTCAGGCAGGAAATAGGTGTAGCCGCCATCGCGTTTACGCATGACCCGGTCCTTGTCATCACCGAAGTCGGTGGTGCGCAGCCACAGGGCGCCTTCCTGCTCGTAGGTATGGCCGTTGCCGACGAGGCGGGTGACGGTCTCCTCCACGGCGCCGCTCTGGTAGAGCGATGATTCCAGGAAATACAGGTCGAAGTGGGTTGCGAAGGCCTTGAGGTCGAGATCCTGTTCCCGCCGCAGGTAGGCCACGGCGAACTTGCGTACAGCGTCGAGGTCTTCGGCATCTGCGGCACCGGTGACGTGCTGGTCCTCGGCGTCGATGGTTGCGCCCGCCATGTAGGCAGTGGCTACATCAGCGATGTAGTCGCCGCGATAGCCATCTTCCGGCCACTGATCGTCGTCGGGGGTCAGCCCGCGACAGCGCGCCTGTACCGAAAGCGCCAGGTTGTCGATCTGGGCGCCGGCATCGTTGTAGTAGAACTCGCTGGACACGTTCCAGCCGGTGGCCGCGAGCAGTCGGCACAGGCTGTCGCCCACGGCGGCGCCGCGGCCGTGGCCAACGTGCAGGGGGCCGGTGGGATTGGCGGAGACGAACTCCACCTGTACCTGCTGCCCCTTGCCTGCCTCACTATGTCCGAAGCTGGCGCCCTGTTCAATAATGGCGCGCACGATGGCCTGGTTGCTGTCATCGCTGAGGAAAAAATTGATGAAGCCGGGCCCAGCTATTTCCGTACGCTCCACCAGCGGTGACGGCGGCAACGCGGCGCAGAGCTCGGCGGCAAGGTCCCGTGGCGGCCTGCCGGCGGACTTGGCCAGGGTCAGGGCAATGTTGCTGGCAAGGTCCCCGTGGCTCTTGTCCCTGGTGCGATCGATTTGTATGCGCGGCGAGATGTCGCCCGGCAGACTGCCCTGCGCAACCAGTGTTTCCAGCGCCTGTGAGATCAGCTGGGAGATTTGTTCCTTCATTCGGGGAGAGTTACCTGTTGCTGTAGAGTGCCTGGCCCCACCGGGTATGGCGGGGTCGCAAGCGCGGTATTATCGCTGGAACTCACCGTATTGGCCAGTTCAGAACACATCCTGGGGATCCACGTCCAGGGACCAGGACAGGTTGCCACCTGCGCGGAGTTTCTGCGCCTCCTGTACCAGCCTGCGCGCCGCCAGCTGCGACAGCCGGCGGTCGCAGGTGTGAACCAGCAACTGGCTGCGAAAGCGCCCTGCCCGACGCTGCATTGGCGCCGGCAGCGGGCCGATTACGTTGACGCCAGCTGGCAGGTGCGGCTGTGCCATCTCGCGCAGCCGATTCAGGAATTGCTCGCCGGCCGCGGCATCGGTGCAATCGCTGCGGGCGATAAGCAGGTAGCCGAGAGGCGGCATGGTCGCCTCGCGCCGCCTCGCCAGCATGGCCATTGCCTGGTGGTGATAATCCTGTGTCAGCATGGCGGTGATGGTTGGATTGTCCGGGTGATGCGTTTGCAACAACACCCTTCCCGGCACTTCGTCGCGCCCCGCGCGTCCCGCTACCTGTGTCAACAACTGTGCGGCTCGCTCTTCACCGCGAAAATCCGTGCTGAACAGCATGCTGTCCATATCAATGATCCCGACCAGGGCGACGGCAGGGAAATGATGCCCCTTGGTCAGCATTTGTGTGCCCAGCAAAATACACGGATCGCCGCCGTGTATCTGCTCGACCAGGGCCTGCATTGATTCCCGGCCGCGCATGGAGTCACTGTCCACCCGGTACATTGGCCACCTGCTGAAGTGTCGCCGCAGCCACTCCTCTGTTTGTTCGGTACCCAGGCCGGTGGCAAGCAACTGCTCACTGTGGCAACTGGGGCAGCGCTGGCGCAGTGGCTGCGACACACCGCAATGATGGCAGCGCAGCTGTCGCTGGCGGCGGTGCAGGGTCAGCCTGGCGTCGCAATGATCGCACTCCGCGATCCAGCCGCAGTCGTGGCACTGGAGGGTGGGTGCATAGCCGCGTCGATTCAGGAACAGCAATACCTGTTGCCCGGACTCGAGACAATGCTGCATCGCCTCAAGCAACGTGGGCGACAGGCCTGCCTGCAGGGGCGCTTTTCTTATATCCACCGCTTCCAGCGCGGGCATTTGGCTGTTGCCGGCGCGCTGCTGCATGCGGTGATGGATATAGCGGCCCTGCAGGGCATTGTGCAGGCTCTCGAGCGACGGCGTTGCACTGCCCAGTATGATCGGGCAGTTCTCGATCTGGGCGCGTTTTACCGCTACATCCCGGGCTGAATAGCGAAAGCCGTCCTGCTGCTTGAAGGACTGGTCGTGCTCCTCGTCGACCACGATTAACCCGGGACGCGCCAGCGAGGTGAAAACCGCAGAGCGGGTGCCGATAACAATGTGTGCGCTGCCACTGCGTGCCGCCTCCCAGGCGCGGTAGCGTTCCGCGTCGCCCAGGCCTGAGTGCAGCGTGGTGATTTCAGCGTTGAAGCGCTGGCTGAAGCGCGCGACGGTCTGCGGTGTGAGCCCGATCTCCGGAATCAGCACCAATGCCTGGCGTCCGCTGGCAAGGCATTCTGCAATGCACTGCAAATAGATTTCTGTTTTGCCGCTGCCGGTGACCCCCTCCAGCAGGTGGCAGTTAAAGCCGTCACCGGCAGCGGCGATAGCCGAGAGCACTGCGCGCTGCTCGGGCCCTGGTCGCAGTGGCTCGCGCGCGACCGGAGAGGCGATTCCCGGCTGGATTTCACAGCGCTGGGCCAGCCCTTTTGTTTCCAGGGCCTTGAGAATGGCGCTGCCGAGCCCTGCCCGGCGCAGTTGCGCCCCGCTGACCTGATCCTCACGCTGCAGCATTGCCAGGGCTTGCGCCTGTTTCGGTGATCGCGCGAGCGCGCCTTCGGGCAGGCCCTTGCCTCGCGTGGTCAGTTCCCAGCCCGCGACGGTGTTGCAACGATGCGCCTTGCCATCACGCAGCAGCCTGGGGAAGGCGGCCTGGAAGACTTCTCCCGGTGGGTGCTGGTAGTACTCCGACGCCCAGTTGCACAAGGCCACGATCCCCGGGGAAATCAGCGGCTGTGGGTCCAGCAATGTGTCTGCCGCTTTCAACGCCGCGGGTTCGAGGTCGCTGGTGGCGCTGTGTGATACCAGGTAAGCGGTGAGTTTACGCCTGCCAAAGGGCACCTGCACCCGCACCCCGGGCTGCAGCGCTTCCTCGGCGCTTCCTGCCGGTGGCAGGTAATCGAAGAGTGTATGCAATGGTGTCGGGACGGCCAGTTTCAGGACGGACATGGTGCCGTGGGGGCTCAACTTTGTGGAAAGGACAAAGTTTAGCAATCATTACCCGGCTGCGCTCACCTCAAATGCCCCGAAGGCCCGTGTCATCACTATTTTAGCGGGTGCTTGCCAATCCCGCTGTGTCTGGTAAGATGCGCGCCTATTTTTTCTCTGGACCATGTTCGCCGTGCGTTTGCAAGCAAGGGCAAAAGCGCGGTGGCGACCAACTCCAGTAACGAGATGCGGTGCCCGGCAAGGGATCGGGTGGCGGCATCAATGTAAGGAGCAAAACCATGCAAGCAGAAATTCATCCCAAGTACGAGGCGGTCACTGCAACCTGCAGCTGCGGCAACAAGATCGAGACCCGGTCCACGTTGTGCCAGGACCTCCACATTGACGTCTGTTCACAGTGTCATCCTTTTTTCACTGGTAAGCAGAAGATCGTTGATTCTGGCGGCCGTGTAGACCGCTTCAAGAAGCGTTTCGGTAGCCGCGGCACCAAGCGCTGAGAACCAGCGTGCTGCGCTTCGCCGCAGTGACATCAAAGCGCCTGTGCCCGAGAGGGCTGGCGCTTTTTTTGTGCCTGGGGGCAGCGTCCTGCTCGCCCGGAGAGCCCATCTTATCGCCAGGCGCGGGCCAGTCCTGTCTGGCTGATACCACTGAACTGGAGCAGCGGCGGGTCGAGCGCGTGATCGATGGCGACACCCTGCGTCTCGTCGGTGGGGACAGCGTGCGCCTGATCGGCATCAACACGCCGGAGATGGCCCGCGACGGCAAGGCCGACGAACCCCTGGCGCGATCGGCGCAACAGGCCCTGGCGGACATGCTGCCGTCGGGCAGGGTCTGGCTGCAGGATGGCGAGGAGGCGCGTGACCGGCACGGTCGACGTCTCGCCTACGCATTCGACGAGAGTGGTGCCAGCCTGTCTGGACACCTGATCGCCAGCGGCCTGGGATTCCACATCGCCGTCGCCCCCAACGATCGCTATGCAGGCTGCCTGCAGGGTTTGGAAGCCGCGTCACGCGCCAGCAGAATCGGGGTATGGGGCGAACCGCGCTTTACTGCGCGCCGGGTCAGTGAATTGCGCGCCGACGAGGGCGGCTTCTTGCGCGTGCGCGATCGCGTCACGCGAGTGTCGTTCAAGCAGAATGGCTGGTGGGTGCAGCTCGGGGGCAAATTGGGTGTGCAAATCGATGGCCCGGTACGTTCGCAGTTTTCACGCGATGAGTTGCGAGCACTGGATGGCCGCGAGGTGGAAGTCCGCGGTTGGTTGATCCCCATGCGAGGGGGTTGGTGGATGATGAATCTCGGGCATCCGGCCATGTTGCAGGCCGGCGACGAAGCCGGTTAATTAGTTACCTTGTTACGCCCGGGGCTTTTCTATATGCTCTGGAACCTTTTTTTATCGGGGCTAAACCATGTCTAACGATCTTACGCAGGATGCACTCGCATATCACGCCGAGCCCGTGCCCGGTAAGATCAGTGTGGAACTGACCACGTCCGCTGAGACTCCGCAGGATCTCGCACTTGCCTACAGCCCCGGCGTGGCCGAGCCCTGCCGGGCTATTGCCGCCGAGAAAGATGCGGCCTATCTCTACACCGGCAAAGGCAACCTGGTTGCCGTGATTAGCAACGGCACTGCGGTACTGGGCCTGGGCAATCTTGGTCCCCTCGCCAGCAAGCCGGTGATGGAGGGCAAGGCCCTGTTGTTCAAGCGCTTTGCCGGCATTAATTCCATTGATATCGAAGTCGCTACCGAGGACGCGCAGGAATTCATAGAGACCGTGCAGCGCATTGCCGGTACCTTCGGCGGTATCAATCTTGAAGACATCAAGGCACCTGAATGCTTTGAAATCGAGTCCGCCCTGGTCGAACTGTGTGATATTCCAATTTTCCACGACGACCAGCACGGTACCGCGATAGTGACTGCGGCGGGACTGCTCAACGCCCTCGAGATCCAGGGCAAGCGCCTGCAAGAGGCGGTGATCACCTGCCTGGGGGCTGGCGCTGCCGCCATTGCCTGTATGCGCCTGCTGGTAAGCATGGGGGCGCGACGGGAAAACATCTACATGCTGGATCGCCGCGGTGTCATCTACAATGGCCGTGAAGGTGTCAACGCCTACAAACAGGAATTCGCCAATCATACGGACAAGCGCAGCCTGTCCGATGCCATTGCCGGCGCGGATGTCTTTATCGGGCTGTCAGGGGCCAACCTGCTGAGCACCGACATGCTTAATTCGATGGCCGAGAAGCCCGTGGTTTTCGCCTGCTCCAACCCGGACCCGGAGATCAAGCCCGAACTGGCGCTGGCGACTCGCGACGACCTCATTATCGCCACCGGCCGGTCGGACTACCCCAACCAGGTCAATAACGTGCTCGGTTTCCCGTTCATCTTCCGCGGGGCGCTGGACGTGCGTGCCAGCTGTATCAACGAGGCGATGAAAGTGGCCGCCGTGCGCGCCCTGTGCGACCTGGCCAAGGAGCCGGTCACGGCTGAAGTGCTGGATGTATGCGGCCTTTCGTCCCTGGAGTTCGGTCCTGACTATATCATTCCCAAACCGATGGACAGCAGATTGCTCACGCGCCTGGCCCCTGCGGTTGCGCGGGCGGCGATCGCCAGCGGTGTAGCAGGCATAGCGCTGCCAGAAGATTACGCTCCCGTGGTCTGATCCCGGGCACGCCCTGCCCGGGCAGGCGTCAGAAGATATCCTTTAGCAGATCCTCGGTGCCCTGTTGGCCGCCCTGGCCGGGCTCGCCCTGCGGGTTTTCCCTGGGTACGTATTCCTGCCGGAAGTACTCGAAAATGGCGTCGCGCTGGCGTGACCCGGCCAGGGCACCCGTTTCCGGATCGATACGTACGTTTACCAGCCCCGGTGGTATCGGGCGTTTCCGGTCTTCGCTGTCGGCCAGCGCCTCGCGCATGTAGTCGATCCATATGGGCAGCGCCGCGGTGCCGCCGAACTCGCGCCGTCCCAGGGGCGTATAGTTGTCAAAGCCTACCCAGGTCGTGGTGACAACGTCTTGGTTGTAACCCGAGAACCAAGCGTCCATAGGCCCGTTGGTGGTACCTGTCTTGCCGCCGATGTCGGACCGCTCCAGGACCAGTGCGCGGCGCCCGGTGCCGCGAGTGATCACATCTCCAAGGATGCTGTTGAGTATAAAATTGACGCGTTCTTCCATGACCCTTGGCGCGGCAGGGAGTGTTTCCGCCTCAGTCTCCTGCCTGGCCAGGATTTCTTCCATGCTCAGCTCTTCCGCTTCAGTGGGTTCCTGCTGCTGCGTATCGCAATCGCGGCATACGGTGTCCGGCATCGCCTGGTAGATCACCTCCCCGGCCACATTCTCGATCCGCTCGATCAGGTAAGGCTCCACTTTGTAACCACCGTTGGCGATCATGGCGTACCCGGTGGCGACCTCCAGCGGTGTCATTGAATTCGTGCCCAGCGCCAGCGAGAGGTCGGGTGAAATATCGGAGGTGTCGAAACCGTAGCGTTCAATTGCTGCAAGGAACTTGCGTACTCCCAGCTGCTGGAGCAGGCGAATGGAAACGAGGTTGCGCGACTTCGTCAGCGCCCAGCGTAGTCTTGTCGGCCCGTAAAACACGCCGCCATCGTTTTCAGGTCGCCAGATGTCTTCCAGTGAGCTATCGGCCATCACCACCGGCGCGTCGTTGATGATCGAGGCTGCGGTGAAGCCCTCCTCCAGTGCCGCGGCATAGAGGAAAGGCTTGAAGTTGGACCCTGGCTGGCGCTGGGCCTGGATAGCGCGATTGAATTTGCTGAGCTCGAAGCCCATGCCGCCCACGATGCTGATGATGGCGCCATCGTCGGGTCGCAGGGAGACCAGGGCGGCCTGGACTGCAGGTACCTGCGCCAGGTGCCAGCTGTCCTCTTCCGTCCGCACCAGCCGGATCAGGTCGCCTTGCTGGAACAGGTCTGCCGGAGTCTCGGGCGGGCGCGCGCGCCGGTTTTCGGTGATATAGGGCCTGGCGTCGGCTATGCCGTTTTCCCAGAGCAGCTCGTCACGCAGGCCGGATGCCAGCAGCACGACGACGCGGTCTTCCAGTATCTCGGTGACGACAGCTGGCGCCTGGTCGGCAATCACCGGAATGGTCTGTAGCTTTTGCAGCCAGTATTTATCCGCTTCCTGCTGCAGGTCCTGTGGCAGCGGCCAGCGCTGTTCCGGCCCGCGGTAGCCGTGGCGACTATCATAGGTCTGCAACCCTGAAATGACCGATTGCCGGGCCACCTGCTGCAGCGGTCTGCTGATGGTGGTAAACACGTGGAAGCCGTCGTTATAAGCGGCCATGCCGTAGCGGTCCAGCATCTCTTGTCGCGCCATTTCCGCGGCGTAATGTGCAGAAAAGGCAATCTGCGCGCCGTGCAGCGTTGCGGTCACGGGCGCTTCCGTGGCGGCGGCGTAACCCTCGCGCGAGATGTACCTCAGCTCGAGCATGCGGCCGAGAATCCAGTTTCTGCGTTCCTTGCCGCGTTCGGGGCCGCTTACCGGGTTATTGCGCGATGGTGCCTTGGGAATGCCGGCGAGCATGGCATGCTGGGCCAGGGTCAGCTCGTCGATGCCCTTGCCGTAATAAACACGGGATGCCGCCTCAAAGCCGTAGGCACGATGGCCAAGAAACACGCGATTAAAGTACAGCTCAAAAATCTCTTCCTTGCTGAGGGCGCGCTCTATCTCTATGGCCAGCAGGATCTCGTTGAACTTGCGCATGAAGGTTCTTTCAAGCGACAGGAAATAGTTGCGTGCAACCTGCATGGTCAGGGTGCTGCCGCCGGAACCTTTTTCGCCAGTGAGCAGCAGTTCTGATACTGCCCTGGCAAGGCCTTTGAGATCGATACCGCGGTGGCTGAAGAAGCTGTCGTCCTCGGCGGCAAGCAGTGCGTTGACGAACTGCGTCGGAATCTCTGTAAAAGTCAGCGGGCTGCGCTTTTGTTCGCCGAACTGCCCAATCAGGTCACCCTCTCGGGTGTAAACCCGCATCGGTGTTTGAAGCCTGACGTCACGGAGTGTTTCCACGTCCGGGAGGTTTGGGCTCAGGTAAAGGTACACACCTGCTGCCAGCCAGATGCCGCCAAACAGGCCAAGAATGGCCGAACGAATAAGAAAGTGTAGAAAGCTCATTTAATGTCTTTACAAAACAGGTGCTTGTATTACTGTAGGCAAAAGGGGCGGGCATGTGAGTGGTAATTATATGCCTTTTTTAAGTTTGGATATATTTCCGACTGTGATATACCTTCTAATTAATGTATCGGTGTATAAAAATATCCTAAGTTCGTGATACTGATAGGGAAAAAAGTTGCTTGGTCTAATAGGGAAAAGAAAGGCGACACCGGTTCTGGGGATTGATATCAGTTCGACGACAGTGAAGTTGTTGGAGCTGAGCTACTCTGGGGATCGCTACCGCGTAGAGAGTTACGCGGTCAGTTCGCTGCCGCAGGACGCGGTCATAGAGAAGAACGTCAACGACGTGGATGGCGTGGCGAACGCTATCCGCAGCGCGGTGGCTCAATCCAGAACCAAACTGAAGAACGCAGCTGCTGCGGTCGCCGGTTCATCGGTCATCACCAAGATGATCGATATGCCCAGTGGCCTCAATGACGACGACCTGGAAACCCAGTTGACGCTCGAGGCCGACCAGTACATCCCCTATCCATTGGAGGAGGTGGCGATCGACTTCGAGGTGCAGGGTGAGTCGCCGGAAGCGCCCGGACAGGTCGAAGTGCTGCTGGCCGCCTGCCGACGCGAGACCATCGATGCCCGGGTCGAGGCAATCGAGGGCGCAGACCTGATAGCCAAGATCATGGACGTAGAAGCCTATGCCATGGAGCGCGCCTACTCGATGCTGAGCCATCAGCTCGATCTTGAGCAGGATGCAACGGTTGCCGTAGTGGATATCGGCGCCACCATGACCACGCTCAGCGTACTCAACAATGGCCAGACCATTTATACACGTGAACAGCTGTTCGGTGGCAAGCAGCTGACCGATGAGATCATGCGGCGTTATGGCTTGCCTCTTGAAGAGGCCGGGCTGGCGAAGAAGCAGGGTGGGCTGCCCGATGATTACGAGCCCGAGGTGCTGGAGCCTTTCAAGGACGCGGTGGTGCAACAGGTCGCGCGCTCGTTGCAGTTCTTTTTCTCTTCCAGTCAATACAACGATGTCGATTGCATTATTCTTGCTGGTGGCGTCGCTTCCATGGAAGGCCTGCCTGAACTGGTTCAGGAAAAGCTGGGTACACCCGCCATGGTGGCGAATCCTTTCGCCAACATGTCGATTTCATCCAGAGTCAATGCTGTGGCCCTTTCCAGTGACGCCCCGGCATTGATGATCGCCTGTGGCCTGGCCCTACGGAGTCTTGACTGATGGCGCAGATCAATTTACTACCGTGGAGAGAAGAGCGTCGGCAGGAACTCAAGAAAGAGTTCCTGGTGACATTGGCCCTGGTGGCGTTTCTTGGTGCCGGCCTGGTGTTGTTGGGCGACCGGGTGGTCAATGGACAGATTGATCACCAGAAGGCGCGTAACAATTACCTGACCCAGAACATCAAGGAGCTGGACAAGAAGGTCGCAGAGATTCGTAACCTGCAGAAACGCCGGCAACAGCTCATAGAGCGCATGCGCGTGATTCAGGAACTGCAGGGCAACCGCCCCATTATCGTGCGCATCATGGACCAGTTGGTGCGTACCATCCCGGACGGCGTGTTCTATACCAGCCTTGCTTCAAGCAAGGGCAAAATCAAGATCGACGGGATCGCCGAGTCCAATAACCGTGTCTCCAGCCTGATGCGACGGCTGGACGGGTCAGATTGGCTGGCCTCTCCAAACCTGGACAAGGTTAAGGCCGCCACCAAGTATGGTGACCAGGCCACCACCTTCAACCTGACGGTGAAGGTTGAGTTGCCCAAAGTCGAAGAACAGCAGGGAGGCAAGTGATCGATGGCTTTTGAAGACACCATGCGCTCCCTGAGGGAGTTTGATATCAACGATCTCGATTTCGAGAACGTTGGCTCCTGGCCCTTCCCGATCAAGCTCCTTATCTGGGTCGTTATCCTGGTAGGGACACTCGCATTCGGCTACTACTACCATATCGAAGACCTACAGGTACGCCTCGAAAGCGAACGCAAGTCCGAGGAAAAACTGAAGAAGGAATTTGAGAAGAAAGCCTTCCAGGCCGCTAACCTCGAGGCTTATCGACAGCAGATGCGCGACATGGAAGAGTCCTTCGGCGCCCTGGTCAGCCAGCTGCCCAGCGACACCGAGGTGCCCGGATTGCTTGAAGACATCACCAATAAGGGTCTTCTGAACGGGCTGAACATCGGCTCTATCGACTTGTTGCCGGAACGTGCCCGCGAGTTCTATGTGGAGCTGCCTATCGCTATTGTTGCCACGGGCTCCTACCACGACCTCGGCGCATTTATCAGCGGGATGGCGGCGTTGCCGCGGATCGTGACCCTTCATGATTTCAAGATATCGGCGCCGAAAGGAGACGCTAACAACCTGCAAATGCGTATTACCGCGAAAACCTATCGCTATCGGGATGACGAGGTATGAGCATGAAGTCTAGTAGCCGTATCGTGTTTGCCCTGGCGACTTCACTGGCGCTAACGGCCTGTGGTGGCAAGGATTTCAGTGACCTGGACGCGTTTATGGAGGAGAAGCTTGCGCGACCGGGTGGCATCATTCCGCCCATACCGACATTCAAGGCCTACGAGGCTTTCGGCTACAGTGCGACGACCCTGCGCAGCCCGTTCGAGCGACCCATCGAGGTGCGCCAGATTGCGCAGTTGCAGGCGGTTAGTGCGATCAAGCCGGACGAAAACCGGGCCAAGGAATTTCTTGAGCAGTTCACGTTCGATTCCCTGCGCATGGTGGGAACGCTGGAACGGGACGGGACCGACTGGGTGCTGATCCGTGATCCCCAGGGTGGGGTGCACCGCGTCACTGCGGGTAACTACCTTGGCCGCCATCACGGGAAGATCGTCGAAACGACGGAAACCTATGTAGCAGTGGTTGAAATCGTCAGCGACGGCAGCGAGGACGGCTGGGTAGAACGTCCGCGCACAATCAAATTATCCGGCATATAAGCCGAGGCCATGGGTGATAGCCATGACATTTAAAAAACAACATCTGGGGACAAAGGCCGTGGGGAAAGGAACAGTAAATATAGGGAAATGGATTCGCCCTGTAACCGGGCTGGTGTTGGGCTTGCTGGCGTTTGCAGCGCAGGCCGCACCAACGATCACGGATATTGAATTCAGCTCGCGTCCCGGGAGTAAGTTCGAGGTGCGCGTTGATTTCAATGAGGCCCCCCCTGAACTCAAGGCATACACCATTGAAAAACCGGCGCGCATCGCCGTGGATTTCCCCGGCACGACCAGCGGCCTGGATCGTAAGCGCTTTCCACTGTCTTACGGCAACGCCACCGGCGTAGTGGTGCTGGAATCGGGCGATCGTACGCGCATGGTGGTCAACCTGGTCAAGCTGGTGCCCTACGAAACCCGTGTAGATGGCAACAGCCTGTTCCTGGTGGTCGGCCAGGATGGTGGCGATTACGCCAAGGCGACCACGGATCCCAATCGTTTGCGCACCCAGATAGAGCCCGTCGCCGAGGTGGCATCCGAGATCAGCGATCTCCAGTTCCAGCGCACAGGAGAGGGCGAGGGTCGCCTGACACTCGAACTGAGCAATCCCGCGGTGGATGTCAATGTGTTCAGCGAGGCCGGCGATATCAAGGTGCAGTTCCTTGATACGACTGTCCCCGAGCGCCTCATGCGTCGCTACGATGTGACCGACTTCGCCACCCCGGTTGACCGTGTTGACGTGAACACCACCGAGCGCGGTGCCACGCTGACCCTCAAGACCACCGGTGATTTCGACTACCTGGCATACCAGACAGATAACCGTTACATCCTCAGCGTGAAGCCGCTGAGCGCCAGGGAAGTAGAGGAGCGCCGCAACGAGTTTACTTACGTCGGTGATCGCATTTCACTCAACTTCCAGGATATCGAGGTCAGGGCAGTACTGCAGCTGATTGCTGATTTCACCGAGCTCAACCTCGTTGCCAGCGACACCGTCAGGGGCCGTATCACACTGAGACTGCAGAATGTGCCATGGGACCAGGCGCTGGAACTGGTGCTCAAGACCAAGGGCCTGGACAAGCGCCAGATCGGCAACGTCCTCATGGTGGCGCCGGCAGCAGAAATTGCCGAGCGTGAGCGCCAGGAAATCGAAGCCAACAAGCAGATTGCCGAACTCGCCCCGCTGCGTTCTGAGTTCGTACGCATACGTTACGCCAGTGCCGCACAGGTAGTGAAACTGTTCAAGGCGGGATCCGAAGAAGGTGGCCGGCTGATTTCCGATCGCGGTTCCGTGGTCGTGGACCAGCGCACCAACTCCCTGGTGATCACCGACACCGCTGCCAAGTTGGCGGAGGTTCGCGAACTGATCGAGCGTGTTGATATCCCGGTGCGCCAGGTCATGATCGAGTCACGTATCGTGATCGCCCAGTCTGACCTGACCCACAACCTCGGCATCGAGTGGGGCGGCGGCTATATTGATGACGTAAACGGTAATATCCTGTCCGCCTCAGGCGACACGAACAACGTGGTAGGGCTTAACAACTCGGTAATAAACGGTGAAACGCCCTCGGTCAGCTACCCCGGTGCGCTGCTGGTAGATCTCGGTGTAGCCAGCACCAGCGGCTTTGCCCTGGGCTTTACCAGTGACGACCTGTTCCTCACTGCCGAGCTGTCCGCCCTGGAGGCCGCCGGTGAAGGTGAGGTGGTGTCCCAGCCAAAAGTGATTACCGGCGACAAGCAACAGGCCACTATCAAGTCCGGTACCGAGATTCCCTACCAGGAAGCATCTGCTTCAGGCGCGACCTCTACCTCGTTTAAGGAAGCGGTACTGGAACTGGATGTGACACCCAATATCACTCCGGATGACCGGGTGATGCTGGACCTGAATATCAAGCAGGATTCGGTAGGTGAGCTTGTTCCCAGTGGTCGTGGTGGCTTTATCCCCTCCATTGATACCACGGAGCTGCAAACCCAGGTGCTGGTGGGCAACGGTGAAACCGTGGTCCTCGGCGGCGTCTTCAAGACGGAAGATATCGAGACCGTCAACAAGGTGCCGTTCTTTGGCGACATCCCCTATGTTGGCGCGTTCTTCCGCTCGGAGACACGCAACAATACCAAGACAGAAACCCTGATCTTTATCACTCCTCGTATCCTGGCGGACACTCTGCTCGACTGATGCCAGCTCTGCAACGCGTCTTCCTTGTCGGCCCCATGGGGGCCGGCAAGACCACCATTGGCAAGTATCTCGCTGATCACCTGAAGCTGCAGTTTGCCGACACGGACAGTGAAATCGAGCTGCGTACGGGTGCGGATATCCCCTGGATATTCGACGTCGAGGGCGAGGAGGGTTTCCGCGACCGGGAGCAGCAGGTGGTTGAGGAAATGACCCTCTGGGACAACACGGTGCTGGCAACCGGTGGCGGCGTGGTTTTGCGTGCGGAGAACCGTCGCGCACTGGGCTCCCGGGGCTATGTGATATACCTCTACGCCAGCGTGGAAGAGCAGGTCAAGCGAACCCGTCGCGATCGTAAGCGGCCGCTCTTGCAGCATGGCGATCCCGAGCAGACCCTGCGCCAGTTGATGGAGGTGCGCGATCCGTTGTATCGGGAAATCGCCGACCACATTATCGAAACCGACGGCTGCAGCCCGCGCACGGTTGCACAGCGCCTGGTTCGCGAACTCACCACGTAAAGACAGCGCCCCTCCCGCGCAGTATCATAGCGGCCCCATATTATCGAGGATCCTGCCGTGTCGTTGCTCATGCACACCCTGCACGTGGAATTAGGCGAGCGCAGCTACCCCATTTACATTGGCCGCGACCTGCTCACCGATAGCGAGTTGCTGTGCCAGCACCTGCCGGGCTCACAACTGGTCATCGTCAGCAACGAGACCATTGCCCCTTTGTACCTGGATCGCCTGCGCGCCGCGCTGGGTCCCAGGGAACTGGTCACCGAGGTGATACTGGCGGATGGCGAGCAGTACAAGACCATGGCCACGCTGAATGAAATTCTCGATCGGGTCATGAGCGATCGCCATAACCGCTCGACCACCCTGCTGGCCCTTGGCGGCGGGGTGGTGGGAGATATCACCGGGTTCGCCGCGGCCTGTTACCAGCGTGGCGTGAACTATGTCCAGGTGCCGACCACTTTGCTCTCGCAGGTTGATTCCTCGGTCGGTGGCAAGACGGCGGTCAATCACCCCCAGGGCAAGAACATGATCGGGGCATTTCACCAGCCCCGCGCGGTGTTCATTGATATCAATACCTTGCAGTCACTGCCGGCACGGGAGTTTGCTGCCGGGCTGGCCGAGGTCATCAAGTACGGCCTGATCTGTGATGCACCGTTTTATCGCTGGTTGCAGGCGCACATGCCGAAACTGCTGGCACGTGAGGAGGCCGCCCTGGCCGAAGCAATCGAACGGAGTTGCGCCTGCAAGGCCGAGGTGGTGGCTGCGGATGAGCGCGAGGGGGGGCTGCGCGCCATCCTCAACCTGGGCCACACCTTCGGCCACGCCATAGAAACCGCGCAGGGGTATGGCAGTTGGCTGCACGGAGAGGCGGTGGCCACGGGGATGTTGCTGGCAATGGAAATGTCCGCGCGCCGGGGCTGGATTGCCAGGGAAGAAGTCGCTGATTTTCGCCAGCTATTGCAAACCGTCCAGCTCCCGGTGGCGCCGCCAGCAGACATGACAGCGGACCAGTTCCTGGATTTGATGGGGCGTGACAAGAAGGTTCTCGATGGTACGCTGCGACTGATTCTGCTGCGCGACATTGGCGAAGCGGCCATCGTGGCCGATGCCTCGGAAGCGGAACTCACGACATTGCTGGAAGATGCCCTCCAGACGGCATAGAGGCGCCTAAAGTGGTGTTTGTCGCCCACCTGCCATCTGTGTAAAATAATCCCCCCCCTTGCCCCAGCCTGCCATTCAGGCCCGGGCTTCCGGTGTAACTTGTTGTTTTCACTTGAGATTCTGGACTGACTATGAGCGCAGGCCTTTTTAGACCTGAAGACGTCCGCGACAACTGCGGATTCGGATTGATTGCACATACCTCAGGTGACGCAAGTCATCGCCTGCTGGAGACCGCGATCGAGTCCCTTACCTGCATGACGCACCGCGGCGGTATTGCCGCTGATGGCAAGACCGGAGACGGCTGCGGCCTGCTGCTGCAGATGCCCGTCAGTTTCATGCGTACGCTGGCAAATGAGTGTTTCGGCGCCGAATTGGCAGACAGTTTCGCCATCGGGCAGATTTTCCTGAGCCAGGATGAGAACCGCGCTGCAGCAGCACGCGCGGCTACGGACAAGGTGCTGACCGAACAGGGTCTCACTGTGTTGGGCTGGCGCGTGGTGCCGACGGATGATTCCGTGTGCGGCGAGATCGCGCTGCAAAGCCTGCCGCGTATAGAGCAGGTCTTTATCAGCGCACCCGATAAAAGCGCTGTCGAGCTGAGCACCAGCCTGTTCGTGGCGCGGCGTAAGGCGGAGATGGCCTGTGAAAACGACGAGGATTATTATATCGCCAGTCTGTCTGGCCGCGTCATTTCCTACAAGGGCCTGGTTATGCCCGTTGACCTGCCAAGGTTCTACCTGGACCTCGCTGACCAGCGACTGCAGACCGCGATCTGTGTGTTCCACCAGCGCTTTTCCACCAACACCATGCCGCGCTGGCCGTTGGCACAGCCTTTCCGCCTGCTCGCGCACAATGGCGAGATCAACACGATCGAGGGTAACCGGAACTGGGCCGAGGCACGCACGGCCTGCTTCGAGACCGACCTGCTGCCCAATATCAAGGATATTGCCCCGCTGGTAAATCGCACCGGCTCTGACTCGTCGAGCCTCGACAATATGCTCGATGTGCTGCTGACGGGCGGCGTGGATATGGCCCGCGCACTGCGTATGCTGATTCCCCCGGCCTGGCAGAACATGGAGCTGATGGACCCCGATTTGAAGGCATTCTACGAATACCACTCCATGCATATGGAGCCGTGGGATGGCCCTGCCGGTGTGGTGCTGACGGATGGTCGCTATGCAGTCTGCCTGCTCGATCGCAATGGCCTGCGGCCGGCGCGTTGGGTAAAGACGAAAGACGGCTTTATTACCCTGGCCTCGGAGATCGGCACCTACGATTACAAGCCCGAGGACGTGGTGGCCAAGGGCCGGGTGGGCCCAGGTCAGATGATCATGATCGATACCCATACCGGTGAACTGTTGCAGACCGAGGATATCGACCAGAGGCTGAAGTCCCGGCAGCCCTACAAGCGCTGGTTGAAGGAAAAGGCCCAGCGCATTGAGGGCACCTTCGGCAGCGAGATGATTTCCGGTATCGAGCGCGAACAACTCGACACCTATATGAAAATGTTCCAGGTGAGCTTCGAGGAGCGCGACCAGGTGTTGCGTCCACTCGCGGAATCCGGCAACGAAGCCGTGGGCTCCATGGGCGATGACACCCCCATGGCTGTGCTCTCGAAGAAGGAGCGCTCACTTTACGATTATTTCCGGCAGAAGTTTGCGCAGGTTACCAACCCGCCGATCGACCCCCTGCGCGAAACCATCGTTATGTCGCTGGAGACTGATCTGGGAGGGGAGAAAAACCTTTTCCACGAGGGGCCGGAACATGCCGACAGGGTTATCCTGTCGTCCCCGGTGTTATCCCAGGGTAAGTTCAGCACCCTGCTTACCCTCGACCGCCCCGGTTTCCGGGTGCACCGAATCGACTGCACCTATGATCGCGAGACGACCACCCTGGAGCAGGGCATCGCTGAAGTGGTTGCAGCAGCAGAGGCATCTGTGCGCGGCGGTTCGACCATACTGGTGCTTTCTGATCGCGAAATCGAAAAAGGCCGTTTGCCCGTGCACAGCCTGCTGGCGACCGGCGCAGTGCACCACCACCTGATCAAGCAGGGCCTGCGCGCAGAAGCCAACATCGTCGTTGAGACAGCCAGCGCCAGGGACTCACACCAGATAGCCTGCCTGCTGGGGTTTGGCGCTACCGCGATCTACCCCTACCTGGCCTACAGCGTGCTCGAAGAGCTCATTCGCTGCGGCGAGGTGCTCGGCGAGCCCAGCATCTGCTACAAGAACTACCGCAAAGGTATCAATAAGGGCCTGCTCAAGATCATGTCGAAGATGGGCATTTCAGCCGTCAGCTCCTATCGCGGCGCCCAGTTGTTTGAGGCGGTGGGCCTGGCCAGAGAAGTGGTCGATACTGCTTTTTGCGGGGTGGCTTCGCGCATCGAGGGCAGCGGCTTCGCCGAACTCGAGCGGGACCAGGAACTGTTGTCCGCGCGTGCCTGGTCGATGCGCAAGGGTATCGAGCAGGGTGGTCTGCTCAAGTATGTCCATGGCCAGGAATACCACGCTTTCAACCCGGACGTGGTAATGACGCTGCAGCAGGCTGTAGCCAGCGGCGACTATGCGGATTACCAACGCTATGCCGCGCTGGTGAACGAACGACCGGTGGCGACATTGCGTGACCTGCTGAAGCCTGCCGAGGTCGAAGGTATCAGCCTCGACGAGGTCGAACCGGTGGAAAGTATCCTGCCTCGCTTCGATTCCGCGGGCATGTCACTGGGCGCTCTAAGTCCGGAGGCACACGAGGCTCTCGCCGCGGCCATGAACCGCATTGGTGCGCGTTCCAACTCCGGAGAAGGGGGTGAAGACCCCGAGCGCTTCGGTACCGAGCGTGTCTCCAAGATCAAGCAGATCGCCTCGGGGCGATTTGGGGTGACGCCGCATTACCTGGTGAATGCCGAGGTGCTGCAGATCAAGGTAGCCCAGGGCGCGAAGCCCGGTGAAGGCGGCCAGCTACCGGGAGGCAAGGTCAACGACCTGATCGCCAGGCTGCGTTATTCGGTGCCGGGCGTGACATTGATCTCACCGCCGCCGCACCACGATATTTATTCCATCGAAGACCTTGCACAGTTGATCTTCGACCTGAAGCAGGTAAATCCCAAGGCCCTGGTCTCGGTAAAACTGGTGTCGGAGCCGGGCGTGGGCACTATCGCCGCCGGCGTTGCCAAGGCCTATGCCGACCTGATCACAATTTCCGGTTACGACGGTGGCACGGCCGCCAGCCCGCTGACCTCGATTCGTTACGCCGGATCGCCCTTTGAACTGGGTCTGGCAGAGGTGCAACAGACCCTGCGCGGCAATAACCTGCGCGGCGCGATCCGCCTGCAGGCGGATGGCGGCCTGAAGACCGGCCTGGATGTGATCAAGGCCGCTATTCTGGGTGCCGAGAGCTTTGGCTTCGGCACAGCGCCCATGGTGGCGCTGGGTTGTAAATACCTGCGCATCTGTCACCTCAACAATTGCGCTACGGGTGTCGCTACCCAGCACCAGAAGTTGCGCGACGATCACTTCGCCGGCACCGTCGACATGGTGGTGAATTTCTTCACCTTTATCGCGACGGAGACCCGGGAGTGGCTGGCCAGGCTCGGCGTGCGCTCGTTGCAGGACTTGATAGGCAGGACAGACCTGCTGGAGTTGTTGCCGGGTGATACCGAAAAACAGGCTCGCCTCGACCTCTCGCCCATTCTGTACAAGGACCCGGCGGCGCAGGACCAGCCCGAATTTTGCCAGGTGGCATCGAACGACCCCTTCGACAAGGGCGAAAAGGCAGAGGAGATGGTTGCTGCGACACTGGCCGCCATCGAATCCCAGTCCGGCGGCGACTTCGAGTTTACCGTGTGTAATTGCGATCGCTCCATAGGCGCGCGCCTGTCGGGCGAGATTGCCCGGCGTTACGGCAATCACGGGATGGAAGCCAATCCGCTGGTATTGCGGCTGACCGGCACAGCCGGACAAAGCTTTGGCGTCTGGAACGCCGGTGGGCTGCACATGTACCTTGAAGGTGACTCCAACGACTACGTTGGCAAGGGCATGGCCGGTGGCAAGCTGGTTATCTACCCGCCGAGAAACAGTGAGTTCAAATCCCAGGAAACGTCCATCATTGGCAACACCTGCCTCTATGGCGCCACCGGGGGCCGGTTGTTTGCAGCAGGCATTGCCGGTGAGCGTTTTGCCGTGCGTAACTCGGGGGCCCACGCGGTCGTCGAAGGCGCTGGCGATCATTGCTGCGAGTACATGACGGGCGGCAACGTGACCGTGCTCGGCTCAACCGGCGTCAACTTTGGTGCCGGCATGACCGGCGGCTTTGCCTATGTGCTGGATGTGGACCGCACGTTTATCGACAAGTACAACAGTGAGCTGGTGGAGATTCACCGGGTCAGCTCAGAGTACATGGAGCCCTACCGCAACCACCTTCGCGGCAATATCCGCGAGTATGTTGAGGAAACCGGCTCCGAGTGGGGCGCTTACCTGCTGGAGAATTTCGAGGATTACGTCGGCAAGTTCTGGCTGGTGAAACCCAAGGCAGCGGAATTCGACCGTTTGTTGTCCCGTTTGCGCAATACCGATTAATGCCGGCGGGCAGGAGTAGATTATGAGTAATCGTCTGGCTAACAGTTTCCAGTTTATCGATGTCGGTCGTAACGACCCGGAAAAGAAAACGCTGCAGGCGCGTAAAACCGAGTATGTGGAGATCTACAATCCGTTCACCAAGGACCAGGCGGCTGAGCAGTCGCACCGGTGCCTGGAATGCGGCAACCCCTACTGCGAGTGGAAGTGCCCGGTACACAACTTTATTCCGAACTGGCTGAAACTGGTTTCCGAGGGCAACCTGTTCGAGGCGGCCGAGTTGAGTCACCAGACCAACACCCTGCCGGAAGTGTGCGGCCGTGTGTGTCCGCAGGACCGGCTGTGTGAAGGCGCCTGTACCTTGAACGACGGTTTTGGCGCGGTCACTATCGGGGCCTCGGAAAAATATATTACCGATACCGCCCTCGCCATGGGCTGGCGCCCTGACCTGTCCCATGTCGTCGACACGGGCAAAAAGGTTGCCATCATCGGTGCCGGCCCGGCGGGTCTGGGCTGTGCCGATGTATTGGCGCGCAACGGCGTCAAGTCCGTGGTCTTTGATCGCTACCCGGAGATCGGCGGTCTGCTTACCTTCGGTATTCCGGAGTTCAAACTGGAAAAGCAGGTCATGGTGCGTCGGCGCGAGGTGTTCGAGGGCATGGGTATCGAGTTCCGCCTGAACACGGAAATTGGCCGGGACGTGCAGATCGGTGAGTTGCTCGAGCTTTACGATGCCGTATTCATGGGCATGGGTACTTACACCTACATGAAAGGCAATTTCCCGGGAGAAAACCTCCCCGGCGTCTACGAGGCGCTGCCTTACCTTATCGGGAACGTGAATCACAACCTGGGATTCGAACAGGACTCCGAGGCTTACATCAACCTCAACGGCAAGCGCGTGATCGTGCTCGGCGGCGGTGATACGGCCATGGACTGTGTGCGCACAGCCGTGCGCCAGGGCGCAGAGAAGGTCATATGCGCCTACCGGCGCGACGAGGTGAACATGCCGGGCTCACGGCGTGAGGTCAAGAATGCCCGTGAAGAGGGCGTGCAGTTCCTGTTCAACCGCCAGCCGATAGAAGTGGTGGAGTATTTCGGCCAGGCCTGTGGCATCAAGGTGATAGAAACCGAACTGGGTGAGCCCGGTGCAGATGGCCGTCGCCGTCCCCAGCCTATCCCCGGGAGCGAGGAAGTGCTGGAGGCGGACGCGGTGATCATTGCCTTCGGCTTCCAGCCCAGTCCGCCATCCTGGCTGGAAGAAGTCGAGGTGGAAACCAACAACTGGCAGGGCGTGGTGGCCGAGGAAGAGCAGACCTATAAGTTCCAGACCAGCAATCCGAAAATTTTCGCCGGTGGCGATATGGTGCGCGGTTCCGACCTGGTGGTGACGGCCATCTGGGAAGGCCGCCAGGCCGCCGAGGGCATCCTCGATTATCTGCAGGTTTAACGTGGGAAAAGCCCGATGACTGAATTGAAAAATGACCGCTTCCTGAGAGCGCTGCAGCGTCAGCCGGTCGATCGCACGCCTATATGGATGATGCGCCAGGCGGGCCGTTATCTGCCCGAGTACCGTGCCACTCGCAAGCAGGCCGGCTCATTTCTTGACCTGTGCAAGAATGCCGAGCTGGCGTGCGAAGTCACCATGCAACCGCTACGCCGCTACCCCATGGACGCGGCCATCCTGTTCTCGGATATTCTCACCGTGCCGGACGCCCTGGGTCTCGGGCTTTACTTCGAGGAGGGGGAAGGGCCGAAGTTTCGCAAGACAGTGCGTAGTGAATCCGACCTCGCTGGTCTGAACACGATTTCCGCAGACGATGATCTCGACTATGTAATGAATGCGGTGCGCACTATCCGCGCCGAGCTCAACGGCACTGTCCCGCTTATTGGTTTTTCCGGTAGCCCGTGGACTCTCGCTACCTACATGGTGGAGGGCGGATCGTCGAAGGACTTCGCCAACGTCAAGGGTATGGCCTACGACAAGCCCGAATTAATGCACAACCTGCTGTCCCTGCTGGCGGACGCTGTCGCTGATTACCTGGCGGCGCAAATTCGCGCCGGCGCGCAGGCCGTGCAGATTTTTGATACCTGGGGTGGCAGCCTTACTGCAGCCGCATACAAGGAGTTCTCCCTGAAGTACATGCAGCGCATCGTCTCCCGCCTGCAGGCGAGTGCCGAGACGCAAAGCGTGCCGGTCATTGTCTTCACCAAGGGCGGCGGCCAATGGCTCAGTGCAATTGCCGGCTGTGGCGCGCAGGCGGTGGGTATAGACTGGACGACTGATATCAACGTGGCGCGCAGCCAGGTGGGTGACCGCGTGTGCCTGCAGGGCAATATGGACCCGGCGATGCTGTTCGCTTCTCCGGCACGGATACGCGAGGAAGTAGCGTCCATTCTGGCGGGCTTCGGGCATGGCAGTGGCCACGTGTTCAACCTCGGCCACGGCATCACTCCCGGGGTCAATCCCGATCACGTTACCGCCTTCGTCGATGCGGTGCAGGAGCTTTCACCCCAGTACCACCAGAACGACTGAACGTGCCCGCGGGCTCCGTGGCTTCGCGCTAGCAAGGCCCGGGGCTATGCAATATCGCCGGGTATCGGCAGCCAGCCTGCAGGGCTGGCGCCCGGTTTAGCCCGTTTCCGAGAGCCCGTTGCCGTCACAGCAGAAATCGTGATTCATATCCAGCGCCGGTGCTTCGGTTGCCGGCCTGCCCACGACCTTCGCGGGTACGCCGGCGACGGTTGTGTGCGGTGGCACGTCTTCGAGCACAACGCTGCCGGCACCCACCTTGGCGCCTTCCCCTACCTTGATATTACCGAGAATTTTGGCGCCGGCGCTGATTAATACGCCATCGCCGATTTTCGGGTGTCGGTCGCCATCTTCCTTACCGGTGCCGCCAAGCGTGACGGACTGCAGGATCGAAACGTTGTTACCGACAACGGCGGTCTCGCCGATTACCAGTCCGGTAGCGTGGTCCAGCATGATGCCGCGTCCCATCTGCGCAGCGGGGTGGATATCAACGCCGAATTTTACCGAGACACGATTCTGGAAAAATAGACCCATGGACTGGCGGTTGTTCTGCCACAGCCAATGTCCGATGCGATGGCTCTGCAGGGCATGGAAACCCTTGAAGTACAGGAAGGGTATGTAGAGTTCATGACAGGCGGAATCGCGGTCCACGACGGCCAGCAGGTCTGCGCGCACGGCGTCGGAGATAGAGGCATCGGTGCGCATGGCCTGCAGCATCACCTCACGTAACAGCAGCGACGTCACGGTGGGGCTGTCCAGCTGACTGGCCAGGTGGAAGCTCAGGGCACATTCCAGGCTGTCGTGATTGAGAATAGTGGAGTGCAGGAAGCTGGCCAGCACCGGCTCTTCCTGAGCGTGTTTCTCGGTTTCCGAGCGAATGCGATCCCATACCGGGTCGTTGTGCTGCGTGGACATGACTTTATCTCCTCGTGGACGACGGACTTTAGCTTATAAACCCCGACTCGTCACGGCGGCGCGATACTGGTATCGCCACAGGCTGTGCCCGCTTTGCCGGTACTTTTCCTCGAATAGCGTCAAAGCCGGCTCATCGGGAACCCGGGAAACCACACCGCGATGGCCCGCCAGGTGCATGGCCAGGCCGAATTCCTCTACATACAGCTGCCAGTTGCTGCGCACCTCGATACTGCCGCCCAGGCGCAAAAGCCAGCCAAAACTGCCGTGACCATGTACGCGCCGTTGCAGGTGTTTGCCCTTCGGCCAGGGGTTGGGGTACAGCAGGTAGTGCTGGTACAGCTGGCGTTCATCTCGCAGCAGCAGTTGCCAGATATCCTCCGCCTGCGCCCGCAGCAGCAGGTAGTTTTCAGCAGGGCCCTCCACATGTTTATGCAGACGGTGTGCAGACTGGTCTACACCTACTACCAGGCAGTCCGGGTGGCGTTCAGCCAACAGCGCTGTGCTCTGCCCGGTGCCGCAAAACGAATCCAGTATAAGTGGCCTGCCATCGGCGGCGATCCGCTCCGCCAAAGGGATATAGGCCACTTCCGAGTGCCTGGCCACAGGTCGGCGAAAGCTGCTGCCCAGGTGGCGGCTGACCACCCGCGCCAGTTGTGGATGCACACCCTGCTGGTTGCTGATGATTGGCCGGGACACCCCGGTGAGCTGTCGGTTCATGTTTTTCGGTCAGGTATCCGTTGATGTTCATCACTGGCGTTGCCATGATACCGGCACATAATGCAGTAGACAGAAAAGTTGTAAACCTGCCTGACCAAGAAGAGCTTGCCATGCGCCAAGACCTACGCCCCTGGTGGTTGAAAAAACTCTACCTCCGGTTTCGCCACTGGTACGCAGAGTATTACCTGCGTCCGGAGTGTGAGTCGCTGGGACCCTATCACACCATCATGAAGCCCTGGTATGTCAACATTTCCGGTAACAATATCCGGATTGGGCGCAGTTTCACGGCTATTGGCGAGCCTATGCACCAGGTGGAGATCGGGGTATGGGGCCGGGAACAGGGCCAGGGGCGCGTCGAGATCGGGGATTGTGTGCTGATGAGCCCGGGTTCGCGGATCAGCGCCAGCGATGAGGTGGTGATCGGCGATGGCACAATGTTCGCCAATGGCGCCTATGTCACCGACTCGGACTGGCACATGATATACGATCGCACTGAGCGTGACCCGAGGGCGACGCCGGTGCACATCGGGCGCAACGTGTGGCTGGGCGATGGCTCCTGCGTGCTGAAGGGCGTCACCATTGGGGAAAACTCGGTAGTTGCTGCGCGTGCGGTGGTGACGCGCGACGTGCCGGCCAACGTGGTGGTCGCCGGTAACCCCGCGAAAGTGGTCAAGGAACTGGACCCTGAGCGCGGTTTCGTCACCCGGATGGACTATTTTGCCGACCCGGAAGAGTTGGAGCGTTTCTTCGATGCCATCAACGCGGAGGTGTTGGCGGGCAACAGCTTCTGGCGCTGGCTATGGTCGGTTGTGTATCCGCCATCAAAGCGCCGCCGCTGATCAGGGCGCCTCGGCGCGCAGTGTGTCCACCCCACTGGCGGTGCCAAGCAGGAGCACGTCGGCCGGTTTGAGCGCGAACAGGCCATTGGTTACCACGCCTGTAATGCCGTTTATTTTTTCCTCTGTGGCCAGTGGCTGCGGTATCGAGAAGTTGTATACGTCGAGGATGATGTTGCCGTTGTCTGTGACCACGCCGTCCCGGTAGACGGGGTCGCCGCCGAGCTTGACCAGTTCCCTGGCAACGTGACTTCTCGCCATCGGTATCACTTCCACCGGCAGCGGAAACTTGCCCAGTGTATGCACCAACTTGGATTCATCGGCAATACAGATGAACTCCTGCGCCACGGCGGTAACGATCTTTTCCCGGGTCAGCGCGGCGCCGCCGCCCTTGATCAGTTGCAGTGCGCGATTGGCTTCATCGGCGCCATCGATATAGAAATCCACCTGGTCGACCGCATTCAGATCGTAAACCGGGATACCGTGGTTTTTAAGGCGCTGGGCAGAGGCTTCGGAACTGGCCACGGTGGCGTTTATGAGGCCGCGAATTTCTGCGAGACAGTCGATAAACAGGTTGGCTGTTGACCCGGTGCCAATGCCAATGACGGTGTCATCGTCGATTCTGGGCCTGATATAGTCCAGAGCGGCTGCGGCTACTGCCTGCTTTAACTGGTCCTGATTCATCTCTTGCTGCTCCAACTGGGGCGGTAAAAACGTAAGTATAGGGGAGAGGCCGGCCCGGAGCAGCATTATTGCGCTGTCAGGGGGCTGGAAATCTCACCGCGCTTCTTTAACATGGCCGCTTCGCCCAGAGTTTGGTAGCAGTCCAATGCCGCAGTCCTACATAAAACGCATCCTTGATGCCCGCGTTTACGACGTGGCCAGGGAAACGCCCGTCGACAGGGCCGAGCTCATGTCGCGGCGCCTGGGCAATGCGGTCTGGCTTAAGCGCGAGGATTTGCAGCCGGTTTTTTCTTTCAAGCTGCGCGGTGCCTACAACAAGATGAATCGGCTCAGTGACGCCCAGAGGGCGCTGGGCGTGGTGGCTGCATCCGCCGGCAATCACGCCCAGGGTCTGGCCATGGCAGCAGAGAAACTGGGCGTCAAGGCGACGATTGTCATGCCGCGCACGACACCGCAAATAAAGGTCGACGCGGTCAGGCGACGCGGTGCTCGTGTGGTGCTGCGCGGCGACTCCTATGATGAGGCCGCGGACTACGCCCAGCAGCTGGTAGAAGAAAAAGGCATGACCTATGTGCATCCCTTCGACGACCCGGATGTCATCGCCGGGCAGGGAACAGTGGGCATGGAAATTGTGCGCCAGCACCAGAAGCCCCTCGACGCCATCTTTGTGCCCGTGGGCGGTGGCGGGTTGCTTGCCGGCGTCGCCGCCTATGTGAAGTATGTCTGGCCCGATACCAAGGTGATTGGCGTGGAACCGGAGGATGCAGCCTGCCTTAAACTCGCGCTCGAACGCGGTCGACGCGCCGTGTTACCGGAGGTGGGTTTGTTTGCCGATGGTTGCGCAGTGGCGCAGGTAGGCAAGGAAACGTTTCGCGTGGTGCGTGACCTGGTGGACGAGGTGATCACCGTGGGTACGGATGAAATGTGCGCCGCTATCAAGGACATCTTCGAGGATACGCGCAGTATTGCCGAACCTGCTGGAGCGCTTGCCCTTGCCGGTCTCAAGCTCTATGTGGAACGAGAGCAGGTTCAGGGGGCCGACCTGCTGGCCATCGTCAGCGGGGCCAACACCAATTTTGATCGCCTGCGTTATATATCCGAGCGCACCGAAATAGGCGAGCGCCGCGAGGCCGTGCTCTCGGTAACCATTCCCGAGAAACCGGGCAGCTTTCGCCGCTTCTGCACTGCGCTGGGGCGACGCAATATCACCGAGTTCAATTACCGCTATGCAGACGCCGCGTCTGCCCAGGTGTTCGTCGGGCTCTCTGTGGTGCCTGGAGGCGAAGACCTGGCCGACCTGCTGGCCGCGCTTGCCAGGAAAGGCTACGAAGTAGTGGATCTCACTGATAACGAAGTGGCCAAGTTGCATGTGCGTTACATGGTCGGAGGGCACGCGCCGGCTGTGCTTGAACACGAGCGTGTGTATCGAGTGGAGTTCCCGGAGCGCCCCGGCGCGCTGGCAAAGTTCCTGTCTGCACTGGGCCAGAACTGGAATATATCCATGTTCCACTACCGTAATCACGGCGCCGCTTACGGTCGTATCATGGTGGGTTTGCAGGTGCCCGAGGCCGAGAAAAAGGCCTTTGATGCAGCCCTCGAGGACATTGGCTACCGCTACTGGGATGAAACTGACAACCTGGCCTACCAGATCTATCTTGGCCAACGTCAGGACTGATATCGTGGCTGCTGAAAAAGCGCAGAAAAGTCCGGATTTCTGCGCTTGCGTGTAGACATTTCTCTCGGTTGTGAAATAATCACAAAAGTTAGTGCTTGTTTCCAGCTAACAATAATAACGGCAAGGGCTTCGAAGAATAGCCCTGCTTCTACAGCAATTAGAGAGAGTGTCGAAAAGTGAAGCGTAAACCGGACCTGATGGTAATTGTCATGGCGGTTTTTGGTCTTGGCATGGTGATCACACTGATGCTGCCGATGGCGGCCAACAACACAGTGGCAGAACCCGCATCTGGCCTGCAGGCCGGCGTTCTCCTGGGAGACTGACCGGGCGATCGCGGTCTAGGGCCCGCCATCCCTGCAATCATGCAGGGCGGTTTCCGTGACGACAAAATCCATACGCACGTCCCACTGCTCTTGCGGCAGTGACTCCATTCTCTGCACCTCGAAAGCCAGGCCTACCTTGGTCAGCCCCGGCGCATTCCCTAGACTGCGGTCGTAAAAGCCACCACCCATCCCCAGGCGGGTGCCGCCGGGGCTCCAGCCCACCAGGGGCAGTAGTACCAGGTCGAGGGCCTGTGCCGCGCGCCGCTCCGCAGCAGGGGGCGGTTCGGGGATGCCCAGCTTATTGGGCACAAGTGCATCGTTTAGCTGCCAGCGAGCAAATTCCAGTTGGTTGCCGGGTCGAATAACCGGCAGGTAAATATCTTTGCCCAGTTTGTGCAGTGAGCGGTTGGCGATGTCGGGGTCGATCTCTGCGTCGGCGGCGATGTAGGTGGCGATATGCCTGGCTTCGCCCAATCCCGGCAGCTCTTCGAGTATTGCCGCAATGCGCTCTGCTGCGCGCAGGCGCGAAGTGGCATCGATATCCCTGCGCCGCTGGCGCAGTTGCCGACGCAGGGCGAGCTTCAGGTCAGGTGTAGATGGCATGAAAAGAGATTCCCGGCGTACCGCTGACAGCGCTGCCCTTGAACCCGATGGTTCAAGGAGGAGGCACCTGCACTGCATAAGGCTTCCCGGTCATGCCGGACTTGCACACCAACAGCGGCGAGACGCCCCCGGATATAACATTATCGGCTCGAGGACTGTCTGCCTGGCGCATACGCCAGGGATCAGGGCAGAGTATAACGCAGGCAGCGGGGTCAGTTCGCCCTTGAAATTTGCTGCGTTTTGAGGATGGCTCAGCCGATTTCCAGCTGGCGCAGCTGGTACAGGGCATCGTCAAGCTTGCGGTTAAGGGAATCGACAGCACCTGTATCAAGCGCCGGCCGCTGTGCGTCGCCGTGCTCAGAGGCCTGCAGCAGCTCGTAGCTGATGTTCAGGGCAGCCATGACGGCAATGCGTTCCAGGCCGATCACCTTGCCGGTCTCGCGAATGCTGCGCATCTGCTTGTCCAGGTACTTGGCTGAGACCACGAGCTCGGCTTCCTGCTCTTCCGGGCAGGCCACCTGGTACTCCTTGTCGAGGATCTTGACGGTGACGGTATTGGCTTGGCTCACTGGTTCACTCCATTGTGCGCAGACGGTTGATCATGGCTTCCACCTTGGAGCGGGCCAGCTCGTTCTTGTCGATCAGGTCCTGTCTTTCCTGCTGCCAGCCGGCGTTTTCTGCCTTGAGCAGCTGGTTCTCCCGGTTCAGCTCATTGCAGAGCTCTATCAGCTGGTCGATCTTTTGTTCCAGCGCCTGCAGTTGCTTTTCTGCCATGGAGTTTTACTGGTGTTAGTCTGGATGGGACTTTACTATAAGGGCGCTTCTGGTTGAGGTCAACGGAACAAAAGTAATGAAAATCAAAGGCCTGCCATACTTTTTTAGCTTATTTTTGTAACTTCCGCCTGTGCGGGGGAAGTTCGGGAAGTCGCCATGCTGGAATATACCGATGAAGACGTCGCCGTGTTCGACTTCGATGAACTGGCGGATCACCTGCTGGAGCAGGGACAGGACGCCTCGCCGTCGACGCTGCACGGCTGCCTTTGCGGGCTTCTCGCCGCCGGGGCCCCGGCACAGGCGGAAGCGGGTCTCGCCTTGCTGACACAGGCGCTGGATCTGGATTTCCACGGTGAGCTGGCAGCGCAGATGATGCAGCTGTATACCGTGACTGCCGCGGCTTTTGTCGACGAGGAATTCGATTTCCACCCGCTGTTGCCGGATGACGAGGCGGACATAACCGTGCGCACCACGTCCCTGGCCGCCTGGGCCGGCGGCTTCCTGAGTGGATTCGCCCAGGTGAATCGCGAGCAGGTGGAGGGTGACAGCAGCGAGATACTGAGAGACTTCGCCGCAATTGCCGAGGCTGAAATTGATGAACATGCCGAGGAAGATGAGTCTGAAGCCAGCTACCTCGAGGTCACCGAGTACCTGCGCTTCGCTGCGCTGAATGTTTTCATGGACAGTCGCAGCAATGCACCGAACACTGAGACACCGTCACTGCACTGAGCCGCCATCTCCGCACCCGAACCATGCACCAGCCAATTGCCTGCGATGAAGATCACCAATAGCGAATACGCACGCCGCCGTCGCAACCTGATGGCGCTGATGGAGCCCAACAGCATTGCCATTATTCCATCGGCGAGAGAGGTATTGCGCGGGCGCGACACCGAGTACCCCTTCCGTCAGGACAGCGATTTCTATTACCTGAGCGGTTTCAAGGAGCCCGATGCGGTGCTGGTGCTGGTGCCGAATCGAGGGCACGGCGAGTTTGTGGTGTTTTGTCGAGAGCGTGATCCTGCCATGGAGCTGTGGCACGGGCGCTGTGCCGGACCCGACGGGGTTTGCGCGCAGTTCGGCGCCGACGACGCCTTCCCTATCAGCGATATCGATGACATTTTGCCGGGGCTGATCGAGGGCCGTGACCGGGTTTATTACTCGATGGGGCGCTCCACCCGGTTCGACCGCCAGATCATGGAATGGGTCAATACCATCCGCAGCAAGGAGTCCAGCGGCGCCGTGCCTCCCGGTGAGTTCACGGATCTCGACCACATGCTGCATGACCTGCGCCTGGTCAAGAGTGCAGCCGAGCAAAAGCTGATGCGTCGTGCCGGTGAAATCACTGCGACCGCGCATCGGCACATCATGCGATTCTGCGAGCCGGGCATGTTTGAGTATCAGCTCGAGGGTGAATTACACCACCAGTTCGCGCTCGGCGGCGCCCGCTACCCTGCCTATTGCAGCATTGTTGGCAGCGGTCGCAATGCCTGCACCCTGCACTACGTGGAGAACGGCGCGAAAATGCGCGATGGTGACCTGGTGCTGGTGGATGCCGGTTGTGAGTTTGAATACTACGCCGCGGATGTTACCCGTACCTTTCCCGTCAACGGGCGCTTCAAGCCGGAGCAGCGCGCGATCTACGATCTCGTGTTGGCGGCGCACGATGCCGCGATCGCGCAGATCAGGGCCGGCAATCACTGGAACCAGCCCCATGACGCCAGCGTGCGGATTATTACGGCCGGCCTGGTGGAGCTGGGTTTGCTGGAGGGCGATGTCGACGAATTGATCGTGGCCGAGGCGTACAGGGATTTCTACATGCACCGCGTCGGGCACTGGCTGGGGCTGGACGTGCACGACGTGGGCGATTACCGCGTGGGCAGTGAATGGCGCCAGCTGGAAGCGGGCATGGTCATGACGGTGGAACCGGGTATCTATATTGCTCCCGACAACCAGGCTGTTGCCCGGAAATGGCGCGGCATCGGTGTGCGCATTGAGGACGATGTGCTGGTCACTGCAAAAGGCTGTGACATTCTCACCGAGGGTGTGCCGCGCAAGGCTGATGAGATCGAGGCGTTAATGGCGGCATGAGTACGACGCAACACAGGGACATCGTTATCGCCGGCGGTGGCATGGTAGGCATCAGCCTGGCGCTGTATCTCGCCGAGGTGCTACCGGAGGATACCCGGATCTGCCTGGTGGAGGGGTTTCCCTTTCCACAGCCGGCGCCCGGGCACCGGCCCGAATACCACCCGGCGTTCGATGCGCGTTCAACCGCTCTCAGCTACAGCAGCAAGCTGATATACGAGCGCCTCGGCCTGTGGCAGGACCTGCTGCAGTGGGTATGTCCCATCGACAGTATCCACGTGTCCAACCGGGGCCACTTTGGCAGCACGCTCATGCACGCCGGGGATCACGGTTGGTCTGCCCTCGGTTACGTGGTGGAGAATGCCTGGTTGGGCAACAGCCTGGTGCAGGCCTTGCACAGGCAGGCCCGGGTCGAGCTGATCAGCCCGGCACGTGTGGTCGACGCCCGCGCAACGCCGGGAGGCACCAGTATTACCCTCGAGGGCGCGGACGTGCATTCACTCGAGGCCAGCCTGCTGGTGGTCGCCGATGGTGCCGCGTCGGGTCTGCGCGAGAAACTGGGCTTTGCGGTTACCGAAAAACCCTATGCCCAGCACGCGCTGGTTGCCAATGTCGCGTTTGCCCAGCCACACCAGGGCCGGGCCTTTGAGCGTTTCACCGACAAGGGGCCCCTTGCCCTGTTACCGCTGCTGGGCGTGAGCGCAGCGGCGCATCGCAGCGGCCTGGTGTGGACGGTCTCACCCGAGGAGGCAGAACAGCTGCTGCACTGTCCGGAACAGGAGTTCCTTAACGCCTTGCAGGAGCGGTTTGGCTATCGTCTCGGGCGTATGCAGCAGGTCGGGGAGCGTCACAGCTATCCGTTGGCGTTGGTAAAATCCGGCGAGCAGGTGCGCCAGGGCATGGTTTTGATGGGCAATGCCGCACACGCACTGCACCCGGTAGCCGGTCAGGGTTATAACCTGGCGCTGCGGGATGTAGCAGAGTTGGCCAGGGTGCTGGCCGAGGCGGTGGAACAGGGGCATTCGCCGGGCGATCTGCGCGTATTAAAACGCTACGAACACCAGCAGCGCGAGGACCAACAGCGCACCATCACCTTCAGCGACAGGCTGCCCTCCCTGTTTATGCCCGGTGACCCCGTGGTGGGCTTGCTGCGTGACCTGGCGCTCTCCGGGCTTGATGTGCTACCGGCATTCAAGCGTAATTTCGTTAACTATGCGGCAGGCGTTGCCGCGATGGGAGAGTAAACTTGCCCGCCAGCCAGCACTTCGACGTGGTCATTGTTGGAGCCGGCATCGCCGGCAGTGCGATGGCGGCCGGGCTCAGTGGCCATGGGCTGTCCATCGCCATCGTCGAAGCCCAGTCCATGGTGCGCAAGCCCTTGCCCGCAGAGCTGGACCTGCAGCATTTTGACGCCCGCGTCAGCGCGCTGACGCCCAGGTCAGTGCAGTTTTTGCAGGGCCTGGACGCCTGGGCAAGTGTGGCGGACTACCGGCAGTGCCCGTATCAGCACATGACCGTCTGGGACGCAGAGGGCACTGGCGAGATCGACTTTGCCGCCGCCGAACTGAACGTGCCGGCGCTGGGCCACATCGTAGAAAATCGCGCCATTGTCGAGGCCCTGTTGCAACGGGTAGAGGCGGCAAAGGATATACAGGTTTTCAGCCCGGACACGGTCACGGCCTGTGAGCGCGATGACCATGGCGCGATGCAGGTCACCCTGGGCACCGGTGTCGCGTTGACAGCCAGCCTGGTGATCGGGGCAGACGGGGCCATGTCGCGCGTGCGCGAGATGTGCGGTTTCCGCACACGCGAGTGGGATTACGGACACCGTGCCATTGTCTGCACCGTCATGGTGGCCAGGCCCCATACTGACACTGCCTGGCAGCGCTTCCTGCCGACCGGTCCGTTGGCCTTCCTGCCGCTACCGGGGAAAGACGATGCGCACTACTGCTCCGTGGTGTGGTCGCTGCAGGACTCCGCGGTAGAGTCCATACTGGAACTGGACGACGCGGCATTCTGTGAGGCCATTGCCGACGCGCTGGAGCATCGCCTGGGCGATGTGCTGGCGGCCAGTCCCCGCTTCGCGTTTCCATTGCGCCAGCGGCATGCGGTGGATTACGTGCAGCCGGGAGTTGCCCTGGTAGCCGACGCCGCGCATACGATCCATCCGCTGGCAGGGCAGGGCATCAACCTGGGCCTGCAGGATGTTGCCGTGCTGGTTGAGGAGGTGCTCAGCGCGCACGGCCGCGCCCAGGCACCCGGCGAACTCGACGTGCTGCGCAGGTACCAGCGCCGGCGCAAGGCCGAGAACCTGTTGATGATGGGAGCCATGGACGGTTTCAAGCGCCTGTTTGAGCAACGCTCCCTGCCCCTGCGCTGGCTGCGCAATGCCGGCATGCGGGGTGTGGCACAGGTCGCGCCGGTGAAGCAGCGGCTGATGCGCCACGCGATGGGTATAGATTAGTCCGTATTGTTTTTCACCTGTTGCCGGTTAGAATGAGCGGCTTGTTATCGCTCCTATAACCCAGAGAGGACGCCTCCATGAGCCAGACCCCCAGCGAACTGAAATACGCCAGCAGCCATGAGTGGGCTCGTCTGGAAGAGGATGGCAGCGTTACCGTCGGCATTACAGATCACGCGCAGGAAGCGCTTGGAGACGTCGTATTCGTGGAGCTGCCTGAGGTAGGCAGCAATATTGCCGCGGGTGAAGAGGCCGGCGTGGTGGAATCCGTGAAGGCGGCCTCGGATATCTACGCCCCCGTGGGCGGCGAGGTGCTGGCGGTCAATCCCCAGCTCGAAGATGAGCCGGAGACAGTAAATTCTGATCCGTACAACGACGGCTGGTTCTTCAAGCTGCAACCCACAGACGCCAGTGAACTGGATGCGCTGCTCAACGCCGCCGACTACCAGGCCCGTTGCGACGAGGACGATTGAGCGCAACGCGCGCTACCCGACGCCACCACTGTGACCACCACTGACCTGTACCTGCGCAAGGGCGCCGACCGCCGTCTGCGCGGCGGGCACCTGTGGGTTTACTCCAATGAGGTCGATACCGGCCGCTGCCCGCTGAATCAGTTCGCCCCGGGCGACGTGGTGCAGGTACGCAATGCCGAAGGCAGAATGCTGGGCTCGGCGTACATGGAGCCCCAGGCCCTGATCTGTGCCAGGGTGTTCGCGCCCGGCGAGCAGGCACAGCTCGATGAGGCGTTGTTTCAGTCCCGCTTGCAATCTGCCCTTGAAGCGCGCGAGGCGATATTCGATCGCCCGTTTTATCGCCTGGCCTATGGCGACAGTGACTTGTTGCCGGGCATCGTCATTGACCGCTTCGGCCCATACCTGGTTGTACAGCTCAACAATGCCGGAGCGGAGCGTTACCGACAGCCGCTCATCGATGCACTGCAGGCGGTGTTGTCCCCCGACGGCGTGTTATTGCGTGGCGATAGTCGTGCACGGCGCGACAGTGGCCTCGTCGCGGACAACGAGGTGGTCCTGGGCACCGTGCCGGAGCAGGTGCTGCTGGAGGAAAATGGCGTGCGCTTCAGCGCCCCCGTTTTCAGTGGCCAGAAGACGGGCTGGTTTTACGACCACCGCATGGCTCGCGCCCGCCTGTCTTCCTGGGTGAAGGGCAAGTCGGTGCTTGATGTGTACAGTTACATCGGTGGCTGGGGGATCCAGGCGGGCGTATTTGGCGCCACTGATGTCTGTTGTCTCGACAGTTCCAGTGCAGCGCTGGAGGGGGTGATGGTCAACGCCCGGCTCAACGATATCGCCGACATAGTTTCCGTGCGCCAGGGCCCGGCGGCGGAGACGATGCAACAAATGCGCGCCGAGGGGGTGTCCCACGACGTGGTGATCCTGGATCCTCCGGCGTTCATCCAGCGCCGCAAGGACCTGAAAAAGGGCATTGCCGCTTACCGCCGCATCAATGAACTGGGGCTGCAGCTGCTGCGCCCGGGCGGGTTGCTGGTCTCGGGCTCCTGTTCGATGCACCTGTCCAGGGCCGACCTGATGACTGCCATGCAACAGGCAGCGGTGCGTGCTGGTTGCCAGTTGCGTGTGGTGGAGCAGGGCGCGCAGGGCCCGGACCACCCGATCCACCCGGCTATTCCGGAGACCGAATATCTCAAGGCCATATTCGCACGCCGTGTGGGGTAGGTTCTCTACTCGCCGCGCCCTGCACCCCGATACAGCTCCCCCGGGACCGCCAAAAGCAGACATCCATGTCAGGCTCGACTTCGGCCATCCATGGCCTCAGACGCCCCGGAGGAACTGTATCGGGGTACATGTCGCAGGCAGAGGTTATACACTCGGTAGGTATTTTATCCTGAATCGAGCCTGTCGCCTTGGTTAGCGTCGTGTGGGCCTGATATCCCCTCCCGAAAATGTCTGAGGCCATGGATGGCCGAAGCCAAGGTGCCATGGACGGCGCACTACCGGTTTTCGGGAGGGGATATCAGGTCTGCGCGGCGCGGCGCGTAGAGAGCAGATCTAAGTGGCCTGGCGCAGGGAGATCACCGGCCAGCCCGCCTCCTTGGCGCGAGCCAGCAGGGTCTCGTCCGGATCCACCGCCACCGGATGGTCCACCAGCTCCAGCAATGGCAGGTCGTTGTGCGAATCGCTGTAGAAACAGGCGCCCGCCAGGGACAGATCGCGCCCCGCCAGCCACTGCTGCAGGCGGGTGATTTTCCCCTCTTTATAGGAAGGTATGCCGGCGGGCTCGCCGGTGTACACGCCGTCGATTTGCTCCGCCTCGGATGCCAGCAGTTCATCAACGCCCAGGAAGTTGGCGATGGGCCGGGTGATAAACTCATTGGTGGCGGTGATAATCAGCAGGGTGTCCCCGCGATCACGGTGCTGCTGTATCAGCTCGTGGGCCTTCGGCAGCATAATCGGCTCGATTTTCGCGGTCATGAACTCGCGATGCCAGTTATCAAGCACCTCCCTCGGCTGGCCTTTCAAGGGATCGAGGGCGAAGCGCAGGTAAGCGTGAATATCCAGCTGACCAGCCTTGTAGTCCTCATAGAACTGGTCATTGCGTTCGGCAAAGGCGTCAGCGTCCACCAGCTGCTGGTCGCACAGGAATTCACCCCAGAGGTGGTCACTGTCACCGCCGATCAGGGTGTTGTCCAGGTCGAAAATAGCCAGCGCCATGGAGGTGGCTCCGTGTAAAGGGGCGCCAGCATAGCGGTTGGTGCTTGCTGAGTAAATTTCTCAGGTACGCTAAAGTGTGGAACAATGAAACGTCCCTGACATAAGAAATAAGACGAATCGTGATCGATAAGGATGGCTTTCGCCCCAACGTGGGTATCGTGGTAGCCAATGACCTGGGCCAGGTTCTGTGGGCCAGGCGGGTCGGCGGCCGCGATGCCTGGCAGTTCCCGCAGGGTGGCATTAACCGTGGTGAATCGCCCGAGGATGCGCTGTATCGCGAGCTGGAAGAGGAGATAGGCCTGACTGCCGATGCGGTCGAGGTGCTGGGCGTGACCCGGGGCTGGCTGCGGTATCGACTGCCCCGTCGCTTCGTGCGCAAGGGCCAGAAGCCCCTGTGCATTGGCCAGAAGCAGAAGTGGTACCTGCTGCGCATGCTCGCGGAAGACCATGCCGTGCGCCTGGACCATAATGACAAGCCCGAATTCGATCACTGGCAGTGGGTGAGTTACTGGTATCCCCTGAACCAGGTTATCTCCTTCAAGCGTGAGGTGTACCGGCGGGCGATGAAAGAGCTGTCCCTGCCGCTGGGTCGCCACACCGAGAATCTGGCGGGCAACTGAATGCTGAATATACTGCGCCACATCACACAGGAGGTTAACGCAGCCAGTGGTTTGCAGGACGCGCTGGAGATCATCGTGCGCCGTGTCCGTGATGCCATGGGTACCGAAGTGTGCAGTATCTATCTCCGCGACCCGGGTGAAGAGCGCTTTATTTTTCGTGCCACCGAGGGCCTTAATCCTGAGCAGGTAGGAATTGCCAGCCTCGCCGCCGGAGAGGGATTGGTCGGTACCGTTGCCGAGCGTGAAGAGCCGTTGAACCTCGAAAACGCGGAAACCCACCCCAACTTCCGTTTCTTTCCGGATATTGGCGAAGAATCTTTCCACGCATTCCTTGGCGTGCCCATTATTCACCAGCGCGACGTGCTCGGGGTGCTGGTGGTGCAGCAGGCGCAGCGCCGTCGTTTTGACGAGAGCGAGGAGGCTTTCCTCGTTACCATGTCCGCGCAACTCGCCGCGGTGATTGCCCACGCGCGGGTAACAGGTGCGGTGCTTGCCGATGCCAGGTCCGCCAGCGCCCCGGCTAAAATTGGTGGCGTACCCGGCGCCCCGGGCATCGCTATCGGCACGGCAGTGGTGGTATCGCCTATCGCCGATCTCTATGCCGTACCCCAGCGTATGGTCGATGACCGGCGCGCGGAACTGAGTGCCTTCCGGCATGCGCTGTACCGCGTGCGCGAGGATATCGAGGCGGTGGCAGACAACCTCGGCGGAGAGTTGAGCCGCGAGGACCACGCCCTGTTTGACGTTTACCTGGGTATTCTCGACGACTCTTCGATCGGTCGCGAGGTGGTCAGCCTGATTCGCGAGGGGCACTGGGCCCAGGGCGCACTGAGCCAGGTCATGATCGAGCACATCCGTCACTTTGAGCGCATGGAGCACAGCTACCTGAAAGAGCGTGCCGTGGATGTGAAGGACCTTGGTACGCGAGTGCTTGCTTACTTGCAGGACTCCGACAAGCGCGAAACACAGTTCCCCGAGCAGACCATCCTCGTCGGTGAGGAACTGACCGCATCATCCCTCGGCGAGATTCCCCGGGAACGCCTGGCCGGGTTGATCTCGGTGCGCGGCTCCGGCAATTCCCATGTTGCCATTCTCGCCCGCGCCATGGGTGTTCCCACGGTGATGGGTGCGGTTGACCTGCCCTATACCCGGCTGGAAGGGCGTGATGTGGTCATCGACGGCTACAACGGAACCGTGCACCTGAATCCACGACCCGACGTGCTGGCAAAGTTTGAAGAGGTGCTGGTTTCCGATCGCGAGTTGAACAAGGACCTGGAAGCGCTGCGTGACCAGCCCTGTATTACCCTCGATGGTCACCGCATGCCGCTGTGGGTGAATACCGGCCTGATGGCTGATGTAACGCGCTCGCTGGAGCAGGGTGCAGAGGGCGTTGGCCTGTATCGCACCGAGGTCCCTTTCCTGCTGCGTGAGCGTTTCCCCTCGGAGGAAGAGCAGCGGCAGATTTACCGCAACCAGCTGCAGGCCTTCGCGCCGCGGCCCGTTACCATGCGTACGCTGGATATTGGTGGTGACAAGGCGCTGCCCTATTTCCCCATTGAGGAGGACAACCCGTTCCTGGGCTGGCGCGGCATTCGCGTGACCCTGGATCATCCGGAAATATTTCTGGCCCAGGTGCGCGCCATGCTCAAGGCCAACGCCGGGCTGGGGAATCTGCGTATTATGCTGCCGATGATCTGCAGTATCCCGGAGGTTGATGAGGCCCTGGAGCTGATTCACCGCAGCCACCGTGAGATCATCCAGGAAGGCATTGAGGCGGAAATGCCCCTGATCGGGGTGATGGTCGAGGTGCCCTCAGCCGTCTACCAGGCCAGGGCGTTGGCCAAGCGGGTGGATTTTCTCTCTGTTGGTTCCAATGACCTGACCCAGTACCTGCTGGCCGTGGATCGCAACAATGCCCGCGTGGCGGACCTTTACCATTCCATGCATCCGGCGGTACTGCAGGCGCTTCGGCTGGTGGCGGATGCTGCCCATGCCGAGGGCAAGAATGTGGGTATCTGCGGCGAGCTCGCAGGCGAGCCGGAGGGGGCGGTGCTGTTGCTCGCGATGGGCTATGACATCCTGTCCATGAATGCCACCAGCCTGCCCAAAGTCAAAAAGGCCCTGCGCAATGTCAACCTCATCGAAGCAAAGAGCCTGCTCGAGGAGGTTGTGACCATGGATGACGCAGCCGAAATACACCACCGCCTGGAGTCCTTTCTGGCCACTCATGGTATGGAAAAGTTCATTCACAACCCCGTCGACTGAGCGGGCTTTCAGGGCACTACCTTCTCCACCGCCCCGCTGGGCTCGCCTGTTGGCGCGAAACTGGTTTCGCGCCAGTGCCGGCGTCCCGTCGCATCCTGCCACAGGGTGGTCGTGGCTCGGGTTCCATAGGTCGGGTTGACTATGAACTGCGCGGAGAGCAACTGGTCCATTTCGCCGTGCAGTCCCTGGCCGGAAAGCTGTCCGGGGGTGGCCAGTTCACGGTCTGAAACCGTCACCGCCAGGCGCTCGTGAGTCGGGGCCCCGGCCAGCAACTGTTGCAGCGCCTGCTTGCCCCGTGTGACTTTTGGCCACGGTGTATCCAGCGCGGCGTTGCTCAGGCCGTAGATGCCGGGCGCAAGCGCACGCGGGCCACCGTTGCCCGTGCGCTGGTTGCTGAAATACCACAGGTCTTTGCCGTCGCCGAGCAGCAGGTTGAAACCGGCATAGTCATCGGCCCGATCTTCGAGTTCCAGCAGATAGTCCCGTGGCGACTGGTCCCCGGTGAGATACAGGCTGGTCAGCTCGCCGCGTGACCGCGGCGCGGGCGCGGTGCGTTGTGGGTCCCGGTAGTTGGTGACAGCAGCGAAGCGCCTGTCAGCGCTGATGCCCATCCAGGTGCCGCCGGCCTCCAGGTCCCTGCCGGCGAGCACGCCCGGGTGCTCCTGCCAGAAATCGGATGCCGCGGTGGGGCGGGCGTGAAACTCGTCTCTATTGGCGGCAACCAGCAAGGGGTACTCGGCGCTGGCGCGATGGGCAAACAGTATCAGGCACATAAATCGGCAATTACTCCGCGCTGCACGTGAAAGAATTGAGAAAGCGGGACAGCTGCATGATAATACGTGCTGGTCCAGTTGGTCTGCCCATGCTCCCTTATCCTGAAATCGATCCCGTCGCCGTTGCCCTCGGGCCGCTGAAAATCCACTGGTATGGCCTGGCCTACCTCACCGGTATTGCCGCTGGCTGGTGGCTGGCGCTGCGCCGCAGTCGCCTGCCCTGGTGCCCGGTACAGCGCGAGCAGGTGGATGACCTGGTATTTTACGTGGCCCTGGGCGTGGTGCTGGGCGGCCGCGTGGGTTACACGCTGTTCTACGGCGGCGATCGCCTGGTGGATGATCCCGGTTGGGCCCTGCGACTCTGGGAAGGCGGCATGTCATTCCACGGTGGCTTCCTCGGCGTCCTGTTCGCCATGTACCTGTTCGGGCGCAAGCACAAGATCGCCTTCTGGCGGCTGATGGATTTTATCGCACCTTTTGTCCCCATTGGCCTCGGGCTGGGGCGCCTGGGTAACTTCATTGGCCAGGAACTATGGGGCAAGCCGACAGAGATGCCATGGGCGATGATCTTCCCCGCCGATCCATTGCAGCTGCCACGCCATCCTTCCCAGCTGTATGAGTTTGCTCTCGAGGGCCTGCTGCTGTTTGCGGTGCTGTACTGGTTCTCTTCCAGGCCGCGGCCAACCTGTGCAGTCTCCGGCATATTCTCCCTGGGTTATGGCGCCGCCCGCTTCTTCGTCGAGTTTTTCCGGGAACCCGACGCCCATATCGGGTACGAGGCGTTTGGCTGGCTGACGCGCGGCCAGATTCTCAGCCTGCCCATGATTGTGGTGGGGATTACCCTGTTAGTCGTCGCCTACCGGGGCGGCAAGAAAAGAGAGAGCTGATCAATACGATGAGACCCTACCTGGACCTGTTGCAAGACATCCTCGACAACGGCGTGCGTAAGGACGACCGCACCGGCACGGGCACGCTTTCCGTATTCGGGCGGCAGTACCGTCACGACCTGGCCGAAGGTTTTCCCCTGCTGACGACCAAGAAGCTGCACCTGAAAAGCATCATCAATGAGCTGATCTGGTTCCTCAGCGGCGATACCAACACGGCCTGGTTGAAAGCCAATGGGGTGTCCATCTGGGATGAGTGGGCCACCGAAACCGGAGATCTGGGCCCTATTTACGGCGCCCAGTGGACCAACTGGCCAACCAGCGATGGTGCCAGCATCAACCAGATTGATTATGTCGTGGAGTGCCTGCGCAATAACCCCGACAGCCGGCGTATCCTTTTCCACGGCTGGAACGTGGAGTACCTCCCGGACGAAAAAGTCAGCCCGCAGGAAAACGCCGCGGCCGGGCGCATGGCATTGCCGCCCTGCCACCTCTTGTACCAGTTTTACGTGGCCGCCGGCAGGTTGTCCGCGCAGTTGTATATCCGTTCCAGCGACTCGTTCCTCGGCCTGCCCTACAACACGGCAAGCCTGGCGGTGCTGACCATGATGCTGGCCCAGCAGTGTGACCTGGAACCGGGCGAGATCGTTATCACCACCGGTGATTCGCATCTCTACCTGAATCACCTCGATCAGGTGCGTGAGCAACTGTCGCGGGAACCGCGCGCTTTGCCACGGCTGCGCATACTGCGCCGGCCGGACAGTATTTACGACTACCGCTTCGAAGACTTCGAATTGCTGGACTATCATCCCCACGCGCACATCGCTGCGCCGGTTGCGGTGTAGTCAGCGGTGTCGGTGGTGGCAGTGATCGTTGCCGTGGCCGATAACGGGGTTATTGGGCGCGACAATGCCTTGCCGTGGCACCTGCCGGAGGATCTTCGATATTTCAAGCGCGTGACAATGGGCAAGCCGCTGCTAATGGGGCGCAAGACCTACGAGTCAATCGGGAGGCCGCTACCCGGGCGCACCAACATCGTTATCACGCGGGATCCGGCCTGGCAGGCGCCCGGTGTCCAGGTGGTGCATTCACTGGACGACGCCATGGCGCTCGGTGCCGAGGTCGCGCAGCGTGACGACGTGGACGAGATGATGGTGATAGGGGGGGCGGAAATTTATGCGGCGGTGATTCCGCAGGCACGGCGGCTGTATCTCACCCGCGTTCACGCCAGCGTGGCTGGCGATGCCGTGCTACCCGAGGTCGATTGGTCGGTCTGGTGCAAAGTTTCCAGCGAGCGCCATGCCGCCGGCGGCGACAATCCCTATGACTACAGTTTCGAAGTTTACGAGCGTTCGTGAGTGTCTGCCGGCACTGAGGGTTGCATCGTTACCGGGGCTACATAACCAGTGCAATTGTGTTACCTTACTACTCAAACTGGCACCCATGCCCCGTCTGGGGTGTGCAGCAATTGAAATACCCGGTGCAATTGGTTTAAATTTCGATCCTCGGTTTACCGACACTGGATTATCCACTATATAACTAGTTCCGATATCGGTTTTATCAGAGCCGCTTCTTTTTTGTTGGACACAGGAAAACTAATCCCCATGACTATGCATCGATTGAAAAACGCATTGATCGCTGCGCTGGTTTCCGCAGGCGCCCTCCTGGGTGCCGCGGTAGCAGTGCAGGCCAGTACGCTGGATTCCATTCTTGAGGTGGGCGAAGCCAAGAACAACGCCGCACGCAAGTCCCAGGCGAAGATTGATCGGCTCGCCGACGAAACCCGTGACTTGCTGAGCGATTACAAGACGGTCAACAAGCAGATCGATGGCCTCAAGGTCTACAACGCGCGCCTGCAGCGCCAGATCGATAACCAGGTGAAGCGCATCGGCCAGATCGATCAGTCCATCGACCAGGTCACCGTGATCCAGCGTCAGATGACGCCGCTGGTAATCCGCATGATCGACGGTCTGGAAAAGTTCGTCGAGCTGGATGTGCCCTTCCATATGGATGAGCGCCAGCAGCGAATCGCTTTCCTGCGAGCCAACCTGGATCGCTCCGATGTGTCTGTCGCGGAGAAGTTCCGCCAGGTACTTGAAGCCTACAAAATTGAGAATGAGTACGGTCGCAAGATCGATGCTTATAAAGGTGCTGTGGAGATCGATGGCGTGGAGCGTGACGTCAACTTCTTCCGCGTGGGTCGTGTGGCCCTGCTCTACCAGACAACTGATACCGAAATCTCCGGCGCCTGGGACCAGCAGAGCCGGAGCTGGGTTCCGCTGGAGCGCGGTGAATACCGTAATGCCATCATGAAGGGGCTGCGCATCGCGCGTAAAGAGGCCTCTATCGATCTGCTGAATCTGCCAATCGCCGCACCGGAGGCCAAATAATGAGCATTAAATTTGTAAAGGTCGCCGCGTTCGCAATGGCGGGAGCCCTGACCTTTTCCGCCGGCTCTGTGCTGGCACAGGAAGCCAAGTCGCTGGATGAGCTGCTTGACTTTGTAAAGCGTGGCCAGGTGCAGGAGCAGAAAGAAAACCGCGCCCGTGAACAGCGCTTTGCCAAGGACAAGGCGAACCAGGCTGCTGAACTGCGCAAGGCCGAGGCCGAGCGTGCTCGCCAGGAGCAGATATCTACCCAGCTCGAAGACCAGTTCGAAGAGAACGAACTGCTGGTTGTTGCCAAGCAGCAGCAGCTCAAGGAAAAGCTGGGTACGCTTGCCGAACTGTTCGGCCACCTGACGTCTACAGCAGGTGACCTGTCCACGAATCTGGAAAATTCGCTTACCAGCGCCCAGTACCCTGGCCGTGAGGCGTTCCTGCAGGAGCTGATCGCGAAGATGAGCGGCTCTGACACGCTGCCCAGCATCGAAGAGATCGAGCGCGTCTGGTACGAACTGAATCGCGAAATGGTCGAGTCCGGCAAGGTCGTGTCCTTCAGCGCCGAAGTGGCCAAGCCCAATGGTGACAAGGGTGAGCAGAAGGTGGTCCGTGTGGGTACCTTCAATATCGTGTCTGAAGAAGGCAAGTACCTGCAGTATGTGCCCGAGAAAGGTAGTCTGGAAGAGCTGGCGCGCCAGCCCTCCGGCCCCTACATCGGTTGGGCCCGGGGCCTGGCCAATGCTTCTGACGGCATGCACAAGTTCGGTGTAGACCCCACAGGTCCGACCGGCGGCTCATTCCTGGCGGCCTTGATCAACAGCCCCAATCTCGAGGAGCGTTGGCACCAGGGTGGTTACATCGGTTACGCCATCACCGCCGTGGGCGCCTTTGCCTTCCTGCTGGCGCTGGTGCGACTGGGTTACCTGGCGTCTGTGAGCTCCAAGGTCAGCAAGCAGCTCAAGAGCGACAAAGCCAACGAGAACAACCCGCTGGGTCGTGTGCTCAAGATCCACGAGGACAACCCGACCATGGATCCCGAGACTCTGGAATTGAAGCTGTCCGAGGGTATTCTCAAGGAAACTCCCAAGCTCGAAGCGGGTCTCACACTACTGAAGATTATTTCTGCAGTCGCTCCGCTGATGGGGCTGTTGGGTACGGTGACAGGTATGATCATTACCTTCCAGGCAATCACTATTTTCGGTGCGGGTGATCCCAAGGCGATGGCCGGCGGTATCTCCGGCGCCCTGGTAACCACGGTGCTGGGCCTGTTGGTAGCGATTCCGACTGTACTGCTGCACACCATTGTGAACGGGCGCGCGCAGCGCATCATCCATGTGCTGAACGAGCAAACCACAGGCATCATCGCGGAGCACACTGAGGCCAACCAGAGGAGCTGATATGTACTGGTTTGATAGTGCGTATGAGGCTGTTTCCCGCTTTATGGACATGGGCGGGAACGTCCTCTGGCTGATCGCCATACTGCTGTTCGTGATGTGGGCACTGATTTTCGAGCGCGCCTGGTATTTCAAGGCCGGCTGGAAGAAGGACGTGGCTACGGCGATTGCGACCTGGGAGGGGCGCAGCGAACGCAAGTCCTGGGAAGCGCAAGCTATTCGTGAAAAGCTGATTTCCCAGTGCCGGATGCAGATCAACCAGTATCTTCCGGTTATCAAGACCCTGGTGGCACTGTGTCCGCTGCTGGGTCTGCTCGGTACTGTTACCGGCATGATTGAAGTATTCAACATCATGGCGGTCACCGGTGGCGGCGACGCCAAATCCATGGCCGGCGGTGTGTCGCGGGCTACCATCCCCACCATGGCGGGCATGGTCGCCGCCCTGTCCGGGGTGTTCGCGAATACCTACGTTACCCGGGTTGCCCAGCGCGAGAGCGAGTTTCTGGAAGACAACCTGACCACCGATCACTAAGAGAGCACAGATAATGCGCAGGAACAATCAAGCAGCTGCCGAAGACGAAGCCCAGATCGACTTGACACCCATGCTGGACGTCGTCTTCATCATGCTGATTTTCTTCATCGTGACGGCTTCCTTTATCAAGGAAGCGGGTATCGAAGTGAACCGGCCTGAGGCGTCAACGTCGCAACCCAAGGAAAACGTGAATATCCTGGTGGCGATCAATGCCAACAACGAAATCTGGATGGACAAGCGTCGCATCGATGTGCGCGCTGTACGCGCCAACATAGAACGCTTGCATGCGGAAAACCCCAAGGGTGCGGTCGTGATCCAGGCGGACAACAAATCCAATACTGAAACGGTCGCTGCGGTGCTTGACGCCGCTCGCGAAGCGGGAGTCTATGATGTCTCCCTGGCCACCGAGGATGATTGATCTGCTATGAGTCGTAATCTAACCAGGTTGATTCTCGGCGCCCTGCTGGCGTTGCCCGTTGCCGGCGGCCTGTTCTTCATCATGCAGTACCTGATTGCAACCGCCGATCCCAAGATCGACGACGACAAGGGTCGCAAGGTGGCTGACATCCACATGCCAGAGCGCGAGATCGAAACCAATGTAAAAGAGCAGAAGCCGGATAAGGTAGACGATCCGGAAGAGCCTCCGCCGGATCTGGATACGCCAGATCTGGATATGGATATGGATGTCGAGGTAGTGAACACGGCGCCGCAGGCATCGGTCGACGTGGAAATTTCCACAACCGGCATGTCCTCTGGTGACGGGGAATACCTGCCAATTGTGAAGGTGGCTCCGATATATCCCCGTCGCGCACAGACGCGCGGTATTACCGGCTACTGCATCGTTGAGTATACGGTGACGACATCCGGTGCGATCCGCGATCCCGTGGCGGTAGATTGCCAGCCTTCCGGTGTGTTTGAGAAGGCGTCTGTGAAGGCGGCTCTCAAGTTCAAGTACAAGCCCCGGGTGGTAGACGGTGAGGCCATTGAGGTCGCCGGTGTGCAGAACAAGTTCACCTATGAACTGGAACAGTAACAGGGCTTACGCGTTATGAAATTGCTGAAATACCAGACCTGGACCCGCGCCGCGCTGGTGGCTGTACCTGTCCTGGTTGCGCAGGTCGCAGTCACCCAGTTACAGCGTGACGCCGGTTGGGCTCCTCTGGCAGCCGCCCAGGCGCAGGAGCAGAAGAAGGATACGCGCGAGACGCGCAGAACGCCGGCGCTGCGGAACAAGGTGTATGAAAAACTGGCCGAGGCGCAGGCAGCGGCAGAGGCCAAGGACCTGAGACAGGCCGAGAAGATACTCGACGGCATGGTTGCCGCAGGTGGTAAAAAGGCCCTCAACAGCTACGAGCTGGCCAACGTCTACAACCTGTATGCCTTCATTTATTACAGCCAGGAAAACTACGCCAAGGCGTTGCAGGCATATGAAAATGTGGTTGCGCAGCCGGATATACCCCTGGCGATGGAGATCAACACCCGGTTCACCATAGCCCAGCTTTATTTTGTGCAGGAGCAATGGCAGCAGGGCATCAATGCGCTGCAGAAGTGGTTTGACATGACCGATTCACCCAACGCCAACGCCTACGTGTTGCTGGCGCAGGGTTACTACCAGCTCAAGGATTACAACAAAGCGCTGAGCAACGTGGAAAAAGCGATCAGCATGTACAACGAAAAGGGCAAGCTGCCTAAAGAGCAGTGGTACAACCTTGCTCGCTTCCTGTACTTTGAAAAGGGTGATATCAACAAGACTGTCGATGTACTGGAAATTTTGCTCACCCATTACCCCAAGAAGCAATACTGGGTGCAGATCTCGCATATGTATGGCGAGCAGAAAAAGGACTCAGAACAGTTGTCCGCCATGGAGACGGCTTATGTCCAGGGCATGCTGGACAAGGGTACCGAGCAGGTCACCATGGCCTACCTCTATCTGAATAGCGACGTACCCTACAAGGCTGCCAAAGTCATGGACAAGGGTTTGAAAGACGGCAGCATTGAAGGCAAATCCAAGAACTGGGAAGTAGCGGGTAGTGCCTGGCGCCAGGCGCAGGAAGTCGACAAATCCATTCCCGCGATGGAGAAGGCGGCTGAGCTTTCTGATACCGGAGAACTGTACGCGCGCCTCGGGAACATCTACCTCGATGGTGACGAAAACAAGAAAGCGATCTCCGCGATCAACAAGGGGCTTTCCCGAGGCGGGGTGAAACGTCCGGATAACGCTAGACTGGTGCTGGGTATGGCCTACTTCAACACCAAGCAGTATGACAAGGCACGGGAAGCGTTCAAAGCTGCTGCGCGGGATGAGCGCTCAGCGAAGTATGCCGCCCAGTGGATCAAGTACATGGATTCCGAACTGGAGCGTCAACGCAGCCTCGCTGAGGGTTGAGGCCCGGGACTCATGGCCTGATGTGTCAACACGCGGCTGGGTGATGTAAAACCATTCAGCACGCGGGAAGAACAAAAAAAGGGAGCTCATTGAGCTCCCTTTCTTGTTTGCTGCGTGGGCGTGTTAAATCGCGACCACGTTCTCCGCCTGCGGCCCTTTCTGGCCATCAGTGACGTCGAATTGCACCTTCTGGCCATCTGCCAGTGTGCGGAAGCCATCACCTTTGATGGCGCTGAAGTGTACGAATACGTCGGGACCGTCCTCGCGCTCGATGAAGCCGAAGCCCTTACTTTCGTTAAACCATTTAACGGTGCCGGTAGTTGAAGACATAAATTTTACCTGTGTTACGTGCCGCGCCACTGGGGGCCCAGCTGTTTATCTGAGTGTTTTATGGAATACGCACCGAGGAACTATAGGGAACTTCGACCGTTTGCCACATCTCGCTGACGAATCAGCTTTTTTGAGTGTAGCACCAGATTACGGACGATGCTGCGCCCGAAAAAAAATAAATTTCGGCAATAATGCGATTTCTCGTACCACTGCAGTGCCCTTCAGCGCGGTTTCATCTTGGTGGACGAGGGTATACCCTTTTGGCTGGTGAATCGGGGATGGAAACGACTGTGCGGATACTGTTGGTGGAGGACGACCTTCAGCTCGGCGAGTCGCTGGAAACGGCATTGCGGCTGGAGCAGTATGCGGTGGATTGGCTGCGCCATGGTGATGGCGTGCGCAGCACGTTGGGATCGACCCCCTACGACCTGCTCATACTGGACCTGGGCTTGCCCGGCACGCCGGGCATGCAGATCCTCAGGCAGCTGCGTGCAGACAAACATGAACTTCCGGTTTTGCTGCTGACGGCGCGGCACACCCTTGAAGACAAGGTGGACGGGCTGGATTCCGGCGCCGATGACTACCTCACCAAGCCATTTGAAATTGAAGAGCTGTTTGCCCGGGTGCGCACCCTGTTGCGCAGGAAAGGTGCAAGTCGCAGCCAGCATTTGCAGGCGAGCGGGATTGCGCTGGATCCTGTCGACCGGGTGGTCATCTTTTCCGGCGAACAACTTGACCTGACCGCACGAGAATACGCCATTCTCGAGATTCTGCTGCGCAATGCCGGGAGGTTTGTCTCCCGTGCCAGGCTCGAGGAGGGCATATACAGCTGGGGAGAAGAGGTGGGTTCCAATACCGTAGAGGTGTATATATCCAGGCTGCGCAAGCGCTTTGGCAGTAAAGCTATAGAAACCATGCGCGGCGTAGGTTACCGCGTACCCAAATGACAGTTTCCCTGCAAAAACGTCTGACCGGGATTTTACTGCTACTGACGCTGTTCGCCTGGATCACGTCGGCTGCGGTGACCTATTTCTATGCCAACCGCGCGTTGCTGGAACAGGTTGACCGGCAATTGGGGCAATATGTCGACCTGGTGACCTATGTCACCCGGGTTTTTGAAAGGCAGTTGGCACAGGGCCAGCCGCTTTACGAAGCATGGAGTGGATTCGATTACGACCAGGCCCATGTGGAACCCATCCTTATTGAGGGTATCGTCTACGAGGGGCTGGCACCCGCCATCAACATCTGGGAGAACGGCAGTCTTATTGCGCTGGTAGAGGGCTCGCCAACGTTTCCGCTGCCTTCTGCCGAGGGCTTTCAGCGCCTGGACCTGGAGGACGATGCCAGCCATTGGCGCATCCTCAGTCGCTGGGATGAACCGACCGCGGTCTGGATACAGGTTGGCATTGAGCTCGGCGCCGCCAGGCGGGATATGCTAGGTACTCTGGCCAGCGCGCTGCAACCGCTGCTGATAGTGCTTCCGCTGACTATCGGCCTGTTGTACCTGGGGGTGTTTCGCGGCCTGCTCCCCCTGCGCCGCCTCGCCCGGGAAATATCCCAACGCAAGCCGGGCCTGCTGGATCCGGTCGACACGGAGAGTGTCCCGGAGGAGCTTGACGCGGTGGTCTCATCCCTGAATCGATTGTTTGCGCGCCTGGCAGTGGCCCTGGAGAGCGAGCAGCGCTTTACCGCGAACGCGGCCCACGAACTGTTGACCCCGCTCGCCGCCATCAAGACCGAGGTGCAGCTGTGCCAGCGCCAGCTGCGGGGCCAGCCAGCGGGTGAAATGCTGGAGCGCATTACCCAGCGTGTCGACCGGGCCAGCCATACGGTAACGCAATTGCTGACCCTGGCCAGGGTCGATCCTGAGGCGCCCGTGAGCACAACCGAAGTCAGGCTGGCACAATTGCTGACCGAGGTACTGGCGGAGACAGCGCATCTGGCAGCAGACAGGGGGCTGGAGGTCTCTTTGGACAATGTGCTGGAGATCAGCGTGCGGGGTAATAGCGAGGCGCTGGCAATATTGGTACGCAATCTCCTGGTCAACGCGTTTCGCTACTGTAGTGGGACTCCAACAATTAACATCAGCCTCTTTGCCGTAGGGGAAAACGCCGTCCTGGAAATCTGTAATGATTGTGAGCCGCTTTCCGAGTCAGAGCGAGCGAAGCTCAGTGATCGCTTTTACCGGGTGCCCGGCAGCGCCGGCCAGGGAGCCGGCCTGGGGCTCTCCATTGTCAAGCGTATAGCCGAGTTACATCGCGGTCGCCTGGTAACCGGGGCTGGCGAGGGTGACAGGGGTTTTTGCGCGAGGGTTTACATTCCCCGGTTGAGCTGAGCTGGTGCATGGGCGGCTCCCTTCAGTCCGGGGTGGTCGGTGACCACGACATACACCGGAGTCTCTCGCAGCTGGCCCGCCATGGCGCCCTTGTCCTGCAGGCGGTGCAGAAAATCGCTGTCCTGCAGAAAGCTGCCAAGTTGCGGTACGATGCCGCCCGCGAGGTAGAGTCCGCCATAGCAGCCATTGGCGAGCAGGAAGTCGCCACATACCGAGCCGAGCAAGGCACAGAAGACCTGCAGCGCCTGCAGGCAGTGTTTGTCGCTGCCGTCCAGCGCGCGCGCTGATACCTCGGCGGGGGTAAGCTGTTGCGGAGCATCACCGGCAAGCTCACAGATCGCCTGGTACAGTCTTGCCAGGCCGGCGCCGGATACCAGCAGCTCTGCGTAAATGTTGCTGTGACCACGCAGCAGGTGCCTGAAGATATCCAGCTCCAGGCTCGACGCCGGAGACAGGCTCATGTGCCCCGGCTCTGCGGCGACTGCCACAGTATGCTCGCCCAGTCGGCGCAGGGTTGCCCCACCCAGGCCTGTTCCCGGGCCCACGGTAGCCAGGCAGCTGTTGGCGGGCGAGCCGCCCGCATACAGTGGCTGCACTTCCGTCGCGTCCAGGTGCGGCAGCGCGTAGGCATTGGCCTGGAAGTCATTGATGCAGTGCAGCCGGGCAAAACCGAATTGAGTGGCCAGGTCCCGGCAGGAGAAAGACCAGCCGATATTGAACATGGTGACGACATCATTGCCGGGTGGGGCGGCAATGGCCAGGCAGGCGGTGGTTGGCAGGGCCTCGTTCAGTGCCCCGCGCCAGCTGTCGATAACAGCCGCCAACGAGGCATATTCGCTGTTGGTAAAGCGGGCCACGTGGCGAAACTCATCGTGCTCCGGGTCGTAGACTGCCAGGCGTGTATTGGTCCCGCCCACATCGGCGACAAGCCGCGTCCGATCACCCATCAGTTAACCGGGAGTATTTTCATGATGTTGGTGGAACCGGACTGCCCCATCTCCGTGCCCTTGGTCAACAGTATGGAATCACCCTTGAACAGGTAACCGTCATCCATGAGGAACTCGATGGCGCGCGACTCCACCTCGTCTGCGGCGAAGACACTGGCGTCGAAGAAAAGCGGTACCACGCCGCGGCAAAGGCTGAGTTTCTGCAGGGTCTGGGCATTGCTGCTGAGGCCAAAGATCGGCAGTCCAGAGCTCAGTCGCGACATCAGCAACGGCGTACTCCCCGACTCGGTGAGGCAGGCGATGCCGCGCACACTGCCATAGTGATTGGCCGCATAGATTGCCGACATGGCAATGGTTTCCTGGGCATCAGCAAACTGCCGGTCCAGCCGGTAGCGTGATGTACGGGTCACCGACTGCCGCTCGGCACCGAGGGCGGCTTCCGACATCGCGGTAACCACCTCAACCGGATATTTGCCGACCGCGGTCTCCGCTGACAGCATCACGGCGTCGGTACCGTCGAGCACGGCGTTGGCGACGTCGAAGACCTCGGCTCGTGTCGGCATCGGGTTATCGATCATGGATTCCATCATTTGCGTCGCGGTGATGACCACGCGGTCCATGGCGCGTGCCTTGGCAATCAGCGATTTCTGGATACCGATCAGCTGCGCGTCACCCACTTCCACACCGAGGTCTCCCCGTGCCACCATGACGCCGAGAGATGCCCTGATAATGCCATTGAGTACATTCTCATCGGCCACCACTTCGGCCCGTTCAATCTTGGCGATGATGCCGGATTCCAGGTTATGCTTCTGCAGCAGTTTCCGCGTCTGGTAGATATCCTCGGCCGACGAGACGAACGACACTGCAACGAAATCAGGTTCCACCCGCGCAAGATCGTCAATGTCGGCCATATCCTTGCTGGTGAGCGCAGGGGCCGCGAGACCGCCGCCAAGCCGGTTGATGCCTTTCCGCGAACTCAGTTTGCCGCCTATCAGTACCGTGCAGTCAACGGCAGATTCCGTCACTGTTTCCACGCGCAGTCGCAAGCGTCCGTCGTCCAGCAACAGGATGTCGCCGCGTGAGACACTGGTGCAGAGCTCGCGGTAATCCAGCCCGACACCGTGGCTGTCACCCTCGCCCTCGCCAAGATTCAGGTCGAGACGGAAGCGATCTCCCTGGGCCAGCTGAATAGCTTCGTCGCGAAAAGAGCTGATGCGGATTTTCGGCCCCTGGAGGTCCGCGAGGATGCCAACGTATACCCCGGCAATAGACGCCTGCTTGCGTATGCGTTTCGCCACGCGAGTGTGCTGGTCGGCGGTGCCGTGGCTGAAATTAAGGCGAAATACGTTCACGCCGGCCTGGATCAGCCTGGCGATCATGTCCGCAGACTCGCTGCCCGGGCCGACGGTAGCGACAATTTTGGTGCGTCTGTTTACCTTTGGAGTCACGCTGTTTTCCAGATTGAGTTGCTGTCCCGGCGCTCTCCGAGTTGCATTTGCTGCACTTGGACAGGGCGCGAGCGAGAATGAAGATAATGCCCGTTTGTGCCACCCAGTGCCAGTAGCAAAGCCTGTTGCGGCGCCTATGCGCGTGGTTTGCCGTGGATCAGTTCGTAGCCATGCGCGATCTCCAGTGCCTGCCGCTGGCGCCTGGTCAGCCCGGCAACGACCAGGGCATAGGAATTGTCGATCATGCGTTCAATTTCACCGCGCGGAATGCTGCCATCCAGCACCAGCGTATTCCAGTGGCGTTTGTTCATGTGGTAGCCGGGTAATACCGCGTCGAAAATATCGCGCAGCATCAACGCTTCCTGGGGCTCGCACTTGAGATTCATGCGCGCGTGGTCCTGTTCATGCCCCAGGGTGGCGAACATCTTGCCGCGGATCTTCATAACCGCTACTTCGGGGCCGAAGGGGAAGTCTTCCTCCGCTTCCGGTTTGGACAGCAGGTAGGTCCTGGCTTGCTGAAAGTCCATCTTCAGTGTTTCCCGCGGTTAAGGAAGTTCCTGGTGAGGTCGGGAAAGTCGGTAAACAATCCGTCTACTCCCGCCGCGTTGAACAGGGCCTCGTGCAGCGTGTCGACGCTGTTTGCTGCGGGGGGTAACTCGTCTGCCCGCAGCGTATAGGGGTGCACCAGCAGGCCGTACTTGTGAGCGAGCCCGGTCAATGCTGTCGGGCGCAATTGCGCATCCAGTACATGGGGTATCCATGGGCCGATGCCGCTGGCGTAAGCAGCCACGCGCTGGATTCCGGACTCCGTGCGCATGGCGTCGTAATCCATGCCGCCATCTTCCTGCCAGTCGTTTTCGCCGATTAACTGGATCAGTGGCAGGGTCGTTTTTGCTTTGAGCTCGAGCAGGGTGGCGGCGTCGAAACACTGCAGGAAGACCTGCCCGGGCCTCTGCAGGTAACCGGTTTGCTCGAGAACACGCAGCACCGCAGCGGCGAGGTCATGACCCTGCTCACGATGCCAGTTGGGCGCTTTCAGCTCTATGTAGAGACCCGTCGTGGTGCCACGGCTGCGGTCCAGTCCCGATAGCAGGTCGATCTCCTCGCGCAGCGTCGCCAGGCGAAAGTGCCCCTGGTGCAGTGGAAAACGTTGCGGGTAGTGGGCGCGCTCGGTACCGTCGCTGTCCCGGTAGCTGCGCTCGTGGGCGCGCAACTGTCGTAGCTCCGCGAGGGTGAAATCCAGGGCATAGTAATTGCCGTCATCGCGCCCGCGCCCGGGGAAGCGCTGTTCCACGTCGGTCGTGTTCTGTAGGTAGATGTCGTGCAATACCAGCGGCTCGCCATCACGCGTCAGCACCACATCCTGCTCAATGTAATCGGCGCCCATTGCATGGGCCAGTGTTTTGGCTTCGAGAGTGTGCTCCGGGAGATAGCCGCTGGCGCCACGGTGGGCGATGACAATAGGGTCAGCCAGGGTGGGAGTCGCAAGCATGATCAGAAGGGCAGCAAGCGCATTGCAACAGCGCATGGTCGCGCGCGGCAGGCCGGCTTCAGGGCAGGGCGCCTACCCAGTCTCCCTGCTCGAACCACTTCTCCCTCAGCTTGCCGAGAATGCCGGTCTTGGCATAGGCCTCGAGGTAGTTGTCCACCAGGTTCTTGAACTGCGGGTCGTCGCCACTGATGGCGATGCCCACTGGCTCGATGGTCAGTGGCTCCTTGAGAGTGACCAGGCCCGCGTCCGGGTGTCGCAGCACTGCGAGTTTGCAGGTTGCCATATCCGCCAGCATGGCATCGAAGTCTCCCTTGATCAGCCCTGATACGCCGTCATCGTTGCTTGCCACCTCTATCAGTTGTGCGTCTGGCAGGTTTTCACGTACGAATATTGCGCTGGTGGAGTTTTTCAGCGCCGCCAGTTTCAGGTCTTCCCGGTTGAGCGCCCCGCTGTCCTTGGCCTCGGCCAGGACCGAATCGCGGGTCAGGATAGATTTCCCCGCCATCATGTAGGGGCCAACAAAATAGGCACTTTCAGTGCGCTCCGGCGTGATGGAGATGTTGGAAATGACCATGTCTACTTCGCCCTTCTCCAGTGCCTCGAGCAGGCCGCCGAAGGGGATCACCTTGATGTCCAGCTGCACACGCATCGCCCGCGCCATGGCCCTTGCCAGGTCGACGTCATAACCCATCACGCCCCCCTGCTTGTTCAGGGCGGTCATTGGCGGTTGGTCAGCGGACATGCCGACCTTGAGTACCTTGAAGTCGATTATGCGCTGAAGTGTTTCCCCTGCGCTTGCCAGTTGCGCACAGGCAAGCAGGAGACCCACTCCCAGCAGGAATGGACGAAAAAACTTATGCATGGGGAAGGCTCCGTCCCGGTTACATTACGCAGTGTTTGGCATAGCTGGCAGCCTCGTCGGCTGTCCACTCGCCCTTGTCTTTGCCAGCCAGGTCTTCACACCACTTTTCTGAGCCCACTTCCAGGCCGTCGATGATGCAGTGCTTGGCGTAGGTGGCCGCATCGGAACCGGTCCATTCAGACTTGGGCTGTTCTTTTTTCGCGGCACACCATTTTTCGCTGCCCGGCTCCGCGCTGCAGGCGGCCAGGAAGATCAGGCTGGAAATGACGAGCAGGTGCTTCATGTTGGGACTCCTTCTGGTATCGGGTGCTGGCAAGAAGTATTGCACCTGATCGTTGAAGTCGCCAGTGTCGTGTGCGGATTATTCTCCGGTGGAGAGGGAGACGTTATAGATGCCTGCTTCCCTGGAGGAATCCAGCACCGAGGCCACGCTGTCGACGGTGGACTTGTTGTGGGCCTTGATGATGACAGAGGCCTTGGGATTTTCGGCGCGCAGGCGGCTTATGTTGGCGCGCACGGCGCGATCATCCACTCTGCGGCCCTTGATCCAGATTTCATTGTTGGCGCTGATCTGGACGGTGATGTTTTCCGAGGGCTCGTTACTCTGGGCGTTACTGGTCTGCTTGCGTTCCACGTCGATCGCGACCTCGCGCACAAAAGATCCCGCGACGATAAAAAAGATGAGCATAATCATCACCACGTCCAGCATCGGGGTCAGGTCGATATCAAGCGCGCCGTCACCCTTGGGTGGACGGGGGCGTTTCCGGTGAATGCCGCGATCATCGACGCCGGTGTGGTCCATCCACATTTCCATGACCATGCCCTCGTTGCGGTTATTCAGGTGAAGATCGAGTACAAAGCATAAGTAAGCTTTGCGACCGAGCCAATGCCGGATCGGACAAATATTGATCACCGTCAAGGTTCGCGTGCTGTCGCCAGTGAGAATCAGGGCCTTTTTCGCGTTTGGACCTGTTAAGGCAGGGCGGGAGAGGGGATTTGTGCGCCTTAAGACCCTGTCACTTCTTGGCAACACCGGCGCCAACTGCTAAAAGTAGGTGCATGACTAGCGCCGCAGATAAACCGGACACGCGCACGCCATCGCCGCCTTACGGCTATTCGCGGGAGTGCACCCACAGTCGCGAGCAACAAATACATATCGTGGCTGAGTTCCACGCGCACAAGATTCGTCCCAGCCGCATCGCTTATCGTGTCGGTATCGATATTGCTTTTATCGAAGCACTCATTGCCGGTGAACTGGAGGCCCAGCGCTTTCCGAACCTGGTTGCCCATTATCGTAAGAAGCGCTTTCAGCAACGTATGCGAGACACGCAATCCCGGTCCGGCGGCAGCAGGTATGAGCAGCAGCAAAAAATCGAGCGAGAATTTCGTACCGAGACGGAACTGTAATTCCTCTGCCACCTGTTGTGCCTGAACCGAGCCGCAAGCCGGAAACGGTAGCAATGCAATCGCACTATCCGCCCGTAATATCCGGCGCCTGCTCCCCGGCAGTGGAGCCCCATTGCCTGCCGCCCGTACAGGGGACCGGCAGCAACCAGTGACAACGGCGGGAGCTGACCGGGCCCCGGGTTAGTCCGGCAAGATGTTCCTGGCCGGCCCGCTACTCACCGACTGGCAGTTCTTCTATTCCGCCCCAGGCGGTCGCGTCGGCTTTGGCGTTGTTCGAGGCGTGCTGCTGCTTTGCCAGAGTGTCGATCCTGCCACCCTGTTTCAGGTACTCGCGAATCTGCTCGTCGATCTCGTCGCGGATTCGGCTCTTTTCAGTGACGTCGTACTTGTGGTCATCGCGGCGCATGATTGGCTTCCTGTGATGTGGGTTTTCGAACAGGATCGCGGGGCCACATTACAGAGCCAATAAGTGCAGGTGAAACTTTTGTGAACTCCCGAGCCGGGGGTCGCGCATCTGCTCATCGCGCGCATAACAAGCGGCCCATTTCCATGCCACCGCGGTGACTTCCAGGCGCCGGGAATTTCATCTTACTGCAACAATAGCATCACCTTGGTGTCATTTTTCCTCCCTAACATACCCGCTGAATTCACGGCTTGGCTGTCGGGCACATCGCTCGCCACGCATTTTTTACAAACATTTACAGGGTTTAAACATGGCGTCTGAAACAAGAATGAAGCAGTTCCTGCTCGCTCTCTTCGTGGTCTCGCTCACGGCTTGTGGCGGTTCCTCGTCTGACAACGTTTCACCGGGAAACATCGTGGTAGAGGTACCCGGCAGCGGGGATGGGGACGGTGATGGCGACGGTGGCGGAGACGGAGGTGGCGACGGTGGCGGCGATGGCAATGGTGACGTCGTGCGCAGTGTGATTCCTGCAGCGCTCGAATCGGCGATAGCGCCTTCTGGCGAGACTGCTAATGATGGCCGCGAGATCTATGACATCGATGTGACTGAGTTGCCGGGCGGCAAGCTCAATCCCGAAGGTCTGCTGCTGGGGAACGACGTGATCTTTCGCATCAAGGGCGGCGCCCTCAGTGTGAGCAACGGTTAAGGGAGACAGAAGAAAATGAAACACACCAAATTGTATAGCGCCGTTGCAGCGGGCCTGTTGCTTACCACCGGCTACAGTGTCCATGCCCGGGCACAATCCTGCGTTCTGGAAATCGCGCCCGGCGCCACTATTGTCGGCGCCACCAACGAAGACTTTATCGTTATCGAGCAGGGCTGCCAGATTGATGCCGAGGGGACGGCCGAGCAGCCTATCAACTTCACCGCTGCCAGTGCGGTCACCGGTGAGGTGGAAGACAACGCTCGCGGACTCTGGGGCGGCCTGGTCATCAACGGCTTTGCCCCGATCAACGACTGCCCTGAGGGCGTAGAGGGCGGCAGTGCGGAGTGCACCAAGGAAGGTGAGGCCAACTCCGGCCTGTTCGGCGGCGACAACCCCGAGGACAACTCCGGTGTTCTCAAGTATGTGGTTGTAAGCTACGCCGGATCCAACGTCGACCCGGAAAACCAGCTCAACGGTATCGCCTTCCAGGGTGTGGGCTCCGGCACCGAGGTCGAGTATGTACAGGTGCACAACAACCTGGATGATGGCATAGAGTTTTTCGGCGGAACCGTGAGTGCGCGTTACGTGGTACTGACCGGCAATGCCGACGATTCGCTGGACTGGACTGATGGTTGGCAGGGTAACATCCAGTATCTCTACATCGAGCAGTCGGGTTCAGGCGACAATCTGATCGAGGCCGATAACCGCGAGGGCGATGAAAATGCCCAGCCGCGCTCCCTGCCGTCTATCAGCAACATGTCCGGCTTCGGCCTGGCCGGGGAGAATGGCCTGCGCTTCCGTCGCGGTACCGGCATCCACCTCACCAACAGCTTCGTTGTTGACTCAGGCAGCTGTCTGCGCATCGGCGGCGAGTCGCTGAACCTGCTGGGTGCAGACCTGACTATTGCAGGCACCAGCTTCGGTTGCGAAGAAGCCGTCGTCGATGACGAAGGCGGTGTGGTGGCGGATTACCTGGCCACCGCCGACGAGGTCTCCACCACCGGCGGCAGCGTCAATCCGGTTACCCCCATGGGCGATTTTTTCGAATCCGCCAGCTTTATTGGCGCGATTGGCGGGGATAACTGGACGCAGGGATGGACGGTCCCCGGCTCTGTCAGTAACCCGGATGGCGGCAATCCCGGCGTGGGCTGCCCTGAGGGCACTACTGAAGCCTCGGAAGAGGTCGCTGGCCAAAGCGTCTGCGAGCTTGAAGGTACTATCACCCAGGACCTTACGCTGGTTCCGGGCAAGCTTTACCAGTTGAACGGTAAGGTGGTCATAGGTGGCGACAACACCGACTCCGCGACGCTGAACGTGCAGGCCGGCGTGACGGTTTACGGCGGCACCAGCAGCGACTTCCTGGTCATTTCCCGCGGTTCCGAACTGGTTGTTGATGGTACCGCCAATGCACCGGTGACCTTCACTGGTATCGACGACCTGTTGGGCAATGCGGATATCGAGACTACGCGCGGCCTCTGGGGTGGCGTTGTCATAAACGGTAACGCGCCGATCAACGACTGCCCGGAAGGCGCGGTAGGCGGCACTTTGGCGTGCACCAAGGAAGGCGAGGCCAACTCCGGCCTGTTCGGTGGTGACGATCCTGCCGACTCCAGCGGCAGCCTGAAGTACATGGTGGTGAAGTACGCCGGTTCCAACGTGGACCCGGAAAACCAGCTCAACGGTATCGCCTTCCAGGGCGTGGGCTCCGGCACCGAGGTGGACTTCGTGCAGGTGCACAACAACCTGGATGACGGTATCGAGTTCTTCGGCGGCAACGTCAGCGCCACCCACGTGGTGCTCACCGGCAATGCCGACGATTCCCTGGACTGGACTGACGGTTGGCAGGGCTCCATACAGTACCTGTTGATCAACCAGGCCGATGACTCTGCCGACAACGGTATCGAGGCCGACAACCGCGAGGGTGACGAGAACGCCCAGCCGCGGTCAATGCCCGATATTTCCAACATGACGATCGTGGGTAACCCGGGTGAGTGCGGTGTGCGCTTCCGCCGCGGCACCGGTGTAGGGCTCTACAACTCCTACATCACCGGCAACGCGACTTGTATCGACGTGTCCGGTGAGTCACTGGGCTTATTGGGCAATGAGCTGGCAGTTGATGGCGTGGCCTTCGACTGTCCGGAGGTCGTCGATGGCGATAACCCGGATCTGCAGTCCTACCTCGACGGTCAGGACAACGTGTCACAGGACGGCAGCGCGGTGAACCCGGTCGACGTGGCCGGTATCGGCGACCTTGAGAACAGCGGCTTTATCGGCGCTGTTGAGGAAGGCAGCAACTGGACCGCCGGCTGGACTGTAGGCACCCTGGATACAGGGGTGCCGGACTTCCCGGTAGTCGACGGCTGTCCCGACGGCACCACAGACGGTGCGCCGATTGCCGGCACGCCGACCTGTCTGCTGCCCGAGAACATCATCGCCGATCTGCGACTGACGTCAGGCAATTTCTACATCCTCAGCGGCAAGACCACAGTAGGCGGCGACAACACCGATTCCGCAGTGCTGACGGTTGACGCTGGTACGACCATCGTCGGCAACGACGCAGAGGACTTCCTGGTGATCTCCCGCGGCTCGCAGATTGTCGCCAACGGCACGGCCTCCATGCCGGTAACATTTACCGCGCTGGCTGACGTGGACGGCGCCACCAATCTGGACAACGCGCGCGGTCTCTGGGGCGGCCTGGTGATCAACGGCAACGCGCCGATCAACGACTGCCCGGAAGGCGCCACCGGGGGCACTGTGGAGTGTACCAAGGAAGGTGAAGCCAACTCCGGCCTGTTCGGTGGCGCGGATGCGGCGGACTCCAGCGGCAAGCTCAACTATGTCGTGGTCAAGTACGCGGGTTCCAATGTTGATCCTGAGAACCAGCTCAACGGAATCGCCTTCCAGGGCGTGGGTTCCGGCACCGAGGTGAACTTTATCCAGGTGCACAACAACCTGGATGACGGCATCGAGTTCTTCGGCGGTACGGTGAGCGCCAGGTACTTGGCCCTGACCGGCAACGCCGACGACTCCCTCGACTGGACCGACGGCTGGACTGGTAGCCTGCAGTTCGTGCACATCGAACAAGGCGCCGACTCCGCAGACAACGGCATCGAGGCCGACAACCGTGAGGGTGACGAGAACGCCGAACCGCGCTCCAACCCGACCATCGCCAACATGTCGATCATCGGTAACAGTGGCGAGCGTGCCATACGCCTGCGCCGCGGCACCGGCGCCGACCTCTACAACGTGATGGTCTCCGGTTCCGCGACCTGTCTTGATGTGGATGGCGATACTTCTGTCGGCCTGATTGGTATGGATATCAACATCGAGAGTACATCCTTCGCCTGCGCGGAGGTGGTGGACGGAGACAATCCCGATCTGCAGACCTACCTCGACGGTGCGGTGAACGTCACCCAGGACGGCAGCATGCCACCTGCGGCGACCCTGCCCTCAGACGGGTTCTTCGAGCAGTCTGACATTGTCGGCTCCGACATCGACAGCTGGAAAGGTAGCTGGGTATTTGGCCTGTAAGCGAGAGTGCACGCAATGAAACGTAAGCAACTATCACTCGCTGTGGCAGCGTTGGCGGGCATCTCCGCCGGCGCTTCCGCCCAGGATACTGATGTGCAGGTGAATGCGCCTGCGCCTCAGCTGGAAGAGGTTTTCGTAACCGGCGAGTTTATTCCTGACGAAAAGCGCGATACGTCTGAAATCTCCAATGTGGTGGGTGAAGAAGACATGAACATCGTTCCCGAAACCAATGTCGGTGCGACCCTGTCGAGGGTGTCGGGCCTCAGCCTGGTAGGGGGAAAGTACGTTTATGTTCGCGGACTGGGCGAGCGTTATTCATCCACGCTGCTTAATCGCTCGCGTATCTCCTCGCCGGTGCCCTTCCAGAAAACCGTGCCCCTGGATATCGTACCCAACAACATCGTCAAGAGCCTGCTGGTGCAGAAGACCTATTCTGCGCAGTACCCGGGTGACTTTTCCGGTGGTGTGGTGGATATCCGCACCAAGACCATTCCGGATGAGGATTACTTTTCCGCCAAGCTTACAGCGGGCGGGAATTCAGAATCGACGGGCGGGGACGGCCTCTTCTATCGCGGCGGAGAGAACGATAACTGGGGCTGGGATGACGGTACTCGCAAGATTCCCCGGAATATACAGGGGCTGACCAGCGAGGAATTCGAGGCTGTCGATTACCCCGAAAAAGCCAACCTGGGCGCCAGCTTCTACAACAAGTGGGATATTTACGAGAAGGATCTCAAGCCCCTCTACAGTGGCGAGGCGGAATTCGGTAAACGCCTGGACTTTGACAATGGCATGGCACTGGGGGTGCTGGCGAACGTCAAGTACAGCAACCTTTGGACCAACACCATCAAGGATCTGGCGCGCTACGAATTCACCGGCGTCGATGGCGGCAGCAACCAGACTGTCGACTACACCCGCTGGATCACCAGGCAGACTGTCAACCTGTCCGGTTTCCTCAACGTCGGCCTGGAGCTGAACCAGGACAACGCCATTTCGTTTACGGCGCTTAACCTGCGTCAATCAGAAGACGAGGTGCAGCAGGACCGAGGTTTCTCCTCGGAGGACGATGTCAACGACGGTACCTTTGTCGAGAGTTATAGGCTGCAGTGGACGGAGAACGAGATCGAGTCCTTCCAGCTCACCGGCGAGCACTACTTCAGCAGTCTGAACGACATGTTACTGGAATGGCGGCTGGTTGACGGGTCGGGTTCGCGCGAGGCGCCGGATACACGTACCTACACCTACGCTGAGAACAACGACGGCATCATGGCGATCGTGGACCCGAGCCGGCAGGCGGCGGGTGACCTGCGCGATGTGTATCAGGCTCCGGACCGAAACTACAGTGAGTTGCAGGATGACATCGAGGACTACGGCTTTGATATCGAGGTGCCCTTCAGCTTCCTCGACAGCGTGGTTAAGGCTGGTTACTCGAACTACGAGCGTACGCGCGAGAGCGAGGACCGCCTGTTCCGCTTCGGCCTGCAGCCTGCTGCGCCCGAGTACATCGCCTGGATGACGCCGCGGCAATTGTTCCGTGACCAGAACTGGGCCGATCAGTACCTGACGGTGCGCGATTTCTCTGCGGGTCAGGCCAATGCCTCGGGTATCTTCCCCTTTGCCGAATCCTCTGAAGAGGTCACGGCCTTTTACGGTTCCATAGACGCGCAAGTGTTGCCCACAGTGCGAGTTCAGCTCGGCGTGCGCGACGAAGATACCGATATCACCGCCGACGCCTGGGGTGGCAATACCGACCCGGGTACCGATAACCTGGTCAAGCGCGACTATTCCGACACCCTGCCAGGTGGTTCCATCACCTGGGAGTTCGTGGAAAACATGCAGCTGCGCGTGGCCTACTCGGAGACGGTGAACCGCCCCAGCCTGCTGGAAATCACCGGCTCTACCCTGCGTAATCCTGAGGACCAGAACCTCTATCGCGGTAACGTGTTCCTTGAGCCTGCGGATGTGGAGAACCTGGACCTGCGCTGGGAATGGTATTTCGGTGCAGCGGACGAGATGTCTGTCGGTTTGTTCAGGAAGGATTTCACTGATCCCATTGAGCTGGCCAAGATACAGGCGCAGGGTGATATCTTCACCTGGTTCAACGCCGAGGAGGCCACGCTCGAGGGTGTAGAGTTCGATGTGCGCAAGGATCTCTACTTTGGTACCTGGTTCGATATGGCCCCGGCCTGGGATGGTTTCCGGCTGTCGGCGAACATATCCTGGATCGACTCCGAGGTCACACTGCTGGGCAGTGGTGAGACCGCTGCGGATGTGCCACTCACTGGTGGTCGCCAGATCGCTCCCCTGTTTGCCAACGAGCGCCGTATGACCGGCCAGTCAGACCTGCTGGGTAACCTGCTGTTTTCCTACCAGGAATACGACAGCGGCATCACCGGTAGTATCGCCTATAACTTTACCGGTGATCGCATCATCCTGGTGGGGGACAACAACTCCCCGGATATCATCGAGGAAGATCGTCACCGGGTAGACCTGCTGCTCAAGTATGCGTTTGAGTGGCGCAACTCCGAACTCGAAGTTGAAGCCAAAGCGGCGAACATCTTTGACGAAGAAGTAGAGTGGACCCAGGGTGGCCAGTTGTATGAACGCTGGGACCCGGGTGTGACTTACAGCATCGGGCTCAAGGCGAGCTTCTGAATCCGAGGGGTGCGAATGCACCCCTTTTTTTGTATCACGCCATGTAGCGGCCAAGGTTCCGGAACAGAGCTGGCCGGTCCGGCTGCTGCATCAGGCCCAAAGATTAACTGAACCCTTATTTATCGTTCCCGGTCTGCTCCGCTACCCTTGAGATGAATATGGCGGGCATCGTCATACTCCAACTGACACGCCTGCAGCATTGGGTGTTAGCCGGACAGGACACTTCGCAATCGACAGGGAGGTATTGCCCAGTAGTTTAAGGCTACAGGGCAATAGAAGTTAAAGTGAGGAGAACGTTGATGCGCGAGCTGTTTCGAGAGGTGTTGCTGCAGGCCAAACAGGTTTTTCGAAGATCACCTGGAGCTGTTCCCGGGGCCATTGGACTCGTCGTCCTTCACACTATTGCGAAACCCCTTGATTGCACTGCCGAGGTCTGCGCCTATTGAACCGAGGCGTTTGGTGCCAAAGAGCATGATGACGATCAACAGGATAATAAGAAGCTGCCATACGCTAATACCGCCAATTCCCACTGCGCTGTCTCCTGGTTAATTGAGTTGAAATTGGGCGCCCTGCCGGGCGCCCTCGAGTGCGCGACTGATTCAGCTACCGACAACCCAGCCGTCCTTGCGAGTGATAACGAATGTGCTGTCCCGGGGGATGGTGACCCCGTCCGGCTCGGCGGGGAAACTACTGAGCAGTGGATCGCCGTTGCCCGGATGCTGGGTGTTGATGAACAGGGTGCGGCGATTCGGCGTTGTGGTAAGACCGGTGATCTCATCGCCCGTTACGCCGGTGAAAAGACGTCTTATATCCATGCTCCGGGCGCCGCCATTGTCATACACGCTGCATACCAGCAACTGGTTGTTGAGGCCTTTTACCTGGTCACCGTCGGTCTGGATGAACATGCGACCGCCCGGATCGACCCATAGGCCGTCGGGATCGCTGAAGCTGCGTTCATCTCCTTCGGCGTGCGTGTCCTGCGCGAAGGCGAAGATGTCCCAGACGAAGCGGTTGCCCACATGGTTCGCAGAGTCGCGCCAGCGGATAATGTGACCGTCCGCATTTGGTGCCAGGGGATTGGCTGCGTTGGGTTCTTCGCGACGGCTGTTGTTGGTCAGCGTGCAATACACATCTCCGTTCGGTGCCACGGTAGTCCACTCCGGACGGTCCATTGGGGTGGCGCCGAGCAGGTCGGCGGCGACCCGGGCGTAGGTCAGTACCTCGGCCTGGCTGCTGAAGCGTTCAGCCAGTATCGGGTTGTTGATTGTCAGCCGGAGCCACTCGCCGGTGCCGTCATCATTGAATTTCGCCACGTGCAGGCGCCCCCTGTCCAGCGGGCTGATGCCTTCGGCGAGCATCTCTTCCCAGTTGCCGCTGGAGACGTACTTGTAGATGTAGTCGAAGCGCTGGTCGTCGCCCATGTAGGCGACAATGTGGCCGTTCTTGCCCTCTACGATAGCGACGCCTTCGTGCTTGAAGCGCCCCAGTGCAGTGCGCTTGACCGGCGGCTGGTCCGGCGCCATGGGGTCAATTTCCACTACCCAGCCGAAGCGGTTGTCTTCGTTAGGATGCGCATTACTGCCGAGGTCGAAACGCCTGTCGGAAGAGTGGGTTTCCCAACCGTAACCAAAGCCCGTGGAAGAGAAACCGTAACGTTCCTGTTCTTCTGTGGGCGTCCATGTGCCCTGGTTGTCGCCAAAATAGCCGTTGAAGTTTTCTTCACAGGTCAGGTAGGTCCCCCAGGGCGTGTGGCCGCTGGAACAGTTGTTGACGGTGCCCCTGGCCCCGGCTTCAGGCGCGATCGCGGAGGACCCCTGCGCAGGACCGGCAAAGACCACCGGTGTATTGGGCGTGATACGGCGGTTGTAGGGGCTGTCTGTCACCACCTTCCAGCCCTGCCTGCCGCGTTTGATATGCACCATGGCCACGCCGTGGGCCGCCTGCGACAGCCGGATATCCTCGTCGTTTTCCGGGGCTTCCTTGCCCAATACATGGCTATTGCTGCCGAATTCGTGGTTTATGGCCAGTATGCCTTCACTATTACGGCCCTCGATGGGGAAGAAGTGCATGCCGTCGTGGCCCACGCCGATCATGCGCTCCTGGTCTGCAGCGCTCGGGCGGGTGGTGGGGTCGCCGGTGTATTCCGCGATGCCCGATTCCAGCGGTGTACCCCAGGGGATCAACACCTGGTATTCGTAGTCGCTGGAGATCGTGGGCATTGGGCCGGTTCCCGCGCTCACCGGTACGGGCTCAAAATTGATCCCGCCCTTACGCAGGCGGTTCTCGCCGCTGCCGCGGGAGCCGACCGTATTGTTCAGGGTCGCGCCCGTGGCGAGACTGGGTGCGATGAACGTGGCGGCCGCCAGGCTGATCGTGCCGGTCATAAATGAACGGCGTGATGAGGCGGCTTCCAGAATCTCGGAAAACTTACGATTGTCTGACTTGTTGCTGCTTTCTTCGTCGTGGATCACGGCAGATCTCCATGCATGCGGTGGTGAGGGGGCGTTGTGTGACGTTGTCCAGGGGTCCTTCCGGGCCCCTGCCAACGCTACAGAGCGTGAGTGTAGAAAGGAAAAATGTCTGTACCGTGAAAGCGCGATGAAGGTTGGGTTTCGGTTCGACTACATTTTCATTGCACGTGCCCGGACCTGGGACTTCTCGAAAACATGGCGAGTGGGTTGGGCAAACGCAGTGCGGCAATCCCTGGCGGAGTCTACGGTGACCCGTGGTATTGCGTTGCCCTTGATGGGCTGGCCGTCTCGCTCGAGGAGCTGGGGCGATTTCGCGTTGTTTGCCGCCAGGCCGTCGCGCCTCCCGGGGCCGGGAGAGTTGCTATGGGGGCGCCCTTAAGGTTTGCTCCTGCTTCACTTCGATGGCGGAGACCGAGGGGTGGATGACGGCGGTTCTGATAGCGCCCCTCAGCCTCCGCAGCTTGCATCATCACTGGTGATGGGCGAACTCACTTTCTACGGGGTAGTACTATCCCGCTCGTCACCATTGCTGATAGCGAGTGGCCCAAAGGGAAGCAGGATTCAGGCGCCGACAGAAACCAGTTCTGTCTTGCTGGAGCCGTCCTCATGTTTCTGGTACCGGTACTTTACCGAAGATCCTGAGGGTGCATCCTGCAAACGCGGGTCTTCCGGAAGCTTGAACTCCAGCTTTTCGCCGCGGCGTACCCGGCAATTCGCATCTTCATCGTAGCGCTTGGCAGAATGGAACTTGATATCAGTCTGTTCCTGGCCCGCCTCGCCGGACTTATACACGGTGCCCTCCAGCAGGCAGTCTTTCTCGGGGCCTGCGTGCACGGAGCCCGCCACGGTGAGCAGGGTTACGGTACTGATTGCGGTAAGTAATGTTTTCATTATGTTGGTCTCCTTGCTACTGGTTACCACTAGCTGCCTGTGCAGCTTTCACGCAACTGTAATAAAAACTATCACAGCAAATTGCTATGTCCCGAGAGTACTCACAATGTGCGCGAGCATCTATCTTTGTAATAAAAAATTCATAATAGAGTCATGGTTTTGTAACGCTTTGGGGTGGCACCCGGCGTGCGTTCCAGGTCGGTCCGCCTGTAAGAAAATGGTCACATAACTGTAAACAACCGGCGGTACAGTGACGTCGAAACGCAATGCCACATCGCCCGCGAAGTGTTAATGAGCCGATTGAATGACTATGCGCAAACAGTTACTGATCACCGCAATGTTTACCGCGCTGACCACGCAGACGGCCGCCGGCCTGTCGCTGGCGCCGGAAGAGTTCACGGCATCACGGGCCCTGGCCTGTGTTCTGGCGCAACAGTCGCTCGGGTATCTCAGCGAAAAGGAGTACGGCGCTCGCACTCACAGTGTGCTGGAGGGGTTTGAGGAATCTGAAAAAGATAACATCCTGTCCAAGGCGCTGGGTTACGTGGACGGTTTGATGTTCTCTATCGATGCGGCTGACAAGGTGCTGGTGGATGAACGCTTACAGGATTTCGCTTCCAGTGAATCCTGCGGCGACGGCGACTATTACCAGGCCTCCCTCAGCCTCTAGAGGCTGGGCCTTGCTTATTGGCCGCCACAGACCTGGCGAAACCCCGCCGCCGTAAACGGAATCATGTGATCATAGGCGGCCCGGAAGTCACTGGAGCGGCAGCTGCCGCCGGAGAGCGTGTCGATGCGCCCGGTCTGGGCCAGAGTCAGGGTCAGTGCGCCGGATAAATTGTGATAACACCAGAACAGGTCTTCATCGCGGGCGTCCGGTAGGGCCTTGCGCAGGGCGTCGATGAATTCCAGCACCAGTTTGTCGAACAGTTTCGACATCATGCGTTTGCCCCAGTAGGGCGAGTTGTTGATGTAGGCAATCAGCGCGAGGTAATTGGTCCAGCCCTTGTCGCCTGTTTCCTGGGCAATCTCCAGGGGGCGCAAAAAGGCCTCGATAATCTGTTCCACAGAAGGGCCGGCCTTGCCGCTGCTGTCCTGGCAGGCGCGCAGTGCACTCAGGCGAGATTCGTTCAGCTCCACGGCGCGCCGCTGGAAAACCGCATTGAACAAGTCGATTTTTTTCCCGAAGTGGTAACTGGCCAGGGCGACATCCACGCCGGCGCCGTTAGCGATCTGGCGCAGGGTGACACCATCGTACCCGCGCAGTGCGAACAGTTCCTCGGCGACATCGAGAATGCGTTCGCTCTTGGCGCTCGGCGTTTTCCTGCTCATAAGTACCCCTGTTATTCGACGCGATGAAGATTAGCATAGTTGATAATTCAACGCTTGTTGAATATGCTGCACGACCAATAAGAGTAGAACAATCGGGTGATTGCATGACGGCAGAGATTTTCAAGTACCTGGTAGTGGGGGCCTATGCCCTGCTGGTTTACTGGTTGTCCTGGCTGGGTATGCGGCGCACACGTTCGGTGGAGGGCTTTGCCATCGGCAACAAGGATATGAGCCCCTACATCGTGGGTATCACCCTGGCAGCGTCCATCTCCTCAACGGCGACCTTCGTTATTAACCCGGGTTTTGTTTACACACACGGTCTGTCCGCCTATCTGCATTATGGCGTGGCCGGTTCGCTCGGTATTCTTACTGCGTTCCTGGTGCTGACGCGCGGCTTTTTGCGCCTGGGTGAAAGTGGCGCGGCCGTTACTATCCCGCAATGGATTTTCTACCGCTATAACCATCGCGGCTTCAGCCTGTTCTTTGCCTTTATCAATCTGCTGTCCATCACCTTCGTAGTGCTGATACTCGTGGGTTGCAGCCTGTTGGTGACCGGGCTGTTCCCCATCGAGCAGAAGACGGCACTGGTGGTCGTGCTGGTGTTCGTATTTTCCTACGTGTTGATGGGCGGTACTTACGCCCACGCCTACACCAACTCGCTGCAGGGCATCATGATGATGCTGGTAACGGCGGTATTGTTTGTGCAGGGCTGGAAATACTTCAACGGTGATTTTTTTGGTGCCTTGCGCAGCATCGGCGAAGAGTATGCCTCCGCCTACAACGCCGACAGCAACCTGTATTCTGATTTCTTCTCGGTATTCCTGAGTGGCTTTGTAATCACTTTCGCGCTGATGCTGCAGCCGCACATCCTGACCAAGGTGCTGTACCTGCGCAGTGAGCGCGACATCAACAAGTTCATTGGTACCACCGTGGTCGTGGGTTCCCTGTTCATGTTGATGTTGATGATCGGCTTCTATGCGCGGCTCTCGGGGCTGGAAGTCGACGCCCAGGACACGGTCGTGCGAGAGTACCTGCTACAGGAGTTTGGCAGTTCGGTGTGGGGCGAGTACGTACTGGTATTCATTTTTATCACCCTGTTGGCTGCGGGCATGAGCACCCTTGACGGCATCCTGGTGTCACTGTCGGCAATGGTGGTGAACGACATCGTGCAGCCCCTTGCCGGGGACCGCGTGGATGGGTTGCTACTGTCGCGCTGGGTGCTGGTTGGCGTGGGGGTGGTGGGTGTAGTACTCGCCTGGAACCCGCCGTCCCTTATTGGCCTGTTTGCGCAAAAGGGTGTTTATGGGCTGGCGGCCGCATCGCTGGTGCCGGTGCTGTTCGGGGTGTTGGTGAGACGCCACATCCCGCTCTGGGTAGTTATGGGCTCGGCCGCCATAGGACTGCTTCTGCACCTCTGGTTCAACCTCTTTGGCGGTGTCGAAAATCCAGCTGTTTCAGCTACTTATGCTATTTTCGCGTCCCTTGCATTTGGCCTTTTCGGCCTCGCGGTGACGCGCAATGCCATGCCGGCGCAGCAAAGCTGATTGATAAATATTTACCACCGGGGTTGACAGTTCAACAAATGTTGAATAGATTTTTCACCAAATTCAACACATGTTGAAAAAGCCGTGCGGCATGTCCCGGCTAATAACAAGAAACTTTGTATCACTATAAAAACCTGTAAAAGAGGCACCAAAATGACACCACGTATCGCCCGAACACCGATTTTCTATGCCCTCACCCTGGCCACCGCCGTCAGCGCGCCGGCCGTTGTCGCCCAGAGTGATGAGCAGAAACTGCAACTGGAAGAGGTGGTTGTGACCGCCCGCCGGCGCTCTGAGAGCCTGCAGGACGTGCCCATCGCAGTGACCGCGCTGTCAGGCGATGCCCTGACCCTCAAAGGCGCCTCTGATATCACAGAGCTGGCCCAATCCGTGCCCAGTGTCACCCTGGAGCCATCGCGCGCCACCAACACAACGCTGACGGCCTTTATCCGCGGCGTGGGCCAACAGGATCCCCTGGCCGGCTACGAGCAGGGTGTGGGCCTGTACCTCGACGATGTGTTCCTGGCACGCCCACAGGGTGCCGTGCTGGACATTTACGATGTGGAGCGGATCGAAGTGTTGCGTGGGCCGCAGGGTACGCTCTACGGCCGCAACACCGTCGGTGGCGCTATCAAGTACGTGACCCGGAGGCTCAGCGACGAGTTCACCGGCTCGCTCAAGGGTACCTACGGCTCCTATGACCAGATCGACCTGGTTGGCACCGTGTCGGTACCGCTGGGTGAGAGCTTCCGAGTGGGTGGCGCCGTGGCGTCCTTCCAGCGGGACGGTTACGGAGAGAATAAAACCACCGGCGACGACCAGTACGACAAGGACATCTTCGGCTACCGCCTGAGCGCCGAGTGGCTGCCCACGGAAGATATCCTGGTGCGTTTCTCCTACGACGACACCCAGGATGATTCCAGCCCGGTAGCGGGTTACCGCCCGTTCCCCGGCGCTGTATCAGGCGCGCCTGTGCTCAATGATATCTACGATTCCCTCGCGGGCGCGAAGGATAATATTTCCACCAGTGGGATCAATGGTAACAACGAGGTGGAGTCGGAAGGCTGGATGGTCTCCCTGGACTGGAACCTCGGTGACTACTGGACATTCCGGTCCATCACGGCTGATCGCGAGGACTACACCGAGTCAGTGATCGACTTCGACAGCCTCGAGGTGGATGACTTTGATGCCCCGGTGATCTACGACAATGACCAGTTCAGCCAGGAATTCCAGCTGCTCTTCAATGGCGAGAAAATGAACCTGGTGACCGGCTTCTATTACCTTGACGCTGAAGCCTCAAACGACTTCGACGTGGTCCTCGGGCAACTGGGGCGCTCTGCCTATGGTGCTGAGCTCACGGCTTACACCGGTGGCTCCGTTGAGACCGAGTCCTGGTCGGTATTTGCCGACCTGACCTGGAACTTCACTGACAAGCTGTCGCTTGCGGTAGGCGGTCGCTATACGGAAGACAAGCGCAGCGCCGACGTCTTCCGCGGCAGCTACCTGGGTGCGGGCGGCTCGCCGTTCTTTGGCAATGATGACGCAGTGCTGATTGCAGTAACCAGTGACTACGAAGCCGAACGCACTTTCTACGACTTCTCGCCGCGCATCAACCTCAGCTATCTCTGGACTGACGACATCACCGTGTATGCCGGCTATAGCCAGGGCTTCAAGGCCGGTATGTTCGACCCCCGCGGCGCCAACCTGGTGACGCCGGCCGTGGAAGAGGGCGTAGACCCGGAGCAACTCGACTCCTACGAGATTGGCTTCAAGTCCATGTACTGGGACGGCCGTGCTATTACCAATGTGGCGGTTTTCTACTCTGAATACACCGATATGCAGGTGCCGGGGTCGGTAGGCATCGACACCAATGGCGATGGCATCAACGACGATTTTGTGGGTACGTTGACCAACGCCGGTGAAGCGGAAATTTCCGGTATCGAGATTGAGGGTAACTTCCTCTTTACCGAGAACTTCAGCATGCAACTTGCCGCCAGCTTCCTTGATACCGATATCAAGGAATGGATCGTGAATGACGTGGACGTGTCCGACCAGCGCGAAATCCAGAATACGCCGGAGGAGATGGCCTACATCGGTTTCACTTACAACACGATGGCCTTCAGCGGTGAGCTGACCCTGAACGCCAACTGGTCGTACAAGGGCGACATCACGCAGTTCGAGGTGCCGGCACCCGTGCTGGACCAGGACGCCTACGACGTGATCAATGCCAGCGTGATCTGGGTCAGCGAAAGCGAGACCTGGCTGCTGGGGCTGTACGGCAAGAACCTGACCGACGAAGAAATCAAGACGGCTGGTTACTGCTTTGGCTCGGGCGGTTGCCCGTCCACGCTGGGACTGGAAGACAACACCACGATCTTCTACGCGCCGCCTTTGACGGTCAGCGCCACGGTTGAATACCGCTTCTGATTGCGTGCGAGAACCCGGGGCTGCGGTGCCCCGGCTCCCTGGCCGCAGGGTGACCTGCGGCCCTTTTTCCAGAGACAACAGTAGGATTCAGCTGTGTACCAATTTGACTCAGCCGCACCGCTATTGCCTGAAATTTTTGCCCTGCACGGCAAGTGGCGCGGAAGCAAGGATGCCGTTATCTGCGGCGACCAGCGTTGGACCTGGGCACAATTCTGCGCGGCAAATCATCGCTTTGCGCACGGCCTGATCGAGCGTGGGGTAGGGCCTGGTGACCGGGTCGCCATTGTCATGGCCAACGGCATGGCCATGGTACAGGCAATTTACGGCACCATGGCGGCCGGCGCCTGCTCGGTACCCATTAACCTGTCGGTCAGTGACGAAGCGCTGGCCGGCATGCTGGTCGACGCCGGCGTGGTGGCGCTGGTGGCCACGGGCGACCAGGTGGCGCGGGTGCAGGCCATGGCGGGTGCCTTGCCGGAGTCACTGCAGTTGCTGGTAGCTGACGGCGAAGCCGGTGGCGATTGGGTCGCCATGGAAGACGTCTGCGCGGGTCAGCCAGAGACCTTGCCGGCGGCGAACGTGAGCGTCGATAGCCCTCTCAATATCATCTACAGCTCCGGTACGACCGGACTGCCCAAGGGTATTCTGCACACACACCGGGGGCGCCGCGACTGGGCCTATGACCTGTCCATCGCACTGCGCTACAACGGGTCTGCCAGAACCCTGCTGACTATCGGCCTGTACTCGAATATCTCCTGGGTGGCGATGCTGTGCACGCTGCTTGCTGGCGGTACGCTGGTTGTGCACTCGCGGTTCGACGCGGGAGAGTTCCTGCGCACCACAGCGCGGGAGCGCATCACCCACACGGCCATGGTGCCCATCCAGTTCCAGCGCGTTGTCGAAGCTTTGCAGGCACAGGGTGGTGACGTCACCAGTATGCAGGCGATGATGAGTTGCGGCTCGCCGCTGCACGAGAGCCTCAAGCGAGACATCTTCAAGGCCTTCCCCTGTGGCATTATCGAGCTCTATGGCCTTACCGAGGGCATTATTACCACGCTGGAGCCCGAGGACGCGGACGGACGCTGGTCCAGTGTCGGCACGCCGCTGCTGGGCACCGATATCTGTATAGTTGGCGACGACGACGCGGTACTCGGCCCCAATCAATCAGGTGAAATCGTATCCCGCGGGCGCATTTCCATGCCCTGCTACTGGGGGCGTGAGGAGGCTACGCGGGAAGCTGGGTTCGTCGATGCCGATGGCGTGCAGTGGCTGCGCTCCGGGGATATTGGTTACATCGATGACGAGGGTTACCTGTACATCGTTGATCGCAAGAAGGATATGATTCTCTCCGGCGGACAGAATATTTACCCGCAGGATATCGAGGCGGTGCTGGTCGAACATCCGCAAATAGACGACGTGGCCGTCATCGGCCTGGCCAGCGAGCGGTGGGGGGAAACACCAGTGGCCCTGGTGGTGCCGGTCGCGGGCGGCGCAGACACGGCCGTAATTCTGGAGTGGGCCAATGCCCGGCTTGGTAAACAGCAACGCCTGGCGGACGTGATCCTGCGCGAGGAGTTGCCACGCAACCCCAATGGCAAGATACTCAAGCGTGAGTTACGCGTGGAGTACGGAGACCGAAAATATGGCTGATTACCGCGATCACTACTACCAGAGCGACGACGGCCTGCGCCTGTATGCGCGCGACTACAGCTGTCGCGATGCGACTATCGCCGACCCCGACACGGTGCTGTGCATGCACGGTCTGACGCGCAATTCTGCCGACTTTGCCGGCCTCGCCGAACACCTTTGCCAGCGCTACCGGGTGATCTCGGTGGACAATCGCGGCCGCGGCTTGTCGGCCTACGACAGTGACGTCAGTCATTACACGCCTGCGGTTTATGTACAGGACATGTTCACCCTGCTGGCAGGCCTGGATATAGACCAGGTCATACTCTGCGGCACTTCCATGGGCGGGCTGATGTCGTTCGTGATGGCAGCGATGCAGCCGGCGCGTATTCGCGGCATGATCATCAACGACATCGGCCCCGAAGTTGACCAGGCGGGCCTCGATCGCATCAAGGCCTATGTCGGTAAAGCAAAGCCGGTAACAAACTGGGAAGAGGCCATCGCCCAGGCCAGGGAGATCAATGCCATCGCCTTTCCCGACTTCAGCGATCAGGAGTGGGAAGATTTTACCCGCGGCCTGTATCGCGACGAGGGTGGCGTCCCGGTGTTGGCTTATGACCCGGCCATCGCCCAGCCCATGGCGGATGAGGAGTCCGGCGCGGTACCGGCCGATTTATGGCCGGTGTTCGAGGCCAGCGCCGCTATTCCCATGCTGGTACTGCGCGGGGCCACCTCGGATATCCTGGCGCCGGAGTGCGTGGCGACCATGCGTGAAAAACACCCCGGTCTGCAGGCCGTGGAGGTGCCTAATCGCGGTCACGCGCCGACGCTCAACGAGCCGGTGTCACGTGCGGCGATAGACAGTTTCCTGCAGTCCCTGCATAGCTGAACCGCCACCACGGTGATGCTTTGTTTGCCGCGCGCTTTGCCCGTAGTGAAGGCGAGGATAAAGACGATTTGACCGTGGTAGTGGGGATTCGCGCCTGGGTCCAGGCGCACCCGGCCACTCAACAGATACGGGGCAATTGCTCACCGTGCAGCCAGTCCACCACGCGTTCGCCGCCAATGGCCGTGGTCATGCGCACCAGTTGCAGCGGGTCTTCGATAACCTCGCCGATAATCGCGGCGTTGACGCCCAGCGGGTGTTGCTGCATGGCAGCCAGCAGTGGTTCCGCGACGCTGGCTTCACAGATGGCCAGTAGCTTTCCCTCATTGGCCACGGTCAGCGGGTCCAGGCCAAGCAGTTCACAGGCACCGCGCACTTCGGTACGCACCGGCAGGGCGCTTTCGTGCAGTTGCACGCCAACAGCTGACTGGTGGGCCAGTTCGTTGAGTGTCGCCGCCACGCCGCCGCGGGTGGGATCGCGCAGCACCCGCAGGGACGGGCCGGCGCACTCGGCCATGGTGGCGACCAGGCCGTTCAGCGCGGCGGAATCCGACAGCAGTTCGGTGGCGAAGGCCAGGCCCTGGCGCTGCGACATCACGGCTACGCCATGGTCGCCGATGGTGCCTGAGACCAGAACCCTGTCGCCCGGGCGCGCCAGTTCTCCGGACACCCGGATCCCGGGCAGCACACGGCCGACCCCGGTGGTATTGATAAATACGCCGTCACCCTTGCCGCGTTCGACCACCTTGGTGTCGCCGGTCACAATCTGCACCCCGGCTTCTCGCGCCGCGGCGGCCATCGCCTCGACGATGCGCGCCAGGTCGGCAAGGGGCAGACCCTCCTCGAGAATAAACCCCGCACTGAGGTAGAGTGGTTCCGCGCCGCCCATGGCGAGGTCATTGACGGTGCCGTGCACTGCGAGGCTGCCGATGTTGCCGCCCGGGAAAAACAGGGGTGATATCACGAAGGAATCGGTGGTCATCACCATGTCGCCCTGTGGCGCTGAAAAGCGCGCCTGGTCGTTGGCCTGGTTCAGCAGCGGGTTGTCAAAAGCCTGGCGGAACAACAGGTCGACGAGGTCCGCCATGGCGCGGCCGCCGGCGCCGTGATTCATTTCCACCCTGCCGGACCTGAGATCCAGGCGTCGCGCCTGCCGCTGGCCGGCCTTGAATTCGCCTGCGGTCATTGCTCGCGGGCCTCCCGGTGCGCCTGGCGCTGGGCCTGTTGGCGTTCCAGCGCATCCTGGCGGAAGCGGCCGTAGGTAAAGTAGGCGGCGCAGGCCCCCTCGTCGGAGACCATGCAGGAACCCAGCGGATTCTCGGGCGTACAGGCGGTGGCGAACAGTTTGCAGTCGACAGGCTTTTTCGCACCGCGCAGTACCGCAGGGCACTCACAGCCCTTGGTGCCCTCCGCCGCCACGTAGGCCATGTCGAAGCGTCGCTCGGCATCAAATTCCGCATAGTCCGGAGACAGGCCCAGGGCGGAGTGCGGTATCTGGCCCAGACCGCGCCATTCGAAGCTGTCGCGCAGGGTGAAGACGTCATCCACGATGGCCTGCGCGCGTTCATTGCCTGTCGGCGTCACCGCACGAATGTACTGGTTCTCCACCTCGGCGCGGCCCTCGTTCAACTGGCGTACCAGCATCAGTAGTGACTGCAGTACGTCCAGTGGCTCGAACCCGGCGATCACCACCGGTTTGTGGTGAGCGTCTGCGCAGAAGCGATAGGCGCCCGAACCGATAATGACACTGACGTGGGAGGGCCCGATAAAGCCGTCTATGTCCACGGTCTCCGCGCTGGTCTCCGGCACATCGAGGATCGCCCCCATCGCAGCCGGCGTGAGCACGTGATTGCAGAACACGGAAAAGTTTTCCAGCCCGCTGCGCCGCGCCTCGAGGATACCCAGGGCAGTGGGCGGGGTGGTGGTTTCAAAGCCAATGCCGAAGAACACCATCTGTCTTTCAGGGTTGGCGCGCGCCAGCGCCAGTGCATCGCTGACGGAATAGACCATGCGCACGTCAGCACCGTCGGCCCTGGCCTGCAGCAGTGTGCGACGCCCGCTGCCGGGTACCCGCAGCATATCGCCGTAACTGGCGAGGATGACTTCCGGGTGCTTCTCCACCAACCGAATGGCCATATCCAGGCGGCCAATGGGCAGCACGCAGACCGGGCAGCCAGGCCCGTGGATCAATTCAATATTGTCCGGCAACAGGTCCGGCACGCCGTAGCGAAACACGGCATGGGTATGGCCTCCGCAGAATTCCATCAGTCGGTAGTGGCGGCCGGGGTCTGCTTCTGCATGCAGCGCCCGGGCCAGGCCACGGGCACGTTCGCCATCGCGAAATTCATCGACGTATTTCATGGCTGCGTGTCCTCCAGCAGGCCCGCCTCGGCCATGCTGCGCAGGGTTTCCTGCGCCTCGTCCTCGTCCAGTTTGGACAGGGCATAACCCACATGCAGGATGACGTAGTCGCCCACCTGCAGGTCATCCACCAGTGCGGTGTTGATTTCACGCAGGATGCCGCCCACCGAGGCGATGGCGTTTTCTGCATCGAGGATCTGGTCTATCTGTACCGGTATGGCCAAACACATGGTCTTATGCTCTCGCTGTGTCGTGATGGCAGGCAACCCAGGCTTGCCCCAGGCTGATAGCGCCGTCGTTGGGCGGCATGGCAACCGCTTGCAGCACGGTCAGCCCCGCGGCCTGCAACCGCAAAGGCAGTTCCGTCGCCAGGTAGTGATTGATGAAGCAGCCGCCGCAGAGTGCGATGGTGTCCACTCGCTGCCGTGCGGCGGCATCGAGCGCCCAGTCGGTGAGCCCGCGCAGCAGAGTGCCGTGAAATTCCCTCGCGCCCCGTGTTGGGTCGGCGCAGTCGGCCAGTCGCGTTAACAGTGGCGTAAAATCCAGTATCCCGTCAAGCAGCTGGTAGTGATCGCCGTCGGTCAACTCGCCCCGCACCAGACCTTCCAGCAGCATCGGCGCTTCACCTTCAAAACGGCTTACCGGGCAAATGCCCAGTAAGCCCGCCGCGGCATCAAACAGGCGCCCGGCCGAGGTGGTGTCTCCGGTTTCGCCGGTTCGCAGCCACTGGCCCAGCGCCGCCGCCAGTGGCTGGTCGCGGAAGCGGTCGGCAATTTCGTCGCTTCGATCCAGCCGATGCAAGATGCCTGCGGCCATGCGCCACGGCTCCCGTGCGGCGCGATCGCCGCCGGGCAGCGACAGGGCTGACAGGTGGCCAACCCGCTGCATTTCAGCACCGTCCACGCGGAGTAACTCGCCACCCCAGGCTGCGCCATCCAGGCCCTGCCCGTGGCCGTCCAGGGCCATGCCCAGCACCGGCCCCGTCACGCGGTGCTCCGCCAGCACCGCTGCCACGTGGGCGTGGTGGTGTTGCACGCGCAGCAGTGGCAGGTTGCGCTGTTCGCTGAGCTGTGTCGCCAGGCGGGTCGAGGCGAAATCGTCTGCCATGTCGCAGGCCACACGTTGTGGCGCTGTCTGCAGCATCTGTTCCAGCGCGTTCGCTGTTTCCCTGTGCAGGGCGATGGCTTCGGCTGTGTCGAGGTCGCCCACGTGAGGTGAAATATGCGCACGGTTGCCGCGGGTGAGTGTGACGGTGGTTTTGAGATGTGCCCCCAGGGCGAGCACAGCAGGGCCGTCGCTGTGCAGCTTGATGGCGTGCGGTGCGAAGCCCCGGGCGCGGCGAATGACCGTGTATTGCCGCGCGCTGGCACGCACTACCGAGTCGTCCGCGCGCGCGGGAATGTCGCGATTGTGGTGCAGGAAGCAGTCGGCGATGCCCCCCAGCCGTGCTGCGGCAGTGACCGCATCAGTAATCAGGGGTTCGCCGCTGATGTTGGCGCTGGTCATCACCAGGGCGATGTCATTTGCCTCCCGCAGCCAGCGGCTGGTGTCGGGACAGCCAAGCAGAGCATGGAACAACAGGTAGTGCACGGCGGTATAGGGCAGCATTATCCCGAGCGTACCCAGGTCGCGCGACAGCTCCGCGCTAAGTCCGGGCTTACCGGTGTTGACGGGCGCAACGGTCACCGGCCTTTCCGGGCTGCGCAATGCCCGGACGGCGCCCTCGTCCAACTCGCTGTAGCGCGCCGCGCACCGCGTGTTCAGCACCATGACAGCAAAGGGCTTGCCGTCCCGCTGCTTGCGGCTGCGCAGTTGTTGCACCGCAGCGTCGTTGCGCGCATCGCAGGCCAGGTGATAACCCCCCACGCCCTTGATGGCCACGATCTGGCCTGCTGCCAGTGCCCTGGCCACTGCCTCCACGCTGTTGGATAGTTGCGGTCCACAATCGTGGCAGGCCAGCGGCTCCGCGTGGAAGCGGCGATTGCCGGGGTCGGTGTAATCGCTTGCGCACGCCGGGCAGAAGTCGAAATCCGCCATCGCGGTATGGCCCCGGTCATAGGGCAGTGCGCGGGTCATGGTGTAGCGTGGCCCGCAGTTGCAGCAGGCAATGAAGGGATGCAGGAAACGGCGGTCGCCAGGGTCAAACAGTTCCTGCAGGCAGTCATCGCAGATCGCCGCGTCCGCGGGAATAGCGGCACCCCGGGCCGCTCCGCCGCGGCTTGGGGCGATGTGAAAATCGTTATCGCCGCGCGCGGGCACCGGCTGCTGCAGCAGGCTGTCCAGGCGAGCCAGTGGCGGCAGTTCGCATTGCAGCAGCTCGACAAAGGCGTCGAGATCGTGGCCCTCGGCCTCAATCAAAACCCCCTGTGTGTCATTGCATACAAACCCCGATACGGCGCAGGCCTGTGCGCAGCGGTACACATGGGGGCGAAAGCCAACACCCTGCACCAGGCCGCGCACGCGGATTGCGCGGCGTTCCGCAGGGTGCTCCTGTGGGGTGGCCTCTGCGCGCACGCGTTCAGGCCGTGGCCGCCATCATGCCCCGGGCTCCCGCCAGCCATTGCAGCCAACTGTCCATGCCGGTGGCATCCTTCGCCGATACCTGTATCACCGCGATCGCGGGGTTCACCCGGCGCGCGTTGGCAATCAGGGCATCCACATCAAAATCCAGGTGTGGCAGCAGGTCGACCTTGGACACCAGCATCAGGCTGGAGGCGGCGAACATGTTCGGGTATTTCAGCGGTTTGTCCTCGCCCTCGGTCACCGAGGCGATCACCACCTTGTGCGCTTCTCCCAGGTCGAAGCCGGCCGGGCACACCAGGTTGCCCACGTTTTCGATGAACAGGATGCCATCGGAAAAGTGCAAGCGGTTGAACGCGCTGTCGATCATCTGCGCGTCCAGGTGGCAGCCCTTGCCGGTATTCACCTGCACCGCGGGTGCGCCGGTTTCGCGTATGCGATCGGCGTCAGCGGTGGTTTCCTGGTCACCCTCGATCACCGCTGCCGTGGTCTCCGGGAGCAGGGCTTCAAGGGTCCTGACCAGTAAGGTGGTCTTTCCGGCGCCGGGGGATGAAACCAGGTTCAATGCCAGTACCCGGTGGTTGCGAAAGTGCGCACGGTTATGTCCCGCCAGTGCGTCGTTCTTGGCGAGGATATCCTGTTCTACCCTGACCAGGTGCGAACGCTCGCTGGGATCCTCACGGATGGCCTCTTGCTGATGGTGCTCGTGGCTGTGTTCCGGTTCTATCCGCACTTCTCCCTCGCCGCACCCGCATACTCCACACATCACACCACCTCCAGTTCTTTCAGGCGCAACTCGTCGCCCTGTTCCACAATCATACCGAAGCCACCGCAACCGGGGCAGGGGTCACCGCGGCGCATAACAGTGACCAGTTCCGAGCAATCCATGCACCAGGCCCGCCCCTCGATTTCCTCTATCACCAGTTCAGCGCCCTCAGCCGGGGAGCCCTGCGCTTCCACGTCAAAGGCGAAGGACAGGGCGTGTGGGTCCACATGGCCCAGCACACCGACCTCCACGAAAACCCGGCGCGCGCGTTTAAAACCGCGCGCCCGCTGCTGGTCGCGAATAATGTCTACCAGGCTCTGGCAGAGGGCGACTTCATGCACGCTTCAGCGCTCCTTTTCAGTGACCGTGCAGGGCACGCAGGGATCGAAACCGGCAAGCAGCAACCTGGCCTCGCCGGTGTCGCTGCATCCGGCCAGCGTATTCGCCACCGCCCCGTCAGGTGCGAAGTGCCAGTCGGTGGGCGCCAGCGCGTGCCAATGCGCCACGGAGTCATCTTCGGCCAGCTGTACGCGGTGAAAAACCGGGCCCCGGGCGGTAATGGCGCGCCCGGTGCCGCAACGGCCCGGCTCAGCCCAGCTGTTGGCTTCGGGCGCTGTCATTGCCTGCCCGGCAAGCGTCTCCGCGATAGCCAGTGTGTCCAGCAGCAGGGCCGCGGTGCGCTGGAAGGCCTGCCCGGGGGCGTGCTCCAATTGCGCCGCCAGGTGGTGTCGCGCCATGGCATACGGGCCGACTTCTGTCGCCTGCGCGCCGGGGGCCAATGGGTCGTACTCCGGACCTGCCAGTATATCCCGCGCCCGCGCCAGCAGGGCATCGCCCCGGCGCCGGCGGCTTGCAGCGCCCTGCTGCAATGCGCCGATTGACGCCAGCAGCTGTGCGGCAACGCCGTCGCCGGCTGCAGACCAGTCCAGCAGGTCGGCCATTGTCTGCACCCCGGCAAGCCCCGGTAGTGCGTCCATCAGCAGCGCTGCGCGCTGTGCATCGCTGCTGCTGTCGCGCAGACGCTTGAGCCATGCCATCTGCCGCGGCGCACCGGTGATGTCCGGCCAGTCCACCGCCAGCCGCCAGCCTGCTGCGGCGGCCTGTTCTCGCACGAGCTGTTGTTCTCTCTCCGCCTCAGCAGGCGCTTCAGCTGCCATGCCGCGGGCTGCCTCCACCGCGCGTGCGGCGGCTATGGATTGTGCTGCGCCGCATACCGGCAGCAGCCTGGGAACCAGGGCCAGCGCCTGTGCCAGTGGCATACCGGTGAGTTGCGCCAGCACGTTGGGTCGATGCTGGTGTATGTCCACGCGGCCCCGGCCCAGGCGCACCTCGATACGCGGGCCCTGGCTAGCGAGCGGCGTCATCCGTCGAATTCCTGCCGCCGCGCAGGAAATGACGGCGGCTGATGGGAGCGGGCTCCGGCGCCTGCAGTAGTGCTTCCAGTGCGTGTGCGGCGACTTCCCGCGCGACCAGCGGGTCGTCGAATTGCTCCATGGGGGAGAACAGCGAACAGCTTTCAATCGCGCCCAGGCCTTCGACCTGGCCGCTGGTAAAGCTGTAGCTGCCCGAGGGAAACGCGATATCGCGAGAGCTGCCCTCAATGGGTAGCCGCTCGCTGTCGCCGGGTAATCTCAGGATATTCATACACCAGGGCGTGACCAGCACTGCGAGCAGGGATTCCTGCCACGACTGCAGGCCGACAACCTGTATGGTGAGTTTGCCATTGTAGACAGGCAGGTCGCGCATGCGCGCATCCACCGCGGTATAGGCGGCGAGTATCTGCCGTTCCCGCTGGCGCAGTTGGGCGCGGCTTTCGGGGATAGCAGGCCTCGGCTTCTGTTGTAGTTCCGCATCATCATCGTGCAGCACCATGAACTGGGATGCGGCCGCATCGCAGCTGGGGCAGCGCCAGTGCGCGGGCAGCTCTGCAAAGGGGGTGCCAGCGGGTATCTGCCAGGTCTCGTCACCTTGAGTCGGATCGTACACCCACCAGCACACACCGCATTCCAGCGCCGCGTCCGGGCTGATGCGGTCGCTGTTGCCCAGGAAGGAGCCCTCGAAACCGTTCATGTCAGCGCGGGATCACTGCGCACAGTGCTGGTCCAGGTAGGTGTCCAGTATCTGCCGCAGGCGTTTTGCAGAGTCTTCGAAGTCCTCCTGCGCCGCCAGCACTGCATCGGGGATGCGGCCGATTTCCAGCGTATCCAGGATGGTGTTGCCCATCGCGTTGACGTACTGCACGGCCCAGACATGGCGCACCGTTGTGGCCATCACCCGGCAATTGCCGAAGCCGCCGGATTCCAGCACCAACTCTGCGCGGCCAAGCACGTCAATCAGTAGCTGTTGGTCCTGCGGACTCATGGGCATCAGGGTGAAGTTGAGTATGCGGTTGTGGGGGGCGGCCCCGTCCCATTGCGCAGCATGCTCGTTGACTTCTGCCAGCACCGCGAGGCCGTTCATGACCTCGGGAACATGCTGTGGCAGCGCTATCGGGGCCTGGCGCAGGCTGCTGGCTGCGCTGTCCACGATGCCGGGCACTGCGGCCACTTCCAGCCAGTTGCTGCCATCCGACCCGGTGACCATCCACACACCGGGGGTCACGGCTTCCTGGAACTGGTAGGCGATGGCATCCAGTGTCAGTGACCCGCTTACCTCGCCGTTGCCAAGCAGGAGTGGTACCGCTTCCCGATCTGCAGGGTCCAGTGTTTCCAGTGACACCCTGGCAGCGTTGCGCTCGCCGCCGGCGACACTCTGCAGTGCCTCATCGAGGGCCCTGAGCCTGGCGCCCAGCGCGGCGGAAATCTCGAAGTCGGAGGGCAGTCTTGGCGCGACCGGCAGTGTCACCGAGGGTGACCCCAGCAGTGCCAGCGGGTCACTGTCCTCCCCGGGTGCGACAAATACGCCCTGGGCGGGTTCTTCTCCCTCCCAGATCATGGGGTTGCCGCGATCCAGGTCCTGCAGTGGAATCAGCTCCGCGCCCTGCGTTTCTGTTTCGTTCATCAGTTTGTCTCCGTGCCGGCAACGCCGGGCTTGCCGAGGTAGCGCTGGAAAGCCCCGGCATAGTCTGCCCAGTCACGCACCCGCGGGATCACTTCCAGTATGGCATCGTCCTTCAACAACACCAGGCTGGGAGTAGCGAGCACGCGATATCGCGCGCTGAGCTCGGGGTTGTCGTCGCCGGGTACCAGCAGGGCGCGCACGCGCCCGCGATAATCCTTGAGGATTTCCCTGAGCGCCACGGCGACATCGTGGGCGTCAGAGCGCCGGCTTTTGCCGCCGCTGAAAAACAGTACCTTGAAGCCCTCGGCGCGACTGATGGTGTCGATATCGTCGTCCGCGGCCAGCTGCAGCAGTCCGCAACCCAGCATGTCAGTAATGGCAACGCTTTCTTCAGCCATGGATTCCTCGAGTTCAATCATTGCGCAAGTGCGGCGGGAGTTCCGGCTCCCGCTCAATCAGGTCTGCCAGCAGGTGTTCGAAGGGCTGGCCCGCGGCAGCAGCTTCTACCGCCCTCAGCGCGTCGCCGATCTGCTGTGCCTCGGTGGGGTCCAGCGCGCGTATTGCCACGTCCACGTGCACCAGTAGCCAGTCATTTGCCGCAGGCGGCGTGTCCAGCAGTGAAGCTTCTACCGTGTGCGCCACGCCGGGTTCGCCGTAAGGCAGGCAGTGCGCCGCCCCTGAAGGCAGGATGTCCGTCACCAGCATGGGCACGCCAACGCACATATCAGGCCTTGGCAGAGCGTAGCAGGACGCGCTCGTCACCGTGGCGACAGGCAGCGTGGTCGCTGGGGCGACCAGTTTCGTAACTGGCCAGGTCCAGCCCCGGGGTGATCACGTCGCTCGCTGCCGGCGCACTGCGCGGCGTGACCGTGTAGCCGCGTTCAGCGAGGTATTCCGCCGCCCTGTCCAGGGCCGCGGGGATGCAGGCCTTGATCTCGTCACGCAGGCTGCCGCCATAGTCTTCCAGTTCCACCGGCTGCACACCGATCAACAACATGTCGCTGGCGCAGCCGCCGAGCAGTTTGGCGCAGGCAATCACGTCCTGCAGGCCGGCCTGGTGCAAACTCATCTTGTGGGCGCCCACGAATGCCGGAATGTCGTCGTCGCGCACCAGCCGCAGGGTGCCGGGAGCGTCGCCGAAATCCACCGCGTCGAAGATGACCACGGGATTGTGGTCGCGCAGCAGGTCAACCAGGTACAGGCCCTGGGTGCCGCCGTCGGCGACGGTGATGTCATCGCCCACGGCAAAGTGCTGGTCGAAAGCCTCCACGCAGCGCACGCCAAAGCCCTCGTCCGCCCACAGCAGGTTACCGACGCCAAGTACCAGCGCCTGGCTGCGGCCGCTCATTCCCTGTCGTCCTTGAAGTAACGCCAGCCGGAAATCATGGTGGACACCAGGCTCTGGCGGCTCATGATGTCCTCGCGTATAGCGACGTAGATGTGGATCAGGGAGAAGCAGACAATGACCCACATGGTCAGGCGGTGGACGGTGTGCACGTGCATGCTGTCACCGTATACGGTGAACACCCAGCCAAACAGGGTGTACCACATGCTGTCTGTACCCGCGCCCTCGGCATACAGGGCGAAGCCGGTGGCCACAGCGTTCAGCAGTGGCAGCAGGAACAGGAAGAACATGGCCAGCTGCGCCAGCGGGTTATGGCCGACGTACTTCTTGGGCGTACGCTCAAGGAAGGTGTACCAGCGCACCTCGTGCCACACCTCACGCCACCACTTGGCGCTCCACAGTGGGGGCAGGAACAGCTGGTGCGCATGGTGGTTGCCGATAATCGCCCAGCCAATACGAAACAGTAGCGCGATGGCAAGGATTTGCCCCGCAGCGAAGTGGATAAGGCGGATATAGCCGAACACGAACAGTTCGGAGGCCTCGCCCTCGACAGAGGGCAGGGGCTTGCCGATCAGGTAACCGGTGATCACCAGCAGCACAATGCAGAGCGCGTTGAACCAGTGCCAGATACGCACCGGCGCCTCGTACACATAGATCTTGGCCGCCGGCGTCTGCACTTCGGTGGCGTGGTGCACCACCGCGCTGAGAAAGCCTTTCGGCCGCGGCTTGGATTCGAAAGAACTGGTCATGGCCGTCTCCTCGCTCGCCGCCTCAGCGAACCTTCACGTCTGACAGGGGTTCACCTTCGGGGCTCATCACATGCGTGGAGCAGGCCAGGCAGGGGTCGAAGGAGTGAATCGTACGCAGGATCTCCAGCGGCTGTTCCGGGTCCGCCATGGGTGTGTCCAGCAGGGAGGCCTCGTAGGCGCCGATATTGCCCTCGTTGTCGCGGGGGCCGGCATTCCAGGTGGTCGGGACCACCGCCTGGTAGTTCTCGATGCGGCCGTCCTTGATGTGGATCCAGTGGCCGAGGGCCCCGCGCGGCGCCTCGGTAAAACCGACACCCTTGACGTCGCTGGGCCAGGTTGAGGGATCCCAGCGCTCGGTATTGGCGGTGGCCAGGTCGCCATTGCGGATGTTGCTGATCAGCTTGTTGTAGAAGTAGTCCATCTTGTCTGCCGCCCAGACGCATTCCAGCCCGCGCGCCGCAGTGCGGCCCAGGGTGGAGAACAGGGCTGAAACCGGCAAGTCCAGTTCCGACAGCAGCTTCTCGGTAGGTTCCTTGAACTCCGGGTTGTTCTGGGCGTAGCCGATGATATAGCGTGCCAGCGGGCCCACTTCCATGGCGTGGCCTTTCCAGCGCGGGCTCTTGATCCACGAGTACTTGGCGTTTTCGTCCAGCTGCTCGATCTTGGTCTTGGTGCCCTTGAAATTGGGGCCCAGATCGAAATTGGGCTCGGTGACACCGTCCCAGGGATGCAGGCCCCTGTTCTCGTCGTCGTAGCTGTACCAGGAGTGGCTGACGAATTCCTGGATCTCCTCGCTGTCGCGCTGGTCTACTTCGTGCACGGTGCTCAGGTCGCCATTGATGATGGCGCCCCGGGGCAGCATCAGGTTGGCTGCGGAATAGTCGTTGGCGTGATCGGGAATGTCGCCGTAGGACAACACGTTCTGGCTGGACAGGCCGCCGCCAAAACCCCAGTCCTTGTAAAAGGAAGCAATGGCCTTGAGATCCGGCAGGTAGACCTGCTCGGAGAACTGGCGCGACTCGTCGATAATGCGTTTCACCAGGTTCAGGCGCTCGATATTGATGGCGCCGACGGCACCGGTATCGGAGACGTTGATGGGACAGGGCACGCCGCCTACCAGCCAGTTGGGGTGAGGGTTCTTGCCGCCGAAAACGGTGTGTATCTTCTTGATTTCTTTCTGGAAATCCAGAGCCTCCAGGTAGTGCGCCACCGCCATCAGGTTGGCCTCCGGGGGCAGCTTGTAGGCCGGGTGGCCCCAGTAACCGTTGCGGAACAGGCCCAGCTGGCCCGACTCGACGAAAGTTTTCAGGCGCGCCTGCAGGTCGCGGAAGTAGCCCGGGGATGACTTCGGCCAGGCGGAAATCGACTGCGCCAGTTCGCTGGTGGCGCGCGGGTCGGCGGACAGTGACGACACCACGTCCACCCAATCCAGCGCATGCAGGTGATAGAAGTGCACGATGTGGTCGTGTACCTGCAGCGCCAGCTGCATCAGGTTGCGGATGGTGTTGGCGTTCTCGGGAATCTGGATGTCGAGGGCATCCTCCACGGCGCGCACGGAAGTCAGCGCGTGGGTGCCGGTACAGACGCCGCAAATACGCTGGGTGAAGGCCCAGGCATCGCGCGGGTCGCGCCCCTTGAGGATGACTTCCAGGCCGCGCCACATGGTGCCGGTGGAGACGGCGTTGCGAATAATGTTGCTGTCGTCGACGTTGACTTCGATGCGCAGGTGACCCTCGATACGGGTGACCGGGTCTACCACTATGCGCTGTCCGGCGTTGTCCAGGGTAAAGCCGTTGGGTGTTTGCACAGTCATTGCTTATTCTCCGCTGTTGGGGTTGCGCACCCGGGTGAGGGCGGATACGGCGGCATGTGCTGCCACCCCGGCGCCGATGACGCCCGCCGCAGTCAGTCCGATCTTGTCGGCGTTGGCCTCCACGCCCAGCGGCGTCTGCACTTCGGCCAGGCGGTCGTAGAACGGGCCGTTATCCCAGAAATTTTCCTCGGAACAACCAATGCAGCCGTGGCCCGACTGAATGGGGAAGGACACGCCCTCGTTCCAGCGCACGGTGGAGCAGGCGTTATACGTGGTGGGACCGCGGCAGCCCATCTTGTACAGGCAGTAGCCCTTGCGGGAGTTTTCGTCGTCCCACTCCTCGGCGAACTGGCCGGCATCAAAATGCGGGCGGCGGTAGCACTTGTCGTGGATGCGCTGCCCGTAGAACATTTCCGGGCGACCGAGGCGATCCAGGGGCGGCAGCCGGTCGAAAGTCAGGATATAGGTGAGTACGCCGGTCATCACTTCGGCAATGGGCGGGCAACCGGGCACCTTGATGATGGGCTTGTCGCGAATGACCTTGTGAATGGGCGTGGCCTGGGTCGGGTTGGGCTTGGCGGCCTGTACGCAGCCGTTGGAGGCGCAGGATCCCCAGGCCACAATGGCCTTGGCGCCCGCTGCCATTTCCTTGAGTTGTTCCAGGAAAGGGCGCCCGCCGACAATACAGAACATGCCGTCTTCGTTGAGCGGCGGGTTGCCTTCAACGGCGAGGATGTACTCCCCGGCGTGCTGGGTGCGGGTTTCCTCGAGCGCGGCCTCGGCCTGGTGTCCGGCCGCCGCCATCAGCACGTGGGAGTAATCCAGCGACAGCATCGACAGCACCACATCGGATACCAGCGGGTGTCCCGAGCGAATGAAGCTCTCTGAGCAACAGGTACATTCCAGGCCGTTCATCCAGATCACCGGCGTGCGGCGCTTGGTCTCCATGGCGTGGGCAATCCTGGGTGCGAAACTGGGTCCGAGGCCCAGCGAGGCGGCGGTCAGGGAGCAGAATTTATTGAAGGAACGCCTGCTGATGCCCTGCTGGCGGAAGACATCATAAAAGGTCTCCGGTGAGCTCATAACGGATTCTCCGTGCTGCTGATGACGGAAAACCCGTAACCGCCGTGAGCGGTAGCGCATTTTCCGGCTGAATTGAGTATTGCTTATTATCGTTGACGCTAGCAGGCATCACCCGCTGAACCCATACGCCTTAAGTCTATATATAGGATGTTTGAAGCCTGCGCACCGGGCTATCTTCGGCACGCTTGATCTGGATCAAGTTTGCTGTGTGTGCGGCCAGGGGTGGCCCGGTATCGACACGGAGCCCGTGTCGTTCTGGCGTGCGTTGGACATGGCGGCTTGGAAACTCTCCCGCGGTGACCTACCATGCTGGCACAGCGTACGGAATATGAAACAGGAAGCGAGTAATGCACGAAACCCTGGCCAAGTGGCACCGATTCGTCGCCACCAGCGATGCAGCGTTGCTTGAAGAGTTGATAGCAGGTGAGTGCGTATTCCTGTCGCCGGTGGTGCATACACCGCAGCAGGGCGGTGACATCACGCGCTTGTACCTGACCGGTGCCATGCACGTGCTCAATGACGGATTCCACTACGTCAAGGAAGTTGTCAGCGGCAATTATGCGGTGCTGGAGTTCGTCTGCGAGGTTGATGGCTTGCAGGTCAATGGGGTCGATATCATGACCTTCGACGCGCAGGGGAAAATATGTGAGTTCAAGGTGATGGTGCGCCCGCTCAAGGCGCTGAATGCCGTGCACGGCAAAATGCGGGCAATGCTGGAGCAGCTCTCCGCATGAGAACGCGATCAATCGGGAAATCAGCTATGACAAAGAATGCCACTGCGCTGGGTGCCCTGGTCCTCGGGCCGGTGATGCTGTTCCTGTCTGCCTGCGGCGGTGACGACATTGGTGCGCCGGAGCAGGCGTCGGGGGAGGTGGGTAAGGTGTCAACGATAGAAGGCGAAGTGTTTTACCGGGAGCGCATGATGCTGCCGCCCGGTGCGGAACTGGAGGTGCAACTGCAGGACATATCCAGGGCAGATGCCATGGCGACGGTTATGACCAGTGTGCTGATCCAGCCGCAGGGGGGACCGCCGTATCCCTTCACCATCAATTACGATCCTACGGTGATTGATCCGCGCATGCGCTATGCCCTGCGTGCCACCATATCGCGAGGCGACCGCCTGCTGTTCACCACTACCGAGTACATTGACCCATTCAGTGGTAACCCGGTACAGATAATGGTGCAGCGTGTCGCCGAACCGGTGACCAAGGCGCCGGCCGAGGAGCCGCCACCGGCGCAAGCTGACGACGCGCCCCCGGCGGCAGTGCCGGCAGGTTCCGCAGAGAATGACGCCACACAGGCCACCTGGCTGCTGCAGACATTGCACGGCGAAGCGGCGGCGCTGGGAGCCGGCGGTGCACCCGCTGATATGGTGCTGGATCACGACGAGGGCTCGGTAGCAGGTTTTGCCGGCTGTAATCGCTATAGCGGCGGGTTCAGCAGTGAGGGTCACTCCGTGCATGGCACGCCGATCAAGTTCGGGCCGCTGGCCTCAACGATGCGCGCCTGTGTCGATGGTGCCGAGCTGGAACAGGCATTCCTGCAGATGCTGGATAGTGTGGATGCCTATCGCATTAGCGGACAAACGCTTGAGTTGCTGCGCGCTGACAGCGTTGTCGCAACCTTCTCGTTACGCTGACCCTGCGCCGCTGAATAGCCCGTGGAACTCGACCCACGCCAGACCCTGATCGTAGCCATCCTGGTTTTATACCTGGGGCGCTATATCAATGGGCGCGTCGGGCTGCTGCGCGACTACAATATTCCTGAGCCGGTTACCGGGGGCTTGCTGGCCTCGCTGGGCTTTGCCCTGGTGTATGCCTTCACCGCCTCCGAGGTCACCTTTGATATGGCCAACAGGGACATGCTGCTGATCGTGTTTTTTACCACCATTGGCCTGTCCTCCCGTATCGACGTGCTCAAGCAGGGTGGCCGCTCCCTGCTGATTTTGCTGGTGCTGGCCGTGAGCTATCTGTTCCTGCAAAACCTGGCAGGAATCGGCGTCGCGATGCTCAATGGCGCACCGCCTGCCCTCGGGGTCCTTACCGGATCGGTTAGCCTCAGTGGTGGTCACGGTACCGCCATAGCCTGGGCTCCCACCTTTGCAGCTGAGTACGGCATGCCCTATGCGATGGAAGTGGGTCTTGCATGTGCCACTTTCGGGCTGATTTTTGGTGGTGTGATCGGTGGTCCCATTGCCCGCTACCTGGTCTGGCGCAACAAGCTCAACCCGGAAGACAGCGGCGAACTTACGGTCGGTTTTCGCTACAAGGAACACGAGATAATCGATGTCGACGGTATTCTCAAAGTGCTGCTGGTGATTGCCATCGCTATCGGTGTGGGCATGCACCTCAACGATCTGCTGGGCGGATGGGGCCTGATGCTGCCGGACTTTGTAACCTGCCTGTTCGCCGGGATCATACTCACCAACAGCCTGCCGCGGTTCCTGCCGCGCTACCAGTGGCCAACCGGAACGCGCTCGCTGGCGCTGGTTTCCGATGTCAGCCTGGGTTTGTTCCTGTCGATGTCGCTGATGAGCCTGCAGCTCTGGGCGCTGGCGGACCTGGCCGGGTCCATGCTCATATTGCTGGCAGTGCAGCTGGTGCTGATCGTGCTGTTCACGGTTTTCGTCGTGTTCCGCTTGCTGGGCGCCAACTACGATGCGGCGGTGATCTGTTCGGGCTACTCAGGCCTCGCCCTGGGTGCGACGCCCACTGCCATTGCCAACATGACTGCCGTGACCAAGGCACTGGGCCCGGCGCCCCGGGCATTCGTAGTGGTGCCGCTGGTGGGGGCTTTCTTCATCGACCTGAGTAACGCCCTGATCATCAATACCCTGCTGGCCTGGTTCGGTTGATCGGAAAGGTGACTACAGTGATGAAAGTCGAGTAGAATCTGCGCCACTATGCATTCGTCGTTCTCACTACAGCATCTGCGCCGCCCCGGCAATCTGGCCCGGTCGCTGGCGTTTGTGGCGCTGGTCTTCACTGCCGCTGTGCAGGCGCAGGAAGCGGGCCACTGGCATGAGCTGGACGACACCTATGTCGAGTGCCTGCTTTGCAAGCACAGCGCCGATGCGCAACTGACGGATATCGCCGGGTGCGCCGGGCCGACCTGGCTGGCAACGTTTGCAGATGATGTCATCGTCACCGCTCCCATCACTGGTGTGGTTTCACCCTTCAACGCCCGGGGGCCCCCGGCACACTCCTGACACAGTCAAACTTTCGACACTATCAGGAGTTAACAAATGAAACGTCTTGTACCGATTGCCGTGGCTGTTGCCGCGGCGAACGCGGCTGCCGAGCAGCTGCCCCTCGAACACGTGCTGGTGTCTGTTCCTCTGCACAAGAAAACCGCTGAAACCGCCCTGCCAGTTACCGTCTTGTCCGGTGACGCGCTCAGCCGTGCCGCGGCCAGCACCCTGGGCGATACCCTGGGGACGACTCCGGGGCTGGCCAATGCCTCATTCGGGCCCGGCGTTGGTCAGCCGGTGATTCGAGGCCAGCAGGGCGCGCGGGTCACCGTGCTGCAGAACGGCACCAGCAGTGCCGACGCCTCTAACCTGTCCGCTGATCACGCGGTGTCTGTTGAGCCCTTGTTGGCAGACAGCATCGAAATCCTGCGCGGTCCCGCCACCCTGCTCTATGGCGGCGGCGCGATAGGGGGGGTGGTCAACGTGCTCGACAACCGCATACCCACTTCCCTGCCCGATGAGCCCACCGGCGCCGTGGAATACCGCCACGACAGCGCCACGGACATGGATAACGTGGTTGCGCGTTTCGACGGCAGCAGCGGCAACCTCGCGATTCACGCCGATGCCCTGTATCGGGACTGGAACGACATGGATATTCCCGGCTACGCCTCCACCGAGGCGGAGCATGATGACCATGACGAGGACCACGAAGCGCACGAAGCCGGGGAAGAGGGCGAGCGCAAGGGGGTGCTGGCCAACACCGGCGGCCGCACCAAGAGCCTGACCCTCGGCGGAAGCTACCATTTTGATTCGGGTTTCTTTGGCCTTGCGGTCAACCGCCTGGAAAATCGCTACGGTATTCCGGCAGGGGCCCATGCAGACCACGAGCATGAAGATCACGATGAGGACGAGCACCTCGAGGATGAAGAACACCTCGATGATGAAGAGCACCATGAAGAGGATGAGCACGGTCATGGTGATGGCGTCACCCTCGACGTGGAGCAGACCCGTTACGACGCGGCACTGCACTGGCATGAACCTTTCGCCGGCGTAGAGGTATTTCGCGGTTTTCTCACCTACACCGATTACGAGCACAGTGAAATAGAAGGTTCCGGTGAAATCGGTACCACTTATGCGAATGAAGCCTGGGAAGGCCGCCTGGAGCTGGTGCACGACACGGTTGCCAATTTTCACGGCGTGATAGGCGCGCAGCTTATCTCCGGAGAATTCAGCGCGCTCGGTGAGGAGGCGTTTATCCCGGTTACGGATAACCAGGAGCTCGGGCTGTTTCTGCTGGAGGACTACCACAGCGGAGACTGGACCTTCGAGCTGGGCGCTCGTTACGACTATGCCGAGCGCGACCCCGACACCTATGCGGCTGACAGCAACAGTTTCAACTCCCTCAGCGCGTCCGGCTCGGCACTGTGGGATTTGACGCCAGCCTGGCAGTTGGGCCTGGCGCTGTCGCTGGCGGAGCGCGCGCCTACAACCGAAGAGCTCTATTCCAATGTGGAGGCACGCGACGCGGAAGAACTGGTTGTGCATGCGGCAACTAACGCCATAGAGATCGGTAACGCCGCGCTCGACACGGAAACCTCGCGCAACGTGGATTTCAGTATTGACTGGCAGGGCGATGGCCATCACGTTGCCATCAACCTCTACTACAACGATTTTCGTGATTATATCGGGCTGATGTCCACGGGCACTGAAGTAGATGAGGTCGCCGTTTATGTGTACGACCAGGAAGACGCCTCGTTCTGGGGGATCGAACTCGATACCGATTTCACCCTCGCGGCTATCGGTCCCGGGGACCTGCGCCTGGGGCTGTTCGGTGACCTGACGCGCGGCGAATTGGAAAGTGGTGGTGATGTCCCGCGGCTGCCCCCGCGGCGGCTCGGTGCTCGCCTGAACTGGGTTAGCGAAAGTTGGGACGTCTGGGGCCGCGTGGTTGATGCTGCAGACCAGAATCGTCCCGGTGATAACGAAGCGGCTACCGAGGGCTATACCCGCTGGGACCTCGGCGTGGATTACCGCCTGCCCGTGGGCGGAGGCGATCTGGTGACGTTCGTGAACTTCAACAATGTCACCGATGAGGAGATTCGCCTGAGTACCTCCTTCCTGCGCGACATCGCTCCCGAGGCCGGTCGCTCTATAGAGGCTGGCATTCGCTATAGCTTCTAGGCGCCATGCCTGTATAATCGCCGCCCCCTTTCAAGGGGCGGCGCATCCGCCGTCCAAGGTATATCCATGTCTACCCAGTCTCCCGTAACCAGTTTCGCAGAACTGGCTCTCCCCGCACCGCTGCAGCAAGCGCTTGCTGATGTCGGTTACGAGAACCCCTCGGCGATACAGGCCGCTACTATTCCCGCGCTGCTCGATGGCAGGGATGTACTCGGACAGGCACAGACAGGTACCGGCAAGACTGCCGCGTTTGCCCTGCCGGCCCTGGCCAGCCTGCAGTCCGGAAGTCGTTTGCCACAGGTACTGGTGCTGACACCCACACGCGAGTTGGCCATACAGGTCGCAGAGGCGTTCCAGAAATATGCGCGTCACCTGAAGAGTTTTCACGTGCTTCCCATATACGGGGGTGCGGATTACCGCGGTCAGTTGCGTCAATTGCAACGCGGAGTGCAAGTAGTCGTGGGCACGCCGGGCAGGGTCATGGACCACATGCGCAGGGGTTCACTGGACCTGTCGGCCCTGCGCACCCTGGTGCTGGACGAGGCAGACGAAATGTTGCGCATGGGCTTCATTGACGACGTGCAATGGATTCTCGAGCAGACACCGGAGCAGCGCCAGGTAGCACTGTTCTCGGCCACGATGCCCGATGCTATCCGCCGCATTGCGCAAAAGCACCTGGAGAAGCCCGTGGAAGTGTCCATCGAGGTGCAGACCGTGATCAATGAATCCATACGCCAGCGCGTTTGGATGATGGCGGGCGTGCACAAGCTGGATGCTCTCACCCGGATACTGGAAGTGGAAGAGTTCGACGCCGCCATAGTCTTCGTGCGCACGCGGCTGGCAACTGCGGAATTGGCGGATAAGCTGGCTGCGCGCGGCTACGCTACCGCGGCGCTCAATGGCGACATTCCGCAGAAACAGCGGGAAAGTACTATCGAAAAACTGAAAGCCGGCAAGTTCGATATCCTGGTGGCCACCGACGTGGCCGCGCGCGGCCTGGATGTGGAGCGCATCAGCCACGTGATCAACTACGATATTCCCTACGACGTGGAAGCCTATGTCCACCGGATAGGTCGTACGGGTCGCGCCGGTCGCCAGGGTGACGCCATTTTGTTTGCCGCCAATCGTGAGCGTCGCCTGTTGCGGGCCATTGAAAAAGCCACGGGGCAGACTATCGAGAAAATGGCGCTGCCGAGTGTTGCCGAACTGGCTGATAAACGCATGGCTCGCTTCAAGCAGCGCATCACGGAAACCCTGGCCACGGCCGAGCTGGATGCTTTCCGCAAGCTGGTCGAAGACTACCAGGCCGAGTATGGCGTGCCGGTGATGGATATCGCCGCGGCGCTGGGGGCCCTGGCGCAGGGCGACAAACCGTTGACAGCGCGCGCGGAGCAAGAGAAGAAAGAGAAAAAAGCGAGCAAGCCGGACAAGAATAAACCGGCGGCAGGGCCGGGCGCCGAACCCTCGCGGGAACGCGGCAAAACGGATGCCCGCCCGGACAAGGGCATGGAGCGGTTCCGCATTGAAGTGGGGCATGAGCACGGCGTGAAGCCCGCCAATATCGTGGGCGCGATCGCCAATGAAGCTGAACTGGACGCCCAGTACATCGGCCGCATTGAGATCTATGACGACCACAGCACTGTGGACCTGCCGGAGGGTATGCCCCCTGAAATCCTGCGCCACCTGAAATCGGTCTGGGTTAGCGGGCAGCGACTGCAGGCATCCCGGCTGAAAGATGCTGGCGGCAAGCCGCGCAAGCGCAAACAGGGCGCCGGCAAGAAAAACCGACAGGGCGGCGGGAAAAAGCAGCCGCGCTGAATTTTTGCTAGAGTGACGGCTCTGCAAACAGGGCTGAAGCATATGGACAGGCGCATCATCGTCGGTATCAGCGGCGCATCGGGCATCGTTTACGGTGTGCGGGCGCTTGAGCTGCTGCGCGATTGCGGTGTGGAAACACACCTGGTGATGAGCAAGTCTGCTGAATTGACCCTGCATTCGGAACTGGATATGTCCGCTGCCGAGGTGCGGGCGCTGGCTGCGGAAGTACACCCCATCAAGAATGTCGGCGCATCGATTGCCAGTGGTTCTTTCATCACTGCCGGCATGCTGGTTGCTCCCTGTTCCATACGCAGTATGTCCGAGATCGCGAGCGGGGTAACCTCCAGCCTGCTGACGCGAGCGGCCGACGTGGTGCTGAAAGAGCGACGCCGGCTGGTGTTGATGGTTCGCGAGACACCGCTCCATACCGGCCACCTGCGTACCATGACGCAGCTCTCGGAGATGGGTGCTGTTATCGCGCCCCCCGTACCGGCCTTCTATACCCGCCCTGAGTCACTGAATGATGTGGTAACACAGGGTGTTGGCCGCGTGCTCGATCTGTTTGACCTGCCGGTACCACAAATCAAGCGCTGGCAGGGTAACTGAAAGAGTGCCACTGTTATTTGGCGTCGTTCTGCTGGACCTGATCGGCTTCGGCATTGTAATTCCCATCCTCCCTTTCCTGTCGCCACAACTGGGCGCGGATGAACTTGATATCGCCCTGATCATCGTGACCTACGCTGCCTGTGCCGGGATTTCGGCCCCCTTCTGGGGGCGGCTGTCTGACCGCATGGGTCGCAAGCCGGTGATTATGCTCTGTCTCGGCGGTGGCGCGCTGGCTTACATGGCCCTGGGGCTGGCGAGCGAGCTGTGGATGGTGTTTGCCGCGCGCGGTTTTGCCGGCCTGATGGCTGGCAACTTTGGTGTGGCTTCGGCGATGATGGCGGATATCACCGGGCCGGAGAACCGTGCCAGGGGCATGGGATTGATCGGCGCCGCCTTCGGCCTGGGTCTGGTGCTGGGGCCCCTGCTGGGCGGCTTGCTGGCGGGCGATAGTGGCAGTTTTACTCTACCCTGCCTGTTTGCCGGCCTGATGTCGGTGCTGGCAATTATTGCGGCGTATTTTTTCCTGCCCGAGTCACTGTCGCCGGAAAAGCGCAAAGCGAACCGTGGCTTGCAGAAGAGTGGCACGCAGGCCTCGGTGATGAGCCTGCTGAAGGCAGGCGGTAACCGCCTGTTCGTGTTCCAGTACCTGCTGCACAATGCCTGCGTCAGTTCGGCCACTTATGTGTTTCCCCTGTGGGTGGCAGAACTGCTGGACTGGAGTGCCCGTGACGTGGGTGTGGTGTTCGGGATTCAGGGTGCAATCATGGTTGTTCTGCAGGGCGGAGCCATGGGCGCGCTGGTTCGACTGTTCGGCGAGTGGGGCCTGCTGCGCGTTGCTGTAGCAATGTTCCTCGGTGGCTTCCTGCTGGCTACCGTGGCGGACAATATGTACACCATGGTGTCTTCCATGTTCCTGTCCATGTCCGGGGCGACACTTTGCATGCCCCTGCTCAATACCATCATTACCCAGCGCACACCGGCCGCCCAGCGCGGACGCATCCTGGGTACCACCGCAGCGGCAGCCTCATGGGGGCGGGTGTTCGGGCCGCTGATGAGCGGCCTTGCCCTCGGTACTATCGGCTATTCGGCAACCTGGGGCCTGTGGTCGCTGGCGCTGGTCTGGTACCTTTATTGGGTAATAAGCGAGGCAGGTAAACAACAGGGTGTCCCCGCCAACTGATCTTCACAGAGGAGCATGAGATGAGCACAGATATTTTTGACCTGACCGGCAGGATCGCACTGGTAAGCGGCGCCAGCCGCGGTATCGGTGAGTCGATCGCGCGTTTGCTTGCCACGCAGGGGGCACATGTCATCGTGTCCAGCCGCAGGCTGGAGGACTGCCAGGCCGTGGCGCAGTCCATCGTTGACGCCGGCGGCAGCGCCGAAGCGTTCGCCTGCCATGTCGGTAACATGGAGGATATCTCGGCCCTCTTTGCGCATATCCGTGAGCAGCACGGTCGTCTGGATATCTGCGTCAATAACGCTGCGGCCAACCCGTATTTCGGGCACATTCTCGACACTGACCTTGGCGCTTTCAACAAGACCGTGGAAGTGAACATTCGCGGCTACTTCTTCATGTCTATCGAGGCCGGGAAACTGATGCGTGAGCACGGGGGCGGCGCTATCGTCAACACCGCCTCGGTCAATGGTCTGCAGCCTGGGGCTATGCAGGGTATTTATTCCATTACCAAGGCAGCGGTGATCAATATGACCAAGGCTTTCGCTAAGGAATGTGCGCCGTTGGGCATTCGCTGTAACGCGCTGTTGCCCGGCCTGACCAAGACCAGGTTTGCCGGCGCACTGTTTACCCAGGATGAAATCTACCAGGAAGCCATCAAGGGTATTCCCATGGGGCGGCACGCTGATCCCGATGAAATGGCGGGCACCGTGCTGTACCTGGTGTCAGACGCGGCCTCCTACACCAATGGTGAGTGCATCGTGGTAGATGGCGGAATGACGATTTAGTCGTTGCAACATCGCGGCTGCGCTCGCTAGAGTTAGGGGCGTAGCCAAAGGACTGCCGCTATGAACGCGACCGATATTCACCCACAATTGCTCAATGACTGCCATTACCTTGGTAGTCTGCCGGCCGCCAGGCTGCTGCTGCATCGCAACGCCAGCCTGCCCTGGTTTATCCTGGTGCCGGAGACGCAGATGCAGGATTTCCTTGATCTGCCGTCGGAGCATGCCGACGCGGTGCGCGCCGACTGCGCCGCCGTCTCCGGCTTCATCAAGAATGTGCTCGGCTTCGACAAGGTCAATTTTGCAGGGCTCGGTAACCTGGTCCCGCAGATGCACCTGCACGTGATCGGCCGCTCGCCGCTGGATCCGTGCTGGCCACAGCCGGTCTGGGGTAACCTGGAAGGCGCCGAGGCTTATACGCAAGAGCAATTGCGGGAATGGCAGGCATTGCTGGAACGCATGCTCAAGCTCATCCCCGCCGAACTGGACACCTGAGCTCCCATGCCCAAGAAAGTACTGGTCACACATCAACTGCCCGGAGAACGCATTCGCGAGCTGTCCCGCTACTGCGAAATGAATGTCTGGATGGACACCGGCCTGCTCAGTGCCGAGGCGCTGCGCGAGGAACTCGCCGGTTGTCATGGGCTGCTCTGCCTGCTTACTGACCGCGTGGACAGGGAACTGCTGGATGCGGTACCCACGCTGGAATTTGTTTCCAGTATGTCTGTAGGTGTCGATCATGTGGACGTGGATGCCCTCACGGCGCGGGGGATTGCCCTGGGGCACACCCCGGGCGTGCTGGTGGACACCACGGCGGACACCGCGATGGCGCTGATGCTGGCCGCGGCGCGGCGCGTTGTCGAGGCGGATCACTTTGTGCGCATGGGCAACTGGACGCCTCAGAACGCGTGGGCCCCGGACTTTTTTACCGGCAAGGACGTCAGCGGCGCGACGCTGGGCATTATTGGGCTCGGCGATATCGGCCAGGCCGTGGCGCGGCGCGCGGCCGGCTTTGGCATGGAGGTGCTGGCGTGGAATCGCTCGCCTCGCGAAGTGGCCGGCGTCACCATGGTTACCCTGGAAGAGTTGCTGGCGCGCAGTGACTTTGTCAGCGTCCACGTGGCACTCAATGACGGCACCCGTGGCTTGCTGGACAAGAAGCGTATAGCCCTGATGAAAGCGGATTCCGTGCTGGTCAATACCGCTCGTGGCGGTATCGTTGATGAAGCCGCACTGGCAGCGGCGCTGTCCAGTGGTCGACTCGCGGCTGCGGGCATTGATGTATTCGAGCGGGAGCCGGTGGCCATGGACAACCCGCTGCTGGCGTTACCCAATGTCGTGGTGGCCCCGCACATAGGCAGTGCATCCATTCGCACCCGGGCCAGAATGGCCGATGTGGCTGCCGATAACGCCATCGCTGCGCTCACCGGTGAGCGCATGCCGTGCTGCTTCAATCCAGAGGTGTATGGCGGCTAGCGCGCATCGGGCAGGTCGCCCAGGCCCTTTTTGATCCCTTTTGCGATGTTCTTTTCCATCGTGGCCGTGTCAATGCGATTGACGTCCTCGACGATCTTGGTGATAACCACGCGCCAGACTTCTTCGTTGTTGCTGACCTTGTTGAACTGGATGGCTATGTTATTGGTCGTCTGTACACCTGCCAGGGCGTTGGCGTTGTCAACCATCGCCTGGTTGATCTGGCGATTGGGGCGTGCAGACGGGATAGGGTCGATGCCGTTGTTGGCATCCTGGCTGAGCACTCCCTGTCGCAGCGCGGTAGCCTGCAGGTAGTCGACACTGAACTGCGCACGCTCGGGATCCAGCACATAGCCCTTCTGGGCAAGCTGTGCATTCACCTGCTGGCGAATTACCGGGTCCATGGTGTACAGGGGGTCAGCGGACCCGCCGGGGTTGGCCAGCGGCTCGCTGCGCCACTTGAAATACTTGTAGTTGGCTGCAGCAAACGTGTCGGTGTTTTCAGTACGCGTCTCGATGGTGCTGCATGCGACCATGGAAAGTGACAGCAACAGGGTTGCCAGTAGCTGGATACTGCGCATGCAGGGCCTCTCTTGAACGACGGAAATAAACGTCGCACATGTTAGCAGCATGGGCCCCGCGCAGCTATACACGGTCCCCGGTGTTGAAGGGCGTGCTTTAGTCGTCGCCGATCTTGCCCACCAGCCTGTTGGCCCCGGCTTCATCGAAGCCGCTGCCAGAAACCCGGTTGAGACCGGTAAATTCAGCACTCGCCTTCGGTTCCAGTGTCGGTGTGGGAGCGCAGGCCCCCAACAGCAGGACAGCACCCAGGGATAGGCTCAGGCTCAGTATGCGCATGGTAGCTCCGCGTTTTTTCAACTTGCCTATCAATGGACTGCTTACTCGGGAGGCAGTTCCGGATACGGTGAAATTTCCCTGTAATACAGGTGTTATCCTCTGCTAGCATGTCCAGCATAACTAAAAGTTATTTCTAGCGAGTGGGAAGATGATTTCACGGAAGCTGATCCGCACCGACCTGAACCTCCTGGTGGCGCTGCAAATCCTGCTTGAAGAGCGCAATGTCACCCGGGCCGCAGAACGGTTGTCAGTGAGCCAGCCGGCACTGAGTAAGACTCTGCAAAAACTCCGTGACGCCTTCGAAGACGAGTTGTTCACGCGCACGGCGCACGGACTGGTACCGACTCCGAGGGCGGAGGAGTTGGGGCAGGAGTTGCCCAACCTGCTGGAGTCAGTCGAGCGTGTGCTGGGCGATGCGGAATTTGACCCCGCCACTTACTGCACCAGTTTCAAGCTGTTGTTGCCGCCGATACTCTGTGAAGCCCTGTTGCCGGGACTGATTGCCGAGTTGCATGAGACGGCGCCCGGTGTACAGGTGATCACCTCTGAGATAACGCCCGATTACCAGGAGCAGTTGAAAAAGGGTGAGGTAGACTTTGTGGCCTTCCTGGCACTGGATACGGACCGGGATATTCACGCAGAGCCGATCACCACGCTGGCTCCCCGCTGTTACATGCGCCGTGAGCACCCACTGCATGACAAGGCGGAATTTGAGCTGCAGGATTTTCTGCTCTATAGCCACCTGCGGCTGTACCTCCCCGGCCTCTCTCGTGAGAACACCTCCATGGTCGACGATGTGCTGGGGCAATACGGTGTGCACCGCAACATTTCTCTGGAGACCACACAGTTCGCGTCGGCAGTGGGGGTGCTGGCACGCACGGATTGCCTGCTGGTGGCCAACGCCGGTTTCGAGGCCAGCGGCCTGTACAGCAACCTGATTGTGGGCCGTGAACTGCCCGCCGAACTGCAGCGCATGATACGCAACACCCACAGTTCCAATCGCGGCAAGATGTCGCTGTTGCGGCACACGCGCACCTCGCGCAGTGCGCCGCACCAGTGGATGCGTACCCTGCTGATGAAGCACCTGAGTGGCCCCGGTGAGCCGGTGGAGCAGGGGCAGCAACTGCAGGCCATCAAGTAGAGGTGGTTTCCCGGCTACCTATTCCGGCGGTTGCGGTGCGGACATCAGTATGCCGTCGATGCCGGTCAGCTTGTCGAATTCATAGGCACTGATGACGAACAGGTGGGGGTATTCACTGCTGCGGATGTAGTACTCACCCTCGAGTTCAAACAGCGCCAGCTTTACATCACCCGCCAGTGCCTGCACCTGCAGGATGAGTTCTGCCTCCACTTCAGGCAACCTGGCGGCAACGCTCTCCTCGGCAACGCCCTGGACCCGCAGCCCGCGTAGTGCGTTCAGCAGTGCATTGAGCTCACGCGGGTCCGGCTCGGCGCCGCTGCCCAGTACCCATTTTTCCCCGGTGCGGGTAAGACTGTATCCATCTGCGGTGATCGCCACCGGCGCGCGCACCTGTAGCAGGCGTGGCTCCAGCCACTTGCCGGCGTCCGCGGGCAGCTCGAACAGTGACAGTTCGACGCTGTAAATGTCGTCCTGTGCGGCATTGCGAGCATGTACTTTGCGAAACACCGGCGCCGTGCCGAGGTACACCTCACCCAGTTCCTGCTGCTGTGAACTCAGCACCAGTTTGCGGCGAAAATGATAACGCGCTACCTGGAAGCGCTGTCGCGCCGCCAGGGTCTGCGCTACCGGCCAACCCGGATCGGTGACGGTGAGCTTCTCCAACATCAGGTCGACGCGCTCCGCATCTGCGGGTAGCCCGTCCAGCTCCGGTAGTAGCCAGCCCTTGCCGGCCCGGCGCAACCTGACCTTGTCGCCGCGATGATCCTCCAGCAGCACTTCCTCCACGAGGTAGCCGCTGGTGTCGATGAGCGCCTGCCCGGACGCCTTGGTGAGGGCATCGGCATCCTGCCGGTAGGAGTTGGCCAGCACCAGCAATTGCACCAGCAGCAGCATGACCATGGCGAACAGAAAGCGACTCACAGGCCCAGCTCCCGCCTGTAGCGTGCGCGCCGTCGTCGACCCAGTACCCAGCTCGCCAGTGCCAGTAACACAAGCCAGGCCAGCGCCGCGCCATAGTTGAACAGCTCCAGCGACAGTCGCTGCTGTGGTTCCATCGGCGGCAGTGTGCGATTGAAGTTCCCGCGAGAGCGTATCTGCAGCAACTGTTCATCCTGCAGTGACCAGTCAAGCGTGTTGCTGAATAGCTCGATGGGCCCGAGGTACTGCGTTCCGGTGGCGCGAACCTGTGCGCCGAGTACCCGGTCGCTGAGGAAATCGTTGGAGGCGAAGACAATGATTCGCGCTGAACCCGGCGCGCGCTTCAGCAGGGTGCCGATGCCGTCCCCCTCGCCCGTGGTTTCCGGCAGTGCAGGTGGGGACTGGAAATACGACTCGAAACGGCCATTGAGCATGGCGCCGAGCAGATGGCGTGTGGTCTGGTCGGGCGCTGACCAGGTTTCGTCCTGCCGCGGGGTGATGGCGTCGTCCTCGCTCAGCCAGGCTTCCTCGCTGCTCCACAATAGGGGGTTGATGCGGATGCCGGCCCTGCGTTCAAGTTGCAGGGGCGAGGCCCAGGCCATGGTCACTTGTGGCAGGCTGCCGAGCAGGGGGTGAGCGGACAGTCCGCTGCCGCGTATATCGAGAAAATACGGATAATCGACAATGCGCACATCCCGGAACTGGTGGTCGCCGCTGTCGCGCTGAACCGGTGCCGGGAAGCGGGCGTGGCGCTTGTCCAGCACCAGTTGGTTTGCCATCTCGATGCCGTGGTGGCGCAACCAGTCCCGGAGTTTGCCCCTTGGCCAGTCGCGCAGCGCCAGCGCATCCTTTTCTGGCTCTACCGAGAAGGGCGAGGTGGCCAGTATCACCGTGCCGCCCCGCATCAGGAACTGGTCGATGGCAAAGATTGCCGCTTCACCCAGATCTCTCGGCGCCACCACGGCGAGAATGTCGGCCTCCGGACTGACGCTGCCGTCCGCGAGGTTTTCCCTGGCGATCAGGTAGTCACGTGCAATGGCGTTCTCCAGGTTGGCGAACCCCGGCCCGCCAAGATTGTACTGGGCCATCTGCGCACTGGGCTGCGGTGCAGATAAAGCCACGGTGCGGGTAAAGTCGCGGGCAAAGCGGCGCAGCCCCGCGTCGAGGGCCTTGCGAAATTGTCCCGGGTCAAAGTCGGCGGTTGGCAGCTGCACGACCTGGTGCGCGTCTGCCAGTGTCATGTAAAAGTAGAAGTCGCGTTCGGAGTCGAGGGCGTGGGTCATGGGCGTAAAGCCCCAATCCTGCTGAATCCTGCGAGCGAGCTCGCCGTCATCGGCCTGTGGATCGAGGAAGCGGAAACTGAACATGCCATCGGATGCATCCACCGCCCGTTGCAACTGTGCAACCACGGAATCACGGTAGGCGAGCAGGGCATCGGGCAGCAGCGCTGCGTCTGACACATAAGCGATAAATTCCACAGGTCGCTCGAGGCCGGCAAACAGGTCACCGCCGGCGCGATAGGCATACAGCACGTCGCGGATGGAGCGGGTCACTTCAAATTCCGGGTTGCGGAGCAACACCTCCGGCTGGCCGTTGGTTGAGGTGCGCACTTCGATCAGGTCGTTGAAGGACAGTACCCTGTATTCGTCGCCATACTCGATCAACAGGTTGAAATAGGCGTTGACCAGGGCCGTCTGGTGGCGGTCTGCCAACTGGAACGGGGAGGGGCGGATGTTGTAGCGCTGGTTGGCTTCCTGTTCCAGTTCCGGGTGTTCCAGCGGATCGATGAACTCAACCCGCACCTTGCCCTCAGCCGCCTCGGCGTATTCCAGCAGCAGGTCCTTCAATTGCGGTTCCAGCGGAGCCAGCAGCGGATGGTTGCGCGCACTGAAATACCCGCGAATGAGCAGCGGTTCCTGCAGGTTCGAGAGCAGTTCGCGGCTGGGACTGGAAATGGAGTAAAGCCGTCCCTCGGTCACGTCCCAACGCGGCAGGCTCCAGTGCTCTGCCAGTGCGTTGGCCAGTAACAGGTTCGCCAGCAGCAAGGTGACGCCAGCGCGCCAGTGGCGCTGTCGCGGCGTGTTGGCTACGCGCGCCCAGCCGATCTTTTCCAGCGTGTACACGTTGAGCGTGAGAAACACGGCGATCAGCGTCAGGTAGTAGAACAGGTCCACCAGGTCGATCACGCCGCGGGTAATACTCTCGAAACGTGAGCCGCTGCCCAGCAGCCGCAGTGTCTCTGCCTGTTCAGTGTCGAAAAAGCCGGTGAGCAGGTCGCTGCCCAGGAGATAAAGCAGCCCGCAAAGCGCGACGCTGCCGAGGAGACTGACAACGGGATTGTCCGTGCGTGCAGATACGAACAGCCCCAGGGCCAGGTAGGCCGCTCCCAGTAGCATGGTCGCGAGGTAACCGGCCCATACCGGACCCCAGTCGAGATCGGCAATCAGGGCCACGGTGACAGGCAGCGGCAGGGTGGCCGCCAGTGCCAGCAACAGCAACAGCACACAGGCGAAAAACTTTCCCATGACGAAGTGCCACAGTGGCGTGGGCTGCACCAGCACATGTTCCAGCGTGCCGCTGCGCCGCTCCTCGCTCCACATGCGCATGGTGAGTGCGCTGCACAGGAAGACCAGCAGTAGCGGCATCCACTCGAACAGCGGACGCGTGTCGGCGATATTGCGGGCGAAGAACGATTCCGCCCAGAACACGATGAACAAACTCGCCGCGGCGAACCCGGCAAGAAACAGCCATGCCACGGGTGAGGCAAAAAACAGGGCCAGTTCCTTGCCGGCTACGCGCCGGATCACGCCGCTATTCGTCATCTAGCATGACTTCCGCAAACACTTCCTGCAGCGACCTGACCCTGCATTCCAGTTGGAACAGCCGGGCATTCGCGCCCAGTACGCAGTGAGAGATATTGCTGGCGGCGAGATCGGTGTTGCAGCCCTCCCGCAGGTGCAACAGGTATTCGCGGCATCCCGGCTGCGCAGCGCCGGTTTCAACGCGCTCTACTTGCGGTACTTTCTCGAGCAGCGCCTGCAACGCGGGTGTGTCATCGTCGGTGCGCAGCACCAGGGTATTACTGCGGTGGAGGTCGCCCAGGGCGCGATCCAGGGCGAGCTGGCCGTCGCGCAGCATCAGCACGCGGTCACACATCGCCTCCACTTCCTGCATGATATGCGTGGACACGATGACCGTGGCCCGGCGCGACAGCTGCTGGACAAGATCCCGCATTTGCTCGGTCTGGTGTGGATCGAGTCCGTTGGTGGGTTCATCCAGGATCAGAAAGCGGGGCCTGCCCAGTATGGCCTGGGCGACACCAACACGCTGCTTCTGGCCGCGCGACAGTGTGGCTATGCGCTCGAGGGCGCGATCCATCATGGCCGTGGCAAGCAGCGCTTCGCGCACTGCCCTGGAGCGGTCACCGCGCTCGATGCCCTTGATCGTGGCTGCGTAATCCAGGTAGTCGGCTACCAGCATATCGGGGTACACCGGCAGGTTCTCCGGCAGGTAACCCAGTTGCCGTTGTATGGAGTAGGCGTTCTGGCCGAGGTTTTCGCCGTTGACCGTCACCGCACCGGTGGTGGGTTCCAGGTAGCCGCTGAGCATGCGCATGATGGTGGTCTTGCCGGCCCCGTTTGGCCCGAGCAGGCCCACTACCTCGCCGGCTTCGATGTTGAACGAAACGTTGGAGACGGCCGTTTTGCGGCCGAACTGCCTGCTCAGGTGGCTCGCTTCAATCATGGTTGCCCGTTGTTGTCCGGCTTCAGTCGGGGACCCAGGGTTCCCGCATGGTGACGAACTCCTCGGCTGCAGTAGGGTGGATGCCGATGGTATTGTCGAACACGGCCTTGGTGGCGCCGGCTTTCATGGCAATGGCAATGCCCTGCATGATCTCCCCGGCGTCTGGGCCCAGCATGTGCACGCCGATGACACGATCTGTCGCCGTGTCCACAATCAGCTTCATGAAGCTGCGCTCATCGCGTCCGGAGATGGTGTGCTTCATGGGTCGAAATTCGGACTTGTACAGGGCGATATCGCCAAAAGCCTCCCTGGCCTGCTCCTCGGTGAAACCGACTGTGCCTATGTTGGGCTGGGAGAACACCGCGGTGGGAATGAAGTCATATTCCGGCGCGGCGTCCATATTACCGAATTCGCGACGCGCAAAGGCCATGCCCTCGGCCAGCGCCACCGGTGTGAGCTCCATGCCTCCGGTCACGTCGCCCAGTGCGTAAATAGTGGCCTCGTTGGTGCGGAACTGCTTGTCCACGGCGATGGTGCCGTCCGGGTTGAGGGCAACATCCACGTTTTCCAGTCCCAGTCCGGCGAGATTGGGTTTACGACCGGTTGCGTAGAGCACGGTGTCCGTTTCGATCACGCTGCCATCGGTCAGGGTCACCTGCAAGCCTTCGCTGCCGCGCTCGATCGACGTGACGTTGGTGTCGAAGCGCAGGTCCACGCCGCTCTTGGCGATTTCCCTGGCCGCGTGATGGCGAATGTCCTCGTCGAAGCCGCGCAGGAACAGCGGGCCTCGATAAAGCTGGGTGACCTGGGCGCCCAGGCCATTGAAAATGCCGGCGAATTCCACCGCGATATAGCCGCCGCCGACTATCAGCAGGCGCTTGGGGAAGGTCTCAAGATCGAAGATCTCGTTGGAGGTGACCGCCAGCTCCCTGCCTGGAAATTCGGGTATGTGCGGCCAGCCGCCGGTGGCGATCAGTATTTTGCCAGCGCTGTATTCGGTGTCGCCTACTGCGACCGAGTTCGGGCCGGTGATCCTGGCCCGGCCGTCAATGAGGTCTGCTTCCACGCCGCCCAGGAGATTGCGGTAGATGGCGTTCAGGCGCGATATCTCGGTTTTTTTGTTGTCCCGGAGCGTGCTCCAGTTAAACTCGGGCTGGTTGGCCTCCCAGCCAAAACCGCGTGCGTCCGTGAAGCCCTTGCCATATTCCGAAGCGTAAACATAAAGTTTTTTCGGTACGCAGCCCACGTTGACGCAGGTGCCACCCATATAGCGGTCCTCGGCAACCGCCACGCGGGCACCGAATCCGGCGGCCATGCGCGCGGCGCGAACGCCGCCGGAACCGGCGCCGATAACGAAGAGGTCATAGTCGAGGTTGGACAAGGTCGGATTCCTCTGTCAGCAAAGGCCGTAGTCTAACAGGCGCGGACCCTGCGGCTGAACTATCCACGCAATAAATAACGCTTATCGCGGTTCCCCGGCAGCGAGGCTAACAGGTTACTGATTCTGCATGCGCACTGCCGCTGCCAGCTGTTGCAGCAGCGGTACGGTGTCCTCCAGCGACAGGCAGGCGTCGGTCACGCTGCGCCCGTACACGAGGCCAGTGCCGTCACCCAGTGGCTGGTTGCCCTCCAGCAGGTGCGACTCCAGCATCACCCCGCGGATGGCGCGTTGTCCGGTTTGCATCTGCTCGCAAAGGCTGGACACGACCTGCGCCTGTTTGCGCGGGTCCTTGGCGCTGTTGCCGTGACTGCAATCGACGATCAGTGACGGTGTCAGCTGCGCATCGGCCAGGGCAACCGCAGCCGCCTGCACTGCCTCGGGTCCGTAATTGGGCCCGGTCTGGCTACCGCCGCGCAAAATCAGGTAGCCGTGGGCATTACCCGTGGACTGCAGGATGGCCGGGGTGCCCTCCTTGGTCAGGGACGGGAACCAGTGGCTGTGGCTGGCGGAGCGGATGGCGTCGATTGCCACACCGATTTCCCCATTGGTACCATTTTTGAAGCCTACCGGCATGGACAGTCCGGAGGCGAGTTCGCGGTGGATCTGGCTTTCCACGGTGCGTGCGCCGATGGCGCCAAAGCTCACCAGCTCGGCGTAATACTGGCCGAAGGTGGTGTCCAGAAATTCACTCGCTGACGCCAATCCCATTTCGGCCACATCCAGCAGCACTTTCCGGGCCAGGTGCAGGCCCCTGTTGATATGGAAGCTGCCATCGAGGTCCGGATCGTTGATCAGGCCTTTCCAGCCCATAACCGTACGCGGTTTTTCGAAATAGACGCGCAGTACAGGGTAAATTGCATCGTCCAGCTCGGCGCAGGCGAGCTGGAATCCGCGCGCAAACTCGAGCAGTGCCTCGGGGTCATGCACGGAGCAGGGCCCCGCGATCACCAGCAGCCTGGGATCCTTCGCCGACATAATGCGTTCGATGCTGCGACGGCCGCTGTCCACGGTGGCGACAGCACGTTCGCTAATGGGTAGTTCATCGGCCAGCACCCAGGGAGTGATCAGCGGCCTGGCGCTGCCAATGCGCACGTCATCGGTGTTGTTGCTCATGGAAACCTGTCTTTAGATGTAAGTACTGACTTACATTGTGTATTAGAAAAAAGGGCGACCGAGTCGCCCTTTTATGGTTTTGCTGTGGGCGTGTCGGCTCAGCGAGAGCCCTTGATCAGGCTGCGGAACCAGTCTGCCCAGGTCTCGTGTTTGTAGTCGGTAAACTCCCCCGCATCCATGAACATGCCGTGCTCATCGCACTCCTCGAACCAGATATGTGGTTGATCTGGGTCAGAGCGCTTTTGCATGTCCTTGCCACATCGCGGGCAGGCGATATCCTCGACGGCATCCCACTTTTTGCCTTCGTCCGGGTCGCCCATATCCAGTGCGTCGCCCATCCACTTGCCTTTCAGCTGCTCGGCTTCACCAGCATCGAACCAGATGCCCTCGCAGTGGGTACAGCGATCAATGACCACGTCGCCGCCATACTGTACTTCTTTCATTCCGTGGCCGCACTTGGGGCACTTGATACTGTGTTCGCCGGGGGTGTATTCCATCTGCTTTCCCTGTTTGTTCTGGTTGATATCGAGGCCCGCGATGCCGTGGCGGTTCGCCTGAGTCTAGCTCAGGGTACGGCGCTTGTCCCCTCCGCCGTGGCAATAGGTCGGGCTTGTTGTTATTTTCAGCTACATTTCATGTTCGGAATTATTATATGCGGTCAGGATGGATACAAGCGCATTCTGGTTGCCCGCCCCCTGTAAGTGGAGAACCCGCAATGAATTTACTCGAAAAGATGGTAGCTGCCCTCGCCCTGGCAGTGTTTGCCGGCGCTGTGGCCGCTGACGACCTGGACGCTGGCAAGGCGAGCTATGCCAGTTGCATTGCCTGTCACGGAGACAGTGCCCAGGGCAACCAGGCCCTGAATGCGCCGCGCCTCAATCACCTCGAACCGGTGTATATAGCAGCACAATTGCAGAAGTTCCGCGACGGTATACGCGGAGGAGAGGGTGATACTGCCATCTCCAAGCAGATGGCGCCGATGGCTGCCACCCTGGCGGATGCCAAGGCCATCGCCGACGTGGCCGCATATATAGCCAGCCTGGACAGCCCGTCATCGCCGGTGACGGTGTCCGGTGATGTGGCAATGGGTGCAGATTATTACAACCAGTTCTGTGGCGCTTGCCACGGTGCAGGTGGGGTGGGTAACCCGGCGCTGAACTCGCCCCGACTCGTGGGTGCTGACGACTGGTACACGCAGGCGCAGTTGCTTTCATTCCGTGGCGGGCATCGCGGCTCTCATCCCGAGGACAAGACTGGCAGGCAGATGCGCGCCATGGCGGCAGTGTTGCCGGACGAGCAGGCAGTGAAAGATGTGGTTGCCTACCTGCGTAGCCTGGCGCCACAGGACTGAGCGTGAAACACCTGCTGCAGCTCATATTTATCCCCCTGCTGCTTGGCGCTGCTGCTGGCGCCGGTGCCGCGGGTGAGCCGATTGTGCTCAATGACGACTGTCCGCCGGGGTTTGAGCTGACTGCCGGCCACTGTGAGTTGCGCAGCCTTTACCAGATGTACCCATCCTTGCAGGACGCCGGGGTCGGTGGCCTGAAAACCGGTCTGCCACAGTGGCGGGACGGCTTCACACCGCAACAGACCGATCTCGGCCGCTACCTGTTCTTCGACCCGGTGCTGTCCCGTGATGGCACGGTCAGCTGTGCCACCTGCCACGCGCCTGACAAAGGCTTTTCCGACGGGCTCGGTCGGAGTGTGGGTATCAACGGCTCGGTGCTGCCGCGCTCGGCGCCGACACTATGGAATGTGGCTTTCCTCAATAGTTTCTTCTGGGACGGACGCGCCACCTCCCTTGAGGGGCAGATGCTGGGCCCCCTGTTCGACAAACATGAAATGGGCAGTGACCCGCAATTGTTGCTGGAGACCCTGAACGGTCTACCGGCCTACCGCCAGCTGTTTGCCCAGGCCTACCCCGAAGATTTCGTGGCCGCGGATGCGCAGATCAGGTTGGACCAGGTCTACGCGGCCATAGCCGCGTTCCAGGTGACCCTGATCTCGCTTAACAGTCGCTACGACCAGTATGCACACGGCTACGCCGATGCCCTGACGGAGCCCGAGATAGAGGGATTGAACATCTTCCGTTCTTTTGTCGCCCGCTGTGCCGAATGTCATACACCCCCGCTGTTTACCAATCAGCAGATCGCGGTACTCGGCACGCCGGAGCCCGTAGGCATGCCCTTTGACCCCGGTGCGGAAGTGCCCCTGAACGAACCAACCCAGCGCGGCGGGTTCAAGGTGCCGACACTGCGCAATATAGAGTTGACCGCGCCGTATATGCACTCGGGTCGCTTTGCTACGTTGCGCGAGGCCGTGGCGTTCTACACGGGTGGGCGTGGTCACGCGGTACCCGAAGGCGAAGAATTGAAGATACACTGGCACATCTGGGAACCGAACCTGACCGATGAGGAACTGGACCGGCTGGTGGATTTCCTCAAAACCCTGACGGACGAGAGTTTCAAACCTGAACCACCCCGGCAGTTGCCATCAGGGCTGGGGCTGGTGCATTTTGAAGTTGCCGATGCCGGCGACATCAACAACGGAGAAGAAGACCATGAATAAAATCGTAGCCATCGTCGGCGCCCTGGTTCTGCTTGGCGGGGGTTACTACCTCGGCAAGTCGAATCAACCGGAACCCACTGTTATCAAGGTGCCTACTGCACCCAAGGCGGAATTCACCTCTACCGGTGCTGCAGAAGTCGCCGCAGCGGCAGGCGCGGTAAGCGTGCGCGCCTGGGAAACACCGACCAGTGGTGAGCTGATCGTGGTCAAGGACGGTGAGTCCATCCAGGATGCAGTCAAGGCTGCACAGCCCGGCGCCGTGATCAAGGTGATGCCCGGCACTTACAGGGAAACGGTTTATATCGACAAGGACAATATCACGCTCTCCGGTGTGATCGAGCGGGGCAACTACCCGGTGATGGATGGCGAGGGCGTGCGCAACGATGCCGTGCTGTACTCCGGCAACGGGGTGACGGTTGAGAACCTGTACATCACCAAGTACAAGGGCAACGCCATCATGGGGCAGGCGGGTAACAACTACATCATCCGCAACAACATTATCGTCGACACCGGTGTGTATGGCATTTTCCCGCAGCTGGGTAAGAACGGTATCGTGGCCCACAACGTTATCTCCGGTATCGAAGACGCCGCTATCTATGTCGGCATGTCCGATAACGTTGATGTGGTTTACAACCAGGTATTTGACAGCGTCGCCGGTATCGAGATCGAGAACAGCCGTGCCGCCCTGGTGGAAGGTAACTTTGTGTACAACAACACCGGCGGTATTCTCGCGTTCATAACGCCCGGGCTGCCCATCAAGACCTGCGGCGATGTCATTATTCGAAACAACTTTGTGGTCGACAACAACCACGAGAACTTTGCCATTCCCGGATCCCTGGTTTCCAATATCCCGTCCGGCACCGGCGTGCTGGTGATGGCCTGCGACGATGTCGTGGTGGAGCAAAATATCATTAGCGGCAATGATTCCGTGGGTATCACCTTTACCGACTTCTCACTGGCCGGCAACGCGGCCAAGGACCAGGATGCGGACCCCAATCCCAATCGTCCCAAGATCCTCAACAACATCATGCAGGACAATGGCAACAACCCGGCACCCGTGGTGCGCGCCATCCTGGCCACACAGATGTTGACGCGCGGTCCTGATATCGTCGACACCGTGGGCATGGATGACGGCTGCATCCTCAACCCGGAGCGTTACCGGACCCTCGGACTGGACAACTACGGCGAGTGTGATTTTGCCAACACCAAGAGCGTGCTGACCTACACCTTGCCCGAACCGGTGCCGCCGCGTCTCAACGAGAGCAACATGGAAAAGGGCAAGCTGGCCTACTACGGCGTATGCGCCGGGTGCCACGCCTACGGTTCACGTATGATCGGGCCGCCCACGCAGATCATACAGGCCCTGTATATGGACAATCCGGAAGGCATCGCGGCCTACGCTGCCAGCCCGGTGAAGAAGCGGGACGATTATCCGGAGATGCCGCCGCAGGGTCATCTCGATGACGAGACCTTGCTGGAAGCGGCGAAATTTATGCTGGAACTGACCAAGTAGTTATTGCCGACTGCATCGCAAAGCCACCTGCGGGTGGCTTTTTTATGCTTGGCGCATTTGTCAGGGTGGATGACTGGAAATCAGCGCATCAGCACCAGCTTGCCTCGTCGGCGGGATTATTCAGCAGTTCTTCAATGTTGGCGTTGAGAATGCGATAACCGACGTTACCGTACAGTACCTGTCGCCCGCTGTTGAGAATCCAGGTGGGGCTGCCGCGCACGCCGAGATCGCTGGCCTGGCGCAGGTCAGTCATCAGCGCGGCAATCGCGCTGCCGTCATAGACAGCACGCTGCAACTGGCCTGCATCGGCGCCTTCTTCGGTGGCAAGTTCAAGCAGCACATCCAGTGAACTGACGTCCAGTGCCTGGCAGAAAAATGCGCGCCTGATGCGCAGGGCAAGCCGGGCCAGCAATTGTTCCGACTCGACCAGGGCCGCGGCGCGCAGTAGCAGGTGTGCCGGCGCCGATGAGCGCGGGCGTATGGTTTGCCACAGGTCAGGGTGTACCGTCGCCAGCTCGAAAGGCTGCGCCGAATGCTGCACATGTTCACCGAACTTTTCATAGCCGTCTTCGGCGCCCCAGCTCTGGGGAATCTTTTTTTCACAGTCGCCGAAAACGTCGACGAAATGATGGCGGACGGTAATATGCCCTTGCCACTGTTTTTCCAGTTCATCAAGACGCGGCTGTGCTATCCATGCCCACACGCACAGTATGTCGCTGTAGTAGTCGATAACAACGCCCGATTCTGAAACGCTCATGTGTTTATTCTCCAGGGTATTCGCTGATAATTTTTGATTACGTTGACACTATCAATGAAACTGCAGCCCGGCATGATGCAGGTCAAAAAATGTACGTTACTTATACGCAGTTTAAGCCTACACTACTTTTGCGGTACTTCCTGAGTGAACAGAGCGAGAGCAGCAATGTTGGAAAAAGAACTGGCCCAGGCCACAAAAATGGCCTCCCAGGCTAATAAAAAAGTTGAGCAACTTCGCAAGAAGTTGGTAGCGGAATCAGAAAAATCTCATGCCAAAGCCAAGCGTGAGTTGCAGGCCGCGCGCAAGCGTCACACCACGGCGAACAAGCGCTTGAGTTCAGCGCGGGCAGCTTTGAAAAAGAAAGCCACTCCGGCGAACCAGAAGAAGGTGGATGAACTGAGAAAACAGGTTCAGGAACTCGCCGAGTCGGTAGGGCGTATTGCCAAGGCTGCATATGAGGCTGCGCAGCGCTACACCTCGGTGAGGGCGGACCTGATCCTCGAGCAGCGCAAGGCAAAGGCTGCAGACCAGGCAGCCGCCATGGTGGAGAAGGCTTCAGCCAATACCAGGAAAAAAGCGCCGGCCAAGAAGAAGACCGCGGCCAAGAAAAAGGCTGCCCCCAAGAAGAAGGCTGCTGCGAAAAAGAAAACCGCTGCCAAGAAAAAAGCAGCACCCAAGAAAAAAGCCGCTGCCAAGAAGAAGGCCGCACCCAAGAAAAAGGCCGCAGCCCGGAAGTAAGCCGGTCGCCCGCGTGTGACCTCGCTGTAGCAACTCGCACCCCTGTGCCGTTATGAATGGTGGCAGGGGTGTTTGCATTTCCTATCCCCGCCCACAAACTGCCGGCCGAGGTGCTGCGGTTTGCCAATTCGTACCTCTCACTGACCCATGGGCAACAGCACTGGCTGCCAGGCTGCTATAAATGTAATATGGTCGCATTAACTTCTCGAGGTTTGCCATGAGATGGTGCAATGCCGGGTCGCTGGCGATGCTGCTTGCAATGATCGCCCTGTGCGGATGCGAAGAACCCCAGGGCAGGGGGCAGATCCAGGGTGCGGCGCTCGCGGACACTGTGTTGCAGGAGCGGGCACAGCGCCAGGCAACGGTTCGCCCCGATGTAGAAGGCCAGATACTGTTTGGCGACCTGCATGTGCACACCACGTTCTCGCCGGATGCTTTCATTATGTCCACGCCGCTGACCGGAGGTACCGGTCTGCATCCACCCGCCGACGCCTGTGACTTTGCCCGCTATTGCTCCGGCCTGGATTTCTGGTCTATCAACGACCACGCGGAAGGGCTGACGCCGCGGCGCTGGGCGGAGACGCGTGAGAGTATTCGCGAGTGCAACGCCGCTGCCGGCGACTCCGACAATCCCGACCTGGTCGCGTTCCTGGGGTGGGAATGGAGCCAGGTAAGCACTGACCCGGCTACGCATTATGGCCACAAGAACGTCATCTTCCTGGACACGGCGGAAGGCTCGGTGCCGAGTCGCGCCATTGCGGCACCACGCGAAAGGCTGTCGCGGGCACCCATAGGTCGGGTGTCACAGTTGATGATGTCACTAATGGATTTCGAAAATCGCGAATTTTACCTGGGCATACAGGGCTATTACGACGAAATAGCTGACACCCCCCTGTGTGAGCAGGGCGTGAATGTGAAGGCGCTGCCAGACGATTGCCTGGAGGTCGCCAGCGACCCCAGAGAGCTGTTCACCAAGCTGGATCAGTGGGGCTTTGACAGCCTGGTCATTCCACACGGCAATACCTGGGGCATGAATACGCCAGCCGGAACGCGCTTCGACAAGCAACTGAATCTGCAGCAGCACGACCCCCGCCGCCAGATACTGTTTGAAATATATTCCGGTCACGGCAACGCCGAAGAGTATCGCCGCTGGCGCGCGGCGGTAAGCGGTGATGACGGTGGCCTGGTTTGCCCGGAGCCCTGGGATGACTATATGCCGTGCTGTCATCGCGCCGGGCAGATAATACGCCGGCGCTGTGAGGCGTCTGGCGAGAGCCCGGCAGAGTGCCAGCGCAGGGAGTTCGAGGCGAGACAGAACTTCGTTGACGCCGGCAACTCCGGGCACCTCACCGTGCCGGGACAGCAGGTTGTGGACTGGCTGAACTGTGGTACCTGTAGCGACTGCTTTAACGAACCGATGGATCACCGGCCCGCCACCTCAGCGCAATATGCCCTGGCCATCACCGGTTTCCAGCCCGGCCAGGGACCACTGAATTTTCGCTTCGGTTTTATTGGCTCCAGTGACAATCACCGCAGCCAGCCCGGTACCGGCTACAAGGAGGTCGCGCGCAAGTTCATGACCGAGTCCTTTGGCGCCGAAAATCCGCGCCTGGCCCGGCGCGTGGGCGATCAGCGTGATCCCGAGCCTTTCTCCGTTGCCCTGGATGCGGACAATAGCGTGGGCCTGCAGAATTCGCGCAATATGGAGAGGCAGAATTCATTCTGGCTCACCGGTGGCCTGGTCGCAGCCCACAGCCAGGGTCGAGATCGCCACGCGATCTGGGACAGCCTCAAGCGTCGCCAAGTGTATGCCACATCCGGTGACCGCATCCTGCTCTGGTTCGACCTGCTAGAGGGCGGCAACGAGGTGCCGATGGGGTCAGAGGTGCTGGTTACGGGCAACCCACGCTTCCGGGTCAGCGCGATCGGTGATTTCAAGCAGCAACCCGGCTGCCCTGAACACGCCTACACTGGCCTGGGCGAGGCTCGCGTTGCCTCGTTGTGTGCAGGGCAATGCTATAACCCAGGTGACGAACGCTGGCAGATGGATCGCATTGAGATTGTGCGTATTCGTCGGCAAAGTTACCCCGGTGAAGCCGTCGAGACCCTGGTGGAGGATCCCTGGCGGACCTTCGATTGCGAGCCTGGCGTCCTCGAGTGCACAGCAGAATTCGTTGACGAGGCCTTCCGCGATGAAGCGCGCGAGGTGGTGTATTACGCCCGCGCCATTCAGGAGACGACCGCGATGATCAATGCAGACAACCTGCGCTGTGAGTACGATGAGCAGGGCAACTGCGTGGCAGTGAACCCCTGCTATGGCGATTACCGTACCCCGGCAGAAGATGACTGCCTGGCGCCAGCCCAGCAGCGCGCCTGGTCGTCACCCCTTTTCGTAGCGCCCGCTGAGGAGGCACCATGACAACGACCTATCGAAACCCATTTTTCAGCGGTGGCCGCGCCAGGGTAGTACTGCTTGTATTGCTTGCTGCACTGTCACTGGGAGCGCTTTGGCTATACCTCGATGAGGAGGCCGGCAGTGGCATCAAGAAAACCGCGCAACTGGCCGCGCTGGATGCTATCGGTGATGCCGCGACGCGTCGCCTGGGTGGTGAAATGAACGATGATGCAACTCATGGCAGTGCCGTGGAACTGATCAGGCGGCCGGTTGAGGTGCGCAAGCTCAGCGACAATGTGTATATGGCCACGGGTGTGGGCAATGTGATCATGGTCACTACCAGTGCCGGGAACGTGGTGTTTGACACCGGCCTGGTATTGCAAACGCCCAAGCAGCTGGCGGCACTGCAGGCGGTATCGGATGCGCCCGTGCACACCATCGTACTCAGTCATTCACACGCGGATCATACCGGCGGCACGCGCTTCTTTGCCGATGCGCAAACGCGCATTATCACCCACGAGGCATTTGTCGAAGAGCAGCGCTATCTTTCCGAGTTGGAACCCTATCAGTACGGTCGCAATCGCACCCTGTTTCCGTGGATGCCTGCCTGGGAGGATCGCCCGGACATCGCCATGATGCGTTATGGCGGTATCGAACCCACGCTCACCGTTGGCGACTGGGAAAAATTCGCCTTTAGCCTGGGCGGCGTAGAGTTTGAGGTCTTCGGTACTCCCGGTGCCGAGGGCGCCGACAACCTGGTGATGTGGCTGCCACAGCAGAAAATGCTGCTCAGCGGCGATTTTTTCGGCCCGCAGTTTCCGCAGTTCCCCAATATTTTCACCATGCGCGGAGAGAAAGTACGTAAGCCCATTGAGTATGTGAAGTCGCTCGATTTCCTGTTGCCACTGGGGATTGAAACGGTGGTGCCCAGTCATCTCGACCCTACGTCCGGCGCCGAGACAATTGCCAGCGACATGCAGCGCATACGCGACGCGGTGCAGTATGTTCACGACCAGACGGTTGCCGGGATGAACGCCGGCAAGACGGTGTACCAGCTGATGCGTGAAATTGCGCTGCCCCCGGAACTGGAGCTGGTGCAGAATCACGGCAAAGTGGATTGGGCCGTGCGCAGTATCTGGGACTACTACATGACCTGGTTCCATTTCGACAGCACCACCGAGCTCTACCCCGTGCCGGCGCGGGAGATATACGCTGACCTGGCCCGGCTGGCCGGCAACGATGGCTTACGTGAGCTTGCCGAGGGTTATCTTGCTGCCGGTGAGGCGGTCAGGAGCCTGCACGTGATCGAGGTGATGCTGGCCGCGGAGCCGGCGGACGCAGGTGCCCTGGCGCTACGCCAGAGCGCGCTGGCGACGCTACTGGAGGCGGCGGAGGGCGGATTGCGCAACGACTACGAAATCTACTGGCTGCAGTCGCGCATGGCTGACACCGCCGCCCGCCTCGAAAGCCCGGAAGTGCAGCACTAGTCCTCGGAGCGATAGGGACTCATGCCCGCGCGCGCACGGGCTTCGGCGTGGCGAGCCTGCTGGGCGAGGCTGAAACGATAGGCGAGGTAGTACTTGTAAATATTGGCCACGTATTGCACCGGCTCGCGACCGACCTCCCGGGCGGCGACCAGCTCCACGTTGTCGAACCATACGTTGGGGTCGTAGCCTTTCTTCGCCGCGCTGTTGCGCAGGTTGATCATGCGAGAAGGACCCACGTTGTACGCCGCCAGGGCGAGGAGCGTCTTGTTTACACGGGTGATTTCCGGGTCATTGAAATAGCGCTGGCGCAGGAAGTCCAGGTACTTGATGCCGGCCTCGATGTTGGCGTCGGCCTCGTGGATATCAGGAATACCGACGTTCTTGTCGCGGGCAGTCGAGGGCAGCAGTTGCATGATCCCGATGGCCCCGGCGGCACTGCGTGCGCTCTGGTCAAGGCGTGACTCCTGGTAGCCCTGTGCCGCAGCGATAAGGTAATCGACGTTGTACTTCTCGCCGTGCTTCTCGAACAGGTGCTCCAGTTCCAGGAAGCGACGGTAGTCGGAATCATCGAGGGCGTTGGCGGCCCAGTCGAAGTCGCGGATATAGCGATTCCTGAGTACGTTGCCGATCAGCGTACCTTCGCGGTTCTGCTTCAGGAACTTGTTCAGCGCCGCTGCCAGCTGCGGGCTGTCCTCGCGAAAGACCCAGGCGATGCGCCCCGCTTCCCTGAACACGATATCGTCGCGCACGGTAATGTTGGCGAATACGTCTTTCCAGAGCAGGGGTTTGTAATCATCAACAATTGCCCAGGGCAGCAGGCCCCGGTCTACCATCTCGATGAGGTCGTCATCTTCCAGGAACTCGGACACCGGCTCGATATGCACCAGCGCTTTACCTTTTGCCTGCAGGCGCTGGTTCAGGGCCTCCACACTCTCGCGATAGCTACTGGACTGGCGCACATACAGCGTTTTGCCGGAGAGATCCTCAATGTCGGCCAGTGGCTCTGCCGTGGGTCCGGTGATAAGCACCTCGGACAGCGGTTTGCTTACCGGGATACTGAAATCGACAAGTTCGTCCCGTTCCGGTGTAATGGAGAGTCCGGCATTGATGATGTCACCCTGGCCTGCCAGCAGTGCGGGTATCAACTGACCGCGGGCCATGGGGATAATCGCCACGTTCACCTTTACGGTCTTGCGCTTCAGCTCCTTGTTGATGAAGTCTTCGAAGCGACTGGCCATTTCCTTCACCAGCCCCTTTTCCTCACCGTTACTTTCCAGGTAGTAGCGGCCGGGCGTGTAGACCGTGAGCATGCGGATAACCCGGCGCTCTTCCATGACGTCGAGATCACCCGTCCAGGCTTCCCCGAATACTCTTGGCGTTTCAAGCGCCTCCTCGTCGGGGCTCGGTGCAAGCGATGCTGGAGCGTCGGCTTGCCCCGGGGCATTCGTGCCCGGGGCGTCCATACTGGCGGTGTCCGCGCTGACGGCACCCGGCTCAGCAGCAGTATTCGCCGGCGGTGGTTCGCTGCAGGCGGAGACGGAAAAAAGGCAAAACAGCAGGGCAAGTGTATTTAGTCGGGTCATCAGCTCAGGTCGGGATCGCAAAAGGTTCATGGGCGAAAGGCACGCTGACCATCATCACCACTGCGGTGCCTGCATGCAAGCCCCGGGCTTCAGCCTGCAGTCTGGGCGCCATCAATGGGCAGGGCAATGCCGTTGACGAAACGTGCCGCCGGCGACGCGAGATAGGCCACAGCGTCGGCGATCTCTTCCGCTTCGGCACCCTCGCTGAGCGGCATCAGCTTGCCTACCAGGTCCATATCGGCGCCCTCGGGCATACTGAATGCCGCGGTCAGAGGGGTTTTGACAAAACCGGGGCAGACCGCGTTCACCCGCACGCCCTGTTTGCCGTACTCCATGGCCAGGGCCTTGGAGAACATCAGCACGCCCGCCTTGGTGGCGCAGTACGCCGAATTGTAGGCCTGCCCCACCAGTCCGGCGCTGGAGGACATATTGACAATATTGCCCTTGCTGCTGAGCAGGTGGGGCATGGCGGCGCGGCACATGAAGAATACGCCGTCGAGGTTGATGCTGGTGGCGCGACGCCACTGCGCGTCGGTAATCTCGGTCATATGCTCGCACAGCGGAATGCCGGCTATATTGCAGAGTATGTCCAGCTTGCCGAAAGTGTTGACGCAGGCCTCTACCACGGCGTCACAGGCGGCGGAGTCGGTGACGTCCAGTGCCATGACCTCGCTGCGACTTCCCGTGGGCAGGCTCGCTGCCGTCTGTTGCAAGCCATCGACGTCAATATCGGCGAGAAACACAGCTGCCCCGGCGTCCGCCAGCCGCAGTGCGGTGGCACGGCCAATTCCGGAAGCGGCACCGGTAACCAGGGCTACGTGGTCGTTCAAAGTCTGCATAGTGGTTCCTTGGTAGAGAAGTTGGCGGGGTGTCCCGGGGGGCAAGCCAGCCAGGGTGCATCGCCCCTAGGGCCGCAGCAGGATCTTGCCCATGTGGGCACCACTTTGCATGTAATCATGCGCCTGTTCCACATCCTCCAGTTCAAATACACGATCGATCACCGGTTTGATAGCGCCGCTCTCGAGGTGAGGGTAGATGTGCTCGCGAATTTCCCGGGTCATTACCGCTTTCTGCTCGAAGCTCTGGGCGCGCAGGGTGGAGCCGCTCAGGGTGATTCGCTTCAACAGTAGCGGCACGAAGTTGATCTCGGCCTGGAAACCACGAATGAAGGCAATGTTGACGATGCGGCCTTCCGGCGCGGCCACGTTGATATTTTTCTGGATAAAGTCGCCGCCGACCATGTCGAGGATGATGTCGATCGCATCCCTGAGCCCCATCTCGGATAGGACCTGCTCGAAGTCCTCGTCACGATAGTTAATGGCCCTGGTGGCGCCCAGTGCCTCGAGGGCCTTGCACTTGTCCGCTGTGCCCGCGGTGGTGTAGACCTCACCGCCAAGGGCGCTGGCCATTTGAATGCCCAGGGTACCCATGCCGCTGGCACCGCCATGAATCAGCACCTTGTCTCCGGCGTGCATCCCGGCGCGCTGGAATACGTTATGCCACATGGTCAGCAAGGCCTCCGGCAGGGCTGCAGCCTGTTCCACGCCAATGCTGTCTGAAATCGGCAGCGCCTGGCTGGCTGGCGCCACCGCGTGGTCGGCGTAGCCGCCGCCATGAGTCAATGCGCAGACCGCATCACCTGTCTGCCAGCCGCTGACGTCCGCGCCCATGGCGATAACAGTGCCTGCCACTTCAAGGCCCATAATGGGGGAAGCGTCAGCGGGTGGCGGGTAGAGCCCCTGTCGCTGCAGCAGGTCTGCCCGGTTGAGCCCGGCCGCCGCCACCTTGATCAATAGCTCCCCGGGGCCCGGAGCCGGGCAGTCGTCCCGGGCAATGGACAGACTTTGGTCTTCGGCGTTGATCGCGACGTAACGCCGCTGTGGCAAGCTCATGTTAAGTCTCCAGCGGCACGCGCCAGCCGTGTGGGTCTTCTGCGGCGCCACTCTGGATTGCACACAGCTGCTCGCGCAAACGCTCGGACCAGGGCCCCATCTGTCCGTCACCGACTTTAATGGTGCTGCCCTGGTAAACCAGCTCGCCCACCGGCGTGAGCACGGCCGCGGTGCCGGTCAGGGCGGCTTCCGCGCCGGGTGCGCGCTCGAGCAGTTCCTCGACGCTGAAATCGCGCTCACAGATCGTCAGCCCGGCGTCGCGCGCCAGCTGCAGGATACTGTCGCGCGTCACCCCCGGCAGGATGGAGCCATCCAGGGGTTTGGTCAGCAACTCGTTGCCGTCGATCAGCACGAAGTTGGCGGCGCCGGTCTCCTGCACCACCCCTCCGGGGGCGAACAGGACCTGGTCGGCCCCGAATTCCTGTTTGGCCTGCACCACCTGGCGCATGGCGGCGGCGTAGTTGCCGCCGGTCTTCACCGCCCCGAAGTTGGGGGTAGAGCGCTGCGCCTGGTCGTCCACTTTCACCCGCAGGGGCTGCAGGCCGCCGCTGAAATAATCGCCCACCGGCGATGTCAGTACATAGTAGAGCGCCTTGCTGGTCGGGCGCGCAGCGGCGCCGATGTCTTCTTCCGTGCCCAGCAGTGTGGGGCGCAGGTACAACGCCCCCGGATAGGCGGGAATCTCATCGGCCACGGCACTGACGGCCATTTGCAGTGAGCGTTTCAGCGCCGCTTCATCAGGCGCGGGCAGCAGCAGCTGCGCAGCGCTGTTGAGCATGCGAGCCACGTGCCGGTCGGGTCGGAACAGATGTATGCCGCCCGCTGCAGTGCGATAGGCCTTCAGGCCTTCGAAGCACTCGCTGGCGTAGTGCAGCACATGGGTTGCCGGGTGCATCGAGAACGGTTGCACCGGCACCACCTCGAGATTGGACCACTGCCCATCCCCGAATCGACTGATAACCATTTCCGTGGTGAATTGTGTGCCGAAAGCCGCCATGATTTTTCTCGATTATGCTGTGGGAAACCCGTAATCATAACCTGAGATGTCCGCCAGCGGGATGCCGGGAGCAGACAAAATCTGGAAATTTGTCACAGCCCCCGACAGCAGATAACCTGCGTGGCAACTCTGGCTATCCGGCATCGCCCATGCGACAGCTTGTAATTTTCGCGACACTGCTGCCACTGCTACTGCCGATTGCGGCGAGGGCAGACCTGCAACAGGAATTGATGCAGGTAACCGAGCACCTGTTGATGGATGGCGCCGGGCAGTTGCCCGCCGGCGGGGTGGTAAACCAACCCGAGATCATCGCCGATTTCTATGCCGGGAATGACTACCAGCCGGCCTGGCAGGATCGGGAGCAGGTGAGAGGCATACTGGACCTGCTCGGCGCCGCTGCTGCCGATGGACTCAACCCTGCGGACTACCATTACCCGACCCTGCAGACGCTGTGGCAGCGGCAGTATGAAGCCTGGGAAAATCGCGACCGCTTGCGGGCGCGCTTTGATGTGTTGCTGAGCGACGGCCTGATTCTGTTCATCCGCCACCTTCTGCAGGGCAAGGTCGATCCGAAGCAGCTGGATCCCGCCTTTAACTATGACCGCCTCGACTTTGAGCCGGGGCGGGTGTCGGAAAGTCTGCGCACGGCGATCGCTACAGGCAGCGTTTTTGATCTCGTGGAGCGCGCCAGGCCCGGGCAGAACTTCTATCTGCAGATGAAGGCAGCGCTCGCCTACTTTCGTGAACTGGCTGCTGCAGAGACCTTTGTGGCGGTGGCCGATGATGTGGTGCTGAAGCCCGGCCAGAGCCATGCCAATGTGGTCCCGCTGCGCCAGCGTCTTGCCCGGCTCGGATACCTTTCCGCTGAAGCTCCTGCCGGATCGACGGTTTACGATGACGCGCTGGAGTCCGCGGTGAGGCGCTTCCAGCGTGATCACGGTATCGACGTGGACGGAATTATTGGCAGGCAGAGTTACGCTTTCCTCAACATGACCTGGGACCAGCGTGTCGATTCCCTGCGCGTCAATATGGACAGGTTGCGCTGGATTTCGCGTGAAACCGCCGAGGACGCCATTATCGTCAATATTGCCGGCTTTGAACTGTATTACCTGCGTGACGGTGAGTTGTTGTGGGAGACCCCGGTTATGACCGGCACCATCGAGCACCAGACCCCGATCTTTACCGCGCGGCTGAAGTACCTGGAGTTCAATCCGATCTGGACCGTGCCGCGCAGCATTATTCGCCGCAGCCTGTTTCCGGCTTTCAGGGCCAATCCGCAGTACGCAATCGATAATCGTTACCACCTTTACGACCGCAGCGGCAGGCAGGTCGACCCACGTGACCTGGACTGGTCGGCCTACAGCCCGGATAACTTCCCGTTCAGGGTGGTGCAGCAACCCTGGGCAAACAACGCGCTGGGCAGGGTCAAGTTTATCTTCCCCAACCGGCACGCGATCTATCTTCACGACACCCCGGCGAAAGCACTGTTTTCACGCAGCTCGAGAGCTTTCAGCTCGGGGTGTGTGCGGGTCCAGAACCCGTTTGCTTTCGCCGAGGTGCTGCTCAACGATCCGGACAACTGGTCACTGGAGCAGATCAACGCGCTGGTGGACAGCCGCGAGCAGCAGTATCGTGTCTATCTGCAGCGCGAAGTGGATGTCATGTTGATGTACTGGACCACCAGCCCCACCCGTGGCGACAAGTTACAGTTTCACGCTGATGTGTACGGCAAGGATGCGGCCGCGCTGGCCGCGCTCAATGCGCCGCCCGGGAGAGGGTGAAATGCGTTTTGTCATCTGCATGATAATGATTTGTTGCTGTACACAGGCACGAGCGGAAGTGCCGGTGGTGCAGATGCGGGGCCTGGCCGTGGATTTCAGCCCGGCCGTGCTGGTGGCGAGCCCCGGGGAACGTGTGCACCTCGGCATGGAGAGCGGTCTCGAACTCAGTATGGCGGGCGCGCCAGCCGGTGTGCGCGAGGCAGGAGGGTGGCTGCTGCAGGTGCCCGCCGAGCCGGGCCTGTATCCCCTGCGGGTGAGCGGCGGAGCCGGGGAAATGCACATCAACCTGTTGGTCACCGTCCCGGCCACTGCGGTCGTGGACGGGCGCCTCAACGGCTATCGCATGGGGCCGGCACCTCCGGGAAACCCGCGCCTGCCGCAGTTTTACAGCCCGCCGGCCGGGTTTATCGAGGTCACCGAGGACATGCTTGACCTGCAGCTGACGCCGCATTTTCAACTGCGTCAGTTCCTGTGCAAGCAGCGCAGCGGTTACCCCAAGTACCTGGCACTGCGGGAATCACTGCTGGTGTTGCTGGAGGGCCTGCTGGGCGCGGTGCGGGAGCGGGGCTACGCCGTGGAGACATTCGGGGTGATCAGCGCCTACCGCACGCCCTGGTATAACCGCAAGATCGGCAACGTCGCCAATAGCCGCCACGTCTACGGTGATGCCATGGACCTGTTCGTGGACGCCGATGGCGACGGCAGAATGGATGACCTGAACCGGGATGGGCGCCGCGACAAGGCCGACGTGGAACTGCTTGCCGGCATTGCCGAAGCGTACATGGCCGGTTCCGGTGAACAGCGGCTGCACGGCGGCGTGGGGCGCTATCGTAAAAACGCCCGTCACGGCGGTTTCGTGCACGTGGATACCCGCGGCTTCAGTGCGCGCTGGGGCGCCAGTCAGTAACCGGCTTCAGTCTCGCGGTAGTAATCTCGCCGGCATGTCCTTGAAACCGTGGACCAGGTTCGAACGAATGAACGTGGGCTCGGCGGTCAGTTCCAGCCCACTGAACTGTTCGAAGAACTCCTCCAGGAATATCCGCGCCTCCAGGCGTGCCAGGTTGGCGCCCAGGCACAGGTGAATGCCGTGGCCGAACGCCAGGTGCGGATTGGGGTCGCGGTGGATATCGAAGGTCATGGGCTTGTCGAATACGCGTTCATCAAAGTTGGCGGAGCTGTATAGCATGACCACTTTGTCGCCCGCCTTGATTGCCTGCCCGGCAAGTTCCGCGTCCGCCGTCGCAGTGCGGCGGAAATAGTGTAGTGGGCAGGTCCAGCGCAACATCTCTTCCACGGCAGAGGGGATCAACCCGCGGTGGCTTTCGAGCTCGCGGTAGAGCTGCGGCCGACTGGCCAGCTGGTACAGGCCGCTGCTGATCAGGCCGCGGGTGGTTTCGTTGCCGGCCACGGTGATCTGTATGAACAGGGAGGCAAACTCGGCTTCCGTCACCTTCTGCCCGTCCACCTCCTGGTTGATCAGCAGGGAGATCAGGTCCTCACCGCCCCGGTCCTTGCGCTCGCAGGCGAGTTCAAAGCCGTAGGTGCCCATTTCCACGCTGGCCTGGTTGACCTCGTCCGGGGTGCCGCCGAGGTCGGGGTCGGAGGCGGATGTCTGCAGGTCTGACCAGCGCCGGATCTGCGCCCACATGTCCCTGGGAATATCCAGTAGCGAGCAGATCACGGCGGTGGGCAGGTCGCCGGCCAGGTCCTCGACAAAGTTGACCTCACCCAGGTCGCGCGCGCGCGCCATGATATCGCGGGCGATAGCGCGAATGCCGGGCTCCAGTTGCTGCAGTCTGCTCGATGTAAAGCGGGTGATGACCGCGCGTCGCAGCGGGGCGTGCCGCGGCGGGTCCATACCCAGCAACTGGTTGCGGGCCATGGACAGGATGTCATCGGGGAGATCATCCACCAGCACGAAGCCCTGTTCCGCGGAGTAGGTGCGGAAATCCCGCGATACCGTGACCACGTCGGCGTGGCGGCTCACTACCCAGTAACCACCGCCCTGGGGGTGCTGGTGCCAGTACACCGGCGCGTTGTCCCGCAGCCAGGCAAACTGTTCGTGGGGTATGCCTGCGGTGTAGTTGTCCGGGTTGTAGATATCGATGGCCACGGTTATTCCACCAGCACCCTGGGCCGCGGCAGGCCCTGGGCTTCGCACATGGCATAGTAGAATTCCAGTGTCAGCTCGCCGTCTACCACCGAGGTGATGTTGTCGTCCGCGTCCAGGTTGATGTTGCTGCCATGCATGTGGAACCAGACGCGGGTGTCGTCCTCGATGCACTGCAGCGTGTGCACGGATCCTGCGGGCTCGTAGAGAAAAGACCCGGCGCGATTGACGTAGTCATACTCCTTGTATTTCCAGGCGCCAGAGGTGGTGTAACCCCACACCGGTCCGGTGTGTTTGTGTTTCTCCACCTCATAGCCCGCCTTGAAAATGTTTTCGATAATCCACAGGCCCTCGCCTCGCTTTACCTGCAGTACTTTCAGCATGCTGCCATCGCCGATGTCGACAAAGGGCAGGTCGTCGGCACCAAAATGAATCGCTTCCGGTGTGTACATTGGTTCTCTCCTGGGTGTTTCGTTCAGTTGTCGGCCTGTTTTACTGCGCCTGAATCCAGCAGTGCGTCGATGCGTTGGTCATCAACGCCGAACTCGGCGAGTATCTCGCGCGAATGCGCGCCAATCTCTGCCGGTGGTCTGCTGACGGCACCGGGAGTGCGGCTGAAGCGCGGCGCCGGGGCTGGTTGCCAGACCTCGCCATCATCGACAAAGGTGCCGCGGGCCTGGTGGTGCGGATGGTGGCGGACTTCCGCCATCGACAGCACCGGGGCATAACAAATGTCAGCATCGGCAAAGTGCGCGTCCCACTCATCCCGTGTCTTGTTCTTGAATACGCCCGCCAGTCGCTCCTTGAAGCTGGCCCAGTTGGCCATATCCCACTGGTTTTCCATGCCTTCGATGTCCTCCCCCAGTGCCGCCAGCAGGGCGGCGTAGAACTGGGGTTCGACAGAGGCGATGCTGATATACCTGGCGTCGGCCGTTTCATAGACCTCGTAGAAGTGCGCACCGGAGTCCAGCACATTGGTGCCGCGTTCATCGCTCCAGAAGCCGACCTGGTTGGCGGCGTAGACGCTGGTCATGAGTGTCGCGGCGCCGTCGATCATGGCCGCGTCCACAACCTGCCCGCGCCCTGAGTTTTTTGCTTCCAGCAAGGCGCAGACGATACCGTAGGCCAGCATCAGTCCGCCGCCGCCAAAATCGCCAACCAGGTTAAGGGGAATCGCCGGTTTCTCACCCGCGCGGCCCATGGCGTGCAGGGCGCCGGTGAGCGCAACGTAGTTGAGGTCATGCCCCACCTCGTGTGCCAGCGGGCCCTGCTGCCCCCAGCCGGTCATGCGACCGTACACCAGTTTCGGATTGCGTTGCAGGCAGGTGTCGGGGCCGAGCCCCAGTCGCTCCATGACGCCGGGCCGGTTGCCCTCCAGCAACGCATCGGCCTGTTCCACCATGGTTAAGACGGTGTCGACGCCGGCTTCGGTTTTCAGGTCTACCGCGATGCAGCGCTTGTTGCGGTTAAGCAGGTCCAGCCGGGTATCCTGTTGTGCGGCGAACAAGCCGCCGCCGGGCCGCTCGACGCGAATGACATTGGCGCCCATATCCGCCAGTGACATCGCGGCGAAGGGGCCGGGGCCGATGCCGGCTATTTCTATAATGGTGAGGCCTGCGAGTGGTCCCATTGGTGTTGCTCCGGGTAGCTGAATTCGGCAGCATGCACGCGGGGGGAGCCGCGGACAATGATGTCTGCGGACCTATGCGTTGTCTTTGCAGATCAGCGTTTCAAACAGCCTGCGTGCTTCCTCGAGTTTGGCAAATACGGGGTAGTCATCGTCGAGGCACCAGTTGATGGTCAGGGTATTCAGCGTGCCGACCACGGTGGTGGCAAGCATTTCCGGAGAGAATTCCGGGTTCACGTCGCCCAGTTCGACGCCGGAGCGGATCAACTGGGTGAAGTGGGCCATCGCTGAGCTGCCGATCTCTCGCTGCCGCTCCTGGTCTTCCGCAAACGCGGTGGGCCCTACGAGGATGAGTTGGCGGTCGATCCCGTTCATGCCGGCAAAGCCGGCCTCGATATAGTCGATCATCGCCTGCAGGCGCCCGCGAGTGGAGCGCTGGGTGGTCATGAGTTCATGCAGCATGGGCTCGGCGCGGTTGTACAGGCGGCTCATGCCCAGCCCGCCGAGCAGGGCGTGTTTGTTGGGAAAGTGGCCGTAAAAAGTGCGCCGCGCCACGTCTGCTTCCTGGCAGATCTGCTCGATGCTGGTTTCCTCGATCCCGTAGCGCTGGAACAGCCGGTAGGCGGCGTCCTCGATACGTGCGCGAATCTCCTGCTTGCGTTTTTCCCGGCGGCCTACAGGGGCGTCGATGATGTCCATGAATAATCCGTAATGCGGTTGCATTCGTAAAAGCATTAAACTATTTTGTATACAAATGTGCAAGCTTGCGCGTTTGTTGCGCATTGCCGACACCATAAAATCGACAGGTGAGTGAAAAGATGTCAGACAAGTTGCTGGTCGTATCCACCGACTGCCACGCCGGGCTGCCGATCGCCGACTACAAGCCCTACGTGGAGAGCAAGTACCACGAAATGCTCGATATGGCGGTACCCGTTACCGTGGACATGATGGACAAGTCCGAGTCCATGTTCCTGATCAAGGAAATCAACGACGCCTGGCGCGCGCCCATCAAGCAGGAGCTGACCGGGGCCTGGGATTACCGAGAGCGGGAAAAGATGCTCGCCGGCGACGGTATCGCCGCGGAAATCATCTTTCCCGACGGTATTACCGAAAAAAACACCCCGCCGTTTGGCGCGGGCCTGGGGCTGTCGCCGAAAGACATGGTGCCCGAACTGCAGTGGGCGGGAGCGATGGCCCATAACCGCTGGCTGGCGGAGCTCTGTGCCAACGACCCCGCGCGCCATATCGGTGTCGCCTCCATTCCCCTGCTGTGGGATGTGGAGCAGGCGGTTGAGGCAGTGCGCTGGTGCGTTGATAACGGCCTGCGCTCGGTGATGATTCCCACCATGTGGTACGACAATGATCCTTACCACCACGTGAAATACGATCCCTTCTGGGCAATTTGCGAGGACCTCGGGGTGATTGTGCATTTCCATTCGGGGCCGGCGCCGCACGCGGAGTATTTCGGCCGTGGCTTCCCGGCAGAGGACGCGCGCGAGCAACTGCCCGGGGCGATGGGTATTTATGTCTCGGAGGTGATGTGGTGGCTGTACCGGCCGCTGACCTTCATGATCTGGGGCGGCGTATTTGAGCGTTTCCCGCGGCTGCGGGCAATGATTGTGGAAGGCGGTACCATGTTCATGCTGCCACCCTGGCTGCGGCTGATGGATTTCCAGTACAACGAGGGTGACATCTCTGCCAAGCTCGGCGATTTCAAGAGTCATCTGTCCATGGCGCCCAGCGCATACTTTGCCCGTAACGTGGGTATCGGCGCGTCCTGCGTGAAACGTGTCGACATCGAGTTGCGCCACGAAATCGGGTTGGAAAAAATCATGTGGGGCAGTGATTTCCCGCATCCGGAAGGCACCTGGCCGCACACGCGTGACTACTATAGCGCTACCTTCGGTGGCCTGCCCGAGGCGGATGGGCGCAAGATCCTCGGTGAAAACGCGGTGGAATTCTATGGTCTGGATCGGGCGCGGCTGCAGCAGGTGGCTGACGAAATTGGTCCCGATATATCAATCTTTAACTGAACACGCAGATAGCGGAGAAATGCCATGACTATCGTGGAATCCTGTGAGTCACAAACCAGTACCACCCCGAACTTCCCCATGGGCTGGTATTCCGTTGAGCGCTCGCACCAGCTGGCGATCGGCGAGGTAAAGCCGATCAAGTCTTTCGACCGGGAACTGGTGCTGTACCGCACACGCAGTGGTAAACCTGCCGTGCACGACGCGTTCTGCCCACACCTGGGTGCGCACCTCGGACATGAGGGCCGGGTGATAGGCGAGACGATCCGCTGTCCTTTCCACGGCTGGCAGTTCAATGCCGACGACGGCAAGTGTTCACATATTCCCTACTGTGAGGATATTCCCGAGCGTGCCCAGCTGCGCACCTGGCACACGGAAGAGAAGAACGGCGAAATCTATGTCTGGTTTCACCCGGAGAACACGGCCCCGGAGTGGGGGCTGCCCGATCTGCCCGAACTGGGGGACCCGAACTGGACCACCCCGCGTTACACCGAGCACCTGGTGCCCGCACACGTACAGGACATTTGCGAGAACTCATGCGATCCGGTGCACTTCCAGTACGTGCACAAGCAGCAGTCAGTTCCGCAATCGGAAGTCACCATTGATGCCGACGGCCGCACTATGCACCTGCACTCGGAAATGACCGAAGCCGTCTACCCCGGGCACCTGCACGCGACCACCTACAGCCCCGGTTTCGCCATGGTGCGCACAACCTACGGCCCCGGCGCCGAAATGATCATGTATAACAGCGCGCAGCCTATTGATCGCCACCAGACCTTTATGCGCTGGACGCTTATCGTGCGCAAGGAGATCGAGGATTTCGCCGGTGATGACGTGATGAAAGGCATTATCGACGGCCTCAGTGACGACTATCCCATCTGGGCCAACAAAGTACACAAGCGTCGCCCGGTGTTCTGCAAGGGCGACGAAACCCTGGTCACGTTCCGCAAGTGGGTGCGACAGTTTTACCTCACTTCACAGGACAAGAAGGAAATCGCTTGAGGGACTTCAACGATAAAGTGGCGCTGATTACCGGCGGCGCCAGCGGTGTTGGGCGCTCACTGGCATTTGCGCTCGGTCGACGTGGCGCAAAGATCGCCGTTGGTGACGTGGACGAGGCCGCCATGGCCCGGATTGTCGAGGACCTCGCCGCGGAAAACATCGACGCCATTGTGGAGCACTGTGACGTAACCTCCGTGGACAGCCTGGGCGCCCTGGCCGATGCGGCTAAAATCAAACTGGGCGGACTCGACCTGGTGTTTGCCAACGCGGGCATTGGTGCCGGCGAAACCGGCGCCATGTGGGACTACTCGGAAAAAGACTGGCAGTGGTGCCTGAACGTGAATGTGTGGGGCGTGATCAACAGCATCCGCGCGTTCATGCCGCGACTGGTGGCCTCCGGCAAGGAAGCACATTTTGTGGTGACCGGCTCAGGAAACGGTGCCTACCTGATCCTGCCGGATGCTCCGATCTACACCGCGAGCAAGGCTGCCGTGCACGCCATCACCGAAAACCTGCACTACCAGTGCCAGGCCGGCGGGCTGCCGGTGAAGGTGAGCGCACTGTTTCCCGGCCCCCACGTGGTTGACACCGGCCTGTTCAATTCAGGCAGGGTGCGCCCCGAGGCGCTGCAAAAGGATGTGCAGGGCAATGAATCCGGCATCAACTCGGTGGAAGATATGAAGAAAATGGCCGCCGAGTATGGCATCGAGTTACAGACAACGCACCCTGACGAAGTGGCGGAGATGGCGGTTCAGGGCCTGCAGGAGGATGCCTTCTGGCTGCTGGAAACCACCGCGGAAACCGACGCCAAGATTCGCGCCCGCACAGAAATGATACTCAACCGCACCACGCCGGTCCCGGCGATGGTGGGGTAACAGGAGCTGGTGACTTTGCCTGCACCGTCATTGCCGCGCAGGCGGCGTGCCGTTATAGCAGAGTTCAGCAAGTTCAGTGACCAGGCCTCACCTGTTCTGGCGTCCCGTTTCTGCGGGAACGACGAGGGTGCAGGTCGCAGCAATAAAAAGGAAAGGTGAAATGAGCAACCAATCAGGCGCCCCCCAGGGCAACCCCGGCGATATCGTCAACTGGCCTATGCTGAAAATCGTGTACCGCACCGACCCGGAAGCGATCGCCAGCCTGCTGCCACCCGGCATCGATCCCGGTGCCAAACCGCACGTTAATCTCACCATCTACAACTTCCCGGTTCCGGACGAACCCGAGTACGGCATCGTTACCACGGTCGATGCCGACTACAACGGCACCGAGGGCGAATACACCCTCGGTTACGGCATCGACCAGGAGTCGGCCATATTCATCAGCCAGGAAACCAACGGCCAGCCCAAGTACCCCTGCACCACCGAGTATTACCGGCTCGGTCCCCAGGTCACGGCGCGCTGTATTCACCAGGGTTATACCTTCGTGGAGTTCAAGGGCGTTTCCACCGGCCCGGTAGAGGCCGAGGAAGAGTGGGTGCAGAACGAGTGGTGGTTAAAGTACTCGCGGGCAGTCAGCGTGGGTGGCCCCGCCACCGGCTTCGACTTCCCGCCCCACGTCGTGCATGTGATGAGCAAGTACGGCACCGCCTGGAAAGAAGAAGTGCAGGGTGAACTGCTGCTACGCGACAGTCCCTGGGATCCGCTGGCAAGTCTGCTGCCCATGCGCGAGCAGGTGTCGGCCCACCTGTGGTGGCCCATTTTCCTTGACCGGCAGATCACCCTGGCGGGTGAACTGGATGCGGAAGCATTCCTGCCCTATGCGGATACCATATCCGGTTCGCGCTGGCCCGGAGAAAACGGCGGGCCGCGACGCGGCTAAATTGCCCGGCCCGGCGCCGTGATGAGCCGTGGCGCAGTCCTTGACGGGCTGCGCTTCTGGATGCCGGCCATGGCGGGGATGACCTGCCTTGGCCTCGGCGTCGGCCTGCTTTCCATATTCGGCTTTTTTGTTCCCGCGCTGTCGCAGGAGTTTGGCGTTGGCGTGGCCCTGATCAACATGGCCCCGGTCATGATGTTGCTGGCGCCGGGCCTGCTCTCCCCCCTGGTCGGCCGCGTGGTGGACCGTTGGTCCATTCGGCACCTGCTGTTACTGGGCAGCGCCGTCGCCATGGGCTCACTGCTGGTGCTCAGCCAGGCCGACAGTATTGTCATGGTTGCGCTTTGCTTCCTGGTGTTCTCCCTGGGCCTGGTCTGCTATGGCCCGGTGGTGATCAATGCGCTGATGGTAAAACAGTATCCGGGTCGGGAGGGCAGGGCGCTGGCGATCGCCTCCCTGGGTATCAGTGTCTCGTCGGTGACCCTGCCTGTCTTCGTCGGTTTTATATTGCAGTGGGTGGAGTGGCGTACCGCCCTGGCCCTGCTCGCTATCGCAATGATGGTAATTCTCTGGGCCTGGATATTGGCGGCGCTGGCCCCGGGAATCGTCGGCGCGGTGTCTGACACCTCAAACCGGGTCAGTGGCGAGATACTGCGGCGCAGGGCTTTCTGGCTGGTCGGGGTCATCGTGGCGATGGCACTGGCGGTCACGCTGTTGCTGGCAATCTGCTATCCACCACTATTCGCCAATCGCGGGTTCTCTGCCGTGGAGAGCGGCCTGTTCCTGTCCGTGGCGGGCAGTGCCGGCTTTGGCGGCAAGCTTATCGTGGCCAGCCTCGTGGACAGGGCGCGACAGCATATACGCTGGATCGTGGCGTTTCTCCTGTCAGTGTCGGCCTGCGGCCTGTTGCTGCTGGCCGATGCCCGCAGCGGGCCGATGATTATCGCCTGTGTGGCGTTGCTGGGATTCAGCGGCGGGTCCTTTCTGCCCCTGCATCCCTATCTCAACAGCCGCTATTTCCCGCCCGAGATCATCGGCCAGGTCAATGGCGCACAATCACCCATGTTCCTGCCACTGGGTTTGGCGGGGCCCCCGCTGGCCGGCTATGTCTATGACGTGACCGGCAGCTACCAGCTGGTTATCCAGGGGCTGGCAGTGTTGCCGGTAATCGGCCTGTGCGCATTGCTGGCGCTGCCGAGCACGGAGCGGTGACGCTTCAGTCGGCGGGTAGTTCAGGGTGGGTCAGGGTCAGCATGTATTCGGCTGCAGCGCTGACGTCATAGTCAGTCAGGTAATCCGACTCACCGCGGGCCGGCATTTTCAGGTAGCCCTTCTCCGCGTGCTCAACCAGTACCGCCTCCCACAGGTCCGAGCGCTGCTGCCAGTCGCTCTTGTTGCCGACCACAGGCGCGCCTTCCACGCCGGTGGCATGGCAGGCGGCGCAGACCCTCTCGTAGGCGCGCTTGCCGTCTTCCATACGCTCGGAACCGTTTGCGCCGGCAATGCCGAATAGCGTCACTGCCATAGCCGCTGTGCAGGAAATAAAACGGGTCATAGGTCGAATCCTCCTGGTCTCTGGGGCAGTGTAGCAGAGCCGCTGGCCGCGCGCGTTCGCTGTGGCAACCTGCGGCCGCATCTGTAATGCTTCGTACTCGCGCCCTGCAGTGGCAAAGGTGGAGTAAAGGTGGACGTCAGTTTAGGCATGGATTTACGGCTCTGGGCTGAGGCGCCCGGAGCAGAGATCATACCGGTGCTGGAACAGCTCGCGGCCCAGGGCTACCAGGGCGTCGAACTGCCGGTGGCGGGCCAGGGGCACTCTGCGCTGCGGCTTATCAGTGTGGCGCTGCGTGACCTGGATATGACGGCTATCACCAGTGTCACGCTGCCGCCCGAGGCCAATCCGATATCGCCGGACAGCGCGGTGCGCGATGCCGCGGTGCGCTACCTCGTGGAGCGACTGGAAGAATCCGCGCTGGTCGGCAGTAGCATGCTGTGTGGGGGCCTGTTCCAGGCGCAGGGCGTTTTCAGTGGCCGGCCCCCCACTGATCGCGAATGGGAGTGGAGCCGCCATTGCCTGCGCGCCGTGGCGGATCACGCAGCGGGCCTGGGTATCACCCTCGCGCTGGAGTTCCAGAGCCGATTCGATGTCCACCTGATCAATACCGCAGACGCGGCGACGCGCATGTGCCGGGATGTCGGAGCGGAAAATATTGGTGTCCTCTACAACACCTATCATGCTCACCTGGAAGAGTTCAATCCCGCCCGGGCGCTGCCGGCGGCGGGTGATCACCTGGTGCATGTGCGCCTGGGCGAGAGCCATCGCGGTGAACTCGGTCGCGGCCAGGTGCAATTTTCCGAGACCTTCGCCACGCTGGATTTTCTGGATTACCAGGGCTGGCTGGTGGTGGAGGCTCGCGCTTCCGGTGTCGGTGCAGCGCAACCGGAAAACATATGGCGTGACAACTTCGACTCGCCAGAGCAGCTCAGTGCCGACGCAATTCGCCTGATACAGCAAATCCTGCGCATGCAGCGCCAGTAAGCTGGACTTTTCGGCGGATAAGACTTGCTCCCGGCGGCCTTAGCGGGCATTACAAATCTTAACGCGACATCACATTGCCTTACCGGCGACAGCGCTATGCTGAATGTCGTGCTGGTGACAAAAAAGCTGATAAGGGGGCGATATGCACACGATTCGCTTTGCGCTGCTGTTGAGCCTGGTGTTGGGATTGGCTGCATGCGGTGGCGGCAGCAGCGGCGGGGGCTCCGGCGCGCCACCTTTGCCTGGCCCGGTTCCCGCCCCGGCGCCCGACCCGGATCCGGACCCGGCACCTGCACCGACCCCACAGCTGAGCGGCATTGAAGCCGCAGCACGCCTGGCCTCGCGCAGCACCTTCGGCATGAACTATGCCGGTATCCAGGAAATCCATGAACGTGGCGAGGCCCAGTGGTTGGAACAGCAGTTCCGCCTGCCGATCAGTCGGCACGACCCGCTGGTAGCCGAGTTGATGCGCCGGCAGTCGGCGGGTGACTTCGTTGAGTTGGAGGAGCGCATTAACCAGCTACAGGTGGTGTTCCGCCGCCTGGCCTGGTGGCAGCAGAGCGCGACCGCACCTGACCAGTTGCGCCAGCGGGTGGCCTACGCACTGAGCCAGATTTTCGTGGTGTCTGACGGCCTCAACACCCTGCTGGCGCAACCGCATGCGCTGAGCAACTACTATGACACCCTGCTCAAACATGCCTTTGGCAACTACCGCGACCTGCTGTTGGCGGTGACCCTGCATCCCTCAATGGGCGTTTATCTCAGTCACCTGGGGAATGCTTTGGCCGATCCCGAGGCCAACCGTTATCCGGACGAGAACTATGCCCGCGAGGTCATGCAGCTGTTCTCCATCGGCCTTTATGAGCTGAACCTGGACGGCACCGAGAAGCGCGATGATCGGGGTCGCCTGATTCCCACTTACGACAATGACGATATCCGCGAGTTCGCGCGCGTCTTCACCGGCCTTACCTTCGGCGATAGCGAGGGGCCGTTCTGGCGCCGCGAACCCAATTTCCGCGTGCCCATGGAAATGTTCGAGGCATTCCACGACAGGGAGTCAAAGCGTTTATTGCGCGGCCAGGTGATCCCTGCGGGCCAGGCTGGCATGCAGGACATCGAGGACGCAGTCGACAACCTGTTCCAGCACCCCAATGTCGGCCCCTTTATCGGCCGCCAGTTGATCCAGCGACTGGTCACCTCCAATCCCAGTCCGGCTTACGTACAACGGGTGGCGGAAGCGTTCAATGGTCTCGATGGCGGTGAACGCGGCGACATGCGCGCGGTGCTGCGCGCGGTTCTGCTCGACCCGGAGGCCACGGCGCTTCCGGAAATCGATGGTGCTGCCGGCAAATTGCGTGAGCCCGTGCTGCGCCTGCTTGCGGCCGTCCGGCAGCTGAACGTGTCCAGCCCCGATGGCTTTTTCGCCAACGCCGGCTATGCGCTGCAGCAACGGATCGGGCAGCACCCGCTGTCGGCTCCCAGTGTGTTCAATTTTTACCTGCCCAATCACAGTCCGCTCGGCGATATTGGCGATGCCGGCCTGGTGGCGCCGGAGTTCCAGATCACCAACAGCACCACTGTGATCGCTATTTCCAACCTCCTCGATGAGGCCGTGCTGAGCGATAACTGGAACGACCTGCCGTTGCCGCCGTTCCAGCCCGCGCGGGCGAACCTCGATGAATACCTGGCGCTGGCAGACGATACCGCGGCGCTGCTGGACCGGCTCGACCTGGTAATGGCCTACGGCACGCTGTCACCCGCCACGCGAGACAGTATCCGCGCGTCCATAGACCAGATCGAGGACCTCGAGATCAGGGTACGCGCAGCGATCTACCTGGTGCTGATTTCGCCCGACCAGGCCGTGGAATTGTAAGGAGGCAATGATGATGAAGCGCAGGACATTTCTCGCCCACAGCTGCGGCCTGGCCACGGTCACCGCAGCCTCTTCAATACTGCAGCTTGGCCTGGCCCGCTCGGTGGCCGCACAGGGAGCCGGTGATTACCGTGCGCTGGTCTGCATCCTGCTGGCTGGCGGTAACGATTCCTTCAACATGCTGGTGCCCGATGACAGCGACCAGTACGGGCAGTACCAGTCCATCCGCTCGGACCTGGCGCTGCCACGGGACGCGCTGCTGCCACTGGCAGGCACTGCCGATAGCGGCCGGCGTTTTGCCCTGCACCCCGGCATGACCGGACTGCAGCAGTTGTTCGCGGAGGGCGACGCGGCCATGCTCTGCAACGTCGGCACCCTGCTGGAGCCGTTTGACGCCCAGGCACTGGCAGCGGGCACCGCCGCTGCACCACTGGGCCTGTTCTCCCACTCCGACCAGATTCAGCAGTGGCAGACGGCGATTTCCGACCAGCGCTCCGCACAGGGCTGGGGCGGGCGTATGGCTGACCTGCTGCAGGGGCCGAACCCCAGCAATGGTATATCCATGAACATCTCGCTGTCGGGGAACAATATATTCCAGAGCGGTAGCACTGTAGCCGAGTACAGTGTGACTCCTCAGGGGGACGGCGCTATTGGCCTGAACGGTTACAACGACGGCTCCAACGTGGGTGAGCTGCGCCGGCAGTTCATCGACTCCCTGCTCGGTGCGCGCCCGGGGCACCTGTTGCGCGGCGAGTACCGCGACCGGCTGGCCGGTAGCATTGAAGCGCAGCAGTACTTTGTCCAGGCCATGCAGTCCGCGGCGCCGCTGGCGACGGTGTTTGCTGAGGACCCGCTGTCGACCTCACTGCGCCAGATAGCGCGCATTATCTCCGTGCGCGAACAGATCGGCGCGCCACGCCAGGTGTTCTTTGTCACCGTAGGCGGGTGGGACCACCACGACGAATTGCTGAACAACCAGGCAGCGATGCTGCCGGCGGTGAGCAACGCACTGCTATCCTTTCGCAATGCGCTGCGGGAGCTGGGTGTGGCCAGGCAGGTCACTACATTCACCACGTCTGATTTCGGGCGCACGCTGACGTCCAATGGCAGGGGCTCCGATCACGGCTGGGGCGGGCACCACATCGTCATGGGCGGTGCCGTGAATGGCGGTCGTTTCTACGGCACCTACCCCGAGATTTACCCCGGCAGCCCGCTGGACGTGGGCCGCGGAATCTATGCCCCGACCACCGCGGTAGAAGAGTATTTTGCCGAACTGGCGCTGTGGTTCGGTGTCCCGGCGAGTGACCTGGATACCGTGCTGCCCAACGTGGCGCGTTTTTATGACCCGGCCTCCGCAGACCTGCCCCTGGGCCTGCTGGCCTAGGCGCCGCGACGCAGGCGGGGGGGCGGCGGGTTTTCCTGCTACTATTGCGGCATAAACACATTGCTGACAGGACGTAATCATGGCCAACCTGGTGCGCAGGGTTCGACACAAGCTTTACCTCACCATGCTGCGGGTGCTGTCCCCGTTTATGGGGGATACCCGCCACGTAGCCTTCACGGGTCCCGGCAGCAGCCGGCATCTGTGCGAGCACATTGCCAGTCTTGATCCGGGCAAGATACTGGTGGTCACGGACAAGCCCTTGCGCGATCTTGGCATCGCCGACCAGGCCGCCGCAGCACTGCTGGAGTCCGGGGTCCCCGTGGCCTGGTATGACGGTGTACAGCCGGATCCGACCTATGAGCAAGTCGAGGCGGGGGTGGCACTGCTGCGGACCGAGCAGTGCCAGGCCGTGCTGGCCATCGGCGGGGGGTCTGCCATGGACTGTGCCAAGGTGATCGCCGCCTGCGCCACCTCCAGTGAAGACCCGCGTAACTGGGCTGGCCTGGGCAAGGTCAAGCACGAGGCGCTACCGATCTACGCCATCTCTACCACCGCCGGTACCGGGTCGGAAGCCACCGCGGGCGCGGTGGTAAAGGATGCCAGCACCCGCAGCAAGAGTGTGTTGTCCGGCCCCACGCTGTTACCCGCGGCAGTGGCACTGGACCCACAGTTGATGCTGGGCCTGCCGCCGCACATTACCGCTGCCACCGGCATGGACGCATTAACTCATGCCATCGAAGCCTATATCGGCGTATGGGAGCGTGGCTCCCGGCTGCAGGACGGGCGCCTGGCGGTGAGGCTGGTGTTCCGGCATCTGGTCAATGCCTACCAGGATGGCAGTGATCTCGCCGCGCGCGAGGGCATGGCATTGGCGGCGTTCTACGGCGGTATGGCCATCAACCAAGTATTTGTCGGTAGCGTTCATGCCATCGCTCACCAGATCGGTGGTCGCTACGGCATACCCCATGGCCTGGCCAATGCCCTGGTGTTGCCGCACGTGCTGGAGTACTGTCGCGAGGAGGCAGAGCCGCGGCTGGCGGAACTGGCGGTGGTCATCGGTGCCGGTGCGCAGGGCGAGCCCCAGGCCCAGCTCGCGCACAAGTTTATCTCCGCTGTGCGCGAACTGCGTACCCAGGTCGGTATTCCCGATCGTTCCGACCTGATTCGGCGCGAGGACCACGCCGCGCTCGCCGACGCCGCGGTTGCCGAGTGCATGGACTACCCCGTGCCCAGGTTGCTCGACGAGGACAGCACCCTGGCCATCCTCAACCAGATCACCGCGTAGCGGGGACATGCGCCGGCCAGCACCGCGCGCCGGCTAGAACACGCTGGCGCCGGACTCCGCATCGCCCACCGCGCGGCGCATGAATCCGAACAACTCGCGGCCAGTGCCATGCTCTGCCTCCGTCGTCGGTCGTGCCGCCGCTTCGCGTTCAGCCCATTCCTGCTCGGGCACGAGGCATTGCAAGGTGCCTGCATCCGCGTCCAGGCGCAGTAAATCGCCGTCTTTCACCCTGGCTATCGCTCCACCTGCGAGTGCTTCCGGAGTCAGGTGAATGGCGGCAGGTACCTTGCCGGATGCGCCCGACATGCGTCCGTCGGTGACCAGCGCGACCTTGAAGCCACGGTCCTGAAGCACTCCCAGGTAGGGTGTCAGCTTGTGCAGCTCAGGCATGCCGTTGGCGGCGGGGCCCTGGAACCGTACCACCGCTATCACATCGCGCTCCAGTGCTCCTGCCTCGAAGGCGGCCTTGAGTTCGTCCTGGCTGGCGAAGACCTGTGCCGGCGCCTCGACGACCCGGTGCTCGGGTGCCACGGCAGAGACCTTGATCACGCTGCGCCCGAGATTGCCCTTGAGCAGGCGCAGGCCGCCGTCGGCAGAAAATGGCGCGCTGGCCGGCCGTAGTACCGCGGCGTCGGCACTGTTCGCGGCGCCGTCCACATAGTGCAGCACCCCATCTGCCAACTGGGGCTGGCGGGTGTAGTGGCCAAGACCCTGCCCCCAGTTGGTGGTGACATCCTCGTGTAGCAAGCCGTTGTCCAGCAGTGTGCGAATCACATAGCCGCTGCCGCCGGCGGCGTGGAAATGATTTACATCGGCGCTGCCGTTCGGGTAGACACGCGCCACCAACGGGGAGATGGCGGACAGGTCGGCAAAGTCCTGCCAGTCGATGAGTACGCCTGCGGCCCGGGCGATGGCGACCCAGTGAATGCTGTGGTTGGTGGAGCCACCGGTCGCCAGCAAGGCAACAATGGCGTTGACGATACTTTTCTCGTCGACCACGCTGGCCAGCGGCGTGTACTCCTTGCCGAGCGCGGTGATCCTGCACAGGCGTTCTGCGGCGCCCCGTGTCAGGGCGTCGCGCAAGGGCGTACCGGGGGGTTCGAATGCAGCCCCGGGTATGTGGATACCCATGACTTCCATCAGCATCTGGTTGCTGTTTGCGGTGCCGTAGAAGGTGCAGGTGCCTTCGCCGTGGTAGGCCGCGGACTCCGCCTCCAGCAGTGCATCGCGGCCGACCTTGCCTTCGGCGAAGAGCTGGCGCACGGCCGCTTTTTCCTTGTTGGGCAGGCCAGAGGTCATCGGGCCCGCGGGCGCAAAAATGACCGGCAGGTGGCCAAAGGACAGGGCACCGATGAGCAGCCCGGGTACGATCTTGTCGCAGACACCGAGACACAGCGCGCCATCGAACATGTTATGGGACAGGGCGATGGCGGTGGCGCCGGCAATCACGTCGCGACTGAACAGGCTGAGCTCCATGCCCGCGGTGCCCTGGGTGACGCCATCACACATTGCGGGCACGCCTCCCGCCACCTGGGCGGTGCAGCCCATGCCGTGGGCGGCCTCCCTGATCAGGTCCGGGTAGGTTGCCAGCGGCTGGTGCGCGGACAGCATGTCATTGTAGGCATTGACGATGCCGATGTTGGCCGCTTCCGTCAGTTTCAGGCTTTGCTTGTCTTGCTCGTTGCAGGCGGCGAAGCCGTGCGCGAGGTTGGAGCAGGACAGGGTGCCGCGGCGCGGCCCCTGGGCCCGCTGCGCCGCCATCCGTTCCAGGTAGTCGCGCCGCGTGTCGCGGCTGCGTTCGATGATACGCTCGGTAATGGCGTGAAGTCGGGGATCGGTCATCAGGGTGCCCACCAGATACTTGCCGGATTGTGTTGTTGCGCGGTGATTGCGGCCACCGGGTAGTCTGCCGCTGCGGCGCGTGCCAGCACCTCGCGCTTTGCATCGCCGGTGATATACAGCATGATTTCGCTTGCAGCCAGCACCACCGGGAGCGTCAGCGTCATGCGCAGGTGCGGGGCCGTGACCGGGTCACAGACCGCCACCGGCGCGGGGTTATCAGGGTCCAGCAGCGCGCCAAGGTTGCTGGCTTGCGGGAACCAGGAGGCGGTGTGGCCGTCGTCGCCCATGCCCAGCACCACACAGGTCAGTGGCAGAGGCATGGTGGCCAGGGCTGCAACCAGTGCCGGGATGGCCTCGCGGGGATCCGCATGCGCGGTTTTCAGCCCGATGAAGTTGGCGTCTGCGGCGGGGCCCTGCAGCAGCGTCTCCCGCACCAGGCGCTCGTTGGAATCAGCGCTCGCTGTATCCACCCAGCGTTCATCGACCAGGGTGATGTGCACACGGCTCCAGTCCAGTGGCCTGGCTGCGAGCTTGAGAAACAGCCCGCGCGGGCTGCGCCCTCCGGACACCGCAATGCTGGCCGCGCCGCGCGCGCTGATGTCCCGCTGCAGCGCGTCGGCAATGTGCTTCGCCAGTGCCTCGTCGCGGGTATCGGCGTGGTCAAACAAGTGCTCACTCATGCCAGCTGCGCCCATCCACCGCCACCAGCGCGGTGGCTGCGTTGGGACCCATGGTGCCCGCGTTATAGGACTTTATCGGCGTGCCGTTCTCGTCCCAGGCGGCGATGATGGAGTCGATCCAGTGCCAGGCAGTTTCCACCTCGTCGCGGCGCATGAACAGGGTCTGGTCCCCGTGCAGGGCGTCCAGCAGCAGGCGCTCATAGGCGTCGTAGCTGCTGTGTTTTTCCTGCGAGTCGTCGGTCAGGTGCAACTCCACCGGCTTCAGGCGCAGCTTGTTGGTGAGGCCGGGTTTCTTGTTCACCGTGTGCAGGCTGATACTTTCCTCGGGCTGCAGGTGGATGACCAGTTTATTGGTGAGTTCCTGGGGATCATTGGCGAACAGGGAGAAGGGCTGGCGGCGATACTCGATAACGATCTCCGAGTAGCGACGACTGAGCCGCTTGCCGGTGCGCAGGTAGAACGGTACGCCCGCCCAGCGCCAGTTGTTGATGCCCACCTTCAAGGCTACAAATGTTTCCGTGTTGAGGGCGTCGTGAAAGGCGTCTTCCTCGAGGAAACCCTTGACGGCTTTGCCGCTTACGGCCCCGGCGGCATAGCGGCCGCGCACCGTGCGCTCTTTTACGTTGCCCAGAGTGATGGGTTCCAGGCAGCGCAGCACCTTCATTTTTTCATCGCGGATGTCTGTCGCTTTCAGGCTGGATGGCGGCTCCATCGCCACCAGCGACAGCACCTGCAGCAGGTGGTTTTGCACCATGTCGCGCAGGGCGCCGGTGTCGGCGTAGTAGCTGCCCCTGCCGGCAACGCCGATCTCCTCGGCAACGGTAATCTGCACGCTGTTGATAAAGGTGTTGTTCCACATGGGATGAAACAGCGGGTTACCAAAGCGCAGCGCCAGCAGGTTCTGCACCGTTTCCTTGCCCAGGTAGTGATCTATGCGGAACGTGGCTTCCTCGTCAAACACCGCGGCAACCTGTTCATTGATGGTGCGGCAGGAGGCCAGGTCATGGCCGAGGGGCTTTTCCAGCACCACGCGGCAGGCATCGTTTACGGCGCCGGCGGCCTTGAGTTGCTGGCAGATATCCCCGTACAGTGACGGCAGTGTCGCCAGGTAAAACAACCTGCTGGTGGTCTCGCCCTGGTCCAGCAGCGCTGCGAGTTCGGCGTAGTGTTGTGGCTGGTTCGCGTCCAACTGCACATAGTGCAAGCGCTCGCGAAAGCTGTCCCAGACAGCGTCGTCCCAGTCGTCCGCGGGCAGGAAGCGTTGCAGGTTCTTCTGCGCTTCCAGCAGGAACTGGGCGGTATCCATGGCGCCGCGACCGGTGGCGATGATCCGTTGCAGCCGATCGGCCAGCTTATCGCGATGCAATTGATATAACGCAGGCAACAACTTGCGGGTAGAGAGATCCCCGGTGCCACCAAAAATAACCAAATCAACCATTTGACTCATACACGTCGTTCCTCGAGAGGGGCGTTAAGTGTCTGCGTGTCGGTGTTGTTGGCGAATGCGCAACAACTTGTTATGAACGGTGATTCAGTCCGCAGCATTCTGGGGTGCCGCTGGAAGAGCAGGCAATGTTAGCAGGAATGCCTGCGCCACTGCTAATTTCTTTTTACGTTGGCGCTCAGCGTGACGCGGTCTGGCGGTATTCCCGGGGTGAGGCACCGTGCCAGCGCTTGAAAGCGTTGCTGAAATTTCCCGGCGCGCTGTAGCCCAGCAACTGTGAAATTTCTTCCAATGGCAGGGTCGAAGTGGCCAGGTATTCGCGTGCCAGCTCGTAGCGCACCTCGGCGAGGATGTCCTGGTAGCTGCTACCCTCGCGCGACAGCTTGCGACGCAGGGTGCGGCTGGTCATGTTCAGTTTTTCCGCAACATAGTCGATGTCGGGGAAGTAGCCCGGTCGCGCGACAATCAGCTGCCTGACCTTGTCCACGTAGGTACTACCCGATTGCATGCGCGCCAGCAGCAGGCGGCACTGCTGCTGGCAGATGGAACTGGTCTCGTGGTCGCTCAGGGGCAGGGTCTCGTCCAGCCGCGCCGCATCAATCTGCACCTCCGCCGCCGGTGCGGCAAACGACACCGGGCAGCCAAAGTGACGCTCGTAGATGTCCCGGCGATTGACGCTGTTGTGTATCAGCCGGATGTGTACCGGCTGCAGTGGTTGGCGCACCGCGTTGTGGCTGCCACTGACGGCAGCGGTGAGGTCACGGTCCACGTAGTAGGTCAGCAGGTCATCGGGAATCTCGATGTCGGGTGCCAGGCGCAATATGCCGCGATCGCCCTCTACCAGGAAGCTTATGTCGAACAGGGTGAACGTGAGCGGGCCATAGTTGCGGATAACAATCATGGCCTGGCGCAGGGTCGGTGCACTCATGAATGCATACCCCAGCAATCCGTATGACTCGAGCAGGTACTCGCGGCCCAGTAACAGGCCCAGCATGGGGTTATCGGTAAGTGACAGCAGGTTGCGGTGGAAGCGAAATTCCTGCTCCAGGGTGAAAGGTACGTTGCCCGGGCGGGCAATATCCTGTTCGCTGAGGTCCGTCCCCGCAAGGCAGTCGCTGGCGCTGAATCCCATCGCCTGCATGGCTTTCATCGCCGTAGGCAGGGCCTTTATATGATGACTGGTATCGCTCTTCTTACCCATCTGGTCGTCCCGGTACAGAGCCTTGGAGACTATGCGATAGCCGGAAACAGGGCAAGGGGTAATGTCCGAATATCATAAGTAATTGTCCCTGTGTCATATTGGGTATTCCCGTGCCGCTGCTTACAGTAGCTGTATAAACATTAAACAGCAGAGGTGAGCGAAGATGCAGCAGGCCAGTAACAGCAAGAACCCGTCGGTGGCGGTAATCGGTGCCGGTATGACCGGTATCCTGATGGCGATAAAACTGCGTGAAGCAGGTATCGAGGATGTCACTATCCTGGAGAAAGCCGACCAGCTCGGTGGCACCTGGCGTGAAAATACCTATCCCGGGGTGGCCTGTGACGTGCCGGCGCACATGTACACCTACAGTTTCCGTGGCAACCCGGAATGGAGCCACCGCTTCGCGCGCGGGTCCGAAATCCAGGCCTATTTCCAGCAGGTCGCCGACGAGCAGGGGATCTCCGGCAAGATACGTTTCAACGAAGCTGTAGAGACCTGCCACTACGTGGATGGTAAATGGCAGCTAACCACCAGCCAGGGCAACTTTCTCGAGGTGGACTTCGTGGTTTCCGCCACCGGCATCCTGCATCACCCGGCCTATCCCGATATCAAGGGCCTGGATACCTTCCAGGGCAAGATGTGGCATACCGCTCGCTGGAACCACGACGTGGACCTCGCCGGCAAGCGCGTGGGTATTATCGGCACCGGCTCCACCGCCTGCCAGGTGATCGGTGAAATAGCCAGGACCTCGGGCGAGCTGACCGTGTTCCAGCGCACCCCGCAGTGGATCATCCGCGTGCCGGACAAGGAGTACAGCGAGCGTGACAAGGCCAGCCTCCGCGGTAAGCAGGAGAAGCTGGCCGCCCTCAGCAGGCGTTATGCCTTCGTGCTGCGCAACACCTTCAGCAAGGCGGTAACCGGCAGCAAGTTGCAGCATGCCTACATGAGCTGGTCGGCCAAGCGCAACCTGCGCAAGAGCGTGCGCGACCCCGAACTGCGTGCCCGGCTGACGCCCGATTATCCCGTGGGCTGCAAGCGCCTGATTATCAACAGCACCTTCTACGATGCGATACAGCGCGAGAATGTGAGCCTGGAAACTACCGCCATAGAGCGTATCTGTGAGCAGGGCGTGGTGACCAGTGACGGGGTAACCCACGAGTTGGATGTGTTGATTCTGGCAACCGGCTTCCATCCCTTTAATTTCATGCGCCCGATGGACCTGCGCGGGCGCAATGGCCTGAGCATCGACGAGGCCTGGTCGAAGAAGGTGCAGGCTTATCGCTCCGTCTGCCTGCCGGGCTTCCCCAACTTCTTCCTGATGCTGGGGCCCAACACGCCGATCGGTAACTACTCGGTGATCGCCATGAGTGAAGTGCAGGCCGCGTATATACTCAAGCTGATAGACCAGTGGCGTGCGGGTAAGCTGCCAGTGGTAGAGGCTACCGAGGCAGCCAAACGCCGGTTCAATGATTACCTGCGCGAGGGCATGAAAAATACCGTATGGGTCGGGGGTTGCCAGAGCTGGTACCTGGACGATGACGGCGACCCTGCAATGTGGCCCTATTCCTGGCAACAGTGGGAAAAAGAGCTGCAGCAACCGGACCCGGACGACTTCGTTCGCGAGGAGCCGGCGGAGCAGGAGCCGCTGCGTCCCGCCGCCTGATGCTGTGCTGAATCAATGATTTGAGCCGCCATACCGTGTTACAACCGTACCCTGATTTTTAGACAGGGAGTGGTTATGTCACTGACAGCTTGGTGGCCTCGGACACATGTCGCCAGCAGGGGGTTGCTTTACCTGCTGCTATTATTGCCTGCGCCGGGGCAGGCAGGTTTGGTGCAGATCTATGACCGCTGTGCCCACCAGGTTTAGCGCATGAACTACGGCTTTGGTGATGTGCTGACCCTACTGGGCGCGCTGGGCCTGTTCCTTTACGGCATGCGGGTGATGAGCGATGCACTGATTGAACTGGCCGGCGATCGCATGCGTTCCATACTCGCCACCACTACATCGAACCGCTTCCTTGCCGTACTCACCGGCTTCAGTATCACCGCCATTATCCAGTCTTCCTCCGCCACCACGCTGATGGTGGTCAGCTTTACCAACGCCGGGCTGCTTACCCTGGTGGAAGCCATTGGTGTGATCATGGGAGCCAATATCGGCACCACGGTCACCGCCTGGCTGATATCCATATTCGGTTTCAAGATCAGCATGAGTGCTATCGCCCTGCCACTGGTGGGTATCGGTTTCCTGCTCAGCCTGCGCAGCGAGAAACACTGGCAGCAGTGGGGCTATTTCATCATCGGCTTTGCGGTGTTGTTTATCGGCCTGCAGTTTCTCAAGGACTCCGTGCCGGATATTCGCAGCAATCCGGAGATACTCAGTTTCCTGGCCAATTACACCAGTATGGGCTTTCTTTCGGTGCTACTGTTCCTGGCCATTGGCGCCGTGCTCACACTGGTGGTGCAGTCTTCCAGCGCTGCCATGGCGCTGACCCTGTTGATGACCTGGCAGGGCTGGATTCCCTTCGATATGGCCGCGGCGATGGTGCTGGGGCAGAACGTGGGCACCACTATCACCGCCAACCTGGCGGCGCTGATTGCCAATTACCAGGCCAAGCGCGCCGCCCGCGCCCACCTCATTTTCAACCTTGCCGGTGTACTGCTGGCGCTGCTGGTGTTCTATCCCTCGATACACCTGGTCGATGTGTTTATGCAGCGCACGGAAGGAGCGTCGCCGTTGGTGCAGTCGGCGGCGGTGCCGGTCGCGCTCTCGGTCTACCACACGGCGTTCAATATTGTGAATACGCTGCTGCTACTGGGTTTCGTAGAGAAAATCGCCGCCATCGTCAGCTGGATGGTGCCGGAAGAGAAAGCCCCTGAGCCTGCAATCGACCAGCCGGTCTTCCTTAGCAACATCTCGCTGGAATATCCCCAGACCGGGATCAAGGCCCTGTTCGACGAATCGCTGCGCCTGTTGCAAAACGCCGGTTACAAGGCGATCGCCCACGGACTCAGTGTCCACCGTGAAGACCTCGACAAGGGCGTGCGCCTGCGCCAGGTGCTGGAGTGGAGTGAGCCGATACCTGTCAATATCGACGAGCTGTACCAGACCCGGATCAAGTCCGTGTACGGCGCCATTCTCGAGTACGCGACCCGGCTGCAGAGCGAATGCGACCTCAGTGAGGAAGAGGTTGAAATCGTGCGCAACATCCTCATTGCCGACCGTATGCTGGTGCGCACGGTGAAACGCATGCAGTCGTTACATGACAATATTGTGCTGTTCATGAGTTCTGGCAACGAGTCGATTATCGAGGAGTACAATGCCATTCGCCGGCGCATCCTCAAGGTCATGCGCGAGATTCACCGGGCCAGCGAGTCGGAATCACCCCTGCGACATATTCGCAAACTCGAGAAGCAGCGTGAGAAGGCCAAGGAACTGGACGTACTGGCCTCTGGGCGGGTAAACCAGTTGCTGCTTGAAGGTAAGATCACCCAGGTGATGGCCACGTCGCTGATCAATGACAGCGATCAGGCCAGCAAGATCGTGCACAGCCTGATTGATATCGCCACCCTGCTTTATTTCCCGCGGGATCGCCTGGTGGCGCGGCTGGAAGAGAAGCGCGAGGACGCGGCCTGAGTCGAGTGGGTTGCGGCGGCTGCCACCTGCACATACTTACCGGGCGCGGCTGGCGCATCAGCCCTGGCCGCCGTGGGCGGCATGCCTCGCGTACCCGATCAGTCCGATGGCGTAGTAGCTGATGGCGAAGATGGAAAAGTCCTCCATTAGGTACTGACAATCACCCTCACCGAAACTGATGGCATGAGGTGATAGAAAATCACACATCACATGGAATCTCCCGGATATTATCAATTCTGCCGCCTGGACGTATTGCTGATTTCCTCAAACTACCGAACGGGTGTTTTTAGAAAGCCGGCTATCTACATTGTATTGGTCACCCCTGCTTCAACGAATAACTGATACGGGATACGGCAATTAATGAAGGCTGGAAGTGGAGCATTGGTAAAGAATCGGATCGTTCCGGGGTTATGAAGTCCGCTTTCGCCTATCAGCGGGCCTGCTTGACCGCTGCATGTCTCAGCGGCACCCTGTTGCTAACTTTGAGAAGCGTATAGCTGTAATGACCCAACACGAATATGTATTTGTTGCCGTCTCTATCATCCTGGGCCTTGCGATCACGAGACTGCTGCACCATGTCGCCATCTTGGTCCGCGTCCACACGCGTGTAACATTCCACTGGCCCACCGCGATTTGGGCGCTAAGTGTAATGGCGTTCATCCTGCAGTTCTGGTGGGTAGGCTGGGGGCTACGCGAAGTGGAGGAGTGGGGTTTCGTAGATTTCCTTATCTTGGTACTGGGAGGAATCTTTATCTATGGTGCTTCAGAGATGGCACTGCCCGTACCCGACGACGATGGCGACGATGATGAGCTCGATTTCCTTAGGCACAGCGAGGGATTCGGGCGCCTCTCAGCGCTATCGATGGCGATTTACCTGTGTATAGGGCCCTACGTCAATCTCGCAATTGCACAGACTACGGCGCCACTGCCGTTGATACTGGCTATCCCAGCCATTGGCATTGCCATCACTGTATTGATGATTTTCGTGCCCCGCGCCTTCACATGGTTATCTCCTCTGTTCGCCGTGTACTCCGTAGTAGTCCTCTGGTTGACAGCATGAAAAGACCATTTTGACCCCGAAGTAGATCTCTACCCTGGCCCTAATCATCTGCAGCACTCGTCCCTGATGAGGTGGAAGCCGACACTGCTGGATACCAGCGGTTCGAGAGTGGGATAAGGGGATAGAGGGGATAAGGGGCCGGAGGAAATATTTGTTAAGCATCTGCTCACATCTACTCTCACTTTGGAGCAGAAAAACGTTACATATGAAAATGTGGGCAAAGGAGTGTGGCACGCTGTGACGCCCCATAATGGATCTGCCGGAGCTACCCCGCCACCTAGTATAGCATGCCCGGGGGCAGCCACTCTAATGTGAGTAGGAGATGGTTAAAAAAACTCCACCGTTCCCTTTTGCAGGCTCGGTGTTTTCGATCTATATTAGCTATGGCTAAGTAAAGCGCCAAAACGGTTTTATGGAGGAAGCACAGCGTGCACACTAACGATTCGCCCAGTTACAGGGGCAAAGACTCTCGCCAATTTGCCCCGGCAACACTGAGTCGCTGGGCATCGACGATGCTACGGTCCTGTTGTCTGGTGGCCCTCGGCACCGCTTGCTACGTGAATCCGGCACATTCGCAGCTGACGCCAACTCCGACGATCACCGTCGACGCCTTTGATGAAAACGGTGTAGCCGTTGTGGCTCAGGTTTACCGGCGTTCCACCGACGTGCGGGCAGTCAGCGTACAAAATGGGCTTCTCAACACGCTCAATTACAACAACACGAACGGCACCTTGTTTGGAGTAGCATCACCGGGTGGTGATTACATAGGCGATGGTTTTTCTGGCTCTAATCAATCGCTCCCGGCGCTCCCGGGCCCAGGCGGATTCGACCCGCTCTACCAGAACTCCGGCAACGGGCGGGCAAGCAATGGCCCGCAGGGGGGAGCTGGCATTGGGGAGTCCTACGTAACCTTTTATGGCGCCGGTGGTGCCAGAGGAGAAAACTACGGGCGGATCGAGATCACCAGGATTCTTTCCGGTTCCGCGTTGGATGCGAGCGGTCGGCGCCTGGTCTTCGAAAGGATCGAAGAGCCCGATCTGCCGGCTTGCGCACAGTCGAAGATCCGCGGTCGCCAATTTGTGTTCGTCTGGAAAGCGGAGCTCCCCGCCTACGACTACTACATTCCTGAACCCTGCACCTACAACGTCGTGGTGCGGGCTATCTACCGCAGCGTGCCGGACGGCACGGATACAGACGGCGACGGCCTGCCCGACGCCAGCGACAACTGCCCGAGCATAGCTAACGAATGGCAGCGAGACGCTGACCAGGACGGCTTCGGTGACGTCTGCGACAATGCCTACGTCTATGACAGCGACGAGGACGGCGTGGATGACGCCGTCGACAACTGCCCATATCGCGACAATGCCGGTCAGGAGGACCTCGACGGCGACGGGCTGGGTGACCGCTGCGATGCAGATATCGATGGCGACGGGCATGTCGGTCCACTGGTTCAAAACGATCGTGTACCGGGTGCTTTCCAGAACAACTATCTGAGAGGCCTTGGCCTGGGTCGCACCGACAACTGCCCGCGTACCTTCAATCCGGACCAGGCCGATAGCGATGGCGACAATTTCGGCGACGCCTGCCAATTCGACCGTGACGGTGATGGGCTCAACAACGATTTCGACAACTGCCCCAGCCACTTCAACCCCGACCAGGCCGACTCCGACGGCAACGGGGTGGGCGACCTCTGTGAGAACGACGTCGATGGCGATCACGTCTACACCATTCCCGGCACACAGGTCATCGACAACTGTCCGAATGTTTACAACATCATCCAGACCGATACCGATGGAGACGGCGTCGGTGACGCCTGTGAAGTGGATTTGGACGGCGACGGTGACGGCGTCGACGACACAGTAGACAACTGCCCCAGCGCACCCAATGCCGACCAGAGCGACAGCGATGCGGATGGTGTTGGTGACGCCTGCGAGGTATCTCCCGATCAAGATAATGACCAGATCGCGGATCCTGAAGACAACTGTCCGCTGGTAGCGAACCCGATGCAGGACGATGTAGACGACGATGGCGTCGGTGATGCCTGCGACGACGATGCTGACAACGACGGCGTGTCCGACAATGAAGATAACTGTCCAACGGCCTTCAATGCGCTGCAGGAAGACTTGGACGGGGACGGCATCGGCGATGCCTGTGACGCGGACAACGACAACGACGCCATCAGCGATGTCGACGACAACTGTCCGCTGGTTGCGAACCCGGGCCAGGACGATGCGGACGGCGATGGCATCGGCGATGTCTGTGACGACGATGCTGACAACGACGGCATCAGCGATGAAGACGATAACTGCCCCGCCACCTTCAACCCCGAGCAGACCGACAGCAACGGGGACGGTCGCGGCGACGCCTGCTTCGCTGATGCCGACAGCGATGGCGTCGAGGACAGCCTGGACAACTGTCCCGCGGTGATGAACTCCTCGCAGCAGGACTTCGACGGCGATGGCGCCGGTGATGCCTGCGACGAGGACGTGGACAGCGACGGCGTTCTGGGCGCGACCGACCAGTGCGAATTTACTATACCCGGTGCCGCGGTTGATCGGGAGAACGGCTGCTCCGTTGAGCAAGCCTGCCCGTGCGGTTCGCCCCGCGGAGAGACCGAGCCTTGGCGCAACAAGGGCACGTATGTGCGCTGCAATATCCGTGCTTCGCGAGGCCTGTTTGAGCAGGGGATTGTCGATTCCCGTGAGAAGGCCAGGCTGGTGGTCGGCGCGGCGAAAAACGACTGTGGCCGCCGGGCTCGTCGCTGGCAGCGATGAAGGGGACGGCGAAGAAACTATGGGAAATATAAATAGGGTGTCGAGGTAACTGATCATCCAGAGAATGGTCGCGGAACCTGACTAAGGTCGTGGATGCAGGCTGGCACAGTGCCTGCGGTCAGTCCTTGGATTGCTGGTCTTGTAGATGATTCTTGTTGACCTTCGAAACCCGGCTCGAACAACTCTACACCGACGAATTCTCTAGTGGCTTCCTTGCTGGTGTAGGGCTTTTGTGCCGGAAACCTTCCCAACGAAAAGCGGCAAGGTCTCAGGTGGAGCTCTGGTCGGTGGTTCGCTGCGGTGGGCTCTAATACCTATCGTTCTAAAATAAAACGGAACGGCAATAACGAGGTGATAGCGGTCGGACATAAACACTACTGGTCGATCAAGGCGTTTCCGCGGAAACGTCTGCTTTCGCCTAGAGGGGGACATTCGGGTTAACCAAATTGAAGGTCATGTTATAAATTCTGAGCACGAGCGCCCCAAGCCAAAAATGACTTCCCAATGGCCCGTAACTTAGAGAACAATAGAGCATGTCAATCTGAATCGAGAAATCTGGTGGCTTACATGGTGATTAGAACGGTATTAGCATTTTTGCTTTCATTAGGCGCTCAACTCACATGGGCTGCAGTAACCGTCAACATTTTTGAGCAGGGGGGCGAGGTTGTTGCAGAAGCAAGCGGTACGATCGATACAGCAGGTCTTACTGGCCCCAGCCCGGGAGGTGAGCCATCTGGATTGCTTAATGATGGAACTACATTTATTGCAATTCTGGGTAACGTGCCACGATCTGTGTATGACGTCACCTTCTCTAGCGCCGCGCCTTTTGGCCCGCCAGTCTTTGCCGGTGCGGACTCTTCCTCGGGGCAGTCTTTCGGTATAGATGTCTCGGCCATCGACGGCGGCATATTCTTACCTGACGCCTATGTATCTGGAGCGCCCATCACTGGTAGGTCTACTTGGACGGGGCAAACTCTCGCAGGGTTAAATTTGTCCCCGGGAACTTACTCTTTTGCCTGGCCCGGTGATGCTGTGACATATATCATCAGTAATACCCCTCCCGATACTTCGCCCTCCGATACTGTGCAATCAGTACCAACAATGCCTCTCTGGACTACGATACTTCTGGTGATACTGATGACTACAGTTGCACAGAGATTTGCGAGAAAAATACTGCAGGGTATGGAGCCTCGCGGGTGACAGTAAACGGACATACAAGCACATGAAATATAGCCAATGCTAATGCCCTCTTTGAGGTGCGGATTCAAACGGTCGACGCAACATTCTAATCTCTTAGCTTGGAGAAGGAGTGGTGCACATGAAACAAAGAACTCGGATTTACTACAGCGAAGCTGACAAGGTCGAGATGTGGAATCGATGGCAAGCAGGTGAGTCGATGCACGACATCGCCCGCTCTTTCGGTCGGCACCACCCGTCGATAAGTCGCATACTCACTGAGAATGGAGGGTTCCGGCCGCCGCCCAGGGTTCGGTCCCCACGCTGTCTATCGCTCGAAGAGCGTGAAACTATCTCCAGGGGTTTGGCCTGCGGTTCTTCACTCAGGTCTATTGCCACAGAGCTTGGCCGTTCTCCCTCCAGCGTCAGCCGCGAAGTTCAACGCAATGGCGGTCGCGCTGGCTACAGAGCCAATCGAGCAGACGAGGCCGCTTGGGCGCGAGCAAAGCGCCCTAAACCGTGTAAGCTACAGGGCAAGCCTCGGCTGATCAGGGCTATTTCGGCGAAGCTAGAGCAACAGTGGTCTCCCGAACAAATTGCCGGCTGGTTGAGACGAGAATATCCGGGCAACGAGTACTTCCATGTGTCACATGAGACGATCTACAAGAGCCTGTTCATACAAGCTCGAGGGGTGTTGAAGAAGGAACTCATGTCGCATTTGCGGAGAGAACGAACCATCCGCCGCCCACGGCGTAATACGCTCAAAAACAAGGGGCTTGGTCAGATACCCGATGCGGCTACTATTCGAGAAAGGCCCGCTTCAGCTGAGGATCGGGCAGTACCAGGTCATTGGGAGGGCGATCTGATTGCTGGAAGCAACGGAAGCCATATCGCAACGCTGGTTGAGCGACATACACGCTATGTCATGCTGGCAAAGGTACCAAGTAAAGATACGGAAACAGTGGTCGATGCCTTGATAAAGCAAGCCAGGAAGCTACCAGCAGATCTCTACAAAACGCTGACCTGGGATCGTGGCACAGAGATGAAAGGCCACAAAAAGTTCTCCTTGGCGACAGACATAAAGGTTTACTTCTGCGACCCCAAGAGCCCCTGGCAACGCGGTTCAAATGAGAATACAAACGGACTGCTCAGACAGTACTTCCCGAAGGGTACGGATTTATCTGTTCACTCCCAGGCTGAACTGAATCGCGTAGCTAGGCAGCTAAATACTCGCCCACGGAAGACCTTGGACTATGAAACACCAGCTGCTAGATTTGAGGCATGTGTTGCTTCGACCGTTTGAATCCGCAGGTGAAAGCGGACATTAAGCGCCCCAGGGTTCCAAAGTCCGCTTTCGCCTAGTAGCAGCCAGAATTTTAGAGCCCGGCATCTGTCTCTTGGGTTGGCTTGTAGTTCTTTGTGTGCTCCTTTAAAGTCCTGTTACAAACTATTCGCAACACAGAAATCTCACAGGTATCAAATGCGCGATTTTGGAGCCAGATTATTCTTGTCCTTTGCGGCGTTGCTCTTCGTCGGACAGTCGTTTGCCGATACACCATCGCTCTCCTTGCGATATGGGCAGATTACGGGAATTGAGGTCACGACCAAGGAATCCGCAGTAGCCCGAAACGCAATCATTGGTGGCGTTATTGGGGTAATAGTTGATGATAGTTTATCTGGGGCACTTGGTGGAGCTACTGCAGGCTTTTTAGTAACTTCGATTATAGAGGCCGATCGCCGAGTCTACCTCTATACGATTCGCATGAGTGATGGTGAGAGTATTGCAATTGCTGTTGAACGACCTGATCTGGCGATAGGTCACTGTGCAGCGCTCGAGCAAGATGGCAAACACAATAATCTAAGACCTGTGTCTTCAATTCACTGTGAACAAGAAGGCACCGAGGAACACCAGGACCACCGGTTAGAGATTGCCAGGAAATGTAAAGCTGCGAGAGACCAGCTCTCAATTGGGGGTAGTTCCCAAGTAATCGATCAGGCGCTGCACGATATGCGTGCTTACTGTGACTAAGCCTAGCTTAGAGGTATATATGATATGAAGTTCCGCATTTATGCCTTGTTGGCATCCCTATTACTCACGGCCTGCACAGGGAGTACGGTTACCTCGGTTGATAAGCATGGGGGCAACGTTTATGCATTACCGGCAGCGGTAGTCGATCGTATGCTTGTCGATGCAATGTCGGCAGAGATTCCCAAAGGCGAGCTGAGCAGAGGCTCTATGAATTATCCGAGCTACAGCGGAGATGTGATGTGGGGAGCAATTGATACCGACACTATAACGGCAGTAGCGAGACCCGCAGTTGGCCGCAAAATCGACGGGACAGAGGTCGATGGTTTTGTTTTTGAAGTATCCCGATATGGTACGGCGCCTGCCTCGGGGAAACCCACAGCTAAAAGAATACATGCCAAACTGCAAGCGGATGCCGAACTCACGGGTACCGGTGCCGCGTTTGTCAGATTTAAGTAGGATTCGGCAAAGTCTCCTAGATTCCTATCGTCTGCTTTGAGGTGATAGCGGTCCTCAACCCATATACGCGGGCACTATTGTTTCGGTACCGACCAATGCCCATGGCGATTGGTTGAAGGATCTAGATCTCCATGAAATCAGCTTTGCTGGCTCCGCATTCCGGTCAGCACCAGTCGTCCGGAATGTCCTTAAATCTCGTTCCCGGGGGAATTCCCTCCTCGGGCTAGCCCTTTTCTTTGTCGTAAACAAAAGTGCAGAACGAACGCTGCCACTGTTTCATACCCTGTGCCCCTATCGCTGGTGAAAGTTGCGGTGCAGTTCGATATTTGCGGGCGTCATGGTGAAAGCCGTTTGATAGCTGACATCGTGCGCATTCAGTTGATCGTATTTCAGGTACCAAACTTTGTGCATCTTATGGAAGGGTAAGGGGGGATAGAGGTGATGAATAAGATGGTAGTTGTGGTACACCAAAGGCGGCGTGAGCAACCACTCCCAGACCATACACATGGTGGATGCCATGTAGGGGTCTTCCTGCCGTGACGATGTCTATTTGGGTAAGGCTGCTCTTTACATGCGCAACAGCGACGTGAGCGTAAACGACGTCTCCGAACTCCTCGGCTTCAGCGGTCCAGCGAATTTCCGCCGAACGTTCAAACGATGATCCGGGATAACACCCGGTGAGTACCGGGAAAAACATCGCCGGAATGACGACTGCTAAGCAATGCAGCAAAGGCTTACTCGTCGTAGTCCGCGGTTTCCGGAATTTGCTGGTACCAGTCCACGCCGTGCTCGTCGCGGGTGCAGGTGATCCTGCCCCTGCCAAGCAGGCAGTTCAGGTGAGCCAGTGTCTCCCCGGTGGCCAGGCTGATATTGCCGGCGTCGATCTTGCGTTTGAACAGGGCCGGGAAGCAGTCCACCGCGCGGCAGGGCTGCTCCATAAAGTTGAACAGCTTGATCAGGTCCTGCTTGTGCGCCTCGATGATCTGGCTCAGGCGCACATGCAGGCCCATGAAGGGGGCCTCGTGCGCAGGGAGTACCAGCAGGTCATCGGGCAGGACGTCGCGTATTACCGCCTGTGAACGCAGCCACTCTTTCAGCGGGTCGCCCTTGGGCTCGGTGGGAAACACACTCACGTTCGGCGAAATGCGCGGCAGAATCTGGTCCCCTGAGATCAACAGTTTCAGGCCGGGGCAGTACAAGGCCACGTGTTCGGGGGAATGGCCGCGGCCGACAATGACCTGCCAGTAGTGCTCCCCGATGGTGATGGTTTCCCGGTTCACCAGGCGTCGGAAACTGTCTGGCAGCGGGTGTATGGCGCGGCCGAAGTTACCGAACCGCTGTTTGTAGTGTTCCAGCCACTCTTCCTTCCACCCGGCAGCGCGATAGAACCGCAGGGCCACATCGGGCGCGGCGCGTCCGGTGTCCGCGGCCATGGCACGGCACATCAGGAACTCTTCACGCGACATCCACAGCTCGCAGTTGAAGCGTTCGCACAGCCATCCGGCCAGGCCGACGTGGTCGGGATGCAGGTGGGTGCAGATCACACGCTTGACCGGCTTCCCCTGCATGAAGCCCTGGAACAGGTGCTCCCAGGTTTCCCTGGCACTGTCTATGCCCAGGCAGGAGTCGACGACGGTCCAGCCATCGTCGTCCTCCAGCAGCCAGAGGTTGATGTGGTCCAGCGACATGGGCATGGCGAAACGCACCCAGTAAACGCCCTCGGCAATTTTCTCCGGCGTGCCGGGCTCAATGTCCGGCTTGCGACCGAAAGGGTAGCGCAGCCCGCGGTAGGCTTCTTCTGTATGGCTCAGCATGTGTGATCCGTTAGTCCAGGCAGTCGCACATGGTCACGCTTCGGCCGCGCACTGTCCAGACTTGCATTCTGTGATCAGGGGCGATACCAGATTGCGGAAGTCACCGCCCGTTCCTGCAGGCTGCCGGGTACCGGCGCTTCCAGGCCCAGCGCCCTGGCGTCAAAGGTCGTCCAGCGCGGCGTGGGAATCTCGATAACCCGCGCGTAGTAGAAGGACTCGACACCGGCGTCGAACTCCGGGTCGGTCCACAGCACTGCTAGCTGGTCGCTGCCGATAGTGTTGGAGTAGGTGGCATTGTCGACATCAACAGTACTGCCAATGGGTGGCACTGTGCCGTCCGCACCGGCTTCGCGCTCTCCCGACCAGGCCACGTCGAAGACTTTTTCCCGTGACAAGCCCTCAGCGTCTACCCAGCCTTTCACTACCTGTATGCGATCGAGATTGCCGCTTTGCGGGTCGCGCATGGCCCAGATGGCGAAACGCGGTGCGCCACCGGGCTGCCCGGCCAGTTCGCCACCCATGGGTACGCCACCGCTGTAGGCCCGTTCAATCCACCTGTCGCGCTGCAGTAGGTCATCGGGATATTGCCAGCCGGCAAAAAAACGCACGCTGATACGCGGGCCCGAAGTGGCGTAGGTCTCCTTGCGGCGCATGGCGTCAAACAGGCTATCGCGTGTGTTTTCCCCCGCCCACACGGCGGCGAGTCCGGCGGCGCTCCAGCGTGCGCCCCCGGGCATGCCCTCGGGTAGCCACAGCGATTGCCGCATGCGCACACCGGCGCTGGCATCCAGCAGCGGCAACTTGCCGTGGTAGTTATTCTCCTCTACCGGAGAGCTGGCATTGTGCCCGTCGGAGCTGCCGATAACGCCAAAGCGATAGGGGTTGAAGCCCTCGCTGTGGGACATTTCCAGCCCTGTGCGCAGGGCATCGCGAATGTAGCTGCCGCTGGCCCTGGAGTCGTCCTGGCTCTGCGACAGCTGGGTGTCGTAAATTTCAAAGCCGGCAAAGCTGTCCTCGTCGGAAAGCAGGGGGTGGGTTTCGGATGAGCCCTTGACCTGGAAGATTTCACTGAGTGGTTCGTTACGCATGCGCGCGCTGGCGTAATCTGCGTCCATCGCCCCACCGTCGAACATCACCCGGTCATACATGCGGCCGTCGCTGACGTTGCCGTTGTGGGGTATAGCGAAATTATCCATGCCCTGTTCCCGCTGCGCCTCCAGTGCTGCCCACAGGTCGCGCGGATCTTCGGAGTCGACCGAACTGTACGGCAGCCGGGGTACTTTGGTGCCGCGATAGATGACGTTGCGGTGCAGGTTGCGCTCCCCGGGCATTGAGGTCCATTCGTAGCCGACAAAGCTGGTGAAGTGTCCTGGCTGGTTGTGACGTTCGGCGGTGGCCACAATCTCCTGCCAGGCGGCCGCTGAAATGTCCTCCCAGCCGGGCACTGCGGCGTTTTCGAGGTCAAAGCCCCACATGCTGCGAAACTGCATCCAGGTATTCTGCAGCGGGCCGTCTTTTAAAAGGCGATCGCGCAGCTCGCGCCGGTTGAGTGGTACATCGGGTGTGGTTGCACGCAGCACGCCGAGATATTCGGAGTGATCGGTGACGGCGGCAAAATCCAGCGGTCTTTGCGCGCTGATGCCGTAGCCGGCGGCGTGGCGGATTTCGCCGCCGCGAACAAAGGTGTAGGCATCGTCCGGGGTGGCGCGCACGCCGTTGATGTAGGCATCGGTGGAGTAGCTGGTGTGAATGTGCAGGTCGCCCCAGTAGAGGTTGCGCGCTGCGTTGTAGTCGGTGGCGGGCTTTTCTGGGATGGGTTTCGCGGTGGATTCGGAGTACGGCGGGAACAGGGTGGGATCTTCGACGGGAGAGCAGGCGCCCAGCGCTGCTGCTGCGGCGATAAGGATCGCTCCCCGCTTTATCGGCATCGCTGCCGACCTGATGCTTCGGTGCTGGAGACGCAAAAGCGCCGTCCGTGGCAGCTCGGCGAAGGCCATCCATGGCCTTCGACGCTCCTGCACCGAAGCATCAGGCCGGCAGCGCTGCCTCGATCGCAAGGTCCGGAGGAGGTTCTTATCCGACACCGCGCTCGTTGCCTTCCCAGTAGCGCGCTTTCACGGCCTTCTTGTCTGGCTTGCCGACCGGGGTCAGGGGGATTCCGTCTACGAAATCTACTGATTTGGGTGCCTGCACCGACCCTTTTTTCTCTTTCACCAGCGCTTGCAATGCGGAGGCAAGCTCGGCGGATGTCTCCACGCCAGGTTTGGGTACCACCACGGCCTTCACCGCTTCGCCCCACTGCTCGTCGGGTACTCCCACCACGACAACCTGGGCGACGGCCTCGTGGGTTGCCAGTACGTCTTCCACTTCGCGCGGGAACACGTTGAAACCGCCGGTAACGATCATGTCCTTGGTGCGATCGACGATGTACAGAAAGCCATCTTCGTCGAGGCGGCCGACGTCACCTGTGTGCAGCCAGTCTCCGGCGAAGGCCTCGGCTGTCTGCTCGGGCATGTCCTTGTAGCCGGCCATCACCAGCGGCCCGCGCACGCAGATCTCGCCGGGTTCGCCGTCGGGCACGGGCTTGCCCTCGCTGTCGAGCAGGGCCATATGCACCCAGGGAGTGGGGCGGCCACAGGAGGCCAGACGCTCGGGTTTGGCGAGGTCGTGATCCTGCTTGCGCATGTTGGCGATCACCATGGGGCACTCCGACTGCCCGAAGAACTGGTAGAAGACCTGGCCCCATTTTTCCAGACCTTCCTGCAGGCGTGCGGGGCTCATGGGGGATGCGCCATAGAAGATGGTCTCCATGCTGTCCATGGAGCCGTCGGTGGCGCGCGGCGAATCCAGCAGGAAGTACAGCATCACCGGCACCAGCATCGTGCAGGTGATCCTGTGGTCGCGCACCATGTCGAAAAAGTCGTCGATGCCGAAGCCCTGCATCACGTAAAACGCGCCGCCTTTCTGCAGCACCGGTATGAAGAAAGCCGCGGCGGCGTGGGACAGCGGCGTGGCGATCAGCATGCGCAGTTCATCGGGAAATTCCCATTCCGCCATCTGGATCTGGGTCATGGTGGCACTGACCCGGTGCGGGCTCATCACGCCCTTGGGTTTGCCGGTGGTGCCGCCGGTGAAGTTCACCGAGGCGATGTCTTCCGGCCCGATGTCGGGGGCTTGCAGTGGCTGTGGCGAGAATCCGGCTGCCAGCGCGAGATAGTCTTCTCCAACCTCCGTCGGTCCGAAGGCGAGCAGGTTTCGCAGGCCGGCCACTTTTTCCTGCAGCGCTGCGGCGAGTTCACTGAAGGCGCCGGGATCGAAAATCAGGGTGTCGATTTCCGCCGCTTCCAGGACATAGGCGTGGTCGTCCAGTGAGCCCAGCGGATGCAGCGGTGTGCCAACGCAGCCATTGAGCTGCATGGCGGCGATGTTGGAGAGGACTTCCGGGCGATTGGTGGAAATGATGGCGATACGGCTGCCGACGCCCAGCCCCTTGCTCTGCAGGGCCTGCACCAGCTGGCTGGTCTGTTCGCGGACATCGCGGTAACTTGCGACCTTGTCTCCCAGGTACAGGCAGGGCTCGTCGTTGTAGCGGTTGAGACCCTCGATGAGCAGGTGTGGCATAAGCGGTTGTTGATACAGGGTGTCGGGGTTCATATCCGTCTCCACGATAATGACAACGGCTTATTGTGCCGCAATTGGGCCTGTCGGCAATGACGCCAGCGCTCGGTTGGGGCTGGATTTTTCGATCAGCCAGGCCCTGGTGTCCGGATTTCTCCTGCGGGGGCGCGCCAGGTAACTCTGCGCCTGCCCCGTCCGGTGGGAGGTGGTCTGGCGCCGGGCTCGGCGCGTAAGCACAGGTGGGCTATGATAACGCCTGCTTTTTCTGCTTACGACGGACTGATGATGAGACTACTATGCAAGATACTGGGGCTGGCCGCATTGCTGAGTCTGCTGCAGGCGTGTGCCGCAACAGAAACGCAACAGGAGGAGGTGAGCGACGTGAGCGCTGAACTGGGTGCCGGCGGCAGGCCGGTAGGTGCCAAGTGGTCGCGCAGTCCTGTCTACGGCAGCCGCGGTATGGCTGCGACAGCGCACCCGCTGGCTTCGCAGGTGGCGCTGGATATCCTCAAGGAAGGCGGCTCCGCTGTTGATGCGGCGATTGCTGCCAACGCTGCCCTGGGCCTGATGGAGCCCACCGGTAACGGCATTGGCGGTGACATTTTCGTCATTGTCTGGGACCCGAAGAGCAAACAGCTCTATGGCTATAACGGCTCCGGCCGTTCGCCCATGGGGCAGAGCCTGGCCGAGTTGCAGTCGCGTATAGACGCCATGAAGGCGCGCGGCGAACTGCCGCAAGACCACGAGGGCATCCCCTCCCACGGTCCCTTGTCGGTCTCGGTGCCGGGTACCGTTGATGGCTGGTTTGCGATTCACGAGCGTTTCGGCCGCTTGCCCATGAACCAGGTGCTGGCGCCGACCATCGACTACGCGCGCGAAGGCTTCCCGGTCACGCCTGTGATCGCTTATTACCTGGACCGTTCCTGGGCGTTTTTCTCCGAGAAATACGCCGATAGCCCGCACCTCGACAATATCCGGGACACCTGGTTCAAGGGGGGCAGCGTACCGGAGGCGGGCGACATATTCGCCAACCCGGACCTGGCAGCGACACTCGAAGCCATTGCCCTGGACGGCAGGGACGCGTTTTATCGCGGTGACCTGGCCCGCAGCATGGCCGACTATTTTGCGCCCATGGAGGGCGGGCTGGCCTACCGGGACTTCGCCGAACACCGCGGCGAGTGGGTGAGCCCCCGCAGTGTGCGCTACCGCGGCTATGACCTCTACGAACTGCCCCCCAACGGGCAGGGTTTCGCTGCCCTGCAGATGCTCTCCATCCTCAAGAACGTCGATCTGGCGCAGTGGTCACGCGGTTCCGCCGAGGTTTTTCACTACATGGTGGAAGCCAAGCGTCTCGCGTTTGAGGATATGGCGCGCTTCTACGCCGACCCGGACTTTGCCGACATACCGGTGGATGGTCTGCTCGCGGACGACTACGGTAAACAACGCTTCGCCCTGATCGACCCGTCGCAGGTGACCGCCGACGTTGGTCCGGGCGAGCCCAAACTGGAAGGCGAAGGGGATACCACCTATCTCACCGTGGCCGACGAGAACGGCATGATGGTGTCACTGATCCAGTCCAATTACCGGGGCATGGGCTCCGGCATGGTGCCGGACGGATTGGGGTTCATGTTGCAGGACCGTGGCGAACTTTTCTCACTGGAACCTGGCCATGCCAATGTGTACGAGCCCGGCAAACGCCCGTTTCACACGATCATCCCGGCCTTCTTGATGAAGGACGGCGAACCGGTTATGAGCTTCGGGCTGATGGGCGGAGGCATGCAGCCCCAGGGCCATGTGCAGATACTGGTAAACATGCTGGACTTCGGTATGAACGTACAGGAAGCGGGCGATGCCGCCCGGTTCATGCATGACGGGGGGCGCCAGCCCACGGGTATCGACAAGGACCCCCTGGGCGTTTTGTACCTCGAGCCGGGGGTGTCCGCCGACACTGTAGAGCGCTTGCGCGCAATGGGTCACAAGGTGGAGATAGACGACAGCGGCGTGCGCTTTGGCGGCTACCAGGCGATCAGGCTTGACCGCGAAAAAGGCAGCTATGCCGGCGCCACGGAGATGCGCAAGGACGGCACGGTAGCGGCCTGGTAGCAGGCTCGATGTGGCAGCTTATTCGGGGTAGCGAAACCCGACGCACTCCTCGGTGTATTCCCACAGGCGCTGGGCGGCGGCGTCATCCTCTGCCCAGGGCTTCGCGGGGATGCGCTTGCAGTCCTGGAAGTAGGCGCCACTGATGTTGGCGACCTCGTCGCTGGTGCACAGGTACACCGAGGTTTCCGCGCCCTTGTCGGCATTACGGAAGAAGGGTTTCAACAGCCAGTGAATGACGTCGGCAGTAAGGCCGCCGTTCTGCTTGCCGATATTGGTGGACACGGCGCCCGGGTGCAGGCAATTCACGGTGACGCCCCGGCCCTGCAGGCGTGCAGCCAGGCTGCGGGTAAAGAGGATATTGGCCAGTTTTGAACGCCCGTACACCGGAAACGTCTTGTAGCGCTGCTGCGCCTGCATATCATCGAAATCCATGCCTTTGACGAAGCTGTGCGCATCCGAAGCGACGTTGACGATACGTGCACCCGGGGCGGCGTCGAGGATCGCAGGCAGCAGCAGCCCGGTGAGCAGGAAAGGCGCGAAGTGGTTTACCGCCAGCGTTTCCTCAAAGCCGTCTTCCGTTTCCACGCGCCGGGTATTGATAAGGCCCGCATTGTTCAGCAGTACGTCCACCGGACGGCCAAGTTCGAGTACCGCCGCGCCCGCTGCGCGCACGCTGTCGAGACGACTCATGTCCATTGGCACCTGGTCGGGAGCGTGACCACCGTCGGCGACGATGCCTTCCGCCAGCGCGTTGGCCTTGTCGGGATTGCGACACAACAGGGTCAGCTGTGCGCCGCGCCCGGCCAGTTCCCGGGCTGCGCTGAGCCCTATGCCAGAGGTCGGGCCGGTAATGACCACGTGCTTGTTGCTCAGGTCCACTGCTTCAGTTCCTTGTTTCTATTGCCTGCGCGATAGTGTGCGACGTTTCACGGTGCGACACCAGTGTTGCCGCCGCCTCCCAGTTCGCTGTCGAAGAAGCGCGCGATCACCTGGAACAGGTGTTCGGACTCGGGCAGGTCGGTGTCGGCAAAGAAAAAGTGGTGTAAACCCTCATAAACGTGCAGGTTGGCACGAACGCCCGCGCCCACCAGGCGCTGGTGGGTTATGGCAGCCGTGCTCAGGGCGCCGTCCCGTGTGCTGGTTATCAGCAGTGTGGGCGGAAAACGTGCCAGCAGGGCCGGGTGATCCTGCGGTAGCACCAGCGGGTCACCGAGATCCTGGCCCTCAAAATAGGCCACCTCGCCATCCTCGCCCAGCGCGGTGCCAAAGGCCCTGGTGATCACGGCGGCGTCCCCGGTGCCATACTGGCCCGCCCCGGAACAGAAGATGCCGATGGCTCCGGGTTGCGGCAGGTCGTTGGCGTCGAACCAGGCCACCGACTGGGCGGTGAGCAGGCCTCCCGCAGAGCAGCCGAAGATACCGATATTCTCTGGCGCGTAGGTCTGCAACAGGTGTCGGTACACGGTGGCCACGTCTTCACTGGCCGCCGGGAAACGGTGCTCCGGCCCCTGCCGGTAGTCGACACTGATGACCTTCATGCCAGCGGTCGCGGCCACCGGTATCGATTCCAGTCGCCCGCCGCTGCGGGCGCCATAGGTAAACGCGCCGCCGTGCAGGTTGATCAGTACGCGCCCGGCATTAGCCGGGGAAATGCCCCCGGCCGGGGTGAATACCTCGGTGTAAACGCCATTGATCTCCAGCGGCGTTTCCGTCACCGGATAACGCTGTCTGGCAATCGCGATACGCGGCGCATAAAAGTGCTCATCGAGAATGGCGCGTTGCTCGGGTACGTCTCCGCTGAGGTACGCTCCCATATGCGGCGCGAGGTCTTCGCGCACGCGGGCCATCGACTGTTGTGCAGCCTCGCTGATCAGCGGCGATGGCGGCGGCGAACTGAATAGTGGCAGTACGGTGTATAGCACGGCCGTCAGGGCCGCGCCGGCAAGGAAGCCAAGGGTCAGGCGTAACACGATGCAGATTCCTCAGGGTTTTGGTGTCAGGAGGTGCTGTTTTCCGGGTGCCCTTTACGGGCACGAAATTCACCTTGATGCGGATGCCGACAGGGTCCTCGAACAGGGTGGAATAATATCCCGGTGTGAAAACCGCTGCAGCGGGTTCGCGCTCAGCCGTCTTTACCATCCTGGCTTTTGACTTCTGCCAGGTGCTCATTCAGCAGTCGCGCCCAGCGGCGCAGGATGCGATCTGCGTCGGCTTTATTGGTGACCCGGTTGGTGTAGTGGATAAAGCCGTCGTCAATCGCCTTCGGATCGACAATGCGGGCGATAATGTCGCCGGTCAAACCGTCGTACAGCTCCAGGTAAAGTGTCATCTGCCCGGATGTGGTGGTGTAGCTGCGGCTTCTGCCGGCTGACATGGTATCTGGCGCGGCGATGTCCAGGTTGACGATGGCTGGTCGCAGAATGAGCACGCCCGCACCGCCCTCTTTCACCAGGGTGTGGCCGCCCTTGGTAACGAGTTCATCGGCGAAAATCGTGGCGAATTCCTGCGCCAGCGCATCCCGGATTTTTTGCATGTCCTCGTCTGAAATACGCTCGCTGAGGGTCATGGCCTGGCGGTTCTGGTCGCGCTGCCAGTTCTTGCGGAAAGCGACATACGCCTCCAGCATCGCAATCTTGTCGTACTCGCCGAGGTCTGCGCCCGGCCGCATATAGACGGCCTCGACTTTGGTGTCGGGCACACGCGCCAGGCCGTCATGGGTAGTGTCCGGGAGTTTGTCCGCCATCACCGATGGCGTGGCCAAACAGATAGCCAAAGCGGCAACAAATTGATACAAACCTTTCATGCTTGATTTCCTGGCGAGTGGGTTCAGGGTTTGAACATAGCATAAATACACGGTCCCCGAAGTTGATGGCTGGGGCGATTGGTGGCCAGCGGTCCGGGGCACGGATTTTACAGGGAGCAATAATATGACCACTTACATGCAGGAAGACTCGCGAACCCTCATCGACATGCTGCGCTACGCGGCCAGCTATCACGCGGATGTCGAGGTGATTACCCGAGCTGTGGAAGACGGCAGCCTGCGCCGCTCCAGCTATGGCGAGGTTTACCGGCGAACCTGCCAATTGGCCAATGCCCTCGCTGCGCTGGGGCTGGGCTTCCAGGACAGAGTTGGCACCATGGCCTGGAACACCGATCGCCACCTGGAGGCCTGGTACGCCGTGGCCGGCCAGGGCGCCATCTGCCATACGGTCAATCCAAGACTCTATGCCGACCAGATCGAATACATTATCCGCCACGCGGGGGATCGCTTCCTGATGGTCGACCTGGACATATTGCCCGTGGTGCAGGGCATTGCCGATCGACTTGAATGCGTTGAAGTACTGATCGTGATGACCAGTGCCGAGCATATGCCGGCGCAACTGGACGTCCCGCAGCAGGTGTACTGTTACGAGGAACTGGTGGCAGGTCACAGTGCAGAGATGAACTGGCCCGGTTTCCCGCAGGATACCCTGTCCTCCCTGTGCTACACCTCCGGTACCACGGGAAATCCCAAGGGCGTGGCCTATACACACGCCTCCAACCTGGCGCATGCGATAAGCGCCGCGCAGCCGGATTCCATGAATCTGTCCACGGCGCAGTCGGTGCTGATGGTGGTGCCCATGTTTCATGCCAACAGCTGGGGTATCGCCTACAGCGCCCCCATGACCGGCTCCCGCCTGGTGTTGCCCGGCTCGCGCCTGGACGGCGCCAGTATCTGGGAATTGCTGGACGGCGAGCGGGTCAGTTTCTCAGCGGCGGTGCCCACCGTGTGGAACCTGTTGCTCGCCTACCTGAAAGAAACCGGCCGCGAGCTGCCCCACCTGAGCGAGGTGGTAATCGGTGGCTCAGCGGTGCCGCGCAGCATGATGGAGGTGTTTGATCGCGAGTACGGAGTGACGGTGATTCACGCCTGGGGCATGACCGAGATGAGCCCGCTGGGTTCCGTGTGTCGCTTGACGCCAGCGATGACCGAATGGGACGCGGAAAAACAGCTACAGCAACGCCTGAAGCAGGGTCGTCCACCATTTGGCGTGGAAATGCAGATCGTCGATGACAAGGGCAATGAACTGCCGCATGACGGCGAGGCCTTTGGCCGACTGCTGGTCCGCGGCCCCTGGGTGGTAGAGCGCTACTATCTCGCCGATGAGCCGGCAGTGGACGAGCAGGGTTGGTTCGACACCGGCGACGTTGCCACGATCGATGAGTACGGTTTTATGAAGATCACCGATCGCGCCAAGGATGTGATCAAGTCGGGCGGAGAGTGGATCAGTTCCGTGGACCTGGAAAACGCCGCCATGGCGCACCCTGATGTGGACCTGGCCGCGGTGATCGGGATGCCGCACCCGAAATGGGAGGAGCGGCCGTTGCTTATCGTTAAACTCAAGCCGGGGCGCGAATCCGGCAAGGCCGAGATCATCGATTTTCTCGCTGACAAGGTCGCGAGGTGGTGGCTGCCTGACGAGGTAGTGTTTGTGGAGGACATTCCGCTGACCGCCACCGGCAAGCTCAACAAGCTGGCGCTGCGCCAGCGCCACCTCGACTGATTACACCAGCGCGTGCGACGGGATTATGCTGCGCCGGCGGATGGCACCAACAGGTCGCGAGCGGTGCGCCAGGTCTGCGTATCCGCGGCAGTGAGCAGGCCGACATCGCCTGAATTCGGGCGGTACGGCCGGCCGTCGAAACGGCCCGCCCGCGCTCCCGCCTCGGTGCAGATCAGCACACCCGGGGCGTGATCCCATATCAGGGTGCGGTAGTAGAACGCGAACTGGTAAACGCCGGTTGCCAATGCGCGATAGTCGTAACCGGCGCAGCCGCTGGCCCGGGTGATACCGAGTTGCGCCGCGCCGCGTTCCGCATCGGGCTTGAGGTGCTCGGCCAGGTAGCGTGTGGAAAGGGCGCCGTTTATGTCGCACACGTCACCGTCAAAAGCCTGCAGTTCCAGTCTTTCACCGTCCAGGTAAGCGCCCGCGCCGGAATCGGCCGCGAGCATGGAGTCAGCCAGTGGGTCGTAGATCCAGGCCGCCAGCGTTGATCCCTGTTGTACCAGGCAGACCATTACCGCGAAGGGACCAAAGCCGGCGGCAAAGTTATTGGTGCCGTCCAGGGGGTCTATGACCCAGACCGGGCGCACGGAATCCAGCGCCGCCAGCACACCCGGGTCGGCGTGTACGGCCTCCTCGCCGACAACCAGTGAACCGGGCAGCAGCGCCGCCAGTTCGCGGCTCAGGCGTTCCTCGCAGGCGTGATCGGCTTCGGTAACCACGTCGTGACGGCGCTTCTCCTCGACCTGGTGATCCTGCAGGTTGCGCCACAGCGGCATGATGTCCTCGCTGGCCGCCTCGCGGATGAGCTGGATTACGCGGTGGTGATCAGGGCTGGGCATGGTCGTAATGCCGCACTACCTCGACTACGTCGACTGAATAGGACCGGTACCACCTGGTCTTACCCGCCTCCTGGGCCTGTCGGTGCAGCGGGTGGCGCTTCCAGGCGGCGATACTGTCCAGGTCGTCCCAATAAGAAATGGCGACTTCCTCGTCGCCCTGCAACCAGCTGCGGAATTCCCGGCAGCCGTGGCTGTCCAGCGCCAGCTGGCGCAGCTGCGCGGCCATACTTGCGTAGGCATCATCCAGCTGCGCGACGCGGGCGCGAAAAATCACCGCGTACATGTCGCGTCGCCAGAGAGCTTCATTCCAGCAGCGCCCTGCCGGGGATAGAGCTGAGCAGCTGCCGGGTGTAGTCCTGCTGCGGCCGCTCGAACAGTTCCTCGCCGGTACCCTGCTCCACGATCTCGCCCTTGTACAGTACCAGGATACGATCCGCCAGGTGGCGCACCACCGCCAGGTCGTGGGACACGAACAGCATGGTCAGCCCGTACTCCTTGCCCAGTTCCTGCATCAGGTCGAGTATCTGCGCCTGGATGGTGACATCCAGCGCGGACACGGGTTCATCGGCGACGATAAACTCGGGCCGCGTGGCCAGGGCGCGACCGATGGCGATGCGCTGGCGCTGGCCGCCGGAGAACTCGTGCGGGTACTTGCGTACGAAGTTGCGCGCCAGGCCCACGTCGTCCATGAGCTTGAGTACGCCACTGGCGACCGACTTGCGGTTCTCGATACCGTGCAGCAGCAGCGGCTCCGCCAGGGTGTCGAACACGGTCATGCGCGGGTTCAGTGAGGCGAAGGGATCCTGGAAGATCATCTGCATGCGCCGGCGGAACCGTTTCAGCTCGCCGCCCTCGAGGCCGGTGACGTCAGTGCCGTCGAAGTCGACCGCGCCGGAGGTCACCGGCACCAGGCGCAGGATGGAGCGGCCAATGGTGGATTTGCCGGAGCCGGATTCGCCCACCAGGCCCAGCACCTCGCCGCGCTTGATGTCGAAGCTGACATCGTTGACGGCTTTTACCGGTTCCTTGCCCTTGCCCTGTTCAAACCAGGTGCACAGGTTGCGCACGGCGATCAGGGTTTCGGGTTCGCCCGGCATGGGCGCCTTGCTGTCGGCGGGAATCGCCGCCAGCAACTTTTTGGTGTAGGGGTGCTCGGCGTGGTGGAAAATGTGCTCGGAGTCGCCGCCCTCGACGATTTTGCCCTGCTGCATGACCACGATCTGGTCGGCGATGTCGGCCACCACGGCCAGGTCGTGGGAAATGAAGATCACGCCGATATCGCGGTTTTTCTGCAGGTCCGCGATCAGTTTGAGAATCTGCGCCTGGATGGTCACGTCCAGCGCTGTGGTGGGTTCGTCGGCAATCAGCAGCTTGGGTTCGTTGATCAGCGCCATGGCGATCATTACCCGCTGGCGCATACCGCCGGAAAACTGGTGCGGGTAGTTGTCGAAGGTGGTTTCCGGGTCGCGGATACCCACTTCCTCAAGCAGCTCCAGCGCCCGTGCCCGCGCGTCCTGTTTGCTGACATCCTTGTGATAGAGCAAAGGCTCCATCAACTGTTTGCCGATGGTCATGAACGGGTTCAGGCAGGTCATCGGGTCCTGGAAGATCATGGCGATGTCGCGGCCGCGAATTTCCCGCAACTGGTCCTCGCTCATCTGCAGCAGGTCCTGGCCCTCGAACAGGGCGCTGCCGCCGTCGATGCGCCCCGGGGGCATGGGTACCAGGCCGAGCATGGAGTAGCAGGCCACGGACTTGCCGGAGCCGGATTCGCCGATGATGGCGGTGATCTTGCCGATATCCACGGAGAAGGAAATGCCGTCCACGGCGCGGTTGGTGCCCATGCGGGTGACAAAGCTTACCGCCAGGTCGTTGACTTCAAGCAGGCTCATCAGTCTTTACTCCTGCGCACGTCCAGTGCGTCGCGCAATCCGTCACCGAGGAAATTCAGCGAGAACAGGGTGATGGTCAGGGCCAGGCCGGGGAAAATCAGCAGCCAGGGGAATTCTTCCATGGTCTCGGCGCCGTAGGAAATCAGCAGGCCCCAGGAGGTTTGCGGCGGCTGGATGCCGAGGCCGAGGAAGCTCAGGAACGCCTCCAGCAGCATCACCGAGGGAATGGTCAGCGTGGTGTAGACGATGATCGGCCCCAGGGCATTGGGAATCAGGTGCCGGCGAATGATGGTCCCGGGAGGCAGGCCCAGGGAGATGGCCGCCTCCACGAATTCCTGCTGGCGCAACTGCTGCACCTGGCTGCGCATGATGCGGGCCATGGTTAGCCACTCCACCGCGCCAATGGCGAGGAACAGCAACAGGATGTTGCGCCCGAATACCACCATCAGCAGCACGATGAAAATCATGAAGGGCAGGGCGTACATGATGTCCACCAGGCGCATCATCACCGCATCCACCTTGCCGCCGACGTAGCCGGCCACGGCGCCCCAGGTGACGCCGATCAGCAGCGCCACCGAAGTGGCGATCAGGCCCACAGCCAGCGATACGCGGCCGCCATACATGATCTGTGTGAGCAGGTCGCGGCCGAAGATGTCGGTGCCCAACCAGTGTTGCGCCGAAGGCGGCGTGGCACCCAGGTCCAGGTTCTGGGCGTCGTAGGCGTAGGGCGCGATCCAGGGCGTCAGCAGGGCGATGATGGAGAAAGCGACCAGGATGATGCCGCCGGCGAGGGCCAGGCGGTTCTTGCGCAGGCGCAGCCAGGCGTCGTGCCACAGGGAGGAGCCCTGTTCCGCTTCGGCGATGTCGGTAATGATTTCGGTAGTCATCTCAATTCTCCCCGAACTGGGCGCGCAGGCGCGGGTTCATCCACGCCGCAAGGATGTCCGACAACAGGTTGAACAGGACAATCAGGGTGGAGAGGAACACGGTGGTACCGAGGATCATGGTGTAGTCGCGGTTGAAAGCGGCCTGCACGTAGAAGCGCCCCAGCCCGGGAATCTGGAAGATGGTTTCCACCACGAAGGAACCTGCCAGCAGGCCGGCGAAGGCGGGCCCGAGGAAGGCCACCACCGGAATCAGGCCGCCACGCAAACCGTGCTTCACCACTACCTGCCACTCGGGCAGGCCCTTGGCGCGGGCGGTGCGGATATAGTCCTGTGACATCACTTCCAGCATGCCGGCACGGGACAGGCGCGCGATATAGGCAGCGTAGGCGGAACCCAGGGTGATGGCGGGGAGTATCTTGTCGCCGGGTATGTCACCCCAGCCGGATACCGGCAGCCAGTCCAGGTAGATACCGAATACCAGCACCAGCAGCGGCCCCAGCAGGAAGGAGGGCATGCAGATGCCGATCATCGCCGCTGTCATCGGTATGTAGTCCTGTGCCGTATTCGGTTTCAGGGCGGCGATCACGCCGGCGATGCCGCCGATGACAACCGCGACCAGTAGTGCATAGAGCCCGAGTTCAGCCGTCACCGGCAGGCCGGCACCAATCAGTTCGTTCACGCTGCGCCCGGGATACTTGAACGAGGGCCCGAATTCGCCCTGGGCCAGGTCACCAAGGTAGGCGACATACTGCTGAAACAGTGGCAGGTCCAGCCGATACTGCGCTTCCAGCGCTGCCTTGACCTCCGGTAGCACCGCCTTTTCCGCGGAGAAGGGGCCACCCGGGGCGACACGCACCAGGAAAAAGGTCACCGTGATCACGACCAGGATCACGGGAATTGCCTGTAACAGGCGGATGCCGATAAATCGCCACATGATTAATTGGTCTCCATGGTGTCTCTGTCATTCCCGCGCAGGCGGTGGCCCGCCATCGCGGAATCCAGAGATGCTCGGGTGAAGCGAGTTGGCTTTCCGGATTCCGCGATGGCGGACCATCGCCTGCGTGGGTAAGACGAATCGTTATTCATTTCTCCGCGCCTTTGTCCCAGTCGGCATCCAGCCAGACGTACTTCAGGTTCAGCGAATCCATCAGGTTGGACGGCATGTCCCTGACGCTGGGGTGTTTGAGTTTTTTATTTGTGTAGGTATAGATGGGGAGAATGGGCATCTGCTCCATCAACAGCGTTTCCGCCTCGTAGAACAGGCGGAAGCGTTCTTCCTGGGTGTCCGCCTGCGGCGCCAGGTTCAGGATCAAATCGTCGTAGCGTGGGTTGGCGAAGCCGGTATTGTTGTTGCCGCCGTCGGTGATGAACAGGTCAAGGAAATTATTGGGGTCGACGTAGTCGCCGATCCAGCCGCGGCGGGCGATGTCGAAGTTCATGGTATCCACCGAGTCCAGGTAGACCTTCCACTCCTGGTTGGCGATGGTGATCTTGATATTCAGCACGTCCTTCCACATTTGCTGCAGGGCCACGGCGATCTTGCGGTGGCCCTCGCTGGTGTTGTAGACCAGTTCGACCTCGGGCCAGCCTTCACCGTCGGGGTAGCCGGCGTCCGCCAGCAGTGACCGCGCCAGTTCCGGGTCATAGTCGAACAGCTTCGGCGGCTGGTAGCCCATGGTACCCGGCGGGGTGATGCTGTAGGCGGGGAAATTGGATTTCTGCAGTACGGTGTCGTTGAGCTTGACCCGGTCAATAGCCAGTGACAGCGCGCGGCGCACGCGCACGTCGGTCAGCGGCTCACGGTTGGTATTGATCAGGTAGTAGTAAGTACCCAGGTAGGGCGACTGCACGTAGGGTGTGTTCTCCATCGCCTGGTAGACGGGGATTTTATCCAGCGGCACGGTTCCCGTGGTGTGCAACTGCCCAACCCGGAACATGCGTTCCTCCGAGACGATGTTTTCCGTGGGGTAGTAAACCACGCCGTTGAGCCTGACCTTGTCCCGATCCCAGTAGGTGTCGCTCTTCTCCACCACGATGCGACGGTTGAGCTTCCACTCCTTGAGATTGAAAGGACCGTTGTTGACCATGTTGCCCACCCGGGTCCACTTGGTATAGCGGTCGGTCATCTTGCCGTGCTTGAGAATGGTCTCGGGATGCACCGCGAAGGTGGAGTAGTGGTCCATCAGTTGCAGGAAGTAGGGCGTGGCTTCGTTGAGCGTGACCTGCAGGGTGCGCTCGTCCAGCGCCTTGACGCCGACCTGGCTGAAGTCCTCTATCTGCTTGCTGGCGAAGGCCTGCGCATTCACTACCGGAAACAGCATATAGGCGTACTGGTTGCCCATGGCCGGGTGCAATGCGCGATTCCAGGACCAGACATAGTCGCCGGCGGTGACGGGTTCACCGTTGGACCACTTGGCCTCGGGGTTGAGGTAGAAGGTGTAGACCCTGCCATCTTCGGAGATGTCCCAGGATTCGGCCACACCGGGCTCGGGTTCCAGCGTCCAGGGGTTTTTCACCGCCAGGCCCTCGAACAGGGAACGAACGATCTTGTTTTCCGGCACGCCGGTGACCACGTGTGGATCCAGGCCCTGGGGCTCGGAGCCGTTTCCGAAATGCAGGATACCCTCGCGGTTGCCGATCTCAACGTTGGATTCACCGCCGGTGCAGGCGGCAAGGAATGTGGTTACAAGCAGGGCGGCCAGCAGCCTGGAAACAGTGTTTATCATTCTTTAACCGGGTCAGTTATCGCGTTGGCACATTATAGGGGTAAAACAGGGCTCGGGGTGAGACGAACGGTGACTGATATCCCTCAACCGGATGCGGGGCCTGTTCATGGGGTCGGTGGTGGGCAGGCTATGCCCTTGGGGTTACACTCTTTGCAAACCGTGCACACAGGCCAACTATGATGAAAGTATTGCTGGGCAGTATATTGTCGTTGCTGCTGATAACGCTGTCACCGGGCGCGCTGGCGGATGACCTCGGGCAAGCGGATGTGGCAGCCACCCGCCAGGTGCTGGTTGATGCCAGGCTGCGGGCACTGGGCAACCTGTTCCGGCTGCAGCCGGAGGCGCAGAAGATCCTTGAAGAGGCGCGCGGCTATGCGCTCGTCGCCAGCACGGGGCTGGATTTCGGCCTGGTGTCCACGCGCGACGTGGCTGGCATCCTGCGTGATAACCAGACCGGCAGGGACGCGTTCTATCAATCGCTGCCGGGGCGCCGGGCGGATAATCTCGCTGCCGGCATAGAGTCCGCCATTATCGTGTTACAGACGGAACAGGCGTTTGCGCAGTTTCGCGAGGGTAACTGGGATGCGTCAGCGGCGCCGTCCGGGTGGGAAGTGAATGCGCAGGCCGCGGCGCCTGAAACCTCGGGCAGCCTGGTGTACCGGCTCGGGCCGCGAGGCACCGTCGACCCGGCCGTGCTCCCGGCCCTGGCGCTGCAGCTGGCGCCGGCGCTGAACTAGGGCGCGGCGGAACGCGCCCGTTTCAGCCGGCCGCGACCGGCAAGCCGAGCCGGTCCCACTGGATCATGCCTCCGGCCAGGTTGGCCGCCCTGTCCACGCCGGCTTTGATCAGTATCTGCGCGGCCATGGCAGAGCGCTTGCCTGACTGGCAAACCGTGACCACGGGTCGCTCCCGGGGCACCTCTTGCAGACGCTCGCGCAGCTGGTCGAGTGGAATAAGCAGTGCATCCTGCAGGTGCCCGAGTTCGCCTGCGTATTCTCCTTCGCTGCGCACGTCCAGCAGCAGCACGGCGTCGCGGTTGCGTGCCACCCATTCGGGCTGGATTTCGGGTATGCCGGCAAAGGACACTGTGACTGGCCCCCAGTCGGCCTCAGCGCTGGCCTGGTCGTCGTCGGGTTTGCCGCCCTTGAGGTTGGCCGGTACCGCGATATCGATCAGGCGCGGATGCGGCAGGTTCATATTCTGCATATAACCCACAAAATCCTCTTCCCGGGCTTCACCGCCGATGCGCGGGTTGAAGGTTTTCTCCTCCAGCACGGTGGACACAGTGCGGCCATCGTAATCGTGCCCCGGGTAGATAAGGCAATCATCCGGCAGGGTGAATATCTGTTCGCGGATGCTGCGCCACAGCAGGTGCGCATCCCCGGCCTGGAAGTCAGTGCGGCCGGCGCCGCGAATCAACAGGCAGTCGCCGGTGAAGGCCATATCGCGGTCGCCGGTGACAAAGGTCAGGCAGCCATCGGTATGCCCCGGGGTAGCGCGTACTTCGACGCGCAGGTCGCCAAAGGCCAGCTCGTCGCCCTGGTCGACGATGACATCCACATCCTCCACGCCCGCCTGGCACGACAGCACCGACCGGGCGCCCAGGTGCTGGCGCAATAGCCAGGCGCCGGTAACGTGGTCGGCGTGCACATGGGTATCCAGCGCATAGCGCACCTGCAGGTCCAGCTCGCGCAGCAGCGCTGCGTCGCGGGCGTGCTGCTCGAAAACAGAATCGATAACGATGGCTTCCCGGGTTCTCGGGCAGCCGAGGATATAGGTGTAGGTAGAGGACTCGGAATCAAACAGCTGGCGGAAGATCATGGGGTACCCCGGCTAATTTAGGATTAACTAATATAGCACGCGGCACAGGGAGAGCATTGATCCAAATCGCCTGGCGGGGTGTTTGCGCGCCCCGGTGATGCGGGGCGCGCGCAGGGCAGCACTCAGAAAGTAAAGCGCATGCCCAGGTTGATGGTGTCGATGGCTTCATCGGCATCGAAGCGAACATATTCCGCGTACAGGTCGATGCTGCCAAACACGTTCAGGGCGGCACCGGCGCCGTAGTAGAGATCAGTGCCGTCCGCGTCGATAAAGCGCGAGTCCACGTCCCACATGGCGGCACCTGCGCGGCCATAGACGTCGAGAATCCACAGAGGCACTGAGACAATGCCGCCGACTGTCCAGATCGAGGTGTCGAAGCCGATTTTCTGCCCGTTGGTCAGCTTGTCGGACTTGAATTCACCCAGGTCCCAGTAGGCGGCGTCGACGGCCAGCCATTTGTTGAAACGATAGCCGGCGCCGAGGTTGTAGCCCACCGCTTTGTCGTCGAACAGTGCCTCGAGACCATCTTCCAGGTCGAAGTCTTCCTCAATGGAAGCGTCCAGTTCCGCGTAGTTGACACCACCGGCAATAAAAAGGCCGGTCGCGTCGGCGTGGGCCAGGCCTGCGCCGAGGGTGCTGGCAGTGCTTACTAACATTGCAATCAGAAATTTTTTCAACATTGGGGGACTCCTTGCCGTTAAAGTAGCTGTTGTGTTTCTGGGGTGACATTTTAGTCCGTAAGAACAGGGAGTTGACGAGGCAAATATGGCAATAGTTACCTTGCATTCAATCCGCCGGGGCCTGCAGGCAACGTGGGTAGAGCGATGACCCGGCCCTTGTCTGTCAGCCTGAGGGTCCTGAAATGGCTGCTGCTTGCGGAGCTGCTCTACCTGTTGCTGGTCAATGCAGCGCTGCGCGTAGACTTCACCCAGGATGTGGTGAATAGCATTCGGCCCGACAAATTCCACGTCAGTTGGGATAGCGCCTGGAGCTGGTTTCCCTGGCGGGTGCATGCGCGCGGGATTCACGCCCACGGCCAAAGTTGGCGGCAGCAGTGGGAAGTGCGCGCAGAGGCGGCGTCAGGCGCGATCAGCCTGCTGCCGTTGCTTGCCAAGCGGGTGCATCTCAGCGCACTGGATGCTACCGATGTGACTTATCGGCAGCGGCCCCGACTGAGGGCGGATAAGGACTACACCGCAATCCGTGGCTATTTTCCGCCAATTGCTGACCGGGACATGCTGCCCGCCGATACCTCCCCCCGCAAGCACAGGCGGCCCTGGACCGTGCGCATCGACGATGGCCGCGTCAGCGGGCAGCTGAGCTACTGGATTTACAATCTCAGTGGCTCCGGCTCTGGCAAGGCGGTGGTCGATCTGGCCTACCGCAGCCGCGGTGGTCCCCTCAGCCTGGATGTGCGCGACATGGACCTGGACCTGCAGCCTGCGCTTCTGAATGGCGCCGAGGAACTGTTCCACGGCGGCAAAGTTGCCGGCAGCGTGGGCTTCGAGCCTTTCGTGCCGCGAGAGCACAAAGGCGTCAGCATGATGCCGTTCCTGTACGGCGACATCGAGGTCGACCTGCTGGCAGAGAGTCTGGGGTTTATCGGCCTGTTCACGGGTAACCTCAGTGAGCTGGTTGTCGATGGCGCCGGCAGGGTGCGCGGGCGCCTGCACTACAGTCTGGGTTATCTTCTCGAGGGAACCGACCTGTCGGTGAAGGCCACCGATCTCTCGGTAGCGATCAATGACATGCAGTTGCGGGGCCAGGGCGCGGTGGACCTGCGCAGCAGCGGGGTGGAGGTCACGCCACTGGCGCTGGATATTGCCTATGAGGCTTTGACAGTTACCCGTGATGCCGACGCGGCGCCTTTTCTCGAGGGTGACAGCCTGCAGCTGACGTTTACCGGCAGCAACTACATCGTTGTCGAAGCCGGCACTGACGCCAATGCCCTGTTGCACGATGATAGCTATAAGCGGCGGCGCCAGCACAGCACGCTGCAGCTGCTGATTGATGATGCTTCCCTCGTCGACGTCACCGTGCTCAACGATTACCTGCCCGAGACCGCCGGGGTAAAACTGACGGGCGGGACGGCGCAGCTGCAGGCAGATGTGTTTGCCGGCCTCCAGAATATGGAGGGTGGATTGCAGCTGGATGGAGAGGGCCTGGCCCTGCAGGTAGAAGGCCAGGACCTGCGCGCGGATCTCGCCGTTGACCTGGTGCTGTCCGGCGGGGCGCCGGGGGAACTGAAACTGGCGCTGGATGGTTCGAGGATAACCCTGGACGAGGTCCGCGTGGTTGGCGCAGAGCAGACTTTCGAGGATCAATTATGGGCGGCGCAGGTGCATTTCAGCGAGGCGCGGGCGCACCTGGGGCAGCCGCTGCACCTGCGGGCGGAGACTGACCTGCGTGTCAGTGATACCCGTCCTTTGGTGACCCTGTTCAATAACCAGCGCAGGTCACCGGGCTGGCTGTCCCGCATGTTGACCGTCACCGATATCGAGGGTGCTGCCAGCCTGGAGCTGGACGGCCAGCACCTGCGCATCGTTGACGCCAGGATGTTGGGGGATAAGGCGGAAATTGCAGCCAGGGCCGGATTTTATCCCGGTGGGCGGGAAGGCATGATCTATGCGCGCTACAACAAACTCGATGCGGTACTGAAGCTGGAGGGCGAGGACAGCAATATTGACCTGTTGCGCGCCCGGGAAAAGTTCGAAACCTATCAGCTGGCGCCTGCGGCTGCGCCCTAATCGAGGGTTTTACGGAAGCGCAGCGTGGCGATCAGCAGCATCAGCACGGTAAAACCGGCCAGCCAGAGCAGGTCGGGTAGCAGTTGTTCCACCTCCGCACCGCGCAGGTACACACCGCGGATCAGGCGGATGAAATGCGTTGCCGGCAGCACCTCGGCGATGTACTGGGCCGGCAGCGGCATGGCATCGTAGGGGAACATGAAGCCGCTCAGCAGTATCGAGGGCATGAGGATAAATACGGTCATCTGCATGGCCTGCATCTGCGTCCTCGCCACCGTGGAGATGAGCAGGCCCAGGGTCAGGCTGGCGGCGATAAAGGCCAGGGTGATGACGACCAGGTCTGTGAACTGGCCATTGAACGGCACCGCAAACACCAGCCGGCCCAGCCCGAGGATGATCGTGATCTGTATGATGCCGACAAAAATATACGGGATCAGTTTCCCGATCATCAGCTCCAGGGGATAGATCGGGGTGGTGATGAGCAGTTCCATGTTGCCGCGCTCACGTTCCCTGACCAGCGCCGCAGAGGTGAACAGGATCATGGTCATGGTCAGGATCACCGCGGTGAGTCCCGGCACGATATTGACCTCGGAGCGGCGCTCCGGGTTGAAGAACAGGGCCACTTCAAAGGTGGTACCGGCAGGCCTGTACGCGCCCTGCGGTGTGCCGGCCTCGATTTGCAACGGCATGCTGCGCAGCCCCAGCAGGGCGGAGCCGACCATGGTGTCGGAGCCGTCGACTATCCACTGTCCCGCGGTGTCACCCGCTACCAGTCGCTGGGTGAGGTCATGGGGCAACACCAGCGCCGCGCGAATAGTGCCGGCGACAACCGCGGCCTCCGCCTCTGCCGGCGTATCGTAGATCGCCACGATATCCACAACCTGTGTTACCCGCACCTGCTCGGTGATAACCCTGGCCGCCGCGCTGCCGCTCAGGTCGACAATCGCCACCGGTATGTCGCGCACCATGGTGTTGATGGCATAGCCGAACAGCAGCAACTGGATCAGCGGAATCATCACCACCATGCCGAAGGTTACCCGGTCGCGCGACAGCTGCCGCAACTCCTTGTCGGCCACCGCCATGATGCGCCTGGCACTGCCGGTCACGGTGCAGCGTCCTGCGTGCTGGCAACGAAGACGTCTTCCAGGCTGGGGCGGGCCAGCACCATTTCCAGGTCCGCATCTGCCAGGCTATTGCGCAGGATGTCGATGGCAGAGCCCGCGCTCTGTGCATTCATCAGCACACGCAGTTGCATGCCCTGCTGCGCCGCCGATTCAACCTCGGGTATTTGCAGTGCGCGCGATTTGACCTGGCGAAGATTGTGGCCGCGCACCTCCACCACCCGCCTGTCCAGCTCCGCCATGAGTTGCGCGGGCGAACCCTGTCTGCGCAGGCGCCCGGTATCCAGGATCGCGAGCTGGTGACAGCGTTCGGCTTCGTCCATGTAATGTGTGGAAACCAGGATGGTTTTGCCCTCGTCCACCAGGTCGAAAAGCTTTTCCCAGAAATCGCGCCTGTTTTCAGGGTCAACTGCGGATGTGGGCTCGTCCAGGAACAGCAGGTCCGGAGAGTGCAGGGTGGCGGCGGCCAGAGCCAGCCGTTGCCGCTGGCCGCCGCTCATGTCCGCGGCGCGTCGCGCGCGCATGCCGCGCAGGGTGTAGCGGTCCAGCAGTTCTTCGATGCGCCGCCCGCCCTGGTAGCGTGGCAGGCCATGTATCCGGGCAAGGAAGCCCAGGTTTTCCTCCACGCTCAGGTCGTCGTACAGGGAGAACGCCTGGGTCATGTAGCCAATGCGGCGGCGCAGCCGTTCGGCGTCGCCGGGAATATCCAGCTCCAGTACCCGGACACTGCCCGCAGATGGGGTGAGTAGCCCGCAGAGCATGCGGATTGCCGTGGTCTTGCCTGACCCATTGGGCCCCAGGAAGCCATAGATCTCCCTGGCCTGGATGTCCAGGTCGATATTGTCTACCGCGACCAGTTCACCAAAGCGCTTGCTCAGGCCGCGGGTCAGGATCGCCGGCTCATTCATCGCCCAGCAGCACCTGCGCAGGCACCCCGGTAGGCAGGGAGTCCCCGTCCTCGATATCGAATTCGGCCATATACACAAGGCGGGCACGGTCACTGGCATTGAGGGCGTAATAGGGCGTGAACGCGGGTTCATTGGCAATCCAGCGCAGGCGCCCGGGGAGGGGGTCGTCGAGTCCGTCCACGTGCACGGGGTACACGTCGCCCACGTGCAGCCGGGCCCGCCACGGCTCGGGCACATACACCCGTGCGTAGGGATGGCTGCCGGCAAGCATGATGGCGAGTGTGGCGCCGGGGCTGACGCGCTCGCCCACATTCCAGGGCAGGCTGTCCAGGTATGCATCGCGCGTTGCCTTGACGCTCAGCTCGGAGAGCATGTGCTGTTCCAGCGCCAGTTGTGCTTCTGCCGCCTGTAGTGCAGCGGCGCCGGCATCCAGTTGCTCCTGCCGCGTACCGTTGGTCAGGCGCAATAATTCCTCTTGCGCCGACTCCAGGTTGGCCTCGGCGGCATCGCGCCCGGCCAGGGCTTTGTCCAGTTGTGCCTGCGCTGCCAGCCGCTGCCGGACCAGTGAAGTGGCCCGTGCATAGCTTGCCCTTGCTTCTACCAGGGCAGCCCTGGCGCCGGCGACGCGGGCACTGGCCGCGGCAATGTCCTCGGGCCTGGCGCCGTTGCGCAGTTCTTCCAGTTGCGCGGCGGCGCGCCCGACTTCGGCCCGGGCCCTGGCGACGATGGCCTGTTGCCGGGTTGCATCCAGCTGCACCAGCAAGGTGCCGGCGACGACAAAGGTGCCTTCTGGTATGGGTTGGGAGACCACGATTTCGTTGGCGGTGGCCTTGAGGACGATGCGGTCACGCTCAAGCGTGCCCAGTGCCTGGTTGGCGGAGGGATCGCCACAGGCTGCGAGCAGCGTCAGCAGCAGTGGAAGGATCAGGCGCATAACAGGTCCTGCAACAAGAGCGTTGTGAACGTTATACGGGGACCGGCCTGCGCATGCAATCGGGGAGCTCACTCGGCGCAGCCCCCGGGCCGCGCCGGTGGGTGCGCTCAGGCTGCGGACTGGTCCCGGGCCGCAGTGGGTTTGCCGGTGTAGGCCGCGCGGGGGCGAATCAGGCAATTGTCCTGGCGGAACTCGAGGAAGTGCGCCACGTAGCCGAAGACGCGCGCCATGGCGAACATCGCGGTGAAATAGTGTGTCGGGATGCCCAGGCTGTGGAATACCGCACCTTTGTAGAACTCGACATTGGCCCAGATCTCCTTGCCACGACTGCCGAACTCTTTCTGGCAGGCGGCTTCGACTGCCACCAGGGTGTCCAGCAGGTTTTTGCTCTCGGGGTCGGTGCACAGTTCCATGGCCATCGGCTTGAGGATTTTTGCGCGTGGGTCAACGGTGCGATATTCCCGGTGGCCCATGCCCATGATTTTTACCTTGTTTGCCAGGCATTCCTGCACGTAGGCCTCGGCTTTCTCCGGGCTGCCGATTTCCATGGCCATTTCCAGGGCTGCCTGGTCGGCACCGCCGTGAAGGCGCCCGAACAAGGTGCCGATGGACGCAGAGATGGAGGATTGCACCGGGGCCAGGGTGCTGGCACAAACCCGCCCGGCAAAGGTGCCGGCATTGAAGCTGTGCTCCATCTGCAGGATCTGCGCGGCGTCCAGCATGCGCACCTGCTCGCGGCTGGGCGCCTTGCCGTGGAACATGGTGAGGAAGTTGTCGTGGCGCAGCTTACCTGCGGTGGGGTGCAGGATGACCTTGTTCTGGCTGAGCCGGTAGTGGGCGGCGATCAGCGCGGAAATCTTGGCGGCGATAAACAGGCCGTGCTCGGCATCCAGACCCTTGCCCAGCGTCTCCTCCTCCGGCATCTGCAGCAGCGGCACCACGCCCTGCAACATCAGCATGGGGTGCAGGTCGCGCGGCACATGTCCCAGCAGGTCCTGCTCGGGGTGAGTCAGCCTCGCGTGGTCGCACATGAAGGTGCGCAGATTGCGTTTTTCGGCCTCCGTGGGCCAGTCCCCGAATATCACCAGCCAGGCAACGTGCAGGAATGGCGTGCCGATAAGGTCATTGATGTCGATACCGCGGTAGCTGAGCAGGCCACTGTCTCCCTGTACGTCGGAAATAGCGGTTTCGCCTACGACGACCCCGGCGAGGTCAGCGGAAAATAGGGAGGAGTTCTCGGACATGGGTTGGGACTCTCGAAAATGGTAATTTTTCACAGTATAGCGACGAAAATGATCAGGTGGGTTAATGTTACTTATCAATGTATTAGCGGGCCTTATATGCGCTTTGAAAACAGTGAGTTACGGGCATTTCGCGCCGTCATCGAGGAAGGCGGCTTCCGGCGCGCGGCGGAGTCCCTGCATATCAGCCAGTCGGCGGTCAGCCAGGCGGTTGCCGGGCTGGAGAACAAACTCGGTACCCCCCTGATCCGCCGCGGCAAGGATTTACGCCTGACGGATGCCGGCCGTCGCCTGTTCGACCATGCCTTCGAGGTACTCACCGGCGAGCAGCAGACCCTGGAAGATATTGCCCAGCTGCGCCAGGGGCAGTCCGAAACCCTGAGCCTGGCCCTCAGCGCGTCCATCAACCGGTTCCATGCGCCCGGCTTGACCAGCGCCTACTACCGCGAATACCCGCAGGTGCGCATGCAGGTGATGGAAATGCCGGCGCGCAATATCATTTACGCGGTGCTGGCCGGCAATGTGGAGCTGGGTTTCGGGCCTTTCCAGAAAGACATGCAGGCCTTTGCCACGGTGCCGTTGTACACCGACTCCAGGCACCTCGTGGTCAGCCCGGGCCACCCCCGTTTCGAAGAGATGAAACAGGGTGATGCCGACGCGCTGAAGCAGACGCCCCTGATAACCTCGGCCCTGGACAACCCGGACCTGCGCCCTTCAATACAGCGCCTGCGCGACCAGTTCAGTACGGTATGGGAAGTCAGCAGCCTGCAGCTGCGCATTCATATGGTGCGCGAGGGCATGGGTGTGGCCTTTATCGACCGGCGCTTGCTTGAGGAGCACCCGGATTGCGCAGCGTTTCATATCATTGACGATGTCTCCTTTGGCTCGATAGACAAGCAGGTTGGCATCTACTACCGCGCGGGCAAGCAATTGAGCCGGGCTGCCACGCGCTTCGTTGCGCTTTGCGAGTCACACTGGAACTTGTAGAGTGTGCGCTGCGAGGGGGAGGGATTCATGGCAGTCAGCTTGCGCAATACCAATCTGGAAAAGCTTGGCGAGCAGGTCTATGACGTGCTCATTGTCGGTGGTGGCATCAACGGTGCCGTCTCTGCCGCGGCGCTGGCAGGGCGCGGGGTCAAGGTCGCGCTGATTGAGCGCGAGGACTTTGCCAGTGGCGTCAGTTCCAGTTCTTCCAACCTGGCCTGGGGCGGTATCAAATACCTCGAGAGCCATGAGTACCTGCTGGTCAACAAGCTGTGCAAGTCCCGCAATGAACTGATGCGGGCGTACCCGTCCACGGTGAAAGAGATACGTTTTTTCACCACCATCCAGCGCGGTTTCCGGTTTCCTGCGTTTTTCGTCTACCTCGGCGCGGTACTCTACTGGATCATGGGCCGTTTCCAGACCCGGCCGCCGCGCTATTTCAGCGGTCGCCAGCTGGAGCGCATGGAGCCCGTGGTCAATACCGCCAACGCTGCCGGCGGGCTGGAATATTCGGACTGTTATCTGTACGACAACGACGCGCGCTTCGTTTTCAATTTCATCCGCACTGCGCTCAACTACGGCTGCATTGCGGCCAACTACGTGGAATCCGTAGACAACCGGCGCGTCGGGGAGCTGTGGTATACCAACGCACGGGATACCATCAGCGGTAACACCCTGCAGATTCGCTCCCGGGTCGTGGTCAACGCCTGTGGCCCCTATGCCGACCAGCACAACCAGATAAGCGGTGAGCGTACTCGCCACCATCACCTGCTCTCGAAGGGCATTCACCTTATCGTTGACAGGGTGACCGATAACCAGCGCGTGCTGACGTTTTTTGCCAGCGATGGGCGCCTGTTCTTCCTTATCCCGATGGGACCGAAGACCTGTATCGGCACCACGGACACCCAGGTGTCGGACCCGGACGTGGGCGTGACCGATGAGGATCGCCAGTTCGTGCTGGACAACGTCAACGCGCTGCTCGACCTGGACAAACCGTTGACCATGGACGACGTGGTGGCGGAGCGGGTCGGCGTGCGCCCCCTGGCCACGGAAGATATGTCAGGCGAGGCAGACTGGGTGCAGTTGTCGCGCAAGCATGTCATCGAACAAAGCGAGCTGCACCGGCACCTCACCATTTTTGGCGGCAAGCTGACGGACTGCCTCAACGTGGGTGACGAGGTCGTGGACAAAGTGGCGGCCATGGGGGTCATCGTCCCCTATCCGAAAAATGTCTGGTACGGGGAGCCCTCTGCCGAGGAGCGCGCCGAGTTCATGCTGCAGGCGAAGCTGATGAACCTGGACAGCCTGACCGACCCCAGTTCCTCGGAGCCCCTGTCGGAGCGTTTCTGGCGTCGCTATGGTACCGCGGCTTTTGGCTTGCTGGAGCGAATCCGTGAAGACGAGACCTGTGCCAGCCTGTTGATTGAGAATGCCGAGTACACGCGCTGTGAAATCGAACTGGCGGGTCGTCGCGAGATGATCGTCAAGCTGGAGGATTTCATGCGTCGACGCTCCAAGATCGAACAGGTGGTTCGGCGTCGAGACATCGAGCATGCTCCCGGGCTGGAGGAAGCCTGCGCTATCCTGTTCGGTGACCAGGCGCAGCAGCGCCTGGCCGAGTATCTGCGTGGCGGGGTGTGAAGCGCTTACCGTCGCTTGCCGTGCGCGGTGAGCAGGGTGATATTCCCGCCACCGTTGGCTGATCCGCTTGGGCGCGCGCCGCTGTAGGCGTATGATTGCGCTTTCGTTTGCCGAGACTCCGAATATGAAATCAGTGTATGGCCCGTTTGCTGCGCTTGGCCTGTTGTTTGTCATTCATCCCGCCGCCGCAGCCACGCTTGCAGAGTGCGCGCTGATAGAGGATGACCTGCAGCGCCTGGCCTGCTATGACACGCTGGCCATTGAGCAGAAGGCTGAACAATTATCCGCGGACGAGCCCGCAGCCCCTGCCGCCGCACTGCCTGCGCCGCCTGAGGAAGACGAACTGTTCGCCGCCCGCCTGGACGCCGAGGAAAAACTGGCAGAGAACCCCTGGATTGTGACACCGCACCGGCGCAACTACCTGTTGCCGGTCACCTACAACTCCAATATCAACGAGGAGGCGTGGACGGACCTGTACCCCGACGCGGAGATGGACGATGTGGAGGCCAAGTTCCAGATCAGTTTCAAGGCTATCATCTGGCGCGATATCCTCGGTAAGGGCACCAACCTGTGGGGGGCCTACACGCAGGAGAACTGGTGGCAGGTCTACAACTCCGAGGAATCGGCACCGTTCCGGGAGACCAACTACCAGCCGGAAGCGATCCTGGCTTTTGACAACGACTGGGAAATATTCGGCTTTAACAACACCATGCTGGGCCTGAGCCTGACGCACCAGTCCAACGGTCGCGGCGAGCTACTCTCACGCAGCTGGAACCGTATTATCGGCAGCGCTTCCTTTGAGCGCGATAATATCCTGATTACCGGTCGGGCCTGGTATCGCCTGCCGGAAGATGAGGAAGACGATGACAACCCGCGTATGTACCACTACATGGGTTACGGTGATCTGCAGGGTGTGTGGAAGTGGCATGAACACCAGTTCGGCTTCACTCTGCGCAATAACCTGAATAGCGAAAACAAGGGCGCTATCCAGCTGGACTGGACTTTTCCCCTGCCCAATACCAAACGTTTCCGCGGCTACGTGCAGTATTTCAACGGCTACGGTGAAAGCCTGATCGATTATGATGAAACCACCAATCGCATCGGCATTGGCTTCACCATGACCGACCTGCTGTAACCCGGTGACACCAGCACCCGCAGGAGCCGCCACAGCCGCGAGCCTTATCGATTATGACCAAACCACCATCGCATCGGCATCGGCTTCACCATGACGGCCCCGCTGTAACCCGATGTCACGAGCCCCTGTAGGAGCGGCCACAGCTGCGAGCGGGTGCTGGTGTTGAAATCAAGCAATGCAAAGAGAGTAACCTGACCATGTCCCGCGTTTTCTTCATCGCCCTATGCCTGCTGGGCTTCGCCATGCCCACTCACGCCCAGCAGCAGGGCCTGCCAGACTTTGGTGAGGGTAATGCCGTACCGCTGTCGCAGGAGTACCTGATGGGGCGCGCCTGGCTGATGCAGTTTCGCCGGCAGGCGCCACTGGTCAGCGATCCGCAGCTGCAGGATTATATTGAAAGTCTGGTGTACCGCCTGGCCGAGACCAGCCAGCTGCGCGAGCGGCGCCTCGAAATCGTGCTGGTAAACAATAAGACTATCAACGCCTTCGCCGTGCCCGGCGGGGTAGTGGGTGTGCATACCGGTTTGATTTTATCGGCGGAGAATGAGTCCCAGTTAGCCTCGGTGCTGGGTCACGAACTGGCGCACCTGAGCCAGCGCCACTTTTCTCGCGGGATGGAGAACGCCCAGCGCTCGCAGAAGATGGCCATGGTTGGCCTGCTCACCGGCCTGGTGGCCGCCGCGGCCGGCGCCGGCGACGCCGGTATGGCCGCCATGGCGGGTTCCCAGGCCGCGGCGCAGGATGCCTCGTTGCGTTACAGTCGCCAGCATGAACAGGAGGCGGACAGGATTGGTATGCAGAACCTGGTAGCGGCAGGCCTGGATCCCCACGGCTCTGCCGGCATGTTCGAAATCATGCAGGCGCAATCGCGCGTTTACGGTTCGCGGCCTCCCGAGTTCCTGCTCACCCACCCACTGACTGAAAAGCGTATTGCCGATGCCCGCAACAGGGCGGCCCAGTATCCCCGGCGCATGTACCAGGACAACCCCGAATTCCAGCTGATGCGAGCGCGCGCCGATTTGAGTTTCATTGATGATTCTGCCGAGGCGGTGAGTCACTTCCGCAAGTTGCGCAAGGAGAGCCACGGCGCCCAGGCCGTTGCCGCCCAGTATGGCCTGGTGCTGGCGCTAACTGAAAACGGCGAATACGAAGAGGCCCGCGCGCTGTTGCAACCCATGCGCGAGTTCAAACCCGACAACCTGGCGTATGCCCTGGCGGAAACCGAAATCGACCTTGAGCAGGAGCGTTATGACGAGGCGATCAGGAAGCTGCGGCGCGGCCTGGAAATCATGCCCGGCAACCATCCGGTGACTATCCAGCTGGGCAAGACCTATTTCAAGGCCGGCCGCTACACCGAGGCGGACAAACTGTTGAAGGAGCACGCCCGCCGCAAGCCTACCAATGCCACACTGTGGTACTGGCTGGCCGAAATCCAGGGCCTGGCAGGCGATCGGCTGGGGCTGCATCAATCCCGCGCGGAGTATTTCTTCCTCAATGGCGCCATGCAGCCCGCCATGGAACAGCTCACCCTGGCCGTCAAGCTGGCCAAGGACGAGGTGACCGTGGAGCGTATCGAGCAGCGCATGGCTTTTTTCCAGGCGGTGGGCAAGGCGCTGGGGCAGTTCTGATCAACGAATCGCGACGCCAGCCAGCCACGGGTGCGCGAAAACCACCGCCACGAATACCACCAGGCTGATGGCGAGCAGCTTTGCTTCCTGCGCCATACCGGGTACTTCCGGTTTCACCCACGCGCCATCGCGGCGGTTGATCAGTACGATCTCCAGCAGGGCCCAGATACCCATGCCGCCAAATAACACCAGCGAGCGACTGTCACCGTTCATCATCAGGTGGGCTCCCGCCCAGATCAGCACCCCGGTCAGCTGCGGATGGCGCAGGACCTGCTTGATGCGCGTGGCCATGCCCGATGCCACGAACAGGATGAAGGCCACCAGTACCAGCAGCATACCGAGGTGGCGGGTCCACAGCGGCAGCGTGTACAGGTAGGTGGGTTGGTCGATACTGCGCCAGCCGAACACCATCATCAGGATGGCGGCGATCAGCAGCAGGGAAAACAGGCCCTTGTAGCCATTCTCTCCCAGCTTGCCGAGCAGTGACTGCCTGAGCGCCTGGGCGATGGCGGGGACGAGGTGGACGATTGACCACAACAGTACACCTGCAATAAGTAGAGCCATGTTTGTCGTCTCTCGCCGTGGGTTCCCAAACAGTCTAGTCCCTAAACCCACCTGTCACCAGACGGATACACCGCAGGCGCGGCCACAGCCGCGAGCTGGTCCAGGTCGCGGGTCAGAGAATCTTACCCAGTATCGACCGTTCTATGGTCGCGCCAGGTTTCAGCGATGCTGCCTGCCTGGATCAGGGGCGCGAAGGGCAGGCGTGAAAAAGGGCCCCGCAGGGCCCTCTGTCAGCTCTGAAAAAAACTACTTGTTCATTTCTTCCAGCGCCTTGCGGTTTTTCTGGGTGAATTCCCAGTGTCCACCCATGCTCTTGCGCAGGTTTTCCGGCAGGGCCTCTACAGGTGCCACGATATCGGTCTCAGCCGGCCACTCCTCAAGCAACTCGGGCTTGTAGCCTTTCGGGTAGTACTTGTCGGGATCGATCTGCTGTTCGCGCACCCAGGCATTCTGGATCTTGCTGCGATCTGTGGGCGGCATCGGCACAATCAACTGGCCGTTGGTGAAATCCTGCTGCGGCGCGCGCTGGTTGGGGAAGTCCGGCAGGATGCCCTCGCGTACCCAGATCTGGTCGGTGGTGACGTTCACCACGATGCCGTCCGGGGCGCCGAAGTGGTAGGGGCCGTCCCAGTGATGGCGTACCTCAGCTACCGTCTCCTCGTTGAGCCAGGGGTCAAAGGTCATGTGCGTGGTCATCAGCATACGCGGCTTGATCTTGTCGGCAAGATAACCAACGGCATAGCCCGGAGTGTGGTGGGTATCGATGGTGTAGCGGGCCAGGAACGGTGGCACGCCCTGCACGCCGGAGTTGATTTCCACTACTTCCTGCTGCAGCTCGGTAACGTAAACATCGCAGCCCTTGGCGTACTTGATGTCCAGCTCACTGGGGCGGCCGTCACCGGTCCAGACGAAGCAAAGGGATTCCTCGTCGTTGATCTGCCAGTCGAGGCGATAGGCAGAGGCCCCGTCCTTGGCATGGGAGCGCTGCCAGTGAATAACCTTGACGCCGTTCTGCTCATAGACAGTGCCGCCGTTGTCGGCGAAATCGAACTCCTTCACCTGGATATCCCAGCCTTTGCCGACGGGGAACACGCTGAAGGCGTCACGGTGCCAGGCGGTCATCTGTCTCATGCCTTCAACCATGGCCCTGGTGCCGAACTCGGGGGTACGCCCGGAGGGGCCGTGTACGGTAATGGGCTTGTGCCAGCCGCCGGACCAGGTGCCGAACATCCACACATAGGGCAGGGAGCCATAGTGATCCACGTGCAGGTGGGTGATGAAGATGTTATTCATCTGGTTAAGGGCGACGCGCGCGGCGGTGTAGTTGGCAACAGACCCTTCGCCAATGTCGAAAATAAAGTTATCGCCGTTGCCTAGCTCAACAAAAATTGAGGTGTTCATCTGTCCAGGACGAATAGTGGGCGAAGTTCCCATGAAAGTAATGCGCATCTCGTGCGGCTGGACTTCCTCGGTGCCGGGGAACCAGTTTGCTGCGCTGGTCAGCCAGGGGTGCGGGCTGATGCCCTCAAACAGCAGGCCCTCTTTCCAGCGACCCATGGGCACGCCGCCGCTGAGGGCCTTCTGGATGGCTTCCGGCGAGGATGGCTCCTGTACCGCGGGCGGTTCGGCAGCAACCTGCATCGAGCCGGCCAAGAGCATGGATGCCAGGGTGGCTTTTAGTGTTGTTTTCACTTTGATTCTCCTGTCTATCAAGGTGTGAGCTTAATACTCGTACTCGGTGGTGACGCCGTCGGCTATGCGGTAAGCGACGGGCCCCTCGTCAGTGAAGACCGATTGCACCGTCATGGTGCCGATTACCCACAACGGGGTCATCGGGTTTTCTACACGCAGAGGCTCCAGCAGCTTCACGTAGACCATCTGGTTGACGTCCAGGTGAGCGTGATGCTGGGTGTGATGCGGCAGCAGTGGCACCAGAATAAATTCAGAGACCTGGTTCTCTGCAAAGACCACCGGTTTCATAAATCCCGGCAGGGCCACCAGTTGTTGATCAAGTGAGGCCACCGCAGCTGCTGGATCGACCGGGGTTGCCCGGGCCTCGTTATGGGCCCTGGGTATGACCGGTGGCTCCCAGTCCTCTGGCACCAGCTCTTCCCAGGCCAGCACGCGATACTGTGCTTCCGGGAGGTTGTCGGCTGCTGCGGCTGTATGACCGTAAAAGTTGCCGACCAACACTACGATCAGGAGTGTAAGAAATGGCGTCGGATGCTGAATCATGACTAACGACCTGCTTGACTCCCCGCAAGCCTAGGTGATCTCGCCTCACGCGGCCACCGCGCTGGGCTATAATGCGGTGCAGATATCAATATTGCGCAAAAAAGGTTTTCAGCTTGGGTGAGTCAGCGACGAACGGCTGTTTGATCAGAGCCGAATTCCGCCTCTTTGAAGAGCTGGCGGCCCAGGCTGTGGGCTGGGAACTCGACTTCTGCCAGTTCAGTCGGGCCACTGCGCCATTTTTTCTTGAGCAGGTTGCCGGATCGTCGGTGGTGATCAGCCGCGCTGTGCTGCCAGCCCGTTTTTACCAGCGCGGTGCGGTTGCGCCAGGCTACCGCACGGTTTCGCTGCTGGCCTCTGGTTCCGGAATGATCAGCGCGCCCCGATTGAGCACGCCCGGGCACTGGAAGCCGCCCTCGAGCAATCCGGAGTCGATGTGCACAGCCAATACTACGAGCGCGGAGGCCACGGTTATTGTCTAGAGTCAGCCAATAACGAGCTTTACCGTGAATTGTTAAGCTTCCTTGAGCAACATCTAAAAGAATGAGCGTCACGCTCGTCAACGCTCACATCGCCAGTGGGTACTGACAAATGAATTTATTCAGACCAAGCGAATCTGCCGCTCAGGTTCAAACCACTGCTCTACTCCATTCTCCAAACGCACTCACGCTCAGATCACGATAGGGGAAGCTGGGGGCAGGACACGATTAACCAACCGGGGTCTGTCCCCGTTTTTTTACGCATCTACTTATTCGATGTGCAGGCAAAAAAAGCCCCCGCCATGGCGAGGGCCCTTAGACCATAGATGCGGTATTACTCGCTCAGACCCCAGCCACGGTCCACATTGTCCCATTCCGGCAAATTCTGGATAACGTCTTTCGGATCGAAAGGCGCATCGCCAGAGAGAACCCTGCCTTTGCTAGCTTCAATAGTTTCAGGCCGCGCATTCTCGATGCCTTTCAGTGGGAAGTCGCGGTTCTGGCCCTTGTCGGGGTACTTCTCTTTCATTAGCAGGTGACGGACCTTCATGATATTGAACATACTCTTGGCCGGGAACATGGGCAGCAGTTGGCCACTAGCTTCCCTGGGGTCACTGTAGAGGTCGTAAAACTCAGGACCGGACAGACCCGGCTTTGCACCGGTCCAATGCTTCTTGTAACGCCCTTTTACGGTGGCCGCCAATACAGGACCCGTGTAGATATGCACATAGTCCCGGCGGCTCTGCGTATCGCCTTCCAGGAGCAGCGCCGTCTGGTTTACACCATCGATAATACGGTCTCGCGGGATATGCTTGGTAGCGCCGCCCAGGGTAGCGAAGGTAGTGAACAGGTCGGTCTCGTGAATGATATCGCCTATGATCTGACCAGGTTCGATAACCCCCGGCCAGTAAGCAATAGCGGGGACGCGCACTCCACCCTCTGTGTAGTCGCCCTTGCCACCGGTGTATAGCGTTTCCACCATTCCCGGTGGGCCATTATGCGTCATGGGGCCATTGTCAGCCATCAGAATGACAAGGGTGTTGTCGTCAATCTCGAGTGCTTCCAGTTCCTTGATCAACTTGCCGACCCTGACATCCATGCGGGCCAGCGCTTCCTGCAACAAACCACCGCCGGCTGTCACGCGGTCGGGAAACCCCATGAAGGAGGTTAACTGGGGCCACAGTGCGACAAAGAAAGGCTTGTCACTTTTTGCGTTCTTGCGCACAAACTCCGACGCGCGCTTCCAGAACTCGTCCTCCAAAGCCACGTAATCATCGTGGTTAGGTGGTGTACCCACTTCGCGAACCGGGCCTCCCTTCTTGCCTTCCAAAGCCCAGACATAACCATCGGGCCTCCAGCCGTTATCGATGTCATAGGGGTCTTCACCAAACATTTCAGGAAACATGACGGCCGCTGACAAGGCGCCGATCTGCGCGCGGGGTACATACAAGCTGGGTACCTGGTTGTAGGGGGTCCACAACGCTTCATCAAAGCCCTGATTATTCAGGTAGCTGGACTCCACATCTCCCAAATGAGACTTGCCATAAAAGGCCGTGGCATAGCCTGCTTCGCTCAGCACCTCTGCAATGGTTACTTCCTCGGCAGCCAGTCCGCCATATTCATAGGGAAAACCCACGTTATACATGCCGTTGCGTTTGGCGTGACGGCCGGTCATCACCGCCGCCCGACTCGGTGTACATGAGGGCTCAGTGTACATGCGCATAAAATTTATGCCGTCGGCGGCCAACTGGTTCATGTTGGGCGTTTCCCAGCCACGTACTTTTTGGATGGCCGGAATTCCTATCTCGCCGACCGGGGTATCGTCCCACATAATGTGAATGATATTCGGTCGCTTACCGTGCTTCTTTTCCAGCTCGACAAGCTTCTGGTCCAGCGTTTTATCCTGCGCCGCCCACTTGTCCTTGTACTGTGCCAGCAGCACATAGTGCTCGGCGTCGTGAACAATGTCCTTGGCGTTAGACACCAATGAACCGGCAGCCAGGGCCACTGAGGCTACCGTCGTTAAAAATGATCTTATCTTCACCTTATAATCTCCTTTAGGAATTACTGGCTGGCGCTCTGGTGGTAACCCACTTTGCTCAAATACGCACCAGATGCTGCCAAGTAAATTTCCCGAAATTTCCAGTATCGGACACAAACACCCAAAACCGGTTTGATAGAACCGGCCAAGGCCACCAACATCAAAAGCTGAGTCATAAATACTGTTTGATTCCCCGCAAGCCTAGGTGATCTCGCCTCACTCGGCCACCGCGCTGGGCTATAATGCGGTGCAGATATCAATATTGCGCAAAAAAGGTTTTCAGCTTGGGTGAGTCAGCGACAAACGGCTGTTTGATCAGAGCCGAATTCCGCCTCTTTGAAGAGCTGGCGGCCCAGGCTGTGGGCTGGGAACTCGACTTCTGCCAGTTCAGTCGGGCCACTGCGCCATTTTTTCTTGAGCAGGTTGCCGGATCGTCGGTGGTGATCAGCCGCGCTGTGCTGCCAGCCCGTTTTTACCAGCGCGGTGCGGTTGCGCCAGGCTACCGCACGGTTTCGCTGCTGGCGACCGGGGTCGGGCCGCAATCATGGCGTTGGTGTGGCGAGTCGGTAACGCCACACAGCCTGCTGGTCATGCCATTGGCCGGCGATTTCGAGTCCGTTTCCAGCGCGGGCCTCGACACCCTGCACTTAACCCTGCCAATAGCGCTGCTGAGTGATGTGGCGGAGCGTCATTTTGATCAGCCGCTACATAGATTGATGCCGGATGAGCGCGGTTTCTGCGCCAATGGCGGAGCGCCACTGTTGCGGTTGCGGCAGCTGCTGGCGCAATACGCACCGGGCCAGGTGGCAACACAGCGAGCATCGTATCCGCCGTTCGCTGCGCTGGTGGAGCGGGAAATGGCGTACCTGGTGCTGGCATGCCTGCAAGCCAGCCAGGTTCGCGAGCCGGTGGTTCCCCGTGGCAAGCGCTGGTTGGTTCTCGACAGGGCCGTGCGCGAAATTACGGCGGCGCAGGGCAGCTCCATGAGCGTGGCACAACTTGCATCGGTTGCCGGTGCCTCGAGAAGAACCCTGGAGAATGCGTTCCGGGACGTGCTGGGTGTCAGCCCGGCGACTTACATCAAGGCGCTGAAATTGCACAGGCTGAACCGGGCGCTATTGCACAGTGATGCCAGTCTCATCGGGGTTGCAGAGCTTGGCCGGCTCCACGGATTCCGTCACTTGGGCCAGCTCGCCGCCGACTACAGAGTGGCTTTTGGCGAGTTACCATCGGCTACCTTGCAGCGCCAGCCCGAATAGTCCTGTCGGGATTTCACTGCCTTCAATGGCCCCGGGAGCGGCCACAGCCGCGATCTGGCCTGGGCCACGACCAAACCCCGGTCCGCCGCCAAACCTCCGCCCCGGGCTGCTTGCAGGTCACGGCTCATGACCATCGGTTTAGCGATTATCGGAATACACAGGTGTCGCGGGACCGGGTGTAGTTGCGGGCACAATCCCAGCCGTCTCCCGAGGCGTTGAGAAAGGCATTTTTCGGAACCTGCACGGGACGACAGGCTTGTTCATGTTTTTGATAGCCGCGTTCGCACTTCCAGCCAGTCCCATAGGGGGCATCGATCAGGTACCCATGCTCCGGCACCTCAATGGCGATGCATTCTCCGCTGATGGGTCGATAGCCGCGTTCACACTTCCAGCCAGACCCGTAATCGCTATTGGTCAGGTAACCATGCTCTGGCACCTTGATCGCGGTGCAGGTGCTGTTGGTCGCCCGGTATCCGCGCTCGCATTTCCAGCCCGGCTTGAAGGACCTGTCCGCCAGGTATCCATTGGCAGGCACCTTGATGGCAAGGCACTCGCCCCCGCTCTCCAGGTACCCTCTTTCGCATTTCCAGCCATTGCCGTAAATGGCGTTGGTCGGATAAGCGTTTTCCGGTATTACAATCGGATCGCAGCCGTCGCCGGCCTCGCGAAAACCCTGGTTGCACTCCCATCCCTTGCCGTAGTTTTTGGCTGTTGCGTGATTCGGCACAGTGACGGCTGCGTCTTCTGCAACAGTCGCAGCCGGGAGAAAAAGTAATAACAGTAGAAGCAAGGTAATGCTTGCCGGTATCGGAAGTGATGGTTGAACAGTCGTCATGTGGTGCTCTCCCTGCCCGACATTCGAGCATGGTGAAAAAACGCGTTTTTCAGGTGGCGTGTTGTGTCGTTATCCGTCTGTACAGCCTTGGGGCTGGAATCCTGACAACGGTCAGTTGCTGACGGAGGATGAGGCTGAGTGGAGGAAGGTAGTGGTGGAAACTCTGTCAGGGCACCAGTGTACAGGAAAGTGCTCACTAAAGCGGTGACTTTCGGGAACAGCGTTCACGCTGGAATCTTGCCGCAGTGAACAAACGGGTACTCGCGCCGGCGTATGGCAGGCGTCATCCAACCCTTTATCGCGTGTCGCGCCAGTCAGTCGGATGGGAGCCGGGGGATCAGTTGACAGGCAGGTCATCGCTTGCAGGGGGCGGCTCGACACTGTCCAGCTTGCTGCGACGTGCCGCTTCCTTCTGCTCGCGTTTCTCTTCCTTTTTCTTTTTCTTGGCGAGTTCTCTCTGCCGCTTTTCAAATGAATAATTGGTTCTGGCCATGCCCAGCCTCATATGCTCGATATCGGTTTATCAACTCAGGGTACGGTATTTACCGGCCGGAAACTGCACAATTGTCGTGTCGTTGTCGTAAAGCTGTTTGGCGGGGGTGGCGCGCGTATCCCAATGCAAATTTGCAAACCACCTGCAGACAACTCTCTATTGGCTGGCGGTTTAACTTGGTTTTGCGGGATTCAATATGTCCTGGAACTCGCAAATTGCCGCGTACTCCCAGCCAGCATGTAACTGTTGGCAGGCATGCAGATTGAAAACCTGATCCCGGGAATACCAGGCGATCTGCTGCAGTTCCTTACGATCGAATGACAGAATCTGGCCATGGTATTCGGCGCCGTAAATGCGATGCCAGCGGTTGTTGTGCGGGTAGTCACCTATATTGTGCAGGTCGCCGACATGAATTTTCAGCTCTTCTGTCAGCTCGCGTCTGACCGTATCTTCAAGATGCTCCCCGGATTCAGTATGACCGCCCGGCAGCCCCCATTTGCCTTTGGACTTGGCTTTGGTGTGATGGTGAATTGCCAGCAGGAACTTGTCTTCGGTATGCAGGATGCAGCGGGCGGTTTTATAGTCTTTTAAAGACACAGTGTTCATGGATTTCCAGCGTGTGAGGGCAGAGGGGGCGAGTCAACCCGGCGTTCAATCCGGGGTAGAAACTGCTGCAGCACTGTACCACCATCGCTGTCGCAATATGCGGATATTACTGTGCGATAGTTGTAGTGAATTGGTCATTCACCAGTGAACCCGGCCCAGCGAATCTTTGGTCCCGGTTGTTATTTTTCACGCTGGCCGGGCTGGTGGAGCTGCGCCGGATAGCCTAGAATTCGCCGCCTTCCCCATCCGCGCATAACAACTCCTCCGCTGATTGGTTTTCTTCTTTGCCGCGTACCGCAAGGTCCGCGCATGACAGTTTTAGGTATAGAACCCGATGTTCGAGATTCACCCGAGTAAAGTCGCGACCGTTAAAAATGACGTGCTCTCAGGCCTCACCGTGGCACTGGCCCTGGTGCCTGAGGCGGTAGCCTTTGCCTTTGTCGCCGGGGTAGAACCGCTGGTGGGCCTGTATGCGGCCTTTATGGTGGGCCTTATCACCGCCTGCATTGGCGGCCGTCCGGGCATGATTTCCGGTGCTACCGGCGCCCTGGCGGTGGTGATGGTGGCGCTGGTTGCGGACCACGGCGTGGAATACCTGTTTGCCACCGTGGTATTGATGGGCATATTGCAGATCGCCGCCGGCGCCATGCGCCTGGGCAAGTTTATCCGCATGGTGCCGCACCCGGTAATGCTGGGCTTCGTCAACGGCCTGGCAATCGTCATCTTCCTCGCCCAGCTGGGCCAGTTTGGCACCCCCGGCGAGCCCGGCTGGCTGGCCGGTACCTTCATGGAAGGCTCGATTATTGACGTTGCCTGGCTTGAGGGCCAGCAGCTGTACATGCTTTGCGGCCTGGTGCTGCTGACCATGGCAATCATCCACTTCCTGCCGCGCCTGACCACGGCCATCCCGTCGTCACTGGCCGCCATTGTGGTGGTAAGCCTGCTGGTGGTGGGCATGAGCCTGGATACCAAGGTGGTGGGCGATGTCGCTTCCATCAAGGGTGGACTGCCACAGTTCCATATCCCCTCGGTACCGTTGAACTGGGAAACGCTGGTTATCATCTTCCCTTACGCGGTAGTCCTCGCCGCGATTGGCTTGATCGAATCGCTGCTGACCCTGCGCCTGGTGGATGAGATTACCGAGACCCGCGGTCGCGGTAACAAGGAGTGCGTTGGCCAGGGCGTCGCCAATGTGGCGACGGGTTTCTTCGGCGGCATGGGCGGTTGTGCCATGATCGGGCAGAGCATGATCAACGTGAACTCGGGCGGGCGTGGTCGCCTGTCCGGTATTTCAGCGGCCCTGTTCCTGCTGGCATTTATCCTGGTGGCTTCGCCGCTGATCGAACAGATCCCGCTGGCGGCACTGATCGGGGTGATGTTTATAGTGGTGATTGGCACCTTCGAGTGGTCCAGCTTCCGGGTACTGCGCAAGGTGCCCAAGTCTGACGCGATGGTGCTGGTGCTGGTGTCGGCGGTGACGGTTGCCACAGACCTGGCGATGGCCGTGGTCGTGGGGGTGATTGTGTCGGCGCTGGTGTTCGCCTGGGAACACGCCAAGCAGGTACAGGTGAAGGCGATGGAAGACCACAAGGGCTCGACTGTCTACGCGGTCAGCGGCCCGCTGTTCTTTGGCTCTGTCACCTCCTTCCTGGAACAGTTTGACCCGGCCGCGGCCAATGACGACGTGGTGATCGATTTCGCCGAGTCGCGGGTTTGTGACCACTCCGGTCTGGAGGCGATCGACACGCTGGCGGAACGCTACCTCAATGCCGGCAAGACCCTGCACCTTGTCCACCTCTCGGCAGAGTGCAAGCAGTTGCTGCGCAAGGCCGGTAACCTGGTGGAGGTCAACGTGATTGAGGATCCCAAGTACTTCGTCGCCGAGGATGCACTGGGCTAGCTTCGACGCCTCCCGCCGTGGCGTTTTAGCCTCGTATCGCGGTAGTGGCCGCTCCTGCAAGATGAAGTGAGCGGCCCTGGCGATTGCAGCCTAGAACTGCGGTTCCGTACCGTGGGTGCCGAGGTAGTGTGATTTCGGGGTGGGCGCCTCATCCAGGATGTCGCTGAACTCGAACAGGCGCTCATAGCGGGTTTCCCGGATCAGCCACTTGCCGTTCTCTTTCACATAGCGGTCCCAGTACAGCACAGTGCCCTCGGTGAAGGCCTTGTGATTCAGCACCCAGAAGCGATCCTCGAGATACCAGATACCGGTGGCCTCGGTCTCGGACAGGATCTGGATCTCCGGGTGGTGGCCGTGGTGCTGCCCGATGGACTGCTTGCTGAAGGAAAAGCCGATGTTCTTCAGGTACTCGTCTTTACCCTGCAGTTGCCAGTGGTAATCCCCGCCCTTGAAATCCACGGTCACATCCTCGTGGAACAGGGTGGCCAGTTCGTCCATGTTGGCGGTATCCACGCAGCGGAAGTAGGCGTGTTTGAGCTGTTTGATCGCCTCGATATCCATTAGCATCTGGATATTCTTGCGCAGCTCATCGATACCACCCGTGCTGGCCTCTAGGGGCAGCCCCTCGGTAATGCCCATGTTGGCCTTGTTGAGTATCATTCTGTCTTCACTCATGGCGTTTGCTCCATTATTTTTCCGTGCATTATAGAGCAGTACAGACCGGGCTCAGTAGGCGGAAGCGGTCACTTGCATTGACATCAAGGGCGACAATGACTGTAGGAGCGGGTTATCAGGGCGAATACCAGATCGCCGAGGTGTAGGCCCGCTCCTGCTGCACCATGGGTGTGCCCTCCGGGACCTCGGCGCCGGTGAAGCGTTTGGCCTCATAGGCCGTCCAGCGTGGGGTCGGGATCTCCAGAACCCGGGCGTAGTAGAAAGCGCGCTGTTCGGGGTCAAAGTCGGGGTCTTGCCATACAGTGATCAGTTCCGGCGCCCCGATAGTATTGGTCCAGGTCGCATTGGCCACATCCACGGTATTGCCCACCGGCGGCAGCTTGCCGTCGTTCCCGGGTTGGCGTTCGCCTGCCCAGACCACGTCATACACTTGCTCTTGCGGCTTGCCTTTCCGGTCCAGCCAGCCCTTGACGATCTGGATGCGGTCGAGGTTGCCGCTGAATGGGTCCTTGCGCGCGGCCACCAGGAAGTTTGGTGCGTCGCCTCTCGCTTTGCCCAGCAGGCTGCCCATGGGTACACCCTTGCTGTAGCCGGCCTCACCGGGCGTGCGGGAGCGCGCATCGTCTGCGTCAAACTCCCAGCCGCCGAAAAAGCGCACCACTATGCGTGAGCCTGTGGTGGCATAGGTCTCGCGACGTTTCATGGCGTCGAACAGCGCGCCGCGGGTGTTCTCCGTGGACCATACCGCGGCCAGGCCGCTTGCGGCCTGCTGCCAGCCGAAGATGCACATGTCGCCGAAACAGCCCACCGGGTGTGTCATGCGTTCGGGGCCGGGCTCTGTGCCCGAGTGCTTGCCAAAAAAGTTTTCCTCGGCGGCGGTGGCCAGCGCGGTATGACTGTCGGTAGAGCCGATAAACCCGACCTGGTAGGGGTTCACGCCGAGCTTGTCCTCCAGTTGCAGGCCCAGCTTGAGACCGGAACGCCCGTACTCGTATTGCAGCATGTCCTCAGTCTTGACCTCGGTCAGGGTGAGGTTGCCCATGTCCCAGGTCTCGTAGTCGGCGAACTCATCGTTGGGCGACAGGAAGGGGTGGGCTTCGCCGTCACCCTTTATCTGGGTGATTTCATACAGCGGTTCCCATTTCATACGTGTCTGTGCGTACGTCTTGTTGATCTTGCGACCGGTAAAGGAGTCCACCAGCGGAAACATGATGCCGTTACTGAGGTTGCCGTTGTGAGCGATGGCGAGCAGGTTAGCGCCGGTGCGGTCGTGCACGCTTTGCAGCTCCTTCCAGAGATCTGTGGGGTTGTCACTGCCAGCGGGCTTGAGCGTGGTGTAGGGCAGGCTTTTGCTGGCCACGTCGCCGCCGTCGCGGTAGATCACCACCCGGTGCAGGTTGGCGCCGTTGGTATTCGAGGTCCATTCGTAACCGATGAAAGCGGTAAATTGACCGGGGTCGTTGGCTTGTTCCGCGGCGTCAATGGCCAGCTTCCAGGCGGAGCTGTACACCGGGGAACCGGGCAGCGACGCCAGCTCCGGCGGGAAACTGCCGTCGGAGAAAGACGCGATAATCTCCAGCGCCGCGTTGACGGCAGTTTCGCCGCCGGCCTGTACCATGTCGTACCAGCGCTTGCCGGTTGCGTTGGCCAGGTAGGATGGCTCACCGCCCAGCAGGGTGGGGAAGAAGCCCATGTTGTCGGAGTGGTCCGCGACTACCAGGAAATCCAGGGGGCGCGATAGCCGCGCCTTCAGCCCGCCGGAAGAGGTGACTTCCTCACCCCTGGCGAAACGGTAGGCATCGTGGGGGTCCAGTCGGGCACCGAAGGCGCCGGCGTCAAAACTCATGGAGGTGTGCAGGTGGGTATCGCCCCAGTAGACCTGGCCCGGAAAGTTGCGCCCGGCATAGGGGGAAAAGCGGGTCTGGGCTGGCCAGGCCTCGTCCAGACTGGCTTTGCCGGGCGCGGGGGCCTGGGCGTGCACCGGTGCACTGGCCAACAGGAATGTGGTGATCAGGGTCAAGAGTGGGCGTTTATTCACTTTGTTATGGCCTCGCGAGCGGCTAGGATATCGTGCCTTTAGTGTAGCCCATCGGAGTTGAAAATCAGCCGTCTGATAAAAAACAGGGTCTTTTGTGCGGATTAGCGTGCGACCCATTGTGGGCGTTGTTCGCGCTCTCTTGTTGTCCTGCCTGGCAGCCAGTGCCCCGTGGGCCACCGCCACCAATCCAGTCACCGAGATTGCCACGGGAGACATCCCCAAAGGTACGTTGGGCCTGGGATTTGGCTGGCGTTTTGGCAACAGCCCCTATCGCGGTATAGACGACATATCCTCAAAGGAGACGGAACAGGACTCGGACCTGCTGCCGTTCTACTTCTATGAGGGCAAGTACCTCTTTTCCCATGGCAGTGCCGCAGGCGTACACCTCATTGACACCGGGGGCTTCACTGTTGACGCCCTGATCGCCTATCGCTTCGACCGCCTGGAGCCCGAGCGCGACGATTTTTTTGCCGGGGTGGAGGAGCGTGAGCAGAGCCTGGACGGTGGCCTTCGCGGCAGTGTGACAGGGGATTGGGGCAAGGTTTCATTAACCTGGCTGACCGATACCCTGGATCGCCACAATGGCGAGGAAATCGACCTGACCTACCGCTTCACCTGGGTGGGTGAAAAATGGACCATCTCGCCTTTTGCCAGCTATGTGCACTGGGACGCGTCGCTCACCGACTATTACTACGGTGTTTCAGCGGGCGAAGCCCGGGACGACCTGCCGGTCTATCGACCGGGTGCATCCACAACCTGGCGAGCCGGCGTCAACACCAGCTATCGCATGTCCAAGCGCCTGCGGCTGTTTGCCAATCTCTCTGTAGACCGTCTCGACGACGTGGTCGCCGACTCGCCGCTGGTAGATGAGGATTGGCTGCCCGCGACCACCATCGGCCTGGCCTACGCATTCGGAAATGTTCTTGATGACCGCCAGTCGGGCCGGCGCGATGCAGAACGGGAAGGGGAATGGAGTTGGCGCGTCAATTACGGCTATACCGCGGAAGAGACCTTCCACACGGTGCATCGCGGTCAGCTCAAACGCAGTGACGACGTGCACACCTACCTGGCCGGACTCACCCTGAGCAAGTTGGCACTGGACGGCAAGCGCCTGGATGTATGGGGCAGGGTCTCGGTCAACCGCAGGCTGGAAAATGATCTGCAGGACGATTTCTGGGAGATTAACCCCTATATCATGCTGATGGGTGCGGGCTACTCGCCGTGGAGCAATCGCGAACTGTTCCGCTACGGGTTTGGCTACGGTTTTTCCTATGCTGACAGCGTGCCTATCGTGGAGCAGGTCAAGCAGGAAAAACGCGACCGCGACACCTCCCATTTCCTCAACTACCTGGAGGCGACGGTGGATTTCCCGCTGCGCAATCTTTTCGGTGATCGCGGTTGGTGGCGGCACTGTTACAGTGGCCTCACCTTGGTGCATCGCTCTGGCATCTTCGGCAGGGTCGATATCCTGGGGAACGTTTCCGGTGGCTCAGACGTGGTCACCGGTCACCTGGAGTGCAAGCGATGAAAAGCTGCAAACACGGTCTTGTCGTGCTGATACTGTTTCTTACCAGTGCCTGTGTCATGCAGCCGGTGGTCTATGACGAGGAGCGCGCGCAGGCGGTAGACGACGCGCTGGCAGCATTTCGCGCCCGCGAGGAACTGACCCCGTTTTTTGAGCAGGCCCTGGCCTATGCCGTATTCCCTGCCAACTGGCGTGCCGGCACCGGCTTTGGCGGCGCGTTCGGTACCGGTTGGCTGCTGGAGGGCGGAGAAGTAACGGGCCGCGCGCTGATGGTCGAAGCCTTTGTGGGCGCGAACCTGGGGCTTCAGGGTGACCGCAAGATTCTGTTCTTCCGCAGCGAGTCCGCCCTGGACCAGTTCAAGCGCGGTCGCTTTGAGTTCACCGGCCAGGCCAACGCCAGCGTGGCCACCGTTGGCAAGGCGGTCACGCCCGGCTACAACCCGGACGTGGCCATGTTCGTGGAAGTGCGCGGCGGGCTGATGCTGGAAGCCAGCGTCGGTACCCAGCGCTACGATTACTTCCCGCTTGCGGTCGGCAGGGTCGCGCCCTAGCCGGGGTCAGGTTTCAACAAACGCGCGCTCGATCACGTATTCGCCAATGTGCCCATTGCGTGATTCGCTGAAGCCGCGCTGGTCCAGCAGCCCGCAAATATCCTTGAGCATGGTGGGGCTGCCGCAGATCATGAAGCGATCCTGCTCCGGGTCCACCTGTGGCAGGCCGATGTCACGCTCCAGTTTGCCGCAGCGCAGCAGGTCGGTGAGGCGGCCGTTGTTGATGTATTTTTCACGGGTGACCGTGGGGTAGTAGATCAGCTTCTCGCGCACATCATCGCCCAGGTATTCATGCCGGGGCAGGTGCTCGGTGATCAACTCCTGGTAGGCCAGTTCGTCCACCTCGCGACAACCGTGGGTGAGGATGATCTTGTCATAGGACGCGTAAATTTCCGGATCGCGGATAATGCTGAGGAAGGGCGCCAGGCCGGTGCCGGTGGCGATCAGGTACAGGTGCTTGCCCGGCAGCAGGTTGTCTTGCACCAGGGTGCCGGTGGATTTGCTGTTCACCAGCAATTCATCTCCGGGCTGTATGTTTTGCAGCTTCGAGGTCAGCGGGCCGTCCGGCACCTTGATGCTGAAGAATTCGAGTTCGTCCTCGTGGTTGGCGCTGGCCAGGCTGTAAGCGCGCATCAGCGGCTTGCCCTGGTGCTCGAGGCCGATCATGGTGAAGTGCCCGTTCTTGAAACGGAAACCGCGGTCGCGGGTGGTCTTGAAGCTGAACAGGCGGTCGGTCCAGTGGTGTACTTCGGTCACCTGTTCCCTGAGCAGTGTTGCCATGGTGTTCTCCCGTGCTGCATTGCAACGCGCGCGCCGGTCCGGCACCCGCGGGTCTGATTTGTGTTCAACGGGGGGCATGATAGGCACTGTCCAGATATCTGTAAAAACGATATATTAGATATATGTAATCGGAAATGCAGATATGAGATTTACCCTCAGGCAGTTACAGGTGTTCCTGGCCACAGCCCGCGACGAGAACATCAGCCGTGCGGCGCAACAGTTATCCATGTCCCAGTCCGCCGCCAGCGGCGCGCTCAAGGAGTTGGAGCACCAGTTCGGTGTGCAGCTGTTTGATCGTGTGGGCAAGCGCCTGCAACTCAGTGAGCTGGGGCGGGAGTTGCGCCCCCAGGCGGAGAACCTGCTGGCCCAGGCCGAGGCCCTGGAACAGGCCATGAGTGGGGATACCGCGGGTTCACTGCGGCTTGGGGCGACCCTGACCGTGGGCAATTATCTCGCCGTGCCGATGATTGCCGAGTTCCGCGAGCGCTACCCGGGGACGGATGTGTCGCTGCATGTCGCCAATACCCGCGCCATTGTCAACCGCGTGGCAGATTTTGAGCTCGACGTGGGCATGATAGAAGGGGAGGTCAGCCACCGCAGCCTGGAGACCCTGCGCTGGCGCGATGACGAGCTGCAGGTGTTTGCCGCACCCGATCATCCGCTGGCGCAGCGTGCCAGGGTGACCGACAGGCAGTTGCAGCAGCAGGCGTGGATTGTGCGCGAGCCCGGTTCGGGCACCCGCCAGGTCTTCGAACGCGCTATGGCCGGTATTCTCACCGGGCTGGATATCAGCATGGAGTTGCAGCACACGGAGGCCATCAAGCGCGCGGTGGAAGCGGGGCTGGGCGTGGGTTGCCTGTCACGCATCAGCCTGCGCGAGGCCTTTGCCCGCGGCTCCCTGGTACCGTTGGCGGTGCCCCAGCGCGATTTTCGCCGCCAGCTCAACCTGATCCTGCACCGGGACAAGTTTCACAGCGAAACCCTGCGTCGCTGGCTGCAGCTGTGCAGCGAGCACAGCGACGACGGGGCCGGGTGAGTCAGGCGGGCACGGGGCGGCCGGCGCGGCGGGCCTGGAACTCCAGTGTCATCACCGTGAGGGCCGGCAGCATGGTCAGGGTGACCAGCATGGCGCCAAGGATGCCAAACAGGACGATGGCGCCGACGCCGCGATACAGCTCGGTGCCTGCGCCCGGCAACAGTACCAGCGGCGCCAGGCCACACAGTGTTGTGATCGTGGACATGGCAATTGGCCGCAAGCGCGCATGCACCGCCTCCACCACGGCCGCCAGCGGCGTGTCGCCATTGTTGAAATTCTCTACCGAGCGATGCACCACCAGGATCGGGTTGTTGACCACGGTGCCCATGAGGATAAGAAAGCCCAGCATGGAGATCATGTCGAAGGGCTGCACGATTTCCGACAAGCCTACCAGTGGCAGCAGGCCGCCAACGCCGTTTAGCAGCGACAGGCCGACAATGCCCCCGGCGATGCCCAGGGGTATGGAGGCGAGGATTAGCAGCGGATAGCCCCAGTGGTTGAAGATCGCCACCATCAGCAGGTAGACGATGAACAACGCGACCAGGTAATTGGCCAGCAGTGCCTCGCGGGTGGCGTCCAGTTGATCCGCCGCGCCCGAGATGACGATATTCACGTCGGAGGGAATGTCACCGCGTTCCTGCAGGTACTGCACCACATCATCCTGGACCTGGACGACGCCACTTTCCAGTGGCACCTCGCGCGGCGGAATGATGTTCAGGGTGACAGTGCGTCGCCCGCCCACGCGGCGGATGCTGCTGGTGTCCATGGTTTCCTCGAAGTCAACCAGGGCTCCCAGCGGCACCACGTTACCGAGCGGCGTATACAGGGGTAGCTGGCTGAGGTTGTCCATCTCCACGTCCAGTCCCGAATCGCTGTACAGGTACATGTCGATCTTGTCGTCGCCCATGAAGAACTCGTCCACATAGGCGCCATCGGTCATGGCAGAAATGGTGTAGCCCAGCGCCTCCGCTCCCAGGCCCAGTTCCGCCGCGCGCTCCCAGCGTGGGCGGATTTGCATCATCGGCTGGGCCAGGCTGAGCGCCCGCGGCTGGCTCTGGATGCGCGGCTTGTCGAACACTTCCCGGGCGCGCTCTTCGGCGCGCTGCGCCACCCGGTAAATGGACTCAAGATCCGGCCCGGAGATATCCAGGTTGATGGAACGCGTGCCGCCATTGTTACTGGTGATAATGGAGCCGCGCGCGGCGAAGGCACGCATGCCGGGGAAAGACCTGAATTTTTCGCCCAGCACGTCCATCAGGTCCTCGATGTCGCGCGGCTCCACCGGCTCGGCAATGACGAACAGGCTGTCGGTCATCACGCGCAGGTTCATGTATTTGATCGCCGGCACCTCGGTTTCACCACGGTGGTACAGTTCCGGATCGGCGTCCACGTGCGGCAGGAAATAACGTTCCACCTCGGCGCCTATCTCTGTCATGGCGGCCATGTTGTAGCCGGGCGGCGCGCTCATGTTGGCGAAAATTTTTGGCTCCTCGCCCTCGGGCAGGTACTCCGCCGGCGGTGTCAGCAGCATGATGATGGCGGTGCTGGTGGCCGCGGCGACCAGTACTGTGCCCAGGCGCCGGCGCGGCGTCTGCAGCAGCCATTCCACTGCCGCCAGGGTGCGCGCACGCAGCCTGCCGTCACTGGCGCCGCTGTTGCCAGTGCGCTTGGCCTCGTTGACAAACTCGAGCCGCGCCGCCGCCGTGGGCAGTACCGTAATGGCCACCAGCATGGAGGCCAGGATGGCGGCGGAGATGGCGATGGCGACGTCGGAATAGAGCTGCCCCGCCTCCTGCTCGATAAACGCCACCGGCAGGAACACCAGCACGGTGGTCATGGTCGAGGCGAATACCGCCGGCCAGACCTTCCTCACGCCCTCCACCGCCGCACGCAAACGCTCGGCACCCTTGCGCCGTTCCAGTTCGATGCTTTCCAGCACCACGATACTGTTATCCAGGGTCATGCCGAGCGCAAAGGCGATGCCGGCCAGGGAGATCACGTTGATGGTGCGCCCCGCCAGCAGCAGGCCGAGAAAAGCCACGATCACACACAGCGGAATGCCGATCACGCCGGCCAGCGTGGCGCGGCCGGAACGCAGGAACAGGTACATCACCACGGTGGCGAACAAAGCGCCCAGGAACAGGTTCTGCCATACCGTGCGGATGGAGTCCTCGACATAGACCACGTCGTCGGCAATCAGGCGTATGTCCATGCCCGCCGGTGCCATCACCTGCTTCTGCAGCAGTTCCACCTCGGCGATCATCTGCCGCTTGATGTCGATCACGTTGGAGCCGGATTCGCGGCGTACCCCCATCATCAGGCCCGGGGAGCCGTTGAAACTGGAGGTGCCGCGCTTCTCGAAATGGTCCATGCGGATATCGGCGACATCGCCGAGCCGGATAATGGTGTCGCCGCGGCGGGTGATGATCAGCTGCTGCAGTTCTTCAAGATCCGCAAAACGGCCGATGGTGCGCAACAGGTACTGGCGTTTCCCCGACTCCAGGTCACCGCCGGAGCGATCGCGGTTGCGCTCGCGTATGGCGCTGCGCACGTCCATGAGGTTGAGCCCGCGCTGGGCCAGTCGCGCGGGGTCGACCAGAATCTGGATCTGTCGCTCCGAGCCCGCCCAGATGGTGATATCCGATACGCCGGGAACACTGGACATGCGCGGCTTGACGTTGTCCTCGAGGAAATCGCGCATCAGGTCCATATCCAGCTGCCGGGGGTTGCCGGGCTGCGGCGTGATGGTAAAGAACATGAAGGCGTTGCTGGAGTAAGAGCTGGCGAAGATCTGCGGTTCGTCCACATTTTCCGGGTAAGAGGGAACCTGGTTGAGCGCGTTGTTCACGCGAATCATCATCTCGGTGGTGTCGGTGCCGAGGGGGAATTCCAGTTCGATGCGCGCCGAACCCGTGGAGGCGGTGGCGGTGATGCGGCTCAGGTTGGGCAGGTTGCGCAGGTAGTCTTCCTGTTCGATCAGGATCTCCTTTTCCACGTCCTGGGGCGTGGCGCCGGGCCACACCGTGCGCACGCTGATGGTGCGCACGTCGAGGTCAGGGATCATCTGCACCGGTATGCGGGTGGCCGCGACAATACCCAGTACCGCGATGATGAGGACGCTGACCGTAACCAGTGTGCCGTTGCGCACGATATGCTCGAACACGGTTTTAACCCTCCGGTTGGTAAACGCTGACCGCCTGGCCGTTGCGCAGTGACTCGTTGCCGGTGATCACCACCTGCTCGCCCGCGCTGATGCCACTGGTAATTTCGATGCGCCCATCGAAGCGAAAGCCGACCTGCACCAGGCGCTCGGCCGCGGTGGGCACGCCATCGACCTCTTCCACCACCCATACCACGATGCGTCCATCAGAGTAGCGCAACACCGCATCGCGCGGCACAGTCACCCTGCGTTGCCCGGTAGGCAGCCGCAGTTCGGCGCGCGCGGACATGCCCGGCAGCATTCTCGGTATCGACTCCGCGGGCCCCACCCGTACCAGGAAGGTGCGCAGGTTGGGGTCGGGTGCCGGTACCCGGGATAAGACCTTGCCGCGGTAGAGTTTGTCCCGCTGCGCGCCAAGGCTGAAAGCCACTGGTGTGTCTGTGTCCACCATGCCCAGGTAATCCTCGGGCACCTGCAGGTCCAGGCGCAGGCTTGCAGTGGAGATCAGTGTCAGTACCGGTTGCCCGGGGGTGACCCACTCACCCAGTTCCGCGCTGCGGTCACTGATCACGCCGGCAAAAGGTGCCTTGAGCTCGTGTCGCGCCAGGATGCCGCGTCGATAGCCGCTCTCGGCACGCGCACGCTCAAGCGCGGCCTCGTCCTCGGCGACCTCTGCCTCCAGGTCGCGCACCACGGTTTTGGCGATGCTCTGGTTCGGCGCCAGGCTGCGCGCTTCCTCCAGGCGGCGTCTGGCGTCAGCCAGTGCGCGTTCGGCCTGGGATTCCGCGGCGAGCGCGCTGCGGTACTGGTACTGCGCGAGTTCTGCATCCAGCTCCAGCAACGGCTGGCCTGCATCGACCTGCGTGCCGGCATCCACGGCCAGTGCTGTGACCAGTCCCGAGGTCGCCACAGACAGTTCTGCATGACGCTCCGCGGTGACGGTGCCGGACAACTGGATAACCTGGGTGATGTCGCGTTCGCTGGCAACTTCAACAGACACAGGTGCCGTAGCCGGCTGTGCCAGCGTTGGAAGGGCAAATAATGCCAGCGCAAAAACACTCAGTAGCTGGATACGAAGCATGGCCTCTAGCAATCTCCTGGTTGGGGGTGGCAATGATGACGGCTTTTGCCCGCGAGTGCTATTGCGGGTCCCTGCCGGGCGTCGATGGCCGGCGTCATCAGCTTGTACGGGTTTGATTACGGGATGTATACGCCCCGGGGCCACTTTTTCGATCAGTCGTAAGCGAGGACCCGCGCTGTTTACGGCTTGCGGTAGACCCCTATTTACAAATGATAACCATTCGCATTAATCTTAGGGCGAAAACACGGCAACGTGCTGTATGACCTGTGCCCGTTTACCTGAGATTCGAGTCAGAGCGGGAAGGTGATACAGCACCGGGCTGAATCCGGCACAGCCGCCAGGGTATTAGCCAGTTTTCGACGCCACCAGGCCACGAAGAACGGGAGAATATAATGAAGTCCAGGTATGTAGAGCTGTCGTTACCGGTTGACGTGCTCTCGCGACTGTTGCGGGAGCGCTCGCTGGTAGCCAGTGAATTTCGCTGTTTGAACCGCGATTCCGGAGAGGCCAGTCGGCATGCGATCAAGTCCAGCCTGATCCGGTCGGGTACTCCGGATTAGCCGGTTTCCGCCGCGCCGCGGGTGGGGCGGCGATGGTTCTCGGCAAAGCGGATGACCACCTCGCCGATCAGCAGGGTAACGACCACACCGCTCACCACGGCCCATTCGAAGCCGGCGCCGGGTGTATACAGGAACAGGAATATCGACAGCGCCAGGATGGTGATACACAGACCCGCGGCCAGGTGTGCCGAACCGCTGCCACCCGGGACGCGGTAGGGTCGCGGATGGTCCGCGTCTTCCCGCCGCAGTTTGAGGAAGGTCAACAGCATGCCCTGGTAGGGCAGCAGGAAGATCACCGCGCTGAACGCGAACAGCGACCAGAACAGGTCTTCGTTGGTGCCGGCCAGGAAGCCGTAGAGCAGCAGGCAAAGGGTGCTGACCAGTCCCATCAGCACGGCGGCGCCCACCGGCGTACCGCGTTGCGGGTCCTCAAGGGCAAAAATGCGGGGTAATTCACCCTCGGTGGCCGCTTCTGCCGCCGCCCGGTTGCAACCCAGCGCCCAGGTTACGCCATTGGAGAAAAAGGAAAACAGTGCGCCCAGGCCGAGCAGCAGCACCAGTGTGCGGCCGGCGGCGCTGTCACCAAAAAACAGGGTGAGGGTGTCTACCAGGCCCTCTACCAGGTTGATGTCGCCAGCCGGGATAGCCGCCAGCACGGCCATGGTGCCCAGCGTGTACAACAGGATGATAATGACGCCGGAGATGAAAATGGCTCGCGGTACGTCCCGTGCGGGGTCCTTCATCTCCTCGCTGCCGGCGCTGGCCAGTTCGAAACCGAGCATGCCGTAGATGATGGCGGGAATGTACTGGGCGCTGCCGCTCCAGTCCGGTGTCAAGGTTTCCACCGTCAGTGGATTGGCCATCCCGGCATCGGTGACGTGCACCGCGGCGCCGATAATGATGGCAATGAAGATCGCCACCTTGAGGATGGCGCCGATATTGGGCACCCACTTGCCCACGTCCAGGGTGATCACGTTGACGGCAACCGCCACCCAGGTGAGGCCGATACCGATGGCGATCTGTGCCGCCATGGACAGGTCGGGGAAAAACATCTGCTTGAACACGCCGGCAAAGAGGATGTAAATGGCGGGTATCCATACCGCGGTGTTGACCCAGTAGCACCAGGTGGCCCGTGATGCCCAGCGCCCGCCGTAACCGTCGCGAATCCACGCATAGATGCCTCCCTGTTCAGGGTAGGCGCAGCCCATCTCGGCGCAGATCATGGCGAAGGGCACGAAGAACAGGACCCCGAGGATGATCCACCAGGATATTGCAGACGCGCCTACTGATGCCGCGGCTGTGAGTGTGTCGGCGAGCAGGATGGCGGACACGGTGAACAGCACCAGGTCGCGAAGCTTCAGGGTCTTTATGTGCTCAGACATTTATTGTTGTTCCCTTGCTGATTGGACATCGCGGCTGTGGCCGCTCCTACAGGGTGCCAGTGCCGTTCGAATCATCGCGGCTGTAGCCGCTCCTACGGGACCTGTTCTAGTTGTTGTAGGAGCGGCTACAGCCGCGATGACTCACTTACCAGGCCTGATTGTACGAACGACGGCCCCTGCCATCGACAAAAAAATCCCGGCGCGTGGCCGGGACTGGATATTCTACTCAGGAAACACCGTAGTGTTTTGCCGTCTCATCCAGCGCCTGTGCCAGCATGTCGGCCAGCGCATCGATCTCTTCGGTGCTGCAGATCAATGGTGGCGCCATGATCATGGCGTTGCCGGTCTGGCGCACCATGAGGCCGAGCTCGTTGGCGGTGTTACGGCAGAACACGGCTCCGGCGGATTCGGGCGCCAGCTTCTCGCGCGATGACTTGTCGCGTACCAGCTCCACGGCGGCGAACATGCCGCGACCGCGCACCTGGCCGACGATGCGATGGTCAGCCAGTTCACGCAGGCGCGACTGGAAATGCGGGGCGATATTGGCGGCGGCGTCGGCAATCACATTGCCTTCTTTGAGAATCTTCAGCGTCGCCAGCCCTGCGGCTGCAGCGGCGGGGTGGCCGGAGTAGGTCAGGCCGTGGGCGAACTCGCCCTCGTGCGCCAGCAGTACGTCGACGATCTTGTCGCTGACCATGACGCCACCGAGTGGCTGGTAGCCGTTGGTGACGGCCTTGGCGAAGGTCATCAGGTCCGGCTTGATGCCATAGGTTTCCGAACCGAACCACTTGCCGGTGCGACCGAAGCCGCAGATGACCTCGTCCGCAATCAGCAGGATATCGCGCTCATCGCAAATACGCTGAATCTCCGGCCAGTAGCTGTCCGGCGGGATGATAACGCCACCGGCGCCCTGGACAGGCTCGGCAATGAAGGCGGCCACGTTGTCTTCGCCCAGTTCATCGATTTTTTCCTCGAGCTGGCGCGCGATGCGCACACCGAAGGCATCCGGGTCCTCGTCAGGACCCACCTCAAACCAGTGTGGCTGCTCGATGTGATGCACGTAGTCCAGGCCGTTGGTCTGGTCATGCATCGGCCCCATACCGCCGAGTGAGGCGGCGGCGATGGTGGAACCGTGGTAGGCGTTCTTGCGGCTGATGATGAGTTTCTTCTGCGGCCGCCCCTGCAACTGGTAGTAGCGGTTCACCAGGCGCAGGTTGGTATCGTTGGCCTCGGAGCCGGAGTTGGTGAAGAACACGTGATTGAAGCGTTCCTCGGTGACATCCACCAGCGCCTTGGCGAGTTCGATGGCGGGCTGGTTGGAGCACTGGAAAAAGTTGTTGTAGTAGGGCAGTTGCTGCATCTGCTCGGTGACGGCGTCAACGATGGACTGCTGGCTGTAACCGAGGTTGCAGCACCACAGACCGGACATGCCATCCAGCATCCTGTGGCCGTTGCTGTCGTAGATGTAGATGTGTTCGGCACGCGAAAACACGCGGCCGCCGTGCTCCGCATAGTCCTTGAAGTCGGTGAACGGGTGCAGGTGGTGAGACCGGTCCAGCTGTTTCAGGTTGCCACTGTTCGCTTGCATGTTCATTGCCTTGCCTCCCTGGTGTAACGCAGGTGATCCCGCGGCGTTGATACCCGGAAGTGGTATGGCCGAGGGTGATAGATCGTTGGTAGAGTGTGGCACAGCCATAGGGACAATAAATTACCCCAAAAGTGGTGTTTGAACGCCGCAGCAACAGGAAACCGCGCATGCCTGATATCCAAGCAACACTGCAAACCTTCCTCGACGAAAACCCTGACATCGAGATATTTGAAGTCATGCTGAAGGACCTTTGCGGCGGGCTGCGCGGCAAGTGGGTGACGCGGGACAAGATCCACAAGGTGATGGCGGGGCAGCTGAAAATGCCCCTGTCCACGCTGGCATTTGATATCTGGGGTCGCGATGGCGAGGAGTGGGTGTTCGCAACCGGTGACGGGGATGGCTACTGCCGGCCCGATATTCGCACCCTGGTGCCAACGCCATGGGCTGAACGGCCCAGCGGGCAGGTGTTGATGTCCATGGCGCAGATCGACGGCATGCCCTGCCGTTATGACCCGCGCATGATTATCACCGGGCTGGTAGAGCGCCTGGCGGAACACGGCCTGACGCCGGTCATGGCCACGGAAATGGAATTCCACCTGCTGCAGGCAGAGATGGATCCCAGCGGGCTGCCCCAACACACACAATCCGATCGCCTGGGCGGAACCCTGGCGGCGGGGCAAACCTACGGTATGGACGCCATGGCGGAGCAGGCCCCCGTGCTGCATGCCATCCGCGATGCCTGTGTCGCGCAGGGATTACCGGTGGATACGCTGATCAAGGAGTCAGCGCCATCCCAGTATGAGATCAACCTCTATCACACCGCGGATGCACTGCTCGCGGCCGACCAGGCGGTGATGCTGCAGCGCGCGATCAAGGGCGTGGCCCGGCAGCATGGTTACCGCGCCACCTTCATGGCCAAGCCCTTTGCCGATATTCCCGGTAACGGCATGCACGTGCACTGCAGCCTGCAGGGCGCGGACGGCGGTAATGCCTTTGACGACGGCACTGACCAGGGTTCACCGTTGTTGCGCCAGGCCATTGCCGGCTGCCTGGATATGCTGCAGGAAAGCATGCTGCTGTTTGCCCCCAACCTGAATTCCTACCGCCGCTTCCAGCGCGGCACGCATGCGCCACTGGCGCCCACCTGGGGTTACGAAAACCGCACCGTCGCTATACGCGTGCCCGCGGATGCGCCCTCGGCGCGGCGCATCGAGCATCGCGTCGCCGGCGCCGACGCCAATCCCTACCTGGTTATCGCCGGAATCCTTGCCGGCATCCTCCATGGCATCGAGGGCGAACTCGAACCGCCGACACCGCTGGAGGGCAACGCCTACGACCAGGTGCCGCCCTCGCTGCCACGCTACTGGCCGGATGCGCTGGCGTATTTCCAGGGTTCCGAAGTTGTGCGCGCCCGCTTCGGCGAGGACTTCCAGAAAGTATTCAGTATTCTCAAACAGCAGGAGTTGGATGAGCATGACCGGCAGGTCACCGTGCTGGAATACGAGGGTTGCCTGTAGCGCTACTGCACAGAGCATGGCACTGGCGAGTGCCGGATGATGTCGCCACGCCATGGTGCGATTCGATCGCGGTGACAAACAAAAAAGGCGCCTTGCGGCGCCTTGATGCGGATGTCGGGAACGTCTAGTCCCAGGCGATGCCGGTACGCAGGCCGAAGGTGCGCGGCCGGCGTGGGCCAAAGAAGGCATTGGGCTCCTTGCCGCCCAGGTTGTTCATGCCGTCCCAGGTGAACTCGTCGGTGAGGTTTTCCACATAGGCTTCCACAAACCAGTTGTTGTCTGACTCCCAGCCCACGCGCAGGGACATCTCCTCGTACGAATCGATCATGGTTTCGTCCAGTTCTTCCCAGCCGCCGCCACGCTCGGACTCGAAGGTCAGCTCAAAGGCACCGGTAATCGCGCCGGAACCCATCGGGTAGGCACCATGCAGTACAAAGGAGCCGGACCATTCGGGGGCCCAGAACAGGTGCGTACCTTCACAACCCAGCGGGTCTTCCAGGCCGCAGACGTCGCCCAGCTTGTTGGCCTCGGAGTCGAAGTAGCCAACGGTCAGGTAGGCGGTCAGGTAGTCGCCAATGCCGGCTGTCAACGAGCTCTCCACACCGTAGGCTTCTACTTCACCCGCGTTCTCGATCAGGGTGGCGCCGGATTCGGTGCCCACGGTGACCTGGAAGTCGGTGTAATCGTAGTAGAAGGCAACGATGTCGAAGTTCATGGTGCCATCGAGGAAGGTGTCCTTGTAGCCGATCTCATAGGAGTCGACCTCTTCCGGGTCAACCGGGTCGGGCAGGAAGCCGTCGGCGCGTACGATGTCCACGTTGCCAATAGCAATGTCACCGTCCGGGTTGTCGGCCAGCGAGAAGGTGCCGAAGCCGCCGGACTTGTAGCCCGCCGTGTAAGAGGCGAACAGCAGGGCGGTTTCGGTGGGTGTCCACTTGACGATAAAGCGCGGCGTCACGTCATCCCAGGATTCCTTGGCCGTCAGGGGTTCCGCAGTGGAGTAACCGAAAGCCCAGTAGGGGCCGAGGTCACTTACCGGGGTGGGGACGTTGGTGGTGAACTCTTTCTCGTCGTCGGTCCAGCGCACACCGCCTTCGATCTGCAGGTTTTCGGTGATGAAGTAAGCCAGGTTCAGGTACGCGCCCCAGCCCTCATACTTGCCCTTGATGGTGGCGGTTTCTTCCAGCAGGCCGTTGGCGCTGGGGGTGAACTCGCTGCCGTAGTAGGCGTAGAGGTCTTCACAGCCGGAGAAGGTCATACCGGAGTTGTAGTAGTAACCGTAGTACTGACAGAAGAAATCTTCCTCGCCCGCGAAACGGTATTTGGTGGTCAGGTCTTCCTTGTAGTAGGAAACACCCGCATACCATGACAGCGGCCCTTCCGCGTTGGAGGTCAGGCGCAGCTCCTGCTGGAAGTAGTCGCCTTCCTGGTCCTGGCGGTAAGTCTCCAGGTTCAGCGGGGTGCCGTCATAGTCTTCGTTGTAGTAGTAGTCGTGATCCTTGTACCCGGTGTTGGAGGTCAGGGTGGCGAAGTCGAACTCATAATCCACCCGCAGCCCCAGGGTGAGGATGTCGGAGTCGTCGTTGTCGCCGCCGGAGCGGTCCACGTCCACTTCTTCATCCGAGCCGCGCACATCGATCGGGCCCAGGGCCGCTTCCAGCGTGTCCCAGACATCGCCTTCGGTCACCGCGCGGTAGACAGAACCCGATTGCTCGCGCTCTTCGTACTCGACCATGGTGTAGATGCCGAGGTTGCCGGTCTCGTAGGTGGTAGACCAGCGCAACGCCCAGTTTTCATGTTCGATCAGGTCTTCCGAGGGGAAGTTGTTCTTCACGAAGCCATCTTCCTGGGAGTACAGGCCCGCCAGGCGCATGGCAAAGTTGTCGCTGACCGGTACGTTGATGGCGCCATCGACCACGGCGCGGTCGCGTTCGCCCACGTCCAGGTTAACGAAACCTTCTGTGCTGTCGATCACGGCGCGGCGCGTGTGCACACTGAAAGCGCCGCCGATGGAGTTACGGCCGAACAGGAAGCCCTGCGGCCCACGCAGTACTTCCGCACGGTCCAGGTCGTAAAGGCTGGTCACCGCTGAGCCGTTGCGTCCTTCGTAGAGGTCGTTCTTGAAGAACGCGGAAGAGGGGTCAAGGCCGACGCCGAAATCCTGGGTGCGGATGCCGCGAATGCTGATGGCATCGATGAAGCTGTCCTGGCTGTTGCCGGTGACGCCAGGGGTGTAGGTCACCAGGTCCTTCACGTCCGAGAGATTCACGTCTTCCATGAACTCGCCGGAGAGCGCGGTAATCGCCAGCGGTACATCCTGTACCGATTCGCTGCGCTTGGTGGCGGTGACAATGACTTCTTCCAGGGTCTGGGAGAAGGCGGGTGTGCTGATGGCCGAGGCGAACACAGCTGCCGAAACGGCCATGGCCAGGCTGGTTTTGCCGTTGGGTGTTGCTGCGGTGGGCAACGATTTTGCCGGATTGCGAGTCATGGTATCCCCATTTGATTGCGTTGGATGTGAGCGCTCTTACGGGCGGTGCTAATGATTATGCAGGCTGCCTGCTTCGGGTTGCCTGCTTGTATATTTTGCGACTTTAAACTAGCCAATGTGGCCAGCCAATAATATACCCCTATGGGGTAGGCGCACGGAATGGGGATTATTCCACAGTAATTCCCTCTTTCCCCAGCGCGTCCAGCATGGGCTGCAGCTGCTTTTCATAGCGGCGCCAGCGGCCGATGGAGCGGGTATGGGCGGGTTCCCGCACCTGTACCGCACTGGCTGTGGTGACGGCCCCGGCCTGCTGGTGAAACTCCAGGCAGGCATCTTCCCAGGGCAGGCCCAGGTAGTCGATCAAAGCGCGCGCGTTGGGTTCGAGGTTGCGGGCCGTGTCCTCGTACTCGATATCGAAGAAGCGCCCCGGAAAGCGTTCGCGCCAGGTCTGCATCAGCCGGCGATAGCGCGCGTGATGGCGGGCCATCTCGCCTTGCTCGTAGGAGTGCAGGTAGGCGTCGGCGAACAGTTGCTTGAAACTGGCAAAGCAGGCGTCCATCGGGTTGCGTACCAGGTGTACGATCCGGGCATTGGGCAGCGCCTTGAGAATCAGCGGGATCATCAGGTAGTTCTGCGGCAACTTGTCAACAAAACGCGGCGTATTGCCGCGCATCTTGGCCGTGGTTTGCAGGTAGAGGGCGCCCAGCCTGGCGGCGTCCAGCTCCGCTGCAGCGGTGAACAACTCCGCGGTGAAGCGCTTTGGATTGCGATAGTCCGCCAGTCGCCTGAGCCCAAGGCCGAACTGCTGTAGCTCACCGGCCGAGTGAACCTGCGAATGACTGGTGATAATGCGTTCTACCAGTGTGGTGCCGGTGCGTGGCTGGCCAAGTACGAAAATGGGTGAGCTGTCGGGATTGCCGCCGGCATTTTCCCTAAGCCACTGCGCCGTATAGGTTTCCTCCAGGCAGCGAAACATGTCGATTTCCGCTGCTTCATCGTAGTCGACGGTAGCGCGCCGGGCGGCGGCGCCGTTGGCGAATGCATCGAACGCATCGGGCCACTGTTGCAGGTCCTCGAATTCCTTGCCGATGGCATAGTAATAGAAGGCATTGGCGCGCGGGTCGTCGCCGCGTCGCGCCACGCATTGCTGCATGGCCTGTATATGGCTGTCATCTTCCGCCCGGGTGGAGCTGGCCAGTGCCCAGTGCGCCTGTGGGCTGTCTGGCTGCAGGCGGATGATGTCGCGGAAAATCGTGTCGGCGTCTGCAGTGTCGCCGTGATAGACCAGGTTGTTGGCCAGGTTTTGCATGAATGGCGGGAAATTCGGCTGCTGCTGGTTGGCGCGGGCAAAGAAAGCCTGGGCTGCGCTGTGCTCGCCCATCAGGGTGAGTGTGGTGCCGATCAGGTCAAGCACCATGGGGTCACCCGGCTTGATGCGCAGGGTTTCGCGCAGCGCCGCGTCGGCCCGGTTGACCTGCCCCTCGGTCATGTACAGCCGCGCCAGTTGCGCCCATGCCGCGGCGTGATCGGGGTCAAGCCTGACCGTGGACTGGAATGCGCTGAACGCGGTTTTCCTGTCCTTGCTCTCCAGGCCGAGCAGGCCAACGAGAAAATGACCCTGTGGCAGGTCCGGCTGTGCCTGCAAGATCTCGCGACAGCAGTCACCGGCGCTGGCAAAGTCGCCGCGTGACAGCGCGCTGAAGCCGTTTTTTAGCAGCGACTGCAGCGCTGCGTCAGAAGTGTTTTGGGTCATGATGTCAGGTCTGGCTTCGCGCTGGTGGCTGCAGGTAGGCGACCAGCGTGTCGCCGCCGGCGTAGTCCTTGGCGCTCATGAGTGAGTCGAGGAACAGGTAGAACAGTTCCGCCTGCGAGGAGACCTCGAGTTTGGCGTAGGCGTGCTTGCGATGCAGCTTGACGGTCTCCATGGAAATCGACAGCTTGTCGGCCACGGTCTTGGTGCTGTGGCCGTGCAGGACCAGGTTGATAACCTGGGTTTCCCGCTCCGTGAGCAGGCTGGAGCCAAAGGATTCCAGTGCGCTGTGTAGTTGTGCCCGCAGGTCGACGCCATCCTTGCTGCCTTCACTTTGCGCCCAGTGCTGTTGGCACAGCGCTGCCACCGAGGGATGAATGTCCTGCAGCAGCTTGCGCTCGCGTTGGGTAAAGCTGGCCCGGGCCGCGGTCTTGCCCAGGGCGATATTGACGAAGCCCTGTTCCGAGGTGGGTATGAGAAACCCACATTCGTCCTGGTAACCGCAATTGCGGTACCAGGTCTTGTAGTACTCACTGTCCTTGAAGCCCGAGGGCGAGAGTTCACGCAGGCGGAAGACGCCGAACTGCCGGTCGCGTGTGGCGGCGAGATAGTAAGGGTCGAGCAGGAAAGCGCCCTTGGCGAACACGTCCAGTGTCGAGCCCCCGGCAGTCTCGTGTTCCTCGAAGTACTCCACCACCGGCAGGTCCCGCTCCGGGTAGAAAATGATGCTGGCGTCGTCCACCGGCACCAGTGCGCGCAACATCGCCACGAGTTGCGCGGGAAACGTCGACTGGCCGGTGGCGGGTATCAGGCCGGCAAGGTGCTGGCTGAATACATCAAGTGCTGGCATTGCTGTTCGTCTTCAGTGCTGGTGCGCCATCATAGCCTCTTTGTGCGGCGTTTTTAACGCGATAGTCTGAAAAATGCTCCGGGGGTTCCTTTGCACGGGCAAACGTTGCTAGGCTTGTGCCCGCTCATGTTGACTGGAAAAAAATGATGTCAAAACTCGAACAGGACCCCCGAATCGACCCGCGCATAAAGCAAATCATGGGCGCGGTGCCACCGCAGCCGCAGGAAGATGTGGCCTCCAGGGAGGAGTACCTCGCCCGCGCCACCAGCCCCAGGGCACTGGCCAGGATGGAGGAGACGGTAGCGCTGTTCGAACTGGTGGATAATGACCAGGTCGCCACTTCGGCAGGGCTGGACATCAGCGAGCGCGAATTCACCTCCGCGCCTGATGGCAACACGATCAAGGTACAGTTCATCCGCCCGCAATCCGATGAGACGTTGCCCTGCGTGTATTACATTCACGGCGGCGGCATGCAATCCATGTCCTGCTTTAATGGCATCTACCGTGCCTGGGGCAAGTTGATCGCCAACCAGGGCGTGGCGGTCGCGATGGTGGATTTCCGCAATTGCGTGACGCCGTCCAGTGCGCCGGAGGTGGCGCCCTATCCTGCCGGCCTGAATGACTGTGTGTCCGGCGTGAAGTGGCTCGCGGACAGTGCCGGCGAGCTGGGAATCGACCCCGCACACATCATCATTGCCGGCGAAAGCGGTGGCGGCAACCTCACTCTCGCCACCGGCATGCGCCTGCTGCGCGAGGGCAAGGCCGACCTGGTGCGGGGCCTCTATGCGCTGTGCCCTTACATCGCCGGAGCCTGGCCTCAGGAGCAGTACCCTTCATCGGTGGAGAACAACGGCCTGCTGTTGGACCTGCACAACAACACGGGAGCAATGGCCTACGGTATAGAGGCCTTTGAACAGCGTGACCCGCTGGCCTGGCCCGCCTTTGCCAGCGAGGACGATGTGCGCGGCCTGCCCCCGGTGGTGATCAGTGTTAATGAGTGCGACCCACTGCGCGACGAGGGCATTGAGTTTTATCGCCTGTTGCTGCGCGCCGGTGTGCCGGCACGCTGCGTGCAGCTGATGGGCACCATTCACGGCAGCGATGTATTTGTTATCGCCTGTCCGGAGATCAGCCGGGAGACCGCTGCCGGTATAGCGCGTTTCTGCCGCGACGCCTGAATCGCGTTTGCTTTTTCGGGGGCCGGCCCCGGAAACACCCTTTTCTGTCATCCCCGCGAAGGCGGGGATCCAGGGGCTGGCCATCCAGGGGCTGGCCATCCGGACGGGCACTAGCTAACCTTCACCCGCCGCGGCCATCCAGTCGAGGAAGGCCTGGTTGGCCCGGGAAATCACCCGGCCGCGGCGCTTGGCCAGGGCCATGGGTACGCTGACCTTCGGCGACAGGGGGATGCCGTGAATGCCAGCCTCCTGCTGCGCCATGATGCGCAGGCCTACGGTGACACCGACGCCCTGCTTTACCATGCGCACCAGCAGTGGCAGGAAGTTGCTCTGGATACGCAGCTCGGGCCGGATCTCGTGCTGCCGGCACAGGGTGTCCAGTTGCGCGCGGATGAAATAACCGCTTTCGTATACCACCATGGGTGTGCGATGCAGATCCTTGACGTTGAGGTAGCGCCGCCGCGCCCAGGGGTGGTCCTCGGCCACGCAGACGACCATTTGCTCGTTCACCAGTGGCACCAGTTCCAGTTCCTGTGTGGTCGCGTCGGCCGTGGTCACCCCCACTTCGATTTCGTCGCGCAGCAACAGCGCCTCGATCTCCTCGGTACCGGCCTGGGTGACCGAGGCGCTGAGGCCCGGGTACTGGCTGAGAAAGCCGCTGAGCAGGTCGGGTAGGAAGTAGGTTGCCAGCATGGACGGGCAGGCGATGCTGAGTTCCCCCTGCAGCAGTTGTTGCAACGAGCCGGCGGAGGCCTGCAGGGCCTCCACCTGTTGCAGAATGGCCTGCGCCTGTTGCAGCAGGCGCTCACCTTCGGCGGTGAGTTGTATGCGCCGTCCGCTGCGGTCGAACAGCGTCAGCTGCAGTTCATCTTCCAGCTTGCGAATGGCGATGCTCACTGCGGGCTGCGCCATCGGTATCTGCTCGGCGGCGGCACTGAAACTGCCGGCACCGGCGACTGCAACGAAAATTTCGAGTTTGCGTAAATCCATGCCTGTGTCCCCATGCGGGATTCGAGCTGGCTGCCCTCCCTCCGGATGGCCGGCCACTGCCTGCGCGGGTACGGCCTGGCCTGTAGGAGCGGCTACAGCCGCGATTCCCCTCGATGCCCACGAAGAGGATATCCAGAATATATTATAAAGATAAAAAACATATATTTAATATATCTTACATGTTCTGTTAATTTGCAGTCATCCGATACTTCAAGGGAGCGCAGGCATGGCAGGCAAGAAATGGCAGAAACTGGACTGGCAGGACCCTTTCCTGCTGGATCGTCAGCTCAGTGACGAGCAGCGCATGGTGCAGCAGAGTGCCAGGCAGTACGCGCAGGAAAAACTGGCGCCGCGGGTGCGTGAGGCCTTCCGTCGTGAAGAGACCGATATGGCCATCTTCCGTGAAATGGGTGACATGGGCCTGCTCGGTTCGACCATCGACGGCTACGGCTGCCCCGGCGTGGACTACATTTCCTACGGCCTGATTGCGCGCGAGGTGGAGCGAGTGGATTCCGGCTACCGCTCGATGATGAGCGTGCAGTCTTCCCTGGTGATGTATCCAATCTGGGCCTATGGCACCGAGGAGCAGCGTGAGAAGTACCTGCCCAAACTGGCCACCGGCGAGTGGATCGGCTGCTTCGGCCTGACCGAGCCCGACCACGGCTCCGACCCCGGCAGCATGGTCACCCGGGCGCGCAGCGTCGATGGCGGCTACAGCCTGTCCGGCGCCAAGATGTGGATTACCAACAGCCCCTTTGCTGACGTGTTCGTGGTCTGGGCCAAGACCGATGACGGCAAGATCCGCGGTTTCGTGCTGGAAAAAGGCATGTCCGGGCTGAGTGCACCCAAGATCGAGGGCAAGCTGGCGCTGCGCGCGTCAGTCACTGGCGAGATCGTGATGGACGAGGTGTTCGTGCCCGAGGAAAACCTGCTGCCCAACGTGGAGGGTTTGAAGGGTCCCTTCGGCTGTCTCAACAACGCCCGCTACGGCATCGCCTGGGGCGCCATGGGCGCCGCCGAGGCCTGCTGGCACGCCGCCCGTGAATACACCCTGGAGCGCACGCAATTCGGTGTGCCGCTGGCGTCGAAGCAGATCGTGCAGCTGAAACTGGCGGACATGCAGACCGAGATCGGTCTCGCCCTGCAGGGCTGCCTGCGCGCCGGCCAATTGATGGATGCCGGCGAGATCGCGCCGGAACTGATTTCGCTGATCAAGCGCAATTCCTGCGGCAAGGCGCTGGACATCGCCCGCAAGGCGCGCGACATGCTGGGTGGCAACGGTATTTCCGATGAGTACCCGATCATGCGGCATATGATGAATCTCGAGGTAGTGAACACCTACGAGGGCACCCACGATGTGCACGCACTGATCCTGGGCCGCAGCCAGACCGATATCCCCGCGTTCTGATGACCTCGCCGGCCGCCGCGTCGAACTCCGCGCTCTCAGGAATACGGGTTCTCGATCTGTCGCGCATACTGGCCGGCCCCTGGGCCAGCCAGATACTGGGCGATCTGGGGGCTGACGTCATCAAGGTAGAAAACCCCGGTGCTGGCGACGACACCCGGCATTGGGGGCCTCCCTACATGGCGGACGGCCAGGGTGAGGCCACGGCAGAGTCTGCCTACTTCCTGTGCGCCAACCGCAACAAGCGCTCGATCTGCGTGGACATGAAGAGTGCGGCCGGCCAGGCGCAGTTGCGTGAGCTGGCGCGCGAGTGCGACGTGGTCATAGAGAATTTCAAGGTGGGCGGGGCGGCGCGCTTTGGCCTCGACTACGACAGCCTGGCGGCCATCAATCCGCGCCTGGTGTACTGTTCTATCACCGGCTTCGGCCAGGACGGCCCCCTGGCCAGCCGCCCGGGCTACGATTTCCTGGTGCAGGCCATGGGCGGCCTCATGAGTGTGACCGGGGAGCGCGATGGTGAACCCGGCGCCGGACCGCAGAAGGTCGGCGTGGCGCTGACCGATATCATGACCGGCCTGTACGCGGTGATCGGTATCCAGGCCGCGCTGGCCGAACGCGAGCGCTCCGGCCTCGGCCAGCACGTGGACCTGGCGCTGCTGGACGTCACCGTCGCTACCCTCGCCAACCAGGCCACCAACTACCTGGTCGGTGGGCTCAACCCGACGCGGCTGGGTAATGCCCATCCCAATATCGTGCCCTACCAGAGTTTCGTGGCGAAGGATGGCCACCTGATCGTGGCGGTCGGCAATGACAGCCAGTTTCGCCGTTACTGCGAGGTGCTGGGCGTCCCGGAACTGGCGGCTGATGAGCGCTTCCTCACTAATCGCGATCGCGTGCAACACCGCGAGCAGCTGGTGCCATTGCTGCAGGCCAGGATGCTGGATCGCGACAAGGCGGAATGGATTCGCCTGCTGGAAGCCGCGGGCGTGCCCGCCGGCCCCATCAACAGCGTGGCCGATGTGTTTGCCGAGCCGCAGATCCAGGCCCGGGAGATGCAGGTGGCGCTGCCACATCCACTCAACCCCGACCTCAACCTGGTTGGCAACCCGATCAGACTGTCACGCACGCCGGTCAGTTACCGTCGCGCACCGCCCATGCTGGGAGAGCACTGTGCCGAGTGGGACGACTAGTCCTGCCGGCGCGCAGGCGTTGCTGTCGTTGGTCCCGAGGGCGTTGCCGAGGGCGTTGCCGAAGGCGTAACGGCTGCCACGGCCGCCAGCATGCGCTCTTCGAGGTAAGCAAAGAACGGGTTGAAGCGCTGTCGCGCCAGTAGCGCAAGCGGAATGGCCAGCCCGCCCTGTTCCCCTTTCAGCCAGATTTCACTGACCGTGGCAGTAGCGCCCTGCCCGTTAATACCGTAGATCGGGTCGTCGACGGTGAAAGGCAGCGCCACGTGTGACAGCGAGTACACGTCGCGTGGCCAGTGCAAATCCGTCGCTTGCTCCGACCATGTCACCTCACCGCGCCGCCGCGTGCGCGCGCTGACCTCGGTGGAATAGTCGTTGGCATTGCCCACAATGGTCAGATCAAAACCCAGCTCCGGTCTGCTGGACAGGGCCTGCAGCAGCGGCCTGCCACTGTCCACCAGCAGTGGCAGCAGGCTGGCGTTGCGGTTGATGTCGAAATACACCATTTCGGCAGGCGTGTCGGCGAGCTTGTCCAGCAGGCCACTGACTACCCCGTCTGCCGGAATGGTAGAGTCCAGCACCGACTGGAAAGCGATAACGCGGGGAAAGCGCTGGCGCTGCTCCTGCGTCAGTGTGTTCAGGCGTCGCTGCAGGCGTGACGTCAGCTGGTAGATTTCTTCGCCGGCCTTGACCGGGAAAGAGTTGTACTTGAACGGGTCGAACTCGGCCACCACGTCTGTCCAGCCCAGTTTTTCCATGCCCGGCAGTTCGGAAAACCAGCGCTGGATGTTGGCGTAGGCGGCCACCGGGGCGACCCTGATCGCCGGGGACAGCAACACCAGCAGTTGCGGCACCGGCATGTCCCCGCCACTGCGAAGTGCGTCCACAGTGTAATCCACGGCCAGCGCGGCACCGTTGGAGTAGCCCACCAGGATTAAGGGCTGCGAGGCGTCGCGGCGCTGGTCCATGGCCTGCACCCCGAGCCGCGTCGCCCCCCTGAACTGTTGCCAGCGCGTGTTCAGCAGCGCACCCGGCAGGGTGCCGTGCCCGGGCATCCGCAAATTAAGGGTTTCGTAGCCCTCTGTGTACAAGGATCCCGCTACCGCGCGCATGCTGTGAGTGGAGTCCGACAGCCCGTGCACCAGCACCGCCACGCCACGCTTGTACTCTGGCGTGCGCAGCTGGCTGCGGTTGCCCTCGGGCCAGCCCTGCCGGTAAATCGAGTAGGCGGTGGCGCCGTAGCGGTGCCACCCCGGTACGTCAGCGGCAATCTGCACGATGGTTGCGTCCAGCTTGCTGAACATGTTCTCTTCATGTGCCAGGTAATCGTCCAGGCTCATGTTGCGAAAGTTTTCAGGCTCAGGCACCACCGCTGCGGCCAGGTCCTGTTGGTGCCAGAACTGCAGGTCCGGCAGGGCCTGTGCGCGCAGGTAGTAGAGATACACGGCGGTGAGGACGACACCGGTTACGCCCCAGGCCGCGCGAATGAGCCAGCGCCATATAAAGTTGCGATGTTGCATGCAACGATACTAACTGTTTCGCCTGGCGCTGCCCATTGCCATGGCCGCATTGATGCGAGCGTTGGCTGCGATACTGAGCGGGGTCGTCCCCGGTGGGGCGGGAGGGCGTAGCCGCTCCCGCCGGGTGCTTGTGGGTAAAGCGGTGACGCCCTCAGCCGAGCGCGTTGGCCGCGGGCACGAACTCATAGCCGAGCACGTCGGCCACGGCCTGGTAGGTGATGTCACCGCGATGCACGTTGAGGCCGTTCATCAGGTGCGGGTCATCCAGCAGCGCCTGCTTGTAGCCTTTGTCGGCCAGCGCCAGGGTGAAGGGCAGGGTGGCGTTGTTGAGCGCGAAAGTGGAGGTGCGCGCCACGCCGCCTGGCATGTTGGCCACGCAGTAGTGCACCACGCCTTCCTCCACATAGGTGGGGTCCTGGTGGGTGGTGGGACGACTGGTTTCGAAACAGCCACCCTGGTCGATGGCCACGTCCACTACCACCGAGCCCGGGCGCATCTCGCGCAGCATCTCGCGGGTCACCAGTTTCGGCGCCGCGGCGCCGGGCACCAGCACCGCACCGATCACCAGGTCGGCGCCGGTAACGTGTTTCCACAGTGACTCGCGGGTGGAGTAGATGGTGTTGAGCATGCAGCCGAACTGGAAGTCCAGTTCCTTGAGTCGATCCAGTGAGCGGTCCAGCACGGTGACGTGCGCTTCCATGCCCATGGCCATGCGGATGGCATTGGTGCCGACCACGCCACCGCCGATTACTACCACGCGGGCCGCTTCCACGCCCGGTACGCCGCCCAGCAGCATGCCGGAACCGCCCTTGTGTTTTTCCAGGGCATGGGCGCCGGCCTGGATGGACATACGCCCGGCCACTTCACTCATCGGCGAAAGCAGCGGCAGGTGGCCACGCGCGTCGGTGACGGTTTCATAGGCGATGGCGATACAGCCGGACTCTTTCAACAGGCGGGTTTGTTCGGGGTCTGGTGCCAGGTGCAGGTAGGTGAACAAAACCTGCCCCTCGCGCAACATGCGGCACTCGTTGGGCTGCGGTTCTTTCACTTTCACGATCATGTCGGCGCGGGCGAAGATTTCCTCGGCCCCGGATACGATCTCGGCGCCGGCGGCGCGGTACATGTCGTCGGTCAGGCCCACGCCCTCGCCGGCCTGTGTTTCGACGATGACCTGGTGACCGTGGTGCACCAGTTCTTCCACTGAGCCGGTGGTCAGGCCGACGCGAAATTCCAGGGTTTTTATTTCTTTGGGTACGCCTACCAGCATGGTGCTGCCTCCGCAGTGTCGAATGTGACGAATTTCGGCGTATATTACCTTGCCCTGCGGCGAAGGCGACTACTCCATAGGGGTAGGTGCGAGCGCGCGCAGGGTGCGTTCTCCATGCGCGTCCCCGGCGGTGGCCGGTACCAGGCAGATATTGTCGGCACCGGCCTGGCGGTACTCCTCAATCCGTGACGCGATGACGCTCTCGCTGCCGACCAGGCCGACTGCGGCGATCAGTTCGTCCGGTATCGCCTCGAGCAGCGCTTTCGGGTGGGGTCGTGAGCGGGCGAATGCCACCAGTTCACTGAAGCCGGCCTGCATCATCATTTCACCGTAGCCGGGTGCGGCGAGGTAGCCGACAATGGCGCGCTTCAACTGGTCGATAGTCTCCCGTTGCGGGTCCACGGCGCAGGGTAGCCAGACGGCCACCTCCGGCGTATCCCGTCCCGCCTGTTGTGCCGCGCTCGCCAGTTGCCCGCGCAGCATTTCCAGGCTCGCGGGCGTGACCATGTTCAGCAGCATGCGGTCGGCCCGGCGCCCGGCGGCGCGCACGGCGGCGGGCCCGAAGGCGGCGATGGTGATCGGGGTCCGGGGTGCATCCAGGCGCAGGCGATAGCCCCTGCAGCTGGCCAGTGCGCCGGCGAAGTTAGCCTTCTCCCCGGCCAGCAGTGTGAGCAGTATCTGCGCGGTCTCGTCGAGGTGGGTCGCGGTGCGGGCCCGCTCGCGACCATGCCATTCTTCAACCACCACTGTACTGGAAGCGCCCAGCGCAATCTGCGTCCGGCGCCCGGTCAGGTCGGCTACCGAGGCTACGCCCATGGCGATGGTCATGGGGCTGCGCACGGAAACGGCCAGGGGGCCGATAGCAAGGCCGATCTGTCGCGTTTGCAGGCCGGCGGCGGTGGCGAAAGCGAAGGCATCATAGGTGGCCATTTCCCCTATCCACAGGTCGCCAAAGCCCAGTTGATCCGCCAGTCGGGCGACTTCCATATTCTCGCCCGGGGCACGGTCCTGCCACAGCGGGGTGACGACACTGAACTGCATTGCCTTGCGCCTCTGTCCTGTAGATGAGGCAGGGATTATAGCCTACACTTAGTCTCTTTATAAAAGCTTAAACCCCTGCGAGTGCGCGCATATGAAAACCACACCGGAGTCCCGCAGCGCCGAGTTGACCAGTGCCGGCCTCTGGTCGGGGCAGACCCTGCACGAACTGCTTGATGGCCACGCCAGCAACCGCCCGCAGCGACTGGCGGTGCGCGACCAGCCCGATCGACAGGCGCTTACCGGCCACCCCCAGGTCACACTCACCTGGGCCCAGTTGCAGGCCGCCAGCCACAACCTGGCGCGCCAGCTGTCGCTGGCCGGTATCGGCGTGGGTGACGAGGTGATCGTGCAGCTGCCCAACGTGGCCGAACTGGTGGTCGTTTACTACGCCCTGTCCCGGCTCGGCGCCGTGGCCTCACCGGTACCGGTGCAGTACGGCGCCCACGAGTTGCAGATGCTGGCCGGCGCCCTTGGCGCCAGTACCTTGATCAGTATCGAACGCCTGCGCGAGCAGCCCCTGGCGGAGGCGGCCAGGGCCGCGCTGCCCGGCGTCACAGTGCTGGAATTCGGCCGCGAACTGCTGCTGGACCTGAAGCCGCGGCCCGCCGCGCCGGGACTGGTGCCGGCAGATGCCAACCGCATTCTCAGCGTGTGCTGGACCTCGGGTACCACGGGTACCCCCAAAGGCGTGCCGCGCTCACACAATATGTGGGTGGCCACCGGGCACACCAGTATCGCGGCAGGTTCCATGACCGGCGACGATGTGCTGCTCAACCCCTTTCCGCTGGTCAACATGGCTGCGCTGGGCGGCTTCCTGTTTCCCGCCGCCATACTGGGCGCAAGCCTGGTGTTGCATCACCCCCTGGATCCGGCGCTGTTCCTGGCGCAGATGCAGGACGAGAACGTGACCTTCACCATTGCGCCGCCGGCGCTGCTCAACCAGCTGGCGAAAGCGCCGCAGATGTGGACGCAGTTCGACTTTTCCCGCCTGCGTCGGATCGGCTCCGGTTCAGCGCCACTGGCACCGTCGATGATTGCCACGTTTGACAGGGACTACGGCGTGGAAATCGTCAATTTCTACGGTTCCAATGAAGGCATCTCCCTGTTTTCCACACCGGAGGATGCACCGGACCCGGAGGTACGTGCCAGTCGTTTTCGCAGGCCTGATCCCGGCGCCCTCATCGAGACCCGGGTGGCTGACCCGGAGAGTGGCGAGGCGGTGGATGCCGACGGCGGGCGCGGCGAATTGCTCATACGCGGCGCCACGGTGTTCGATGGCTACTTCCACCACGACAACGCCGACGTGTTCACCGCGGACGGTTACTTCCGCACCGGCGACCTGGTGGAAATTTGTGAGGGCGGCAATTTTTACCGCATCGTCGGTCGCTGCAAGGACATCATCAATCGCGGCGGTATGAAGATCTCCCCGGTGGAACTGGACCTTGCGCTCGAACATCATCCCGCCGTAGTCGAGGCGGCGGTGTGCGCCTACCCGGACGACAGGCTGGGTGAAAAGATCTGTGCCTGCCTGGTATTGCAGGCGGATGCCCGGCCACCGACCCTGGCGGAAGTACAGCAGTACCTGCTCGACCAGGGCTTTGCCAAATTCAAGTTACCCGAACGCATCGAAGTGCTCGCGGCCCTGCCGCGCAACCCGCTGGGCAAGGTACAGCGCTTCAGTTTGCAGGAGCGCGTCAGCGGCGTGCAGGAGCGATAAACCATGAGCGACATTTATATCCTCGGTGGCAGCCAGACCGACTTCGCCCGCAACTGGGCGCGGGAGGGCAGGGGCATTTACGAGATGTTCGAAGAGTCCCTGCGCGAGGCCGTCACCAATGCGGCGATCGAGCCGGCGCAGATACAGGTCGGGCACGTGGGCAACTTCGTTGCCGAGCTGTTTGCCGGCCAGGGCCTGCTCGGCGGCTTCTTCGGCCAGGTCTACCCGGAACTGGCGGCCCTGCCGACCTCCCGTCACGAGGCGGCCTGCGCCTCCGGCTCCATCGCCATTCTCTCGGCCATGCGCGATATCGAGGCGGGGCACTACGATATCGCCTGCGTGCTGGGCCTGGAACTGATGCGCAACGTCGACGGCAAGACCGGTGCCGAATACCTGGGTTCCGCTGCCTGGCGCGGCCAGGAGGCCGACCCGGCGGAGTGCGATTTTCCCTGGCCGCATATGTTCGATCGCCTCACCGATGAATACGACCGTCGCTACGGCATCCGTGAGGATCACCTCAACCGTATCGCCGAGATCAACTTTGGCAACGGCAAGCTGAATCCGCGGGCGCAGACGCGCAAGTGGGAGTTCCCCGAGGGCGCCTTCACCTGCGATGACCAGCTCAATCCCGTGATCGAGGGCCGCGTGCGCAAGCAGGACTGCGGCCAGATCACCGACGGCGCGGCCTGCGTGATACTCGCCAGTGAATCGCAGGCGCAGCAACACGCGGCAAAACTCGGCCTGGCCCTCGATGATATTCCCCGTATCAAGGGCTGGGGCCACCGCTCGGCGCCTATCCTGCTGTCGCGCAAGCTGGAACTTAGCGCCGACCAGCCGCTGGTGTTCCCCCATGCTGCCATGTGCCTGCAGGAGTCGGCGCAGCGTGCGGGCTTCGCCCAGGTTGCCGACCTGGACGGACTGGAAACCCACGACTGTTTCACCATGACCGAGTACATGGCCATCGATCACGCGGGGCTGACAGCGCCAGGCGCGAGCTGGCAGGCCGTGGAGGACGGGCGCATCACCCGCGACGGCAGCTTCCCCATCAACCCCAGTGGCGGGTTGATCGGCCTGGGCCACCCGGTGGGCGCCACCGGGGTGCGCATGCTGCTGGACTGCGCGCGACAGGTGACCGGTCGCGCCGGCGCGTACCAGATTCCGCGCGCGCAGAACATGATGACCTTTAACGTGGGTGGCAGTACCACCACCTGCGCCAGTTTTGTTGTTGGAGTAGGCAAGTGAAAGACGTATTCATCTATGACGCCATCCGCTCGGCGCGCGCTCGCGCCAAAGAGAGCGGGGGGCTGCACGACCTGTCGCCGCAGGCCTTGCTGAAGAGCCTGTATGGCAGCCTGGGCCAGCGCACCGGGCTCGACCCAGCGCTGGTCGGTGATGTGGTGCTCGGCTGTGTTACCCAGCACGGCGAGCAGGCAGGCAATATCGCCAAGACCTCGGTGATGTACGCGGGCTGGCCGTCGACGGTCAGTGGCCTCACGGTGAACCGCTTCTGTTCTTCGGGCATCGACGCCATTGCCATGGGCGCGCTGAAGGTTGCCGCCGGGCAGGAGCAGGCCGTGGTCGCCGGCGGCGTGGAGATGATGTCGCGGGTGCCGATGCTCTCGGACCAGGCCCGGGCCTTCGTTGACCCGGCGTTTGCCGCGCAGTGCCAGATGTTGATGATGGGCTCGGGTGCAGACCTGATCGCCACCCTGAACGACGTTAGCCGCGAGCAGGCCGACGCGATCGCCCTGCACAGTCAGCAGCGGGCTGCGCATGCGCGGGCGCAGGGTTATTTCAAGTCCATCGTGCCGGTCGAGAATCCGGTAAAGGGCATTACCGTGACCGAGGATGAATGTATTCGCGCCGACGTCACGATGGAGTCACTGGCGGAGATGCCGGCGGCTTTTGCCAGCATTGGTGCCAAGGGCGTGGATGCCCTGCAGCTGGCGGCGAATGCCCGGCTTGCGGCTATCGAGCACGTGCATACCGCGGGCAACTCCCCGGCCATGGCGGACGCCGCAGCCTTGCTGTTGCTGGGCGACCTGGCAATGGGCGAGCAATTGGAAGTGGCACCGCGGGCCAGGCTGGTCGCCAGTGCCACGGCAGCGGATGACCCGCTACAGGTGCTCAGCGGCTGCGTACTCGCCGCGCAGAAGCTGATGGACCAGCAGGGTATCAGCGCAGCGGACGTGGACCTGTTTGAAGTGCATGAAGCGTTTGCCGCCACCGTCGTCAAGTGCCAGCGGGATCTCGGCATCGGCGACGACAAGCTCAATGTGAATGGCGGGGTGATTGCCCTCGGGCATCCGCTGGGTGCGACCGGCGCGATCATGGCCGGTGTGTTGCTGGATGAAATGGAACGCCGGGATGTGCGGCGTGGTGTGGTGTCGGCGAGCGGCGCCGGCGGCTCGGGCTCGGCACTGCTGATCGAGCGTTACTGAGGTAACCGGGACCGCTGGGCGAAGCAGCGTAGGGAGTAGGAAAATGCACATGAACCAGGTGACGCTGCCGGTCAGCGATATGGAGGAGGCAACAGCTTTCTATCGCCGCATGGGATTCCTGCAGATTGTGGATACGCCCCATTACGCCCGCTTCGAATGCCCGCAAGGGGACGCCACCTTTTCCCTGTCGCTGGAAGACGGATCCTGCCACAACGGCAGCGTGATCTATTTTGAGCACGAGCAACTCGATGAATTGGTTGCCGAACTCCAGGGCAAGGGCTTTGAGTTTGCGCAGGCGCCCCGGGATATGTCCTACCTCTGGCGTGAGGCCATCCTGTACGACCCGTCCGGCAACAAGATCAAGCTGTACCGGGCCGGCGAGAACCGGCGCTATCCGCCTTGGCGCGTGGAGTTATCTGCCGCTCCGGACGCCGGGCCCTGAGAGCGCCGGCACCCGCTTCGCTGCCCTGAGCCCCGCAACGGCGCAACGGCGCACCGTGCAATATGGGCAGGAAATAGCGGGCAGATTGCCGGTGCCGGAGCAGTTGTTTCGTTGCTTGCATAAAAAAACCAAAGCCGGCAAACTAGCTGAGCCGGTTTAGTGATCGTCATGCGAGGTGACAGAACAATGGAACAGAGATTTGCCGATACGGACGCGCCCTTTGGCCATGAACACGGTCCACTGTTGACCGGCACATTTGCGCCGGTTGCGGACGAACTGGTACTTGAGCAGCTGCCTGTTGAGGGAGCAATCCCGCGCGACCTCAATGGTGTGTATTTGCGCAATGGCCCCAATCAGCAGTTCGAACCCAGGGGCACGCATCACTACTTCGACGGCGAGGGGATGATACATTCCGGTGTCTTTCGCAACGGGCGCTTCTGCTACCGCAACAAGTACGTTCGCACCGAAGGCTGGAAAAACAATGACGCCGCCGGTGCAGAGCTGTACTGGGGCGTGATGAACTCCGTCAAGGATTCTACTGACAGGCCCATGAACGATGCGGCCAATACCGACGTTATCGGTCACGGCGGCAAGGCGGTGGTGAGCTGGTACCTCGCGGGCGTCCCCTACATCATCGATCCGATCACACTGGACACCATCAAGGCCGCCCCCGAGTATGTCAGCGGCCCCGGCAAGGGCATGTCCGCCCACTCCAAGGTAGACGAGCATACCGGCGAGCTGCTGTTCTTCGACTACTTCACGGAAAAGCCCCACATGAGCTACGGGGTGGTGAGTGCGGATGGCAGGCTTGTGCACCATGTTCCCATTGAATTGCCGGGCGACCGGCTGATGCATGACATGGGCATCACCGAGAATTACTCGATACTGCATGACGTGCCGGTCTACCATGATGAAGAGGCACTGAAAGCGGGTCGACACAAGATAAGGTTCGACTCGTCGCTGCCCATTCGCTTTGGCGTGATTCCCCGCTTCGGCGCGTCGGACAGCATTCGCTGGTTTGAATTTTCATCGTGCTTCCTCTACCACGTGGTGAATTGCTGGGAAGAGGGCGATGAGGTGGTGATGATCGCCTGCCGCTATATGCCGGCCAAAAAAGCCGACGGCAGTATCGATGAAGAGCGCACCGCCAGGATGATTGCGATGCTGGAGATGGACGCCCGCCTGTGGCGCTACCGGATGAATATCAAGACCGGCGAGACCAGCGAAGAATGCCTCAACGCCGACCACAATGTGGAGTTTCCCACCTATAACAGTGCCGATACCGGCCGCTACACGCAGTGGGCCTACCTCGTGGATCACGACCCGAGGATGCTGCGCTGGACGGGCATCCGCAAGATGAATACCGATACCGGGGAGAGCGTCGGCGAATGGTCCGACGGGCATGACGACTGCTGGTACAGCGAGCCCTGGTTCGCCCCGACCGACAACCCGGCAAGTGAAGATCACGGCTACGTGGTGAGCTTTTGCTGGAACGACAGGACCGAGGTCCAGGAGTTGCAGGTTTTTGACGCCCTGGATATCAGCAAGGGACCGGTGGCGCGCATCAAGTTGCCCCGGCGCGTGCCACCGGGATTCCACGCCTGCTGGATGAAGGCGAGCCAGATAGACAACTGGACCGCCGCCAATGAGTGATCTTTTCGCCCGGCACCGGGAGACACTGGACAAGGCCGTCGACGCCTGCAACCAGCGCTATTCCTGGACCGCCTACCCGGAAAGCCCCAGCAGCAAGATCTGGGGCCAGGAGCCGCCCGTAGCCGGCAAGGCGCGGTTTGAAGCCCTGCTCGGCAAGGACTATCCGCTGGCACAGCCGGGGGAGATCGGCCGCACCGGCGCCGAGGTGTCGCCCTATACCGGCGAGCCCCTGGGTATCAGCTACCCGAAGATGGACGTGGACGCGCTCTACACTGCGATAGAACAGGGAATGCCGTCATGGCGTGATGCCGCGCCGGAAACGCGCATCGGTATCTGCCTGGAGATTCTCGACCGCTGCGCCGGGCAGTTGTTCGAAAACGCCCACGCCACCATGCACACCTCCGGGCAGAGTTACATAATGGCCTTTGCCGGCAGCGGCGCCAATGCCCTCGACCGCGGCCTGGAAGCGCTGGCCTATGCCTACAAGGCGATGGCCGATGTGCCGCAGGCGGCGCAATGGGAGCGCCAGTTCGGCAAGGGCGGGGCGGCGAAGCTGGCCAAGCGTTACCGCATCATGCCCCGCGGCGTGGGCGTGGTGATCTGCTGCGCTACCTTCCCGCTCTGGAACGGCTACCCGGCGCTGTGTGCCAGCCTGGCCACGGGCAACCCGGTGGTGCTGAAACCGCACCCCGCGGCCATACTGCCGGTGGCCCTGCTGACCACCGTGGCCCGCGAGGTGCTGGCGGAGCAGGGCTTCGACCCGAACCTGGTGAGCATGGTGGCCGATACCCGGGATGAGCCCGCCACCATGCCGCTGCTGGAGCACCCGCTGACGGCGATCGTCGACTTCACCGGCAGTCCCGGCTTCGGCCGGTGGATCGAGCGCAACTGCACCGACAAGCTGGTGTATACCGAGACCGCCGGCTGCAACTCCGTGGTAATCGAATCCTGCGAGAACCTGGAGGCCATGGCCGGCGCGGTGGCGCATTCCCTGTGCCAGGCCTCGGCACAGATGTGCACCAGCGTGCAGAACATTCACGTGCCCGCCGGTGGCATTGTCGTGGGCGACGGGCGCGCCAGCTTCGATGAGGTCGCCGCCGCGCTGCTGGCGGCGGTTGAGCGCCACCTCGCCAATCCGCAGGTGCTGTGCGGCACCCTGGTGGACGAGGCGATCCTGGGCACCATCGAGCGCTATCGCGGCCTGGCAGCAGAACACGGCAGGCTGCTGCGCGATTCCGGCCCGCTGGATTACCCGGACTTTCCCCGTGCGCGCACGGCGTCGCCACTGATGCTGGAAGTGAACGAAGCGGCGCGGGATATCTACCGCGACGAGATCTTCGGGCCGGTGTCTTTTGTGATCAAGGGCGAATCCGCGGAGGCCTGCCTGCGCGAGGCCACCACCAACGCCCGCGAATGCGGCGCCATCACTTCCCACGTTTACTCGCTGAACGAAGACTTCCTGGACCAGGCGGAGCAGGCTTACAACAACGCCGGCGCCTCCGTCGCCTGCAACCTGGTCGGCATGCCGATAAATTTTGCCGCGGCGTATTCAGACTACCACGTCACCGGGCTCAATCCCGCCGGCAATGCCTGCCTGACGGACATGGCCTTTGTAGCCAGCCGCTTCCGCATCGTGCAGAGCAAGCGTATGTAGTCTGCGCTGCGCAACCCCCGTCGCTGCCGGTGGTCTTTGGCACAGCGGCGGTGAACATCGGCCGATTCCCCGTTATATTGTTGCCATGCAAGCAGCCATCGCTAACACAGTCCTCTCGGCAACGGGGGCGCAGACGATTCGCAACGCCACTGTCATTCAATCGCTATGGAGTGGCTACGGTGAGATTGTTCGTCTCGAGCTGGAGGGCAGTACCCATCCCTCGGTGATTCTCAAGCACGTCAAACTGCCGGAAGCAGGTAGCCACCCCCGGGGTTGGAACACGGGGCGTTCCCACCAGCGCAAAATACGTTCCTACCAGGTGGAGGCACACTGGTACCAGGACTACGCCGGCCGATGTGACGCGGCGTGCCCGGTGCCGAGCTGTTTGGCCGTTAGCGCTCGGGAGAATGAAACCATACTGGTGCTGACAGACCTTGATGCTGCGGGTTTCATTCTCAGGAAAGACCGTGTGACGGTGGAGGACATCCATGCCTGCCTGGACTGGCTGGCGAGTTTTCATGCCACGTTCCTCAATAGCCCGGCAGCGGGGCTCTGGCAATGTGGCAGCTACTGGCATCTCGATACCCGCCCCGATGAACTGGCAGCGCTCGAAGATGTTGCGCTGCGCGAAGCTGCACCGCTGATTGACCGGCAATTGCGCCAGTGCCACTTTCAAACCCTGGTCCACGGTGACGCCAAGCTGGCCAATTTCTGTTTCACCGGCGATGCCCCGCAACCCGGCGTGGCGGCGGTGGATTTCCAGTACGTGGGCCAGGGCTGCGGCATGAAGGACGTGGCCTATTTCTTAGGCAGCTGTTTGCAAGAGGAGGAATGTGAGGCCCTGGAAGCACCATTGCTGAATTACTATTTTTCTAGGCTGGGGCAGCGCGTAGCGGAGAAGCAGCCCGGTGTGGATACCACTGCACTGGAGAGCGAGTGGCGGGGACTCTACGACGTGGCCTGGGCGGATTTCCATCGCTTTCTCAAGGGCTGGAGCCCGGGTCACTGGAAAATAAACAGCTACAGCGAGCGACTGACCCGCAGGGTTATCGAGCGACTAAAGCCATGACGGAAACGACACTGCCCTTGCAGCAGTTGTGTGATGTAGCCATTCATGCCGCGCGAGAGGCCGGCGTATTTGTACAAAGCATTGACCGCACCGGGCTGCAGCGATATTTCAAGGATGCCGGCAGCAGTGCTGCCTCCCAGGTGGTGACGGAAGTGGACGTGCGCAGTGAGGCGATCATACGCCAGAGGCTGCAGCCGGCTTCTGAGCAGTGGGATATCGCTTTCTGCGGAGAAGAGTCGGCAATGCAAGTGCCCGGCGTGACACCCCAGCGCCTGACGAAGTCCTTTTTCTGGTGTGTCGACCCGCTCGACGGCACGCTGCCCTTTGTGGAGGGGCGCAGGGGTTACGCGGTTTCCATCGCCCTGGTCGACCACTCCGGCGCGCCCCTGATCGGCGTGGTCTACGATCCGCCAGGTGCCAGTCTGGTGTATGCCATCAGGGGCGATGGTGCGTATCGCGAGCAGGCTGCAATCCAAACCGGCGCACTGGAATCCAGGTCGCTAAGGGTTTTTGCCGACGCCAGCTTCGACGCAGATGAACATTGCGCTGCCATCACCGACATCCTGAACGGATGTGCACAGACTTTAGGCCTGGCTGGCGTGGAAATGGTGTATGGCAGCGGGGCGGTGAAAAATGCCTGCCAGGTCCTGGATTACCCCGCGGCGTGTTACGTAAAACTGCCGAAACCCGGGGAGGGTGGCGGCAGCGTTTGGGATTTCGCCGCCACCGCCTGCATCGTTGGTGAGGCGGGTGGCTGGGTCAGTGATATCCATGGCCAGCCGCTGGAGCTCAACCGCAAGGACTCGACGTTTATGAATCACCGGGGCGTGCTGTATGCGTCAAACACGCGGATTGCGCGATACCTGATCGACAGGCTCCGGGCCACCTTGCCCGCGGGGTGACCTCTGTATGCGCCCATTCATGTAAATGATGCCTAACGCCTGCAAAACCGATTATTGTCAAAGCAAGGTCACTATAAATTTGCAGGCGATGAAACAGTGTTGCTTCCTGGCGCACGCACCTTAGACCTGCTTATGACCCTAAGCCACTGTGGCGTCATACAGAGTATTGCCGGTGCGTTCCTCTCGCTGATCAGCGCACGATTTCCTCACTCAACTCACCGGGTTGGAAGTCCCTCCGTTTGTGAGCTATTGCAAGCACGTGAATTTGATTACCACGGATCTCGTAGAGGATTCGGTATGAGTACAGTTGTAACTCGCGGATATCTTTGTCGTTAATCTCAGGTACTATCTTGCCGATGCGCGGTGATTCAGATAAGAGCAGGGACTTATTAATAATGGCCTGCATGACATATTTGGCGTAATGCCGGGAATCGGCGGCAATGAAATCATGGATATGACGCAAGTCGGCCTTGGCGTGATCTGACCAGGTTACCAATGCTCGATCTCATGCTTGAGATCCTTGGCGGAGGTCAAGCGACCCTGATTGATATCTTCCTTGCCCTTGCGTACTTTATCCAGGACATAGAGCCGGTACATGATCTCATCCATGTCAGCAGTATCGGGTAGCTGGCTGATGATGTTCAGAGCATCCTGCTTGGCTGCTTGCATGACCGTCTCCTGATCGTGATGCTTGTTGCTGTACTATCTTGGCTAGAATATCACTGACAAAACGCCGGAGTATAGACGCCGGACACAATTGAGTAATCCCTGGTTTGCGTGCCCCCGGTTGGGGAGCAACACTTTATTCAGACTTGCGCAGTGAATGGGCCTATTTGCATGAACGGGAGAGCTTGTGCCCCCGGTCCGCTTTTCATTAACCTGTGTATAGAGGCACCAGGGCGATCGAGGCATGCAGGTGACGCACCGCAATCCACGGGGAATATCCGGGCATGTCATGGTTGCTGTGCTGGTGCTTACAGGAGGCCTGTTCATGTTCACATCACTGCAACGCCAGTTGATTTACTTTCCTGAGGTGGCGCCGGAAGCGGTGTTGCTGGACGCTGCCGGGCGCGTGGGCATGTTGCCGTGGCGCAGTGGCAAAGATGAACTGATCGGCTGGCGCAGCCACCCTGCCGGAAAGGGCGCGCGCCGCCTTGTGGTGTTTCACGGGAACGCCGGCTATGCGCTGCATCGGCAGTACTTCGCGGCGGGTTTTCTTGCCCAGGGGGATGGCTGGGAGGTGTATTTGTTCGAGTACCCCGGCTACGGTGCCCGCCCCGGTGAGCCATCGGAGGCGGGCATAAAAGCCGCCGCCGCCGACGCGCTGGCCGAACTGTTGGCCGGGGACCCGGCGCCGCTGTACCTTGTTGGCGAGTCGCTGGGCAGCGGGGTCGCGAGCTACCTTGCCGGCAGGTTCCGGCAGCAGATCGGGGGGGTGTTGCTGGTCACTCCGTTCACCAGTCTGGCGGATGTTGCCGGCGAACATTACGGGATGCTGCCGGTGCGCGCCCTGCTCAGCGAGCGTTTCGACTCGGTGGCGGCGCTGGGTCGGTACAGCGGCCCGGTGGCGTTCTTGATCGCCGGTGATGACGAGATCGTGCCCGCAAGGCTGGGTCGCAGCCTGTACGACAGCTACCAGGGGCCGAAATGGCAGTTCGAACAGCCGGGAGCCGGGCACAATTCCCTGGACTTCGATCCGGGCGCGAGCTGGTGGCGGGAGGTCACGGCGTTCTGGCGAGCACACTAAGGCTGGCCCTGCACTCACAGGCGGCCCGGAGCGGGCTGTCACCGGCAGCGCCCAGGGCTTTTCGTCTCGCCGTGGCTGCCGTTCGTCGTAAACGGCGCTGCAATGGGGTGCAATTGCTGGTAGCCTGCGCGCGTTTTTCTGCACGCGAGGTTGACCATGCATAAACTGGGAACACTGCTGGCCGCGGGACTGCTGTTGCTGTCCGCGGCGGCCCATGCCGACTGGATAGAGCGCTCCAATGCCATCACCATGGAGGTGCTGCGTTTCAACGCGGGTTTTGAGCCGGAAAATATCTCCGACCTCGGCCTCAGTGAGTTCGACGCACAGGTCAGTGACCTGGGTGAGAATCTTCACCAGCGCCGTATCGACGGGCTCAAGGAGCAGATACGGCGGCTGGAAGCGCTGCAATCGGGTGAAAAGGACGCCCGCGTCAGCCAGGACATCAGCATCCTGATCACGGCGCTCCAGGACAACATTACCAGTGAGCAGCTGAATCATGAGCTGATGCTGCCCTACTACAACCTGCACGAGGGACTCTTCCGGAATTTCAACGCCCTGCTGGACCCGCGCAACGATGCATCGCGTTACCCGGCTGCACTGGAGCGCCTGCGTCGCTACACGGGCCGGGAACAGGGCTATACGCCCCTGACCGAGCAGGCCAGGGCGCGCACCCAGGAGCGCTTTGGCGTGAAGGGCCTGCTGGGACCCTACGCCGGGCAACTGGAAAGCGATCTCGGCAAAACCCGGCAATATGTTGCGGGCATGCGCGAGTTGTTCGTGGCCGCGGGACTCGAGGGCTGGGAAGCGGACTTCGCTGTGCTCGAGACGCAGCTGGCCGAATACCGGGCCTGGCTGGAACAGGCGATGGTGCCGCGGGCGCGGGCTGGCAACCAGCTGCCACCGGATATCTACGCCGACAACCTGAAAAACTACGGCGTATACGCCGAGCCGGAAGCGCTGATCGCCAGCGCCCAGTACAGCTACCAGCTGCTGCGCAGTGAAATGAAAGCGCTGGCGGCGCAGATCGCAAAGCAGCGCGGCTGGGAAAAGGACGACCTGTTGTCGGTAATCGCGGCGTTGAAAAAGCAGCAGCTGCCCGAAGACAAGGTGCTGGCTACCTACCAGCAGCGCCTCGCCGAGATCGAGGCCATCATCCGCCGCGAAGACATCGTTACCCTGCCTGAGCGCGATGCCAGTATCCGCATGGCCACGCCGGCGGAGGCCGCCGCGATTCCCGCGTCGTTCATGACACCGCCGCAGCTGATCAACAACACCGGTCAGTACGGTGAGTTCGTGCTGGTGCAGAGCAATCCCGCCCTGGGTGACGAGGCGAAGATGGATGACTGGGGCCACGACGCCATCACCTGGGCACTCACGGTGCACGAGGCGCGCCCCGGTCACGAGCTGCAGTTTGCCCGCCTGGTCGAGGACGGTACTTCGCTGGCGCGCGCCATCTACGCCATGAACAGCGCCAACGCTGAGGGCTGGGGGCTGTACGCGGAATCGATCATGCACGAGTACCTGCCGCTGGAGGGCCAGCTGTTCAGCCTGTATACGCGCATCATGCGCGCTGCGCGGATGTTCCTTGACCCGATGGTCAACACTGGCCAGTTGAGCCGCGACGGCGCCAGGGATTTCCTCATGGAACAGTTACTGCTGTCTCGCCCCATGGCCAGCTCCGAGGCAGATCGCTACGCGTTCTGGGCGCCCGGGCAGGCGACATCCTATTACTACGGTTACATGGCGTTGATGCGTCTGCGCACGGAAGTAGAGCTGGCCCTGGGTGAGGCCTTCGACCAGCGCGCCTTCCATGATTTCATACTGCGCCAGGGTCTGCTGCCGCCCGACCTGCTGCGCGAGGCGGTACTGGACGAATTCGTGCGCTGATCAGCGCACGATATCGACCTTGCTGACGGCCGCCATCCTGCCCGAGCTGTTGAGCTGGCGCATTTCCGGGATCATCGCCGCGAGCGCCTGCTCGCGGTTGCCCGGCGTCGGGTGGGTGCTCAAGAACTCCGGGGGCGCCGAGCCGCCCGCTTTGGCCATCTTCTGCCACAGGGTCACGGCGGCGTCTGGCTCGTAGCCGGCCAGCGTGGCCAGGCGCATGCCGATGGCGTCGGCCTCGGATTCGGCGGTGCGGCTGTTGGGCAGTTCCAGCGCCAGCTTGGCCGCCGCTGCAGCGCCGATCATGGCGGCGCCGTGGTGGTCTGAAGCCACACCCACGGCGACCACGCCAAGGGAGGTGGCCATGGCCCGCGACATGCGCTCGGCGGTGTGGTTGGCCAGGGCGTGGGAAATCTCGTGGCCCATGATCTGGGCGAACTCATCGTCAGTCAGGTTCAGCTTTTCGAACAGTCCGGTGTACACCGCCATGCGGCCACCGGCCATGCACCAGGCGTTGACGGTTTTCGGGTCGTCGATAATCGCCACGCTCCACTCCCAGTTGGCTGACTGGGGATAGTTCTGCACCGCCACGGTGACCAGCCTGCCGGTAATGGTGGCCACGCGGTCCACCATGCGCGGGTCATCCACCAGCTTGTTCTTGGCATCCAATTCGCTGACTGTGCTCAGGTAGGCTTTCCTGGACTCGACAATGGCCGACTCCGGAGAGATCAGCATCAACTGCGAACGCCCGGTGGGGCTGGTGGCGCAGCCGCTGACCAGGGCGAGGGCAAGCGTTACAAACAGCAGTTTTTTCATGGTGTACCTGTAAAAGTTGGCAGTGGAATGGGTCAGCGAAGACCGTCTCGGCGCAGCGCCCATGGGGCGATATCTTCCCCCAGTGCGCACGCCATCTCAAGTCTGAGACCCGCCGGGGTGGCGAAAGGTTCATCCCGGTACCCCGGCTGACAGGTGCTTCGCCTGCGGGAAAACACCGCGAAAGCGCCCCGTGGGTATTGATTGGCAAACCGCACAGCGGCTGGCGGCGCGGTGCTGCGGTTACAATGCTCCGGCAGTTCGCGCAGGGCATGCCGCCACCGAGCCACCCTGTGGCAGCTTACTGAGGGCGCGGTATCGCTGCCTGACAGAGATTCGCAGGAGTCGAGGAAAACCCGCTATGAAAAAATGGTTGTTGTTGCTACTGGTTATTGCCGCGGGACTCGCCTGGTATGTACCGCGCATTGATGCTCCCCAGCGTGACGGCGCCATGACCGTTGCCTCCCTTCAGGGCGAGGTGCGGGTGCTGCGCGGCGCAGATGGCGTGCCCTATCTCTACGCTGAGTCGCTTGATGACGTATTGACCGCCCAGGGCTTCCTGCATGCACAGGACCGACTGTTCCAGCTGGAGCTGCACCGCTACCTTTCCCACGGGCGCCTGGCGGAATTCATCGGTGAGCGTGGCCTGCGCAATGACCGCATTGTGCGCCTGGTGGATATCCCCGGCTTTGCCCGTGACTACGCCACGCGTATCAGTTCCGAGGAACGCAATTACCTGCAGCGCTACGTCAACGGCATCAATGACTACATTGCCAGCCGCAGCGATGAGTTTCCGCTGATGCTCGGGGTGATGGGGCACACCGTGCAGCCGTGGACGCTGGAAGACGTGGTTGCGGTCACCCAGTTCCGGATCTGGAGCAGCAGCGTGAACTGGAAGCAGGAGTTGCTGACCCTGCGGCTTTACGATGAACTCGGGCCCGAGCGCGCCAGCCAACTGGCGCCGATTGCGGTCAATCCCGACGATCCGCGTACGCTGCCGGAAGCCCGCAATGAGGTGCTGGCACAGGACCTTGCTGCCATCGACCTGTCTTACGACGACAGCCTGTTTAGCCCCCTCCAGCCGCGCTACGCCATGGGCAGCGACGCCTGGGCAACGGGTCCGCAAAAGTCCGCGGGCGCCGCGCCTATCCTGTCCAGTGACCCGCATATGGATGCGCGGCACCTGCCGGGTTTCTGGTACCCAATGGGCGCGGTGACGCCGGAGCTGCGGATCGTGGGTGGCTCCACCCCGGGTAATCCCGGTTGGGGCATCGGCCGCACCGACCATATCGCCTGGGGTGCCACCAATGGCTATGCAGACGTGGTGGACCTCTACCTCGAAGTCGTCGACCCGCAGAACCCGCAGCACTACCTGGAAGGCGAGCGCTCGCTGCCGTTCGAGGTGCGTGAAGAGATCCTGCGCATCCGTGACAAAGAGGCCGAGGGCGGCTATCGCACGGAAACCATGACCATCCGTGCAACCCGCCGCGGCCCGGTGATTTCTGATCACGGCATGAGCATGGCAGAGGGCAGGGTGCTGTCGCTGCGCTGGTCGACACCGCTGTATGCGCTGCCCGATGCCGGTAACCGGGAACTCATGCTCGCCCGTTCAGTGGATGAGGCGATCGCCGCCATGAGCAGGATGACCACGCCGCTCAACCACGTGGTGATCGATGTAGACGGCAACATCGCCATGGTGCCTACTGGCATGGTGCCACTGCGCACCCGGGGCAACGGCCTGGTGCCGCTGCAGGTGACCGGTGAGGACAACTGGCAGGGGCGCATACCGCACCAGGACATGCCGATTCAGCGCAACCCGCAGCGGCAGTGGGTGGGCTCCACCAATCACCGGGTGACCAGCGCCGATTACCCTTTTGCCTACTCCACGCATTTCTCCCCGCGCTGGCGCTATGTGCGCCTGCAGGAGCTGATGCAGCGTGACGTACTCGATGCTGATGATCACTGGCGGGCCAACCAGGATATCGTCAATACCCTGGCGCGCCGCCTGCGGCCGCTGCTGCTCGATGCTTTCGCGAGCGACCCGGTCCTGGCGCCACTCGCGCGCCTGCTGCAGGACTGGGACCTGCGTGATGACAAGGATGCCGCCGCGCCGCTGGTGTTTCAATCCGTGTTCCGCCACCTGGCTGGCCAGGTGTTTGCCGATGACATGAGTGAGGACCTGCTGCGCGATTACCTGGATGAGCAGTACTACTGGGTAGAGCGCTTCGTGTACCTGCTGGAAACTGACGACCCGGCGTGGATTGACGACAGCCGCACTGACGAGGTGGAGACCAGTGCGGACCTGCTGCGGCGTGCGGGACGTGACGCGCTGGCGGAGCTGTCCGCCGCATGGGGTAGTGATCCCGATGCCTGGCGCTGGGGCGATGCCCACACTATCACCCTGTTCCACCCGTTTATCCCCGGGGAGCGTGCCGCCGGGCTGATCGGCGGTGGCACGCATCCCATGGACGGTTCATCGGAAACCTTGAACCGCGGTATGTACAAGTTCAGTGAGGCCTACCGCGCGCGCATTGTTGATTCCGTACGCATGGTCGTGGATTTGTCCGACACGGAGAAAGTGACGGCGCACTATCCGGGGGGCGTCAGCGAGCGCTGGTTTGATCCCTGGAACAAGACCTTTGCCGGGGACTGGCTGAGCGGGGAGAGGCGGTACTGGTGGTTCTCCGACAGCGCCATTGACGCGCATACCGACACCGAACTGCTGCTGCGCCCGACTGCGTCCCCGTAGGAGCGGCCACAGCCGCGATAGAGTAGCGGGCCTTCATCGCGGCTGTAGCCGCTCCTACGGGTGTGGTTCCATGCGCGCCCCTGTAGGAGCGGCCACAGCCGCGATAGGGTAGCGGGCATTCATCGCGGCTGTAGCCGCTCCTACGGGTGTGGTTCCATGCGCGCTCCTGGAGGAGCGGCCACAGCCGCGATAGGGTAGCGGGCATTCATCGCGGCTGTAGCCGCTCCTACGGGTGTGGTTCCATGCGCGCTCCTGGAGGAGCGGCCACGGCCGCGATAGGGTAGCGGGTTTTCATCGCGGCTGTAGCCGCTCCTACGGGTGTGGTTCCCCGCTCCTGTGGGAGCGGCCACAGCCGCGATACGCTCGCTGGCGGCGCGCCTAGATGGGCAGGCCTTCGTCGATGCTGTGCTTGGCCTCGGCGGGGCTGATCAAGCCCTGCGTCGGGTGTGTGCCGTTCACTTCCGCGCGAATAGCCGCCGCGTCTTCCGGGGTGGCGAAGAACTGCGAGTACCACTTGCGCCCGGTCCGGAACGGCCCGTCGGTTTTCATTTGCATGATTTTCAGCGCCGGGCGCTTGTGCGCCCACACGTTGAAGTCGGCGCCGAAGGCTTCCAGCGCGCCGGCCTGGATCTCCTTTGCCGCGGCCTTGTCTTCCGCTGTGGCTTCCGCCGCGCTGCCCTTGTACAGGCAGCCGTGCCAGCACTGGGTCTCGCCGTCATCCACGGGGGTGTTGGCGATCAGCTCGTACACAACGGTGTCGCCCCAGACCTGCTTGGACAGCAGGATACCGGGCCCGGTGTACCAGGTGGTGGTGTAGAGATAGGTGCCGTAGAGCTGCATCGGGCCGCCCTGGCGCTGCACGTAGACCTGGTCCTTGATCTCGTTCTCGAAATACTCGCTGGGTGCGCCGTGGGTGGGGCCGAGATGGCGACAGTCGGCCATGTTGTCGAGAATCTCCTGGGAATGGATTTTCAGCACACCCAGGTGGTCCAGTTCCCAGTTCACCCATTGCGGATCGTCCCACTCCTTGAGGAACGGCGCGTCGTAATCGGGCTCACGACCGTCGGGATCAAACCAGGCCATGACGCAGCCCATGTTGTCGACTACCGGATAGGAGCGAATAGACGCTGACTTGGGGCAGGGACCGTCGTGGTATGGAATGTCGTCCACATCGCCGTGTTCGTTGTAACGCCAGCCGTGGTAGGGGCAGCGTATCGAGTCACCCTCGATCTGTTCGCCGTTCTTGACGATCATGGCGCTGGTGCTGGCGGTGAGGTGCGTGCCCATATGCGCGCAGTAGGCGTCCAGCAGGACAGGCTTGCCACTCTCGCCGCGGTACAGCGCCAGGTCGCGACCCCAGAAGCGCACTGCCATGGGGCCGGCATCCAGCTCCTTGCTCTCGGCGACGATAAACCAACCCCGCGGGAAGGTATTGGGGCCCAGTCCATATTCAGCTGCAGTTGCCATCTGTATTACCTGTTGTTCGTGTGTTCAGGTCATACAGTATAGTCCGCGGCGGGATCGCTGGAACGGTGTAGCGGCGGGGTCTGCGCTTCTCAGGGGCTACTGGCTCAATAATTCATCCCTGCGGCGTCAGCTGGTATCGCTGGCTGAACCTCGCCGGTCGAAAGCGCGGCCCAGTGCCACACCAACAATCGCCCAGACCAGGGCGATGCCGGCACCCACGCCCGCCGTGGCGGCGATACCCAGGCCCAGGCCCTGGGTGAGCGCGGTAAATCCCCAGGCGTTCAGCATATCGCCGCCGCGGTAGACGACAATATCAATGACCGGTTTGGCCTTGAAGCGGGTTTCCCTGTCTACAGCGGTAAACAGCATTTCCCGGGCGGGCCGCGATACCGCGTAGTTGCCCGCGCGGCGAATTACCTGGATCGCGACCACCGCCGCCACCGAGGGCGCGGCGACCAGTAACAACATGCCGACGGCGATCAGCAGCGGAATGCTGGACAGGGTGAAGGGCAGGCCCAGTCGCGTGGCGATGCGCCCGGTGGCAAACATGGCGATCAGCAGTGTCAGCGTATTGACCACCAGGTCCATGGCGGCCCAGATCTGGGTGCGTTCAGCCCGGCTGTAATCTGCGAGCAGGTTCTTCAACTCGAAATAGACAAACGAACCGATGGCCGTGTACAGGAAAATGAACAGGCCGATGCCCAGCAGGTAAGGGCTGCTGATGAAATCGCCAAATCCCGCCAGCGGATTCCCCCCCAGGTAGTCGAAGTCCTTGTCCGTGGCGCTGACATTGACGTTGCCCATGTCCTGCGACTTCAGCCGCTGTACCCAGGCTACCAGAGGCAGCGTGAGCAATACGGTGGTTGCCGCGATCAGCAGCAGTGGGTCGGTGTTGCCGCTGCCGGCCAGTGCCGTGGCCATCGCCGGCCCGCCGATAGCGCCAACGCTGGCGCCTGCGCCGATAAATGCGAACAAGCGCTTGGACTGTTGCTGGCTGAACGTGTCGGCCATGAAGGTCCAGAACACGGAAATATGAAACAGGCTGAACAGGCTGACCCAGACATAGAAACTCTTGTCCACCAGGGTGCGGTCGCTGGAGAACTGGGTGCCGAAGTAGAACAGGGTGAAACTCAGCGCAAAGAAACCATAGATGCCGGGTACCAGGCGCCGCACGCTGACGCGCGAGACCACGGCCCCGTAAAGGGAGACGGCCGCAGCGCTGAAGAAGAAGGTGAGCGTCCACAGCCAGCTGACTTCCGCGTCGGTCCAGTCGCTGGCCATGGCATCCCGCACCGGGCGCAGGATGTAGTAGGAGCCCATCAGCACCAGTACCAGCGAAAAAGACGCCAGCGTGGCGCGGACTTCCCGTGGCTCGACCTCGCAGGCCAGCGCCATCAGCCGCTGCAGCGGCGTACGCTCTTCCGGACTCATCAATCAGGCGGGCAGCGCGCGGAATGCGCGCAGCATCTCCGCGCGCTGGTCCGCATCCGGTACGGCGCCGACATTGGCCGCCATGTTGTCTTCCATGTGATGGGGTTTGGAGGTCGCGGGGATCAGGCTGGTCACGGCGGGGTGGCCGATGATGTACTTGAGGAAGAACTGGCCCCAGCTCTTGCAGCCCAGGTCGGTGGCGACCTCGGGCAGCGCGTGTCCGCTGGTGCGCTGGAACAGCGATCCGCGCTGATAGGGGCGATTGATCATGGTGGCAATGCCGCGATCTGCCGCCAGTGGCAGCAGTTCATCTTCCGCGGTGAGGTTGCCGATGTTGTAGGTGAACTGCACAAAGTCCAGTGGCTCCCTGCGCATGATATCCAGCAGTTCGCTGTGGAAGCGGCCGTGCGATGTGGTAATGCCGATGTAGCGTACCTTACCTTCTTCACGCCATTGCTTGAGGGTTGCCAGTTGCGTCTTCCAGTCGACCAGGTTGTGCACTGCGATCAGGTCGAAATGCTCCACTGCCATACGCTGCGCCGAAAGCTGCATCTGTTCGATACCGGCTTCGCGTCCTTCTATCCATACCTTGGTTGCCGAGAACACCTCGGGTCGCGGCGACAGTGTGCGCAGCACGTCACCGACCCGGGCCTCGGCTTCACCGTACATCGGCGACGAGTCGATAACGCTGCCGCCACCTGCAAAAAATATCTGCATCACATGGCGCAGCCGTGCCACCGTTTCCGGGTCCGCGCCGGCATCGAAAGTGCGTGATGTGCCCATACCAATCACCGGAATGGTTTCGCCTGAGCTGGGAATCGGTCTGCGAATGACGGCGGCTGCATCCGCCAGGGCGCCGGCTGGAAGTGCTGTCAATGCCGCCAGTGAGGCGCTGTGCTTGAGCAATTGTCTGCGGGTGATCATATTGTCTGCCACGGTTAGTTACCCGGCGACAGTCTTTCAGTCATCGATCAACCGGTCAAGTCGCGAGACCCTGCAGGGGGCGAGGTCGATGCCTGGCGCGTCGCCCTCAGCGCTGGGGAAGTCGCGGGTCCGCGCGCTCCGCTGAGGGTGTCCCGGGAATGCCCAGTTGCAGGAGGCTATCGTAGTCCCTCCGCTTGTCTTTTTGCGCCTGTTTGATGAGCCTGCCGCAGGGATCGCCCGCGGTCGCGATCCAGCGGTCCCAGATGCCCCCTGCCAGGATCGACCAACCCGCTGTCGCAATCGCGGCGCTGCCCTGGACGGCCGCTGCCGTCGCATCCAGGGTCAGCTTTGGATTGGCCAGGGTACCGCCCAGTTTTACGTACTTGCTCAACGTGCGTCCGGCGCTGATGCCCAGACCCTTGCGCGAACGCGTGCTGAAGGCGAGATCCAGGCGCTCGTTCTTCAGGTTGATCGACCCCGCGGCCAGGATATCGGACTTGCTGGTGCGCACCATGAATCCCGGAATGGCCTCTGCCACACCGTCCTTGATGCTCAGTGCACCGGCATTGCACTTGACGCGTGTGTGAGGCTTGCGTTGCGTAGCGGGATTGAGTGCATCCAGGATTTCACTGAACAGGTCGCCCATGATCAGGTCCATGCCACGGTATGTCACGCGCCCGCCCTCGCCGTGGAAGAGCACGCCGCCATTGAGGCTGGCCGCCATCGCCCTGGCGGTATTCCCCTGTCCCGTGAGGCTGGCCTTGAACATGGATTTCGCTGTGTAGTCCGGCTCGCCGGCTACCAGCCAGAGCAGCGGGAAACGCTCGCCATCCATCATCAGGGTGAAGGCATAGTCGTCGGTGGTGGCATCGAGGCTGAACATCGCGCGCCCCGCAGTGTAGGTACCGCCCCAGACCACGGGCGCCACCGAGAGCTTGCCATCGGCCACTCGCAGCGCCAGGGAGCCTTGGCTGGACGCGTCTTCCCGGAGATAAATGGTCTCGGCACTGTATTCGAGACTGGCGTTGATATGACGCATCCATGCCAGCGGCAGCGGCCTGTCGGGGATGATCCGCTCCTTGAGTTCCGCCGCGGTCAACTCGTCGCTGAAGTCCTCCTGCTGTGCCGTATCCCCGGGGTTCCCGCGGGCCTCTTCCTCTGCCTCCAGGTCTTCCGGGTCTGGCAGTAAGGAGGGCAGGTGCAGTTGCTTGGAGCGCAGTGCGGCGTGAATACCGGGGGTATCACCCTGGCGCAACTCGATGCTGCCGTTGAGATCGCTTTCCCCGAAAGTCGCGCTCAATGGCGATACCCGGTAAACACCGGCGTCACCTGCGATGTTCGCATTGATGTTGAAGGCGCCGTCGGTCAGCGGCAAATCCAGCTCAAGCAAGGTCTGGAGTTTGCTGATGCTTGCCCCTGCTATGTCGAACTCGCCGCGGACTTTCGGTTTGGCGTCTTGAAAATATACCGCTGTGTCAGCGTCGAAGGTGACGGTGTCGTTACCCATCTGTCCACTCAGGCCGCGCAGGTGAATCGCTTTGTTGTCCGCATGGAGCTCAGCTGCCAGTTCCAGGCCCAGCGCCTTTTTGCCGGGGAGCGGTGACTCGAGTAATTCGCGGAAATCCGCCGTTTCTGCATGAACGCGCAGTTTCATGCCCGCAACGCTATCGGCCCGGCCCAGCGTGCCGTTGATTGCGGCACTTGCCTGGCCCAGTGCCAGTTTGCCATCTCGCAAGTGCAACTGCTCGCGGTTGCCGCTGACCTGGCCGGAGAAGGCGGCGGGCAGGGGCGGTATGTGGTTGCTGTGCAGTTGATACGCGGCCAGGGTTGCAGACAGGTCCGGTGTTGACGCCTGTACATAGGCGTCGATTCCCGGGCTTTGTCCGCTGCGTTCGAGTTTGCCCCGCATGCCGATGACCAGGTCGGTCGATATCAGTTCTGCCTGCTGCATCACCCAGTGATGCTCATCAAGGTGGACTGTGGCCGTGAGCGTGAAGGGCGTTTCAGGCATGCCTTCCAGGCCAATCCAGGGCGCATTGCCGGAGATATCATCGCCGCTGAGTTGCAGTTCGAGTTCGGTGCCGGCGTATTCGGGTGCCTCACCGACGATGCCGCTGATCTCGAGTCGGGAATCCTCGTTGTTAAGGACCATATTCAGCAATTCGACACCGGCAGCGTTGGAAGAGAGGTCGCCCGCCAGTGAGAAGCGGCGCTCGGGCAGTTGTTCCCGGCCCAGTGCGGGGCCGAGCAGGGCGAGGTCGATGTCGCTGCCACGCAAGCTGACGCGCCAGTCATCAATGTCGGGGAAATCAGGCAGGCGCCCTGATGCTGTCAGCTGGCTCTCGGCAACCTGCGCCTCGACGCTGTCGAATACCAGCAGCCGACCCTGTCGCGACAGGCTGCCGGAGAGTGCGAAAGGGACATCTGGCAATCTGCGCAGGTCGAGTACGGTGCCCGCCTCATGCAGGGACGGGCCGCTGAGGTCAAACGAGAGATCAAGATCGTCAAGCTGTTCCGGCTTGCCGAGGTCGCCATTGAGGACAAGTGCGAAAGCGTCGAGTTGGCCGCGGGCGTCGACTTGAAGCCCGCTACCGGTGGTCGCGATGCTGCCCCGCAGGTCAATTGGCCCGTCGCGCACCTCGTGTGCACCGAGGAGGTTGAGTAGCGGGCGACTGGTTGGAGACTGCAGGGACCACTGCATCGCCACGTTCTCCAGGGCGCCAAGGTCACCCGCAGTACCGCCCAGTGTTGCCTGCAACTGACCCCAGCTCAGCTCCAGGTCGAGATCCAGGTCGCGGCCGGTGAACAGCGCGCGCGAAGGTCCCGCCCTGGTTGAGGCCTGCAGGGGAAAACCGTTGATACTGCCACTGGCCGCCAGCGCCAGCATGCCGGCGGAATCTTCTGACAGGTGCACTCTTTGCAACGCTGCTGTCACGTCCTGGTCATCGTCAACAAATTTAACGATGCTGTCATGCACCAGGGCGCGGGAGATGATGATCGGCAGTGGCCCGTCCTCGGCGTCGGGAGAGGGCTCTGCGTCCGGCCAGAAATCCCAGTTGCCTGGCCTGTCGCCAGTTTGCTGCAGGTTCAGTGAGGCACCAGCCAACTCGAGATAGTCCAGGACCACCGGTCCCTGGCGCCATAATGAGGGTAGGTCGAGTTCTACCTCGAGATAACGCGCCTGGGCGAAGTACGCTTCCGTGGCCCAGCCTGGATTGTCCAGGGTGACGTCGCGAGCCGCCAGGCGGGTGTGCTGGCCCAGCTGCACGGTTGTCACCTCGCCAATACGTAGCTCACGGTCCAGCACATGCCCTGCCAGCCACTCCAGTGGAACCCTGATGTTTTGCGGGTCGTGCTGCAACCAGGCGTACGCTGCGCCAAGGGCCGCGGCCAGCAGCAGCGACAGGGCGGCTGCCAGGAGTGCCAGGCGCTTCAGCAGCATTGGGATTGTCGCTGAAAGCCCAGCGACGTAGACGGATTGAAAGCAGGCGCAGCCTGCCAGTATGAACCGGTGTTGGCGACGCCGGGCGTTGCAGCGAGGGTTACGCTGGAATCAGTAGAGTCTTTGCCGGGCATCGCCGTACCGGGAGGTCGTGCCCTAGCGTGGCACTGTCAGCGCGGTGCGCAGGTTGGTCTCGACCAGCGTGCCCGCGGGTATATTGATGCTGGCGCCGCTGGTCAGGATAGAGGCGCCCAGTCCGATCTTGGCACCTTTCTTGGCACTGGAACTGCCACCGTAGAGGCCGCCTATGGCTGCCGCCCTGGCTGTGCGACCTGCGGTTCGACCGGCTTCATTCTGCGTCTGTGCCTGCAGCGCCTGGGTGCTGATTTCGTACATCTGGTCGTCGAGCATAATGTCGGTAAGTTCCAGGCTGAGACTGGCTGAGCCCACAGTTCGCCCCCCGGTACTGGCCTGGGCGACACGTCCATACACCATGGTGCCCCGGGGCGCGACGGTGATGCCATCAACGCTCAGCGCGCTCTCGAGCTGGGCGCGGAAGCGATGACCGGCAGAGTGGCGCCGGGTATCGATGCTCTCGGCGACGCGGATAACCAGCCGGGTGCCGCTGGGGACGGTAATGGTCTTTGCGGCTTGCGCTGCCGTCGCCGCAGTATCCTGTGCTTCTCCTGCGTTGGCTTCGCGAGCCGCAACGCCCTCGCTGTTATAGATAGCGACGACCTCGTTTTCCGGGAAAGCTTCGATACCTGCCCCGGTGTCGAACATCATGATGCCGTTACTCATGCCAATGAAGTCGCCTTCCAGGAGGGTACCATCGGCCAGCTCAATGGTGTCAGCAATGGCGCCGGTCGAGAGGCAGGCGGCGAGGGCAATAGGGCGAATCAGTGCTGGCATGGCGATTGTCCTTTGTGCAGGTAATAGGGTGATAAGTGATAAGTGATAAACCAGTGTATTACAAAAGCGCATGGCCGTGCATGTGCTCACACCGACGCTCGCCGCACCGGGGATACCCAGACCATCAGTGGCAGCGTGAGCAATACAGCGGTTGCAGCGATCAGCAGAATTGGATCAGTGTTGCCTATGCAGGCCAGTGGCTTGGCCATCGCATCCGTTATGCGATCTTCGTCATCTGCTTCGCGCTGTGTTCCGGGAAGTTGACGATTTACTGCTAATGCAGCCCGTGGGCAGTCACTAAGCTCTACTACCAGTGAAAAAGTGATGCTGGGTCTGACCTGTGCATCATAGTGATTATCGCTTGGAGCAGAATATGAAGAAGCAAACACTAGACGGGCGCTGCAGGGCGCTTGGAAGTCTAATTGGCCTGGTTGTCGGTGTGGCCATGATTGCGCCGACCATGGCGGCGAAGCCCATCATTCATGATGGGGAGTACTATTTCCTGCAATCACAGTACGAGGATGAGTGGGCCAGGGAAGATGCGGAAATAGACCAGAAGCTCGCCGATATTCGCAAAGCCAACGGAGACAAGCGTCCAAACATCGTATTCGTATTGATCGATGATGTTAGTTTCGGACAGATGGGTAAGCCGGCTTTGAATGACGTGATGGGTGTGCAAACCCCTCGCATTAACCAGTTTGCCAGCCAGGGCATGTCGCTAAACCGCATGTACACGGAACCCTCCTGCACTCCCACACGGGCAGCCACCCTGACTGGTCGCCACCCGGTGCGGACGGGAATCAAGGAGGTCAAGGTGGCGCTTGTCGGTGAGGGGCTGGGTGCTAGTGAGGTGACCATCGCCGAAGTGCTCTCCAAGGCGGGATATAACACTGCGCATATAGGCAAGTGGCACCAGGGTGATATTGAGCAGGCCTATCCTCACAACCAGGGCTTTGATTTTGCCGCTTTCCCATTGCATCAACAGGTGCAACTGGCGCTGATGTCACCAGAATCTGCCCGCGCCAACAACTTGTTGGGCTGGTACGAGGGTACCCAGAACAACAGCCTGGCGGTTGATAAGAAGTTCAAGCCTAATGGTCTGGTCACCGGCGTCGAGGCACGCAAGGGCGGCAAGGCACGCGAGGTGGATCTCAAGCCCGGGGAGACCTGGACGCAGGCGCACTATGAGCGCATGAACGAGCGTTACCAGCGGCAGACTATCGAACAGCTGCGTGATATGGCCGGGAAAGACGAGCCCTTCTTTTTACAGTACTGGCCGCTGTATCCGTTGAATTTCGTGCATCCCGAGCAGGCCCGCTCTCTGAATGGGGGCTTTATGGCGGATAAGCTCGAAGTGATTGATGAGTGGTTTGGCGACATACTCGACGAGATGGACAAGCTCGGCGTGTCTGAAAATACTCTGGTGGTGTTCATGGCTGACAACGGCCTGATGTACCACTATGAGGGCACCTCCGGTATGAGCCAATTGGTCTACCGTGGCGGTAAAACCGACTTCACAGAGGGCGGTATTCGCGTGGATGCCTATGCACGCTGGCCTGGTGCGATTGAAGCAGGTAGCCGTGCAGCAGATATCGTCCATGCTTCGGACCTGTTCACCACGTTTGCGCGGGTCGCACAGGCAGAAAAGCATGTCCCTCGTGACCGGGTGATCGATGGTATCGACCAGACGCCGGTGTTGTTCAAGGGAAATGGCCACGGACGCCGCGATTACGTTTATGTTTACCAGAACGAACTGTTGCGAGCAGTCGTGAAGCAGGAATGGAAAATGCACCTGCCGGCGCCCGGCATGCCAGCGGCTGCTGCAGGGGTTTACAACGTCTACCGCGATCCCCGAGAGGAGCATCCCCTGATCGGGCATTCCCTCTGGAGCGGCGCCAGCTTCCAGGATATGGCCAAACGGCACATGATGACCATCAAGAAGTACCCCCATAACAAACTTGGAAAAGACAGGCCATATACCGGCATCGAGAATCTGCGCCCTGAAAGCGTGGAAACCGTCGAGAGGTTTATGTCCTGGCATTGAGACGTTTCTCGGCAGTGCGGTGAGAATACTCACCGCAATGTTACTGCTGAATGCTCCAGCGAAAACGTGATATCAATGGACAATGCGATGACCACAAGCACTAGGCGCAATCTACTGAAATCAGCCGGAGCCATTGCCGGTGGTGCTTCACTACTGGGGACTTCTCTTGGTGCGACCTCCGAAGTGCGCCGGCAATTGCCCCAGGTCAAGGTTGCGGGTTACGACTACGACCGGGTGAAAGGCATTATGGATGGGCGTGCCGGGATCGAAGGCGCCGAGGTCAGTTTTCACTACGAAGATATCTACTCGGTTAATGAGCTCGCATTCGGCGATGACAAGCCCTACGAGGTTAGCGAATTGGGGCTGATTCCCTATGTAAACAAATTCATTAACAAGGATTACCGTGGTTACACCCTCATTCCCGTGTTTATCTCTCGTGTATTCCGGCACCGAAATATCTTCGTGCGGGCGGATTCCGGTATTGAAAAGCCAGAGGATTTGAAGGGCCGACGGGTGGGTACGCCTGGTTACGGCATGAGTGCCAATACCTGGATTCGCGGGTTTCTGAAGGATGAGTACGGTGTAGAAGCCGACGATATGCAGTGGATAGAGACCACCAAGTCATCCGATGCCGGCGAGCTCAGCGGCAGTGGTTGGAGTGCCTTCGAGCCCGGCGGCGAGTCGCCATACTTCCTGCCGGAGGGATTTCCGCTGAAACCCGGCCCAGCTGGCGTGGATGAAAGTGAGCTCCTGCTCAGTGGTCAGTGCGATGCATTGATTACCGCGATAACGCCACAGGCCTTTATCGACGGGGATTCCGGCATAAAGCGCCTGTTCCACGACGTCAAGGCCACGGAGCAGGCGTATTTCAGGAAGACCGGGCTGTTTCCGATTATGCACGTGGTGGGGGTGCGCACCAGCGCGATCGAAGAGAATCCGGGTTTACCCATGGCCGTATACGAGATGTACAGCTCGGCCAAGCAGATCGCCTACAGCGACTTGGAAACCACCACGTCGCTGAAAGTGTCCCTACCGTGGGTGACCCAGGAGTTTGAGCAGACGCGAGAGTTGATGGGGCGGGACTACTGGCGTTACGGGATCGAGGCCAACCGGAAAGAACTGGAACGGGTGATGCGGTATACCCATGAACAGGGTCTCGTGAAGCGCAGGGAAGATTTTTTGAATCTGTTCCATCGTTCCACTCACAACACCTGATACTTTCCAGTGCCCGGAACCGGGATCGCCAGGCAAAGATGTATTTTTTCCTTTGTTTCTGGGGAGCAGCGATGGACGTTGATCGGCGTTCTTCCCCGGTCGATGAACATGCCCAGACCTGTTTGATCTGTGCCATAGCTATTGCGCTAACTGCCGTTCCGGTGGTATTCGAACCGGGTGCATACTGCACCATCTTCTCCAGCCACATATGCCAGAGCTGCGCTCATGGCACTGTTCCTCTGGCCGGGCATGTTCTCTGCACGCAATCCAGAAAAATCTCTCCTCCGAGGACTTCGACCACCTCAGCGCACCTGTGCTGAAGGACTGTGTTGAGGTTTTTCCCTGATCACCGCGATGTTGGCTGACGAATTTCTGCTATTAGTACTTATTACTTTTCCTGCAATATAAATTGCACAGCGAGTTAATATTGCAGGAAATGTAATAGAATTCAGAACTCGCTATGGTTAGCATGCGCGATAAAATATGGTCAAATCTTGGAGTCGCAGGGAATCATGACAGAAACGAGTCACTCGATCAGCGTCAGGCTGGATTCTGTCGAAGAATTGTCCGAGGTGGTGCCCGGCTCCATTTGGAATTTTGATATGCGCCAGCTTGAGGCAGGCAGGGCGCCTGTTGCAATTGACGCCTTTGCCACAACGTCTTTTCTGCTGTTGAAAACCCAGCTCAACGGTCGTACTCATCAAATGGGTGAGCTGGCCAAAGATAGTTACACCTTCGGTTTGCCAGTGCGCGACCAGGCCCCCGTCAAATTTGGAGACCGCGAGGTTGGAAGTGACACTATTACCCTGTTTGACAGCACTGAGGGTCTTGATGCGGTAAGCGAGAGCGATTTTGGAGCGTTTACGGCTAGCTTTGCCGCTGAGCCCTTCGAAGCAATGCTGCTGCGACTGGGGTTGGGCCCCGAAGCATTTCGGGCCCGGCTTGGCAGCCGCCACATGCGGGTGCCTCCGGGCCGTGCCCAGGCGCTCAGGGTGCTAATGCTGGATTTGCTGAACAGATCTCTGCTGTCGGAGGATGTGCCTCCCTCTTTGCTACAGGGTTTGCAAGCGCAAATCGCTGAGGAACTCGCCTTGGCGTTTTCTGCCTCCGGAGATCAGGTCGCCGATCGGACCAAGAATCGTTCGCGTGCGCTGCGCGCTGCGTTGCACTATATCCATGACAAGCTTGATGAAAGTATTACCGTGGATGAGTTGTGTCGCGCCAGTGCCTGCAGCATCAGTACTCTGGAACGCGCGTTTCGCGAGCGATTCGGCATCGGCCCCAAGAGATACCTGATGGCAGTTCGCCTGAGTGGGGTGCGTAAGGCGTTACTCTGTTCCAGTCGTGAGGAGTCTATCGGGGATGTCGCCGCTCGCATGGGCTTCTGGCACATGAGCAAGCTGGCGGCAGACTACAAGCGCATGTTCGGTGAGCTGCCCTCCCATACAAGCCGCGCCGCCTGACTCATTGCTGGGCGTTCAGCTCTTTGGTCAGTAAGCGGTAAGCAGCCATTGAGAGGGTCTCGTCATCCCTTCGCGCAAGTTCGTGCAAACGCTCGAATTCGGCGTCATTTACAAATGTCACCACACGATGATTGCGCGAGACCCCCGGCGGGGCGGGCGGGCGGCCACGGCGACGTGGCGATCGAGCTTCTTTATCACTGCTATCCATACGAGTATTCTTTTTCCTAAAAGCTCGGCAGTGATAGCACGATTTCGTCTGATTTTGCGACATTGATGCGCGGTGTGGTCGCCATCCAGGGATTACTGCGGACTCAGTTTGCTGTGGCCAGCGAACTATCGTTGACAGCCCAAAGCCGGCAAGAAGAAGTAGCAGATAGTGTGATCAGGAAAAGCCGCTGGTTTACAGCGGCTTTTTTTTGCGGGGTGCAGATTGATTGCGCCTATCTAGCCCACAGCGTAAGACACATACAAGTGTATTTCCCGGCGTAGCTAGAAATGCAGATTGAGCCCGATCAAAGGCCCCTGCTGGTCGCCGTCGAAGGCATATTCGTCCAGGCCTTTGCCACTGCCCTGGTAGTCCATATCAAAGTAGCGGTATCCGAAAAAGGCTGAGCCCCAGCCACGAAACTGGTAGTTGAAAAGAGCAATGCCATGCAGCGCTGAGTTGTCGCTGTCTTCATAGCCATAGTCACCACGCAGGCGCAGGCTCCAGCGCTCGTTGAACTGGGTGATGACCCGCAACCCCGCAAAAGGATGCACCCAGCTGTCGCCGATGCGCAGTTTGTTGGGGAGCGGGATGTTGCCCGGGCGATTGGACGAAAACTTTATTTCGGCATGTTGCTTGTAGTAACGCAGGCCGCCAAGGGCCTCCCAGCGCATGGAGCCGGTCTCGGCGAAGGCGTACGTAACCCCGCCCTCTGTCATGATGTCCTGGAAGTCGATCCTGGCTTTGACATCGATCGGTCCAATGCTGGTACCGCCGGACGGCTCGAGGTTGGCGTAGTTGTACTCGGCGAACAAGGTGAGTTTGTCGTTACTCGCTTCGAAGTGAATGGCGTAAGCAGATTCCAGGTTCTCCAGCACCTCATCCTTGAAGGTCAGGTCCACGGGCAGTTCCCTGCCTCCGGCTGCCGAGATGGCGTCGATACTTTTGCCCCACAGGTAAAGCGGGGCCACGTTGAATTCCCAGCCATGGTCTTGTGCCACGACTTGTGCAGCAGAAAGGGCCATACAGCCGGTGAGGCCGATTGTTGAAGCCAGCTTGGTGGCCTTGTTCATATTGTTCTCCTTGCGGTTGCAGCGTGTCGCTGAGCGCCATCGCCTGTTTAAGATTGTTCTTTTAACGCAATCAAGGGAATTGCGCTATCACATTTGCGGCAGTTTTCAGTCTGCGGCTCTGGTTTCCCGAATCTGGTAGCGCGCAATATCGCTCTCTACCGGGTGCAGGTGGATCAGGTACTGGTCGCGAAAGCTGCCAATCGTCATGTGATCGGTGTCGAATTCCACGCGCAGGCGTAGGTAATGAACTTCGCCGGGCTCTACTTGCAGCGTATATTCCCGGTCCTCGGGCTTCCAGCGCGCCTCAGGTGTTAGCCCGGTGGCAACAAATGTGTGCCGTCCGGGTGGTAGCGAAAGCTCAAGCCGCTGCCCATAGTGCAGGAAGCCGACCCCTTCCCCGTCGACGAGTATCTCCGGGTAACTGGTGCGCAGTGGTTTCTTGCCTGGGTTGCTCGCGGCGGGGCGATACAAATAGACGATACTCTCATCGGTCGCAGGCACTGCGGGCTCAAAGTAGGCTGTATTGCCACAGCCGGTCAGCAATACTGCCAGCAAGGCTGTTGCCAACGGTGGAAAGAAACGTGTTGTTGTCATCCGCTGGGTATTATCCTTTTCTGGTTGCAGGTGTCTGTTTCGCCGCGGCCGCTGCATCATTCGCTCTGTAGCGAACCTCGTCGCGCGCCACCGCAATCAAGTCCGTAAGAATCCTGAAGCTTTCGTTGGCGGCCAGTTTCTCTGCGACAAGCGATGCAAATGCTTCCCTTTCCAGGGCGTCCAGAGCTTCCAACCTTGCCGCAATATCAACACCAGCGCTGCCATCCCGGATGGCGAGCACGCGATCATAGAATACATCGATACGGTCCTTGCGCCGGTGCTCGCGCCACCGCGTGAAGGCGAGGAATGCAGAAATCATAAGGAAGGCGATATACACCAGCAAGTTGATCAGTTCGGCGTAGCGCTCAAGGAAACCGGGTTCTTCACGCTCCAGGTAGGCGCGTGCCCCTTCGTGCAGCGGAAAGCTCAGATCCAGCGGATCGAATGATTCATTGATCCCGGCGAACAGGTGTGGTGCCAGCGCGGTGAGCCTCTGCTTTTGCTCCAGGAACGTTCTTGTCAGTTCATAGATCGCGCGCTCGGCCACATCCTTGCGGGTAACTAACAGCGTATCGACGGCGACAGTGAGCAGGGGCTCGCGGTTGCCCGGTAACTCATAGGTAAACGCCGGAATCAACTTCGGCTTCATATTGGGGACCAGGTAGCCGATGCCTTCCTTGTAGAAGTCGCGTTGCGGGTTGAACTGATTGTCCAGTGAAACCAGGCTGAAACCCGGTGGCAGCCATCCGGTTTTCTCCGGGTTGATCGGCCCGAAATATACGATGATGTCTGTGCTGTTGGCATCGAACTCGCGTGACACGCCGAACTGGCCGGGCTGCAACTCCTGGCGCCGCGTCACCACATCGATGAAGCTGGCCGCTGCCGCTGATCGGTTGGCGGCGTAGAACTGTGCGCCCATCAAGGGTTTGCTGTAGTCCGCCGGGTTGTAATCGTTGCGAATGGCGATGTGTAGCACGCTCTCGTAAGCCGGCAGCACGGCGCGGACACCCGGGACGAATGCGGCACTGTTCTCAACCAGCGCCAGATCCGTCTCGCCGCTGCGCAGGGCTTCCAGCGGGTCCACGTCGGGCGGGACCAACGCCTCACTGAGTCGAAGCTGCGACTGCTCCTCAATAATGTTCTTAAGTTCCAGGTGCGAAAGTTGTTCGTGGTTGGTCACCAGCATGCGCAGTTCGGGGCGGGTGAGCTCGCAGCCCTTGATCAGGAGCAAGGCCAGTGCACAGGCCAGAAATGGCAGTTGTTGAAAGCGCATGGCACCAGTTTAAAGGAAAGGCAGATCCCGGGGAACGCAAATGCGGCCCGGCCTGCCCACCGGGGTAGGCTTACTGGCCTGACTCTGCCGGGCTCGTCAGGACCATAACCTCAATTTCATCCAGCCCTGTGGGTTCCTCGGCGATCCACAGCACCAGGCGTTTGCCATCTGTAAAATAGGGGTCACCCGTGAGGTTCCCCCTTGGAGCGTCGTAGCTGGCTGCGCCCACCCCGGCAACGTAACCATAGCCCTTGAGAGACTGCGCGTAGGCCAGGTCTTCCAGCAGGAACTCGCGGGTTTCGTCCACGTCCGGGTCGATCTTGTGCGTGGTGATGGTCTTCCAGGTCAGGCGCACGCCGATATCGCGGCTGATCTGACCGATCCAGACCGGTTTTCCCTCGTAGCGCAACGGCGTCATCCAGATGCGCAGATGGTTGCGCTCATGGATACTGGTGCGGGCACGCTGGAAAGCGGCGTCCTGTGCCCTGCCGAACACATACAGCGCGCTTACCGGTGAGTAGCGATACAGACCGCCTGTCAGCGCGGACGCGGCGGTTTTCCACAGGGAGGCCCCGTGAATGGTCTCGGTTTCGTCCCAGCCGGCGCGCAGAAAGGCGTAGTAGAGATCGAGATTGTCGCCAATGAGCACCAGGTTGAGTGGGTCGCCGCGGTTCTTGCCTTTGGCGTCTACTACACAGCAGGGCATGGACTCCAGCTCTGCCACCAGCTCTGGCAATGACACGTCCCTGATCTGGTCCTCGGGGAAGAGCTTGTCCCATTCCTTTTCATAGTGATCTATTTTCAGGCCCGGCACGGGGACGAAAAACGTCATCAACTGCGCGTCATCCTCGCTCACGATGTCAACGTTAAACGACTTGGTGCCCTCGTCGACCCGGGTGAAGATGTAGCCCGACTGGATGCTGTTGGCCCTGACCGCCAGGCGCAGGTGTCCGCGCTTCTCAAAATCCTGCGCGCGCGCCCCCACGCTGACTTCACGACCGCGATTCGCCGTTTCGCGAGGGGTGAAATAGGCCTGGTCCACGCCCATGGGCGTCAGCAGCACCGGCACGTTCCTGCGATTCTCCAACTGAATCCAAACTGGCTGCACGTTCTTCTTGTACAGGTCCACGCCGAAGATCTCCCGGGTTTCGGCGGCGCTCGGCACCGCAGTGGCAACCACTATGTCGCCCTGGCGCTGCACCTGGATACGCTGGTTGGGGGGCGGCACCTGCTTGCCTTGAAACAGTTCGCTTACTTCGGTGGCCCGGGCCGCCTGGCCCAGGCCCAGTGCCAGGCAAGCGGCCGCCAGCGCCAGTAGCTTGCCAGCCCTCATGGGTTCTCTCCAGACAGGAGTTCGTCCAGCACCACGTCGTATACGAACTGCGTTTCATCCAGTGCCCGCGGTTCTTCCGACAGTACTGCGACAAGTCGGAAGCCGTCGGTAAAGTAGGCGACGCCGCCAAAGCCCACGCGGGGATTGTCTACCGTCACCGGCGGCATGCCGCGCACATTGCCGGTCAGGGCCAGGGACCCGTTGTACCAGATATTCTGCAGCAGGAAGCGCTGGGCGCTGTCGAGGTCCGCCGTTACACTCTCCTGCGCAAAGCGGCGCAGGAACTTCACGTCCCGCAGCATGGCGTCCAGCTCAGCAGGCCCGCCCAGTCCGTGATTCACGGTGAGATAGGCCGCTGTACCAACCCACACCGGTGTGCCCTGCAACTGCCAGGGAGACATCCACAGTAACAGCTGTATGCGTTCATCGCCGTCGCGCCGGCTCTTGCTGAACACGGCATCCGGGGGGCGCCCCTGGAAGTTCTGCGCTTGTGCCCAGATGCGTCGGGGGTCGTCGGAACGCATCTCATCCCACTCTCCGCGCAGCATGGCACGGCGCACGGCCTGGCCGGTTCCGATCAGCACAGTATTGAGTGGCGCGCCATCCAGTTCCCCGCTGGCATCGGTGGCGCAGCAGCCCAGCTCATTCTCCAGCACCGGTCGCAGCTCACCCACTGCCAGATCACGCAGCTCGCTGTCCGCATACAGTGCGGTGAAATCAACTTCCATGAAGTCCGGCACGAAACCGGGGAGTGGCACGAAGAAGGTGAAGTCATGCGCGGTCTTGTTGGCAAAGACAGTCAGGTTGAAGCCCTTGGTCCCGGGCCGGAGATGGGTGAACACCAGCCCCTCGCTAACCCCGCCCGACTCGGTGAAGCGCGGTAAGGCATTCTGGTAAAACCAGCGCTGCATGGCATCGTAACCCTGGCGAGAGTACGGCCTGCGGTTCATGTACGCTACTTCGATGGGCGAGAAATAGTCCCTGTCGATGCTCCACAATGCCAGCCGCGATCGGGTTGGGCTGTTGTTCTCCACCCGCAGCCACACCGGCTGGATACCCTGCGCGTAAAGATCGAGCCCTGTCAGTGCCTCGGTTTCCTCCGCGTCGGGTACCGCGGCACTGATGGTGATGCCGCCAATCTCCTGCACCACGACTCTGTCCAGAAACCCGGCCTGGGCAAGCTGCTGGCCCTGGTACGGACGAATGGCACAGGCCGTGAGCAGCACCAGTAACGGGAGCAGCAAGGCACTGCGCCAGGGGGGCGTGACCATGGGGCCAGCTGGCAGGGTGTAATTACTCACGAGATCAGTATTGCTCCTGCGGCCCAAGCTTCATCAGGGTGTTCATAAGGCGCTGCATACCGTCGCGGGCAGGTTGCCTGCTTACGCGCTCCTCACTGTTTTCCCAGTACAGCTTGCCGGCGTCATCCATCTTGACTTGCCAGGCATTCTCGCCGCTCATGTTGCGTTCGATAATCGCCGCCATTTCAGCGGCGAGCCCCGGAGAGTCGACCATGGCGCCCATCTCGGTATTAATAGCCCGGGAGCGTGGATCCATATTCATGGAGCCGACGAAGACATACCTGCGGTCGGCCACGGCGCACTTGCTGTGCAGGCCGGTAAATTCCGCCTTCACGGGCGGCACGTCGACCACGGTGGCCTGTATGGCGGGGTCGGGCCTGAATTCCCAGAGCTCTATTCCCGCGTTCACGAATTTGCCACGCCACTTCTCATAGTGGCTGTTCACCGCGGGAACGTCATGTGAAGCCAGTGAATTGGTGAGCAGGCGGATTTTTACGCCGGCTTCAACTTTTTGCTCTATGAATTCCATGGCATCGTCACCCGGGATCACATAGGCGTTTTGTATCAGCAATTCCTGTTCGGCGATGTTGAAAAAATTGAACATGCTGCCGGCCATCTTCTGCGAAATCTGTTCCCGCGCTGCCTCGTCGTAGACCAGTTTGCTGCGACCAGGGTGCAGCTCATCCGGCAGGGCCTTGAGTTCTGCATCCCATTGCTTTGGTTCGCGCGGAAAAGCCGATAGTTCGGGGGCCGTGGCCACAGCCTGCTGGATGTTGCGGCGTTGCTGGCGGGCAATGGCGAGGTCCGGCTTGGTGCTAAGCGCATCGGCGGTGGCGACCCATTCACTGTTCCAGAAATGGTCAAACATGTCATTGGCTTCGAGGGCGATATGGCCAACGCCCAGCAAATCGGTGTCGTGGAAGTTGTAGATCTTGTTCAGGCCGAAATAATGGTCGCCAATGTTGCGGCCGCCGATAATCACGGCACGGCCGTCGACAATCATCAGTTTGTCGTGCATGCGGATGTTGAGGCGCTCCATCTGCGCGATCATCTCACCGGCCCGGTCCAGCAGCGAGCTGCGGCCTTCCCAGGGGTTGAAGATGCCGAAATCAATATTGGGTGCGGCGTGCAGGTTGGCGATCACCTGGTCATGCCCTTGCAGGATCAGGTCATCCACAATCAGGCGCACTTTTACGCCGCGCTCAGCCGCGAGTATGGCGCGCTCCAGAAGTAGCAGGCCGCTGGAATCGGGATACCAGAGGTAGGTCTGTATATCCAGTGAGGTGGTGGCGGAGTCGATCAGGGCCAGGCGCCACATGAGGCCTTCACGGCTGCTGTCGAGAATGTGGAAACCGGAAAACTCGGTGCCGTGATCGGCACGAATATCGGCAGCCATCGCAGCCAGCGGCCCGGAACTGGCCGGCGGCAGGGCGCGAGATAGCGCCTTCGCAGGTGCGTCTCGTTCAAGCGTTGCTGTGCTGCAGCCAGCCAGCAGCCCGAGCACACACAGCAGGAAACAGGTCAAGGCCAGGTCGAAACCGCTGCTTCGGTTATTCATATTTGAGTTCCCACAGGGCACAGTAGTGTAGATAGCAGTTATACCACTCGCAGTCAAAAGTGGCCGCGCCCGGCAATGGCCATTGCCCCTGTTTTACCAACAGCGCTGAAGTCCCTGCGCTAAAGTTGTGCACTATAGGTGAAAACGAACTGCGGGCCACGCAGGTCCAGTGTGCCGACGGTGTCGTCGAAATCCATTTTCGCGGCCATGTAGCGCACGCCCAGGCCAAGGTGCTGCCCGGGGCTGTATTGGAAGTCGATGCCGGCGCGGCTGTAGTAGCCAAAAGCGAAACTGGATTCTTCGCTGGTGCTGATCTCGACCTCCCGCTCTGCCGTCGGCGCGGCCACATCCTCCTCTTCTACCTTGTGTCGACCGTACATGATCATGGGGCCGGCGGCGGCGTAGACTGAAACACGCGGGCCCAGGTGGGCGCGGGCATATCCACCGAGGTGCAATTCACCGATAAACAGCGAATTGTCGAAGTCGAAGCGTATGACGCCACCGGTGTCACCGGAAAATCCGCCGGAAATGCGTGTGTCGCTGTTCTTCCAGCCGATGCTGCCGCCAGAGTTGATGCCCCACCCGAAGGCATCGTTGCCGCCATAGCGGTATTCGGCCTCGATGCCGCCACTGGGCAGTGATGACGGGAATTCCACGTCGACGTCTTCATCGCTGACATCGTCCCAGCTGGCGGTCTGGTCGTCGAGTTTGAGGCTGCCGAGGAAAGCCTGCATAAGAGGTTTGGGTTCTTCCCTGGCCAGGGCTGGTGTTGCAAGGAGGAGGGCGGCCAGAACAGGTACGGCAAACTTTATTGAGGTAACGCCCACAATGGGCGGGAGCGAGTACGCGGTGGCACGTCCCGCCCGCTGTTCCCGGATTCCGCAATGGCGGATAACCGCCGGCGCGGGAATGACCGGGTTCATCAGCTACTTGCCAGCATCCACTTGCGCAGTCGGTTGGAATCGCCGAAAGGCGTCAGCTTGCCAAAGGAGTTGAGCAGCACGATGGAAACGTCCTCGCCCTCGATAGTGGCGTTCATTACCAGGCAGCGTCCAGCCTCGTTGATATAGCCTGTCTTGGACAGTTCGATATCCCAGCTGGCATTTTTCAACAGTCGGTTGGTATTGCCGTAGGTCAGGTGTCCGCGGCCCTTGAACGGGTAGACATCCATGCGTGTGGTCGTGGAGGCCTCGGTGATCAGGGGGTAGGCTTCTGCGGCCTTCACCATTCGCGCCAGGTCCGCAGCGGTAGACACGTTCTCGGCCTTGAGCCCGGCCGGGTCGGCGAAGCGGGTGTTCTGCATGCCCAGGGCCCTGGCCTTGCGGTTCATGTGCGCGATGAAGTTTTCCATGCCGCCGGGGTAGGTGCGTCCAAGGGCAGTGGCGGCGCGATTCTCCGAGGACATCAGCGCCAGCAGGATCATCTCCCGGCGACTGAGGCTGGCACCGTATTGCAGGCGTGAACCGGTGAGCCGAATCAGGTCGCGATCCGCCTTGGTGATGGTGATCTTTTCATCCAGCGACAGGCCTGCATCCAGCACCACCATGGCTGTCATCAGCTTGGTGATCGAGGCGATAGGGCGCACGGCGTTCACGTCCTTGCCGTAAATCACGTTGCCTTCATCATCCATGACCAACGCAGAGGCAGATTTGAGCTCGGGGTTGCCGGGCAGATCAGTGAATTTCGAGGTGCCGGCGTGGGCCGCTGTCGAAGCGAGCGCCCACATGGCCACAGAAACGGCTAGCGTCTTGGCTATTCTCATGGTCTTACACGTCCGTTATGTTTTTGTTTTGTTTGCAGGAACGACTATGGCCGCGATCACCTGTCGGCCAGTACCCGGTTTGCCCAAACCTTATCGCGGCTGTAGCCGCTCCTACAGTTATATGAGCTTATATTGCCCTAGTGAGCAAAAAAACGCCAGAATCGGACGGGCCGCGTTCGGACGGGCCGCGTTCGGTCGGGCCGCGTTCGGTCGGGCCGCGCTCGGTCGGGCTGCGCCTCAGCCGGGTTCCGATTCCGCCCCGGCTTCAACGCGCAACAGGCCGCGGAAGGCGCGGCTTGCAGTGGCGTCGCCGGACAGCACTCTGTAGACGTCAGAGGCGATCGGCATTTCTACATCATATTTCCGGGCCAGAGCCATGACCGCCGGGGCGCTCTTGGCGCCTTCCGCGACCATCGTCATTTCCTCGATGATGTCTTCCATATCGCGCCCTTTGCCGAGTTCGATGCCGACATGGCGGTTGCGGCTCTGTGGGCTGGTACAGGTTGCGATCATGTCCCCCATGCCCGCGAGGCCTGAGAATGTCTCCGGCCTGCCGCCCATGGCGACACCGAGTCGGCTCACCTCCGCCAGACCGCGGGTTATCAGGGCGGCGCGGGTGTTGTCGCCCGCGCCCTGGCCATCGCCCATGCCCACGGCAATGGCGATGATGTTCTTCAGCACACCACCGAGCTCGCAGCCGATCACGTCGGTGTTGGTGTACACGCGAAACAGTCCGCTCTTGAACACGTCTTGCAGCGCCTGCACGATGATCTCATCCTCCATCGCGATGACACCCGCAGCCGCCTGCCCGGCCATGATCTCCCTGGCCAGGTTGGGGCCGGTCAGCACGCCGACCGGGTGACCGGGCAGGACTTCCTGCACGATCTCGGTCATACGCATGCGGGTGTCCAGTTCCAGGCCCTTGGTCAGGCTGATCACCGGCACCCAGGCGCGGATATGTTTCTTCACCTCCTCCAGGACGTTACGGAAGTTCTGCGATGGGATGCCCATGACCACCACGTCGGCATCGCTCACCGCCTCGGCGATGTCGTGCGTCGCCACCAGCTTTTCATGGAGGGTGGCGCCGGGCAGGTAGCGACTGTTGCGATGCTCGCTGTTGATCTCGTCCACGGTAGTGGCATCGCGCGCCCAGATTTTGACATCGGTGTTGCGCGCCACCAGCGAGGCCACAGTGGTGCCCCATGAGCCGCCGCCCAATACGGCTACATTCAAATGCTGCATAGGTATCTCCCAGGGCCAGCTCCCGGTAGCGGGCTGCCTGCTGCTGTGCTATCCAGCGAAGCAGGTGCTCCCGGGGCGGGCTGTTTTATAGTTGGTATCAGCAAATTTTCTCCTCGCGCCTCGAAGGGCGTTGTATTTGTATTGCGGCAGGGCGCGTTGCCGCAGTGTGACCGGGCCCTAGTTCCCAGCGCCCCGGTTGGCAACGCCAATTGCGCGAATCACTTCAATACGGCGCAACAGTTCGCGCAACTCGCGCGCCAGTTCGCGTCGCTCTTCTTTCAGGCTGTCGGTGCCGCCCTCGGTGAGGCCGCGGCTCTGCAGCATCTGGTATCCGTTCTTGAACAGCTGTTTGCCGATGGAGGATTCACTGGAGATGCGGCGCTGCAGGTAGGCCTGACGCCCATAAGTGAGCGCTTCTGACACGCAATCGTTCAGTTCCAGCGATTCATAGCCTTCCTTGCGCGCCAGCAGCGACGCCACCACGGAGTAGGCCTCGGCGTAGGTCAGCAGGGTGACGTGGGCAACCAGCGGTGTCATGTTCTGCAGCAGTTTACCGAAACCCGCGGCGCCCTGGCCGAGCGACTCTTCCCAGTCGTCCCCGTAGCGCGACATTTCCTCGCGAATCTGGCGGTGAAATTCTTCGCTGGGCGCATAAAAGAATTCGAACTTGAACAAGTCCCGCAGGTGATCGACCTCCTGCCAGAACAATTCCAGTGCCGATGCCCCGGTTTCTTCACTGGCGCGTACGAGTGCCAGCTCGATGATTGCCTTGTTGACGAAGAAGTGGATCACGGTGTTGCGGTAGTAGCTGGCTACCGGGTGTTGCTCCAGCGAGATACCGTAGACAATTTCCGGCCCCTCGTCGTAGCGGGTGACGATATTCTCGTCGATCATAATGCCCAGCAGGCCTTCCATCTGGTCGGCGAAGCTGCGGTCGAAATCATGGGATATGCGCACGCCGCGGCTCTCTGCCCAGCCCAGGAGCGCATTCAGGTCTTCCACTACTTCCGCCTCGGTGAGCGCCTTGGGCGCAGCGCCGAGGAGGCTCATGGTAACCAGCGAGGGAAAGGTGAGGGGGGTGACGTGATTCGCTTCTACCGCGACCTCGAAGGCAATCTTTGACAACGCCAGCTTGTCTTCCGGGTCCGGCGCCTGCGGCAGCACCACCGGCTCGCCGATATCCATATAGACCTTGCCCATGGGCCTGGCCAGGCTGCGCACGTAGCCGATAAACCATTTAAGTGACTCGGCACCCTTGCCGCGTCCGGTCTGCTCGGTGGCGTACTCCTCCACGTCGCGGATAATGTCGTAGTTGATGGAAATGGGGATGATGTGGATGTTCTCTGCCTGGGTGGTGTGGCAGGCCTCAAGCACATATTTCAGCAGGCCGTAGCGCGGTGGCATCAGTTTGCCCATGCGTGAGCGTGTGCCCTCAAACGCCCAGTTCATCGGAAAGCGCTTTTCCATCAGGTAGCCAACGTAGTGACGCAGGGTGAGTTTGTACAACTCGTTATCCTGGAAGCTGCGCTTGATGAAAATGGCCCCGGCGCGATGCAGCAGGTAACCCAGACCGGGGAAGTTCATGTTTGCGCCACCGAACATGTGCGGCATCGGGAAGTCGTTGTCCCACATCACCTTGGGCACAACCATGCCGTCGAGGTAGGTCTTGTGGGTCCACAACAACATGGCGGGGTTGTTGCGCACCACTTCGCGCAGTTTCTCTACCGCTTGCCTGTCGTAGACAATATCCTCCTCGTAACCCAGCCCGAGGCAGAAGGTGTTGAAACGCGCGTACACGTCGAGCCAGAAAGAGCTGGGCGTGCTCACCATCTCCTTCATGTACTCAGCTGCCTCCTTCATCAGCTCTTCCTTGGGGCGGTCCTGGGCGTCGGCCAGTTCCTGCACAGCGGCGTTGAAACCGGCGCTGGCCATCAGGGTTGAGGCAACGTGTCGCGGCATCTTGTAGCGACCGCCCTTGAGCTGGCGCTCGGCCATGTCCAGCACCACCGAGGCCTGGCGCGCCACGAAGTTGGCAAAGGCCTCCTGCGATGAACTGCTGCTGACGGTGTTGTTGTTTTCGAAGCGGTGACGCAGGTTGTCCACCGTGTCCGGCTTGCCGACCAGCAGGTGTACCCGATCCGGAGCCTCTTCGAGAATCTTCCGCCCGCGCCGGGCCGAGGGTTTGCGCGGGTCGCCGGTGACCAGGTGTCGCAGTCGCCCGAGCGTGACGGCGCCTTCCTCGGAAGGCGTCCACACCATGCGCAGTGGCACCACCAGTGTATCGGCGGGCAGCGCCAGAGACATGACCAGTTGGCCGCTGTCGAAGCCGGTGCGTTCGTCCTTCAGGTTAATACTCACCTGTGGGGCGTCGAAGGCCTGGTTGTCAGCGCTGGCATGATGCTGGATCCAGCCGCGCAGCACCTCCTGTTCCAGGCTATTGCGGGTGTCGAGAATGAACAGCACCTGTTGCGCATTACGTTGCGGCCAGGGGTTTTTCTTATTGTAAAGTGGCTCCAGGTTCAATCTGCCTCCCGGGTGTCAGTTTAACGACTGCTTTTCTTGCCCGCCCCCGAGCGCGATCCGGCAGCGGGTTTTTTCCCGGCTGCTGGTCGGCGTGCGGCGGCTCTGGTTTTTGTTTTGGCCTGGGTTTTCGCTTTGCTTTTCGGCTTAGGCTTAGGCTTAGGCTTGGCCTTTGGTTTTGCTTTCGGCTTCGCTGTTATCTTGGTCTTGGCTTTAGACGCAACCTTTGGCGCCTGCTGGTCTTTCGTGCTTGCGCTTTTGCGCCTGGCCGACGCTTTCTTCTTTGCTGCGGCCTTGGGCTTGCCCGGCGTTTTGCCCGCCGGCACATCGACCTCTGGCTGGCCAAGCGCGCGGGCAAACATGTTGCGTACCTCCGCCACATGCCGGTCGATAGTCGCAGCCGTCCACTCACTGGTGTCTACCGGTGGCAGTACTTCCACGTCCACCGTGGCCGGCCGAAATACGAAGTCGCCCTTGGGGGCAACGTCACCGGCATTGCGGATGACGATCGGGATCATCGGCACGCCGGCCTGCATGGCAATATGGAAAGCGCCTTTCTTGAAGGGCGCCAGTCTTGGTGACACGGTGCGGGTGCCCTCTGGCGCCAACACCACGGATTTGCCCTCGTTGCGCATGGCTTCGACCAGGGGAGAGATGGACTCAATAGCGCTTTTGGCGTTGCCCCTGTCGATAAATACCACGCCGCCGAACTCCAGGACTTTGCCCAGGATCGGCGTCTCGGTCTTGATTTCCTGTTTGCCGATACCGGCTATGTCGCGGCGCAGCAGGCGCGCGATGATTACCACATCGGCCTTGCTCTGGTGATTGAAAACAAACACCGCCGGTCGCTGTAGCCAGAGGTTCTCCTCGCCCTTTACCCGGAGGTCGAGGCCGATCAGGGCGCTGGCCGTATCGGCGAACAGGGAGAAAGAAAAATTCACCGAATCACGCTTGGAGCCGGTCAGCGCGTAGATGGGCAGGCCGGCAATAAAGCTGGTTACCAGGCTGCCGGTGGCAGCTACCGAACGCACGAACTGGCTGACACTGGGCCGACCCCGGCTGCCGAAGCTGGCCGATGTCCAGCCGCGCTTCTGCGCCAGTCGCTCGAGCTTTTCACTCGGGTTGAGGGCGCGGGGGTGGCCGACGCGTTCCAGCAGCAAAAGGTCGTCTGTGCTGTCGGAATAGAAGAAGGCCTCGTCCAGGTCGCCCTGCACCTTGTCAGCGAGGTCTTGTGCGGCGTCTACCTTGCCCTGTCCGAAGCAGGTGGGTCGCACCACGGAGCCGGTGAACTTGCCGTCCTCGATTTCAAGTTGTGTGCACAGTACGTGTTCAATGCCGAGATCGTTGGCCGCGGGTTGTACCTGGTAGGGAGTCGCCGAGGAAATGATTGCCACCGTGTGGCCCCTCGCAAGGTGTGCATCGACCAGGGCCCTGGATTCGGGGTAGATGCGCCGGGCGATCTGGCGCGTGTATAACTCCTGGCCCACCTCGTAATAGGTGTCTTCATCAATGCCGCGCATGAACTGGGCATTCACGGCCATCATGCCGGAAAAGCCCAGGTTGCCGAGGCCGAAGTTGGCCATGGCGCCGGCTATCTCCAGGAATTCACGCGGTGACACGTCGCCGCGACGCAGTTGTTCGCGGATGAAAACGGTGGCGGAATAACCCGCGATGATGGTGCCGTCGAAATCGAAAATGGCGGTAATCTGCGGGCCCTCGGGGGCCGCCTCGATGTCCGCTAGCAGTTGCTCAATACTGGCCATGTTGGTTCCCTGTGTAATGAGCCAAGCATAGCGCATTGCTATTAGCAGCGCGTGAGATTTTGGTTTTCGGAATTAAAAAAACGCCGCCGGGAGAGTTCGACCGGCGGCGCGCGAGGGGAAAAGCGATAACAAACTGCCCAGGTTGTTCTGGTTCCGGCCCGCTACCGGATCGTTCACGTTCCTCTGGCTGTGGCCATCTCTGACTAATGTCCACACGCAATCCCCGAAGGCAGGCGACGCTTCCTGATTGCGGCTCACCCCATGCGTGATGCCGAATCCGTCGCCTGTCCTGAAAGTATAGGAGGGGAAAATCAGAGGGCAAGAAATTACTTTATGATATTTTATTATTTCTTAGCATAACCAAAGGTTATTTCTTGGTAGCGCCGGATCGTCAGGCGCCCTTGCGAAACAGCAGGGTCATGCGGTCGGATTCGCCGATTGCCTGCATGGCTGCGCGTTGCTCAGGGTCGTCGCCATCCACCCTCAGGGAGGGGGGCAGGCGCCAGACACTGTCATTGGCGCCGGGCTGGTCTTTCGGGTTGGCATTGATTTCACTGCTCGCCACCAGTTCGAAGCCCGCGGCCTCGAACATGGCGACCACATCTGACTGCTTGAGATAGCCGCGACTGCCGTCTGCACCCTCTTCAGGCTGGGATTCGGGCAGGCGATGCTGTACCACGCCAACCAGGCCATCTTCCTTGAGCATGGCGCGTACAGCCGCCAGAGCCTGGCTGCGGGTGCCCGCGCTGGCCTCGAAACGATTCAGGTTGTGCAGCGAGCGGATCATCAGCACCCGATCCACGGTGCCGGCTGCTTCCGGCGGGAAGGTGTTGAAGGTGAAGCCCTTCGCCGAGATACCATTGTCGGTGAACTCTTCTACCTTGCCGGGAAATGCGGCACTGGCTTTAAGCTGTCGCTCTATGAACTCTTCGGTGGCGAAACTGAACATGGGCCACATGCGATCCACGTAGTTCACACCATAGAGCGTGCCTTCGCTGCCCAGGTAGTTAGCCAGGATGCGTGTATACCAGCCCCCTCCGGGGAGTGTTTCGGCCACGGTCATACCCGGTTTCACCTGGAAGAAGGTCAGTGTTTCCACGGGATGGCGGTCGCCGTCCCGCGCTCGATCCGCTTCGCTGCGCGACTCGACAACCTGTACCAGCGCCGGATCGGGTTCGGCTGCGACGGCCTGGCCGAAACCGGTGACCAGGGCGAGGGCGGCGACGGCAAGTGCGGAGAGGGTAGGTTTCATGATGCGTTCCTTTTCAGTAATCAGATTTCACCGCGCTCGCGCAGGGCATTGCGCAGCGCAGTAGAACTGTGGGTCTTTTCATCGCCGACAAATTCGATGCGACCGCCACCCGCTTCCACGGCGAAGCGTTCCGGCATTTTGTCCAGGCTGTAGTCGGTGCCCTTGGCCTGGATGTGAGGCCTGTAGAGTTCGATCAGCGGTATCGGTATGGCGGCGTTCAGCGGGACCACGTAGTCGACGGCTTCGAGCGCGGCAATCACTTCCATGCGCTCCTCGCAGGGATTGATAGAAGGTTCCCGATTGTCATTGGTGGCGATAGACGCTTCCGTATTGACGGCGATAACCAGTATGTCGCCAAGCGTTTTCGCCGCCTCGAGATAGCGCACGTGGCCCACGTGCAGCAGGTCGAAACAACCGTTGCCGAAGACAATGGTTTCCCCCCGTGCCCGGCGCTCCTCGAGAATCGGAACCAGGTCATGGGGGTTGCCGAAGATTTTTTCAAAACTATCCATCGGGTTCTGCTGCGGTCGCTGCCTGCGGGTTCTGCAGCGCAGTGTAGCGGGGATTGACTGCGGAATATATACTCCGGCCCTTTCCACGGCGAAGTAGGCAGAAAGCGCGATGCAAGCCCTGCAATTCGAATCCGAGCCGCAGCGCGTATTGCTGGTGCTGCCAACCTGGGTCGGTGACGTGGTCATGGCCACGCCGTTTGTGCATGCGCTGTTTGCGCGCTTCCCCGAGGCCCGCATTACCCTGCTGATGAACCGTCATCTCTACCCCCTGCTGGAAGGGAGCCCATGGGTGGCGCACTGCGAGTTCTGGCCGCCGCGCAAGAAAACCGCCGAGGCCAAACAGCAGCAGCGTGAACTGCTGGCACGCTTGCGTGCACAACGCTTTGATCTCGCGGTGATGCTGCCAAATTCCCTGCGCAGCGCCTGGCTGTGCTTTCGCGCCGGCGCAAAACGCCGTATCGGTTTCAATCGCGACGGCCGCGGCCTGCTGCTGACCGACCGGATTCCGGTGCCCAACCGTATCAAGGGTGGCTACGAACCTATGCCCCTTTGTGACTATTACGCGGTGCTGGCGAATGCGCTGGGTATGCCGCATCCGGGCGATGAGCTGGCGCTTTATGTAACGGACGAGGCCGACGCCTCAGTGGAACGGCGACTCGTCGCCGAGGGGGTGCGCCCCGAGCAACCCCTGGTGGTGCTGTGCCCCGGCGCCAATTTCGGCGCTTCCAAGTGCTGGTACCCCGAGCGTTTCGCGGCTGTCGCCGACCGCCTGGTGCAGCGCCACGATGCCGCCATCGTCATCAGCCCGGGCCCGGGGGAAGAGCCGCTGGCGGAGGCGATCGTGGCGGCGATGGGTGAGCGCGCGTTCCTGCTCACCGAGCCATGCCTGACCCTCGGTGAGTTGAAGTCACTGATTGCCGACGCGGACCTGCTGCTGGGCAACGATACTGGCCCGCGCCATTTCGGGCGTGCCTTCGATACGCACCGGGTCACGGTATTCGGGCCCACGGAGCAACGCTGGACCGACACATCCCATGGCAACGAGACTATCGTCAAGGTGGATGTGCCCTGCGGCCCGTGCCACAAGAAGGTGTGTCCGCTGGAGGAGCAGGTTTGCATGACGCGGGTCACGGTGGATGCGGTTTATGAGGCTTGTGAGCAGGAACTATCGGCGGTGCTTTAGGCCCTTTGAGGATCTTTAGGGCGGCCCGATCATCGGTCATGGTGTGTCCCTTTCCGTGGACCGCCAAAAAGCAGCATCCCTGCTAGGCTCGGGCTCGCACATCCATGTGCTCGCACGCCCCCGGAAAGGGACACACCATAACCGACGCTCTTTGAACAGCGTTTAAAGAAGAGTTTTTTTTCGCGCGTCCGGTAACAGCTGTGTGACAGAAGCTAGCGACGTGCCTGCGCCGGTTCCCCTCTCAGGGACGTGCGAGCACATGGATGTGCGAGCCCGAGCTGCCATGGATGGCGCTTTTGCGGTCCCAGAGAGGGGAACCGGCGCAGGCGCGGCGCGGAGAGCCAAGGACCGACATCGCGCAACAGCGGACCCTGGAGCAGTGGTTACCTGGGTAAAGCGGACCGTTGAGCCAACACCTCGCGCAAACGCGAAGTGGTGATCAGAGGAAGTAATCCGGCTCCGCGGAATCGTCCCACTTGAGGTTCGCCAACTCATCCGGGTTGGCGATCAGTTTCTCGATCCACCAGTTCACATCGTTGTAGAGGCAGGTGACCTTCTCACAGGTGACCGTGGCGTTGAAGTGCTTGACCAGGTCTGCGGTGACCGCGCGGGTGGCATCGTAGGACTCCACACCCGCGTTGGCGTTCTTGTCACCGAGCTTGCCGTGTTCCTGGTTGCGGTACACCGGGCAGTTGTACAGGCCCAGCGGTGACAGCACCTGCCGGAAAAACTGCATGTGACATTGCTGCGGCTGCTTGGCCAGGGTTTGCGTCTGGCGCTTGAGCATGGCCTTGAGGCCGGTGGACTGGTGCACGCGGAAGCTGTCGTCGGCCAGTTTCATGGCCTCGTCTACCTGCGCCGTGATGCGGTCGATGATGTCGTCGAGGCCGGACTTGGCGTTGATGTCGATCACCTCTGCGTTGTTGACCTCATCGCGGGTGAGAAACGGCTTGAAGCTGATGTAGTCGAACTGGTTGTCCTTGGCCAGCTTTGCCGCCTGGGCGATCTCGTGCAGGTTCTCCACGATAGACGTATCGTTAATCTCCGCGCCGCGCCAGGTCACGATATAGGAGAAGCCCACGGTGACGTCCGGGTTGGCCGCCTTGATCAGCGGTACCTTGGCGCAGATGCCCTCGAGGGTGAAGTTCTTGCGCGGCTTGTGCATGGGCTGGAAGGTTGCGTCGGTGCCCGAGTCCAGCGACAGTCGCACCCAGTCTGATTTGTCCATGCAGTCGGCGACTTTGGCAATTTTCTCGTTGCCGGTGCCGTTGGAGACAATGGCGATCTGCAGGTCCAGGTCCTTCATGAAGCGGATCACTTCCTCGAACTTGGGGTAGAGCGTCGGTTCTCCACCACCGATGACGATGACCGACTTCATGCCGCGATCCGCCATCACCTTCAGGGACTCCAGCAGCTTGTCATGATCGAAGCGGATACCGGTATTGAGGATATCCAGGTCCACGCAGTGGTCGCAGGCGTAGTTGCAGGCCGTGGTGAGATCCAGGTTGATGGAAATGGGGGCGAAGTCCGGCACCTTGTCCGGGTCCAGTTCTGTGGCGTCCGTATCCTCGGCGTTGCGCACGGCAACCTGCCAGCGCACGTAATGCTCGAGCGCTTCCTTGCTGCCAGGCTGCACCAGTTTGGTAGCGAAATCATGAATGCTGGCCAGCTCCAGTTGCTCGGCATTTTCTTCGCCGGCGGGTGCGTCGAGATCAGTCAGGGGGATTGTGTCGCTCACAGGGAACCTCGGTGTGTTTGCTTGGGCATGTCTTGAGCGCCGATTCTACAGGGGCATGCGCTTTCGCGCTAACGCCATGCGGCGGCCAGTTGTTGCAGGTTGCGATGGGCGCCCAGCAGGGCGGGGCCATCGGTGCGTCTGTGGCTGCGCAGGTCCTGCAGGAACTGCGCGGCGACCTGGTGCATGGGGTCCTCCAGTTCCACCCTGTGCTCAGCGCAGACGAGTGACTGGGTGTATTCCGGGAGTGTTACCTCGCGGTCAGCGCGCAGGGCGTCAACCTGGTACCAGGCCGGCCGCGGGCGCTGTGCGCAGGTTGCCAGCAGCAGGGTCGCCTCGATACTGCCGCCAGCGTGCCGGTAGTGGCAGCTCAGGGCCAGCTGGGCGTCCCGGTGGTTAATAGCCACCTCCTCGCAGTCACCGGGGCCAGCCAGCGCATGCAGCATGCTCAGGAAGTGGGGTGCCGAGTCAGTGATCATGTCCTCACCGATGGAAAGCGGGCTCAGACGCATGATGAACCGGCCCGGTCGTTCGGGTAGGCCGCCATGCAGGCGGGCGAATGCAGGCAGGGTAGTGGGCCACTGGGCGACCTGTTGCAACAGCAGTTCGTGGGACCGGAACATCGCGACCAACTGCTCCACCTCGGCCAGGCTTGCAGGCCAGGCCAGGGGTTTCTCCACCAGGCAGTGGCAGCCGGCCGCCGCCACGGTTTCCAGGTGCTGTGCGTGGAAGCGCCAGGGTGAGCTGATGACCACGGCATCGGGCTCAACCTGCGCCAGTGCGCGGTCGAGGTCGGCGAAGCCCTGTGTTTCCAGCTGCCAGTCCCGCCTCAGCCCGGTAACCGCCTCGGCGGCGCTGGCTTCGGTCGTGCCCACCACGGCGGCGACATCGGCGCCGGCCCGTGACAGGCCTGCGGCGAGAAACGGCCCGGTGCCCTGGCGCACGGAGCGGGCGCCAATAACAATAATTCGCGGTGCTGCGGACATGGAAACTGTGGGCTTGCCTGCTCTGTTGCGGGGGCGTTTATTGTAGCGCACCTGGCAGCTAGTGGATGCGATGGGTGTTTACCGCTTTATTTCTGCGCGGGGCGCCACGATACTGGAGGCTCACCAATAAGCCAGCCCGAGCCTGATGGACGCAGCGTTGCCTGAACGCGCCCTGCCGCAAGTGTTAATACTGGTCGCCCTGTTCTTGCTGGCGTTGCTGCCGCGTTTGTATTCAGCGCAAACACAGGGCTGGGGTTGGGATGGGCCGGGCAGTTTCACACTGGTCAATTTCGACGAGGCCGGGTCCTGTCGCGCGGCACTGGACGGGTTTTCCTATTCATCCCTGGTAGGCTGGCAAACGATATCGATCGCGTCTGCCCTGGGTATGCCTCCCCCGGAGGGTGTCCGCGGTAAACCGGAACTGGTGAAGGCCTATTGCCACAGTGCCGGACACATCATGGTGGCGCGCTCCTGGTCTGCAGTGCTGGGCGCCCTGACCGTGGTCGCGCTCGCGGTGCTGTGTCTGCAGCTATTTCCGTCGCAACCCGCGGTGGCGTGGACGGCCGCCAGCCTGTTGGCGGTGTCGGGATTTCATATCAGCCAGTCACACAGCGGCACCGTGGATGCCGCCTCCACGTTCTTTATCTACCTGTTTCTCGCCGCCCTGGCCACGTCATTGCGCCGCGGCAGAGCGGCTGGCCTGGTGCTGTGCCTGCCCCTGCTGGCATTTGCGGTGTGGGCCAAGTACTGGGTGTTTGCTTTTGCCGCCGCACTGTCAGTACTGCCGGTGAAAGCGTGGCAGGTGCTGGGCGGAGGTTGCGGGCCGGGGCGTTTCCTGGCGCCCGTGCTGTTGCTGTGTGTCTGGCTGGCAACGGTCTGTAACACGGCATACCAGCCCTGGGGTATCGGCTGGTTGCTGGTGGCGTATTACCTGCTGCTGCCCTGGCGCCGGTTGGCCCGGGGTACCGCGCTGCTGTGGGCCGCGCTGCCGCTGCTGCTGTGGTGTTTTGCGCAGCTGGAACTGGTGCAAGCCTATACGGCGGGCAGCCTGCACAGCCGCTTTGGTGCCGGTTACGGGGCCATCGCCGAAAACAAGTGGCTGCGCAACCTGTTGAACCTGCCGCTGCTGCTGGTGCTGGCGCTGGGTATTCCCGCCAGCCTGTTTATTCCCGCCGGCTTGCGCGCCATGCTGGCAGACCGGGACAACGCGCGCGTCTGGCTGTGCCTGCTGCCGGTGGCTGTGTTTCTGTTGTATATGGCATTCCTGGCTCCGGTGACCTACTACCGGCATTACCTGCCGCTGGTGCCGGCGGCGGCCCTGTTCGCCGCCATGGGCCTGTACGCCACTCCTTGGGCGCGGCGCCCCTGGTTTCTGGTGCTGTTCCTGCTGTGGCCGGCACTGCTCGCCTGGGACATGGTGTCGGACTATCACCGCGACCCGCGCCAGGCACTGCGCGCCTGGTTTGCCGGGCACCCCGGCGCCAGGGTGTTCCATACCTATTATGTGAACCCGCCTGCCGGTAGCGGTGCGGTGCTGTTCCGCCCGGAGTATGCCGCCGGGGCCGCGCAACCTTTGCGGCGAGCGGAGTATCTCCTGCTCAGTGAAAACTGGTACGACACCGCCTTCGCCAATGAGCTGAACGGGCCGCGGGTGGATCAGCTGGACAGACTGATCAAGACTCGCCCGCAATACGCGAGGTTCTACCGTCAGGCGATCGCCGGCCAGCATCCCTACCTTGCCCCGGAGCATACCTGGCGGTTGCAGCATTTCATGCCTGAACTGCTGCTGCACCGTGCCTTTTATGGCAATTTCCAGTTGTTCGTTGGCGACATCATTTTGCTGCGGGTGCGCGAGTGAGGCGCGCCTCCAAAGTGTCCGGCCTCCGTCGCAGCTGTGATACTGTGCGGGCAGGGCCGCCAGCTATGGCATCCCGGCGCAAACATGAGAGGAACGAAGCGTGTCAGAAACCCTGGCGGTAGTAGTGCCCGTGTATAACGAGACGGCGGTGCTGGAAGTATTTCACCAGCGACTCAGCGCAGTGCTTGCTGACTGCGATATGCCGTACCAGGTGCTCTACGTGGATGACGGCAGCGATACCGCCTTCCTGGACCAGCTACAGCGCTTGCGCGACGGTGACCCGCATGTCGCTGTGCTGGAACTGAGCCGCAACTTCGGGCGCGAGGTCGCGCTGTCTGCCGGGTTGGATCACGCCGATGCCGACGCCGTCGTCGTCATCGACGCCGACCTGCAGGATCCGCCCGAGCTGATTCCCCGGTTCATCGCCGAGTGGCGCCGGGGTTACGATGTGGTCTACGGGCAGCGCGTGGCGCGGCGTGGCGAGAGCGCGGTGAAACGCCACTCCGCCGGCCTGTTTTATCGCCTGCTGGCATATCTCAGTGAAGTGGAAATCCCGCGTAATGTGGGGGATTTTCGCCTGCTCAGCCGGCGTGCGGTGGCGGCACTCAATGCCCTGCCCGAGCGTCATCGTTACATGAAAGGGCTCTACGCCTGGATCGGTTTTCCGCAGAAGGGCATCGAGTATGTGCGGCAACCGCGGGCGGCAGGCCAGAGCAAGTGGACCTATCCGCGCCTGTGGAACCTGGCCCTCGAGGGTATTACGTCCTTCTCGGCTGCCCCGCTGAAAATGGCTACCTATCTCGGCCTGGTCACCTCGAGTCTGGCTTTTCTTTACGGCGCTTTCATGCTGATTCGTACCCTGCTGTACGGTAACCCGGTTCCGGGGTATCCGTCGCTGGTGATTATCATCCTGTTCCTGGGCGGGGTGCAGCTGATCTGCCTGGGCATTATCGGCGAATACCTGGCGCGCACCTACCAGGAGAGCAAGGGCAGGGCACTGTATTTTCTCAAGGGCTATCATCCTGCCGGCGGTGCAGGTTCCGCCCGGCAGGAACGGAATTAGATTCTTGCAGGCCGTGACCGCATCCCTGACCAGACCACTCAGCCTGTTGTTGCTGCTCGCCGGCGCGCTGCTCTACCTGTCTTACGGTTACACGGAAATGGCGGGTTCAGACATGTGGTGGCACCTCGCCGCCGGGCGCGAACTGGTGCAGACCGGCAGTGCATGGATGGTGGATGACTGGTCCTTTTCCCGCCATGGCGAAGACTGGCTGAATCACGAGTGGTTTGCGGACCTGCTCTACTACGGCTGGGTTTCCCTGTTCGGCGTGGAGAGCATCGTCTATTGGAAGTGGCTGGTGGTGGTCTGCACTTTCCTGGTGTTGCAGGTGACACTGCAGCGGCAGTCCGGTGATGCCATCGCCGCCTTTATTGCCGCCGGCCTTGCCGCGGCCATAGCGGCCCCGTTTATCGATGTCAGGCCACACCTGTATACGCTGCTGTTTTACTGCCTGCTGCTATACATGGCGCTGGAGCGCTCGCCCCCTCGCCGGTGGCTGCTGCCGCTGTTCCTGTTATGGGTGAACCTGCATGGTGGCTTCTTTTTCGGGCTGATGGCGCTGGCCATCCTGCTGTTTCCATGGCGCCGGTTCAGCCTGCCCGGGCTGCGCGTTGCAGTGGTGACAGGCCTGCTGTGCGCGGCGGTCTGTTTGCTGAATCCCTCAGGTTTCAAGACCTTTCTCTATCCACTGGTTTACGCCTTCGATGACAGCTCACCGTATCGTGGCCTCGGGGAATGGTTGTCGCCTTTCGCCGAGGGCGGGATTCGCTCGCCGTTGTTCTTCTACTTCATGTGGGCGCCACTGGCTGGCCTGCTGTACTGTTTGCCCTCGGTGCGGCGGGTAACCGGCGTACCCTGGGAAGGGCTGCTGTTGACGGGGCTGACCCTGGCCATGGCGCTGACCTCGCGCCGTTTTATTCCAATTTATGCGATTTCGCTGGCACTGCTGCTGGCGCCCTTGCTCGCTGCTTTTTTCAGCCAGGTGCGCATCCCGGCGCTGCGCTTTGCCGTGGCCGCGGTAGCGCTGGTTTTTGCCCTGCTGCGACTGGCGCCTTATCCCCTGCAGGCTGCGCCGGCTTTCCATTACCTGACCGCGGAGTACAACTACCCGGAGGACACGGTCAGTTTTATGCAGGCCAATGGCCTGAGCGGCAATGTTTACGCCTACTACAACTGGGGCGGTTACCTGCACTGGCGCAGCGATGGTGAGCTCAGGGTCTACATCGATGGCCGCGCTGATACGGTCTACAACGCGGAAAACTATTACCACTACGTGGGCGTGCTGGGTGGCGCACCGGGCTGGGTGGAAACGGTAGAGAGCAGCGGGGCCCAGTTCATGCTGTGGCCGTATGCACAGCGCGGTGGCCAGGCCAAGCTGCAGGAACTGCTGGCCACAGGTCGCTGGCGGCCGCTGTACCAGGACTCGGTATCCTGGCTGGCGGCGCGCACCACGGTGAAGTTGCCCGATGAGGCCATCGCCCCGCCGACTTCGCCGGTGCGCCAGCTCACGCGGGCGATGGTGATGTACCGCCGTGGCGACTATGACAGGTCATTGGAAACAGTGCGCGCGGTGCGCGAAGCCGTGCCATGGCAGAAGACCGCGTGCCAGTTGCAGGCCACATTGCTGCGCGCCAACGGCGATGCGCGCGGAGCCGCCGCAGTACTGCTGGACTGTTACAGCTATTTCCCCACGGCGATGCTGCGCTGAAATCGTCGCCGCAGGTCGCGCCCGGAGCCCGTTCAGGCCGTGGCCAGGAATTCTGCTGCGATCTGTTCGCCCAGCTGCCCGGTCAGGCTGGCGCTGTTGCCCAGGGTTAATTCAATCTGCCGCGCTGCCATGCAGTAGCGAAACAGCGGGTAGTCGCGGTCCACGCCGGTGCCGCCGTGACAATGCTGGGCGGCCTGGCTGACCCGGTGAGCGGTGTCGCCGCACCATATCTTGGCGATGGTGACGGCCTCCTCCGCGGGGCGGCCCTGGTCGATCAGCGAGGCGGCCTGGTGCGTCACCAGGCGCAGGCATTCCACGTCGATATAGCAGTCAGCCACCCGGTGGCTGACTGCCTGGAAGGTGGCGATGGCGCGGCCGAACTGCTCGCGCTCCGTGGTATAGGAGCCGGTCATGCGCATCATCTTGTCCGTAAGGCCCAATACGGTGGCGCACAGCGCGGTCCGCGTGGCCTGCACAGCCCAGCGCATGGCCTCGCCGGCGCGCGCGCCGGAAACGACGACGTCTTCCGCGGGGACCTGCACCTGGTCCATCTGCATCTCGTGGCACGTGTCGCCGCCGGTAACGGTTTGCGGTGTCAGCGTAACGCCGGCTGCCCGGGGGTCTACCAGGGCCACAACCAGGTCACCGCCATCGGTGCGCGCAGACACCAGGATGCGCGCCGCCGAGCTGGCGTGGCTGACGCAGATCCTGGTGCCGCTGATGGCCATGCCGCCATCCAGTGGGCTGGCGGTGGCTGCGGGCGCGGCAGGATCATCGTTTTGATATTCTTCCAGCGCCGCGGTGATGCAGGCCGAGCCATCGGCTATGGCGGGTAACCAGCGGTCGCGCAGGGCGTTCGAGCCGAAGCGACGCAGGGTGCCGGCCGCGGCAACCAGTACCGGCACCAGCGGAATCGGCGCCACGCAGCGCCCGGCCTCCTCGCACAGTGCGCTGAGGGCGAAGAAGCCCATGTCAGTGCCACCATGGCATTCCTCAATGTCCAGCCCCAGCAGGCCCGCCGCGGCGAGCGCCTGCCACAGCTCGGCATCGAAGCGTTGGTCCTGCTGTTCGATCTTCTTGAGCCGATCGACGGTGGTGAAATCGTTGAAGATTTGCTGCGCCAGCTCGCGGGCGCTGGTGAGTTCTTCGGGAATACTGAAATCCATAGTTTTCTCCTAGCGCGTGCGCGGCATCCACAGGCCCGCCATGGCGATAATGTCACGTTGTACTTCGTTGGCGCCGCCGCCGAAGGTCAGGATGGAGCCCACCCGCCAGCGGAACTCCAGCTTGCCTTGCAGGATGGCGCCGGGCGAACCGGCGGCGATGCTGCCGGCCTGGCCCATGACTTCCAGCAGCAGGCGGTACAGCTCGACGAAGAATTCGCTGCCGTACACTTTCGCTGTCGATGCATCCGCCATGTCCAGCGGCCCCTGGTCCATGGACCAGGCCTGCTTCCAGCACATGATTTTCAGTGCTTCCAGCCCGGTTTTTACCCGCGCCAGGTTGTGCTGCACCCAGGCTTGTTCGATCACCCGGCCGCCGCGGGGCGACTCGGTGGCTGCAGCCCATTCGGCGACACCGCGGTACAGCGAATCCACCTGGCCGTGGGTGAACAGGGACAGGCGTTCGACGTTAAGCTGGCTGGTTATCAGCTTCCAGCCGGCATTGACCTCGCCTACACGGTAGCTGTCCGGGATGCGCACATTCTCGTAATAGGTGGCATTGGTGCGCGCGCCGAGGGTGCGCACCGGCGTACAGGAGAACCCCGGCGAACTGGTCGGTACCAGGAACATGGTCAGGCCCTTGTGCTTCTTTTCTGCGTGCGGGTCCGTGCGCGCCGCCAGCCACACGTAGTCGGCATAGTTTGCCAGGCTGGTCCACATTTTCTGGCCATTGATCACCCAGTCATCCCCGTCGCGTTCCGCGCGCGTGCGCAGGCTTGCGAGATCCGTGCCGGCGGTCGGTTCGGAATACCCGATGGCAATGGTGACCTCGCCGCGCTTCACGCCACCCACAACCTCTTCACGCACCGCTGCGTTGGCGTTGGCGGCAATGACGGGCGCCACCGCCTCGGTGGTGAGAAACGGGTAGGCAAAACCGGAGCGGATGACCTCGTCAGTGAATATATACTGCTCGACATGCGACAGTTCCTTGCCGCCCAGTTCCCGCGGCCAGGACAGGCCGATCCAGCCATCGGCACCCATGCGCGCATACTGTTTGCGAAATTCGGGTCCGCCGCCTTCCTTGAGGTCGTCGTCTTTCATTTCTTCCAGCAGCTCCGGGGTCATGACGGTTTTCATGTAGTCCCGGACTTCCTGCTGCAGCGCCTTGTGCGCGGCTGTCAGTTCTATGTTCATGTGTAGGCTTTACCTCATGTTAATTGCGGCCGGCTGCGCCGACGCTGCAGCCGGGGGCGGCCCGGCAGTTCCATGCGCGCTTATACCTCGGCCAGTAGCCGGTCAATCATGTCCCGGGCCTGGCGCTCGTAGCCGCCGCCGAACAGGTTGAAGTGATTGAGTATGTGATACAGGTTGTACAGCACTTTACGGGTTGCATACCCCGGATCAATGTCCCAGGCATCACGGTAGGAGTGGTAAAAACGATCACCGAACCCGCCGAACAGCTCGGTCATGGCCAGGTCCGCCTCACGGTCACCGTAGTAGGCCGCAGGATCAAAAATCACCGGATTTCCATCGGCTTCGGCAGCCCAGTTGCCGCCCCACAGGTCACCGTGCAGCAGCGAGGGCAGGGGGGTATAACGGTCAAAGAACCCCGGCAGGCGTTCCAGCAGCCGCTCGCCGGCATCAAGCAGGCTGTGGCCGGCACCGTTCTGCGCTGCCAGGGACAGCTGGTGGTGCAGGCGCTGCTCGCCAAAAAAGGCCACCCAGTCTCGGTGCCAGTTGTTTGGCTGCGGGGTCGCGCCGATAAAATTGCTGTCGTGGAAGCCGAAGGCACCGGCCTGGTGCCGGTGCATGCGGGCCAGGCCAAGTCCCAGGGCGGCCTCGGCGGCGCCGCCGGTGCCCGTGAGGTCGAGGTATTCCAGTACCAGCCAGCTGTTTTTGCCATCGCACCCGGTGGCGACAGGCGCTGGCGCACCCAGGCTATGCGTGGCGATGATTTCCCGCAGCGCGGCGGCCTCGGCGTGGAACATGCCCTCCAGCGCCGCAAGATTGCGCTTCACGAAATAGCGCTTGCCGCCATCCTCGAGAACAGCGCTTTCATTGATGCAACCACCAGCCACGGGATAGCTGGCCCGGACCCTGAACCGCTCCCCCGTTGCCTGGTTGATGCTTGCCTCCACGTCCTGCCACATGCCGATCCCCAGTCCTCTCCTCGCGCAGCCAGGCGCGCACAGCATTCCCCTCGCGGGTGTTGAGCAATTCCACCGCTGGGCTTATAATCCCCGGCCTCCACAGGACTATAGCTCAGTTGGTTAGAGCGCTACCTTGACATGGTAGAGGTCCCCAGTTCGAATCTGGGTAGTCCTACCAAACAACAAAGCCTCCGCAACGCGGGGGCTTTTTTGTTTGGTTTGAGTATCCATAAGATGCAGAACAGCCTTCGACAAACTCTCCCGGCGGGAGAGTTTAGACGCCGAAGCAAAGCGAAGGCGCCCCGAAGGGGTCACAACACCCCAAAAGGGTGTTGTGATCAATCTGGGTAGTCCTACCAAACAATAAAGCCCCCGCAACGCGGGGGCTTTATTGTTTGGCAGAGGTTACGCTAGCGAGAGCCGGCCTTTAGGTAGTCGCCAATACGGTAGGTTTTTCCCTGGGGCGAAGATCCCGTGGTTCCCCTGGCATCAGCAGCTTACGCCTCGTTACAACGCGCGCAATGCGTCAGCTACTAATAAAAAACGGCCCGGTGATCTGGTAGGTAGTGCCGTCAAAAACAGAACCGGATGCGCCACGCTGCGAGCTAAAATAGAAGTGCTTCAGGTCCGGGCTAAATGCCGGTCCGGTTATTTCTGAGGCTCTGTGTGATGGTATTTCCAACAGTGGCTTTATGTTTCCACCCTTGGTGATAACGACGACCTGCATGTCTCCACCATCTTCAGCCACAAAGATATCTCCATGACTGTTCAGGTGTATGTTATCCACGCCGGATAAGATGGCAGGGTCGTGCTCTTTCTTGTCATAGAGCACTGAAAAACGTTGTTTCTGGGTGTCATAGACGTGAACTTGATTGCTGATTTTCGTGGTGAAGTAAACTTTGCCTTCATGATATTCGATGCCTTCACCGCCAGCGAATGACGTGGCTTCAGCAACCTGGAAGCGAGTTTCCTCTTTGTGGGCCTCTGGATCTGGCAATCGGTGCCAAACCGCCGCACCGGTGACGACGTCGACGATCTCGGCCACCTCCAGGTGTCCCGAAGAAAGGTCGGCATAACCATCTGGGCGGAAATTGCCTGGGACAAAGCGATAGAGCTTTCCATCAGGCCTGTCTTCCGTCAGGTATATATGATGGTTTTCAAGGTCATAAGCCGCGGCTTCATGTCTGAAGACGCCAAGAAGTGGGCGAACAATCGCGGGCTTTTTACCGGTGGGGTCGCATTCGTAGACTTGGCCGGTCGGTGTTTCTTCACACGAGAGCCACCTGCCATACGGGAGTTTACCGCCTGCACAATTCCGGCTGGTGCCAGTAAGAATCGGGTAGGCTGACTGTGGCGCGCCAGTCCTATCGAAATGGATGGCTGAAACGCCGCCTGCATTACCCCCCAGTTCGTTATTGCATACGTAAATCCAGCTGCCGTCTTGCTGGGCGAAGCAGGCTCCCCCGTCAGGGGATGCGCCCCAGAGGAATGGGTCGCCCGCTATGACCGGTTGTCCAGATTGGGCGATGACTTTGGAGCTAAAGCCCGGAGGAAGTCGTATTCCATTGCGATCCTCAGCCAGAAGTGCGCCAATGTTCTCCATATTCGAAAGTGGCGTGGTTGCATAGTCCGCTGAATTGGAGCAGGCACTCAGTAAGTGGCCGCTGCTGGCCCAGCCAGCAGCAAGTAGGGTGGATCTGACCAATGTCCTTCGGGTGATGTCCATTTGAGCAGTCTATCGGGCCGTTGCCGAAAACCCTCTGCAAGAAAGTTAGCTTGTTATTATAGGCCATATCAAGGAACTACTGAGATTGGATATTCCTCTCTCCCTGTTGACAGAATCGCATATTTTTCCGGGAGTCCGGCTTCCTGCGGTTTGGCTGCTGGTGTGGTCGCTGAGTAGAAGGGGCGGCAGCCTGCATCAAGCATCGCGCCTATTGCATGTTGGAGACTGTATTGCGAGTCGGGACTGTGGCTCCGTATGCCGAAGTACTATTCGTCTTTCTCATTGAGCTATCGTGAAGGCAACAGAAAAACTCACCAATGGACGAGAACATATTGTTTACGATACCGCAGTTTCTCCGCGGTTCGCTGTGGCCCAAAGGTGCTTCACACAAGAAGAAGGTGCTTTCGACAACAGAAAGTGCTGGTTTAATATTCTGTTTTTGTAATACTTTAAGTTCGGGCAGGAATCTGCTAGCGTCTACTATCATTACGATGGTGCCATCGAGTGGCTGGATAGCCTCGGGCAACCGGGCAATTTGATAAGAGAATAAGTAAAACATCCCCTGCTGCTCGCTGTTCTCACCATTGGTCGGTACTTAAATACCAGCATGCGGTTTGTCCTTAAACCAGACCAAAGTGTGACCGGTGTGGATACGCAAGCATCAGTTCTACGATCACCCTGGCTTGCCGTGACCGATCAGGACTGCAGTAAATAAAATGGATTGTATTGATATATGGATATGACTCGACGAAATTTGGAACTGTTGTACAAACAAATTATCCAGTTAAAACCGTACGTTATGGTTATTCTGCTGGGGATTATCGCATCCTACTCCGTTTATATCGTGTATGACGCTTATACGGTCGGGGATCTATTCGGTCGCGAGGATAGTATTGTCGAAAATCTGGGCGCTCTCTGTTTTTTTCTTACTTCGATAGTCGCACTTTTTATTTTCCTGAGGACTCGAAACATCTTTTTTCTTCTTCTGTGTCTGGTCTTCTTTCTGGGAGCAGGAGAAGAAGTGAGTTGGGGGCAGCGTATCTTCAACTTTGAAACGCCGGCAGCAATGAAGGAGATGAACGTCCAGGGAGAATTCAATCTTCACAATATCGAAATATTCAATAGCGCTAATTTTGACAAAACCTATAAGCAAGGCCTTGAGAAACTGCTGACCATTAATTTCCTTTACAAATTGTTCTGGGCATCGTGGTGTATCATTCTGCCGTTATTGGTTTTCAACTTTGATGCATTAAATCGTCTGGCTACTAAAATTCGCTTGCCGATCCCGCCCATTGCTATCGGAGTTTTCTTTGCGGTGAACTGGTTGACTTTCAAGAGCCTCGATTCAGTTATTCTGCCAAGGGGTCACAGTGCGCATTATTACGCAGCATCGAAGGAAATATATGAATCGCTTTCAGCCTTCATTTTTCTTGTGCTCATGGTTTACTTTTATCGGCAAGTAGAGAGCAGTGCCAGAGCTGAACATGGCGAGGAGGCTGTTCAGGCTAGTACAGAAACCTAGCGGCATCATGCGCGAGCTTGAGGGATGCCGGGCTTGGTAAAACCAGTTCTATCCAGGCCGGTACAGAGGAACAGGATGGCTGTTCCCGGCAGCGCCGGTGAAATTCAGCAAGCGTGTGAACCACTTGTAGAGAAGGCTCGCTGAGAACCCTTTCTGGTTGATGCCGAGCGTGCAACGCATTCTCCATTCTCCAATGCGGCGTCCCTTTTCCATATCAGGGCGAAGACACGCTATCGAGAAGCAGCGGTTTAACAAAATCTCCCCCGCGCGGGTTCGCAGCAAGACGGTCTTGTGTCGCCCGCCATCTCCCCACACTATGCTGTGCTGTACACAGTTTGTTGACGACAGCAGGTACCCAATGAGCAATACCCATCCCGACGACTACGATCTTGATGCTGTCCGAGCTGAATGGATCGGCAGGCTGATCAGTGAGGCGAAGGGCCGCTACCCGGTGGAATTCGATCCTATTCGCCGCCATTGCCACATGGTCGGTGACCTTAACCCGGCCTTCCTTGATCCGGATGTGGCCGCGGAGGGACCTTACGCCGGGGTGATCATGCCGCCGTCAATGCTCCCGGCCTACTTTGCCGCCAGCGGCCCCTGGCCGCCCAACGAGGCCTCCGGTACAGACGCCGAGACAACCGCCGTTTTCAGCTTCGGGGTGCCCACGCCCGGTGATCGCGGCATCAATATGGAAGTGCAGTGGGAATTTCTCGAGCCCGTCCGCGTGGGTGACCGGCTGCGGCTGGAATTGCGGATTGCCGACGTATTCAAGAAGCCCATCAAGCTGGACCCACACGCGATCTGGATCGTCACTGAAACCACGTTTTTCAATCAACATGAGCGCGAGGTGGCCAGGTGGCGCAACACCATGCTTATTCATCGCTCCCCGGAGCAGGTCAGTCGGGATGCCGAGCGCGATGTACAAACAGGGGAGGGCGCATGACCGAAAAGCACAGTGGTGAAATCGACTACCTGGCAGAGCGATTCTGGGAAGATGTCAGCGTGGGTGATGAGTTGGCGGGCTTCAACAAAAACCTCGATTGGACTGAAATGGCATTGCAGGTGAGCGGTTCACAGGACTGGAACCGGGTGCACCATGACGTCGACTATGCGCGCGACAGCGGCATGCCGGGCATCTTCTACAATACGGGCTGGACCACGGGCATGCTGGGCAGGCTGCTCACGGACTGGGCCGGGCGCAGTGGCTGGGTTGAGAAGCTCAGCTTCCAGATGCGCGGCATGAACTTCAGCGGCACCTCCGTGCGCGCCTACGCCAACGTGACCGGCAAGCGGCTGGAAGGCGATCGGGCCCTGGTCGACCTGGATATTTTCCTGGAGAACGACCAGGCCGGTGTCACCTCGCCCGGCAAGGCCACGGTTCGATTGCCGATGAAAAACCAGTAGGGCATACAGCACATGACCAAGACCGAAACAGCTACCCCGGGCGATGGGCCGATGCAGGGTATAAAGGTTCTGGATATCGGCACGATGATCGCGGCGCCGCTGGCGGCCGGTGTGCTCGCAGACCAGGGCGCAAGCGTGATCAAGGTCGAGACGCCCGGCATGGGTGACTTGATGCGTTACATAGGCGCCAATTGCAATGGCGTCGGCGCGCTCTACCAGAACGTGAACCGCGGCAAGCGCAGTATTGCGCTAAACCTCAAGTCCGATGCCGGCATAGAAGTGCTGCACCGCCTGGTGAAGGAAGTCGACGTGATTATTCATAACTTCCGCCCGGGGGTAGTGGAAAGGCTGCAGGCTGACTACGCCACGCTCTCGGCCATCAATCCGCAACTGGTCTATCTGTCGGTTACCGGTTTTGGGCACGAGGGTCCGATGTCAAAGAAGGCCGCTTATGACAATGTCGTGCAGGCCTTTGCCGGGGCCGCCATGAGCCAGACAGACCCGAGAATAGGTGAGCCTTCCCAGTACCAGCAATTATTCGCGGACAAACTGACCGCGCACATGGCCTGCCAGGCGATCACTGCGGCGCTGTTGGCGCGTGAGCGCGGGGCAGGCGGGCAGCACGTGCAGTTGGCCATGGCGGATGCCGTCGCCAGCTTTCTCTGGGTGGACAAGTCCGGCACTGCGCAGTTCAGGTCTGAGGAGGCCAGTCTCGGGCTGCAGGCTTCTGCTGATCCGCGGCTGATCAAGTTCAAGAACGGTTACGCCCAGGCCGCTCCGGTATCGGACTCGGATTTTCACAACTGGTGCGCTGCTTTTGGCGTGGATTCCAGTGACCCGCGGGTGGCGACCCTGATCGACCGCGCCACCAATCAAGACGTGGTGGTGGATATCAGTAACCAGATCCTGGAAAACGCGTTGGAACTCGATGTGGATGAGACCCTGGCCAGGCTCGAGGCCGGCGACGTCCCCTGCGCCAGGGCCTATACGCTGGCGGAGTTGCCTGACAATCCGCAGATGCGGGCGAACGGTTTGTTCGTGGAGAGCGAGCATCCGCTTGCGGGCGCCATGCTGGAACCACAGAACCCGGTGCACTTCAGCAAGACGCCATCGGGATGCGGCTTTCCCAGTCCTGCCCTGGGCGCGCACAGCAACGAGATTCTTGGTGAGCTGGGCTATAGCGATGAGGAGATCGCAAGGCTGAGGCACGCTGCTACCGTTGGGTGACAGGAGCCCATTTTTCCGGTGTGTAGTAAGCCTTGCATGAAAGACAACGGTTGGTATATGGCGGTTCATTGCTTTGCTAATCGATACGGTCGTGTCCCGGTGACAAATAATTGCCCGTAGAGGGGCAATCATTTGCTGTTCACGGCGCGTTAGCAAGCAATAAGTCGTTCGCCTCGTCCTGATTGATAGGCAGTGATCCACTTGCTGTTGATATTCCATGACAGGCACAGGGTAAATTTTGTGACCGGTGTCACATCGTCAACAATCTGATGGCTGCCATCACTTCTGGCGCTATCCCGCCAATTGCAAAGATTACCGTCGCCCACTATTCTCTCGAGGTGATAAGGCGGAGTGGGGCCTAAAGCCCTGTTCTCGACGTGGTTCACATAACAACATGAAGTTTTAAGGGGCTATAAAACTGTCGGGTATTGGAAAAACGACGTTTCTCACTGTCTGCAAGTATCTCGGACTGTTTCGCCTCGCCCGGTATTCGACTCGCGATGGATTGAGAATCCTCTGTTTTCATGGGCTATCCACTACCGATGAGCATCTTTGGCGCCCGAATCTGTTTGTCTCAGTCGATACATTTGAGAAGCGCATGGCGTATCTGCAGCGGCATGCATACAGTGTGCTGTCCCTGGAGAGTGCGTTGTCAGGCCTGCGGGACGGCAGCCTGCCCCAATCGCCGGTGGTGATCACGTTTGACGATGGCTACTACACGACCTATTCAAAAGCCTTACCTCACCTTGCTCGATATGGCTTTCCGGCAACTGTTTACCTGATCACCCACGCCTTTGTGAACGGTTATCCCCTGTTCAACTATCTTGTCGGCTACCTGCTCTGGAAAGCGGAGCCCGGGGAGGTCGATCTTTCAGCGCTCGCTGTTCCGGGCCTTGGCGCGGTGGATTATCCGGCGAGCAAAATGTCGAAGGACCTGGACTGGGTGCAACGAAAAATAGTGGCCTACGGTGAAGCACTCGACTCCGAGGAAGAGCGCATTCAGCTTTGCATGCGACTTGCCGAGTTGGTAGGGCAGGATTACGAAAGCCTCGTTAGCAGCAGGGCACTAAACCTTGTCAGTGAAGAAGAAGCGAAGGAACTGGAGCAGGCTGGTGTGAGCATCGAGTTGCACTCGCATCTTCACCGTTTTCCGGGGTTGCCTGAAGAGGCGGGCCCTGCAGGGCAGGATATGGCCGAAAACATCAGCCAGATCGAAAAAGTCACGGGGCGCAGGCCTACGCATTTCTGCTATCCATATGGTATGTGGTCCGAGCAGCACTGGGCGACTCTGGCCAGTTTTGGCATAGAGTCAGCCACTACCTGTGATCGCGGGCTGGTTTTTCCTGAGGATAACCCGTACTCACTGAATCGTATCCTTGATAACGAGAGAATGTCCCAGGTTGAGTTCGAGGCCCTGGTGTCCGGTTTTGCGCTTTCCGGCAAGGCAGTGCGGCGCACTCTGGCGCGAGTGTATGACAAGTTGTTTGGTGGTCAGGCCGCGCCGAGTTTGGCAGAGAAAAGTTAGGCTTGGCCATACCCCGGTTACCGGGTGACTGTCCCACCACAGGTTAGTTGCCGCCTTGGTCCAATTTCCTGGCTACTGTGCGGCCCGCCGCCCCCAGGGCGATCATGGTCCAGCCCGCCAGCAGCAGCCGGATACCCACCAGCAGGCCCACCAGCCATGTCGCCGAAACCGGGAACTGGCGGTAAATCATCGCGCCGAGGATGATGCTGATGACCCCGTTGAAGAGCATCAGGCCCCAGCCTTTTTCAGGGCGCCATGACAATCCGGTGATAATGGCAAACACGCCGTCGACAAAGAACCAGGCAGCGAGGAACAGCGTGATGGTGGCCAGGCCCGCGCCGGGCTGGGTCACCAGCGAAATGCCTGCGAGTCCCGCCAGCACGCCGAAGCCAAAACGCAGGGCGCCGCGGCCGAAGGAGTCGGACTCAAAAGCAAACACCACTTGTGCGATACCCGTGGCGATCAGTATTACCCCGATGCTGATGGTGATCGCGACGCCAGTCAGGAATGGCATGCCGAGGGCGAGTATGCCCAATACCAGTACGGCGATGCCCAGCCATGTGGCGCTGCGAGCGCCGGATTTTGCGGTATCGGAAAGTGTATTCATGCCAGTTCCTTGTGGTTGCCGTGTTGTCATCAATCCTGATTTATAGCTTAGAGTTGCGCGGCCAGCCAGTGGTTTGGGCGCTTTACCGTACTCGCGCTTCCTCCGTGCTTGTGCCGGGAGTTAATTCGGCCATAATAGCTCCTCGTATTTGATAACAGTAAATAAGGGTGTTTCTGAGGTGAGCTGCAAGCACTCCGGCAATCACGCAGGCAGGGCTATGTCGCAGCACGGTGAGGCGCAGCTTCCAGCCGTGTTGTTGCTATTGCTGGTGCTCGCAGTATCGTGGGTGCTGTGGTCCGGTCTCTACAAGCCGCTGCTGCTGGGGCTGGGCGTATTCTCCTGCCTGTTGAGTGTGTACATGGCCCTGCGTATGGGCTTCTTTCGCAACCAGGCCATGATGTCCCTGTTGCCGCGCCTGCCAGGCTACTGGTGGTGGCTGCTGCGTGAGATAGCGCGTTCCAGCGTGGAAGTGGCGCGGATAATACTGAAACCCTCTATGCCCATCAGCCCCACGCTGGTGGAACTGGCCTCGCAGGCAGACAGCGAAGCCGGCCAGGTCATACTCGGGAACTCCATTACGCTCTCGCCTGGCACCGTGACCCTGGACCTGCATGAGGGCAAGCTGCTGGTGCACTGCCTGACTCGCGACACCGCGCGCGAGTTGCAGGCTGGCGAGGTCAGTCGGCGGGCTGCTGCCCTGGAGCGTAACTGAGCATGTATATCCTGGTATCCATAGCCATCCTGGTCACCATGGTGCTGGCGCTGGTGCGCGCACTGCTGGGGCCGACTGTTTACGACCGGGTGCTGGCGGTCAACGTCTTTGGCACCAAGACGGTGCTGCTGTTGTCCGTCATTGCTTTCCTTTACGGGCGGCCGGACTTTCTCGATCTTGCCCTGGCCTACGCGCTGATCAACGTTGTCGGGATCCTTGCTGTGCTCGAGTTTTTCCAGGATCGTTCCCGCAAGCAGCAGGGCGCCGACAATGATTGACGTGGTGCTGGATGTAATCAGCTGGGTGCTGCTGGCCCTGGGCGGGGCCTGTGTACTGATCGGTGGTATCGGCGGCCTGCGCCTGCCAAATTTCTACACCCGAATTCACGCCGCCAGCCTGACTGACACCATGGCCACCCTGCTGATATTCACCGGCATGATGCTGCAGTCCGGCTTTTCCCTGCCCACGATGAAGTTGTTTGCGATCATGCTGTTCCTGCTGTTGACCGGTCCCACTGCGACCTACGCCCTGGCCAATGCCGCGCTGCTTTCCGGCATGAAGCCCGACTCAGGGGTCGAGCGGGATCGCGGTGCCAGTGGTGGCGTGCAATGATCTACGTCTTCGCCCTGTTCCTGTTGACGCTGCTGGTCATCACTGCGGTGGCCATCGTGCGTACCACCAACCTGTTCGTAGCGGTGATGCTGACCTCTATCTTCAGCCTGTTGATGGCGGCCAACTTTTTTATCCTCGACGCCGCGGATGTGGCATTGACGGAGGCCGCAGTGGGCGCTGGTGTGACCACGGTGATCTTCCTCAGTGCCCTGGCCCTGGCCGGGGATGTTGAACAGCCACGGCTGGGCTCCCGGCTGCTGCCACTGGGCACGGTTGGTGTGCTGGCGGTGCTGATCATCTACGCGACGTTCGATAAACCCCGCCTCGGCGACCCCGACGCACCGGTACACCAGCACGTGGCGCCCTGGTACCTGGAAAAAACACCGGAGTATATGGATATCCCCAACGTGGTCACCGCGGTGCTCAGCAGTTTTCGCGGTTACGACACGCTTGGCGAGGTCTTTGTGGTGTTCGCCGCCTGTATCGGTGTCCTGTTCATTCTCGGTGTACGCCCGCCGGGGCCAGCCGCCGAACTACCGGCGGAACCCTCGGGCCTGCGCCACCACCTGATTCCGCAGGTGGTGGGTCGGCTGCTGGTTCCTTTTATTGTGTTGTTCGGGCTGTATGTCCAGTTTCATGGTGAATACGGCCCCGGCGGCGGCTTCCAGGCCGGCGCTATTATTGCCACCGGTGTCATCCTCTACGCCCTGCTTGAGGGTGAGGCGGAAGCCCTGAGGGCGGTGCCGCGCTCCGTTCTGCTGGGCCTGGTGGTCGGTGGTGCACTGCTGTTCGGTGCCGTCGGCGTGGTGTGTATGTTGATGGGCGGTGCGTTCCTGGATTACTCCGTGCTCGCCGCTGACCCGGTGTTCGGGCAGCAGATGGGGATTATCGTTATCGAGGCGGGTGTGGGTATGGCGGTGTGTGGAGCGCTGCTGTCCATATTTCATGCCTTTGCCGCGCGGGAGGGGCGCCCATGAAGTTGCTGGATTTGCTCGGCTATTACAATTACTGGGTTTTCGCCGTGGTGCTGATGGTGGGTTTGTATGCGGTTATCAGCAAGAATAACCTGATCAAGAAACTGATCGGCCTGTCCATTTTCCAGTCGGCGGTATTCCTGCTGTATATCACCATGGACAAGGTGGAGGGTGGCACGGCCCCGATCATACAGGCCGGTGTGGAAAACCAGATCTTCTCCAATCCCCTGCCGCAGGTACTGATACTCACCGCCATTGTTGTCGGGGTCTCCACGCTGGCCCTGGGGCTGGCCATTGTGGTGCGAATCCGGGAAGCATACGGCACTATCGAAGAACACGAGATTCTGGGCGCTGACTGAAACTATGAATCTTGTCGATCATCTCCCCGCGCTGCAGGTGGTTGTGCCGATGTTGTCGGCACCACTGGTAGTGCTGTTACAGCCACGCGGCCTGGCCTGGGCCGGTGCCACCGCTGCCGGGCTGGTGAGTTTTGCCATCGCCGTGGCGCTGGCCATGGCGGTGCTGGGCGGCGAGACCCAAACCTATGCCATGGGCGGATGGCCCGCGCCCTATGGTATTGCCCTGGCGGTGGACGACTTCAGCGCGCTGGTGCTGTTGCTGGTAACCGGTGCCGGTGCCGCGGCCCTGCTGGCGGCGAGACCAAGCGTTGATAAACAGATCGAGGAGGAACGCCAGCCACTGTTCTACGCCGCCTGGCTGCTGGGCCTGGCCGGGTTGGCGGGTATCGTGGTGTCCGCTGACGCCTTCAATATCTTCGTGTTCATGGAGATATCCTCGCTGGCCAGCTATATCCTGATTGCCGGTGGGCCCGACCGGCGCGCCCTGCCCGCGGTATTCAAGTACCTGATCATGGGCACTATTGGCGCCACCTTCTACCTGATCGGTGTGGGCCTGGTCTACATGATGACAGGAACGCTCAATCTCGCCGACATGCAGGCGCGGATTGGCGATGTGGTCGACCTCAACCCGATACTGGTGGCTGCCGGGTTCATCACCATCGGACTGGCCTTGAAGGCGGCCGTATTCCCCCTGCATGTGTGGCTGCCCAATGCCTATACCCATGCGCCGCACATGGTGACCGTATTCCTCGCCGCCTGTGCCACCAAGGTGGCGCTGTATGTCCTGATCCGCTTCGACTCCATGGTGTTCCAGGACAAGCTTTCGGACCACGTCATCCAGTTCGCCATGTTCGCTATGCCGCTGGCGGTGCTCGGCATACTGGTGGCCTCCGCGGTGGCCATGTTCGAGGGCAATCTCAAGCGCCTGCTGGGTACCTCCTCGGTGGCGCAGATCGGCTACATACTGCTGGGGGCCAGCTTCGTCAGCCAGGCCGGTATCACCGCCGGCGCCATGCACATGTTCAATCACGCCCTCGCCAAGGGCGGTTTGTTCCTTGCCGTGGCGTGTCTCGCATACCACTACCGCGACCTGCGCCTGAGCCAGCTTGGTGGCGCCGCCGCGCGGATGCCGTGGACCTGTGCCGCCCTGGTGCTATGTGGCTTGAGCCTGATTGGCGTGCCCGGCACCGCCGGCTTTATCAGCAAGTGGCTGCTGATCACCGCCGCACTGGATGCGGGGCCCTGGGGCTGGACGCTGGTCATCGTAATCCTGGTCAGCTCGCTGATGGCTGTGGTGTATGTGTGGAGGATCGTGGAGACGCTCTACTTCCAGGCGCCCGCCACCGAGGAGACAGGTATTGTCGAAGCGCCGCTGCAACTGTTGCTGATGACCTGGCTGGTGGCACTGCTGAATATCGCATTTGGCCTGGCGCCCGCCATTCCGCTGACCCTGGCTGAAGGTAGTGCTGCGGCGCTGCTCGGGGGGATGCCGTGAACGCGGAAACTGCCATCCTCGTCGCTATCGTCCTGCCACTGGCGGGTGCGCTGGCGATTGCCCTGGCGGGGCGCATTGGTCCCAACCTGCGCGAGACAATGACCCTGGTAACTTCCGCGGCGTTGATCTGGGTGGTCTGGGGCATGCTGCCCACGCTGATGGCTGACGGTCGCCCGGCGGTGACCGTGGGTGAGGTCATGCCCGGCCTGTCCATCGCTTTCAGGGTTGAACCGCTGGGGATGTTGTTCGCCGCGCTGGCATCCGGCCTGTGGCTGATCAATTCCGTGTACTCCATTGGCTACATGCGCGGCAACGGCGAAAAGCACCAGACCCGTTTCTATGTCTGTTTCGCGCTGGCACTGGCCGCCACCATGGGCGTTGCCTTCGCAGGCAACCTGTTCACCCTGTTCCTGTTTTACGAGGCGCTGACGCTGTCGACCTACCCGCTGGTATCACACAAGGGTGATGCGGCCACGGTGCGCTCAGCGCGGGTTTACCTGGGCATCCTGCTCAGCACCTCCATCGGCCTGTTCCTGCCGGCGATTATCTGGGTCTATACCGCCGCCGGTACCGGCGACTTCGTGCTGGGCGGTATTCTCGAGGGCAAGGTGGCCGAGCCGGAAGTGGGGCTGCTGCTGGGGCTGTTCGTGTTTGGTATCGCCAAGGCCGCGGTAATGCCGGTACATCGCTGGTTGCCGGCGGCCATGGTGGCGCCCACGCCGGTGAGCGCTTTATTGCACGCGGTGGCCGTGGTGAAGGCCGGTGTGTTTACCATCACCAAGGTTATCGTCTATATCTTCGGCGTTGAGTTCCTGTTTGCCTCGCCCAGCTCCGCCTGGCTGATGTACCCGGCGGCTTTCACCATTATCGTGGCGAGCCTGGTTGCCCTGCGACAGACCAATATCAAGCGGCTGCTGGCCTATTCCACCATCGCGCAGCTGTCCTATGTGGTCATGGCGGCGGCCATTCTCAAGCCACACGCAGAGGTTGGGGCAGCCATACATATGGTGGCCCACGCCTTCGGCAAGATCACCCTGTTCTTTGCCGCCGGTGCTATTTACGTGGCCTCGAAGAAAACGGAAATTTACCAGCTGCGCGGTATCGGCCGACGCATGCCCTGGACCATGGCCGCTTTCTCCATCGGCGCGCTGAGTATGATCGGCGTGCCGCCTACCGGTGGCTTTGTCTCCAAGTGGTACATCCTCGCCGGCGCCTTCGAGGCGGAAAACCTGGTGGCACTGTTCACCATAATTGCCAGCACCGTGCTCAACGCGGCGTATTTCCTGCCTATCCTGTACATGGCCTGGTTTGAACGGGAAGAAGCGGATGCCAAACCTCATGGCGAAGCCCCCTTTGCCGCGGTACTGGCGCTCTGTGTCACCGCCCTGCTGACGCTGGGCTTCTTCCTGTTCAATGGTCCTGTCATTGAACTCGAAAGCCAGGTTGTGAGAGGACTCACCTGATGCGCAACGTCGACGAACAACTGCACTGGCTGGTCAGGCCGGCGACGATCCGCAAGCTCTGGATCGGTTTTATCGCGGTGCTGGCGCTGGTGGTGCTGGCCGAGTTCGTGGTGCCTATCAAGGGTTACTTCAGCGTGGATGACTGGTTCGGCTTTGGCGCGGTCTACGGTTTTGCCAGCTGCCTGTTGATGGTGTTGGTAGCCAAGGCGCTGGGCGTATTGCTCAAGCGCCCGGACGACTATTACAGCAAGGCAGACACCCTGGACGAAATGGCCCAGAGTGAAACCGGGGAGCATACTGATGGCGCTTGAAATGCTCTCGCCGGCGCTGATCCTGTTGCTCGCGGCTGTGCTGATCGGGCTGACCCGGGGCCATGCGCGCACGGCAGTGGTGCTGCTGGCGCCCCTGATCACGCTCTGGGCCGTGTGGCAGGTGCCGGACGGCGTGCAGGGCACGGTGAAGTTCCTCTCCTACCAGATCGAACCGGTTGAGGGCTCGCCACTGCGGCGGCTGTTCGCCACGGTGTTCGCGATCATGGTCTTTGTCGGTGGCCTGTATGCCTATCGACTCGCGCGCTGGTACGAACTCGCAGCGGCATTTGCCTATGCCGCAGGCGCGGTGGGCGTCTGCTTTGCCGGCGACCTCATCACCCTGTTCCTGTACTGGGAACTGATGGCGCTGTTTTCCACAGTGGTGGTCTGGTGCGGCGGCACAGCGGCCGCGCGCGCTGCCGGGATACGCTACGCGATCATGCACCTGCTTGGCGGAGTTGTATTAAAGGTGGGCATAGAAGGTGTAGTGGTTGGCACCGGATCCATCCAGATACAGCCCATGCTGGCCCATGACTTTAGCACCTGGATGATTCTCATCGGTATCCTGATTAATGCTGCAGCGCCCCCGGTGTCGGCGTGGTTGGCGGATGCCTACCCCGAGTCCAGCGCCACCGGATCGGTCTTCCTCTCGGCGTTCACAACCAAGACCGCGGTGCTGGCGCTCATCCTGCTGTTCCCGGGCGAGCCGGTACTGGTGGGTGTGGGCCTGTTCATGGTGATGTACGGCATCATTTATGCGCTGCTGGAAAACGACGCGCGACGCATCCTCGCCTATTCTATCGTCAACCAGGTGGGCTTTATGGTTTGCGCCGTGGGCATCGGCACACAGATGGCGCTGAACGGCGCTGCGGCGCATGCCTTCGCGCACATTATCTACAAGGCACTGTTGTTCATGAGCGCCGGCGTGGTGATCTACCGCACCGGTAAACACAAGTGTTCGGAACTCGGAGGGCTGTTTCGGACCATGCCACTGACCACGGTCTGCGGCATAATCGGCGCCCTGGCGATCTCCAGCTTTCCGCTCACTTCGGGCTTTACGACCAAGAGCATGATCTCGCAGGCCGCCATCGACGAGAGCCTGGTGGTGGTATACATGCTGCTGACCGCGGCCTCAGCGGGTGTCTTCCTGCATGCGGGCATCAAGTTTCCCTGGTTCGTGTTTTTCCAGCGCGACTCCGGCCTGCGCCCCAAGGATGCGCCCTGGAATATGGGCCTGGCCATGGTGCTGTTTGCCGGCCTGTGTATCCTGCTTGGCGTGTACCCGGAATTGCTCTACGACCTGCTGCCGTATCCGGTGGAGTACGTGCCCTACAAGGCGGGTAAAGTACTTTTCTATCTCCAGCTATTGTTGTTCTCGGGACTCGCTTTCTTTGTGTTGCTGCCGCTGATGAAACGCACGCAAACTATCAGCCTCGACGTGGACTGGTTGTGGCGTCGTGCCGGCATGGTGCTGCTGCGGTGGGTCCTGCGCGGGCTCGATGCCCTGGGCGCGATGTTCGACCGCACCCGGGAGCGGGCCAGGCAGTTTGCCGGGCGCATGACCGCTCGTTATCTCGGCCAGCCGCATACCGCCGACAGCCAGGAGCGCGCCGTCTTTGCCCGCTCCTGGGCCACCGGTACGACCGCGCTCTGGATCGCCGTGCTGTTGTCGATCTATGTGTTGTTGTACTACCTGTGATGTCATCTTGCTTCAGCTTTCCGTGCCGGCCATGTTGCCAGGCTGCGCGCTGACGACGACTGGCAGCTTACCTGCATGCGTGCCCTGACCGGCGTTTACCTGCTGGCCCTGTTGTTGACCCTGGCCGGCAGTCAGCAGGGCACCTGGGCTGGCGCCCTGCCCGTGTTTGCCTGGTGTGCCCTGCTCGCGTTTGCTCTGCAGTGGGCGGCTTTTGTGCCCGCCTACCTGCTGCAGACAGAGCGTTTCTACGACCTCACCGGCAGCCTCGGCTTTATCGGTGCCACGCTGCTGGCCCTGTGGCTCACCGGCGCTATGGATGCGCGATCACTACTGCTGGCAACCTGCGTGCTGGTATGGGCGATCCGGCTCGGCACCTTCCTGTTTTCCCGCATACTGGCAGACGGCTCCGATTCGCGCTTCGATGCGATAAAACCGGTGCCGCTGCGGTTTTTCCTCACCTGGAGTCTGCAGGGCTTATGGGTACTGGTGACTGCCGGTTGTGCATTGGCTGCCATGAGCGGCAAACAAAGCGCGCCACTGACCCCTTTGGATATCGTGGGCGCGGGCCTGTGGCTGAGTGGGTTTGTTATCGAGGTCGTGGCCGACGCGCAGAAGCGGCGCTTGCGCCGTAAACACGGCAGTGGCCAGTTTATATGCACAGGTTTGTGGCGGTATTCACGCCACCCCAATTATCTCGGTGAGATCATGCTATGGTCCGGCGTAGCCATGCTCGCGCTACCCGCATTGCAGGGTTGGCAGCTGGTGACGCTGGTGTCGCCGGTGTTCGTGTTCCTGCTGCTGACACGGGTCAGCGGCATCCCTTTGCTGGAAAAAAAGGCCAGGCAAAAGTGGGGAGATGACGCAGGCTACCAACAATACCTCGACACCACGCCGGTGCTGTTCCCGCGCCCCTGAAGTACCTGTTCGTTGGGTGTTGGCACCAACCGGGTCAAGCTTGCCATTGTTGTGCTGACTTCGGACCGTGGACAAATTTTGCAAAAGAGCCCCCTGGCCCACTCAACTGACAGGTCTTACCAGGCTTGCTCATCGCCTGCCAGGCTGCCGCTGCCGTTGCATGTGGTGACGTCACAAGTTATGTTCGGGGCAGACGCGTGGGTAAAAAACCTGTGCTGGTCCTGCGTGGCCGGGAACTTGAATCATCCTGAACGGACTCTCATCCTATGAATAAGAATCGCCTGGGGCGCAGCGGCATTGTGGTCACTGACATCTGTATGGGCACCATGACCTTTGGCAGCCAGGCCGACGAGAAGACGGCCTTTGCCATACTCGACAAGGCCTTCGACGCCGGGGTGGACTTCTACGATACGGCGGAGGTGTATCCGGTTCCCCCGCACGAGCGGTACATGGGGCTGACCGAGGAAATCTTCGGTCGCTGGATGAAGAGCAAGTCGCGTGACGCCATTATTCTTGCCAGCAAGGTAGCGGGCCCGGCGCACGGCTGGATCACTCCTCCGGTTCGCGCCAGTAAATCAGGCCTGGACCGTCACCACATAATGCGCGCGATCGAGGGCAGCCTGCGCCGACTGGATACGGATTACATCGACCTGTACCAGACGCACTGGCCGGATCACGGCTACTACTATGAAGAGACCCTGCGTGCGCTGGAGGAACTGGTAGCCGCCGGCAAGGTGCGTGTGCTCGGCTGCAGTAACGAGACCAGCTGGGGGCTGACAAAAAGCCTGTGGATGGCCGACAGTCATGGGCTGCCACGCTATGAGACGATCCAGAACAACTTCAGCCTGAACAATCGCCGGTTTGAGGACGAACTGGCACAGGTTTGCCGCCAGGAGGGTGTCAGCCTGCTGCCGTATTCGCCGCTGGCCGGTGGTGTACTCAGCGGCAAGTATAACGACGGGGCGACACCGGGGGGCGCGCGTTTCACCAACTACCTCACTGGCGACGAGCGCCAGCGCAATATGGTCAAACGTTTTATCAACCCCCTCGCCGAGGAGTCGACCCGGCGTTTCCAGGCTATTGCCAGGGATGTTGGCCTGTCGCCCGTCACCCTCGCTGTGGCCTGGAGCAAACAACACGATTTTGTGGCCTCCACCATAGTCGGGGCTACCACGGTGGAACAGGTAGACGAGTTGCTGGCGGCGGCGGATGTGACACTGTCCGCGGAAACCCTGCAGCGCATTGACGAGGTAAGCCGGGAGGTTCGTTATCCGATGGGTTGAGCGGGCTATGCCATTGATGTGCCACCGTGGCCAGACGAGAGATAGCTGATGAATAAACTGAAAACCCGGCCTGCCGCACTGCTCTCGGTCATCACTTTATTGCTGTTATGCAGCAACCCGGTGGCTGCCGGCCTGGACCAGGCGGTGGAGTCATTCATGGCGCCGATCACGGCCTCGCTCTCGGCGTTCGTGTTCTACAAGTTGTCGCTGTTCGGTTACCAGGTCCCCTGGATCGTGCTGTGGCTGGCGGTCGCGGCCAGTTTCTTCACGCTTTACCTTGGCTTTATCAACATCCGTGGTTTCGCCCTGGCCTTTCGCCTCGTGCGCGGTGACTATCATGATGTCTCGGCACCGGGCGAGATTTCTCACTTCAAGGCGGTGGCCACGGCCGTTTCCGGTACGGTTGGTGTTGGCAATATCGGGGGGGTGGCGGTGGCGATTGTCATCGGCGGTCCGGGTGCCGCGTTCTGGCTCATCGTGGCGGGTTTTCTGTCCATGTCGACCAAGCTGGTCGAGTGCACCCTCGGGGTGAAATACCGCAAGCATAATCCTGACGGCTCGGTTTCGGGTGGACCGATGTACTACCTGGAACACTACCTGGTCAAAAGGGGTTTCCCGCGTCTGGGCAAGGGCCTGGGCAAGTTCTATGCCCTGGCGCTGGTGATCGGTTGCCTGGGTATCGGCAACATGTTCCAGTCCAACCAGGCCTATGTTCAGTTCGTCACTATCACCGGCGGCGAAGACAGCTTTTTCGCCGAGCGCGGCTGGCTGTTTGGCCTGGCCATTGCCTCGCTGGTCGGCGCGGTCATCATTGGCGGCATTCGCTCTATCGCGGCCGTGGCCGGCAAGATTGTGCCGCTGATGGCTGTGCTCTACGCCTGTTCTGCGCTGGTGATCATCGCCATGAGTGCGCAGCATATTCCGGCCGCGATCAACCTGATCATCAGCAGTGCCTTCAGTGTAGAGAGCGCCACTGGCGGCATGGTCGGTGCCATCATTGTGGGGTTTCAACGCGCCCTGTTCTCGAATGAGGCGGGGTTGGGGTCTGCGCCCATTGCCCACTCGGCGGTGCAAACGGATCATCCAGCGTCTGAGGGGTTTGTGTCCCTGCTGGAGCCGTTTATCGATACGGTGGTGATCTGTACGCTGAGCTCGCTGGTTATCGTGGTCACGGCCTACCCCGCGGGGCTGATGGACCAGGGGCTGGAAGGCATCGCCCTGACCTCGGCGGCGTTTGAACACCACGTCAGCTGGGCACCTTACCCATTGGCCATTGCCGCGCTGCTGTTTGCCTTTTCCACGGCGATTGCCTGGTCCTACTATGGGCTCAAGGCCTGGACCTACCTGTTCAGCGAGCACCCGGTGAGTGAGAACCTGTTCAAGTTGATGTTCTGCGGTTTCCTGGCGCTGGGCTGTATGATCCAGCTGAAGGCGGTGCTGGATTTCTCTGACGCCATGGTGTTCCTGATTTCCGTGCCCAATATTCTCGGCCTGTACTTCTACGCGCCGGAAATAAAGCGTGAGATCAACGAGTTCATGGCCCGGGTAAAGGCGGGAGAGATATACAACTATCGTACAGAGGAGGGCGGAGATGTCCCCGGAACGCCAGATTGAAAACCTGATATACCGCTACGCAGAACTGATTGATGCCGGCGATTTGGCGGCGATCGGCGTGCTGTTGCAGCACGCGCGGTTTATCGGACCTGACGGAGAGGTGCAGGGCGAGGGCACGGATGACATCGTGCAAATCTACAGCGCCTTCACGCGCCTTTATGAGGACGGCACGCCACAGTCGCATCACGTCACCAGCAATGTGCTGGTGGAAGTGGATGGCGACAGCGCCACCGCACGCTCCTACTTCACCGTGCTGCAGGCCACGGAAGCATTGCCCTTACAGGCGGTGATGGCGGGCTGCTATCGCGACACCTTTGCCCGCGCGGGGGACGACTGGCATTTCAGCAGTCGCCAGATCATCCCGCGCTTATACGGGGACCTGAGTGCGCACCTGTTGCAGGCGCCCCTATGATAACTTGAAAGGCAGTTGGCGCAGGCGCTGGCCGGTGGCGGCAAAAATCGCGTTGCCCAGTGCAGGGGCCGCTGGTGGTGTGGCCGGTTCACCCACCCCCGTGGGCGCAGCATCACTGTCGATAATGGCGACCTCTATCTCCGGCACTTCGTTGATGCGCAGTAGCGGGTAGTCGTGAAAGTTACCCTGTTGCACTGCGCCGTCGCGCAGTGTGATCTCGCCTTTTAGCGCCGCGCAGAGGCCGAATACCATGCCGCCTTCCATCTGCTGTCGCACCACGTCCGGGTTAACGGCGCGGCCGCAGTGCACTGCGCAAAAAGCGCGCTCCAGTTTTGGCGTGTTGCCCTGCATGGAAATTTCCACCACCTCGGCCACCAGCGTATGAAAGGATTCATGCACGGCCACGCCCTGGTAGTGGCCCGCCGGGGCGTTGCCCCAGTTGCTCAGTTCCGCAACCCGGTCCAGCACCTGCCGGTGGCGACTGTCCGCCGCCAGATAGCGGCGTCGGAACGCGACCGGGTCGACCCCGGCAGCGTGGGCCAGTTCATCGACGAAACTTTCCACCACGAAGGCCGTATGGCTGTGCCCCACAGAGCGCCAGAATCCCAGCGGGACCGGCGTTTCCACGTTGCGGTAGGCCACCTGGATGTGGCCAAAGGCGTAGGGCAGTTCGTCGGCGCCCTCGACAGAAGAGTTGTCTTTCCTGCCCGCCAGCCCGGCACCGAAGTCGATCAGGAAGTCGGGAATCCAGCCGGGCATGATCGCCGGCGCCATGGCGTCCACGGTGGATTGCATCAGGCTGGGGCCGGCCAGGCGGTGGCGCCAGCTGACTACCTGGCCGCTCTGGTCGAGGCCGGCGCTGAGGCGTGATTTCATGGGCGGGCGATAGAAATCGTGCTGGGTGTCGTCCTCACGGCTCCATACCAGCTTGACGCGCTTGCCCACCGCCGCGGCCACCTGTGCCGCCTCCAGCACATGGTCGGGCATGGAGCGGCGGCCAAATCCGCCACCGAGAAACTGGTTGTGCACGGTGATCTCGTCGGCCTCGACGCCCAGGCCCAGCGCGGCGAAGCTGCTGGTTATGTCCGGCGCCTGGGTCCCCACCCAGACTTCCCTGGAAATCGGGTCCACCGTGGCGTTCATGGGTTCCATGGTAGCGTGGGCCAGGAAAGGCACGCTGTATTCCGCGTCCAGTGCCTGTGCCGGGGCTGCCTCGGGGGCTTCACCGTCATCGCGAATGGTGGCGAAGCTGTCGCCATTGAGTGCGTCGGTCAGGGCGGCGTCGATGGCGTCGCTGTCGGTCAGTGCTGAATCCCCGGCCTCCCACTGCAGTGTGACCGCCTCGGCGGCCTTGCGCGCGCGCCAGTAGTTGCTGGCAACCACGGCAACGCCGGCGTCGATGGCTACGATACTGTGCACGCCGGGCAGGTCCCTGGCCTTGCTGTCGTCATAGCCGGTCATCGCCCCCCGGGCCACGGGAGGGCGTACGACCACGGCCACGAGTGTCTCCGGCAGGGGCGCGTCGATACCGAAGCGGGCGCTGCCATTCACTTTGGGCGGTGTATCCAGGCGCTGGTCAAGTTTGCCGATCAGGCGAAAATCAGCCGCAGCTTTGAGCGGCGGGTTTTCCGGTACCGGCAACTTGCCGGCCTCGGCAGCCAGTTCACCGTAGTTGTAGGCGAAGCGCCCGTCGGCGCTGGTGATGCGGCCGCGCTCGGCCTGCAACTGCGCTGTCGGCAGGCCGCTGCGCGCGCTGGCTGCGGCCAGCAGCATCGCCCTGGCCGCAGCGCCGGTTTCGCGCAGGGGCCGGTAATAAACCCGGATGGCGTTGCTGCCGCCGGTAATCTGCATGCGGTATTCGGGGTCAGTGAAGGCGTCGTCCACGGGCGCCATTTCGTAGCGCACGCTCGCCGGGTCAGCTTCCAGCTCCTCGGCAATCAGGGTAACCAGTCCGGTGACGGTACCCTGTCCCATCTCTACCTTGTGTATCTGCACGATAATCTCTCCCTGCGGCGTGATGCGCAGGAAGGCGTTGGGCTGCAGGTCGCCCGCGGCAGTGGGCCCGGCGATGGCATTCAGCGTGAAACCGAGGGTGAGGCCGCCGCCGGCAATAGAGAAATTGCGGATAAATTCCCGCCTGGACAGGCTCATGATGCGCTCTCCCCGGGTTCCCAGCTGTTGACTGCAAGGCCCGCGACGCTCTTTGAGGCATTCTTCGAGGCGCTCTTGATGGCTTTGCGAATACGCCCGTAGGTGCCGCATCGACACAGGTTGCCGGACATGGCGCTGTCGATATCGGCATCGGTGGGATCGGGGTTTTTGCTCAGCAGGGCGGCCGCCGACATGATCTGGCCGGACTGGCAGTAGCCACATTGCGGCACATTCTCCGCGACCCAGGCCCGCTGCAGCGGATGCTTACCATCGGCCGCCAGCCCCTCAATGGTGGTGACACGGCGGTTGGCCACCGCGTTGATAGGCATCGAGCAGCTGCGCACCGGTTCGCCATCGATATGCACGGTACAGGCACCGCACAGCCCCATGCCACACCCGAACTTGGTGCCATTCATATTGAGCACGTCGCGCAGCACCCAGAGCAGGGGTGTATCGCTTTCGATCGACAGCTCCTGTCGCTGTCCATTCAGTTCAAAACTCAGGCGTACTCGATCCACTGGCGGGTCTCACATTGGGGGCGTAGCCTATGATAACGCTTGCAGTTGTGTTTTGGATCACACCATGGCGACTAAGGCGCGGGAAAGAATGTCGGTGCGCCTTCCGCGGGCTTGAAATAGAATAGCGCGCAGCCTTTCACCAGACCGGATAACCCCATGACTGACAACAGTATTCTGTTCCGCCCCTTCTCCCTTGGCAGCCTCAAGCTGGCCAATCGTATCGTCATGGCACCCATGACCCGCAACCAGAGCCCGGGCAATATTCCCAATGACGCCAACGTCGAGTATTACCGCCGCAGGGCAGCGGGCGGTGCCGGGCTCATCATCACCGAGGGCACCTGCGTGGACCACATCGCCGCCAATGGCTATCCCGATGTGCCCTATTTCCACGGCGAGGAGCGCCTCGCCGCCTGGCAGCGCGTGGTGGACGCGGTGCATGAGGAGGGCGGCCGCATCGCGCCCCAGTTGTGGCATGTGGGTGGTATGCGCAAATCCGGCACCCTGCCAGAGGGCGAGGTGAACGGCTACGCACCGTCGGGCATGAACGTGCCGGGCAAGGTGAATCGCCACGTGATGACCAAAGACGACATCGCCGAGGTGGTGGCTGCCTTTGCCAGGGGTGCGGCGGATGCCAAACGCATCGGCTGTGACGCCGTGGAGATTCACGGTGCCCACGGGTACCTGATCGACCAGTTCTTCTGGGCGGGCACCAATGTCCGGGAAGATGAGTACGGTGGCTCCATGCAGAACCGCAGTCGCTTCGCCATCGAGATCATCCGCGCGGTGCGCGCCGCCGTGGGGCCGGATTTCCCGGTAATTCTGCGCTGGTCACAGTGGAAGCAACAGGACTACAGCGCGCGCCTGGCGCCTACCCCGGCCGAGCTGGAAGCGTTCCTGATGCCCCTGAGTGACGCCGGCGTGGATATTTTCCACTGCTCCACCCGACGCTTCTGGGAGCCCGAGTTCGAGGGTAGTAAGCTCAACCTGGCCGGCTGGACGCGCAAGATAACCGGCAAACCGGCGATCACCGTGGGCAGCGTTGGCTTGAACCACGATTTCCTGCCCGCCCCGGGAGAGGTGACCTTCCACGAAGGGCAGCCCGCCAGCCTGGACGAACTGGTCGCGCGCATGGAGGCGGGGGAGTTTGACCTGGTCGCCGTGGGCAGGGCGATGATTGCCAACCCGGATTGGGCCAACAAGGTACGCGACAGTGATGGCGCCGGCCTGCTTGCGTTCGAGAAAGAGATGCTGGACTCGCTGGCTTAGCCTGCCGGCTTCTGGCCGGCCGCTATAAGCGGGCCAGCAATCAGCGCGCTCGGCATGGACAACCAGGGCTCTTGCCGCTATCGTCCCCGGGTAAATTCGTGTTTTATGATGTATTAATATGCAGGCTCAGGGAGAAGATCATGTTGAAAACCGTACCCGAACTCGTTGCCGAGGCCCGCGCGGGCCTGCGCTGTGTCGACGCCAATACTGCCATGCAGGAGATCAGCGAGAACGGCGGTACCATCGTCGATGTGCGTGAACCGGTGGAAGTGGCCCACCTCACCGCGCCGCACTCGGTCAATATTCCCCGCGGCGTACTGGAGTTGAAGGTGGGTGAGGTGATTCCGGATGAGGCCCATCCCATCTACCTGCACTGTGCCAGCGGTGGCCGCGCCACGCTGGCGGCGCAACAGTTGGTCAAGATGGGCTATGAGCAGGTCGTGGTGGTGACGTGCCCCGCTGACACGGTCAAAGCCGCCCAGGAGGCGTTTATCGCCTAGGCTGACAGGAACGGGCCGTCCACGCACAGGCGCCGGCCATCGGGGGCGGCGCAGGCGCCGCAGATGCCCACACCGCACTTGGTCAGGTAGTCGATAGCGCTGTAGATCTGCTCGTCGCGGCAGAACTCCCGTTGCACTGCGACGGCTGCATGCACCATGGGTTCCGGGCCACAGTTATAGAACACCAGCGCGTCGCGTTCTTCGGGCGACATCCCTTTCAGACGTTGGCGCAACAGTTCGGTCACCAGGCCATGGTAGCCCGCGCTGCCATCGTCGGTGGCCACATGCACCTCGGCGATCTGCCGGCACTCTTCCAGGAAATACAGGCGTTCCGCCGTGCGCGCGCCGGTAAACACCTCGGCGTTACCGAAGTCCCTGGCCACCTGGTACACCGCCGCCAGGCCGGTACCACCGGCGACCGCCATCACCCTGGCGCCTTCCGGTGGGTTGACCGGTATGCCATGCGGACCGCGCACATAGCACTCGGTGCCCTCGGGCAGGTCCATCAGCGCATGGGTGAACTGGCCCACGTCGATCACGACCAGTGAGAAGGGGTCGTCGTTAAGTGCGGAAAAAGGCTTCTCGCCGACACCCGGCACCCACAGGAAAATGAATTCACCGGCCTGTATGTTGATCTTGCGGTCAAAGGTGAGGAGGGTGATGTCCTCACATACGCGTTGGTTTTTCACCAGGGTGACCGGTGCGAAGTGCATGTCCACGTCGTAGCGGATGTGCGTTTCGGCGCGATTCCTGTCGTGCTCGAGGTCCGCTGCCAGGGTGCGGAAATATTCGCCGATCTCATCGGTGGTCAAGCCGATGAGGGCGGAACCGATGCCAACGATGTCGGCGCCGGCGTCGGTGAAGGCGCGCACGTCATCGGCGCTGGAGATACCGCCGCAGCCGATAATCGGTAGGGCACTGGCCTCGCGTACCTCTTTCACGCACTTGAGGCCGATGGGCAGAATGCCCTTGCCGGACATGCCGCCGGCGCCGTTGCTCAGCACCGGCTGGCCATGGGCCGAGGTATAGCCCGGTCCCACGGTGTTGACGGCGCAGAAGCCGTCGGCGCCCCCGGCCTCGGCGGCCCGTGCGATCATGGCGATATCGGGGGTGTTGGGGGTGAGCTTGGGAATCACCGGGATATCCACCACGGCCTTCACCGCACTGACGATCTCGCGCACCATGTCCGGGTCCTGGCCCATGGCCATGCCGTACCCTTTGGCGTGCGGGCAGGAGAGGTTGAGCTCCAGGCCGTCGGAGACCGGCGCCAGCAGTTTCGCCACCTCAACGAACTCGGCGATGCTGCCGCCGAAAATGGAGGTGAGCAGGAAGCGATCCTCCGGCACCCGCAGCGCAGCCATCAGTTCGGCGGATTTCTCTGCCCCGGGATTAGTCAGGCCCACCGCGTTGACGAAGCAGCCGGGGGCATACTGGCTGAGAACCGGTTCGCGGTAGCCTGCCCGTGGCTCCAGGCCGATGCTCTTGGTGGTCAGCACGCCGACCTCGGGCATATGGTCAAAAATATACTGGATAATCGGTACGGCGGTGGTGACGATACCGGAAGGGATGGTGAAGGGGCCGGAGAGGGTTTTGCCGAAAAATTCAGTGCTCAAGGTCGTGGACTCGGGTCGATGGGGTGAAACGTGGCGCAATTATACGGCTTTCACTACTTCTGCACGACCTTGGTCACGCTCTCTCGAGCTGTTGCCCCATTTGCGCCAGCTGTGCACGGTCTGCTTCGGGTACAAACAGGCGCGCCAGGCGCGCCGGCGCCGGGGGTGACGGGCGTCCCTGCCCGGCGTTGTTCAGGCGTCGGTCAGGTCCTTGATCACATCAGTGCAGCCGTTGCTCTTCACTGATTCGATGCCGTTGGCGCAGCCGGATTCGGATTCATACATCTGGCTCTGGCCGATGACCTGGTGGTTCTTCGCCTTCAACACGAAATAGGCTTTGCCGTTGGTGGATTCCTTGCACTCGAACTGGCTGTCTTCACCGCAGTTGTTCTGTACCGACGCGATGCCGTTTTCAGCGGCGCTCCTGCTCGAGTACATTTCACTTTTCAGAATGCCCTGGCCGTTGCCGGCCACCAGGTTGAAATAGAAGTCTCCGTTCTTGGCTTTTTTCAGCTCAAAATATCCTGCCATTGCTGGTTCTCCGGACTGGTTGTTAGTCATTATTAGGATCGTATGCATGCACGATCCACCTGCAGCATAACCCCTGCGCCCGGTGCTGCCAATGCCGTTCAGGTGCCGCAGAAGGTGCGCTGCACCACTTCCTGCGGAGTCGGCGGTGTCAGCAGGCGGTCGTCATCGGCGTCGAGCTCGAAGGGATCTGCCAGCCGGTCCACCAGGGTATGGAAGGGCGAGAAGTCAGCCTCGTCTTCCGCCGCGCGAATGGCTTCCTCGACCCGGTGATTGCGGGGAATGACAGCCGGGTTGGCGCGACGCATGCGCTGCTCCCGGGTCTCGGGTGCCAGGTAGTCGCGCTCCAGGCGCTGGCGCCAGCGCGACAGCCACGGGATAAAGCTGTCCGGCAGTTCGAACCACTTGCCAACATCCCGGGCAGGGCCGTTGGCGTGATCGTAGAGGCGGCGGAAAGTGAGCGTGAAATCGGTGTTGCCGTCACTCATCAATTGAAACAGTTCGTCCACCAGCGGTTTGTCGGCGTCGCCAATCTCGGCCAGCCCCAGCTTGGCGGCCAGGCCCTGCAGGTGCGCAGCCTCGAACAGCGCGGGGAACGCGTCCACCGCCTCCTGGGCCAGGGCAACGGCCCGGTCCTGGTCCGCAGCCAGCACTGGCAACAGCGACTGTGCCAGGACTGCCAGGTTCCAGTGGGCAATCGCTGGCTGGTTGCGGTAGGCATAGCGTCCGCCGTGGTCGATGGAGCTGAACACTTTGTTGGGATTGAAATCGTCGATGAATGCACAGGGACCGTAGTCCACGGTTTCACCACAAATAAGCATGTTGTCGGTGTTCATGACGCCGTGGATGAAGCCCAGCAGCTGCCAGCGGGAAATCAGCTTGGCTTGCGCCCCGATAACCGCCTGCAGCAGCGCCAGTGCAGGGTTGTCGCTGTCGGCCTGTTCGGGATAGTGCCGTTGCAGGCAGTGTGCGACCAGTGCTTGCAAGGCCTCCTGGTCACCCCTGGCGGCGAAGAACTGGAAGCTGCCGATGCGGATATGGCTGGCGGCGACCCGTGCCAGCACCGCGCCCGGGAGCGCCATGTCCCGCATCACGCGCTCGCCGGTGGTGACTGCCGCCAGCGCACGCGTTGTGGGTACGCCCAGCGCATGCATCGCCTCGCTGACAATGTATTCGCGCAACACCGGTCCCAGCGGTGAGCGACCGTCGCCGCCGCGGGAGTAGGGTGTTGGGCCCGAGCCCTTGAGCTGGATGTCAAAACGCCTGCCCTGTCGGTCTATCACTTCCCCCAGCAGCAGCGCGCGGCCATCCCCCAGCTGCGGGTTGTAGCTGCCGAACTGGTGCCCCGCGTACACCGCCGCCAGTGGCTCGGCGCCTGCGGGCACCTGGTTGCCGGCGATGCAGGCCACACCTTCCGGGGAGACCAGCCATTGCGCGTCGATGCCCAGTTGCTGCGCCAGCGGCCGGTTCACGCGCACCAGGCCCGGCCGGGTGACCGGAGTCGGCGCCAGTCGCGTATAAAACTGGTCCGGCAGGCGGGCGAAAGTGTTGTCGAACGGGATGGGCTGCATGCTGGCGTCTATCCTCGGGGATGTAGTTCTGCTATATACGTGAGTTGGTTAAGATTAGTCCAGTTGTGATGCAGTAAGCAGGAGGTAATACATGTCCAGAAAAACCTGGGACACCCTGATCCAGAACGCGCTGGTATTCGACGGTACCGGTGACAAGCCCCGGGAGATGGATATCGCTATTAAAGGCGGGCGCGTGGCCGCCAAGGGCATGTTCCTGCCCCGGTCCATGGCCGCGGAAGTAATAGACGGGAAAGGCAAATGGCTGATGCCGGGCCTGCTCGACATCCATACCCACCTGGACCTGGAAGTGGACCTGGAACCCGGCCTGCCGGAAGTGGTGCGCCACGGCACCACCACGGTGCTGGTGGGCAACTGCAGCCTGGGTACCTGCTTCGGTAGCCAGCTGGAAGGCGATCAGGACCCGATAGTGGACTGTTTCACCCGGGTCGAGAATATTCCCAAGTCGGTATTGCGCAAGTGTGTGCAGGCGGTGGACTGGCAAACCACCGGTGAGTACATGGATCACTTCAGCAACATTCCCCTGGGTCCCAATGTCGGCGTGTTCGTGCCGCATTCCATGCTGCGTGTGGAAGTGATGGGGCTTGAACAGAGTATCTCCCGCGAACCCACCGAGGCAGAATTGCAGCGCATGGAGGGCCTGCTGTCTGAGGCCATGGACCAGGGCTACCTGGGCATGAGTACCGATGGCCTGCCGTTTCACTACCTGTCCAACGACCCCCACACCGACAAGCGTATTCCCACCCAGTTCGCCAGCTTCGGCGAGTTGAAGCGTCTGTTGAAGGTGGTCCGGGGTCGCGACCGTGTATGGCAGACCACGCCGATCCTTGAACACCGCATCAAGGCATTCCTGTATTTCATGCTCACCAGCGGCCGCCTCTTTGGTAAGACGCTGAAGACGTCGGCGCTGTCGGCGGTGGAGTTTGTGCTGGCGCCCAAGGCGGTCAAGGGCTTCCTCGGCTTCGCCTCGCTGATGAACAGCAAGCTGTTCAAGGGCAATATCCACTTCCAGGCGCTCGGCACCAGCTTTCGTATCTGGTCAGATGGCATCGTCAGTCCTTTGTACGAAGAACTCGACTCCACCTGCCAGCTGATAGCCAAGGAATACGACGATCGCGAAGGGCGCCTGGCGCTGCTCAACGACCCGGCTTTCGTCGAGCAGTTCCGCAAAGACTGGCGTCACGGGCGCGATGACAAGGGCCTGGCCAGTATCCGCACCAAGATCGGGCTGCCCGATAACCTGGTGCCGAGGGACCTGTTCCGCATGCACTTTGACGGCGCGCCGGTGCCCGAGTGGGAAGGTGAGACCCTGCAGCAGGTATTTGATCGCCTGCTGCGCTTCCAGCGCGGCCAGGCCGATGAGGCCCGCTCCGAAGCCGAGCGCGAGGCCTTTGAAAAGTTCCCGCGGCCCACCAGCGATGATGCCGATTTCATGCTGCACATGATGCGCGAATACGACAAGGGCTTCCGTTACTGGGTTGACGTGGCCAACGTGGGCAACCGCGCTACGCTGGACCTGCTGTTGCACAAGAGCACCATGCCCGGGTTCAACGACTCGGGTGCGCATATCACCAACATGGCGTTCTTCGACGCCAACCTGATGTCGCTGAAGCTGGCCCAGAAGCAGTCGCTGGACACCGTCGCCAGGATGGTAAAGCGGCTCACGCGCGAACCGGCAGAATTCTTCGGGCTTGATGTGGGCACGCTGGAGTTGGGCGATCAAGCCGACATCGTGATGATTGACCCCGAGGCATTGCGCAACTGGGACGACGCCAGCAACCGCAAGCTGATCTACCGCGAACTGTTTGAACATGAGCAGATGGTCAGCCGCTCGGACGGTGTGGTCACGCACACCTTCATCAACGGCGAGCTGGCATGGCAGGACGGCGAATTTGGTGAGGTCCTCGGCAAGCGCACCCTGGGACGGGCGTTGCGGGCAGCCTAGCGCTTTACCCGGCGCGCGCCCCCGCGGCGCGCGGTCATTGCCCGGCCGGGTCCACCGCTTGCTGCGGAAATCCCTTGAGCGAGAACAACGTTCAGCCATTTAGGGCTGGCGTGGCGGCCGCCAGCGGCTACTCTATGACAGCAGAAAAATAAGCGAGTCATAATGAAACCAGTTGAATTGAGTATCGCCATCACCGGTGCCGGGGGCGCCGGTGTCATATCCGTGGGTGAACTGCTGCTGCAGGCATGGGCCAGGGAGGGCGGGCGCGGCCTGCTGCGCAAGGCCTTCGGCCCGCAGATTCGCGGTGGCGAATCCGCCGCCCTGTTGAAGCTCACTGAATCCGAACGCTACACCCCTGCCAGCGCCTACCAGGTATTACTGGCCTTTGACTGGAACAACTACGACCGCTTTGGCGATGAAATTCGCCTCGCGCCCGGCTGCACGGTGATCTGCGAGGAGCAGGGCGATGTGCCCGAGAGCGTGCTGGCCGCGCAGCCGAAGCTGGTGCGACTGCCGATGAAATCCATGGCTGAGCAGGCCCACGCCGAGGGCAGGGTGAATATGTTCGCAGTGGGCCTCATCGGGCAGTTGCTCGGTCTGGATGCCGGCACGCTCGGTGGCCTTGCCAGGCAAAAACTGGCGGGCAAGCCGGCGGCCTACCAGGCGGCGGCAGAGGCCTGTATCACTGCCGGTTGCGAGCAGGCGATACCGGCAGAACTGGCGGTGCCGGCGCTGGGCACTGCGGGATGCTGGTATATCAGCGGCAACCAGGCCGCCGGGCTGGGAGCACTGGAGGCAGGCGTGCGCTTTGTAGCCGCCTATCCGATCACGCCGGCCTCCGATGTGCTGGAGTGGATGGCCGGCGGGCTGGAGCAACTGGGCGGCAACCTGGTGCAGGCGGAGGACGAACTGGCGGCCATCAACATGACCATCGGTGCCGCCTTTGGCGGCGTGCCGGCGTTCACTGCCACCTCCGGGCCGGGGCTGGCCCTGATGACGGAGAGCATCGGCCTGGCGGTCGCCAGTGAAACGCCGGTCACCATACTCAATGTGATGCGCGGTGGGCCCTCCACGGGCATTCCCACCAAGTCAGAGCAGAGTGATCTGAATATAGCCCTGTATGGCCTGCACGGTGATGCACCACACCTGGTGCTGGCGCCGCTGGATATTGCCGATTGCGTCTACACCAGTGCGTGGGCGGTATACCTTGCCCAGCAGCTGCAAACGGCCGCTATCGTGCTGTCAGACCAGTTTATCGGCCAGTCCACCGCGGTGATCACCGAGCCGGTGCGCTGTGCGCCACTGGCGCCGGTGAGCGCACCCGACGACAACGACTACCTGCGCTATCGTCTCACCGAGAATGGCATCTCCACGCTGGCGACGCCGGGTGATGCCGATCGGCGTTTCACGGCCGATGGCCTGGAGCACAACGAGGCCGGTACACCGTCGGCGCGGGATGACGACCACCAGCAGCAACTGGCCAAACGCGAACGCAAGCTTACGGATTACGAGTACGGTGACGCCTGGGCGCGCATCGAGGGCGAGGGCGACCTGGCCCTGGTCTGCTTCGGATCCGCCTCCGCGGCGGTGGGCGAAGCCGCCGACCTGCTGGCGGAACGTGGTGTGGGCAGTCGCGTTATCTCACTGCGACTGCTGGCGCCACTACCGGTGGACAAGCTGCAGGCGGCCATCGCCGGTTGCAGCCGCGTCTGCGTGGTGGAACAGAACCACGGCGCCCAGTTGTATCACTACCTGCGCGGGCAGATGGATTTTGCGATGCCGGTACAGCGTTACTCCCGCGCCGGCCCGGTGCCGCTCAGCGGCGCGGCCATCGCGCAATATATCGAGGAGGTGACAGCAGCATGAACGAACCCCTGCAGCTAAAACCCAGGGACTACAAGTCCGCCGTTAAACCGATCTGGTGCCCGGGCTGTGGCCATTTCTCGGTGCTCAATGCGCTGACCAAGGCCTTCGCCGCACTGGGGATCGACAAGGATGACACGGTACTGGTGTCCGGTATTGGTTGCTCCTCGAGATTGCCTGCCTACGTCGACAGCTACGGCTTTCACAGCGTGCATGGGCGCGGCCTTGCCATTGCCCAGGGGCTGAAAGTGGCGCGACCGGACCTGACTGTGATCGCACTCGGGGGTGATGGCGACGGTTTCTCCATCGGCGGCAACCATTTCATCCACGCCTGTCGCCGCAATGTGAACATGACCTATATCGCCATGGACAATGAGGTATACGGCATGACCAAGGGACAGGCGTCGCCGACTACCGCCTCCGACTGGGACCACAGCAAGCTGACGCCGCACGGCCCGGGTGTGCGCCCGTTCAAGCCGGCCGCGCTGGCGCTGGCATCCGGCGCGCCCTGGATCGCACGCGGCTATTCGGGCAATCCGAACCAGACAGCGAGGCTGATCGCCGAGGCGGTAGAGCACCCGGGATTCAGTTTCGTGCACGTGCTCTCACAGTGCATCACCTTCTGCCCGGAGCAGACAGACTGGAAATCCATCGTGCATGAACGCGAGGAAGCGCCGGTAGCTGATGCAGACGAGGCGGCAAGGCTGTTCCTGCATGAGGACGGCTTCCAGACCGGCGTGTTATACAATGCCCAACGCGAGACCTGGCCGCCCGCCGCGCCGGATGTAAAATCCAACGACCTGACCCTGGGATTCAAGATATGAGCACACAATCACTGGCCGAATTCCTGGCGCACTCCGTCGAGCTGGAGTCCGAGGCGCGGGAGCGCTACCTGGAGCTGGCCGAGTCAATGACGGCACATCACAACAGTGAGGTGGCGGCGTTCTTTGCGCGCATGGCCGAAGAATCACGGCTGCACCTGGCCGAGGTTGCCGAGATCGCTGCGGAGCATCAGTTGCCGGAGCTCAAGGCCTGGGAATTCCAGTGGCCGGACGAGGAATCGCCGGAGGCGGCCAGTTACGAGGCGGTGCATTACCGCATGAGTCTGCGTGATGCCATGTTGCTGGCCCTGGATAACGAGCGGGCCGCGCAGAAGTTTTACGCCTCGTTTGCGCAAACCAGCGAGGATGCGCAAACGCGCCAGTTTGCCGCGCAATTTGCGGCCGAAGAGGCTTCCCACGCCGCCCAGCTGGTCAAGAAGATCGGCGCCCTGCCGGAAGAGAGCGGGCACCATCTCGAGGAAGATGACGAGCCGCACATGCCCGAGTAAAGCGGGAATCCGCCAGCGGGAAGAGAGGGCGGCGGAGGGTCGCAAACGCCTTTCCGCCAGCCCCGTTGGCGAAAAAGTCCAGATTTATTGCGAACCCGGTCACACCTGTGGCCTGTCCGGTTACCCGCATACCACCACACCACCTATGCTGTTCAGCACATGGCGTTAACCCTAATAACGAAGTGGTAGCTCTGTGCCCCCAGGGGCGAGGGACTGAATATGCGAAATACGACACACACTCATCGTGCCAATGCGGGAGTCGGCAGTGGCGCACTGAACACCTCTATCGGCAGCGTGCTTGCCGCGGGCATTGACCCGGTCACAATGGCCCACCTGGATGTGAGCCTGTTCCGGAGCCTGCGCAAGATTGGCCATTCACGGGAGCGCATCTGCTCTGCCCTGTGTTTGAGCTACGCCGAATACGACAGCATCCTCACTTGGCTTGAATCCGAGGCAGGGCAACAGGACGAGGGTTAAGGCCTCCCCTGTACGCAAACACGGCGGCGCAGGCCACGGCGCTTATTCGATGAGTTTGTATAGCCCATTGAATACGAGTTCCTGGTAGCTGACGATGCCGATCACCACGCCCTTTTCCACCACCGGTGCGCTGGACAGCCCAAAGCTGTCGAACAGGCGCGCCACATAGCGCACGTCCATGTCCGCTTCCACCGGGATTACCGGCTTGGACATGATCTCATAGAGATTCACCCGCTCTGGCGCGCGATCGCGGGCCAGCACTTTCTTGGCGATATCTGACAGCAACACGATACCGAAAGCGTCGTGCTCGTCCCGCTTCCTGACAATCACAACCTCGGACTGCCCGCTTTGCATCGCCTGCAGCGCCTGACTCACGGTTGCCAGTCCGTCCAGTTCCAGGTGGCTTGCGCACATCACGTCCCGGGCTTTTATCAGCGTCTTTGGCATTACAATAACTCCTCGACATCCTGCGAAATTTCCTGCGCCTGGTGCATGATCCCGACGGCATCCTCCACGTCGACCTGGAACGCAATGCCGGTGCCGGGTTTGGTGTCGAGTTCGCCGGCTTCGTTAATACGTTCCAGTATGTGACGCGACAGATGCTGCTCCACCAGGAACAGGATCACGTCTCGCTGTGTTTCCAGTGACAGGCCCAGGAATGTCTTGCTCACATTGAGGCCATCGCCACGGGCATTGGTAATTACCGTGGCGCCCGTGGCGCCGGCCTCACGGGCGGCGTCCATCACGTCCTCGGTTTTGTCGTCCTCGACAAATACGATAATCATCTTGAAGTGCATGGGTTTCTCCTCAGGCGCTGTTACGCGCTTTCGTTCTGCGTCTCCGGGCGAGCGCCGAGCGCAGTTCCGAAAGCTGCGCGTAGGCCATTACCGAGAGGATGGGAAACAGGCTGGCAAAGGCGATCAGGCCAAAGCCGTCGATAAGTGGGTTGCGTCCCGGTACGGTCTCCGACAGCCCCAGGCCAAGGGCTGCCACCAGCGGCACGGTGACGGTGGAAGTGGTCACGCCGCCAGAGTCATAGGCCAGGGGAATGATCATTTTTGGCGCCACCGCGGTCTGCAATACCACGAAAACGTAGCCGGTGATGATGTACCAGTGAATCGGGTCGCCGACGACGATGCGATAACAACCCAGGGAAATACCCACAGCCACACCGAGTGCCACGGCGATGCGCAGGCCCCAGATGCCAATCGCGCCGGCAGATACCTGGTTGGCCTTGATGGCCACGGCGATCAGTGAGGGCTCGGCAATCGTTGTGCTGAAGCCGATCATGAAAGCGAAAATGTAGACCCAGTAGTAATCCTGCCAGCGGATATCCGCCGCGGTCTGGCCTGCTTCCAGGCCTGCGAGGATAAACGTCGGGTCGGTGAGCTGCCCCGCCATCAGGCGCCCCAGCGGGAACAGGCACCACTCCAGCCCGAGCAGGAACAGTGACAGGCCGATCAGCACCCAGAGAAAACCGAACAGTATCTGCGGCAGGTTGGCCGGCTTCTGGCGCAGCACCACAAACTGGAAGCCGAAGATGATCGCCGCGATGGGCAGCACATCGGTGATCGTGGCAAGCAGGGTGTTCCATACCTCGGAGAGTATGTCCATCAGATCAGCATCCCGTAGGCCATGACGAAGATCATCGGGGTAAGGGAGGCGAAAGCAATGAGGCCGAAGCCATCGATCATCGGGTTGCGGCCGCGGATAGAGCTGGCCAGTCCCACGCCCAGGGCTGTGACCAGCGGTACGGTGATGGTGGACGTGGTGACACCGCCGGAGTCATAGGCGATGCCGATGATTTCCCGCGGTGCGAACATGGTCATGATGACCACCAGGATGTAGCCGCCGATAATCAGCCATTGCACCGGCCAGCCACGCAGTATGCGGATAACGCCGATGACGATAGCCAGGCCCACCGATAGCGCCACCGTGTAACGCAGTCCGCTGGCGTAGTTCTCGCGCGCGTCACTGCTGTCTTCGATCATGCCGCCCTCGGCGGCCACCGTCGCCGCTTCCGCCGCCACGGCGATCAAAGCCGGTTCTGCAACGGTGGTGCCAAAGCCCAGGGCAAAGGCAAAGGCAATCAACCAGAACAGGCTGCCCTTGCGGGCCAGCGCTGTGGCCATGGATTCGCCGATGGGAAACAGGCCCTGTTCCAGGCCAAAAATGAAGAAGGTGAGGCCCAGTACGACAAACACCACACCCAGTAGTATCTGTATGACATTGGGCAGGGGTTGCCCGAGTACGGCAAACTGGAAAAACAGGATGACGAGAATGATCGGCAACAGGTCGCGCAGGCTGCCGAGCATTGCGGTGAACAGTTTTTTCAGGGTCTTGGACACGCCAATCCTTCTCTGGATGCGCGCCTAGTGTGCAGCATCCGCAAGGACCGGACATTGATTTAGATGAATGTTTTGACGCGCAACGGGCCGGCAACGTGGCCGGCCTGTCGCCGCTGAACCACGTTTAAAAACGATACAGCAACTGCAGCGTGGGTCCCCGGAATGTGGCATCCAGTTGCGTTTCACGATCCCGGGACTTTTCCTGGGTCAGGTCGATATCGACCCACTGGTAGCCCAGGGAGGCGGCCCAGTGCTCATTGAACCAGTAGCCGGCGCGGGCGTGGAGGTAGGCGAAGTCGCCGTCGAAATCTTCATAGCTGGCGCTGAGCCAGCCCGCGGCAATATAGGCGCCCCAGTGGTCACTGATCTGGTACAGGGCCTGCGCTCGCAGGTTGGGCAGGGGCGCCAACAGCTCGCTGGTGCCGGTGGTGCGCTCCCGCTCGATATCGCCGATAAACGCGCGCCCGGTAATGCTCGTCTCCAGGTCGAAGGCGTGCAGCCCGCCGCCGAGCATGATTTCCAGCTGCTCGCTCTGGTAGACCTCGTAGACCACGTCGACAATGTAGGTGTCGATACTGAGCTCGGTGTCCACCGAGGCGCCGGCCTTGAACACCACGCCGTCGAAGTTGAAATCGCGCTCCACGCCGCGACGACCGTCTTCATCGAAGGTGTAGGCCATGGCCGACAACATCCACTTGGGTGCAAACCGCCAGCGGTATTCCAGCGACCAGCTGGTGTAATCGTCTCCCATGCCCAGGTCGTCGAGGTCAACTTCCACCTCCGGCAGGTTGGCGACGCTGGCGCGGATGGCAGCGTCGGCCTCCTGATGGGCAGCGCCAATGCCGATAACGTGCTTGGCGGTGAAGAAGCGTGACGCCACATCGTCTTCGGCCAGGGCGGCGACGGAAACCAGGCCAAACAGGCCTGCGAGCAAGGTGACGCTGGAACGCATCGACATAACCTTCTTGTGCTTGAATATGAGTTGCGCATGCTAACTCAGTATACGGGCCTTTTCACGTGCAAAAGCTCCGTCATCTGGTAAATGTCCGCGATGATCGTCAACCAGGATCACTTCATTAATAAGGTTTTCCATGGTGGCAGCACTTACGCACTCAACATGGATACCTTGGATACGCCTTATGTGATCGTCTAGATGCGCGCGCTGGTAGACGCGGATGATCCTGAGGACGTGAAGGTAATCAATGCCATCCAGGACCAGATGACGATCGAGGCCGCCTCGTCCAGGAGCTGGTCGAACGGCTCAATGCGCTCTTGCCATTCCGGGCGCTACCGACGCAGTTCAGTCCGCCGGCACGATGGCCGGGAAGGTCCAGCTGCCGTCGAGGATCTCCTCGCGCGGCTGGTAGAGGCGGATCGTGTAGCTCCATTCGGCCGTGATCGGGATGCAGTTGATCCGCCCGTCCTCGCAGGCACCGAAATGGATCGTGAACGAGCCATCGTCGTTCGGCGTGGCCGAGGTGTTGTTGTAGCTGTTGCGGTTGAGTTCGTTGGGTGCGAGGAAGCCGTCGGCATCGTAGACCGTTATCGACCAGAAGGCGTCCACCGGCACGTCACGGACCTTGACCACGTGGGGCGTTTCGCCGTCGTTCAGATCGACGCTGTCGACGATGCCTTCCGCCATCCTGGCCGGTTGCCCGGCCCAGCCAGCCATGCCGATCAGGTGGCCAAGCGGGTCTATCTCGCCGCGTCGGCCAAAGGACGTGCTGGATTCAAGGCCGACGGCCGCGGCGAGGTCGTTGACCGCCTTGCGCGCCGCGGCGAGGGTCTCGAGATCCCAGTCCGGAGCCTCGAAGGGGCCCTTGCCACCGCCCTCGACGACGATGCCGTCCTGCACCGCGTGTGCTCGCGCGGCATCGTCGGGATCACCCGCGTCGACGAAGGTGCGGAACAGCAGCATCGCGAAGCGCGTGCCGACCTCGTCCTCGGTCAGCTCATAGCTGCCGGGCGATGCATAGGCGAAATTGTAGTGGTCCTGGCTTATCACCAGCACTGACTGAAATCGCTTGTCCCCTTGCGGCAGCGTCACGGTCACCGGCTTCGACAGGTCGGCGATTGCGGCGGAGTACAGGGTGTCCTGGTTGGGCCGGATCACCGTCTGCGGTGCGTTGGCGGAGGCGACCTCGCGCTCGTGGAAGAGCTCGCCGATGCCGATGTTGTTTTGCTTCATGCTCAAACGGAACATGGTGTCGGATTCGGCGCGCATCAGGTTCTGGATGGTGATGTCCTCGGCGAACGCGAGGCCCGGGAGCAACAGTGCTGTCAAAAGTAGCTTTTTCATGAGCTTTTCCTCGTGGTGATTCTCGTTGGCGTATGCATTACTCGACTCGTTCCAGCTGCGGCAGCTTCCAGGTCCCGTCCAGGGCTTCTTCTTTCGGCCAGTAGAGACGCATGACGGTGGAGAACGGCCCCTTCGGAGCCGGCAGCCAGTTGGGTTCCAGGTCGTCACCCGGCGAGTCGTGCTGCAGGTAGAGCGTAATCCCGCCGTCATCGTCTCGCACGAAATCATCGAGCATCGGTGAGTTAAGCAGGTAACGGTTGATGGGGTTTTCCACCAGCAGGCTCTCCGGCAATTCGTACATGGTCAGAGACCAGAACGAATGGACGGGCGGCAACTCGCCCGGGGCAAAGCGCAGGGTATAGCGGTGAACGCCGTCCAGTTTCTGCCCTTTGGTGTCCACGTAGTAGGACGGATAGATCGCCTCCGCCTCGCTGTTGCCCCAGATGCCCAGAACGGCGCCGGTCATGCGGTAGAGATAGTTGTTCTGCAGATGCTGCCTGGTGCCGAATACGTCTCCGGAACCGACCTCGCCCGCATCGGCCCGCGCCTTCGCCGCCGCGAAGTCGCCCCAGGCATCGGCCATGCCCTGCCCGATGGCCTCCTGGACATCGGGCGAGAATGCGTCCCAATCGAAGGTCTTACCGGCACCGATCCCGAGTCGGCCAAAACGCGCCATCAGTTCCTCCTCGGAGGGGTGAATGGGGGCGAACTGGAGCACGAAATTCAACTGTTTGAATACCTCGGGCGACCGGATGATCTGCTCGCGCGTCAACGGCGCGATGAAGTCGATGGCGGGTGCGGCTTCGGGCGCTGGCCGGTCGAGAAACGCGGATAATGGCTGCACCTCGTAAGCGGCCTGAATGGCTTTCACCTTCTCCATGTCGGCCGGATTGAACAGTTGCGTCCGGTAGATGGCGATCACCAGCTCCGTTTCCGCCCGAATCACTTTGCTGATGCCCTGCGGTACTTCACCCTGCCATCCAGGCCCCGCGATCAGGAAATGTCCGCCATCGTTGCCGGTAGCCCGGCTGCCGATGTAGGCAAAGTTGTGGGTGTAGAGATCGATGAGCTGGATGCTGAAATAGCGTCGCTTTTCAATCGGCGGCACCGTCAACACAAAGGGTTCCGCGCGCAGGTCCAGGGCCAGCCAGCTATACGGGGTGTCCGAATTTGGCGTCTGCACGGCCCGGTCCTCGTGCGTGTAGACCCGCGCCAGGTTAACGAGCTGGTTGATCGGCGTCTTGTATTCCGGATCCGTCTCGTCCACGAAGGAGCCATAGAAGACGCGGTAGTTGTCCACCATCGGATTGGCGTAGAGGTAGGCCTCTTTGGCGATGGCGCGGGCATCCCCCGGCGTGAGGGCGACCGCTTCGGCTGCGGTCGTATTCTGGCATCCGCCGATGGCGATCGCCGCTGTTATGCAGATGATGATCTTAAGTGCGTTGAAATGCTTCATTGGGCGTGCTCCTTCTAGATCGGTTCGATAAGCCTGGTTGGAAAACAAACTGGACTGCACCAAGGAATCAGCGCTTTACCTCGGTAACACGATGTTCGCCTGCAGGCGGAAACGGAAACCCTCGGGCCCGCTGTCGGGGGACTCGAGCCAGTAGCCGACACCGCCCTGCAGGCTGACCGGCAGCCTACCGAACATGACGAGCCTGGAGAGTGCGACATTGACCGGCACCGACCATTGCTCGCTTTCCCAGTTGTAGCTGGTCTCGGTCTGCAGCGATGCGGTCCAGGCGCTCGGCCAGGTGTAGGCCGCGAAGGGCTGGACGAAGGTGTTGTTGATGTCCGGGCGATCGTCGTCGCCGGCGAACGACCAGATATGATTGGCCAGCATGCCGACCGTCCACGGGCCTCTCAGCACCAGCCCAACCGCGGCCGGGCCAGCGCCCCATTTCTTGGCGCCCAGCTTGGAGTCGGTTGCCGTAGGCAGCAGGACGACAGGGCCCGCGCCCCAGGTGATGCCGCTGGCCGTGGGCTGTTTCGGTGAGAAGAACAGGCTCATGTTGATATCACCCAGCCCGAACTGCGAGCCTTTGCCGGCGAAGACGTCGTCCTGGTGGATCACCGGCACGATGGTGCGGGTGATCAGGCCCCAGTCCTCGTTGATGTCGAAGGGAATCACCGGTTGCACGTTGGTGGTGATCTTGGTGCCATCGGCCGGACCGATGTCCCGGTCTATGTTCATCTGGATCGGCACCGTGATCAGGTCGGCGATGGGATTGGTCAGTTCCTGTGCGAGGTCGGCGCTGCTGTCATTGGCGCTTGAGACAAGCGGCAGAGCCAGCAGCGTGAATACCAGAAAAGGCTTGTACATCAATAGTCTCCTGAACATTTAGAGTGCCTTACCATGCGTCTTTTTGCTCTGCCGGCATGCGGATAGCCAGCCCGTGTCAACGATTGCTGAGCCACCAGGGTGAGCGGAGACTGGGATTCAGCCAGGACGACCATGTCAATCCGAACTGCCAGCCTTGCGGCCTGACATCAATGAATCAATGGTTTTGCGCCGCAAGTATGGTACAAAGCTATAGTGCTTTCCGGTCAATTCGTGCCAGATGACGGCTTTGACCAGCCCTAATGTGTGACTACTTTGGGAAGTGTTGATTTGGCTCAAAAAACAGACAGGGGCTTCGCCCGAAAGCGTGTGCTATCGCCACCGATACCCTTGATGCGCGCAGGGTCGCTACAACCCATTCTGGGTTTTCTCGATCATGCCGGGGTGCAGACGGGGCGATGGCTGGATCGCGCGCGAGTGCCCCAGCGTGAGTTGGCAAAGCCCGCAGGGCTTATCAGTCTGCCGTCCACTTATCGCTTCCTGGAACTGGTCGCACGACATGAGGATATGTCCGATCTCGGTCCCCAGGCAGCGGCCCGTGTAACATCGTTCAGCCTGGGTGGCTACGGCCAGACCCTGCAGCTCGCCGCCACGGTGCGCGAGTACCTGGTCACCGGTGCCAGTCGCGTCACCACCATGGAGAACCAGGGCCTCAGTATCTGGCTGGCCTCAGAAGGCACGTCGATACGGGTCAACCAGGTGCTGGCTGAATGCGCGGGGATTGGTGGGGCGGTGGCCGATAGCTACGTGCTGATGGTGACCATTGGCACGTTGCAGAAAATGCTCGGCGCGGACTGGTGGCCAGATGAAATCGGCCTGCGCCGGGGCACGGACGCATTGTTAGGTAGCCGCGCTGCACAGTTTCCGGGCCGGGTGCGCTACGGTCTGCCCCATTCCTATTTTACGCTGCCGCGAGAAACCCTTTGCTTACCCAATGCCGCATCCATCACGCGGCCAGGGCAAGCTGCCGGCACAGTTGGCGCTCCGCCGCCGCTGTTTCCGACGAGCTTTGCCGGCTCGGCGGAGCGTCTGCTTGAGGCATTGCTTGGGGAAGGTATCACCAGCATCGATATTGCCGCTGAAGCGGCGGGCATGAGCCGACGCCAGTTCCAGCGGCGACTGGCTGAGTCGGGGACGAGTTTCTCGAGCCTCCTGACCGCGCTGCGGATGCGGCACGCGCGAGATTGGCTGGCTAACTCGGAAATATCTGTGGCGGAACTCGCGGCGGAGTTGGCCTACACCGACGATTCCAATTTTGCCCGCGCCTTTCGCAGGGAGACGGGGCTCGCGCCGGCCGCTTACCGCAAGTCGCTCAAGGCCTTGCACTGAAGGCATGGCCTCGGGCAGTTCGCAAAGGCCTAGTTCCCCAGCAGTTTCTTCAGCACCTCGCCGGCTTCCTCGCCGAACTTCTCCTCGACCTCTTTCTGCGCCTTGCGCTTGAGTTCGTATTCGGCCAGGTCCTCGACGATGTCACCGCTGTCGACGGCGCACCAGTCACCGGGCTCGCCGGTCACATTACCCTTGCAGGACACCGGCCAGTCGATCGCCATGATGCGCTCGTTGACGCGGCAGGCCGGGTCGCGTTTGGCCAGGCCGGGTAGCAGTTTCGCGGTAAAAGTGACGTCGAAATCCATACTGTTGATGTCCAGCGCTCCCTTGCCGAGCAAGCGCATGTCAGCAAGTTTGGCGCGCAGGGGTTTCAGCGTGGCCTTGCCCTGGCCCATTTCAATGTTGACCGACAGCGCCTCGAAGGCGCTGTCCTCGGGGAATTCGCTGCTCAGCGCCTCCTGGTTGACCAGCGCCACGGCTTCGCACAGCATCTTTTCCACACCCATGTCCTGCAGTACCGCGTTCTCGGTCTGCAGGTCGATGGGGCCGCGCAGGGTGTTGACCAGGCGGTTGCTGGTGTTGCCCTGCCCGTGCAGTTTCCAGGTCAGTGAGGCGGTGCCGGCAAGGATCGGGTCCACCTCGGCGGCGGCCAGGGCCGCGCTGATATCCACACCCTCGAGGCTGCCCTGGGTATTCAGCCTTGCCACCGGTTGCCTGGCATTCAGGTTGGCCTTCATAGACAGTTTGCCACCGTGTACCGTGCCGGTGACACGGGGCAGGATGGCGGCGCCATCAACCACGCGTAACTTCGCCTCCAGGCCGGTTACGCGGTGCGCGCCCCACAGTACCTCGTCAATATTGAGCGTGGCCCGGGTATCCATGGCGCGCAGTGCATTGAGGGGCAGGGTAACGTCCTCCGCCTCCCCGTCGCCCGCGTCAACGCCGCCAGCGGGCTCACTGGCGGCCGCGTCCGGTCCCGCCAGCGCGAGCAGGGCAGGGGTGAACTGGTTGAGCTGCAGGGTGGCATCGATTTGTGGGCTCTCATGGCTGGCGTAGCGCAATTGCCCCTCGGCGCGCGCACTGCCGATATCGGCCAGCAACTGCAGGTCGGCGATCTGCCGGCTGATGTCGACCTCACCCGAGGTGGACAGCTTGATGGCACTTTCGAGCACCCCGGTAGCCGTGACCGCCAGTTCGGTAATGCCCAGTTTTTGTGTCTGCTGGCTCAGCGTGACCGTGCCGTCCAGATCGATCTCCACAGGTGGTTCCCCGGGCAGCACCAGGGTCGCCTGCAGCGGCATGGGGCGGCCATCGAGGTTGAGGTGCTTGCCCTTGAGGGCAACGATAGTGATCACATCCGGTTCGCTGCCCGCCTCGCCGATCTCGAGGCGTGAATCGGTGATGCTCAGGCTGGCGACCTCCAGGGCAAGCGGGACTGCCAGCGCCGCATCGGCGCCGGCGGCAGCACCGTCCTTGTCCCGCTTCGCCTGCCGGCGCGCATAAAACGCCTCCAGCTCGGCTTTGCTCATGGTGGTGGTATCAACCGGTGGCTCCGCCGGTTCGGTGACAATCCTGGCCACCACCCCGCGCAGGGCGATGTTGTCGATGGCGACGTTGCCCCGCAGCAAGGGTAATACCTGCACGCCGATGTTCAGTGCCGCCGCCTGGATAGCTCCCTGTGTTTCATCCGGCATGGTCAGTGACACCTGCTCCAGGCTGACGCCGAGGCGCGGCAGCAGGCTGATGCTGCTAGCCCCGGTAACGCTCAGTGTGGCGCCGGTCTGTTGTTTTACCTGGCTGGCCGCGAGCGCGAGGATTTTTTCCTCATCCAGCAGCAGGGGGACAAGGATGGCCGCCGCAATGATGAGCACCAGCGGTACAGCGATGATATAGAGCAGCAAGCGGGGCATGGTCTTTCCTTGGTATATCTATATGGGATCACAGTGTATGACCTGAAAGCATAGAACAGGTTCTGTCGGCTGTTCACGCCTCGTTGTACGCGCGCCTGACTTCCTCGGCAATAATGCCGATGCCTTCACGCACTTTGGCGCTGTCCTGTGCGTAGGACACGCGGATACATTCCTGCCGGTGGCGCCAGTCATCGGTCACGCCAACAAAGAAGTGCTCGCCCGGCACCACCAGCACGCCGCGCTGTTTCAGGCGCTGGTAAAGCGCCCGGCTGCTGATAGGCAGGCCGTCGAACCACAGCCACAGGAATATGGCGCCTTCCGGTTTGTGCACATGCCAGGGCAGGTCGCCCAGCGCCTCGCTGAACCAGGCGACCGCCTGCAGCGAGCGCTCACGGTAAAACGGGGTCACGTAGTCGCGGGTGATACTGGCGATCTCGCCGCTGTCGAAGAGTGCTTTGGCCAGGGCCGGGCCCAGGGTGCCGCAGGCCAGGCTGACGATGGTATTGGCATTGGTAAAGGCCTCGATGACCTCCTCCCCGGCGACGAGTATCCCGGTGCGCACGCCCGGCAGGCCCAGTTTGGACAGGCTCAGCACCAGGATGGTATTGCTGTTCCAGTGCGGCGTGGCGGGGGTGAACAGGATATTGGGGAAGGGCAGGCCGTAGGCGCCGTCGATGATCAGCGGTACGTCCACTGCGCGGGCAATCTCGTCCAGGTGCGCGACCTCGTCGTCGGTCAGCACATTGCCGGTGGGATTGGTGGGCCGGGAGATGCACAGGGCGGCCGTCTCCGCACCCGGGTCCAGGTGCGAGAAATCCACGTGGTATTTGAACAGGTGCTCGTCCAGTCGCTCGATGCTGGGCCGGGTGGCGCTGAAAAAGTTGTCGCGCAGGCCGGCATCGGCGTAACCGATGTATTCCGGTGCCAGCGGCAGGTGTATCTGCCGGGTGCTGCCGTCAGGCATGTCGCCGGCGAGCATATTGAACAGCACGAAGAAGGCCGACTGGCTGCCGTTGCTCACCGCGATGTTGCGTTCGCTGAGCGGCCAGCCGAACTGTTGCTGTAAATAGCGCGCCACCCGCTGGCGGAACTCGCGGTCACCCTGCGGTGACTGGTAGATGCCGAACAGGCTATGGCGCTGGGCGGGGTCTGCCATGATGGCTTCCAGCCGCTGCTGGAACACCGCCTCTACCTCCAGCAGGCGCCCGGGATTGCCTCCGCCCATGAAAATCATGTCCGGATTCTCGTTCAGCGCGCTGCCGAGGTCGTCCATCAATTCGACGATGCCGGATGTGCCTGCGAATTTCTGGCCGAAGTTGGAAAGTTTCAAACTGTTCTCGCTGCTGTGGTGCTGCTCTCGGGCGCAAAGAGTGGCCCCGCCTGTAGTGAGTGTATATGCTCAGGATTTAACCGCAACGGAAAGCGCCATGAGCCAGGGTCGCCGCCACTGCCGCAACTGCTATCACCCCCTCACCGGGGAGTACTGTGGCCACTGTGGGCAGCGCGAGGGCCGCTCGGACCGGCGTTTCTTCGATCTGGCGGGGGAACTGACCGGCGACCTGCTGGATTTTGATTCCCGGCTCTGGCGCACGCTGTTGTTCCTGCTGTTCCGCCCCGGGTTCCTGACCGCCGAATTTATTGCCGGCCGGCGCGCCCGCTACCTGCCGCCCCTGCGCCTCTACCTGGTGATCAGTTTCATCACCTTCCTGGTGTTGTCGCTGTTTATCCCCGACACCATCAGACTCAGCGATGACAAGGCCGCGAATGGGGATGAGGCCGTGGTGGTTACCATCGATACAGATTCCGCGGACGCCGAGGACAGCGCCGTCGATCCCAATGACCTGGACCTGCAGATTGGTCTTGCCCAAGAGGACAGCCCGCAGTGGCTCAAGGACCTGGAGCAGCGCCTGGAGAGCAACACCGGCAGGCTGCTAAAAGACCCGGCGGACTTCGTCGCGACCGTGGTGGAATACCTGCCCCAGGTGATGTTCCTGCTGCTGCCGGTGTTCGCGCTGCTGGTGCAACTGGTGTACCTGCTGTCGCCCTTTCACTACCTGCAGCACCTGGTGTTCGCACTGCATTACCATTCCTTCGCCTACCTGTTCTACCTGTTCACGGCGGTACTGGAGGTGTCCGGCGTGAAAGTTGAGGACCTGCTGATGATTGGTCTGCTGGTCTACCTGCCCCTGGCGTTTCGCCGCTGCTATGGCTCCGGCTGGTGGGGTGCCGTGGGCAAGGCCTTGCTGGTCTATATCAGCTACGCGCTGGTCCTGGTGCTGGGGTTTGCCGCGATGGTGGTGGTGACTATCGCCCTGTTGTAGCGGGAGCGATCCGCCGCCAGAAAGTGACGGCGTCAACATGTGCCGGCGGCTGCCGCTTCCAGATGCCACGCTGGTAAGTACTCAATTACCCCGTGTGCCAATTGTGTTGCGGTGGTCAATCACCAGGGGTGAATTTCAGGGCCCGTCGGAACCCGCAGCGGCGTCGGATCATTTGGGCTCTAAACGAAAAAATTCACAATATATTGTGCCTCAGCGTTGTTATCGCGCCGATATGTAGGTATAAATACTGGGTCTAACAACAAGCTTCGCGACCGACTTTCGGTCGCATTTCTGACGTACAAGGGGCACATTTTGGAACCAGCAGCCAAGCAGGAGACCGCTGTTCGCGGCATCAATATCGAATTTCAGGGTGCATCCCTGGACATCTGGGATAAAAAATACCGACTCAAAGACGGCCAGGGGAACGCGGTGGATGCCGATATCGACGGCACCTATTACCGTGTGGCGCGCGCGCTCGCTGAAGTCGAGGATGAAAGCAAGCGCCAGGAATGGGAACAGCGTTTTGTCTGGGCCCTCAAGCGCGGTGCCATCCCGGCCGGTCGCATCGTTTCCAACGCAGGCGCCCAGGCGCACAAGCCCTCCACCTCCACCATCAACTGTACGGTCTCCGGCACGATTGCCGACTCCATGGATGGCATCCTGCAGCGCAACCTCGAGGCGGGCCTCACCCTCAAGGCGGGCTGTGGCATTGGCTACGAGTTTTCCACCCTGCGGCCCCGTGGTGCGTTTGTGTCCGGCGCCGGCGCCTATACTTCCGGCCCCATGTCGTTCATGGATATCTTCGACAAGATGTGCTTCACGGTGTCGTCTGCGGGCGGGCGTCGCGGCGCACAGATGGCGACTTTCGATGTGCATCACCCGGACGTGTTCGACTTTGTGAAAGCCAAGCGCGAAGACGGCCGCCTGCGCCAGTTCAACCTGTCGCTGCTGATCACCGAGGACTTCATCAAGGCCGTGCGCGAAGACGCCGAGTGGCCGCTGTCGTTCCCGGTAACGCCAAAAGAATACGGCAACCGTGACCTGGACCCGGAGATGGAAATCATCTGGCGTCCGTTCCCGGTGACCGACGGTTACGTCGCAGACGACAAGGGCCGCGTGGCCTGCCGGGTGTACCAGCGCATTCGCGCCACCAAGCTGTGGAACGCGATCATGAGCTCCACCTACGACTACGCCGAGCCGGGATTCATCCTCATCGACGAGGTCAATGAGAAGAACAACAACTGGTTCTGCGAGAACGTCCGCGCCACCAACCCCTGTGGCGAACAGCCGCTGCCGCCCTATGGCAGCTGCCTGCTGGGTTCCGTCAACCTGACCCGTTTCGTGCGCGAGCCCTTCACCGAGAACGCCCACTTCGACTGGGAAGAGTACCGCGAGGTGGTGGCCGTGTTCACCCGCATGCTGGACAACGTGGTGGAGATCAACGGCCTGCCGCTGGAGCAGCAGCGCGGTGAGATCACCCGCAAGCGCCGTCACGGCATGGGCTTCCTTGGCCTCGGTTCCACCATGGCCATGCTGCGTATGAAGTACGGTGAAAAAGACTCACTGCAGTTTACCGAGCAGGTGGCCAGGGAAATGGCGGTATCCGGCTGGAAAGTTGGCCTGGAGCTGGCGCGTGAGAAAGGCCCGGCGCCGATCATGGACGAAGAGTTTGAAGTGACCGGCGAGATGCTGCGCCGCCGTCCCGAGATGGCCGCCGATGGCATCAAGGTCGGTGACAAAATTGCCGGGCGCGTCCTGCACGCCAAGTACAGCCACTACATGCAGACGCTGGCGCAGGAAGAACCGGAGCTGGTGAACTCGATTATCCAGGAAGGCGCGCGCTTCACCCACCATTCCTCGATTGCGCCAACGGGAACGATTTCCCTGTCGCTGGCCAACAACGCCAGTAACGGCATCGAGCCCAGCTTCGCGCACCACTACAGCCGCAACGTGATCCGCGAGGGCAAGAAGTCGAAGGAGAAAGTGGATGTGTTCTCCTATGAGCTGCTGGCCTATCGCGAACTGATCAACCCGCGGGCGATGCCGTTCTCCCAGGAGGAGGGCGAGGCGCTGCCGGATTACTTCATCGCCGCCGACACAGTGACCCCGAAGCAGCACGTGGACGTGCAGGCTGCGGCCCAGAAGTGGGTGGATTCCTCGATTTCCAAGACCATCAACGTGCCCACGGACTTCGCCTACGACGAGTTCAAGGACACTTACCTCTATGCCGCCGCGCAGGGCTTGAAAGGCTGCACCACCTTCCGTTTCAACCCCGAGGCGTTCCAGGGTGTGCTGGTGAAGGAAGAGGACCTGGAAAACACCAATTACGTGTTTACGCTGGAAGACGGATCCACCATCGAGCTGAAAGGTAACGAGGAAGTGGAGTACGACGGCGAGAAGCACACTGCGGCGAACCTGTTCGACGCGCTGAAGGAGGGGTACTACGGCAAGTTCTGATACTGGTTGCACGCCGTGCCGGCGTCATGCCCGCGTGGGCGGTGGTCCGCCATCGCGGAATCCAGTGAACTTGCAGCCAGAACCCAGGGATTTTTGAGTTCCCGCCCCCGGCGGGAATGACATGAAGTGACAGGTAAAATGCAATGAGCAAGAAAATCGATAAAAAAATCGTCGGCTTCCAGGTGAAGACCGAAGAAGAGAAACAGGCGGAAATAGAAAGCAACATCGTGCAGATGCACGAGAAGGTGTCTCGCCCCGAGCAACTGGCGGGCGCCACCTACAAGATCAAGACGCCGCTGTCGGATCACGCCCTGTACGTGACGATCAACGATATCATTCTCAACCCGGGCACCGACCACGAGTTGCGTCGCCCCTTCGAGATTTTCATCAACTCCAAGAACATGGACCACTTCCAGTGGATTGTGGCCCTGACGCGGGTGATCTCGGCGGTGTTCCGCAAGGGCGGCGACTGCACCTTCCTGGTGGAAGAGATGAAAGCGGTATTTGACCCGCAGGGCGGCTATTTCAAGTCCGGCGGCCGCTTCATGCCGTCACTGGTGGCCGAAATTGGCTGGGCCATCGAGGATCACCTGCAGAATATCGGCCTGCTGGAACAGCCGGGGCTGACCGATCACCAGAAGAAGATCCTGGAAGAAAAGAAGGCCGAGTATGCCGCCAAGACAGGTGATGACGGCGCCGGCGCCGAATTCCCCGCCAGCTCTGAACTGTGCCGCAAATGCAGTGTGAAGGCTGCCATCATGATGGACGGCTGCCTGACCTGCCTGAACTGCGGCGACTCCAAGTGCGGGTGATGGTCCGGCGCTTCTGAATCCCGAGCCAGTCACGCCCCGGAGAGCATTTGCCTCTCCCTCAGGGCTGGCTGGCGACCGATGACTATTTCATTCTGAGGTGAGGGAACGGCCCAGGGTAATATCACCTTCGATCGTGGTGCGGTTAATGACACGCTTGATGCCGGGTTTGGTGCCCGTTGTGCAGTGCATGGCTCGCCAGTTGTCCCACAGCACCATGTCGCCTTCACGCCACTTGTGAAAATAGGTGAACTCCGGTTTCTTGCCATGCGCCACCAGGCGTTCCAACAGTTCGATGGACTCGTCATTGGAGAGGCCAAACTGCTGCGGGGTAATGATCCGGTCCAGAAACTGCTCAACGACCTCGAGAATCTTGCGGCCGCTGACAGGGTGTGTGACCACAGCGGGATAAACAGCGTCAGCAAAATCCGGGAAGTTAACGTCGGCGGGCTTCCTCGGGCTATAGGGGCCCGGCTCATAACCTTCCAGGTCCACATAGCGCATATGGCGCCGCTGCATGCTGAAGCTGTAGGCCACTTCCAGTTTCTCCAGCAATGACTTGGTGTCGTCGTCCAGCGCATCATAGGCCTTGGCGAGATCACCAAAACCGGTGAGGCCATCTTCCTCGGCGACTACTACCGCGCGAAGCAGTGCACCATGATTGGGGCGCGCTGTGTAGTGTAGATCCATATGCCAGTCGAGGCGCCCGACAATTTCTTCGCCCTTGTAGGAGGCGGTAAAAAACTTATCCTTGTCACTGCCATTTTCAAGCACGAATAATTCCGGGTGCTCGCCACTGGTAGTGGCCTCTAGCGGATGCATTTCCAGCGGTCCGAAGATCCGGCTGAATTCTATTTGTTTTTCCGCGGTGATGTCCTGGTCGCGAAACAGCAGGATTGCATGTTCATACCAGAGTGACTTCAGTTCTGCTTTGATCTCGTCGGTGAGCGGTTCATTGATATCGAAACCGGAGACTTCCACGCCGACATTTTCCAGAGGTGTAACGGTAAGCATCATTATTAACTCCTTATCCTCTACCGGGTGTTACAGGCAGGTTTATTCCACTATGCCGGGGTCAAGGCGTAACTCCCGCCGAGCCATCGCTTCCCAGCAAAAGGGGAAGCCATTGGGGTCCGTAATCGCGACCTTTTCGATTTCCTCATCGCTAAGTGGCACGGCGCCGCCCGCCAGCTCAACTTCATAGGCGCGTTTGCAGCGCCATTCCAGGGTAATGGCACGCAGATGGGCCTGGCGCAGATCCTTGCCAACCACCAGGGCACCATGATGGGCGAGCAGGGCCCACCTGGCGTCGCCCAGCGCCTCTGCGGCGGACAGGCTGCTTTGCTCTTTTTCAAACGTACCGGTGTATTCATTATAGATGGGCAGTTCGGCGCCGCAGTGCGCGCCAGTCTGGTCGTATACCGGCGGCACGCGCTGCAGGTTGGCCCAGATTCCGCTCCAACGCGTATGGTTGTGGATGACAACGTTCACCTCGGGTCGCAAGTCGTGTAATTGAATGTGCAGGCCAATCGCCGGTGTGATGTTCCACTCGCCATCGATAACCCGGCCTTGCGAGTCCAGCGTCATGATGTCACTGGCGGTCAGTTCATCCCAGGCCAGTTCCCAGGGATTGGTCAAAATCGTACCATCCGGCTGGCGCACGGTGATATGCCCGGCAATGTGCTCGTTCCAGCCTTCCCTGAACAGCATGCGGCACATTAGCGCGACGCAGGCTTTCTCGCTCAAGGGCGGTAGCAGCGGTCGGCGACCTGGCCTCGGGGCGTATTGCTCCACCATGGCTTTGTTCAATCCATCGTATCTGTTCATTCTGCACCCGCCTTGTCGTAAACATCAGAAAAATCTGCCGCATCTATAGTAATAGATGCCGGCGCCGCCGGCAGTGCAGATCAGGCCAAATTTGTGTCCGATTACGCCACCGTGATGTCAGCCGAAAAGGGTCTCACGAGATGCTCCGTTGCTCGCACATCGCCGCGTAAATTGCCGCGCTGCGTGGGCTTGCCTGCGGTAGCGCTTCATCAAGAATGCGGGCGTCGAAAAACAGCTGGGTGGCGGCCGAGTCAAACTCCACTGGGCAACTGAAAATGGCCTGGTAAAGTTCTGAGTGTGGTGGCGCGGGATAGTCGCAACGCAGTCGGGTGATTGGCAGGTTCCTGCCCAAAACCCATCGCGATGTCGTCACGATATTTGCCAGGACATCTTCAGCAGCAAGCAGCCGCAGTTCGCCCAGGCTGGCCTGTGCCTGGATCTGGTAGCACCCTTCGTCGGCGACCTCGCTGAATGATGTAACGATCTGCCCATCAGGGTGAGGCGGCGGTCCAGGAGCGGCCACGGAGGCCGCCCACACAACGTGCCTAAAGCTGCGACTCCGGCACGAACCAGGACAGGATGCGCGTGCTGGTGCGTTTCCACCAGGTGGTGTCCGGCTCATGGCTGAGACGGACCTCCTCTCCCGTATCGGGATTTTGCCCCACCCATTCCAGGTCGCCGGCATCGTTGATGATCACCCTGTAGGCGAGTTGCTCCATCACCGCTTCGAATTTCTCCGACAACCTGCCGGCCTGCTCGGGGCTGGCATAGTAAACGCCCAACTCGGTGTTTAACCTGGCGGAGCGGCCGTCGAGATTGAACGACCCCACAAAGATTTCCGCCTCATCCACAACAAAGAACTTGGCGTGCAGGCTGGTCTTGGCCACGTCGATACGCTCGCGTTGCAGGCGCCTGCGCACCTTGTTTGAGCTGGCGTGGTACTCATATAACTCCACACCGGCGTTGATCAGGTCTTCCCGGTAGCGCATGTAGCCCGCGTGCACCATGGAGACATCGTTAGCCTGCAGGGAATTGGTGAGAATACGCACCCGGACGCCACGTTTTTCGATATCGCTAAGGAAGGCGGTGAACTTCTCTCCCGGCACGAAATAGGGCGACACAATAATCAGGTCTCTTTGCGCATCCTCCATACCCTTGAGAATCTTCAATGCCAGGTGTGTCTCCTGGGTCATCTCCTTCATCTCGATGGCTTGTGGATGGTCGTAGGCGAGAACCCAGTCGGACCAGACGAACTCGAGTTCACTGATGTGCTTGATCTGCGCGAACTCCACCTGGTTGAGTATTTCAGCGTAGCGGGTCTGCTTCGCCTGCTCCACGTAGTTGTCTGACCAGCGGCGATAATCGGCCACATCCGCCTCGGTGATTTCGGTTTTCCACTTGAAGGACTCCAGCGGATAGACGTACTCACTGTTCCAGTAGAGGTCGAACTGCGATGACACCTGCTGTGCCACCGGCCCGATGCCGAGTGAATCGAGGTCCCCGAAAGCGACCGCTTCCGTAGCGCCGAAGTACTCGTCGCCAATATTGCGACCGCCCACGATGGTGGCAATGTTATCCGCGGTCAGGGTCTTGTTGTGCATGCGGTGATTCACCCGTCGCGTATCGACGAGGAAATCGCCGGCGCGGAAGTCGCGATTGGCGAAGGGGTTGAAGACCCTGATTTGAATATTGGGATGGGCATTCATCTCGCGCAGCCGTTCATCCTTGCCGGCGGTGTCCAGGTCGTCGAGCAGGAGCCGCACGCGTACGCCACGGTCAGCGGCCTTGAGAAACATGTTTTGAAGCACGATGCCGGTGAGATCTTCGTGCCAGATGTAGTACTGCGCATCGAGCGTCTTTTGCGCGGCCGCCACCAGCCGCAGGCGCGCGGCGTAGGCCTGTTCGCCCTGTGCCAGCAGGCGGAAGCCGGACTGTTGCGGGTGCTGCTCCAGCATCGGTTGTATCGCCCTGACCAGCCCGGATTCGTTACTGGGAGGCGGTGCCTGGCTGGCCACCTTGTCAACGTTCTGCGGCAGGGTGCCGCAGGCAGTGAGAAACAGGGCCAGGCCGAGAACGGCAAGGCGTTGCAGGCTACGATGCGGCAGACAGCCGATAGCATCGCTGATTATGATGGAGCGCATATAATTGTTATCCGCAGAGGTGAATTGTGGAAATTATAGCCGCTTTCGCTGGCGTTAGTGCGGATGTCGCCACCTCAACTGGCAGGGAGATAACCATGAACAAACTGGAACAGCGTCTTGAAGAGATGGAGCAACAACTGCGACACCTGCGTGCCGAGCAGGCTATACGCCAGTTGAAAGCCCGTTACCTCAATGCCTGCGATCGGCAGGACCCGGAAGCGGTGCGCGCCTGCTTTGCCGAGGGTGAGGTGATCATCGATATGTCCTACTTCGGCCAGTGCCATAACCGCGATGAATTCGTGGACGGCATCTTCGTACCCCGAGGCTGCCATGATTACGTGCTGGACATGCACCACTGCGCCAACCCGGAGATCGAAGTCCTGGATGAGCAGCAGGCCCGCGGTACCTGGTCACTCAATTACCGCAACATCAATACCCGGGACCAGACCTTGACCCTGCTGTCGGCGCTGTACCACGACGAGTATCGCTGTATCGACGGCGACTGGAAAATCAGCCGTTCGCGCACTGAATACCGCACCGTGCTCAGTTGCAGCTATGCGCCCGGTACCCTCGAGGTCAACATCGCGGCCCGTTCACTGGCGCAGGTTGACTAGCATCGCCAGGCCAACGTCCCGCGCGTTGATATCCAGCGGCTGGCTGGCCTGCCGATGCGGCCACCGGGCTGCGGTAAGTCGGCATCGGTGGATACGTCTTTCGATGCTAGAATGACGCCCCAAAACACACTGGGACCTGAATCATGCCAATGACATTCTTAAAGCCGGGGATGGTTTGCCTGATCGTCGCCTCGGCACTGCTTGGCGGCTGTGGTAAAGCGCAGGTGGAGTTGCCGCCACCTGCTTCGCGGCCGGTCAAGCTGTTTACCGTTGGTGGCGGCAGTGAGGACGCGGTGCGCACGTTCCCCGGCCGTGTGGATGCCACACAACGGGCCGAACTGGCCTTCCGCGTGAGCGGGCAGCTGCGGGAACTGCTGGTCAAGGAGGGTGACCTCGTAAAGAAGGACCAGGTACTGGCCCGGCTCGACCCCACCGATTACGCCATCGTGGTGGAGGACCGCCGCGCCGCCTACGATAATGCCCGCCGCAACTTTGAGCGCGGCAAGGACCTGATTGAGGACGGCAATATATCGCGCCTCGATTTTGACCGTATGGAAGCAGAGTTCCGTTCCGCCAGCGCCGCCCTGAACGCGGCGGAGCAGGACCTGGAATATACCGTGCTGACCGCACCGTTCAGCGGCCGCATCGCCAGCCGCAACGTGGAGAATTTTGAGGAGGTACTGGCTCGCCAGACCGTGATCTGGCTGCAGAACATCGACGAGCTGGACGTGATCATCAACCTGCCGGAGTCGGTGGTGCGCAGTGTGCGCGATGAGCCCGGAGAAGATACCGACCTGCGCCGGGGCGAAACGGCGGGCGCAGTGCGCGCCTATGCCCGCTTCGATGGTCGCGATGATCGCCAGTTCGTGCTGCGGCCCAAGGAGATCGCCACCAAGGCCGATGACCAGACCCAGACGTTTCGTACCACCTTCACCATGGATGCCCCGACCGACTTCAATGTGCTGCCCGGTATGACGGCGACGGTCGAACTCAACCTCAGTGGCGTGGTCGATCGCGACAGCGTCCGGTGGGTGCCGGCCCGCGCGGTGCAGGCCGACAGCAACATGGCGCCGCGGGTGTGGGTGCTCGACCCGGACACCATGACAGTCAGCGCGCAACCCGTTGAAATCGGGCGCATGTCCGGCCGCTCGGTGGAGATCCGCTCCGGACTCGCCGGCGGTGAGGAAATCGTTGCCGTGGGTGCGCCCTATCTCGCCGAGGGCATGAAGGTCACGCGCATGCCGAAAACCGAACAGGCGCAGCCGCGCGCCGATGACCCGCTTTGAAAGCGCTGACGGTGAGGGTGGGTAAATGAACATCGGTGAATACTCGGTACGCAACCCGGTGATCACCTGGCTATTGGTGGTGATCATGGTCGGCGGTGGCATCTGGGCTTACCAGAGTATGGGTAAGCTGGAGGACCCGCCGTTCACGCTGAAGATGGCCAAGATACTCACCCAGTACCCGGGTGCCAGCGCCCGCGAGGTACAGGAAGAGCTGACCTATCATCTCGAAGATGCCATCCAGCGCATGCCGCAACTGAAGCGCATCAAGATGTCGGTGTCGCGGCCCGGATTTTCTGACATCCTGATCGAGTTCAAGGACGAGTACCAGGCGGAGGACCTGCCCAACATCTTTGACGAACTGCGGCGCAAGATTGCCGACGTCCAGCCCTCGCTGCCGCCGGGTGCCAACACGCCGATCATCCTCGACGACTTCGGCGACGTCTACGGCGTGTACCTGGTGCTCAATGGCGAGGGCTACACCTGGCGCGATCTCTACGACACCGCGGAGCGCATCAAGCGGCAGCTGGTGCTGGTGGACGGCGTGCGCAAGGTGGTGATCGACGGCGTGCAACAGGAAGTGGTCTACCTGGATATTTCCCGCAGCCGGCTGGCGGAGCTGGGCATTTCACTGGAGCAGATTGCCGACGTGCTGGGCTCGCAGAATGTGGTAGTGGATGCCGGCAACGTCAGCGTGGGCAGCGATTACCTGCGCTTTAACCCCACCGGCGCGTTCAAGTCGGTGCAGGAAATGGGTGACCTGCTGATCAGCTCCAGCGAGCGCAGGCTTATTCGCCTCTCGGATATCGCCACCATCAGCCGCGCCTATGAAACCGTGCCCAACAAGTTTTACTACGTGAACGGCACGCCCGGCCTGAGTATCGGTATCTCCATGTCCGCCGGGGAAAACGTGGTGGCAGTGGGCCGGCGCCTGGATCGCAAGATGCATGCGCTGCTGGCGGAGATTCCGGTGGGAATGGAGTTGACCACCGTGTACGACCAGCCGAAGGAAGTGAAGACCTCGGTAAGCGGTTTCCTGGTCAGCGTGGGGCAGGCGGTCGCTATCGTGATTGCCGTGCTGCTGCTGTTCATGGGCATGCGCACGGGGCTGGTGATCGGCGCGGTGCTGTTGATTACGGTAGCGGGCACACTGTTGCTGATGCACATCTACAAGATCGAGCTGCAGCGCATCTCCCTGGGCGCGTTGGTCATTGCCCTGGGCATGCTGGTGGACAACGCCATCGTCGTCGCCGAGGGCATGCTGGTGCGGATGAACGCCGGTATGCGCCCGGAGCAGGCCGCGCGTGAAGCGGTGGGCAAAACCGTGTGGGCGCTGCTGGGCGGAACCGCCATCGGCATCCTGGCCTTCTCCGCGATCGGGCTGTCGCCTGACAACACTGGGGAATTCGCCAGTTCGCTGTTCTACGTGATCCTCATTTCACTGGCGCTGAGCTGGGTAACGGCGATCACAGTCACGCCACTGTTGTGCGCACTCCTGCTCAAACCCGATCCCGACGCCACCGAGAAAGATCCTTACGACGGCAGACTTTTCAGGCTCTATCGCGGGACGGTCAGCCGTGCCGTGGACCATCGCTGGTTGACCCTGGGCGTGGTGGTGGCGCTGTTCATTGCCGCCGCACTGGGCTTTGGCCGCGTCAACAGCGGATTTTTTCCCGACTCCAATACGCCCTTGTTCTTCGTTGATATCTGGGAGCCGGAAGGCACGGATATCCGCGTCACGCGTGACGACACCTTGCGCGTCAGCGAGTTTATTCGCCAGCAGCCCGGGGTGATACAGACCACCTCGGTGGTCGGCGGGCCGCACCAGCGTTTTACCCTGGTATACGATTCCAAGGAGCCTTCTTCTGTTTACGGCCAGGTTGTGGTGCGTACCGAGACGCTGGAGCAGATCGACAGTGTCTGGGCGGCGACGGAACAGTACCTGCATGAGCAGATGCCCTGGACCGACCCCATTATTAAGCCCATGCGCATCGGCCCCGGCCGTGATGCCAAGATCGAGGCGCGCTTTTCCGGGCCGGACGAAACCGTACTGCGCCAACTCTCCGAGCGCGCCCAGCGCATCATGCGCGAGGATGGCTTCGCCACCGATATCCGCGACGACTGGCGCTCGCCGGTGAAAGTGGCGGTGCCCGTGTTTAATGAACAGGTGGGCAGGCAACTGGGCGTGGATCGCGAATCACTTGGCAGCGCCCTGCGCTATGCCTTCGAGGGCTCGCGGGTTGGCGTGTACCGCGACGGTATCCGCCTGCTGCCGATCGAACTGCGCGCGCCTGAGGATGAGCGCGGGGATATCGACAACGTGCGTGATATCCAGGTCTGGAGCCCGGTGCTGGCGCGGTCTGTGCCCGCATCGCAGATCGTGTCCCACTACGACACGCGCATGGAGAACGCCGTTATCCGCGGCCGCGATCGTATCCAGACCATTATCGCCTCCTGTAACCCTGTCGCCATTTCGGCGACCGAACTGCTGGAGCGCCTGCGGCCGCAACTTGAGGCCATGGAGCTGCCCACCGGCTATCACCTTGAGTGGGGCGGGGAATTCGAGGATTCGCAAAACGCCCGGTCCGGCCTGGTGCTCTCGCTGCCGGTGGGCTTCCTGTTGATGATACTCACCAGTATTTTCCTGTTCGGCAAGCTGCGGCAGCCGGCGATCATCTGGGCGACCGTGCCGCTGGCGATCGTTGGCATCACCGCCGGGCTGCTGGTGACGGGTGGCGCCTTTGACTTCATGTCCCTGCTGGGTGCCCTGTCGCTGGTGGGGCTGTTGATCAAGAACGCCATTGTACTGATTGATGAAACCGACCAGCAGATCGACGACGGCAAGGTCCCGTACACGGCGATTCTCGATTCTGCGGTGAGCCGGTTGCGGCCGGTGATGCTGGCGGCGGCCACCACGATACTCGGCCTGATACCGCTGCTGACGGACGTGTTCTTCGTCAATATGTCGATCACTATTATGGCCGGCCTGGGCTTTGCCTCCTTACTGACGCTGATCGTGGTGCCCACCCTGTATGCGGTTTTCTTCGGCATCCATAAGCCCCAGGCTGCTGCCCCGGACGCGTGAGGCCGGGGCTGCCACGCGCGACCGGAACGCTCTGGTGGGGCAGGCCGCGGGCATGCATACTTCAGGGATGAGTTGGTGGCAGGGAGTGAACTGATGCGAGCGATGGTATTCCACGGCGTGGGCCAGGCCCTGGCCCTGGAGGATGTGCCGACCCCCGCGGCCGGCCCCGGGCAAATGCAACTGCGGGTAACCGCCTGCGGCATCTGTCGCACCGACCTGCACGTGGTGGATGGTGACCTCAGGGAGCCGGCGCTGCCGCTGATTCCGGGGCACCAGATTGTCGGCGAGGTCATCTCCGTGGGCCGTGGCGTGGAGGGCTTCGCCATCGGCCAGCGCGTCGGTGTGCCCTGGCTGGGTGGCAGCTGCGGTGACTGCTGGTATTGCCATCGGGACAAGGAAAACCTGTGCGATGCCGCGCGCTACACCGGTTACCAGATCAACGGCGGCTTTGCCGAGTACACGGTGGCCGATGCCCGTTACTGCTTCCCCATTCCCGAGGGCTACAGCGATATCCAGGCCGCGCCGCTGCTCTGTGCCGGGCTGATCGGCTACCGCTCCTATCGCCTGGTGGAGCACTGCGAGACGATCGGCTTGTATGGCTTTGGCGCCGCCGCGCACATCCTGATACAGGTTGCGCGCCACCGCGGCCAGCGGGTTTTCGCCTTCACCCGCGAAGGGGACGTGGAAGCGCAGCAATTCGCCATGCAGCTGGGCGCGGAGTGGGCCGGTAACTCCGGCCAGGACAGCCCGGAGCCCCTGGAAGGGGCGATTATTTTCGCCCCCGCCGGTGAACTGGTGCCGCAGGCCCTGCGCGCGGTGCGCCGCGGCGGGCGGGTGGTTTGCGCCGGCATTCACATGAGCGACATTCCGTCATTCCCCTACGAGATTCTGTGGGGGGAACGGGAGCTGGTGTCCGTCGCCAACCTGACCCGGCGCGACGGCGAGGAGTTCCTGCCGCTGGCCGCCAGCATTCCCATTGAGACCACTGTGCATCGCTACCCCCTGGAGGAGGCCAACGAGGCCCTGGAAGACCTGCGCCATGGCCGCTTCAGCGGCGCCGCCGTGCTGGTGCCCTGATGCATCGCGGCTGTGGCCGCTCCCACATCACCGCACCCTCCCCTTGTAGGAGCGGCCACAGCCGCGATGCCCCGCAAGCACGCTGACCTTCTCGCGGCTATGGCCGCTCCTACAAGGTAACGCAACATCCCCGTACGCCTACAGCCGCGATCCCCCCACACAGCGGCCTGCCCCGCCGTAGGAGCGGCTACAGCCGCGATCCCTTCGCACACACAGCGCCGCCCCCGGGATCGACCCCGGCCGCGATCCCACTCGCCAGGCCATGGTGTGCGTTACGGTCAATTTTCCTAATCGGTAGCGTCATTGTTACCCGCTGCGCCCTCCCGCATCATCTGGCCCCTGTTTTCACAGCTGACGAGATAAACGATGAGCAACAACGCCTACATCTACGACGCTATCCGCACCCCGCGCAGCAAGGGCAAGGCGGATGGCACCCTGCATGAAGTGAAGCCGGTAGACCTCGGCGCCGGCCTGTTGCGGGAGCTGCAGAGCCGCCACAACCTGGACACGTCCTACGTGGACGACGTGATCATGGGCTGCGTCACCCCTGTTGGCGAACAGGGCTCCGACGTTGCCAAGATGATTGCGCAGAATGCCGACTGGGACGAATCCGTGGCCGGCGTGCAGCTGGACCGCTTCTGCGCTTCCGGCCTGGAAGCGGTGAACAGCGCGGCGGCCAAGGTGGCGTCGGGCTGGCACCATCTCATCGTCGCCGGCGGGGTGGAGTGTATGTCCCGAGTGCCCATGGGCTCCAACGGCGGTGCCATGGGCGGCGACCCGGCGTTCAGCCTGAAGACCAAATTCGTGCCCCAGGGCATCGGCGCCGACACCATCGCCACCCTGGAGGGCTGGAGCCGCGAGGACGTGGACGCCTACGCCGTGGCATCGCAGCAGCGCGCCGCCCACGCCCGTGACAGCGGTTACTTCGACCGTTCCGTGGTGCCGGTAAAAGACTGTAACGGCCAGGTGATCCTGGAAAAAGACGACTTCATCAAGCCCAACACCACCATGGAAGGCCTCGCCGGGCTGCGTGCTTCCTTTGAAATGATCGGCGGCATGGGTTTTGACGACATGGTGCTGTCGAAGTACAACGAGCTGGAGCGCATCAACCACGTGCACACGCCGGGGAACTCCTCCGGTATCGTCAATGGCGCCTCGGCGGTACTGATCGGCTCCGAGCAGGCAGGCAAGGACCTCGGCCTCACGCCGCGTGGCCGCATCGTCGCCACCTCCGTACTCTCCACTGACCCCATCATCATGCTTACCGGCCCCGGCCCTGCCGCCGAGAAATGCCTCAAGGTCGCCGGCCTCAGCAAGGCGGATATCGACCTTTGGGAAATCAACGAGGCTTTTGCCTCGGTGGCCATGCGGTATATGAAAGACCTGGGCATCGACCACGAGGTCACCAACGTCAACGGTGGCGCTATCGCCATGGGTCACCCGCTGGGTGCGACCGGTGCAATGCTGGTCTCCACCATGCTCGATGAGCTGGAGCGGCGTGACCTGAAGCGCGCCATGCTCTCGCTTTGCGTGGGCGGTGGCATGGGCATCTCCACCATCATTGAGCGCGTGTAAGCAGCCGGCAACGAATTAAGGAATCAGCACATGAGTGGATTTAATTACGAGAAAGACGCCGACGGTATCGTTACCGTCACCATGGACATGGAAGGCCCGGTCAATTCCATGAACGAGGAATACCGCAGCTGCATGGCAGAGACGGTAGCAAAGCTGCAACAGGAAGAGGGGCTTACCGGTGTGGTGTTCGCATCCGCCAAGAAAGTGTTCTTTGCCGGCGGCAACCTGCACGAACTGCTGGCTACCACGGAGGAAGATATTCCCGCCTTCATGGACATGCTGGAAAAAACCAAGAGCGAATTGCGCGCCCTGGAAAAATTGCCGGTGCCCGTTGTCGCCGCGATCAACGGCGCAGCCCTGGGCGGCGGTTTCGAGATCTGCCTGGCCTGCAACCACCGCATCGCCTGGAATGATCGCAGCGTGCAACTGGGCCTGCCGGAAGTGACCCTGGGCCTGCTGCCCGGCGGTGGCGGCGTGGTGCGCATGGTTAACCTGCTCGGCCTCGAAAAAGCGATTCCCTACCTGCTGGAAGGCCTGCGGGTAACGCCCGAAAAGGCACTGGCCGCGGGCATGATTCACGAAACCGTGGACAGCGCCGACGAACTGGTGCCGCGAGCGAAGGCCTGGATCAAGGAAAACCAGGGCAACGAAGCCGCGGCAGTGCAGCCCTGGGACACCAAGGGCCACAAGATTCCCGGCGGTAATGCCGCTCACCCGCGCATCGCGCAGATGATCAGCGCCGCTCCCGCCATGCTGTACCAGAAAACCCGGGGCCTGTTGCCGGCGCCGGCCAAGGTGCTGGACTGCGCCGTGGAAGCGGCGCGCCTGGACCTGGACACAGCACTGCGCGTGGAGTCGCGCGGCCTGGCTTACCTGACGGTGACGCCGGAAGCGAAGAACCAGATCAGCACGTTCTTCTTTGGCCTCAACAAGGTCAACGGCGGCGCCAGCCGGCCCCAGGACGTGCCGCCGCAGGAAACGAAAAAGGTGGGCATTCTCGGCGCGGGCATGATGGGGCAGGGCATCGCCTACGTTTCCGCCATGGCCGGCATCGAAGTGGTGCTCAAGGACATCAGCCAGGAAGCGGCGGACAAGGGCAAGGCCTACAGTGAGAAACTGCTGGCCAGGCGCGTGGAGCGCGGCCGTATGGACCAGGCGAAGATGGACGCCGTGCTCGGGCTGATCAAGCCCACCGCGGAAGCCGCTGACCTGCAGGGCTGTGACCTGGTGATTGAAGCCGTGTTCGAGAACATGGAACTCAAGCACCAGATCACGAAGGAGATGCAGGGCTACATGGCCGAGGGTGGCGTGTGGGGTTCCAATACATCCACCCTGCCGATTACCCAGCTGGCGGCTGCGGCGGACAAGCCGGAGAACTTCATCGGCATCCACTTCTTCTCCCCGGTAGATAAAATGCCACTGGTAGAGATCATCTGTGGCGAACAGACTTCCGACGTGGCGCTGGCCAAGGCCTTTGACTACACCAGGCAGATTCGCAAGACCCCGATCGTGGTTAACGATTCCCTCGGGTTCTTCACCTCGCGCACCTTCGGCACCTTCCTCGACGAGGGCATGCAACTGCTCAATGAGGGCGTGCACCCGGTGAAAATTGACAACCTGGGCAAGGCCATCGGCATGCCGGTGGGCCCGCTTCAGGTACACGACGAGGTGAGCCTGGAGCTGACCAAGAAAGCCGGCGCCACCCACGCCGAACTGGGCGTGCTGGACCAGTGGGGTGACGGCAGCGTGGGCCGCAGCATCGTCGCCACCATGGTCGACGAGCACGGTCGTGGTGGCCGCTTCCACGGCGGCGGGTTCTACGAGTATGCCGAAGACGGCAGCCGTACGATCTGGCCGCAGCTGCTGGAGTTGTATTACCAGCCGGAAGTGGATGTGCCGGACCAGGACATCAAGGACCGCCTGCTGTTCCGCCAGGTGATTGAATCCCTGAAATGCCTGGAGGGTGGCGTGCTGCGCAGCGTGCAGGACGGCAACATCGGTTCTATCATGGGTATCGGCGCGCCGGTGTGGACGGGTGGTTTCATCCAGTTCGTGAACACCTATGGACTGCAGCGCTTTATCGATCGCTGCGATGAACTGGCGGCCGCCTACGGCGAGCGCTTCAAGGCCCCGGCTATCGTGGCCGAGAAGCTGGCAGCCGGCGAGCAGTTCGACTGACGCCGGGCCGCCAGGCCTGCGACTCTTTCGCGGCTGTAGCCGCTCCTACAAGATCAGCCTTACGGGCCCTGTAGGAGCGGCCACAGCCGCGATGATCCGGACAGCAAAAGTGCCCTGTAGGAGCGGCCACAGCCGCGATGATCCGGACAGCAAAAGTGCCCTGTAGGAGCGGCCACAGCCGCGATGATCCGGACAGCAAAAGTGCCCCGTAGGAGCGGCCACAGCCGCGATCAGTCTTGAGAATACGCGCAGGGTTGTGATGTTGAAAAGCTTCTTGCGGCTGCAGCCGCTCCTACAAGATCGGCCTTACCCGGGCCCTGTAGGAGCGACCAAAGCCGCGATCAATCCCGCTTACTCTTCCTTGTTCGGCCCGTACAGGCCCACGCCCAGCTCAGCAGCGATATAGCCTATCGCCCGCAGACCACGGACACTGTTGCCGGCTTCGTTCAGCGGCGGTGAAAAGGTGGCGATGGCGAATTTGCCGGGCACTACGGCAACAATGCCGCCGCCAACACCGGTCTTCGCCGGAAGGCCTGCGCGGTACATCCACTCACCGGACTCGTCGTAGAAGCCCGCCGTGGCCATAATAGCCAGCAGCTCGGGAACATCTTCCTTGTCCAGCACGCGCTTGCCGGTCACCGGGTTCACACCCTCATTGGCCAGCGTGGCGCCCATCATGCCCAGGTCGCGGGTGTTGATACCGATGGAACACTGGCGTGTGTACACGCGCAGGGCTTCTTCCGGGTCACTGTAGAGGCGCTCGTAGTTGTACAGCAGGTTGGCGATGCCGCGGTTGCTCCAGGAAGTCTCGTACTCAGACTTGTAAACCTCCTCCAGCACCTTGAGATCGCGCCCGGCATAGGCCTCAATATTGCCCAGCACCTTGTTCCAGCGATCTTCCTCAGAGCTTGCCTGCACCAGGCTGACCGCAGCGATCGCGCCCGCATTCACCAGCGGGTTAACCGAGCGCTCGGGGTAGAGCTCCAGCGCCATCTTGGAGTTGAAGGGCAGGCCGGTGGGCTCTACACCAATCTTCTCGCGCAGGGTTTTGGCACCCTGTTCCGCCATGATCAGCGAGGCGGTAAACGGCTTGGACACGGACTGGATCGAAAACTCGTAGTCCATTTCCCCGGCCGAGTAGACCTTGCCTTCCCGGGTGACGATCACCACGCCGAACATCTCGCTGGGCACGGTGGCCAGGATGGGAATGTAGTCCGCGTTGGCACCTTCCTTGAGGTCCTTGTACTTGCTGTAGGCCTCGTCGACAACGCGCTGGTAGTCGGCTTCGGTGATGGCGGCACGCACCGGTGCGGCGCACAGCAATATGAGGCAGCACAGGGTTGTAAAACTGCGCCAGATGGGTTGAGTCATGTGTTTGCTCCTGCAAGGTTGAATTGACTTGCTAGCAGTGTAGCCCGCTCTCCACAATTGTCACGTGTAGAGCGCGCGCGCCCAAAATGGTGTAAGTTACACGAATCATATATAGCACGAGAGCGAGAGCCCATGGACCTCGACAAGATGAAGGAATCAGCCCGCACGGCGACCGATATGCTGAAGCTACTCGGTCACCCTGATCGCCTGATGATCCTGTGCCAGTTAAAGGCCGGTGAACACTCGGTGGGCCAGCTGGCCGAAAAGCTGGATATCAAGCAGTCCCCCCTCTCGCAGCATCTTGCCCGCATGCGCCTGGAAGGCGTGGTGACGCGACGCCGGGAAGCGCAGACTATTTATTACTCTATCGCCGGTGAAGAGGCGATCCGTTTGATTTCTGTGATCTATGATCTGTACTGCGAAGACGACTGAAGCTACGGCGCTGAGTCGTTTGCCTGCGCTGTTTTGCCGCACAGCGCGAGACCGCTGTTTACCGCGCTTGCCTTAAGGCCCATCCATTACATCAAAACCGTTCGCCGCCAGCCCCGCATCGCCTGAGGTGACTATACTGCGATAACCGGCGCCAGCCAGGAAGGCAATGGCCCGGCCCTGAAATAGACCCCAACGCAGGTATTCACATGGATAGTGGATTCGCCTCACTGGCTATTATCGCGCGCTTGCACCAGATCGATGTAGACGCTGATCAACTCGCGCGTGAGTACGCCGGCGAGCATGGCGATGCCGGCCCCGTGGAACTGCTGCGCGCGGCCAGGGCGCTCGAGTTGAGGGCGAAGGTGGTGAGCCTGGCGCCCATGGATTTGAACCCCAGCGTACTGCCGGCCCTTGCCTTCACCTCGACGGGAGATTGTTTCGTGGTGGCGCGCATGGCCATCGGCGCAGAGGATGAAAGGCGCTTCCTCATTCAGCGCCCGGGCGCAGCGCGACCCGAAAGTCTGGGTGTCGATGCCCTGTCTGAACTGTGGTCTGGAGAAGTAATGCTGGTGTCGTCGCGTGGGGGCGGCGCTGCCGGGCCTGTGCGGTTTAACCTGCGCTGGTTCGTGCCTTCCATTCTCAAGTATCGTCGTCTTTTTGCTGAAGTGCTGGTCGCCTCTCTCTTTCTTCAGTTATTCGCGCTGGTAACGCCCCTGTTCTTCCAGGTGGTGATGGACAAGGTCCTGGTGCACCGGGGGTTCACCACGCTGGATGTGCTGGCTTTCGGGTTTGCTGTCGTGGTCGGGTTCGAGGCCATTGTCGGTGGTCTGCGCAACTTTCTGCTCAGCCATACCAGTCATCGCATCGATGTCGAACTGGGCGCACGCCTGTTTCGGCATCTCGCCAGGCTGCCGATGGCGTATTTCTCCGCACGGCAGGTCGGCCAGACGGTGGCCCGTGTCCGCGAGCTCGATACCATCCGTAATTTCATCACCGGCGCCGCCCTGACCCTGGTCGTCGACCTGTCGTTCACTTTTGTCTTCATCGCCGTGCTGTGGTTCTACAGCCCGCAACTGACGTGGATCGTATTGGGCTCACTGCCGTTCTATGTGTTGTTGTCGGCGTTGATTACTCCGGTGTTGCGCGAGAGGCTGGACTTGAAGTTTCGCCATGGTGCGGCCAACCAGGCGTTTCTAACCGAGACCGTGGCGGGGATGGAGACGGTCAAGTCGCAGGCACTGGAGCCGCAGATGCAGCGCCGCTGGGAGGGGCAGCTTGCGGACTACGTGACCGCAGCGTTTCGCGCCCAGAATCTGAACAACGTGGCCAACCAGCTCGCCACCCTGATAAGCAGGATGACCACGCTGTTGATTATCTGGTTCGGGGCGCATGCGGTTATTGCCGGTAGCCTGACAGTAGGACAACTGGTTGCCTTCAACATGATTGCCGGGCGCGTCACCGGGCCCATACTGAAACTGGTGCAGCTGTGGCAGGACTTTCAGCAGGCCGGGATATCGCTGCAGCGTCTCGGCGACATTCTGAATACGCCACAGGAACCCGGAGCCACGGCGCGGCGCAGTGTGCCGGGTTCGTTGCAGGGCAATGTATGCTTCAGCCAGGTGCGTTTTCGTTACCACCCCGATGCACCACTGGTACTCGATGACGTGTCCCTAAACATTCCCGCCGGTTCAGTGGTTGGCTGCGTCGGTCGATCCGGTTCCGGCAAGAGCACGCTCGCCAGACTGTTGCAGCGACTGCACGTTCCCGAGGCGGGGCGGGTGATGATCGATGGCGTCGATCTCGCCATGATCGATACGGCGTGGTTGCGTGCTCGGGTAGGGGTGGTGCAGCAGGACAGCTTCCTGTTCAATCGCAGCGTACGCGAGAACATCGCCATTGCCGATACCGGCCTGCCCTTTGACCGCATTGTCGAAGCGGCGCGCATGGCGGGAGCCCATGATTTCATTCTCGAATTGTCCCGGGGCTATGACACCGTGATCGAAGAGCAGGGAGCCAACCTGTCCGGCGGCCAGCGACAGCGTATCGCCATTGCCCGGGCACTGGTCTCTGACCCGAGCATTCTGATCTTTGATGAGGCCACCAGTGCGCTCGATTACGAATCCGAGCGCATCGTGCAGGAGAATATGGGGCGCATCGCCCGTAACCGAACCGTGATCGTGATTGCGCATCGCCTCAGCACGGTGCGCCATTGCGACGAGATCCTGGTGATGGATGCCGGCGCCATCGTGGAGCAGGGCAGCCACGATGCACTACTGGCGGCCGGAGGATATTACGCAAGGCTCCACGGCTACCAGAGCGATGTGCCGCTGATCAGGCCTTTGGCAGGCGCGCCTGCGGCGACGGGGTGAAGGAGTGCTGCTTTCCAACGACCAGGTTGATCTACTCTTTGCGCTCGCGGCAGGGTGTCCATGATGAAGCTGCCCGGCAGGCCGGTTCACAACCCGCAACACGCGTTCCTGCCCGGGGCGCTGTCCGTTCAGGAGACGCCACCGTCGCCTGCGGGTAGGGCGCTGCTCTGGCTGATTCTGGCGTTGTTTTCTGTCGCCCTGTGCTGGGCCTGTATTGGCGAGGTAGACGTCGTGGTGTCGGCGCCGGGGCGGGTTGTTCCCAGTGGCTACGTGAAGTCTGTGCAAGCCCCGGAGGCCGGCACCGTGGCACGCCTGTACGTACGTGAAGGCGAGGTCGTGGCTGCGGGGCAGGCATTGCTTGAGCTTGATCCGGTCATTGCCGAAGCAGAGCTCACGCGATTGCATGGCAAGCTTGCTGAGCTGTCTCAGCAGCTGGCGTGGCGACGTGCGCTGGAACATTGGTTCGCCACCGGCACAGACGAGCTGTATCCGATGCCTTTGATGCCGGGGGTGCTTGCTATTGCGGAACGCTCGCGGGTGCGCTCACTCTATGAGCAGCAACGATCGCAAATGGCAGCAAGCTTTGCCAGTGCTGATGGCGAATACCAGGCCAGTCTCGCGGCGCAGGAGTCGCTGGAGGCGGAACTACAGCGCACGACAGCGATGCTGTCGGTACTGAGTGAGCGCGTCGATGCCTATGCGGCGCTGCTGCAAAACCAGCAAACCGCCAGGGTGCAGTACCTGGAGTTGCGGCAACAACAGACAGAGCTTGAGTTATCGCTGCCGGTGCTGCACGCAAAACGCCAGCAAATGCGTGAACAGGCCACGGCAATAGCTGAGGGCATTGAGGCCGAACGGCGCAAGCTTCGATTGGCAAACCTGATGGAAATTTCAAGCCTTGATGCCGAACATGCATCTATATTCCAGGAAGTGGTGAAGATCGAGCAGCGCCGCAAACAGCAGCAACTGGTTGCACCGGTGAATGGCACCGTGCAGGAGCTGGTGGTTCATCACGCCGGCGCCGTGGTGACGCCGGCGCAAACACTGCTGAAGATTGTGCCAGAGCATGCCGCCATGGAAGTTGAAGCAACTTTGCAGAACAAAGACATCGGATTTGTGCGCAATGGCCAGGAAGTCGAAGTGAAAGTCGATACCTTTAATTTCACCAAATACGGTTTACTTGCTGCGAAAGTAAAAAATATCAGCAATGATGCGGTGGAGGATAAGAGAAAAGGCTGGGTGTATCGCATGCAGATTCAGTTGCAGTCGGATCAGCTCACAGTGGGCGAGAAACTGGTGCGCCTGAGCCCTGGTATGGCGGTAACTGCCGAGATCAAGACCGGCCGGCGGCGCCTGATCGAGTTTGTTCTGGCACCGCTCATGCGATACAAGCATGAGAGTGTGAGGGAGAGGTGAATGATTCGTCGTGTAGAAGAGGCAGTTCACTCGATTGCAAAACGCATTTTTTTACTCTGCCTAATTCAGGCGTATGCAGTCGGTTGTAGCTTCGAGAATTCTGAGGTGGCCAAACTTAGAGCCGCATGTGAAAAAGACGCTGGTGTAACGATACATAGCTCAGTTGAGGTAGAGGGCTTCTATTCCTCATCCGGGCTACAGGGCATCATCAAGTCGGGCTATCGATTCATGGAGTACTGTAGTGATCGGCCACCCTACAAGTCAGCTCTGACGGAAGGCGGTTGTTTCCGTATCAGCAAAGTCGAGAGAGCGTCTGGCCGCTGTGATCCGGTCAGAAACGCTAGGCTTTCAAGTTTTGTTGTCGAACCCTACCCAGAGTTTCTTGAAAACAACTGTATCGCCATAGAAATGATTGAAGCCCCAACGGCGGAGTACGGCGTCATTAATGAGAGAGAGAAAACGCTAGCATCGGACGGAGTGGGAATCCACGTCAGGTCGGAAACTCGCGTTATGCGCATGGCGGATCGGCAGTTGCTTGGGAGCTATATAGGTTATTACTACAATCGCAACCCAGGTCATACCGGGCCAATCGGTTGCGATTTTTTATACGACGACATTCCGTCATACACATCAGCAAGATTACTGGAGGATACTATTCCGCCGAAGCCATAATCCATCATCAATAAACAAGGAGGTTTATTGTGATTAATAAAGCGACAGACGCAGCGATACTTTCACTAGCAGCATACGCGAAGTGGGATATAGATATTGAGTATGCTAGAGGTCAACTCATTAATGAATTAGGCCTAACCGAACAGCAGTACGACTATTACTTTGCCGAAGACAAGGGCAAATATGAGCTTTATCAGGGACCGAATTTAGGTTACACCGAACATGAGAATGGTTTTTCGGCGACAATATTCAGTAACAAGGAAACTGGAGAGATAACCGTAGCCTTCAGGGGCAGCGACGGAGCTTTCCTTATAGGACGTGACTGGTTGACCACCAACTGGAGTGTGATCATGCCCGGTTATGGTCCGATCTGGGGGATCAATCGTTTATTTGGTCAGCAAAATGCGATAGCACAGTTTCTAGCCTCCGCCGGATTGGACGAAAATGGCGTCCTGAGTAAACCAGTAAAATTTGCCGGCCACTCTCTGGGTGGCTTTCTTGCGACCGCTGCCGCGTACAGATATCACGAGTCCGCCGGCCATTCTTATACTTTTAATGGTCTGGGCATCAGAGCAGACGAATTCATTAGCCAAGAGCTTATCAATGGCATTTCCCTTGCCGGGAAGATCGATAACTATTATGCGGATTTTGTCGGAGAACACCTCGGCGTCCAACCCGGTGCCAGGCACGAAATCTTTATTGAGAGCTCATGGGCCTACCCCGATCACTCCATTGTCCGTTTGGTAGATAGCCTCTCCGTCTACCGCATCCTCGCCGAGATCGATCCCTCTCTGGACTCGCCGGAAGGCATGGCGAAGATCGAACAGATGCTCAGCGCGGCTTCGCACGAAATGGATTATTCGCTGGAGATTGCCCTAGCGCAGATCGGTACAGCCCTTGGCGGCGACCTGGCGCTGCCAGCAATCCAGGCCGATTCCCAATTGTTTTACGATGCCCTGGTCGATCGCGGTCTGCAACATGAGCTGCAGTCAATCGACCCAGCGCGCGCCGCTGACCTGGCGGCCATCGACGATGAAGTGGGGCGGGGTTATCGCTACGCCCTGGCCAACTTGACGCCCTTTGTTATGACGTCGGGGTTGGAGGCAACGGCGGCTGCGGGCCCGGCCTATGACCTCCTGGACGGGCAGGGCAATGCCCTCTATTCAGAGGCCTATCTGCACGACAGGGCGCAGATGCTTTCCAGCCTGCTGCAGCGCAATGTCGATGACGCATACGCGCCTGAGCGGGTAGTGGGTCAGCAGATCTATTTCCACGATGAATCATTCGGCCCATTGTTCGCAGGCGCGACAAGTGAGGAACAGGCCGGTGTCAGTTCACGCAGCCTCAACGGGGTGAGCAATATCCTCTTTGGCGATGACACGGACAATCTCCTGCTCGGTGGTGACCTTGCCGACCGTGTTCACGGTGGTGGTGGGGCAGATGAACTGCGTGGTAGTGAGAGTAACGACTACCTCGATGGCGGTGCGGGTGACGATATCATCACCGGCGGTGCGGGCGACGACCGCCTGATCGGTGGCGCCGGTCGTGACGTCTTCCAGTGGAACACCGGCGATGGCCATGATCTGGTTGGCGATTTCGACGACGCCCGAGACAGTATCGTCGTCAACGGTACGGATCTGGCTTCTCTATCCTTCACTCGCTCTGTGGGCGATTCGGATTTCTTTATCGACCCCGAGCGGAGCGATATCAGGGTGCACTACGACGGCAGCTTCCTGACAGTACATTTTGATGATGGCGTTGCGGCCGGTTCCGTGACCCTGACCCAGTTCCAGGATGAGGCGGTGGACAATTTCGGAATCACCCTCAACGAGGCGGTAGCCACTCCGCCGGTCACGCAAGTGGAGGTAGCCAAGCTGGGGCCCGGCACTGGCGAGACCGACGCATCCGCTTACTGGCGCCAGAGCGATGCTCAGGGTGGCATCGACTGGGCAACCGTCGCGCTGCGTTTCGATGCCGACCAGGTGGCCAACTACAGCGGCGGCAATCAGCCCTACGGTTTGCTCAGCCCTCGCTTCGAGGGTGGGCCGGTCGACGATCACCTGACAGGTGACCAGGGCTCCAACCAATTGCTGGGCATGGCCGGTTCGGACCTGATCGAAGGCGGTGACGGCAGCGACTACCTCGCAGGCTTCGCCGGTTCAGATATCCTTTCGGGCGGCGCCGGCAATGACCTCCTGTTTGGCAACAGCCGTTACGGACTGCAAGATGCCCTACAGTCCGGCTCCTTTGAGGACGCCTTTTACCTGTCACAGTTATCCGCCAGTGGCGCAGACAGCGACACGCTCGATGGTGGTGCAGGTGACGATATGCTCTCCGGAAGTGAGGCCTCGGATATCCTCTCCGGCGGCGCAGGCAGTGACTACCTGTTGGGCGGCAGCGGCGTGGATCAACTGGAGGGCGGTGACGGAGCCGATGTGCTCTACGGTGACTCGGCCCTGGGCATACGCTATGACGAAGCAGCCGATGGCAGCCTCCAGGGTAGCCTGCAGATTGCCTTCGCTACCGGTGCCGATGGCCACTTCGATGACGTGCTGTACGGCGGAGCCGGTGATGACACGCTCTGGGGCGAGTCCGGAAACGATACGCTTCATGGCGGCCACGGTGACGACCAACTCATCGGCGACCGTTATCACGATGCAACATATTTCGATGCTGAGTTACCTGCCTATGCGGGCACGGCGTCTGCGCTTTCCGAGGCCGAGCACGGCGATGACCGGCTGTACGGGAACGATGGCGCGGATCGGCTGCTGGGACTCGGCGGTGACGACACACTTGATGGCGGTGCCGGCCAGGACCTGCTCCTGGGCGGCCCGGGTAATGATCGCTATATGAGCGCCCCGGGGGGCGGGCTGGATGTGATTGAGGATGACCAGGGAGAACACCTGCTGGTATTTGCCGGTGCAACGGCGCGGGACCTGCAGATCACTTTTCAGGATGACCGCGTATACGTGACCGCACAGGCTTCAGGCGATGGTTTCCAGTTGGCGCGCCAGCAGTGGTCGCAGACGCGCCTGGCACTGGAGGACCCCGCCAACGTCATTGAGCGGTCGCAGGTGGATACGCAATACCTCAACGCCAACGGCAGTCTGCTGTTGTCCATCGCCGGATCGGATGCCTACACCGAAGCGGAGCGTGACCAGCACTTCACCGTGGACGATGCCGCTACCGAGTCGCCTGTGGTAGTAACGGGCGCAGCCGTCGATGAAGTTGAAGTTCGCAACCGCGAGGGCGCGGCGGGGGCCCTGGTCAGCTTTCCCGGCTGGGCCGCCAACCCGCTGGTGGAAGTGTCGCCATTGTTGCTCCTGAACGATTGGGACTTCCTGGATGCCAGTGACGATATGGTGATTCGCCTGGTGGGCTTTGCCGATGCGGAAGGCACCGGCGGCGACAACGTGATACACGGCAGCGCTGGAGCTGACGAGCTGCTGGGTATGGGTGGTGATGACCTGCTCTTCGGCGAGGCCGGCAACGACGAGCTGGACGGCGGTATTGGTGCAGATACCCTGTTGGGTGGTGACGGCGACGATATCCTGTACGGGGGTATCGGCCACGATATCGATGTCCTTGAGGGGGGAGCGGGGGATGATGTCCTCGACGGCGCCTACGGCAACGATGTGTACCGCTTCGCCAGAGGAGATGGCCGCGATGTGATCGCCGATGCCCAGGGCGCGCACCATATTGCCTTTGATGCCTCGGTAAATCCGGAGGAGATAGTGCTACACCGGGAGGGCGCCAGCGACGACCGCTTCCGTATTGAATACGCGAACGGAGACTGGATTCGCTCCGCCGGTGCCGTCGCCAGCGACCGCATCGCGGAAATTACTGTGGATGGCGCGCCAGTATCACTGCTGCAACGCTCCGACCTGGCAAATGGCGTATTTTACGGCACGCATCTGAACGACGTGTTTGAAACCGGGCCAGGTGATGACTTGATCCACCTGGATGCGCGCGGCAGTGATGTCATCCGTGTGGGTGCCAGTGACGGGCTTGATGTGGTCATTCTGGACGAGGGCTACTACCCGGAATTCATCGGCGAAGTGCGCCTCGATGATGTGGACTCGCTCGAGGTGAGCTTCAGCGGCATCGATGCGCAACTCACCTATGATGGTGGTGAACTGTCGCTGCAGGCAGAGAAACACTTCAGCGAAGCGGCACGGGACAACGCCCTGCAGCGGGTAACCCTGCGCTCGGGCGCGGATTCTACATGGACGCCCACGATTACCGCCTCCGGCCCGGGCTGGCTGCACGGTTCTTTTGGCAGCGATCACTTGATCGGCAGTGACGACTTCGACGTGGTGACACCGGGCTATGGCAATGACCTGATAGAGACCGGTGCGGGCAACGACAGCATTTTCCTCAACGATGTCTACTTCCGCGGCGATGGGGAAGGTATTGGCAGCAAGACGGTGCTGGCGGGTGCCGGTGATGACTACATCGAAACGCCGCTCTACCAGGGTCTGAAGTTGGTTTACGTCCTTGGCGACGGCAGCGACCACGTCCTGTACGACTGGTCCTACGGCGAGCGCCACCCCTACCAATTTTCCCTCGGCGCAAATGGCGACTCGCCGCAGTTCACACCGCATGGCCAGGACAGCCTGGAATTCGGTCCGGGTATCACCCTGGATGACCTGGTGTTCGCCCGTAACGGTAACAAGCTGCACCTCGCGCTGATGGATGAGCCGGGTGATATACGGTTCGACAATTTCCTGAATGTCTACGACCCGGCGGATGTCACCGAGCGTAGTGGCCTGCTCGATCCCTTTGCCGGTGAAGACGGCCCCGGGTATCAGCTGAGTAACGAAGACATCGCCACGCTATTTCCGCGCACGCCGATTGCTGAGCTCGTGTTCGCCGATGGCAGTCGCAGTCCACTGGCGCCCTTACTGGACGAACGCATGCAGAAAAACGTCGATATCGTGGCGGGCACGCCATTGGCAGACACCCTGGAATTCAGTGTTGGCGGGCACCTGGTGCTTGCCTATGCCGGGGATGACCAGATCAGTGCCAGCGGCGGCCGCAATACGATCTACGCAGGCAGTGGCAATGACACGATAGAGGTCGCGGGCCAGTCATTCGTCGATGCCGGTGCGGGCAACGACTGGGTTGACCTGCACGGCGGCGAGTTGCTGTTTCAGTTCGGGCCGGACAGTGGCGCTGACGTGCTGTCCTACCTCGTTGACGCGTCTGCCACCGTGCAGATGTCTGCCTCGGTCACCCCGGAGGCGCTGACAGTGACGCGCTCGGCGGGAGAGCATGGCGAGAGCGTTCGCATTGACATTGCCGACAGCGATGCCAGCCTTGAACTGGTCACCCTGAAGTACAACGAGTCCACCAACGGTTATTTCAGCGATTGGCAGGCCACATCTGCGCAGGTTGAGTTCGTCAACGGAGATCGACTTGCGGGGCACCAGTTGCTCGCCTTGATTGAGGACGATGATGTCGGTGGTGGAGACGACGATGACTGGGAAGAGGAGGGTGACGGGGCCGTCGAGATCGTCGGCACTGATGGCAAGGATGTCCTGGTGGGTACCCCGGGTGACGATTATTTCATCGGCGGCCCCGGCAATGACAAGCTGAGCGGCGAAGCAGGTGATGATGTTTTTCTGGTTGAGGGCTCCTCAGAGGGTTTCGATATCTTCATCGGCGGTGAGGGCTGGGATGCCATTCTTGGAGGTGAAGGCGATGATGTCATTGGCCTGAGGCGTCTGTCCCTTGCCGACTCCATAGAAGTGATCGACGGTGGCGATGGCGTGGACGCTATCCTCGGCAACCAGGGCAAGAACCGCTGGAATTTCTCCAATACCGAGTTGTTTAACATCACCGCCCTGGACGGCGGCTCAGGAGCCGACGTGATAAAGGCGTCGCAGGGCGATGACACCCTGGTTGGCGGTCTGGGTGATGATTTGCTGGTCGGTAATGGCGGTAGTGACACCTACCTGTTCTATCGCGGAGATGGGGTCGATCGTATCGTCAACAAGGATGCCGATGCTGACAGTCACGATGTGCTGAGCATAGCGGGCTACACACCTGAACAGCTCTGGTTCTCGCGGCAGGACAAACACCTGGTAGTAGACGCCATCGGCACGGATGACCAGATCACACTGAAGAACTGGTTCGCCGGTGCCAAACATGAACTGGACGCGATCACCGCGGGCGACAGCCGTCTGTTGAGCCAGCAGGTCGACGTACTGGTAGACGCCATGGCTGCATTCGACATCCCCACCGGCCTCGATGCCGCTGTCTCCCCGGCAGTGCGCGATGAACTGCAGCCTACGCTGGCGGCGGTCTGGGAGAGCGCGGCCTGATCGGGGCAGTGCAGGGGCGCTGCGGATATTTTTCGCTGCCTCGCCTATACTGGGAATCCAATCCAGCCCAGGGAGGCAGCAGGCACAGTGAATCGGTGTGTGTTTTCGGCAGCAGATGCATGCCGGCGGGCGCTGCTGGCCCTGACGTTGTTGGCCGCCGCCGGTTGCGCAAGCGTCCCCTTCGACTATCCCAAACAGTCATCGGTGGCAGTGCCTCGCGATGCAGCGACGCCACTGGGAGAACAGGCGGCAGGCTGGGAAGCGCAACATGGCAGCAAGGCAGCACTGGTGGGCATGTCTTCTGGCGTGGATGCGCTGGGTGCGCGCTTGCGGTTGCTGGAAGTGGCGCAAAAGAGCGTTGACGCGCAATATTTCATTATCAAGAAAGACCGGGCCGGTGCGCTGTTCGCGGGCGGGCTGCTGGCAGCGGCAGACCGCGGGGCGCAAGTACGCCTGCTGGTGGACGACGTATTCTCACCCGGCGTGGACGAGGCCTTCACCATACTGGCCGCACATCCGAACATCGAGATTCGTATTTTTAATCCGCTGTCGCGCTCCTTTCGTTACCTGAGTTACCTGACCGATTTCAAGCGTGCCAATCGCCGCATGCATAACAAGTCCTTCACTGTGGATAACAGCATGAGCATTGTCGGCGGTCGCAATATTGGCGAGGAGTATTTCGAGCTTAATCCCGCAGTAAAATTCGACGATTACGAAGTGTTGGTAATGGGCGAAGTGGTGGGGCAGATCAGCGACGGCTTTGACGTGTTCTGGAACAGCGAGCTGGCGGTGCCGATAGAGGCGTTCGAAAACCGTGCGGATGTAAGCAGGCTGGATGACTGGCGCGAGCAGATTCGCGAGGTGCAACAGGAGCAGCAAACCGGCCTTTACGCCACCGCACTGAACAGCTCCCTGCTCAGGGATTTACGCAGCGGCAAGATCAAGCCCGCAGTCGCGGAAACCTCGCTGTACACCGATACCCCGGACAAGCTCAGCACTGACGTGGGCAACATTGATCATGCCATCCTGGTGCAGGAAATGGTGCGCAGGATGCGCGCCGCCGAAAAAGAGATAGTCATCGTAACGCCTTATTACATTCCCCAGCAGGCAGGGGCGGAACTGATCGAGGAGATCCTCGCCAAGGGCGTGAGAGTGGTGGTGGTGACCAATTCACTGGCCTCCACCAACCATGTGGCGGTCCACTCCGGCTATGCGCGCTATCGTAAACGCCTGCTTCGCGCCGGCGCGGAATTCTACGAGATACGTGCCGATGCCATTGGTGAGGAGAATGACTGGGGCAAGCAGCCCGAACAGATAACGCTGCATTCCAAGGCGACGACCATAGACAGGGACACGGTGTTCATCGGCTCGCTGAACTTCGATCCGCGCTCGATTTTTATTAATAGCGAGATGGGCCTGTTTATCGACTCCGAGGAGATAGGTTCGCGTTTCACCGAGGAACTGGGCCGTGGCCTGGCACCGGTCACCTGGAAGGTCGAGCTCGATGAGAACGACAAGTTGCGCTGGACCTTCGACGACGGCAACGAGCGCCTGGTGGTGCACAAGGAACCCGGTGCCAGCTGGTGGCGGCGCTTCCAGGTGGGCTTCTACCGCCTGCTGCCTATCGAGAGCCAGTTGTAGCCCGTGCCAACGGCATTTCGTGGTTGATCCAGAAGAGCGCTACGGCTGCAATTTTCCCGAGGGTATATCCGATTTTAATAGCGAGAGCAGAGTATGAAGTCCAGGGATTTTACCAAGACCGGCCCGGTGGCTATGGTCGCACACGCCTGCGTGCTGGTGGTGGTCGTTTGCCTCCTGGGGGCTGCCGTAAGTCACGCTGCCACTGACGAGGCCGACTCACCGCTGACAGTCTACGTGGCTGTAGGTGTGTTGGACGTCGATGAAATCAGCAGTGCCGACCAGCGTTTCACTATCAACTATTTTGCCCAGTTTCGCTGGGTCGACTCGCGGCTCGCCCACGATGGCCCGGGCACTATTCGCCGCGACATAACGGATATCACGGCGCCCCGCTTCCTCATACTCAATCAGCAAAAGGTGTGGTCTTCCCTGCTCAACGTGGTGGATATCACACCTGAGGGAGAGGCGGTTTTCCGGCAGCGCCTGTGGGGGGATTTTTCTCAGCCACTGCGCCTGCACGATTTTCCCTTCGACAAACACACCTTCGAGCTGCCCATGGTGTCCTTTGGCGGTCTCGAACAGCAAGTCATAATGGCTCCTGATCCGCAGCGCAGTTCCCTCATTGCCGACAATCTTTCGGTGGCAGACTGGCGCATTCTCGGTTACCAGACGGAGGTGCGTGAGATTCCACTGACCAACGATGTCTCGGTGCAGGGTTTTGTCTTCAGCTTCGAGGCGGAGCGTATCTTCACCCACTATGTGGTCAAGTACATTATTCCGCTGTTCCTGATTGTGATGATGTCCTGGGTGGTATTCTGGATCGATCCAACGGAGGCTGGCAGTCAACTGAGCGTGGCGGTGACCGCGACGTTGACCCTGATCGCCTACCACATCGCCCTGGCCGGCAAACTGCCGGACATACCGTATCTCACCAGGATGGACTTGTTCCTGTTCTGTTCCACGTTGCTGGTTTTTGTTGCCCTGGTGGAGGTGGTACTCACCTCGAGGCTGGCGCGCAGTGATCGCGTGGAGCTCGCGCGCCAGTACGATTTCTATAGTCGCATGGTGTTTCCTGCCGCCTACCTCGCGGCCGCCGCCTGGGCACTACTGTAGCCAGCGGCGCCCGGCGAACCGCGCTATGCAGCGCACTCAGGCCTTGATGCTGCCGTCATTATGGCGTTGCAGTAGTGTTTACGTTCGCCTGCTGCAGCGGTTTACCCAGCTTGTGTGCAAATACGCTGCGCAGTTTTGCCACCGGCATGTTGCCCGACTGCAGGTAGATACGGTGGAACTCGCGATCCTGCTCCGGCGCTGACAGCGTGTCCGCCGTGGCGCGCTGGAAGTCGCGCTTCAGATCCCACACCAGCCGGTTGCCGACGAGATAGCTGAGCGGGTAACCGCGTTCCTGCGAATACCAGTTCAGCTCGCTCTGTGCGCGCCCGGGGGTAAACCCTGTGGCGGCGATCAGCAGCCTGGCCGCGTCCTCGAAGGGGTCGTCGCCGTCGAAGGTGACGTCGTAGCCGATGTCGAGGTAGTCGCGCTCTCCGGTCATGAAGAACAGGTCAATGGCGACGCGCGCGCCGATGCGGCTCAGGTCGAGCTTGGTAACGAAGCGCGCCTCGTCGGTGAGCTCGCCCATCAGGCCCTGGTCCAGCATGTAGTCCTCCAGCATGGTGGTCCAGCCCTCTGCGTGTTCGTTGGCGGAGAAGGTCCGCCGTACGATGGAGGGATGCATGGCCGCGGTAGACAGCTGCAGGTGATGCCCGGGAATGCCCTCGTGCACCATCATCAGCGGAATGCCCAGCTCGGTGTGTTCGGCCAGCAATTCGCGGCTCAGCGTGAGGTAGACGATGCTGGTGCGCGTGCCGCCGCGCAGGGCGGGTGGCGGCATCATCGCCCCGGCGGGGATCATCGGCGCCATGAAGCCGGGGGTCTGCATGATCTTCATGGCCTGGCCGTCGGGCAGCGGGAACAGGTCGCGCTCGCGCACGAAGGTCTCCAGTTCGCCGGCAACGCTTTCATAGCGTGTAATCACCTGCTGGAAATCGTCATCGGTGACCTTTACCGCGTGCGCCTGCGCAAGATGCTGTTGCAGGTCGGCGGCGCTGGTATCCGCCGCGAGGCCGTACTTCGCCACCAGTTTCTGGCGCAGGGCCTCGATCTCCGCGCGGGTGCGGGCGACGAAATCCCTGGCAATGCCGTGTATTTCGTCCAGTGACAGCTCCACCCCGTTTGCCGCCACGATCGATTCTGCCGCTTCCCGGCCAATGTGTATTTGCGTGGTGGTGGGCATTGCCCGCAGCTGCTGCTGGTACTGCTGCAGCGCCTCTTCCGCCGCGGCGATGGCGTCCTGCAGCTGTGGCAGGGAAGCGTAGTCCTCGACCTCGGCCCAGCTGCGAATGCTGGCAAAAAACTCGGGCAGGCCATCGATGGTCTCGCAGTCGATATCCACCCAGCGCGCCACCGGTGTGTCCAGTCGGGCCAGCAGCTTTTGCAGGAAGTCCGGTACCTGTTGCAGGCGACTGAGGATGTTATCCAGGCGGGCAGCTGGCTCGCGCGGGTCAATGGTCACCAGGAAGAAGATGCCGATGCTGATGGTGTCGCCGGCATCCGGCAGCTGCGTCAGTTGCGGCCGTCCGTTAAGGGCCAGGGCATTGCCAAGCACGATCTGGCGCGCAGCCAGTGCGATCAACTCGGTGTCCAGTTGCTGGTGGAAATCCGTCAGCGTGGGGTACAGGGCGTTGGCCTGCGCCAGCAATGCCTCGGCAGCCTTTTGCTCGGCCAGGCAGGCCTCCATGGAAGGGTCCGGCAGCTCACCCAGTTTCTCCTCGACACCCAGCTCGATGCAGGTGTTCGGATCTGACTTCAACAGGGTGAGATAGGCGTTTTCCAGATTTTGGTAGTCGGTCATGATGTTTGTTGCTCGTGTTTTGCCTGCATATTGGGTGACAGATGCCCGCTTTTCTCTAACAGTTGCAGAGCTCTGGCAGGGGCGAACCGTATCACAATGGTTGTACGCGTCGCTATGCGCTCGCTGCTGAAAAGGCGGTCGCACTCGCGCTGTCTGTGCCAGGATCTCTCAAAATGGCAGCGCGCGAGTGGAAAAAGGTAGCAGGGCCCGGGAGTGGCGCCGGGGAGGCGCCGGGGAATGACGGTATCGGGCCCGGCGAAGCGATCAGGCAGGCGGGTCCAGGGTGATGCCCAGTTTTACCGTAACCTGCCAGTAGTCGATGCACTCATCCGCGATGTGACCGCGAATGTCGGACACTTCGAACCAGCGCATGTTGTGCACAGATTGCGCACTGCGGGCGATGGCGGTCTCCACCGCCTCCTCGATAGAATTCTTCGAGGAACCGGTGATTTCCAGGGTTTTATAGACGTTGTCACTCATGTCGCATGTCTCCTGTGGGTGAATCGTATTGATCAGCTGCCCGTGAGACTGTCGCGAATTTCGGCCAGACGGCTTTCGCCGGCTTCCTTGGCGTCATCGAGCTTCTTCTTGGTCTCGTCCATCTTTTTCTGCAGATCTTCTACGTTGCTTTTCATCTGCGACTGGATGTCCGCCTTGGCTTTTTCGGTCTTGGCTTCGGCCATTTGGCGCTCTGCTTCGGCCTGCTCAGCCTCGATTTTCTTGTTCAGTTCGTCCACACGGTTGTTTACAGCTTCAGAAATGGAATCGAACAATGACATCGAAATACTCCTTTTGGTTACCGTTACAACAATAGCGCGGCGCGTTTCGCCGCTGCTTGTACAGGTACTTGCAAAGGGCATGCCAGTGTTGCCTGTGGCGCGTACAGGCCTTGATTTACAAGGTAAAACGGGAGTTGGTGTGTCTTGCGGGGCCCGTCGCCATGCGCGCGCAGCGGTGCCGGCTTGTAATAGCTACAAGGAAGCTGACAAGTCTTACCAGTGTTGCCGACAGCTGCTGCCCGGATGAACCGCGCTGGCGGTGTCAGGCCGGACCCGCCAGCCAATAACCCAGTCCGCAACCGGCGGCCATCAGTATAAAGCTGAGCAGGCAGGCCGCCTGCGCGGGAACAATCGCGGCTGTGTTCTGGTATTGATTGAGCAGTCGCCACGCCGAGAACGCGGCCGGCACGGCACCGAGCAGACCCCAGAGCATGCCGTAGCTCTGGTAATGCAGGGCGCAAATCAGCAGCCACAGGTAACCCGAGCCCAGCAGGGTGACGTAGCCCGTTGCCGCCGTTTCCCGGCCCAGGCGCACCACCAGCGTGTTTTTGCTCGCGCCGAGGTCGGCGTGGTAGTCGGGGAATTCGTTGATCCACAGGAATGCGGCAATCAGCAGGCCCAGGGCCATGGCGGCGTGTAATAGCGGCGCGTTGAGCGCGCCGGTCTGCACGAGGTAGGTGCCGCAGACGACCAGCGGTCCATAGGCGATGGCCACGGCGACCTCGCCGAGGCCGCGATAGGACAGGCGCAGCGGAGCACCGTGGTAGGACCAGGCCAGTAACATGCCCAGCAGGCCGACGGCGAGCACGCGGGGTTCGCGCAGAAAGGTAATCAGCAGGCCGATAACAATGGCGGCCAGGAAAAAAATAATGGCCACAGCACGTGTCTGCTCGCGCGTCATCAGCGCGTCCACCATCACCCGCTTGCCGCCGGAAAACGGGCTGCGATCCTCGGCGGCAATAGCCAGGTCGGTGCCACTGTCGAAATCGACCCACTCGCCGGAAGCATTCTTGGCGACCTCGACACAGAACACGCCCAATACCGTCAGCGCCAGCCAGCCGGGGTGCAGGCCCGTATCGGCGGCTGCGAAACAGGCCGCCATAAACAGGCCGGCGAAGGATGCGAGCGATATTTTGGGGTCGGCCAGGCGCCAGAACCCCAGCCAGAAGGGTTGGATTGTCATGCTTCGAGTTTAGCGGAATGCGCGCTCACTGCCATCCTCAAGACGCCACGTGCTCGTCGCCGCGCCAAGGCTGCAGTAGTAAGAAAATATACTCGCATTTGCGTTATCCCCGCGCAGGCGGGGATCCCGTGAAGTACCGTTTATTTGTCATCCCCGCGAAGGCGGGGCCCCCGTGAAGTACCGTTTATTTGTCATCCCCGCGAAGGCGGGGATCCAGGGGCTGGCCATTCAGCGGCTGGCGATCCAGGGGCTGGCCAGCCAGGAGCTGGCTACCCGCCCAGCACCTTCCCGGGGTTGAGCAGGTTTTGCGGGTCCAGCGCGCGCTTCATGGTCTGCATCAGCGCGATCTCGTCCGCCGAGCGCGAATGCGGCAGGAACTCGCGTTTCTCCAGGCCGATACCGTGCTCGGCAGAGATCGAACCATTGACCTTGCCGAGTCGTTCGTAAACCACGGTCTCGATTGCGTGTTTGTCGTGTGCCGGCCCTATGCCGAAGTGGATATTGCCATCCCCGAGGTGCCCGAAACACACCAGCTTTGCTTCCGGGAAACGCTCGCCGAGTTCCTCTTCAACACCGCTCACGTACGCTTCCATCTCGCGAATGGGCAGGCTGATATCGAATACGGCGGGTGGGAATACTGCGTGAATCAGGGTATCCACGTCGTCGCGCATGGCCCAGATCTGTGCCGCCTGCTGCGCCGACTGGCAGATCACTGCGTCGGCTACATGGCCTTCCTCCATCAGTGTGCCCAGCACAGTCATGAACTGCTCCGCTTCACGCTCCTCGTCGGCGCCCTCGGACTCGACCAGGACATAAAAGGGATAATTGGTGGGCAGGAACGCCTGGTGTTTGCCGGTTTCTTCCGTCATGAAGGCATAGTGGTTGCGCCACATGACTTCAAAGGCGCTGAGCTTGCCTTCCAGTTCCGTCCCCAGTCTGCGCAGCAGCCCGGAAACGTCTTCGAAGCAGGACAGGGCGACAAAAGCCGTCTGTACCGTGCGCGGCGCCGGGCGCAGGCGCAATACCGCGCGGGTGACAATACCGAGGGTGCCCTCGCTGCCGATAAACAGGTGCTTGAGGTCGTAACCGGCGTTGTTCTTGAGCATCTCGTTCATCGAGGAAATCACCGTACCGTCCGCCAGTACTGCCTCCAGCCCGAGCACCTGCTCGCGCATCATGCCGTAGCGCACCACACTGTTGCCGCCGGCGTTGGTGGCGACCATGCCGCCGATATTGGCGCTGCCCCGGGCGCCAAAATCCACGGCAAACTGCCAGCCGGCCTCGGCGGCGGCATCCTGCACGTTTTGCAGCACGGCGCCGGCCTGTACAGTCATGGTGCCGGCTTCCGCATCGATGTGTTCGATGGCGTTCATGCGCTCCAGGGAAATGGCGATGTCATCCTCCGTGCAGGTAATCCCGTTCACCAGCCCGGTGAGACCACCCCAGGGCACAATGGTCTGCTGCTGTCCGTTGCACAGGGCCATCACTCTGGAAAGTTCATCGGTCGATGCAGGGCGCACAATGGCGCGGGCCGGGCAGTTGCCCAGACCCCAGCTGTAGTTCGGGCGCGAGTTGACATCGTCGCCCAGTAGCATGCCCTTGGGGCCGACAATTTCTGAAATAGCGTTGGTAATGTCCATGGATGAATTCCTGCTGTTGTTATGGTTTGGCGCGCCGAAACCAGCGGTGGCGACAGGTTGCAGCCAGCCCTTCGCGTTGCCGGGGGCTGCGACTTTCCCCAAGTATAGACGGCGCCCCGTAGAGTGAATGTCAGCGAATTAACAATCCGGCGGGACGGGTAGGCGGTGTCCGAGAAGACACGCAGTAGCGCCGCGCAGGCTCTGGCGATCCCTGCAGGCAGTTAGTTCGCGCCTGCCGCCAACTGCCGGCGCAACACCCGGGCGCGCCGGTCTTCGCCATCATGGCTCCAGCCCGGTGCCAGCAGCAGATAGCGCCAGCGATCGCGCCATGATGTGGCCCGTTTGCAATCGTCCCAGATCGAGCGGTACTCGTGGGTGGCGACATCCAGCGGGCGGTAGGAGGTGATATTTTTGGTCAGGCCGTAGCGAGGTGCATCACCCTGGGTTTCTTCAGAAAAGGTACCGAACAGTCGGTCCCAGATGATCAGAATGCCGCCATGGTTGCAGTCCAGGTAGCGCACATTGGAGGCGTGGTGGACACGGTGGTGGGACGGGGTATTGAACAGGTACTCCACCGGCGCGGGTAGTCGGTCCACCAGTTCGGTGTGAATCCAGAACTGGTAGAACAGGTTGATGGCCATCACCGTGAAGATCATCAGCGGGTCAAAGCCCAGCAAGGGCAGGGGCATCCAGAACAGGAACTTGTGCAGGCGTTCACCCACGCCCTGGCGCAGGGCGGTGGCATAGTTCATCTTTATGGCAGAGTGGTGCGTGACATGGCCGGCCCAGAAAATGCGCACCTCGTGATTGGAGCGGTGAAACCAGTAGTAGACGAAGTCATCCAGCAGTAACAGTAGCGCCCAGGCCCACCACTGCCGCTGCACCACATCGCGCAGCGGGCTGATCTCATGCAGGTAGTAAAACGCCACAAATGCGCCCAGTTTGGGCAGGAATTCGACAATGGGCGTGAACGCCATCATCCAGAACGAGGCCACGGTGTCCTGGCGCTGGTACAGGGCGAGCTTGTGGCGAACGCTGTAGCGATACTCCAGCACTACCGCCACCAGGAAGATCGGGATAAAGACGTAAAGCAGTTTGTCCTGTGAGAACGATTCGAGTAACTGTTCAGTGGTCATCGCTATGCACTTGTCTCAGCAGTGGCGCCGGTCAGCTCATTGCAGCAGACCCTGGTTGGCCAGGTCCTTCATAAATGACTTGATGAAAGCCGTGCGCATGGTGGCGACGTCGCTGCCTTCTTCCATGCCGGAATTCACCTGCCACAGGCGTTCCTCTGTTTTCACGTCATACAGTTTCGCGGTCAGGTGGATATTCTTGTGCTCCGCCCAGAAATCCGAGGTCTGGCCTACCTGGTAGGGCACGCCGTAGACGCGCCCGCGCCCGTAGTAGTCGCCCGCGTAAACCGGCGCCCAGGCGTAGTACTTGCGCCCCGGGTGCAGCACGGCGGTTTCATCACGGCCGGCGAACAGAGTGACCAGCACGGTGTCCAGGTCCGCCTGCTTGGCCATGGCGACGATGTCTTCCTTGCTGATTTCGGTACCGCCGCGCAGCGTATAACTGGCCACCGCGTGCACACCGTGCTCTTTCAGGGCGTTGGTGAATTCCTCTTCAAAAGCGCGCCGGCTGCCTTCCTGCGTGGCTGCTGCGACCACCAGGACACCGTGCAGGTCCCTTTCGCCGATGTCATCCTTGCGCCAGGTCTTTTCGATTGTGGCGGTATTGCTGCTGCAGGCGCTCAATAGAGTGGCCAGTAACAAGCACAGTAGAGCGGTCGAGGTTTTCGAATGTTGCATTGATTGCGGTCCTGGTAGTCCGGTACGGGAGGGGTGTTGTCGTGACTTTCGCTGTTGCTGGCCTGCGCTGCTGCCAACGACCACACGCGAGGTATTGTGGCTGATCCCGCGCATGAAAGACAGACCCGCTAAGGGCCGTCCGCCGCTGCGGCGGTCGTGAATGGGTCCGCATCGGTAATCGCCAGCACCAGTTTCTCTACCATCGAGGCGAGGGAGCGTTCCGCGCTGACGACCACTTCAAGGGCAACGCGCTGCGGCCAATTCTTGGGCCTGATTTCCACCACCTTGCCGGTCTCCAGTTCCAACTCGGCATCGCGCCGGTGAATACCCATCAGCGCATCGGAGTGCTGTACGATGGTTTTCATCAGGCCGATGTCGTTCGAATGCAGATGGTAGCCGGCGCTGGGATCGATATCCTGCTGTAATCTACTGAGCTCTGCCGACGCCCAGTCCGTGTACCAGTCGGGCAATTGGGCACCCAGTCGCGGATACGTGAAAAAGGCATCGATGGTCGGATTCTTCTGCTGCGCCAGCGGGTGTCCCGCCCTGCCGATCACCACAGGAGCCGGGATAGTGAAGGGTATGGATTGCAGCACATCCCTGGTGTCGGCGCGCTGTGGATAGCAGACCATCAAATCGATTGCCCGATCGGCAAGCAGATCTGCAAGGGCACGGCGGTTGTCGCTGGTCACGGTGAAGCGCAGTCCGGGGTGTTCAGTGATGACCTGGCTCAGCGCCGGCCCGAGTACCGCGTTACTCAGGGTGGGATCAACGCCGATACTGAGTTCGCCCTGGTCCGGGGAGTTCACCAGCTGTAGCTCGCGTTCGATGGAGTCTGACCGCTGCAGGATGGCGCGGGCCCCTTCCAGCACGATTTCACCCATGGGTGTGAGCGTTACCCCGGAGCGATTGCGCACGAACAGGCTGCCACCGTAGCGCTGTTCCAGCCGTTGCACACTCTGGGTGAGCCCGGAGGGGGTGATGCCCAGCTGATCGGCGGCCCGCTGGAAGCTGCCACTCTCGTCGATAGCGATGACGCATTGCAGTTGGCGTAAGTGCAGCATGGGGATGTAGCCTTTAATTCATTTATTGTTAATCTATCTTAAGTTATTTTAAATTCCAAGAATCGAAGTGCTCCTCTACACTGCGGATTCGCAGGCGCCTGCAATCAGGCTGCGTGTCTCCCTGCAGCGCTCCCGACATGCAGCGCCAACTCCCGGTGGCAGCCCCTGATGGTGAGTGACGCTATCTGCGACAACGACTCATACGAAAAAAGGTATCTGCCATGAAGAAAGTACTCGCGCTATTCACCAGCCTGATGATACTGGCCGCTCCGGTTGCCACCCTCGCCGACCCCGATGATCGACAGGATCGACGCCAGGAACGCGGCCGGTCTGACGAGCGCCAGGATCGGCGTGACTGTCGCCAGGACGAGGGCTACGTGGGCAAAGACAAACGTGACTGCAAGCAGGAAGAAGTGCGCGACGGCGTTCGCGGCAAGCAGGGCGAACGCCTTGGCCGGGGTGATGACGACGACTGAAGTCTCCAGGTTTGCGCAGGGCGGCAGCACGTCGCCCTGCCTCTGCCCGTTAAACTGCGGTAAGTCCTCGTGCCGCCGCAGCCGCCAGTCACTTTGACGCCAGCTGGTACAACCCAGCCTGACCGCAGCAGTCCGGGAGTAAGGTGCGTCAAGACCAGGCACCCCAAAATCAGTTCAAACGACAGGAATGAGCGATGACAAAACTCACCAAGGCGTTGGCGTCCTGCCTGATAATGACGCTGCCAATTACCACGCTGGCCGGGAAGCCCGAGTTTGCAGCGGACGTTCCTGAAAACGTCATCACGCCGGATGTGGTGAACACCAGGACGCTGGGCAAACTGGAATTTTTCGATGGTATGCCGGCGCCAGCAAGCGTCGACAAGGTATTTGACAACCTCGACCTGATCCGGGCCACCACGGCCTTTCTCGATGGCATGAAGATCGCGTCGCTGCGTGCCATGTTCCAGGGATATGAGGATGCCGGTGCCAGCCCCAATGAGATTGTCATCACTGAAACCCTGATGGATGCCAGGTCAATCTGGCTGACGCCGAATACCACCACGATTTACATTGGCGCTAACGTGGATATCTCGAGCGGTCCGGTGGTGATCGAGGTGCCGGAAGGAATCCTGGGCTTACTCGATGATGCCGCCTTCGACTATGTGGCCGATATCGGCGTGCTCGGTCCCGACAAGGGCAAGGGCGGCAAGTACCTGCTCCTGCACAACGACGATGATACCGCGGTCCCGGAGGGCTACTTCGAACTGCGTACCAAGACCTATGAGCATTGGCTGCTGCTCAGGCGTTCGCCCGGGCCGAACGGGGAAACCGAGAGCGCAGTGGCAGCCGTCAAGGCGGGCCTGAATGTCTACCGGTTCAGCGAGGCCGGCGACCCGCCCGCGGAGACGTTTATCAATGTCTCTGGCAAGCAATACAACACGGTGCACGCCAACGACGAAGATTTTTTCAAGGAAATTCATGTTGCGCTGAACAATAACCCCGAGGGCGCCTTTGCGCCGGAAATCCTCGGCACTTTCGCATCGATCGGCATCAAGCGCGGCGAACCGTTTGCGCCCGACGCAAGAATGCGTGAGATCATGACCGAGGCCGCGGCCATCGCCAACGCCACGGCGCGCGCCATCACCTATGCCTCCCGTGACCGCGGCACCTACTTCTACGAGGACAGGCAGTGGAACTCGCCCTTCCAGAGGCAGAGCTATGAGTTCCTCGAAGATGGTGCCCGTATCCTCGACGATCGCACATACTTCTTCTACATGGCGACAGGTATCACCCCGGCGATGACCGCGCCGCCGGTTGGCTCGGGTTCCGTGTATGCCATGACCGCCCGGGACGAGGACGGCGTGTACCTGGACGGCTCCAAAACCTACAAGGTGACGTTGCCTGCGCCAATCCCGGCGAAAAACTTCTGGTCCTTTATGCTGTACAGCGGCCAGACGCGCTCCATCCTGGAAACGGACCAGAAGTCCGGTGGCATCGATTCCAACCGGCCCGGTATCAAGCCCAACGCAGATGGCAGTTTCACGATTTATGTTGGCCCGGAGGCGCCCAGGGGGTGGGAAAACAACTGGGCGCAGACAATGCCTGGCAAGAGCTTCAACGTTATGTTGCGGCTTTACGGCCCGCTCGAGCCCTGGTTCGACAAGTCGTGGAAGCCGGGTGATTTTGTGGAGGTGAAATAATCGCGCTTACCGGCAGACGCATTGCTTCTACACAGAGTACGGGCAGCCTGCTGGGTAGCCTGCAGATGCATCGGGAAGGTGGCTTCACCGAAATACGATATACAAAACAGGAAAACGCATGAACATGATTCCAACAACGCTTACGGCGCTCGGCCTGGTCACGCTGCTGTCCGGCGCTGCGGCCGCCGCTCCCGCACCCGGTTACAATACCGAGGTGCCGTCGGGAATACTGACGCCAGACACGGTAGACACGTCCATAGGCAAACTCAAATTTGCCGACGGCGTACCCACCGAGGCGACCGTGGAAAGAGTCTATGACTTCCTCGATACCTCGCGCGCAGCTGATACCTTCCTCAAGGGCATGCCCGCCGCGTCCCTGCACGCCTTGATAAAGGGCGCCCATTCACTGGGCGCGGTGCAAGCGAACGAAGTGATTATCCTCGACAAGCTGATGGACTCTACACCGTTTTTCCTCACCGCCAACAGCGCGACCATGTACGTGGTTCCCGATCTCGACCTCAAGCGCGACGGCCCCACGGTGGTGGATGTCCCGAAAGGCCTGCTCGGCGCCGCCAACGACGCGTACTTCCGCTTCATTAACAACCTGCCCGAAGGTAAGTACCTTTACCTGCCACCAGGGTACCAGGGTGATGTGCCCGAGGGTTACACCGTCCTCGAGCCAAACAGCTATCGCGTGTGGGTGTTCCTGCGACTGACGCCCAGGGGCGATCTGGCGGAAGCGGCAGATTTCATCAAGGGCAACCTCAAGGTGTATCCACTCTCACAGGCCGGTTCGCCACCCGAGATGAAATGGATCAGCGCCAGTGGCAAGGAATTCAACACCATTCACACCAACGACGTGACGTTTTTCGACCACCTCAATGAGGTGGTGCAATATGAAGGCCTGGAGACTTTCCCGCCGGAAGTTCGCGGCCTGTTCGCCTCTCTCGGCATGGAGAAAGGCAAGCCCTTCGAACCGGACGAGCGCATGCGCGCCAGGCTCAAGGACGGGGTGGCGATAGGCAACGCCGCCTCCCGCGCCATCGTCTGGTATCCGCGTTATGACCTCAACATGCAGGGCGTGCGTATTTATCCCGACACCAACAGTGCCTGGATGCGCGCCTACACCGACCAGAATGTGTTTTTCAACGGTCGCGACGGGCAGACCATGAATACCGACGCGCGGGTGACGTTCCACTACCCCTATACCGCCGTGACCCCGGCGATGGCGCAACCCCGCCTCGGCACCGGTTCCGATTACGGCATTGCGTTCCTCGACAGTAACAAGAAACCCTTCGTCGGTAGCGCCACCTATCGCCTGCGCTTGCCCGCCGATGCGCCGGTGGCAAACTTCTGGGCCGTCACCCTGTACGACCCGCAGACGCGTTCCATGCTGCAGACGCCGCAAATGAACCCGTCTATCGACAGCATCAAGAACTCTCCTGTCTTGAACGATGACGGTTCCGTGGATCTTTACTTCGGGCCCAGGGCGCCCGCTGGAAAAGAGCAGAACTGGATTCAGACTGTTCCGGGTAAAGGCTGGTTCACCATTCTGCGCATGTACGGGCCGCTGGAAGGCTGGATAGACCAGAGCTGGCGTCCTTCAGAAATTGAACGAATGCCCTGATCGGCCTCTCGCGATTAACTGTTGGTTCAGTGCGTCTTTTTAGCTCGCTACCCCTGCGTGAGCAAGACAGTCATGCCCGTTGAACCCTTCTTGGAGAAACACTAGGGAAAACAGTGAGATCGGTCTGCTGCTAACTGACCTACCGGGATCAACGGCGCTAGTTTGGTATCATCAGCTTCCTGATAACCCAGAACGCGCAGTGAATGGTGGCAATACGGTGGCGGTACTGATCTTTCGCCTGAATGGCGTGCCGGAGGAAGAAGCGCAGGATATTCGCGATTTGTTGGCAGACAATGCGCTGGATACCTATGAGACATCAGCGGGTCGCTGGGGGGTGTCTGTCGCCGGCTTGTGGTTAGTCAAAGACGGCGACAAGGCACGGGCTCGAGAATTGATCGACGCCTACCAGCTTGAGCGGCAGCGCTACTTTGACGCGTTGAAGCTCGAGGCTCCGCCAGAAACCCTTAAAGACCGTTTCAGGCAGGCACCATTGCATGTCATCTTCTACGGATTGCTGGCCTTAACCGTTCTGTTTCTTGCCATTTCGCCATTTATCAGGTTCCTGGCGGAGTAGTTGGCAGCGAGCCCCGGGGCCTCGCTCGTCGCACTGGCCACATCGGCAGCCCGTCCGCTTCGCGGCCGGCCATGGGGCCGGTGGCTACGCGCGGTGCAGCGCTACTCGTTGATCGCCAGCAGTTCCACATCGAAGATCAGTGTTGATCCCGGCGCGATAGACCCGGTTTTGCGGTTGCCATAGGCCAACTCGCTGGGGATGAACAAGCGAGCCTTCTCGCCTACGACCATCAGTTGCAGGCCCTCGGTCCAGCCCCTGATAACCTGGTGCAGGCCAAATTCAATCGGCTGGCCGCGTTCGACAGAGCTGTCGAACACCGTGCCATCGATCAGGGTGCCGTGATAATGCACGGTCACGGTATCTGTCGCCTTTGGGTGCTGCTGCCCGGTTCCCGGCTGCAACACTTGATATTGCAGGCCGGAATCGGTGGTTCTGACCCCTTCCAGCTTGCCGTTCGCAGCAAGAAATTCCGTACCCTTCTGTTTGTTATCCTGGGCTGCCTTCTTGTTGCCCGAGGTGAATTGCAGGAACAGAAAGAACAGTCCAACCAGAACCAGGATGATAACGACTTTAGACATGTGAATACCTTCAGGGTGATGAAAAGGAAGCGGCAACGACGGACTGTTAACCTTGAGGTGATGGGCTCCCGGTATTGCCCAGGGCTGCGTCCAGTGCCAGGCGCACTTCACCCGCCCAGAACGCTGCCACCTTTTCCCCGGCGGGCAATTCAGTCCAACCTCGTCGATACGTGACCACGCCCTCACCATTGACTACCATCAGGCCGGGGATGAACTCGATGTCATAGTGCTTGGCAATGCTGTCTGCGTCAGCGATGGCGATGAGGGGAAACGGCAGTGTCTCCAGGTAGGCTTTGGGATCGCCCTGTGCCCGCTCTTTGGCATTGAAGGTGATGACCTGAACACCGTGTTCAGCGTACTCGGCCTGTATCTGTCCCGCGTAGGGCATAAACGCCTTGCAGTACGGGCACCACGTGGCCCAGAACACCAGCACGGCGGGTTTTCCATTGAGTATTTCCGGGAAGCGCTTTGCCTCACCCGTGACCAGGTCAGTGCCAGTCCACGCGGGTGCCGCATCCCCCTTGCCGAGCGGGGTCGTCTTCGGCGGCTCCTCTGCGCTGCAGGAGGCTAACAGCAGCAGCGTCAGGGCGATTCCCAGTCCTCTGGTCACAACTCGATACATAGGGCGACTCCGGTCAATGCGTAAGCAAAGGCAGCAAGGCTACCTTAACCCTGCGGCCGATAGAAGAGACGCCGGGCCGATCCGCCCTAAAACGGCGCGTCCGGCCCGTGCCCTGGCGGGCCCGGGTTGACCTCTGGCGGACAATGCCACGCAGTTGGCGCCATGGGCCATTCGGTGCAATGGGTGCACGTCGCATAATCATGCGCTAGTGGGGCAAGTCTGCCCCGGGTTTGCAGTTACCCAAGGAGATCAAAGTGATGGTGAAGCAATTGGTACAGTGCAGGGGTTTGGCGAAACGCGTTATCAGCGCGCTGTGCTGCTCGTTGTGCATGCTGTTGCCGTCTGGTGCCTACGCAGCGGGGGCGCCTGCACAGGGAGAGGGATACCGGGGCGTGGGTGCAGACGCCATCTATGGCAACGCGGCGCGGCGCTTCGGTCACCTGGAGTACGTTGGCTTCTATGCATCGGCGCAGCAGCACTGGGAATTCACAGAAGAACTGGCGCCGTTTACCAATCTGACCTGGGTCAGCCTTTATAGTGCCGATGACATCGTGGCGCGTATCAGCGCCGCCAGGGACGCAGGCGTAAAGGCTGTCCTCAGCGTTCAGCCGCATGTCTTCGACCGGAATTTTCGCAAGAAACCCGACTACATGGCATCGCTGGCCGCCCTGCAGCAGCGACTGCTGTACGAGGACCTGATTGATACGGTGGCGATGATTTACCCCGTTGACGAACCGCTGTCCCACGCTGCGAGCAGCAATGCGACCTCGCGCAGGCAGATGCACGCGGAACTGGCGGAGATAAACGAGGCCATCGCTGCGCTGTTTCCGGGCAAGCCTGTTGGCGTCATTCTTCATTACAGCGAGATCTTCCGGGACAGTTTCAGCATTCCCGAAGGCTACGACTGGATTGGCTTTGATTGCTATTACAGCCTGTGGGACTGTGATGGCAAGCCGATGACTGCTTACTACAGCAGGCTCCTGGACTACATGAACCCGGAGCAGCGCTTGATGGCCGTGCCTGAAACCTGGGTCAGGCATCGGGACTTCGAGCGCCGGAATCTGGAGAGTCGCTCCATGTACGAAGAGAGAAAGCAGCGCATGGTTGCCAACCTGCAGAAGCGTCTTCTTCATCACTACGAGATCGCGCTGAGTGATCCCCGTTTTGTCGCCTTTATTCCCTTTTTGTGGTCGATGGAAGAGCAGCTCGGCCAGCCCGAAAACAGTGGTTTTGGTGTGGATCGCTTTGCTGAGAACTTTCCGCAAGGCGGGGAAGAGTTTGTCGAGTCCCTGCTCGCGATCGCCAGGCAGATCAAGTCCGGGAAATACCGATACCCCAGCCTGAAACTGGGGCAGACCGAGAGGCATTACTTCAGACCCCGGAACCATTACGAAGGGGAAATACTAGCTGTATCAGAAAATGGGCTGGTGAGTGCCTGGGGCAGAAATACTGCACTTCCCCACAAGAGCCTGCGCATGCAGACAGTGGTGGATGTGGGTGGGCAGGCAATCTACACGTCCAGGAGGCAACGCAGTTTCATCCTGGATGACGGCCTGCCCGCTTCCTGGCCCTGGCCGTCGACGCTGGGCGTGCACGGTTATCGGCATAAGATTCCCGCTCCGGTCTGGCACCAACTGCGCCACCCGGATGCCAGCGTTACCGTGCGGGTGTTTGGTGATCGTGCGCCGCTGAACCGATATCTTGAGCTGGTCGCACCGGCGCGTTAGCGCACTTTGACCTCGGCCAGGGGGATCAGCCGAGCTCACCACGCCGGTGTCCTAAAGCCCGTCTCGGGTTTGGATAACGTCACCCGAGCTCGTGGGTTCTACTTCGCACAAGGCCTGCGGTCAGTGCTTGTGTTGCGGTATAGTTTTGTCAGCGTTTGTACGGCGACGGCCCCTCGCCAGAAGTGACACAACCCCGGGGTGTAATAGGGCAGTTACCGGGTATATTCCCGCCGCGGCGTTCCTGCGGCAGATATTCAATCGCCACAAATATGCAGGGGAAACCAACATGTCCACGGTAATATCGAGAAAACTGGAAGACGGCATACTGGAACTGCGCCTGAATCGCCCCGAGCGATTGAATGCGTTGAATGCGGCCCTGGTGGGCGAGCTGAGCGGGATATTTCGCGAGCTCAATTGCGACCGTGAGGTCCGCGTCGTGATCCTGACTGGAGCGGGCAGGGGCTTTTGTGCTGGCGCCGACATGGCTGGAGACGATTCGGCCGCCGGGTCGGTGCCTGGCACCGAGGGTATGGGCCAGCTGGGATATGTCTACAAGTTCCAGGAGTACCTGGCAGACCTGATGCTGGCCATACATGAGTGCGACAAGCCGGTGATCGCCGCCATCAATGGCGCTGCTGTGGGCGGTGGCCTGGCCATTGCGTTGGCCAGCGACGTGCGCATCGCCGCTGAGAATGCCAGGTTCGGTGCGGCATTCATCAAGATTGGTTTGTCCGCGTGCGACGTTGGTACCAGTTACTTCCTGCCACGCGTTGTCGGGGTTTCCGCGGCGACGGAAATGATGCTGACAGGCAGAAACATATCCGCTGAAGAGGCACTCCGGCTGCAGCTGGTGTCACGTGTCGTTGCCGATGATGAACTGGTGACTGCGAGCCTGGAGCTGGCCCGCGCCATCGCCGCCAACAGTGAGTACGGTGTCTGGATGACCAAGAAGGGCATCCGCGCCAATCTCGATGCCCCCAGCCTGCGTCACGCGATGGAGCTGGAGAACCGCACCCAGGTGCTGGGCTATTTCTCCGGATGTATGGAGGAGGCGATGCAGGCGTTCAAGGAAGGGCGTCCACCGCAGTGGAGCAAATTGTAGCTTCCGGGACAGCCCGCGTCTGACGCCCGGCATGGAGTAGACGATGGAGATTGAACACCTGCACATCCCCGCCGGCCCCGTGCACTTGCACCTGGCCTGTGCCGGAGAGGGCCCTCTGGTCGTCATGTGCCATGGTTACCCGGGCCTGTGGTACAGCTGGCGTCACCAGCTTGCGGCATTGGCGGGGGCCGGCTACCGGGCCGTGGCGCTGGATATGCGCGGCTATGGCGCCAGCTCACGCCCGCTGCCTGCGGAGGACTACGATTTCAATTGCCTGAGCGCGGATGTACTGGCGGTGCTGGATTATTTTGCCGCGCCGCAGGCGGTGCTGCTGGGGCACGACTTCGGTGCCAACCTGGCCTGGCATATGGCCATACACCACAGTGACCGTATCCGCGCAGTCGCGCCCCTGTGTGTGCCCTACAACATGGAGCTGGCCGGCGGCGCCGACGTCCTGCCGTCAACGCTGTTTGCGGCCATCGCCGAAAACCACTTCTTCCACATGCATTACTACCAGGCCGTCGGGGTCGCGGAACAGTCGGTGGCCGGGCGTGAGCGGGAGTTCCTGACGCGCCTGTTCTGGGCCCTGTCGGCCCGCGGTAACCTGTTGGACTGGAGCCGTTTCCCGTCGCGGGGCACGCACTATATCGATGTGCTGGAAGAGCCGGTGCAGGCTCTGCCCTGGCCGTGGTTGACGGTGGAGGACATGGATTATTACGTGCAGGAATACACCCGGGCGGGCCCGGCCCTGAGCATTATCGGTGGCGCCAATTCCTACCGGGTGATGGATCGCAACTGGCAGTTATTCAGGAGCAGTGCCCATGCCGAGGTGGCTATCCCCACCCTGTGGGTGGGGGGGCAGGAAGACCCGGTGATCAGCCTGGCCGGTGACGGCCCGTTTGAGCACATGCGGGCGAAGGTGAAGGACCTGCGCGGCTTGCACCTGCTGCCCGAAGCGGGGCATTTCATCCAGCAGGAACAGCCCGAGATGCTCAACGAGCTGTTGCTCGCGTTCCTGGAGGGACTATAAGGCGCCTTACTCCTTGCTGGCGCCGCCTGTGGCCGACTGCATCGCCTTGCCAGCCAAGTTCACCGCCATGTTGTGGGGCAGGTTGCGCAGCAGTTTAACCATGGCTTTATTGGCGGCGCCGGTTACCAGCACCGTTTTCTTGCCGAGCGCATCCAGCGCCTGTGAAGCAACATCCCTGGGCGACATCAGCCCCTTCAGCGTGGCCGGGTCGAAGCCCTGCCTGGTCAATGCCTCGGTGTCGGTTGAGCCGGGGCAGAGCACCAGTGTATCCACGCCCTCATCCTTCAGCTCCCAGGCGATGGCCTCGCCCAGCGAGAGAACAAAGGCTTTGCTGGCGGCATAGGCCGCGGAATGGGGGAAGGGCACAAACCCCTCAATGGACGAGGTCAGGATAATGCCGCTCTTGTCGCGTGCGCACAGCTGCGGCGCCAGGGCGTTTGTCAGCAACATCGGGGCCAGGGCGTTAACGTTCAGCATACCCTGCAGTTGCGCGCCGTCCTGCATCGCGTGGGGGCCTTTCAGGCCGAACCCCGCATTGCTTACCAGCAGGCCAATGTCCTTGTCTGCTATCGCCGTGAGCAGGGGCGTAAGAAAGTCGGCGTCGTTGAGGTCGAGTGTTACTGCCTCGACCTGGATACCGTGTTCTGCCTGCAGTGTTGTCGCCAGGTTCTGCAACTGCTCAGCCCGGCGCGCGGTAATGACCAGGTGGCATCCAGCGGCTGCCAGCAAGTGGGCGAATTGCTCCCCGATGCCGCTGGAGGCGCCGGTTACCAGGGCCCAGGGGCCGTAGGCGAACGCTGCGGGCATCTGTCAGCTCGGCATCAGCAGGAACATCTTGTGCACCTGGTCGGGCATGGCCCGCTTCATGCTCTCGAAGAGCTTGGCGTCGGGGCCGATTACCACGCGCATCTTGTCCTTGCGCACCGCCTTGAGAATCTGTTTGGCGGCTTTTTCCACCGGCATCGCCATTTTGTCGACCATGGCCTGGGTGCGGGCGAAAGCGTCGCGGTCCTCGGCGCTCTTCATGGCCTCATCCATGATGTTGGTACGAATGGCGCCCGGGTGCACCACGGTCACGCCCACACCCTCGCCGTGAACTTCCGCCCATAGGGATTCGCTGAAGCCCTTGATCGCGGACTTGGTGGCCGTGTAGGAGGATTGCTCCGGCGGGCCCATGAAGGCCACCATGGAAGACAGGTTGATGATGTGGGCTGAACCGGCCTGCTGCTTGAGGTAAGGCAGGAAAAAGTGACAGCCGTAAATGACACCCCATAAATTGATGCCGATGATCTTTTTCCAGTCCGCCAGGCTGTGGCCCTCGAAGCTCTTGGCGTAGGTGATACCGGCATTGTTGAACAGCAGGTTGACCTGGCCATGTCTGGCGATGACATCGTCCGCCAGGGCCTTCATGGCCTTTTCATTGCTCACATCGGCCACATGCATGCTGATTTTTATCTTGTTGCCTTTGAGTCGCTTTTTGGTTTCCTTCATGCCGGCTTCATTCACATCCACCAGGGCCAGGTGACAACCCTTTTCACCTAACTGGCAGGCCAGTGCCTGGCCGATGCCGCTGCCGCCACCGGTGATGACGGCAACCTTGTCTTTAAAATCCTTGATGCTCAAATCTCATTCTCCTGTCGAGCCGGTCACGACTAGCGGTAAACCCAGTTCTTTTGTGGCCCGGCGCCGTCCTCGTATTCAATGACCTGGATATCGAACCAGATCGGCAGCAGAAACTGCACGTAGAAGGCATGTGTGGTGGTGGGGGGGATCACCAGGTCGTCGTACTCCTTGATGCGAACCCGGTCGTCCTTGCGCTGCCACTGCTTGCACAGCGCCAGCTTTTCATCCACTTCAGCGCGTGATTCGAACAGGAAGCCGAGGTGGTCGTAGCCGGGCGATTGCAGGTGCTCTTCCTGCTCCATCAACAGCAGGAACTGGCTGGTATCCTCGTCGGTTCTCAGCAACAGGCCGGTGCTGTCAAACAGCGGCACATCAATCGCATCGAAATCAAAAACAGCACTGTAGAAATCCACTATGTCCTGTCGGTCGCGCTCCAGCGCGCCGGGCGGCATTGTCAGTTCCATGTGATTAAAGCGCAGGGCAGGCATGGCGTTGTTCCTTGCATGAGTTCGAGGGGGACGCTGATGGTAACGCGCCAATACGGGAACAGGGGTTAGCCAGTTTATACCAGTGCCGATAAACGGGCTGCTGGCGTTTTCCGTACACCGCGCTTGGCTCTAGTCTGTTGAGTATGGATGCGAAAAAAGAAGTGGACTGGCTCGTCGCCGGCAGTGGCGCTGCGGGGATGACCGGCGCGGTGGTGGCTCACGAGCTGGGCGGCGATGTGCTGGTGGTCGAGAAAGAGCCCATGTTCGGGGGCACGACCTGCAAATCGGGCGGCGTGGCCTGGATACCCGGCAACCATCGGCAGGGCGAGTTCGGGGTGGCAGACAGTGCCGAAGAGGGCTATCGCTACCTGAAAGGCCTGATTGGCGACAGCGTCAGTGAGTCGCGTTTGCGCGCCTATGCAGAGCGCGCCGCGGAAATGCTGCAGTTCATGATGCAGCACAGCCACGTTGATTTCACGCCGCTGCCGGAATACATGGACTACTACGAGAACGTGCCCGGTTATAAACCCGGCGGCCGCTCCATGGACCCGGGCGTGATTCACCTGCGCAAGCTCGGTGCAGAAGGGCGCAGCATCCGCGACGACTTCACCGGGCCCCTGCCATTCAGCGTCACCGTGCCCGAGGGCCGGTGCCTGGGCGAAATGAACTTCAAGAGTTACCTGCTCGGGGCGTGGCTGCTGCTGCGCTATCTGACCGATATTCCCGCCCGCCTGCAGGGCCGCCAGGACCAGCGCCTGGCGCTGGGTCCTGCACTGGTATCAAAGCTGCGCCTGACACTGAAAGAGCGCGGCGTACCGCTGTGGCTGAATTCCCCCGTCACTGAGCTCATGGTCGAGCAGGGCCGCGTGGTCGGCGCCAACATCCAGCGCGAGGGTGAACAGGTTGCAGTCAGGGCGCGACGCGGTGTGTTGCTCGCGACGGGGGGGTTCTCCCGCAACGCCGCCTTGCGTCAACAGTACCAGCACCCGGCGGTGGGAGGAGACTGGACCGCCTCCGCGCCGGGCGCGACCGGGGATGGCATCGTACTGGGTCAGGCGGTGGGCGCGGGGCTGGGTTTTATGGGCAGTTCCTGGTGGTCTCCCACCGTGGTGTTGCCGAACGATGAGGCGCGCCTGGCACTGATCGCGGGCAAGGCTTACCCGGGCTCCATCATGGTGAATCGGGCGGGCAAACGCTTCACCAATGAAGCGGCTCCCTACGAGGACGTGGTCAAGGACCAGCTCGCCAGTGAATCACGAGGCGAAGGCGCCGTCCCGGCCTACCTGCTTTTCGACGCGACTTTCCGCAGTAAATATCCCGCCGGGAATATTCACCCGGGCAAGCTGGAGTCGGATGCCCGGCTGCCAAAGGCGTTTTTCGAAACCGGCTTGCTGACACGTGCCGACAGCATTGCCGAACTGGCCGAACAAACCGGTATCGATGGCGAACAATTGCAGGCGACGCTGGCGCGCTTCAACGAAAACGCGCGCCGGGGGGAAGACCCTGACTTCCACCGCGGCGCCACGCACCACGATCGTTACTATGCTGACCCGAAAGTACAGCCCAACCCGTGCCTGGGCCCGGTAGAAACGCCACCCTTCTATGCCTTGCGCGTGGAAGCGGGCGATCTCGATACCAAGGGCGGGCTGCAGGCTGACGAACACGGCCGTGTGCTTGGCGAGGCCGGCGAGCCTATTCCCGGCCTCTATGCGGCGGGCAATACCAGTGCCGCGGTGATGGGTGATACTTATCCCGGCGCGGGGGCGACCATAGGCTCGGCGATGACGTTTGCCTACCTCGCGGCACAGCACGCATTCAATAATAAAGCGCCCCAGGAGAAGACCGATGGCTGAAACAGCGTATGCGTATATGGAACCGGGGCTATATGCCCGCGGTTGGCACATTGTCCTGTTCTCGCAGGAGCTGTCTGCGGGGGACGTCAAGGCGCTCAGCTACTTCGATCGGGAACTGGTGATTTTCAGAGGCGAGTCCGGCAGCGTGGCGGTGTTGGATGCCTACTGCCCGCACCTCGGTGCACACCTGGCCAGTGACGGCGGACGCCCTCATGGGGACACCATCGCCTGCCCGTTCCATGGCTGGCGCTTTGACAGTCAGGGCACCTGCGTGGATATCCCCTACGCGAAAAAAATTCCTGAAAAGGCGGTGCACGCGCTGAAGTCGTGGCCGGTAATAGAAAAGAACGGCTTTATTGCCATCTGGTATGACCCCATGGGCAACCCGCCGGAAGACTACCTGCCCGATATCGCGCCCTGGGGCCCGGATGGCTGGGGCGACTGGCGTTTCCAGCGTTCCCGCATACGCGCGCAGCCCTGTGATGTTATCGAGAATATTGTCGACGTGGCGCACTTTGCCCATGTGCACGGTGGCGAGGTGAAGTCGTTCGAAAATCGATTTGGCGAGCGCACGGTGACGCAGCTTTCCACGGTGCAGCGCTCGGCAACGGCGGGCATGGTGATGCCGGAAGGTGCGCCCTTTGACATGAACGCCTTACACGAAGAGGCGGTGGAGAACGCGGCCGACGCCTGGGGCGATGCCACCTACCATGGCCCCTCCATCATGTACTACTACACCGAGTCGCGCAGCGCAGACCTGAACTTTGCCAGCTGGTGGGTTAACTATCACACGCCGGTAAATGCCGAGGAAGTCGACCTCTGCAGCGCGGTGATTGTTTCCAGCCTTACCGATGAACCCTTGCCGGATGAGTTCCGCGAGATGTATCCGCTCACGGCACATCTCGCCTTCGGCCAGGACGTGGTGATCTGGCGCGACAAGACCTACCGCGAAAGCCCCATACTCTGCGACGGCGATGGGCCCATCAACAAACTGCGGCGCTGGTATGACCAGTTTTACCGTCCGTTGTCAGGCTAGGCAGTCGCGGCGAACACGATATGTTTGACTGGCCTCAAGCGGATATCCGTACCGAGGGTGCTGTCGGGTTAAAGCGCTGATATTCGGCGCATGACTACTGATATGCGCCTCTGAATCCGGCCGGGCGCCCCCTCCCGGCATCATTCCTGCACAGTAACCAAAGCGCTTTGCGAGGCAGGCTCTCGCCCCGTCCCGGTGTGGCGTCTGTTAGAATCTCCCCATGCCCGCCATCGCCAGAACCCGACTCGACCGTTTTATCAGCCGCTGCGAGAACATCCACCGAAAGGATGTGCGACTGTTGCTGGCACAGGGTCGTATCCACGTCGACGGTGTGTCTGCGCGGTCAATCAATCAGGTCGTCGACCAGTTTACCCGTGTCACGCTCGACGACCGGGTACTGCAATCGCGGGAGGCCTGCTACCTGATGCTCAACAAGCCTTGCGGCGTGGTCAGTGCAACCTGTGATGCCCGGCATCGCACCGTAGTCGACCTGTTGGAAGCTCCGCAGGCCACATCACTGCACATCGCCGGCCGCCTTGATTGCAACAGCTCCGGGCTGATACTGCTGACCAATGATGGCGCCTGGTCGCGCGGCCTGTCCAAGCCGGAAGCCGGGGTAGCGAAAACCTACCGGGTTGGCGTGGAGCAGCCGCTGGGGCAGGACTATATCGACGCTTTTAGCGCCGGCATGTATTTCGCCTATGAAGGTATCACCACACGCCCCGCGGAATTGGAGATTGTTTCCGACTATGAAGCGCAGGTAAGGCTGGTAGAGGGCCGTTATCACCAGATCAAGCGGATGTTCGGTCGTTTCGGTAATCGGGTACTCAGTATCCACCGCTGTGCCATTGGTGAGGTGAAGCTGGACCCGGCCTTGGCCCCGGGCGAGAGCCGTCCGCTCTACCCGGATGAGCTAGACCGGTTGGGGATTCCTCATGTCCGCTGACGGACCCGGCAGCGTCCTGTTGACCCATTGCCGGCCGAAGGGGAGACTGCGCGGATTAACAATCACGATGTGTTGCGCCAGCTATTCCTGGCGTCCGGGCAATAAATAATGGGCATTTTGCCCATCAACAGGGAAATCCCCATGCTCCAGATTGGACAGTATAACCAGCTCGATGTGTTGGAGGTCGGTGCTTACGGCATCATTCTGGATGGCCTGGATCGCGGCCGTCTGTTGCTGTCCAACCGCCTTGCGCCGGCAGATATCGAGGTGGGTGACGAGTTGGAGGTTTTTGTTTTTGTCGATGCCGAAGGCGATCCGGTGGCCACCACCGATCGCCCTGCGGCCACCGTCGGTCAGGTTGCCTGGCTGGAAGTTGTCGAGGTGAATGAGGTGGGCGCTTTTGCCGACTGGGGCCTGAGCAAGGATTTGTTCATCCCCTTTGCCGAGCAGCAACATCCCCTCGGCAAGGGTCGTCACAGCCTGGTCAAGGTGTATCTGGACAACCAGGGCCGACTGGCGGGTTCAACGCGCATAGACCACTGGATCAAGGATGAGCCCGGCAATTTGAAGCGCGGCGAGAAGGTCAGGGTGATCGTCGGCGACAAGACCGAGCTGGGCTACAAGGCCATTATCAATCACCAGAGTTGGGGGCTGCTGTACAGCAATGAACTTTTCCAGCGCATTCGCAAAGGCCAGGAAATGGAGGCATTTGTAAACCGGGTGCGCGATGACGGCAAGGTTGATCTCAGCTTGACCCAGCCGGGCTTCAGCAAGAACAAGATAGACGGGGTTAGCGGGGATATCATTGCGGCCCTGGAAGAGAACGATGGTTTTCTGCCGCTTAGTGACAAGAGCCCGCCGCAGGAAATTTACGCGCGGTTCGGGATTAGCAAGAAAGTGTTCAAGCAGGCTGTCGGTGCGCTGTACAAGGCTCGCCGCATCACGCTGCACAGCGATGGTGTCAGACTCAAGAAGTAGCTTTTGGGGTCAGAGTCGTAATTATTTAAAGCTAATCCTGGGCACTTTCACTTTCACTTTCACTTTCACTTTCAGTTTCCGCCTCACAGTGCCTCCCAAGCCGAACAAAGCGCAGACGCCCGTACGGAGCTTTTGGGGTCTGAGTACGAGCGTTTGGGGTCGGAGTGGCAATTATGTGAAGCGAATCGTGGTCCGCTTCAGCTGCCAACTCACAGCCGGGTAGAAGTACGCCCTCTGCGGCTCGTCGACTGGTGATAATCCCACTGATTTGCATAACTATTTATGTCCTTCGCTGTACATCTTATGCAGAGACCATAAAAAGGCTGACCGACTGATCCGTGCCTCTCCTGGACTGCGTAATATCGGTGTTATTGAGGACTTTGGTATTCATGAAAACACTGGCAATAGGCGGAACCGGGTTCCTCGGCGCACATATTGTCGACTCACTACTCGCCGCCGGGCACAGTGTCGGTGTCCTCAGCAGGAGCAAAGCGCGCTCCGCAAGGGAAGTACCCGAATCGGTAGACATTATCGAGGGCGATCTAGGCCTGCTTGATAGGCCGTCACTGACCGAAATGATGTCCGGCTACGACAAATTGGTCTATGCTGCTGGCGTTGATGAGCGCGTCAGGCCTGATGGAGACGCGCGCGAGTTCTATTTCCGTGAGAACGTTGAAACCTGTCGCAATGTGTTGCTGGCAGCACGTGATACGGAGATCAGTCACGTGGTGGTGCTGAACTCGATCTTCACCTGCTTCAACAGGCTGCATCCAGAGTTGAAGCTGACGCAGCACCACCCTTACATTGCCTCACGGGTTGCACAGAGTGAAATGGTTATCGAGGTGTCCCGGGGACACTTCGTTGCCAGTGTTCTCGAGATTCCCTGGGTATTCGGTGATACCAAAGGCAAGCCTTCGCAGTGGTCCGCACTGGTGAGCTACGTGAGGTACACGCGCCGGCTGGTCGCGCCCAATGGCGGCGCCGTCGCGATCAGTGCTAAAAACGTGGGCAGGGCAACGCTGGGCGCTTTGAGCGCACCCAGGGTAAGCGCCAGAATCCCTATCGGTGATTGCCAGCTGAGCTGGGACGACATGCTACGGCAGTTGGCAAAACTGAGCGGCAAGAACGATGTCTCGGTGATGCGGATGCCAGACAGCGTTTTTGCTGGTCTTATGCGCATGGGGTCGGTGACGCTGCGGCTGATTGGGGAAAAGTCCGGCCTGGATTTTTCCCGGTTGGGCGAGCTGCTGACAAGGGAGTTCGACGTGGATCTCGCCGCGTCGCAAAAGCTGCTGGACTACGGCGACCCTGACATCGAACCCGCACTGGCGGCCACAGTCGCGTCGGTGCCTGACTACCGGCGTGCGGCCACGTGGAGTCGCTTGGCCCCATTCAAGTTTGCGGCCGCCGCCTAGATGCAATCATCCCCTTCCCCTCAGGTAAGAACCCCGAACAATATGCTGCAGAGAGCAAATATGAACGCATTGCCCAAGCCCCCTCCACTAGGACTTGCGCTGTCCGAGTTCCCCCGGGCCACGGTGGAAAGCCTTCAGCTTGTGACCGGGCTGGGGCGACTGATACGCAACCACAAGGGCGGCGACGGGCATCCGGTTCTGGTGCTCCCCGGGTACGGTGCTGCAGATGGTTCGACCGCGACCCTGCGGTTCTTCCTGAAGAGAATCGGCTACCGGCCCTTCGCCCTGGAAGCCGGTAGAAATGTCGAGGGCATGGAAAACCGTATACAGAGCGTTGATGACGCTACTCGCTTTCGAGAGCGACTGGTGGACCTTACCGTCGATCGCATCCGCGAAATCCACGCGTCCACCGGCGAGTCAGTGAGTCTGATAGGGTGGAGCATGGGAGGCTTGTACGCATTGGACGCCTCAAGGCACTTACCGGACATTACCCGTCAGGTTATTACACTGGGCTCCCCCTTTGGCGACCCTCGGGGTACAAGCCTGTTTAACTTGATGCGTCGTCTTAGCGGCAGTAGGGTCCCTATTGAAGAACAGAATTTTGATGACTGGTTGGACAAGGCAGCCGCACCCTCAGTGCCGACTCATGTCATCTACAGTGATCGCGACGGTATCGTCGGCACGGATATCGCCAGGTTGCCGCATTCATCTCTGACCAGGCATGTTCAGGTTGACTCCAGTCATGTGGCATTTGCCTTTAACGTGAGGGCCCTGGATGAAGTGGCCACGGCGCTACGTACAGAACAGGTGAACGGCCTGTCGTGAGTGGGTATCCTCACACTGATTTTGTTAACGCGCGCCTGCTACCGTGCGCCTGGCTTCCCACCCGAGCGCAAAAAACGGCCTCATTGATCCAACTTCACTGCCCGCCTACCAGGCAGTTGCAGTCTTCCTGATGAACAGGGAATAATGAGACGCGTTCGCTTATTAAGGCCGCAACTATCAGTGATTCAACTCAGGTCCAGCAAATGACAAAGATCGGAACACCTTTTACCAACTCCGCAGTGCGCGTAATGCTGCTTGGCGCTGGCGAACTCGGTAAGGAAGTGGTAATCGAGCTACAGCGCTATGGCGCTGAAGTTATCGCCGTTGACCGCTACGCCAATGCCCCCGCGATGCAGGTGGCCGATCGCAGCTTTACGCTTGATATGCTCGATGGCAAAGCACTGCGCGAACTGGTGGAGCGGGAAAAGCCGAACCTGATCGTGCCGGAGATCGAAGCGATTGCAACCGCCGAACTGGTCAAGCTGGAGCAGGAAGGTTTTACCGTAATCCCCACTGCCCGCGCGGCGCAGCTGACTATGGATCGCGAGGGTATTCGTCGCCTCGCGGCCGAAGAGCTGGGGCTGGTCACGTCGCCTTATCAGTTTGCTGATACCCGGGAAGAATTTCTCGCCGCGGTGGAGCAAGTGGGTATGCCCTGTGTGATCAAGCCCGTCATGAGTTCATCGGGCAAGGGCCAGAGCACCATTCGCACGCGTGACGATATAGAGCACGCCTGGGAGTATTCCCAGCAGGGCGGTCGCACGGGAGAAGGGCGGATTATTGTGGAGGGATTTGTCGACTTCGATTATGAAATCACTTTGCTGACCCTGCGCCACCGTGACGGCACCAGCTATTGCCAGCCGATTGGCCACATCCAGGTCGACGGCGACTACCGAGAATCCTGGCAGCCCCAGCCGATGAGTGATTTGGCGCTGCAGCGCGCCCAGGACGTCGCCTTGCGCATTACAGATGCCCTGGGAGGCAGGGGCATCTTTGGCGTTGAGCTGTTCGTCAAGGGCGACGAGGTGCTGTTCAGCGAAGTGTCGCCGCGCCCCCATGACACGGGCATGGTGACCATGATCTCGCAAGACCTGCCGCAGTTCTCGCTGCACGCCCGCGCCATCCTCGGCCTGCCGATTCCCGACATAAAGCAGCACGGTCCGTCGGCATCAGCCGTCATCCTGGTGGAAGGTGAATCAGATGCCGTCTGCTTCGGCCAGCTCGATGCTGCCTTGAGCGAGCCGGAAACCCAGTTGCGCCTGTTTGGTAAACCGGGCGTCACCGGGCGCAGGAGAATGGGCGTGGCCCTGGCCAGAGGGAAAGACGTTGACGAGGCGCGCGCTAAAGCGCGCCGGGCCGCCTCGGCCGTTAGCATCGATCTTTAGCAAATCGGCACTGCCGTATGCCCGCACTGATTGTCTGGCAAGCGTCATCGGGTCGCTACCAGATTCAGTGGGCACCTGAGGGCACAGCCCCTGGTGAACGAAGTCGCTGACGAGGTTTGGCTCGTCAGCTTCCTGGATTATGATCTAGGCTTCTTTGACAGGGAGCTTAACAAGGTGGAGCCAGTGGGGAAAAATCCCTTCGCTCCGAAAGTGTTACCTATGCTCCCGGAATAAAATGTCACCTATCCGACCGGAAAGGACACATGGTTTATATGGCCCGCCCGAGAGGATTAACCCACAACACCCTCCGGGGTGTTGTGGCCCTCCGGGCTCGCCTGCGGCTCGGTTCAAGACGCTGGCGCGTCTTGTCGAACCTGGGAGAACCCAATCTGGCCCTCGAGCTGACCGCATAAACCAGAAAGCCACCGCGAGGGTGGCTTTTTGTGTAGTTCCTGACACATAGCTTACAGAATATACCGGAGCGCCGGCCGCCGGAGACATGGTTTACACATTTAGGTATTTGGAGGAGGCCTCCAGATGCCGTGGAAAGAGTGTAAACCGATGGATGAACGCCTCAGATTTGT
>NZ_VTUX01000006.1 GCF_008370495.1 Pseudohalioglobus sediminis | reverse complement strand
GGTCGTCACACGCCGTTCTTCAAGGGCTACCGTCCGCAGTTTTACTTCCGTACGACTGACGTGACTGGCGCTGTTGAGCTGCCGGAAGGTGTTGAGATGGTCATGCCGGGCGACAACGTGCAGATGACAGCCACTTTGATTGCGCCGATTGCGATGGAAGAAGGCCTGCGCTTTGCGATCCGCGAAGGTGGTCGTACTGTTGGCGCGGGTGTTGTTGCCAAGATCATCGAGTGATCTCTGCCTGATTAATAAAAAGCCCGGCTATATGCCGGGCTTTTTTTTGCGTAGCTCATTGTCTTCAAGCATTGCCTGGTGCTGCGTTGCCGCGCACGGCGCTGGCGCCGCATCGTGCAGCAGGCATATGTTGCCTCAGGCCAACAAGGCCTTGACGTCTTTCTCGATATCTTCCGGTTTCGCAGTGGGCGCATAGCGCTTCACCACTTTGCCCGAACTATCCACCAGGAACTTGGTGAAGTTCCACTTGATCCTGCCGCCCAGGAACCCGGGGGCCTCATCCTTGAGATGCTTGTATAGTGGATCAGCGCCGGCACCGTTCACTTCGATCTTGCCAAACATGGGGAAGGAGACGCCGTAATTGAGCTGGCAGAATTCCTGGATCTCGTCGTTGGATCCCGGGTCCTGTTTGCCAAACTGGTTGCAGGGAAAGCCAAGAATCTCCAGGCCCTGGTCGCGATAGGTTTCGTAGAGTTTTTCCAGGCCGGCGAACTGGGGTGTAAAGCCGCACTTGGAAGCGGTATTGACTATCAGTAATACCTTGCCTTTGAACTCGTCAAGGGGCCGTTCCTGTCCAGCGGCCGTTTGGCAGGTGAAGTCGTATACGGTAGTCATTCTAATACCTCGTTTGTTATTGCAGAATCCCGACTGCCCGCAGTCGGCGGTGATGTCAGATAAGTTAGCACAGTATGCGTACGCAGGTGGCCGGGTACGAGATCACCGCATACAAAAAAGGGGCCGATCGGCCCCTTTGCGACGACACTGACCCGTCAGGCGCCAGTCATGTGAGCCTGCTGGAATCGCACTTGTTCCATGAGTAGCTCCAGGCGTTTGCGCTGCATGCGCAGGGAGTATTCCAGTTCCTTGAACTTGGTGCGCAGGGCCGCGCTTTCCCAGCGCTGCTGCAGATGCTGCCTTTTCTCGCTCAAGGCGCCCCCTATCTCGGCTTTCTTTGCCTCGTAGCGTTGCGATTGGAGCGCAGTCCATTCATTGACTGATTCGGTGAATTGCTGGTATTCGCGTTCAAGGGTTGCACGCAGTGAATCAGCACTGGGAGAGGCCTCCATCTGCCTGCGGGCGCGCTGGAACTGGGTGTCGAGGATCGCGCGCTGAATCTTGAAATCGGGCACGCGCACCAGTTTTCTGGCGAGGCCGACCCGTGAGCAGGCGTTGATCATCCATTTGGTGGGGTCCCACTGCCACCAGCGGATGCCGTTGCGGTAGTCCGTCTGGAAAATGTGATGGTAGTTGTGGTAACCCTCACCATAGGTCAGGAAGGCCAGGAAACCATTGTCGCGGGCGCTATTGCTTTCCGTGTAGGGGCGCGTACCCCAGAAGTGAGCGAGAGAGTTGATAAAGAAGGTGACGTGGTGGTTAACCACCAGTCGGAACAGGCCCACCAGTAAGAGGGTGCCGATCACGTCACCGAGGTAGAACCCCAGCAGCAGCGGCAGGCCCACGTTCATCAGCACGGTCAGGGCCACGTAGTGGTTGTGCTGGAACATGACGACCGGGTCCCGCTGCAGATCGCGCGCGTTACTGAAGTCCGGCTCGTTGGTCTTGTACTTACGCAGCATCCACCCCATGTGGCTGAACCAAAGTCCGCGGCCGGCTGAATAGGGATCGCGCTCATTGTCGTCCACGTAGCGGTGGTGGCGCCGGTGGTCGGATGACCAGATCAGAATACTGTTTTGCAATGCACCGGCACCCCAGAGGGCAAAGAACCACTTCAGGGCCGGATGGGCTTCATATGCCTTGTGTGACCACAGGCGGTGATAGCCCCCGGTAATGGATAAACCGTTCAGGTACAGGAAAGCCAGCGCCCAGAGCCATTGCGCCGTGGTAAAGCCGTGGTAGATACCCCAGGCGGGAACCAGTATCAGTGCGGCAATGGGGAAGCCGGCAAAAATAATCGTATTGATCGGATCAAGTGGTGGCTTGTTGGTGGGGTTGGTCATCTTGCAGCAGGGTTCCATCAGGGCAAAAAGGTTGTATATATTAGCTTTAATTTTGGCAAAAGTCCCCTGACAACCCGGGAGCCCTCGTTGCCCGCAAACACAGCAATGTCAAAGTGCAGTATCATGCGCCTGCCTTAAACCAGTCTGAACCATTCCCTCATGCCCGAGCAGGCCGTATTTACCCGAGGATCCACCATGCGGCATGTGCTGACCATGACCGCTGCGTCGGCCACGGGTCTGCTGACCATGTTTGGCGTGGATATGGTCGACATGTACTTTCTCACCTTGCTGGGGGAGCAGGAACTCGCCGCAGCGGTCGGGTATGCCGGTACACTGATATTTTTCCTGGTCGCGGTCAGTATTGGGCTGCAGATCGCTCTTGGCGCCCTGGTTGCGCGTTCGGAGGGTGCTCACAGGCGCGACCTTGCCAGTCGCTACTGCAGCAGTGGCTTACTGTTCAGCCTCGCCAGCTCCGTGGTGATCAGTTTCTTCGGCTGGTTATATCTCACCGAGTTGCTGCAGTTACTGGGGGCATCCGGCGTGACCCTCGACTACGCGGTGCGCTACGGAAGCATTCTGCTGCCCAACATGCCGGTGCTGGTCCTGGGTATGAGTATGGCAGCCGGCGTACGTGCTGTGGGCGATGCGCGCCGCTCGATGTGGGCGACGATCGCCGGTTCCCTGGTCAACGCGGTACTGGATCCGATTTTCATCTTCGCCATGGGCCTGGGCCTGGAGGGCGCCGCCCTGGCCTCGGTAGTGGCGCGAACGGTTGTGCTGTGCGTGGCATGGCATGCAATTCATGTGGTGCACCGGTTGCCCAGGCGCATTTCGCTGCAGGAGTTCCTCGCCGACCTGCGGCCGTTGCTGAAAATTGCCACGCCTGCGATCCTCACCAACCTCGCCACGCCACTGGGGGGCAGTTTTGTGCTGCGCACCATGTCCCAGTTCGGCGATAGCGCCGTAGCGGGCGCGGCGATAATGGGTCGCATAACCCCGGTGGCATTTTGCGCCATCTTTGCGCTCTCCAGTGCCGTGGGCCCGATCATTGGCCAGAACGCAGGTGCCGGCCGCTACGACCGCGTACGCTCCACCTTGCGCGATGCCATGGTTTTCAATGTCGCGTATGTGATGTTGGTCTGGCTGTTGCTGTGGTTACTGGGAGATGCCATTGTCGCCGCTTTTTCCGCTTCAGCAATGGCGGCAGAGTTGATTCGCTTCTATTGCAACTTCCTGGTCGGGGCTTTCGTGTTCAGTGGCGCGCTATTTGTCGCCAACGCCAGTTTCAACAACCTTCACCACCCGCACTGGGCCACCGGGTTTAACTTCGGTCGCGCCCTGCTCGGGACCATACCCGCGGTATATTTCGGTGCGCAGTGGTACGGTGCAAAAGGGGTGATGGCTGGAGAAGCACTGGGTGCAGTCGCCTTCGGCCTGCTGGCGGTGCTGGCCGCCTTTCACCTGGTCAATCGCCTGGAGAAGGCGCATCTGGCATTGCCGCCAACGCCGCGCCCAGAAGGCCTGTTGACGGAGCGACAACCACCGTTGTAACGCAGGTTATTGCGGCAGCAGGGGTCTATCAACCACCCGCTGTACTGCGGTAGTTATCCAGCGCCTCGTGTAGCCATTCGCCAGAGGGGCGGGTATTGCCGTCGCAGGTCACGGTGTACTTCCTGCCTGTCCAGGAGCTCTCGGTAGCCAGGCGGTCGATGAACTGCTCAGACGAACCAACGTACTTTTTACCGCGGCTGTACTTCAGGCGCATGTGGTCTGCGGCATCGGCGGAATCATGATCTGAGCCATTTCGATGAAACGTGCAGCCGCTGGTTTCCACGAAATCGAGTAAATACTGGATCTCGGTATCTGTCTGCTCGTTGGCCAAAGCGGTATTGGCGATAAACAGGGTAAGCAGGATAGTGGCAAGTCGTAGCATGTATGGGTCCTCAAAGTGCAAGGTCGAGACGTGCGCGTAAGGCATTGTGGTCGGAACTGGTAACCGGTATCACTTCAGTATGCTCTGCCACCAGGCCGCGCACATAGATATGATCCAGGGGGCGCCCGAAGAACCGGGTGCGCAGATCGGGTTCAAAGCGCAGCGGCACCAGTCCAAGCACTGACAGGGTGCTGTCTACCAGTTGCTGGCGCGCTGCACTCCAGGTGTTGAAGTCGCCAGCGAGAATGGCGGGGCCGTCATGGTTCGCCAGCAAGGTCGCCAACGGGCCCAGCTGCGCTTGCAAGTCGCTGATTCCGATTGTGAAATTGATTGCGTGCAGGTTGACGGCCAATAGTCGCTCCTGGCGGCCAGCCAGTGCGTGCTCGGTCACAGTGGCCGCCTTGGGCGTGCCCAGCCAGGGTTCGACGCGGGTGAAATTGCACTGCATGGTGGGTGCCGAACTGCTCAGTGTCATTACCCCCGTGCGTTGCTTGCCGGAGTAATAGCCCTCGGCAAAGGACTGGTACAGCGGCCCCCTGGGCTGTAACTCGCCCAGCTGTGCCTGCAGCGCAGCTTCCTGGATAAACGTCAGGTGCCGATCGTGAGCCAGTTTCAGCAAATCATCTGCCCAGCCGGTATTGCTGGTCTTTTGAATGTTCCAGCTGAGGATATCCAGCGGTAACGACAACAACTGGCCCTCTGCCACCGGCAGCTGGCCGAGGTGATCAGCGCAGGTATTTGCCACTTCGGCCAGCTCCGTGGGGCTGGCCCTGCCGTTGGCGACCAGCAGTGTACTCAACAGTACTGGCAACAGCGCCAGGCGCTTGAATCGTATTTTGGCGGTTTTACCGTTCATGGCTGCAGTGTGTCACTGAAGCGGTTTCGGGTATATGGCAGCGGGCGACAAATGCGCGCTGAAATTGGCGCCGGGGGTTATGTTCCCGCTACAGTTTTTCGAGAAATGACTGGTATTCCAGCAGGGTGATGCGGCGGCGGAATTCGTCGATTTCCTGTTCCTTGCTCAATGTAAAGATGCGTTGCATCTCACTGCCCAGCGCGTTGCGGATGAAGTCCGAGTCCTTGAACAGCTCCACGGCGTCGGGCATGTATACCGGAAGTGTGGCCTCCTCCTGGGCGTAGCCATCGCCGGTTATCGGTTCGCCCGGAGACAGGTTCTCATTGATGCCCTCCAGCATGCCGGAGAGAATGACCGCAAACAGCAAATACGGGTTGGCGTCAGCACCCGCGACGCGATGCTCGAGCCGCCGGGCCACCGGGTTGCTGGCGGGAACGCGCACTGCCACGGTGCGGTTTTCATAACCCCAACTGGGGAAGGTCGGCGCGTGGCAGCCCTTCTGAAAGCGGCGATAGGCGTTGTACGTGGGCGCAAACACCGCCACCGACTCAGCCATGTAGGTGAGGCAGCCGCCAATGGCCTGTTGCAACTGGGCGGTACCCTTCTCGGTGCCATCATCAAAGATATTCAGGCCCTGTTCATCCAGCACGCTGCAGTGTACGTGCATGCCGTTGCCTGCTTCCTGCTCAAACGGCTTGGCCATGAAGCTCGCGATCAGCCCGTGCTTGGCTGCGACGCCCTTGATCAGGCGCTTCATCATCATGATCTGTCGCGCCGCGAGCAGGGGGTCGTCCACATGCTGCATATTGATTTCATATTGCGAAGGGGCTGATTCTTTCACCACCCCGTCGAAGGGCAGGTCCTGGATCTCGCAGGCCAGCCTCAGGTCTTCCATCATCTCCTGGTGGCTGTTGAGTACGTCCAGCCCGTACATGTTGCCCCCGACGGGGCCGCTGCCCGCAGGCGCCGGACAGGTATGGGTGGGTACATCCTTCTCCCAGGTAACCAGACTGAATTCAAGCTCTGCAGCGACCACGGGACGCCATCCCATCGCGCGAAAGCGCTCTGTCACCTGCTCCAGCACATGCCTTGGATCCCCGGGATAGGGGGCGCCATCGGCATCGTACATCGAAAGCATGATCTGGCCATGTTGGGCCTGGGGTGACCAGGGTGTGGGCAGCAGGGAACCGGCGACCGGCAGGCATACACCGTCGGCGTCACCGGTGGCAAATACCAGCTCCTCCACGTCGCGGCCCCATATGTCGAGGCTGAGGGCGGTTTTGGGCAGTTTCAGCTCGCCGTCGAAGATTTTGGCCAGCTTGTGTCGGGGAACCCACTTGCCGCGCATGATGCCATTGCAGTCAGGCAGCAGTGCCTCGATCGTGGTGATCTCCGGGTGCGCGCGCAGGAACCAGTCGGCCTCTAACGACATGCGACGTATTCCATGATGATAGTAAGCGCCAATATCGCCCCGGCTGGTGTGTTTGGCAATGCCCCCGATGGGGCACTATTTGGGGAGTAACTTCCTGATACTGATGGGAAAAACGGCTTCTTAACGCGGTGCCATGTAGATTTTCAGCGGATCCTGGCCGCCGGCTTCGCCAAGGCATGACATCGAGTTGAGAAACAGTGAAAACAGGTCTGTCTGGGAGCTGACATCGAGCTTGCGGTAAATGCTCTTGCGGTGCCTGCGCACGGTTTCCACGGCAATGTCGAGCCGACTGGCAGACGTGTCCGTGCCGTAGCCACGCAGCATCAATTCGAGGACGTCTTTCTCTCGGGGAGATAGCAGCGATTCCCCGAAAGTGCGAAACGCCAGATCGATCTGGTGGTCTATGCCGGGTTGGATGAGGTTGGTGACGGCGAAGTCATCATGCTCGCTATGGGACTTGATCAGTTCAGAGACCGGGTCTGCGAGAATGTACAGGGTTTCGTACTCCTCGTCGGTAAACGGACCCTGCTGGGGCAGGCGCATCATGCTCAGGTTGATCACGTTGCCGCCGTGCAGCTTGGCCACGTAGGCCGCCTCGTCGACAGTGCCGGTATCCGAGTAGTAGTCCCGGTAGTATTCTGTTTGTTCCAGCTTCCCCAGGGTGACCCGGGAAAGGCGGTACAGGCGTGACTTGGGGTTCTGCACCGAGGTCTGGTAGAAAGGGTCTTCGCGATAGGGGCCGTCAAGGTATTCGTCGACCTGGGCCGCCAGCGCGGAGCGCGGTATCTGGTGATAAAGCACGCGCGGGGGCAGGTCGCGGTGGTAGAGCCACACCTGGGGGTAATTTATCGGTACCTGTCCGTTGATGGCATCAATCAAGGCCGGGAAAAACGTCTCTTGTCCGAGCGCGGCGATGGCCCGGGACACGTCCCTGTTCCATTGACTGAGTTGGTTGATGCTGTTCATGCGTCCTTATTGTTGTTCGGCCCGCTCCCCACGACCATATTGGGCAGGGCTCGGGGCGATGTCAAACATTGAACGCCCCGGTCGTGCGCCGAAAGTCATGCCTGGTCGGTATTGAACCATAGCAGGGTTGTTCGCAGGAGTGTCTTCAAGCCCGGTCGGCGCAGGCGGTATACTCGGGCCCTGGCTCAGGAGGGGTCTTTTGCCGAGAACCACAGTCAATACTCAGGTCTACAACGATGCGGTGCCGATGGAGTTTACGCGGGCACTGCTGGTGCAGGCGCGCGCCCACGACAAGGATGTTGCCGCCATATTGCGCGCCGCTCGATTCCCTTTCGATCCGCTGCGCCAGAGTCCACAGACGGTTTTTGTTTCCAGGGAGCAATACAGCCGTCTCTGCGTGGAACTGGTGCGGGCGCTCGGCGACGAATCGGGCGGGGTGATGCCGGATGTGCGAACGCCGGTTGGCACCACCAGGCTGATCCTGCTCAGCATGCTGGGCAGCCCTGATCTGGGTTCTGCCATCCGCCGGGCCATTGAATTCAATGCCAGCTGTCGTGTGCGCCGTGATGCCAGCGTGACCAACCGGCTGGTGGTCGATACGGGTGGCAAGGAAGCGACACTGTCCTATCTGCACAGCGATGACGCACCCGAACTACAGCACAATGTGCTCTGTAATCTGGCGATGTGGATGCGGTTCTGTGGCTGGCTCATCGGTCAGCAGATTGACCTCAGCAGTGCCGATTGCGCCGGCCCGGAACCTGAATTCACCGCCGGGTTGCGGCACTTCTTCCACTGCCCCGTAACTTACCGGCAGCCGGTAAACCTGGTGCGCTTCAGTGCGCGCCACCTCGAGGCACCGCTGCTGCGCGATGAAGCGCAGCTGCACGAGTTTCTCAAGCTGGCGCCCTATCACATCATTATCGAGCCGCAGACGAGTACCGTGAGTGTCACCCATCGCATCAGGGAAATCCTGGGCGATGACTTTCGTGAAGAACTGCCCAGTTTTGAGGCGCTCACAGGCCTGCTCAACATGTCTGCGCGAACCCTGCGCCGGCGACTCGAAAAGGAGGGCACCTCCTACCAGCGCATTAAGGACAATGCGCGCCGGGACACCGCCATTACCCTGCTAAGTCGGCGCGGATTGACTGTTAGCGAAGTGGCTGAGCGCGTCGGTTTCTCCGACCCTTCGGCATTTCACCGGTCATTCAAGAAGTGGACCGGGTTGTCCCCGGGTTCCTATCGCTGATACTCCGCTGGTTGGGGCACTATTCCGACCAGTCCAGCGGGTCGGTGCGCCAGTGGCGGCTCCACGCGCGATACACCTTGTTGGAGTAGACCCGACTACCAACACTTCCGTTATAACGGGCCAGTGCCTTATGCAGTCTTCCGTTTTCTTTCTGCAGGTAGAACTGCAGGATGCGGCAGCCATAGGCAAAGTTGGTCTTGTTGAGGGTCAGGTTGTCGTCGGGGCGGCCTATTTCATCCTTCCAGAATGGCATCACCTGCATCATGCCCTGCGCGCCCGCGCGGGACACGGCGAAACGGTCGAAGTGGCTCTCGACTTCGATCACGGCCAGCACCAGTTCCGGCGGCAGTTCTGCCTGGACTGCGGCCGCGTGAATGTCCTGCAGTAGTTCGAGTCGGTATATCGGGTCGGCGACGAAGCGGGTGAGGCGGCCGGACATGTCTACCAGCCAGACCTCGGCATCGTAGCGATCCTCGAAGCTGTCCGCGTCGGAAATGGTGTCCTCCAGAAAGCTGCGCAGGGCCTCTCTCTCCTGCGCGTCCTGAGGCTGGGCCAGCGCTGGCACGGCCAGCGTCAGCGCGACCAGCAGGGCGAGCGTACTGCGCAACCGCCTAGCCTCCGAGCTGCTCCAGCAGGAAGTCGATGATCCTGTCGCGTGGGACAAGTTGGGAGTCACTGTCCCTGCGCCCCTTGTACTCGATATTGCCCTCGGCAAGCGCGCGATCGCCGATAACGATGCGGTGAGGAATACCGATCAGTTCCATGTCCGCGAACTTGACCCCCGGGCGCTCGTTTCTATCATCGAGCAGTGTGTCCACGCCAGCATTGCGCAACTTTTGGTAGAGCTCTTCGGCACAGGAGGCGACGGCCTCCGATTTCTGCATATTCAGCGGCACTATGGCCAGCTGGAAGGGTGCCATGGCCTCAGGCCAGGTGATGCCGCGGTCATCGTGGTTCTGCTCAATGGCAGCGGCCACCACACGGCTCACGCCGATACCGTAGCAGCCCATGGCCATGGTGACGCTTTTGCCGCGTTCATCCAGCACCTGTGCCTTCATGGCATCGCTGTACTTGGTGCCGAGCTGGAAGATATGGCCGACCTCGATACCGCGCTTGATCTGCAATGTGCCCTTGCCGTCAGGGCTTGGGTCACCAGCGACCACCTCGCGCAGGTCTTCGACCCGGGGCAGGGGGCAGTCCCTGTCCCAGTTGACACCGGTGTAGTGAAAACCCTCCTTGTTCGCGCCGCAGACGAAATCCGCCAATACCGCGGCACTGCGATCAACGATCACATCGATAGGCAGTTGGACGGGGCCCAGTGAGCCGAAGCCGGCGCCGCAGGCTGCGCGCACAGCATCTTCTTCCGCCATCTGCAGCGGTGAGGCAATACCGGGCAGTTTTTCCACTTTGATCTCATTGAGCTGGTGATCTCCCCTCAGTACCAGGGCGACCAGCTGGCCTTCTTCCTCACCATGGACAACCAGCGTTTTGACGCTGTGGGATGGGTCGATGGAGAGTTTAGCCGCCAGCTCATCGATGGTCTTGACGCCGGGTGTGGGTATCTCTGCCAGTTCCGCCGCAGCCGGTGGCCGCGCGGAGCCCGGAGCCAGGGCTTCTGCCATCTCGACATTGGCGGCGTAGTCGCTGCCATCAGAGAAGGCGATATCGTCCTCGCCGGAATCTGCCAGCACATGGAATTCATGGGAGGCGCTGCCGCCGATGCTCCCGGTGTCGGCGATTACCGGGCGAAAGTCCAGGCCGAGCCGGGTGAAAATGTTGGTGTAGGTCTGGTGCATGACGGCATAGGTCTGCTCAAGCGACGGCTGGTCCACGTGAAAGGAATAGGCGTCTTTCATCAGGAACTCGCGTGAGCGCATGATTCCGAAGCGGGGGCGTATCTCGTCCCGTACCTTGGTCTGGATCTGGTAAAAGTTGACGGGCAGCTGTTTGTAGCTCTTGATCTCGTCGCGCACCAGGTCGGTAATGACTTCCTCGTGTGTAGGGCCCAGGCAGAAGTCCCGTTGGTGGCGATCCTGTATACGCAGGAGTTCGGGGCCGTATTGTTCCCAGCGCCCGGATTCCTGCCACAGCTCCGCCGGCTGCACCACCGGCATGGACACTTCCTGGGCTCCGGAGGCATCCATCTCCTCGCGCACCACAGTCTCTACTTTGCGCAGGACGCGCAGGCCAAGCGGCAACCAGGTGTAGAGGCCAGCAGCGAGCTTGCGGATCAGCCCCGCACGCAGCATCAGCTGATGACTTATGACCTCCGCATCTGCGGGGGTCTCTTTTTGGGTGGCGATGAGAAAATTGCTGGTGCGCATGGCGAAAGGTAGTTCCGGTTGGGGGAATCAGGGCGCCTATTCTATGCGTCAAGTCTGCCGGGGTAAACGGCGTTGGTAGCGGCTCGTTTCTGCCCTGAATCAACGAAATGCGCTGTGACGCTTAAAAAACAGGGTTTTTTTGCCGTCGATGTCGAAAAACGCTTGTATTATAGCGTTTCATTCGTTATACCTTGCCCTGTGACTTGTTGCGAGGCCGATGAAGTAGGGGATGCAGCGCTGCAGGGCATACACTTGATTCATGTTCACTATTAGGGAAGGTCGAAAATAAAATGGCGACTAAGAAAGCAGCAGCGAAAAAGAAGGCTCCGGCCAAAAAGAAGGTAGCGGCTAAAAAGGCTCCAGCCAAGAAAAAGGTAGCAGCCAAGAAAGCAGCTCCGGCGAAAAAGACCCCTGCCATCAGGGACAAAATGACCAAGAGCCAGATCGTTGCCAGCCTCGCTGAGAGCACTGATCTGAGCAAGAAGCAGGTCAATGCCGTTCTGGAAGAGCTGAATACCCTGATCGAGCGCAGCATAAAGAAGCGTTCGGTTGGCGAATTCACTATCCCGGGCGTGATGAAGATTACGACTGTGAAGAAGCCCGCGCGCAAGGCGCGTAAAGGCATCAACCCCTTTACAGGCGAAGAAACTGTATTCAAGGCGAAGCCGGCCAGCACTGCCGTCAAAATTCGTCCTCTGAAGAAACTGAAGGAATACGCCGCTTCCTAAGCGTCTATTCCTGACCGGCCGCTGCGGTGTGAATCTGCGGCGGCTGGCAGTCTTCTTTTCTCTATAGCGCCTCACGGTGCGGGGTTTCTGTCCCTCTCCGGTTTTGCCCGTCTGGCAGCTTGGCCTCCTCACCCGCTTGGGTTAAAATCCGCGCCTCTTTTTTATGCCTGTGTCTGATCCTGGGTGGTGATTTCCATGCCAATTTACGAATACGAGTGTCAGAAATGCGGCGGCCATTTGGAAGCGCTGCAAAAAATCAGTGACGAACCCCTTACCGATTGCCCGGAATGTGGTGCGTCAGCATTGAAGAAAAAGGTGTCTGCGGCGGCCTTTCGCCTGAAGGGCGGTGGCTGGTATGAGACCGATTTCAAGACCGGCAACAAGAAGAACCTGCACGGCGGATCGGATAAGTCTGCCGACAAGGCACCGGCTGCCGACGGCAAGAGCAAGAAAGACGACAAGAAATCGGCCTGAGCCTCCTGTCTGGCTCGGGCGTTCATTTTATACGGAATCGAATTATGCGCAGTCATTATTGTGGCGCCCTGGGCACCGCCAACATCGACGAAACGGTCACCATTTGCGGTTGGGTGGATCGTCGCCGCGACCATGGGGGCGTCATCTTCCTCGATATGCGCGACCGGGGTGGTGTGGTACAGGTGGTATTCGATCCCGATACGGAAGAGCACTTCGAGCGCGCCGACAAGGTGCGCAGTGAATATGTGCTCAAGGTGACAGGACGCGTGCGCGCCCGCGGGGAGGGCACGGTTAACCCGAATATGGCGACCGGCGAGATTGAGATACTCGGCAAGGAGCTGGAAATCCTCAATACGGCGGCAACCCCCCCATTCCAGCTGGATGAGCATACCGCCGTGGGCGAGGATGTGCGCCTGCGCTACCGCTACATGGACCTGCGCCGGCAGGAGATGCAGGAGCGATTGATCACGCGCTCGAAAATCACCTCGATAGTGCGCAACTTTCTCGACGGCGAGGGCTTCCTGGATATCGAGACACCGATCCTCACCAGGGCCACTCCCGAGGGTGCCCGCGACTACCTGGTACCCAGTCGCACGCATCCCGGCCAGTTTTTCGCACTGCCGCAGTCGCCCCAGTTGTTCAAGCAGTTGCTGATGGTGTCCGGCTTTGATCGCTATTACCAGGTCGCAAAGTGTTTCCGTGACGAGGATTTGCGCGCAGACCGCCAGCCGGAATTCACCCAGATCGATATCGAGACATCGTTCCTCGGCGAGGACGACATCATGGATATCACCGAGCGCATGGTGCGCGAGGTGTTCAGCACCATTCTCGACGTGGAGCTGCCCGCATTTCCGCACATGACTTACGCTGAGGCCATGGAGCGCTTTGGGTCAGACAAGCCTGACCTGCGCATCGATATGGAGCTGGTGAGCATCGACGACCTGATGCAGCAGGTCGACTTCAAGGTGTTCCGGGGGCCGGCTGACGACCCGGCTGGCAGGGTTGCTGCGCTCAAGGTGCCCGGCGGCGCCAGCATCAGCCGCAAGGAGATTGACGACTACACCAAGTATGTCTCCATCTTTGGCGCCAGGGGTCTGGCCTGGATCAAGGTTAACGACCTGGCCGCGGGCGTCGCCGGCCTGCAGTCGCCTATCCTCAAGTTCATGCCCGATGAAGTGGTCAACGAGATGATGCAGCGCCTGGGTGCTGCCGATGGCGACATCATTTTCTTCGGCGCAGACAAGTCGAAGGTGGTTAACGAAGCACTGGGTGCCCTGCGGGTCAAGGTGGCAGAAGACCTGGGCATGATAAGTGAGGGCTGGGCGCCGCTCTGGGTGGTGGACTTCCCCATGTTTGAAGACGATGGCAATGGCGCCTGGACGCCCTTGCATCACCCCTTTACCGCGCCGGCCTGCCCGGTGGAAGAGCTGCAATCCAACCCGGGTGGAGCGCTGTCGCGCGCCTACGACATGGTGCTCAACGGCTGCGAACTGGGAGGGGGCAGTGTGCGTATTCACCAGCGTGACATGCAGGAAGCGGTATTCCGTATCCTTGAGATCAGCGAGGAAGAGGCGGATGAGAAGTTTGGTTTCCTGTTGCAGGCCCTGCAGTACGGTGCGCCCCCCCACGGCGGCCTGGCTTTCGGGCTCGATCGCATGGTGATGCTGATGACGGGATCCACGTCAATTCGTGACGTGATCGCCTTCCCCAAGACCCAGACCGCCCACTGCGTCATGACCGACGCGCCGGGTGATGTGAGTTCCGAACAGATGCGTGATCTGCATATCCGCCTGCGCCAGCCCAAGGAAGCGCCCGCGGAATCCTGAGGCAGGGCAAGGGGTAGAGTCATGGCGGGGCACAGTAAATGGGCCAATATCAAGCACCGCAAGGCGGCGCAGGACGCCAGGCGGGGTAAAGTCTTTACCAAGCTGATCCGCGAGCTGGTGGTCGCTGCCAAACAGGGCGGCCCGGCGCCTGAGGACAATCCGCGACTGCGCGCAGCGGTAGACAAGGCACTGGGCGCCAATATGACGCGCGATACCATTGATCGTGCGATTGCCCGCGGCGCCGGTACCAACGACGCCGATGACATGGAGGAGCTGACCTACGAAGGTTACGCCCCCGGTGGAGTGGCGGTGCTGGTTGAAGTCATGACCGATAATCGCAACCGTACTGTTGCCGAGGTGCGCCATGCCTTCAGTAAGCGCGGCGGCAACCTTGGCACCGATGGATCGGTAGCCTACCTGTTCAGTCGCCAGGGTCAGCTTGCTTTCGCGCCGGGTGCCGACGAGGAGCAGGTGCTGGAAGTGGCGCTGGAGGCCGGGGCTGAAGACGTGGTCAGCCACGATGACGGCTCCATCGACGTGACCACCCCCTGGGAAGATTTCTCTGCCGTGAAAGTAGCGCTCGAAGCGGCGGACCTCGAGCCCGCAGCGGGTGAAGTCACCATGGTGGCCTCTACTTCAGTGCCGGTCGATGCGTCCGCTGCCGCACAGGTGATGGGCCTGGTGGATGCGCTGGAAGACCTTGATGACGTGCAGAACGTCTACACCAACGCCGATATTCCCGACGAGGTGCTGGCTTCACTCTGACCGGCTTCGATGCCCCCCGGCGGTTTTGGCGTGCCGGGCTGTGTCTGCCGGGTTTATATGGCAACGAATGCTGACCCGGCCTGTAAATTTGTACATAATGCGTTAACGGGGCACAGGGCGCAGAAATAACATGTCGCTAATTTTGGGAATCGATCCAGGTTCCCGTAAAACCGGCTTCGGCATTATCAGCTATGTTGCCGGTCGCAGTGAGTACATCACCAGCGGGGTTATCCGCCTGCCGGAGGGGGAGCTCGCCCCGCGCCTTAAAATTATCTTTGATAGTGTGTCGGAACTGGTGGCGCAGCACTGCCCCCAGGAGCTGGCCATTGAGCAGGTTTTTATGGCCAAAAGCGCCGGCTCGGCGCTGAAACTGGGCCAGGCCAGGGGGGCGGCCATTGTCGCCTGTGCGAGCCAGGGCATGGAGGTCTCCGAATATTCGGCACGGCAGATAAAGCAGTCAGTGGTGGGTACCGGGGCCGCGGATAAGGGCCAGGTACAGCACATGGTGAAGGTGCTGCTGAAGCTGCCGGCGGAGCCCCAGGAAGACGCTGCGGACGCGCTTGCGGCGGCCCTGTGTCACGCCCATACCCGGCAAAGTATGATCAACATGGCTGGCGCGAAATCCGTGCGCCGCCGCAGAATGCGTTAGGTTTCGGCACATGATAGGTAGAATCCGGGGCACCCTGGCACACAAGCAACCACCTGATATCCTGGTCGAAGTAGGTGGCGTAGGTTACGAATTACAGGTGCCGATGACCACGCTGTTCCAGCTTCCGGAGCTGGGCGCCGAGGTTACCCTGGTCACCCACTTCGTGGTCCGTGAGGACGCGCAACTGCTGTACGGTTTCGTGGACGAGCGCGACCGCGCCCTGTTCCGCCAATTGATCAAGGTGACCGGTGTCGGCCCCAAGCTGGCGCTGACCATTCTCTCGGGTATGGACTCCGCCAGTTTCGCCCGCTGTGTGCAACGGGACGATATCAGCGCTCTGGTGGCGCTGCCCGGCGTCGGCAAGAAAACAGCGGAGCGGCTGTTGGTCGAAATGCGCGACAAACTCAAGGACTGGCTCGGGCAGATTGAGGTCGACGGGTCTGCAGCGGGGCTATCCCCGGCTGCGCCGGTGTCGGACAGTATTGCCGACGCCGAGGGCGCGTTGATCGCCCTGGGTTACAAGCCTGCCGAGGCCGCGAAAGTGGTGGCCGCGGTCAATGACGATTCAATTCAAGGCAGCGAAGAGCTGATTCGGCGTGCGCTGAAGTCCATGGTGAGCGGATGATAGAGACCGATCGCCTTATCGCCCCCGAGGCAGAAGGCCCGCGTGAGGATGCCCTGGACAGGGCAATCCGCCCGAAATCACTCGAGGAATATGTCGGCCAGCGCGCGGTACGCGAGCAGATGAGCATTTTCCTTGAGGCGGCCAGGGGGCGCGAAGAGCCGCTTGACCATACCCTTATTTTCGGCCCGCCCGGCCTCGGTAAGACCACGTTGGCTAGTATTATTGCCAATGAGATGGGCGTGTCATTGAAGACCACATCGGGACCAGTGCTGGAGAAGGCCGGGGATATCGCCGCACTGATGACCAACCTGGAACCGGGTGATGTGCTGTTTATCGACGAGATTCATCGCCTGAGCCCCTTCGTGGAAGAAGTGCTGTATCCGGCGATGGAAGACTACCAGCTGGATATCATGATCGGGGAGGGCCCCGCGGCGCGCTCGATCAAGCTGGATCTGCCGCCTTTTACACTGGTGGGCGCGACGACCCGTGCCGGGCTGCTGACTTCGCCACTGCGTGATCGTTTCGGTATCGTGCAGCGCCTGGAGTTCTACGAGGTCGCCGACCTTGCCCATATCGTGGAACGCTCCGCCAATATACTGGGTATCGGTATCGACAAGCAGGGCGCTGCCGAGATCGCGCGCCGCTCCCGAGGTACGCCGCGGATTGCCAATCGCCTGCTGCGTCGGGTGCGCGATTACGCGGAAGTCAAAGCTGACGGGCATATCTCGGACAAGGTTGCAGACCGCGCACTGGACATGCTCAGCGTGGACCAGCAGGGCTTTGACCACCAGGACCGGCGCCTGCTGCTGGCCATGATCGAGAAGTTCGACGGCGGGCCAGTGGGTGTGGACAGCCTGGCTGCGGCGATATCCGAGGAGCGCGGCACGATCGAGGACGTGCTCGAACCCTATCTCATACAGCAGGGCTACATGCTGCGAACACCGCGCGGGCGTATGGTTACGCGCAACGCCTACCTGCATTTCGGCCTGCCGCAACCCGGCGGGCGTGAAGATGCCAACCTGCCACTGGACCTGGGCGAGGGGAACGACATCTGATGGCCGCGGAGGAATTTTCCCTGCCGCTGCGAGTCTATATCGAGGACACGGATGCCGGGGGCATTGTTTACTATGTCAATTACCTGAAGTTCATGGAGCGCGCACGTACCGAATTCATGCGGGCGCAGGGTTTTGGCAAGGACTATATCTTCAATCACGACCTGATGTTTGTGGTCCGCGATGTGGCCGTGAAATATGTGGCACCCGCACAGCTGGACGATGAGCTCACCGCCACGGTGTGCCTGGTGGCACTGAAAGGCGCTTCCATGCGCATGCAGCAAACCGTGCAGCGCAGCGGGCAGGTGCTGGCCAGGGGTGATGTGACCATTGCCTGTGTCGATCGCGCCGGCGTCAAGCCCCGGCGCATACCCGAACAAATGCTGGAGAGGCTGGCGCCCTTCACTGAATGAAGCAACTGAGGAACCTGAATTGGAAGAACAACTAAGCCTGATAGACCTGGTGTTGCAGGCCAGCTTTACCGTGCAGATGGTCATGGCCATTCTCATGGGCGCGTCTTTTCTGTCCTGGTACATGATCGTCCAGCGTTTCATATACCTGCGCAACGCCCGCGACGAGATGTATGACTTTGAGGAGCGCTTCTGGTCGGGAATCGACCTGGCCCAGCTGTATCGCGAGGGCAATGAAAAGGCCGCAGACGGCCATGCCATCCTGGGCATGGAAAGCATTTTCCGCGCCGGATTCAAGGAGTTCTCGCGTCTGGCGCAGCAGGCTGAAATGGACTCGGAAGCGATGCTGGAAGGGTCTCGCCGGGCCATGCGGGTGGCGCTGATGCGTGAGGAAGAACGCCTGGAACGGCACCTGCCGTTCCTGGCCTCGGTCGGCTCGACCAGCCCCTACATAGGCCTGTTTGGCACGGTCTGGGGCATCATGCACTCCTTCCGCGGTCTGGCCAATGCCACCCAGGCCACCCTGGCCACGGTGGCACCGGGTATATCCGAAGCACTGGTGGCCACGGCCATGGGCCTGTTCGCCGCAATACCCGCGGTGTTGGCATACAACCGCTTTTCGGCTCGTGTCGATGTTTTCAGCAACCGCTATGACACCTTCGTAGACGAATTTTCCAGCATTCTTTCCCGCCAGGCCTATGCCCTGCGGGCACGTGAAAAGCAGGCGGGGTAGGGCCAGGTGAGCAGAACCCGCGGCAAGCGTAAGCCCATGTCAGAAATCAACGTGGTGCCCTACATCGACGTGATGCTGGTACTGTTGATCATCTTTATGGTGACGGCGCCAATGCTGATGCAGGGCGTCAAAGTGGACCTGCCCGAGGCCGCCGCGGACCCGGTGGAAAACCAGGACAGCGAGCCGTTGATCGTGTCGGTCAACGCCAACGGCGAGCTGTTTCTGAACCTGGGCAATGAAGAGCAGGTTCTCGCCCTGGCGACAATCAGGGATCGTGTGTCCAAGGTGATGCAGCGCAACCCCGAGAAACCGGTCTTGATCTGGGGTGACGAGGCCGTGCCCTACGGAGAGGTGGTAACAGTGATGGTGGCATTACAGCAGGCCGGTGCGCCCAGTGTCGGCCTGGTAACCGAGAACCCGCAGTGACCACGGAATCGCTTTATGGCAGACCCGTTGCACCGCGCGTGGTGGTGCGTCCTGCGCTGGCCTCCCTGGCTCTTCATGGCCTGCTGGTGGCAGCGCTCACCATGAACTGGGTGACGACGGAGCCCGAGGTGATAAAGGTCAAACCAGCCCCGAAAGTGATCAACGCGCGCCTGGTGGACGTCAGCGAGTTCCAGCCGAAGCCCAAGCCCAAACCGAAACCCAAAGCGCAGGCCAAGCCCAAGACCGCCGCGGCAAAACCCAAACCTGTGGCCAAGCCCAAACCGAAGCCCGCGCCGAAAGTGGTGCCCAAGCCCGCGGCCAAGCCCAAGCCGGTCCAGCCAAAGGTGGAACCGAAGCCGGAGACGCGCATTACCGAGCAGGAGCTGGCGGCGATTACCCGTGCGGACCTGGCCCGGGCGCTGGACGAGGAAGAGGAGGTGCTGGAGGCAACCGCGACGGCCGAGGAGATGGCTGCCAGTTATGCTGCCCTGATACAGCAGACGGTGACCAACTACTGGAACCGGCCGCCGAGCGCCCGCAACGGCATGGAGGCCCTGCTGCAGATCCAACTGGTGCCCACGGGGGAAGTGGTCAGTGTGAGTGTACTGAAAAGCAGCGGCAATTCAGCATTTGACCGTTCGGCCATGAACGCGGTAGAAAAAGCGGGCAGTTTCCCGGAGTTGCGTAACCTGCCCACCCGGGAGTTCGAGAAAAACTTCAGGCGCTTTCGCCTGCTATTCAAACCAGAGGATTTGCGGTACTGATGAAAAGGCTGATATTGGCCCTGGCGCCCCTGTTGTTGGTGGTAACGGCGTTTCACGCCCGAGCCCAACTTACTATTGAGATCACCCAGGGCATTGATAATCCCACGGCGATAGCGGTGGTCCCGTTTGCCTGGCAGGGTCCGGGCACTGCACCGGAGGACGTTGCGCTGGTCGTGGATGCTGACCTGGCACGCAGCGGCCAGTTTGCGCCTGTGGAGCGTTCGGCCATGCTTGGCAGGCCCAGCAACCAGAGTGAAATCTTTTACCGGGACTGGCGCGCAATCCAGTCGGAATACCTGCTGATAGGCCGAGTAGTGGCCCAGGGCGCGGACATGCGCGTGGAGTACGAGTTGTACGACGTGAATCGCCAGCAGCAGGTGCACAGCGGCAATGTCACCGGGCCGGCGAATGAAGCGCGAATGCTGGCACACCGCGTGGCCGATGCGGTGTATGAGAAACTGACAGGTATTCCCGGCGCCTTTGCAACGCGGCTGTTGTACGTTTCTGTGACCCGGAATCCGGGAGGCAAGGATTACTACCGCCTGACCCTGGCGGACTCCGATGGCGCCCGCCCCATCGTGCTGCTTGAATCTCGGGAACCCGTGCTGGCGCCGGGATGGTCGCCCGATGGCACCCAGATCTCCTATGTTTCCTTCGAAACCGGGCGGCCGGCCATCTACCGCCAGAACCTGGCCACCGGTGCTCGCGAACAGCTGACCAATTTCAAGGGCCTCAACGGCGCCCCGGCCTGGTCCCCGGATGGCAATACCATGGCGATGGTGCTGTCCAAGGACGGCAGCCCCGATATCTACCTGATGAACCTGCGTACCAAGCAGCTGACCCGGGTGACCCGGCATTACGCCATTGACACGGAGCCGACGTGGATGCCGGATGGTCGGTCCCTGTTGTTCACTTCTGACCGGGGTGGCAGGCCGCAAATCTATCGCTATGACCTGCGTACCGGAACCACGGAGCGGGTGACATTCGAGGGCTCCTACAACGCCCGGGCGAGGGTGGCCCAGGATGGTCGCAACGTGGTCCTGGTGCACCAGCAGAGCGGACGTTTCCACATCGCTATACTGGACCTGGTGACAAACCGTTTGCAGGTGCTCACTTCTACCCAATTGGATGAAAGTCCCAGTATCGCGCCCAATGGCTCTATGGTATTGTACGCAACGAAACACGCAGGTCGCGGCATTCTTGCTGCGGTCTCGGTTGATGGGGGAGTGAAATTCCGGTTGCCCTCGCGGGATGGCGATGTGCGCGAGCCGGCTTGGTCACCTTATATGAGTCGATAGTCCGGCTCGACACAAACGTTATATAACTACGTACTTGAAGGAATGGTAATATGAAACATCTACCTGTTGCCGGTAAAATTGTAACCGTGCTGTTCACTGCAGCTTTTCTGGCAGCTTGTTCCGGTAGCTCCAAGAAGGAAGAAGAAGAGGCTGCCGCAGCCGCCGCAGCTGCTGCTGCCGCAGCGCAAGCCGAGCAGCAGGCTGCTGCTGCCGCCCAGGCTGAACAAACGCGTCTGCAGGAGCAGGCCGCAGCATTCGGCAATGTCTTCTATTTCGATTTCGACAGCTACAACCTGAAGCCGGAAGCAGTTGAGGCCCTGGACGCCCACATTGCCGCGCTGCAGGGCACGGAAGCGACGATCCGCCTCGAAGGCCACACCGATGAGCGCGGTACCCGTGAGTACAACATGGCCCTGGGTGAGCGACGCGCCAACGCGGTGCGTGACTACATGGTTGTGAATGGCATTCCCAGCTACCGTATCGAAACCGTCAGCTACGGTGAAGAACGACCTCTCGCCTACGGTTCAGGGGAGTCCAACTGGTCCCAGAACCGGCGCGTCGAGCTGAAGTAAACCGCCTATGGCATTACACATGAGCAAATTGCTTGTGGCGAGCGGGCTGGTCCTTGTGACCGGCCCGTTGTGCTTCATGGCCCAGGCCCAGGACTACATAGATCTCGAGGCAGAGCGGGGTGAGCAAACTGCGCCCGCAGCCCCGACCTCGACACCGTCGTCTGTGGGTCAGCGCGATCCTTACGGTGTACAACCGGCGCAGGCCTACCCGGCCACCAGTTACGGCGTCAACAATGCACCCTCGGCCGGACCGGCGGCGCCAGCCTCAAGCCCGCGTGCCCCGGCAGCCAGTTCCGGAGGCCAGAACCTGGGCACGATTTACCTGCAGATGCAGCAATTGCAACAGGAGGTGATGCGGCTCAACGGGATGGTGGAAGAACAGGCCAACGAACTGCGTAAACTGAAGTCACAGAGCCTCGAACGCTATGTCGATCTGGACAAACGGCTGAGTGCCGTGGGTGCCGGTGGCGCAGCGCCCGCCAGTAATGGCGGCAATGCCTCACCCGTAGTCGCCGCTCCGGTGGCAGGCCCCGGCGCTGCGGCGGGCGGCAAGGGTGCTGAGCTGCCCGGTGAGGCCGATGCATATCGCAGCGCCTACTCATTGGTCAGGGGGCAGCAGTTTGACCAGGCCGTGGATGCATTTCGGCAATTTCTCCGTGATTACCCTGATGGCAGGTATGCGGCTAATGCCCACTACTGGCTGGGAGAGTTGTACCTGGTGATTGCCCCGCCGGACCTGGAATCTTCCCGGCAGTCATTCACACTGCTGCTGAGTCAGTATCCGGACAACCCCAAGGCGCCGGATGCGATGTACAAGCTGGGCAAGGTACAGTTTCTGAAGGGTAATCGTGAAAAGTCCCGAGAGTACCTGGAGCGTGTCGTGAGTGAATACGGCAGCACCAATAGCTCCGCGGTACAACTGTCTCGCGACTTCCTGCAAGAGAACTTTTAGCCCGCACGCGGTTTAGCCCATGTCCAGTCTGGTGCACAGTGAGGATGCCCTGCGCATCACCGAGATCTTCTATTCGCTACAGGGCGAGACCCGGACCATGGGCTTGCCCACCGTATTTGTGCGCCTGACCGGTTGTCCGCTGCGCTGTACCTATTGCGACACTGAATATGCCTTCACCGGTGGCGAGCTTATGGCCATTCAAGACATCCTTGCCCGTGTGGCGGAGTATCAGCCAGCCTACGTTACCGTGACCGGTGGCGAGCCCTTGGCGCAACCCAACTGCCTGCCGCTGCTCACGCAGCTCTGCGATGCAGGGTACGAGGTCTCGTTGGAGACCGGCGGTGCCATGAGTCTGGAGGGGGTGGATAGCCGCGTGGTATCGGTGCTCGACCTCAAGACGCCTGCCTCTGGCGAAATGCAGCGCAACGACTACGACAATGTCCCCCGCCTGCGCAGTCAGGACCAGGTCAAGTTTGTCATCTGTGACCGCGAAGATTACGAGTGGGCGCGCTTCAAACTGGATGAGTTGAAACTGGCGGATCGCGTTGCCGATGTGCTGTTTTCACCCAGTCACGCTGACCTGTCAGGCAGGCAACTCGCCGAGTGGATACTGCAGGACCGCCTGCCTGTGCGAATGCAACTGCAACTACACAAGATTTTATGGGACGACCAGCGGGGGCACTGAACATGGGCGAGAAGCGAGCTGTAATCCTGGTTTCAGGCGGACTGGACTCCACCACGGTGCTGGCAATGGCCCGGGACAGTGGCTACGCCTGTTACACGCTGAGCTTTGATTACGGGCAGCGGAATCGTGCCGAACTGGCCGCTGCCGAGAGGGTCTCGGCTTCTCTCGGTGATGTAGAGCACAAGGTGGTGACGCTCAACCTGGACAGCATTGGCGGTTCGGCACTGACCGATGCCAGTATCGCCGTGCCCGAAGCGGCCACCGAGGGCATTCCGGTGACCTATGTGCCAGCCCGCAATACGATTTTCCTGTCTATCGCGCTGGGCTGGGCCGAGGTGCTGGAGGCTCGGGACATTTTTATCGGTGTCAATGCGGTGGATTACTCCGGATACCCCGACTGCCGTCCCGAATTCATTGCCGCGTTCGAGGATATGGCCAACCTGGCCACACGTGCCGGCGTGGAGGGCAGTAAAACGACCCTGCATACGCCGCTGATGCAACTCGGCAAGGGTGATATCATTCGCAATGGACTGAAACTCGGTGTGGATTACGCCTTGACCGTGTCCTGCTACCAGGCAACGCCGGACGGCCTGGCCTGCGGCAAATGCGACAGCTGCCGCCTGCGCCGCCAGGGATTCCTGGATATTGGCGTAGATGACCCAACTCGCTACATCTAAGCCACTGATTCCCGTCGCTTTTCGCCGTCAGAAAAAAAACCGGCCGGGTCTTGAGTTTTGAGTTCAAATCCGTAAGATACCCACCTCTTCTGAGGGTCGTTAGCTCAGTTGGTAGAGCAGTTGGCTTTTAACCAATTGGTCGCTGGTTCGAATCCAGCACGACCCACCAATATCACTGTGCAAACAGTGGCTTAGAAGCCTCGCAATGCGGGGCTTTTTTGTGCGTGTCCCATAAAACTCTATTTGTCCCATACCGGGTGGGCTTTCCAGTCTAAATCGCCGAGTTATTGCTATCGCTGATAGCCAGTGACAATCGCCGAACAAACAAAGCATATTGTGTCGCTACCTACCTTTTTTTCCAACGAGCCGCCAGCCGCTCATGTATGCGCCGTTATCGTGCTCGTAACCCATGCCTTGGTATGAGTCTCCACTTGAGGAATTTTTGAGGGCCAGGCCGGTAGGCTCCCCTGTCTGAGAATGAGGGAGGTAACACTGGATGCGACTAAAGATTATGCTGTTAGTCGGGATGGCTACTGTGCTGCTCACGATCCTGCTTGATGCAATGGGCATAGACCCCTCTTTCGCCTTCTGGGTATGCGGTGCTGCATTTGGCCTCGTGTGCTTGTTTTCCATGTGGTTGGTAGGGCCCGAAATGGAACTAACATGGGAATTTTTGCTATTCACCGGATGCGGACAGCCAGCGATCTGGGCTCTAGAGGTACATGGGCCAGTAGAAGGCCTCATGCTCCTGCCAGCTCTTCGCAATCTGGAAAACTCGGCCTCGGGTTTCTTTGAGCAGCCGCCATGCGGCACCGTGGTCGCCAGCGGTGATCGGGATTTCGAGTATTTCATCTGCGAGCAGTGCCTCGCGCATGACAGCACACTACCGCTGGCGCTTCGCCGTTCTCTATGACGCAGCAACCGAGGTCGGCAATAAACTTAGCGAGAATTCGAAAGTGTTGGCGGGTGACAGTTTTGCAATCAAGTAGAGCCCGTCTCGGTTCACCGTTTGTCATGGCGCAGAAAGATTTTACTTCTTCGCAATGCCTCCCCGGCCAGAAGAAAGAGACTAAACGCGACTGTGAGGGTGCTCCCCAGGCCGCCCATCACATAAAGCCAGAACCAGGTTTCGTCGATTATCCGCCCAATGATGAACCACGAGCTTGCTTCGGAATAGTAGAAGGAGCAGTTGTCATACCAGCTGTCTTCATACCGCCATACACAATCGATTGCCCTGGTTCCAACGTAGTCAGATAGGAGGAACCAGCACTGGGAGATAAAAAAGGCCATCGCCAGTGCACTTCCGCTTGCAAAGGCCATCAGGTGGAGCACTCGTGTCCGAACTCTCTTATTCATGAGCCTCCAGCCGAAAGGTTGTCTAGATCGTTTTCGTGAGGTTGTCAGACTAGACGCGCGTCCAGTCCCTGTGAAGTATCTGATAGCAAAAGCCGACCTGGATTGAGGTTCCCTTGAGGTTGCTAGCGCTACACTGCCGGGCAAGTGTTGATGATGCGTTTTCCTCTGCTCTGCGTGCCGGCTTGCCTCAAGGTTGGCATGGCCCAAGCCCGAGCCAAACGCTGGAAGGAGCAGCATGGCAATTTCTAACATAGTAATGCCTGTCTGCGTTGGTGAATCAGATGTCAGCCGAATCCGTCTTGATGTTATCGGTTCGGCCTTCTATGCTGGCGTTGCAGGCAAAGCGGTTGTACCCACGGCCGTACTCCAGGGTCACGCGGGAAGGGACATCTATATTCTGTATGGGCCGTTCGCCTCGCAGCTGGCTCGAATAGAGCCAGTTGAACTGGATGCAGGACCACGGAGACACGCCCTGCTGACCACCTTGAGCTATAGGGGCAATATCTCCAGCATAGATGCGGATAGGTTACAGGGCGCGGTGAGTTTGCTTTCAGCCAGTCGGGATCGAGAAATACCCAGTGATTGTGCCGTGATCGGCTACAACCTAGGCGCCGCTATCGTATTCGAGCGGTCCAGTGCCGGCACACACGGGCTCGAGCCGCGTTATAGCAGCGGGAAGGGTCGAGTGGGAGAAACCATTGACTCAGTGCAGATGTTTGACGTCTACCAGAAGGGCAGGAGACCAGATAGCGCTGCCCTGTGCCCGGGATCCATCGTTGTTCACAGTGGCGAAAAGGCTGCTGAAATAGTATGCGGTATTGTTCTTCAAACGGTTCAGACGGTGCCCTACGGGCGCCGGTATTTCTGTGCCTCGGCAGCGGATGCACTGCCTATGCACCATGCCGGGGCATATTAGCTACAATCTTCTTCCAACTTGGGAGAGTGACGGAGTTGGTAGTGTGATGGATTGGTTGGCCACTGTGGGGTTGAGAAAAGTCGGTGATACAGTCAATAGAATTGCTGGCTGGCTGATCGTAATCAGCATGCTCGGCCTCGTTGCATGTAGTTCATTCCAGGACAAGGCCAAGTTGCGGAATGTTGCCGTCATGGATGCATCGGTCGATATTGAGCGACTATTGGTTGAAGCCCGCCTTGCAATCCGTGTTGCCGCAGAGCCTCAATCGGATTGGGAGGCGCTGTACTACTACGGCGAGCGGCGCTGCCTAAAAGGTGGTCCATCGGTGCACCAAAAGCGCGATGAAGCCGGGGTGGTCGAACTGCATCCAACCTGTGAGCCTTTGACCATTTTTGAGCCCTATTGCAAATTCAAGCCAGAGCAAACCGGTGGGGAGACTATCCTCGCTGGGACCTGGAGAGTCACCTCGGGTCATGCCGTCCGTGTCAAACAGCCAGCCGAGGGCAGGGCCTTCAAGCTTTCCCTGAAGCCCGAGCCCACCTCTGGCAGGAAGCCCGCTGCAGCTTCCCTGCTGTGCGTGAATCCGGCAGAGATGCAAGCCCAGTACGGTAGCGAGGTGACGAGGGAAGACCTGGTGCTGCTGGAGCTGATGCTGGCCAACAGAATTCAATTCCTCCAACGCTCACACTAGGGCGAGCAGTTTTTGAGCCCAGTTTGAGAAACATTGCTCGATCATACGTTCTCCCGTAGCCAGACAGTGGGCGTTATAGGAGAGCGAACAGTGAAAGTCCAGATTCAACCCAGCAAATTGAAACTCTCGTGTATCCATGACATGTCCCCGGCGGCTATGGCGGATTTCATCACGGTGCTCGTCCAGGCGGATCCCTCGGCATTCCGAATTCGCTTCCAGGCGACTATAGAGGCCGCGATAGAGTCGAGCGAGGGGTTGGTCAAGGCGGCTTTGATTCGAAGCCTGGATACCTGCCGGTTGCCCATTGAGCTAAAGCTCGCGCTACCCGCTCTTAGTAATACCAGCGATGAAGTGGTCGAGGCAACGCTGCACGCGCTCAGCTGCGCCGCTTCTCTCTCGCCTCGCTGTCATTCGTATGGTGGTGAGGGATTGATGCATATCAGCAGCTCGGGCCACGACCCAGAGAGCTTGGAACTGGAGCCTACATTCGGCAACTTAATGGCCGCCCTGGAAGCCCTGGCCACTTCCAGTTGTAGGCCCATCGAACTGCGGCTGGCGGCACTTAAAACTGCTCACCAACTTGGCCACCCGACGTGTATTGATCTCGCTCTGGACTTCCTTGAAGCGAGCCGTTACTCGGATATGTATCTGGAGGAAGTGGCGCGTTCTTTTGTGACGTGGGGCGAACCGGCTCTGGTGGACCGATTGATGGACGTGCTGTTGCCATTGGACGAGACATGGGTCGGCCTTGCGCTGGAGTCATTGGGATCGCAGCTCAGCTCGAGGCATTTACTGATGATCAGGAGGTATCTGCAACAGCCCCAGTCCGTAGAGCTTAACAACGCCGTCCGCGCGTTATCAACCTGCGACCTACCCCAAGCACTGGAGATGCTGCTGTGGATCTGCGGGCAGGGCTCTGAGCGTTACGGAAACACGTTCTATGGGGCCCTGGCTGCTCTGGTGGCGCGGCGTCATCCTCTTGCCGTTGACTTCGCTGAACGCGACTTGCAAGAGGCTGGTGGTAGCGTACCCGCGTTCGATGCCATCGAAATCTTTCCCCAGGCTATGGAGAGAGAAAAACTGTCCCGGTTGGTGGAGCGCGAGGCCGAACCACGGCCCGGCCGTGCAGATGTTGGATGGCGTGCCCTACAAGTTGCAGAGCTAGCTGCGAACCCACGGCTACTGGACATGGCTGAAAGATGTCTCGGCAGTGAGTGCGTACTGAGTCGAGAAGAAGCGATTCGCATACTCGCCAGCTACGCGTGCGACACGCGGGTTGGTGCGCTAATTGACGATTTCACTAGCCCTACACAGTCCGAGCAGGAAGGCGCTCCTTATTCAAATCTGCGATATTTGCAGGGCCTCATTGCCGGCTTGGGTACGCGGAAAGACGAGCGCTACGTGGGTGCAATATGGGAGCTTATGTTGCTTGCTGACGCAGCGATGGTCACCAAGGCTGGAGTGGCGGCTATCGCCAATTGCTCAGCTCGTACTAAGCACTGGTATCTCAGAAAGCTGCTGCCTTGGTGCGGCAGGTCCGGTGTAAGTGATCATTTTATGAGTGGGAGAGACGCTCAGGCCTTAGCGGTGGAGTTGCTTACCGGTGAAGCTACTATGCATCAAGCCAGGCAACTGATCCTGAACGGTTTGGAGAGCGATGACTGGTCAGCTTTCTGTGCGGCGGTTGAGGCCATCGACTGCCAGGTGTCGAACGGTGACATCCTCTCAGCCTTACTCGAGGGGGTAAGGCGGGAAGACCCTGGCTCGCCTGCCGCTTTGAAAAAGCTGACTGAAGTGGGCGGTTACAATGTGGGCGCTGCCCTTATTGAAATGGCCAGCCAGGAAAGTGACGCACACACTGCGCTCGGCATACTCGAAGCAGCCTCCCAACTGGTGCCGATCGAGCACTTGCTGCCTGCAACAGAAGAACTGCCGATTTTTTCTCGAGCAGAGCGCGGTGCGTCATTCTGGTGCGCAGATTGAACGAGCTTGCTCGGGCTAATGGGTTTTCATTGATTTTTTTCAATCATTCCCCTATAAAACTCGAGATACAGAAAATGTGGACAGTTAGGGCCAGCGACCACCCAAGCAAAGGATTGCGATCAATGCCGATTGTCAAATCAGTTCAGCCCAAAGCTTTATCAAACAGCGGAAGCCTGTGTAGACCTTTATACAACGGTGACAGTAATCGCGTCCGACAGACACCTGTTCTTGCTGAGCCTCCAGAGTTCCGGCCCGCTAATGCTTTGGTAGCCGCCTTTTTGTTAGTTCTCGCATTATTTTTTATTTCACATACAGCGACGGCGCAGGAGATCGCGTTGTACGACGCGGTTTGTATAGATCCCGATGATGAAAACCTTCCCGAGCATGGTCTGACGGGGCAGACCAAAGAGGTCGCGGAGACCTACTGCGACATGAAAAACGATCCGGCGATAGGGCACCGGTGCGAGGTCCGGACTTCATCTGGCCGGTCAAGTACAGCAAGCCAACCCAACCAGTAAGACCCCTTTACTTGCATTTAAGGAGATTTGACAAATGACATCGTACCAGAAGATTCTGAAAGCTTTATTGGCAACTGTAGTAGCACTAGGGTTAGGAACGGCTTTCGCACAAGAGAAACAAGAAGGCGTCTGGCGCTCCGGGGAAAACTTCGCGCCAGTCAACGTAGGATGCATGGCAAAGTGGGTATGCATGCCCAGTGAAGACATCATGTACTCCGGTGATCAGACGTTGAAGACAACCGAGCCAGAGACGACGATGGGCGTGTGCAACGCTGCAGGCTCAGCAGACCAGTGCAAGGTATGCATGGCATCAGCGCCTGAAACACCTTGTGAGTGGTGGCTGGACGATGTTGACTAGCAAATAACCGCTGTCAATTTTACGGCCCTGGCTCAAAATTACACATATATTGGTACAGAGACGCTAAATAAAGCGACTACATCGAATCATTTTTGTATTAAGGCACAGCGCGATGCTCCACAGCACCCGATTAACGCAACTAGTATTCTTTCCTTGTTTGATTTCGCTGGCAGCTACAGCCTTTGGGCAACAGTCCGAACAGGGCTCGATAGTATTGCCTGTGAAAGTACTAAACTCCGGATATTATCCCTATGAGGTTGAGGGTGATAGTGCTAGCAAGAGCGAATTCGAACGCTACTCTCTAGGCAAGGGGGTAAACCTCGACGAGCTTTCAAAAGCTGGCACTGCGTTTATTTTCTCCGACGAAATACGACAATCGATGACATGCTCAACTGATAGTTTCTCTGGAGCACTCAATTGGAAAACAGTTAACGACGAGACAACGTCTCACACCGCTACCGTGGATAAGAGCGCGGCTTATGCCTCAGCGAGCGTCGACAGCCCGTACTTTTCCATCGCTGCAAGAGTCAACCAATCGCTTTATCGCAACAATTTTGAAGATGAAAGAAGAATAACGACGACACGAGAAGCTATAGCTGATATCAGCTGTGAGTTGAAATACAGCCTTCTTCTCAACTGCAAAGATGGGAGCTGCTTGTCAACAGATGTGCAAAACCTCATCGCGCGAGCGGAAACAGAACCCGAAGTCGCCAGGAATAACTTTAAGCTCACTTACGGTGATGGCTTCGTTAATCAAATCGAATTTGGAACCCTAATGGGGTCAGAAACCTATTATCGTTTCGTTACACAAGGTCTGAATGAGGCCGAAGAGCGCGAGCTACGCGCTAGTGCCAGTAGTTTGTTGACCAGCGGCTCGTACACAAAAATCGACGCGAAAATGCGGGAAACATTGAATCAACACACGAGCAAGCGTCAACAAATCTTGACAATTGCAGGTGGCTATAGTGCCATTCAGGCGGCGACTGCAGAGGGTACGTGTTTAGAAGCACTAGCAAAAGTAGACGTTTTCCAGCAAGAAGATGTGAGGAATACAGCGCTTGAAAACGTTACTCAGAACGCATGCGTGAAGTGGGAGGAAAGTCTGGCTGAAAAAAGCGCTCGAGGGTACATCAAACCCTTAAGGGTACATGTTGATTCGTATCGCAGCATAAAGCATTTAATTCCAAGTATTGAGCCACTCTTGCCACCTCTGCCGAGCGCGACAGGGGTTGAATGGCAGATGATCCAGAACACCGGCTCTGTTCCAAGTGACTCAAAACAGCTACACGGCCCATTGGTAAAGTACGAGTTCTTTGAGCCAGGTACAAAATATGGAGCGGAGATACTGGCAGTCCCCTACCCAACACTTTACGAACTCAATATACAAAATGATCCCGACTCTCCAACAGCGAGAAGACTAGATTTGAAGTTTAAGGTTCCAAACCTTGCATCAGGACCACTGTCTATAATCGTTCAGCGTCACTGGAGGGAGTATTGGCTAGGAAGAAATGCAAACAACAATCTTCCTCCCGAATCTGAACTTGAACTCCGGCAGTCACTGTACAGCCTAGAGTTACAAAACTATGATGACGAGATCATTGCGAAGAGCAATGACCTGCGTTTAGCTGGCGCAGGTAGTTTTTTCGAAAAGCCACTGCGTCTAACATTGCCTTTAGACAGTGTCGATAGCGCACAAAACACTTACACTAGCTCCAATGAAAGAGATATTTTCATTGTACCAACCGTCGACTACCTAGGCGCGTTCCGTATTCGCCTTCCAAAGATTCGATTGCCAATCCCCATCGTCTGCGATGAAGGGGCGTCTTCTACAGCGAACAACAACTGCACTTTCTTTGTCGACATAGATGAATTGCTAGAAAGTACGGCAACAACTCCCTCTGATATCATCGCTAGTATGGCTAGCAGTGTCGAGGACTTGCTTAGTAATTCAGAGTATTGGGATCAAAACGCTTCGTGGTTCAGATACCGAATGCAATATGGAGGCGCTGGAAAGGCGTTGGGGAAGACAGCGTCCCAAATGGGCCTCGAGAATGCGAGAGGCAAATTCGAACAGGAGCCCGAGAAATGGAGTAAGTGGTCAATAGACAGTAGATTCCGCTGTGGAACAAATGTTCAACCTGGTGAAATTGTAAAGTTTGAGACCGACAGCGATATGCACACCACGTTCGACGGCGATGGCTCTCCGCACTGTAATGCTGCATGGATTCTTGACTGCGTGGGTCCAGAAAAATTTTTCAAGTACGCTGTGGATTCCAATAAAGGCAACTTCACTAACTATACAGGTTATTGTCTAGATTTCGATTTTTAGCGAAGTAAACGGCTACTTCATGAGATATGGATATTCTCTTAGCAAAATCGCGGCCCATCGCCGTTCTCACAGCAGCGGTTGTTTCGTTTCCCGTTGTATTTTTACTCACTCCGCTGGTTTTTAGCTCCGAGGAAGCAATCCATCAATCCTGCATGCAATCACGTGAGGTAGGTAGTAATCGGGTTAGATTGGGCAATCAGTCCGTCAGTTGTGCATTGTTGGAAATGAATAGAGGAGCCATGTTTCGAGACATGGAATCGATTCGCTCGGTATAGGAAGTGTGAACCCTGATAGCGTTTAATTCATTTTTGAAATCAACCATCAGCGCGTGTGTCAGAACGAAATGCTCGGGTGGCTCAATTACAGTTAGCTCTGCGGTTACTTGGTTATAAGGTTCACCGTGCTCAGCCCATGATAAAACAGGCCCGAAAATCAATACCAACCTGCAGACGAGATATCGACATCCACCCAGATTCATCAGTATCGCTGCTCGATGTGCTCTGCAGCCTCATGGCTATGCGGCTCGGAGATTAATCTCACGGAATTCCCCTACGTGACCGCATGGGTCGCCGCGACAAGGTGTCGCTTTAACGTCATCTAGCCGCTGTTGTTCCTGTCTCATTCGCAGTTGAAAATCGTGCAACTATCTGACCGCTGCACCCTTGTCTCCAATAGTAACAACTGCGTTAGGATGCTCCTGAAGTGCGTCTAACGCTTCCTCAAAGATGTGGTCGTCGATTACGCCATACCACTCTGATACATTCTTCCGACGAAACCCAGGAGGAAGGGTTTGAACTTCGATTACAAAAGCACCTCGCGGTAGTTCCGGTGCCGAAGACTTGGAGAGCACATTGCCAGGCGCGAGCTGCAAAACCTCGCCTTCTACACCCGCAAAAACCTGAAGTCGACCACTGGCTAACATCTGAAGAAACGCGTCATCAGAATCAAACGCGATATAGCCCCCTTTTCCTTGAGAGGCCTCTGCTACTGCACTCACCGCCGATGGGTGAGCGTTCGATTGATCGAGCTGATTACTCGTAGCTGCCACTGATACGACCAAGATCAGCACACAAAAGCGCATCACATCGGTCTGCAGCATTTCAGAAGTCGACCTCCGGCTGGTTCGTCTGATCAGAAGTTTATTGAGAGGCATGCTCTACTTCCAGCCGTGCCACCTTCTCACCAAACGTGAGTTCTACGATCGTTCGCATTGCGTAACCCAAGAGGCCGCCCGCAATCGTGGTGGTTAAGGCTAAGCTCAAAGAAGGGAGCATACTTGAGCTGGTAGAAATCATGTTGCCACTGCCGCTAAGCGCTCCCTGAAGCCCGATTGCAGTGAAGATCACGCCAACACCGAACGCAAGATCAGCACTATGATCTAGCAACGCGAGATACCGAATCGTTTTCGCGATATCGGGGGCGCGCTGACGCAACTCGTAAGTTAGCAGAACGGTACAGGTCGCAAACATAACGAGCACGGCTAAGAAAACAGGTACCGAGTCACCCAACAAATTCAGCCATTGGCGGATCTCCGGGGTGACTTTCTCAAGGCAGAGCTGGGCAACCACGACGCTACCCGCCCCAAGCACAACGTATATAGAATGCGCCAGCATTAACGAGCGGCCATGCGCCGGTTTTCGGCAGAGCAGGCACTGTCAAGGGCGTTCAACACGTCCATGGTTTGCTCGAAGTAGGCCTGCGACGCGCGAAAACCTTCTTTGTCTCCCAGCACCTCAAGTTTGCCCACCCGTTTCTGGCTCAGCTCGGCCTGAAGGTCGCGTTTCAAGTCCGCCTTGCGTTCTTCTGACGACAGGTTGTAACACAGGCTGCCTGGGAGAGATTTCAGCGAATAGAACTCGTCGTCGAAGTAGCGACTGAAGAGTTCTTTGCCTCGATTGCCAGTTACGTGCCCCTTATCAATTGATCGACGTACGTAGCTGGCGAAGAGGTCAAGATTACCTTCCGCTGTGTTCTTTCTGGCGATGGCGATAAGCTCACTGGAGTAGAGCTCGAAGTTGCCGGCGCATTGGTCCAGCTTGAGCTTGCTTTCCACCTGGGCGATGGCCGCATTCAAATTGCTGGTACTGTCCAGAGCGCAGCTTTCAAACGCCAGGTATGAACTTGGGTTGCTGGCGCATGCGGTGCTCAGAATTATTGCACCTGCCATGCCGATTACCTTGGCGGCAGATGCGGCTATTGCTTTCTTCATGGTCTCGTTTGACATGGTCGTAACCTCCGTCAGTTAGTCGATGAACAGGTCTTGGTAGTTATCCCTGGCGTCCGCAACTTCCAGGCCCACGGTGGAAATTTCCTGAGCCTGGTCCGCTTCGCCGTAAAGGAAGCCCTTAACGCTGGATACGGTGGCCGCCATCTGCTCGTTAAAGGAGCCCCATTCCAAATTGATGACGTTTTCCGTCATCTGTGCGCTAATCTCGGTTTCGATCAACTCCATGTAGTACTGTGCGCCTCGCATATCGTTATACACCTCGGCCGCTAGGACGGGCGCGTTAGACGACTGTGAGCTTGAGCGCTTAACCATCTCGTAGTGTCGGGAGAAGGTCTGGCTCAGTCGGCCCTTTGGCTTGCCGTCAACGGTCACAGCGGGCTTGAACTCTGAGCGTTTTGCCCGGCCGGCAATGGCACGCTGGAAATCTGCGCCCGTCATCTTTCGGCCAACCTCGGTACGAAGTCGGCCTTCTACCGCCTCCACCGTATCCTGAATCTTGGGCTTTAGCGCGTTGAGCTCTTTCGTCCATGTTTGCAGGAAGCGGTTGTAGCTCTCGCGCATGTTGCGCTCTAGCGCGGCACAGCCTTCGCTGAAACTGTCATTGCACTGAGTGGCCGAGTACAGCTTCTCGAGCTTCTCGAGGTCTTTTACATCCTCGTAAACGGCGCTCTCCAGCTGTCCTGTGGCAATGCGCATGTCATTGAATTGATCCACGACCGGGGCCGGGAACAGGTTGATTCTTGGCCCGGTGTCAGCCGCGCTAGCGCCGGACGTTGCAGCCGTGATGCCCACAGCGATAGCCAGGCTTCTGGCGGTGGTTGTGATTATCGATGTTTTCATAGCCTCTCCTCCTGGAGTGGTTGTCCGTGTACTTTCAGTTCTCAGCGGCTTGGAGTTTTGCCAGCCACTGCTGAGCATCTTTACAGCCTCTATCTGCCTCACAGCGCCAGCGCACCCGTTTTGCGGTGGTGTCCAGTGCCAAGTCGATACCCGGGAAGATTGATTCCACAGTAGTAGAGAAAGCCCGTGCCTCGCGCGCCGAGCCAAACGGCGGCAGCCACGCCCACCCCGCTATGGCTGTATACCGGGAACTGGCCACCTCCAGCCGCAACGGTTTCAGGGTTTGGTAATGCTCACGATAGCCAAGAACCGAATCGACGTATTGCTCAACGCTACCAGGCATCCCCCGCTTGCGCAGCGCGTTGGGGCCCATGTTGTAGGCCGCCAGTGCAAGCCTCGGGTCGCCTTTGAACTCTTCGAGCATATATTTCAGGTAGCGTGCACCGGCGTCGATATTGGTGCACGGGTCCAGCAGCACCGCCATCCTGGTGATGCCGAGGTCCTTTGCAGTGCCAGGCCATTGAATCTGCATCACTCCCACGGCATTGGCATGTGAATAGGCCAGTGGGTCGAAGTTACTCTCGGCGCGGGCAACGCCCATAAGTAGCGCCAGAGGCAGCCCATGTTTGTTTGCCGCTTGGTCAAAGCACTCGATGAATGGAACCGACAACTTGTTGCCCGGATTTGCCGAGGCGTTCAGGCAGAATGTGGCGGCCAGTATGCCTAAAGTCATAGCAAAGCGTGGTGTCATAGCTAGAGCTCCTGGGGGGGCGCTACGCCTGTGGCATCGTGAAATGCTTGTAACTCTTCCCTGGCAACGGTTTCGTTAGCGGAAAGAAGAACAATTACCCACCTCTGCTCGTCTATCTCGCGCGCTTGCAGGTCCAGTTCGCCAGCCGTCAATGTAGCTACCATGTCGATGAAGGCTGTTGCCTGTGCTTGGTTGTCGAAGGCCGTCCAGACCTGTGTTACCTCGGGTTGTGGTGAGCCAGGCACCGCCTGCGCAGAATTTGGTTGCGATCCAGCGGTCAGCACACCGCTAACGGCTGTGTTCGTTACAGCTTCTGTACGTGTAGTTGCGCGAACAGCCGGTTCGCGAGGCGGCGTTGGGTGGGCTGAGTAGGATCCCGCTTCCGCAATGCGTTCGGCCGGTACTTGGCCATTGATGAGCGGGTGCCAGACCGGCCTGGCAACCATTGCCAGTGTCGCACCCGCAATAAGGCTGAGTGTTTTTCCAATCATGGTCTTCTTCCACGTTTCTCCCAATCGTGGAGAAATTTTCGCACTTCTTCCCTCAAAGCGGCCTCAAGCCACGCTTCAGGCTCGCTCGTCGATTTCTTCTCAGCCTGATCACCAGTGTCTGCAACTAGTGATGACAGTACGCGAACGACGGCATTGGCCGATTGATTCATGGTTTCACCTGCTTGATTGTCAGGCATCAGCGAAGCCAGTCGACAGCAGCTATCACCTTGTCGCCCTTTCTCCGGAACCGTTTGAAGCCGTCAAGATTAATTGCGCCCGCGCATTTCCTCCCGAACAGTTTTTGTGGCTCGTGGGTCAGTCCTTCGGCACGAAGCTCTACAATGTCGCTGCGTCCTGCCTCAACATACCCGTGGACGTCGGCGAACTGCTCATGATGGAAGTTCTTGCTGCCGCTGCGGCAGCCATTGAAGTAACCGGCTGGAAGCCTGAAAGCGTATTCGACGGGATAGTCTGCCTTGTTGCGTATGCGCAAGCGGAATACAAGGTCGGCAAGGCCATCTCGCCGCACAACCTGGGCGCCATCGAGATAGTCAACGTCGATGTAGTATCTCGCGTCTCCCGCGGGCGGGCGGGTCTCGTTGTTTACCCTGAGCCAACTCTCGGGACCAGGATTTAATGCCACGCGAAACTCGCGTTGAACATTCGGAAAATCCATGCCCTCACGTGGCGAAACGGTCACAGAGAACACGTGTAGACCCTCCCGCTCGGCGCTCTCACGTAAAGTCAGTGTGATATCAGCAGTCGGCCCGCTGTTCAGGGAGAACTCATGATGAGAGAACAAGTGGTCTGTGAAGTTTACAAGTGCACTCCTCCCACGGCTTGAGATTCGCTCGGCCCAGCGAACGTAGACTCCAAACGTCCTATCGGCAGACGAGCGGGTCTCACAGGCAATCCAGGCCATCATGACCGATGGCAAGTCGTGAATGGAGTGACTCAGGGTGAGATCAGGCTCCGCAATGCAGCTATACCTGTCCAGATCGGCTGTTAGCGCCTGTTGGGTGCAGCATCCCAAGACACCGACAACCAGGAGTCTCTGAAATAGGTATGCAATAGAGGTGTTTTGAGCTCGTTTGTACATGGCCCCAATGCTAAGCCATGTAACCTCAACTCAAGCTCAAGTATGGGTATCAACGTTCCCAGTGTGATAGGGGAGGGTGACTTCGATCCTGACGCCGCCGGCTTCACCGCCAAGCGCAGACCTGCCAATTTCGAGAGAACCAGAGAGGTACTCGACCAGGCGCTGAATCATGAAGAGACCCCAGCCTGTTCCCGGACTGTCGTCACGAAGCCTGCGGCCGGCTTCCACAAGCACTCCGTAGTTTTCTTCGGGTATAGCGCTGCCATCATTTTCAACGCGCAACACCAGCGAATCAGGTAGCGCTGAACGGTCGGATTTGTTTTTGGGACCCCGGGTCTCGGCAAAATAGGTGACGGAGAGCTCACCATATTTTACCGCGTTCCTGCCCAACTCAGTAAGCAGTAGCAGCATTGCTTCCCGTCTTATCGGATAGTTAATGTTTGTGGGTACATTAATGCTTATGTCGCAAGATCTCTCCATTATTTTGCAGTAATCAAGTACGCGTGATCTTGCGACCTCACAAATCTCCGTGACGTTTACCATTTCGGACAGGGTAAGTTGATTGGCGACATCGGCAATTGCCATATAACCGTTTAAAACATCACTCATCCAGTCCAGTTGAGCATCTACCGTATGGCGCAGTGTTTCATTCTCCGACAAAGCAATTTCGTGACGAACTATGCCAATGGGGGCGCCAACTTCATGGTGTATGTCTTTTAGAAGCAGTTTTAGGTGCTTTATGTGTTCATAGTTGGTCTGGTTGGTTATGTTGATGCGTTCTACCAAATCACTCAGCTCTCCCGGGTATTGTATTCTCATCGCGTCGGCTTCTTGTCTGCCGGATGTGTCTGACGAGATTAACTGTAGAAGTACGCTTCTGAAGCGGCGTGTTTGGATGTGCACCAGTGTCACCAGCACAGCGGTGAATACCAGGAAAACTGAAACGAGATTGATTGCGAGAGAAGCGCTGTGCCTGGTTATTTTGCCCAGTGCATTGTCAGCCCCCGCAACTATGACAATGGCCTTGTCATCGTCAGGCCAATAGGGCAGCAACAGGCTGAAGTAGGGCGAGGTGGTCGAGAACGAGTTTTCATAAAGACTGAAGGTTGCGCCAGTGGTAGCCAACAAGTGTGCTGTTTTGTAAAGTTGCTCTTCGCTTAGCCAGTGGGTCACAGGCTTCACTCCAGAGTGGGTTTCAAACTCCCTGTTCCAGTGCCTGTCGAAGCTCTCTTCAAGTCGGCCCCCGTTATCCAGCTCGTAGTGGTAAATGGGTTCTTCCTGATGTATGTCGAAAACGGCGCCCGCAGCTTCCTCCAGCGGCACACTGGACATGCCGTCATACTCTGCTTTCAATATTGCGCCGGCCAATTCGCTTGTGTCCTCGTACATGATGGGTAGTCCCTCGACGGTGTCTGATATCCTGGAAGACATCATCAGGATGTTTTCACCAAATACGTCGCGCTTGTAAGTTTCGACATTGATGAACCAGAAAACTACGAGCAGAACAAGCACTACCGACCAGAGGGAAAGACCCAGTTGTAATCCAAATGACTTTTTGTTCATGATTTTTTTAAAGCAGAATTAGCTGGTAACCGGTGCCCCGGTGCGTCTCGATTGCTACCGGTGGTGCGGGGTTCAACTCAGCAATTGCATCGCGTAGCTTGTTGATCTCTGTGTTCAAGTTATTTCCTTCCCCAATGGCCGCGTCCCAGGCGACCTGCTCCAGTTTTCTACGACTCACTACCTCAGGCGCATTCTCCATAAGGCAATGGAGTATCCGGCGCATTTTCTCCTTGTCTTTAAGAAAAGGCGATGAGTTGTACTTGAATTCACCTTTTGGAGTGAGCTCAAGTCCTCGATGGGAGAACTTGCTTTCATAGGACTTTTTTCTCCTGATTAACGACTTTATCGCTTCGACCGCAGGCTCGGGTCGCTCGCTTTTCGAATATTCACCTACCAGGTTTTCTGCATCGTTATGTCCCTTAGGTACGTACGCACCATCGAGTCCAAAGCATTTGGCGATGCTGCCGGCTGATGTGTCTGAAGTTAACACCAGAATTGGCACCGGAAGATGCATTCTCTTTTTTTCTTCCCTACGCAGCCATTGCATGAAGTCAAAACCCTGGTTGCGACTGCCGTCTAACTGCAAATCCACGATGACAACGTCAAAATCGCCTTCCCAATAGTGCTTCATAGCCCGGTCCGCGGACTGAAAATCCTGCAGCACGAAGTTGCCTTCTGCCTCGAGAATCTTCCTGAAAGATCTGACGAACGCGATATTGTCCTCAATCATTAATATGGTATGCACAGCCCACTTGCCCCAAACACTTAACCTGGTGACAGGCAATAATAGCCTTAATTAGCTAATCTGTCGGCCCGTGACTGAAATCAACACACTGTCAGGAGAGGGCGATACTGATTCCGGGTGATGGCTGGTATCTGTGAATAAAGTTACGCCTGAAAACCTCAAAAGAATCTCAAGCCAATTGGTGGACCAGATCCCTTGGCTCATCGGCCCAATGCGTAGAGCAGTTGGCTTTTAGCCGATTGGTCACTGGTTCGACGACCCGGTTCGACAAACTCGCCCTCGGGGCGAGTTTGCAACGAGCCGCGAAGCGGCGAAGCCCCCGCAGGGGTCGCAACGGCCTAAGGGACGTTGTGATTCATCCAGTACGACCCACCATATAAGCAAAAACGGTCACCCATCGGGTGGCCGTTTTTGTTTATGGCCTGGGTTCGTCTGGAGCGGGCCAGGCTGCGGGACTACACCGGGTGACACACTCTGCCTGATTCCGGAAGGCCCACCTGACAACATCACGCTACAGCCGCACCGGTCCCGCTAAGCTCTATATCCCGGATGAGGAGCAGAAATTCGTCCACTTCCAGAGAAGCGCCGGCGTCCCAGGATGCCCGGAAGGTCTCCTCGTTCATCGCCTTGCGGGTTAGCCTGATATCGGCCTCCAGGCGCTCCGCATTGAACGATTCTATTGGCGATTCGGTTTCTGCGCGCAGGGCTTCGGCGAAACCGAAAAACAGTGCCGCGTCGGAATACTTTTTGCGGTGTTTGCAACTGAGTCCCGCAATGATTTCCGCGCAATAGGCTATCGCGACTTTTTTACCGCGATGGGCGAAAAGATCCAGGCTTTGTGCATAGTGCTCATAGGCCTGCTCATAATTTGCTTCAGCCTCTGCAACCTCGCCCAGGTTCACCAGTGCACTGGCTATCGAGTCGGTGTCACCTGACTCGCTGCCGGCGCTCAGGGCTGCTTCGTAGTAGGCGCGTGCGCCCGCCAGGTCACCCTCGAGATGATTGATCACCCCCCGGGCGGCCGAGGCGAATGACAGGCCATGAAGATCGCCAGGCACCATTGAGAACAGTTGCAGTGCCCGGTCGAGCTTGTCAGCGGCCTTCTCCATATCACCCTGTCTTTCAGCGATGGCGCCAAGCTCGCCGAGTACATTGGCTTGCCCGGCGTCATCCTGCAACTCACTGTAGAGATCCAGCGCCTTCAGGCAGGCGCGTTCCGCAATGTCGAGGTCATTTTGAAACCGCGCAACGGATCCCAGTGCTCGCAACGCCAGCGCGCGCACGGCTTTCTCCACGTCCGGTCTTTCTTCCAGCGCCTGTTCAAACAAACGCCTCGACGTCGACAGGATGCCGCGCTCGAACCAGTAGAACCACACGCCACCGCCAATCCTGAGCGCCCTGTTCCAGTCGGGGTTCGCCAGGTTCAGGCAATAGTCGATGGCCGCCTGCACATTCACCTGTTCCATTTCCAGCAGTGCAATACGAGCGTCCGATCCGGCGCCGCGTAGTTCATGGAAGGAGTCATCGGCCAGCCCGGTTACCCAGTCACAGAACCGCTCCCTGAAATGGGATAACTCGCCGGATTCCTCCAGTTTCATCAGCGCATACTCTCTCAGCGTATCGAGCATGCTGACCCTGGCCTCTTCCTCGCCATCTTCCAGGGTATGAAAGCTGAGATTGGCCAGGCTCTTGTCAACCAGGCCCTCAACCTCGATATCGACGATGAATTCGTCTTCCGGATCGCAGACCTCTTCTGCAGCTTCCATGGCAAAGCCGCCGGTAAAAACCGCCATACGACGCCAGAGTCGTTGTTCGTCCTCGCTGAGTAAATCGTAGCTCCAGGAAATCAGTTCCCGGAGGCTGCGCTGGTGATCGAGCAGTTCCTCGGTGCCGCCGTCAAGCACGGCGAAACGCTGGTCCATGGACTTCAGTAACTCGGAGGTGTCCATGGCGCGCAGTCGTGAGGTGGCCAGTTCGATAGCCAGCGGCAGTCCGTCCAGGCGATGGCAGATCTGCAGCACTTGCCCGGCATTCTCCTCAGTGAGTTGGAAACCTTCGGACACCGCCCGCGCTCGGGCAAGGAAAAGCTGGATCGATTCGGAGGCAACGATCTCCTCATAGCTCGCCTTGTTGATATCCGGCAGCGAAAAGGGCGGTACTTTTACGGTGCGCGCGCCGCTGACCCGCGGGGCCTCCCGGCCGGTGAGCAATATCTTGATCCCGGGACATTTCGATACCAGTGTATCGATCTGCGCGACGGCGGATTGCACCTGCTCAAGGTTGTCGATCAGCAACAACATTTCCTTGTTCTGCAGGGCGTCGATAACTGTTTCGATAACCGGTCGATTGTCGTTCTGCTTGATGTCGAGGGTGGTGGCGATGGTGCTCGGCACCAGGTCCGCCTGGCTGAGTGCCGCCAGGCTGATGAGGAATACGCCGTCCTCGAATTCCGGCAGCATATCGTGGGCAACGCGCAGGCCAAGCCGGCTTTTGCCGGTGCCGCCGGGCCCCATCAGCGTGACCAATCTCGTGTCACTCTGCCTCAGCAAGCCGGATACCTCGCGAAGCAGTTGCGTCCTGCCGACAAAACTGCTGCCGGGTTGAGGCAGGTTGTTGGGTCTGGGAAGGTGACGCCGCAGCAGTTTACGCAGGTGGACGGTAAACAGGTCGGTGAATTGCTCTGCCTCGGCAAAACTGTGGTAGGCGGCCGTCGCTGTCTTGTCTTCGGCGCTCAGGAACCACTTGTCGAAGAAAGCGGCAACGGCGGCGCGTTGCGATGTATCTGGATCGCCTGCTGTAAAGGACTTCCTGTAAACCAGGAGTTCAGGCCTGCCCGCCTGTCTGGCGCCCTGGAGTGCGGATGCAAACTCCGCCTCGGTGCGCGATGGCGAAATTGCATCGCCACCATTTGCAGGGTGCCCACCGGGCCAGTGCGCCAACTGGCCGCCGATGATGGCAATAAAAATATCAAAGTCAGCAGCCTGCTGTGCATGGGCTCCGGCACTGTCTGAGCCGACCGCGGATACCACGCTGTCCAGCGTCAGTGCCTCCTCGAACTCAGGCTGCAGGCGATTCACTACCGCCAGCGCCTGTTTGCACTCCGCGCTGACGTCAGCGGGGGATGAGATAAACAGTTTTACCCGTTTCATCCTTCACCTTGATCGAGGCCAGGGAGCGCAACAGTTTGGTCACACTCATCGAGCGCAAACGCGACGCGGCACGCTCTATGGAGAGGGGCAGGCCGCCCAGTTGACGGCAGATTTCCGATACCGTGGCTGCATTGTCTGCATTCAGCTCGAAGTCATCGCGCACGGCCCGGGCCCGCTCCTGAAATAGCTGCACTGCCTCTGCGTCCTGAATGTCTTGTAAGGAACTGGCATCATTCTTGGGCAGGGTCAGCGGCGGCACTGTCAGGGTATGCTCACCGCTGACCCCCAGTGGTTCATTGCGACTGGTCAGAATCTTCAACCCCGCGCTGGCCTCGAGCAGGTCAGCCAGGAGCGGTGCAGCCGCTTCCGCCTGTTCCAGCCCGTCAAGCAACAGCAGCAGCTCCCTGTCTGTCAGCGCAGCCTTGACCTGCTCCATGGGCGGGCTGTCGCCTGTAAGCGCTAATTCGATGGCGTCAGCGATCGTGGCGGGCAGGCTTTCCGCGTGGGCGCCGGGTTGCAGCCGAACCAGGAACACACCGTCGGCGAATTCGGGCAGCAGGCCCCGGGAGGTGCGCAAGGCGAGGCGACTCTTGCCTGCGCCGGTCGCGCCGGTCAGCGTGACCAGGCGCACATCGTCGCGCAGCACGAGATCGCTGAGCTGGTGTATCAGGTCAACCCGGCCCAGAAAGCTGCTGATGGGCGCCGGCAGGTTGTTCGGCCGCGGCAGGAAACGCCGCAGCACTTCCTGGAGGTGGGCGGCAAACAGGTTCTCAAATTCATCGGTGTGCTTGAACTCGTGATAGCTGCCGATACGGCCAAGGCCGTCCGGGCTGGAGAACCACTTGTCAAAAAACGACGAGACTTTCTCCAGTTGCTCGCTGGATGAGCCATCCGGCGTCACCATCTTGCGATAGAAGAGCATGTCGGGCTTGCCATTGGCATGGTAACCGGCGACGGCCATTTCGAACTCGAACTCGGTTCCCGACGCATAGAGCGTCCCGTCGCGCCGCGTGAATTGTGGGCCCAGCGGGCTGCCCAGGCGGCTGCCGATGATGGTCGCGAAGATATCGAAATCTGCGGGTGAGCGTATTTGCGATTGGAAATCCGCCGTGGCCAGCAACGGCTCCTGTTCCCAGAGCAGGGGCTCGAGCTTGAGCGTGCCGTCGAAGGTCTGCTGTAGCGACTCGACCACCTGCAACGCGCGCTGGCGTTCCCCGGCTACGTCGCCAGGGGACGAGATAAAGATTCGAACACGATTCATCCTTGACCCCGGGTGACGGCAGGGTGCCAGCGTGTGGCCCCTGTCCGCATATTGTTGTCACCGACCTTACGTTACAACGACCCAAGAACGCAACTCACGTGTTGCCCAAGCCTCAGGGCTCGTAGAGCTTCACGTCCGTGCTGTCGACGAAGCCCTGCCCCTGGCCACCGGAGACACCGTCCTGCGTCTGGAACAGGAAACGGAACGGCGCAACGCCGTCCCAGTTCAAGCGCCTGGCGTCGAAGGTGAAGCTGATACGATCGCTGCTGACCGCGCTGGCGCTTATCTTGAGGTTCTTTGGCCCGGTCACGCTGCCATCGGCGTACTTGATCTGCGTGTTGGTGTCGGGCAGTACCAGCCGATACTGGATGTCCGCTGCTATGTCAGCGGCCAGGATTACATCTATGGTCAGCTCGGTGCCTTCCGAGGTCACCCCACAACCGATGATATCCGCCGCCGGGATACTCACGTCACCCTCCTGGTCGCTGCACAGGGAGATGGTCTTCTCGTCATTACCGAGACCGCCGGCGGAGCGCACTTCGACCCGAATGGTGATGCTGTTGCCGGTGAAGCCGCTGTAGTCATAGTCGATCGTCACCGTGGCGCTGCCATCGGGGTTGTTGACCAGTTCGAACAGCTCGGGGTCCGGTTCATCGAGTTCCAGTAACAGTGGCTCTGAGCCATCGCCAAAATCGACCACCATGTAGGGCGCGACCAGCTTGTCGAAGTCACCGATCTCCACAACAACCTGGGTAGAACTGCCCTGGCTGATGATCGACGTCCTGATGGTTACTTCTATAGCACGCAACAGTGCACCCTTCAGAGTCTTGGCCGTGATATTGCCTGCCTCGTCGATGTACTGGAAGGACAGCAGGTTATCGAACGCGTTGGGCAGCACCAGCTCGAAAAGGCCATCGCCATTGCGCGTGGTGGTAGAGTAGGGCGTCGCCGTCCCGGTGCCGCCGGGCAGCCCATCGTCATCGCGGTAGACCAGGGCGATCACCTCGCGTATGCCGCTGGGGTCCTCTGCGTCCAGTGTGGCGTTGACGATACCGGTTGCGGGGTCGCCAAGCAGGTCCTGGCGTGTCACCTCGGGCGGTTGCCGGTCACTGTCCAGCGCAACCGTGGCCGGGTGCAACAGCTCGAGGTCGATGCTGTTCCATATACGGAAATCACCGTTGACCTGGTATCCGTCAGCGTCCTGGGCTGCCGGAGAATCGGTGCACTTGAACTGCCCCGGCTGGATTACCAGGGACTGCAGCAGGCCGTTCGGGGAATCAAAGGTATTCACCGAGGCAATCAGTGACGGTGACAGCGTCTCCACGCAGGGCTGCGGCTCGCTGATGTCTGTTACCAGGTCATGCGTCTGTGCCGGGAATACCGGGTCCTCGTCCAGGTAAGTGGTGAAGGTGCCGCCTCGCAGTGCCACAGCGTGTACCGAGGTGGTGCCCACGGGCCTGAGTTCGAATGGCTTGAGCACAGGTAACAGGGGGCGACCGACAATGGCCTGGGCATTGCCGGATATGCTGTACCAGATGCCCTTGTCGTTGCTGTGCAGGTCGATACTGCCACCGGCGCTGCTATTGATGGTCGGCCCCCCGGTGTCGGTTTCTTCCAGGTTGACCACCAGTTCATCACCAGTGGAGGTCCCCGAGGCACTGCCAGCAGCCGACGTGGCCAGCGTACTTGTGGTCACGGAGGACTCCAGCGTTGCCTGCGGCATGCCGAACAGGTTCAGGCCCACCAGGCTCTTCTCGTCGTAGACGCCAAATTCAAACAACCCGGCTCCATATTGCCACTTGGCCTCGGTAAGGGCCTGGCCCAGCGACATGCCCTCGGCGAAGTTGGCGATGACCAGCGGCATGATGCCTTCTGTGCCGCGGTCGGCGACATCGGTGTCACCGTAAGCGAAGTTGTAGGAACCCACCCAGGTGCCCAGCTCCTGAACCCAGTCTTTCGCAGGGTCCAGCGGCAGATCCAGTATCTCCGGTAATCCCCAGGCATCTGGTACTGACAGGCCGCTGTGGCAGCCGATGCTGAAGGTGACACCGTTGATCGCTATAGCCGGTCCGTCAGCGTCCGGGTCTTCGTAGATGCTGGCTGACTCGGTGGACAGGAACACTTCGCCGAGGGGATCGATTATTTCATCCGCGCACAGTTCCGGGAACATTTGCGGTCGGTACTGGCAGTTGAAGCCTTTCGCCGTCAGTCCTGCGTTATAGCTCATATGGGCGTTCACCGCGTTCACCGCACTGATCGGCTTGCTGCAGTTCTCGCCGGCGCCGAAGAACTGGCAGCGCAGTGTTGCCGCATCCCAGCTATCGTCATTGCGGGTGGTGTTGGTGCCCGGATAGTCGCTGTCGAGGATGTCGTTGATGACGTCCGTACCGTCGATAAAGAAGTCGTAACCGGTGGACTGCGTGCCGGCGCCCGGGGTTCCCGCCTCGACACTGAGTATATTGATGACGCCGCCAGTCTCAACGAAGCGCTGTGCGTTGGCCAGAATCTCCCCGGGTGTTTCCACCAGTCGCGAAATGGAAATGTCTTCCAGGTACAGCAGGCGGCCATTGAACGGCTGCGGGTCCGCGTCCACGTAGAAGGCATCGGTGAGCATGTAGCCTTCCGAAATCGCCACGCCCAGGGGCGTGCCGGGCAGCGTGAGCAGGTCGGCGGCGAACAATGCCTCGTTGCCAGTCTGGGTTTCGTCCGGCAGGTAATAGGGCATGATGATGTCCAGCGAGCCCATCAGCTGCACAAACTGCGTGGCCTCGGTCCTGGCGCTGTCGATCGCGCCCTTGATGTTGGCGGCTACTGCATTTTGTGCCTGCACGTTGCAGGGTTCCATATCCGCCGTGTCGTACCAGTTGCCGGGTACGGAAATCACCGTTGCCTGCACGCTGGGGTGACTGAAGAAGGGGTCCATGGCCAGCATCCATGCCTCCCACTCCGCATCATCCATATCGAAGGTCGCCATCATCCTCTGCTTCTGGGTGACGATGAGCGTTTTACTGCCATAGGCGCGCAGTGTTTCGATGCCGGTGCTGGGGTTGGCTACCAGCGGCGTGCCAGCGCATGCCGGTCCGAGCAGTGATGCCGTCTCGGGTGGGATAGCCGCCTCCACTTCGAGGTTGAAAGGTGCCGCGGAGAACGAACCCGCCTGCGGGATGACCGCCAGGTACAGGCCCTGTTCGCCGGGCCCGATTTCCACCAACAGCTGTTCCGTATTGGTGCCGAACTCGGCGGAGAGCCCTTTGACGAATACCGCTTCATTGGTCAGGTCGCCGCTGCCGAGGGCCCCGAGGTCCTGGAAGGAAACGTCGATGCCGGAAATATTGCTGCCATCCGGTGCCCCGGCCAGTTGCGAGAGGGGGAAGTTCTCGAACAGGAAGCCCGGTTGTTCCCAGAGGCTGGTAGTCAGCGGTGCGCTGACAAAGGGCGCGCTGACGAAAGGTGCGCTGACGAAGGGCGCACTGACGAAGGGGGCGCTGACGAAGGGCGCACTGACAAACGGCGCGCTGACGAAGGGTGCACTGACAAAGGGTGCGCTGACGAACGGTGCGCTGACGAAGGGCACACTGACAAAGGGTGCGCTGACGAAGGGCGCGCTGACGAAGGGGGCGCTCACCCACGGCGCGGCACTGATAGTCTCCGTCGAGCCATTGAGCAGCACGATGTCGTAGTCCACCGGGAACTTCGCAGTCACGCTGACTTCGGTTCCTGCAGGCAGCGGGCCGCCATTGGGCAGGCGAATCTCGTAAACCGCGAGGCTGTTCGGGTCTTTCAGGCCGCCCAGGCTGCTTTGATCGGTGGGCAGGACCTGCGGCATGCCAACGGTGGAGCCCGTGTTCGCGGCGACGCGATCCTGGAGCGCTGCCACCTCAAGCACGCTAATTGTGAAGTTATCGCTGCCGGTGCTGCCGCTGTCATCCGTTACGCTGCAGGAGCCGCTGATGTCGCCAGCCTGCTCCGGTGCTGTGAAGCTGGTGCGGGCGACTCCGGAGGACAGTGCCGGCACGTTTTCTGTGTCGATTTCGATGTCGCCGGTCGTGCCACCGGATACGGAAATATCGACGCTATGGGTATCCGCGGCGCCCGGGTCGGCAAAGCGACAGACCAGGTCTACCGAGGCACCTGGCAACACTTCTACGTTGAGCGCATTAACCAGCGGTTCCTGATTCTGTATGGTGATAGAGGTGCTGGCGGTGGTCGATTCCTCGCCATCAGTGACTTCGAGGTTGATAGTCCCGGTACCGTCGTTGGGGAAGGAGTACACCACCGTCCTGCCGATGATGGGCTGTGGCGACACGCCGGCAAACTCCGCGGTCCAGATGCAGGCCAGCTCGCTGTTTTCCGGGTCAACGGAGTCCAGGCAGTCAAAGACGACAAAGTCGCCCTCCACGGCCGGGCCGGATTGGCCGGGATTGAAATTGATGCTCGCCGTGGGCGGTGCGTTGACGCCGTCGACATAGAGCCAGGACGACAGCGACTCATTCTGGCCTGCCTCCAGCTCGATTCGCAGGGTATATATCTCGCCTGCCGCCAGGCCACTGAACTGTATGTCCTGCCAGCCGCTGTCGATGACATCCTTGCGCTTGCCGGTGTCAATCGTGGCTTCACAACTGGCCCGGCAGTTGTCCCCGGCGGCGTTGTTGAACTCGAAGGTATTGTCTGAGGCTAGTTCCAGGCCGCTGCTGTCGGACAAGCTGATGCGCAGAATGTCATCACCCCGGTGATCTGTTGAAAACAGGCGCAGGGCAATGGCCAGGGCGGGCGACTCGGCAACGAACTCCTGCGAGATACCATTGACGCCCCGGTTCTGGGTCTCATTGTTCAGCTTGGGCGTGCCCAGGCGCAACATGTAGTCCCCCAGTCGTGGGGAGACCTGCCCATCGGGAGCCAGTTCAAAGCTGTTGTAGATAGGGAACAACGCCGGCCCTTCCGGACCCTCTATGACTTCGACGGTGTCGGCAGGTGGTGCCGGGTCAAGCTGCCAGCCGCCCAGGTCATTACCCTCGAAACCGTTGTCGAAGCCGTCCGCTAGCGTCGCTGTCGGAATTGCCAGGGCAGTGGCCAGGCCGACCAGTCGGCATACCCTCGTCACGTTACGAGTTATGTAGCAGTTTCGCCCCTGAGATCGGTGACCTGGAGAGTTCAGTTTCATGATTCGCCTTCCGCTTATAACCAGCTTTTGGCCGGAGTCAGAATTTCCATTTCTCATACACACCGACACCGCACCAGGGTGTTTACCCGGTGCGGGCGAGGCTCTCAAGGAGACATTGGTTCCGTCTCCCATTGGGTACTAGTCACTAACTATAGTCAAGAAATGGTTTTTTAAAAGAAAAACGCTTGACATTTCGCAGTCAGTATCCCCTGTTTTTAGAGGGTTTTTGCATTCGAAGACTCCCACTTTCCCCTTACTCGCAGCAACATTTGTTCCACGTTGCCGGTGCGCAGTGCGATGGGTGAGTAATGGGTGTCGAAATGCTGCGAAACGTCATAAACGTCTGTGATTGGCGGCGGAATCCGCAAAGCGTTCGCTCAGTCAGCGAGGGTGCACAGTAATCAGTCCTGCACCACTATGCAGCAGTCCCTGTGTTACCTGGCCATGGAGCGCACCGAAAAGAGTCGCTCACTATTGGCCAGTGCGCTGGGGCGCTTAGCTGCCTGTCCATGGCCGCTTTCTATGTAACGGCTTTGCGGCTAAAGTGATTGCAAAAACGACAACATACAATTTGAGCCCATGACGCCAGCAAATGAGTCCTTCCACGGCCGCAACCGTCGCCAGCCTGAGCCCGAGCGCGTCAATCTGATCGCCCGTCATGAGTGGACTATCGTGGGCTTGCTGGCGGCCCTCGCTTTTCTGCTGGGCTGTGTCGGCTACGCCCAGACCCTGACGTTTGCTGACCAGGGGGGAAGCTACACCCGCTGGGACGTCGTCTACGGGGCTTTTCGGCTCTTCATCTTCGAGGCACCGGATGAGACGGCGGGCTGGCCTGTCTATCTGCAGGTGGCCCGGGCCCTCGCGCCGATGGTCGTGTTATACACGGCCGCCAAAGCGGTCTGGACCGTGGTCGAGGAGGAAGTGGCGCTCTACGGTTTGCTGTTTCGCAAACGGCGTTTCGTGGTGGTCTGCGGCATCGGTGAAACCGGTTTTCGTATCGCCAGGGATTACTGCCTGAACTCCGACAAGCATGTGGTCATCATCGATAACGATCCACTGAACGCGATGGCCGCGGAGCTGACCAACTACGGCGCGATTCATGTCTGCGGCAACGCCATGGATACCCTGACCTTGATGAAATCGCGAGTGGTCTACGCGAAGGAGTTATTCCTGTGCACCAGTGATGACAAGGCGAATATCGCCATCGCCAAGGCGGTGGAACGACTTACCCGCAGGCTGACGGATGCCGAGGTGCGACAGCTGGAGTCAATAGCGCGGCGCCGCGAACCATCAGTGGGTGACGACCCGCCGGATGTGTCCTTGCGCTGCTTCCTGGCAGTGGATTCACCGGATATTTACGAAGTGTTCAGCGTCCACAGTTTTCTCGAGGTCAACAGTTCGCGATTCGCGATTCGCCTGTTCAGCCGGCGCGAGACCATAGCCCGTAATATCTTCAGGCTGTGCGCCCCGGATTTGTATTACCGGCCCACCAGCCGAGCCAGTAAACCCATGCATATCCTGTTCGTTGGTTTTCAGGCCCTGGTGCGTGAAATGATCCTGCAGACGGCACTCACGGCGCACTACACGGACTTTCGCCTGCCGCGGGTCACCGTGCTGTGTCAGGACAGCGAGCGAGACCAGGTGGAACGCTTCCGTCACCGTCACGTACAACTGGATAACACCGTGGAAATCGATTTCGTGTACGCGGACCCGATGACGATAAAGCCGAAGCAGTGGCATGAAATGCAGACTGCCACGCATTTCGATGTCTGTTATGTGGGACTCGAGAAAGATGTTGAGGGTATTCTCACGGCGCGGCGTCTCAACCGGTTGCGTCGGCACAGCGGGCTGCCGCCGCTGAATTTCGTCGTCTGCCTGAACCAGCAGAGTTTCCTGGCCGAAATTATCGATGATGATTTCGAGCCAATCGAGATGGACAAGATCGGGCTGCCTAAGCATGAGCCCATAGAGTATTTCGAATGCCTCGACGAAACCATATGCATTGATGTGATCGTCAACGAAGCACTGGATGCGATGGCGCGTACGCTGCACAACGCCTATATCGACACGCAACTAGGCAATGGCGTGGATGTGCGCAGCAACGCCTCATTGGTACCGTGGTCTGCTCTGCCGGCACACAAGAAAAAGGCCAATCAGCACGCCGCCGCACATATGGATGTCAAGCTGCGTATAGCCAATTGCGTGGCCTGCAGTATCGACTCGAGTGAGGCGGAAGCCCCGTTTCCACCGGATGACCTGATGATGGAGCTGCTGGCCCACCTGGAGCACCGCCGCTGGATGGCCGACAAATACCTGGCGGGTTACAGCTACGGTGAGGTCAGGGATGAGGATCGTATGTTGCACCCGGACCTGGTGGCCTGGCAGGAGTTGACTGAAGAGGACAAGGAAAAGGACCGGGCCAACATTCGCCAGATACCGCTGCTGTTGAAGATGCAGGGCCAGAAAGTCTGTCGCATGTATTCGGCGCTTAATGCGCCGCAAGTTGATTCAGTAGAGAGCTAGCTATGAGGCTGTGGTCCGGCGGCGCGCGCGAGTAAATGGTCTGTGTTCAAGGGCGTTGTGAAGAGCCCGGGTCATCGGCGGAGATGTTGCCGGTAGCGGGGCGAAGACCGAGTAGTGATTCGATGCCTTCATCGCCGCGCACGTTAAGGATTATCCTGTGCAGAATACCGAAGGCCGATCCATAGACCAGTGCGTCGGTGATCATGTCTTCCGTATCTACTGCTTTCGCAGCCCGCTCCAGTTTGGTGAACGTGGTCGTAAAATTATCGGAGTGACGTCGACGTATTTCGGTGCCAAAGAATATTTCCTGTAATTCCTCAGGCTGCTCGCGGTGGGCGATGGCGAGGCTGATCATCTTACGCACAAACCAGGACGGGTCGCCGGTGCTGGCATGGTTGCGCTGTTCCTGGAACTCCTCGCCCGTGATTTCTCCCGAGCCTGTTGGCCCGCACACGGACATATAGTGAAAGCTGGCAATGGAGCCCAGTTGTTCCTGCACCAGTTCCAGTAATTTAAAGTAACTCTCGCGCTGTGAGTGAACCTCCAGCCGGCGTGCGCTTTGCTCCTGTACGCCGATTGCACGGGTGTTGGCGGTGATTTCCTTTTGTTGCATGAAATGCCCGATCACCAGCCACAGAAATGCCAGTGGTGCAAAAGCGCCCTCGAGAAAGCTGCCGATATCAGCTGTCGGGAGAGCGACGAACTTCCCGAGGCCGACTATGGAAACGAGATAGACTAGCCCGGCACTGATCCAGACCACGGTGACCGCGAGGCCAAATACAATGCGCCAGTCCACGGCCGCGCCCTGCTGCCAGCCTACTGTATGTGATCAGGGCGCAACGATATCCCGGTTGCCCTTGATCAGGCTGCGGAACCAGTCCAGGACCGATTCGTCCTTAAGGTCGGTAAATTCGCCCGCATCCATGAACATCCCGTGCTCGTGGCATACCTCGTACCAGATGTGCTGCTGTTTGGCATCGTAGGACTTGTGCATGCGCTTGCCGCAGTGCGGGCAATCGATATCCTCACGGCTATCAAATTTCCAGCCCTCTACCGGATCACCGTGATCGACCAGCTCACTTTTTTCAATCTGTCTCATGCGATGAGCCTCGTCATCATCGAACCAGAGGCCTTTGCAGTTGGTGCAGCGGTCGATTTCGATTTCATCGTGGACTACCACCTCCATACCGTGGTGGCATTTTGGGCATTTCAGGTTGTGTTCGTCCGGGTTATGTTCCATCTAGAGGCTCCGATTGAGGTTCGTTGTTGATATTGGTTTAGTCCTCATACCCACAGGTATGCGCTGATAGAACCGAATGCAATGAGTAAAGTGCATAAATTAAAGACAATCAAGCATTTTTGCCAGCCTGATTACAACAGGTTTCATGTCGTGGAGCATCGGATGCGAGGGTAACTGTGTGGCTGAGCGTGCCGGTGGGCGGCAATGACTGAAATTTCCCAAAAAGGCATTTATCAGTTCCAATGTAAGCCGGCTTTTCTGCTATCCTGCGAAGATAATAACAGTCTGAGGCGTGACCACGATGCGGTTTTTCCTTTCGTTATGCTTGGCAGTGGCGATGTTTGCCCCGCGAGCGCTGCTGGCCGAACCTCGCGTGATAAGCAGCCTGGGCCGAATCGAGCCGGCAGGTGGTGTGGTCATGTTGGCCGGTCCATCGGGGCTTGGTTCCGTGATCATGGACCTCAAGGTGAGTGAAGGCGACGCTGTCAAGAAAGGTGACGTGATCGCCGTTCTCGACAGCTACCCGGTACGCAGGGCGGAACTGGACCAGGCGCAAGCGCAGCTGGAAAGCGCGCGTAACCAGTTACGGCGAGAGCAAAAGTTAGGCAAGGCCATGGCAACCTCCGCTTCCAAGCTGGAGGCGCTTGAACTACAGGTGAAAGGGGCGGGTGCCGCCGTCGCCGCTGCCCAGGCCATGCTGAACCTGTCGCTGGTAAAAGCACCTCACGATGCGCAGATTCTTTACGTTCACGCCCGACCGGGCGAGCGGGTTGGCGTGGAGGGTGTGGTTGAAATCGGTCGCACAGACAAGATGTACGCTGTGGCCGAAGTTTATGAGACCGACATCATTCATGTGGCTCCGGGGCAAGAGGCCTCGGTGCGCAGCCCTGCGCTGGAGTCGCCGGTTTCCGGAACGGTTGAGAATATCGGCCTCAAGGTGGGGCGCCTGGACGTGCTGGGTATGGACCCTGTTGCAGAGGCCGATGCCCGCGTTATAGAGGTGCATATTCTGCTGGACGATGTCGACGCGGTTAAAGCCCTGACCAATCTTCAGGTGGAGGTGGAAATCCAGCCTTGAGATTAGCGCCATACAAGATCGCCTGGTTGCAGATCAGCCACCAGAAGTTGCGACTGCTTGCCGCTGTTCTCGGCGTATCGTTCGCAGTGGTGCTGGTTTTCGTGCAGCTGGGTTTTCAGCAGGCGCTCTATGACAGTTCGGTGCGCTGGCATACTGCTCTCGGCTATGATCTGGCGCTCATTAGCCCCAAAACCACCTATATCGTCAATCCGCCCGGCTTCCCCCGAAATCGGCTTTACCAGGCGCTCGGCTTCCCGGGCGTGGAATCGGTGACACCGGTTTACATTGGCATAGGTAACTGGCGTAACCCGGACGACCCGGTAAAGGTTCGCAATATATATGTTATGGGATTTGATCCATCGGCAGCGGGTTTTCGTCTGGCGGGTGACCCGAATCAGGTGCAGAAGCTGCGGCTGCCCGACAGGGTGCTTTTCGACCGCTTCTCTCGGGCTGAGTTCGGTGCTGTTGCCCGGCAATTCGAGGCTGGTGAGCCGGTGAGTACGGAGATAAACGATCGTGATGTGACCGTGGTGGGCTTGTTCGAACTCGGTACGTCTTTTGGTATCGACGGTAGCATCATCACCAGCGACCTCAATTTTCGGCGAATATTCCCTGACCGACAGCCCTCAAGAATAGAGTTGGGGCTGATTCACCTGCAGCCCGGGGCAGATCTGCAGGCGACCCGGGAGCAGATTAGTTCGACGATTCCTGGAGACGTGCGCGTGTTGACGCGTGATGAATTTGTCCAGCATGAGGTGGACTACTGGAGCAATAGCACACCAATCGGCTATGTCTTCGGCCTTGGCGTGGCCATGGGGCTCGCGGTGGGGGTGATCGTGGTCTACCAGATACTGTTTTCGGATGTACAGGATCACCTGCGCGAGTACGCCACCTTGAAAGCGATGGGATACAGCAACTTCTTCCTGTCAAGAGTGGTTCTGAACGAGGCCGTCATGCTGGCGTTAATCGGCTTTGTACCGGGAATTCTGCTTAGTTTGCTGGTGTATGCGCAGGCAACAGAAGCCACCAATCTGCCTGTAGAGATGACCGTGGAGCGCGCTGTGCTGGTGATGGTGTTGACCATCGTGATGTGCGCGGGTTCTGGGTTACTGGCGCTGCGGAAGCTGCGATCCGCGGATCCGGCGGAGGTCTTTTAGGTGAGCGCTGAAGCCCCTGTTCCGGTAGTAGTTGAAAACGTCTCCTACGTCTACCGTACCGACGTCAGCGACCGCCAGGTGCTCGACGATGTCAGCATGCAGATCGCGCCGGGGGAAATCGTGATCCTGACCGGGCCGTCCGGCTCTGGCAAGACTACGCTGATCACCTTGATCGGTGCCTTGCGGGCGGTGCAATCGGGGAGTGTACAAGTCCTGGGTCGAGAAATACTCAATGCCGGCGAGCGTGATCGCTGCCGCGTGCGGCAACAGGTCGGCTACATTTTCCAGCACCATAACCTACTCGATTCACTCACAGTGGCCCAGAACGTCATGATGTCGCTGCAACTCAGCCAGCAGAAGCTCTCTCGCAAGGAGCAGCGACAGCGGGTCATCGAGGTGCTCGAGCGGGTGGGCCTGGGAGAGCATGTCGACAAGCACCCCCGGGCCCTGTCCGGCGGGCAGAACCAGAGAGCCGGTATTGCCCGGGCGCTGGTAACGCATCCCCGCCTGATACTGGCAGACGAGCCTACCGCATCGCTGGATAAAGAGTCCGGCCGGAATGTTGTTGACCTGATCCAGGAGCTCTGTCGAGAGCAGGGTACCAGCGTGGCACTGGTGACACACGACAATCGCATTCTTGATGTTGCCGATAACATCATGCACCTCGAAGACGGCAAGATTCAGACGGTCAGCGAAGCCATGGCCACGCATTCCAGCCGCATGCTCAAGCTCCTCAACAAGCACGACCCGGGCGCTGCACAGTACCTTTCCGCGTTCGCACTGGCGCTGACCCGTGTAGCGATGGCAGACAGCGGTATCGACGATGCGGAGCGAACTATGATTCGCACCGTGCTTAACGACTCTTCCAAACTTTCGCCCGGAGAAGTCGACCTGGTGATGGAGCTGGCGCTATCGCAATTGCGCTGTCGTCAACAGGATGGCGATGGCGGCTCGGCCGTTTTTTCCGCAGATCAGGCGCAGCATTTTCTCGATTCGCTGTATGCGGTCGCGGCAGCAGACGGTGAGGTCAGCCCCGAAGAAAGGGTGGAAATACAGAATATAGCCCGGGAGTTGGGATTCCCTGTGGATTCCGGGCGACTTTAGCCTGACCGGCCGTGGCAGCTGTCTGCCTTGCGCTGGCTGGTGCCGTGCACAGGAGTATTCAATGCACCACCTGTGGCGGGTACAGCTCGAGAGAAAGTGGAATTTCCAGGGTGTTGCCCTGGTCTCTCACAGGTTGACCAATCATTTCGTCGTAAGCGGACAGCTGGCGCAGCACGATGGAGGCTACCGGCATGGTCTGCAGGGCTTCACGCGCGCGTTGCAGGCTGTGACAGCGGAAGGTTTTCCCGTTGTTTTCCGCAAGCAGGTAAGTGCTGTCGTCGATGGTAATGGTGACCTGGTAAAGCGCCTGTTCCAGCGAGTGAATGACGACGGGCACAGGCTGTTCCAGCCGGGTGAATTCAGCAAACGTGATTTTCATAGTCAGGTCACCTCCAAGGGTCGTGCGTTAGCGCCAGTTCCAGCTGAGCATGGCCGCGATGATAAGTGCGGCACTGGCAACAGAGCTGAGCTGTAGGCGCAGTCTGGCATAGTAATCAGGTTGCGGGGCGAACAGTGCATGCCGTCTCTCAGTCCACAGTACAACGAAAAAGCATGTTGCCGCAGCGAGAAAAAATGAGCCGGCTGGCATCAGTACAAAGGCCGATAATAACAGCAAAAACAATACGTTACTCAGCACCAGTACCGAGGTGTATCGCTTCAGTAAAGCTATTCCCCACCAGGCTCCGAGGAGAAAAGTCAGTATGCCGAAGGCGTAGGCAGACAGCAGGTTTGACCACAACGTGAGGCGCGCTGAATCAACAAGCATTCCAGCCGGAAGCGCAAGGAAGGGAGCCAACCCGGCGCGGCCCAGCCAGGTTGCGGTGGCAGGAACGGATGGAGATTGGACGAGGGTTCCTGACACGAGCCGGGCGCGGGTGAGTTGGTGCAACTATCAGGCTTCGCGGTCGAGCTGCCAGACGCAGCGTGATGCACTGCTCAACTCACGCACCGGCTGCAGGCGTTCAGCCTGCCTGCTCTCAGCGTTACGAAACACGGCCACAGTCATGGCAGCCCCGCCGAACACCAACAGGTGCGCCATCCAGACGTAGCCGAACTGGTAAATGGACAGGAAAGAAAGACTGAATACCATGCTCCACATCCATCCCAGCACTTGCATCAGGTAATGCTGCGAGGCCAGGTCCAGATGGCGCAGGGGGTTGTGGCGGTTGTCCATTACAGCCTTCCAGCTGCTGTTGATTGCTTCTTTCATCGTGCTGACTCCATTGCGTGTTCATAATTGCTACGACAGTTGAGCGTCCGCGGTTCACGTTAGTCATTTGCTTCCCGCCCGTTAAGAGATCCCCTGCAAACAAAGACCTGCGTTGCTGTGACCTGCAAAAGCCGTGTTTATGAACTACCTGGCGAGAAACTGCGTAGAGACAGTAGACTCAAAAGGAGATACCTACAGTGAAACCCGTCACCATTACTCTCATGCTTTTTGGCCTGTTCGCGTTCGGCCTACCGATCCTGGCAATGCAGAACAACCCCCACCAGCAAGCTGGCGTACACGGCTGCACCGGCGACTGTTACGATGCCTGGAAGGCGGAAACCGGCGGGGTGCTGCAGCTCGCGCAAGCCCAGGCAGCGGCCAGAGCCGAAGCGTCGCCGGAAGAACTGGGCAAGGCAGCGTATGTGGGCTGTGTCGCCTGTCACGGCGCCGGCGGTGAGGGCGGTTTAGGCCCGCAGCTGGCAGGCCAAAGTGCGGCCGATATTGCGGACAAACTGCTGCGCTATAAGAACGGTGAGACCATCGGTAGCCAGAGTAATCTCATGTGGTCGCAGGCCGCGCAGCTCTCAGATACTGACATCGACAACCTGGCTGCTTTCATCGAAACACTGTAACTACGGCAGGGCGCCGGTGGTCTTCGCTACCACCAGCGCCACCAGCGTTTCTTCTGGTTTTCCCTGGTCGGCCGATGATTCGCAGGGACACCGTGCTGGGCGTACCATTGTTCCCACTCGTGTGGCGTAAGGGTGGTGGGAACCTTGTCCTGAGTGGCCCTGCGCAGCGCATTCCCGCGCAGGCTGGTATCACTGGCCTCCTCCTGCTCCCCGAGTAATTCACGAATTTTTTCGTCACGTGAGGTCATTTCTGCTTCATGCCTTCACCACGGGATCGGCTCGCCCTGCCAGTCATAAAATGCGCCAGTAGTACCCGGGCGCACATCAGCAAGCACCTTGAGCAATGCCGCGGCGCTTTCCTCCGGCGTCAGCACGCGATTGCGATAACCTCGAGAGATGAACGGCTCCGATAGAGGTGACTCGACGGTACCGGGATGCAGCGCCACCACGCTGACGTTGCGATGACTGACACCCCATTCCCGAGACAGGGTGCGCAATAACATGTTTTGTGCGGCTTTTGTCGCGCGATAGCTGTACCAGCCCCCCAGTTTGTTGTCTGCGATGCTGCCTACACGCGCTGACAGTGAGGCCAGTACCGCTGGTTCATCGTGTCTCAGCAAGCTACTGAAGCCCTGGGCCAGCAGCGGCAGTAAAACCGCATTGATAGTGAATGAACGTTGCAGCTGGCCTGCGGTGATATCACGCAGGCGCTTCTCGGGCTGGCAGTCCTCGCTGTGCAGCATGCCCACCGTGTTGATGACACAGTGCAGGCGCTCGACCTCGTCAGCGACGGCGATTGCGGCTGCAGTGACGGACTCCGGAGCTTCGGCATCAAGGTACACATGAGTGACGCGCGGATCATTGCTGTCGTGTTTCTGCGTGCGGCCCAGAATGAAGGCTCGCTGCAAACCCGGCCGTCGCAGCAGCGCCGCGAGCAGGGCCCCGCCGATGGCACCATTGCCGACTATAACCGCGTTGAAGCCCGCAAGTTGCAGGAAACCATTGTCAACGGGTGATTCGGTTGAGCGAATAGATGATGGCGAGTTTTCGCTTTCCATAGGGTGACGCTGGCAGGCCGCTTATGTTTTCAGATGCAATTGGTACGGCGTGGCCCGGTGCACGGATGACGTGGCAAACCGGGGGTGACCAGCAGGCGTTTGTACTGTGCACAAGCCTGGCGTAGGCTCAGGGCTTCGAACAGCAGAGGTTGGCGTTATGTCAGAATCAATCAAGCGCGCGGTACAGCAGGGTTACGGCGGTGTGGCTCGAGAAGGGCTCGGTTCACACCAGGCAGGTATTCGCGGCATTGCCGAGGCTTTCGGCTATTCAGCTGAAGCCCTTGCCGGCATTCCCGACGAGGCCAATATGGGTCTCTCCTGTGGCAACCCCATCGCTATTGCCTCCCTGCGACCGGGCGAAACCGTTGTGGATCTGGGCTCGGGGGGTGGGCTGGATGTTTTCCTGGCGGCGAAAGAGGTGGGGCCGGACGGACTGGCTATCGGCGTGGACATGACCGCAGAGATGATTGCGCTGGCGCGTGCCAATGCGAAGAAGGGCGATTACAGCAATGTTCGCTTTGAGCAGGCTGAGATTGAGTCGATGCCGATTGCAACGGCTTCGGTGGAATGCGTGATATCCAACTGCGTGCTCAACCTCTGTGCTGACAAGGATGCAGCACTTGCGGAAGTACATCGTATTCTCAAGCCAGGTGGGCGGCTGGCGATATCGGATATTGCTCTTAAACAGGCCCTGCCGCCCGAATATCGTAACGAGGTGGCAGCGTGGAATGGCTGTGTAGGCGGGGCGCTGACCATCGAGGAGAACCGCTCCGCCCTGGAGCGTGCCGGTTTTGCCGACGTTGTGATCCAGGACACTGGCGCTGATCTCAATGTTTACAAGGAAGGTGGCAATGCGGCCTGTTGCGGCCCCGAGCCCAGTTGCTGCGACTCAGCCGGCGATGAAGGCGCCGAGACGGTGGAGTTCCACCAGACCATGACCCAGTTGCTCGACAGCATTGATGTGAACGAGTACGCGGCCAGCGTGAGGATCTTCGCCATAAAACCATAACAAGCCCGGCTGCAGCGCCCGGTTACCGTCGGTGGCCTGCGCCGGCCAGGGCCGGCCATGGATCGCTGCAGCGAACTGCCAAGTTGATGACATTCTGCGTGTCCGCGATCGTCTATACTGATCTGATACTGAAACGTTGGAGAATACCCATGAATGGAGCCCAATCCCTGTTTAATGCGCTCACTCGCGCCGGTCTGGACACCTGTTTTGCCAACCCCGGTACCTCGGAAATGCAGCTGGTGTTTGAGATGGGCAAGTCGGACGCTGTCCGTCCCGTACTCTGCCTGCAGGAGAACGTGGTAACAGGGGCTGCCGACGGTTATGCGCGCATGGCCGGCAAGCCGGCGTTTACGCTGTTGCATGTGGGCTCGGGCTTTGCCAATGGTATCGCCAACCTGCACAACGCCGGACGCGCGAATACGCCGCTGGTCAATATCGTGGGTGCCAATGCCACCTATCACCAGCCCAATTTCCCTGACCACGAACTCATTGGCGGCAAGATCACTGAGCTGGCCAGGGCGGTTTCTCACTGGACCCGGGAAGCGAAATCCGCCGCAGAAATGGGCGCACTGGGCGTCGAGGCGGTGCGCAATGCGATGGTGGGCGCGGGCAGGATCAGCACCCTGATTGCCCCCACGGACTGTCACTGGGATCCCGCTCCGGACGCGCCCGTAGATATCTCCCCGATCGAAACGCCAAAGGTTGCCCCGAGCACGGTTGAGCAGATCGCCGGTTTGTTGGCCAATGGCCGCAAGACCGGTTTGATACTCGGTGCCGGCGCACTGCGGGAGCAGGGCCTGGAAATTGCCGGCAGGATCGCGGCGAGTACTGGCGTACAGTTGCTCAGCGAGACATTTCCCGCGCGCCTTGCCCGCGGAGAAAGACGCGTCCCCGTACAACTGGTGCCGTATTTCCTGGAGATGGCCCAGTTCTTTTTCGCGGAGTATGAGCAGATCATCCTGGTGGGTGCACTGCCGCCGGTTTCGACCTTCGCGTACCAGAACTCAGCTATGTCCAAGTTGCCGGACAGCTGCGACCAGGTGACTTATGTCACCGCTGAGCAGGACGTTGTCGACGCACTCGAGCAGCTCGCTACTGCCGTGGGCGCCGGTGATGGCGCGGTGGCGCGTACCGAGCGAATTGAGCCGGAGGTGCCCAGCGGTGAACTGACATCCGCAGCGATCGGCCAGAGCGTCAGTGCCTTTATGCCGGAAGGCGCCATCATGGTGGACGAGGCGGCGACGGCCGGCCTGGATCTGTATGCGCAGACCGGGGCAGCCAGGGCGCATGAGTACCTCTACGCCATTCCGGGGGCGGCGATAGGCAATGGCCTGCCGGTAGCACTGGGTGCCGCCATCGCCGCACCGGAGCGTAAAGTGATAGCCCTGCAGGCGGACGGCAGCGGCATGTATACCAACCAGGCTTTGTGGACTATTGCCCGCGAACAATGCGATGTGACCATTGTGATCCTCAAGAATGACGCCTACGCCGTATTGAACGTCGAACTGGCACGGGTGCGCGAGGACGAACCCACTGCCAAGATGCTGTCGATGCTGGAGCTGGACAGGCCCAGCATTGACTGGGTGAAAATGGCCGAGGGCATGGGCGTGGCTGCGGTGGCGGTGAATACGGCAGAGGCATTCCACGCTGAGTTTGAGCAGGCCATGGCAGTCAAGGGCCCCCGGCTGATCGAGGCGACGATAGCCCAGGACCTGCAACCCGTGGTTGACCTGATCATGGCGCAGCGGCAGGGCGGCTAGGGACAGGACGTAGGTAAACACAGCGGGCGCGGCCTCACCGCGCTCGCAATCTGGTCCATTGCGGGTCGTTGCCTACACCCTGTCCGGGTGAACAGCTTTCCGTTGCTCGATGGCCAGCGGGTTACGTCCGTTTGGCCCGATTGAGGCCGCCGTCGGCCCGCTTGCTATGTTTTCCCGCGGCTGGCAACGGGTAGTCTCAGTCTATATACTCGGCATGTATTCCTGTGAAACTATAATAATTTCCCCCTGATCCAGAGGGGCAGAGTTACCGCCGCGTGAATGAAGCCAGCCTGACACCTGACCCAGCCCCATCCTGTCCCCAGCGCATCCTGTGTGTCCTGGGCATGCACCGCTCCGGCACCAGCTGTCTTACCGGCTCACTGCAGGAGGCGGGTTTGTCGCTGGGCGAGTGCCATACATGGAACCCGCACAACCTGAAGGGTAACCGCGAAAACCAGCAGATCGTGGATATCAATGACGCCGTGCTGGCGGCTGCGGATTGTGCCTGGGATAACCCCCCCGGGTCTGACCTGCGCTGGCCTGAAGCGCAGCGCCGCGAGGTGCTGGAACTGTTTGCCGGTTACGCAGATCAGTCGCCCTTTGGTTTCAAGGATCCGCGCACCCTGCTGGTGCTGGAGGGCTGGAGAGAATTGTTGCCGCATATGCAGTTTGTCGGCATCTTTCGCCACCCTGTCGCCGTGGCGCAGTCGCTGCACAATCGCAGCGGGATGCCGCATGAACAGGGCCTGGCGCTCTGGTATCAGTACAATCGACGCTTGCTGCGTTTTTACCGTCAGCAGACTTTCCCGCTGTTGTGTTTTGACGAGAGCGAAGGACTGTTCAGGGAGAAGCTGCGCGCCGTGTTGTCGCAACTGGGGTTTGCCTCGTCGGCCTGGCAGGGCGACTTCTACGACGGCGAACTGAAATCCTCACCCGCCTCGGATGAGATCACGCTGCCCTGGCAGTATCGCAGGCTGTATCGCAAACTGAGGCGCCTTGCCGAATGAAGTCCAATATGCTGAATCACCTGAAACGCATCATCAATGGCGATGTACCTACTGCGGCGACAGAGGATTTACCCCCCGCGCTGAGCCTTGTTGTGATCGTGTATGACATGCAGGTGCAGGCAGAGCGCACCTTGCTTTCCCTGAGCCCCCAGTACCAGGAGGGAGTGAGCGAGTCCGACTATGAAGTGATCGTGGTAGAGAACGAATCGGCCAACAACCTGTCGCGAGATTTTGTCGAGCGCCTGCCTGCCAACTTCAGCTATCACCTGCGAGCCGAGCGCGAGTCAACGCCGGTGCACGCGGTTAATCATGGGGTGGGTATAAGCCGGGGGCGCTATGTCTGTGTCATGATTGATGGCGCCCGCCTGGTAACCCCCGGTGTGGTCAAGAATATTCTGCGAGGCCACCGCCTGCACGAGCGTTCGGTAGTTACCGTACCGGGCTACCACATTGGTAACCAGTTGCAGCAGACAGCTGTGGAGCAGGGCTACGGCGTGGAGCAGGATCAGGCACTGATCGATTCGATCGCCTGGCCAATGGAAGGCTATCGCCTGTTTGAAATTGCCTGCTTTAGCGGGTCCTGCGTCCCGGGCTTCTTCCTGCCCAATAGTGAGAGTAACTGCATCAGCATACCGCGAGACCTGTGGGCCACGCTGGGCGGCCTGGATACCCGGTTCGACCTGCGCGGCGGCGGCCTGGTGAACCTGGACCTGTATAAACGCGCCTGCGAGTTCCCGGGCGTAGAGCATGTCATGTTGCTTGGTGAAGGCACGTTCCACCAGTTTCATGGCGGTGTGACAACAGGTGGCGAGGCCGGACAGATTCGCGACGCCCTGATAGAGAAAATGAAGGCCCAGTATATCCAGATTCGCGGTTACCCCTATGAGAGTCCCCGGGGGAATCCTGTATATCTTGGCGAGTGCCCGGTGCAGGTGATGCGCTTCATCGAGTATTCCTCAGCGCGGGCGCTGGCCAGCCAGGAGGGTAATGCCTCCGCACCCGCAGCGACCAGGTTGAGCGCACAGGGTTAACCCTTGCCTGCGCCGGTCCGGGGCGGCCCGAACGAGCCGCTGGTCGTTGATCTCGACGGAACCCTGATTCGCGAGGACATGTTGCGTCTTGCCCTGGTGGATATCCTGCGTAAGAGCCCCACGCGCCTGCCGACTGTCTTGCTCGGCCTGGCCGGGGGGCGGGTGGAATTCAAGAAACGCGCCGCCCTTGCAGCAGTGGTGGACCCCGCTCGACTCAGTTACAACCAGCGCGTATTGCAGTTGGTTCGGGCGGCCCGGCAGCACGGTCGTGAAGTCGTGCTGGCAACGGGAAGCCACCGCCTGCCGGCGGCCCTGGTCGCCGAATATCTCGGGCTGTTCGATAGTGTGCTGGCATCGGAGGGGCCGTGCAACATGAAGGGCCCGGCGAAAGCCGAGGCATTGGTGGCCCGCTATGGTCTTACGGGCTTTGACTACGTCGGCAACTCGCACGCGGATATTCCGGTGTGGCAATGTGCGCAAAGAGGCTTCCTGGTAAATGCCGATGCCGGGCTGGAATCCCGGCTGCGCCGCCTCAAACTCAATGTAGAAGGCCTGTGATACTATCCGGCCACTCTGAATCGGTACCCTCAATTGTCCTCCATGCTGCGTAACTACATCGCCATCGCCCGACCTGATCACTGGTTCAAGAATATCTTTATGCTGCCCGGTATCGCCCTGGGCCTGTACTTCTATCCACATGGTGTTACCGGTACGGTGGCGCTGCATATCGTACTGGCGTTCATCTCCGCCAGTCTGCTGGCCTCCGCGAATTACACGATCAATGAATGGCTGGATGCCGATTTCGACCGGCATCATCCACAGAAGAAGAACCGTCCCTCGGTATCGGGGCTCATCACCCGAACAGGCGCCTGGACGCAATGGCTGCTGTTGGCTGTCGTTGGCCTAGTGCTGGCCTACCAGATAGGCAGGGTTTATTTTTATCTGTCGTTGTTCTTTATCTTCATGGGGCTTTGCTACAACGTGCCGCCCCTGCGCACCAAGGAAATAGCCTACCTGGACGTACTGACGGAATCGATAAACAACCCTATTCGTTTGCTGCTCGGTTGGAGTGCTGTGCTCACCGCCATGCTGCCTCCGTCATCGATCATTATTTCCTACTGGATGGGCGGTGCCTTCCTGATGGCGGTGAAGCGCTATGCGGAATACCGGCACATCGATGACCCGAAGCAGGCGGCGTTGTACCGTTCCTCGTTTCTTACCTACACTGAAAACAGCCTGTTGTTATCGGCGTTTGCCTACGCACTGACCTGTACCTTCCTGTTGGGTATCTTCCTGATCAAGTACCGGGTGGAATATATTCTTTCTTTCCCGTTTATTGCCCTGCTATTCGTCTACTACCTGGCGCTCGCGTTCAAGGAGGAGCCTGTCGCACAGACGCCGGAGAAGCTCTATCGTGAGCGGGGGTTTTTCACCTACTCGATATTTCTGGTGTTGTTGATCGTACTGCTTTCGCTGGTAGATATTCCCACCCTGGAGATACTGCTGGTGACACTGGATCTGCCGTCGTGAACGCCATCGAACCTGCCGGGCCAACGTGCTGGATATGCGCCTGCGGCGGTGCGTCGCTCAAGCGCCGTGGTGTCAATGCGGAGAGCTTGAAGCCGGATGATTTCCGCATCACCGATGCCGGTTACGGTATGACCGGTGATATCTACCAGTGCAATCACTGCGGCTTCCTGTTCTGTCCCGGCATGGGTGATGTGCTGGGCATGTACCAGCAGATGAATGACCCAGAGTACGAGGCTACCCGGGAAGAACGTGCCTTGCAGGCGCACAAGCTGCTGGCATCGGTGAGCAAGTTCAAGTCCGCAGGGGCATTGCTGGATGTGGGAGCCGGCAGTGGCATCATGGTGCAGGCAGCACTGGCGCGCGGGTATTCCGCCGTTGGCGTCGAGCCCAGCAAGCAACTGGTCGAGCAGGCGAGGGCGCACGATATACCTGTGCTCCCCGGCACGCTGGACGACCAGCAGTTCCCCTCGCGCTTTGACGTGGTGGCACTGGTGGATGTGATAGAACACGTAGAGCAACCGTTGCATCTGTTGCGGCAGGCGGCGGCAAACCTGGCGCCGGATGGTGTCTGCGTGGTGATCTCACCGGATGTTGACTCGCTGTGTGCGCGCCTGCTCGGCAAACGCTGGTGGCATTACCGTATTGCACATATCAGCTACTTCAATCGCAAGACGCTTACTCATGCAGTACAGGAGGCGGGGCTGGAAGTGGTTGCCGTGTCTCGCCCGGGCTGGTACTTCCCGGCGAGCTACCTGTTTTCAAGGGTCATGCAGTACCTGCCCGCTTTCATGCGTGTGCGTCCGCCACGGTTTCTTGACCGTTTCACCGTGCCGCTGAATCTCTTTGACTCACTGATGCTGGTCTGTCGCCACCATGGTGAGCAACCCCGGGTGTAGCGTCATTCAGGCTGTTTCCGGCCGCTGCCGGCAGAAGGCGAGGTTGGGGTTATAGTTCGGGTCGTCGTCGGATTGCACTTCGGGTGCCGACACTGCGAAGTCATCGGGTGGTGCGCCCGCTGGCACCGTTGCCAGTATCCCGGGTGTCCAGATATTGCGCAGTCCCATGCGCTGGCAGCCCAGCGCCAGTGCCATGTGCACCGGGTATGACTCGAGCGACGCATCTGCCGCGGCCGCCAGCGCGCGCAAGTGCTCCTGGCGCAGCAACAACGGCGCTTGCTGCTCAAGCAGTAATACTTCCCGGTCAAGGCGGGCCGCGGCGAAGTAGGCCCTGCCTCCGCCCCAGTAGGTTTCACAACCCAGTTCTCCGGAAACCACCGGGGGTGGACCTGGCTCACCGCCGTGATCCAGTGCCGTACCCACACAGCCCACTTCGCGCCTGCCGGCGATGGCTGCGAGGGACATCAGCCATTCGCTGCCCCGGGGTTGCGAACCTGGTGGTACGCTGCACAGCATGTCGCAACGTTGCAGGTCACAGGCGTCGAGTTGCGCCAGCAGTTGCGGCAGCGTTGCCGGGCGTGGGCACTCGATGACGGTGATGCCGTCGTGGGTTGCTGTCTTGTGCCTGACCTGTTCTGGCGCGGTGGCAGGCTCGTATTGCCGCAGCACCGCGATGCTGGGGCGTGGCTGTGGCAGGGGCCAGTCCACCCGGTTATAGATCAATGCGCCCCTGGCGGGATGTACGCTGGCCGGTGAGCCAATGCGTTGCAGGTGTTCCTGCACCGCGCGCCGGGCAGCGGCAGCGGCGCTGGCGAGGTCGCTGCGTGAGACAGAGTCGGGCACTTCACGCCAGTGGTACAGCACGGCGGGTATATGCCTGATCTGGTCAGCCTGCAGCAATTCCACCGCGCGCAGTAACAGGTCATAGTCCTGGCTGCCATCATAACCCTGGCGCAGGCCGCCCAGTTCCTGCAACAGGGGTGTGGCGATGACGGTGAGATGGTTAAGGTAGTTCTGCCCGAGCAGCAACTCGTGATTCCAGGCGGGCTTGAAGTAGGGTCGGCAGCGCTGCCCATTTATATCGAGATGATCAGCATCGGTGTACAGCAGGCGCGCTCCGGCATGTTGCGCCAGTTCGTGCGCAACACAGAGCAAGGCGTGGTCGGGTAGGCAGTCATCGTGGTCCATAAAAGCGACGTAGTCACCGGTGGCCATGGCAATTGCGCTATTGCCTGCCGTCGCGATGCCGCTGTTGGTAGTCGCGCGTTTCACCTTGATGCGGGCATCGCGCTGCCGGTATTCGACCAGCGTGCCCCAGACCGCAGTTTCGGTCGAGCCGTCATCCACGATGCACAGCTCCCAGTTCTGGTAGCGTTGTCGGCACACGGAATCAACAGCCTGGCACAGCCAGTGCTGCGGTGTGTTGTAGGTAGTGAGCACTATTGAGATCAGCGGCCCGTCAATGCTCTGCATGCGCTTGCGCATGGGTGCCTCGACTTCCCGCAGCCAGCTTTCATAGCTGGCCTGGCTGACGTGCCAGTTCGCCGCGGCTTCGCTCATTGCTTCAGCCGGTAATCATCAACTGCCGGGCGTGTTCATTCGGCATGTGTCCAAAGTAATGCAGCGGCTTTTTGCATACCGCGTAGGGCTCGCCACGCACCGCCTCGTACTGGCGCAGGTAGGACTGCCACTTCTGCTTCTGTTCGGCCACGGTGACATTGGTGCTGGTGCCGCCATGGACCTGGTGGAAACTGGCCTCTCCCATCAACTGCACCAGGCTCGAGTCTTCCAAGCGTCCCAGCTGTCGATACAGGTCGGGCAACAGGATGCCACCGCCGGGAAGGTCAAAGCGCTCATCGCAGCCGCCTACCTGGTGGAATGCGTCCCTGCGCATGAACAGGCAATTGCTTTCAAACTGGCGTACCAGCCACAGCAGGGGTGGCCGGTAGCCGTTTGGCTCTATGCGGTAGGGTGTGCTGATCTCGAACAGGCGGTAGCCGTCTTGCGGCCAGTTTATCTGCTCCAGCAGCGCATCCTCGGCGACCTCGTCATAGCCGTTGGCCACCGTCTCCATCTGCGGTCCCGGGCCGAGGAAAAACGGCAGGGTCACGACGACGGGATTGGCGAAGCTGTCAAAACAGCGCAGGCCGAAGCGCAGTACGCCAGGTGACAGCATATGCGCGCCATCGATCATTACCGCCAGTACCTCGCCGCGGGCGGCTTGTGCAGCCATGTTGATTGCGCGAGCGGGGGAGGGCGGTGCGTCTTCGAGGTAGATGTAGCGCACGTTGGGCCCGAGCGCCTCGATGGCCGCGCCGTCCAGTGCCTCGCTCGAACCGTTCTCGACGACGATGACTTCGTAGTCGTCATTGTTCATGTCGCGCTGGTACGGTGCCAGGCAGGACTGCACCGAACGCGGCGCTTCACGGCACATATTGTACACCACGAGTATGACTGACAGGCGCACACTCACGGCCTAGGATTCACCTGTTGCTTTGGCCGCATTGGCGGATGCCACCGGGCTGGTCTGGCGCACCGACTCCAGTAACTCCGGCGTCGGTGGCGTGTGGCTGCGCGCGTTGTTGCGCATGTGTATCTTGGAATGCAGTGTCGGCAGGTGGCCAAGGAAATGCACGGGTTTGTCGCTGAGCACCAGGTCCTGCCCGTGGATTTCGCGGTACTGGGCCTTGTAGCGGGCCACTTCCCGGTCCCGCTCCTCGGGGGCGACGTTGGTTGTGGTGCCGCCATGCAACTGGTGAAAGCTGCCTTCACCGATCAACAGTACCGGTTCTGTGCCGGGGTGGTCAGCGGCACGCTTGTACAGGTCCAGGTTGACGAAGCCGCCTCCGGGCAGGTCGAAGCGCTCATCGGCACCACCGATGTCTGCAAACGTGGACTTGAGCATGAACAGGCAATTGCTCTCCGTCATTTTATTGAACCAGGTGATCTTTGGCACGTCGCCCTGCAGCGGCGTGCCAATCTCGAACAGGCGGTAGCCCTGTTGTGGCCAGTCAATGCTTTGCAGCAGGCGATCCTCTTCCTCCCGGCAGTAACCATCGGCGATGGTGTCATTCTGGTCACCGGGCCCGAGGAAGAAATAGCGGGTCAACACAATCGCATCGCCAAAGGCGCGAAACGATGCCAGGGCATGCTTGAATACACCCGGTGTCAGCAGGTGGGCGCCATCGATCATGAAGCACAGTATGTCTCCGCGTGCGAGTCTGGCACCGTGATTCATTGCCATCGCGGGAGAGGGTGGTGGACTGGGCAGGTAGTGGTAGTGAAAATTGTCGCCGAAAGCTGTTATTGCACCCGCATCCATGGGCTGCGGTGAGCCGTTGTCCATCACCAGAACCTCGTACTCCAGATCGGCGCAGTCTGTCTGGTAGTCACGGGTGAGGCTTTGCAGGGTGCGGGGTATTTCACGCTGCATGTCGTAGGCAACGACGACAACCGACAGTTTCACGGCTGCCGGGCTCCGCCCTGCGGGGTCTCTCCGAGCTGCGCTTCCAGCTCTGCCACACGCTGCTCGCTGGCTTCCAGCTTGCGTTGCAGCGTCTGCAGCACCACACCCTCGACGATGCGCAGGTGTTCGGCCAGACGGATCAGCTCCTCGCCCTGCAGCTGCTGCTCCAGGGTGCTGATCTGTGCCGCCAGCGCCGGATTTGCAGCCAGGCGTTGTTCGGTGACCAGGATACCCAGGCCGTAGTAGAAGGGCAGGTTCAGGAAACGAAAATCGAGGGCGGATTGGGCGATATAGTCTTCCACGCCGGTAAGCACACCGTTCTTCGGGCCGCCTTCGTCGACGGCGTTGCACAATTCCAGGTTCATGCCCCCCTCATCCACCAGGTGAGCCTTGTTGGGCAGCATGCCTTTGCGTTCATGGGGCTGCAGGAAAGCCTCGGGGATTGTGGTGGGATCATAGTAGAGGTCGCGGCGCCCGTAGGGCCAGCCGATGTCATGGGCAAAAATGATGGGCTGCCGCATCGGGTCACCACCGTGCAGGTCTTCCAGCGCCTTGAGTTCGTTGAATACCGTGTACCAGTTGTGGTCACCGTCCACCATGGCCACGTCCAGCTGCGGCAGCTGGCCGATTACGTTCAGGCTCAGGTCGCCGTAAAACGTCAGTCGTTCACCGTACTCCCTGCGGAAGTCATCGGCCTCGAACAAAGGTGAAGGGTCGATACAATGCAGGTGACCATCAACAGCATTGATGTAATTCATCAGCACACGTGTACTGAGGCCATATTCAGCACCGATTTCCAGTACATTGCGAGCCTCGGCCGCTTCGAAAACGGGCTTTATCAAACGCCCCCACAATCTGATCATGTCTTGTCTTGTTTATCCTTGTCGTCAGGCCAGGGTGATTCACCGCGCTCGGCAAACCGCTTCATACGGATCTCGGCACTCTGGGCCGAGCGTTGCAGGAATGGTAGTGCATGCTGCGTCACAGGGCCATACAGCAACGGTTCCCGGCTGACCGCCTTGAAGCCGCCGGGCCAGAATTCATCGAGCTGGGTCTTGAATGCGCGCACCAGCCGGTCTCTCTCGTCACCGGGTGTGGTGCTGGTGCCGCCGTGAAACTGGTGGAAATTGCCTTCACCTGGGAGGATATAAATCTCGCCCTCGATTTCGGTGGCCAGTTTGCGGTACAGGTGCAGGTTCAGGGCGCCGCCACCACGCAGGTTGAAGCGCTCGTCCGCCCCGCCTGCGGTGCGCAGGCGCTGTGCCTGCATGAACAGCGCGGTGCACTCCATGATCGGGTCCAGGTAGCCATGGCGGTTGCCGTTACTGAAACAGGCATGCTGAAAAAGCCGATAGCCGTTTTTACGCCAGTCCAGTTGTTCCAGTAACTGTCGTTCGTGCTGTAGTACTGCCTCGGGGTCGCCGCCGTCGCGGCCCTGTTCAGTCAGGTAATAGGCCGGCACCACGACAAGGGCATCTTTATCCGCCAGTGCTTCCACTGCCAGCTGCAGCGCTCGCGGGCTCAGCATGCGCGCGCCGTCGATCATCAGCCCCAGGCGCGGAGCGCGGCAAAGTGCCAGCCCGGCATTGATGGCTGCGGCGGGTGACGTGCCGGTTTCCTGCCTGCGCTGATAGATGAAATTGTCACCAAGGGCCAGCACCTCGGCCTCGTCGAGCATATCCGCCGAATCGTTCTCCACCACGATAACCTCGTAGCGTGACGCGGCGATATCCCGCTGGTACCGGGCACTGAGGCTGTACAGCGTATTCATCGCCTGCTGTCGCATATTGTGCGCGATAACAACGATGGACAACTCTGGCGGGTTCGGGTCAGTCACGGTGTCTCGGGATGCGGGAGGCCGGGCCACGAGGTAGCCAGGTGATACTTATTGTATGCGAGTGCGGCAGTATAGCGCCGGCCCGTGGGCGTGACCAGAAGCAGGATCACGTCGCCGGCGCCAGCAGTCGCGCCTGCTGCAAACTGGCTCCATCCGGTGCGCGCAGCCGCAATTGCTTGCCGCCCACGCCCTGGTGCCAGCGCCACAGGGCACTGATGCGCAACACGTAGCGGTGCGTGCCGGGGCGCACGGCAAAACTCGCCTGCCTGCGACTGCCGATACGCAACACCGCCTCCCCCGGCTGCGTCGCTTCCAGGTCCAGTTCCAGGTAACAGCTACCGCGCCGGCAGAAACCCGAGCCCGGTGCACGCAGCACAAGAGCCCCCGAGGGCTGTGCGCTGGTTGGCAGGGGCTCGCTTGCTACCAGGGATTCCGGGTGTTCGTCGTAGTTGGCCCAGATGTAGGCGAGGTGACCAAAGGCGATATCCTGTTGCAGGTAGTCGCGCTTGAGCATCTGCATGTCCTGGCCGGCGACCGATTGTGGCGGAATCTGCCGGGCGATACTCTGTTCGCAGGAGCGGCGCTTGTCGGTCCAGATATCAAAGCGGCCGATGCGCACGCAAGGGCGGAAGTGCTGGTACAGGTACTCGGCCATGCGATAGGAGCGCAGGGCATTGTCGACACCGTCGAGGGCATCCCAGCGCGGCTTGTTCTGGCGGAACACCACGAATGGCAGGCGATTGTCGGCGCGCAGCGCCTCGAGCTCTGCCAGGGTCGTTTCCTGCACCGTTTCTGAGGTGTGCCACACGGTCTCATAGACATAGTTGGGCAAGCGGATCCCGGCGAGTACATAAAGCATCGGCGCGTTGGAGAAATCGTAAAATGCGTCCCCTTCATTCAGGTAGCGCGCACTGAAATCGATGAAGCTGTCATACTGGCTGACATTGTTCTGCAGGCGCTGACCCGCCTGCACCAGGGGAGGGAATTCCCCGGGTTGCGTGCTCACTGGATAGGAGTGCCTCGGGCTCCACGGTGCGTTCGCCCTGTAGGTTTCGGTTTTCGGGATGGTAATGAAGATAAGCGCCACCAGTGCTATCGCGAACAGGCTTTTCCAGCGCCGACAGACTTCGAAGGTGGCCAGGGCCAGCACCGGCATGAGCACGAAGAAGTTGGTCTTGATCACGCCCTCCACCAGAGAGTGGCGCTGGAACAGGCGGATAGACAGCGCGAAACCGATGGCGGTGCCAAATATGATCGCCAGATGGACCGCCAGATCAGTGCTGGCGCGACGCAGATACACCTGGGCCAGGGCGTAGCCACCGGCGAGGGCACCCAGGGCAGGCAGCACGATGTACTGCCCCCAGGCCATGTAGGTCCACTCCTTGTAGAAGTGGTCATAGGATGCCGCCAGCAGTTGTATGCCCATGAGATCGCGCCAGCGCAGCAGTCTTTCTGCAATCAACTCCGGGTCCGTGGCCAGCACTACCAATACCGTGACCACAAGCACTGCCAGCGCACTGCCAACACAGGCAGCCAGCGCTTGCCATCCCCTGCTGTGCCAGGATAGCGCGGCGGCGCTGATCAGGTTGCCCGCCGCCACGATCAGGCCAAAATCGGTGCGCCAGAACACCAGCCCCAGGGTAATGATCCATTGCAGTAGCCACCAGGGCAGCGGTTTACCCGTTCGGGCGATCTGCATCAGGTTGAACAGCGGCAGTAACAGCAGGGTGTTGTAGGGCTCGAACAGGTGAAACACAGGTAGCAGCCAGAGCAGTCCGAAAGCTGTCATCGTGCCCAGGTGCCGCGCCAGCAGCACGAACAGTAGCGCGATATACAGGGTTTGCACCGTCCAGCCGATAAAGTAGCCGTTGCCCCAGATAAGCGATTCCAGCGGGTCGCCGTTGTTCAGCGCGTGGTAAGCGCCATGGGGCAACATGTCGAAGACGCCGTGACCCGGGTGGTAGTCGAGGTAGGGTATGGAGCGGAACAGGTCCCATTGTTGTAAAGGCAGGATTTTCTCCGCCAGGTGGAACATGTCGTAGGCCCGGTAGGCAATGGTGTTGTCGTACTGGTTGATTATGAAGGTGCTCATCAGTACGCCGAGGCACCCGAGCCAGGCCAGGCGTCGGAGTCCGGGATTCACTATAGCCAGGGTGGCGAGAGCCAGGGCTGCAAGCGCCAGCAAACGCAGCAGCACGCCGGCTGCGGTTGCGCTCTCTCCACCACGGAAATAGTTCCACTCGATAGCTGCGATCAGCAGCACCGGGGCTGTCAGCAGCAGTCCGCGCAGTGCGACCTGCCAGCGCCCGATTGATGCGGTGGGCGCGAAACGGAGCAACAGCAGGTAACAGGCAATGGTCAGCGCATAGTGCAGCAGCCCCGGTTGCAGCCCCCCCAGCCAGAGAATGAGCGTGGCAACCTGCCAGGCACAGCAGAATTGCAGCAGAAACTGCTCGGTCCCGGGTTCGACCTGGTCTTCGGCGATGCATTTGTCGCGGCGGCAATAGCGCCCATGCCACCACCACATTGCCAGTATGAAAGCGGTATGCGCCGCGCCGGCCAGGAACAGCGCCTGATCGGGGTGTGTCATGGCGGCCAGGCCATTGGCCACCAAACAGCTCACCAGCACCACGCCGGGCAGGGAGCCCGGCAGCTTGGGCTGCCAGGCGGGGCGGAAACCGCTAAGGGTAAACAACGCGAAGCTGGCGAGGATGGCCAATGCAGAGAGCAGCAGGAAAATACCGATGCGATAGTGCGGATCGACATCGGACAGCAGGCTGATGCCGATGGTACGGCCGGCAAAACTGTCGAAAGCAGCGCCTTCCTGTAGCACGGCGCCCAGCAGTCCGCCGAGGAGGAGTACGGCAATCCCTATCAGGACAAGCGTAAATCTGCTGCCGGGCGCGGCGTGGCAGACGGCCGCGGTCGGCGTGCCCGGTGTATTCATGAATCCCTGTCTTCCCTGTTATTGTGCGCGCCCTTGCTCATTCCCGGTATAGCTGTGGCATGTCGGTGCTGCTGCGCACCGACGCTGGCGCGGCATACGCTATACAAAGCGGCTGGCATGCGACTAGAATGGCGCTTTCGCACATACGTCCCACTTGCTTTTGAGCGAACGGCAGGCGAGGTCCGGATGCGTCTCTACATAACTATCGATTTTACACGCTATGAAACCGGAAACGACAGTAAAACCCTCTGCTGAGGACATTCAGCGGGAGTATTTCAATCGCCTGCTGGATAAGTATGAGGCGCATTACGACGACCCCACCAGCCAGCTCTACCGGCGCCGGTTCATTTTCGAGCCGATGTTCGAGGGCCTGGATTTTTCCGGCAAACACGTGCTCGAGGCCATGTGTGGCAGTGGTCCGACCACGGCTTACCTCCTCGAACGCGGCGCCCGGGTGACCGGTCTGGATGTGTCCGACAGTGCCGTGGCGTCGTTCGAGGCGCGTTGGCCGGGGTGCCGGGGTATCCGCGCCTCCATATTCGACTCGCAGCTGGAAGACGCATCCTTCGATATGGTTATCGTGCAGGCCGGTTTGCATCATCTGCACCCGCGGCTGAACGACGCGCTGGAAGAGTTGTACCGTATTCTCAAGCCGGGCGGGTATTTCTGTTTTTCCGAGCCTCACCGCGGCTCCCTCTACGATGGTGCCAGGAATCTGTGGTACCGCTTCGATCGTGATATTTTCGCCGAGAATGAGGAGTCGGTGGATGTTGAGGCAATGAGTGAACAGTTTCACGGGCGCTTTGTTTGCGAGAAAACCCATTACCTTGGCAGCGTGGCTTATTTCCTGGTAGCGCAGTCCATGGTGTTGCGCATTCCCCTGTGGGCCAAGAAGTACTACGCGCCGGCGGCATTTTTCCTGGAGCGGCTGTTCAGCCCGTTAATGGGCAAGCGCACCGCCCCCCTGGTTGCCTGCCGTTGGCGCAAGTGTGACCAGCCCCGTCAGCTGGACGGCAGCGAGGCTGCGTCATGAGTAGCGCCGCGCGCAAAATCGACCAGTATTTTGAAGAGGTGGACTGCCTGCTTTGCGGTAGTGATGCTAGTGTCCCTGCCACGCCGGTCATGCCGGATACCGATATCTACGGCGAGGCAGAACAGCCCTACCGGGACATGCGCTTCCAGTATGTCAGCTGCACGCAATGTGGCACGGTTTACCTGCGCAGGCGTATCTGCCAGCAGGAGCTGGACTACTTTTATAACAACGAATATCACTGCTACCAGAGCTACGACGAGCGCGGCTTTATCTTCAAGCACCTGGCGCTGGCGGTAACCCGGGGCAAGATCCGCACGCTGGCGCAGCTGTTCCCGGGCGATAACCGGGTGCTGCTGGATTACGGCTGCGGTGCCGGTATCTGGCTGGAACTGCTGCGGCGTGGCGGCGTGGACTGGCGTTTGATCGGCACTGAGGTCAATCCCCGCTCTATCGAAGCGGTGCATGAGCTGGGCCTGGAGGGCTATCTCTGTGACGAGGACACACTGCAGCAGCACGTGGCCGCAAATTCCGTGGGTGTCATTCACCTGTTCCATGTGATCGAGCACCTCCCGGACCCGGTGGGGGCGCTGCGCAAGCTGGCTGAAGTGCTGGAACCGGGTGGGGCAATCTACGGGCAGACTCCCAACATAGACGCCTGGGACTGCAAGCTGTTTGGCCAGTACTGGTCGCAGTGGCATGTACCCCGTCACCTGGTGCTATACACGCCGGATACGCTGCGCCGCCACGCCGAGGCCGCCGGTCTCGAGGTGCACAGTATCAGCAACTCACTTTCCAGCGCGACCGGTTGGGCCAATAGCCTGGAGAAATGGTGGGCACTGCGCCGTGGCAACAACTTCATGCCATCCAGCAGCAGGCTGTACCCCTACCTCACCCTGGCAGCAATCCCCCTGACCCTGGTACAGCAGGTGTTTTCCAGTACCGGCAATATCGACTTTGTATTCACCAAACCAGGGGGCGCGGCGCGATGACTATCCGCTTCGCCGACCTGCCCGCTGAATTCAAGCAGGTGGACGACGCCTGGGCCTGGCGGCAGTTATTGCGCTGCTGGCTCACCATCGGCGCGGCGATCTGGCTGTGCGGTCTCAGCGACAACCCGCTGGTCTGGCTGCTGGCCTTTGTAGTGGTTGGTCATATGCAGTACCACCTTTCCGTGCTCGGTCACCACGGCTTGCACCGGAACCTGTTTTCCAGCCAGCGCGTGAATGAGTTCGTGTCCCGTTACCTTTTGCACGGACCGCTCGGCCTGCCCAACGAGGCGATGCGTCGCAATCACATGACCCACCATCGTTATTTTGAGCAGGAGCAGGATTACGAGCGGGAAAACTACGATTTCAGCCTGTTTGGCCGCGACACACCGCGTGGCCTGCTGCGCTGGCTGATCGGTGCCTATACCGGTGGTGCCGTACTGCCCGCGGTGGGCAGGGTACTGCGTGGCTCCGGTAAGCAAGCCAAAAAAGATGCAAGCGGTGGAGAGGGTGCGCCCGGGGCAATGCTGTGGTCAACGCTGCGCGACTGGTTGCCGGTGATGGTATCGCAGTTGGTGCTGGTGTGCCTGTGGTGGTGGGGGACCGGGCACTGGTGGGCCTACTCACTGTGGTTTGTCGCTATCTTTACGCTGCTGGCCGGCTTCAGCGCCACCAGGGCGATGCTGGAGCACGCTGATCCCGCTGAGCCGCCGCAGCGCTTGATGAGTTTCCCCTGTAGCGCCTGGCAGCGTTACCTGCTTGGGGCGGCCAATTTCAATTTCCATGCCGAGCACCATCTCTACGGCGGGGTTCCGGCCTGCCACCTGGAGCGGCTGCATCATTACCTGCGTGAACGGGACGCCCTGCCGGGAGTGGTCCTGGTGCCGTCCTATACCGAGCGCCTGGGGCAGCTGCTCAGCCAGCTACGGCTGAGCTCTGCTGAGGGCGGCGCCCGATAAAATCAATGGTGCCGGATTTGCCGGCTATCCAGGCAAGAAACTCGGCGGGCAGGCTCAACAACAGCAGCAGGCCGTAGATGCTGGAGCGGCCATGATCCAGCTTTAGCGACCAGCCCCTGGCGAGGGCCGCGTTCTGCATTGAGATTGCTGTCTGGCAATGCGGCGCGGCGGTGATTGAAATATCGGTGAAGCCCTTTTCCTGCATCAGTGTGCGCAGGCCGTTGCGTGAGAATACCTGCAGGTGGCGTGGGTAGTGGTAACCCGCCCAGGCATCGCCGAACACGGTTTCCCAGGTGCTGTTGGTGGGTTGCTGGCCGATAAGGTAGCCACCGGGTTTTAACAGCGCGTAGCAGCGCGCCAGTACCTCGCCGGGCTCACGCACGTGTTCCAGCACGTGATTCATCGAAACCACGTCATACCTGCCCCGGTGACGTGTCATATCCATGTTTTCCAGCACGCCGGTTTCGATGTCGTAGCCACGTTGGCGCGCCATCTCCGCGACCGGTTCCTGTATCTCGATGCCGGCAAATTCCCAGTCAGCGTAACGCTGCAACTCATCAAAGTGTCGACAGTCGCCCGCGCCCACGTCGAACAGTGCACCCTGTTTGCGATCGGGCAGCAAGGCGCGGTATTTCCGACCGCGCAGCCAGCCGCGCAGGCGCACCAGTGTCCCGGCAACCAGCCCGTGGTCGTCATTGTGCGCGTGGTAGTTGTCAGGGTAGAAGGCGGGTAACTGGGCGTCAGTCGGGCGTGGGTCAAGCCACTCGGAGGCGCAGCGGCCGCAGCGCAGGTAACGGTAGTCTTCGCTGGGTTCCACGCCGTACTCATAGTCGACCGGGTGTGCGAGGCTGACCTGTGTCAGTGGTGCGCCACAGGCCTGGCAGCTGGCGGCTTGCGTATCAGCCATTCGTGGTGCTCCGTTGCGGACGAACCAGCTTGTACAGGGTCTGTGCGTAGCCGCTGCCCAGTACCTCGCTGTGATCGCGGAAATAGCCGCGATCCTGCAGCAAACGATGCATTCGCGGTAACTGGTGATACGGCACAGAGGGCATCAGGTGATGCTCGTGATGATAATAGAAATTCATTGGTCCCAGTAAAAACCGGCCCATTGGCCCGGGTTGCAGTGTCCGCGTCAGTGCCGGCGTAAAGGATTCGGGTGCGCGATCGATGCCCCGCGCTGCATAGCTCTCCGGCTGGTGCTCGGCGATAACCCGGTAGTTCTGCAGCAGCATGGTAAGGGTAAGCAGCGGCAGGAACCACATCACCAGGTAGAGCGCCGGTTGCCCCAGCCACCAGCAGTACAGCAGTAGCAGGCCATTGCCCAGGGCGGCGCAGCACAGTCGCCACAGCAAGCCGCTGTTTTCGCCGCCGCCGTCGGCGCGCGCATAGGAGCCAAATGTCACCAGTGCTTCCCAGCCGGCAAGCGTGAGCAGGGTGCGTTTCCAGAACAGGCCGCCCTTGATGGCGTACCAGCTGCGCTGGTCTGAGTCGCGGGTCCTGTCGCCCAGGTAGCGATGGTGCGGCAGGTGCTGGGCGCGATAACTGGCGGTGGAGATGCCTACCGGCCCTGCCAGCAGGATATCGCTGAACAGGTCGTTGAACTGGCGCGAGGCAAACAGCCGATAGTGGCTGGCGTCGTGAACAAGGTGGGTAAGTGCGAGCTGGCGCGAGGCGATGACCACGAAGCTGAGTACCCACAGCACCGGGTTATTCCAGGTGGCGCAGGCCGCCAGGCAGGCGAGCACCAGGGCCCAGGTGAAGAGGGTGTCGATCCACACTCGCGCAGGTGAGAAAGCCTGTAGCGACCGGATCTCATCATTGCTGAGGTAGGCGCTTAGCGGTCTGGTTGTGGTGGCGGAAGCGGTTGTCATGGATTATGCGGCAGTTACGGCTGCGTGATCATACCCCATTTGATTTCCCGGCAACACTCGGGTGCCTCACTCACCGTGGAAGTGCCAAGCGGCGTAATCCCGTGTGGCCTCAAGGATATCCCGGCACAGTGAATCGGAAAGCATGTGCCGGTAGGGGAAGAGGTAGTCGGTGGATACCGTGTTGCCATAGACGAAGTGCTCCGAGGAAAATTGCAGGTAGTCGGGCTCGAAGCCCAGGCCCAGGAAACGGAATACCTGTTGCAGCTTTTCTTCGGGAGCCAGGCACAGTGGCTCGAACTGGCTAACCAGGATGCGCGAACTGTGCGCCTTCATGGCGCGGGAGTAACCGTGCGCGTAACTGAGATAGCGCTCGCAATTACTGGCAAAGTTTTCACGCAGCCATTGCTCGGCGTCTTCCTTGTGACCGGACCAATGTGCCCATGAGCACATAAGGGCGCGCGGGTCGCGCACGCAGACGACGCAGGGGATATCGGTGGCGCGATCGAGCACCGCGTCCAGCACTTTCATGTAGGCCGGTGTCTTGTCGAACAGCAGGCTGTGCTTGTCCTCGATCACGCCCGCGCGCTCGCGGACGCGGCGATAGCACTCATCCCAGTCGTCCGTATCGCAGATATAGCGTATGTCGTCCTTGCTGACGCCCCATTTCTGGCGGAAGAAGGTGCAGTAGGGCTGTATAGAGGGAAAATCCCGCGGTGACTGGCCGAGCAGGAAGCCGCATTCAAAGCCGGAATCGACCCCGGGGTGGCGCCTGAGGATCTCGTTGAGCAGGGTGGTACCCGACTTTTCAAAGCCGCAGACAAGGGCGAATAGCGGTGATGTAGCCTGTTCGTGCATGCCTGTCCGTCCTCAATCGGTGCTACTGGTAACCATAGGGTGCAAGGTCCAAACCGGTCAGTTGTTGCAGTCTGCGGTTGCTGTCGGCAAACACACCTTGGGTCAACGCCTCGACCCTGGCATGGAAACGCCGCTCCAGCCAGTTGTCCACGGGCAGTGACCTGTTGTGCTGCTTGTGCCACGCGATCCGCCGTATCACCCTGGCGAAATCGTTGTGTTCATTGCGGCCACTGAAGTCGTTGCGTGTGTTGCCTGCCAGGCGATTGGCCATGCGCTGGCCCTCGATGAAGCCGAGTTTATCGCTGGCGTTGAGTTTTTGCTTGAAGGGCAGGGGATCGAAGTGCGTGTCGGCCACTGCCTCAAGTCCGACGTGTTCGCGGATGCGTCGCAGGAAAGCTCGCGGATTGTCACGAAACATTTCATAGGGAAGCACCAGCACCGCGGGAGCGGAAAACAGGCCCTGGTAGAGTTCCACGAGTCGGTCGAAGCAAAGGAAGCCGGGATGGAATCGTGGGCTCTCCGATGCCGAAAGCGGTTGCAGCAGGCGGCTGATATTGCGGCTTTCACCAAAGTACACCAGGGTCTTGTACGCGGAGCGCAGCAGCTGGCGCTGTTCCCGTACCACCAGCAGGATGCGCGGGTCGCCCTTGGTGATGTCACGCAGGCGCCTGGCATTGTGTTGCTGGTTATGGCCGCCACGCAGCAGGTCGCCACACAGGCCTTCTGACGAAATCACCGGGCACAAGCCGCGCTGAACGATCGGCTCCATCTGTGCCGCCAGCCTCGCGCGACTGGCGCTGGCCTGGTACCCGGGTTCTTTCGGGTCAAGGTAGTTCACCTGCAGGCGCAGAGAATCCATCACCCGCTGGTAGCCGAACTGTTCACAGAAGTAGCGCTTTTGCAGCCATGTTGATGCAGCTTTATAAAAGCCGATGTGGATCAGGGGTGTTGGCATGCGTGATTGGGGCTACAGTCGATGTCGTGGCCAATCTACCAGTGGTATCGCACGAATGCCATCGTCATTCCCTGCCGACGCCCGGGCCGGTGCAAAGAATGCTGGCCAGAGTTGCCAGCAGCCTCTGGATGTAAGACCCTTTGCCGCTGCGTGGGGCAGTGTTGGAGAATGCCATGGGATTCAAGGAACAGGGCGGCGAGTCGGAAAAGGGCCTGATCGAAGCGGTCAATGAACAGGCGGGAGAGTTGATTCACCTGCTGCGCTGCAGTCGCGCGCCCGATTCGGTACTGGCCGAGGCAACCGCGCACCTGCAGGCCGCGATGAGTTCACTGGCACCCTATCTGGAGCAGGGCGAGGGCTGGTCTGTCGCCTCTATCGCCAGTGATACCCCTGGCCTGGGTTGGTTGGAGAACGATCTCACGCACTGCATGCCCTACAGTCCGGTGAGCGGACGTCGCAACCCGGTTGCGCCCAGCATACGCATGTGGCGTGATGGTGGTGAAGTGCGCGGCGAGGCACTGTTTTCTGCGACCTATGCCGGGCCGCCCAACAGCGTGCACGGTGGTGTTATTGCTGCCGTGTTCGACGAATTGTTGTCCATGGCCAACGTGATTTCCGGCGCTGCCGGATTTACCGGTACCCTGACCGTCAAATACCACCGCCATACGCCGCTGCAACAACCGATAGAATTGTGGGCGGTCAACGACAGAAACACCGGCAGGAAACAGTTCAGCCGCGCTGAGATGCGCGTTGATGGCGAGGTGACCGCTTCCGCCGAAGGCCTGTTCATCCTGCCTGCGTCTGCGTCAGATGAGCCCTGAGGCCCCTTTATGAATGACAAGACCTCGCCGCTGCGACTGCCCCCTGAAGAGGCTGGCCGGCTGATGCGCCTGGCCACTTATGCCTCGGTGTCGGTTGCCGCGGTGCTGATACTGGCCAAATTCGCCGCCTGGACCCAGTCCGGTTCAGTCAGCCTGCTGGCATCGCTGGTGGACTCGACGCTGGATGCGCTGGCGTCGCTGGTCAACCTGTTCGCCGTGCGTCATTCGCTGTCCCCGGCTGATCGAGAGCACCGCTTCGGCCATGGCAAGGCCGAGGCACTGGCAGCGCTCGGCCAGGCCGCGCTGATCAGCGCTTCGGCGGTTTTCCTGTTGTACGAATCAGTGGGCCGCTTGCTCTCTCCGGTAGAGATCCAGTCCTACCAGTCGGCGGTGTGGGTGATTGTATTGGCGATCGCCATGACCCTGGGGCTACTCGGCTTCCAGCGCTACGTGATTCAACGCACCGACTCCACTGCCATCAAAGCCGATGCCTTGCACTATCGCTCCGACCTACTGGTCAACACCAGCGTGCTGCTGGCCCTGGCGTTATCTTATTGGGGCTGGCCGGGCTTTGACGCGCTGTTTGCCCTGCTTATCGCACTGTATATCCTTTACAGCGCCTGGGAGATCGTTCGCGGCGCTTTCGATCACCTGATGGATCGCGAGTTACCGGATTCGGAGCGCCAGGATATCCTGTTGATTGCCACGTCCCAGTCCGGTGTCCGTGGAGTGCACGACCTGCGTACGCGGCGCTCGGGAACAGACACATTCATGCAGATGCACATTGAGCTGGATGACGACCTGCAGCTGCTGCAGGCCCATACCATCGCCGAGCAGGTCGAGGCGGCGGTGTTGGCAGCGTTTCCCGGGGCCGAGGTCATCATCCATCTCGACCCGCTGTCGGTGGTGGGAGACGATGTGCGCCGGCATTGACCGGCGCAGCGCTGTTGTTCAGAAGGTATAGCTGACCCGGGCGAAGACATTGCGCCCGGTGCCGTAGAGCCGGTCGCGGATGGCGATATCGGGATTCTGCGCCCGGTTGTAGCCAGCCAGGTGATCCTGGTACTCCTTGTCCAGGGCATTATCGACACCGGCCGCCAGTTGCAGGCTGGGTGTCGCCTGCCAGGTGGCAGTGAGGTTGAGGAGGCCATAACCGGCCGTTTCCTGTTCCCGGTTGGTCTCTGACACCTGGTTTTGCGCGCTGTACAGCACATTCTCGAGCCCCAGCGACCAGGTGGCAGCGCTGTACTCCAGGCGCAGCGTCGCGTTCAGCGGGGCGATACGGTACAGCTCGTCTTCGATATCCCGGCGTTTGCCGCGTACGTAGTTGACCAGCCCCGACAGTGCCCAGTGCTCGTTCAAGCGGTAAGCCCAGTCCATATCAAAGCCGTAGAGCTTGGCGTCGACGTTATTGAACTGCAGTGGGTCTGGATTACTGGTGCCATTCATCTGGTTCATCATCCGTACCATCATCACTGCCGGCGTGAGCTCACTCGGTGTGCCCTGTATGTAGTCCTGGATGGTGTTGTAGAAAAACCGGGGCGCCAGGGTCAGCCGATCGTTGCTGAAGTCCAGGCCGAACTCGAATTTGCGCGCGACTTCGGGGTCCAGTTCAATGTTGCCGGTGTACAGGTTGCCGTCCGCCAGGCCCGCCGTGGCCTCGAGAGGTAGCCAGAGGTAACGCTCCTGGTAACTTGCAGAACGGTGTTTCTGGGCAAATCCCGCGTACCAACTGGTCGTGTCCGACGCGCTGTACCAGGCCTTTGCTACCAGGTCGACGTTGTGATCGGTTTGTCCGCGCCGGGCATTGTTGAAAGCATCCCTGAGCATTTGCGCTGGTGGCATCATATTCGCCGGTGTGCCATCGACCTCATCTGCATCCATTTTTACCTGGTTGTAGCGCATGCCGAATTCAGCACGCCAGCTGTCGCTGAAGTCGTGGTTGCGCTCCAGGAACGCGCCCAGCACCTGGCGTTCGGCGTCATTGAAGTTGACCACGAAAAACATGTCGTTGTTGGGGTTGTCGATGTTGGAGTTATGCACCGAATCGAAGCCGTCGAAGCCGAACACCCAGCTGCCCGCGTCGTCGAACATTTCGCTGTGCACGCGGAAACCCAGGTTGTCACTGTCGGCGATGTTGCGGCGCCAGCGCGCCTTCTCACCGGGGGGCTGGCGCAGGTGGTAATTGGTCATGCCGTGGTCCAACGCGCTGCCGAACAGTGCCGCCGTTATCTCCAGCTCGCCGCTGAGTTCGAAGCGATAGGTCAGGTCGTAGATATCGCCATCGAAGTAGTCGATGTCCATTGGCAGCGCCGGGGTGCCGGATTCCCCTGTGTCATTGTAGCCATAGTCGAATTGCAGGCTGTGGTTGCCGCTTCTGAAACCGTAACCGATGTCGTAGCGCTGGCGCTGGTATTCGGTGGGTAACAGCTCACCGCCGGGGAACTCTGCATCATCGCCCTGTTCGGTTACGCCGGCGAGCTTGAGTCGATGCGTGTTGTTGGTGGCATAGACTGCGCCACTGAGTTGCTGCCCGTTATTGGTCGACTGGGCACTGCCGATCACTCGGCCGCTGATCTGGAAGTCCTTGCCGGGGCTGAATTCGCCCTGGTTGCTGCGGGCATCAATGGCGCCTCCGATGGACTCCTGGGCCACACTGACCGGGACGATGCCCCGGTAGATTTCCAGCGACTCCAGTTGCCCGTTGCGGGCGTAGGACAAGGGCGGATCCATCCAGTTCGGGCCCGATGGCGCGAGCTGGGTGCCGTCCAGGGACACGGCAATGCGCTGCCCGTACATGCCGCGGTACTGCGGGATGCCGGTGATGGGCCCATTGCTGTTGACGTTGGCTCCGGGCGCTTTCCTGAGCAACTGCGCGACATCTGCAGCGACCACTACTTCGTCGGTGATATCGATAGTGCGCGTGTCGTGGCTGGCCGTGATGACCAACTCTTCCATGTGGTCAGCGCTTGCATAGTGAGGAAGCAGTGCGGCGACGAGGCCCAGGTACAATCTGCAACGTTTCATGGTGTCTCCCGGTGGCTTGGCAGTAAGGCGGGCGCAGTATATAGAGCATGGCCAGAAGCCGCCTGAGACATGATGTCGCACCCCCTGGCGAGCATTCGGTTCAAATAGGTTTACTAACCCGGGATGACCGTGGTCGATGTCAGGTTTGATTTTGTAACTAACTGTTTATAAAGGGGAAAATAAGGCTGCCCCTGCGTATCGTGTTAATAGTTCACAAGCCTTCGCAACAGGGATTTCGTATAGTGAAATAAGCTCTACACCGCAAAAAACTATTCTTACAATGATGGAGAAACATCATGCCTGTTAACCGCTCTCGCAAGCTCTTGCCCGTTGCCGTAACCCTCGCCACCGCGCTCTCTGCCGGTAACGCCCTGGCCCAGTTGGAGGAAGTCGTCGTCACCGCGCAAAAGCGCGAACAGTCACTCCAGGATACGCCAATAGCCGTCACCGCATTCGACGAGACGGCCATCGACAGCCGGGGAATTTTCAACGTGAAAGACCTGGCGCAGTTTGTGCCCAATACCATGATCGTGGAATCACCCGGCGGCACGACCGGCGCCACGGTAGCAATCCGGGGTGCGGTAACCATCAACCCGGCGATCACCTGGGAGCCCACCGTGGGTATGTACCTCGACGGGGTATTCCTCGGCAAGAACCTGGGCGGCATTTTCGATATTGCCGAACTGGAGCGAGTGGAGGTGCTGCGTGGTCCCCAGGGTACGCTGTACGGGAAGAATACTGTGGGTGGCGCGATCAACCTGATTACCCGCATGCCGGGTGAAGAGTTCGGCGGCAAGGTCGACCTGTCCGTTGGCAACGAGGGCTACCAGCGCGGGCGCCTGCGCATTGATACCGGCGCGCTCGGCGATTTCCGGGCCTCCCTGGCCTATGCCAAGGCCGAACGCGATGGCTTCTACGACAACGTGGACGCAGACCCCAGTGGCGGCATGAACCCTTTCGTCATGCCGCGTTCCAGCGACGAGTTCACCAACCTGGACAGCGAGGTCTGGCGCGTGGATGCGATCTGGGATGTGACGGACAACTTCAGCGCCCGTTACGCCTATGACTCCAGCGAACGTGATCAGCAGCCTTCCAAAGCGCAGCTCACCGATGTAAACCAGGATGCCTTCAATACCCTGCCGGGTGCAGAGTTTCTTGGCTTCCTGATGGCCCCCTACGTGGTGTCGGAGGACAAGAACGCCAGCAAAATCAGCAATGACTCTTCGTTGTACGAGGTATCCGAGACCGAGGGCCATGCACTGACCCTGGACCTGGACGCCGGAACCTGGGGCTTCATGGGTGATGTGCGCTTGAAGTCCATCACCTCCTACCGCGAACTGGACTGGGATGACTACATCGACATCGATGGCACCAACATGGACCTGTTCCATTCGGCGCGCGACATCGAGTACGAGCAGACCAGTCAGGAACTGCAGCTGCTGGGTACGACAGATACCCTCAACTATGTACTCGGCGCCTACTATTTCGATGAAGAAGCCGACGTGATCAACCCCATCACCTTCTTCGGCCTGTTCGGTTCGCCGACAGACAACAACCGATACGGGCTGGATAACGATTCCATCGCGTTTTACGGCCAGGCTGACTGGACGCCGGCGTCACTGGAGAAACTGACCCTTTCGGTAGGCCTGCGCTACACCGAGGAAGATCGCGAGCAGTATATCGAGCGTCCCAGCACCTCGACCGGCGGCGTCGGCGCCTTTGCCGGCACTGACAGCGACACCTGGGATAATACCTCCGGTACGTTCGTCGCGGCCTGGGATCTCACTGATGACATCAACCTTTACGGCCGTGTGGCCCAGGGTTGGAAGTCGGGTGGTTTCAACGGCGAGGCGCCTACGGAGACGGCCTTCCGTGAGGGCTATGATGAAGAAACGGTGCTGTCCTACGAGATTGGCATGAAGTCGCGTTTTGCCGATGATCGCGTGCAGCTGAATATCGCGGCATTCCAGAACAATATCGACGATATGCAGGTTTCCGTGTTCCTGGAGGGTTCCGGCGGTGCGGCTTCCAACGTGCAGAACGCCGGTGAAGCCACCTACCAGGGCTTCGAGGTGGAATTCATGTGGCAGGTGCTGGATGCCTTGCGCCTGTCTGCGAATTACGGCTATCTCGATGCCGAGTACGATGAATTCATTGAACTGGGCGAGGACGTGAAAAACCAGAAAGACCTGCCCTTCGCCCCGGAAAACACGGCGAGCCTGGCACTGGACTGGACAATCTGCAACTGTGATTTCGGTAGCCTCGATTTTCATGTGGACTACAACTTCAATGACGACTATGTGCCCTACATCGAGCCATCACAGAACGCCACCAGCCAGATCGATAGCTACGAGATCGTCAATGCCAGCCTGATCCTGAGCCAGGTGCAGGTCGGCAGCGACATGGATATGCAGTTTGGACTCTGGGGCAAGAACATTACCGACGAAGAGTACCGTCAGCACACGATCCCCTTCGGCTTCTGGACCGCCTCCTACTTTGGCAACCCGGCAACCTATGGTTTCGATGTGCGCCTGAATTTCTAGCACACTTACCGCGCTCGCAAGGTGCAAAGCCCCGCATAAGCGGGGCTTTTTTTGCTTTCCAATCGCTGTGCGGGCGCAAATCATCGCTGTTTCCGGCCCCGCCGGAGCTTGCAGTGCCCGCTCTTGCGCTAGCCCGCAGGTCGCCTGCTGTCGCCAGCGCGACACACCTGCGCTGACGCAACTGCTAGAATCCCTGCTTCACGTTGGTCAAGCAAGGTAACGAATATGGATCTGGGAGTAAGTGAACGAGTAGCGCCGCTGTTGGCGGAAGTGAAAGCGTTTGTAGCCGAAGAGGTGCTGCCGCTGGAGGAAGAGTATCTCAGCGAGGTCGGTGTCGGCGATCGCTGGCAGTTTACAGAGCGGCAGGTGGAGATTATGGAGGGTCTGAAGGAAAAGGCCCGCTCGCGGGGTCTGTGGAACTTCTTCCTGACCGACGGTGAATCCGGTTCCGGGTTGACCACCGTTGAATACGCCTACCTGGCGGAGGAAATGGGCAAGTCGCATATCGCCGCCGAGGCCTTCAATTGCTCTGCGCCGGATACCGGCAATATGGAAGTACTGCACAAGTACGGCAGCGAAGCGCAGAAGCGGCAGTGGCTTGAGCCACTGCTGCGCGGCGAGATCCGCTCCGCTTACGCCATGACCGAACCGGGTGTGGCCTCCTCGGATGCAACCAATATCTGTACGTCGGCTGTACTCGATGGCGATGAGTGGGTGATCAACGGCGAGAAGCACTATGTTTCAGGCGCCGGTGACCCACGCTGCAAGATCATGATTGTGATGGTCAAGACCGACCCGGATGCGCCCAAGCACCTGCAGCAATCGCAGATCCTGGTGCCCACGGATGCGCCTGGGTTCAGCAACCTGCGGGCCATGAACGTGTTCTCCATGGATGATGCACCCCACGGGCATATGCACCAGAAGTTCGACAACGTGCGGGTGCCAAAAGACAATATCATCCTGGGCCCGGGCCGCGGTTTCGAGATTTCGCAGGGGCGCCTGGGCCCGGGCCGTATCCATCACTGCATGCGCGCCATTGGCGCTGCCGAGAAGGCGTTGCAGCTGATGTGCGAGCGCGCGGTCTCCCGCACCGCATTCGGCAAGCAGCTGGCCCGCCTCGGCGGCAATGTGGATATCGTGGCCAATGCGCGCATGGATATTGAGCAGGCCAGGCTGCTGACCCTGAAAACCGCGTGGATGATGGATAACGTGGACCCCAAGGAAGCAAGGGTTTGGATATCCATGATCAAGACCGCCGTACCCAACGTGTCGATTCGCATCGTCGACCAGGCCATCCAGATGTTCGGTGCGCTGGGCGTCTCCCAGGACACCCCGCTGGCGCACATGTACATGGCGCAGCGGACCCTGCGCCTGGCAGATGGGCCCGATGAGGTGCACCGCATGGTAGTGGGTCGCAACGAGTTCAGGCCTTATATGACAAGCGCCATGGAATCGGTAAACGCCACTTTCCGCGACGGGTAAGACCCGGCCTCGGGTGGAGCCCGCCTCAGGCGGTCTTCAGTACCTGCGCCAGGCGGCGGTGGAAGTGCACCGCCGCCTCTTCCAGGGCACCAAAAGTCAGGTCTGCGTTCGCGCCTGCAAGCAGTCCCTGCTGGGAGCCCTCGGCGACAAACAGGTCCTCGGCGGCAAATACCCCCTCGTCAATCAGCTGGAAAGAGCGCTGGAAATGGTCGCGCTGCTCCGGGGTGGACGGCACCTCCGGCGTGAGCATGGTATGGACAAACACCGTGCTGTCCGGGGCCTGCGGGAACAGGGCGATAATGCTTGTGTAGTCCGGCTGGAATACCAGCACCGCATTGGGAAAGGTGGTGTAGGAGAACGTCACGTAGCGACGCAGGTCACCCAGTTGGTCGGGGGCCACATCCACAGCTTCCTCGATCTCGTTGCGCGCGACGCCATTGCGCAGGTGGTCACCGATGAACTCTGATCCCGCCAGCGCATCTGGAAAAAACGGGCCCACCGTGCCCTTGTGCAGGCGGGTCACGTGGTAGCCGTCCAGGAAGGCGTCCTGGATCAGTTTCCAGTTGGCAGCAACGGTGCGCACACTTTGTTGGCAGTAGTTGAAGTCGCCCAGGCGGAAATAGTCGAAGTCCGCGCCCAGCCCGGCGAGGTGGCCGTCAATGTCCATGTCGCTGTCGGGCGTTGCCTGTATCCAGACCAGTCCGTTGCGTATTGCCGTTGGCACCGCCACCAGACCGAGGCGCTCCTGTTCCGGCGCCTGGAAACACTCTGCCCGGGGGACATTCCGCAAGTTGCCATCAAGGCCATAGGTCCATTGGTGGTAAGGGCAGATAAAGGCGCGTAATCGGCTGGCGCCTGGGGGTACGAGGCGCATGCCGCGATGCCGGCAAACGTTTAGATAGCTGTGGATGGAGCCGTCTTTGTCGCGCACGGTGACCAGGGGTATGCCCAGCCAGTCCTGGGCCAGTACATCGCCGGGCGCCGGTAACTGTGTCTCGTGGCAAAGAATGACCGGGCGCTGCAGGAACAGTTTCTCGCGCTCAAGCTGGAAGTGGGCCTGGTCAGTGTAGTGGCGAACCGGTACGCGTTCGGTCAGCGGCTCGGGGCCGGGGCTGCGCCCGGCGAAGCGTTCGGCGAGCTGGTGAACCATTTCCCTTGGATGTGGTGCCGTCATACGATTTTTCGAAGTGTTGGCGCGTGGGTCGAGCATACCAGCAGCGCGTCAGCGCAGGCAAAACAGTTGCAGGTCCGGCATTCTTGCATTAGCGTCGCTGCTTGTACCGATGCGACCAGAGGATGTCATGCAGGGATTTGAATTCAACACGGTCGGACGTATTGTCAGCGGGTCTGGCAGCGCGCTGGAGCTGGCGGAAGAGTGCCGGCACCTGGGCGTCAGGCAGCCATTGCTGGTCACCGACCCCGGCCTGGTCAGTATCGGCCTCGTTCAACCCGTGATCGACGCACTGGCGGCAGCCGGTGTCACTGTAGTGCTGTTTGACGCGGTGCGCGAGGACCCACCCGAGGCGACAGTGCTCTCTGCTGCTGAACTGGGCCGTCTGCGGCAGGTCGATGGGGTTATCGCTGTGGGCGGTGGCAGTTCCATGGACGTCGCCAAGGTGGCCAGCGTATTGCTCGCTGGCGAGCAGCCGTTGTCAGGGCTGTACGGTGTCGGCCAGGTGCAGGGCTCCAGGCTGCCGCTGATACTGGTGCCAACCACTGCGGGCACCGGCTCCGAGGTCACTCCGGTGGCGGTGGTCACCACCGGGGAGACCACCAAGGCCGGCGTCTCCTCGCCTGTGCTGCTGCCAGATGTGGCCGTGCTCGATGCCGCCCTTACCATGGGTTTACCGCCGGCCATCACGGCGATGACCGGCGTGGATGCAATGGTCCATGCCATTGAGGCGTACACGTCACGGCACCAGAAAAACCCCATCTCCGATCACCTGGCGCGACAGGCATTGCGACTGCTGGCGGGTAATATCCGCACCGCGGTGGGTGATGGCGGCAACCGCGAGGCGCGCGAGGCGATGTTGCTCGGTGCCTGCCTGGCAGGGCAGGCTTTCGCCAATGCCCCGGTGGCGGCGGTACACGCGCTAGCCTATCCGCTTGGCGGGCACTACCACATACCCCATGGCCTGAGTAATTCACTGGTGCTGCCAGCGGTGCTCAGGTTCAATGCCCCGGCAGCCACCGGGCTATATGCCGAGCTGGCTGAACTGGTGGTGGGTCAGCCGGTGCCAGGCGATGAGGAAGCCGCCACCGCAGCACTGATCTCGGCCCTGGTAGGCCTGATAGCAGACGTCGGCCTGCCGGCAACGCTTGCAGACGCCGGCGTTCCCGCAGGCGACCTGGAGATGCTGGCGGAAGACGCCATGCTGCAACAGCGCCTGCTGGTGAACAACCCGCGTGATGTCACTTATGAGGATGCGCTGGGCATTTATCGCGACGCCTATGGAGAAGCGAAATGAGCAAGCCTGCGCGCCCCGTGCGCGATGACTACAAGGTGTTTTATCCCATCGACACGCGCTGGTCGGACAATGATATCTACGGCCATGTCAATAATGTCACTTACTATGCCTATTTCGATAGCGCGGCGAACCGCTACCTGATCGAGGAGGGCGGCCTGGATATCCAGAGCGGTGACACGGTGGGCTACGTGGTCAGTTCCGGCTGCGAATACCATGCGCCCGTGGCCTATCCGGATGCGCTGGAAGCAGGGCTGCGCGTGGAAAGGCTGGGCAACAGTTCGGTGCGCTATGGCCTGGCGATCTTCAGGCAGGGAGAGTCGCAAGCGGTCGCGCACGGGTATTTCGTGCACGTGTTCGTGACGCGGCCGACAGATCAGTCCGCAGCCATCCCCCCGGGACTGCGCACGGCGCTGGAACAGATCCTGGTCTGAACCCTACTCGCTGAAATATGTCTGTGCCAGGGCACTGGCTTCTGCAGCGCAGTCGCGCGAAGGGGTCAGATTGGTTCTGTCCAGAGCCGCCAGTTCTTCCCTTGCGCCGGCCATTGCGGTGGCAAAAGCCGCGTTGCCGTGAAGACTTGCCAACGCGGCAGCACCGATCATGCGGCCCGCCACGATATCGCTGTGCCAGTGTACATTGCAGACACTGCGGCTTTCGCCAAAGGCACGGCCACGGGCCAGGATCGCTTCCGCGTTCTCGGGAATCAATTCAGCCAGTATCAGCGCCCAACCCCAGCCGATTGCGGTATGGCCGGAGGGGTAGGAGCCATTCTCGCGCAGGCTGGTCTCGTCCTCGGGGCTGCAGATAGGCTGGTTGTTGACCATGAAAGGGCGGGGGCGCTGGTAGGCGTTTTTCGCTGAATTGGCGGCAAAGGCGAGATCGGCAACCGTCCGTCGCAGCAGCATGTAGAGCCTTGGCGTGACCTGTTCGCTGATGGGCAGGCCGGTAGCGCAGCTGAAAGTGCCCTCGGCCTCGGGGAACCGTAGTTGTGCGTCCTGCCTGGCCAGTTCCCAGCGCGGGGTGTTGCGCAGGGTCAGGGCACGCGCCGCGAGGGCCTCGTCCAGGGCCTGTCGCGCTGAGCCTGCTTGCGGAGCCGGTGGCACGACCTCCACGCTGCGCAGCGGTGTGTCGAGGGGCAGGTAGCCTTGCAGGACACCCGGGTGAATCTCGGGCACTGCATCCGTTTCGGCGACAGGTGCCGTGCCGGCACAGGCGGCCAGTAACAGTGAAGCCAGGAGCATGCTGGCCGGGAACAGGTTGTGTCGCATAGGGGCTGCCTTGTTATGCGTGAATTCGGGGCTGTCATCCGTTCAGGGTGCGCGTTGTTGCCGGGGTCTGCGTATTACGACCCGCTATCGGGTTCCACGACGCTCTGCAGGCGCAGGATTTCAGGATAGCGCACGGGGAAAATTCGCGACAGGAAGGAGGCGATCTTGGCGTCGAGACCAATCAACAGTCTTGGTTTGCGCTTTTCGACAGCGTTGATGATTTGCGCCGCTGCCGACTCCGCTGTGGTGCGGGCGAATTTCTGGAATCGCGCGTCCCTGTCATCTGCCGAGGCGCCCAGGTCACCACCCCGTGAATTGCGCGCGATATTGGTGGCGATACCACCCGGGTGGACGCAGCATACGTGTACGTTTGTGCCTTTCATCTCCTGGCGCAGGGACTCGGTGAAACCGCGCACACCGAACTTGGCTGCGTTATAGGCCGATTGCGTGGGTACGGCGATGATCCCGAACAGCGATGAAATATTCACCAGATGGCCTTGTTCCGCGCGCTTGAGCAGCGGCAGGAAGGCCATGCTGCCCTGGATAACACCCCAGAAGTTGATGCCCATCAGCCAGTCCAGGTTCTCGTAGTTCATCTCCTCCACGCGATCGCCCAGGCCAACACCTGCGTTATTGATCACAATATCGACCTTGCCGCGCGCGTCGGCGATACGCTCAGCCCAGGCGTGCATGGCCGCGCGATCGGCGACGTCGAGCAGTTGCTGGTCGCAGGGTATGTCGGCGCGCGGCAGTTGGTCGACGGTTTCCTGCAGGCCGGTGGCGTTGATGTCGGAGAGGTAGAGCTCGCAGCCTTCACTATTGAGCTGCTTTGCCAGTGCCCTGCCAATGCCTGAGGCGGCGCCGGTGATGACGGCGCACTTGCCGCTGCTGTATGCCATGCTGTTTCCTTTTGTTATCCAGCCGGGAGCGGGCTTACAGAGCCCGCGGAAGGTCAAATCAGGTGGGAAATGGTAATGCGGTGATTGCGATTTATCACGGATTTTGTCGCCTTTGCCGTCAAGCCACCCGCCTCGGTTCGGCATGATGCGCACATTCGTCGTCCTGGCGCCAAACCGACTGGACAGGATATGCCCGTTCACCTAAAATCACCCGCCAGATTTCACATGCCCGAAACGCGCACCGGGCACAGTGTATTCCTGTGAAAACCTGAGCCACTCATGCGACGAGGCGAGATGAGGTCACCCATCTCGCCTTTTTGCGAGCGCCTGAGCGAGACGCGGGAAGCGACCGGTTGCGCGACATAGACGGAGGTTTTTGCTTGTCCAATCCTGCCCTACTGGTCCTTGAAGATGGCAGTGTTTTCAAGGGCTTAGCGATCGGAGCCAGCGGAACATCCGTTGGTGAAGTGGTTTTCAATACCGCCATGAGCGGTTACCAAGAAATACTTACCGACCCCTCTTACGCCCGCCAGATCGTCACCCTGACCTATCCGCATATAGGCAATACCGGCACGAATCCGGAAGACGAGGAGTCCAGCGCCGTCTGGGCGGCCGGCCTGGTTATCCGTGATTTGCCGCTGCTGGCCAGCAACTACCGCAACACCCAGAGCCTGGGTGACTACCTGGAAAGTCATAACATCGTCGGTATTGCCGATATCGACACCCGTCGCCTGACCCGGATCCTGCGCGAGAAAGGCGCCCAGAACGGCTGCCTGATGGCCGGTGCGGATATCGATGAAGACAAGGCGCTGCAGCTGGCGCGGGAATTCTCCGGCCTCAAGGGCATGGACCTGGCCAGGGAAGTGACCGTTACCGAGACCTACCAGTGGACGCAGGGCAGCTGGGAGTGGGACAAGGGGCACCTGGATCGCTCCGCAGATGACCTGCCCTGGCATGTCGTGGCCTACGATTTCGGGGTCAAGCGCAATATCCTGCGAATGCTGGTTGACCGTGGGTGCCGGCTGACCGTGGTGCCGGCACAGACGCCGGCTGCTGACGTGCTGGCGATGAATCCGGACGGGATATTCCTGTCCAACGGCCCCGGTGACCCGGAGCCCTGTACCTACGCCATCGACGCCATCAGCGAGATTTTGCAGACCGATATCCCGGTGTTCGGCATTTGCCTGGGCCACCAGCTGTTGGCACTGGCCTCTGGCGCGCAGACGGTGAAAATGAAGTTCGGCCACCATGGTGCCAACCACCCGGTGCAGAGCATTGATGATGGCACGGTACTGATTACCAGCCAGAACCACGGTTTTGCCGCTGATGAGGCCAGCCTGCCGGACAACCTGCGGGTGACGCACAAGTCGCTGTTCGATGGCAGCCTGCAGGGAATCCACCGTACCGACAAACCCGCGTTCAGTTTCCAGGGGCACCCCGAAGCCAGCCCGGGGCCCCACGATGCAGCGCCGTTGTTTGATCATTTTATTGAGCTTATCGAGGACCGGCAGAACGCCGCGTCAGCAGGGAAGTAGAGCGCCATGCCCAAGAGAGAAGACCTGAAGAGCATCCTGATTCTCGGCGCCGGGCCTATTGTGATCGGCCAGGCCTGTGAATTCGATTACTCGGGTGCGCAGGCCTGTAAAGCGCTGCGTGAAGAGGGGTACCGGGTGATTCTGGTCAACTCCAACCCGGCGACCATCATGACCGACCCGGCCATGGCAGACGCCACCTACATCGAACCTATCGAGTGGCGAACCGTGGCGCGCATTATCGCCGAAGAGAAGCCTGATGCCCTGTTGCCCACCATGGGTGGCCAGACGGCCCTCAACTGCGCACTGGACCTAGCCCGGGAAGGGGTCCTGGAAACGCACGGTGTGGAGATGATCGGCGCCACCAAGGAGGCCATCGACAAGGCGGAAGACCGGCAGCTGTTTGACCAGGCCATGAAGCGAATCGGCCTCGAGACACCGCGTGCCTCTACCGCACACAGCATGGAAGAAGCCTTCCAGGTGCTGGACAGCATCGGCTTTCCGTGCATCATCCGGCCCTCGTTCACCATGGGTGGCTCGGGCGGCGGTATCGCCTACAACCGCAAGGAATTTGAAGAGATCTGCACACGCGGACTCGACCTGTCGCCCACCAATGAGCTGCTGATCGACGAGTCCCTGATCGGCTGGAAAGAGTACGAGATGGAGGTCGTTCGCGACAAGAACGACAACTGCATCATCGTCTGCTCCATTGAGAACTTCGACGCCATGGGTGTGCACACGGGCGATTCCATCACCGTGGCGCCCGCGCAAACCCTGACCGACAAGGAATACCAGATCATGCGCGACGCCTCGCTGGCGGTGCTGCGTGAAATCGGTGTGGAAACGGGTGGGTCCAATGTGCAGTTTGGTCAGGACCCCAAGACCGGCCGGTTGGTGATTATTGAAATGAACCCGCGGGTCTCGCGCTCTTCCGCGCTCGCCTCCAAGGCCACGGGTTTCCCGATTGCCAAAGTGGCGGCGAAACTGGCGATCGGCTACACCCTGGATGAGTTGCAGAACGACATCACCGGTGGGGCCACGCCGGCGTCCTTCGAGCCGGCGATCGACTACGTGGTAACCAAGATCCCGCGCTTTGCCTTCGAGAAGTTCAGTGGCGCCGATGCGCGCCTGACCACACAGATGAAATCCGTGGGTGAGGTCATGGCGATCGGGCGCACGTTCCAGGAATCCGTACAGAAAGCCCTGCGCGGCCTCGAAGTGGGCTCGGCGGGTTTTGAGCACCAGATCGACGTGGATGACCCGGATCTGCGTGATGAATTGATCTCTGAGCTGGTCAACCCCGGCGCCGAGCGCATCTGGTACATTGCCGATGCCTTCCGCGCCGGGATGAGCCTTGACGAGGTATACCGGCATTCCGGGGTAGATCCCTGGTTCCTGGTGCAGATCGAGGACATCGTCAACACCGAAAACGGCCTGAAGCAGGTCGAGCTGGCCGATATAGATGCCGAGCATATGTATCGGCTCAAGCGCAAGGGCTTTTCCGATGAGCGTCTGGCAGTGTTGCTGGCCAGCACTGAACAGGCGGTGCGTGAGCATCGACAGGGCCTGGGTATTCGCCCGGTCTACAAGCGCGTGGACACCTGCGCCGCGGAATTTGCCTCGGCCACCGCGTATATGTATTCCACCTATGAGCAGGAATGCGAGGCCGCTCCCTCCGATCGCGACAAGATCCTGGTACTTGGCGGCGGGCCCAATCGTATTGGCCAGGGTATCGAATTCGACTACTGCTGTGTGCACGCGGTCCTGGCGATGCGCGAGGACGGTTATGAGACCATTATGGTCAACTGTAACCCGGAAACCGTGTCCACTGACTACGACACCTCGGACCGTTTGTATTTCGAACCGGTGACCCTTGAGGACGTGCTGGCGATCGTAGACCTGGAGCAGCCCAAGGGTGTCATCGTGCAGTTTGGGGGGCAGACACCGCTCAAGCTGGCGCGTGCCCTGGAAGCTGCGGGCGTGCCGATTATTGGCACCACGCCAGACGCGATTGATCGCGCCGAAGACCGGGAGCGCTTCCAGCACATGATCCAGAAGCTGGGGCTCAAGCAACCCGCTAACACCACGGTGCGCAGCACTGGGGAAGCGATAGAGGCTGCGGCCTCGATCGGTTATCCGCTGGTGGTGCGCCCCTCTTATGTGCTCGGTGGACGGGCCATGGAAATCGTGTATCGCGAGGAAGATTTGCTGCGCTACATGACGCACGCGGTGCAGGCATCTGATGACGCGCCGGTGTTGCTGGACAGTTTCCTGTCGGCGGCAGTGGAGGTGGACATTGACGCCGTTTCCGACGGCGAAGAAGTGGTGATCGGTGCCATCATGCAGCACATCGAACAGGCTGGCGTGCACTCGGGCGACTCTGCCTGTTCCCTGCCACCCTACAGCCTGGATGCCAAGGTGCAGGACCAGATGCGTGACCAGGTGAAACAGATGGCGCTCGAGTTGGGCGTGCGTGGCCTGATGAATGTGCAGCTGGCCTGGCAGGACGATGAAATCTACGTGATCGAGGTAAACCCCCGCGCATCCCGCACGGTGCCCTTCGTCTCCAAGTGTATCGGCCGCTCCCTGGCCAAGGTGGCCGCACGGTGTATGGCCGGCCAGAGCCTTGCGGATCAGGGCTTCACCAAGGAGGTTGTGCCGCCCTATTACAGCGTGAAAGAGGCCGTGCTGCCGTTCAACAAGTTCCCTGGCGTGGACCCGATTCTGGGCCCCGAGATGCGCTCCACTGGCGAAGTCATGGGTGTCGGCGACAGCTTCGCCACCGCCTTTGCCAAGGCCCAGTTGGGGGGTGGCGCAGCGCCGCCCACCTCCGGTACGGTGCTGATGAGCGTTCGCGATGTGGACAAGCCGGGGGCGGTCAAGGTCGCGAAAGACCTGGTAGCACTGGGTTTCAAACTCGCTGCTACCGGCGGCACGGCTGCTGCCCTGGAACAGGCGGGCCTGGAAGTGCGGCGGGTAAACAAGGTGCTCGAGGGTCGTCCGCATATCGTCGATATGATCAAGAACGACGAGGCGGATATCATTATCAACACTACCGAAGGGCGCCGTGCCATTGAGGACTCGGCCCCGATCCGCGCCAGTGCCGAGGCGCACCGGGCGTTCTACACGACCACCCTGGCGGCGGCGGAAGCCATTACCATGTCGCTGCAGCAGGAGGGCGACGAGAAAGTGCGCAGGTTGCAGGATCTACACGGGAGCCTCAGTGCATGAACAAAGTACCGATGACAGTAGCAGGGGAGGCGGCCCTGCGAGAAGAGTTGGAGCACTTGAAGAAGGTGGAGCGCCCGCGCATCAGCGAGGCGATAGCCGACGCACGCGAGCACGGTGACCTCAAGGAAAATGCCGAGTACCACGCCGCCAGGGAGCAGCAGAGCTTCACTGAGGGGCGCATCATGGAGATAGAAAGCAAACTGGCCGGCGCCCAGGTGATCGACGTCACCCAGATCGCCAAGACCGGCAAGGTTATCTTCGGCACTACCGTCGATCTCATCAATATCGATACCGACGAGACCGTCACTTACCGTATTGTCGGGGAAGACGAGGCCGACGTGAAAAACAACCTGATTTCCATCGGCTCGCCGATCGCCAGGGCCCTAATCGGCAAAGAGGAAGGTGATGTTGTCGTGGTCAGGGCGCCGGGTGGCGAGATCGAATACGAGATCGACCAGGTACATCACATCTAGGTTGCGGTCACCCGCGCCCGGACGAGTCCGGCGCGGGGAGATCAGCGCGATTACAGCGGCGTAAAGCTGTACTTCTGACCGGCGATCGCCGCTTCGTACATCAGGCCACCCTTGGCCACAGTGAATACCGCCATGCCCTTGCGATAGCCACCGGAAACGGTATTGGCGTCATTCTTGCCGCCTGCGGCTCCGGCCTGGGCGCCGCCACCGGTGGTGGCCTGCGCACCGGCGGACGCGGTAATAGCGACAGCGGTTGCCTGGGCGCCGAATTCGAAGTTTCCGGAAGTGAAGTCCTCAAGTGCGCGCGCGTCCTCAAAGAAAATAATCTGGCTGTAGGCCTGGCCGCCAAGCTGCCAGCCGATGGAAAGTTGCGTCATCTTGGTATTGCCGATGTGTTTGCCGTTGGCGTAAACGCGACCGGAGCCGTGCGCGCCGCCAATGCCCATGCCACCTTTGCCGATCGTGGGGAACAGTGCGTAGCCGTAGGCGCTGTCAAAAAATGCGGCGCTTTCGCCGGCGTTGTAGAACGTTTTACGCGTGTCCGCGTACTCGTCAGCCTGGGCGCTGTGAAACGCCAGCAGCAGGGTAGAGGCCAGCAGGGTTTTGATCAGTTTTGTCATTATCGGAATCCTCGTTAAGTGAAGTCAGAACACTAGCTATAAGGTGGGGCATAGGCTGGCATTTGTCCAATCGAATCGCTTAGGTGTCGTCAGCTTAATGCAAATCGTTATCATTAATGTTAGTCTGGTCGGCTTATCCCGACAGGTTTTATGGATTTATCCGACGTGAACCAGACCTTATGGTCCCTGCAGGCAGGCGACTGCTGCGAAATCGTGGGCTATGACGATGCCCTGGCAGAAAAGTATCGCATACGCCTGATGGAATTCGGCTTTCATGTGGGTGAGCGGGTAACCTGTCTGCACTCCCTCGCCTTTGGCGCACCCAAGGTTTATCGGGTCAGCAACACGGTCTATTCGCTGGACGACGAGGTTGCGACCCATGTGCTGGTGAGGAAGGAGCCCGCTGGTGAGTAAGATCATACTGATCGGTAGTCCCAATTCCGGCAAAAGCCTGCTGTTCAACCGTCTTACCGGCCTGGCGCACAAAGTCGCCAACTTCCCGGGCATCACCGTGGATATCGGCAGCGGAAATCTGCAGGCGCTGCCGGATAAACAACTGGTCGACTTCCCCGGCACGTATTCGCTGCAAGCCATCTCCGCAGAGGAAGAGGTGGCAGTCGGCTACTTTGAGAATGCGCTGTGCGACCCGGAAGTGGAGCAGGTGCTGTGTCTGATTGATGCCACGCGGCTGGAGAAAAGCCTGTATTTTACGCTGCAGGTGATCCGCGACTGCGAACGCCATGGCAAGCCGGTGACGGTGCTGGCAAACATGATTGACGTGCTCGACAAACATGGTCTGGATTTGGATGTGGAGGGCCTGTCGGCTGCACTGTATACGCCGGTACTGCCAATTTCCGGGCGCACCGGCAAGGGTGTCGATGCGGTGATCGCCGCGCTGTCGCGGCCGCTGCCCGAAGCTGGCGTGACGCGTAGTCACCTCACTGAAACGCCGGACGCCATCCTGCGCGGCGAGGCGCACCAACTGGCGCGGCGCTTTGGCCCCCGCGACGATATCCTGATCCGGACACAGCACAGGCTGGACAGTTTCTTCCTGCATTCCCTGACCGGCGGTGTCGCCTTTTTTGTGATCATGTACCTGTTGTTCCAGTCCATTTTTACCTGGTCGGCACCGGCCATGGATGCCGTGGAGGGAGCGCTTGCCTGGTCTGCAGATCGTGTGGTGCCGCTGCTGGGAAACCAGGTGGCTGCGGATTTCACCGCGGATGCCTTGTTCAGCGGTGTGGGTGCTTTCCTCGTTTTCGTGCCACAGATCTTCGTGCTGACCTTTATTATCGGCCTGCTGGAAGATTCGGGTTATATGGCCCGTGCTGCACTGATCTGCCATAAGCCCCTGCGGTTCTTCGGCCTCACTGGCAAAAGCTTCATTCCGCTGTTGTCCGGCACCGCCTGTGCCATACCCGCGATCTACGCCGCGCGAGCGATCGACTCCCCGGGCAAGCGTTTACTGACCTATATGGCCATCCCGTTGATGCCCTGTAGCGCCCGTCTGCCCGTGTACAGCCTGCTGATTGCCGCATTCATACCGGCGCAGACCGCACTCGGCGGGCTGCTGGGGTGGCAGGGCCTGGCAATGTTCGGCATCTATTTCTTCGGTATGTTCTGTGGCCTGTTGATCACCGGCCTGGTATCGCGTGTGGCGGGCCAACGCTACCAGGACCTGCCCTTCGTGCTGGAACTGCCGCCGTATCGTGTGCCCGGCTTTGTGCCCATACTGCGCAACTCCGTGAACCGGGCCAGGCACTTCGTGACCAAGGCCGGCAAGATCATCTTCACCGTGACCCTTCTCATATGGGTACTGGGTTACTTCCCCAATTACGGTGCTGATCTCGGGCAGTCCTGGCTGGGCCAGATCGGGCGAGTGGTGGAGCCCCTGTTCGAGCCACTGGGGCTGGACTGGCGTTACGGGGTGGCCATATTCACCTCTTTTGCCGCGCGTGAGGTGTTCGTGGGGACCCTGGGTACCATCTTTGGCATCGAGGGCGCTGATGAGAACATGGTGCCACTGGTGGAACACATCCAGTCCAGCCAGTTGGCACTGGGTTCCGGGCTGGCACTGCTGGTGTTTTTCGCGATTGCGCTGCAGTGCGTCTCTACCCTGGCCATTCTGTCCAAGGAGAGTTCGTCGCGGGGCCTGGCACTGAAAATGTTTTGTGGCTACTTCCTGCTGGCCTATGTGGCGGGCATTGTGGTCTACCAGGTGACGGGCTGGTTTGTTGGCTGAGCAGTAGCCTGTCAGCGCCGGGACAGTTCGAAGCCTTTCATTTCCGCCAGCACCAGTTCCGCAACCAGTTCCACCAGCAACCGGTGATTGTCCCTGCGCAGTTGCTCGAGGCCCGTCTCGATGTCGCTTTGCAGTGCCTGGCGCTCGGTCTCGCTGATAGCGTCCGGCAGGCGCACCGTAAACTGGTATTGCTGCGCATTGGTGATACGGGTGTAGATGCGGTTCAGCTGGCTGGCGGCGTGGTCTACGAGGGCTTCGTCGGCGCCCTTGGCAGTGAGCAGGTCCCTGATCTGGCGATCCAGGAACGCCAGGCCCTGCGCCTGCCTAGAAGGAAATTCCAGCACGTCACCCATGGTATGGCCTCCACCCCTGACAGCATGACTTTATCCCAGTCGGCCCGGGTGAGTCCATGCGGGTGGCTCATCGCAGGTGCAGGCACTGCTCGGCTGCGCGAGGGTACTTAGACAGGGCGCAGGAGGTTGGACAGCCGGGGATCGGGCTGGCTGGTGCGGCGAAGTATCAGGATGACATTGCCAATGCTCTGTATCAGCCTGGCGTTGCAGCGCTCACACAGGGTTTCAGTGAGGGCGCGCTTGGTCTCGCGATCGCCGACGGCCAGTTTTATCTTGATCAGTTCATGCTGGTCCAGCGCGCGCTCGATTTCCGCCAGCACAGTGTCCGAGAGGCCGTTGCCGGCTACAGTGACCACAGGCTTGAGCTTGTGCCCGATGGCGCGAAGTTGCCTGGTGTCCTCGTTGTTTTTCTTGCTCATAGTGAATCCACGGTACAATAGGCGTCACCGCCCGAGGGGCGCGTATTCTACACAACGGACCTGGTTCCCGATACTGATGAAACTGCGGTAAATCTATGGCCAAAAAACGCTCATCCAGCAAAGCCTGGTTGAAAGAGCATCGGGACGACCCCTATGTGCAACAGGCGCAGCGGGAGGGTTACCGCAGTCGCGCCTGCTATAAGTTGCTGGAACTGCAGCAAAAAGACCGGTTTATACGGCCAGGTATGACCGTGCTGGACCTGGGCAGTGCGCCCGGCGGCTGGTCGCAGGTGGCTGTCGAACTGGTGGGCCACAGCGGTCGCGTGGTGGCGTCCGATATCCTACCGATGGATAGTCTGGCTGGCGTCGAGTTTATTGAGGGCGACTTCACCGAGGAGGCGGTATTCGAGCGCATACTGGCGTGTCTCGGTGATCACCCTGTGGATGTGGTGATTTCCGATATGGCCCCGAATATGAGCGGCATGACGGCCGTTGACCAGCCACGGGCGATGTACCTTGTCGAGTTGGCCCTGGACCTGGCGCGCCGGGTTCTGTGTCCTGGCGGGGTGTTTGTGGCCAAGGTTTTCCAGGGAGAGGGCTTCGATGAGTTGTTCCGTGAAACCCGCGACAGCTTCGACCGGGTCCTGACCCGCAAGCCCAAGGCCTCCCGGCCGCGCTCACGGGAAGTGTACCTGGTGGCGACAGGCTTTCGCGATTGATGGTGTGTGGCGCTTGAAACATGGCCGTACGACCCCATCTGTAGTACATTGGTGGCCAGATTTATCCAGATTTCGCGCAGGTCCACAGCGGTTGCTCGCGCGTATATCCAACGACCCCCTCGCATGTCAGGCGAGAAGCTATAATTGAGGAGTGAGGCTGTGTAGGCCAGATTTCTGGCCGGCCCCGTTAAGGTGTCTCCGATGAGGAAGCAGCGTTGAACGATATGGTGAAAAATTTATTGTTGTGGTTGGTGATAGCCGCCGTTTTGTTGTCGGTGTTCAACAACTTTAATATGCAGAGCCCGTCCGAGCAGCTGCAATATTCTGAATTTATTCAGGAAATTCAGCAGGACCAGGTGCGCAAGGTCACTGTGGACGGCCTCACCATCACGGGCGAGCGCTTCGACGGCACCCGTTTCGAGACGGTTCGCCCGATGATCGAAGATCCCAAGTTGATCGACGACCTGCTCGAGCACAGCGTGGTGGTCGAGGGCAAGAAACCGGAACAACAGAGCGTCTGGACGCAACTGCTGGTCGCTTCCTTCCCGATCCTGATTATTATCGCCGTGTTCATGTTCTTTATGCGCCAGATGCAGGGCGGAGCCGGCGGCCGTGGCGGCCCGATGAGCTTTGGCAAGAGCAAGGCGCGCCTGCTGGGTGAAGACCAGATCACCACTACCTTTGCCGATGTGGCGGGTGTGGATGAAGCCAAGGAAGATGTGCAGGAACTGGTGGAGTTCCTGCGCGATCCCAGTCGTTTCCAGAAACTCGGTGGCCGCATCCCCCGCGGCGTGCTTATGGTGGGGCAGCCCGGTACCGGTAAGACCTTGCTGGCAAAAGCGATTGCCGGCGAGGCCAAGGTGCCTTTCTTCTCCATTTCCGGATCCGATTTCGTGGAGATGTTCGTCGGTGTGGGTGCGTCCCGAGTACGCGACATGTTCGAGCAGGCCAAGAAGCAGGCTCCCTGCATCATCTTCATCGACGAGATCGATGCCGTGGGCCGTCATCGCGGTGCGGGTCTTGGCGGTGGTCACGACGAGCGCGAACAAACCCTGAACCAGTTGCTGGTGGAAATGGACGGCTTCGAAGTCAATGACGGTGTCATTGTTATCGCCGCCACCAACCGACCCGATGTGCTGGATCCCGCGCTTTTACGCCCGGGCCGCTTTGACCGCCAGGTCGTAGTGGGCCTGCCCGATATTCGCGGTCGTGAACAGATCCTCAAGGTACACATGCGCAAAGTGCCACTGGCCGAAGATGTACAGCCAGGAAAAATCGCTCGCGGTACCCCCGGATTTTCCGGCGCGGACCTGGCAAACCTGGTGAACGAGGCGGCCCTGTTTGCCGCGCGTGCCAACGTGCGCACGGTGGGTATGCAGCAGTTTGAACTGGCCAAGGACAAGATCATGATGGGCGCGGAGCGCAAATCCATGGTCATGTCCGAAGACGAGAAGCGCAACACCGCTTACCACGAGGCCGGCCACGCGATTGTCGGCAGGCTGGTACCGGAGCATGATCCGGTCTACAAGGTCAGCATTATCCCGCGCGGTCGCGCCCTTGGCGTCACCATGTTCCTGCCCGAGGAAGACCGTTACAGCCACAGCCGCCGGCACATTATCAGCCAGATTTGCAGCCTGTTTGGTGGCCGTATCGCCGAAGAGATGACCCTGGGCCGCGACGGTATTACCACCGGCGCATCCAATGATATCCAGCGCGCCACAGAAATAGCCCGCAAGATGGTCACCCAGTGGGGCCTGTCTGACACCATGGGGCCGCTGATGTACGACGAGGGCGGTGAGGAAGTGTTCCTGGGGCGCAGTGCGGCCCAGCCCCACCAGGGTATTTCAGACGACACGGCGCGCCAGATAGACGTGGAAGTACGTCGCATCATCGACGAATGCTACGAGACTGCCACGCGCATCCTGAAAGAGAACGAAGACAAGCTGCACTTGATGTCGGATGCGCTGATGAAGTACGAGACCATCGATAGCGACCAGATCGACGACATCATGGCAGGACGTACGCCGCGCCCACCGAGTGACTGGGACGAGGACTCACCCGGCGGCGGTACTACCGAGGCCAAACCGGTCGACGACAGCTCAGACTCCAGCCGTCCCATAGGTGGCCCAGCCGGCGAACACTGAGCCCGCGGCGCCTCGATGACCAGTAAACAACGAGCCCCGGCACTGGATTGTGCCGGGCGCTTACTGGATTTTTCACGCCCCCGGGTCATGGGGGTCATTAATATTACCCCCGATTCATTCTCTGACGGTGGCACGCTGTATCGCCGTGAGCAACCGGACCTGGACCTCGCCTTGCGCCGCGCCGCCGACATGGTGGACAGCGGTGCTGCGATACTTGATATAGGTGGTGAGTCCACGCGCCCCGGTGCCACGCCGGTCAGCGAAGCCGAGGAAATGGATCGCGTTCTGCCCCTGGTCGAGCGGATCAGCGCAGAGCTGGATGTGGTGATTTCCGTTGATACCAGCTGCCCGGCGGTAATGCGTGAAAGCGCGGCGCGCGGGGCGGGGATTATCAATGACGTGCGTGCACTGCGCAGGGAAGGTGCGCTGGAGGCCGCGGCAGCCAGCGGCCTGCCGGTGTGCCTTATGCACATGCGCGGTGAGCCTGGCAACATGCAGGATGCGCCTCGCTATACCGAGGTTGTGCCGGAAGTGACCACGTTTCTTCAGCAGCGGATCAGTGCCTGTGAAAACGCCGGCATCCCGCGTCATCGCCTGCTGATCGACCCCGGCTTCGGCTTTGGCAAGTCGGTGCAGCATAATCTGGAACTGCTTGCGGGCCTGCCGCAGTTGGCCGGGCTGGGCATGCCGTTACTGGTGGGTTTGTCGCGCAAATCCATGATAGGCCAGTTGATAGGCCGCGACGTGGACCAGCGACTCCCGGCCAGCCTGGCGCTCGCTGTCTTGGCTGTGGAGCGCGGTGCTGCCATCATACGCACTCATGATGTGGCTGAGACCAGCGACGCCCTGGCTATGTGCGCCGCCCTGATGGAACGGATAAAAATATGACACGACAGTATTTTGGCACCGACGGTATTCGCGGTGAAGTGGGAGAGGGCGCTATTACGCCTGACTTTATGCTCAAGCTGGGCTGGGCATGTGGGCGTGTATTCTCACGCCTGGCCGGCAGCGAAGGCCGCTGCCTGGTCATTATCGGTAAAGACACCAGGGTCTCCGGTTACATGTTCGAGTCCGCCCTGGAAGCGGGGCTCGTGGCCGCCGGGGTCGATGTGAAGCTGCTGGGGCCGATGCCGACTCCCGCGGTGGCCCTGATGACCCAGACACTGTCTGCAGACGCCGGCATCGTCATCAGTGCCTCCCACAACCCCTTTCAGGACAATGGCATCAAGTTTTTCTCCGCCAGTGGATCCAAGTTGCCTGACGAAATAGAGCTGGCTATTGAAGCCGAACTTGAGCACGACCTGGAAACAGTGGGTTCACGGCAAATCGGCAAGGTCCTGCGCGTGGTTGATGCCGCCGGTCGCTACATCGAATTCTGCAAGTCCACGGTGCCCGAAGGTTTTAACCTGCGCGGTATGCGTATCGCCGTGGATTGCGCCAATGGCGCCACCTACCATATCGCCCCGGGCGTGTTCTCGGAGCTGGGCGCGGAAGTGCTCGGCATGGGTACGCAGCCCGACGGGTTCAATATTAACGAAGGCGTCGGTTCCACCGATACGGCAGCGCTGTCCGCACTGGTGCGTGAGCGCAACGCCGATCTTGGCATCGCTTTTGATGGTGATGGGGACAGGGTGCTGTTCGTGGACGCCAATGGCGAACTTGTCGATGGCGATGAGTTGATTTACGTGATCGCCAGGCATCGCCTGGCCACTGGTTCCAGTGATGCCGGCGTGGTCGGTACGCTGATGACCAACCTGGGTATGGAAATTGCCCTGCGCGATGCCGGCCTGGAGCTGGCGCGGGCCCAGGTGGGCGATCGCTTCGTCAAGGAAATGATGGAGGCGGAGGGGTGGCACCTTGGCGGGGAATCATCTGGCCATATAATCTGCAGCGATATCACCACCACCGGCGATGGCATTGTGGCGGCACTGCAGGTCCTGCGGGCGGTGCGAGAATCGGGCGAAACACTTGCCGCGTTACGCGCGGGCATGACCAAGTACCCGCAGACCATGATCAATGTGCGTATGGCGGGCAAGGTAAACCTGGAAGACTACCCACAGGTGGCCGAGGCTGTCGCCCGCGTGGAGCAGGAGCTGGGATCCCGGGGCCGGGTGCTGCTGCGCCCTTCCGGCACAGAGCCGGTGGTACGGGTGATGGTGGAGGGTGAAGACGAGGCCGAGGTGCACACACTGTGCCAGCGTCTGGCGGCAGACGTGGAGCGTTGTCTTACCTGAGCCGGGACGCCTTGCCTCTAACTGGTAACTCCGTTAAGATTGCCGCCGCTTTTTTGTCCGGGGGGTCATATGCGTCAGCCACTGGTTGCAGGAAACTGGAAGATGCACGGCTCCGCGCAGAGCGTCTCGGAGTTGCTCGGTGCGTTGGTTGAAGGCGGCGTCCCTGAGGCCGTAGAGGTAGTTGTCTGCCCTACGTATGTACATCTTCCGCAGGCCATTGACCTGTGTCGCGCATCATCTGTTGAGGTGGGAGCGCAGGACTGCAGTCATGCCGTGGAAGGTGCGTACACCGGAGAGGTGGCCGCGCCAATGATCGCCGAGCTGGGATGTCAGTGGGTGATTATCGGTCACTCCGAGCGCAGGGCGTATCACGGCGAGGGCGAGGACCTGATCTCGGCCAAACTGAAGGCAGCCATGGCCGCGGGGCTGAAGCCGATTTTCTGCGTTGGCGAGACCCGCGAGCAACGTGAAGCGGATGAGGCTGAGACCGTGGTGGCCGCGCAGTTGCGCGGTGCTCTTGAGAGTGTTGATACGCTCGCGGGCCTGGTGATTGCTTATGAGCCGGTCTGGGCTATTGGTACTGGTCTCACGGCAACCCCGCAACAGGCACAGGATATGCATGCGTTTATTCGCGGCGAACTGGCCGGTTTGGGCGTTGATCCGGCGGCGACGCGCGTGCTGTACGGCGGCAGCGTAAAGCCGGGAAATGCTGCGGAGTTATTCGCACAACAGGATATAGATGGCGCACTGGTGGGCGGAGCAGCCCTGGTGGCCGAGGATTTCCAGGCAATCGTCACTGCGGCGGTGCCTGAATAGCGAAGTGAACTGTCCCCTGGAGGGACTTGGATAGAATGGAACAGATTATACTTGTGGCGCACCTGCTGGTGGCACTGGCCATTATTGGCCTGATCATGCTGCAACAGGGAAAGGGCGCAGATATGGGCGCATCTTTCGGCGCGGGCGCCTCGCAAACCCTGTTTGGCTCGGATGGCAGTGGCAACGTGTTGACGCGCTCCACTGCCTGGCTGGTGGCGCTCTTCTTCGCAACCAGTTTTGGCCTGGCACTGATTGCCAAGAATGCATCGCAGCCAGTCAACGAACTGGGTATCGATATACCCCCGGCGTCAGTCCAGTCTGGCGGCGCGGTGGTGGACGAAGAGTTGCCAGTGGTTGACGATGCGATACCAGCGGCAAGCGGCAGTGGCGCAGAGCAGCCTGAAGGGGATCTGCCGCAACTGGATTAAACTGGAAACAACGCCGAAGTGGTGGAATTGGTAGACACGCTATCTTGAGGGGGTAGTGAGCTATGCTCGTGCGGGTTCAAGTCCCGCCTTCGGCACCATCTTTGCAGGCCTGCTCTGTTTTCAGCAGAGTGTTCGTGCGGCCCTGGCCGGTCGCACCTCGCCGGCCGCACCTCGCCGGCCGCGTTAAGGCCCGCCTTCGGCACCATTTTTCATAAGCTGCTGTGCTTCCGTTGCCTGCAGTCGTCCTGAATTGCTCACGATGACAATCACACAATTGGCGGGATTTTTATCTCCCTCGGAAGCGCTGGCCAACTGCGGAAAAGGCAGCTGATCCGCGGGCGCAAAATTCCCCTGAAAAACGCACCGCATTTGGGTTGACCCCGGTAGGGGCGGTACCTATAATGCACAGCCTCGAATTTGGGGCGGGACGACGAGACCGCCCTGATGTGAAAGCCAAGGGGCTTCACAGCGAGGAAGTATTGATGCGGGGTGGAGCAGCCTGGTAGCTCGTCGGGCTCATAACCCGAAGGTCGTCGGTTCAAATCCGGCCCCCGCTACCAACAATACGTCGCCCGCTCCGTAACGGCGACGTGTAAACGAAAAAGCCCCTTTTTTAAGGGGCTTTTTCGTTTGTGCGAGAACCCCTGATGGGGTTTTTTTACATGTGGAGAGTCGCATCGGCGTGGCCAGCAAAGAGCAACAGATCCAGACACTGCTGGAACCGACTGTAGAGGCCCTGGGCTTCGAACTGTGGGGCCTGGAGTACCTGTCCCAGGGCCGGCACAGTTTGCTGCGCGTGTACATAGAGCACGAGAACGGGATCTCCGTTGACGATTGCGCCGCGGTAAGCGAGCAGATCGGCAGCGTGCTGGATGTGGAAGACCCCATCACTGGCGAATACACGCTCGAAGTGTCTTCACCTGGTATGGATCGCCTGCTGTTCAAACTTGAGCAATATCCCGCCTACAGCGGTGAGCCTGTTGAACTGCGCTTACGCCGCGCGTTCGAAGGCAGGCGTAAATTTAAAGGCATTCTCAAGGGCATCGAGGGTGATGATGTCGTAGTGCAGGTAGATGAACACGAATACCTGTTGCCCCATAGCGCCATAGAGAAGGCGCGTGTGCAACCCCGCATCTGATTGCGGTATGTGAACTGGCGAGGCTATAAATGACGAAGGAAATTCTGCTGGTAGCGGAGGCTGTGTCCAACGAGAAAGGGGTGTCCCAGGACATCATCTTCGAGGCGATAGAGCTGGCGTTGGCGACTGCTACAAAGAAGCGCTACGACGAGGAGTCGGATATCGAGGTCACCATCGACCGGGAATCCGGTGATTACGTCACCAGGCGCCGTTGGCTGGTGGTTCCAGATGAAGAGTTGGCGCTGCTTGGCACCCAGTTCACGACGGAAGAAGCGGCAGAGAAAGACCCCAGCCTGAAGCCCGGCGATATCTACGAAGAAGTGGTAGAGAACGTTGGCTTCGGCCGCATTGCAGCGCAAACCGCCAAGCAGGTTATCGTGCAGCGTGTTCGCGATGCAGAGCGTGCGCAGGTGGTTGAAGAGTATCAGGATCGCGTGGGCGAACTGGTAGCGGGTACGGTCAAGAAAGTTACACGCGATAATGTCATTGTAGATCTTGGCAGTAATGCAGAAGGTTTGCTGCCGCGCTCCGAACTGGTTGGCCGTGAGACGTTCCGCGTGAATGATCGCGTGCGCGCCATCCTCAAGGAAATCAGCACTGAGACCCGTGGACCGCAGCTCATACTCAGCCGCGCCTGCCCGGAAATGTTGATAGAGCTGTTCAAGATCGAGGTGCCGGAAATCTCCGAAGAGGTAATTCAGATACGTGCCGCAGCGCGCGATCCGGGTTCGCGAGCCAAGATTGCAGTCAAGACAAATGATCAACGCATTGACCCGGTTGGTGCCTGCGTTGGTATGCGCGGCTCGCGGGTACAGGCAGTTTCGAACGAGCTCGACAATGAGCGCGTGGACATCGTGCTCTGGGACGATAACCCGGCACAACTGGTCATCAACGCGATGGCGCCCGCTGAGGTGGAGTCGATTGTTGTCGACGAGGACTCGGGCACCATGGATGTCGCTGTCTCCGAGGACAACCTGGCTCAGGCTATTGGCCGCAGTGGCCAGAACGTGCGCCTTGCCAGCGAGCTGACCGAATGGACCATCAACGTGATGAGCCTCGAAGAAGCGGCGGAGAAGCACGAGGCCGAAGCCGGCCAGGTAATCAACCTGTTCTGTGAGCAGTTGGACGTGGACGAAGAAGTAGCCGACATCCTGGTAGAAGAGGGCTTCACCACGCTGGAAGAAGTGGCTTACGTGCCGCTGGAAGAAATGACCGCGATCGAGGGCTTCGATGAGGATATCGCCGAGGAACTGCGTGCGCGGGCGAAAGATGCGCTGCTGACACAGGCAATTGCATCTGAAGAACAATTGGGTGCCAACGAGCCCGCCGAAGACCTGCTTACCATGGATGGAATGGACCGTCACCTAGCCTACATATTGGCCAGCCGCGGCATCGTCACCATGGAGGATCTTGCCGAGCAGGGCGTTGAAGACCTGATGGATATCGAAGAAATGACAGAAGAGCGTGCGGGTGAGTTGATCATGACCGCGCGCGCACCCTGGTTTGCCGAGGCCGAAGAATAAGCGGTCGCGGTAGGGCAGACACACAGAAACAGGGTAGCAAGGAGAATATTGCATGGCGCAGGTGACAGTAGAGCAACTCGCGAAAGTAGTGGGTGCATCCGTTGAGCGTCTGCTGACGCAGATGAAAGAAGCGGGTCTGCCTCACGCTGAGGCGGGGGAGGCTGTATCTGATGAGGACAAGCAGACGCTGCTTGCCTATCTGAAACGCAGTCACGGTGAGTCGACTGACGCACCCAAGCGCATCACGCTGAAGCGCAAGACAATCAGTACCCTGAAGACTTCGGGTTCCCAGGGCAGGAAGACAGTCAACGTGGAAGTGCGCAAGAAGCGTACCTACGTGAAACGTGATCCCGCCGAGCTGGAGGCGGAAGCCAAGGCAGCTGAGGAAGCCGCTGCGGCGGAAGAGGCAGCGCGTGAGGCAGAGGCAGAAGCCGCCGAAGCCGAAGCTGCTGCAGCCCAGGCCGAAGCAGAAGCCGCGGCCGCCGCCGCTGAAGCCGCTGCTAAAGCAGCTGAGGACGCAGCGGTGCAACCGGAGCCGGAGCCAGAGCCTGAAGAAGACCTGGCGAATATCGATCCCGAGATTCTGCGCCAGCGTGCTGCCGCGCGCCGCAAGGTGCGTGAGGCCGAAGAAGCCGCTGCCCGCAAAGCCGTCCTGGAAGCGCGCAAGGCTGAAGATGAGCGCAAGAAAGCGGAAGCAGAGGCGAAAACCAAGGCTGACAAGGCCGCTGATGCCGTCAAGCGACCCAAGCGTTTACACGAAGCGCCCAGTGCCAGCCCCGCTGCGGAACAGCGCAAGAAGAAGCACGGTCGTCTCGATCGCAACGCCCCACCGGGGCGCGGCAAGCAGCGCGGCCACAACCTGTCACTGTCAGATCTGGACCGTGCAGAGTCCGGTATGGCGCGTCGCCGCAATCGCAAGAAGCTGAAGGCTACGCACGAGGAGCACGGCAAGCATGGATTTGAAATGCCTACCGCCAAGAAGGCCGTAGAGGTCGCCGTAGGCGATATGATCGCGGTCGGTGACCTTGCCCAGCAAATGTCGGTCAAGGCCGGTGAAGTCATCAAGGAACTGATGAAGCTGGGCGTGATGGCCAACATCAACCAGATGATCGATCAGGATACCGCTACCCTGGTAGTGGAAGAGATGGGTCACAAGGTCAAGATGGTCAGCGCGGATGCTGTAGAGGAAAGCTTCGAAGAGACCCTGGCACAACACACAGGCGAAGGTACGCCCGAGCCGCGTGCGCCGGTGGTGACAGTCATGGGGCACGTTGACCACGGTAAAACCTCGCTGCTCGACTACATTCGCAAAAGTCATGTGGCTTCTGGTGAGGCCGGTGGTATCACCCAGCACATCGGTGCCTATCACGTGGACACAGACCACGGCATGATTTCTTTCCTCGATACACCCGGCCACGCCGCGTTCACCGCAATGCGTGCGCGGGGTGCCAAGAGCACGGATATCGTGATCCTGGTGGTGGCTGCCGACGACGGCGTAATGCCGCAAACCGAGGAGGCGGTACAACACGCCCGGGCAGCCGAAGTGCCCTTGATTGTGGCCATCAACAAGATGGACAAGGAAGGCGCCGATCCGGATCGTGTGAAAAATGAGCTCGCAGCCAAGGACGTGATCCCCGAGGACTGGGGCGGCGATACGCAGTTCATCCCCGTGTCTGCGCATACGGGAGACGGTGTAAACGAACTGCTGGAAGCTGTGCTGCTGCAGTCGGAACTGCTTGAATTGAAGGCGCCGCGCGACGTCCCTGCACAGGGCATTGTGATCGAATCCCGCCTCGACAAGGGCCGTGGTCCCGTGGCCTCGCTGTTGGTACAGAGCGGTACCCTGCGTCAGGGTGACATCGTGCTGGCAGGTGTGCAGTACGGCCGCGTCAGGGCGATGCTGGATGAGAATGGGCAGCCAATCGAAGAGGCGGGCCCGTCCATACCGGTGGAGATTCTCGGGCTGGACGGCACGCCGGACGCAGGTGACCAGTTTGCTGCCGTGGAAAGTGAACGCCGCGCGCGCGAAATCGCCGATTTCCGTCAAGAGAGAAACCGCGATACCAGGCTTGCGCGCCAGCAGGCCGCCAAGCTGGACAATATGTTCGAGAGCATGACCGCGGGTGAGAAGAAGACCCTCAATGTGGTAGTGAAGGCAGACGTACGCGGCTCGCTGGAGGCTATCCAGACCGCGCTGCTCGACCTCGGCAACGAGGAAGTGAAAGTCAACATCGTATCGGGCGGCGTTGGTGGTATTGCCGAAACCGACGTGACCCTGGCGATCACTTCGGGCGCGGTAATATTTGGTTTCAATGTGCGTGCCGACAACGCTGCGCGTCGCCTGATAGAGGCCGAAGGCGTGGACCTGCGCTACTACAATGTCATTTATGACCTCATCGATGACGTGAAGGCAGCGCTCACCGGCATGCTGGCCCCTGAAATGCGTGAGGAGATCGTCGGTATCGCCGAGGTTCGCGATGTCTTCCGCTCGCCGAAGTTCGGCCAGATTGCTGGCTGCATGGTGACCGAGGGCACCGTTTATCGCTCCAAGCCAATACGCGTATTGCGCGATAACGTGGTGATATACGAAGGCGAACTGGAGTCACTGCGTCGCTTCAAGGACGATGCCAACGAAGTCCGTAACGGCATGGAGTGTGGTATCGGCGTGAAGAATTACACGGATGTGAAGGTCGGTGACCTCATCGAAGTGTTCGAAGTGAAGGAAATTGCGCGTTCCCTGTAATCGGGAACGTCGTCGCCAGCCATGGCCAAGGAATATGCCAGAACCCAGCGCGTTGCCGACTATCTGCAGCGTGAGCTGGCCACACTGATCCAGACTGAGGTCCGTGACCCCCGCGTTGGTATGGTCAGTGTCACCGGAGTCGACGTGAGTCGTGACCTCGGGCATGCGCGGGTGTATTACACCAAGATGGACGCGGATACTGCTGAGCAGGCCGCCGAGACCACCGAAGCCCTGAACCGGGCGGCGGGGTTCCTGCGCAGCCAGTTGTCGAAAGACAGCAGCATGCGCAGTGTGCCGAATTTGCGCTTTTACTTTGATACCAGCGTCGGTCATGGCCGCGATCTTGAAGATTTGATTCGTCGCGCCGCTGATGCGGACAGGGACCTGGGATTGCGCGACGACAGCGCAGAGGAGTCCTGAGCCGTGGCGAGGCGCCGGCGCGGGCGTCCCGTGAACGGGATTCTCGTGTTGGACAAGCCGCAGGGTTTGAGCTCCAACCAGGCTTTGCAAACGGCCAAGCGCCTGTTTTTCGCCGCCAAGGCCGGGCACACGGGTAGTCTCGACCCGCTTGCCACCGGTGTGCTGCCGCTGTGTTTCGGCGAGGCGACCAAGTTTTCCCAGTATTTGCTGGACGCCGACAAGGCCTACGAGAGCAGCTTTGTGCTGGGCACCACCACCGACAGCGGTGATGCGGAAGGCAGCGTGCTGGAAACGCGCGATGCCACGGCGGTGACTGCCGCTGACGTGGAAAGCGCCCTGGCGGGTTTCCGCGGAGAAATTGAACAAGTGCCATCCATGTTCTCCGCGATCAAGAAAGACGGTCAGCCGCTGTACAAGCTGGCGCGCAAGGGCATTGAGGTAGAGCGAGAATCGCGCCGGGTGGTAATTCACAGGCTGGAACTGCGCGATTTTCGACCCGGCCCGGCGCCGGTTGTCGATATATACCTGGAGTGCAGCAAGGGCACCTACGTGCGCTCTATCGCGGAAGACCTGGGTGAGGCCCTCGGTTGCGGGGCTTACGTGAGCGCGCTGAGGCGCACACAGGCAGGCCCCTTTGGCCTTGAGCAAAGCGTCACACTGGAGATGCTGGAGGCGCTGAAACAGAACGACGAGCTGGCGAAGATGGACCAGCTGCTGATGCCCGCAGACACCGCGGTGAAGGCGCTGCCCCTGGTAGCCCTGAGCGAATCAGCCGGTTTTTACATGCGCCAGGGCCAGCCGGTACTGGTGCCAAATGCGCCCTGTAATGGTATGGTGCGCATCGCCCTTGACTCTGGTGAGTTCCTGGGTGTAGGAGAAATATTGGACGACGGGCGTGTAGCGCCGCGTCGGCTGGTAGTCACCGGAGGGTGACGCGAACCTGTCTGTCAATCTGCACGGACAGGCTCTTTTTATCAATGAAGGGTGGGATACCGCCTGAGGCAGATTATTCAAGAGGAATAGAAAATGGCTTTGAATGCTGAAAAGAAAGCAGCAATCGTTAAAGAGTACCAGGTAGGCGAGGGCGATACAGGCTCCCCTGAAGTTCAGGTAGCACTGCTGACAGCAAATATCGAGCAGCTGCAGGAGCACTTCAAATCGCACAAGCACGACCACCACTCCCGCCGCGGCCTGATCCGCATGGTAAACCAGCGCCGCAAGCTGCTGGACTATCTCAAGCGCAAAGACGTAACGCGCTACAGCGACCTGATCAAGCGACTCGGTCTGCGTCGATAAGTTATACCTGCTGCCGGGGGCAAAGGGCCGCATGGCCGTCCCCCCGGTAGTCATATTCAGAATTGGAGAAAAATAGTGAATCCAGTAAGAAAAACGTTCCAGTATGGTGGCCAGACAGTCACCCTGGAAACCGGCCGTATTGCCAGGCAGGCAACCGGTGCGGTTCTGGTAACTGTCGAAAACACCTCGGTTCTCTGCACCGTGGTTGCAGAAAAGACCCAGCGCGAAGGTCGCGACTTCTTCCCGCTGGCAGTGCACTACGTTGAGAAGACCTACTCCGTGGGTAAGATCCCCGGCGGCTTTTTCAAGCGTGAGGCGCGTCCAAGCGAAAAGGAAACCCTGACCAGCCGTCTGATTGACCGGCCCATTCGTCCGCTGTTTCCCGACGGCTTCATGAATGAAGTTCAGGTGGTTTGTACCGTGATGTCGGCGGACAAGCACATCGACCCGGACATCCCCGCGATGATCGGCACCTCGGCCGCACTGGCCATTTCAGGCGCGCCCTTCAACGGGCCCATCGGCGGCGCCCGCGTTGGTTTCAACGAAGAGCACGGCTACCTGCTGAACCCCACCTACGAACAACTGCAATCGTCCAAGCTGGACATGGTGGTAGCTGGCACTTCTGACGCCGTATTGATGGTGGAATCCGAAGCCAAGGAACTGACTGAAGACCAGATGCTGGGCGCAGTTTTGTTCGCACACCAGGAAATGCAGGCCGTCATCCAGGCGATCAACGAGCTGGTCGCCGAGGCTGGCAAGCCGCGCTGGGACTGGCAGGCGACACCGGTTAACGAGGAGTTGCTGGCTGCAGTCGAAGCGCAGTGCAAGGCAGACCTGGGCGAAGCCTATCGCATCACTGACAAGTCCGAGCGTTACGCGCGCGTCGGCGAGATCCGCGACGCTGCCGTCGCGGCACTGGCCTCTGAAGACGGCCCCTCTGCGGACGCAGTGAAAGAGCTGTTCAAGAAAGTTGAAAAGAACCTGGTGCGCAAGCGTATTCTCGCTGGCGAGCCGCGCATCGATGGCCGCGACACGCGCACGGTGCGGGCTATCGCCTGTGAAGTTGACGTCCTGCCCAAGGCTCACGGTTCCGCCCTGTTCACTCGCGGCGAGACCCAGGCAATCGGCGCCGTGACACTGGGATCTACCCGTGACGCGCAGATCATCGATGCCCTGGAAGGTGAGCGTCGTGACCCGTTCATGCTGCACTACAACTTCCCTCCCTACTCCGTGGGCGAGGCGGGCCGCGTAGGCTTCACCAGCCGCCGCGAAGTCGGTCACGGGCGTTTGGCACGCCGCGGTCTGGCGGCAGTGCTGCCGGGTGAAGAGGAATTTCCCTACACCGTGCGCCTGGTATCAGAGATTACCGAATCCAACGGTTCCAGCTCCATGGCGTCGGTGTGTGTCGGCTCCATGTCGCTGATGGCTGCCGGTGTACCGCTGAAGGCACCTGTGGCAGGTATCGCCATGGGCCTGGTCAAGGACGGCAACCAGTTTGCGGTACTGACCGATATCCTGGGTGACGAAGACCACCTCGGTGATATGGACTTCAAAGTGGCCGGTACCGCTGAGGGTGTGACCGCGCTGCAGATGGACATCAAGATCGAGGGCATTACCTCCCAGATCATGGAGACTGCCCTGGAGCAGGCCCAGCAGGCGCGCCTGCACATCCTGGGTCAGATGAACCAGGTCATCGCCGAAGGCCGTCAGGTGACTTCCGAGAACGCACCTTCCATGGTGACCCTGAAGGTGGATTCGGACAAGATCCGCGACATCATCGGCAAGGGCGGCGCGACTATCCGCTCCATCACCGAAGAGTCTGGCGCGACTGTCGATATCGATGACGACGGTACTGTCCGCGTCTTCGGCCAGGACCAGGCCGCGCGCGACAAGGCGGTAGGCATGATCGAGGAAATCACTGCAGAGGCGGAAGTAGGCGCCGTGTACACCGGTAAGGTGGCGCGTATCGTCGACTTTGGCGCGTTCGTGAACATCCTGCCTGGCAAGGACGGCCTGGTGCACATCTCGCAGATTGCCAACGAGCGCGTGGAAAGCGTTTCCGATCACCTCAGCGAGGGCGATGAAGTCCGCGTGAAGGTGCTGGACGTGGACCAGCGTGGCCGCATCAAGCTTTCCATCAAGGAACTGCTTGAAGATGAAGTCGTGGCCGACGAGGAGATTGTGCTGGAGGAGTCGGAGGACTAATTCCCCGCGACTCAAGCACAACATCGATCCCGAAGAGGGGAGGCGCCGCCAGGCGCCTCCCCTTTTTTGTTAGTGCGCGCTGTGGCAGGGGATCTTGCAGCGCAGGCAGCCCGGGCCCCGGTCAGCGGTGATGACCCCGGGGCAAAAAAATGGGGCCTTGTAGGCCCCATCCGTGGTCTCACTCCAGTGTTGATCAGCCGGGCCGGTTTTCCACCAGGCTGTCCACCACTGAGGGGTCAGCCAGGGTGCTGGTATCCCCCAGGCTGTCCAGCTCGTTTTCGGCGATCTTGCGCAGGATACGGCGCATGATTTTGCCGGAACGGGTCTTGGGAAGCCCTGGCGCCCACTGGATGATATCCGGCTTGGCGATGGGGCCGATTTCCTTCACGCAGAGCTGTATCAGCTCCTGTCGCAGCTCCTCGCTGGGCTCCACACCCTGCATCGGGGTGACGTAGGCATAGATGCCCTGGCCCTTGATATCGTGCGGGAAGCCCACCACGGCGGCTTCGGCGATATCGTCGTGCAGCACCAGGGCGCTCTCTACTTCCGCGGTACCCATGCGGTGTCCGGAGACGTTGAGTACATCGTCCACGCGGCCAGTAATCCAGTAGTAGCCGTCCTCGTCGCGCGAGGCGCCGTCGCCGGTAAAGTAGTAGCCGGGGTAGTTACTGAAGTAGGTGTCCACCATGCGCTGGTGATCACCATATACGCTGCGGATCTGGCTTGGCCACGAGGCCTTGATAACCAGGTATCCCGCGCCCGCTCCTTCGATTTCGGAGCCGTCCTCGTTGAGCAGCGCCAGGTCGACGCCAAAGAAAGGCATGGTGGCCGACCCCGGTTTCAGTGGTGTGGCGCCCGGCAGCGGCGTGATCATGTGCGCACCGGTTTCGGTTTGCCACCAGGTATCGATGATGGGGCAGCGGCCGTCGCCGACCACGCGGTGATACCATTCCCAGGCTTCCGGGTTGATCGGCTCACCCACGGTGCCAAGCAGACGCAGGCTGGCGCGTGAAGAACGGGTGACCGGTTCGTCGCCAACGGCCTGCAGGGCGCGGATCGCGGTCGGTGCGGTGTAGAAAGTGTTGACCTGGTGCTTGTCGACAATTTCCCAGCAGCGTCCCGCGTCCGGGTAAGTCGGCACGCCTTCAAACATCAGGGTGATGGCGCCATTGGCGAGCGGGCCGTAGACGATGTAGCTGTGGCCCGTGACCCAGCCCACATCGGCGGTGCACCAGTAGATCTCTCCCTCGCGATAGTCGAAGGCGTACTTGAAGGTCATGCTCGCCTGCAGCAGGTAACCGCCGGTGGTGTGCAGCACGCCCTTGGGCTTGCCGGTAGAGCCGGAGGTGTACAGGATGAACAGCGGATCCTCCGCGTCCATGGATTCGGGCTCGCAGTCACTGCTCTGTGCATCGACCAGGTCGCCGTACCAGACGTCGCGATCATCGTTCCAGGCCACGTCGCCACCGGTCCGCTTCACCACCAGGCAGGTGTGCACGTTGGGGCAGGATTCCAGGGCCTTGTCGGCGTTGACCTTGAGCGGAACCTTGCGGCCGCCGCGAACACCTTCGTCCGCGGTGATCAGCGTCTGGCAGTCGGAATCCTGGATGCGGTCTTTCAGGGCGTCGGGCGAGAAACCACCGAACACGATTGAGTGAACAGCACCGATGCGGGTGCAGGCCAGCATGGCATAGGCCGCTTCGGGAATCATGGGCATGTAGATGCAAACGCGGTCACCCCGTTTCACACCTCTCGCCTTGAGGGCATTGGCCAGTTTGCAGACGTGATCTTTCAGTTCGCCGTAGGTGATGTGCTTGCTGTCGGCGGGGTCATCGCCTTCCCAGATCAGCGCGGTCTGGTCTGCGCGTTCGGGCAGGTGGCGATCAATACAGTTGTAGCTCACATTCAGCTTGCCACCGGCGAACCATTCAGCGGTACCTTTGACAAAGTCGTATTCCATGACCTTGTCCCAGGGCTGTTCCCAACTCAGGAACTCTGTCGCTTTTTCACCCCAGAATCCCTCTGGGTCATCAATGGAGCGCTTGTACATCGCCTGGTACTGCTCCGCGTTGATGTGAGCGTCTTTGAAATTGGCTGGCACCGGATGGGTGGGAAACTCGGACATGACTGCCGCTCCAATGAGTGATGTAGGACAGATGATGATACGGTGCAACGCCGACGATTCAAGCCGACCAAGGTCTAATTGGTGGGCATTTGTTAATTCATGGCCTTCCCACGCCGATCTCGGTGCTGGCTTTGTGCGTTTTCGAACTCATTCCCTGACCAGTTTTTTGGTCATCCCCGCGCATAAGGTGATTGACAGGGTTGAGGCGGGAACGCTTTATGAGTGACTAAACTTACCCGTCGGCCAGCATGCGCCAGTCGTCCACCGGGTTCAGCGACAGCCGCACATTGTCGATCAGCCTGGTATTGCCCAGGCGCGCCGCTGCAAGAATGGCGACTTCCTCGGTATTGTCAGTCACCGCGCGCAGTGTGCGGGCATCGCGTATCGCGAAGTAATCCGGCTCAAAGCCCGCCTGCAGTAACTGCATGCGGGCGTGTGATTCCAGTTGCAGGAAATTGTCGAAGCCGCAGGCGATCGCCTCACGGCAGGTATTCAGGGTCTGGTGCAGAAGCGGCGCGATGCGGCGTTCTTCCGGGCTGAGGTAGCCGTTGCGAGAACTCATTGCCAGTCCGTCACGGTCACGCGTTGTGGCCACGCCAACTATGGTGATCGGCATGCACAGGTCTTCCACCATTTTGCGCACGATGGAAAGTTGCTGGAAATCCTTCTCGCCAAATATCGCCGTGTCAGGTTGTACGATGTTGAACAGTTTGCTGACCACGGTGGTAACGCCGTCAAAATGCCCGGGGCGGCTGCTGCCGCAAAGCGTGTCGCCCAGGTCCGGAACGCTGACCACTGTCTGGTGGTCCATGCCCTCGGGATAAATGTCATCGACGCCGGGTGCGTAAAGAATATTCACGCCCTCGCTGAACAGCTTTTCCTTGTCTGCGGCCATGGTCCGCGGATAGGCGTCAAGATCTTCGTTGGGGCCGAATTGCAAGGGATTGACGAAGATGGAAACCACCACTACGTCGCAAAGCTTTCTCGCCTTACGTACCAGGTCCAGGTGGCCCTGGTGCAGGTTTCCCATGGTGGGGACGAAAGCCACGGTCTGGCCTTCCTTGCGGCAGTGCTTAACGGCTGTCTGCAGTTGTGCCTTGTTGTTGCAAGTGCGCATAGCTAGCAGTTCCTCGCGGCTGGTATGGCGACGCTGAACCAGATATAACTCGATGTTATATCCGCCCTGAAGCAGTGCTCTCAAGGGATCGAAAGTATGCCCCAAGCACCCATGTCGGGCAATGGAACAGGGCGAAATTTTCTGCGCGGCGATTGCCCCCGATGGGCTATTTATTGGCGATAACTAAGCTCAGCTGACAACAAATAATGAATTCCGGACAACACGGCCGTCATACCGCATTGGGGGGCTATCCGCAGGTATGGAGCAGGTGGTGTGGGGTCGCGGTTGCCCGCCGGCGCGTCAGTTGTAGGTATGCTCGTCGCGAGGGTATTCGCCGGACTTGACCGCTTTGACAAAAGCGCCGAGTGCGCCCTGGATCGTGGTCTGCCCGGCCATGAAATTCTCAACGAAACGTGCGGTATGTTCCGACAGGCCGAGCAGGTCGTGCATGACCAGCACCTGTGCGTCGGTACCGGCACCGGCGCCAATGCCGATAACCGGTATGTCCAGCTTGGAACTGATATCCGTCGCCAGTTCTGCCGGTATGCATTCCAGCACCAGCAGGCTGGCGCCTGCGTCCTGGATCTCCACCGCGTCGGCGAGGATAGATTTTGCTTCCTTGGGGGTGCGTCCCTGGACCTTGAAGCCACCAAACTGGTTGACCGACTGCGGGGTAAGCCCCAGGTGGGCGCAGACGGGGATGCCGCGTTCTACCAGCATGCTGATACTGTCGGAGAGCCAAGTGCCGCCCTCCATCTTTACCATCTGCGCGCCGGCCTGCATCAGCTCAGTGGCGTTCTTCATGGTTTGCTTGGGGCTGGTGTAGCTCATGAAGGGCATATCGGCAATCACCAGTGAATCCGGTGCCGCCCTGCACACGCACTCGGTGTGGTAGGCCATGTGTTCCATGGTGACCGGTATGGTGCTGTCGTGGCCCTGTAGCACCATGCCCAGGGAATCACCCACCAGGATGGTTTCGGCGCCGACGTCGCTGATAATGCGCGCGAAGGTGGCGTCATAGGCGGTGATGCAGACAAACTTCTCGCCGTTTGCCTTCATCTTGTCCAGGGTGCTGATAGTAACCTTGCCCATGGGCGACCTTGCTGCGTTAACCGAAAAACGTTGGATTGAAATAGTGGCGCCCGCTGCGGATATCCAGCAGGTACTCCACCAGGTGCTCATAGTCCCTGTCGCTGCCGGCCAGGTCGATTTCACTGGCATTGACGATCAGCAGGGGGGCGCCATCGTAATATAGAAAGAACTCACTGTACACTTCGTTGAGAAGCTCCAGATACTCCCTTTCTATGGCCTGCTCGGCGGCGACGCCGCGGTTTTCAATACGCGACAGCAGCACATCCGTGGAGGCTTGGAGATAGATTACCAGGTCGGGTTTCGGCGCATCGATGGTCAGCTGCTGGTACACCTTTTCATAGAGCTGGAATTCTTCCCGGTCCAGGTTGATGCGGGCAAACAGTGGATCCTTTTCGATGAGGAAGTCCGCCACCCGCACCGGTTCGAAGATGTCCGCCTGGCGCAGGTCCTGGAGTTTCTGTGCGCGCTGGAACAGGAAGAAAAGCTGCGTGGCCAGCGCGGCCTGCTGGCGATTGCGGTAGAACTTCTCCAGGAACGGGTTTTGCTCCGCTTCCTCGAGCAGGGTCTGGTAGTTGAAAGTATCGGCGAGGCGTTTGGCGAGCGTGGTCTTGCCCACGCCAATGGGGCCCTCCACGGCGATGTAAGCGGGTGGTTTGCGCCCGTTCAGGTCAATTTTGATGGCCTTGTTCTCCCTTGTCAGGGCCTGTTAACGCCATGCCTTCTGGCCGCAGCTCAGGGCACGAGAAGCAGGTCTGTGCGGGTGAGTTCACCCGGCGGACATGCCGCTACTAATGTACCAAGTTCGGCGCCATCGGGCAGCATCAAAGTGCCTGTTGCGACCTCAAACAGGGGCTGCAGCACGAAATCCCGCTGCCTCATGCGCGGATGCGGTATCACCAGGCGCTCGTCATGCAGCTGCATAGTGCCGTAGAGCAGGATGTCCAGGTCCAGTGTGCGCGCTCCCCAGCGCACAGCGCGCTCCCGGCCCTGGCTGTTCTCGATGTCCTGCAGCCGGTCCAGCAACTGGTGCGGCGTGAGGCCTGTCGACAGCCTGGCCACGGCGTTGAGATAGTCCGGTTGCTCGCCCGGGCCGATGGCGGCGCTGCGCCAGACACCGGAAACGGCGACCAGCTCGGTGTCGGGCAGTGAGTCCAGTGAGCGCACAGCGGCGCGCAACTGCGCCAGCGGATTCTGCAGGTTACTGCCGAGGCCCAGGTAAACCGCGTTCATTGCCTCGGCTTGCGCCGCCGGGGCCGCGATCTGCGCTTGCGCGAGCCGGGCGCGTCTGTCCCGGCGGGGGCGCTGCTCAGCCGCTGCTCCATCGGTAACTCCTGGAATTCGGTCCACCATTCGCCGAGACCGCCGGTTTCCTCACCGGCCTGCTCGCGCAGCAGCAGGAAGTCATAGGCGGCACGAAAACGCCGGTGTTCAACCAGCTCTGCCGCCTTTTTCCCCTGCCGGCGCTGCAGTCGCAGTTGAAACTCCCAGATTTCACGCATGGGCTGGCTAAAGCGTCGGGGTATGGCCACCTGCTGGCAGGCTTCACCGATGGTTTGCTGTGCCGCGCTGTGCATGGCCACCATGGGCGGGTCGCCGCGGTTCTCAAGGTGCGTGGCCTCGCGGCGGGCAACCGGCCACAGCAGCGCCGCCAGCAGGAAGGCGGGCGTCACCGGCTTGTCCTCGGCGATGCGTTTATCCGTGTTCACCATCGCCGCCCGCATCAGCGCCAGTGCGTGCTGGTCATCGTGCAGGATGTGGCTGGTCTCGGCGAACAGGTACTGGAGCAGGTCGTGACGCAGCAGTTCATCGAGTGTGCTGGCGGCGTATCCTGAGAGGAACAGCTTGAGGAACTCATCGAACAGCCGCGCCGAAGGTATTTCCCGCAGCAGCGGGGCACAGGCAGGTATGGCCCGGGCAGTGGTCTTTTCGATATCAAAACCCAGCTTGGCGGCGAATCGCACCGTGCGCAACATGCGCACCGGGTCCTCGCGATAGCGCTGGGCCGGATCACCGATGATGCGGATCAGGCGGGATTCGAGGTCGCGCAGGCCGCCGACCTGGTCAAACACCTCGAACTTGCCGGCATCGTAGTACAGCGCGTTGACGGTGAGGTCGCGGCGCACGGCGTCTTCTTCCAGCGTGCCGTAGACATTGTCGCGCAGCAGCAGGCCCTTGTCGGATTGCCGCGAGTGGTTGCCGCGCTGCGGGTGTGCGTCTTCTTCGCCATTGTCATGGTGGCCGCGAAAGGTGGTTACCTCGATGATTTCCCGCCCAAAGCGCACATGTACGATGCGAAAGCGGCGGCCGATAATGCGTGAATTGCGAAACAGCCCGTGTACGTCCTCCGGCGTGGCGTCTGTGGCCACATCGAAGTCCTTGGGATGTCCGCCGAGCAGCAGGTCCCGGACCGCGCCGCCGACGAGGTAGGCCTGGTGGCCCTGTGAACGCAGGCGCGACATCACCTTCAGCGCGCTGTCGCTGATGTTCTTGCGGGATATGCAGTGTTGGTCTCTGGGGATGACTTTCAAGAAGGGTATAGCCTGTTCGCGTGGCGGTTTTAACAACGGCGCAGTCTAACACAGTCGTCGCGCGTGTCGGTGGCGGGGAGAGGGGTAAGTTGACGGGGAAGACAGTGTCTTCCCCATCCAGGTCTCACTTCAGGAGTTATTGTTATTTCTCTGGTGCTGTTATTGTTATAGGCACTATAAAAACACAGTCTTATTGTCAGGCCCAAAGCGTTTAACAGTAATTTGTTTGCAGTTCAGAGGGCTTATGGCCACGCTGTTTGCGTCGCGTCACCCTACCTCAAGCATATGAAATTGAAGGGGAAGCGAACTTCCCCATCCAGGTCCATAGTGATGTGTATTATTTTTATTTAGCATCTATTATTTTTATTGGCGACGCTGGCCTCTAGATAGCATTGCCCGTGCCATAAATGGAATAATCTTTTAAAAACAATGAGATGGGCATATCTTGCTGCTGCCGTGACCCGGCGCATGTGACAGTATTGTTACCATCCTACCCTGCGCGGGGTAACTTCTGGCGTCAGGGTAACGTCTAGCCAGCCTGTGTAGAGCCCTTCCGGCGTCGCCCTGAGGCGCTGGATTTACTGCGTGGGATGCCGAAACGCTGGCGCCTTTCCCACAGGCACTTGCGGCTGACACCCAGTTTCTGCGCCAGTTCAGTCTCGCTCATGGAGTCCTGGTGCTCGAGCACGAAGCGCTGGAAATAGTCTTCCAGCGAGAGATCTTCCTGCGGTTCACTGCTGCTGTTACGCGGCGTAGTACTGCCGGTGCTGATGCCGTCCTGGCCTCGCAGCCGGTTGATGTTGACCAGTTCCAGGTCAATGCCGAGGGCTTCATTGTCGATTTCGTCACCATCGGAGAGAATCACGGCCCGCTCAATGGCGTGTTCCAGTTCCCTGACGTTGCCCGGCCACTGGTAGGTGGTTATCGCCTGTATCGCCCGTGGCGACAGGTGCATGGCCTGTTTGCCCAGTTTCTCAACCTGGCGCTGCAACATGCTCTCGGCTAACTGCAGAATATCCTTGCCGCGTTCGCGCAGCGGCGGCAGCGGCAGGCACAGCACATTAATCCGGTAATACAGGTCCTGGCGGAACTGGCCCTCTGCGGACAGCTGCTGCAGATTGCGGTGTGTGGCACAGATCAGGCGCACGTCCACCTTGCGGGAGTGCACCGAACCGATGCGTCGTATTTCGCCCTCCTGGATGAAGCGTAGCAAGCGGGCCTGCGCCTCCATCGGCAGTTCCCCGATCTCGTCGAGGAACAGGGTGCCGCCGTCAGCCGCCTCAATCAGACCCATGCGGGAGGCGTTGGCGCCGGTAAAGGCCCCCTTCTCGTAGCCAAACAGTTCTGACTCGATAAGCGTGTCGGGAATAGCGGCACAGTTGACCGAGATGAGCGTTTTATCGGCACGTCGACTGTGCTGGTGAATGCTGCGTGCCACCAGTTCCTTGCCGGTGCCGGTTTCACCCAGCACCAGTACCGTGGATTCGGTTGGCGCCATGCGCTCGATATGTCCGAACAGTGTCTGCATTGCCGGGCAATTGCCGACAATGCCACCGGAGCCGGCCTGTCCGGACTTTTCCGATACCGACGTTGCCTTGCGCTGCTGGGCCCTGGCGGTGGGATGGTCAGCGATGATGCGTTCTACCGCGCTGACCATATCCCCGTGATCAAAGGGTTTGGCGATGTAGTCAACGGCTCCCATGCGCATGGAATCTACTGCCGAGCGCAGGCTGGCATAGCTGGTCATGATCAGCACCGGCACATCGCCGGCTTTCTGGATCAGGTCGGTACCGGGGGCCCCGGGAAGGCGCAGGTCGGAGATGATCAGGTCGTAGTCATCAAAGTTGAATTCAGTCTCAGCCTGTTGCACCGACCCCGCTTCGTCTACCTGATAGCCGCTGCGCTCCAGCAGGCGCCGCAGCGCCGTGCGAATAACGGACTCATCTTCAACAACGAGGATCTTGTGCATGGGGTTTTGCCTTTTGTGTAGATAGTTCACAACATAGCGCTACTGTGAAAAATATGCCAGTTTGAGCGGCCCAAATGGGTCCAAAGGTTACATTGCGAATGTTTCCCCGTAGTTGGCAAGGGCCAACTCGAGGGTGAAGCGGGTACCCGGGTTGTGGCCCGACTGTAGCGGGCTGGTCAGATGGATCGAGCCGCCGAGATCTTCCATGATGCTGTACACCAGGGCCAGTCCCAGGCCGGTTCCCGTACCCGGATCCTTGGTGGTCACAAAGGGCTCAAATACCTGGCTCTTCAGTGTGGCGGGAATGCCGCAGCCGTTGTCATCCACATCGATCAACACGCGCTGGCCACGGGTGAAGGACTGCACCTGCACCAGCCCGGTTTCATCACAGGCATCGCGGGCATTGCCCAGTAGATTGACGAACACCTGCAGCAGTCTCTGGCTGTCCGCCAGGACCAGTATTTCGCGGTCGCAGTGATTGCGGAAAACAATACTGGGTGCATCCCGGTCCAGGGACAACAGGTGTACGGCTTCATCGACGCAGTCCGCCAGGTTGCAGGGCATCAGTTCGAGTTCCCCGGTGCTGGACCCGGCGTGGGAGAAGTTCACCAGTGATTCGACTATGCGGGTAACGCGCTCGGTCTGCTTCAGTATCTCGCCAGCGGTGCTGCTGATCTCTTCCGGGTCCTCGGCATATTCCAGGTTCTGGGCCAGGCAGGCGATGCCCGTTACCGGGTTGCCGATCTCGTGGGCAACGCCGGCTGCCAGGCGCCCGATGGAGGCCAGCCGCTCGTTGTGCAGCAGTTCTTCTTCCATGCGCTCGAACGCGGTGATGTCTTCCACCAGCAGGATCACGTCGCCCTCCAGGGTTTCGGTCTTGTGCAGGCTTACCCAGCGCGAGTCACTGCTGGCCTCTTCTACTTCCGTCTTCAACACACTGTTGCTTTCATGGTTGCGGAAATCATCGAACAGCGTCTGCCAGGGCTCCGGCAGGGCGGACAACAGGGAGCCCAGGACATCCGCCGCGGCGACACCGGTAATGTCCTGCATGCTCCGGTTCCACATGATTAGTTCGCCATCGCTGCCCAGTGAACAGATGCCCACCGGCAGTGTGTCCAATGTCTCGCGGTAGCGCCGGCGCAGCGCGTCCAGGTCGGCAGCCAGCCCGGTAAAATACTGGTGCGAGGCGTCCAGGCTGCGCTCTATCAGGTTGATGTCTTCAGTGCCTCCCGCCTGTATGGGGATGCAGCGTTCGACAATGTTGTGCGCCACCGCCGGGCCCAGCAGGCCCGATAGATTGGCCTCGATTCGCCGGCGCAATCGCCGCAGCGCATAGGGTCTACTCTCGCTGCGGGCGAACTGCAGCTGTTGCAGGGCTCTCTCCAGTTCGGCCTGGGCGGTGTTTTCTCCCAGTGCAGGGGCCAGTTTGTCGGCGAACTCCGCGGCACTGGTCAGGGGTAACATTTGCCTGATAGGTCGTGCGAGATCGTCCATCGAACAGATCTCTGCGGCCACACGCTCTTCCTCGCTGGTGCGGGTAAGCAGCGATACCACAACAAACAGGGCGACATTGATTGACAGGGCGAGCACGGTAGCCGTGGCCCAGATGTTCTCAGTGTCGCCGACAAGCGCGCTGAACCAGATGCCGATTTCCGGAAGGTAGCCCCGGGTGGTGGGCAGCATCACCGTGAAAAACCAGAACCCCAGACCGCCCCACAGTCCGGCCAGCAGCCCGATCCTGTTTGCCCTGGGCCAGTAGGGCGTCGCCACCAGGCCGGGAAGAAACTGCAGGGTCCCGGAGAAAGCGACCAGACCGAGTTCCACCAGGCTTTGTCGCCCACTGAGGCTGAGATAGAACAGGTAACCGGCGAGGATCAGCACCGCGATCAGGGCGCGGCGCAGCCACTTCAGGTTGCGATAGATACTGCCGTCCTGCCCCAGGTTGAGCAGGCGCGAGGGCAGCACCAGGTGATTCAGGCACATGTTCGCCAGTGCCAGCGTGGCCACGATGATTGTCGCGCTGGCAGCGGAGAGCGTGGCGACAAAGGCAATGCTGCTCACGGCAGGTGACGCCAGGCTCGCGCCCATGGCCAGGCCCGTGTAAGCCATGGGCAGATCGTGCTGCAGGCGCATGCCGGCCCAGGCCAGCGGGAGCACTGGCAGGCTCAACAGCATCATGTACAGCGGCATACCCCAGGTGGCGCTGCGCAGGTCTCGGGTGTCGGTGTTTTCCGCAAACAGCATATGAAAGATGTGCGGCATGCACACGGCGCCAGCGAAAAATACCAGCATCAGCGAGTGCGTATGCTCGAGGGGCAGCCGGCGCGTCAATTGCTGCTCTGCCGCGGGGGACTGTTGCAGCCACTGTTGCATATCGCCATGGCCATCGAAGACACCGTAGATCGCAACCAGCATCAGCAGGCTCAGTGCCGCCAGCTTGACCAGCGATTCGAAGGCCATCGCCGTCACCAGGCCGGTGTTGCGATCCTGGGAGGAGAGGTGGCGGGTGCCAAACAGGATGGCGAACACCACGATCACCAGGCAGGTGAGCAGCGCCACACCCTCGTGATGAAAGCCGGCATCATCCAGCGGATGATCATGTCCCGCGAGGATGTGAACGCTGTCGCCCACCGCCTGAATCTGCAGTGCCAGCATGGGCAGCAGGGCCAGGCACATGGCGATGGTGATCGCAGCACCCACCCGGGGGCTGCGAAAGCGAAATACGAGCATATCCGCGAGTGAGGACAACTGGTACACCCGCGACAGGCGCAGTAACGGGAACAGGAGCATCGTCGCCAGCACGAACACCAGGCCAGCACCGGCATAATAAAGCAGGAAGTTGTAGCCATAGTGATAGGCGATGTCGATGACCCCGTTGCTGGCCATGGCGCCGGCAAATACGCCGAGCGACAATACGTAAACCGCGGGGTGCTTGGTAATCCTGGCGGGGATAGTGCCGCGATCGGCGAGGTAGGCGACGGCGAACAGGCCCGAAAGGTAAACCGCAACAAACAGCAGTATCTGCGCCAGGCTAAAGTTCATCCGTTTGCCTCGAGCGATTACCCCACCAGGTAAACAGTATGAGTAGTGTCCATACAATATAGGGTCGGTACCAGGCGCTGAAATCGCTGGTCAGCCAGTCGGTCAGCACCGGGAAGGCGATCAGGGCCAGGACGAGGCCGAGCATGAGAGTGCGGCTGATATACATGAGGTGCCGATCCGTTGGGGTTGGGAAGGATACTACGCAAGGGGCTGGGGAGGGTAAAGCGTCTACGGGTTTGCCAGCATGCTGGCGGGAATACCCATCACCGCGGGCACCGCCGCGGGTGACCAGTGCCTGGCGGCGTGATCGAGAATCCCCGCGCAGTCGCGCAGCCCGGCGGGCGCCGTCGGTTGCCCGAGAAAAGCCAGCGCCCGTCGCAGGTTGTCGGTGGCCTGGCCGGCGCGCAGTGCCGGGGCATGATTTTGCTTGCTGAATTTCTGCCCCTGCGCATTGGTGATAACCGGCAGGTGGCTGTAACGGGGCTCCGGCAACCCCAGCTGGCGCTGCAGGTATATCTGCCTGCCGGTAGAGTCCAGCAGGTCCGAACCGCGCACCACGTGATCCACCCGCTGTGCAGCATCGTCAACCACAACCGCTAACTGGTAGGCGTAGAGCTTGTCTTTGCGTTTGAGGACAAAGTCCGGCAGGTCTCGTCCCAGTGGTTCATGCCGGGCGCCCTGGATCTGGTCTGTAAAATCGATACAGGTCTCGGCTGGCACGCGCACCCGGATCGCACAGGGTGTACCCACCTCCTGCTGCCGGGGCAGGCATCGTCCCGCGCAGGCACCGCCCGGGCCCAGCATGGCGCGGGTGCAATCGCAGCGAAACAGTAGCCCCATGGTGTCCAGGCTGGCCAGCGCGGCCTCGTACGCTGCTGCGCGTTGGCTTTGCCAGAGCACCTCCTCGTCCCAGTGCAGCCCGTGTTCCCGCAGGCTGGCCAGAATTGCATCGGCCGCCCCGGGCTCTTCGCGAGGCGGGTCGAGGTCCTCCATGCGCAGCAGCCACTGCCCGCCTCTGGCGCGTGCGTCGGTATAGCTGGCCACCGCGGCGATCAGTGAACCCAGGTGCAACGGGCCTGTGGGAGAGGGGGCAAATCTTCCGCGATAGCTGGCGTCAGTAGACATGGTTGGGAAAGTCAGCGCCGCGTGCGAAGGGGTGGTTCTTCAGTCTGGTGAAGCAGGCGAGGGGAGCGGCGAGGGGTAGGGCAGGGCCATGGGCAGTTAGCCGACGCAGGTGTGCCGGCTTCCATGACATTTGTTTCGGCTCAGCCGAGTTCCTGCTTCTCCTTGATTTCATCGAGGGTTTTACAGTCGATGCACAGGTTGGCCGTGGGCCTGGCTTCCAGGCGCTTGATGCCGATCTCGACGCCACAGGCGTCACAGAAGCCGTAATCGTCCTGCTCGATGCGCTCCATGGTGGAGTCGATCTTCTTGATCAGCTTGCGCTCGCGATCGCGGGTGCGCAGTTCGAGACTGAACTCCTCTTCCTGTGTAGCCCGATCAGCCGGATCGGGGAAGTTGGCAGCCTCATCCTTCATATGAGTCACAGTACGATCCACTTCCTGCATCAATTCCGATTTCCAGGTCTTCAGAATGGACTTGAAGTGTTCGCGCTGCTTCTCATTCATGTACTCTTCGCCCCGCTTTGGCTTGTAGGGCTCGAAGTTCTTGAATTCGCTGGCTGCTTTATTGGCTGGTTTTTTTGCTGCTCTAGGCATGGTTATTTTCCATACGGTAAAACAATAGACACAATACTCACAGTTTTAAGGCCGGGGGCAAGGGCCCCTCAAACCAAGGGCGGAGAAACTACCAGATTCGCCAGCGCTACGCCACTGTTTTAGCCTTTGTTCTCGCACTGCTTCTCCGGCAACGCGGGCAGTTGCTAGAATGCGCGCTCAGAGACAGCCGAGTGCCGCATTCATGACAGGTAGCCAGAAGCGACGTCCCTACGCCCGACGCGTTGCAGAGATTGAGCCTTTTCACGTGGTGGAGGTCCTGCAGCGCGCGCAGGCACTGGCAGCAGCGGGCAGGGATATTATTCACCTGGCGGCGGGAGAGCCGGATTTCGCCACGGCTGCGCCCATCGTGGCAGCCGGCCAGGCATCGCTCGGGCGCGGCGAAACAGGTTACTCCGGTGCCGCGGGCATTCCGGCATTGCGCGAGGCACTCTCGGGCTACTACGCCAGCGAGTACGGACTCGACATCGCGCCACAACGGATCATGATTACACCCGGGGCATCGGGTGCCTTGCTGCTGGTGTCTGCGCTGTTGCTGAACCCGGGGCGGGGCATGCTGATGACAGATCCCGGCTATCCCTGTAATCGTCACTTCATGCGCCTTGTCGAGGGGGAGGGCCAGTTGGTGCCGGTCGGCCCGGAGAGCCGCTACCAACTCACCGCTGACCTCGTCGCCGAGCACTGGCGGGAAAACACTGTCGGTGTGATGGTGGCTTCACCGGCCAACCCCACGGGTACGGTGCTGGGAAGGGATGAGTTGCAGTCGCTGTCCCACGCGGTTAGCGCAAGACAAGGTTACCTGGTGGTGGATGAAATCTATCATGGGCTGGGATATGACGTGGCTACGCCCTCGGTGCTGGAAGTGGACAGCGAGGCGATTGTGATCAACAGTTTTTCCAAGTATTTCGGTATGACCGGCTGGCGCCTGGGCTGGCTGGTGGCGCCGGAGGAAGCAGTTATCGAGATGGAAAAACTGGCACAGAACCTGTTTATCTCGATGTCCACGCCGGCACAATATGCCGCCCTGGCCGGCTTCGAGCCTGCAACCCGGGAGATACTCGACCAGCGCCGCGAGCTGTTTCGCCAGCGCCGCGACTTCCTGGTGCCGGCGCTGGAAGCACTGGGTTTCGGCCTGCCCTGTCACCCGCAGGGCGCTTTCTACGCATACGCCGACGCCAGTCGTTTCACCCGCGACAGCCAGGCTTTCTGCATGGACCTGCTGGAGCAGCACGGCGTGGCCCTCACCCCGGGTATCGACTTTGGCCACCACCGTGCTGACGAGCACGTGCGTTTCTCCTATACGACGTCCATGGAGCAACTGGAACGCGCTGTAGAGCGCCTGGCCGGGGTGCTGCGGGCATGAGTGACCTCATTGAAGGGCGACTGATCAAGCGCTACAAGCGGTTCCTCGCTGACGTGGAGCTGGCCGACGGCAGCCAGGTCACGGCCCACTGCCCCAATACCGGTGCCATGACCGGCTGCGCGGAGCCCGGGTCGCGGGTATGGCTGTCGCTATCTGCGTCCAAAACGCGCAAGTACCCGCATACCTGGGAGTTGGTGGAGACCAGCCGGGGCATGGCCTGTATCCACTCCGCGCGCGCCAACAAGGTGGTCAGGGCGGCTTTTGAGGCGGGCCTGATACCCGGGTTCGGTGACTATCCGGTGATTCGTTCCGAGGTGAAGTACGGTAAGAACAGTCGTGCTGACCTGTTGCTGGAGGGGGAATCAGGGCGTGTTTTTGTTGAGGTGAAATCAGTCACCCTGTGCGCGGCAGGGGGGCAGGGACTGTTTCCGGATGCGGTGAGCGAGCGCGGCCGCAAGCACCTGCAGGAGTTGGCAGCCGAGTGCGGGGGCACCACGCGGGCGCTTATGTTTTACTGTGGCTTTCATAGTGGTATAACCCGGGTCAGTGCCGCCGGTGATATTGACCCGCGCTACCGCGATGCACTGGTCGAGGCCATGCAACAGGGTGTAGAGGTGCTGGCCTGGGGCGCGGATGTCGCACCAGCAGGTGTGGTGCTGGCACGGCCACTCCCATTCAGCGTGGACCCGCCGGGAACGTCCCATGACCAGTAAACTGACCTTCGAGCAACTGACCGGCCAGGAGGAATCCCACCTGGTAGAGTTTGCCGGTAACCGGCTGCAGGCAGATGCTGCTGGGGCCTTTGCGCGCCTGCAGGCGGCAGCACGTGAGGCCGGCTTTGCACTGTCCATCGCCAGCGCCTTTCGCTCCTACGCGCGCCAGCTGGACCTGTTCAACGGCAAGGCCCGCGGTGAGCGCCCGGTGCATGACGACAGTGGCGCGCCGCTGGCGCTGGCGCAACTGTCGCCTCACGACAGGCTCGCCGCCATATTGCGCTTTTCCGCGCTGCCGGGCACCTCGCGGCATCATTGGGGCACGGACCTGGATTGCTTTGACGCTGCTGCCGTGCCGGCAGACTACCGCCTGCAGCTGTCCCCGCAGGAGTATGCCGCAGGCGGCCCGTTCCACGCCCTGCACCAGTGGCTGGATGCGCGCATGGCCGCGAATGATTCATTCGGTTTCTATCGCCCCTATTCCAGGGATCGCGGCGGCGTCGCGCCGGAGCCGTGGCACCTGAGTTATGCGCCACTGTCCCTGCACTGCGACGGCAGGCTGGGAGCGCAGGCGTTGCGTGAGCTCTGGGGTGATGACCTGGTGTTGGGGGATGTGGTCAGCGCGGAGCTGGAGGAGATACTTGAGCGTTATGTGAGGGTGGCGGAGGACTGGTGCCCCCGCGGCACGCTGTAGCGGGATAGTCCCGGCGCGACTGCGCCGGGACAGGTACCGTTATTCCTTGGCCTTGGCCTGCTCGTGCAGGTGGCCGTAGTGATTCCAGTAGTCCTTCTCCGCCGCGGCGATAACACGCAGGGCCTCGTCGCGCCCATAAACGTGGTCCACACAGATGTCGATCTCTTTGCCGGGAACCAGCTTGTAGGTTGAGAAGTAGTGCTGCAGGCGTTCGGTCTTGATGCTGGGCAGGTCCGCGAGGTCGTGAACGTCGCCCCAGATATTGTCGCCGCCGAGTACAGCGATGATTTTGTCGTCGGCTTCGCCATCGTCAATCATCTGGATGCCGCCTACAACACGGGCGTTGAGCACGATGTCGGCGCGGGTGATGTGGCGCTCGGAGAACACACAGATGTCCAGTGGGTCACCGTCAGCCTCTTCTGCCTTGGGGCACAGCTTGGCGACTTCTTCTGCGCAGTAGGTGCGCGGCAGGAAGCCGTACAGGGCCGGCGGGCTGGAAGTGGTGCGCTGCGGGCGGTCTACCATCAGGAAGCCGGACGCCTTGTCCAACTCGTACTTGACCACGTCGTCCGGGGTCATCTCGATGTAAACCTGGAAAATATCCTCGGGGGCACCATCGGCCTTGATATGGAGACCGTGCCAGGGGTGACGGCGCCAGCGGTTGAAGTCGCGATTACTGTACATTTTTAATCCTCACAAAGGGGTTGCTTCACTATGGAGGCGCGCATTGTACAGCGATTGATCAGCAGAATCTTCCCCACGAAAGTCGAAATGCTGGCCGGTTCCGGTTTTCGGTTTTCAGCCCCTCGGCCGGCGCGGCGGGTTATTACAGCTGGCCCGGCAGGTATGGGTCGACCGCGCGGCAAGGGCTGTCGGGGCAGAGCGCTGGCTACGGGGCGTGCGAGGCCAGGGAAGGCCGAGCCCGAGCCTGGCATGGATGCCGCATTTTGGCGGTCCCGGAGCCAGCGCTCTGCCCCGACAGACCGCTCATCGTGAAAGACTTCTATACCTTGAAGCTCTTCTTGAGTTTCTTGGGTACGAGTTGATTCTTCAACTTCACATACTGCGGCATCCCTTTCTTGTAAGGCGGATAGGCCTCCCCCTGTATCAGCGGCTCCAGGTAGTCACGCGCCGCGTCGGTGATATTGAAGCCGTCGCGGGTGATGAAATTGCGCGGCATCATCTTCTCGACGTTGGCTACTTGGTCCAGCGGAGCTTCACCAATTTTCCAGCTATAGCGCTTGCCCTTGCCGCGCACGATGCAGGGCATTACCGAATTGTGCCCCTGCAGCGCCAGTTCCACGGCGGCTTCGCCGAGCGCATAGGCCTGGTCAACATCGGTCTGTGAGGCGATATGACGGGCGGAGCGCTGCAGGTAGTCGGCCACGGCCCAGTGGTACTTAAAGCCCAGTTCTTCCTTCACCATCTGCGCCAGGGTCGGCGCGAGACCACCCAGCTGGCTGTGGCCGAAGGCGTCCTTGAGGCCGGACTCAGCGAGGAAAGTGCCGTCTTTGTACTGGGTCCCTTCCGATGCCACGATCACGCAGTATCCATTTTGCTTGACCGTGCGCTTCACCCTGGCCAGGAACTTCTCGCGGTTGAAAGCGATCTCGGGGAACAGGATGATGTGTGGCGCATCACCTTGTTCCTGTGCGGCCAGGCCGCCGGCCGCGGCGATCCAGCCTGCGTGCCGGCCCATTACCTCGAGAATGAATACCTTGGTGGAGCTCTCGCACATGGACGCGACATCCATGGCGGCTTCGCGCGTGGAGATGGCAACGTATTTGGCAACCGAGCCAAAGCCCGGGCAGTTGTCGGTGAACGGCAGGTCGTTGTCGATGGTCTTGGGCACGTGAATAGCCTGCAGGGGGTAATTCATGGCCTCACTGAGCTGTGACACCTTGAGGCAGGTGTCTGCGGAATCGCCGCCCCCGTTGTAGAAAAAATAACCAATGTTGTGTGCCCGGAACACGTCGATCAGCCTCTCGTACTCGGCGCGATTCTCCTCAATGCTCTTCATCTTGTGGCGGCAGGAGCCGAAGGCGCCCGAGGGCGTGGTCAGTAAACCGTGAATGGCTGAGCGGCTTTCCTTGCTGGTGTCGATCAGTTCCTCGCGCAGGGCGCCGATGATGCCGTTGCGGCCGGCGTAGACCTTGCCGATCTGTGATTTGTGCTTGCGTGCCGTTTCTATAACGCCACAGGCAGATGCATTGATGACGGCGGTAACGCCCCCGGACTGGGCGTAAAAGGCGTTTCTCTTTGGCATTGGTGGTGTGATTCCCTGCATTGGAAGATTTACAGAACGCGGCAACGTCCCCTCGGGTAAATGATACGGCAAATACGCCCCGTGTTCTAAGGCGAGTGAATGACCCGTATCAACTCTGTTAGCGATAGTTTGCCGTGATACCATTGCCGCCTGATTCGAGGAGATCTTTTTGAAAGGCCACATTCATATCCTGGGGGTCTGCGGTACCTTTATGGGCGGTATTGCCCTGCTTGCCAGAGAGCTCGGCTACCGGGTGACCGGTTCCGATGCCAATGTCTATCCACCCATGAGTACCCAGCTTGAAGCCGCCGGCATCGAGCTGATGGAGGGGTATGAGCCTGCGCACCTGCAGCCGTCTCCCGACTGTGTGGTGGTGGGTAACGCCATGACGCGTGGCAATCCGGCGGTGGAATACCTGCTCAATGCCGGTCTGGACTACACCTCGGGACCGCAATGGCTGGCCGAGCATGTGCTGCACGGCAAGTGGGTGCTGGCGGTGGCCGGTACCCATGGCAAGACCTCCACCAGTTCCATGCTGGCCTGGATTCTCGAGTATGCGGGTATGGCGCCCGGGTTCCTGATTGGCGGCGTGCCGGCAGATTTTGGCCTGTCTGCGCGCAGCGGGGATACCGACTTTTTTGTCGTTGAGGCCGATGAGTACGATACCGCGTTTTTCGACAAGCGCTCCAAGTTTGTGCATTACCGTCCGCGTACCCTCATCATCAACAACCTGGAATATGACCACGCGGATATATTTCCCGATCTCGCCGCGATCCAGCGCCAGTTTCACCACCTGGTGCGCACCGTGCCCGGGGAAGGGCTGGTAGTGCATCCCGTGGCGGTCGACGCGATTGATGACACGCTGGCGCAGGGGTGCTGGAGTAGCACCTGTGGCATTGCCGTTGAGGCTGAAGCCGACCTCAGTGCGCGCCTGCTGCAGCAGGACGGTTCGGCTTTCGAGATCTACCTGGCGGGGGAACCTGCCGCCAGTGTCGAGTGGCAGCACTGTGGCCGGCACAATGTTGCCAACGCCCTGGCGGCAGTCGCTGCGGCGCGCCACGTGGGCGTGGCGCCGGCCACTGCCGCAGAAGCCCTGGCGCAGTTTCGCGGTGTCAAACGCAGGCTGGAACTGCTGGGTACGGTAGATGGCATCACGGTGTATGACGATTTCGCGCACCACCCCACAGCGATCGAAACCACGCTGCAGGGCCTGCGTGCCAGGTGTGGCAGCGGGCGGCTGCTGGCCTTGATAGAACCGCGTTCCAACACCATGCGCATGGGTGAACACCGGGCCCGGCTGGCGGCATCCACAAGCGCGGCGGACCGGGTGTACTGGTACCAGCCCGCGGGCCTGGACTGGTCGCTGCAGGACCTGGTGAACGAGGGCAAAGCGGCGGCCAAAGTAGTGAACGACATAGACAGCCTGATTGCAGATGTGGTCGGGGAGGCGGAATCGGGCGATCAGGTGGTGATCATGAGCAATGGCGGGTTTGGCGGTATTCACGGCAGGCTGATGGCCGCGCTGGAGCAACACCGTGGGTAGCGCCCTGTTGGCCCTGTACCAGCGCCTGGTGCTGAAAGCGCCGTGGTTTTCCCTGTTCCTGGTCACGCTGCTGGTGGCCGGATTCGCCACCCAGCTCGACAAGATCAAGCTGGATGCCTCGGCAGATTCCCTGATGCTCCAGGGCGACCCGGCGTTGGACTATTACCGCGAGGTGAGCTCGCGCTATGCCTCGGAAGACTTTCTGCTGATTACCTGGCAGCCCCCCGGTGGCCTGTTGGACGATGCCTCGCTACAGCCGCTGCAGGCCATGGCTGACGAACTGCGCGCCCTGCCGGGTGTGTCGTCGGTGGTCACCGTCTGGGATGTGCCGCTGCTTGAGAGTCCCCCGGTGAGCCTTTCCGATATCACCTCACCAGAGCCGCTGCCCAGCCTGACGCAGGCTGAGATCGACAGAGAGCTGGCGTTGCAGGAGTTCACCAGTAGTCCGATATATGCCGACCTGCTGGCCAGCCGTGATGGCACGCTCACCGCCGTGCAGATCAACCTGCAGCGCGATGAAGTGTATTTTGATTTACTGTCGAAGCGCGAAGCACTGCGTATCAAACGCAAGCAAAGCCGCCTGGATGCCGATGAAGCCGCGGAGCTCCAGCGCGTGGAGAGCGCATTCAAGGCGCATACAGCCATCGCCCTGGAGCAGCAAAGCAAGCTGGTGCAGTCGGTGCGTGAGATCGCGGCGAGCTACGGCGACCACGCCCGGTTGTTCGTCGGCGGCGTGCCGATGATCGCAGCGGATATGGTCAGTTTTGTGCGCAGCGACCTGGTGACATTCGGCAGTGCCATCCTCGGCGTGATGCTGGTGGTGCTGGCTATTATATTCAGGCGCGTGCGCTGGGTGGTGATCCCGCTGGTGACCTGCAGTGCCACGGTGACCGTCATGCTGGGCTTGCTCGGTGCGCTGGACTGGCGCATGACGGTGATCTCCTCCAACTTTGTTGCCGTGCTGTTGATCATCACGCTGGCGATCTGTATTCACCTGATCGTGCGCTACCGCGAATTGCATGCGCTGCAGCCCGAGGGTGACCTGTATCCGCGTGTGGTGGAGACGGTGAGGCTGATGGCGGTACCCTGTTTCTACACCGGTATTACCACCATCGTCGCGTTCATGTCGCTGGTTGTCTCGGGCATCCAGCCGGTGATTGATTTTGGCTGGATGATGACGGTGGGCATCGGTGTGGCTCTGCTGCTGTCGTTTGTCATTGTGCCCTGCCTGATGCTGGTGTGGCCTGACCGGCGGTCGCATCGGCACCGCGGCGCCGACCCCACCCTGACAGCCTGGTTCGCCAAGGTGACGGATCTCCACGGCACTGCGATTATCGTGGTGACGCTGTGTATTGCGGCGCTGACGGTATTGGGTATCAGCCGCCTGCAGGTGGAAAACCGCTTTATCGATTATTTCCACCACTCTACCGAGATTTACCAGGGTATGGAGCTGCTGGACTCCAAGCTGGGGGGGACCATTCCCCTGGACATCATCATTTCACCGCCCGACCAGGACGCGCCACTTCCGGGCCTCGAGCCACTGGGTCCACCCGGCCAAACCGCGTCGCCCGTTGCCGAGGACGACCCGTTCGCCGAGGACGCATTCAGCGATGACGAGTTTGCCGATGATGGCTGGGGCGAGGAATTTGACGGTGGCTTCGACGATTTCGACGCGGCAGGCGAAGCCGATTTCCAGCCCAGTTACTGGTTCAGTCTTGAGGGCATGCGCGAGTTGGACAAGGTGCATGCCTATGTGGACTCCCTGCCCGAGACGGGCAAGGTCCTGTCCCTGTCCACGGTGTTTGCCGTGGTCAAGAACCTGCTGGGCGAGGACATAGGCAGCGTGGAACTGGCACTGGTGCAGAAGAGCCTGCCCGAAGACATCAGTGGCATGATGGTCGACCCGTATTTTTCCGCGCAGAACCAGGAGGCGCGCATCAATGTCCGCGTCAAGGAAACCAGTCGCGACCTGCGCCGGGACCAGTTTCTCCAGGACCTGCGCCGGCACCTGGTGGACGACATGGGCTTTGCCGAGGACAGGGTGAACTTCACCGGCATGCTGGTGCTTTACAACAACGTACTGCAAAGCCTGTTCCGCTCGCAGATACTCACCCTGGGTGCGGTTTTCGTGGCCATACTGGTGATGTTCCTGATCCTGTTCCGCTCGCTGCCGCTGGCCTTCATTGCGTTGGCACCGAACATACTCGCCGCCTCCATGGTGCTGGGTATCATGGGGCTGATAGGCATACCGCTCGACATCATGACCATTACTATCGCCGCCATCGTCGTTGGTATCGGTGTAGATGACTGCATTCACTACGTGCATCGTTACCTGCGTGAATTTGAGCGGGACCGGGACTACCGCGCCGCCATGCATCGCTGCCACAGCAGTATCGGGCGGGCCATGTACTACACCACCCTGACGATAGTGATCGGCTTCTCCATGTTGACGCTGTCGAACTTCAACCCGAGTATTTACTTCGGCCTGTTGACCGTGCTGGCGATGATCGCCGCGGTACTGGGCGCGTTGTTGTTGCTGCCGCAGCTGATCATCCTGTTCAAGCCGCTTGGTCCGGAGGGGAGGGAAGACTGAATGCAGTGCCGGACTGGCTGTGGTGCCTGCTGTATAGCACCCTCTATCGCGCAGCCTTTTCACGGTATGCCCGCTGGCAAGCCCGCGGGCGTGGCCTGCGTTCACCTCACCACAGAGATGTCCTGCCTGCTTTTTGGTGACCCTCGCCGCCCCCGGTTGTGTGACGCGTTCCAGGCCGAGCCGGCGGTGTGTGGCGAATCCAGGGAGCAGGCGCTGGTGATGATTGGCGAACTCGAGCGGCGCAGCGCGCCGGATGGGATGATGCACCCATGACCACGATCCCCCTGTTTCCGCTCTCGGCGGTGTTGTTTCCCGGCGGCCGCATGCCCTTGCAGATATTCGAGCAGCGCTACCTGGACCTTGTGCGCACCAGCATGAAAAGCGGTGAGCCGTTCGGCGTGGTATGGATTCGCCGCGGTTCCGAGGTGGCACAGAAGGGCCGTGCCGCCGCCGACCTGGGGGACTGGGGCACGCTGGCGCGCATCGTCGACTGGGACCAGTTGCCCAACGGTTTACTCGGTGTGACCATTGAGGGAGACGGGCGCTTCGACCTGTTCGAAACGGCGGTGCAGGCAGACGGGCTGGTGCTGGGCGAGGTGACGTACCGGGCGCCACCGGCGCGGGCGGACATGCGCCCCGAGTGGCAATCGATGATTGATGTCCTGCGCAGCCTGGAGGCACACCCGCACGTACAGCGGATGAGCCTGCAACTGGACTATGACGACCCGTGGCAGGTGGCGTGGGCGCTGGTGCAGCTGTTGCCGCTGGAGGAATACATCAAGTACGAGCTACTGGGCCTGGACGAGATTGCCGCGCTGATGGAAGAACTGGACCGGATTCTCAACCAGATCAGTGGTGAAGACGCCTGACCACGGCGCCGCTGGCAACCAGCCAGCGCCTGGCTCAATCCTCGAAATGTGGCATCCAGCCACCTGACTCCTTCCAGCGATTGACGATATCGCAGAACAGTTCAGCGGTGCGTTCAGCATCGTAGGCGGCGCTGTGGGCCGCTTCATTACTGAACTCGATACCGGCCTCGGCACAGGCCTTGGCCAGCACCGTTTGCCCGTAGGCGAGCCCGGACAGGGTGGCGGTATCAAAAAACGAAAACGGGTGAAACGGGTTGCGCTTGATGTCACAGCGCTCGACCGCGGCGTTGATGAAGCCGGCGTCGAAGTGCGCGTTGTGGCCCACCAGGATAGCCCGGGTACAGCCGGTTTCGCGAATCTCCTTGCGCACCGCGCGAAACAGTTCGGCCAGCGCATCTTCCTCGTCCACGGCTTCCCGGAAAGGGTGCCAAGGGTCGATGCCGGTGAAATCCAGCGCGGACTGTTCGATGTTGGCGCCCTCGAAGGGTTTGACATGAAAGTCCAGGGTGCGATGCACCGAGAGCATGCCGTCGGTGTCCATACGCACCAGGCTGGCGGCGACTTCCAGTATCGCATCCGTTGCCGAGTTGAAGCCGCCGGTTTCCACGTCGATCACTACCGGCAGGAAACCGCGGAAGCGTTCGCTGATCTGGTGAGGTTTTTCCTGCATGGAGGCGCTCATCTCAGCTGACAACGCGCCAGGCCATGGATTCACCTGCTGCCAGGGGCAATAGCGTGTCACTGCCCAGGGGCAGGCTCTCTGGCACCTGCCAGCTTTCCTTGCGCAGGGTGACGGTGTCGGTGTTGCGCGGTAGGCGGTAGAAATCCGCGCCAAATTGCGCGGCGAAGCCTTCCAGCTTGTCCAGGGCGTCCAGTTGTTCGAATACCTCGGCATAGAATTCCAGCGCCGCGTGCCCGCTGTAGACCCCGGCGCAGCCACAGTCGGTTTCCTTGCGGTTGCGCGCGTGGGGCGCCGAATCGGTACCCAGAAAAAACTTGGGGTTGCCCGAGGCGGCCGCTTCCATCAGCTCGTTCTGGTGCACATTGCGCTTCAGGATCGGCAGGCAGTAGTAGTGCGGGCGTATGCCGCCCACCAGCATGTCATTGCGATTGAACATCAGGTGATGGGCCGTAATGGTGGCCGCCACCTTGTTGCTCGCCTCGCGCACAAATTGCACCGCGTCGCGGGTGGTGATGTGCTCCAGCACAATGCGCAGCCCCGGGAAACGCCGGGCAATGGGATCGAGATGGCGCTCGATGAAAACCTTTTCGCGATCGAAAATGTCGATCTCGTGGTCGGTGACCTCGCCGTGTATCAGCAGCGGCAGGTCGGCCTCTTCCATGGCCGCGAGCACCGGGTACAGCCCCTCCAGCTCGGCCACGCCGGCGTCCGAGTTGGTGGTGGCACCCGCCGGGTAGAGCTTGACCGCATGCACGAATTCGGAGGCGGCGGCCAGCTGGATCTCGGCAGCGTCGGTGCGGTCGGTCAGGTACAGGGTCATCAGCGGCTCGAACTGCCGCGGCAGCCCTGACATGGCAGTGAGAATGCGCTCGCGATAGGCCGCGGCATCCGCCACAGCGACCACCGGTGGTGTCAGGTTGGGCATGACGATGACACGCCCGAAATAGCGCGCCATGTCGGCGCAGGTCTGGATCAGTGCGTCGCCGTCGCGCAGGTGTACGTGCCAGTCGTCGGGGCGGGTGATGGTCAGTTCTTTCACGTGGAGCCTGTAGCCGGATGGAGAAGCCAGCATGCTACCGTAAAAGTGGCTGCGGGTCAGGTCTGCAGGCCGGATGACAGGGTTTGCCGCCGCCCGGCCGGGGCAGCGGCACAGCCAGCCACAAAGCTGTTGCCAGCCCTTGCTCCCGATTTGGCCCCAGCCGGTGAATTCAATCGCCGTATCCAGTAGAATGGCCGCCCTTTTTGCAGCAGCTGTCTTTGGAGCGAAACATGTCAGACGTAAACAAGGTCGTTCTGGCCTATTCAGGCGGTCTCGATACCTCGGTAATCGTGCGCTGGTTACAGGATACCTATAACTGTGAGGTGGTGACCTTCACCGCCGACATCGGCCAGGGCGAAGAGGTGGAACCGGCCCGCGCCAAGGCCGAAGCCATGGGGATCAAGGAGATCTACATCGACGACCTGCGCGAGGAATTCGTGCGCGATTTTGTCTTCCCCATGTTCCGCGCCAACACGGTGTACGAGGGCGAGTACCTGCTGGGTACTTCCATTGCCCGCCCGCTGATCGCCAAGCGCCTGATCGAAATCGCCAACGAAACCGGCGCCGACGCCATCTCCCACGGTGCCACCGGCAAGGGCAACGACCAGGTGCGTTTCGAACTGGGTGCCTATGCCCTCAAGCCCGGCATCCAGGTCATTGCGCCCTGGCGCGAGTGGGACCTCAGCTCCCGCGAGTCGCTGATGAATTACTGCGCCGAGCGCGACATCCCGGTGGATTTCGCCAACGCCAAGAAGAAGTCACCCTATTCAATGGATGCCAACCTGCTGCATATCTCCTACGAGGGCGACCTGCTGGAAGATCCCTGGGCGGAGCCTGAAGAAGACATGTGGCGCTGGAGCGTCAGCCCAGAGGCGGCGCCCGACACGGCAACCTACATCGAACTGACCTTTGCGCAGGGCGACGTGGTAGCCATAGACGGCGAGGCCATGAGCCCGGCCACGGTGCTGGAGACCCTGAACAAGGTTGGCGGCGCCAATGGTATCGGCCGTGACGACATCGTGGAAAACCGCTACGTCGGCATGAAGTCCCGTGGCTGCTACGAAACCCCCGGCGGCACCATCCTGCTGAAGGCGCATCGCGCCATCGAATCACTGACCCTGGATCGTGAAGTGACGCACCTCAAGGATGAATTGATGCCGCGTTATGCCAAGCTGATCTACAACGGCTACTGGTGGAGCCCCGAGCGCAGGATGCTGCAGGCAGCGATCGATGAATCCCAACAGGTGGTCAATGGCGTGGTGCGGCTGAAGCTGTACAAGGGCAATGTGATGGTGGTCGGGCGCCAGTCCGCCGACAGTCTGTTTGACGAGAGCATCGCCACCTTCGAAGAAGATGCTGGTGCCTACGACCAGAAAGACGCCGAGGGCTTCATCAAGCTCAACGCACTGCGTATGCGCATTGCCGCCAACAAGGGGCGCAACCTGCTGTAAGCGCGGTTGGCGCTGCGATCCCATTTGCTGGGTGGCGGCATCGTCCCGGCACGGGCCCCGTGATCGGGCGCGCGACCAGGCCGGGGTGCTTCAACAGGCCCGGGCGCGTGAACAGGCCCGGGCGGGCTGAGTCCGGTGCATCAGCGCTCCCCGGTCAGCGGCACGAAGCGCACCGGCAATACCGAGCGTTGGGCGATGTTGCCGTCCTCGCCCACGTGCACCAGCAGCAGGTCCTGGGCGCCGTGCTCGGCGTCCACGGGGATCACCAGTTTGCCGCCCGGCTTGAGTTGATCCAGCAGCGGCTGGGGAATATGCGGTGCCGCGGCGGTGACGATGACGCCGTCAAACGGTGCGTGCTCGGGCCAGCCGGCATAACCGTCGCCGGCGCGCACGCTGACGTTATCGTAGCCCAGCCTGTCCAGTGTGGCGGCGGCGGACTGCGCCAGTTCTTCCACGATCTCTACCGAATACACCTGCTGCACCAGCCCGGACAGCACCGCTGCCTGGTAGCCTGAGCCAGTGCCGACCTCGAGGATGACATCCCCCGGCTCCGGCTCCAGCAGGTCGGTCATCAGTGCCACGATCAGCGGCTGGGAAATGGTTTGCCCCGCAGCGATGGGCAGCGGGCGGTTCTGGTAGGCCTGCGCGCGGTGCGCCGCCGGCACGAATTGCTCCCGCGGTACCGTCGCCATGGCCTCCATGACACGTTCGCTCAATGCCTCCCGCCCGGTATAGTGTGCGGAATCGCGTACCGATTGTTCGATCGCCCGCAGCATGTCCTGGTGTGCCTGTTGTGTGTCTTGTGCCATGGTCGGGGTTGGCTGTGTCAGTAGAATTGCCGCTAGTATGGGTAACAGTGCCGTCATCATCACTATAGAAGCTGGTTGGCGATGCGTCCGGGCTGGCCGTCAGGCCTTATGTTGCCCGGAACCGGTTATCGATAACTGCAGTGTAGTGGCTGCATGGGCGTACGCCACCCGCATGAGATCGGCACGGGGATGGCGAACGCTTTTCATCGTTTGAAACAACAGTTGCGGAGGCAGCATGACTGACGACAAACCAGGATCGGCATCACTTGTGCTTGGTGGCGGTGGCGTCGCCGGCATCGCCTGGATGACCGGTGTATTGCACGGCTTGCAGCAGGCGGGTGTGGAGGTGGCCGGGTTCGAACGGGTGATCGGCACCTCTGCCGGTGCGGCAGTGGCGGCGCAGCTGCACAGTGGCCTGCCGCTGGCGCAGCTGTTCCAGCGCCAGGTCGACCCCGCACAGCAGGTCGCCGAACTGGTGCCCACAATTAGTAAATTCCGCCTGTTGCTGCGGCTGCTGCCGGCCCTGCTGGCCCGCAAGGACCCGCAGCGATTCCGACAGCGTGTTGGCGCGGCCGCGCTGAAAGCCTCGTCGGTCGACCCGGCTGCCCGTTACCGGGTGATCGAGCAGCGGCTGCCGGCGCGGGAGTGGCCCGCGGTGCAATTGGATATCGTGGTGGTCGATGCCGCCAGCGGCGACATGGTGGTGTTCAACCGTGACGCCGGCGTCAGCCTCACCGATGCCGTGGCGGCCAGTTGTGCCGTGCCCGGCATCTGGCCCCCGGTGCGTATCAACGATACCGATTACATCGACGGCGGCCTGCGCTCCGCCACCAATGCCGACCTGGCCGCCGGGGCAGCCTCGGTAGTGGTGCTGGCGCCCATGGGCTACCAGTCGTTTCTCAATACCGGCTCGCACCTGCGCGAGGAAGTGGCGGGCCTGGAAGCAGCCGGGACGCGGGTGCTGGTGATTGTGCCCGACCAGCAGGCAAAACAGGCGATTGGCGCCAACCCCCTCGACCCCGCCACGCGCGCCCCTGCCGCGCAGGCCGGGCAGCAGCAGGCTGCCATGATAGCCGGCGAGGTGGCCCGTTTCCTGGGTGCGCCGGCTCAGTGAAAATCCCGCGACTTCAGCTGCAGGCCGGCTTTATCCGGGCTGGCCTGGCCCTGGCTGGATGACGTCCCCTCAGCCGGGCACCCCAGTGCCTGCAGTGCGTGGGTGTAGTCCTGCAGCGCGCCGGCCACTACATGGGTGACATTGTCCACGGTCTCCACGGTGCCGGTGACCAGTAGCAGTTGCGCCGACATCAGCGCCTGGCGAAAGTGCGCCTGGGTGCTCTTCCATACCACGATATTACTGTTGCCGGTCTCATCTTCCAGGGTGAGGAACAGCACGCCTGAGGCGGTGCCCGGGCGCTGCCGGCAGGTGACCAGCCCGGCGATACGCACGAAACGGTTGTTGCCCAGTGTGGCCAGGTCCACCTGGCGCAGGCAGCGGTTGAAGGGCGCCTGGTTGCGCAGCAGGCTCATGGGGTGCGGGCGCAGGGTCAGCCCAGTGGCGCGATAGTCCGAGAGGACTTCTTCCGCCACCGCCGGCGGGGGTAGCTGCACGCCATCGTTGAAAAAGCGCGCGCCCTGGTACTGTTCGTCCTGCAGCAGCGGGCGCGCCTCTTCCAGGGCCATGATCTGCCACTGGGACTGGTGGCGGTGCCCGGCCAGGGAGGCCAGGGCGTCGGCGTCGGCCAGGGCTTCCATGTCGCGCTTGTCCAGCTGCGCCCGGCGGCGCAGGTCACTGATCTGGCGAAACGGCGCCCGGCGGCGGGCCTCCACCAGGCGCTGGGCACCCTCGCGGCTGAGCCCCTTTACCAGGCGCAGGCCGAGCAGGATGGGGCTGCGGGCGGCGTCCGGGCCGTCCAGCAGCAGGTGATCCCAGTCACTCTGGTTCACGTCCACGGGCAGCACGCTGACGTGGTGGCGCCTGGCGTCCTGCAGCAGTTGCGAGGGACTGTAAAAGCCCATGGGCTGGCTGTTGAGCAGCCCGGCGAAGAACGCTGCCGGGTGATGCCGCTTGAGCCAGGCGGACACGTAGGCGAGCAGGGCAAAGCTGGCGGAATGGGACTCGGGAAAGCCATAGCCGGCAAAGCCCTTGATCTGGTTGAACAGGCGGCGGGCGAAATCCGCATCGTAGCCGCGCTCGATCATGCCTTCGGTCAGCTTCTGCTCGAACTCCAGCAGCCGGCTGTGCCGCCCCCAGTTGGCGATCGCGCGGCGCAGCTGGTCGGCTTCACCGCCGGAAAACCCCGCCGCCACCATCGCCAGCTTGATTACCTGCTCCTGGAAGATGGGCACGCCCAGGGTGCTTTCCAGTACGCCTTTTATCTCTTCGCTGGGGTAGGTGATGGCTTCCTTGCCCTGCTTGCGGCGCAGGTAGGGGTGCACCATGTCGCCCTGTATCGGCCCCGGGCGCACGATGGCGATCTCGATCACCAGGTCATAGAAGCAGGCGGGCTTGAGCCGCGGCAGCATGGTCATCTGCGCCCGCGACTCGATCTGGAAAATACCGACCGTATCCGCCTGCTGCAGCATCCTGTAGGTGGCGGCGTCCTCTTTGGGAATGTCGCTGATGGTGGCGATGGCAGGGTTGTAGCGATTGACCATGTGCAGGCTCTTGCGAATGGCGGAGAGCATGCCCAGGGCGAGAATGTCCACCTTGAGCAGGCCCAGCGACTCGATGTCTTCCTTGTCCCACTGGATCACGGTGCGATCCGCCATGCTGGCGTTCTCCACCGGCACCAGGGTGGAGATGGGGCTGCGGGTGATGACGAAGCCGCCCACGTGCTGGGACAGGTGGCGCGGGAAGCCGAGTATCTGCTGCACCAGGGCGTAGAACAGCTCCGCCTGCTGGCTGTGGCCGGCTACACCGTGTTCCTCGAAGCGTTTGGCCAGGTCGGCGGTGCGATCCCACCAGGCCATGGATTTGGCCAGGTCATCCACGAATGTCTGGTCCAGCCCCAGGGCCTTGCCCACGTCGCGCACGGCGCTGCGCGCGCGGTAGGTGATCAGCGTGGCGGCCAGGGCCGCGCGCCGGCGGCTGTATTTGCGGTAGATGTACTGGATGACCTCCTCGCGGCGCTCGTGCTCGAAGTCCACGTCGATATCCGGCGGCTCGTCGCGCTCCTTGGAGATAAAGCGCTCGAATAGCAGGGAGATCTGTTCCGGCGACACTTCGGTGATGCCCAGGCAATAGCACACCACCGAGTTGGCGGCGGACCCGCGGCCCTGGCAGAGAATGTCGCGGGAGCGGGCGAAGTCGACGATGTCGTACACGGTGAGGAAGTAGTACTCGTAGTGCATTTCCCGGATAAGTTCGAGCTCCCGGTCGATACGCTGGCGGACGGCCGCCGGCACGCCCCCCGGCCAGCGCCGTTCGGCGCCTGCGGCCACCAGCTCACGCAGGTAGGAGCTGGCGCTGTGCCCCTCGGGCACCACCTCCTGCGGGTATTCATAGCGCAGTTCGTCCAGGCTGAAGTCGCACAGCCTGGCGATGCGCAGGCTCTCTGCCAGCAGCGCCGGCGGGTAGAGGCGGGCGATTTTGTCCAGGCTGCGCAGGTGCTGCTGGCTGTTGGCCAGGCGCCGGCGACCCAGCTGGGCGATGCTGGTGTTGTGGTGGAGGGCGGTAAACACGTCGTGCAGCGGCTTGCGCGAAGCCGTGTGCATGCGTACATCACCGCAGGCCACCATCGGCAGGCCCAGATCGCCGGCCAGGTCACAGGCGCGCCGCAGATGTTCGGCCTCATCGTTGCCCAGCAGGTGGCTGACCCCCAGCCACAGGCGCCCCTTGCACAGCCGCGCCAGCTGCTGCCCATAGGCGCGGTCATGGTCTTCGCTGCCGCGGGGCAGCCAGATAAGCAGGCAGCGCTTGAGGTGGAAGATGACATCGCGCAGGGTGGCACGGTATTCCCCCTTGGGGCTGCGCCGCCGGGCCATGCTGATCAGCCCGGACAGTTCACTGTAGGCGGCCCGTGACGGCACCAGCGCCACCAGGCGTATGCCTTCTTCCAGGGTGAACTCGCTGCCCACAATCAGCTGCAGCCCGGCTGCCTTTGCGGCCACATGCGCCTTGACGATGCCCGCCAGCGAGCACTCGTCCGTGATCGCCAGCGCTGCATAACCCAGCTGCGCCGCACGCTCCACCAGTTCGTGGGGGTGCGAGGCGCTGCGCAGGAAGCTGTAACAGCTCAGGCAGTGGAGTTCGGCGTAGGTTGGCATATACTGTATATTTATACAGTATTATGATTTGGTCAAATATCAGTGCACCGTCAATCGTCTAGCGGGCTGATGACGCCCCACATATGGGAAAGTGCGCCCATTGCCTTTTTGTTGAAGAGTACGGCCAGCAGCCGGCTGGAGGTCCCGGCATCAGCGGATGCCAGCCCCTGCGGCACAAATCCCGCCTTTCACGGGGACAAAACTGGCACATGGGTGGTGAAGTGGTAAATTATTGTTGTGATGGATTATTTCAAAGGATGGGAATATGCACCGGCTGCGTCAAAGCGTCTTTTCGAAGACTGTGTTCCGGTAAGTGGCTGTTAGGTCACCATGAAGCCCGGCTCAATAAGCACTGTGCTGTTCGCGCTGGCATGCCTGGCAGCTGCCGGATTATCCGCAAAGACACTCGGACCTGGCATGTGGGGTGCCGTATTTCTGGGCGCAGGCCTTTTTGTTGCTGCAAGTCCGTACTATCGCCCGATACAGCAAGCTGCGCGCGGCATTGCCCTTGTCGGCGGCATTCTCGCCATGCTCGCTGCAGCCTTGGGGTTACTCGCAGCCACCACAGGCGGTTCATTTCGGCTGCCCGCTGATCAGGCGCTACTAATGACTATGCTCGGGGCCATTGGTGTGTTCGGTGTTGCCGCGCACAGAGGGTTGGCAGGTGAGCGCAGTGCCGCTTGACCAGCATGGACAGGCTGCACCAGGGGCAGGCGGGGTGTTTCAAAGTTATGGCTAAATGGGTACCAAAAGTAAATCACTTTGCTGCACGGACTGTAGAGAGTCGCAGTGCAGCAAGTTTGCGGACGAATTGGCGCCGTCTCAGTCTGGAACTTTATGCGTGCGTCACCTACAAGCCATAGAGGAAGGGAGCCCGTGACTGCTTACTTTGGTTCTTGTCTTTGTGGCAGTGCGAAATTTGAAGTGCAGGGGGAGTTCGACAGCTTTTACCTGTGTCACTGTCAGCACTGCCAAAAGGACACCGGCTCTGCTCATGCGGCAAATTTGTTCTCTCAGTCGGCAAAGGTAACCTGGTTGTCGGGTTCTGATTCTGTGACTACCTTTACGCTTCCAGGTACTCGACACAGCAAGAGTTTTTGTAAGGTTTGTGGTTCAGCATTACCAGGCACTCATGGCGAAGGTCTGCTGGTCATTCCCGCCGGGTGTCTGGACACGGAAGTCTCCATGCTGCCAACAGCTCACATCTTTACATCTAGCAAAGCGGTTTGGGATACAGGGTCGGAGTCATTGCCAAAGTTCGAGGGGTTGCCGGATTGAGATGCTACCACCTAACAAGTCAAAGTACGCGGACCTGGCATGACAGTGATCTTTCAAAAAACACTAAAGTCATCGACTTAACCAAGCCGATGTTTGATGCCTCCTGTGCTCATCGGAGTTAAATGCAAGCATGAAAATTGAGTTTTTCAAAGGCGACGCAGTTGATCAACACGTAGAATGGATAGAGAAACAGTTAGGCACATCAAATGACCGCCTGGCTCCCAATGAAGGCTTCCAGCCTTTTGTATTTTTACTCCAAATTAATGAAGAAAAAGCCGGTGGAATTGTCGCTTTCAAAAGTTGGGACTGGTTGGTTATAGATTCAATCGTCTTGATGGAGCCCTATCGGAACACTGCATATGGAAAGCTACTGCTGGAAAAGGCAGAAGCCTATGGCAGGTCAATCGGCTGTAAGAGGGCGAAACTTGAAACGTTTCAAGCGGAAGCGTTTTATAGGAAATTCGGATATGAAACGCATGCGGTTTTACATGACTATCCTCCGGGTTTTAGCTTTGCAACAATGGTGAAACTGTTTGATTAGCGAACCCAACAATACTCTAACACGTTTCCTTCAGTCACTTATGTGCAAACGCAAGAGGCTGGTGCGTAGTGTTTGATCTTTAGAGACAGAAATCATGCCTGATCCAAATAGAGAAACGATAGCGGCCTTCGAATCTCCCGGGGATCTGGCTCAGTGGCTTAGAAAGAATCATGCGAAGAAAAGCGAACTGTGGGTGAAAATTTTCAAGAAAGGATCCGGGGTCAAGAGTGTGAGCTGGAATGATGTTGTGCTCGAGACCCTATGCTGGGGCTGGATTGATGGTGTGAAGAAGTCTCTGGGGGATGAAGCATATCTGCAGAGAATTACGCCGCGAAAACCAGGCAGCGCATGGTCAAAGAGAAATACCGAGCATGTGGAAAGATTGATTGGCGAGAAGCGGATGCAAGAATCCGGCCTTGCTCATGTCGAGGCGGCGAAAGCGGATGGGCGCTGGGAAAATGCCTACGCGTCGTCGAGTCAAATGCAAGTCCCCAAAGATTTTGTTGCAGCCGTCCAAGAAAACTCTCAAATTAGCCAATTCTATGAGACTCTGAACAAGTCGAGCCGTTATGCAATAGCCTATGGGCTTGAAACGGCAAAGAGGCCCGAAACAAGACAGCGAAGATTTGATAAATTCATGGATATGCTTTCTCAAGAAGAGGCGCCCGGATTTGGGTTCAAGAAGAAGACATAACAAGCGCAGTCGTTGGGTCATTGTTCCGGCTGCACGCCCGAGACGCTCGAGCTCCGAGCCCTATGGTTCCTTAGTGTGGTGTAAATACCAATATGTTTAGAGGCCAGGGCCCTGCAATGCCCCAGGTTCGCTCTTTGCTTGGAGCGTTAGCCCTTACTGTCCTGGTCATGGTCGGATCACAGGCCTCCGCAGTGATCGGTTATGTTCTCGCGCTGTCGGCTCTCGTAATGATCATTGTCGCAATGCACATGGAATCTATCTGGCCAACACAATCAAGAAAAGAGAACTCACTGGTATTCTCACTATTCTGGGGTTTAATGATCGGAGCTATTGTGCCTTTTGTCGTGACCACTTTCCTGGAAGGCGGGGCCTCTGCAGTCTTTGAAATGCTTACGTCAGAACCATAACCAGATGTTCACGTCGTTCGCCACTCTGTTCGTCACAGAGGCTTGCAGTTTTCCCAGTCGCAGCTTGGTACGGCGCCAGGTATTTTAATGACGCTTATCCGCGATACCACTGATGCTGATTTTAGTCGTATCGTGAAGCTGAATACTGTTGAAGAACAGCAAACCAGCCCAATGTCTTTGCAAAGACTTCGACTGCTCGACAAGTATTCCAGCTATAACAGGGTTGCAGAAATCGAAGGTGAGGTAGTGGCTTTCTTGCTTGCTATCCCGGCCGGCGTGCCGTACGAAAATGAGAACTATGACTGGTTCAGTCGCCGGTTTCAGAGTTTTCTGTATATTGACAGAATAGTTGTCGCTGCAGAGTTTTCGGGCCGGGGTGTCGGTAGCAGCTTGTACGCGGATTTGTTTGCTTTTGCGCGTTCGAACAACATCGGGACCATAACGTGCGAGTACAACATCAAACCACTAAATCCGGCCTCTCGCGCCTTTCACGGTAAGTTCGGATTTAAAGAGGCTGGTACTCAGTGGGTCGCGAACGCTACAAAGCAGGTCTCGTTGCAATGTGCCGAGGCCTGAAAAAACATTCAAGCACCTTGCGGCAGTGGCTCCCTATATCGCATCGAAGATCATGGGGTACTGATATGATCAACAAGTCAGCCAGCCAGGGCGTTGGATGTCGGTACGTCGTAGCCGGCTTGCTCGTTAAAAGCGTTAATCGCTGAGAAGAAGAATCATGGATATCACCATACCCACAGCACTCAAAGCGTTGGCCACGGGCGGCTCGGCCATGAAGTCGATTACCTCCTGGTGGAATAAGTCAAAGGGCGATTCGCGGGCGCTGGTTGGAGAACTGAAAGATAACCTGTCCTACCTCGACATGGTGGCGTCGGATGGCGTCCCGCTGGGTGATGTTGTCGATAAGCTATCCGTGGTTGAGTACAGGCGCCTGGCCAAGGCAGGTTTTAATTTCAACAAGCTCAAGAAATCGAAAATATCGAAATACCCATCTCTCGCAGGAACTGACCTGGAAGCCTGGGGTGGCAAGGAAACCGAAGCCCTGGTTGTTTCAATCTACGAGAAGCTCAACGAAATCAAGATACGCTACCCCCATGTAGGTAATAGCCCGAAGTATCGCTGGGGTGTCAGGGTGACTAATGTTCGAAAGAGAATCTGGCTGTTGTTGAAGCATGTTGAGAGCTAACAAGACGTGAGGCTATTCGCTTGCAGCTCAACCGGGGCTTCTGGGCACGTTGTGCCAGCGTACCAACTCGCTACTGATACCGGTGAATGAAATGAGTACTGATCTTATCAAGATGGTGGTTACGTTGAATGTGGGCCAGGGTAGCCTGGCGTTATTCAAGCGTTTATCGAGAGAGCTGGTTGATGCGATAGAGTCGGAGGAACCTTCGACCCTTGAATACGAGTGGTTTCTGAATGAAGCCACAGGCACATGCTACATCACCGAGAGCTACCCGGGTTCTGAGGCGATGTTGTCGCATCTCGACAGTGTTGGCCCCAGGCTGGGCCCCATCCTCGAGCTGGCGCCGGTTACGCAGTTTCTGGTTTTCGGGTCGGTCTCTGCGCAGGCCTCCGCCGTGCTCTCGACGCTTGGCGCCACAGTGGTTCCTCTTCATGCCGGGTTTCGGCGTTGATTTGTGCTATTGCGAGGCGAGCGCCCCGGCAACCGGAATGTCGCCTCCAATCCCTGAAGTTTTTTGCTATCGAGACCACGTAAATGAGCGAAATAACGCTATCCAAAGACGCGACAGCCAGTCTGGTCAGTAAACTGCAGAGCTACTTCAGCGATGAGTTGGATCGGGAGCTGGGCGGTTTCGAGGCCGAGTTTTTAATCGAGTTCCTGGCCAGGGAACTGGGCCCGTATTTTTATAACCGGGGCCTGGCTGATGCCCATGCACTGTTCATGGAAAAGTCAGAAGAGATCGGCTACCTGGTGCAGGAGCTGGAGAAGCCTACAGATTAACGATATCACCTTGCCTGTCGCCTACGTCCACCATCCATACCGGGCAGGGTGTTTCTCACTGCGGAACTTATTCGAGCTGCTATTCTTCCTGAGACCGATTTCAGGCGCCACGGGAGGTGATAGATGTCTGCTGAGATTGTCTTCGAAACCGGGCGCACAGTGGTGCGCAGGTGGCGCCGTTCAGACCTGGCGTCGTTGCTGAGCGTCTATGGCGATGCCGAGGCCATGCGCTGGGTTGGTGATGGAACGCCCATATCTCGCGAAGCGGCGGAAAACTGGCTTCAAGTCACGCAAGGCAACTATGAAGCGCGCGGCTATGGCATGTTTGCTGTTGAGTTGCGGGATAAGCCGGGTGTTATCGGCTTCTGCGGCCTGGTTCACCCCGGTGGCCAGCAACAGACCGAGCTGAAATACGCATACTTGCGGGCTTTCTGGGGGCAGGGGCTGGCAACCGAGGTGGCGCGCGCCGCCATCGCATATGGTGCGCAGGTCCATGGCATGCGGCGCATTATTGCCACCACGGCGCCGGAGAACGAGGCATCTCACAGAGTGCTGTTAAAGGCCGGGATGCATGCGGGAGAACTGACGCGCGATGACGACGGTGAAATGACCCAGTTTTTTGTGTGGGATCTGGATCGTGAATAGTGGGATCCCACTGTTTTGTCTGCACGATACCCGGCCTGGATGTAACCGCAGGCGCGTATTTGCGGGGAACGTAGATTGAAAAGGGTGCTGATATTCGGCAATTCTGCCTCCGGTAAATCAACCCTGGCAAAGAAACTTTGCAGCACAGAAGGCTTGTCCCATCTCGACCTCGATACACTGGCCTGGCTGCCGGCAGTGCCGCCGGAAAGGAAACCGCTGCCGGAGTCCGCAGCGGAGATCGAAGCTTTTATCGATGCCAATCAGGCCTGGGTGATTGAGGGCTGCTATGCTGATCTGCTTGATGTTGCCCGGCCGTACTCAAGTGAGGCGATCTTTATGAACCTTCCGGTAGACGTGTGTATCGAGAACGCCAGACGTCGCCCCTGGGAGCCGCACAAGTATTCCTCCAGGGCGGCACAGGACAGGAACCTGAGTATGCTGCTCAACTGGATAGCCGAATACCCGGAGCGCACCGATACCTGTTCCTATCCTGCCCACGAGGCATTGTATGAGCGCTGCTATGGCAAGAGGCGCATGATTACGCGGAACGACGAGCTTACCTGAGGCAACCGGGTCCAAGTGGTCATTTGATGGCGACAGTGACCGGTTGCACTAACATTGCAAAGGAGCACTATCCATGAGCACCTATCCGAGAAATTTCTCCCATATCGGCATTTCCGTGCCGGACGTGGAGAAAGCAGCAAAGTTTTACAGCGATGTGATGGGCTGGTATCACATTATGGAGCCCACGGTGATCACCGAGGAGTCAGACACCCCAATCGGCCAGATGTGCATAGACGTGTTTGGGACGGGCTGGGGGTCTTTCAAGATCGCACATATGTCCACCGGCGACAAAATCGGAGTGGAGATGTTCGAATTCAAGAACAATGAAAGTCCCGATGGTTTCGAATACTGGAAGACCAGTACGTTTCATTTCTGTGTGCAGGACCCGGATATCGAGGACCTGGTGGAAAAAATTGTGGCGCACGGCGGCAAGCAGAGAATGCCCATACGCGAATACTACCCCGGCGAGAAACCCTACCGCATGTGTTACGTGGAAGACCCGTTCGGCCTGATTTTCGAGGTGTATTCGCATAGCTACGAGCTCACCTATTCCCAGGGAGCGTATTGAGCGGGCAAACCCGCGTCAGCTTGGGCAATAGCGGCGGCAGTTCAGTTGCCGCTGCCGGCCTTCTTTCCGGGCGCGGAGGTATGCAGCGTCGATCTTGTAAATAAACAGGTTGAGTATCCTATGGAAAAAGTAACAGGTATCGGCGGTGTGTTTTTTCGGGCCGCCAACCCGCAAGCACTTTCAGAGTGGTACCTGGCGCATCTGGGAATTGATCCGGTGCCATCCAGTGAGGCGCAGCGCCCGTGGGTGCAGGAAGCGGGCCCGACGGTGTTTGCCCCCTTTGAGCAGAACACGGATTACTTCGGGCGCGAGACCCAGAGCTGGATGATAAATTTCCGTGTTCGGGATTTAACCAGGATGGTTGCCCAGCTTCGCGAGGCCGGTATTGAGGTGTCTATGGTTGACGAAGACCTGTCCATTGGCCGCTTCGCCAGGTTGCACGACCCGGAAGGTAACCCGATTGAACTGTGGGAGCCCAGCCAGAGGCGGGGAGGGTGAGCTCATGGCATTAACTCTTGCTTTTGATGTATACGGCACCTTGATCGACACACACGGCGTGGTGTCTGAGCTGCGCAAACTGGTGGGCGACAAGGCGGAGCAGTTCTCGCAGGTGTGGCGAGATAAGCAGCTGGAATACGCGTTCCGCCGGGGTCTGATGCAGAACTACCAACCGTTTTCCATCTGTACGCGCGATGCGCTGGACTATGCCTGCGCCTTTCTCGTCGTCGACCTGACAGGCGAGCAAAAAAGTGGTTTGCTCCGCTGCTATGCATCCCTTCCCGCGTTCGAGGATGCTGCGGGCGCACTGGAGACGCTCAAGGGGAATGGCCATCGCCTGTATGCGTTTTCAAACGGCACGGCTGATGCTGTGCATACGGTGCTGGTTGCCGCTGGCTTGAGAGACTATTTCCACGGTGTGGTCAGTGTTGACGATCTCAAGTCGTTCAAGCCCAACCCTGCTGTTTACAGCCACTTCCTTCGGGAGTCCGCAGCGCAGGGCAGTAGCGCCTGGCTGATATCCAGTAACCCCTTTGATGTGATCGGTGCTGTGTCTGCCGGCATGCACGCCGCGTGGGTGAAACGAACCGAGGCTGCAGTGTTTGATCCCTGGGGTATCGATCCGACCATAACAGTGGCTAACCTGGGCGAACTGGATCGGGAGCTGGGTTGAAGGGCACTGTTGATCCATCTCCGGGGTGATAGAAGGTGGCCGAAAGCCGGCGCCCAATACACGCTAGGGGCGTGAAAATGTGAGGATGTGGCCTTTGAACTCCGCGTCGAGGTAGTCGGTATGAGCGGGTTTCTGTTGCGCGGCATGAAACCCGGACGCCGTTAACAGTGTGCTCAGCTTGTTCTTTCTTCCCCGGCCTGGATCGACGATGACAACCTCACAGCGAGGCTTTGCGTGTTCCTCGATAAAGCGAGCCAGCAACAGGGCATGGTCGTCTTCGTATAACAGGTCGCTGCCTACTATCAGGTCGAAGCGGCCCAGGTTGTCTTCGTCTCCGGCCCAGTCCACCTGTTCGAAGGCAATGGCTTTGTCGCCGTTGAGCAGGGTATTGCGCTGCAGGAAGGCCTTCGCCTCAGGGTGATAATCGGTGGCGGTGATGTCTGCGCTGAGCTTGTTAAGCAGCAAGCTGGACAGCGCCATGCCGCAGCCCACTTCGAGTATTCGCTTGGAGCCGATGTTGTAGTCGGCGAGAAAGTGGGCCAGCACCAGGCTGGAGGGCCAGATGACGCCAAATATGGGCCAGGTTGCCGAGGAGATCCCCAGTTTTTCAGCAGCACGTTCGGGGTCGTGAAATTCCTGGTTGTTGCGCAATGTGCACAGGTGGATGTCGATGTCTCCAAACTCTACAGTCTGGTAGCGCAGGCGAAGTTCTGTCATGAGGCTGCCTCAATGCATGAGCGCTGAGCCAGCTATCCCGGATAGATAAATGACAAAACGAAAGTGTCTACTCAGGGTATAGTATCAGCCAGGTAAGGCAACTCTTTCCGGCCTGCGGGGCTCAGGTGGCTTTGGCGTGGTTTTCAGGTAAAAGCTTATTCGCCAGCTGAGCAGGGGCCGCGCTCAAGGAGTCTGGCAGTAGTGGCGGAAATGGGAGGTGAAGACATGGCGGATGAAAAGGTGGTGCAGGGGGCGTGTCACTGCGGCGCGTTGCAGTGGTCGCTAACAGGTACGCCCGAGTCGGCCACGGCCTGTAATTGCACCGTATGCCGACGCTATGGCGTACTGTGGGCTTACGGGTATGAAAACGAGAACATCCATGTTTCCGGTCCGGACAAGGTCTATGTCCGTGGCGAGGCGATCGGGTTCCATTTCTGCCCTGACTGCGCTTGTGTTTCGCATTGGCGATCACTGCACGCAGATGACGAGGGGCGCCGGCGTATCGCGGTCAACCTGCGCCTGGCAGAGCCGGAGAGTGTCGCGCAGGTGCCGATGCGTCACTTCGATGGCCTCGAGGGTTTTCAGGATCTCGCGCAGGATGGAAAGTGTGTCATCGACTACTGGTTCTGATGTGCCGCTTGCCAGGTTTTTATGAGGCGATAGGCCGTAAACAATTTTCGATTGGAGGCAGGGTTTGAAGAGCAGGATAGTGTTGCTGCTGGCTTCGTTGTTACTGGCTGGCTGCCTGGGAATGCCGGAGCAGCTCGAGCCGGTTTCCGGTTTTGAAGCAAAAAAATACCTGGGTACCTGGTACGAGATAGCGCGCCTGGATCACCGTTTTGAGCGCGGTATGAGCAATGTCACGGCGCGTTACTCACTGCGTGAGGATGGCGGACTGACCGTGGTGAACCGTGGCTTTGTCGCCGAGCGCGGTGAGTGGAGTGAAGCGACCGGCAAGGCCTACCTGGTAGGTGATGAAAGTATCGGCCATCTCAAGGTGTCTTTTTTTGGCCCGTTTTACGCCTCCTACGTGATCTTTGGACTGGACCAGGAGGATTACCAGTACGCTTTTGTCTCCGGTCCTGACCATTCTTACCTGTGGCTGCTGTCGAGGCAGCCGGAGCCAGACCAGGCAGTTGTCGAGCGTTTCCTCGAGCAGGCCAGGCAGGCCGGCTTCGCCACGGACGAGCTGATCTTTGTCGCCCATGACAGGCCGCAGCCCTGATGGCGGGTGAAATTACTGCTCGACATTGTGTCTGCGGCGCTGTAAGGTGACTCCAGCTAGAAAGAAAGTCTACTCTTTACGTCCTACATTTCGCTGTTTTACTCGTAATACTTCGTCCTGCAGATCTTAAGTTTCAGTCTAAATTTCCAAGCACTTCCGGCCTTCTGAAGGCCAACCTTAAATTATTTACTCAGGATATGATTATGTCTAACACAGTTAAAGGAACCGTAAAGTGGTTCAACGAATCCAAAGGTTTCGGTTTTATTGAGCAAGAGTCTGGCCCCGATGTGTTCGCACACTTCAGCGCCATCTCCGGTTCAGGCTTCAAGACACTGGCCGAAGGCCAGGCAGTAGAATTCACCGTGACCCAGGGTCAGAAAGGCCCCCAGGCGGAGAACATTGTAGCAGTCTGATTGCCGCAAGCTGAACGATAAGGGCGAGCCCATGGGCTCGCCCTTTTTTTTGCTATGCTGAAAGGCATGAGCAGGCGCCTTCCAGTCAACCGCATTTTATCCCCCGCCGCAGCGCCCGGCGGCGCGCGCCCCCCATTCAGGGGAAGTTGCGCTCAATGCAAGCTGCGGCCCGGGCCAGGAGGCGTCGTGTGAAGGCATGGTCGCTGAGGTATTTGCTGATCTGGCTGGCCCTGGCCGTGGCGGCTATCGGCAATGGCATCCTGCGTGAGAGCACCTACGGCACCGGGCTGCCGGAACTGGTCGCACACCAGTTGTCCACGGTAACGGGAATCCTGTTCACCGGCGTGGTCGCGTTTTTGCTGTGTCGCCGCCGACCGCCTCGTTCCGCTGGCCAGGCCTGGGCAATCGGCGTTTTCTGGCTGCTGTTGACCCTGGTTTTCGAGTTTGGATTTGGTCACTACGTGGCCGGCCACAGCTGGGAGCGACTGCTGGCAGACTACAACATTCTTGCTGGTAGAGTGTGGCCAGTCTTCCTCATTTGGGTGCTCCTGCTGCCCGTCTTGATATTCAGGTACACCCACCATGCTGCAACTAAAACCTAACTGCGAACTTTGTGACAGGGATTTGCCTCCGGCCTCGGAAGCTGCGAGCCCGGGTGCCCCGGTGCAAGCCAGAACCCCATACTGACAACAGGACCGCCAAGAATGGAAACACTACGCGATACGCTTGCCCTGGAGAGAACCCGGCTTGCCAACGAGCGCACTTTTCTGGCTTATGTGCGCACATCGCTCTCCCTCATTGCTGCTGCGGTGGTGCTGCTGCAGTTCTTCTCGACGGTACACGCCTACGTGGCCGTGGCCTGGGTGCTCGCCGCGGCAGGTGCGATGGTAATGCTGGTGGGAATCCTGCGTTTTCGCAAGGTACACAGGGCCCTGGCGGCCAGGGTCAAGCCCGCCCCCGGCGAGTGAATCGGCTACACGCCGGCCTCCGCGAGCAGCCCGGGAGAAAGCTTGTAGCCCGACCCGGGTAGCCACCATCATTTTTCTCCGCGGCTGAATATGACGGCGCTTTTTTTCATGTACGCACTAAACTCGGTTCTACACAGGGAGGTGTGAAGATGAGATCTAGTGTTCTGGGCGTGGCCTGCGCCGTTGTACTGTCGGTATCCGCATCAGCCGGCGTGGCAGCGCCGGACAAGGCCCTGGCCCAGTGCCAGAAGCTGAAAGACCAGATCGAACGCTATGACGCGCTGCGCCGCCAGGGTGGCAGCGGCGCGAAAATGGACAACTGGAAGCGCGCACGTCGCCAGCACGAGAAGCGATTCCGCGATGAGGGTTGCCACTACCACCGGCACGAATTGCGCTGAGGTTCTGTCCACCGGCAGCTTAATTCGCTAGTCTGGCCCGGTAGCTTGACGCCTGGGACAGGGGTGCGTGTGTGAAGTTGGTGTATACCAGTGAAAACCGTTTTCTGGTGGGAAACGCCCGTAATATACTGGCGGCCAAGGGTATAGATGTGACCTTGCGCAATGAACATGCCGCCAGTGCGCTGGGTGAGTTGCCTGCCTTCGAGGCGTGGCCGGAGTTGTGGGTCGTCAACGACGAGGACTACGACACCGCCTGCGAGGCCCTGCGCCATGCCCTGAGCGAGAAAGGCACGCCGCCATGGCGCTGCAGCAACTGTGGTGAAGAGAACGACGTGGCGTTTGATTTCTGCTGGTGCTGCAGTACTGATCGCCCGGGCACATAACCGGGTATGCACTGGCAGGCTTCGGTCGGTCCGTCGAGGGAGTGAGCACGTAGCATGCATATTCGCCAGTTCCAGGCGCCTGATGAGCCGGCCGTTATCGAATTGTGGCGAGAATGTGGGCTACTGGTGCCGCACAACGATCCCCACAGGGATATTGCCAGGAAGCTTAACAATGGCGGCGAGCTGTTCCTGGTAGGCGAGCAAGACGAGGTGGTGATGGCATCGGCCATGGGGGGCTATGATGGTCATCGTGGCTGGGTGAACTATCTTGCCGTCGGCAGCGCTTACCGCAAGCGGGGCTATGCAGCGATGCTGATGCGCCAGCTCGAGGCCCTGTTGCTGGAGCAGGGCTGCCCCAAACTCAATTTACAGATCAGGGCCGGCAACCGTGAGGTCATCGAATTTTACGCAAGCCTTGGCTATGCTGAAGACCCGGTGATCAGCATGGGTAAGCGCCTGATTGCAGATCGGGAATGACTGTGGCGAAACCACCCATTACATGGGATGCAGACGCGGCCGAGCAGCTGAAGCGGGCCCCGTTTTTTATCCGCAAACTGGCACGCAAACGCGTGGAAGTGGCGGCACGGCAGCAGGGCCTTGACCGGGTGACCTTGCAGCTTGTGCAGCAAGTTAAACAAAAGGAAATGCCGCAATGAGTCAACTGCCTCCGTGTCCTGAGTGCAAGTCCCCCTATGCCTACGAGGACCGTGGCCAGTATGTCTGCCCGGAGTGCGGACACGAATGGCGCCAGGCTGATGCTGAAGCGGCGGATGCCGGCGAGTCCATCACTGATGCCAATGGCAATCCCCTGGCAGATGGCGACAGCGTTACCGTAATCAAGGATCTCAAGGTGAAGGGCTCCTCGGCGGTGGTCAAGGTGGGTACCAAGGTGAAAAATATTCGCCTGGTAGAGGGCGATCACGATATTGATTGCCGCATAGAGGGTATCGGCGCCATGAAGCTGAAGTCGCAATTTGTGAAAAAGGCCTGAGATCCGTAGCTCACGCAAAAATACCGTGCACGTACCAGCCTGCTTGCAGGCGGTCGCGAAAAACCCAGTAGTGTTGTCCGCGCTCCCCCCTGGCGATGTAATAGTCCCTGCTTACCGGCTGTTGCCACCAGTTGTCTTCAATGCGCTCCGGCCCGTAAACCAGCTCCAGGCTGCCCTGCCAATGCAGGCGGCCCTGTCTCTCCGCAAGTGCCTGGGGGCAGGGCAGTAACCAGAACGGGCGCTGCTGGGCCGGGATTTGCCCGGGGGCATCCGCAGCGTGTTCCTGGCACAGGTGCAGGGCCATTTCCGGCAAATGTTCGTTGCGGCTGCCGATATGTTGCACCGCCTGCAGGCCGAGCCGGTTACGCAGCCTGTCGAGCAGGGCTGACAGCGGTTCCTGTTGCGTGCGCGGGTTGAACAGGTCGATATTCTCTACCCGGCCGCTGTCGAGTTGCTGGCAACACAGGTTGATGCCTTCTATGCCGGTTGCCAGTTGCAGCTGTTCCAGGCGAATGCGGGTCAGCTGATACCATTCTTGCCAGTTGCTCTGTCCCGTGGTGCTGCGCACACAAATCTCAAGCAGGGAATGGTCAATGCCAATCAGCTGCCAGTTGATTTCAGTGGTTTGTAACTGTGTATTGCGCAGAAACTGGCAAAGGGATTGCAGCAATAGCTGCATTGCCGGTAATAATTCGTCGTTGGCACGCACTTCGTAACCAAACCAGTACTGGTCGCGAAAACTGGGTGGTGGCTGGTAATCTGCGTGCCGCTCTTCGCATAGCCCCTGCACCTGTTGCAGGAAGCGGGCAAACTCCGCACCACAGCGCCTGGCCAGGGCCGTGGGTGGAAGGGCAAAAAGCTTGCCGAATGTGTGTAACCCCGCGCGCCGTAATGAGTCTACGGTGCTTTTGTAGTCTGTCAGCAGGCTCAGTGGCAGCGGGGCCAGGCGTTGCGGTAATGCCTGCTGGTAAGTACTGGCCTGGTCAGCCCCGCTGAATGAAAGCAGCCATGCCGCGCCAGTGGTCTCGGCCAGCCCCATCTCCGCCCGGAAACCGCGACTGTGTATACCGTGGTGGACTGCGGCCAGCAGCCGGGGCAGCCCCCGAAACAGGGCCAGGCAGCTGCCTACTTCCAGTTGCAGGCAGTCATCGCGGTACGTGTGCAGGGAGGGGGTGATGCTGTAAGCCCAGCAGCATAACTGTTGTAGGCATTGCCCCTCGGCCCCGGTATCCCGCTCAAGCAATTGTGCCGGTTCGTCGGCGAGCAGCGCGCGCACCGTCGCAGCACTCATGCCCTCGCGTATGCCCACGCTGGCGGCGCAGTCGTTGGCTCGAAATACCCGCTGTTTTACCAGCACTGCCACGGCCAGTTCCTCTGAGCGGCTCAGGCATTGCAGCGGGAGCTGGTGAAAACGCAGGCACAGCCACAGGCTCATGTGGCTTCTCCCGGCCAGGTGGGCGCCGGCACCGGGGGCAGTTGCCCCAGTTTAATTTCACTAATACTGTGCATATATACAGTATTGGTGCGGTACCGGCAAATGTCCAGTAGCGTCGGATTGATGTGTCGCCCTGGCGAGCGGGTCGGAACGGAAAGGGGGGCTGGCTGCCTGCGTCAGCCGACGCCGGCGGCATTTTCCAGCAGGTAGGTAATAAGGAATTTAATGACGAAGCCAAAAATACCCATGGCCAGGCCGATATAGAGAATCAGGGTGCCGAACTTGCCCGCGTTGCTGCGTCGGGCCAGGTCCCAGACAATAAAAATCATGAACAGAATCAGTGCACCGACGCCCAGGGTGACGCCGTACTCGGTTAACCATTCATCCACTTCGCGCTCCCGGGCCTTGCATCGGCCCCAGTTCAAGGGGCCGCGATTATATCAACTTCGAGATGGCAGGGTGCTTTCATGGAGTTGGTGATAAGGCAGGTACTCTCGGCCTTTTCCAGCAGTCGCTGCGCCTTGTCGGTATCTGTCTGGGCCGGTATCGCCAGTGTGGCCTTCATTGAGAAGGCCGTGAACTGGGTGACGCGGTCAACCCTGTCCAGGGTGCCTTCGGCGCTGGCTTCAAGCGAGGTCCATTCCAGTTTCGAGGCGCGGGCAATGGCGCGAAAGGAGAGCACAAAGCAGTCGACGACGGCGGCTACCAGCAGGTGCTCCGGGGACCACTGGTCACCCGGCCCGCCAAATTCAGCCGGCGGGGCCGATACCAGCTGCGGCATGGTGTCGCTTTTCAGTACTACCGTGCCGGAATCCTCGGCCTCGGCGCTCACCAGGTAATGGTGGGGGAATTCCTGCATGATGCTGCTCCCGGGTGCGTTGATAAAACAAGGGCCCAAGTCTAGCAGAATCCCCCGGTACCACTATTGATGCATCTCAGGGTGCCGGGCCAGCCGGATATGCGGCAGCGTTTGCTTTGCCCGCTGCCGGCAAGGGCTTATCTGCTGTCCTGTTGATAGGGCACGACAAGTATGCGCAGGCGGTCATCCCGGGGCGTGCGGGCACTGTTGATGGCGTCGACACTGTCGTCCACCAGGGAAACCACCTCCCGGCTGAAGTCGTTGTCGCGCAACCGGGATTCAGCCAGTTCAACCAGGGTCGAGGCAGTAGGCTGGCCCGCCAGAATACCGGTGTCGCCGGCTCTCGGCGCGCTGACCAGCAGGCCGAGGCCGCTGAAGTTGCGAACCGTAAAGGCGATGCCATCGATCGCCTCCCCGAGTGCTACCGGCGCATAACCACCAGCCAACCCCCGGGGCTCAATCTCCAGCAGGCCGTCACTGCGCCATGCCAGCCCCGCGGCATAGGGTTCCAGGGCTTCAGCCAGTGCTCGATTGATAATCATCCTGTCACCCCGGGTGACCAGCCCGGAGTCAATATAAAAGCTGTCAGGGCCGTTGGCCGGCACCAGCATTGCCAGCGTCGGCGCGGCTGGCTCAGCGTTATCAGCTGTAGCGCTCGCCATGTCGGCACTGTCATCCGCGCCCGCCAGTGTTGCCGGTGCCGGAGGCTCCGCCGGGGCAGCTGTTACTGCCTCGCCCTCGACGGTTGCTGTTACGTCCTCCTGCACTGGCTCTGCCAGCGGCTCTGTAACAGGCGCCGCAATGGCGTCGGCCTGCGGGTCAGCGCCATCATATGTGCTCGTTGCGCTTGCGCTGCTCTCTTCGCCGTAGAGGGGCGTATCCGCGGCGGGCTCTTCGGCACTGTCCGCAGCCGCGGCTGGCGTTGCAAGCGGGTCGGTGAATGTTGCCACTGGTTCTGGTGTGGCGTCACCTGTCCCTGTGCGGGGCGCCTGCTCATACGCATCGGGCGGGCTATACGGGGCCTGGGTGGCGGCCTCTGCCTCCTGCTCCATGTCATCGAACTGTTGAGTGGCAGTTGAGGCAGTGTGATCAGGGGTCGTTACCGCCGGCACAGGCGCGTCGCTGCGGCCGGGTAGTGATGCCAGCCCCAGGGATTGCAGGATATGTGCGACGGGTTCGATTTCCAGCAGCCTGCGATCATGGTTGAGGTCCCAGTAGACCGCAGCGCACGCGGCGCCGAGCACCAGCAACAGAAATAGCAGGGGGCCGGCGGCAGAGCGCCGCCTGGGGGTGGGCCGGCGGTCGGTGTAGATGTGATCGGCCTGCTCGGCGCGGGCGAAAAAGGTCTCGTTTCCTTCGGGCAGTGCGTCGTTTGTCGGTTCCGGTTCCGGTTCCGGTTCCGGTTGCGGCTCTGGATCCGGACTCGGTGCCCGCGGGGGAGCGGCGCTCAGCGGAGGCCTGGCCAAACCCGCGGCAGCGTCACGCGGGGGCTGTTTGTCAGCCTGCGTGGGCACCGGGCCAAGATCATCGGGGGTCAGGGATGCCTTGCCACTGGCCGCTGCATTTTCAAGTGCCTGCTGACATAGCAGGTTGATCTGCCCGGGAATGCCACCGCTGCGCTCGTGCAGCGCGGCGACGGCCTCGGCGCTGATGCCCGGGGTTCCCTGCCAGCCAGCCTGTCGCAAGCGGTGCACGATGTAGTTGCCGGTTTGCTGTGCTGAGTCAATGGGTCCCAGCCTGAGGTGAGACACTGCATCACCGAGCGGGTGTTCATCAGTGAAGGCATTGATCAGTTGCACAATAGCGGGCTTGCCGGTCAGGAAAACGCGCAGCCTGCGGGTGCCGGCATCACCCTGCATGAGCGATTTCAGTTGCTCCAGGCATTCCAGGCTGAGGCTGTCTGCATGGTAGACATGCAGCAACAGTTTTTTCCCCTGGGCCTGTTTTTCATCGAAATGTGCGCGCAAGGCGCTGAGAACAGTCGCTTCGTCATTGGCATCGGTGGTAACGGAAAATGCCTTGGCTAGCCGCACCGGCCAATCCGCTTTTTCGAACTCGGTAGCGGAAAGTTGCACGGTTTCGAGATCGCTAAGCGGATAGCGCAACAACATGTCGGCGATCAAAGTGCGCTTGCCGGCACCTTTTTCCCCGGCAATAACCACCATGGCGGTGCCGTTCATGAGCTCGTATTCCAGGCTGCTGAGGGCTTGCCGATGCGCAGGGTGCGAAAACGCCCGACCTGGAGTGGCGTCCGCTGAGAAAGGGTTGTGGCTGAGGCCGTAAAGCTTGTCGTTCATTGTGGGAATTGCCTGGACGCTCCGCAGCCTGGGGATGTACCTGCCTGCCCCGTCTGGGGCAACTGCCAGGCAGCCTGGCAGGGAGGTATCAGTAATTGATTTTATATTGTATCGCGCGACAAGCTCCCAGGGCCATGCCGGGCTTGCGTGATCTCGGTCACAAATTCGTCACGGTGTCCGGGGAATCATTTTTCAGCGCTGGTGGCGCCAGTGACGACACCACAGGCAGCAGCATAAAATTGTTTGTAAACAGTGGTCAATAGCGACGCTGGCGCAGGCAGGGCGGGTGGAACCCGGCACCCGGTCGCCAGTGCACGGCAGCTGCGACCCCGGTGCAGGGCAGGGTGACTACCTCTCAGGCGAAGGAGAAGACCGATTGTTCCCGAGGGCTTTCCTGCCAGGCGGGCACTTCCCACAACTGGGGCTGGTTGGGCACGTCTTCCGATGGCGGCAGTGCCACATCCAGGTGTTGATTGCCGCCGCGCTGCTTCAGGATATGCACCTTGCGGTACTCGTGCATTGCCAGGCGCAGGCTTGCCGGGGCGTGGTTACGGCCAGCTTCAAGCGGGCGGAACAATACACTCAGGCCATCGCTGTCGGCAGCAGCCAGCTGTAGTTTGCGCAGTTCACTGTAGCTGTAACGATGCGCCCCGAGCCAGCTGAATACGGCACTGGACGTTGTGCTGCGCAGTGCCTGCTCCGTGGCCCAGAGCAAATCTTCGCGGTTTTTCGGGTGCACCAGCAGTATTTGCCCGGTGTCTATGCCCCTGGCCTTGAGCAGCGGCGCGTAGGGCGTGAAAGGGGGGGCAATAAATACCTGCCAGCGCCCTTCTTCGCTGAGTTTTTCCATGGCGGGGAGGAACAGGCCCATCGAGCCCAGGCCGCTGCCATCGCTTAGCATTTCCACGCAGTTGCCCAAGGGCCAGCCACCATGCTGTAACTGGGCATTCAGCGACTTGTAACCGGTAGGCAGAATGTCTTCCCGCCAGTGATGTTCGCTGTTGGAACAGGGGCGGTGGTGTCCGAGATGCCCCTGCCAGGTATCGGAGCGATTGATCACGGCTTGCAGTGCCTCGTTCATAATCTACACCTCTTCGTCTCTATAACTGTATGTCTATACACTGTTTGTATATACAGTATTATTGTGTGAGGCGGATTGCAAGGCTCCGGGAAGGGGTACTAATTGGCACAATTCAGGTGTGTATGGAAAGGCGACAGGTCTGGCGGCGTACTGACGCTGCGGGAGCTGAGGTGGTGCTAGGCCGGGCGCTGGCCGGGGGCGCCCGCCAGCGCCAGCAGCAGTACTTCAAGGTTGTCCCAGGGTTTGCCGCTGGCGTAGCCCTTGATGCTGCCATCGACCCGGGTGGCCTGTTCCAGCAGCGCTGCCAGTGAGTTGCCCGAATGCCGGGAGAGGGCGCCCTGCATCAGGCTCATGCGATTTTTCCAGACCCGCAGCGATGCCAGGGCCTGTTGCGGGCTCTGCCCACTATCCATGGCTGACCTGGCCTGCTGCAGGGTGCGGATCTCGCGCAGCAACGCCCACAACACCACGGTGGGTTCGCTGCCTTCGCCGCGCAGGCCGTGCAGCATTTTCAGGGCCGCGGTCGCGTTGCCCAACAGCGCCTTGTCAGTCATGTCGAACAGGTTGTAGCGGGCATTGTTGGACACGGCGGCGGTGACTGTTGCCGCGTTGATCTGCCCATCGCTGGCCAGCAATTTGAGTTTCTCCACCTCCTGCACTGCTGCCAGCAAGTTACCTTCAACCCGGTCACAGAGCAGTTGCAGGGCCTCGTTATCGATGCTCATGCCAGCTGCACTGACACGCTGCTGCAGCCAGCGGGGCAGTTCGCTGGCGTCTACCGGCCAGACCTGCACCGTGCCGCCAACGGCATCAAGCGCCTTGTACCACTTGCTGTTGGTGGATTGTTTATCGATTTTGCCTGCAACCAGCAGCAGGATGTCTTCGCCGCTGCCAGCGATGGCCAGGTATTCCAGCAGTGCCTTGCTGCCCTCGGCGCCGGGTTTGCCATTGGGTATGCGCAGTTCGACCAGTTTGCGCTCGGCGAACAGCGACATACTGGACGCGCTGGCGAGTATGTCATCCCATTTGAAGCCGGGAGTACTGGTGTCCAGCAGTTCGCGATCAGTACAGCCGGCCTTGCGCGCGGCCTGGCGCACCAGGTCGCAGCATTCCTGTACCAGCAGGGGTTCATCCCCGCTGACCAGGTAAACCGGTAACACCTGTTTATTGAGCTGTCCGGCGAGTTTCTCCGGATAGATGCGCATCAGCTGTCCTGGCTGGCGGCAAAGAAGGCGATGCGGCGCAGGATCTGTTGCGCCAGCTCGCCGCGCATCTCTGATTTCAGGATACGAATCTCTTCGGCCTTGCCAACCACATTGCGGGGGTCGTTTTCCATTTGCTTGACCACGGAACCGGTGGTGTCAGGCATGATTTCCCTGCCATTCTGGTCGCGTACAGAAAACGTGGAGCGCATGGTGAGCTCGAACTCGGCGGCTCGCGCCTCGGCGTTGAGCGAGAGATTGCGCTGGCTGAAGCGCTCCGGGCCCAGCACCAGCTGGTAATTAGCCTGCGACTTGTCTTCCTGCCACTCGACGCCGTTGGCGGCAAACCGGGTTTTGATCTCACGGCTGAATTCGCTATTGGGGTTGTTGCTAACCATATGCATGGTGCGCCACTCGTCGGAAACCGAGACATCACCGGTGCCGCGCAGATGGAATCCACAGGCGGAGAGAATAAGTGCTGCACCCAGCACTAACGTGGTTTGCGCATGGCGCCAAATCATCTTATGTCTTCCGCTTAGCTCAGTTGGCAACAATATTAACCAATTTGCCGGGCACTACAATCACCTTGCGCACGGTGACGCCCTCCAGGAAGCGCTGCACGTTATCCTGTTCCAGCGCCGCTGCCTCGATGCTTTCCTTGCCGGCGTCGGCGGGTACCTGCATGCGGGCGCGCACCTTGCCGTTGACCTGTACCACCATGTCGATGCTGTCGCGTACCAGTGCGGCTTCATCTACCTCGGGCCAGTCGGCATTCAATACGTCGCCCTCGCCACCGAGTGCGGGCCACAGTGCGTGGCAGGCATGGGGCACAATGGGGTTGAGCATCAACACCACGCTGCGCAGGGCCTCGGCCATCACGGCCCTGCTCTGGTCGCTGTCGTCGAGCTTGCCCAGTTCGTTACACAGCTCCATGATCGCGGCAATGGCAGTATTGAAAGTCTGGCGCCGGCCGTAGTCATCACTGACCTTGGCAATGGTTTCATGGGTCTTGCGGCGCGCCTGCTGTTGCTGCTCGCTGAGCGAGGCTGTATCCAGTTCCGGTGCCGGCCCCGCTGCGAGGTGGCCGCTGACCAGCTTCCACAGGCGTTTGAGGAAGCGGTTGGCGCCTTCCACACCGGAGTCAGACCATTCCAGTGACTGTTCCGGGGGTGCCGCGAACATTGAAAACAGGCGCACGGTGTCGGCGCCGTAGCGGTCGATCAGCGCCTGCGGGTCTACCGTGTTGCCCTTGGACTTCGACATCTTGGCGCCGTCTTTCAGCACCATGCCCTGGGTGAGCAGGCGCTTGAACGGTTCGTCCGAACTGACCAGGCCTTCGTCGCGCAGCAATTTATGGTAGAAGCGTGAGTAGAGCAGGTGCAGGATGGCATGTTCTATGCCTCCCACATACTGGTCCACCGGTGTCCAGTAGTCCGCCTCGCCGTCCAGCATGGCCTGGTTATTGCTGGCGCAGCCATAGCGGGCGTAGTACCAGGAAGACTCCATGAAAGTATCGAAGGTATCGGTTTCCCGCTCGGCGTAGCCACCGCAGGCAGGGCATGTGGTCTGGTAGAACTCGGGCATTTTCTTGATCGGCGAGCCCACGCCCTCGAACGCCACCTCCGTCGGCAGTATCACCGGGAGATCATCGGCGGGTACCGGCACCGCGCCACAGGCCGCGCAGTTAATGATCGGAATTGGCGCGCCCCAGTAGCGCTGGCGGGAAACCCCCCAGTCGCGCAGGCGATAGTTAGTGGTGCGTTCGCCTTTACCCTTGCTCTCCAGCCGGTCGGCAATGGCGTCGAAGGCACCCTGGAAGTCGAGACCGTCAAATTCGCCTGAATTAACGGTTACAGTATCGGTTTTGTCTGCATACCAATCCTGCCAGGTATGGTTACTGTAGGTGTAATCGTCACCGGTTTTATCCACTACCTGGACGATGGGCAGGCCGTACTTGGTGGCAAAGGCGTGATCGCGCTCGTCGTGGGCCGGCACCGACATCACCGCGCCGGAGCCGTACCCCATGAGTACGAAGTTCGCCACCCAGACCGGCACGTGCTCGCCGGTAAGCGGGTGTGTTGCGGTCAGGCCGGTGTCCATGCCCAGCTTTTCCATCGTCGCCATGTCCGCCTCGGCGACTTTGATATGGCTTTGCGCCTCGATAAAAGCCGCCAGCTCGGCGTTGTTCTGCGCCGCGGCCTGGGCCAGCGGGTGCTGTGGTGCGAGCGCCAGGTAAGTGGCTCCCATCAGGGTGTCCGGGCGCGTGGTATAGACGCGCAGGGGCTGGCCGTCGCAGTCAAAATCCAGTTCCACCCCTTCAGAACGCCCTATCCAGTTGCGCTGCATGGTGCGCACCTGCTCCGGCCACTGGTCGAGGCCATCGAGGTCGTTGAGCAACTGATCTGCATAGTCAGTGATCTTGATGAACCACTGGTCGATTTCGCGGCGCTCCACGGGGTTGTCACAGCGCCAGCAGCAGCCATCCACGACCTGCTCGTTGGCCAATACGGTCTGGTCCGTCTCGCACCAGTTGACCTCGGCCTTTTTCTTGTAGGCCAGGCCCTTGTCAAAGAGCCGGGTGAAGAACCACTGTTCCCAGCGATAGTAAGCGGGGTCACAGGTGGCAATCTCGCGGTCCCAGTCGTAGGCAAAACCCAGCTGGCGCAATTGCTCGCGCATGTATTCGATATTCTGCGCCGTCCAGCTGGCGGGCGGCACGTTGTTCTTGATCGCCGCGTTTTCCGCCGGCAAGCCAAAAGCATCCCACCCCATGGGTTGCAGTACGTTCTTACCCTGCATGCGCTGGTAGCGGGCAATCACATCGGCAATGGTGTAGTTGCGAACGTGCCCCATATGTAACTTCCCGCTGGGGTAGGGGAACATCGCCAGGCAGTAGAACTTCTCCCGGTTGTCATCCTGCTGTACGGAGAAGCTGTTGTTCGCCAGCCAGTGGGCCTGGGCCTGTTGCTCCAGGGTCTTGGGGTTGTATTGCGGGTCCATCGGCGCTCGGTTATGTCCTGTGCGGGTGGGAAAAGAAGCGCGGATTCTACCAGTAAACGCGCGGGGTCGCTAAAGGTAAGCCGGTCAATATGACCTGTTGTACGGCTGCGGCCGGTGGCCCCGGGCTCAGTCGTTGTCGCGCCAGAAACCGAGGTAGAGTAGGTACATCAGCACGAGGCCGAGTACGCTACCGCTGATGACGGGCAGGGAGCCAAAGCTGGTAAAGGGGGTATTGCCGAGCATGGTTTCGGCGTCCCCGCGCAGGCTGGTTTCGACGAACCGCTCGCTGTCTGCGACTATCTCGCCGCGGTAGTTGATGATGGCTGACACCCCGTTGTTGGTGCCGCGGATCAAATAGCGGCCATTCTCCAGGGCGCGCATCTGTGCCATCTGCAGGTGCTGCAGGGGGCCTATCGAATCGCCGAACCAGCTGTCATTGCTGATGGTCACCAGCAGGTCTGCATCACGCGCACCACGGGCTACCAGGTCGGGATAGACGATTTCATAGCAGATGAACGGGGCGATACGAAAGGCACCGGCGCGCAGGGGTGGCTGCTCCCCGGGCCCGGGCGTAAACGCGGACATGGGCAGGTCGAAGAACGCAATAAGCCCGCGCAGGAACTGTTCCAGCGGTACATATTCGCCAAACGGCACCAGGCGCTGTTTGTGATAGACACCCTCACCCTGGCCCAGGGCGATGATGCTGTTGTGATAGTGCTGCTCCCCTTCCGGCCGGAAGGGGATGCCGGTAATCAGCGTGGTTTCGAGTAAGCGGGCGCGTTCGGCGATCGGGTCAATGAAGTCGCGAGCGTTCTGGTAGTAATTGGGTATGGCTGCTTCCGGCCACAGCAGGATATCGGCACCCATCAGCGGCTCACTGGCCCGTTCCATTTGCTGCAGGATAGGGTGGTAATAGCGCCGGTCCCACTTGTTCACCTGCGGGATATTGGGCTGGTAGATGGCGACGCTGAGCGGGGTTTCGCTGGCGGGCGCTACCCACTGGATCGGTTTCAGGATGCCGCCGCCGGCCCACAGCAGCCCGGCGATAACAGCATAGGTGGCGATGGCAACGGCACGGCGGCTGCGCCAGGCCAGGAACAGGCAGCTCCCGCTCAGGGCGCAGATGAAAGACAGGCCAAAGACCCCCACAACCGGGGCCCACCCGGCAATCCACGTGTCGATGTGGGCGTAGCCCAGCAGCAGCCATGGAAACCCGGTCAGGACCCAGCTGCGCAGCCATTCAGCCAGCACCCACAACACCGGAAAGCCTGCCAGCATGCCCCCCGGCAGTGCGCGCACGAGGCGCACGTAACACCAGGCGAACAAGGCGGGAAATAGCGCCAGGCCGGCGCAGAACAACAGGGTCAGCAGGGCGGCGAGGGGCACCGGTGCATAGCCGTGCACATGGATACTGACGTATACCCAGGAAACACCGCTGCCGAACATGCCCAGACCGTACAGCCAGCCGCGCCAGAACGCCGCCCTGGCCTGGCAGGTGCTCAGCAGCCAGGCCAGCAGTGCGCAGCTCAGGATGCCCAGCGGCCACAGGTCGAAGGGTGCCAGGGACAGTGTCACCAGGCTGCCGCTGAAGGGGGCCAGCAGCAGTACCTGCAAGGGCGTCAGCCCGGATTCCTGCTGGCTGCTGTTCATCGGCTGGACTCAGTCCTCCAGTGGACGCATGCGCAGGCTGTGAATCTTGCGCTGGTCGGCGTTGATAACCTTGAACTCAAATCTGTCGATGGTGGCCACTTCGTTGCGAGTCGGCATATGGCCGAGGGCCTGCATGACCAGGCCACCGATGGTGTCGAATTCCTCGTCGGAGAATTCAGTGCTGAAATACTCGTTGAACTCGTCGATCGGGGTGAGTGCCTTGATGAAGAAGTCCTGGTCTGAGATGCGGCGAATAAAACGGTCTGCTTCTGCGTCTGTCTCGTCCTCGATCTCACCGACGATTTCTTCCAGCACGTCCTCAATTGTCACCAGGCCAGCCACGCCACCGTATTCGTCGATAACGATGGCCATGTGGTTGCGGTTCTCCCTGAATTCGCGCAGCAGCACGTTGAGGCGCTTGCTTTCCGGCACTACCACCGTGGGGCGCAGCAGGGATTCGATCTTGAAATCACTGTGGTCGGTGTGCAGGATTTGCGGCAGCAGGTCCTTGGCCAGGAGGATGCCCAGGATATCGTCCGGATTCTCTCCGACCACGGGGTAACGGGAGTGCGCCGAGCGGGTGATCTGCGGCAATATTTCCTCGAGCGAACACTCCGCCTTGATCACCACCATCTGCGCCCGCGGGATCATGATATCGCGGGCCTGCATGTCAGCGACCTGCATGGCGCCTTCCATGATGCTGCGGGCATCCTCATCAATAACCTCGTTCTCCGCGGCTACTTCGAGGATGTCCAGCAGGTCGCGGCGATTGTGCGGCTCGCTGGAAAACAACTGGCCGAGCTTTTCCAGCCAGGATCGCTCGTCGTTGTCGTTGCCGGTGGCGTCGTCGTTCATGCCCGTGCATGCTCCTTGTTGTGTGCATCGAGGTAGGGACAGGGAATACCCAGCGTGCCCAGGATTTCAGTCTCCAGGGCTTCCATCGCCTTCGCCTCCTCAGCCTCAATGTGGTCATAGCCCAGCAGGTGGAGCGTGCCGTGAATCGCCATGTGCGCCCAGTGCGCATGCAGTGGTTTGCCCTGTGCCCTGGCCTCATCGCGGACTACCGGCGCGCAAATGATGATGTCGCCCAGTAACGGTATGTGAAGATCTGCCGGAAAATCGACGGGGAAACTGAGCACGTTGGTGGGGCCCTGCTTGCCGCGGTACTGCTGGTTCAGCGCGCTCATCTCGGTCCTGTCTACCAGCCGCAGGCTGATTTCGGGACCAGCGTCCCCGCCCTCAGCAGGCGCTGCCTGGTGGCACGCCGAGAGTGCCGCACCAATCCAGTTCAGTAGCTGCTCATCATCCGGGGTGGTTTCACTGCTGGCGCGCTGAATGTCCAGTTGCAGGGTCACGGCTTGCTTTTGTCCAGGGGGGTGGCCCGGTCCTCGTGCGCGTCATAGGCGGTCACGATACGCTGCACCAGGGGATGGCGCACCACGTCCTTGTTGGCGAAATAGGTAAAGCCGATGCCTTCCACATCGTGCAGGATATTGCCTGCATGAGTGAGGCCGGACTGTGCACCGCGGGGCAGGTCAATCTGGGTGGCATCACCCGTAATCACCGCGGTAGAGCCAAAGCCGATGCGGGTGAGAAACATTTTCATCTGTTCCCGCGTGGTGTTCTGCGCTTCATCGAGGATGATAAAGGCATTGTTCAAGGTTCGACCCCGCATAAAGGCCAGCGGTGCCACCTCGATAATGTTGCGCTCAATGTACTTGTTGACCGTCTCAAATCCGAGCATCTCATACAACGCGTCGTAGAGCGGGCGCAGGTAGGGATCGATTTTCTGGCTCAGGTCGCCGGGCAGGAAGCCCAGTTTCTCGCCCGCTTCCACTGCCGGGCGTACCAGCAGAATGCGCCGCACGCGTTCCTGCAGCAGTGCCTCGACAGCGCAGGCCACGGCCAGGTAGGTCTTGCCGGTGCCGGCCGGACCGATGCCGAAGTTGATGTCGTTATAGCTGATGGCCCGCACGTAGCCCTGCTGGTTCTTGCCCCGGGGCTTGATCGATGCGCGCTTGGTACGGATGACCTGGATGGCTTCAACAGCCGCATCGCCGGCGCGAACTTCGGCCAATTGCTCCAGCCCGGCCTGCTGCAGTTGCAGATGCAATGATTCGGGACTCAGCCCCACACCCTGGCAGACCTCGGCATAGAGGTGGATCAGCAGCTCTTTGGCGGCCGCCACGTTGACCGCGGGCCCACTCAGCTGGAACTGGTTGCCCCGGTTGCGGATGTGGATTCCCAGGCGCTCTTCGATCTGGCGCAGGTGGCCATCCAGCTGGCCGCACAGCATGGCCAGATGACGCGCGTCATTGGGTTCGAGCAGGATTGTGTCGTTGGTCGTCGGTTGTAGCGGCGACGCTGGAGGTTCTTCGCTATTCAATTGGCTTTTGGGCCCGCTTGGGCAGTTGGATTCATTTCAAGGATATACGGGATTTGACGGCCGTCAATGGGCGCGTAGCTGCCCGCGCAGCGAGTTGGGCAGGGCCTCGGCGATCTCTACCTCGACAAACTGTCCGATCAGGCTGTGGTCCGAACAGGCGAAGTTGACGGCGCGGTTGTTCTCGGTGCGGCCCTGTAATTGCCCGGGATCTTTTTTCGAAACGCCGGTAACGAGTATTTCCTGTGTGCTCCCGACCATGCGCCGGCTGATAGCCTGGGCCTGCTGGTTGATGCGGCCCTGGAGTATCTGCAAGCGCTGCTTCTTGGTCTCTTCCGGGGTCGCGTCGGGCAGTTCTGCCGCAGGTGTGCCGGGTCTGGCGCTGTAGACAAAACTGAAGGACACGTCGAAACCGATGTCTTCTATGAGCTTCATGGTGTCGGCGAAGTCTTTCTCCGTCTCGCCTGGGAAGCCAATAATGAAATCCGAAGAGATACTGATATCGGGGCGAATCTTGCGCAGACGACGTATCTTGGACTTGTATTCCAGGGCTGTGTGCCCGCGCTTCATGGCCGCCAGTATCTTGTCGGAGCCACTCTGCACCGGCAGGTGCAGGTGGTCCACCAACTGCGGGATTTCTGCGTAGGCCTCTATCAGGGCGTCGGAGAATTCCACCGGGTGCGAGGTGGTGTAGCGGATGCGCCTGATACCGGGAACGCGGGCCACGTAGTGCAGTAGCTCGGCAAAATCGACGATCTCGCCGTCGTGACTCTCCCCGCGATAGGCGTTGACGTTCTGGCCGAGCAGGTTCACTTCCTTGACGCCGCCTGCCGCGAGGTGGGCAACTTCGGCGATCACATCGTCGAGCGGGCGCGAGACTTCCTCGCCACGGGTGTAGGGGACCACGCAGAAGGTGCAGTACTTGGAACAGCCCTCCATGATGGAGACAAATGCGGTGGGGCCCTCAACCCGTGGTTCTGGCAGGCGATCAAATTTCTCGATCTCAGGGAAGCTGACATCAACCACCAGGGTGCCACCCGGGCCGGTTTGGGCATCGCGCTGGGCCATCATCTCCGGCAGCCGGTGCAGGGTCTGGGGGCCGAACACCAGGTCCACGTAGGGTGCCCGCTTGCCGATCTCTTCGCCTTCCTGGCTGGCCACGCAGCCGCCGACACCGATTATAAGGTCGGGATTCAGCTGCTTCAGGCGCTTCCACCTGCCCAGCTGGTGAAACACCTTTTCCTGGGCTTTTTCCCTTATAGAACAGGTGTTTAGCAGGAGTACATCGGCTTCTTCCGGGTCCTCTGTAGGTACCAGGTCATGGCTTTCCTGGAGCAGGTCCCGCATGCGTGCCGAATCGTACTCGTTCATCTGGCAGCCGTGGGTCTTGATGTAGAGTTTTTTACTCACAGTTCCTCTGGCAGCACGGCGCATCGGGCCGGGCTGTGCGGCGGGTATTGAAAGGGGTGCGGATTATACCCAGTCAGGTCGGTGAAACCTAGAGCTGGCGCGGCTTTCGCACTGGTATTTCCGTGCAATGGTGGTAATATTGCCGCCCCTTGAAAGCGGGCGGTCGTTCAAGGGAGTTTCCACAGACCGCTACACGAGGGAATCATGCCAGCACAACCCGTTTACAAGGTGATTTTCCAGAATGGTGGGCAGGTGTTCGAAGTGTTCGCCCGCGCCATCTACCAGAGTGATATGTGGGGCTTTATCGAGGTCGAAGAGTTCATTTTCGGTGAGCGCTCCCAGATCGTGGTGGATCCCAGCGAAGAAAAGCTGAAAAACGAGTTCAACGGTGTCACCCGCTCCTACATACCCATGCAGGCCATTATCCGCATAGACGAGGTGGACAAGGAAGGCAGCGCACGAATTTCCGAGGTGCCTGCGGGTTCCGGGAATGTGGCGAGTTTTCCGCTCTCGGGTGCGCCGGGAAGCCATCATGGCGGTGAGGAATAGCCTGGCGCTACGCGGTGCTGAAGTGAATCTCCGGTGCACTGTTTTTGTGCAGAGTCCACTTGCTATTGCAGAGCGAAAGCTGGATTAGCAATACGCAATGTCAGTACATCTCATCTCATTTGACTGGTCCGAAGGCGAGTGAGTCGGACAGGGTTTTCTAACTTCTTGGAAAATAAGCATATTTTTTTGCTTACATGAGCGGGGAGCCGTGGGCGTGTGCTTGTGTCGTGGGCAGGAGTTGGTCTGGTGTGAAACTTGCTGGAGGATTTTCGGTGGTGCACAAATAAGATTGGCATCGGTGGTTCAGGCAGCCAGGTTTGAAAGGAGCCTGTTGCAATAAACCTGTAACAAATTGGGGCTAAAGTATATCGGCTGTAAAAAGTGTGAACTGGCTCACGAAACCGGGAGCCGTCTGGAATCAGAGTAGGTAATTCCATGCAGAATTCATCACTTGTGCTATATAAATTGAGGTAGGAAGAGGGTTTCTCCTCACGGTTCATGCAACGGTCTCTGGAAAGAGACGGAACAGTTTTTTATGTCGGTTTTTACAAAATTCATCAAAGCGTATCCACTCGTGGTGCTGTGTGTGTGGCTTGGCGGCGTCAATAGTGTTGCTAATGCTTCTCTTTTACACCCACAGAATGGGAGCCACCAGGCCGACGAGTTGCAACTGGCCGCGTTGTTACAGGATTCTGTGGCCATGCCTGCTTCCGTGGTTACTGTCGGCAGCGAGGCACCCGTCTTCTCCCAATCATACGAGATACTTCCCTTGACCGGGGCTGGTGTTGGTGCAGCTGGAGCAGCTGAATTGCGCGATAATACAATGCGTGCGGAGTCGGGAGACGGCCTGGTTTGGTTGCTCCTTTCCGCGGTGTTGGGATTCAGCGTTGTGGCGCGTCGTCGTCCACATGTTCACCCTCACTGATCTTTGATCCTGGTCATTTATTCTCCCATCCAGGCAGGCATTCAGCCGGAAAGGCATCTATCTTTGCTTATGGGTCGTGCGCTTTGGGCATGAGTCTCGCGCGATAGCCCTGGGGCGATGTCAGTAGTTGCAGCTAGCAAATGTGAACTCGTCCACGAATGCGTCCATTATTTACGAAAGATGGGTTCATGTTGTTGTATATTTCTTACGGTTAAAATAGCGTAGGCCATGAATAACTATTCGTAATCCTGGCCGCGGCAGAAAGGGGCAGTGCCAATGTCATTTAGTCAAATCAGCCGATTAATCCTGATAGCTCTAGGGCTATCGTTGTATTCTTCGATCTCCATCTCAGATTCCTACACGGTTAATCCGGGTGACCTGCTGCGTATAGATGTCTGGAATGAAGAGAGCCTCAGTCGAGAGGTATTGGTGCGCCCAGACGGCATCGTCAGCCTGCCAATGGCCGGCGAGGTCGATACCACCAATACCACCCCTTCAGTTGTCGCTGACAAGATATCCAAGGCCCTGGGCAAGTATATGAAGGACAAGCCTCGGGTAGTGGTTTCTTTGGTCAACGTCAATGGCAATAAAATCTATGTCATCGGTAAAGTTGAGCGACCGGGTGAATACATTGTCACGAGTGATACTGACGTTATGCAGGCCCTGGCGCTGGCTGGAGGGCTTAACGCATTCGCCGCAGAGAACGATATCCGTATATTGCGGAGACAGCCAGATGGTCAGCAAGTCGCAATTCCTTTCCGCTACGCCAGAGTCAAGGCTGGCGAGGCTCTCGAATCCAATATCGTCTTGCAGAGTAAAGACGTGGTTGTTGTGCCGTGATTATCCCAGGAGACCGAAGCATGCCAAACAGACGTCAATTCGCAGCACCGACCCTGGTGCTTTCTTCTGTGCTATTGCTTGGTAGCGTCGTACAGGCCAATGAGTACTCGTTTGAATACGAGGTAGAGGGTGGGTACGAGTATAACGACAACGTGCGCTTGGTCCCGGAAGATGAGCTGGAGATATCCGGCGGGTGGTTGTCAATCCCGGTCACACTCGGGACGCGGAGCGAGCGTTTGGACGCTTCGCTCTCGGGCGAAATGTTGTTTTCACGGTACGATGAAGACGCTTGGGACAGTGACGACCAGGAATTGCGAGGAGATGCGTCATATCAGTTTGAACGTGGTGACGTTGATGGCTATGCAAGATATCGGCGCGACAGTACCCGTACCAGTGAATTCCTTGATACGGGGGTCACCGGTCTGGAAGCCAGGCGACGTGAAACAGCCAGCATCGGAGGTTCCGGTAACCACATGTTCACCGAGAACAACGGAATAATCGGTGGCCTGGACTTCGACGACGTGGATTACGACACATCAGTATTGCAGGACTATCAGTACTTGTCAGGTTACGCAGGCTGGCTGCATCAGTGGAGTGCGCGCACTCAGGTGACGCTGCAGGCCTACGGCAGTACTTTTGAAAACGATGCGAATTCCGGTTTCGATACTGAGGTAGACACAGAAACCATCGGCGCCAGGTTCGGGTTTGACTCCACTTTATCCGAAAGTTTTTCCACTTCTCTGCTTATTGGTTGGGCTAACATCGACACCGAGTATTCCAGTGATTTGCTCGACCCTCCGGCTGATGATGAGTCTAATATGCTGCTGTTAAGCGGCTCGCTGACTTATCGAGGAGAACGCCAGCGAGTGAGAGCGACAATCGAAAGTGCTCCGCGCCCTAGCGGCAGCGGCACGGTAGTCGAAAATCACGCAGTGGGCCTGGACTATACGTATCAGATGACTGAGCGGAGCAACTTCGAGGTGGAGTTTGATGCCGGTCAACGCGGTGCCGTCGATGACAGTTTCGATCTCGATCGGGACTATGCTCGTGTGCGTTTTGGACTGGATTATCGATTCTCCGAGTCTTGGTATGTGGCCGGCAGTTATCAGTATGCCTGGCAGGACCAGGAGCGTGCAGAGGATAGCGCCGACTCGAACTCCATACTTTTGAGCGTAATTTTTCGACCGACGAAAAGCGTTTGGTCACGTTGAACAAGGGTTTTCAAGTATATGGCTGACGAACAACTGCAAATCAGGCCTGTTTCAGAATATTTAGACGTAGTGAAGCGTCGCAAGTTTTGGCTGCTGGTGCCGGCTATCATTATTATCCCACTTGCGCTCGTTATTGCTTTCGGTCTGCCAGCGTCCTACCAGTCTCAGGCGACGATCCTGATCCAGGAGCAAGAAGTGCCGAGAGACTTCGTACGCTCAACGATTACCAGTTATGCAGCGCAACGTGTGCAGGTTACAAGTCAGAGAGTGCTGACCTCTGAGAATATAGCGAAGATTATCCAGAAATTTCAGTTGTACCAGTACGTGGAAGGAGATGAGGCGCCCGACAGCAGGCTGGTTGCGAAATTCAGGCAGAATGTACAGCTTGACCTGGTGAGTGCTGAAGTAATTGACCCGAGAAGCGGCCGTCCGACTCAGGCTACGATAGCTTTCACTCTTGCTTTCAAAAGTCCGCGACCGGAGATGGCCCAGGCCGTCACCGATGAGTTGGTGACACTGTTCCTCAATGAAAATGCCAGAGAGCGAACTGAACAGGCCGCCAGCACGGCAGACTTCCTTGAGTCGGAAGCGGGAAGAATGAATGCCGAACTCCTGGAATTGGAACAGCTGCTGGCAGATTTCAAGTCTGCTAACGAGGGTAATCTTCCCGAGCTCTACAATCGTAATCTGGTTAATCTCGAAAATGCCAGACGTGACATGGTTGCGCTGCAGCTTCGCTCTAGCGAGCTGGAAAAACGCAAGTTTGAGTTGGCGTCCAGAATGTCCCAGATCAGTCCATCAGCCCCGGTGTATACCTCGACAGGGGATGTGGTCATGAGCGATGTAGATCGTTTTAAGGCTCTTCAGGCTGAATATCGACGTAAGGTCGCTCTGTATCGAGATAACCACCCTGACTTAATCCGATTAAAGCGCGAAATCGAGACGCTGCAGAGTGAGCTGGGAATTGGTGCTGACGCGGATGAGTTGCGTCGACAGTTGCGGGAGCAACAGCAGCGCCTGGCTGATCTGGAGACCCGATACAATGACAGCCACCAGGAGGTTGTGAGCACGCGTCGGGTGATTGAGCAGCTGGAAGAGAGTATTAGATTAGCTGGCGACGCGAACATCAGTTCTGATGGTGCAGTCGCTGACAACCCCGCATATATACTCTTGCAAGGAGAGCTGTTTTCCGTGGAATCGGAGTTGAGGACATTAGTCGGTCGCCAGCAGGAATTGCAGAGAGTGATTGATGAGTACGAATACAAGATCAACAGCGCGCCTGAAGTGGAAAAGAAGTATCAGGCTTTGCTGCGTGACTACGATAATGCTACCGAAGAGTACCGGGACATCAAGACCAAGCAGCGCGAAGCGATTGTGGCGATGAATCTCGAACAGGAGCAAAAAGGGGAGCATTTCGCCGTAATCGAACCTCCTGCCCTGCCGCAGGATCCCGTGAGCCCGAATCGACCGGCTATCATCTTTCTTGGAATGATCGTGGCAATAGGATTGGGTGGCGGGCTCGTTGTGTTGCGAGAAGTGACAGATAGCGCCATCCATGGCGTTCGTCAGCTCACTTTGGAAATGGGAGAGGCACCGTTGGTGGCTATCCCCTATATCGAAAATGATATCGATATTATGAATCGTCGGCGTACCTGGACTATTGCGATTGTGGCTTTGGCTGCAACGGTGTTGGTTGTGTCCTTTACGACATACTCTTTTATACAATGATTGTAACGCCGGGCAAATGAATTTGAGCGCTGGGAAATAGGCCAATGGATTATCTACAAGAAGCAATCGAAAAGGCGCGCGAACAGCGTGAGGGAGCTATCGGCAAGACGCGGAGTCCCGGAGAGAAGCGGGGAAATGATGAAGCTTCTTCTGATGTTGCGTCAGATAGGCGGCCGTTGCACAGCTCCCGCACTTCCACACAGAACGCACGCACGAGGGGAGCCAGGAGAAGAAAAGCCGCTCCCAAGAATATTGAGTACCAGAAAACTCGATGTGTGGAGCCTCCGCAGGAGCTGTTAAATGAAAACCGCATAATTGCCGGTGACAGGGATGATCCCCGGGTGGAGGCCTACCGTCAGCTCAGAAGCCAGGTACTGAGCAGCATGAACCTGAACGGTTGGAGCACGCTCGCCGTAACTGGTCCCAGGGAAGATGTTGGAAAGACGCTGACGGCCATAAATCTTGCAATAAGCATTTCGCAAGAGGTGAACCAGACGGTCATGCTCGTCGATCTGGACCTGCGCGAACCTAGCGTCTGTAAAACTCTGGGTATAGAGGTTGATAAAGGGATTGTTGACCATCTGCAGCACGGGGAACCTTTGGAAAATATACTGATAAACCCTGGTTATCCCCGGCTTGTTGTTGTGCCGGGTCTTCCGCAGGGGCATCATGCTTCAGAGTTACTCACGTCGCCAGAGATGATGTCTTTTCTTGCAGACGTGGTCGGTCGATACAGGGACCGCATAGTTGTGTTTGATTTGCCGCCGCTACTGAGAAACGACGACGCCATGGTTTTCGTGCCTAATACGGACGCTTGCCTACTGGTGGTGGAAGACGGCGGCACCAATCCGGATGAGATTGAGCGCTGTATGCAACTACTGAAGAACACAGAATTGTTGGGTACTGTGCTCAACAAGGCGCGCTAGCGGGGTTGGTGCCACTCGATGTATACAAGTTTTTTTGGGCTTAGCGAAAAGCCGTTCTCTCTCATACCTGACGCGGAATCGATCTTCTTTTCCAGTGTCCACCTGAAGGCTTACAACATGCTGGAGTTCGGCCTGCTGGAGCAGGTGGGAATTACAGTAATCACCGGTGAAGTAGGGGCGGGCAAGACAACGCTCATTCGCCACTTGCTCAGCCGCACGGACTACGAAGAAATCACGCTGGGGCTTATCAGCACCCCGCACGACGCTTACGGTTCATTGCTCAAATGGATTATTAATGCGTTCAGAATACCTGTCGACACCAGTGACGAAGGAATGCTTCTGCAAACGCTGCAGGACTTTCTTATCGAGCAGTCTGCCGAGGGCAAGCGCACGTTGGTGATTGTAGACGAGGCGCAGAATATGTCGAAGTCTGACCTGGAGTCGCTGCGCCTTCTCACCAATATCAACGCGGATAAAAACCAGTTGCTACAGGTGATTCTGGTAGGACAGCCTGAATTACTGGACAAGTTTTACGATCCCTCCATGTCGCAGTTGGCACAAAGGGTATCGGCGGAATATCGCCTCGAGCCGCTTAACCTTTTAGAAAGTATGAGTTATGTCAACTACCGTATTGAAGCGGTGGGCGGACCTCCCGATCTGTTCGATGCGACTTCACTTATGGCGATCTATTATTACAGCGGGGGTATTCCACGCATAATCAATACGCTCTGTGATGGCGCACTGGTTGTTGCTTTTGGACTCGGTAAGAAGACGGTTAATCTCGACATCGTACTTAACGTTGTTCAGGCCAAACAGATCGGCGGTATACATCGCCCCGGAATAGGTACCGACCCCGCGCGAGAAACCGTGCGCGAAGAAGTCAAAATACAGAAGTCTGTAGATCTGTTGGATATGGTTGGGTGAGGCATGGATGCCCAGTACCTCTATCCGTATAGTTTCCTCGTTGCGCTACTTTCATCTCTCGTATTCATCCCCTTTCTGATACGTAATTCAGCCCGTTGGGGGCTGGTTGATGACCCAACCGGCGATGCCCGCAAGATACACAGCAACGTTATTCCGCGCAGTGGCGGCCTCGGAATCATCCTGTCTGCCGCCCTCTCGGTTCTTATCGTGCTTCCGGCCGATGAGCCGATCTTCAGTTATGTCCTGGCTGCTATGGTCATTGCAGGGTTTGGCTTGCTTGATGACCTGGTGGAGCTGAGTCCGATACAGAAAATCGGCGGGCAAGCGCTTGGCGTAGTTATCGCCATGGCGGGCGGAATGGTAGTGACTGACTTCCCCATTTTTAGTGATGTCCCCGCATGGCTTATTCATGTCATTACTTTCATTTTCGTCCTGGGGGTAATCAATGGTGTGAATTTCTCAGATGGCATGGACGGCCTGGCAGCAGGCACAACCTTGATGGCGCTTGCGTTGATTTTTGTTCTGGCCTTGCAAACTGGTCATACGACAGTCGCGGTCATCGCGGTGGCGGTCTCGGCTGCTGTATTGGGTTTCTTGCGATTTAATACCCACCCGGCGCGGATATTTATGGGAGATGCCGGTAGTCAGTTCCTCGGCTTTACGGTCGCATGGTTAGCTATCACGCTTAGCCAGAGCGATACCAGTGCCATGACAAGTCTAATGCCGCTGCTGATACTTGGGCTGCCGGTAATGGATATTCTTCAGGTCGTACCTGTTCGCATCAACAAGAAATTGCCGCTGGCCGGTCCGGACAAGGAACATCTGCATCACCAGGTAGCCAAGCTGGGTTTTAGCCAGTACGAGGTCGTCGCTATCATCTATGTGCTGCAGGCTATATTGCTCGTTGGTGCGTATCTTTTACGTGACGAGAGTGATGTTTTTGTTTTGATCGCTTTCATGGCCTTTGCTGTCTTGACACTTGGTACGATATATATCGCTAACGTGAGTGAATGGAAGATAAGGCCGCTTGATTCTTCCGATGATCGAGACAAACGCGTCGCAATTTTTCGACGTCTGGGTGTCTTGCATCCTTATACTGGTGTTTTCTTCACCGTGCTCCTTGCGTTGTTTTTCGCATTCGGCGCGCTCACGTCTACAGCGTTTTCCCCGAATATCATATACGTGGCTATTGTCTGGGCGGCGATCTTGCTGGCAGCGGTATTAATCCTGCCGAATAACTTGCGGCAACTTATTGGCCGCATAGCCTCCTATACCACGACCATATTCATAGTTTGGGGTATGACAATATCGGTTGACGATGGCCGACTTGACTTCCTTATCAACGCTTTGTTCGTTGGTATGACGGTCTTGCTACTACTTTCCATAAGAATTACGCGGAAGAAGTATTTCGGGCTGACTACAGAAGACCTCTTGGTTGCGTTGTTTATCGTGGCACTTACACCGCTTCTAGTGGTTGAATTTGGGGATGGATCAGAAGTAATCAGTGCGCCGTTCCGGATATGTGTGTTGTTGTACACCAGTGAGTACGTGCTCGCGCGGGGCGAAAAAGCGGTAAACAGGCTTATTTTTATATCTATATGCGCGCTTTTACTGACGGGAGTTAATTTGTGACGTTCTGCGGCTGGTCGCAGACGTCCACGCTGTACAAAGTGACCGGAAGCACCAGGCGGCACTGTCGACTGCAATTCCCGGGTGCATCTTCTCTGAAAATTCATATTTCTGTGTCTGTTCAATGCCGAGCATAAGGAAAAAAGTCCTTTCCGGTGTCATCTGGGCAACGGCGGAAACTGCCGGTGTCAGAGTGGTTCAGTTTGCCACTTTTCTGATTTTAGCCAGGGCATTGAGCCGGGAAGACTTTGGATTGGTTGCGCTCGCTTCCGTATATATCGCCTTTTTACAACTCGTTGTAAGAATGGGGATTACCGATGCGATTATCCAGCGCGAGGATTTGACCGATCTGCACAAAGATACTGCCTATTGGGCAACGGTGATTCTCGGTGTTATTGCAATCTTACTTTCTATTGTCATTGCACCCCTGGCTGCGAGTTGGAGTGGTGAGCCTGAACTGCAACCCATTATCTATTGTCTGGCTATAGGGATCATACCGCTCTCACTTTCCAGGGTGCAGCAGGGCTTGTTGATGCGCAGGCTGTCTTTTCGAAGCCTGGCAATTCGCGGTTGGATATCAACAAGCAGCGGTGCTGTCGTGGGTATCACGATGGCGCTCAATGGTTACGGTGTCTGGAGCCTGGTGGCGCAACAACTGGTCGAGCGCTTTGCAGAGTGGATAACCTTGTGGTGGGTTACACGTTGGTTTCCAAAACTCAGATTTTCTCTTCATGCGTTCGGGGAAATATGGACATATGCCTCACGTATCGTTGGTATCAATTTATTGCAATTTGCTGGCAGTAATATTGACCGATTGTTGATTGGCCAATTCTTCGGTGTCGGTGCCTTGGGGGTCTATGTGGTTGGTCGTCGCTTTGTTGAGGTGATTCTGGGTATCACCAGAGTGGTTATCCTCAAGGTGACAATGTCTGCTTTCTCTCGTTTACAATCGAATACTGAACGCCTGGTAGAAAGCAGTGCAGCGGTAGCCAGAGTCATCGCGCTCTTTGGCTTTCCCGTGATGGCCCTCTTTGTTTTTTATGGTGAAGACATTACGGCCATTGTGTTTGGTGAGAAGTGGCGTGACGCTGGTGTAATTTGCCAAATTATCGCGGTTGGTGGCATGGCAAGAACATCGACTTTTTTCGCTCAGCCACTGCTAAAGGCAAAAGGCCACCCCGGGAGCCTGTTGCGGGCCACCGCTGTCCAGGTGGTTGTGAGTATCCTTCTTGGCGGACTGCTGGCGAGCTATGGCTTGCAGGCGTTCACTGCTGGTTGGGCCGCCGGTTCCGTGGTATTCAGTGTCATGTTGTTCTATTACATAGCTGATATTCTGGATTATCCCATCGCCGTAATTCTTCGGCAGTATTTGGGTATAGCGGTGGCCCTGGTTCTAAGCTGGTTGTCTGTTGAGTTTCTGCCTACCTATATGAATATCTATTCCGGTAGTTTACTCGCCAATTTGGCATTGCAATGTTTCCTTTTTTTCCTGGCTTATGCTTTCTTTGTGATGATTTTTGGTTATGCGACGGTAAAGCAGGCCTATCTGGAAGTCAGGGCCCTGATACGCCCTGACCAACGCGGCTCAACGCCTTGAAGGTAAAGGTGGTTCGCATATTTTGTGCGATCCAGGCTTGAGTGTAACGAGACATAACGGGATTGATGTAATCATGAATAGCACTAATGAGCATCGATACTTACCTCAGGTAATACTTGCCGGTGCACCGAAGTGTGGGACTACATCGGTGTTTGATCATCTCAAAGATCACCCGGAGATCTGCAGTTCTTCGGTTAAAGAGACTTACTATTTAATTGATAAAGGCTATCCGGTATTTCGTCCTGATAGAAATGTTCACTTGCAGGGTTGGCAAGGATACGAGCACTTTTTTTCTCACTGTCAGAATGCAGCCGATGGACTCAAACTGGAGGCTACCCCCGACTACCTCTACCAGGAGACACCTCTGCATAGCATTCCAGAGTGGCCGACAAGGCCAAAAGTGTTCTTCGTTTTGAGGCGTCCCGAGGAGCGTGTTTACTCGCTCTACCGCTTCGCTCAGAACAACCTGGCGATACTTGATAAGGATATCTCGTTCAGTGACTTTCTCGCACTTATGGGCACGAAAGATAGCCCATTTGCTGACAGGTATATCCTTTCTAACGCGATACAACAGAGTTGCTATGTTGATTTTCTTCTGAAGTGGCGGGAGGCTGTCGGAGAGGACAACATTCGGGTGTTCCTGTTTGAAGATTTCAGACGTGATCAGCGGGGCTTCATGAAACAGGTAGCGGACTACCTGGGGATAGACCCGCTGTTCTATCGGGACTACGAGTTTGAAGTCAAGAACGCGTCCACTAACGTGAAGCTGCAGGGCATGCACCGCCTGAAAGGCCGAATCAGCCCCTATATCGCAAACACCGCGCTAAGGCGTCCGTTGAGTTGGCTTTACCGTAAAGTGAACGTGACTCAAGCTGCAGCGAGTAAAGTCCAGTCAGAGCGAACTGAAGTGGAAAAACTTGCCCCTCGATTTTTCGAAGCCAACCAGAGGCTCGAAGCTGAGTTCGGTGTTGACCTGGCGCCATGGCGAACAAGGAAGTAGTGCAGATGACTGGTGTTTACGGACAAGTTGTTTCCTTTTGAGTGGCGATGAATGAGATGAAGGTGTTGCATATTTGCTGGGACCTTGGGCAGGGGGGCATACAACGGTACCTTGTTGATCTCCTTTCTTTTCACAAAGAAAGATTTTCCAGCAGGGTTATCGTGCTCAGCACACCGGGAGCCCTGTCGGAAGAGGTTTCGGGGCTATGCAAAGGTGTCGACTATGTCGGGATGAGCAATGGCCTTGATGCCTCGGCGCTGATGCGCATCCTGAAACTATTGAAAGCGCATGACTACGATGTAATTCACACCCATGCAAACAACGCTATACTTGCGCTGGCGCTGAAGTTTCAGTCTGGGCCGGTCTTGTTCACCGAACACGGTGGCAGGCTCTTGAATCGAGATCGGGGGGCTTTGCTTTTCTATAAGTACCTTAGCTCGAACATCGATCGGTTCATCGCGATCTCGCAGTACATGGCGGATATGATGTGCGCGGAAAATGCATCCATCCACAGCAGGATCAAGGTCATCCACAACGGGGTAGATTACGACCATATCGTTGAAGCATGTCGTGCCGGCACAGTTGTGTCTGACTTGCCTGTCGGGCAGAAGGTCGGTTTTGTTGGCAGGCTGACGTCGGACAAGGGAATTGATCTGTTCATCGAGACAGCAAGGCTGGTTCATGCAGAGAGGCCCGAGGTGGCTTTCATCGTTGTTGGAGAGGGACCTGCCAAGGAAGAGATGCAGGTTTTGGTCGAAAGCTATGGACTTGAAGAGTCAGTGCATTTCCTTGGATACAGAAAAGATGCGCGCGAAATTATCGGTTCACTGAATCTTTGTCTGTTTACTTCCCGGTATGAAGGTTTCGGGCTCGTAGTGGCTGAATCATTAGCTGCAGGAGTGCCTGTGGTAGCGATGGATGAGCGTTCGGCTGTAAGTGAGCTGATTAGAAACGGCGTCGAAGGTGTATTGGTAAAGGGTTTAGACACTTCTGGCGCGGCGAAAGAAGTCATCAGACTGCTGGATGACCCCGACCTCATGGAACGTATGTCGTCAGCTGGTAGAGATCGAGCGAAAGAATTCACCATAGCAAGGAACGCAGATCTCGTTGCCGAAGAGTATTTGAAACTGATGGAGACCACGACAACTTGAGAGGAAGCTTTGGCGCCTGGTGACTGTCTGTTTTGCTAACCCAGCCTTAAAGCGCTTTTCAATGCACCCTCGAAGCCGCTTAGCTTGGCATGTATGAGATACCTGTTGGTTGAATTGGGCATGTTGATTCTGGGTATCTTATGCACATCGTCGCTGGGGCGATTAATGTTCATAAAAGCTTTCGAGTACTCATGAGTCTTGCACAGTTCGACAACTTGGCTTGAAACTTCGTCGTCGCGCCCGAAAGGGTAGCTGAACCAGTTAACGTTATACTTGGCCCTGTACGGCTCGCACTTTTCAAAGTTGGACTGCAAATCTGCAGGGGGCAACCGGGACAGGATGTCATGATTGTAAGAGTGACAGGCTAGTTGGTTGCCCTCAGCTATCATGGCATATAGGTCATCTTCGTTCAGCGCGCTGAAACGCAATCGAAGATACTCATCGTCAATTTCCAGTGCGTTGACTGGATAGCGTTCTTCCATTTCAAGGAGAACGCGCTGTTTCAAAGAAAAGTCCTGTAGCAAGCGTTCCCATATCGCTTCCCATGCCTGGCTCCGGCTCGCCTTGTTAGATAGTGCGAAATTGTGCTCCAGAATGTCATAGTCACCGTCGGGCACGTACGATAGCCACATCAGCATCGTGTCTACCCAAAGTATGTCGCTTGACTCGAAATAACACGCTGGTATGAAAAACGTTGCAGATGCGCCGTGTTTTTTGAGAATAGGGCAGGCTACAAGTTTGTTATTTTTGTAGCCATCATCGAAGGTGATCAATACTTCTCCGGGAATGCAACGATTGCCGATACTGACCTTGGAGCTGACAATGGACAAATGCGCGTCAAATTCAGAGACTCTGTGGTCGCCCCCTATGAATTGGGCGTTCTTGTCAAAAAGATCATCGGGGATAATATTGTGATAAGTGATCACAATAGGAGTCTTTCTGCGTCTGTAGAATAAATCCAGTATCCCCGCATAGAAAGCTGCAAAGTAGATGCACTGGAGAACTAGTGATTTCATGATTCTTAATTCTTGGCCTAACATACAGGTCAGTTTTGGTGCAGGCTGCACGAAATATGTACGCCGTTTCCATGATTAACCCAGTTAACAGTTTCTCTGGAATACGCACCAACCGGTGTGGAGGTAGGCCTGAAACCCCACTAGTCACAACTATAGAATAATGAAGCTGTCGAATGCCACTCCGGCGCACAAGAATTGCGAAGCGGTTGGCAATTTAGCTACTTCGCCCGGGACATACTGAGAACCTTGCAGGACAATAGAGGAATAAGTCGAGGCCTTTAGCCGGTTGTGACGTTCACGTTATCCGCTTCTACAGTGGAGAGTATGCTAGGGTTCCCGAGAGGCAATATTGCATGACTATATCATGGCAAGAAGAGCGGTATGTTCTCTTCACATTTTCAGTTAGATGGTGAGCGAGTGAGCACTCTGGATAAAATCAACAGGAAGAACTTTCTAAAGCTGCGAGACCGCTCATACGATCTGGCACATAAACTGTGGTGGAGGGTGCGAGGCGGTGGTGCCGGTAATACCATGCCAGTGTTCATATTCGGAGCACAGCGAAGCGGTACGACCATGCTTGGAGAGTGTTTCGGGCGAAGTCCTGAGATTATGAACCTGGGCGAGTCGGACCCCAGGGCGTTTGAGTCATACTCACTTCTGGACATAAAGACGGTCGAGAAGGTAATCGAGGATAACCCGTACAATTTTCTCATCTTTAAGCCACTTAAGGATGGGCACCGAGCGAACGAGTTGCTTGAGCATTGGCCGGAGGCCAAATCGTTGTGGGCTTATCGGGACTATGCTGATCGCGTCAACTCGGCAGTCGAGCGCTTTGGTCGCCATCCACTGGATGTTTTTAGCAATTACGTGAGCAATGGCAGTATCGCATGGCAGTTGGAGAGTCTTAGCGCGGAAGATAGCCAATTACTGAAGACGATGAACATCGAGAGGCTATCAGTCAACGACGGCGCTGCGCTTATGTGGTACATACGGAATCGTCTCTTTTACAACCTGGGCCTTGACCAGAATAGTCGCGTCAGATTGTTCCAGTACGAAGCTTTCGTGAGCAACCCTTCCATAGAAATGAAGAGCATCACTGAATACGTGGGATGTCACTTCACAGGGAAAATGGTAGAAAACGTCCACAGCAAGTCGCTTGGCAAACGAAAGCGTCCGGAAATTGCATCCGACATAGAGAACCTTTGTGAGGGTCTTCGTGAGCAGTTAGACGAGAGTTATCGGAAACAGTGCGCTGAAAGCACGAACGAAGAGGAGAAAGACCAGGTTTAGTTCCGTCGAGCGTTGCATAGACAAAATCGCACGGTGCAATCCTTTTTTCACAGGTCCGTTGAGTGACGCTTTCCAGTTGAATATCTCAATGGTGTTCCTTTTCCAGCTGTTAAAGATTGGGCCCGGTGAATGGAGGATGAAGCGCAGTAGCGTTGGTTTTGTCAGATTTTTCCAGTTGGATATACGCACAGGTTATCTCCCAAGTAATTCAGTGTTGCGGCGAGACATCGGTATTCGTTTTTTACAAAAATCGAAGCGAGAATTTCTGAATCACTTGAAGGCGTGGAAATCTATGCCGATGAGGTCTTTGAGGCGATCATTGGAAGGTCGATAGTATTCATGTAACTCACGCCGCGCTTGGGCTGAGAGCAATTCAATGTCCCTGCTGGTCATTGAAACGTGGGTGTCGACAAGTGCATCAATCATCCTATTGGGTATTCTTATCGAAGGGTATGGATTGATCTCAGTTTTCCGATACTTATTCAGGTGGCTAAGAAATTTGATGCTGCGCGAGGGGAGCGCCTTGTTCACCACTTTTTTCGCTTCCGGAGCCGGCACGAAGTCTATATCGAGAAAGCGACACAAGCGATTTATAAAGTCTTCCGGTGTATAACGCATCATCTCGTACGGCAGCGCCAGCACTTTCTCTGGACCAAAGCGCTTCTGGTACTCCTTGATCATTGCATCGTACTCGTAAAAAGCTCGATTGAAGCCAGCCATTTTCCAGTTCTTGCTGTTAAGCATCTGTTCCAAAGAACCTGGATATCCTTCCAGGACCATTTGCTTGTAGACTGACGTGATCATGTCTGCCTGTTCCCTGACAACCATAAAAATCCTGGCCTCGGGCGCGACTTTCTGGATCCTGCCCGCAATGTATACACTGTCGAAGCCACCAGACAGGGGAAATCCGGACAGTCGTTCAGCCGAGACGACAGCAACATGTTGTTGCCCGCCTGCTGATACCAGCGAAATCTGCTCATCAAGCAAAGCCCTGCAGTGGCCGGCGTCAAACTTTTGCTCGGGCGTCGAGATAAGGTAGTTTATCAGCGGGTTCTGCTGTGGATGACTTGTCCTGTATATGGCGCCGATCTGGTGATGCCTTGGCAGGTACTCTTTCTGAAGCCATGTCGTGGCCGTCTTGTGGTAGCCGATATGAAAAGCTATTTTCACACAATCCCCCTTATTGCTTCATTCAGGTAGAAACTTGTATATCAGTAGCAAAACGTTTGTTTGCACTCTACCTGCGCCGACTCCCATTATAGACTTTCGAATAGTGAAGTTGGCGCTAAAGCTATCAAAGTATCTTCTAATTGCCTGGCAGTTGCCAATTATTAGTGTCTATCCTGCCAGCAGGCAGCTCCTGGGTGTTGGCGGACTTCCAGCATATGGAACCACTACACAGACTTTTCGGAAAGTAACTCAGGATCATATTTAGTATGTCAGGGCAGGCTAGCGTATGCGGCTTGCGGTAGGGAGAAAATGTGTTCACCTTCGCATTTTTTGCTAATCAGTGTGATTCATGCAGATATTTTGCTACAGCACGCATCAGGATTCATCTAAACTGAAGCGGTATTTGAATCGGTTCACAATTGGTCTCCTGTCTTGCTTCCGAATTTTCTAGTTGTCGGCGCTCAAAAGAGTGGCACTACGTCGTTGCACGAATACCTTCGAGCACATCCCGAGGTGTATCTTCCCGAGCAGAAAGAGACAAAATTTTTCCTGCGAGACGAGATATTCTCACGTGGCATCGGCTATTACGAAGAGCATTTTTTTGGTGACTGGAATGGGGAGGCTGCTGTCGGCGAGGTTGATCCCGACTACATGTATTTCTTTCAATGCCTGGACAGGATGAGGGCGAATCTGGATCTGGCAAATATCAAGCTGATTTTTGTGTTTCGAAATCCGGTGGATCGCGCATTCTCGCACTACTTGATGACCTACCGTCGAGGACTTGAGGAGCTATCTTTCGAGGATGCACTTGCTGCAGAGTCAGCAAGGATTGCGCTTGATGATGTTAACAGGATGCACTACAGCTACGCTGATCGAGGATTTTATGCCAGGCAACTGGAGCGCTTTACGCCATTTGTGGATCGCTCAAACATGCTGTTTTTGCTCTCGGAAGACCTGGCAGAAGACCCGGTGAGTGAAATCAGGAAGTGTTACGACTTTCTCGGTCTCGATCCCACTGTCGAACCCGACTCAACAGTGGAGAAGTTCCATCAGGCCGCGGTACCCAGAAGCGCTGGATTACTTCGATTGATCAAACGCGATGGCTGGCATAAAGAACTGATAAGGCTGATTCTGCCAAATGAGCGCTTTCGACTGGGTCTGAGGGCGAGAATTCTGGCCTTGAATGAAAAACCCGGAAGCGACCTGAAAGTGCCTGACGACCTGAGGGAAAGACTGCTTCGCGGATATAGAAAAGACATGGACTCTTTACAACAGATGACTGGCTTAGATCTGGGAAAATGGTTCAACATCTCCTAGTCATCGGCTAGTGGGTCGACTGGCTTAGTTGTTTCCGGCAAATTGCCTGAATCTATTGCCCGCTACATACACCTGGTAGCGGCACTTCTGCTTGCTGTTGTGCGGAGATCTTCTACCAGGGTAAGGCCGGGTGATGAAGATTATGTGCCATACGGATAGTCCGAAAATAGCTAGATTAGTCCAAGAAGCCCTTCTGTGACAGCCCCGATTCACGGGCAACCCGGCAGTCTCGCAAGGGGGCAAAACGTTCACGTAATGCCGGAAATCTGTGATGTGCTTCTAGTTAAACGATAAAAAAGCAGCGACAATTATCCGTGCAGGTTAGACTCTCTGGTGCATCGAGCACAGAGTAAATCGCGAGTATATCGTAGCTTTTCAGGACGTCTAACTTTCCATCGCCTGTAACAGGCCAAGTTAAGGAAATCAGCATGAGTGACTCAGGAGCGTTAAGCTCTCCTATCGCCAACGAACTTGCCAAGAAAATCTCGGACAGGAAGGTTGTAATTGGAATAATGGGTCTTGGCTATGTTGGTCTGCCACTGGCGATCGCTTTCTGTGAAAAGGGATTATCGGTCATTGGCTTTGACATCGATGAGGAGAAACCCAGGCAGATAAATCAGGGTAGGTCGTATCTGAAGACCGTTGCATCGGAAGCGGTGGCCAAGGCTGTTGAACAAGGTAGTCTTAAAGCTACATCCTCCCCAGAAGTGATTGCTGATGTTGATGTCATTGTCATATGTGTTCCTACACCATTGAATAAATATCGTGAGCCAGATCTGTCCTACGTTGAAAACACGGTGACCCTGGCTGCCAAATATCTGAAGAAGGGCCAGATTGTCTCACTCGAATCGACGACTTATCCGGGTACAACCGATGAAGTAATCAGACCTGTAATTGAAGCTACGGGCCTAAAGACCGGGGAAGATGTCTTCCTCGTTTATTCTCCTGAGCGGGAAGACCCCGGTAATACGCAGTATAGTACCTCGACTACGCCAAAAATTGTGGGAGGCGAAACAAGCGATGCGTTGCGCCTTGGCTGCATGTTCTACGAGTTGGTTGTTGGCGAAGTGGTTCCAGTGAGTTCCCTGGCAACAGCCGAGGCTGTCAAACTCACGGAAAATATCTTCAGGGCGGTCAATATCTCTCTGGTCAACGAACTGAAAGTGACATTCGAGAAAATGGGGATCAATATCTGGGAGGTCATTGAGGCGGCAAAAACCAAGCCTTTCGGGTTTATGCCATTCTATCCCGGTCCAGGGCTTGGTGGGCACTGTATTCCAATAGATCCCTTCTATCTCACCTGGAAAGCGCGAGAGTATGGCGTGGCGACACGCTTTATCGAATTGGCCGGTGAAATAAATAACTCAATGCCCGATTATGTCGTGATGCGTCTGCGAGAGGCCCTGGACATGAATCTAGCCAAGGGATTGAGACGGTCAAAAATACTCCTGGTGGGTGTGGCATACAAAAAGAATATTGATGACACAAGAGAGAGCCCGGCACTTTTAATTCTTAGAAAGCTGAAAGAGGCTGGTGCAGATGTGGCGTACTACGATCCTTACGTCAGTGTCATTCCTAAGACCCGCGAATATCCGGAACTGATGGGCATGCAATCGATTGGCGATGGCGACCTTGCTGCGGGTGGCTTTGATGCTGCGCTGATTTGTACTGACCACGATGTTATCGACTTCAGTCGCCTCGTTGACTCCTGCAAGATCGTTGTCGATACGCGTAATGCTACCAAGGATGTCAGTGAGCATAGGGATAGAATTGTACGTGCCTGATTCGAAGTCATTCACGGGCTTATCCACGTTTGGATTAACACTATGGCATATCAATCTGGATACGGAATTAACGTGCAAGACAAGGATGAAAGCACTCTAGTGGCGGGTGGTTCTCTGCTGAATCAGAACAGGCTGATCGTATAAATGGGAAGCGATTTACACAAGAAAAGGGTTCTCGCCGTCAGTTCCAGCGGTGGACACTGGGTGCAGTTGATGCGATTCAGGCCAGCTTTTGACGGTTGCGATGTTGCATACATGACGACGGAGCCGGGGTGCAGGGAAGAAGTTCTGACCTATGCGACTGAGCGTTCGCTACCTACGCCGCGCTTCTATCGCACGGTTATCGCTAACAGGTGGAACAAGCTCGCGCAGATAAGAGTTGTCTTTGACGTGCTCAGGGTGATCGTCAGGGAAAGGCCTGATGTCGTGATCTCTACAGGGTCTTCATTGGGTTTCTTTGCGCTGAGAATCGGAAAACTGTTCTCGGCCAAAACACTCTGGATTGACAGCATCGCAAATGCGGAACAACTGTCTTTTTCAGGCCAGCAGATTCTCAAGCATGCCGACGTTTGTCTGACGCAATGGCCTGAAGTTGCGGAAGGTGACGGCCAGCGATACAAGCCGGACGATAGACGCCCGGAGTATTGGGGGGCGGTGATATGATTTTTCTGTCTGTGGGAAGCGAGTTGCCATTCTCAAGGCTTGTAAAGGCAGTAGATGAATGGGGCCGTGAGAATTCAGAGCTCGACATTGTGGCTCAGGTCGGTAAGCTTTCGGAGCAGGATTATGTGCCTTTGCACAGCGAACATCACGATTTCGTTGATCCAACCAAGTACTCACAACTTGCTGAGGCATCAGTATTAATGATTGCCCACGCAGGCATGGGGTCAATCATTAGTGCGATGACGATTGGCAAGCCACTTGTGATAATGCCGAGACGCGCGGAGTTAAGAGAGGCGACAACCGACCATCAATGTGCGACTGCGAAGAAGTTTGAGGGCAAGGAAGGTATTTTTGTAGCCTGGGACGAAAGCGAGATTGGGCAAGCTATAAGCAACGCTTTGGAATACGCCAAGCAAGCCCAGTTCAAGCGCGCCGAGAAATTTGCTCCAGAAGACTTCATTCGCAGAATTCGCAGTTTCATTGTGGAGGCATAGTCTGGTTTATGAGCGAGTTTTATGGAAACTCCCCCCGGAACCCGGTTGAATGCGAAATTGCGTTCAGGCTTTTTTGAATCTGGTGTCCGAGAATTTACGGTGGAAAAGTGCCCATGCCGCGGAGTTTGGACCTGTGTACTTTGACATTTGATCGGAATCGATTTTGAGATACCTGTACCTGATAGTATTGTTCGCCCTCCCTTCGGGTTTTTACACTCTGTCTCCCTCCGAGACCCTCGCTGGTGTGAAATTTTCCGATATGGCCATCATGTGGCTTTTGTTGGGTGTCGGCATTGCCTTTATCCGAACAAAAGACTGGTCCATCTACATGACGCCCTATGTCCTGATAGTGATCGGTATTTTTTTTCTTATAGCCATACAGGCAGCACTGGCATCTATAAATTATCAACAGCCTCTGATTGACGGCCTCATCATCACCAGAACTTATTGGTGTTACATTGCTTTCCTGGTGATTCTGTATCTCCTCGATGACTCAAGGAAATTGCACCAATTTCTGGACCTTCTCACGTGGGTTGCGTTTATTCTTATCGGTTTGTCTGTAATCAATTACATCAACCCAGTGGTATTTCACCACGATTGGGCTGAGGGTCAGGGTATCCGCTCCGGTATCGTACGGGCTTACATCCCAGGTATGGATCTGTTGACGTTGTCGACGCTGTGGCAGTTCAGTAAATGGTCGGAAGAACCGCGAGAGAAAGGCATCTCAAGTCTTAAGACCGTTGTTTTGTATGCTGCTCACATTTTCAGGCAGTCACGCGGACGTCTTCTTTCGTTGACCATCGTCATTATGGGGCTTCTTCTGTTCAGGCGTCAGTACAAGATACTTTTTATTACCGGTTTCTTCTCCATCGCGGGGTATCTTCTTGTTGAAAATGCGATGGAAGAGAATCTCCTGGAATCTGTGTTCGTGTCCAGTGTTGAGAGCATATCCGAGTCAAGTGGCACCTGGGGTTCCAGGTTGGACTTTATGTCGACCGATATCGAGCACTTTAAGAAGAACGTGTGGTTTGGCGATGGCGTAGGGGCCCTTAGACTGGATGAAGAAGCCAAGTATAAGACTCTGCAAGAGATCGAATTGCAGGACGTAGCGGCAAAAGCTGATCTTGGCTATACAAGGTGGCTGAAGAGTTTCGGCATACTTGGCGCTCTCTGGTTGGTTGCGCTTTATTACTTTTTTATAAACGGGATTATGCGGACAAGCCGCTCTGCCAATCCAAGGCATAGAGTGCTTGTTCTGTTTGTTTTGGGTTACTTCAGCTTCATCGTTATTTCTGCGATAACGCTGAATCAGTTTATGCTGCAGCCGCGAATTTTTCTGATTAGTTTGTGCGCTGCAATACTGATCAGAGTAGCTTACGAACAGCGCAGAGAGAAAAGCGGTCTGCCGGATATACCGGGAGGCTAGAAGATTTGTATCGGTTATGCGCTGTAATTTTGCGAAGGTCTTTCGGCAATTGTAAGCGTCTTGGAACGATATGACCGAAATCAGGTTTCATGCCAGCGTCAAGCATTTTTGTTTGATGCATGATTGCGTGGAATCGATAGGGAGCAAATTATGGTAAGAGCGGCATTGATTGGGTTAGGTAAAATGGGAATATCCCATTGTGCCATTCTGAATGCGCATCCTGGCGTTGAACTTGTCGGCGTCGCAGACACATCGAAGCTCCTGAGATGGGGTATGGGTAAGTACTCCTCTGTACCGATGTACGATGACTACAAGGAAATGATTGAAAAGACACAGCCTGACTGTGTCTTCGTGGCAACACCTACCAAATTACACTTCCAGCTGGCGCGGTTTTGTTTGGAGCAGGGGGTACACGTTTTTCTGGAAAAGCCTTGTTGCCTGAATTACGAAGATACAACCACGCTGCGCGGGATCGCTGAAGAAGGAAAACTGTTGGTGCAGTTAGGCTATCACAATCGTTTTCTTGGCACGTTCAGAGAGGTCAAACGCCTGATAGATGAAGGCACGTTGGGCAATATCTATCACTTTTCTGCGGAGGCTTATGGCCCGGTCGTTGTTGAAGCAAAGGAGGCTACCTGGCGTTCCAACAGGGGAGAGGGAGGCGGATGTCTGTATGATTATGCTTCTCACGTGATCAACCTTGTTCAGTTTCTGGTTGGCGAAATCAGGGAAGTGCGCGGTACACGCCTTGAGCATGTTTTCTCACGGGATGTCGAAGATGCGGTTTATTCAACCCTGATAACCGAAGACGGTATTGGTGGCCAGATGACCGTGAGCTGGAGTGAGGAAAGCTTTCGCAAGATGGTCACGAGTATCAAGATATCCGGGACAAAGGGAAGGATCGAGGCGGACGCGCAGGAGTTGAAGCTGTACCTGAACAAGGCAGGTGGCGGAGATGGTGAACATGGATGGAAGGTTAGTTATCTGACGGACCACACGGCTCCTGTCGACTATTATCTCCGAGGAGAAGAATACTCAGCACAGGTCGACGATTTTATTGCAAGAGTGTCAGCAGGAAGCACTGACTCAGTGAACTCTATTCAGTATTCCGGGGAAACGGATCGCGTCATAGAGCTATTGATTACAGATAATGAACGGGACTATTCGGGTATCTCGCAATCGAAGAAGCCGGTAAATCTCAGCTCTCTCGGTTTTTGGACCAGACTAAAGCTGCTCATTAATCCTGGGTCCGACGCCCACTACACGTCCTGAACAGGACCGGCATCAACAGACTCAGCCGAGGCGAACATGATGGATAGAGTGATATTTGGGGATAACCAGTTCTTTGGCGTTGATCACCTGTCACAAGAGAACTCCCGTAAGAAAGAACAGCGTTTCAAAGATACTGGGGAAATACTCAAGGTGCTCGACGCTGCACATGAAGTAGGAATTCGCACCTTCATGTGCACAACCTACTCCCGTATCGGGGAAATCTGTGACCACTTCAGGTCCAATCCCGCAAAGTACGCGGACTGGAAAATCTACCCCTGTATGCCATATGCCCATAAATATGCGAATGCGGTGACAGAGCTAGGGATCACCGGAGCCCTGAACAGGTTCACCGGCGGGAACGTGATGGAAGGTTTCATCAAGGGTGGTGCTGCGGTAGTTCAACGCGATGCGTTCAAGATCATGCAGATGCTGGTGGACGCGGAGATGGCAATGTTCCAGGGAACGAACACGGAGGTCATATTCCTGCAAAATGTTGTTACTGACCTCCTGATGGGACTGGGAATGGACGAGTTTTTTCTGCATTACGCTGACTATGTAGCGAGCAAGTATGGCGCGAAACCGGGTTTTATTACGATGAATCTGCCACTGGCAGCCGAACGGCTGCATCGTCTGGGAATCGAAAAACCAATCATCTGTGCATCATTGAATAAAATTGGCTTCCGCATGACCGGCGGAATTGAGGCCAACGAGAAAGCACTGCTGGATGGTGAGGTACGCGGAATAGCTATGCAGGCCCTCGCTGCCGGCGCACTGAGACCCCGGGAAGCAATGGAGTATGTATGTGGGTTGAAAGGTGTCGAGTCGATACTTTTCGGCGCGTCGAGCCACAGCCACATAGAAGAGACGTATCACCTGATCGAGGAGCTTTCAGACTGAGGTCAGTATTGGCAGCCAAGCGCTTTAACCCGGGCGGCATTACGCTGCTGATGGAACCAGTGCGGTCCAATTTGTATAAGGGTTGAAGCACCCTCAAAATCCGCGGCGACAGCACTTGTCGCCAAATGGCAACAACATAACTATCTGAAAAATAAGAAAATTTCCTGAAGCTGAGATACTCTGTCGCCAAATATCGACAAATCCCTCCCCACTTCTTCCCCGGTTTGAGTAAAGCCCCGCGTTGGTAGCGAAAACCAGAAAACGTGAATTTTTAACACATTGATATACCTATAAAAATTACAGATTGGCCTGTTTATGGCATGGAGAAGGCCTGTCTGCATGCCCAACGCGGATGGCATTGAAAAAGCGTCGTGAGCTTGGGGAATGCCATTTCGCGAATGAGTAGTAGCGCCATCACTGAATAGGAAATCTGCGAGCCTTGTACAAGGGCGTCGCCATGGCCCAATGCCATGCCTTTCCAAAGCCGGCGTCAAGCAGGGGCATGCTCGGAATATTCATTAAGAGGTAAAGATGTTATTCAACATGATTAGGACTAATTCACACTGTGAGCAAAGCGGTCAGCAGCAGGGCGTTTCCGCTTCGCGCGGTCGAGAAAAATGTAGTTTTGAGCGTGCCGGGACCTCGAGGTGGTCTGGTTTCACAAAATACATTGGCATCGCGGCCACCCTGGTAACGGTTGCAGTGCATCCAGCAGTGGCCAATGCGGCCATGGAGCAGGTGCATGACTTTGAGTCCGGTAAGCTTGATAGCCTTTGGTGCCATGGCAACTGCCCGACGGTTACAAACAACATTCCAGCTCGAACGGGCAAATACTCGATGCGTTCTTCGCTGAGCGAAAGCAGTTCCAATATAAAGCGCACCGAGGGGATTTTTAAAAACCCCACTGGCAGGCGAATGACGTGGAACAAAGACTACTGGATCGGCTTCAGCGTCTACATGCCAGCCAATTGGAAGCACTATAACAAGTTCGAAATCGTCGCCCAGATTCATGCCACGAAAGATCCAGGAGAGAGCCAGCAACAGCCACCTTTTGCGATTTACACGGGTAGCGGGGACTGGAAGCTCACCAACCGATGGGGCACCGGTGGCAGCAAAAAAGAGTGGTCGCTCAACAGCGTCTATGAAGATGTGGGTCGCTGGACTGATTTTGTAATTCACTACAAACCCTCTTACACCTCCAGTGGCGTACTCAGGGTGTGGAAAAATGGCGCGCTTGTTGCACAGCGAAATGGGGCGAACGCCTACAAAGACAATGCAGGACCTTACTTTACGCTCGGTCTCTACACGGGCCTGTTTGCGGCAACGGACGGAAGACCAGCCAAGGTCGTGTACCACGATGCTCTGCGCGTGGCTTCCGGTTCCAGCGCACGGTATCAGGACGTGGCGCCTCCCGGTACACCGGGCAGCGGCTCAGGTTCTATTGTGACCCCGCCAGAAGCACCGGAATCAGGAGACAGTTCCAACGACAATGGGGATACATCTACCGACCGCGATGGCCTCGACCTGGTTAACCTATTTGACGGCAGCGGACTACAAATGGCTTGTCATGGTAATTGCCCGACGCTGAGCAGCCAGTTCAGCCGCAGCGGTAGCAAATCCATGAAATCTACGGTCAGTACTTCTAGTAACAACAAAAAGCGCACGCAAGCTGTTGTCAGTAACAAAAGCGCCCGGGAGATGGTATTTGACCGGGACTACTGGATGGGTTTCAGTGTCTACCTTCCCAGCGGCTGGCAAGTGCCTCGTAAGAGGGAGATTGTGGCGGAGATCCGCAGGACGCCCGACGCTGGAGAAAGATCTTCCTCCGCGTTTGAAATACTCACTGGTGATGGTGACTGGACGCTGAGAAACAACTGGGGAAGCGGTGACAGGAAATGGTCCCTGAACAGCGTTTATGAAAGTGTTGGACGTTGGACGGACTTTGTCATTCACTACCGGCCCTCATACAAGTCCACTGGTATCCTGGAAGTATGGAAAAACGGCACATTAGTGGCCCGGCGCACGGGGCCTAATATAGAAAGAGATGCTAAGGGTCCCTACCTGGCTCTTGGTCTGTTGAAGGATTACACCAGCCCGTCTTCGCAGACTGTCTATCATGATTCTCTGCGTATTGCGTCCGGCTCTTCAGCGAGATACTCAGACGTCGCGCCCTAGTGCTTGATGGATAGATGACATCATCACGAAACCGTCGTTGGTATACCAGCGGCGGTTTTTTTGCACTCTGATTAAGTGAGCATACGGCGTGCTGCGCCGTACTTCCGGGTTCGAATATCGACCGTCAAAGGTCGAGTCTTGCGGGATTGCATGTTCCGGTCCACAAGCCACTTTCATGTGTTTCGGTATGCACTGCTGAAATCGACGCTGCTCGAGTTGATCAAGGCGTGCTTTTGTCCACGCTCATCAATGCTTGGCTTTGAGAGTCCTTGTTCAGGACGATATCTTCCGCTCATCTCTGTTGCTTCGACCCGCTTCGGGCACCCTGATTTATCCGAAGGTTCCCGTGCGCATCCCTGCGCTGCTGCCCCAATTTTGTGAACTGAGTCTCAACTCAAGCCCGGGTATCTTTTCCTTGCCAACAAATCTTCAGTTTTCTCAAGAAATACCTTTTAGGCATGTTTCAAGCTCATTACCATCATCATAGGTAATTACTGGCGGCGCCAACAATGCGCTTCGGATTGGCCTGTATGGGAGCAGGTTTTATCGCTGGTCGAGACGTGTGAATGAATCGCTGGATGTCTCCACCGCAAATTTAGGGGCAAAAGACCATGGATTTTCTCTCGAACAACCGGATTGACGAATCGCAGAGCGATGGTGAAAAGCAGGGATGCTTGGTAGACAAATTGTCATGGCGACAAGTCACCCGCGCCGACTGGCAGGGGGTGTCCAAATTCCTGGGTATCGCTGCACTTTTCGCTGCGATGTCCGTGACACCTTCGCTCGCCTCGGCCGCCGTTGATCGAGTTCATGACTTTGAATCGGGCGATCTCGGCCTCGGGTGTCATGGCAACTGCCCTATAATCACCGATGAGATTCCTGCCCGCAGCGGAAAATATTCCATGCGGTCCTTCCTCAGCGAATCGAGTCAAAACCTCAAGCGCACCGAGGGTATTTTCAAGACGTCCACGAACAGATGGATGGAATGGAACAGGGATTACTGGATCGGTTTCAGTGTGTATATCCCGGAAGGCTGGAAGCACTACGACAAATTTGAAATCCTGGCCCAGATTCACGCTACCGTGGATCCAGGCGAGCCTCAGCAACAGCCTCCCTTCGCCATATATACAGGAAGTGGTGAATGGAAAATTACCAGTCGGTGGAATACCGGTCAGCAACAGGTCAATTGGCCACTCAACAGCGTCTACGAGGACACAGGTAAGTGGACAGATTTTGTAATCCACTACAAGCCCTCTTACACGGATTCTGGCGTTCTGCGGGTTTGGAAAAATGGCGATCTTGTAGCAAGGCGCTACGGGCCTAACGCATACGACGATGAGCGTGGCCCTTATTTCACAATGGGGCTCTATACAAGCCTGTACACGCAAACTGATGGCAATCCTCGTAAGTTCGTCTATCACGATGCATTGCGCGTGGCTTCGGGTCCAACTGCAAGGTACAGCGATGTTGCGCCCTCAGGCAGCGCTAGCGGCAGTTCCGAGGAACCGGCAATCATCGTCGAGGAGCCCACAGAGACCATTGTGAGCAACACGGGAGACTCTACCGGTTCCCAAACCGGCAGCCCTGAGGAGCCCTCTGGTGCCGACGAGGAGCCAGCAGGCGGTGACGAATATCTCACCTGTGATTCAACTGTTTCCGAGGATGCGTTTACATGGGAAGTGTCACCTGAACTCGATCAGGAACATAATTTTGATTCGGGCGACTTTACTCTACAAGGTCATGGCAACAGCCCTACGGTAACGAGCCACTTCAGCCAGAGTGGTGGATACTCCATGAAGTCCACGGTCAGTAACACCAGCAAGAATAAGAAGCGCACTCAGGCGATTATCAAAGGCCAGAACAATCGCCTGATGCAATTTGATCGTGATTACTGGATAGGATTCAGCGTCTATCTGCCAGAGGACTGGCAAGTACCTGGAAAACGCGAAATTCTCGCTGAGCTGCGCCGAACCCCCGATGCAGGAGAAAGCCACTCCGCAGCCTTTGAGATTCACACAGGGACCGGAGAATGGAGGATCCGCAACCTTTGGGAGGGCGGAAGAAAAGACTGGGTGCTGGGAAGTGTTTTTGAGGACGTGGGCCGGTGGACAGATTTTGTGATTCACTATAAGCCCTCCTTCACTTCCTCGGGCGTTCTCGAAGTATGGAAGGATGGGGTATTGGTTGCGCGGCGCAACGGCCCGAATACGCAGAAAGACGCGAATGGCCCCTTCCTCGCACTCGGACTGCTGAAAGATGCTTATAAAGCTCCAGTCAAGTCTGTGTATCATGATTCTTTGCGTATCGCATCAGGCGCTGGGGCGACTTTTGAAGATGTCATGATGCAAGGACAGGCGACGCAACGCGTTGCTTCGTGCGCCGATACAGGTACTGGGGACCAGGTTACGGAGGAGGTTGATTCAATCGGCCTGGATCACAATGTTGGATTTGAGACGGGTGAGCTCCTCTTGAACTGTCACGGAAACTGTCCGACAGTGACGACCCAACTCAGCCGTGACGGTGACTTCGCCATGAAGTCTACCGTGAGCAAGAGTAGCAATAATAAGAAGCGGACCCAGGCGAAAATCGTCGGAAAGCAAAACAGACAGATGGTCTTTGACCGAGACTACTGGATCGGTTTTAGTGTTTATCTGCCAAATGACTGGGATGTACCCGGGAAGCGCGAAATTCTGGCTGAGATTCTCAGGACTCCAGATCCTGGCGAAAGAAGTTCTGCAGCTTTTGAAATACGCAGCGGATCCGGTGACTGGGAAATCCGCAGTCGTTGGGGAAGTGACGAAAAAAGCTGGGTACTGAGTAGCGTTTATGAAAGCGTAGGTCGATGGACAGACTTTGTTATCCATTATCGGCCTTCCAGTACTCCTTCAGGCATCCTGGAGGTGTGGAAAGACGGAACGCTCGTTGCTCGTCGGGTCGGCCGTAACATCGAGAAGGATGCTGAAGGTCCTTACCTGTTGCTTGGCTTGTTGAAAGACTACCCTAGTGACTCAGCCAAGACCGTTTATCATGACGCGCTGCGTATCGCGTCGGGCCCCGATGCCAGATATGAGGATGTGGCGCTTTAAGGACTTCTCCCGAAGAAATAGCAGCCCCAAAGAGGGGGCTGTATTTACAGGCAGAAGAGATGATGGCGGCAGGAACTGATAGCTAGTTGTTATGTGAACATAGCCATTTGAATGTGTGAGATCGCCCGGGCAACTGTCCCGGGCGTTTTTTTTCGATAACTGATGCGAATATTTCACTCCCGCTTGTGCGGATATGGGCTTGTTGAGTTGGCTGTTATCGGCCTATGGCCTCAGCAGCGAGCTGAAGTCGTAGCCAGGAGTGGTTTTTTGGGACGGAATCGCTCACGTATCCGTCGCATGTTTCCATTACGACAAGAGGTCGCGGCGGGTTGATACCGGCTCTCAAGTAAAATTTGGTGTCCTTTCCGATTCATGTTCAAGACCTACGCAGTTATCATGCAAGCTTCCGGCGAATACGCCTGTGCATGATCATCATCATGCGAGCGGCTGGCAGAATTGCTTACACGCGAGAAGGGGTCTATGGATCGAACTACGATAATAACGCTTTCAACGAAAGGTCCGGGTGGTATCAGGACTGTCGTCGAAAACTATATTTCCGTTGGGCTGTACGAGGACTACGACCACCACTGGATAGCGACACACGATATCGGGTCCGTGTTCAGCAGATTAATGATATTTGCCCGGTCAATTTTCCAGTTATTGCGGCTTCTTCCCCGGAAACCAATATTGCACATACATGTTGCAAGCTACGGTAGTTTTTTCCGTAAATGGCTGCTTACACTGATCGGTAAGGTATTTGGGTGCAAGGTAATACTGCATTTACACGGTTCGGAGTTCAAAGTCTTCTATTCCAGTGCATCCACTGTAACGAAGGAGATGGTGAAATCGACGTTTCATCGCGCTGATGTAGTTATTGTGCTCTCGGAGAGCTGGAAAGCATATGTTTTGTCCATTGCCGACAATGCGGAAATTGAGGTAGTTAACAATTTCGTTCCGCAAATACCAATAGACGCTGCCAAGAGTGACTCCAGCCAATTTGCCGTACTGTTCATGGGTAAGCTGGGGGAGAGAAAGGGCGTTTATGATCTGATAAGTGCCGTGGGAAGAATTGCGCAGCAAATACCGGACAGCGTTTTCTATCTTTGCGGGGATGGTGAAATCGAGAAAGTGAACGAGGAAATAGCTGCCGCGGGTCTGGCAGATTTCTTTTCGGTTGAAGGCTGGATCGGCATTGAAGACAAAGCGGACTACTATTCAAAAGCAGATGTATTTCTGCTCCCCTCATATAACGAGGGCCTGCCCATGTCCATCCTGGAGGCGATGTCGTCTGCGCTTCCGCTGATTGCGACACCTGTGGGAGGCATTCCTGAGGTGATTGAATCTGGAGCGAATGGTCTGCTGGTCGAGCCTGGCGATATTGATGGCCTGGCACAGGCGATCCTGTCACTCTTTCGTGACGTGGAGTCCAGAAATCACCTGGGACAGGCTGCATTGCGGTGCTATCAGGAGCGTTACTGCCCGGAAGTGATTGTGCCTAAACTCAAGTCTATCTATCTAAACCTGGCGTAGTTGCCGCCAGTGCAGGTTCCAGCAGCCATAGCCATAAAACGTTGGTGAAATAGCCGCCGATCCCTGTTCAAGCGTGCATGCTCTCCTCAGCACCGAAGATTTTTTCGTCTCCAACGGCATTTCATGGAAATGTACGGTCCTGGGTTGTTTTCAGTCGATCATTCGAAAGACTGGGTAAGGGGGCTAGGTTAGCCGGGGAATATTAAGCAGGGCAGAAAACAGGGCGCGCTTCTCTTGAGCTTTTTCCCGGAGGCCTACATTTTCCAGAATGAAGAAGACTGAAATAAACAGTCGCCAGACACCACGATTATAACGCTCGTACCACCAGAGAGTGCGTGGCCCGTTTAGTGACTCAACGTAAATTCGGCTACTCTTGTAGCTATGACAGGTGGTCGTTGTTGAAATCTGTCGAGCGCTGGCTCCGGAGTGATGGTAGACGCAAGCGGTGTCTACCGAAACGACACGGTACCCCCTGTCCCACGCTTTGTGGCACAGGAGCGTATCCTCGTAGTACATGAATATCCGATGATCAAGCAGCCCGTCTGCATCCATTAAATCGCGCCGGACCAACATGTAGCATCCGGGTATCCAATCGGTTTCGCACCATTTTGTGCCATTCTCATATTCGGCAACTTCGCGCCGTTGGCCACTTCTCGGCTTTCCGCGCTGGAATTGATAAACACAATCGACGGTGTAGCTGAGTACGAGGTCGATCAGGCTCGGGAAAGCACGGCATGGCATGTGCCTACGGTGATTTCTACCTTCTAGAGCGCCTGATGCAACACCTATTGAATCGTCGGCATCCATGAGAGACACCAGTTCAGGAAGTTTTCGATCAAGAAGTTTTGCGTCGCTGTTCAGCAAAAAGAAATATCTACCGCTGGCTTCGCGGGCAGCTTGATTAACCGCATTCGCAAAGCCGACATTCTCTGTATTCTCAATGAGTAATACGTCAGGGTAATTTTCTTTTACCAGTGCTGATGTGCCGTCCGCGGAAGCGTTGTCTACCAAGATAGTTTCGACCGCAAGGTCGGTTCCAATCTGTTCTTCAATTGAACTTAGGCAGCTATCAACCAACTCTATCGTGTTCCAGCTTACGATCAGAATACTTACGTCTATTGTCTTTGCCTTCATTTACCAAACGAACTCAGCAGTTTGCGAAATGCGCCGCGATGACTGGTGCCTTGCTGCCTTGATTAGCATTTGAGACCAGTGCGCGGAATGCACGGGATGTAGGGCAAACAGATATACACAGGACGCACAGTATTGGCAATCGAAATGATTCAATGCTGGGACGTAGGTAGCACTTTTGAGCACGGAACTTCTGACTTCCCTGAAGATAATTCACTGCGCTTGCGTGCTCCGCAATTGCAGCCAGTTTCAACAGGGCGAAAACTCAGGGCAAGCTGTTTTCTTGCAGCGCGTTTACTTACGTTGGCTGGCTCGTCTTCTCGTCATCGACGTGTTTCCAGGCGTGGCCATTGCCATATTCCACCTGGGGTTCGTTCTTACAAAAGACCATACCTGATCTCAAATTATCATAGTCCTGATGAGTGATGCCGAGTCCATTTTGCCTGCAGTAGTCAACAAACTCCTCAAAATCCCTGGCCACGACAAGAGGTGTGTCTTTGTGCCCTGTAGCCGCTGCTGGTGCTGCGCTGTCGTCGTTATTGCTGGTGAGCACACCCGCGTGCGTTTTCTGTTTTGAGCTGCCAGACTGCGGGGCAAAACGCTGTATTCGACTCCGCATGCCGAGGCGGGCATCTGCAGACTTCAGAATGTTGATCAGATGGCCTTTCGGTGACAATTTGAGAACCAGATCGTGCACCTCGCGTCGGGAATTAGAGAAACGAAGTTTGTACACTTCGTCGCCTATACCAAGGTCAATAACAGGAATCTCCGCCTTTTCGCAGTATGCGATCATCTCGAAGAGCAACACCTCCAGGGGGGAGTAATTGTAATACTTGATGTTTACAACTGGCGTATGCCAGATCATGGTGTCGTTGAATCTAATGCCGTAGTGGTAAGCGAGGGGTTCATCATCCACACTGATTTTCGTAAGGATTCTGTTACCCAGGTGTGACATGTACCGATCTACGGTGGAACTTTTGGTAAATGCGCTGGGTGTGTTGTGGAATTGCCTGGTTTCGATATGTAGAGCTCCCATTTGCTCTACCTCAGCCAGAGGTATTTCTTCACCTGTGAAGTGCTCACAGCTGTATGAGAAGCTTCTCTTACATTTATTAACGTGACGTTTCAGGCTTTTCTTGCGAAGTAGCGGTTGGTATCCGGTTTCTTCCAGGCTGCTGTCGTAGATGCATGTCTGGTGTGTGTGGACGACACCGCGTTTAACCCCTTCGGTGATGTCCAGGATGATGTTCTTTAGGCGTATATGATCCGCACCAGCAGCTTTGGCATCTTTCCTGATTTCTTCGAGTAAAACGCTTATGAAAGAGGGTTCCGAAAACAAGCAGTTGTAATCGAAAAAATCGTAACCATAAGCGCTGTAGGAGGCTATCCGCATACCGGCGATTTGCCTCTCTTCAATGAAACAGCATGAAAGTGCCCGGCAATCATTGTCTTCGACGATTGCAATTATCCTCAGGGGCTTACTGTCAACCTGTTGGAGGGCGGCCAGTTCTTGCCAAGATGGCGTTACAGAGCGCGGGAACTTCTGCGCAAGGAGAATGACATCGTCCGTGATTGTGTCAAATTTTAGTACTTTCATTTTACCCCATTCATCTCAGTGGGGATTCAGCCATGCGCGCAGTAACCTAGGGTGCGGCGTTTGGGAGGGAAACCAAGATGTTGTGCCCGTGACAGTATAGCATCTTTAGATTCGGATATGGCTGATCGGCGATAACAGTATCAAGGGCCTTCCGACATTTGGATTTTTGCTTCTGGGCTCAGGTTCTGCGGCCAGACTTATGGTAGTCGGGGGATGAGCAGAGCGCTGGGGGGCAGGCGGAAAGTGAGCTCAATCGGCCTGGCTTTGCCGGGTTTTCTGAATCGCGTAGCGAAATACGACGAGACAGAGTTTTCAAGCGCCATGATCGGCTGCCAGATGCGTGGTTATTCTCTCTTTGTGCTGTAACCCTTTGAATATGCAGTTAAAAAATCCTGTATGGCTGGCAGGCATGGCTTGCAGACAATGTTGCCCAGTTGTTCACTCGATCGCTTATGGAGCAAAATAACGACAAAAAGCGACGTTTTTATGATCAAAATAGCGTTCTCTCCCGGGTTAACTCTGTGAATAGAGTCACAACACAAAATTAGGGGAAATGTTAAGATTCGGTGTTGCAAGAGGTGGTTATTTTGGCGCTCAATGCCAAAGGCTTACCAGGCGCCGAGTGAGTTTGGGGTTGAAGGAAATAGGGGTGTGCCGGGTGGTCAATAAACGATCAGCACAGGGGCCGGTTCCCAAATGGGGTACTTAGATTGACTAGCATTGAAATGCACTTCAGCTCGGCCAACTATGAGGTGTGCGAGGTAACAGAGAGTACCGATCTCGATTCGCTTCGGGGACAGTGGCTTGGCTTTTTGCCGCAGGTGATGAACCGGAGTTATGTGCATGAATTTTCATGGTCAAAGGCCGTCTCCTCGGATTTGCTGCCGGGGCGTGTGGCGTATTACTGCGTTTACGACAGTGGCAAGCTGATTGCCGTTGTTCCATTGGAGCGGTGCTCTCGTGGCGTAGGCTTCTTCAGCTTGCGCTGGCTTCAGCTGCCTACAGATTCGAACATTTACTTGAATGACATCCTGGTGGATCGCGCATATGCCAGGTCGGGTATCCTCGATTTCGTCCTCAAGCATGTAGCGTCTCAATCGGGTTTTAGCTGGGACTACTGCAAGCTAAGGAAATTCTCTGAGCAGTCTACGCTTTTTGCTGAGCTGCAAGACACGTCTTCGTTGGTTCGTAAAATTTCCGAGTGTGATTATATCCCCTGCGGGGAGAGGGCTGACTTACAGCATATTTCCCGAAAAATGTGGAAGAACTGCACTCGTCTGGCCCGCAAGGCGGAAAGAGAGGTAGGCGAAATAGCGCTGTCCTCAAGCGAGCTCAGTGGTCAGCGCGAAGAATTCTATCGGGAGTTCATGAATATCGAGTCGTCCGGCTGGAAAGGCCATGACGGGAGTTGTACCAGCCTCGCTGCAGATGAATTGGCGCAGAAGTTCTTCGGCGCGCTGTTCGTGAACTGCGGAGAGGATATCCGTTCACGCGTTTTCCTGCTCCACTTCGGTGAGAAGGCTGTTGCCGGTATGCTTGCCATTCGAGTGGGTGGCACTTGGCACATCCTCAAAGTAGGGTACTCGGAAGAATACAAGAAATACGGGCCAGGTAGTGTTTTGCTACAGCGCTTCATCGAGTTGATGGTCGACGATCCGGAAGTCACGGAGATAAACCTCACCACAGCCCCTTACTGGGCTGACAGATGGCACTTCGAGTCTGCAGCGGTTTACGAAGCGGTATGTTTCGGGCCCACACTCTTGGCTAACCTGAGTTTCATCTATTTCTATGCAAAGGATAAGCTGGCGAGTATTCGAGATCGATGGATTTCGCCCGCAAAAGGGGTTTGTGATTGAACATTCTCGGAATTAACTACTTTTTCCATGATTCCTCAGCGTGTGTGCTTGTCGATGGAGAGCTTGTCGTTGCGCTGGAGGAAGAACGTTTCACGAGACAGAAACATACGACAGAGTTCCCCGAAGTCGCGATACAACGTTGCCTCGAAATAGCGGGGCTGTCGTACGAAGACATAGATCATGTTGCTGTTTCGATTAATCCCGGCAAAGACTGGTTTAAGAAAGCTATCTATGCCTTGAAACTGGCCAATAAAGCGCTTCCATTTATTAATCACGAGCTTATCAGGGGTCTGAAAAAACAGAAACAGTTCAGGTCCTGGTATTCGAAAAACTGGCGCAAGGGTGCCGGCCCCGCGGTCCACAAAGTCGACCATCACCAGGCCCACATAATGGGGTCTTTTTTCGTATCACCCTACGACCGTGCGGCGTTGCTGTCTATGGATGGGTCCGGTGAGTGGTCTACCACCTGGCTCGGTGAAACCGACGGCAGCAGCTTTGACTGTTTCAGCGAGAGCGAGTTTCCCAACTCTTTAGGCTCTTTTTATGAGACGGCAACGCAGTTTTGTGGCTTCAAGCCCAACTACGATGAAGGCAAGACCATGGGCCTCTCACCTTTTGGAGATCCTGAACGCTTTTTCCATGTCATGGATAAGACTGTTCGAGTAGAGGACGATGGGCGGGTATCGGTGGACCTTTCCTGGTTCGACTATCAGAACTGGGGGCATAACAGGTTCTCTTCAAAATACCTGGAGGCTTTCGGCGAGAGCAGGAAGGAAGGCGGTGCGATTGAGCAGCACCATGAAGACGTTGCTGCAGCGGCCCAGAAGGTGTTGGAGGAGAGGGCGCTTGAGATGTGCCGGATTCTTGAAGAAAGATCCTCTGCAGAGCACCTCGTGATAGCTGGAGGGGTTTCACTGAACAGCGTCATGAATGGTCGAATTCTTCGCGAAACCCGATTCAAAGACATCTATGTAATGCCCGCTGCTGGTGACAACGGTACGTCCATAGGAGCTGCCTATTACGTTCACAATGCAGTATTGAAGTCCGCGAAACGATTCCACCATGACAACCCCTATCTCGGTACCGAGTATTCCAATGCCGAGATAGAGAAAGTCTTGAAGGAAAGCAAATTACGTTACGAGCGCGTCGACGACCCTTGCGCAGCCGCAGCTGCCCTGTTGAAGCAAGGTAAGATTATCGGCTGGTTTCAGGGGCGCATGGAAATCGGCCCCAGAGCTCTCGGCAGCAGGAGTATCCTCGCCGACCCCACGTTGCCCGAAATGAAGGACAAAATTAATGCCGAGGTCAAGCACCGCGAGGCCTACAGACCTTTCGCCCCTTCCTGCACCGTGGAGGCTTATAAAGAGTATTTCGACATAGATGTTGAAGCGCCATTTATGTTGAAAGTCTGTGACGTTCTTCCGGATAAGAGGGCGTGCCTGCCAGCGATCACCCACGTTGATGGTTCTGCGCGTTTGCATACTGTGCGTGCCGAGATAAGCCCGCGCTATCATCGCATGATCGCTGAGTTCGGTAAGCTTTCAGGGGTCCCTGTAGTGCTCAACACCAGTTTTAATGTCATGGGCGAGCCGATTGTAGAGTCGCCGGTGCAAGCTGTCCGCTGCTTTTATTCTACCGGCCTGGATGCCCTTGTTATCGGCGATTTTGTCCTTCATAAGGAGGTGTAACCGGAATAGTTGGAGCCAGAGTGACCGCCGCCACCGCGCCGCCCGGCGCAGTAGGGCGGTTCTTTTCCGTACTATTGCCATTGGTATTTAGGGTTTGGAATGGTAAAGTTTGCCCAGCCGTAAAGAAGGTGCGGGGCGCGCCAGAGGCTGTTGTATTCAAAAGACCTTAAAAAAGGGGTAAAGGGGATGTTTATCAAGCGCCTGGCCATTTCGGCCTTTTTCTTTTTGTTTTCCACCACCGCGTTGGCGGAACCGTTTTCTGTAACGTGGACGGACACGCTCGGCGCTCCTATAGAGCCTCCTTATATAGCGGGCCAAACCGTTACAGTCACGATTGTGCTGGACAACGGCAGCTCGGATGCGATCTCGCAAACATGGACGGAGAGTGACATCGTTTCGGTCACCTATCTGCTCAATAACGGCGCCATCGAGACCGTTTTCAGCGGGAGTCCCCAACTCAACGCTGGCGGAGGCAGTTTTGTGACCGATGGCTCGGGCGCATTGTCGGCCGTGCCGTCTGCCTGGGGTAGCTTTACACTCGACGCGCCGGTGGTTACCAGTAACGATCCGCAGGGTGGCAGTGCCATTCGCTGGATCATCAATGGTGGAAACTGGATCTATCGTAACTTCAGTTCTGGCATTGCACCTCCGCCGGCTATTAATGCTCCGCGCGCCAGTGCGGTAAACGTGGCGAGCAACATTACTGTTGCCGGTTGGAGCGATCCAGTGCCTGTAAACCCCGTAACACCACCCGGGCCCGGACCTGCGCCAGCAGCGACGGCGATTCCCTCCATGCCAGTTTATGGTCTTTTGCTTACTGCCTTGGGGCTGTTGATATCCGCGGGTTGGCAATTCCGCAGGTCAACGAACTCCCGGGGTTAGGCCCAGTCAGCATCGCGGGCGAGGGCGCCTGAACAGTGATTTTCGCGCCCATCGCCCGGCACTCTACCGACACCAAATGGAACCCGCACAGCGGGTGCTATCCACGAGCGTTGTTCCTTCACACTGCCGACCACCGTAACTTGTGTTGAGTTGGTCGAGGTAGCTGGTAAAAATCAAATTCCCTCATAGCTGGCACACGTTTCTCACCCTGGCCAATGCCAGGTCTTTGAGCGTCTATGCCGTCGCCTTCTCCAGCGCCATCTCCAGCACCTTCTGTTGACACTCCAGTTCTTCCAGGGTTAGTGGAATGTCCGTGATGAAGGTGCGAAAGCCGACGTTTATGTAGCGCGCAACGATAGAGGAAATTCGATCAAAATCGCCCACGAGGTAGGGGCAGAAGGTTTTGTAGTTGTGGAAAGGGGTCAACCAGTAGGGGAATGCATCGGTGAGTTCTTCCTGTCGAATGGCCGTCAGGTCCTTGTGCCACTTGGAGTCGGTAGCTTTCATCGCCATCTGGTGCGCTACCTGCCCGCGCCTGTCTTCCTGGAACCTGCCCTCGGCCAGTTCCCAGGCTTCTTCGTTGCTGTCGCGCGCAACTATCCCCATGCGAATGCCGTAGTCTATGCCTTCTTCCAATGGTTGCTCCTCGTAAAAGCTGACCGGCTCGGGGTAGCGAACGGCCACTGCATCGAGCGTCCTGGCGGTAGCCAGGCCGGCCTCAGATGACCCGGACATCAGAACCACTGGCGCCATGTCTTTGTTGATGGACGGCTGTACCTTGAGATTCTGGATCTGGTAAAACTCGCCTTCGTAGGTCACGCTTTTTCCGGAGCCGTCGAGAAGTTGCTGCAGTATCTGGGTGAATTCAGTCATTCGATCGTAGCGACGGTCATGTGGCGTTGGATCACCCAGCGCAATCAGGTCGTTACGAAATGCGCCTGCCAGCATGTTAAGCGCGATGCGGCGACCATATAAATGCGCGAAGGTCGCGATCGATTTCGCTACCCAGTAGGGATGCATATAGACGGGCTGCGTAGCGATCAGCGGAGTCAGGCCCTCGGAGTGCTCCATGACAATCTGGGCAACGCTCCAGTTATTGACCAGCGAGTTATCGATGTAAACCAACATGCCATCAAAACCGCAGCTCTCGGTCCATCGGGTCGCCTCGATAACTCTATCACGGTAGAAGGATCCACCTTCTCTATAGAAGCCGGGCCGCTCAACCCCGTGGCTGTCGGTTAGTGTTGCCGGGCAAGTGGTGAATACTTCAATCGACAGATCGCCTTTCCTGGCTTTCATTCGCTTCTCCTGCTGTGCTGGCTGCAACTATTGCAGTTATCCGGATAGATATTTAATTACTACAATATCGGTACACGAAGGAAAAAACCTGCAGCTGAGGCAAGGAAATTTGAGCTCTTTTTTATCCAGATCAATCTTTCTGCAAGTAAGTCGATATGGTGTGCGGTTGATGGTCGTCGGAAGAGCGAGTCCCGGTTTGAGAACAACTTGATTTAGACAGGTCGGCCTGGATCAGTTTGTCCTATTCTTTGTTATTGTTTTTGAATCGTTTGGGTTCAATGTGGTGTCGTTTCAAGAGCTTATAGAAATCAGTGCGATTTCGCTGTGCCAGCAAGGCTGCATCGGCCACGGAGCCGCTGGTGATCCGCAGGACCTTCACCAGGTAGTCGTGCTCGAACTGTTGCCTGGCCTGGGTGAGTGACGGCAAATACTGGTCTTCCACCATCAGGGCGTCACGCACCAACGCTTCCGGTATCACCGGGGTCGTCGAAAGCGCGGAAGTGCGTTGCACCACGTTCTGCAGCTGGCGCACATTGCCTGGCCAGTTGAAGTGCACCATGACTTCCATCGCCGCCGGGGCAAAACTGGTCACGTTACCCATCTGAAAGCCTCCAGTCTGTCGCAGGAAGTGGTTGGCCAGCAGCGGAATGTCCTCCGCCCGCTCCTGCAGTGATGGCAGATGGAAGTTCACCACATTGAGGCGATAGTACAGGTCCTCGCGGAACAGGCCGTCCTGCATGTCCTGTTCGAGATCGCGGTTGGTGGCGGAAATGATGCGCACGTTTATCGGTTCCGCCTGTGTGCTGCCGATAGGGCGAATACGCCGCTCCTGAATGGCGCGTAACAGCTTGACCTGCAGTGCCACCGGCATATCGCCAATTTCATCGAGAAACAGGGTGCCGCCCTCTGCCGCGCGAAACAGGCCGATATGGGAAGCGACAGCGCCGGTGAAGGCGCCCTTTACATGGCCAAAGAGTTCGGACTCGAGCAATTGTTCAGGCAGTGCGCCGCAGTTGATCGCCACCAGCGGGCCACTACGATCAGAATCCGCTTCGTGAATCGCGCCTGCGAGCACCTCCTTGCCGGTGCCGCTGGCTCCGGTAATCAAAATACTGACGTCAGTTTTGGCGACCTGCTTTACCTGGTTGAGTATGTGTTCCATGGTGGGACTGCGCGTGACGATGTTGTCCCGCCAGCTTTCGAATATTTCTTCCTGCGTACCGGCGGATTGTTGCAGCGCAGCTGCAATGGTGGACAGCAGTACAGACTTGTCTACCGGCTTGATGAGGAATTCGAAAACCCCCATTTGCGTTGCCGAGACGGCCTCCGGGATAGTGCCCTGAGCCGACATCATGATGACGGGTAAGCCCGGGAAAAAGTGTCGCGCCTGCTCGAACAGCTCCAGTCCGCTGGCACCTTCCATGCGCAGGTCCGTTAGCATCAGTTCGATGGGTTCATTGCGCAGGACGGTCAGAGCGCTCTCCGCGGATTCCGCGGTGTGTACGAGGTAGCCTTCGGCCTCGAGCCTGATGGACAGGAGTTTCAGTAAGCCCGGGTCGTCGTCGACTACCAGCAGCTCCCGGCGCATGCTTACTGCTCCTGCTCGATGCGCGTGCTCATCGATTCCTCGACGTCAGTTATGGCGCGGATTTTCTCCAGCAGCTGAATGTTCTCCTGCGACTTCTCCGCCAGCGAAGCCTCCAGGCTGGCCTGGGTCCGGAGCAGGCCCTTGCGGTCTGCGTTGTTGTCCAGCTTGCTGATATTGTGCTGTTCGAGGATGCCGGCGAGTCGGCGTTGCTCGTTGTTCAATGCGGTGTCCTTGCGGATTTCACGGAATGCATTGCGGGCCTGGCGCCAGTTTGCTGCTGTGCTCAGCCGCTGGTTGAGCAGGCCGAAATAAAACTTTTCTGTGGCACCCTGCGGACGTCCAAGCTTTACCAACTCGGCGACGATTTCGCTGGTTTCCATAGTTGTCGTTTCAGCCGACAGTGCCAGCCATTCCTGCAGCCCTGCATAGGGTTCAAGGCAGGGGCAGGGCGGTGCTTCCACGATTTCCGGTTGTACCGTGCATGCGGTCACTGAAGTCAGCAGGACCAGGCAAAGGGCTAGTTTCTGGGGCATGTCAGTCTGAAACATACAGGTAAGTCGGTGTCGGCCACCAGTTCAAGCGTTCCGCCCTGGGATTCCATGCATTCCCTCGCCACGCTCAGGCCGATGCCGGAGCCCTTGATTGGGCCGCTGCGCTTGGCCACGCTTTGAAAGAAGGGTTCGAATATGCGCTCGGTATCCTCTGATGGTATCGCCTCTCCTGAATTGGCTACATCAACAACCAGACTAGCAGCTTTTTCCTTCCATACCAATTTGATAACCCCGCCTTCCGGTGCGTAGTTCACGGCGTTGGAGAGCAGGTTGTCCAGCGCAATACGCAGCTTATAGGGATCCGCCCGCCACTGATTCGTTGACCCACGTACTTCCAGGCGCAGGCTCTTGCTGTCGAGACTGATGCGATACTGCGAAACGAGGCCGTTACACAGTTCATGCAGGTCGATATCCTCGATTTGTGTCTGCTGCTGCGGAAGTCTGTTGATATCTACCAGGTTTTCGATCAGCCGCTGTAGCTCAATGCCATTGAGGCGTACGATCTCCACGATCTCCTGCTGCTGCTGCGATAGCTTCCCGGTAACGTGTTCGGCGAGCAGGTCAGTACCTTCACGCAGGCTGGCCAGTGGCGTTTTCAGCTCGTGGGAGATATGGCGCAGGAACTTTTGTTTTTCCTCTTCGGACTCGTGCAGCCGTTGCCGCAGCCACTCCAGTTTGGTGCCCAGTTCCCGTAACTCTTCGGGCCCGACTATTTCAATCGGTTGGCCCAGTCCCTCTGTGCCAAGTTGCTGGATTTCCCTGGCCAGTTTCTTGAGTGGTTTGTTGATCCAGTAACTGAAGAACAGCAACAGGGTCAGGGTCGCTGCGGCGAGCACTGAGAGTTGCACCATGAGGTAATCCAGCAGGGCGTCTGCGTCCGCCGAATTGGCATCCAGCAAATTTTCCACCGACGCCTCCAGCCACTTGTCGATGGCGACCCTGCGTTCCATGATCAGCTCGAATGACTGTTCCATGCGTGCCCGGTTATCTTCAATGTCACCCGATTCGAAGACCTGTCCCGGGACTTCCCTGCCGGACATGTCCAGGCGCTCCAGCAGGGTCAGCAGGCCGGCTATATCAGGGCTTTCAGTGAGCATTCTCGATTGCAGCGCCTGTAGCTTGAGCAGGTCTTCCATCAGGAACTGGCGTTCGCGCTCGAACAGCTCAGCCAGGTTGGGATCCCCCAGTGCCAGGTATTGTCTGGCACGCCGTTCCAGTTCCAGCAGGTCCCGCTGAACCTCTTCGCCAAGACGGGTGATATCTACCACCAGCCGGGCTACATTGCGGTTTTTGTCGCTGAGTTCTCCAAGCGTCTCGATGGTGAAGAGAATGGCGATACACAGCGGCGCCAGCGCGGCGAAGAAACCGACAACTACCAGTTGCAGTACAGATCTCGGTCGCCAGATGTACATCAGTGGGCACTTCCCGCCGCCAGCCAAACAGGGATTGTATATCGGCAGTCATTTCCTGGATACGGAGACGTCATTGCAGCGCCATTGACGCGACTGGGGCCGCCGTGGCCAAGCGAGCCGGCGTAGCCGGGCTATCCGGCTCCGCGCCTGCCAAGTTCCTGCCTGATGGAGGCCAGTTTTACGCACAGGACGAAGGCGTCTGCCGTGGCCTGCACATCCTCCAGCGAGGGATAACTGGGCGCCAGGCGAATGGTCTGGTCATCGGGATCAACACCGTAGGGGTGTGTGGCGCCGGCGGGAGTCAGCGCCACGCCGATTGCCTTGGCCAGGCTTACCACTTCCCGGGCAAGCCCCTGGCGGGTGGTAAAGGCGATGAAATAACCACCCTGCGGCGAGAGCCATTCACCCATGCCTGTGTTTGCGAGTTCCCGTTCCAGTGTGGCCAGTACGGCCTCGAAGCGCGGTCGCAACAAGGCCGCGTGTTGCTCCATGTGGGCGCTGATCCCATCGCTGTCACGCAATAACTTCACGTGGCGCAACTGGTTTACCTTGTCTGGGCCGATGCTCTGGTAGCCCAGGTGCTGTGTGAAAGCCGCCAGGTTTTCCGGGCTGCTGGCGAGGAAGGCAACGCCGGCCCCGGCGAAGGTGATCTTTGAGGTGGAGCCAAACTGGAATACGCTGTCCAGGGTGCCGTATTCCTGGCAGTAATCGCGAATGCTCGGCAACTCCGTGGCCCCGGGGTAAAGGGAGTGCACGGCGTAGGCGTTGTCATACATGACCAGGAAGTGCTCTCCCGCCTGTTGTCCCAGCCGCGCCAGGCGGGCAACGGTCTGGTCGCTGTATACACAGCCGGTGGGATTGGAAAACCGGGGCACACACCAGATACCCTTGATCGTTGGATCCTCCGCCACCAGTTTCTCCACTGCGTCCATGTCCGGCCCGGTATCCAGCATCGGTACGCTGAGCATCTCGATGCCCAGATGTTCGCAGATGGCAAAGTGGCGGTCATATCCCGGTACCGGGCAGAGGAACTTGACCTGGTCCGAATTACCCCAGGCCGATTCCGGACCACGCAGACCGACCGACAGGGCAAAGTCGATCACGTTATACATCAGGGTGAGGCTGGAGTTGCCCCCGATCAGGATTTCGTCCTGACTTGCACCGAGCAGCGGTGCGAACAGCCGCTTGGCCTCTGGCAGGCCGTCCAGGCCACCGTAGTTGCGTACGTCGGTGCCATCTTCTGCGCGATAGCTGCCGCCAAGGATGCCGTCCAGTGAGTCAGACAGGGCAACCTGGTCCATCCCGGGCTTTCCCCGGGTCAGGTCCAGTGCAAGCTTGCACGCCGCCAGCTCACTGTAGCTGGCCTCCAGTTCCTTCAATTGCGTTGCCAGTGCGTCTATTGAAAGCTCTTCGATATTCACTGCTGTCTCCTTGCTTGATCCGGCTTGTATATCAGTCGGTGCTGCCGGGGCAAATCCCGGAGCAACGCGGCCTCTGCCTCCGCGCGCTTGAAATGTGACACCACACCCCTATATATGATGCATCACGTGTGCATAAGAAGGACATGGCATGGATCAACATGATCGAGATGATTCCCCGGATGCTGAAATTCTGGATGCAGAGACGGCACCGGGCACGCCCGCGGTGGCCGATGATGTGCTGCCAGATACGCTTTATATCATGCCTGTGCCCAATCGACCTTTTTTCCCCGGCCAGGTGCAGCCGCTGGCCCTTGAGTCCCGGGAATGGGCCGAGACCCTGCAGGGTGTCGGCGCCGCAGGCCATGGGTTGTTGGGGCTGAGCTATGTGCCGCGGCCGGATTCCGGCGCGCTGGACGTGCGCCAGTTTCCTGAAACCGGCTGTGTGGTGCGCCTGCACAAGGCGCCAATGTCGGCACAGGAGGGGCACTTTCTCGCCCAGGGGGTGCGTCGTTTCCGGGTCGTCCGCTGGTTGAGTGACACCGCCCCCTTTCTGGCCCAGGTAGAGTACCCACGCAGCCAGGGCGATACGGAAGCCGACGAGGTAAAAGCCTATGCCATGGCGCTTATCAAGGAAATCAAGGAGCTGCTCCCGCTCAATCCACTCTACAGCGCCGAACTGAAGCAATACCTGGCGAATTTCAGCCCGACGCAGCCCAGCCTGCTGGCCGATTTCTCTGCCGCGTTGACCACCGCATCCGGCGAGCAATTGCAGGAGATACTGGATACGCTGCCGTTGCTGTCGCGGATGGAAAAGGTGCTGTTGCTGCTGCGCAAGGAGCGCGAGGTGGCTGAACTGCAGGGCCGCATTACCAGCCAGGTGAATGAAAAGCTGTCCCAGCAGCAGCGTGAATTTTTCCTGCGCGAGCAGCTGAAGGTCATCCAGAAGGAACTGGGCTTGTCCAAGGATGATCGTACCTCCGATGTGGAAATGTTTGAGCAGCGTATTGCTGACAAGGTGATGCCCGCACCGGTCGAGCAGCGTATCAGGGATGAGCTGCGCAAGCTTGCCGTGCTTGAAACCGGCTCACCGGAATATGGTGTCACCCGGAACTACCTCGACTGGGCAACTGAACTGCCCTGGGGAGTGCATTCTGAGGACAATCTCGAACTGGGCCATGCCCGGCAAGTACTGGACGACCATCATGAAGGCCTGGAAGACGTAAAGAGCCGTATCCTGGAGTTTCTCGCTGTCGGTTCTTTCAAGGGTGAGATTGCAGGTTCGATATTACTGCTGGTGGGTCCTCCGGGAGTGGGCAAAACCAGTATCGGGCGCTCTGTGGCCGATGCCCTGGGCAGGAAGTTCTATCGTTTCAGTCTTGGCGGCATGCGGGACGAGGCGGAGATCAAGGGGCATCGCCGGACCTACATCGGCGCCATGCCGGGAAAATTCGTTCAGGCGCTCAAGGAGGTGCAGGTGGCCAACCCGGTCATCATGCTCGACGAGATCGACAAGATCGGCGCCTCTTACCAGGGTGACCCCGCCTCGGCCCTGCTGGAAGTGCTTGATCCGGAGCAGAATGCCGAGTTCCTGGATCATTACCTGGATCTGCGCGTGGACCTGTCCAAGGTGCTGTTTATCTGCACAGCCAATCAGCTGGACAGTATCCCCGCGCCGTTGCTTGATCGCATGGAAGTCACTCGCCTGTCCGGTTACGTCGCGGAGGAAAAGCTGTCAATCGCGCGTAACCACCTGTGGCCCAGGCAGCTGTCCCGGCATGGGCTGGGGCCTGAACAGTTGAAGATAAATGATGCCGGCCTCAAGTACGTTATTGACTCCTACTGCCGCGAGGCGGGCGTCCGCAGCCTCGAGAAGCAGATATCCCGCATCATGCGCAAATCCATCGTCAGCATGATCGATGCGGGAGAAGACAAGATGCGGGTTGGCAAGAAGGATATAGAGGATCTGCTGGGCAAGCCGCCGTTTATGGCAGACAAGCCGGCACGCGGTCTCGGAGTGGCCACAGGGCTGGCCTGGACGGCAATGGGCGGGGCAACCATGACCATCGAATCGTCGCTGATTCACACGCTCAACCGTGGCTTCAAGGTGACCGGCCGCCTGGGGGACGTGATGAAAGAGTCTGCGGAGATCGCCTACAGCTACGTCATAGCGCACCTGAAGGACTACGGCTGTGATCTCGATTTCTTTGATATGAGCATGGTGCACCTGCATGTCCCCGAGGGCGCCACGCCCAAGGATGGGCCCAGCGCGGGAATCACCATCGCCACAGCACTGGTGTCACTGGCGCGTAAGGAGCGCATCAAAAGGCCGCTGGCGATGACCGGTGAGCTTACGCTGACCGGGCAGGTGTTACCCGTGGGCGGCATTCGCGAGAAGGTGATCGCGGCGCGGCGCAGCAAGATCATGGAGCTGATACTCCCCCACGCCAACCGCCGCGATTTCGAGGAATTACCAGAGTACCTGCGCGAGGGTATCAACGTGCACTTTGCCCGCAGCTACCGTGAGGTGTTCGAGTATGTATTCCATGAGCACAGGCGCGAAAAGTCGCTGCATTGATGCGGGCTCGCCCGGTCGACCGGGACCTTTGTCGCGTTTTTGGCCGCTGCTTGTAGGAGTGCCGCAAACAAACTGCTAGAGTAACTCCTTCTGTTGGCGGCCCTTCAGGTGACGGTTGCCGGGGTCAAAATAACGGTTTGGGGGGGTGGCCACCGTGAGAATTACTGAATGGCTCAAGTTTCTGGCAACTGAAAACGGCTCGGATCTCTACCTGAGCACGGGGGCGCCTCCGTGCGCCAAGTTCGACGGTACGCTGCGACCTATCGACAGCGAAATACTGCAGCCTGGAGAAATCAAGGACATCGCCTACGAGATCATGGATCCGACCCAGCAGGCCGAGTTCGAGCAGGAACTTGAGATGAACCTGGCAACCTCGATACCGGGTTATGGTCGCTTCCGCGTCAACATTTTTATACAACGCAATGAAGTGGCTATGGTCTGCCGGAACATCGTGGCAGACATTCCGCGCTGGCAGGACCTCGGTCTGCCGGAAATCCTCCCCGAAGTAATGATGCGTAAACGCGGGCTGGTATTGTTTGTCGGCGCCACCGGTTCGGGTAAATCCACGTCACTCGCCGCATTGATCGACTACCGCAACGCCAACAGCAGTGGCCACATCGTCACCATCGAGGACCCGGTGGAATACGTGCATACCCACAAGAAGTCTATCGTCAACCAACGCGAAGTGGGGGTGGACACTCGCAGTTGGCACAACGCACTGAAAAACACCCTGCGCCAGGCACCCGATGTGATACTCATCGGTGAAATTCGCGACCGTGAGACCATGGAGCACGCCATCGCGTTTGCTGAGACCGGGCACCTGTGCATTTCCACCCTGCATGCCAATAACGCCAACCAGGCACTGGACCGGATCATTAACTTCTTCCCGGAAGAGCGCAAGCAGCAGCTGCTGATGGACCTGTCGCTCAACCTGCAGGCGTTTGTTTCCCAGCGCCTGGTTCCCACGGTGGATGGCAAACGCTGCGCGGCGATTGAAGTACTGCTGGGAACTCCGCGGGTAGCGGATTTGATTCTGCGCGGGGAGATCGATGGCATCAAGGAAGTGATGCAGAAGTCTGAGAACAGCGGCATGAAAACCTTTGATACGGCGCTGTTTGAACTGTTTATGGCGGGCAAGATTTCCGAGGAAGAGGCCCTGCGCAACGCGGACTCTCCCAACAATGTGCGCCTTAAAATCAAGTTTGCGAAGGAGCATGGCGGCTCACCGCCTGCGCGTGGCCCGATCAGCGCCCCGGGAAAGACCGCGCCGGCTCAGCAGGCGCCTGAGGCGCCGGCAGCGCCTGCGCCCTCACCGGCTACCGGCCTGGGTAGCGACCTCAGCCTGGAACTGGTTGAGGAAGAGGAAGAGGACGACCGCATATTCTGAGTGCGTTCAGTCCGCGAGGTCTGAAATCAGGGCGATCCAGCGGTCTATATCGGAACCCCTTGCCGGCATTAATGCCAAACCGGCGATAAAGGGGTGATCAGGTGTGTCGCCCGGTCGGCACCAGCGGACCTGGGCGATGAGAAAAAAGGGCTCCGCCGGGTGGTCACCGTGAGGGGGTTCCACGCCAACCTGCAGGTAAGCCTGCTCTTCCAGTTCGTGGTCCAGGGCCACACGCAAGCCCTGCGCTGATACGTCCAGGGTTTTGCAAATGGCAATGCCCTCATCGCCGTTGGCAGCATATTCGCCTGTCGCTCCCTCCAGTTCGATATAGACCCGACTCTCGACAGGCAGGCGCAGGTGCTTTCTTTCCAGATCCACCGCTAATCCCCTCAGGTCTGGTGTCGCGCCATACGCTGGCGAGCGCGTTCCACTTGTTCGCGGAAATTGGTTTTGGTCTCAAGGATGTCGATCTGTCCCTGTTGTAGCAGGTCCAGGTAATCATCCTCGGAAAGCCGGCGCAGCTCGATGCCCTTGCGGTTGACGAATATAAGCAGTCGTCGCACCTTGTCGTGCATGGCGAGTTTGGCCAGCAACGGCGGGTCGAGGTCATGGAACCCCAGCCAGGTACCCATTGGTAGCTCAGGAATGCCCGAGTCGGGCAAGTCCGGTTTCGGGGCGGGCTCGCTGGGCACGGTGACCGGTGGCAGCTTTTCCGGTGCCTGCTGTGCCGGTGCATCGTCGGAGACCGGGGTCTCAGCCTGTGTTGGTACCTTTTGCGCAGGTGGGGGTGTCGGTTGTCTGGTTGCGGCTACCGGCGTCTCGGTGACGGTCTCGGGAGCCACGGGGGCAGGGGTGGAGGCCGGCCCTGCGGGGCTCTGCGTTGGCGCTGCCGCGGCCTGCCGGGGCGCTGTCGGCGGGGGTTCAGGTGTGACTGGTGCTGGTGTTTCGGGTTGCGCGGTTGCAGGCCGGGGTTCGAAATCGGGTACCGCGTTAATCGCCTCTGCACTTGGCATTGGCTCGCCCGTCAGCTGGCTCAAAGCCTCGCGCGTGTCGACGCCGACCACCGCCGCCAGTGAACGGCTGAAGGTGGCCCCGGTTGCCAAACGCGAAGCCTTGCCCTGCTGCAGCAGCTCGGTAAAGCTGGCAAAATCCATGGTTTGCACTTTCGCACCGGCGTGATTGCAGAACAGCAGGCGCTGCTCTTTCTGCTGCAGCATGGCCAGTTGGGTGCGTAGCATACCGCCCTTGCGAGCACTGACCAGAAACCACTGCCCGGTTTCTATGCCGTCCAGCTGCAGTGATTCGGTGCTGTCGGGGGTGGTGTTTTGCACCGCAATCAGGCTGGTGGCGTTGCGCTCGATCTCAACACCCTTGGCCACACGCAGGTGCGTGTACTCGATAGTGCTGAGCACCTCGTCGGCCAGTTCCTGGTCATGCTGCAGGCTCAGCAGCCAGCGCCTGACCTCCTGCATGACCTGCGAAGCAACATCATCGGCGCCTCTTTCGCCATCCCGGGGGGCCAGTGTATCCATCAGTTCCCCGGTAGTGGCGCTCATCGCCTGCCACTGGGAGGAGTTGTCGCCGTACTTCAGTAAAACCAGCTGGGCGCTTTCAAACCACGGGCCGGTGAGAAATTCACCAATGTCGGCGGGTATCGGATGTCGCGTCAGTTGTGAGTTGATCATCGTGGCAGCGACTTCTTTTGCGCGCGCGGCACGCAATTGACCGCGTTCGGCGTCAGCGGTGCGCTGCGCCATCCGGCGTGTTCGTGTCTGCAGGCGTTGCGCCGCTTTGGCCGTTTCCCGCAGCAGCGCCATGAGCCCGGCGCCATTCTCCTCCAGGCAGGCCATGGCGCCGTCCACGGTCTGTTCTATCAGCTTCTTTGCCGGCTCCCCGGCTCGCCCGGCCGATTCCTGCCAGCCAACCGCGGCGTCATAGAGGTTGTCCAGCGCTTCATGCAGGGGGTGGATGCCCGCGGTATAAAACTGATTGTCAGCCAGGGCCATCATTCCCAACACGGGTTTAAGGCGGCGCAATGAGGCTGCCAGTGGCGCTTCCAGGGGGAAGTTGGTTTCCCAGTGCGTGAATGCCGCGCCAACCCAGGCCAGAGCGGCGCTATCTTCGCTGGAAGGCATGGCAGGCTCACCGATGATTTCGGTCTGCGCCAGTACGGCCTCAAGGGGACCCTTGTCGAAGTCTTCAATGTTGCGCAGGTAGTTGAACAGTTCCTCGCGCGGCATCGGCTGGCCGCTCTGCGACGATGTCGCAGGGTCAGTAAAGCCCTGCAATACCAGCGGTTGCAGTGAGACGGGGAGAGGGAACTGTTCCTTGGTCAGTTTCAGTTGATAAGCTTCCAGACAATGGTTACGAGCAACACCGACCAGGACGTCACCAGCGCTATCTTGTGCCAGCGCGGAGGGCCCTCCGGTTGCTCTGTGGCGATGCGTTCTGCAGCAATATTAAAAGACCCACAGGCCGGGCATTGTCCCCCCTGACCACTGGTCTTGCCGCGGTAGCTGCAGTCTTTGCAGAAATAAGCCATGTTATCGAGTACTTTTTAGGAGCTGGTCAATGATGCGTTCTAATTGCTTAAGATTATTGCATTCGGCAGCAAAATGACAGGCACTTTGGTAGCGCAGCATTTCCGAGTCGCCGGTGCCCCAGGCAATTCGTGATTCCGGGTTGAGCCAGATGACTTGCCTGGAGCGCTGGTAAATGCTCTGGAGAATGTCCAGCCTGGGGTCGCCCCGGTTGTTGCGGGCATCACCGAGAATGATCACTGTGGTGTTGCTGTTGATGTCATCGAGCGCCAGGGAAGCAAAGTCGCCCAGGGCTGTGCCGTAATCTGTGGCGCCACCATACTTCCAGTTGACCAGTTCTATGGCTTTCTCGACTGGATGCTGTTCGAACAGGTCGCTGACCTCGCCGAGGTGGCTGGAAAAGGCGAAGCTGCGCACCCGCGGCAGGACATCCTGAAGACTGTAGAGAAACAACAGCAGGAATTTGGCGTAGGCGGCAACCGAACCGCTGACATCACAGATTGCCAGGATCTGCGGCTTCTCTCGGCGTGTCCTGCGCCAGTACACGTCGAACATAAGCCCGTCGTTAACCACGCCACGGCGCATGGTGCGGGGCATGTCCAGGTGACCGCGGCGGTATTCACGCCGCTTCCTGGAGTGTCGGGCGGCGAGCTTGCGCGCCATCTTGCGCACCAGTTCATGGACGCGGTGCAGGTAGCTGTGCTCGATGTTGCTCAGCCGGGTTTTGCTCAGCACTTCTTCCATGAACTGCCGGGTTTTGCCCTCGGCGTGCAGCAGGTATTGTGCTTCCACATAGTCGCGGACCTGTTGGCGCAGTATGTCGCGATAACGCTGTAGTTGGGCTTGTGCCGGGCTGTTGGCTTTCTCCAGTTCAATCACCGCAGAGCGAAGCTGTTCTTCGCCCATCGCCTCGAGTATGCGGCGGGTGAACTGGCCCTTTTGTGTGAACATCTGGATGTTTTGCAGCCCGGCGCGCTCTCCGGCCTTGCTCATGGCCAGGCTGAGGGTATTGCTGTCGTTGTTCATCAGCGCCTGCACCAGCGGGGAATCAACGACTGCCTGCAGGGCGGGGTCAGCTGCTGCGGCTTGCTCAAGGGGGGAGGGGAGTTCTGCGCGGCTGCTGTCACTGTCTACCCCGGTGGGGTCATCTCCTGCACTCGAGTCCTCTTCCTCTATGGCAGGTTCATTCTCGCTGGAGTCGCTGAAGTCAGCCAGCTGGCGGGCGAAAAACTGGTCGAAGCACTGGTTGAAGATGGCTTCTTCTTCCGGGGTTTTTGCCAGGGCCATGCCCAGCCCATCGCGCAAGCGAGCGCGATCGCTCCATCCCAGTACCGCCAGCACGTTGGTGGCGTCAAGCGTCTCGGCAGGCGAGATGCGCACATCGCGGGTGCGTAACACCTGGATGAAGCTGACCAGGCTCTCCGGCATGGCGCGTCAGCTTTCCGTGGCCTGGCGCACGAGCTGCACGATCTCACCGTCGGTGGCTTCGATGTCGTCTTCAAACTTGAGTAGCACGTTGAGCGTCATGCGCACCAGTTCTTCGTCCAGCTTGTCAGTGTGCAGCAACAGCAGGCTGCGGGCCCAGTCGATGGTCTCGGAAATGGCCGGCACTTTCTTCAGGTCCAGTTGGCGCAGTGAGTGCACAAACTCCACCAGTTGATGGCGCAGTCTCTCGTCCACATCGGGTACACGACTGCGAACAATCCGCTCTTCCAGCTCGACCGTCGGGAACGGTATATACAGGTGCAGGCAGCGGCGCTTCAGGGCGTCGGAGATCTCGCGTGTGTTGTTGCTGGTGAGAAACACCATCGGTGCCGAACGCGCCTTTATCGTGCCGATTTCCGGTATCGACACCTGGTAGTCAGAGAGGATTTCCAGCAGTAGTGACTCGAACTCGTAGTCAGACTTGTCGACCTCGTCAATCAACAGGATGGCTCCGCGTTCCTGCTGCATTGCCTTGAGCAGTGGCCTGGGCTCGAGAAACTCCTCGGAGTAAAAGATGTCGCCAAACTGGTGCAGGCGCTGCACAGATTCCGCCAGCCCCTGGGCACCATGCAGCAGGTCACCCAGTTTTTCCTTCAGCACCTGCGTATAGAGCAGTTGCTTGCCATATTTCCATTCGTACAGGGCTTTGGCCTCATCCAGGCCTTCATAGCACTGCAGGCGAATCAGTGGCGTATCCAGCAGTTGCGCCATGGTCTTGGCCAGTTCAGTCTTGCCTACCCCGGGTGGCCCCTCTACCAGCACCGGTTTGCGCAGCTTGAAGGCAAGGTAGACGGCGGTTGCGATTTTGTCTGAGCAGATATAGCCGAAGGACTCGAAGCCGTCCTTGATGACCTGCACTGAGGTCAGTTGTGGGAAATCCTGGGTATGCACGAACGTCAGTTCCTGAGGGTGGGCAGACATTGTACGTTAGTGACGACCCAGCGCACTAGCCGCCTGTCGCGTTCATGAAACGCAGTATTTGTGGCTGCTCTCCCGGGGTGAAGTTGTGCCGTTCCGGCTTGATGGCCATGGCTTCGACAATCGCCCACTTGAGCTTTTCCGGGCTGTAGTCGGGAGCACGCAGCACTGCACGCAAGTCGACGGAGTGTTCGTTGCCGAGGCACAGTAACAAGCGCCCCTCCACGGTTACCCTCACCCGGTTGCACAAGTGGCAGAAGTTATCGCTGTGCGGCGAAATGAAACCTACACGACTGCGGGTGCCGGCGACCGCAAAATATCGTGCCGGACCGCTATCGCCCGCGGGGCCTTCAAGGGCCTGTAAATCGAAGTGGCCCGAGAGTGTTTCCTGCAGGGCCTGGTTGCTGCAAAAAGTGATCGCGCGGTCGTGTTCGTCGATCTGACCCAGCGGCATCTCCTCAATAAAGGCGATGTCGATGCCTCGATCGACAACGAATTGCACCAGGTCCCGGGTTTCGTCCGCGTTGCGGCCATTGAGAATGACGGCATTTATCTTAACGCCAGTGAACCCGGTCGCGACCGCGGCATCGATACCCGCAAGCACCTGGTCCAGGTTGCCATGACGGGTCAGGTGGCGGAACTTCCTTGGTTGCAGGCTATCCAGGCTGATATTCACCCGTGACACGCCGGCAGCGCGCAGTGCCGGTGCGAGTCGCGCCAGCTGCGAGCCATTGGTGGTCAGTGCCAGCTGTTTCAGGCGGGGCAGACTGCCGATTCGCGCAATGAGTGACATGATGTCGGTGCGAATCAGTGGTTCGCCTCCGGTCAGGCGGATCTTGCCCACACCCAGTTCAGTGAAGGCCTGGGCTATCTGGTACAGCTCCTCCAGGGAGAGTATCTCGGCCTTGGGAGCGAACTGCATGTCTTCCGACATGCAGTAGACACAGCGGAAATCACAGCGGTCTGTTACCGATAACCGCAGGTAATTGACCCGGCGGGCAAAGGTATCGACCAGGGTTGTGGGCAGTTGCGAGTTCATCGCGTTAGTGTAAGTGCTGTTGTATCGAGTGGCCAGCGAGGACTTTACAGCGAGGCTCTCATCAGACAGGATTTGCCGGGCGCGCGGTGCCGCAAGCTGCGAATGCGCATAACAATGAATTCATCGGAAGCCGGCCCGGCGTCTGCAGGGCGAATAGACAACAGACTGGCGTCGTCGGTGCGCAAGTTGGGGGCAGTTAAACATGCGGAATCTGGCTATCTGGTCAGGGCTTTTGCTGGCAGCGATTGCCTCCGGCCTGCTGTTGGGTGCCGGTAGTAGTCGGGACATCGCCGTTGTCGCCTTTGTGGCAGTGCTCTGTGTCGTGTGGTGGGTGACCGAGCCCATACCTATTCCAGCAACGTCACTCCTGCCACTGGCTATCCTGCCGCTGATGGGCGTCCTCACTCCGGCGCAGGTGGGAGAAGCCTACGGATCGCCCATCATATTGCTTCTTCTGGGTGGTTTTCTGCTGTCCCAGGCGATGGAGCATTCCGGTGCCCACCGCCGTATCGCCATCGGCATGGTAAACCTTTTCGGTGCGCAGACCGGCCAGCGACTGGTGCTTGGCTTTATGGCCGCGGCAGCTGTATTGAGCATGTGGATATCCAATACCGCGACCACGCTGATGTTACTGCCGGTGGTGCTGGCGGTGCTGGACGCGACACCCGATCGACAGCGCCTGGCGATGCCGCTGTTGCTGGGGGTGGCCTACGCTGCCAGTGTTGGTGGAGTGGGAACACCGATTGGCACGCCACCGAATCTCATTTTTATGCAGGTGTTTGAGGAGACCACTGGCCGTAGCATCAGTTTTACCACGTGGATGAGCTGGGCGGTGCCGGTGGTGGTGGTGATGGTGCCGTTAATGGCGCTCATCCTCACGCGCAACGCGCGTGGCCCACTCACAGTGTCGCTGCCCTCGGTAGGGGCCTGGAGGAGTGAAGAGAAGCGGGTGTTGCTGGTGTTTGCCATCACTGCCCTGGCATGGATCACACGCAGTGAGCCCTTTGGCGGCTGGAAGACCTGGTTGGACCTGCCCCAGGCCAATGATGCCTCGGTTGCCTTGCTGGCTGTGGTGCTGATGTTTCTACTGCCCAATGGCAAGGGCGGACGCCTGCTGACCTGGGAACGGGCGGTGACCATTCCCTGGGGAGCCCTGCTGCTGTTCGGGGGCGGAATTTGCCTGGCGAAGGGCTTTGTCAGTTCCGGGCTCAGCGACCTGATGGGCGGCTTGTTCATCGGGCTCGCCGACTTGCCACTGTATGCCGTGATACTGATCATCGCCCTGCTGGTAACTTTCATGACCGAAACCACCTCCAACACGGCCAGTACGACCTTGTTGATGCCGGTTCTGGCAGCGGCGGGCTTTGGTGCCGGTATCGCCCCGGAAATTCTCATGGTCCCCGCTGCAATGAGTGCCAGTTGTGCCTTCATGCTGCCGGTCGCCACCGCGCCCAATACGGTGGTGTATAGCAGCGGTGAGTTCACCATCAAGCAAATGGCCAGGGAAGGCCTGGTACTGAATCTGCTTGGTGCCCTGGTGATCAGTGTGGTTTGCTACTGGCGTCTCACCTGAGCGCGTCATGGGGTATTATGCACCTCACTCACTGAGGAGGATGTTTCATGTCGCCTGCGCGTCGCCTGCTGGTTCTGTCATTGATTGCCGTGTCACTGGCCTTGCTGTATCCGGGTATCACCCAGCCTGTACTGACGCTGAGCGGCACGCTGGAGAAGTCCAGGGTGGCCGCGCTGGGTATCGAAGTATTCGCCGGGGAAGACCAGCAGGCTCAGCAGATGCTGGGTATGCTGTCCAGTTTCCTGGGTTTCGACCAGATAGAAGGGCAGATTGAAGCGTATCGGAATACCCGCAGTATCTGGGGTGCGGTAAGTGAATTGGCGGCCACGGGCAATCTTGCAGTAGCGCTGCTGATCGTATTGTTCAGCGTGGTAATCCCGGTTTTCAAGCTGGTGTTGCAGGCGTTCGCGCTGGTGCTGCCGCAGGCAAGCTGGAGGGCCACGCTGTTAGCCCTGAATGCGGCGATGAGTAAGTGGTCCATGGCTGATGTCTTCGTCATGGGCTTGCTGGTCGCATATATGGCCGGCAGTGCGTCTGGCCAGATGGGTGACATGTTGACGATGAACGCCCAACTGGAAGTGGGATTCTGGTTTTTCCTTGCCTATTGCCTGTTCTCTATCGTCGCAGGTAGCCTCGCGCGGGAGCAAGTCGATGGCCACTGATTCCCGGGTTCTGGCGGAGGCTGTGGCGGTAACCGTAGCCGTTCCCGTAGAGCAGGCCTGGCAACGACTGCAGGACTTCTCGGTGGCACATTACTACGTGCCGCGACTCACGGATACGCAAGTTGTTTCCGCACAACGACAAGGTGTTGGTGCACACCGGCGGGTTTATACCGGCAAGCGCTATCTCGAGGAAACGGTGCTTGAATGGAATCCGGGGCAGGGGTTTGTCATCAAACTACACAAGGGCAGCAAACCCATGCCTCCCTTTCATCGGGCTGAGTTCGAGTATGCGCTAAGTGAGGCAGAAAGCGACTCAACCCGCGTGCAACTCACCATGAAGGTGGTGATGCCGGGTGGCGCTATCGGCCGCCTTGCCGCAGGCGCCCTGATCGCACCGGTGCTGCGCAAAAACCTGGTCCTGGTCGCGGCGGGCCTGAAACACTATTACGAAACCGGGACCGCAGCGACGGATGCAGACCGCGAGCGACTGGCGCCCGCGGTGACAGTGGCGTTACCTTCGGCCTGAGCTATAGCAATTGCATCATGGTTTCTGCAGAGCTGACGTCGACGCCCGGCCCGCTTTCCACGTTGAGATGAGTGACCACCCCGTCTTCAGCCAGCAATGCAAAGCGCTGGCTGCGCGTGCCGAGTCCGAAAGCACTGCCATCCAGTTCCAGGCCGAGCGCGGCGGTGAATTCCGCCATGCCATCGGCGAGCATCAGAATTTCTTCGGCGTTCTGGGCCTTGCCCCAGGCATCCATGACAAAAGCATCGTTGACGGCCATGCAAGCGATGGTGTCGACTCCTGCTGCCTTGATTTTGTCGGCGTTGACGACGTAACCAGGCATGTGGGTGATGGAGCACCCGGGTGTAAACGCTCCCGGAACGGCGAACAGCAGTACCTTCTTGCCAGAGAAGATGTCACTGGTGCTGATGTCAGTTGGGCCTTCCGGGCCCATGGTTTTCAGGGTTGCTGCGGGGATGGAATCACCTACGGCGATGGTCATGGACTACTCCTATGTGTGTGAAGCGGAAGAAGGACTATAGCAGATGACGGATGCGCTGCATTGTCCACTTTGTGACTCGGCCGGAGCGACACTTTTTCATCGGGACGCGCGGCGGGAGTATTGGCGCTGTCCGGTATGTGCGCTGGTTTACGTGCCGCCTGCCTATCATCTCTCGCCAGAGGAGGAAAAAGCTGAATACGACCTGCACCAGAACTGTGTGACAGACCCCGGTTACCGCCGTTTCCTGTCTCGTTTGTCCGAGCCGCTGCTTGCGCGTCTGCCCGCGGGGGCGAGCGGCCTGGATTTCGGTTGTGGGCCCGGCCCGGCGCTGGCGGCGATGTTGACTGAAGCGGGTTGTACAGTGCAGCTCTACGATGTGTTCTACCACCCCGACGCCTCTGTTTTGCAGCGCGATTATGACTTTGTGACCGCGACGGAAGTCGTGGAGCACCTGCAGCGACCGGGTGGCGAGTTGGCGAGGATTTGGCAGCTATTGGCGCCCGGGGGTTATCTGGGCATCATGACCAAACATGTGATCGATGCCGACGCCTTTGCCAGCTGGCACTATAAAAACGACCCTACCCACATCTGCTTTTTCAGCAACCAGACCTGGGCGTGGTGGTGCCGGCAGCGGCATGCGACTGTGGAGCGAATCGGTGCTGATGTGGTTTTGCTGCGCAAGATGCCCGGCGATGGTCAGGTGGATTGTTCCAGCATGTCGGCGTAGATCAGTTCACAGTCATGATAAAACGCGAGTTGTTCGTCACCCAGGTATGGCGCCACCATGGTCAGGAGCTGCAGCACGCCCTGGTGTATGGTGAGGGCCGGTGGGCGCTCGTCATGCAGTAACTGGTCGTAGCTCAGCCAGAACGTCAGGTTGAGGGTCATGTTGTCTACCAGCCCCAGCAGTTGCTGTTTGCCGGTATCGATAACCGATTGCTGTATCAGGGTCTGGCAGATGGCGAACAGGGCGGCGCGCTTGAGCTGAATCAGGCGCTTGAAGTGTCTACGTATATCCGGGTATCGCTGCAGGATATTGTCCAGGTTGTGGTAAAGAAAGCGGTACTGGTACATCTCCTCGAGCACCACATACAGGTAGTACCAATTGTCTTCTACTTTTCCGGCGTCACCCAGTGGCCGTTCGATCGGGGCGGTCAGTGTGCCGGAGAGGGCGGTAGCGTATTGATGAAACAGCTCATTGATGATCTGGTCCTTGCCCTTGAAGTGGTAGTAGAGATTGCCCGGGCTAATGTCCATTTCATTGGCGATATCGACCGTGGTGGTTTGTTCCTCGCCTTCAAGGTTGAATAGCTCCAGGCTGGTGTGGAGAATTCGGTCCCGGGTCTTCATCGGTGGCTATTCAAGTCTTTTTCTTGCGGGTGCTGCCAGCGCTTGTCTTTTTGCGCGCAGCGGCCTTCCTGGTGCTTGCGCCGGCTTTCGCCGCCGGTTTCTTTGCCTTGGCTCCCGCTGCACCGTCCTGGGCCTTGACCAATCGTGTCAGGGTGTCGACTTTGCGTGTCAGTTTGTCGATCTTGTCATGCAGGCTGGCAAGGTCCTCTATTCGCGCAGGACGTTGCTGGTGGAAATTCTCCCGTACCTGCGAGATCCGCTCTTCAACAGAGCTGATGGCCGCCGAGCGCGCCTCGCTGGCCTCTTCCTCGAGCGCTGTTCCCGCCTTGACCAGGTCTCGAAACAACTTGGGTGGCTGCGGAGTGGCTTTTTTCAGGCTGCTCTGGGCCTCATCGACAGCGCGTCCGTATGCGCCAACACCGGCCAGCCAGATATTCTTGGCAATCTCGCTCGCTTTGTCGGTGACTTTGCTCTTTTCGTCGCTCATGGTGCACACCTGCAACAGTGTCTGGGGGCCTTGGATTAAAGCAGAATGCAGGGGGCTATGACAATCGGCACGGGTCGCGCACGAATTTGGGCGCGGATTGCGTTGCCTGGAAGTGACTCGCGGGCGTACTGACAAGAAGATGTCGATTGTTAGCCGCGGTAAGGAGGAGCTGGCGTTTGAGACGTGAGTCAGATACTCGCAGATGCTTCCGAGTCCCTTTGAGTAGAGTGGGCCCCACAGTGTTTTCACGGCTCAGTGCGTAACCCGGCCATAAAAAAGGGGACTACACAGTAGCCCCCGAAAAGTCCCTGACGTACAGGGATAAGTGGTCCTGGATGGGTACCGCTTAGGCAGCGGTCTTGAAGCCTACGGACTCCTTGAGCTCTTCAAAGCGCGCCTTGGCCTTGTCCAGCTGTTCGTCCAGCTTCTTACGGTCAGTCAGGCTGTCGAGTTCGAACTTGGGCAGTTCAATATCGTCAACACGCTTCTTGGCCTGCTTCTCAACTTTTTCACCGCGCTTGACCAGTTCCTTGTAAGCTTTTTCCGCTTTCTTGCGGCGCTCTTCCAGTTGGTCCTGCAGGCTGTTGAACTGCTCTTGCACCTGGTCATAGGCCTTGCCATAGAAGCCCAGGCCGGCGAGGAAAGCATTGCGGCCGTTTTCCTTGGCACGTGCTGCGAAATCAGGCGTCGCCTTCTTGGTTGCCTTTTTGGCAGCGGGCTTGCGCTTGGCAGCGGGCTTACGCTTGGCGGGTGCCTTGCGTGCAGTAGCCTTGCTCTTGGCAGGTGCTTTGCGCTTGGCAGTCGCCTTGCGGGTAGTCTTCTTGACGGTGTTTACAGCTTCATCAATGCTAATTTGCTCAGCCATTGTTTCACTCCTTGGTTTTCAATAAATGGCGGTATATTCCGCCGATGAACACAGGCTACGGCAGAAAATTAGAATAAACATACTAATTCCACGTGTTTTTACTGCTGGTACGCAAAAAATCTTGCCTGGCGGGTGTGTCTTGATTGTTGCGACATGCGAGCACGTCGCTTGCAGACTGGCGGGAACCGCGACAGTTGGCATCGGGAAGGCCACGAGAGGGTGCAGTGGAAGCGTGCTAGTGACCATGCCGTTCATGCTATGGCGAGTGGGTGCTGCGGTGAAAACCCGTGCCATAACGAAAAAGGGCCCCTGAGGAGACTGTGTGAAAACACCTCCGGGGTCTGACAAAATACCCGTATCGCAAGATACGGGTATTTTTTTATGCGCCATCTGGATGGAGAGTCTCGAGAACAGGGCAGTTTGCTGCCTGACACCCTGGATGACTACGTCGCTG
>NZ_VTUX01000005.1 GCF_008370495.1 Pseudohalioglobus sediminis | reverse complement strand
GCGACGTAGTCATCCAGGGTGTCAGGCAGCAAACTGCCCTGTTCTCGAGACTCTCCATCCAGATGGCGCATAAAAAAATACCCGTATCTTGCGATACGGGTATTTTGTCAGACCCCGGAGGTGTTTTCACACAGTCTCCTGAACGGGGCCTTTTTGTGCGTTTGGTCGGTGTGAGAGGATTCGAACCTCCGACCCCTTCCTCCCGAAGGAAGTGCGCTACCAGGCTGCGCTACACACCGATGTTTTTGAGGCGCGCTACTATAGCAAAAGTCTCGTACCTTACCAATGGGCGGCGATGGCTAGTAAACGCCGGCCCAGCGCGCAATAAACTGGCTGAAAATACTCAGCAATGTCACCGTCAGAATCAACAGGATTACCATGCGCATGGGTCTGAACGGCTTGCGCTCAACCGAATTGACCCCTCGGGTTAAGAATTCATCTACCTTCTGCTGGTCCTCCGGGCGGAGGCTGTTCTGGTAGCTGCGGTCCTGTTGCTCGGCTGGTTCCGTCATAACTTGCTCGTCGTTTGCGCCCACCCTGTTTATGTTCCACCGGGAAGCGCCAAAAAAAAGGGGAAAATACTCGCGTATTCTCCCCCCGAAAGTCGGGATTGTCACCCCCTTGGCGGGGCTGATATCCCGGCAGCAATACAATCAGATTGCGAACAGTTCCTCGGGCATCTGCATGAGGTTATCCGCACCCGCCAGCATGGTTGTCTTCAGTGACTCAGTGCGCGGCAGCAGACGCTCAAAGTAGAACTGAGCCGTCATCAGCTTGGCCTCGTAGAAGGAGGTGTCGCCGTCTGCGTCGGCAATTTTCTGCCGTGCCACAATAGCCATCTTGGCCCAGAAGTAGGCCAGCGTGATGTAGCCCGAGTACATCAGGTAGTCCACGGCAGCCGCGCCGGCTTCGTCGGGGTTCTGCATCGCCGCTTCACCAATCTGCATGGACAGCCCCAGCCACTCATCTTTCTTGGCCTTGAGCGCATCCAGCAGCACCTTGTCCTCTTCACTGGCGCTCGACTCACAAAGCTCATCGATCATGCCGGCAAACTGCAGCAACAACTTGCCGCCGGAGCCCAGGACCTTACGACCAATGAGATCCATGGCCTGGATTCCGGTGGTACCCTCGTAGAGCATGGAAATGCGGCAGTCGCGCACGATCTGCTCCATACCCCATTCCTTGATAAAGCCGTGACCACCGAATACCTGCACGCCGTGGTTCGCACACTCAAAGCCTAGTTCAGTCATAAAGGCCTTGGCGATTGGCGTCAGCAGCGACATCAGGTCATCAGCCGCTTTGGCCTCTTCTTCGGTGCCCTTGTCTACCACGTCGCCCTGCATGGCGAGGAAATAGAGCAGTGCGCGGCTGCCTTCGGCGAGCGCTTTCTGGGTCAACAGCATGCGGCGCACATCGGGGTGCACGATAATCGGGTCAGCCGGGCCATCAGGGTTCTTCGGGCCGGTCAGGCTGCGCATTGCCAGGCGGTCCTTGGCGTAGGCCAACGCGCCCTGGAACGACTGTTCCATGTGGGCCAGACCCTGGGCCGCTGTGCCTACGCGCGCTGTATTCATAAAGGTGAACATGCAGTTCAAGCCGCGGTTTTCCGGGCCGATCAGGTAGCCCTTGGCACCGTCGAAATTCAACACGGCGGTGGCATTACCGTGGATGCCCATCTTGTGCTCGATAGAGGCACAGTTCACAGCGTTGCGCTCTCCGAGACTACCGTCTTCGTTGACGTTGACCTTGGGAACGATAAACAGCGAGATGCCCTTGGTGCCCTCAGGCGCGTCCGGAAGGCGAGCCAGTACGATGTGAATGATGTTGTCGGTCATGTCGTGCTCACCGGCCGAGATGAAGATCTTCTGCCCGGTGATCGCGTAGGAGCCGTCCGCCTGGGGTTCGGCTTTGGTCCGCAGCAAGCCGAGGTCGGAACCGCAATGCGACTCCGTCAGGCACATGGTACCGGTCCACTCGCCGGAGACGAGACGTGTCAGGTACTGTTCTTTCTGTTCCGGCGTGCCGTGCTCTTCGATGGTTTTGACTGCCCCGTGTGAGAGTCCGGGGTACATCAGCCAGGCCCAGTTGGCGGAACCGGCCATTTCATTGATGACGATACCCAAGGCATTGGGCAGGCCCTGGCCGCCGTACTCTGTATCAGCGCTGAGTGCCGGCCAGCCGTTTTCCACGTATTGCTGGTAAGCCTCTTTAAAGCCAGTGGGTGTTTTCACGCCCTCCTCGCTCCAGGTGCAACCTTCTTCGTCGCCGCTCTGGTAAAGCGGGGAAAGTACGCCTTCGCTGAACTTGGCGCCCTCCTCGACAATGGCATCCAACAGGTCGGTGGTGGCCTCTTCGTAACCGGGCAAAGTCTGGAACAGCTTTTCCGCCTCCAGCACTTCATTCATTACAAAACTGATATCGCGCAGCGGCGCCTTGTATTCTGGCATGGTAATTACCTCTATCGATCATCGGACCCGCAAAACTGGCAGCAGCCAGCCCACGGAGGCCATGTATGCAGTGCACACATTAGGCCGAACCGCCGTGCAAAGTCAAATACCTTTTTTGCTTCACCGACAATGCCGGCCGGGGATTCTGGTTATATGTCTGTTGCTGTGAGAACTGCAGACAATGCTTTATTGGTAAGCGCTTACATACCCATAAGGCATTTCAAATCAATGGCTTCAGCGGCCTTGTTCACGTCCCACGGGGCAATATGGGGGAGCTCCCCGAGGCAGGGGGCCGGGATCAGGCGTCGCAGCGTACGCACATTTTCTTCATGGCAAGTCATTCTGCTGGCTGGCTGGTTTGCCACCCAGCCAGCCAGCTTCAGGCCGTCACGCTGAATCGCCTCCGCACTGAGCAAGGCATGATTGATACAACCCAGCCGCATACCTACCACCAGGATCACCTCTACCTGCAGCGCCTTGGCTACGTCCGCCAGGGTCTCTCGCGGCGAAATCGGCACGCGCCAACCACCGGCGCCTTCAATGATGACCAGCTCGGCACCCGAGAGCATCACACCCCGGCACAATCCGGCCAGTCGAGAGGCCTGCACTACCTTGCCCTCCTGTTCGGCGGCAATGTGTGGCGCAATAGCAGCCTGCAGGGCAACCGGATTTACCTGCGCGTAGTCCAGGTCGGCAGTCATCGCCTCCATGAGGGCGATTGCATCCTCATTCCGACCCTGCGCATCGCAGCCTGCGGCGACGGGCTTCACCGCCGCTGTGCTCAGGCCGGCACTTGCCGCCGCTGAAAGTATTGCGGTGCTGACGGCAGTCTTGCCGATCTCCGTATCTGTGCCGGTTACAAAAAATGTCTTGCTCACGTTCTCTCCACCACACCAAAAATAACCTCATAACTCGCCGGCAGCATACCGTCTTGCGTGCGCCAGTCTTCGTAGGCCTGCATCATGTCCTGTAGTGCACGTCGCCCGGTCAGCCCACTCGAGCGCTGGCTGTTCACGTTGTGTGCCCCCAGGGTCTTCAGCTCATGTAACAGGTCGCGCACTCGCCCATACCGCATCTGGTACTGCTGCACCGAGAGACTCAGCCGCAATTGCGGGACCCCGGCACAACTTTGCTGCAACTCATCCACCGGCAGGAAGCTGTTCACGTGCTGGTACTGGTCGGCAGCCGCCCAGGCGGCACGCAGCTCCCTGAGCGTTTCCGGCCCGAGTGACGTAAATACGCAGTAGCCACCGGGGCGCAGGACCCGCGCAAACTCGGCGAACAGTAACTCCGGACGCTGGCACCACTGCAGGGCCAGGCTGCTGAAAACAAGGTCTACCGAAGCGGCGGCCAACGGCAACATCTCAGCGTCGCCAACCAGCCATTGCCCCGCTTCACCATGCTGCCCACGCGCGTAGCGCACCATGCCCTCGGCCAGGTCCAGCCCGAGGTAGGCAGCCTCAGGAAAACGCTGGCCCAACAAGGGCTGGAAGTAACCGGTGCCACTGCCCAGGTCCAGTACCGTCTCGGCATCCACGGCCAGGCCGTCCAGGCGCGACATCAGCGCAGCACCCACATCGCGCTGCAATTGCGCCACCGAATCGTATGCCGTGGCAGCCTTGCTGAAGGACTGCGCAACGTCCTTCTTGGCCAGGCTCTGCCGGTGCTGGCCAACTGCCCGAAGCAGGTTGTGCTTTTGCAGGAAAGCACACAACAGGCTGCTGATTTCGTCCGCTGCCTGCAACGGCGCGGGATGCGCGCAGCGGGGCAACACGGCTGTTTCCGCCAGGGGGGTTGCGGCCAACAGGGTATCCAGTGCTTGCGCCAGCGCAGCGGGCAGCAGCCGGTCCAGTTCGGACAGCAAGTGTAATTGGGGCTGTTCCATCTGGCTGTACTGGGTGCGCAGATCCAGGCCCTGCAACCAATCCAGCCCGGGAACAATTTCTTCTCCAGGCAGGGCACTGCGGGTGCCCTGCAAGGTGCGCAGCAACTGGCGAGGCGTTTCTGCGCCCGCCACCTGCAAACTGTCGAACCTGCGCAAGGCGCGCCCGGGGTTGATGGCGGCAGTTTCACGAAAGCCGCGCATCTCTGCGTCAGCCATACCCACCCAGTCCGCGGCAGCCAAAAAGCGCGGGCTGCTGCACAAGGTCACCACCGCCAATACACGCTCGGGCGCCCGGGCGGCCAGGGCCATGGCGAGCTGGCCACCCAGTGACCAACCCAGGTATACGGCCTGCTCCGGCGCCAGGCGCAATATTTCATCGAGCACACTATCGAGGCCCGGATCTGCGGATTCGACACCGGGCGCCAGCCCGGGAATATCCAATAACGTCAAATCAGCCCAGGGGCGCAGCAGGGTGACCAGCGGGCGCCATACGTCGCGATTACTACCCCATCCGTGCAGCAGCACCAGTTGCTGGCGCGGCTGTGACATGGCCGGCAAATATTCCCGTTGCACGCCTACTGGCACCAGTGCCGCCCCAACTGCTCCAGGAGATAGTCAACCTGCTGCTCGCTGTGCGCAGCGCTAAGGGTAATGCGCAGCCGCGAAGTGCCTGCCGGCACCGTTGGCGGCCTGATGGCGCTGATAAGCAACCCCGCCGCACGCAGTCGCTGACTCAATGCGACGGCGCTGCCGGCATCGCCCACCAGCAGCGGCTGGATCGCACTGTGTGACTCCATCAGCGGCAGCCCCTGCTCCAGGGCACCGCGGCGGAACCGTGCCACCAGGGTGGCCAGGTATTCCCGTCGCCAGCTCTCTTCATGCAACAACTGCACGGCAGCCAGGGCGGCGGCAGCCAGGGCCGGTGGGGTCGCTGTGGTATAGATATAATTGCGCGTCTGCTGGATCAGGTTCTCGATCAGCAACTCTTCACCGGCCACGAATGCACCTGCCACACCCAGGGCCTTGCCCAGCGTCGCCATGAGCACCGGTACATCCGACACTCCCATCCCGGCTGCCTCCAGACTACCTGCGCCAGTCTCGCCCAGCACACCGATCCCGTGGGCGTCATCGACCATCAACCAGGCGTTCTCCCGACGGCACAGGGCCGACAACTCCGCAAGCGGTGCGGTGTCTCCGTCCATACTGAAAACACCGTCTACCACCACCAGCTTTGCGCCGTCGACGCCGGCCATACGGCGTTCAAGATCGGCCACATCATTGTGGGCAAAACGGCGAAAACGCGCCCCGCTGTGCAGGCCGCCATCGAGCAGCGAGGCATGATTCAGCCGGTCCTGGAATACCTGGTCACCGGTCCGCAGCAACGTTGCCAGGGTCCCGGTGTTGGCGGCATACCCGGAAGAAAAGAGCAGCGCACGCGGCCTGCCAGTCAGTTCGGCCAGCGCCTCCTCCAGTGCCTGGTGCGGCCGGCTGTGGCCGCAAACAAGGTGGGATGCACCGCTGCCGACGCCATACTCAGTGGCTGCGCGGAGAAAACTCTCCAGTACTTTGGGGTGTGCCGCCAGGCCGAGGTAGTCATTGCTGCAAAAGTTCAGGTATTCCCGATTGTGCAGGCGCACCAGCGGGCCCTGGGGTGAATCCAGGGTCAGGCGTTGCCGATACAGGTCCTGCTGCCGGCGCTGCTCCAGTGCAGCGCCGAGCCGCTGTTCAAACACCGACGCCACACGGCTCAGCCGTTGCTGGCTGCGGCGTCGTAAAACTGGGGGCTGGGGTCGCGGGGAGGCTGCTCCAGCTCGCGGGTCTCGGCATTGATGCCCAGGCGATCAAACAGTGCCATGTCGGTGTTGGCCCGCGGATTGGGCGTGGTCAGCAGCTTCTCGCCATAGAAAATGGAGTTGGCGCCCGCGAAATAGCACAGGGCGTGCATTTGTTCATTCATGTCCTCACGCCCGGCAGACAACCGAACATGGGAGGCCGGCATCATGATCCGGGCTACCGCAATAGTGCGCACAAACTCGAACGGGTCGAGATCGTCCTGCTCCGCCAGCGGTGTCCCCTCTACCCGGACCAGCATGTTGATGGGTACGCTTTCCGGGTGCTGTGGCAGGTTCGCCAGCTGTTGCAACATGCCGGCCCTGTCGGACTGCTGTTCGCCCATGCCGACGATGCCCCCGCTGCAGATCTTCATGCCCGAGCGGCGCACATGTTCCAGGGTGTCGAGGCGATCCTGGTAAGTGCGGGTAGTGATAATGTCGCCGTAAAATTCGGGGGATGTGTCGAGGTTGTGGTTGTAGTAGTCGAGCCCGGCCTCGGCCAGTTGCCCGGCCTGCTCCTCGGTGAGCATACCCAGGGTCATGCAGGTCTCCATACCCAGTTCCCGCACGCCCCTGACCATGGCGATCACATGAGGCATGTCACGAGGCTTGGGAGAACGCCATGCGGCGCCCATGCAGAAGCGCGTCGACCCCGCGTCACGGGCAGCCCGGGCCTGCTCCAGCACTTTCTCTACCTGCATCAGCTTCTCTGCTTCCAGCCCGGTGTCGTAGCGCGTGCTCTGGGGACAGTAAGCACAGTCCTCCGGGCAGGCGCCGGTTTTGATGGAAAGCAATGTGCTGACCTGCACCTCATTCGGGTCAAAATGAGACCTGTGCAGACTGTGCGCCTTGAACAGCAGGTCATTGAACGGCAAGGCAAACAGGGCATCGACTTCGTCGCGCGTCCAATCGTGGCGGATATCCCCGACGGGGGGAGCGGTGCTGACGGCAGCTGTCTTCATGATGAAACCAATGGCTGAAAAGAGAGGAAGCGCCATGATAACCCGCCCCCGAAAGCTGTCAACCAAAGGCAGGCACAGTGGTTAACAGAATCACGGGGCAGCTACTCGACGGGCTCTTTCCCAGCTATTGCAGTCTGTGCAAGTGGCATTGCCCCGGCCCATTGCCGCTGTGTCAGGACTGCCGCAATGAGCTCCCTGCCAACGAACACGCCTGTCGGCTCTGCGCCTCGCCGCTGCCGACGGCGGTCAGCGGTGTCTGCGGCACTTGCCTGCAGAGCCCGCCAACATTTGATCGCGCCATCGCGCCCTGGCTGTATGGCGAGTACCTCGCCTGTCTCGTGCATCGCTGGAAGTTCAGCGGTGCACGCCACCTCACTACGCTGCTGGCCGACCTGTGGCTGCAGCAGGTTGCCGACCCGCCTGCGGTAGATGCGGTAATCCCCGTGCCGCTGCACTGGCTCCGGCACTGGCGGCGAGGTTACAACCAGGCCGAGCTGCTGGCCCTGGCGCTGCAGCGGCGGCTGCCGCAACTGCAGCTCGCTACCGGGCTGCTGCAGCGCTCGCGGCGCACCGCGGCTCAATCAACCATGGCCGCCGAGGCACGCCGGCGCAACCTGACAGGGGCCTTTACTGCCGCTGGCGGCTGTGCCAACCTCCGCCTGGCTGTTGTCGACGATGTGCTGACCACTGGCGCCACCGCAGAGGCAGTAGCGTCGGCACTGAAGGCCTCCGGCGCCCGCCACGTGGAAATATGGTGCCTGGCCCGCACACCCTCACCCGGAGACTGACCCTGCATAAACTGCGCGCCATCCTGCTGCTTGTAATGCTGGCCAGCCCCACAGCGATCGCCGAAGACGTGCTCAGAATTGCCGTGGCGGCCAATTTTCGCGCCACGCTGGAACAAATCAATACTGCCTACACGCACAAGACCGGACAGAAAATACTGCTGTCCAGTGCAGCAACCGGCACCCTGGCAAACCAGGTATTACACGGCGCGCCATTCGACCTGTTCCTGGCCGCAGACAAGGCCACACCGGAGCAACTGGTGAGTGCTGGCAAAGGCTTGTTAACTCGCTGCTATGCCGTGGGCAGCCTGGCACTGCTGGGTGGCAACCCGGACACCCTGGCGACCGCCGGGCTCAGCGTCGCAATCGGCAACCCGGCCACGGCACCCTACGGCAGGGCTGCGATGGACGTACTCGACCGCCCCGAATTTGCGGCCCGGCGCACCCTGGTTCGCGGCAGCAACGTGCTGCAGGCATACCAGTTCTGGTATTCGGGCGCAGTCGACCTGGCGATTGTCGCTCGCGCGCTCGCACCCGGGGCCTATCCCATTCCGCCGCAGTGGCATCGACCACTGACCCAGCATCTGGTGGTGTTGCGCCAGACGGACGCAGCCCGCGCCTACCTGCAATGGCTGGGAAGTGATACCGTGCGCCAGATGATTGACAACGCCGGCTACTTACCTTGCCCCTGAGCCCAGCAGAACTGGATGTCATCGGCCTTACCGCTGCGCTCGCGGCTGTAACCACCGTGATCCTGCTGGTGCTGGGTACACCTCTCGCCTGGTGGCTGGCGACACGACGCACCAATATGTCGGCCCTGGTCGAGGCACTGGTGGCACTGCCACTGGTGCTGCCGCCGACAGTCCTGGGCTTCTACCTGTTGCTGGCGCTGGCCCCGGACTCACCCGTGGGGATGCTGTGGCAACAGCTCACTGGTACGCGACTCGCATTCAGTTTCAGCGCCCTGGTAATCGGTTCGGTCATTTACTCGCTACCCTTCGTCGTGCAACCGTTGCAGTCGGCGTTCCAGAGCCTGCCCGCCGGTACTCGACAGGCGGCGGCAACGCTGGGCGCTTCGCCCTGGGACCAGTTCCGCAGCGTGGTGCTGCCCATCAGCCGACGCAGTTTTATCACCGCTGCCAGCCTGGGCTTCGCTCACACAGTCGGTGAATTTGGCGTGATCCTGATGATTGGCGGCAACATCCCCGGTGAAACGCAGGTGCTGTCCATCGCCCTCTACGACCGGGTCGAGACCCTGCAGTTCGCCGAGGCCCACCGAATGGCCGCCGGTCTCGTAGTGTTCTCGCTCGCCCTGCTGTTTTTCATCTACCGCCAGAGCGGCGCCTCGGCGTGGCGGGTGCGCACATGAGTCTTGACCTGGACCTGCACTGCACGGGTCAACAGGGCTTCCAGCTCCAGTTGCAGAGCAGCATCGCCGACCAGGGCGTAACCGCGTTATACGGCCCCAGCGGCAGTGGCAAAAGCACACTGCTGGACTGCATCGCCGGCCTGCGCGAACCGGGCGACGGCAGCCAGATCAGCTTTCGTGGCCAGCAGTGGCTTGGCCATGGACAAGCCGTTCCCGTGTGGCGCCGCCGCATTGGCTACGTGTTCCAGGACGCGCGGCTGTTCCCTCACCTCACCGTCGCCGGCAACCTGGACTACGCCAGCCAACGCGCCAGGGGAAGGCCGGCACTGGAGCGGGATCGCCTGCAAGCACTACTCGGTATTGACGAGTTGCTGCCGCAAAAGCCGGATACACTGTCAGCGGGGCAACAGCAACGTGTTGCCATCGGGCGAGCCCTGTGCAGCGCGCCACAGCTGCTATTGCTCGACGAGCCACTGGCCAACCTCGACCCAATGGCCAGCGCCGAGTGCCTGACCCTGTTACAGGAGATCGCGAACCAGGTGGACCTACCCATGATTTATGTCAGTCACGATATCGAAGAACTCGGTCAACTGGCCGATGACCTGCTGCTACTGCAAAAGGGCAAGCTGGTCGATTCAGGACCCATGATGGAGATGTCCTCGCGACTGGACACCCAGCTCGCCCATGAGGAACAGGCCGCCGCCATCGTAAGCGGCCATATCAAGGCCCAGGACACGCACTTTGGGCTAACGGAAATCGAGGTAGAAGAACAAGTGCTTTACGTGAACCTGCTGCCACAAGCTCCCGGCTCGAGCCGGCGCCTGCGCATTCCCGCCCGCGACGTCAGTATCTGTCGCGAGCGGCCCGCGCAAAGCAGCATACTCAATATTCTCCCGGTCACCATTGCTGAAATCACGACCAGCGGAGGCGCCCAGCTGATGCTGCGGCTGGCACTGGGCAAGCAGTTCCTGCTGGCGCGGATAACGCGCAAGTCGGCGGAGCGCTTGCAGCTGGCCCCGGGTGACAGGGTATTTGCCCAGATCAAGAGTGTCGCCCTGCTCTCCGAAGCGGGCGATGCGGTATGAATACCCACCCCTATGACAGGCTGACCCCCGATGCGGTTATCGATGCGGTTGAGTCCGCCGGCTACCTGTCCGACGCCAGGCTGCTGGCGCTGAACAGTTATGAAAACCGCGTGTACCAGGTAGGCCTGGAAGACGCTGACCCCGTTATCGCCAAATTTTATCGTCCGCAACGCTGGTCCCGCGAGCAGATCCTGGAAGAACACGCATTCAGCCTGGAGCTGCAGGCCGCCGACATATCCGTGGTCGCCCCGCTGGTGGACAAGACCGGTACCAGCCTGCACCAGCACGACGGCTTCCTGTTCGCCCTGTTCCAGAGACGCGGCGGTTACCCACCGGAACTGGATAACCTGGACAACATGTTCATACTGGGTCGCACGCTGGGCCGCATTCACGCCGTTGGCAAAGCCAGCCGCTTCAGGCACCGCCAGCGCATCTGCATTGAGCGCATGCTGGCGGAGAGTCGCGAATTGCTGCTCGCCGATTTCATACCCAGGGAACTGCAACCCGCTTACGAATCCCTTACCGCTGACCTCTTATCCAGCGTCCAAGCGGCTTATCAACCCGGCGAGGCTGACGAAATCCGTGTACATGGCGACTGCCACGTGGGCAATATCCTCTGGCGCGACGAGGTAGCCCACTTCGTCGACCTGGATGATTGTGTCATGGCGCCGGCAATCCAGGACCTGTGGATGTTCCTCAACGGCGAACGCCATGAGCGCGAACTGCAACTGGCGGAACTGGTCGAGGGGTATGCGGAATTCTGTGACTTTGACGCCCGTCAACTGCGCTGGATAGAGCCCCTGCGCACATTGCGCCTGGTCCACTATGCCGCCTGGCTGGCGCGACGCTGGGACGACCCCGCTTTCCCCAGGGCCTTTACCTGGTTCAACTCGGAGCGCTATTGGGCCGAACACATTCTCGAGCTGCGCGAGCAGCTCGCCGCACTGCAGGAAGAACCCCTGCGGTTGCTCTAGGAAACTGTCACGGCTTCCCCGTCACAAGTCGAATATCTTGCCCGGGTTCATAATCCCGTGTGGATCAAAGGCCAGCTTGATTTGCTTCATGATCCCGATTTCGGCCGGGTCACGTGAGTAGTGCAGGTATGCCTTCTTTAACAGACCCACGCCATGCTCCGCCGATACCGAGCCCCCATGACGCTGGACGATCTCGAATACCCACCGCGACACCTCACCGCACTGCTCGCGAAATGCGTCGATGTCCAGAGACTCGGGCTTGAGGATGTTCAGGTGCACATTGCCGTCGCCGATATGGCCAAACCAGATGATTTCAAAATCCGGGTAGTTTTCATTCACCACCGCCTCGACCTCGGCCAGAAACTCCGGGACACGGGAAATCGTTGTGGAAATGTCGTTCTTGTAAGGGGTCCACGGCGTGATGGTTTCGGAAATATCCTCGCGCAGGCGCCAGAGATTCTCTGCCTGGGCAACGCTCTGGCTCACCGTGCCGTCATACACCCAGCCTTGCTCAACGCAGTGCGCGAACAGCGCCATGGCACGCTCCATCGCGGCCGCATCCGGCTGTTCGAATTCCAACAGGGCGTAGTACTCGGTGATAGTCTCGAAGGGGCGTTGCAGCGCCTGGTGCGCCACGACTTTCTGCAGGGCGAGTTCAGAGAAAAATTCGAAAGCTGACAGCTCGATCTCACCCTGGAAAGCCGCCAACACCCGCATAATCGCGGTCATATCCGGTACCCCCAGCACCATTACCGCCAGATCGCGGGGCGGCCGGTCCAGCCGCATGGTAGCCTCCACGACAACGCCCAGGGTACCTTCGGCACCAATCACCAGGTGACGCAGGTCATAACCGGCATTGTTCTTTATCAACCCCCGGTTGAGATCCAGCAGCTCGCCCGTTCCGGTCACCAGCTTCAAACCCGCTACCCAGTCGCGCGTCATCCCATGGCGTATCACCTTGATGCCGCCGGCATTGGTGGCGATGTTGCCGCCGATCTGGCTCGAACCAGCCGAAGCAAAATCCACGGGGTAGTAGAGACCCTGTTGTTCGGCAAATTGCTGCAGTTGCTCGGTTACCACGCCGGGACCGCAACGCACCGTGCGGTCGACGGGGTCAAAGTCGCCGATGTTGTTCATGCGATCCAGCGCCATGACCAGTTCACCGTTTACCGCCACAGCACCGGCACTGAGCCCCGTGCGGCCACCGGAAGGAACGATAGCCAGCGAACTGGATGCCGCCAGCCGCACCAGTGCCTGCACCTCCTCGATGGTGCCCGGGAGCACCACCGCAGAAGGCGCCGGCTCGTAAAAGCGGGTCCAGTCCCGCCCGTAATACTGCAGGGATTCCGGGTCGGTCAGCACTCGCTCTTCACCGACAATATCCTTCAGGGCAGCGAGTATTTCACTGTCGAGCTGGGCCACGGGACGTATCCTCCGGTATTTTTCACAGGGGGCAGATTCAGGGGGCGCGTATGGTAACATACGCGCCCTTTTTTTAGCCCGGTTTACTCGCCAGGGCGCTTTACATACAGGATTCGACGGTCATGGCCCTACAGTCACTGCCCAAGGACAAGATCAAGTTTCTGCTGCTGGAAGGAGTCCACCCCTCGGCAGTGGAAGCGCTGCAGCGGGATGGATACACCAATATCGAGTTGCACAAGAAGGCACTGCCTCCCGAAGAGCTGAAACAGGCGATTGCCGGCGCGCATTTTGTCGGCATTCGCTCGCGCACCCAGCTGACGGAAGAGGTGTTCGATGCCGCCAGGAAGCTGGTCGCGGTGGGCTGCTTCTGCATTGGCACCAACCAGGTGGACCTCGCGGCAGCCACGCGGCGCGGCATCGCCGTGTTCAATGCGCCTTTTTCCAACACCCGTAGCGTGGCAGAACTGGTGATTGCCGAAGCCATTCTACTGTTGCGCGGCGTGGCGGAAAAAAATGCCGCAGCGCACCGCGGCGAGTGGCAGAAGTCGGCGGTCAACGCCTTCGAAATTCGCGGCAAGAAACTGGGCATCATCGGCTATGGCAATATCGGCATGCAGTTGGGCGTTATCGCCGAGGGACTGGGCATGCAGGTTCAGTTTTACGACGTGGTAAACAAGTTGCCACTGGGTAACGCCCGCCAGGTGCCCAGCCTCAGCCACCTGCTTGCCCACTCGGACGTGGTCAGCCTGCACGTACCTGAAACCGGCGCCACACAGAATATGATCGCCGCCAATGAACTGGCGCAGATGCAGGACGGGGCCATCCTGATCAACGCTTCCCGTGGCACCGTGGTGGACATCGATGCGCTGGCGGACGCGCTGTCTGAGGGCAAACTGGGCGGCGCCGGCATCGACGTCTTCCCGCTAGAACCCAGATCGAATGACGATGAGTTCGTGTCACCTTTGCGCCGTTTCGATAACACCTTCCTGACACCGCATATCGGCGGCAGCACGGTGGAAGCGCAGGAAAATATCGGCATGGAAGTAGCGGAGAAACTCGCCAGGTATTCCGACAACGGCACCACCACGTCTTCGGTGAATTTCCCGGAGGTTGCCCTGCCCGAGCACGCTGGCAGCCACCGTCTGCTGCATATCCACCACAACGTGCCGGGCATTATGAGCGCCATCAATAACGTGTTCTCGCAGACCGGTGTCAATGTCTCGGCGCAGTACCTGCAGACCAATGACGCGATCGGTTATGTTGTCATCGATGTCGATGCGGAGTACAGCGACGTCGCGCTGGCCAGGCTGGCAGCCATTGACGGCACCATTCGCTCACGAGTGCTGTTCTAGCAACCTCACCCCGGGGATGGTCATTGACCTCCCTGCGGTGGCATGATGCCAAAGTGACTCGCGAGAAAGACAAGTTCATTGCCGACCTGGTCGCCGAACACGGTGTACTACTGGAAAGGTATCTGGCACGCAAACTCGATAACCCGGAGGATGCGGCAGAGCTGGCCCAGGAGGCCTATATCCGCCTGCACCGGCTGGAGCAGCCAGAGAATCTCGATAATGCACGGGCATTCCTGTTTCAGGTTGCAACCAACCTGGCTACCGACCAGTTGCGTCGGCGGCAGCTCCACTTCCGTTTCTTGCGCTCGGAAAAAAGCCAGGTAGTCGACGGTGAACCCGCCGACGTCAACGCCGCGGGTGCCTCACCAGAACAGATACTTGGTGCCAGGCAGCGACTCAAGGCGATAAACCAGGCCCTCGAGGAGCTCCCTTTCAAGGCCAAGCAGGCATTTCTCCTGCACCGCCAGAACGGGATGCCCTACAGCGCCATTGCGGAACAGATGCAGGTGTCGGTATCCAGCGTTGAGAAGTACATTCTGCAGGCACTGCGACACTGCCGCAGCAAACTGGCCGCGCAGGACAACAAGGATGATGAGTGACCGGGCGTTAGATGCACAATACTTTCACTTTTTCAGTTGAGGAAATGCCCGGCTCAATCGTTTCAAACAAACAACTACTATACTTTCAACGCAGCTTTACACGCGCGGCAGCAATGGACACGGCAGGAGGCTGTGCCAGAGAAGATGGATCAGAATAACCAGCTACAGTTTGAGCAAACCGTGGACACAGCCCTGGGCTGGGTGGCCCACCTGCGCTCCGATTCCGCGTCAGAGCAAGACCGACAGGCCTTCGCACTGTGGCTGGCGGAAAGCGATGCCAATCGGCGCGCCATGGACGAAGCCCTGGCCCTCTGGGATGACCTTGGCGTCGTGCGCCATATGCCATTGGCAACCGAGGCATTGCCGGAAGCTGCCAACAACAGAAACTGGCTGCCGACGGCGCTGGCCGCCGCGGCCTGCCTGGTGCTGGCCGTGTTCCTGTGGCCGCTCACCAGCCCTGAACCCGTTACCGCACAGTACCAGACAGCAACGGGCGAACGCCGTGATATAGCACTCCAGGACGGTTCGCGCGCACTGCTGAACACAGGGTCCAGCCTTGAGGTCACCTACGCAGACGACGAGCGCCTCATCACCCTGAAGCGCGGCGAGGCCTGGTTCCAGGTCAAACCCGACCAGGAGCGCCCGTTTCATGTAGACGCCGGTGAGGCGCGCATTACCGCCATTGGCACCGCGTTCAATGTCTATGTTCATAACGGGACCACCGATATCACCGTGACTGAAGGTGTGGTGAGGGTCACTGAATTGGGAGAGACCGGCGCTCGCGCGGCCACGGCCGAAGTATTGCGCAAGGATCAGCGCCTGCTCGTCAACCCCGGCAGGTGGCAGGTCAGCACCTCTGACATTGCGCAACAGCTGGCCTGGCGCAGCGGGCAACTGGTGGCCCGTGAGATGCCTCTGCTGGACCTGGTCGCACAAATCCAGCGCTACTACGACAAGAATATCGTGGTGACCGACCCGGACGTCGCCGCAATGAGCGTCTCCGGGGTGTTCGACCTCGATCAACCGGATGCCACCCTGCGCGCCCTGGCACTCAGCCTGGACCTGGAAACCGAGGAACTCGACGACGCCTCTGTGCGGTTGCTCAAAGCCGGCCAGTAAGCTATAAAGACCTCTTACGGGACCCCTATCGCGGGGCTTTTCCTGCGCGTGCTGTTCCATAAAATACTTAGCTCTATCAATGGGTTGCGACCAACCCACAGTCAGGCCAGCTATGTTCACCGCATTTGCGCCAGACCCGGTGAGGCTATCGGGCAAGCTGTCTTACTGGCGCCCAGCCCTGCTGGCGCTGGGCTTGAGCCTGAATCACACCCCGGCACTGGCGTCAGACCCCCTCGCCACGGCGCCCATCCAGTACAATATTGAAGCGCCACAGCTGGCATCGGCACTGATTCAACTCAGCCAGCAAAGCGGCCTCTCGGTGGTTTTTTCCGACCAGGTCGTGCGCGAACTGCCGGCACCGGAAGTGGTCGGAACCGTGAAGACCTCCGAGGCACTGGATACGCTGCTGCTGGGCACCAACCTGGGCTGGGAACTGGTTGATGATCGAGTCATCGCGGTATTTGCACTGGATTGCGCGGCGGCGCTGGGTTGTCCCTCGCCGCGGGAGATGCTGGACCAGTACCCCATCTACGTGCCCGGCCTGGAACAAACCTATGTCTATGGCACCCATGTCACCGGCTCGCGTATTCGGCGACCCGGCTACAGTGGTGGTGCACCGGTAGATATTCTGTCCTCCCCCGACATCGAGCTCAGCGGGGCGCAAACCCTCGGTGAACTGCTCAAGTTCGTGCCAGCGGTCTCGGGCAACGCTAACAGCACAGCTATTTCCAACGGGGGTGACGGCACCGCCACTGTCACCCTGCGCGGGCTGCCCGCCAGCAACACCCTGGTGTTGATAAACGGCCGCCGCGTGGCCAATGACGGGCTCGCAGGCGAATCTGTCGACCTGAACAGCATTCCGCCCGCCGCGGTGGAACGCATCGAGATCCTCAAGGATGGCGCCTCCGCCATCTATGGCTCGGATGCCATCGCCGGTGTCGTCAACGTGATCATGAAACGGGATTTTTATGGCTTCCTGGCCGAAGCCTATTATGGACAGGCCGAACAGGGGGACCTCGAGACCTCTACCCAGACCCTGCAATACGGCACCGGGCTGCCGGAGGGCTCATTTTTCATCAGCGCATCGCTGTACAACCAGGAGCCCCTCTACAGCCGCGACCGCGATGTCTCAGCCAGCGCGGATACCCGGCCCCTTGGCGGCACCGACCAGCGTTCCAGCGCGACGCCCAATGCCCGCGTCACCCTTCCCGGGGGACCCACCCTGATCGCCGACGGCGCCGGATACAGGCAGGCTGGCGACGAAGACCTGTTCAATTACCAGGACTACACCACCGCGGTAGTGCCGCTCGAGCGACGCAGCCTCTACAGCAATGCAAGCTACGATTTCAACGAGAGCATCACCGGCTTTGTCGAGCTCAGCCACCTGGAAACCGAGGCCGCCTCCACGCTGGCCCCCACACCGGTATTCACTGCCTTTGAGCAGTCCGACCTGGCGGTTGCTGCCGACAATCTCTACAACCCCTTCGGCGTGGAACTGGTCGATGTCAGGCGGCGGCTGTTGGAGTTTCCGGAGCGGCGACAGCGCAACGAGTCCGAGGTGACCCGGTTCAGCGCCGTGGTCGAGGGCCTGTTCGCCGACTGGAACTGGGACGTGGCCTACAACTGGAGCCGCAGCGAGGCCACCGAGGTCACCACCAGCATCGTCAACGCAGACCGTCTCGCTCGCGCCATCGGGCCTGCGGACAACTGCCTGGGCCTGGCGATAGACGGCTGCATCGCCGTGGACCTGGTCGGTGCCTCGGGTTCGATCACACCGGAACAGGCGCGCTATATAAGCACAACAGGGAAAGTAAGTGGTTACTCCAAGCTCTACGGCACAGCCATGAATTTTTCCCGTGCGCTGGCGGGAATGCCCGCCGGGCGGACAGACCTGGCCTTCGGTGTGGAGTACCGGCGCGAGGCTACCAGCAAGAAGCCCTCGGCACTGCTCGCCTCCACCAGTACTATCGGCGCCACCAACTTCGAGGCCACGGGGGGTGACCGCAATGTCATGGAACTGTACCTGGAGACTATCGTGCCCCTGTGGAAAAGTGCAGACGGCCTGCGCAGTCTCGACGTTGAAGCCGCATTGCGTATGTCCGACTACAGCGATTTCGGCACCACCACCAATCCCAAACTCGCCCTGCGCTGGCAGGCTAGCCCTTCCATACTGCTGCGCGGTAACTATGCGCAGGGGTTTCGCGCGCCCAGCCTCAATGAGCTCTACGAGGGCAATACCGAGGAGCAGGCTTTTATCAACGACCCTTGCACCCAGGTGGTCAATGTCGACACCCTGCCCGGATGCAGCCGCCAGGCCGACCCCACCCGCAACCAGTTCCTGGTGCTCAAGGGCGGTAATGCCGACCTGAAGTCGGAGACCTCAGACAGCTACAGCCTGGGCATCGTGCTGACACCCGTCGAGATACCGGGCCTGGCGTTCTCCATGGACTATTTTTCTGTAGAGCAGGAGGATGTGGTGTCCTCGAGTGCGCAGTTTATCGTCAACCAGAACGCCTTCACCGGCGCCTTTGATGATCGCGTTGCACGCGACGACATGGGCAACCTCACCCTGGTAACAGCCAGTAACCTCAATATCGGCCAGCGTGAAGTGCGAGGCATGGACCTGGCCTTCACCTGGCACCTGCCGGGGCGGCGCTGGGGGCAGTTCACCATCAGTGGCAGTGGCAGCTGGATCTGGGAATACCTGGCCAGGCTGGATCGGACGGCGCCGGAACTGGACCTGGCAGGCACCTTCCGCGACGAGGCCTCCGAGGGCCTTGGCGGTATACCGGAATGGAAGTCGCAGCTGGGCATGCGCTGGCAGCGCGAGCGCTGGTCAGCGAGCTATCAACTGCATTTTATCAGCGACATGGAAGAAATCATCCCCGATAGTCGGCAGACTCGCGAAATTGACAGCTGGATTGTGCACGACGTCCAGCTAAACTATTCCGCCAGTTTTCTAGATGGGCTGCGCCTCACCCTGGGCATAGACAATTTACTCGACGAGGAGGCGCCACTCGCTACATCTGCGTTCAATGACAATATCGACGGTCGAATGCACGAGTTGAGAGGTCGATACTGGTATACTCGCATCAATCAAAGGTTCTAGTTTTCACCAGGCCAATTATCCGGAAGAGCAATGAACACGTTGAAATTAAGAGCGACGGCTACAGCGATTAGCTGCGCCTGCATTGCCTTTACGGCAAGTATTCTTGCAGAAGAATCGCCCGGCAAAGGGCTATCAATCCAGCAATTGATGTCTCCCGAGGAATACCTCGCTGCGGGACTGGACAAGCTGACCCCTGAAGAAATCGAGGCGCTCAATGCATGGCTAAGTCGCCAGGAATTGGCCAAGCGGCCAGTTTCGGCGAGTCCACAAGCAAGCCCTGAAGCCCCCCTCGTAGTGGAAGCCTCTGTGGCCACCACTGGAGCGATAGCAGGCGGTGCAGAGGAAGCGGCAACGCCCCAAATGGACGGGTTCGGCTTCCCCGAGCCTTCTCCCGCTGAGAAGGATCGAGGCAAACAGTTACAGGCGAATGTCTTGCCTCCGTTCAAGGGATGGAGCGGTAAAACCATATTTCGCCTGGATAATGGCCAGGTCTGGCAACAACGCGTTTCGGGTCGATACACGTATTCCGGGGACGATACTCTAGTGGCGATTTCAGTTAATCGATTTGGTTTCTACGAAATGGAGCTGGTTGCCGCCAAACGCAGCGTTGGCGTAAAGCGCCTGAAATAACCCTTACTCAGCCACAGGCTACAAACTAATACACCACTTATCAGGTCTTACCAGGCCTACGGTTGGCTGGTAATGACCGTCTCACGCCGTAAGATTTTTCGCTTCTCTCACATCCTCAAGGCAAAAAAAAGCGGGCCATAAGGCCCGCTTTGGTGTTGCACTAGAGTGCTCGCCTTACATGGCGAACTTGATTCTTGCGCTGTAGAACCTGCCCAGATAGTCATAGATCGGACTAGTGTTGGCAGAGATAGCCGGAACAAAAGGAGGCTCTTCGTCTGTCAGGTTTTCAACACCGACAGAGAAGGTCCAGTTATCCCAGTTATACGAGCCATAGAAATCGAAGTAGTTGACGGCGTCCGCTGTTTTGTTGAACTCGTCAAAACCGATTTCATCCGAGATGTCCATCTCATCGATGTAGCGCCAGGCAAGCGTTCCCGTCCAGGCATTCATCGCGTAGGTTGCACTCAAAGTAGACTTGATCTCGGGATAACCCGCGAAACTACAAACGTCACAGGCCACTTCGCCGGCAAATTCTTCCTTAAAGCCGGTATCGGTAGTCTCTGTGTACTCATCCAGCCAGTTAACCAGCCAGTCCGCAGTCAGCACGCCCGGGCCTGCATCCCATGAGAAGGTCATGTTAACGTCGACACCAGAGGTTTCGATGGTAGCAAGGTTCTCAAGCAACAGGTCGAAGCGAATGACGTCGCCGTTCGGCCCACGGCCAATCCGGTCACACTCAGGTGCAGCCAGTCCCGCCGTTTCATAACAGGTGTTGATCACGTTAGAAGCCACAGGAGTACCAATAGCACCATCGATTTCCACATCGTAGTAGTCAATCGCGATACGCGGGTTACCCCAGATTTCAGGCGTCAGAACGAGACCTACACTGAAGTTATCCGATGTCTCCGGCTCAAGCTCGGGATTACCACCCTGGGAAAGCTTCAACTGAGCAGCAGGCTGGATGTAGTCCGCGGGAACCCCCTGGGACGCGCAGTTAGCCGCTACAGTAGGGTTAGCCGCCTGATTGACCGCATTACAGGGGTCAGTCACACCCGTGAAGGCGTCGGCCGTACCACCGAACAACTCAAGCACGTTAGGTGCCCGGAAACCGGTTGATGCCTGTGCGCGGAATGTCAGCCATTCGGCAGGCGCCCAACGACCACCCAGTTTCCAGGTGGTTTCGTCGTAGTCGTCGTAATCCGAGTAACGCACAGCCGCTTCGATACCCAGTTCCTCTGCAAAGGGCGCACCGGACAGGATCGGGATGTCTACCTCAGCGTAAATCTCCCACAAGTTGTAACCACCAGAAGTCGGCTCGGCGAAGTTACCACCACTGTCGCCATTACCTACGATACCGGAGGGCGTCACACTACCTGACTCATCACGCCACTCAAGGCCGGCCGCAAAGCCCATTCCGCCGGCTGGCAATTCGATGAGGTCACTGGTAGCCAGGGATGCAGCCACATGCCACATCTCATACTCGGTTTTCTCGTGATCTTCGAAAGTGATGAAGTCGATCTCTTCCTGGGTCTTGGGGCTGCGACCAAAAGGATCAAACAGCGGATCGCCGTTTGCCTTCTTCGGGCAGCTGCTGATCAGGGCGCACTGTGCCGGATCTACAGCGGCCTGCAGGTTGGCGACATTCAACTGGCCAAAAGTCACTTCGGTCAGACGCGATTGCCCCCAGGTAGCCCAGGAATCAAAGCTCCAGTCAGAGCCGATGAAATCCAGATCACCGCGGAAGCCGACCGTGGCCTGGTAAGTGTCGGTATCGTACTCAAAAGTACGGTTACCGAGGTCCAGTCCGCGATAGGACATCTGGAACGTTTCCGCATCCGGACCGAGAGCCTCGCGTATTACGGCTGCGGCGTCTGTCGGAAGATTGGGGTTATCGAACGGCACTTTCAACAGGTCGGTGAACCGACCGGCTGCGCCAGACACGGGCAGCGGCGTGAAATACAGCGTACCTTCACGGTGTTGCGCGATCAGGTTGGTGTAGGCTGACCAACCGTCTGCAATCTCAACTTCACCAATCGTGCCGAAGTTATAGACAGTTGCCGGGTTCACCAGGCTAACGCCCTTTCTGCCCGGATCGTTATAGTTAAAGCGGTGGCCAGTATCCAGTATCGACTGAACACTGCCGTCACCGGCAGAACCGTTCAAGCCACTGAAGCCAAACGTGTCGTAAGGCTGGTAGCTGGCGCCGGTCGCAGGGTCATCCTTGAAGATAATGCCGGCATCCGGGACACGGCCCTCAGGGGGGATACCGCTGCCGATCAGGGTCAGGCGGCCGCCCTCACCATCATCGGCCTCACCGAGAATGGGCACACGAGACCAGGAGCGATCGAGGAAATCCACGTTCTCGGTGTCGTTATAGGTAAAACCTACGGTGAAACCGCCACGAGCACCCTGGGCGCCGAACAGGAAGCCGACATTCTGGGTCTCACCGCCGTCATCCTGGGGCTGGCCGTAGCCTCCCGTGAATTCAAAACCCTCAAAGCCATTCTTCATGACCACGTTAACCACACCGGCTACGGCGTCAGAACCATAGATAGCAGACGCGCCATCGGCAAGCACTTCAACACGATCAATCATGTTGGATGGGAAGCTTTGCAGATCGACGGCCAGACCGGTGGAGTCGCGAATGGTGGATACGACCCTGCGGCCATCCATCAGCACCAGTGTGCGCTCGGCGGCAAGGTTGTGTATCTCTACGAAGTTAGCGCCGCGGCCACCGTTGGAGTTATTGCGGTTTGTGCCACCACCACTGCTGGTAACAGAGGGCAGGCGCGCCAGAGTATCCAGTACGCTGTAGGTACCAATCTGCTCGATCTGCTCACCTGAAGTGATGGACATCCCACCAAGGTAGGACTCGGGATTACGAGTAATACGCGAACCGGTTACTACCACCTCTTCCAGCATGGTCTCTTCCTGGGCGAATGCGCCTGGAGAGGACAAGCTCAAAGAAGCCAATCCCAGCGCAGCGGACACTGCTACCGACAATCGGTTTTTCTTGATCATTGTTTTACCCCTGATATTTTGACTTTAAGACTGGACCCTCATCACGGATTGAGAGTTCCTGTGCCAATAAGAAACGAATTAGTTCCGTAAAACCACAATGCCAACCGCCAATTTGTGCAAAATTCACATCAATTGCCTTGTTTCGCACAATATTCACGCAATTTTTTTCTTCAGGTCGTTCAGGAACTGCCAGTGTTAGTGGGAAATGGACCACGGCCAGCTGAACCAGCTGGAATCTTGTTGAGGGTCAATCACGTGACGGCGCTGGTGCTTGCGATTTGTTCAACCCCAGTGAGAACCTGGATAGCAGGCTGTCTGCTGAAGCCAAACCCATTCAGAGGTTCGCCAGCAGGGACAGCTTGCGGTTATAGGTGCCGCGCTGCAACTCGTCCACCGCCCGCTCGCGCGCGGATTCGAAGGCGTCACTCGCGCGTTCCACCTTACCCAGGCGCACATAGGCGAGCCCCAACAGGCGATGGAACTCATGCTGGCTGCGATCCCTGCGAATAGCTGATCTAGCGCGCTGCACAGCAAGTTCGTAGTCGCCCGCGGCATAGGCTTCGGTGGCCAGGTTGTGCAGATAGTACGGGTTCTTGCGCCGGAACAGCTCCACTTTTTCTTCGTAATACGTCGCCGCCGCATCGCGGCCCTGGTGCCGGTACAGGCGCGCGAGATTGCTCATGCCGGCCGCGTCTCGGGAAACCTCTATGGCCGTCAGGTAGGCAGATTCCGCCGCCAATTCCAGATCGGCGCGGCGATAGAGACTGCCAAGATTAGTCCAGAAATAGCCGGTGCGAGGAGACAGCTGTAACGCGGTGCTGAAATGCGTAAACGCGCGTGCGGTCTGGCCAGCGGTCATGTGATGCACGCCTACGTTGTTGTGATAGCGGGCGAGGGCTTCATCATCATCCAGCAGGCGCCGGCGGAAATCTGAATCGAATGGCTCCCGGGCGAAGTCGATCATAATGCTGCTACCATGCAGGTCGACCACCGCATTGATATGCTTGTTATACATCCAGGTGTCGCCCTGTGATTCCCAGGAAGGCGGTACCTCCACTTCCTGGAACCGCACGCGCAGGCCGGATTCACGGGCCAGCGCGACAAACAGGCTGGTAAACGACATGCAATTACCCTGGCGGGAATAAAATGCCTCCTCTGCCGTCAGCGTCTGGAACAGGTTGTAGTCCAGCCTGAGGCCGTCATCCAGGATTGCCGCAAGTATCGCCTCGACGCGCTGCTTGCTGCTGGCACCGGGCGGCACGTGCGCTGCAAGGAACGCCCGCATGTCATCATTGACCGCCAGCAACTCCGCCTCCGCCGCCTGCGGCAGCGGCAGGTCCAGCAACTCACCGCTCAACAGGGTCTGCCGATCAAAGGCATTGGCAGCCATGCCGGACAACACCGGCTGCTGCGAACAGGCAGCAAGGGCTGCGATCAAGCCTGCCGCAAGAGCTAAACGACTCATTGTGCGCATCATAGGGCACCTCCATGCAGTGGCATCCTGCCCGGGGATCACTGCAGCTCCAATACCCCTGATTGTAGTCGGTTTAATTGCATGGGTTAACCACACTTAAGGCGATATACTGCGTCGACACCCACGCCACCGGGAATACTCGATACCTTGGACACGATTTCTGCCTTTATCACCCTGCTTTTTGTCATGGACCCGCTGGGTAACGTGCCCATCTTCCTGTCTGTGCTCAAGGACGTGGACGAGAAACGCCGCCAGTGGGTGCTGGCGCGGGAGCTGCTCATTGCGCTGGTGGTGTTGCTGATCTTCCTCTGGCTCGGTGGCGCACTGCTGGACATACTGGGGCTGAAGCAGGAATCCATCAGTATCGCCGGCGCCATTATCCTGTTCCTGATCGCAATACGCATGATTTTCCCCTCGCCCTATGGCCTGCTCGGTGAAACGCCGGAAGGCGAACCGTTCATCGTGCCACTCGCCATACCCATGGTAGCCGGGCCCTCTGCCCTGGCCATTACCGTATTGCTGGTCTCCTCCGACCCCAATCGCATGTTCGACTGGACGCTGGCGCTGGTCGGCGCCTGGGCGGCGGCCGCCGTACTGCTGATGTGTGCACCGCTGCTGCTGCGGGCGCTCGGCAACCGGGGACTGATCGCGGTTGAACGGCTGATGGGAATGATACTGGTGATTATTTCAGTGCAGATGTTCTTTGATGGCGTGGGCGCCTTCCTGCACCTGAACGAGACCCCGGCGTTCTGAAGGCCATGCCGGGCGCTTCAGCGCTGCAGCTAGCTTACCGGCAATACTTCACTCTGCCTGCCGGAACTGCAGGTTTAGCGTTACCGGTATCGCAGTGCTGATGCTCGACAGGCCGGCAACTTCACGCAGTGCGTCCACACCCGCCGCGAGCCCGAAATCTTCTGCACGCAGCAGCACCGGCCTGGAAGACATAACCCTCAGGTGGCCGCTGTCACTGAACACCACTACCGGCACGGAAACGCTCTGTTCCACCCCGTGCAGCGAGACGTTTACGGGCAACTCGGTCGTCACCGTGCCGCCGCGACTGGCCTCTGCAAGCACTTCTGTGTCGACCTCTGCAGACACTTTCGCCGCAGGGAACTTCGCCGTGTTGAATAGCATTTTACGCATGCGCTCATTGCGGATGGGTATCAGTGTTTCCACGCTGTTGAGGTCGATGCTGACGCGCACAGCACCCTGCTCGCTGATGTAGCCCATCAACACCGGGAAGCTGTGGGTCTCGGCGATACTCGCATTTTTCACCGAGACAAAATTGATCACGGAATTACTGTCGTTGAGTTCCCACTGGGCATTGGCCTGGGCAGCGATCAGTGCGCTGCCGAGAATGATGCCGAGAATCCTGCCTGTAATTGCCACGTTTCTGCCTCCTCTTCGCCGCGAGCTGCGCGCCCTGCCTGCTCCGCCCATCCTGGCGCCGCCTCGACCCGCTGGCCAAGGTTTGTGAATAAAATAGACTGCGATCAAACCACCTCGGCAAGGTCGCCCTTCTTCTCCAGCCAGGCCTTGCGATCCGAGGCGCGTTTTTTGGCCAGCAGCATGTCCAGCATGTTGTTGGTGCCATCGCCAGCATCCAGTACCAGGCGCACCAGACGGCGGGTATCCGGGTCCATGGTGGTCTCACGCAGTTGCAGCGGGTTCATTTCACCGAGGCCTTTGAAGCGCTGAACATTCACCTTGCCGCGCAGTTTTTCCGCCTCGATTCGGTCGAGCACGCCCTGCTTCTCGCCCTCGTCCAGAGCATAAAATACCTCTTTGCCCACGTCGATACGATATAGCGGTGGCATCGCCACATACACATGCCCGGCGGCAACCAGGGGGCGGAAGTGGCGCACAAACAGCGCGCAAATCAGGGTAGCAATGTGCAGGCCGTCGGAGTCGGCGTCGGCGAGGATGCAGACCTTGTGGTAGCGCAAACCGGAGAGATCGTCCGAAGCCGGGTCGATACCGAGGGCCACGGAGATATTGTGTACCTCCTGGGAGGCCAAAATCTCCTGCGAGTCCACTTCCCAGGTGTTGAGGATCTTGCCACGCAGCGGCAGGATGGCCTGGAATTCCCGGTCGCGGGCCTGCTTGGCGCTACCACCGGCAGAGTCACCCTCCACCAGGAACAATTCGCCGCGGCTGGGATCCTCGCCGGAGCAGTCTGCCAGCTTACCCGGCAGGGCGGGGCCAGCGGAAACCTTCTTGCGCACCACTTTTTTCGCGCTGCGCATACGGCTCTGGGCATTGGAGATACACATCTCCGCCAGTTTTTCCGCTTCCTCGGTATGCTGGTTGAGCCACAGGCTGAAAGCGTCCTTGGCGATACCCGAAACGAAGGCAGCCGCTTCCCGCGATGACAGGCGCTCCTTGGTCTGGCCGGAAAACTGGGGGTCCTCCAGCTTGGAAGACAGGACATAACAACAGCGGTCCCAGATATCATCCGGGGTCAGTTTGATGCCACGCGGCAGCAGGCTACGCAGCTCGCAGAAGTCACGCATGGCATCGAGCAGCCCGGTACGCAGGCCGTTGACGTGGGTGCCGCCCTGGGCGGTGGGAATCAGGTTGACGTAGGATTCAGCTATCACCTCGCCGCCCTCCGGCAGCCATTGCACAGCCCAGTCCACGCCCTCGCTACTGCCGCTGAAGCTGCCGACAAAAGGTTGTTCAGGAATAGCCGGGAAGTCAATGGTGGCATCGGCGAGGTAGTCGGTGAGACCGTCCTCGTAAAACCACTCCTGTGATTCGCCTTTTTTCTCGTCCTTGAACTTCACCCGGAGCCCCGGGCACAACACCGCCTTGGCGCGCAAAACATGCACCAGGCGCGAGACCGAGAAATTCACCGAGTCAAAATACTGCGCATCCGGGGTAAACGTCACCGTGGTGCCGGTATTGCGTTTACCGCAGGTGTCGATAACAGTGAGGTCGGAGGTTTTTTCACCACCGGCGAAGCGGATCTCGTGCACCTTACCGTCGCGACGGATAGTCACCACCAGGTCGCTGGAAAGGGCGTTCACAACCGAGACACCGACACCGTGCAGGCCGCCACTGAACTGGTAGTTCTTGTTCGAAAACTTGCCGCCAGCGTGCAGGGTGGAAAGAATCACTTCCACTCCGGGCTTACCCTGTTCCGGGTGGATATCCACCGGCATGCCGCGACCGTTATCGCTGACCGATACCGAGCCGTCTTTATGCAGGATCACGTCGATCTGGTTGGCATGGCCCGCCAGCGCCTCATCCACGGAATTGTCTATCACTTCCTGGGCGAGGTGGTTGGGCCGGGTGGTGTCGGTATACATGCCCGGGCGCTTGCGCACAGGCTCAAGTCCCGTGAGGACTTCGATATCTTCGGCGGTATATTGACTCATTATGGAGAACGCGTTGAAACGACTGCAAGGAAGTTGCCGCCATTGTACATGAGGGTAGCAGCATGGTGACGCAGCCCGGCAAAAAAATTAGCCAGGAAACGCGGGTGAGACTAGAGGTAGCCGCCTGACTCCAGGTCCACGTTGAAGCTGGCGTCCATCACCCGGGAAATACCGGTGCCGATACCCCCGTCAGCCTTCAGTTCAAGCCAGCGGTAACCCGGGGGCTGGGCATCGGCCTTGAACTGCTCACTGCCAGGAGCGAACTGCACACAGGTTGAAGGGGACGCCATCAATGCGACATCGCCGCGCCAGGTATCGATTTGCTGGTGTACATGGCCCCACAACACACCGCGCACCCCGGGATGCCGATCGACCGTCTGCCAGAATTGCTCTGCGTCAGCCAGCTGTTGCTGGTCTATCCACGCGCTGCCAACAGGTACGGGCTGGTGATGCAGGCAGACCAGGGTGTACAGGCCCTGCTCCTGCGCCGCCTGCAACGCGCTTTCGAACCGCTCTTGCTCCGCGGCACCGAGCTCTCCCCCTACCTCACCGGGAATCTGTGAATTCAGCATCAGTATCTGCCAGTTGGCCGCCCGCACTTCACCACACAGATGCGCCTGACCGGCGATCGCAGCAGCCATCTGCTCACGGTCATCGTGGTTGCCCGGCAGCCAGAAGCTCTCGGCGTCAAAAGCCTGCAGGTACTCGATCAGGCGCTGGTACGCCTGTAAATATCCGCGGTCGGACAGGTCGCCAGTGCAGAGAACACCGTCGATCACCTCGCGCTCGCGCAGTACTTGCCTGATCACCAGTTGCAGGGAGCGGTCCGTGTCCATGTCGAGCAGGGTGCCGCCGCGCTGGGCGCAGAGATGGGTGTCGGTCAACTGCACCAGGTGCACGCTGTCACCCGCTGGCTGGATGCGGCAAAGGGGTGCTGAACTGCTGAGGTTACCCACGTTGACGCCGCCGCTCAGGCCCTGACCGCAACGGGATGCGCACTGAGGCCATTGCCAAGGCAGTGCTCCAGCCAGTCCGCCAGAAAACGGTTCTGCTGCGATTTTTCATCCTGCTGGTGCATCTTGCTGTTGGGGTAATCGTAACGGGGCTGGATTCGCTGATGGGACTGGAAACTGCCCACCTCCAGCATGCCTGCGTCATGGTACGCGCGCACCTCGACTTTCAGGCTGCCCAGCCAACGGGCTTCCGCGTGCTGCTGGTGGATGCGAAAAATCGTGGTGTAGCGACAGCGCTCGACCACTTCGAGGCGTACCCGGGAGGGGCCGATCTGGAAGCCATGGTGGTTACTGCTTTCGTAATGCGGGAACAGGCGCAACAGGCGGGCATAATTGGCTTCACACACCGCATGTAGCTCGGCGATATCCACTTTGAATGGCTTGTTAACTGGCTTTTGCACTACAACCGTTCTCCAGACCCACCCTGCGAAAGGCTGGGAATTAGGCTTCCGAACATGATCTGCGACATGGTTCAGCCACGAGTTTAACACTTATGATAACTAACACTAGGCGCATTTTTGAGTGGCAGTTCACACAATGCAAGACTGTCCGGGTACTGCTAGAATCGTGCCCGCGGCGCATTGAGCCGTCGCGCATCATCGAGGAGAAATCATGAAACGGACCGGAGTCGCGCTGATCGCGCTGACACTTACCCTGGGAACGCTGGGCGCAAAGGCCGAGTCCCTGCTGGACATTTACGAGCTGGCGCTCGAAAACGACGCTCAGTTGAAGGCGGAGGAAGCCACCTACCTGGCCAATCGTGAAGCAAAGAACCTGGGCATGTCGGCCCTGCTGCCAAAAGTGAACGCGAACTACTCGCGCGCGGGCTCTGACACCAGCACCGATTCAGAGACCTTCCAGGTGGTAGAAGACGGCATTACCGCGGTGAACTCCACTACCGACAACGACACCATAACCGATGCCTTCCAGGTGTCACTGAACCAGGCCCTTTTTGACCTGCCGGCGTGGTTCAGCTTCAAGGCCGGAGAGGAGACCACGAAACAGGCTGAAGCGACTTTCGCCGGTAACCAGCAGAACCTGATCGTACGCGTGGTGGATGCTTACCTTGGGGTACTGCGTGCGCAGGACAACCTTGAAGCATCCAGGGCCCAGGAACGCGCCTTTGAACGCCAGCTGGAGCAGACCCAACAGCGCTTCGAGGTGGGCCTGATTGCCATTACCGATGTGTATGAGGCACAGGCAGCGTATGACCTGTCGCAGGTTAACCGCATTGTCGACGAAAACAACGTGGCCGTTGCCCTGGAGCAGTTGTCAGTGCTTACCGGGCAAAAACACGGCAACCTGAGCGTGCTCAAGGAAGACTTCGAGATCAATCCGCCGGAGCCGCTGGATCGCTCCGCCTGGGTGGATTTCGCGCTGGAGAACAACTTCAGCCTCAAGGCTGCCAAGTTCCAGGAAGAAGCCGCTCGGCAGTCCTCCAAGTCCGCGGCCCTGGAACATGGCTTCAAGATCAGCGGCAACTACAGTTATTCCGATAACCAGACCGACGGTCGTCGCACCATCACGCCGGAAACGCAGTTCAACAGCTCGCCTTTCAACAATACCGACGGCGACCGCTGGGAGCTGCGCGTGGATATGCCGCTGTATTCCGGTGGCGCCATCAGTGCCAATCGCCGCCAGGCAGCGCAGCAATTCAATGCCGCGCGCGAGCAGCGCATCAACCTCGGCCGCACTACCGTGACTAATACGCGGTCGCTGCACATGACCGTGGTCAGTGACGTGTCCCGGGTCAAGGCACGCAAGCAAAGTATCGTTTCGTCCAGGAGCGCACTCGATGCGACCCAGGCCGGTTACGAGGTAGGTACACGGAATGTGGTAGACGTACTGAATGCGCAGAACACCTTGTTCGCCGCGCAGCGGGATTACGCCAACAGCCGCTACGACTACATCATCAACATGATGCGCCTGAAAGAGCAGGCGGGGTTGCTCAGCCCGCAAGACGTGATCAACCTGGATTCCTACCTGCTCACACCACCAGCACCAGCGGCCAGCAGTTCCAAGTAGCTGGCCCGGCCGGCCGGCGCCACCTCAGGCGCCGGCGGATTCCAACACCTCACCCACCAGCTCCAGCAGACGCGCCAGCGCGCCCCGATTGGCATCGACGACAGCCTCGGCGGCGTGCCCCATGTCACGGCGCCGGTTTTCATCGGCCAGCAGTTCCCGCAGCGTTGGGGTCAGTTCGCCGGCGTCGGCCACCTGTATCATGCCGCCCGCGGCAAGCAGCAGTTCAGTAATTTCGCTGAAGTTGAACATATGCGGCCCGCTGACCACGGGCACTCCCCAGGCTGCGGCCTCGAGCACATTCTGCCCGCCGTGCTCGATAAAACTGCCACCGATCACGCAAACCGTGGCCACGCCGGAGAGCAGGCGCAACTCACCCATGGTGTCGCCGAGCAGGACAGCGTGCTCCGGGGACACCGTCTCTGCCTGAGAGCGCCGCGCTGTATGCAATCCCCTTGACTGGCACAGGGCGTACACGGATTCGAAGCGCTCCGGGTGTCGCGGCACGATGAGGCAGAGCAGCTGTGGCTGTGACTGTCGCAACTGACAGAAAGCATCCAGTACCACTTCGTCTTCGCCCTGGTGGGTGCTGGACGCCAGCAACACCGGCCGCTGACCCAGCGCCACCCGCAGCGATTGCGCCTGGGACCGCAGCGCCGCATCCAGTTCAATATCAAATTTGATACTGCCGGTCAGGCGCAGGCGCGACGCCTCCAGACCCAGCGTTAGCAAGCGCTCACCATCAGCCTCCGACTGGCAGGCAACGCGATCCAGCCCGGCAAGCATAGACCCGGTCAAGCCGGCAAAACGCGCGTAACCACGCGCGGAGCGCGCCGACAGGCGGGCGTTGGCAAGTACGATGCGACACCCGCCCCGCTTGCTGTAGTGGATCATATTGGGCCACAGTTCTGTCTCCATGATGATCAGCAATTCGGGGCGCACCCGGGCCAGGAAGCGCTGCACGGCGCCGGGGATATCCCAGGGCGCATAAACATGGAACACCCGCGCGCCGAACTGGGCGCGAACACGTTCGGAACCGGTCGGGGTAGTGGTGGTCATCACCACGGAGTGTTCCGGCCACTGCGCGAGCAACTCCTCCACCAGCGGCACCGCTGCCAGCGCTTCACCAACGGACACCGCATGCACCCAGATGACTCGCCCCTCGATGATCTCCCGCGGGCACTGGAACACCCCCAGACGCTCCGCCAGGCGCTGTCGGTAAGCGGGTGCTCGCCGGGAACGCAGCAGCATGCGCAACCACAACAGCGGCAGCAGCGCATAGAACAACGCGCTATACAGGTAGCGCATGGGTGACTCCTTTTAACTGAATAGCGAGAGAATACCAGCCAGCAACCCTGCGGGCCTGTTTCCGTGGCGTGTTTTTTTCACTCAGTTGGTGACCCGGCAGGCGGCACCACAATCGCGTTATCGGGCTATAATCGCGCTTTGCAATTTCCTGGAGCGCCCAATGGGCACGCCTGTGCTACACACAGACATAGCCATTATCGGCGGCGGTATCGCCGGGCTGTGGACTCTCAACCAGCTGCGCAACCGCGGCTTTAACGCCGTGCTGATGGAACGGAATGCCCTTGGCAGTGAGCAGACGATTGCCTCCCAGGGCATGATTCACGGCGGCATCAAATACGCACTGTCAGGCGCCTGGAGCGGCAGCTCCGAGGCGATCTCGGCCATGCCTGCCATCTGGCGCAGTTGCCTGCGCGGCGAGGGCAAGGTCGATCTGCGCACTTGCAATGTACTGAGCGAGAATTTCTATCTCTGGTCACACACCGGGCTGACCTCTCGGGTCAGCTCCTTCTTTGCCAGCAAGATGCTGCGCGGACGCGTGGAAAAACTCACTCGCGATGCCCTGCCCCGGCCGCTGGCATCACCCCGCTTCAAGGGCCAGGCCTACCGGCTGGTGGACCTGGTACTGGATGTTCCCTCGCTGGTGCAAACCCTCGCCGAGCAGCACCGGGACGCTATTTTCTCCGTGGACTGGAACACAGCCTCGCTGGAAGTTGAGAACCGCCTCGCCTACCTGCGGTCGCCACAGATGGAACTGCGACCTCGGCAACTGTTGCTCACAGCCGGCGTCGGCAACGAGGCCCTGGTGCAGGCCCTCGGCGGCAGTGAGCCCGCCATGCAGCGCCGGCCGCTGCAGCAGGTCCTGGTCAAGCATCAGTATGCGGAGCCGTTCTACGCACACTGCACTGGCGCCAGTTCTTCACCACGACTGACCATTTCCAGCCATCGCACGAGCGCGGGCGAACCGGTCTGGTACCTGGGAGGTGACCTGGCCACGGAAGGCGCCGATGCGCCTGCCGAAGAGGTGATTGCCCGGGCGCAGGCTGAACTTAACGAACTGCTGCCCTGGATCGACTTTGGCGATTGCCAGTGGCGCACCCTGCGACTGGACCGCGGGGAGCCGCGACAGTCGGCCCTGCTGCGACCCGACAGCGCCTACGTGGGTGCTGTAGACAGTGTCGATAACGCCCTGGTCGCATGGCCTACCAAGCTCAGCCTGACGCCCAACCTGGCAGATGAAGTTGACCTTGCCCTGGCAGCCCGCGATATCGCGCCCGGCCCGGAGACAGACATCGCGCCGCTGGCGGCCTGGGGTCGTCCGGGTATCGCCGAGACCTGCTGGGACACGCTGTTCTCGTGAGCTGGCTGCGGCAGTTGGGAAGCACCGGCATAGAGGTCAGTGCACTGGGGCTGGGCACGGTGAAGCTGGGGCGTGACCAGGGCGTCAAGTACCCGCGGGGCTTCACCATTCCAGACGACAGCGAGGCGACAGCGCTAATCAACCAGGCCCGTGACCTCGGCATCAACCTGATCGACACCGCACCGGCCTATGGCAACAGCGAGGAGCGCCTGGGGCAGCTGCTGCGCGGTCAGCGGGGGCACTGGGTGATATGCACCAAGGTCGGGGAAGAATTTGACGGTAGCCAATCCAGTTTCGACTTCAGCCCCGAACACACCCGCTTCTCGGTGCAGCGCAGTTTGCAGCGCCTGCGTACCGACGTGATAGACATGGTGCTGGTGCACTCCAATGGCGACGACCTGGACATTATCCAGCGCTGGGGCACGCTGGAAGCCCTGGATGAACTCAAGTCTGCAGGGCTGATTCGCGCCTTCGGCATGTCCACCAAAACCGTCGCCGGCGGCCGGGCAGCTGCCCGCGCCGCAGACCTGGTAATGCTGACCTACAACCTGGCACAGCGGGAGGAAGCTGCAGTACTGGATGCCTGCGCTGAACTGGGTAAAGGTGCGCTGGTGAAGAAAGCGCTGGCCAGTGGCCACCTGCAGCCGGTAGCCGACCCGGTACAGGCGGCCATGGACCTGGTATTCGGCCACCCGGCCACCGGGGCCGCCATTGTCGGCACTATCAATCCTGAACACTTACGGGGGAACGTCGAGGCTGCCCGGCGCTCTCTACAGAAGTAAGCGCTTACTTGTTACCCTGTATGCGGCTGACAATGGCGGTCGTGGAAAGGTCGTCTACAACACCCAGGACCTTCACCTCCCCACCGTAGGCTTCGACTATTTCCCAGCCCACCACGGCTTCCTTGTCGGCATAGTCACCGCCCTTGACCAGCACATCCGGCTGCAGCGCCTCCAGCATGGAGCGCGGCGTGTCGTCCTCGAAACAGACCACCCAGTCCACCGCTTCCAGGCCCGCCAGCACCGCCATACGCCGCTCCTGTGGGTTGATCGGGCGGCCCTTGCCCTTGAGCCGCCGCACCGAGGCATCCGAGTTCACCGCCACGATCAAGCGATCGCCCTGCCGCCGCGCCTCTTCGAGGTAGGTGACATGCCCGGCGTGAATGATGTCAAAACAACCATTGGTAAACACCACTTTCTCGCCATGGCTGCGGGCATCGGCTACGGCGATCTGTAACTGCTCCAGGGTCACCGCACCGCGCTCCGAGCCCTGGTCCTGCTGCACCGCGCGCCGCAGTTCCGGGCCGCTCACTGTCGCCGTGCCCAGCTTGCCCACCACGATGCTGGCGGCGATATTCGCCAGGGCAACTGACTGTGGCAGCGAGGCCCCGGCGGCGACGGCGGCGGCGAGTACGGCAATCACCGTGTCCCCGGCGCCAGTGACATCAAATACTTCCCGGGCCCGGGCCGGCAAATGCAGTTCTTCCGCGCCGGGACGCAGCAGGGTCATGCCGTGCTCGCCGCGGGTAACCAACAGGGCCTGAAGTTGCAACGTATGCATCAGTTCTTCGCCGCGTTCCACCAGTTCAGCTTCGGTGGGGCATGGGCCCACCACCGCCTCGAACTCGTGGAAGTTGGGGGTCAGCAGGGTGGCGCCGCGATAACGCGTGAAATCTGTCCCCTTGGGATCCACCAGCACCGGCACGCCCGCATCGCGGGCCGCCTCGATCAGCGGCGCCGGATCATCCAGCGCGCCCTTGGCATAATCCGACAGCACCAGTGCGCCACAGTGCGGCAACAACTGCGGCAGACTTTCTTTCAGCGGGGCGCCGGAACTGGACAGCCCGGGCTCTTCAAAATCCAGGCGAATCAGCTGCTGGTGCCGACTGAGGACCCGCAACTTGGTAATCGTGGGGTGGCCCACTACGCGGGTAAAGCCACAGTGCACGCCGGCGCCGGAAAGCATGTCTTCCAGCGAGTCGGCCATCTCGTCGTCACCGGTGTAGCCGGCCAGCTGGGCACCGGCGCCGAGGGCGGCAATATTCAGGGCCACGTTACCTGCGCCGCCAGGGCGGTCCTTGATCTGCTCTACCTTGACCACGGGCACCGGCGCCTCCGGCGAGATTCGCGAAGTGCCGCCCTCCCAGTATCGATCGAGCATGATGTCCCCCAGAACCAGTACCTGCGCCTGATCGAAACGCGGCATTTCCAGTTTCATCGCTAGCTGTCCTCGGGGTTGTTTGACCTGCGGCATGATAGCACGGCGGGCGCTTGCCAAGGCTCGACAAAAACGCTACTTTGCCCTGCCCGTTACCCCGAGATTTCTCGCATGATCCCCGACCTTCCCGGCAATATCGACGAGATCAAGGGCTTTCTCGCCGACGACGAGGCCCATGCATTGCACCATCACGCGCTGGTGGAGAGCCGCAAGGGTCCGGTGCTGGAAATCGGCAGCTACTGCGGTAAATCCACTATATACCTGGGCCTTGCCTGCCGCCGCAACGGCGCCACCGTGTTCGCGCTGGACCACCATCGTGGCTCCGAGGAGCACCAGCTGGGTGAGTATTTTCACGATCCGGACCTGTACGACACTGGCGAGGGCCAGGTCGATACCTTCCGGGAGTTCCGCCGCAATATCCGCAGCGCGGGGCTGGATGAAACCGTGGTGCCGCTGGTGGCCGGCTCAGATGCCGCAGCCCGGCAGTGGCAGACACCTTTGGCCATGGTGTTCATCGACGGCGGCCACAGCCTGGATGCGGCGCTGACCGACTACCGCTGCTGGACCGCGCACCTCATGCGCACCGGGATACTGGCCATTCACGACCTGTTCGAAGATGCCCACGAAGGTGGTCAGGCACCCTGGGCCATCTACCGTATGGCGCTGGCGTCGGGTTTGTTCGAAGATCTGGGGCGGGTTAACACGCTGGGGCTGTTGCGCAGGCTGTAGCGGTCATTGGTGTCTTCTCTTGGCCGGGCCGGCCTGGGCGATGACGATTCCCTCTCGAAAACCGCAAAATCGTGCCATCCCTGGCTGCTTGGGCTCCCGGTGCGCCGGCCGCGCCATCCATGGCTCCGCACATTTTCGTGAGGGAATCGTCATCACCCAGTCCTTGCTCAGCAATCCACGAATTCAAGTTCTTTGCGGGAGGGTGTTGGTTCTCGCTTGGCGACACAGCAAGTGCTTCTGGCGGTCCCGCCAAGAGGTCATACCCTCCCCGGGCCCGGCCGGCTCAAAGCGCTCAGATACCAGAAATCAATCTGCTTTCACGATCCGCTTCTGGGCACCTTCACCCAGCAACTGCACAGAACAGAATAGCCGGGACGCCGACGTGTGCTCGGTGAGCGCATCAGCGGCCATAAGAATCGCGCCCGCAGTCCAGGTCGGCTTTTCGTCCGGCCACAGCAGGTCTTCCACCATCTGGTAACCGGTCCAGTAGGACCCGTCCTGCAGGCGCCACTGGTGCAGCCAGCTGTAGACCTCCACCGCGCGAGCGTGATCACCCGCTGCGAGCAGGGCCAGCACCAGCTCGCAGGACTCGGCCACGGTCACCCAGGGTTCGTCAGAAACACAGCGACAACCCAGCCGGTTTTCCACGAACTCATCCCAGCGCGCCGCGAGACGGGCACGGGACTCTTTCTGCGGCAACACACCCGTGAGCACCGGGTAGAACCAGTCCATGGAATAGCGCGCCTTGCTCTCCCAGTTGCGGTCGAAGCGCTCGGGCTTGTGCCGCAGGGCGTTACCAAGGCGTTGACGCGCCTGCAACCAGTGCGGTCGCGGCTCATCGAGGGTATAGGCGATATTGTGGGCGCATTCCAGGCTCTTGTAGATAGAGCTGCAGCCGGTTACCAGTGCGTCATCCTTGGGCCTGCCCTCCCCATCTACCGCCCAGAGAATCTCACCGTGCTCTGTCTGCAGCGCCAGCACGAAGCCGATAGCGCTATCCACCATGGGCCACATGGCGCGCAGGAAATCGCGATCTTCGGTTATCAGGTAGTGATGCCAGATACCGGCTGCGATGTAAGCGACGAAATTGGTCTCGCGGCGCTCGTAATTGTCCACCTCTTCACCGCGATAGGCGGCCCACCAACTGCCGTCCGCCAGCTGCATGCTGTACAGCCATTCATATGCCTTGCGGGCGGCATCGTATTCTCCGCCGATAGACAGGCCCATCGCCGCCTCGACATGATCCCAGGGATCGGCGTAACCGCCTTCAAACCACGGTATCTCGCCGCTATCCCGTTGCGTTTGCAGGATAAATTCCACGGTGGGGCGCAGAAACTCGGCGGGGAACAGGCCGCGGCTCAGGTACAGACCGCTCATGCCGCGGCTCCCTTACGAAAATACATCACCACACTCTTGCCCATCAGTGGATTCATCATACGCTCGGTAACGCGCGTAAGCGCCGGGCGCTCCATCAGGTCCCAGACCAGCAGGCGATGATACTGGTTCACCAGCCAGTTGCTGTCCTGCTGCTCCCAGAACAGGCACTTCAGCCACCAGAACGGGGCGTGCAAGGCGTGCGCCCAGTGGCGGTGGTAGTGCTTGAAACCGAGCTGCTCGATATCGCCGCGCAACTCACTGGCGCGAAATATGCGGATATGGCCGCCCGGCGTATTGTAGTACTCCTCACTCAGGGCCCAGCATATTTTCTCTGGCCAGCGCCTTGGCACACTGGCACAGAACAGGCCCCCGGGCTTGAGTACGCGCTGGATCTCACGCAGAGCACCCTGGTAGTCAGGGATATGCTCCAGCACTTCACTGCAGATGACCTTGTCGAAAGTGTTGTCAGCGAAAGGCAGTTCCAGGGCATTGGCTGAAGACAGGCCAAAAGACTTTGCCGGGTTATCGGGTTCGGCGAAGTCGCTGAACTTTTCCTGGGTGGTCCTGAGGTCATCGAGAGACAGATCCACCCCGATGGAATGCACCTCTGCTTCCAGATACGCAGAGATCACATGGCGCCCCTCGCCACAGCCCAGGTCCAGGACGGTGTCGCCGGCCTGCAGCGGGAAGTGCTTGAAATCAACTGTTTGCATTAGCCAATACTTCCCGATAGTAGGCGGTCATTTCCCGTGCGCAAACCTGCCAGCAGAAGGCGTCGTCGATGCGCTGGCGCCCTGCCTCTCCGAGTTGGGCACGCCGCTGCGGGTCGCGCAAAAGACCATCTATCGCGTCAACCATGGCCTCCACATTTTTTGCCGGCACGATAATGCCGGCATCGCCAACCACTTCCGGCAACGCGCCGCCGTCTGTCGATACCACCGGTACGCCGCAGGCCATGGCTTCCGCTGCGGGCAGACCGAAGCCTTCATATACCGAGGGCACAATGGCCACGGTGGCTTCTGCGTAATAGCGCACCATCTGTTCGGTGCTGATACCGCTGACAAACTGGATGCGGTCGGTAAGCCCCAGCTTCTTCACCAACCTCTCGGTCTTGCCGCCGGGCAGCGGCTTGCTCACCATCAACAATTCCAGCTCCGGGTAGGTCTCCAGCAACCGGGCATAGGCCCTGACCAGGAACCGCGTGCCTTTGAGGGGAGCGTCAGCGCTGCAGGTGGCCATCAGGCGCAGGGGCCGGCGCTGGACGCCCTCCAGAGGGCGGAACATGTCTGTGTCGACGCCGTTGTGGACGATGCTGATGCCCGCAGGCTGCAGGCCGAAATCGCGGGCGATATCCTGGCGTGAGCAGTCGGAGACAGTGACAATATTGTGCAGCTGCTTGACCACTTTCTTCTGCATCTCCAGAAACGAGTGCCAACGCCGAATCAGCAGCCGCTCCCAGGGGTTGCGCGCAGCATTCAGGGCTATGCGCAAGTCCGAGGTAATCGGGTGGTGCACTGTGGTGACCAGCGGCAGGCCCATCTCCTGCAGTTCGAGCATCCCGTAGCTGAGACTCTGGTTGTCGTGGATAAGGTCGTACTCAGCGCCGTGCTGGCGCAGGTACTTCACCGCCCGACGACCAAACGTGTAGGGCTCGGCAAAGCCTCCGGTCAGCTTGCTGGTCCACTCGATGATGTTGGTAAACGAGCGCAGGTGATGTGGCCTTAGAGACAGTAGCCCGTTTTCGAACAGATCCAGGCTGGGTAGCTTGATCAAGCGTACCCGCGGGTCCAGGTGCGGATAGGGCGGCCCCGAAATCACGTCCACGGTGTGTCCCGCGTCAACCAGCCCTTTACTGAGGTAACGCAGGTAAACCCCCTGCCCGCCGCCGTGTGGCTGGCTGCGGTAACCCAGCAGGGCAATACGCAGCGGTTTATCCGCCAAGCCGGGCGCGGCGGCGTCTGCCGCTGCCAGGGGTTGCGCCGCTGCGGCGGATACTGACTCTAGCTGCCTGATGGGGGCATCCTCGTTTGCTGATGGCGGGGTAACAGTCTTTCGGGGCGGTGGACGCGCCTTCAAAGCGACTTTGCCCGCAAGACAAAAGCCCAAGATTGTAAGCAGCGCCTGCTCAAAAATCCACCCCCTGCAACTGCGGCGCCGGGGTACCGGCTCGCCAAATCAGCGCTGTTACCAGTATAATCAGCGCTCATATCCGGGGAATCCAGACATCCATGAGCGACACGGCCTACAAGGGCATTATCCTGGCAGGCGGGTCCGGCACTCGCCTGCATCCACTTACCAGCACCGTCTCCAAGCAACTGATGCCGGTATATGACAAGCCGATGATCTACTACCCGCTGGCAACCCTCATGCTGGCGGGCATTCGCGACATCCTGGTCATCACCACACCTCGCGACCAGGAAGCCTTCGCAGACCTGCTTGGCGATGGCTCCCGGTGGGGCGTCAGCATAAGCTACACGGTACAGCCGGATCCGGACGGCCTGGCTCAGGCTTTTATACTGGGCGAGGAATTCATCGGCACCGACAAGGTAGCCCTGGTACTGGGCGACAACATTTTCTACGGCGGCGGCTTCACCCTGAAACTGCGCAACGCCGCGCAGCGCGATTCCGGCGCCTCGGTCTTCGCCTACTACGTGCAGGACCCTGAGCGCTATGGCGTGGTGTCATTCGACAAGGACGGCGTGGCCCGGGACATCGAGGAAAAGCCCACCGACCCGAAGTCGCATTACGCGGTGACCGGCCTGTATTTCTACGACAACGACGTGGTGGATATCGCCAGGAGCATTACCCCCTCACCGCGGGGCGAGCTGGAGATCACCGACGTCAACAAGCGCTACCTGGAGCGCGGCGACCTCAAAGTGGAAGTCATGAGCCGCGGCAGCGCCTGGCTCGACACCGGCACCCACAACTCGCTGCTGGATGCGGCCAATTTTGTGCGCGTGGTCGAAGAGCGGCAGGGATTGAAAATCGCCTGTCCCGAGGAGGTCGCGTTCCGTATGGGTTACATTTCCGCGGAAGAGCTGCTGGCCCTGGCCGCACCACTGGAAAAGAGCGGCTACGGCCTCTATCTGAAGAGTCTGCTGAACGAACAGGGCATGGTGTTTCATGAAGTTTGAGCCCACCACCTTGCAGGGCGTCTACCTGCTGACACCGGATGTTTACGGCGACGAGCGCGGCTTCTTCATGGAGAGCTGGAATGCGCGCACCTTTGCCAACGCCGGCTTCGATATGGAATTTGTGCAGGACAATCACAGTCGCTCCGCCCGCGGTATTCTCCGCGGCATGCACTACCAGACGCAGCATACGCAGGGAAAATTGGTGCGGGTAACCGCCGGGGCAGTATTTGACGCAGTGGTGGATATGCGCCGCGACTCGCCCACCCTGGGACAGTGGTTCGGCGTTACCCTGAGCGAGGAAAACCGGCAAATGCTATGGGTACCGGCCGGGTTTGCACACGGCTTCTATGTGCTAACTGACGTTGCCGATTTCCAGTACAAGTGTACCGATATGTACCACCCCGAAAGCGAGATTTCGCTGGCCTGGGACGACCCCGCAGTCGGTATAGAGTGGCCGCTTATAGATGGCCAGGCGCCACAGCTCTCGGGCAAGGACGCGCAGGGGCTGCCCTTCAGCGAAGCCCCGCTGCTGGATTGACCCAAAGCGTATCGACTAAACCAGGAGCGGTCGCCACCAGGTCTCGTTATCCAGGTACCAGTCCAGCGTTTTCGACAACCCCGTCTCGAAGGTTTCAGCCGGAGAAAAGCCGAGTTCATCACTGATTTTTGTCGCATCGATGGCGTACCGCCAGTCGTGACCGGCCCGATCTTCGACAAAGGTGATCAAATCGCGGGCGCTGCCGCCACTGGCACCGGGGGCATCGGGAAAGCGCTGCGCCAGGTCCGGGCTGGCGCCAAAGCGCGAATCGAGTTGATCGCACAACAGGTGCACGATATCCAGGTTTGTCCACTCATTGTTGCCGCCGATGTTGTAGGTTTCCCCGACCCGACCCGCTAGCAGCACGTTTTCGATTCCCCGGCAGTGATCTTCCACGTACAGCCAGTCACGGATGTTGCTGCCATCACCATACACCGGCAAAGGTAATCCCCTGAGAATATTGGTGAGGCAAAGCGGTATCAGCTTCTCAGGGAAGTGATATGGCCCGTAGTTATTCGAGCAATTACTGGTTGTTACCTGCAGGCCATAGGTGTGATGGTAGGCCCGTACCAGGTGATCCGAGGCGGCCTTGCTCGCCGAATAGGGCGAATTTGGCTCGTACTTCTGCTCTTCATAAAAGCCCGGGGCATCCGCCGCCAGCGAGCCGTAAACCTCGTCTGTGGAAACATGGTGGAAACGATGCGACATCGCAGCGTCACCCCCGAGCCAGTATTCACGCGCGGCCTTCAACAGGGTGTGGGTGCCCACAACATTGGTTTCGATAAATGCATCCGGGCCGGTGATGGAACGATCCACGTGGCTTTCCGCAGCAAAGTGCACCACCGTATCGACCTCGTGCTCGCGCAGTGTGGCCAGCACCGTCGCCTGGTCGCAGATATCCGCATGCACGAAGTGAAAGCCCGCGCTACCCTCAAGCGTCGCCAGGTTTTCGCGGTTACCCGCGTAAGTGAGCGCGTCGTAGGCAACGATCACATCCTGCGGATGCTGGCGACGCCAGTAGTGCACAAAGTTGGCGCCGATGAAACCGGCCGCACCAGTGACCAATAGTGAACGGGGCAAGTTAACTCTCCTTCAGTTCCTGCAACATTTTCCGCAGCTGAACCCGCCAATGCACGCCGGCCACGCCAAGGGCTTCCCAGGTGTCCTGTTTATCCAGCACGCTGAATGATGGGCGCCGCGCCGGGGTCGGGTAAGCGCTGCCGGGAATCGGTAACACTCTCGGTGCGCAGTCTAGCAGGCCAAGGGCTGCTGACTCCTCGGCGATCGCCACCGCAAAATCATACCAGCTGCAGACACCCGCATCGGTCCAGTGATAAATGCCCTGCAGGGTCGGCCGATCGACGACCTGCCAGAGAGCGCGCGCCAGGCCGTTGGCCCAGGTTGGCGTGCCGACCTGGTCCGCAACCACGGACAGGGTGTCGCGCTCGGCCATCAAACGCAGCATGGTCTTGACGAAGTTGCCGCCAAAGGCGGAATACACCCAGGCCGTGCGCATGATGACCGCCGCCGGCAACGCGTTTCGTACCGCCTCCTCCCCCGCCAGCTTGCTGCGACCGTACTCGCCGAGGGGCGACGTGGCCGCCTCAGCCGTGTAGGGAGTAGAACTGTTGCCATCGAACACGAAATCGGTAGAAATATGCAGCATGCGTACGCCATGCTCGGCACACGCCGCTGCCAGATTGCCTGCGCCCTCAGCATTGATGCGCATGGCGGCATCCGCCTCGGTCTCGGCCTGGTCAACTGCGGTATAGGCGGCGGCGTTAATCAACACCTCGGGGCGCTGTTCGCCGACCACCCTGCTAACCGCTGCACTATCGGCAATGTCGAGTTGCCCTCGGCCCAGGGCCAGGCAGTCAACGCCATCCGGCACGCTGCGCTGCAGTTCACGCCCCAGCTGCCCACCGGCACCTGTCACCAGTACCCTGGTCATATTCTGTATCCGTCGCGCCCCATCTTCGCTGGTGCCTCCGCAAAAAGTTCGTCGTAAACCCGACAAGTGTATTGGGCCGCCGCGAGAATGCCCAGAATTTTTACGGGTCGCTGAAGATCCTGCGACAAACCCGGACTCAGTCCGACGCCGACTGCAGGATATTCGAGCCCGCTTGCAGCATCACTCGCGCCAGGGCGCCTCCACCGGAGAAGTTGATGTGGGTGACATCATGGTAGATGTAGCGCCCCTCCAGCGCAGCCCTGCACTGCCCCTGCTCACAGAGAAATGCCATGGGATCGATCATCCTCACCCCGCTTATGCCGGCGGCAATATGCTCCAGGCGCTGCCGTGTGCGGGTACGATTGTCTTCGTGCAGGCCCGCGGGATAAACCAATTGCAGCTCCTGGCAACTGTTGCCCGGGTGCAGCAGGCCGCTGCTGAACAGGCCACTCCAGCGCTGCGAGAGATCGAAACTGTCCAGGCCGATACAGCGCACCTCGGGATTGTCCGGCAGGTCCTGGATTGCCAGGTAGATAACCACCTCGTTACCGTGGTCCGCGAGCCAGCGCAGGGTATGCGCCAACGCATCTTCGAATTCGGGCTTGAAGTTGATGCTTCGGTCATCGAGATAGCGGTGCCAGGCCGCTGCCAAAACCACCGTACCGCGGTACCCGCCCTCAATCCATTCACGGATGTTCTCCATGCGCTCACGGTAACGCGGCCGCAGCTCGTTCAGGCCAGCTGAGTCAACACGATAGCGGTCCGCATCGACCAGGAAGGGAGAGCTGCCCGAGGTAATCATCAACCCCTGTTGGCCGGCGGCTTTCCCCAGCTGGTCAAACACCCCGGCAGCGGAATTGGCGTGGGAGTCACCGAGCAACAGAAAGCCCGGCGTCGAATCTGCATGCTCCCCGGCACCTATCAGGCAGCGTGAACTGGTATCTATTACCACCGACTTGTCATGGCAGGTCGGGAACAGCCGACCGGGTTCGTCATTGAGATAGGTAAGCGCCACGCCGCGCAAAGGTTCAACCAGGCGCTGCGGCCAGCCCTCGGTTTTGCGCAGGTACTGGTGGAAACCGACCGCACACACTATCGGCAGCACAAAAAGAACGGCAAAAACGCCGGTGAAATGCCAACCCGCCTGCCGCCGCACGGGCTGCTCTACCAGCAACCAGGTAAGCCACGCCAGTACCAGGCTGGCCAGCACAATAGCCAGGCCGGTGAATCCGCCCAACGCAATGTTCAGGTAATTGGCTGTTGCCACCAGCGGCCAGTGCCAGAGGTAAAGTGAATAGGAAATCAGGCCGATAAAAACCAGGGGGCCCTGCGACAGCAGGCGATAGCTGGCCGCGCGCGTGCTGACACCCCCGGTGTAGATGACCAACGCCGAGCCCAGGCAAACCCAGAACGCGTTGAAACCGGGAAAAACACTTTCGCGGGTCAGGGTGAACGCGGGCCACAATATCAACGCCAGACCAAGCAGGGACAGCAGCGACAGCACGGTCTCGCGAGGTCTCGGCAGATAGGCGCCGTACACCGCCAGCAGGCCGCCCAGCATCAGCTCAAACACTCTCGCCGGCAACAGGTAATACGCCAGCGCCGGTGCGTGGCGGGCCAGATACTCGGAACCAACCAGCGCCAGCATAAACAGCAGGGCCGCAAACGCAGTCAACTGCTCCCGCGGCATGCGCCGGGTGAGCGCATAGACTCCCAGCAGCAGTGGCGGCCACAACACGTAGAACTGCTCTTCCACCGCCAGGGACCAGGTGTGTATCAGCGGTATCAGCTCGGCATCGGCGGCAAAGTAGCTCTGCGTGGTTTCGAAAAAATGGAAATTGCCAAGGCCGACCAGTACGTAGCGCAAGCTTTCGCCGAGCGCGAGGTAGTCGCCAGGCATGAATACCAGGCCAGCTATCAACACGCTGGCTGCCACCACCAGGCAAAGGGCCGGCAGCAAACGCTTGAAGCGTCGCAGGTAAAACGCGGCGAAGCTGAAACGCCGCGAACGTACATCAGCCCATACCAGCCCGGTAATGAGGTAACCGGATATCACGAAGAACACATCCACGCCGACATAGCCGCCACTGACAGGGAAGCCGGCGTGATACCAGAGCACCAACAACACCGCGATGGCTCGCAGCCCGTCTATGTCTGGCCGGTATGTGCTTGCTGCTTTATACATGGTGGCGCTGGCGCTGTAATCGTGTGAGGCCCGGTCAGGCGCGCTAGCTTACGCAATTGCGCGCGGTTAGACTATGCGGCAAACAAAAACCTCCTGGTGCCCGAGATTTCCGACATCGCTTCCGAAGCCAACATTCGCTACCGGTGGATCGTTGCCGCAAGCCTGCTGGTCTCAGCCTGGCTGATCTGGCTCGACCCGCTGATAAACCGGGACGCCATCATATACTTGCGCGCGGCAGAGGCCTACCTGCAGGACGGGCTCGCCGCCAGCCAACAGGTATTCGGCCGCCCGCTGCTGCCTGTCTGCATCGCTTTGCTGCACCAACTCACCGGCATTCCGCTGCTCTATTCGGGCCTGCTTATCACCACCTTTTTTTACGTGGTGCTGTGCCTTGCCTTTGTGGATACGGTCCGGGTACTCGGCGGCAAGCGCAGCGTACAGCTGATCGCGGCCATCGTGATCCTCTCTCACCCGTGGATAAACCATACCCGCGCGTCAATTATGCGCGACCCGATATACCTCGCTTTCGTAATGCTGTCGCTGCGGGAGCTACTGCTCTATGTCCAGCACCAGACCGTAACACGGCAACTGCGCTGGACAGTGTTCGTATTGCTGGCGACCCTGTTTCGTTTCGAGGGTGCCTTTCTCGCAGTGCTCGCACCCCTGGCGCTATTGTTTACCAGGGACCTGCCACACCGGTTCCGGCGCTGCCTGCAATTCCTGGTGCCAGTGCTGCTGGCCGGCGGCATCGCGATGCTGGCGGTCTATGCGTACCAGAACCTGAGGGCTGAAGGCACACCCCTCTTCCCTGCGATCGGGCTGTATGTAGACAGGCTGCTTGCTTTTCCCGGGGTATTTACTGAACTGGCACGGGCCTCCGCTGAACCCATGCTCTTGTTCACCTCCCGGGAGGACGCACCGGTTGCGGCCGTCGCCGGGCTCGCCGCCATATTGCTGCTCAATCTGTGCCGGGCCATCACCTGGCCGTGGGTCCTGGTGCTGTTCTGGGGCGCGCGCGCCGGCATCGGCCACCGCTTCCGGCGCGACGACCTCGCAATTATCTTTGGCTACCTGCTGACGGTACTGCTCTACCTGTGTATTTTCACAGCGATCAATCGCTTCATGCTCGAGCGCTATGCCATACAGGCCGGCGTCTTGCTGTTGCTGTTCCTGCCCTTTTTCCTCAGCTCACTCTGGCACCGGGGCGGCTGGAAGAAATACCTGGTTGCCATTCTCCTGCTGGGTACCACCGCTGACACCCTGCACAACGGTGAACGTGACAAGCTGTTTATCGTCAGCGCGACACGCTGGGTTGCCGAGAACACTGCAGAACAGGCATCCGTGGTCACCAATGAGAAATACATCGCCCATTTCAGCCATAGGCAGGTCGACTGGAGTACGCTGCAGCGCAAGCGCTTCAAACTGGAATCTATCCTTGACGAGCCCGCGATCTGGCGGGACAGCGACTATCTGGTGGTGTACCTGCGCCCGCGCCAGGAAGCTTTCTGGCAACAGTTCGTGGCAACACACGCCCTGCAGGAACTGCGCTCGTTCGAAGGCGAGCGCACCGGGCGCGCCGTGGTCGTTGCCCTGAGACCCGCTGGTCCGCAGCTGCCGCCGCGCATAAACTAGTGCAGCGCATTCACTGAGGCTGCGACAATCGAAACCGAAGACAAAGCACCGCGCCAGCTTGAGCAGCTGGCACTGCAGTTGGCAAGCGACCAGCTGCCACAGGGCTGGCACATGGTGGGCAGTTCCGCCTATGCGCGCGTGATCGCGCAGCCCGACGAGAAACTTTATTACAAGGAGTTCCTGCCGCGCAGCCCACTCGAGACCGTGAAAGCTCTCGTCAAGGGCAGTCGCGCGACGCGGGCGCGCAAACAGAATGACGCCCTGCGGGAAGCCGGCATCGATGCCCCGCTCAACATCGCCTGGGGAAAGCTTCCCGGCGGCAGGGAATACCTTTTCAGCACGGCGATGCCCGGATATGGCGTGACCCGATGGCTACGCGAAGAATTGCCAGGGCGGGGTGATAGTTTCATGCGACGTCGCCGTAATTTGCTTTGCGGCCTGGGAGAGTTCATTGGCCGGCTGCATGCGGCCGGCTTTATCCACGGTGACCTGCGTACCAGCAACGTGCTGGCAGACTGGCGCGAAAACACTTTTCACTTTTCACTGATCGACAACGAGCGCAACACCCGGCGACAGCCCCCGGCAGGACGCGACCTGCTGCGCAACCTGATGCAACTCAGTATGTTGACGCCCGCGGACGTCAGCAACACTGACCGTATGCGATTTTTCCGGCAGTGGCGTCTGCAGATGCCGGAGCTCAATGACGCCGAAGCCAGGCTACTGGCCGTGGAGGCTCACCGCTGGGCGATGCGCCGGCTGCGCGCCAAGGGCAAACTCCAGGCCCCTGACTGATTCAGAATTCGTAGCCGAAGAGTTGCAGGTCTTCGGCGAAGTGTTCCCTGATCAAGGCCTCGCTGTCGGCGTCGTAGTACTGCCGGTAACTGCCGCGCGATGAGGGTTTGGCATGACCCAGTGTCGCGTTCACACCCAGGCGCTGGCAGATCGTTGCGAAATCCTGCTCCAGATTTTCAAAACGACCGATGAATTCCACCAGCAGTTCATCATTCTCGTTCACCAGCCAACGCCGCTGCGGCATGAACATTCGCGGCTGGTCGTAATAGCGGGGATCACGATCGACGTAACATCGCTGTAACCATTCGCTGAAGGGCAAGGTATGCTCAGCCAGCCCCGTCTGGTTGGTCCGCACGCGATAATGGTAGTGACTGACGACCTTGTCCCAGGGGTTGCGCACCATGGTAAAGGTGAATTTGCCTCGCCAGGCCTTTGCCCCCAGCTGCTGGTATTTTTCCAGGGCTGTACTGTGGTCCAGGCCAATCCCCAGCGCTTTCTCGATGCTGCTGCCCCCGGTTTTATTGATATGTATGAACACGTAGGAACGGAGATGACGCTCCCTCAGCGTGCGGTGCCAGTGCCTGAACTTGCTCGCCCCGTCCTGCAACAGGCCCATGAACGTACTCCTGTGATTTGTACACCCGCCCGGTAGCAGACGCAGCGGTCATCGTAGGGCTAGAATACCACGACACCACCAGCGACAGGACGCCTCATGAACCTTTACCCACCGCCGCGGGAGCACAACGCGTGAAACGTGTACACATCGTTGGCTGCCCTCGCAGCGGCACCACGCTGCTGATGGAACTTGCCAGCACCTGCTTTCATGCCGGCGGGTTTTGCGAGCACGAGCTGAGCATCTTCGAACCTGTAGTCGAGGTAGAGGGCGTCTACTTCACCAAGCAACCAAACGATATCAAGCAGTTGCGTCATATTTTCTATGCAGACCCGGCATTGCATATCATCTACATGGGCCGTGATCCCCGGGCGGTTATTACCAGCAAGCATCGCGAGAGCCCGGACCAGTATTTTTGCAACTACCGCGTATGGCGAGAGTGTGAGGACAGCGCCGAACGCTACGAGGCCCACCCCCGTTTCCTGCGCCTGCGCTACGAGGACCTGGTAAGCGACCCCGACGCGGTGCAGCAACAGATCCAGCAGCGCTTTACTTTCCTGCAACAGCTGCATCGCTTCAGCGAGTTCCAGCAGTTCGCGCGGCCTTCCGCAGCCTCCCAGCGCGCCATGAACGGACTGCGGGCCGTAAACCGCGAGAGCCTGCAGAAATGGCATGCACACCTGCCCCGGATCGCCCAGCAACTGGCGGCACACCCGCAAATGCAACAGGACCTGGTGCGACTGGGTTACGAACCCGACGAGCAATGGACGCAGATACTGCGAGGCGTCGAGGCGCAATCTTTCCCGTGCCGCTACCCGGAACGCAAGCCCTACCTGAAGGACTGGGAGCGCGACCTGCGCGTGTGGCTGAAGTCGCGGCGCTACCTGCGCCGCCGCACCGACTGAAAGCGCTACAGCAGGCGCGCGCCGCGCTCACCGTATTTTTCCAGGTGGCGTGCGCGAAAACGTGCCAGGTGGGGTTGTATGCGCGCCGCGACATCAGCGGCCGACTCGCCCATGGCGCCACAATACACCTCTAGAAACTGCCTGTAGGCGGCGCTGTCGACGCCGAGATCCTCGGCATTGACGGTAAAACGTGCCAGGTCCCGCGACTGCTGGCCGTGGCCTCTGGCGCATTGCTCCACCGCCTCCAGGTCCACCAGGAATAGCTGCTCACCCTGCCACAGCAGGTTACTCCACTTGCAGTCACCGTGGGCAAAACCGGCACTGTGCAGTTGCGCCAGCAGGCTACCGGCGTTGTCGAGCACGCGCTGGCGCCATGCCCGGGTGGACTCATCCAGCCAGATGGCCTTGATGTCGAGCGCACCGCGCAGCCCCTCTGTCACCAGCAACAACCCGTCCTGTCGCCGCAGGCAGGCCAGGGGCGCTGGCACCGGGATATCGCGATCCTGCAGCAGTCGGGCGGCATCGAACGCGCGCACGGCACGCCCCAAGCCAAAGCGAAAAGCCACGCGCTGCAGCAAGTGCTTGGCTGCGAAATACTTGCAGTACCGAAGCTGGCCCGCGTGTTCCAGCAGTGTGACCAGACTGTGATCGTCCCGCTTCAGCACGCGGCCATTCTCTGCCAGCCAACTGGCCGTGGCGCCACCCGGCAACACATCAGCCAGAGCGAAAGCTTCCGCTCCACCGCGCAGAACGGCCGCTGTCATCGCTGCTCACCCGGCGGTTCGCGCTGGTGTTCACTACGGTAGAGGCGTTCAGCGCGCACGGCCACCTCGCGCCACAGAGCGGCCTCGCCACGCAGCGCCTGGCGCAGGCCGCCGTCACTGTAGTGCGCGATAAACCGCAGCAGATCGCGCCGGGAGAGACCGCAGTCCATGGCCGAGAAGTATAGCCCGGCAAGGTCCTTGACCTGCCAGCGGCGCGGAGTACTGCCACGGATCTGCGCACGATGCAGATCGATCAGGTAACACCGCGGCACAGCCTCTGACAAGGTCGCCGTGTCGAGGTGAAAATGGCAAATGTAGAAATCGCGGTGATTGATCCCGGCGCGGTGCATACGCCCGGCACTGTCGGCCAGCTTGATAACCAGCTTCAGTCGCTCGGCAAAGGGCGGGGGTCGCTGTGCCCAATCGCGGCAGTAGTCCTCAAGACTTACCGTGCCGACGAGGTCGTCCGTCACGATCATTGAACGACGGCGGGCGGGATTCAGGCCCATGCTCGCATAAGCCGCCACGGACATGGTATCAACGCCTATTCCACGCAGTGCGGCAATGGCACGGTATTCATTGCTCGCGCCCAGCACCGGCAAACGCCCCTGCAGCAGATTCTTGAAAATCTCCTTCCAGCCGACGCCGGTATGCAGCTTGAGAAAGTAGGACTGCCTACCGAGTCGGAAGCGCAGGGTCTTGCGGCCTTCCTTGTTGCGATAGACGTCTTCCGGTGCCGCACTGTTCGCCACTGAAGCCGACCACTCCAACAGTGCCGGTGCACTACTGTCCACGGTACCGCCCGCTACCGCCAGGTCGTCACGGAGGAACGCTTCAGGCATTTTCATTTCCCTGTTTACCTTGCAACAACTGCTCTATCAGCTGTGCGCCCGTTGCATGCATGGAATACAGGTCTGTGAGGCGCGCGTAGGTCAATCCGGTCTCGCGACACTGGGAACGGTAGACGCCATCAAGCGAGCGCAGCAGCGCTGTGTTGAGGTCGTCCTGGGAATACGGGCTGCGCAGAACCATGCCGGCACGCGCGTCGGCGATGTGGTGGGCGTAACCGCAAACATCGGTGGTGATGACAGGCAGCCCGGCAACGAGCGCCTCCAGCAGCACGATGCCCGCCGCCTCGTCCAGGGCCGGATGTACCAGCGTGTCCGCCGCCAGCAGCAGGTCAGCCACGTCATCGCGCCCGCCGAGAAAGTGCACGCAGTCCGCTATGCCCAACTTTTTTGCCAGACGCCGGAAGCGACGCTCGCGGTCCTGCCCCACCACCAGCAGGCGCATGGGGTGATGCGGTTGCTCGGCACGGGCATTGGCGAGACCGCGTATGGCCCTGTCCAGGCCTTTCTTGATGAAACCGGAGCCCACGAACAGGAATACCTGTTCGCCCTCGGCAACAGCCAGTGCAGCGCGCGTCGCACGCCGCCGGGCCGGGGCGTCTTCCCCGGCACAGCGATCCCGTGAAATTCCCGGCGGCAACATGTGCATGCGCGCCTCGGGCGTCTGGTAGTAATGCAGGAACTTGGCCTTCTCTGTCTCCGATATCAGCAGTATTTCGGTAGCGGAATCGCGTCCGAATACGGCCTCTTCATAGGCGGCAAAGTGGCGAAAGCGTTTGCTCATTCGGTACAGGCGGCCGCGCTCATTGAAGGCCTTGTCGAGATAACAGGAGTCAGCCGCGTAATACACATCAAGGCCCGGCATCTTGTTGAAACCGATTACCCCGTCAACCGGATCCTGGTCCAGGTCGCGCTCCACCCATGCACTGAAACGTTCATTGCGCAGGTGGTTGCTGCGCGCCGAAACCGGTACGCGGCGCAGTTCGGCATCGGCGATTTCGTCACCCTGCCAGCTGTTGTAGTAGACACGGCAGTGATGCCCTCGCGCCTGTAGCGCTTCCACAAAGCGGCGAAAGTCGCGCTGCATGCCACCGTAGGGAAAATACTTGTACAGCAGCAGGGCCAGGCGCATGCTCAATCCGCCTGCGGCAGCATCGGCTGCAGTGCTGTCCATACCTGCTCCGGCTGGATGGCGTCCATCATGGCCACCGGGTCGTTGGTATCGGCAGCGCCCACCGGGGACTGGATATGCACCTGGTTGTGCCCATAGGCGCCAATCAGCCGGGTACTCGTGGGGCCGTAAAGCGACACTGTGGGCACGTCCAGCGCAGCGGCCAGGTGACCCAGGCCGGTGTCCACTGCAACCGCGCCACTGGCCTCCAGCAACAGTCCGGAGAGGCCCAGGAGATCCAGCCGCGGCAGCACTGCAGTGCCCGAGCTTTGCCCGGCAATGCGTTCGGCGCGGGCTCTCTCAGCCTCGCTGCCCCAGGGCAACCACACCGCATAACCGTCGGCCTCCGCCAGTTTCGCCAACTGCACCCAGTGAGGCTCGGGCCAGAGTTTTTCGTCGCGCGCCGTGCCGTGGAAGAATAGCAATCCGCGGGTGCTCTTGGTTTTACCATGGGTGAGATTTTCGCGGACACCGTAATCCCCCTGTGCCGTGGGTACGGGATAGTTAAGCGCCTTGGCAAACAGCATGCGCGTACGCTCCACTGCATGCATGTCTCGAGGCACGGCAATGCGGTAGTGATACGCCCTCGCAGCCAGCGGCTCGCGTGCGGACTGCTTGTCCAGGCCATAAATCGGTGCCTTGATCAGCCGCGAAACCAGCGCACTCTTCAGCAGGCCCTGCGCATCAATCACCGCGTCGTAATGCTGTGCCCGCACCTGGCGGCGAAACTCCCGCCACTCGGGACCGGTGAAATCCCGAAACGGGTGCTTGCGCCAACGGCGCAAAGCGATGGGCAGTGTCCGCTGCACCGCCGTGTGCCAGCCCGGAATCTCCGCGAACGCCTCCTCCACCACCCAGTCAAAGCGGATGCCCGGTATTGCCCGAGCCGCGTCGGTAAGCGCCGGCAGCGTGTGTACCACGTCCCCGAGGGAAGACATTTTAATGAGCAGGACGCGCATCAGTTTTCAGCAGCCGCAGCCATAAGATCGTCAAGTTTAGCAGCTACCAGTTCCACCGGCGTATCGCGCATGCAGCGATGGTGCTGCAGCGGGCACTCACGCTGGAAACACGGTGCACAGTCAATGTCGCCGATAACCACGCGGCTGTTATCGTTGAGCGGTGGCGTAAACCCGGGCGAGGTAGGTCCGTAAACCACTACCAGTGGTCGCGACAGCGCCGCCGCAATGTGCATCAACCCGGAATCATTGCTCACCACCGCATCTGCCAGCGACAGCGTGTCGACGGCTTCCGCCAGGGTGGTGTGGCCAGCCAGGTCATGACAGCGGTCGCCAGCGCCCGCATACGCGGCGATGGCTGCGGTCACCTCACGATCATTGGCGGAACCGAACAGCACCACCTGCCAGTCGCGCTGCAGGTATTGCTGCGCCAGCTCGGCGTAATACTCCGTCGGCCAACGCTTGGCCCCGCCAAACTCCGCACCGGGGCACAAAGCCAGCAGGGGCCGATCCTCGGCCAGCTTGAAGCGCCGACGACAGGCCTGTGCCTGCTCACCGTCAACCACCAGTCGCGGCGCGGGCAAGTGCTGAGGCAGCGACGCATCTTCGTCCAGTGCCAGCGCCGCGAACTGCTGCACCATCAGCGGCAATGCGTTCGGGTCCAGGCGGCGCAGGTCATTGAGCAGGCCGTAACGCATCTCGCCTCGCCAGCCGGTACGCCGCGGAATTCCGGCGAAGAATGGAATCAAAGCGGATTTGAATGAATTGGGCAGCAGGATCGCCTGGCCATAGCCCGCACAGCGCAGGCCGCGGCCTAATTTCCAGCGACGACCCAGAGCCGGCTCTCCGTGGCCGATAGGTTTGGTGATGGCGCGCTGCACCTCCGGCATCCTCGCCAATATGGGTTCGCTCCAGGCCGGAGCCAGCACATCGATTTCGACACCCGGTCGGGTCTGCTGCAGAAAGCGGTACAGCACCTGGGACATGACCATATCACCGACCCAGGAGGGACCAACCACCAACACTTTGTCTGCGCCGGCCGTCATCACTCGATCGCTTCGGCCTCAGCAAAGAGCGTATTCCAGCAGCGCACAACCTGTTCGCGCTCGGTGGCAAACAATGCGGCATCCACTTCCCCGGGTTGCTGTTGCAGAGCCAGCTGGTGGGCTGCGCCGCGGTATTGCAGGTAGGCCTCGGTAAGCGCCTGAGCCTCGCCTTCCGGCAACAGCTCTTCCCGCGCCAGGGTCTCCAGTATGCGCACGTTGTCCGACCAGTGCGCCAGCCGCGGATGACGGTTGGCCCAGGCGAGGACCGCGAACTGCACGATGAACTCGATATCCACAATACCACCGCTGCCCTGCTTGAGGTGGAAGCGGTCAGGCGCCTCCCTCGGCAGCAGGTGGTCGCGCATGCGCCGGCGCATTTTCACCACTTCAGCGGCCACTTCCGATTCATTCCTGGGCAGGCAGAGCACCTGTTCGCGAATGCCTGCAAACCTGTCTGCCACGCCGGAGTCGCCGGCGACAAACCGCGCCCTCACCAGGGCCTGGTGTTCCCAGGTCCAGGCGTCATCCTGCTGGTAGCGGGCAAAGCGCTCCAGCGAGGGTACCAGGGTGCCGGAATCGCCATCCGGCCGCAGGCGCATGTCCACCTCGTATAGCTGGCCCAGCGCCATGCGCGCTTCCAGTATGTGGATAATGCGCTGCCCCAGTCGCATGTAGAACACGGTGTTATCCAGCGCGCGCGCGCCACTGGTGCTGCCCTGCCTGGCGGCGTCGCTGACGAAGACCAGGTCAAGGTCGGAACCATAACCCAGTTCGATACCACCGAGCTTGCCGTAACCGAATACAGCAAAACCATAACCCTCCCCTTCACGCTGGGGCTCCCCGTGTTTGTGGGTCAGGTTGGCCCAGGCCACCGCCAGGACCTGCTCCAGTATGACTTCCGCGATCCAGGTCAGGTTGTCACTGACCTTCATTACCGGCAGCCGGCCCGCTATTTCACTTGCGGCCACACGCAACACCTGCGCAGCCTTGAAATAACGCAGTGCATCCATCTGCGCCTCGAGGTCATCCAGTGCCAACCGCGCCACCTGCTGGTTCAGCTCGCTGCGTAGTTCCTCTTTATCGGGAGGCTGGTACAGGCTGGCGCGGTCGAGCAACTCGTCCAGCAATACCGGGTGCCGCGCCATCTGCTCTGCAATCCACGGGCTGGCGCCACAGAGCATGACCAGCTCCGCCAGCGCCGGCAGGTTCTCGATCAATAGCACCAGGTAGGCACTGCGGCGGACCACGGCAACTACCAGCGGCAGCACGCGCTCCAGGGCAAGGTCAGGGTTCTCTGTCTCGCCGCAGGCGCGCAACAGCTGCGGCATGAACTGGTCCAGTCGTTCGCGGCCCTCGGACTGCAGGGCCACCACGCGTTTACTGGCGCGCAAGTCATGCAGGCGCTGCAAGCTGGCTTCCGGGTCGGCAAAGCCGATATCTGACAACGCCTCAACGGATATATTGTCGCCCCACAGGTCGCTGTCATCGGCAGCGACCTCTGCATCGGCATCATCTTCCGGCGGAGCGATCAGCTCAGAAAAATGCGCCGACACGGTCGCACGGTGGCTCTCCAGTGCGGCGCGGTAGGTATCCCATTCCTCAAATCCCATCACCGTCGCCATGGCCAGGCGCTGCAACTCATCTGTGGGCAATTCCTGGGTCTGCTGGTCGCGGTAACCCTGGATCGCGTGCTCGCTATCGCGGAGGAACAGGTAGGCGCTTTTCAGTTCATCTACCGCGTGGCGTGGCAGGCAACCCAGTTCTGCGCACTCGTCCAGTACCTTGAGCAGTTCCCGCTGCTGCAGCCCGAGATCGCGGCCGCCGCGAATCAGCTGGAAGCACTGGGCGATAAACTCGATCTCCCGGATGCCGCCATGCCCCAGCTTGACGTTGTCCTCCAACCCGCGGCGACGAACTTCCGCCGTGATCATCTGCTTCATGCCGCGCAGACTTTCGATAACCCCGAAATCCACATAACGTCGATAGATAAAGGGGCGCAGGCTCAGCATCAGCTCTGCGGCGCAGTCGGCATCGCCAGTAACCGGGTTAGCCTTGATCAGGGCATAACGCTCCCAGTCGCGCCCCTGGTCCTGGTAGTACTCCTCCAGCGCAGTGAAGTTGTGCACCAGCGCACCGCTTTCGCCATACGGACGCAGGCGCATGTCCACGCGAAAAACGAAGCCTTCGGGGGTAATCTGGTCCAGCGCTGCGATCACGCCCTGACCTACCTTGGTGAAAAATTCCTCATTGCTGATCGGGCGTTTTTCGCTGTCGGTGTACCCTGCCTCGGGGAAGGCAAAAATCAGGTCGATATCTGACGACACGTTCAGTTCCCTGGCGCCCAGCTTGCCCATGGCCAGCACTATCAGCTGTTGCGGCCGCCCGCTGCGTTTGCCGATGGGTGTGCCAAAGCGCCGCTCCAGCGCCTGCTGGCTAACACGCAAGGCCTCGCCGATGCAGGCCTCGGCGAGCAGTGACGTGTCGCGCACCGTTTCCAGAGTATCTGCCAGGCGGCAAAAATCGCGCCAGACAATACGCAACATGTGACGTTGTCGGTAACGTCGCAGCACGGATGACAGTTCCGCACCCTCGGCCTCCAGCTGCCCACGCAAGCCTTCGCGAAACTGCGCTTCCGGCAGGGTTGCCTGCAACTCACCGCTGGTCAGCAGCTCAAGCAGCAGGGCGGGCTTGCGCCGCGCGAGATCGGAAACAAACGGGCTACAGGCAAGCATGCGCGCAACTTGTGACGCCAGCGGTGCCGGCGCCACGGCGTCCTGCAGGGCCTGGGCACCGGGCGCGCTGGCGCGCTCCAGGATGTTGCTCCATGCAACGTCGGCCTGGGCGGCCAGGGGTTCGGGTAACGGGACTGTACTCAAACTCATATCGACGATCTTTAACGGCAGGCTCAGGCTTCGAGAACCGGCGCCACCCGCATCACTTCCTCTATGGTGGTTTGGCCACGGGCGACGCGAGTAGCGCCCGACAGGCGCAGCGTCCGCATACCTTCGCTCATGGCGCGCTCGCGAATGCTGCTGGTTTCCAGCTGTGTATGAATTTCGGCCTGGATCGCGGGGCTGTTAACCAGTACCTCATAGATGCCCTGGCGGCCCATGTAACCGGTGTTGCGACAGGCTTTGCAGCCGACCGGTCGCGCCACTTCCTGCGGCGCCTCCACCCGCCAGGGCGAGGTCAGCTGCTGCCAGGCGTCATGATCCAGCGGCTCGGTCGTCTTGCAATGGGTACAGAGCATACGCACCAGGCGCTGTGACATGACGCCGCGGACCGTGGCCTTGATCAGATAGGCCGGCACGCCCAGTTCCAGCAACCGCGACAGCGAGCTCGGGGAATCGTTGGTGTGCAGGGTGGACAGCACCAGGTGGCCAGTCAAAGCCGCCTGTACCGCCATGTTGGCGGTCTCCAGGTCACGTATCTCACCGATCATGATGATATCCGGGTCCTGGCGCATCAATGCGCGCACGCCAGAGGCAAAATCCAGCTCGATGCCGTGATTGACCTGCATCTGGTTGAAGGCAGGCTCCATCATTTCGATTGGATCCTCAATGGTACACACGTTGACCTCGGAGGTGGCCAGCTGGCGCAGCGTCGAGTACAGCGTCGTGGTTTTACCCGAACCGGTCGGCCCCGTGACCAGCACGATGCCGTTGCCCATACTCGTCATCTGGTGCCAACGGTCGAGGTCATCCTCGGCCAGGCCAAGTTGCTGGAAACTCTTCTGCAGCACGTCCGGGTCGAAGATGCGCATGACCAGTTTTTCGCCGAAAGCCGTGGGCAGCGTGGCCAGGCGCAACTCCACCTCGTTGCCCTCCGGGGTGCGCGTTTTCAGGCGACCATCCTGGGGTCGGCGTTTCTCCGCCACGTCCATGCGACCCAGAATCTTGATGCGGCTGGTCACTGCTGCGCCCACCTGCTGTGGCAATTCGTACACGCTGTGCAGAACCCCGTCGATACGAAAACGCACGTTGCCCACATCCCGCCGCGGCTCGATATGGATGTCACTGGCGCGCTGCTCGAAGGCGTATTGCAGAAGCCAGTCAACGATATTGACGATATGCTGGTCGTTGGCGTCCGGCTCATTCATCGAGCCGAGTTCCAGCATCTGCTCCAGGTTGTTGGTGCCCGGTCGCGCCTCCAGGCGTTCGGTGCCGCGTGCGCCGCGCACCGAGCCAGCCATGTTGTAGAACTCGGCAGTATGGCGGGCAATGTCCCGGGGATCTGCCAGCACCCGACGGATGCGCTTGCGCAACACGTGCTCCAGGTTGCCCTCCCAGGCATTGATATACGGCTCTGCGGAGGCGATCCACACCTCGTCGTCGTGAACTTCCACCGCGAGGATACGATGACGCTCGGCAAAGGCCTGGGACATCACCTCCGCCACGGCAGTAACGTTGATCTTGAGCGGGTCAATCTCGTAGGCGGGCTGGCTGGTCTGCTCACTAAGCCAGGCCAGCAATGCGTCCATGTCCAGGACGTGGCCCGGCCGCGCCCGATCGGCAATGCGCTGTTCAGCGAGGTAGATCAGGGGATGCACCTTAACGTGTGCGTTCTGGGCTACCCTGGCCAGATCCTCATCACTCAATCGACCGTCACTGTGCAATTGATGCGTCAGTGGCGCCAGCTCAAGGCGATGCTCCATTTTTTCTCCCCGAATGTTCCGCCAGGCCCCGCGCCCCTGCGCCACCGCCCTTCCAGGGGCAGCCCTCAACACTGGCCCGCTATGCTAGCACAGGGTCGACACACGCACCTCTTGATGTGGGTCATGGTGAAATGTGTCAGATATGTGAAGCTTTTGTGACAAACTCGCGCATGCTACCTACAATGCGTGCCTGCATCGCCTCCCATAACTGGAGAATAAGACATGGCCAGCAGAAATCCTCTGGGCAATTTGTTCGGGCGCTCACCTATCGGCCCGATTCAGGAACACATGCAGATCGCCACCGAGGCGGCTGAACATTTACCTGAGCTAATCCAGGCCGCGGCGGACAACGACTGGACCCGGGCCAAGGAAATCCACAAGGCGATCAACGCCGCGGAAAAAGAGGCCGACAAGCTGAAGCGCTCGGTGCGCCGCCACCTGCCCAAGAGCCTGTTCCTTCCCGTGCCCCGCTCCGACCTGCTGGGACTGGTGACCATCCAGGACCAGGTAGCCAATACCGCCAAGGATTTTTCCAGCATCGTCATGGGCCGGGACCTGCGTTTCCCCGACAAGTTGTTGCCTGCGGTTATGGATCTGACCGCTACCTGCGTGGCCTGCTGCCAGAACGCGCTGGCTGCCATTCAGGAGCTGGACGAACTGCTGGAAGTAGGCTTCACCGGACTGGAAGTGAAACGCGTTGAAGCCATGCTCAAGGAACTCGACAAACTCGAACGCAGTACCGACAAACAACAGTTCACCCTGCGTCGCAAACTTTTCCGCCTGGAAAGTGAACTGCCCCCTGTCGATGTGATGTTCTATTACCGCGCTATGGCGCTGCTGGGCACCCTGGCAGACAGCGCTGAAAGCGTGGGCGACCGCCTGCAAATCCTGTTGGCCAAATAAGAGAGGGGGGTCCAAGCATGGAAATTATCGCCCAGTACGGCACTATCTTCCTGATCATGGCATGCATGTTCGGCTTCTTTATGGCCTGGGGCATCGGTGCCAACGACGTCGCCAACGCCATGGGAACCTCGGTGGGTTCGCGCGCGTTGACCATCAAGCAGGCGATCCTCATCGCCATGATTTTCGAGTTCCTCGGCGCCTATCTCGCCGGCGGGGAGGTCACATCCACGATACGCAAAGGCATCATTGACCCGGCAGTCATGGAAGACGAGCCCCAGCTGATGGTGTACGGCATGATGTCGGCACTGCTGGCGGCGGGCACCTGGCTGCTGATAGCGAGCATGAAAGGCTGGCCCGTCTCCACTACCCACTCTATCGTCGGCGCAATTGTCGGCTTTGCCTCGGTTGGCATCTCCATGGATGCGGTCCACTGGGGCAAGGTGGGCGGCATTGTCGCTTCCTGGGTGGTGTCGCCCGTGCTCGCGGGCACGATCTCCTTCGGCCTGTTTATCAGCGTGAAGAAGTTGATCCTGGACACGGAGGACCCGTTCAACAGGGCCAAGAAGTTCATCCCGGTGTACATGTGGATGGTCGGCTTCATGATCTGCATGGTCACCTTGCTGAAGGGTCTCAAGCACGTGGGAATAGACTTCGATCTTGGCCTCGGCAGCAAGTTTGCCAATGCCCTGCCAATCGCGGCCCTGGCTGGACTGCTGGTTGCCGGCTTCGGTGCGCTGCTACTGCGCAACATCAAGGACGACCGCGACCACGAAAACCGCTTTGGCAGCGTGGAACGCGTATTCGCTGTGTTGATGGTATTCACCGCCTGCTCCATGGCCTTTGCCCACGGCTCCAACGACGTGGCCAATGCGGTTGGTCCGCTGGCCGCCATCGCCAGCACCGTGCAGTCCGGTGGTGAAATTGCGGCCAAGTCCGCCATGCCCTGGTGGATCCTGCTGGTCGGTGCGCTGGGTATTGTCATCGGCCTGGCCACCTATGGCTGGAAAGTGATTACCACCGTGGGCCGCAAGATCACCGAACTCACCCCCAGTCGCGGTTTTGCTGCGGAGCTGGGTGCGGCCGCGACCGTGGTACTGGCCTCGGCAACCGGTCTGCCGATATCGACAACCCACACCCTGGTGGGCGCTGTACTCGGTGTCGGCTTTGCCCGCGGCATCGCCGCGCTCAATTTGCGGGTGATCGGCAACATCTTCATGTCATGGATCATTACCCTGCCCGCCGGCGCCGGCCTGGCGATTCTCTTCTTCTTCCTGTTCAAGGGTATATTCAACCCCTGATTCAGGCTCAAAGCGCGGTAACGGGCAGCGTTCGCAGTCCGGCCGCGCAACGACTACACTAGGCGCTCCCCTCCTGCAGTGACAAGGTGTCATCGCGGGGTTCTGCTGTTGCAGCCCAATCACTTGTCACAGTGGCCGAGAGCACATGCCTAGCATCGAACAACGCATCATCGAACAACTCACACAACTGGTCGGCACGGCCTCGGTGAGCTCCACCGATCCGGCGTGGGACCAGGGCAATCGCGGTGTCATCGACCTGCTGGCCGGGTGGCTGTCCGGCATGGGTTTCTCCACGGAAATCCAGGAGGTCAACCCGGGCGGCAACAAAGCCAACCTGATTGCCACCCGCGGCAGCGGTCCCGGCGGCCTGGTGCTGGCGGGACACACCGATACGGTGCCCTTTGACGAAGGCCGCTGGCAGAGCGACCCGCTGGCGCTGAGCGAACGTGACAACCGCCTTTACGGTCTTGGCAGCACCGACATGAAGGGGTTTTTCCCACTGGCGCTGGCCGCCGCAACCAGCTTTACCGACGTCGAACTGCAACAGCCACTGATTCTGCTGGCCACCGCCGACGAGGAGAGCTCCATGAACGGGGCCCGGGCGCTGGCTGCCGCCGGCCGGCCGAAAGCGCGTGCGGCCATCATCGGCGAACCCACCTCCCTGGTGCCGGTGCGCATGCACAAGGGCATCATGATGGAGGCGGTGCACATCAACGGGCAGTCTGGCCACTCCTCCAACCCTGCGCTGGGTAACAATGCGCTGGAGGGGATGCACGCGGTCATGGGTGACCTGGTCAACTTCCGCGCCGAAATGGCCGAGCGCTACAGCAATCCGCTATTTGAGGTGGCCTACCCGACACTCAACCTGGGTCATATCCACGGCGGCGACAGCCCCAATCGCATCTGTGGGCAAAGTGAGCTGCATTTCGACCTGCGCATGACCCCCGGTGGTGACAACGCCGAGGTGCGCGAGGATATTCGCCAGCGCCTGGCCCTGGTCGGGCAGCAGCGCGGCCTGGACATTGAGCTGCGGTCGCTGATCCAGGATGTGTCACCGTTTGAAGAAAGCGCGGACAGCGAACTGGTACAACTGGCGGAGAAGCTCACCGGCCACAGCGCCATCGCCGTGGCTTTCGCCACCGAGGCCCCGTTCCTGCAGCAGCTGGGCATGCAGACCATCGTCATGGGGCCGGGCTCTATCGACCAGGCCCACCAGCCGGACGAGTTTATGCCGCTGGATCAGATCAAACCGTGCATCGCCCTGCTGGAACAGTTTATTCGGCATTATTGCCTGTGATTCTCTCGTAACAGCTCCATGCCTTTTGGCCCGGCCGGCTTTCCGCCCGGATGCAACCGTTTCCCTTTCGCTTCAAGCAAGTAACGAGGGCCGTTGGCGGGGGGATACCCTGGCAACAATCAGGCCGCCGCATTTTGCGCAGTCGCGTTTCCGGGGGCAGTCCGCTGTGGATGTCTGAGGCCGCTTAACGGTTGCGAGCAGCAACCGTTGCCGAGTTACGCAGCGGCCCGAAAACGCGACGGAGCTTGCGGTCGTTGACAGGGTATCCCCCCGCCGACGGACCGGCGCCCGCCAAAAAACACCCCGCCTCATCAGGCTTGTGCAAAATTGCCATTAGGTAAACTGCCCGGACTTCGGTAACCTTGATAATCCGCTATTAATCAACAAGTTGGACAACAACGTGACAACGCCAGGCCGGTCCCACATCCGCTGGTTCAGGAACACCGCACCCTACATCAACCTGCACCGGGGCAAGACCTTCGTGCTGATGTTGGGGGGCGAGGTGGCGCAACACGAAAACTTCCCCAACATCATTCATGACATCGCCCTGCTGAAAAGCCTGGGCGTGAAGCTGGTACTGATCCACGGCGCGCGCCCGCAAATCGCCCAGCGGCTGGAAACTGCGGGCCTGGAGACCGGTTTTCACCAGGATGTGCGCATCACTGATACCGCTGCGCTGGAACACGTGAAGGATGCCGCCGGATCGCTGCGGGCACAGATCGAAGCGCTGTTATCCATGGGCCTGCCCAATTCCCCAATGCAGGGATCACAGATGCGCGTGTGCTCCGGCAATTTCGTCACCGCCAGGCCGATCGGCGTGGTGGGCGGCGTGGACTTCCTGCACACCGGCAAGGTGCGCCGCGTCGATTCCGAGGGCATTCACCGCCAGCTGCAGGACGATTCTATCGTGCTGCTGTCACCGCTGGGGTACTCCCCTACCGGCGAAATCTTCAACCTGGCACTGGAAGATGTCGCGGTAAGTTGTGCTGCGGCGATCTGCGCCGACAAGTTGATCCTGTTCGGTGCGGAGAAAGGTATCGTTGACGATAGTGCAGAGCTGATTCACCAGCTTGCCGTGGGAGAACTCGACGAGCTCAGCCCGGACGATGCCGAGCAGGCCGACCTGATTCACACCGCCCGGCAGGCTTGCCGTGAGGGCGTGCCCCGTTGTCACGTGCTCAGCTATCGCGATGACTGTGCGCTGCTGGAAGAACTCTTCACCCATGACGGCAGCGGCACCCTGGTGTCGGCCAGTGACTATGAGAAATCACGGCGCGCCGACATCGACGATGTGGGCGGCATCATTGAACTGATCGAGCCGCTGGAGCAGGAGGGTATCCTGCTGAAACGCTCACGGGAGTTGCTGGAGCAGGAAATCGACCTGTTCCGCGTACTGGAGCGCGATGGCCGCATCATCGCCTGCGCCGCGTTATACCCCTTCCCTGAAGACGGCTGCGGCGAGCTGGCCTGCATCGTGACCCACCCGGACTACCGCGGAGGCAACAGGGCGAAACGCCTGTTGCAGGAGCTCGAACAGGAGGCCATGGGCTTTGGCCTGGACAGGGTATTCGTGCTCAGCACACAAACGGCGCACTGGTTCCTTGAACAGGGCTTTGCCGAGGCGCAGCGCGATCAATTGCCGGAACGCAAGCAGGCGCTGTACAACCTGCAGCGCAGCTCCAAGGTATTTTTCAAGGAGCTCTAGCGGCTTGCAGCCGAATGGGCAGGGGCAGGCCGTGAGCTACCAGGGGGAGAGCAGGACATTGCAGCGGACCAGCACATTGCACCGGGCACTGCAGTTTTCATTGCTACTGTTGTTCACCGGCTGCGTGCCGCTGGCGAGCGCTGCAGACGAGCGCTACCAGGAGATCTGGCAGCACGCCACTTTCTACACCTCGGAACAGGGGCCGCTGAGGCGTATCGCCTTAAGTGGCCGCCTGCAGGCTGACGCCAGTTACTTCGATGCTGATGAAGGCGACTTCGAAGATATCAACTGGCGCCGCTTCCGCTTTGGCTTCACGGCCGGGTTCAGCAACGACTGGATGGCCCAGCTGGAAGCCGACTTTGACCTCAATGAATCGCACCACGACTGGTACTCCCGCCTGACCGACGCCTATATCGGCTGGCAGCCGGACAAGGCGCGCGACCTGCGGCTGCTGAAGCACTCAGCGGGCTTCACACTGGATGGCGCCACCTCATCCAAGAAGCTACTGACCCTGCAGCGCAACAATCTCACCAACAACCTCTGGTTCACCGCAGAATATTTCACCGGCGCCAGTATCAAGGGCGCGCTCGACAACAACTGGACCTACCGGGTGGGCGTTTTTTCCAGCGACGGCAATGATGAGTTCAGCAAGTTCGACGCCGGCATCTTCACCCTGACCTCAGCCGGCTACGACTTTGCGCAGGCTTTGGGCATCGACCGCGCACTGGTGCGCCTCGACTATGTCTATAACGAGCGCGACGAAAACGCCAACACCCGCGACCTGTCCAACGTGACCACCCTGTCGGCGCAGTGGGAAGATGGCGATTGGGGGCTATGGACAGACCTGGGATCCGGTCGCGGATATATGGGCCAGAGCGATATCAGCGGCGTGACGATAATGCCGTTTTACAACGTATCCGAGCTAGTACAACTGGTAGTACGCTATACCTATATTGACAGCGATGAAGCCAACGGAGTTCGCCTCGGTCGCTACGAGAACGAAATCGTGGACGGCCGCGGCGACCAGTACGACGAACTTTACCTGGGCTTTAACCTGTTCTTTTACGGCCACAAGCTCAAGTTGCAATCAGGCCTGCAGTTCGCCGAGCTGAAGGACCGCGCTGGAGACGGCGGTCGCTACCGCGGCTGGGGCATCGGCACCGGCCTGCGAATTTCATGGTGATAATTTGAAACGTAGACTTGTCACAATCCTTTCGCTATTGCTCATCCTGCTGTTGGTATCCGGTGGCTGGTATCTGCATACACAACAACAGGGTCGCGAGCGGGCCGTTCGCCTGTTTGCGCAGTTCAAACCCGCGCCGCTGCCGGACATCGGCTCAACCCGCTCCCTGCGCATTTTGCCCCTGCTCGAATACCGAAGTGCGCGCCCGGACCTGCTAACCGAAGTGGGTATCTCCTACCTTGTGGAAACGGACAGCCAGCGCATCCTGTACGACGTGGGCCAGAACAGTCGCGGTATCAGGCCCTCGGCACTGGAGCGGAATATGGCGACGCTGGGCGTTGAACTGGAGTCCATCGATACCGTATTTATTTCGCACAATCACCTGGACCACGTTGGCGGACTCAACTGGCAGAACAACAACACCTTCTCGCTTGGCGCTGAACAGAAACCCTTCCCCAACCCGCGAACGCAACTGATCGTGCCCGGCAGCATGAGCTATCCCGGGATGACGCCCATCACCGCGGAGCAGCCAATGGCAATCGGCCCCGGAATCGGCAGCACCGGACTCGCCTCAACCGGCAGCATAGGCCGGCAGCTGGCCATCGGCTGGATCGAGGAACACTCACTGGTGGTAATGGTAGAAGGTCTGGGCGGCGTCATCATCGTGGCCTGTGGGCACCAACCGGTACCGAACCTGCTCAAGCGCTATGACGACCTGTTCGAAGCCCCACTGTACGGCATCATCGGCGGCCTGCACTTCCCCGTTCCCGAGGGCAGGATCAGGCTCGGGCCGGTCGATGTGCAGCGGCAACTGGCCTCCGGAGAGGGCCTGTTGTCGCCCCTGTCCGCGGCGGAGGTCGATCGCCAGCTCGCCATGCTGCAGCAATACCAACCCCGGGTGATCGGTGTTAGCCCGCACGACAGCAGTGACGAAGTCATCGCCCGCGCGGAACAGTTGTTTGGTAGCGCCTATCGACACATCAGGGTGGGCGAGGCCATTGTAATCGGCGAAAGCGCAGCACAGTGATTTTTGCTATCCTCCGTGCCTGATTTTTTACCCGCCCTGTAGTCACCGACCCGGGCCAGCAACACGGACAGTATCATGCCTCAATATCGCTCCAAGACCTCCACCGCCGGCCGCAATATGGCCGGCGCCCGCGCCCTGTGGCGCGCCACCGGCATGCAGGATGGTGATTTCGAAAAGCCCATCATTGCGGTGGTCAATTCCTTTACCCAGTTCGTGCCGGGTCACGTGCATCTCAAGGACCTGGGCCAGCTGGTTGCCCGCGAGATCGAGGCCGCCGGCGGTGTCGCCAAGGAATTCAACACCATCGCCGTGGACGATGGTATCGCCATGGGCCACGACGGCATGCTCTACAGCCTGCCCTCGCGCGACATCATCTCGGACTCGGTCGAATACATGGTCAACGCGCACTGCGCCGATGCCATGGTGTGTATTTCCAACTGCGACAAGATCACCCCGGGAATGCTCAACGCCGCCATGCGCCTGAATATACCGGTGGTGTTTGTCTCCGGCGGCCCCATGGAAGCGGGCAAGACCAGGCTCTCGGAACACAAACTGGATCTGGTTGATGCCATGGTCATCGCCGTTGATGACAGTGCCGACGACGAAACCGTCGCCGAGTACGAACGCTCCGCCTGTCCCACCTGCGGCTCCTGTTCCGGCATGTTCACGGCTAACTCCATGAATTGCCTGACGGAGGCCCTGGGCCTGTCGCTGCCCGGTAATGGCTCCACGCTGGCGACTCACGCGGATCGCGAACAGCTGTTTCTGCGCGCTGGCCGCCTCATCGTCGACCTGTGTAAACGCTATTACGAGCAGGATGACGAATCGGTATTGCCCCGCAACATTGGCTCGTTTGAAGCCTTTGAAAACGCCATGAGCCTGGACATCGCCATGGGTGGTTCTACCAATACCATTCTCCACCTGCTCGCTGCGGCGCAGGAAGCGGAGCTGGATTTCACCATGACCGACATCGACCGTCTGTCGCGCAAGATCCCGCAGCTGTGCAAGGTGGCGCCGAATACCCCGCTGTACCACATGGAAGATGTACACCGCGCCGGCGGGATTATGGGAATCCTCGGCGAACTCGATCGCGCCGGCCTGCTGCACACCAACTGCCCCACCGTGCACAGCAGGACCCTGGGCGAGGCCCTGGACCAGTGGGATATCGTGCGCACCCAGGATGCGGACGTACGCAAATTTTTCAGTGCAGGGCCGGCGGGCGTGCCCTCCCAGACCGCCTTCAGCCAGGACACGCGCTGGCCCAGCCTGGACGACGACCGCAGCGGCGGCTGCATCCGTTCACTGGAGAATGCCTACTCGCTGGAGGGCGGACTCGCCGTGCTCACCGGCAATATCGCCGAGGACGGCTGCGTGGTGAAAACCTCCGGCGTGGACGAATCCATTCTCGTGTTTTCAGGGCCGGCGCACGTTTGCGAGAGCCAGGAAGCGGCGGTGGACGACATTCTCAACGACCGGGTCCAGGCCGGGGATGTGGTCATCGTGCGCTACGAGGGCCCACGCGGTGGGCCCGGCATGCAGGAAATGCTCTACCCGACCAGTTATATCAAGTCAAAGGGGCTGGGCAAGGCCTGTGCCCTGCTCACCGACGGTCGCTTTTCGGGCGGCACCTCGGGGCTGTCTATCGGCCACGCCTCACCCGAGGCCGCTGCGGGCGGCGCCATCGCGCTGGTTGAAGATGGTGACATCATTGAAATCGACATCCCCAATCGCAGCATCAACGTAAAGCTTTCGGACGCAGAACTCGCCACGCGACGCGACGCGATGGAGGCGAAAGGTGAGCAGGCGTGGAAGCCCGCCGCCCCGCGGCCGCGCAAGGTCACACCGGCGCTCAAGGTATATGCCAGCATGGTCACCAGCGCAGACAAGGGCGCAGTGCGGGATTTGTCACTGCTGGATTGAACGCCTGCGTGCAGGCGCTGAGGTCAAGCCGCTGGCGCCTGCCCGATCAGCTCTTCAAGGTCCTCGCGCAGGTCGTCCAGCTTGCCGCGCAGCCGCCGGTCCTGTTTTTCACTGCGTGAATTGAGCACCTGTGCCAATGCTGCATACAGCACCTGCGCATTGTGCTCATAGATCGCCTGGTACTCCGCAGAAGTCGTCTGCTCACGCTCCCGCAAGCTGTTGCGCAACGCCTGTTGCCAGTCCGTTTCACGCAGCAGGATCGACTCCAGGCGGTCCAGCCAGGCAGCGCGCTCGCGCAACCAGGCGGCGTCAGAACGTCGTAACTGTGCGGCGGCGTCTTCGTAGATGCCGCGCTGGCCCCAGTCCAGGCGACCGAGGTAGTCCTGGGTAGAGTCCTTGAGGTTGTCGTAGGCGTCCTCGCGGTACTCCTCATCACTGCGCGTGAGGTACTCCTCTTCGTATTCTTCCTGCTTTTCGCGCAGCTCCGCGATGAATTCCTGCATCTGTTCGACAGACAGCTGTTCCCCCAGGGCTATCATCCACTCCAGCCCGCGCGCTTCAGTGCGCAACCAGGCCCGCTCCAGCTCCCCGACCAGGTCCTCGATATCCGCGGCTTCCAGCTTGCCGTCAAGACGCTGCTGCGTATCTTCCAGAATCAGCAGGTAGGCGGGCAGTTCTTCACTGCGGTGCCAGGCGAGGAAGGGGTCCAGCTGCTGTGCGAGGAACTGTTTCTGCGGCCGCTCAAGGTCGACGTACTTGCCGACATACCAGGGAATGATGAAATCCAGGCGATTGTAAACAAAGGTGGTGCTGCTACACCCGGTTACCAGGAGCAACAGTATGATCAGCATAGCATTGCGAGCGTTGCGTGCCATCGTTCCCTGCCCTCCTCTGCCGCCTACCAGGGCAGATTATCAAGATCCACGTTACCGCCACTGATGATCACGCCGACCCGGCGACCCCGAAAACGCTCGGGATGTTCCAGCAGTCCGGCAAAGCTCACTGCGCCAGATGGCTCGACGACCTGTTTCATGCGTGTCCACTGCAGTTGCATGGCCTGCACGATTACCGGGTCGGGTACCGTCAGGATGGTGTCTACATGGTTACGGATAATATCGAAGTTGAGTTCACCGAGGCTGGCGCGCAAGCCATCGGCGATCGTGTCCGGGTTGTTCTGCGGCTGCAACTCGCCCAGCCCAAAGGAACGAAAGGCGTCGTCGGCTCCAGCCGGTTCTACCGCCACCACCTCGATACGCTCCCGCATGCCTTTTGCCGCCAGGGCCGTACCGGCGAGCAGCCCACCGCCACCGACCGGCACCACTATCACGTCCAGGTCCGGCACCTGCTCCAAAAACTCGAGGGTCGCGGTACCCTGCCCGGCGATGACCCGCGCATCGTTGTAGGGATGTACGACAGCAGCGCCGGTCTTTTCCACCACGGCTGCCAGGGTCGATTCGCGCGCAGCCAGGGTGGGAGCACAGGAAATGATCTCGGCGCCGTAACCAGCTACTGCCGCTTTTTTTACCGCCGGTGCGTTGTCGGGCATCACCACGTAGGCAGGAATGCCCCTGGCCCGCGCAGCCATCGCCAGCGCTGCGCCGTGATTGCCTGAGGAGTGGGTGGCAACACCCGCTGCCGCCGCAGCTTCCTCCAAGGCGAATATGGCGTTGCTGGCGCCACGCGCCTTGAACGCGCCCACCTTCTGCAGGTGTTCGCACTTGAAAAAGACACTGGCACCGACATGAGCGTCGAGTTGCCCGCTTTGCATCACCGGCGTCTCGTGCACAGCGGCGGCGATACGCTCGCGAGCGGCCTTAATGTCCTCTAAACCGGGTCCAACCATCCTAATCTCTCTCTTTGACTACCAGTTTCCAGCCGGCCTGGCGCCAGACGAAATAACCGGCCAGGAAATTGCTCTGCAGCAACAGGGTCAGGACCCACTCAAAGGCGTCCTCCACGGTTTCATACCAGGCTTCGTCCCAGGCTTGCAGCACCACGGTAAGAACACCGACGGCGAGCAAGGTTCCACAGGCCCAGCCCATGTACGCCAGCACCCCGGGGCGCACTCCCGCCACCTGCAGGCGACGCAGTTGCGACAGTAGCAGTAACTGGGCCATGAAAGTAAACGAAAAGAACAGCACAGTGCCCACCCGGCGCTGCGTGGCCCAGGCATCGCCCCGCTCACCCAGTACCGTGACGTAAAGGATCAGGCCGATACAGGCCAGCACTCCCAGAACAAGCATCCAGTGGTTGGCATGCTGTCGCTCGCTGCCGGCCCGGGCGTGTAACGCGGCAAGCCAGGTATGGTTGAGCCACCAGTAGGCCATCATGATCACCGCCGAGGGCAGCATCGTTGCGCGGAAAAGGTAACTTGCCGGGGGTTTACGTCCGGTGGCACTGATCGAGGTGCAGCTGTCCAGATAAGGGGTACACCAGTCCACAACGCCGTGGCTTGCCGCTACCAGATAGGTTGCGTGCACCGCGAGAAAAGGCACCAGCGCTGCCAGTAATGCGACGATCCTGACGTTCATGCCGGCAGTCTAGCAGATGCTCCGTCCAGCCCCGCAGCCGGCACCGGCTAGCGGGTCGCGTACGGGCGACGCCCGGGCTTCACGGCATCAGGCCGCGGCGTGCTGCTCGCCCGCGGCGGATTTGTTGATGGCTCGCAGGATGCCGTCCAGTGATGCCTGCACGATGTCGTGACTGCGGCCGCAACCGCAGTAGCGCTCACCGCCGATATTCAGCTGAATGTAACACACCGCCTCGGCATCGGCGCTCTGGCTCAACGCATGCTCGTTGTACTCCACCAGCACAATCTGCTTACCGGTAAAAGTTTCCATGGCGTCGACAAACGCCGCGACCACGCCATTGCCCGTGCCGGATATGGTCTCCCTGGCACCACCACGGTTCAGCTCAGCCTGGAACCTGTCGACGTGGTCCTCGCGGCTGACATTGTAATTACCCAGCTGCCAACGCCCCTCGCCGTTGAGATAGGTTTTCTGGAACAGATCATAAATCTGCTCCGACCCCACCTCGGACTCGCTCTCCTCGGCAAAGGCCTGCACTGCCGTGCTGAAATCGATCTGCAGCCAGCGCGGCAACTCGTAGCCGTAATCCCTTTCCAGTACATAGGCGATACCACCCTTGCCCGACTGGCTGTTGATGCGGATAACCTCCTGGTAGGAGCGGCCGATGTCCGCCGGATCGATAGGCAGGTAAGCCACCTCCCAGGGCTGGCGTTCGTCCCGCCGCGACAGGCACTTCTTGATGGCGTCCTGGTGACTGCCGGAAAACGCGGTGAACACCAGTTCGCCGGCCCAGGGGTGGCGGGGATGCACCGGCAGCTGCGTGCAAGCCTTGACGGTCTGGATGATCTCATCCATGTTGGCGAGGTTGAGCTTGGGGTCCACCCCCTGGCTGTAGAGATTCATGGCCATGGTGACCACGTCCATGTTCCCAGTGCGCTCGCCATTGCCCATCAGCGTACCTTCGACACGGTCCGCACCGGCCATTACACCCAGCTCTGCAGCCGCCACGGCACAGCCGCGGTCATTGTGCGTGTGCAGCGAAATCAGCAGGCTGTCGCGGTTCTCCACGTTGTCGCAGAACCATTCAATCTGGTCGGCGTAGACATTGGGAGTACTCATTTCCACCGTCGCTGGCAGGTTGATAATCACCGGCTTCTCCGGCGTGGGCTGCCACACCGCGGTGACGGCGTTACACACCTCAACGGCAAAATCGAGTTCGGTGCCGGTAAAGCTTTCCGGCGAGTATTCAAATACCCATTCGGTCTCCGGGTAGCGCTCGGCGCATTCCTGCACCAGTTGCGCGCCGTTAACCGCGATATCAATAATTCCCTGTCGATCCAGGCCGAACACCTGTTCACGCTGCACCGTGGAGGTCGAGTTGTAGACGTGAACAACCGCCCGGCGCGCGCCTTTCAGGGCCTCGAAGGTCTTCTCAATCAGCTCCTTGCGCGCCTGCACCAGGACCTGGATGGTGACGTCCTCGGGGATGCGGTCGTTCTCGATCAACTCACGCACGAAATCGTAGTCATGACTCGAAGCCGAGGGGAAGCCCACCTCGATCTCCTTGAAGCCGACTTTTACCAGCTGGTCCCAGAGGCGGCTTTTCTGCCTCGCGGTCATGGGCTCAATCAGTGCCTGGTTACCATCGCGCAAGTCGACGCTGCACCAAACCGGCGCCTTATCGATGACCTTGTCCGGCCAGCGCCGGTCACGCTTGTTGATGGGCGCAAACGCCTTGTACTTGCTGTGATCGAATTGACTCATGACCTATCCCAATGTGTTGGTGTAATTAGGTGGCTGTCACCTGCGGGTGCGACCCTCGTGAGGTCTGCGCACAGCGCGCCAGTCAGGGTAAGACCAGAGCGGCATTCCGGCAGGTGTAAAGTCAGCCAGACCCATAGTATAGCCAGCCGCATTGGGTGATTGACTGCAAATATCGCGCAATAATGCCTTATTTTTGCAATACATCCCTTTAATATATGTAATAAATAGATAATTATTGCGTGACAGTCACATATAGGCAGCATTCTCTGCTAGAGCATCTGCTGATAGCGCATCCGGCACAGGGAACCCCGTCATGAAACTCGATCGCACCGACCGCAAGATACTCAAGGCCATGCAGCGCAATGCACGCATCAGCAACCTGGAACTGGCCGAGCTCGTCGGTCTCTCCCCGACCCCCTGTTCCAGGCGGGTGAAGCGACTCGAGGAGTCCGGCCTGATCAAGGGCCACGTGACCCTGCTCGACCAGTCGATGCTGGGTCTCAAGCTGACCGCCTACATCGGTATCGCCATGGACCGCCACACCCCGGACCGTTTCGAGGCCTTCGAACAGGAAGTGGCAACCTACCCGGAAGTGATGGAGTGCTCGGTGGTAACCGGCCAGTCTGCGGACTACCTGCTCAAGGCGGTGGTAGCCGACATGGAATACTACGAGCGCTTCCTGCTGGGCCGCCTGACCCGCATTCCCGGGGTCACCGGCGTGCAATCCAGTTTCGAATTGCGCCGCGTGGTGCTGCGCACAGAACTACCGCTGGAACACATTGACGACGACACCGTGCTGAGACAGTGAACCGACGCCAAAACAGGCCAGCCGTGGTGGCCGCACAGGCGCTTGCGGCCGGCCTCCGGCGAGGCCAGGCTGCGTCCTGGGCATTGATATTGGGCACAGGACAATGATAGCAGCGGGTAAAGTGGCACTGGTCACCGGGGGTGCAAGCGGAATGGGCCAGATATTTGCCCGGCGGCTGGCCGCGTCCGGCGCGAAAGTGGCGATTTTCGATGTCAACGAAGCAGGGCTGCGCCAGACTGCGGACGCAGACAACATCACCGCGTTCCACTGTGACATCGCCGACCAGGAAGCGGTCACCGCCAGGGTCGCTGAGGTGGAAGCCGACTTGGGCCCGGTTGAATTGCTGGTGCACGCCGCGGCCCTGATGCCGGCTTATGCGCTGGCGGACCACAGCCACGAGAACATGGAAAAACTGTTCCGCGTTAACTTCTTCGGTACCACTTACCTGTGTCGTGCCGTGTTGCCGGGTATGCAGGCTCGCGGGCATGGCCGCATCATCGTGTTTGGCTAGATCGCAGGAGTCGCCCTGGTGCCAAAAATGGGGGCCTATTGCGCCACCAAGGCGGCGGTAAATGCCTACGCCGAAGTACTGCAGAACGAAATTCGTGACACCGGGGTACGCGTGCACCTGGTCTGCCCGCCGGCGGTAGATACGCCACTGATGGAACAGACGCTCAATACCGACTCTCCGGGAAGCATCAAAGAAGCCCGCGAAAAAGGCCGTCTGGCGCAACCGGACAAGATTATCGACGCTATTGAAAAGGGCGTGGCCCGCAATCGCGATATCATCTATCCCGGCCCGGCAAAATGGCTGTACCGGTGGCGCACGCTGGCGCCGGGCCTCTGGTGGAAGACGGTAATGAACTTCGAGAAGTAGCTTTTCATCGAGCTGGCCATCGGCTACCCTGCCCCGCCCATGGCCAGCCGATACCTCAAACCCGAATCTCCCTGGCTGCTGGCCCTGTTGGCGGCGCTGGTGGCGCTGGGCCCGCTCAGCGTGGACATGTACCTGCCGGCCATGCCACTGATGATGCGCGCCCTGGACACCGATATAGCGCAAATGCATCTCACGCTGAGCGCCTACCTCACGGGCTTCGCCGTCTTCCACCTGATCTGTGGCCCACTGGCCGACCGCTTTGGCCGCAAGCCGATACTCGGCGGCGGCACCCTGATCTTCGTTGCCGCCTGCCTGGGCTGTGCGCAATCATCCACGATCGAGGAGCTGCTGCTGTTTCGCTTTCTGCAGGGCATTGGTGCCTGCGTAGGCCCTACCCTGGCGCGCACGGTAACCCGGGACATCTTCGGCCCTCGCCGCGCGGCCCGGGCCCTGTCACTGATCGCCATGCTGATGGCCCTCGGGCCTGCCGTAGCCCCGACCATCGGCGGCTTCGTGCTACTGGTCTTGCCGTGGCCGGTGATCTTCCTGTTCCTGGCTGTCTACGGTGCACTGATGGTGGTGCTGCTGCAGGTCTATCTGCCGGAGTCGCTGCCGCAGCGGCAGAGCCTGCACCCGGTAAGCATTGTCCGTAACTACGCAGAGCTGGTGATGGATCCGTCCTTTCTTTCCGTCACCGTGGCCAGCGCACTGGTCTACAGCGGCCTGATGGCCTACCTGTCCTCTTCCAGCTTCGTCTACATCGACATGCTGGGCGTGCCGGTGCAGTATTTCGGCTTCATTTTTCTCAGTACCGTGGCCGGCTACATGGCCGGCAGCGCCATCAGTGCACGTCTGGCCAGTCGCTGGGATTCCAGGAGAACGATGCTGGTGGGGAATGCCCTGTGTGTCGCTACGGCAGTTGTGATGTGGCTGGCACACACTCAGTTTCCAACCAATATCTGGGTACTGATGCTACCAATGAGCTGCTACGCGATTGGCATGGGGCTGGTGTTGCCGCATGCGATGGCCATCGCCATGGCGCCCTTTCCGCATATCGCCGGCACCGCCTCGGCACTGCTCGGTTTCCTGCAGATGGGTCTGTCCGCCCTGGGTACGGCCCTGGTCGGCGTGCTGCTGGAAGACACGCCACAGCCAATGCTGGCATCCATGGTTGCCTTCACGCTGTGCGGCCTGGCACTGGCGCTGCGCGTCTACGTGCGGCGCATCCCGCAAGCCTGACCGGGGGCAGCGACTGTGGCATACTCTGCGGGCATTTGTCCCGGAGAACACCGCGTGCACACCGCTGCTGATGTCACCCAACTGATTGGCAACACCCCCCTGTTACACCTCAAGCAGGTATCGGAAAAAACCGGGTGTACGATTCTGGGCAAGGCCGAATTCCTCAATCCAGGCGGCTCGGTGAAGGATCGTACCGCCCTCGGCATTATTCGCGCAGCGGAAGCTGCCGGGGAATTGCAACCGGGTGGTCGAGTCGTCGAAGGCACTGCCGGTAATACCGGCATCGGACTAACACTGCTGGCCAATGCGCTGGGTTACAAAAGCACCGTGGTAATGCCGGTGACCCAGAGCAAGGAGAAAATCGATTCGCTGGAGTTGCTCGGCGCCGACCTGCACCTGGTCGCAGCCACCTCCTATGCCGACCCCAACCACTACGTGCATACCGCCGCACGCCTGGCGGAAAAATTTGCCCGCAAAGAAGAGCACGGCGCCATCTGGGCCCGGCAGTTCGATAACCCGGCAAATCGCGAGATCCACGCGCGCACCACCGGCACGGAGATCTGGGAACAGACAGATGGCAAGGTAGACGGGTTCATTTGCGCAGTGGGCACCGGCGGCACTCTTGCCGGGGTGTCCAGCACACTGAAAGGTAAAAACCCGGAAATAAAAATCGGCATTGCCGATCCAAACGGGGCCTCGCTGTACAGTCATTACACCCGCGGTGAACTCCAGCCCAGCGAGGGCTCGTCGATTATTGAAGGCGTGGGCATCAACCATATCACCGACAATATTGCCGCTGCGGAAGTTGATGCCGCTTTCCAGATTGACGATACCGAGGCCCTGCCCTACGTATTCGACCTGCTGCGCAATGAAGGCCTGTGCCTGGGTGGCTCCTCGGGACTGAACATCGCCGGTGCCGTGCGCCTCGCCGAAGAGCTGGGTCCGGGCCACACCATCGTGACCATACTCTGTGACTATGGCACTCGCTACCAGAGCAAACTGTTCAACCCTGTGTTCCTGCAGAACAAGGGCCTGCCCGTGCCGGAGTGGTTGCAAATATAGTCCCGCGGGAGGGGCCAGCGGCGCGAAAATGCGGGCATAAAAAAACCCGGCGCAGGGCCGGGTTCCTGGGGCGTTGGCGTCGGATCAGCTGCCGGCTGCCGCGCGCTCTTTCTCGATCAGGAACTCAGCGATCTTGAGCATATTCGCCGTGCTACCCGCCTTGCGCGGACCGATCAGGTACTTGCCGTTGACCATCATTGCCGGGGTGCCAGTGATCTTGGCAGCGCGCGCGGTCGCATCAGCCTGGCGCACCTGGCTGCTGACGCCAAAGGAATTGTAGGCCTTGAAAAAATCGTCCTTGGATACACCGTGCTCGGCAAACAGCTCGGCAATCTCATCCTCGGAACGCAGGGGTTTGCGGTCGACGTTCAGTGCCTGAAAGATGGCCTGGTCCATTTTCTCTTCTACCCCCAGCGCCCGTGCGGCGTAATAGGCCTTGGCGTGCAGCTCCATCGCCCCGCCCCACATGGCGGGTATGCCGCGAAAGACCACGTCATCCGCGAGCGTTGTCTTCCACTTGGCCAGCACTGGCTCAAAGGTATAACAGTGGCCGCAGCCGTACCAGAAGAACTCGGCCGCCTCAATCTTGCCGGACTCGGCAGTGCGAATCGCAGGATTGATAACGTCGTAGTGCTTTCCGGCAACATAGGTTTCTTCCGCTTGCGCCGCGAGGGGCAACAACAATACGGTCAGGGTCAGCAGGACACGCTTGAACATGGTGAACATTCTCCTTCTAAAAAATCACCCTTTTATGACAGCTATGATGGGCGGATGTTCGCTCTGGATAAAAAAAAGGTGGCGCACTGCCACCTCTCTCGCGATGCGTAACGCTTACTTCAGGCCAGAGGCGTAACTGGCCACCGCTTCGATCTCTTTATCAGAGAGCCCGAATGCGTTGGTGCGCATGATCATGCTGTCACCGTCGTTGGTACGACCCGATTCATCCTCATAGCCCTTGCGATAGGCCTTGAGCTGGGCAGCGATGTAGTCTGCATGCTGACCGGCCAGGGGCGGGAATCCAGCCGGAGCGTTACCCTTGCCCTGGGGTGAGTGGCAACCGGCACAGGCCGCGACCTTGCGCTCGGCAACGCCGGCGCGGTAGATCTTTTCGCCAAGTTCAACCAGGGCGGGATCTGCCTGGCCACCGGAGCGCGGCTGGGCGTCGTAGTAGGCCGCAATATTGGCCAGGTCCTGGTCAGACATGTTGTCTACCTGCCCCACCATGGTGGGCACCGGGCGAGCACCGTCGCGGATGTCTTTCAACTGCTTCAGCAGGTATTTCTCACCGAGGCCGGCGAGCTTGGGAAACGTGGGCGCGGCACTGTTGCCGTCGGCGCCATGACAGGCCGCGCAAGTGGCGGTCAACGCCTCTCCTGCGGCAGCGTCGCCTGTCTGGGCGGCTACAAATTGGCTGCAGCCCATCAACAGGCTGGCCAGGATTACTACTTTCTTCATGATGGTTCCAGAATTAGCTAACAGAGTGGACCGGCTTATTCAGCGGGCTTGGCCATGTACTCGATCAGGGCCTTGTAATCTTCATCGGAGCAGTCGAAGCACATACCCTTGGGCGGCATGGCGTTCATACCGTTGCTCACGGAAGCGACCAGCGCGTCCATACCCTTGGCAATGCGCGGCTCCCAGGCGGCGACGTCGCCGGTCTTGGGCGCATTGGCAGCGCCAGTGGCGTGGCAGACAGCACAGCTCTTGTTGTACTTGTCCATATCGACTTCAGCCATGGCACCAGTGGCAACCAGCATCAGGGCAGCAGCAAAAATCTTCTTCATGAGAGACCTCTCGGTTGGTTTCGAGGCGCCTACGCCTCGCAAGCATTTGATAACAGGCGAAAAAAGCTGTGGCATTATATACGAGATGCCCACACCTAAAAAGGCAATACCGCACAATGACTGACCCGGATCAAACACTCACCCCCGCCGCCCCGGATTATCGCCGTGCGACCTTCCTCACCAGCGCCGCGAAGTTCAGCCAGTGCCCGCCGGATGAAGGCTGGGAGGTCGCCTTCGCAGGCCGATCAAACGCAGGAAAATCCAGTGCAATCAATAGCTTGACGAACAATAAAAAACTCGCCAAGACGTCCAAGACCCCCGGCAGGACCCAGCTGCTCAACTTCTTCGAGCTGTCGCCCAGCCAACGCCTGGTGGACCTGCCGGGGTACGGTTTCGCGAAAGTGCCGGTCAGTGTGAAGAAGGAGTGGACCCGCCAGCTGGAAAATTACCTGGCCAAGCGACAGTCCCTGCGCGGCATGATTCTGCTAATGGATGTGCGCCACCCAATGCAACCCTTCGATGAACAAATGCTGAACTGGGCAATGGCGGCGCATATGCCCGTGCATATCCTGCTGACCAAGGCAGACAAGCTGAAAAAAGGCCCGGCCAACAACAGCCTGCTCGCGGTGCGCAAGGCCATGAAACCACACCAGGAGCTGGTCAGCGTACAGCTGTTTTCAGCACTGAAACACAGCGGGCACGAACAGCTGATCGAAGTGCTTGATGGCTGGCTGACGGATGCGAGCGTCTACGAGGATGAGGAAATCGAGGAAGTGTAGGGCGATAACAACAAGGCGCACCAAGGTTCGCGGGCATGAGCAGCGGACTTAGCGCGAGTACCCTGGCGCTTCGAGGCCGCTTCATTATGGGCAAGGCCACTTCCAACTGAACCCACGCTCAATGGTCCAAGGCTCGACGGGGCAATGGGTCCAGGGTGAGTATCTTGGCCTTCCAAGCCCAGGACTCATTGCCCCGTCGAGCCCGTTTGCCGGCGTTGCAAAGTCGTCAGCCCTGGGACGTGCTCACCTTCGGACCGCGTCCCCTCCGGCATACCCGGTAAAGCGGGGCAGGCACTCCTGCCTCCCGGGGACGTACCGTACATCCTGTACATAAAAAAAACCCGGTTGCCTCTAGGGGAAGGCAACCGGGACACCTAGGGTCTCTGGGGAAAGAGACTTGCTCGTGAAGGCCCATGGAGACAGACCTTCAAAGGGATAGTAGCACTTGCTACGTAGACTCTGACTGGCCATAGTGGCGAAAGTTCACCCGCGTCGAAAAATTTTATGGACACTGTTACGACTGTTTTTTTGCTGATTTGTGCTGCCGGCCTCGGGCTGTTTGTGTTCCAGACTTTCTGGCGCGACAAGCTCATTCGCCGCCGGGCCTTCCCCGGGGCCTGGCGCGACATCCTGGACCGCAATCTGCCCCCCTATGGCGCCCTCTCCGACGAAGAGCGACAACAGCTTCACCAACTCATAAACCTGTTCCTGGCAGAAAAGACCTTCTATGGCTGTGCCGGCCTGGAGATCACCGACGAAATACGCCTTACCATCGCCGGCCATGCCTGCCTGCTGGTGCTCAACCAGGGTGGGAGCGTCTACCCCAAGCTGATGTCGATCCTGGTATACCCCACGGGTTTTCGCGTGGAGCGCGAACAGATGCTTGAGAACGGGACGCTCGCAACCCAGGACAACCACCTGCTGGGCGAATCCTGGAGCAACGGCAAGGTCATCCTGTCCTGGGACGATGTCGAAAAAGGCGCCTCCGACTTCAGCGATGGCCACAACGTGGTACTACACGAGTTCGCCCACCAACTGGACGGTCTATCCGGGTCTACCAACGGTGCGCCGCCACTGCGCCGCAACAGCTACCAATCCTGGGCCCGGGTGTTCAGCGACAATTTTGAAGACCTGCGCACTCGCTCCCTGCTTGGCCGCAAGACCCTTATGGACACTTACGGTGCTACCAATCCGGCGGAGTTTTTCGCCGTGGCCACCGAGACATTTTTCGAGCGCCCGCAGGAGTTGCAGCGCTTGCGGCCTGAATTGTTCGAGGAGCTTGCCGAGTACTACCGGGTGGATCCCCGGAAGTGGCAGCAACAGTGAACATGCGAGCTAACAACGCGCGTCCGTTGCGTTGCGCAGTTGTTACCGGGCTAGTGCGCCTCGTCCCAGTTGTCCCCTACGCCCGCCTCCACCAGCAAGGGCACCGATAGTTCAGCCGCGTTCGACATCAGCCGGCACAATTCCCCACTGACCGCGTCGACCTCTGCGCTGGCGACTTCCAGCACCAGTTCGTCATGTACCTGCATGATCATGCGCGCGTCCGCCCCACCCTGCTCCAGCCATTCATCCACTGTCAGCATGGCGCGCTTGATGATGTCTGCTGCCGTGCCCTGCATCGGAGCATTAATCGCAGTGCGCTCTGCGGCCTGCACGCGCATCTTGTTGCGTGCATTGATTTCAGGCAGGTACAGGCGGCGGCCAAACAGGGTCTCCACGTAGCCCTGTTCTTTTGCCACGGCGCGGGTGCGATCCATGTAATCCGCAACCCCGGGATAGCGATCAAAATAACGGTCTATATATTCCTGCGCCTCGTTGCGGCCAAGGTGTAACTGTTTGGCGAGGCCGAAAGCAGACATACCGTAGATCAGGCCAAAGTTGATGGCCTTGGCCTTGCGGCGCTGCTCGGCGTTAACCTCTTCCACGTCGATTTCAAACACCTCTGCCGCCGTGGCCCGGTGCACGTCCTGGCCGCCGCGAAACGCGGTTAACAGGCCGGGGTCGTCCGACAGGTGCGCCATGATACGCAACTCAATCTGTGAATAGTCGGCGGCCACGATTCGGTAACCTTCGGGAGCAATAAACGCCTGCCGGATACGGCGCCCTTCCTGGGTGCGAATGGGAATGTTCTGCAGGTTGGGATCAGACGAGGACAAGCGGCCGGTGGCAGCCACCGCCTGGTGATAGGAGGTGTGGACGCGTCCGGTCTGCGGGTTCACCATCTCCGGCAACTTGTCGGTGTAAGTGGATTTCAGCTTTGACAGGCTGCGGTACTCAAGCAGCAGCTTGGGCAGCGGGTAATCCAGCGCCAGCTCCTGCAGTACATCCTCTGCCGTACTGGGCGCGCCTTTGGGCGTCTTCTTGATAATCGGTAGCTGCAGCTTTTCAAACAGTATTTCACCGAGCTGCTTGGGAGACCCGAGGTTGAATTCCTGGCCCGCCAGATCATAGGCCTCGGATTTAAGTTGCTCCATGCGCTGGCCCAGCTCGCCGCTCTGGCGGTGCAACAGCTCAGTGGACACCAGGGCGCCCTGTCGTTCTATTTTTGAGAGCACCGGTACCAGCGGCATTTCGATACTATCGAATACAGACACCAGGCTTGTTTCGGCGGCCAGCTTCGGCCACAGCGCCTGGTGCAGCCGCAGTGTGACATCGGCATCCTCGGCTGCGTAGGGCCCGGCCTCCTCTACCCTGACCTGGTTGAAGGTGAGCTGCTTGGCGCCCTTGCCGGCAACGTCCTCGTAATGAATGGTACCGTGGCCCAGGTACTTGAGGGCCAGGCTGTCCATGTCATGACGTGTCGCGGTGGAATCCAGCACATAAGACTCGAGCATGGTGTCAAAGCGAATGCCGCGCAGCTGGATACCATGGTTGGCCAGCACGCTGGCATCATATTTCAGGTTCTGCCCCACCTTGAACCGCTGCGGATCCTCCAGCAGCGGCTTCAGCTGGGCCAGTACCGCGTCCCGGTCCAACTGCTCCGGAGCCCCCAGGTAGTCATGGGCCAGGGGCACATAGGCCGCACTGCCCGCCTCCACCGCGAAGGACACGCCGACTATTTGCGCTTCCATGTAGTTGAGGCTGGTGGTTTCGGTGTCAAAGGCAAACAGCTCGGCCTGCTTGAGCTTTTCAAGCCAGCCATCCAGGGTGGCCTGGTCCGTGACGATGTCGTGGTCCAGCTCGGGCTGCTCCACGGACGGCGCCTCCCCCTCCCCCAGCAACTCTTCCAGCCAGCCGCGAAATTCCATGCGCGTGAACCAGTCGACAAGGGCCTGCTGGTCCGGGTCGGCGTTGGCAAGCGTGTCCGGCGCCAGCTCCAGATCCACATCGGTCTTGATGGTCGCCAACTCCTGCGACAAAAACGCATTGTCCTTCTCGGCCTCCAGTTTCGGCGCCAGGGTCTTGGCCCCGCGGAACGACAGCTCGGCCACCTTGTCGAGCGCAGCGTAGATATCATCGAGCCCACCGAGGCCCTTTATCAGGCCCAGGGCCGTCTTCTCGCCCACACCGGCAACACCGGGAATGTTGTCAGCCTTGTCCCCCATCAATGCCAGAAAGTCCACGAACAGGCGCGGCGGAAAACCGTACTTTTCCTCAACCGCCGCTTCATCCATCACCGAATCGGTCATGGTGTTGACCAGCGTGGTGTGCTTATCCACCAGCTGCACCATGTCTTTGTCACCGGTGGAGACCACCACGTCCCTGCCCTGCTCGCTGGCCTGGCGTGCGAGCGTGCCTATGACATCGTCCGCTTCGACACCTTCCACGCAAAGAAATGGCAGACCCATGGCCTGTACGATGGCGTGTATGGGTTCGATCTGCTCGCGCAGTTCATCCGGCATGGGCGGTCTGTGTGCCTTGTACTCGGGGTAGATGTCACTGCGAAAGGTTTTGCCCTTGGCATCGAATACCGCGACTACCGGCGAATCCGGATACTGGCTCACCAGCTTGCGCAGCATACTGACCACCCCGCGCACGGCCCCGGTATGGGTGCCATCGGAGGTGGTCAGCATGGGTAACGCGTGGAAAGCGCGGAAGACATAGGAGGAGCCATCGACAAGAACGATGGGCGCACTTTGCTTGGACATAGGGTCAATAATCAGAAACAGAACGGAAAGAATGCATCGCCGCCCGTGTTGGCGCCGATACCGATATACCCCGGATTAAAGCCGATCCCGCCGTAAATTGCCACGCAGCGGGCCAACTGTCGGCGGGCTGCACCGCTGTTGAAGCCCGGTGTTACCTGCACCATGCGTTCGATAATAGCGCCCCTCGACACCACGCGATAGCAACAGATAAGCGAAAAAGGCTGCACAATAGCGGTGCCTTACCAGCATTTAACGAATAGTAAGCCGCGCCCTGCCCCTCCCGAGCTGGTGAATGATCCGACTGTGTGTTACCGCCGTAACTAACGGTAACAATTTATCGGAGTACGCAAAATGAAAACGATCGCAACAACCGCCCTGGCCGCCGTTGCCCTGTCAGCCGGCCCCGCCGTCATGGCCGCCGAATACACCGGCGTTGACGCCATCGCCTCTGCGGGCGCGGAGGGTTCTGCCCTCGACAACGTGGGCTATGGCGCCAGCCAATACCAGACGCAGTACGAGATCGGCGATATCCTCAGCGCCGTGACAGAGGATATTGCCCAACAGCTGAGCGCGTTCCTCGGCCGCAACCTGTATGCCCAGGAGCCAGAGCAGACTGCGAAAAGCCTGTCCTCAGAAGATACCTTAGTAAGCGCTTACTAAGCCGTAAAGGCCCTATTATTGGGCCTTATCCCAGAGCACCCGCGCAGATCGATAGGTTACTTTCATTTTTGCCTGATCGAGCGGGGTCTTGAAAAAGCCGTGATAGTCACCTCGAGGATTAATTAGTACCACATTGGCACTGTGGTCCACCAGGTAGTTCTCATCCTGCCCCGGGACCTTGCGAAACGGCGTGTTCAGGGCTGTGGCAAAGCGGTGTATATCCAGGAATTCGCCGGTCACACCCACAAAATCAGCGTTGAAAAACGGCACATATTCGGCGAGTTTTTCCACTGTATCGCGTGCCGGATCCACCGACACCATCACCACCTGGGTGTCCTCTGCTTCCGTACCCTCCAGATCCGACATGAACTGGTCGAGGAAGGACATGGTGGTCGGGCAGATATCCGGACAGTAGGTAAATCCGAAGAACACCAGGCTCCATTGGCCTTCAAAGCGAGCGCGATCAAATAGCTTGCCATGGTGGTCTACCAGCTTTATTTCCCCGAAATTTCTCGGCGTTTCCAGCAAATAAAGGCCATTTGCCTTCATTTCAGTCACCGTCATTACTCGCGGTTGCTGGATTCGATAGACGAAACCGGCGACGATGACGGTCATAAACAGCAGGATCAGGGCGACCGTCAGCTTGATATTGCGCGACTGGCTCGCGCGCGGGTCTGTGTTGGCAGTCATAGGGTACTCACCGGAAACAGGTAGTGATCAACCAGCATGACCACGAACAGGGCCATGAGGTAAATGATGGAATACTTGAAGGTCTCCATGGGGGCACCTGGATTCTTTCCACGCATGAGTTCGATTGCCCAGTAGAGAAAGCCACCGCCGAGCACAACGGCGCCAAGCAGGTACAGTGGGCCGCTCATGCGCGTGGCGTACGGTAGCAGGGTGATCAGGAACATGATGATGGTATACAGCAGTATCTGCAGCTTGGTGAATGCCACGCCGTGGGTCACCGGCAGCATGGGTATGCCCACGGCCGCGTATTCTTCACGGCGGTGAATGGCCAGGGCCCAGAAGTGCGGCGGGGTCCAGGCGAAAATTATCAACACCAGGAGGAGGGCGTGCCCGTGGATTTCGCCGGTGACGGCGGTCCAGCCGAGCAGGGGAGGGGCCGCACCAGCGAGCCCGCCAATAACAATATTCTGCGGTGTGGCGCGCTTGAGGAACATGGTGTAAATGAAGGCGTATCCCACCAGCGACGCCAGGGTTAACCAGGCGGTAAGCGAATTGATAAACACCACCAGGATAATCATGCCCAGGCCACCCATCACCAGGGCAAATACCGCCGCATGCGCGTTGCTGACACGACCGGTCGCCACTGGTCGGTTGTGCGTCCGCGTCATTTGCTGGTCCACGCGCTGGTCAACCAGGTGATTCACGGCGGCAGCCGCCCCCGCGCACATGGCAATACCCAGGTTCCCCAGTATCAGGACATCCAGGGGCACCATCCCTGGTACCGCCATGAACATGCCGATGGCGGAGCAGAGAATCATCAGCAACACCACGTTGGGCTTGGTCAGCTCCTTGTAGTCGCGCCAGGTGGCTTTTTCGGTTTGCTGTACATCTGCCATGGCGAAATTACTCACTGGAGTTCTTCAACAGGAACTTGAGGTCGGAGATCACATCCTTGTAATGAATGTCGCCATTGTAGGACATCATCACCCAACCGGCAGGATCAATCAGGAACCAGGTGCTGTCGTCCGCCAGTTGTTCAGGAAACAGGGAAGTATAGCTGCCGGGCGCCAGGGTCAGGGCCAGCAGGCCGCGGTGCTCGATGGCGAGAAACTCGTTGAAACCGGCCGTAGCGGGGCGCTGGTCACTCATTTCCGTTACCGCCAGGCGCGAGTCCGCCGGCGCGCTCTCACTGAGATACAGCCGATCAATACGATTGAATTCCTTGCCCATGGCCATGTGGATCTGCCGGGTGAGATAAAGGTTGCGCTCACAGGCGGTGTCACAGTCGGGGCCAAGGTTGGCCACTGCCAGGGTCCACTTGCGCGGCAGGTCGGCATACTTGATCACCGCGCCTGTATCCTCGCGCAGGGCCACGTCATCCAGCTGTCGCGGCGGCTGGATCAGCGTGCCCTGGTTGGCGGTGCCGAGAGCGCCTACCAGGTCGAGGTCACCATTGATCACGAAATACCATAACCAGGTGGCCGCCAGAATCATGGTCAGCGGTATACCGGCGATCGTCAGAAGGACCAGACGATTGTTCCTGGTCTGCTTGTCATCACTCATAAATCACTCTTGCCAGAACGACTGCCCCGCAGCAGCGCCCAGATGTTGCTGCTCCTAAGCAGGTAAATCAATGCCAGTACGGCGGCCATGGTGAACCACTGCACGGCATAACCAATATGCTTCTCCGGACTGACATTGATTACCTGCCAGTCCACTGCCAGTGTCCCCGCCTGGCCCGCATCGATGCGCACGGGGTAGGGGAACAGGTCTTGCCCTTGCTGACCCAGCGCGACGGCAATTTTATCCATTTCCACGGCCTGAATCTGCTTGGGCCAGCCGGCTGCCAGCGTTTCGTCCGCCAGCAGGTAGGGGTCACCCGGCGCGACATAGACGTGCCCGGTGATACGCACTTCGCCGCCGACTTCCGGGACTTCTGTAGCCCGCTGCCGGCTGGGATCTGCCGGCACCCAGCCCCGGTTCACCAGTGCCGTGCCACCATCCACCAGGTCGAACACAGCGACTACCTGGTTGCCGTACTTACCCTGCCACATGCGGTTATCGAGCAGGAAATACTCACCGGGGCGATAACTGCCGTGCAGTTCGATCGGCCGGTAGGCGAGGGCGGCTGCGGGCTCCTCGCGGAGCACCGACGCAGGGGCAGGTGCGCGGGCCTGCTGCGACTCATAGGCCATGGCCAGCGACCGCTTGTCCTCAGCACGCTGCATCTGCCAGAAGCCGAGGGAGATCAGCAACGGCAGCATCAACAGCGTGAACAGGGTGATGCGCCATTCAAAATCAAATTCCAGACGCCGGGTCATAGACGTCCTTTTGTCGCGAGCCTGCGACCCCGGTCTGGTTTATACTGGGCCCAAGCCCGCGGGTTCAACACCAGAGGTATTCCCTTGTTAAAAGCTTTGATCGTCATCCTGATGCTGGCCCTGGTGGCCAGCCTGGGAAGCGGATTTTACTACCTGATGCTGGATCAGGGGGATAAAACCAAGCGCCGTACCTTTCATTCCCTTGGCGTGCGCCTGACGCTGGCTGTCACCCTTATGGGGCTGATCATTTACGGTGTCGCCAGCGGACAACTGGGCCACCGCAACCCGTGGGATGGCGGGCCCATACCCATGTCTGGCAAAGCACCCGAAAAAGAATAGGCATTGCACTCGCAACCGCGACCCCGCGCTATTCCCGCCGCTGACGAATCATCGCCAGCGATACACTTCCGTTACTCTCCCGGGGTCGGGCGCTAACTGCCCGAATCACCACCCCCAAGACGCGTCATCCCCGCGCAGGCGGGGATCCAGGGTGACTTTCAACGGTCACTGGATCCCCGCCTGCGCGGGGATGACGTTATCGTCTAGCCGTTACCGCTACAGAATATAAACAAACAGGAACAGGAACACCCAGACCACGTCCACAAAGTGCCAGTACCAACTCGACGCTTCGAAACCGAAGTGATCATCTGCGGTGAAATGCCCCTTCAGGCTGCGCATCAGCTGGATCGCCAGCATGGTCATACCCATGAACACGTGGAACCCGTGGAATCCTGTCAGCATGAAGAACGTCGAGCCATAGATGCCGGAGTTCAGCGTCAGGCCGAAGTGCGCATAGGCCTCGTAGTACTCATAAAACTGCACGCAAATGAAGATAAAGCCCAGGGCAACGGTGATGCCAAGCCACAGGTTGAACTTCTTCTTGTTGCCATCGAGGATACCCATATGAGCCAGGTGGCAGGTAAAGCTGGATGACAGCAGGATGATGGTGTTCCAAAGCGGCAACCACTTGTACCAGGCAGCTGCATCAGAAAAAGCCATGGTGGTTTCAGCTGAAGTGAAAGAGCCATTATTGGCAATAGGCTGGCTCGCTGCGCCCCCGACAGCCTCTTGGGGTGTCAGCGCCATGGGCCAGTTGTATTCAAACCCCTCCCAAAGCAACCCGTTCATGCGGCCGCCTTCACCTTCACCAGCAAGCCAGGGGCCTACCAGGGTGCGCACATAAAACAGGGCGCCGAAGAAAGCGAAGAAGAACATCACTTCAGAAAAGATAAACCAGAACATGCCCAGCACGTAGGACTTCTTGAGCTGGGCGCTATTCATGCCGGCGATGTTTTCCCTGATCGCCTGGCGGAACCAGGCAAACAGTACCGCCATAAACCAGAACAGGCCGACGATCAGAATGGTCCATGAACCACTGGTGATGCCGTCACCGAAAGTCTTGTCGTTCATGACGCTGGCGGCGCCAAAAATGGACAGGATCAGGCCAATGGTGGCCATTACTGCCATTTTGCTCTGCTCAGGTACGTAATACTTTTCGTACTCGGTAGAGGTCGGATTACTCATTTTATTTCTCCGTTAGTTCGCAGGCTCCCCCACCTGCGCCTCAGCGTGCGGCTACGCCGCCCACCATATCTGTTACATCAAAAATCGTGTAGGACAGCGTGATCGTGCGGATATCCCGAGGCAGGTCCTGGTCCACGATAAACTGCAGTGGCATCTCCGCTGCGCTGTCACCCTGCAGCGGTTGATGGTTGAAGCAGAAACACTCGGTCTTGTGGAAATACTCTGCAGCCCTGGCCGGAGATACGCTGGGTATCGCCTGCGCAATCATGGCATCAGGTAGCGGGTTGCGGGCGTGGAACACCGTATCGTTTACCGCTCCCGGGTGCACCTTCATCATGGTTACACTGGGGCCGAACTCCCAGGGCATACCTTCGTTGTTGGTAGCTACAAACTGGATCGTGATCTCCCGGCTCTCGTCCACCCCGGCCTGGACCGAGGTGTACGCTTCGCCGGAGGTCTTGCCGTTGATGCCCAGGGCATCGCAAAGCACATCGTACAGCGGCACCATCACCACAAATACGAACGCGAACATGCCCACCGCTACCGTCGCCAGTTTGACGACGGTATCGATGGTCGGGTTTGCGCTAAGCCGGATCACTGTCCTACCTCCTCTCAGGAATGTGCATGCGCCGGATCAATTTTCGGCGGTGTTTCAAAGGTGTGGTAGGGCGCCGGTGTCGGTACCGTCCACTCCAGGCCTTCTGCACCGTCCCATACTTTCTCTTCTGACGTCGGCTTGCCGGACACGATGGTGGCAATCACGTTGTACAGGAACAGTATCTGCGAAGCGCCATAAATGAAGGCGCCGATAGAAGACATCATATTGAAGTCTGCGAACTGCAGGGCGTAATCCGGAATACGGCGCGGCATGCCTGCCAGTCCCACAAAGTGCTGCGGGAAGAAGGTCAGGTTGAAGCCGATGAACGAGATCCAGAAGTGGGTCTTGCCCATGGTCTCGTTATACATGCGGCCACACCACTTCGGCAGCCAGTAGTACACCGCAGCCGTCATGGAGAACACCGCACCCGCAACCATTACATAGTGGAAGTGGGCAACCACGAAGTAGGAATCGTGGTACTGGAAATCAGACGGCGCAATGGACAGCATCAGCCCGGTGAAACCACCGATGGTGAACAGCACCAGGAAGCCCATGCAGAACAGCATTGGCGTCTCGAAGGTCAGGGCGCCACGCCACATGGTAGAAATCCAGTTAAACACTTTCACGCCGGTAGGCACGGCAATCAGCATGGTGGCATACATGAAGAACAGCTCACCCGCGATCGGCATACCCACGGTGTACATGTGGTGTGCCCAGACAATGAATGACAGGAACGCGATCGACGCGGTGGCATAGACCATGGAGTCGTAACCGAACAGCGGCTTGCGCGAGAAGGCCGGGATAATCTGCGAGACCACACCGAATGCGGGCAGGATGATGATGTACACCTCGGGGTGCCCGAAGAACCAGAAAATATGCTGGAACAGTACCGGGTCACCGCCACCCGCCGCGGAGAAGAAGCTGGTGCCGAAGTGAATATCCATCAGCATCATCGTAACCGCCCCGGCCAGCACCGGCATCACTGCAACCAGCAGGAAGGCAGTGATCAACCAGGTCCAGACGAACAGCGGCATCTTCATGTAGGTCATGCCCGGAGCGCGCATGTTCATCACCGTGGCGATGATATTGATAGAGCCCATGATCGAGGACAGACCCAACACGTGGATGCAGAAAATGAAGATGGTCACCGACGGCGGCGCATAGGTGGTGGACAGTGGCGCATAGAAGGTCCAGCCAAAGGCCGGCGCACCGCCTTCCATGAACAGGGTAGAGGCCAGCAGCAGGAACGCAGGTGGCAGAATCCAGAAACTCCAGTTGTTCATGCGTGGCAGGGCCATGTCCGGAGCACCGATCATCATCGGGATCATCCAGTTGGCCAGACCAACGAAGGAGGGCATGATCGCCCCGAATACCATGACCAGGCCGTGCAAGGTGGTCATCTGGTTGAAGAAGGCGGGGTCTACCAGTTGCATGCCGGGCTGGAACAGCTCGGCACGAATGATCATGGCAAAGGCGCCGCCAAGAATAAACATGGCAAACGAGAACCACAGGTACATGGTTCCGATGTCTTTATGGTTGGTGGTGAAAAGCCACCGGCTGATACCCTTCGCAGGGCCGTGATGATGATCTCCCATCGTTAACTCCTCCGATTAGCCTTTCTTGAAGTTGAATACGTCAATGGGCTGTACCATATCGCCCATATTGTTGCCGAAAGCATTGCGTTGGTAAGTGATTACCGCCGCCATATCAACGTCGTTCAACTGTCCGCCGAATGCCTGCATGGCTGTGCCGGGTACGCCGTTCACACCGATATCGAGGTGACCGCCCAGTTCGCCGGTGGCAATAGCACTGCCGGCAATCGCGGTACCCACACCGCCTTCACCGCCGGCGCCGTGGCAGGCAAGGCAATTACGGTCGTAGACCGCCTTGCCGCGCTCCATCAGCTCATCGAGTGTGAAGGTCTGCGCCATCAGCTCTTTGATCTGCGCCGCCTCGGACTGCTTGGTACCCAGCCACTCGTTGTACTCGTCCTTGCTCACCACGTTCACCACGATGGGCATGAAGCCGTGATCCTTGCCACACAGTTCGGCACACTGGCCACGGTAGACACCTTCCACGGTAGTGCGCGTCCAGGCTTCATTGATGAAACCGGGAATGGCATCTTTCTTGACCGCCAGTTCGGGCACCCACCAGGAGTGGATAACATCGTTCGCGGTTACCAGGAAGCGCACCTTGGTATCAGCGGGCAAAACCAGGGGCTCATCCACTTCCAGCAGGTAGTGTTCGCCTTTCTGCTCGGTATTGTAAATTTCGCTCTGGCTGGTGCGCAGGTTACTGAAGAAGCTGACGTTCTCGCCCTGCTCGTTCAGGTACTCGTATTTCCACTTCCACTGGTAGCCGGTGATCAACACGTCCATCTCGGCGTCGTCGTTGTCGTAGATGTCCAGCAGGGTCGACGTGGCTGGAAAAGCCATGCCGATCAGAATGAAGAAGGGGATAATAGTCCAGGCAATCTCCACCTTGGTGCTCTCGTGGAAGGTCGCGGGCTCATGGCCCCTGGACTTGCGGTGGGCGTAAATTGAGTAAAACATCACCCCGAATACGCCGATACCGATGATGGTGCAGATGCCGAGGATGATCATGTGCAGGCTGTAGATTTCCTGGCTGACCTCTGTCACGCCAGGTGACATGTTGACCTGATTGACCTCGCCGCCGGCCGCCAGGGCAACCGCACTTACCAGCATCAGCACAGGACCGAGCGCGAGCCTGAACAGCCGCTTCGCTTCAAAACACATTTCCCGTGTCTCCATTACTTTGTGATTAGATTCCCCACAGCCGGTTTTTTTATCCTCTGGCCCGCTCCCTGCTTTGGACTCTTAATCCAGCAGGAAACGCCCTGATTACCCCGGGTCGGGGAGGGCGCGCGTGCAGACAGGGTATGGATTACCGGCTGACTGTATTTGCCTGGGAGTGCGACAATCCGACGCACCCGACAAAACGCCGAAAGTATAACCGCAGTCATTGACAATTCCCAAGTATTTAGTGCCCACTGGAATGCGCTCACGCCTGTTGTGGCGCGGCCTCTCCGGCATCTCCCTGCCCAGATGATCAATATATGGAAGCCAATAAACAACTGGACCACAAAATCTGGGGCATAGCCTGGCCGGCCATTCTGGCCAATATCTCCATACCTTTATTGGGGCTGGTTGACTCAGCCATACTGGGCCACCTCGATAACAGTGTTTATCTGGGCGCGGTAGCCATCGGCGCGGCGCTGCTCTCCTTCCTCTACTGGGGATTCAGCTTTCTGCGCATGGGTACCACCGGCCTGGTGGCCCGCGCGGAGGGCGCCGGCGACGGGTATGGTTCTGTATTGGTACTCGCGCGGTCGGGAGCCCTGGCGCTGGCTATTGCCGCACTGGTGCTGCTGCTCCACCGGCCCCTGTTGCAGGCGGGACTGGCACTGATGTCGCCAGATGCCTCGTTGCAGGGACTGGCAGCGTCCTACGCCAATATCCGCATTTTCAGCGCACCTGCCGTACTGGTTACCTACACCGTCATCGGGTGGTTTATCGGCAGGCAGAACACGCGTTGGCCGATGCTGATCGTAATCACCACCAATGGCGCCAACATCCTGCTGGATTTCTGGCTGGTCATGGGGCTGGGGCTGAATAGCGACGGCGCGGCCCTGGCCACGGTCATCGCCGAGTACCTGGGCTGCGCCATCGCGCTCTTTGCCGTTTGGCGACAGCTTCCCGTGATTGATACTGCCCTTCTTGTAAGCGACTTAAACAATGTAAGTGCTTACAAACAACTGCTGCAAAGCAACCGCCATCTATTCGTGCGCACTTTGAGCCTGTTGTTCAGCCTGGCCTTTTTTACCGCCCAGAGCGAGAATTTCGGCAGCGAAACCCTGGCCGCCAATACCCTCATGATCCAGCTGCTGATGATGGCCGCCTATGGCATGGATGGCTTTGCCTTCGCCGCGGAGGGCCTGTGCGGACAAAAACTGGGAGCCCGTGACCTGGGCGGATTTTACTTCGCCGTGAGGCGCTGCGCGCTGTGGACACTGCTCGCCGCAGCGCTGATGAGCGCGGCCCTGCTGTTGCTACAGGGGCCGCTGGCAAACCTGCTCACTAGCCTGGATTCTGTTAAGGAACTTATGCTGCGATTCTTCCCGTGGCTGATCATACTGCCACTGGCGGCCGGCCCCAGTTACCTCCTGGACGGCGTTTTTATCGGCGCTTCGGAAACCCGCCACATGATGACTACCATGCTGTGCAGCGTAGTGCTGGTTTACCTGCCCCTGTGGTACGCCACCCAGGGCCTCGGCAACCATGGACTGTGGTTGGCATTTACCGCCTTCAACCTCGCCCGCGGCGTCACCCTGGGCTACTGTTTCGTGCGCCTCAGCCGGAGTCAGCAGTGGCTATCGGCCCGGGGCGAGTGAATACTCCTTGCGCCAGGCCTAGCTAATTCGCCTGTTTGTACTAGCCTGAATTCTAACCCCCAGGGCCCACCAGCCAAGCCGGGCGACAACATGACCATAGCGGGCATCAGGACAGTCATCGACGCCGCACTCGAACACGAGCGCGCAACGGGCGCCTTTCGCCAGCTACTCACCCAGCGCCTGCCAGCCTTACGGGAAAAACTGTTACTGCCAGAGCCCGACCCTGTCGACGCCCTGATGACGTTTGTCGTCAACTACACCGAAAGCGTACCCGGAAGCCTGAACCTGGTGACCGCGGTCAGCAAGCGTCTGGGATTTTTCGACTATGCCGCGCCTTTCCTGCACATGGCAGAGGACTATTTCCTGCGTCCGCCGGACGAGTTGCCAGATGACGGGGGCCTGGAAGCGCTGCTGGATGAATCATTTCTCGCCCATCGCCTGCTGGAGGAAGTAAACGATCACCATATACGCCATCTGCAACGGCCGCTACTGCCGCTGGATATGACGGAAGCCAACCTGATCGTGCACTACCTGCTGGGCGATGACTTTGCCACCCGCCTGGAGCACCTGGTGCAATTTACGGCGGCGCAGCACCTGGAAAAAGAATATGTCTGGTCGCGAGTGAAGGCGCTGCCCGGGGTGGAGTCCAGTGCAACGGCGCTGGTCTCGAGCCACTCGCTGACCGACGCCAACACGGCCATCCGGTTGCGCCTCGCCTCCTAGTCTTCCTTTTTACGGGGGTCGATCAAGGTTACCGTTTCTGCCGGGGTTTCTACACGGCGCGCTGCGGCACGGCTGACGCGCGTCGGCAACTCCTGCACGCCCCCGTCTTGCGGGCGCGCCTCACTGAAGTCACAGGCGACACATTCTCTGGTCTGGGTATCCATGTCGACGATAATCTTGTCCATCTCACCACAACGGGGACAGACAGCACCGGCGATAAACCGGCGGCGGTTTGCGGGGGGGCTTTTCATGGTCATCCGAGCTGGTCACTGGTGAACAGGATGGCTATTGTAGCAGCCTGATCTGGCATGGAGAGAAATACGTGAAGCACTACACAAAAGGCAGCCTGCGCTCCTTCGGCGCCAGCACACCACGGCTAGGTGAGCGCGTGCTGATCGACCCCAGTGCGGTGGTGCTGGGCGATGTCACCCTGGCTGACGATGTTTCCATCTGGCCACAGGTTGCCGTACGCGGCGACATGCACTGCATCACGGTAGGAGCGCGCACCAGCGTGCAGGACAACAGCGTACTGCATATTACCCACGCCGGACCCTACAACCCGGAAGGCTACCCCCTGCACATTGGCGCTGATGTCACCATCGGGCACGGTGCAATGCTGCATGGCTGTACGGTAGGGGACCGGGTGCTGGTGGGTATGGGCGCAATTGTAATGGACGGTGCCGTGGTAGAAAGTGATGTTGTTATCGCCGCGGGTGCCCTGGTGACGCCCGGCAAGCGCCTTCGCAGCGGCTACTTATACGCGGGCAGTCCCGTGCGGGAGCGACGTGAGCTGAGCCAGAAAGAGATGGATTATTTCACCTACGTAGCCGGCAACTACGTAAAACTCAAAGACCAGCATATAGCGGAACTGGAGCGTGACAGCTGACCCTGGCGCAGCTACCAGGCGTAGCGGGGCGTTATCAGGCCGACTCCATCGACTGGCGAATCCGGGCAATAACCGACTGCGTTTCCGGCCGTTGCCCACGCCAGATATAAAACGATTGCGCGGCCTGTTCTACCAGCATGCCGAGCCCATCCGACACAGCCCAGGCAGCGTGGTGGGCAGCCCAGCGCATAAAAGGGGTGGGTTCAGGGCCGTACACCATGTCGTAGCAACAACTGCGCTCGGTCAGCACAGAGCTGGGCAGGTCGGGCAGTTCCCCGGCGAGTCCGGCACCGCTGGCGTTAATCACCAGGTCAAACTGGCGCGCGCCGATAATCCCGTAGCCACCGCCCTCCACCGGACCCAGGTCTGAAAAAACCGTCGCCAGTTGCTCCGCGCGCGCCGCCGTGCGATTAACAATCACCAACAAGCCGGGGCGCTCACGCAACAATGGTTCCAGCACCCCTCGCACCGCGCCGCCAGCGCCGATAATCAGCACCTGTCGCCCCTGCACCATCCAGCCGAGGTTGGCCACCATGTCCCTGACCAGCCCGACACCATCAGTGGTGTCACCTTCGATAACGCCGTCGTCCGCCAGGGTGAGGGTATTCACCGCTCCCGCGCGCTGGGCGCGCTCGCTGAGCCGCCCGGCAAAACGGAACGCATCTTCCTTAAAGGGCATGGTGATATTGAGGCCCTTGCCGCCGCCGGCGAAAAAATTACTCGCCGCACGTTCAAAATCGCCGGTTTCCACGCGCACTGCGCGGTATTGCATCGACTGCCCACACTGGCTGGCAAACGCGGCATGAATCGCCGGTGATTTGCTGTGCTTGATGGGGTTTCCAAATACAGCGTACTTGTCCTGGCTGGTCACACTCAGGCCTCGGCCAACCAGTCACGGTCTTGCAGGTAGTACTCCGTCAACTCGGCTTCCGCCGTGCCCGAATCCGGTTGGTAGTCGTAATCCCAGCGCACCAGCGGTGGCAGGGACATCAGGATGGCTTCGGTGCGCCCGCCCGACTGCAGTCCGAACAGGGTACCGCGGTCAAACACCAGGTTGAATTCAACATAGCGACCGCGGCGGTAAAGCTGGAACTGGCGCTCGCGGTCACCGTAGGCGGTGTCTTTACGCCGGGCGACGATAGGGCGATAGGCATCGATATAGGAATCGCCCACCGCCCGCATGAATGCGAATGAGGTGTCAAAATCCCATTCGTTGAGGTCGTCAAAAAACAGGCCGCCAATGCCGCGCGGTTCCTGCCGGTGCTTAAGGTGGAAATAGTCGTCACACCAGGCCTTGAACCGGGGATAGACCTCCTCACCAAATGGGGCACAGGCGTCCCTGGCCACACGGTGCCAGTGCACGCAATCCTCGCGGTTGCCGTAGTAGGGCGTGAGGTCGTAGCCACCACCGAACCACCAGATGGGCGCTGCACCTTCTTTCTCTGCCACGAACAGTCGCACATTGGCGTGCGAGGTCGGCACGTAAGGGTTGCGCGGGTGAATGACCAGCGACACACCCATGGCCTGGTAACTGCGCCCGGCCAGTTCCGGGCGCGACGCGCTGGCAGAGGGGGGCAGGTTGGCGCCCATCACGTGAGAAAAATTCACCCCCGCTTTTTCGAACACGGCGCCGTCGCTCAGCACGCGGCTGCGGCCACCGCCGCCCTCTTCACGCTGCCATTCGTCGACAATGAAGTCTGCGCCACCGTCTTCGGCGGCGAGCGCTGTACAAATAGAGTCCTGGAGTTGTAGAAGGTAGGATTTGACCTGGTCGATCTGCATGCCGCTGCCTGTTTCATTCTCGGAGCGGCAGCATTATACGCACTCGCGCAGGCTAACAATAGGCGCTCAGGCGCGAATGACGCGCCCCGTCTTCAGGTCCCGAATCTGGCTCGGGCGGCCGGCGGCGCCCACGGCTCCGGGCAGCAGGCCATCGAGTTCACCGCCGAAATAACGCAGCACCTGAAACCCGCAGCGAGCGGGTTGCGCACCGGCCGGGTTCGCCGAAGTGGAGACCAGGGGCCCGCCGAAAGCCCGGCAAAGCGAACGTACCACAGGGTGGCTGCTCACCCTCACCGCAACGGTATCGAAGGCGCCATGAATCCACGGCTGGACACGGTTCCGGTGCGGCACCAGCCAGGTGTTGGGGCCCGGCCAGGAATCGTCAAGCAACTGCCGCTGGTCAGCGGGCAATTCGGAAATCAGGAACCCCAACTGGCTCACGCTGGCAGCAACCAGGATCAGGCCTTTCTCCACCGGACGCCCCTTGAGCTGCAGCACGCGTGCAACAGCCTCATCGTTCTCGGGATCGCAGGACAAACCCCACACCGCTTCCGTGGGACAGGCAACCACACCCCCTGCCTGCAGGGCGCTGGCGGCCGCGCGCAAACGCAAACTGGATGGTTGGTAGGCCAGGGCAAGTTCTCCTCAGGTGGCGATGCTGGCTGCTGCCGGGTCAGCGCGAATGTATACAAAGCCCCCGGGCTTGGCAAGCTGGGTTGCGCTAGCGGGTGCGGGCATAGCCGCCGGGACAACGGGCTACCAGGCCGCGCATTTCCAGCGCGGATAACTGCGCCAGCAGCTCTCCCGCCGCCACGCCGCTGGCGGCGACCAACTGGTCCACACTAACAGCCTCGTACCCGACATAGTCCAGTATCTGCGGCTGGTCCGCAGCGGGTTCCTCGTCCCCGGCCGACTCCAGCGACAATGACAATTGCAGATCGTACAGGGACTGCAGTTCTTCCAGGATGTCTTCCACACTGAGCACCATCTTGGCGCCGTCACGAATCAGCTGCAGGCACCCCGCGCCCCCCTTGTGGGCGACCGACCAGGGCAGGGCAAATACCTCCCGGCCCTGTTGCGCGCCCGTATTGGCAGTAATCAGGGAACCGCTTGGCAGCGCGGCCTCCACCACCAGCACGCCTAGGGAAAGCCCACTGATGATGCGATTGCGCTGCGGAAAGTTGGCTGGCAGGGCGGGCATACCCGGCGGAAATTCGCTGACCAGGCAGCCCCGCGCGGCAACGTCTTCCCCCAGTGACCGGTGCCGCCGTGGATAGAGCTGGTCAATGCCGGTACCCAGCACCGCAATGGTCGGCCCGCCCACCGCCAGCGCCCCCTGGTGGGCGGCGCCGTCAATTCCCAGTGCCAGGCCGCTGCAAACTCCCAGTCCGGCGCGGGCGAGGGCACTGGCAATCTCCCGCGCCAGCTTCAGGCCGACCGCGGTGGCGCGCCGCGCGCCCACCATAGCCAGCTGCGGCCTTTGCAGCAGCGAGGGGTCGCCGCGCACGTATAGCCGTTGCGGGGGATCATTTATGGTTTTCAGGAGCGGCGGATAGCGGGGGTCCGCAAGGGGAATAACATCAGCGCCGACTGCCTCCAGGGCAGCCTGTATATCGGCAACACTCATACATCATCCTTGACGTGGTGTCCGTGGGTTGCCGTCCGGGGCGACAGCAGGGCTGCCGCGCACCCGCACGGTATCGCTTCCTGCGATACCGTATTAGTGAATCAGGGGTTCTTGACCTTGTCGAGCACCTTTAACGGCCTATTTGACTTCAAAACCAGCGCGTAACTCGCCTTCTCGAAGGACTCAAATACCATCGCCAGGCCGGCGCGGACATCAGGCAACAACACGTTTTCCTGGGCCACCTGGTCGAACACCAGCTCACCTGACTGGTAGATAGCCAGCACATGGCCTACTTCCACACCATCACGCAGGCCCTTGTTGAGCACCACGATGTCGGTGGTACCGATCTGGGTGACACCGCCGTCGACAGCAATCATAAAGCCATCTTCAATCTCGACTTCCGGGGCACGTGGATGGAAGGTGGCATCGATCACGCGCTCATCCATTGGCAGCAGGCGATCCGTGACCCGTACTTCCTCGGTGACACGGTTGATCTCCAGCTCGGTTACCTTGGCCTTGTTGGAGCTGAGCAGCTTGGCGTTGCCGATATCCTGGGCCTGGTAACCCAGCAGCTCTTCGGTGATCGGGTCGCGGTAGGTGTCACCGGCGCGGTAAATGCCGTAGGTGCGCTCACCATCGGGGAAGGGTCCGCGGCCATAGACAATGTCGCCCGGGGCGCTGATCAGGTGGCCTTTGTCTCCGGAGACAATATAGGCAGAGTTGTTAATGTCATCCGCAGCCAGGATGCGGTGGCGCAACAGGAATGCCCCGATCTGGTCCAGCGGGATAAGCGGTATCGCCAGGTCAAGGGGTGTCACGCGCATGCTGGGATCAAGCTTGACGTCACGGCCACGACGCAAGCGCAGGCGTGGCTGGCCGTCCACCCAGACCAGGTACAGTTCATCACCGGGATAAATCAGGTGCGGGTTGTCTATCTGGGGGTTCACGTCCCACAGTTCAGGCCACAGCCAGGGCTCCTGCAAGTACATCCCGGAGATGCCCCAGAGGGTGTCGCCCTTCTGGACGATATATGTCTCGGGTACGTCTTCCTTGAGTGCCACCGCTGCCTGGAGGCATGCGCTGAACACCAGCGAAGCCCAAAGCAACCCGATAGAAAGTGACCTTATTTTCATTTTTCCGTCCCTGCCTGGCCATTTTTATGCGCTGCCGGCTATCTACCCGATACCGACACAAACACCCCAGTGGGCCGGCTTTAACCCGCTGGCGATGCCTGTCTGGGACAATCACCCGGGCGGCAAGCCTGCAAGCCACCACTGGGCACCCCTTATTCCCAGACAGTATAATAGCCTACAGTGTGCTGCCGCGATCTGCCGCTGGCAAGCCAAAAAGTTACTTTTCCCGCACCTGGTGGCGGCCCCTGAAACTTCTTAAAAGAGCACCGTACGACATGGCTGTACTGGACATACTGGAATTCCCCGACCCCCGGTTGCGCACCGTGGCCAAACCCGTGGCCACGGTGACAGACGCGCACCGCGCGCTCATCGATGACATGTTTGAAACCATGTACGCAGCACCCGGTATCGGCCTCGCAGCCACACAGGTCAATGTGCACGAACGCATTCTGGTGATCGACATCTCTGAACAGCACGACGAGCCGCGCGTGTTCATCAATCCGGAAGTGGAAGTGCTGGATCCGGAACTGGGGCAATACGACGAGGGCTGCCTTTCCGTGCCGGGCTTCTATGAGACAGTTGAGCGCCCCCAGCGTATCCGCGTGACCTCACTGGACCGGGCAGGGGAGAGCCGCACCGAGGAACTGGACGGCCTGCTGGCGATCTGCCTGCAACACGAGATCGATCATCTCGACGGGAAACTGTTCGTCGATTACCTGTCCCCCCTGAAGCGCAATCGTATTCGCAAGAAGCTGGAGAAAGACCAGCGCCGCAGAGCCTGATTCGCGATGCCACTAAAACTCATCTTCGCCGGCACACCCCACTTTGCCGCCACACATCTCAGCGCTCTCATTGATAGTGAGCACCAACTAGTCGGCGTCTACACGCAGCCCGACAGGCCCGCTGGCCGGGGCAAGAAACTGCAGGCCAGCCCGGTAAAGGTCATGGCGGAAGCGGCCGGCATCCCGGTATTGCAACCCGCCTCCCTGCGCGATACCGAAGCCCAGAAAGAGCTGGCCGCACTGCAGGCCGATGCACTGGTGGTCGTGGCCTATGGCCTGATCCTGCCCGCGGCCGTGCTGCAGGCGCCCCGCCTCGGGTGTATCAATGTCCACGCCTCCCTGCTGCCGCGCTGGCGCGGGGCTGCGCCGATACAACGAGCGATTGAAGCGGGTGACAGCGAATCCGGCATTACCATCATGCAGATGGATGAGGGCCTGGATACCGGAGACATGCTGGCCAGCGCGCGCTGCGAAATCGCACCGCAAACAACCAGCGCCAGCCTGCATGATACCCTGGCCGAGCTGGGCGCACCGCTGCTGTGCGAGGTACTCGCGGACCTGCCCGGCTGGCAGGCGCGGGCAGTACAGCAGGATGACGACGCGGCCACCTATGCCGACAAGATACTCAAATCAGAGGCCGCCGTAGACTGGAGCCGACCCGCAGTGGAACTGGACCGCTGTATCCGCGCCTTCAACCCTTTCCCGATCTGTTTCACCCACCTGCAGGACAAACGCGTCAAGATCTGGCGCGCCCGGCCCGCCGGCACCGCGCCGCTACCCGAACCACCCGGCACCATTCTGCAAGCCGGGCGCGACGGCATTCTGGTTAGCTGTGGCGAAGGCCAGCTACTCATCGAGCAGCTGCAACTGCCGGGGTCGAGACCAATGGAGGTCGCCGAAGTCCTCAACGGCAATGCCGACATGCTCACCCCCGGCACCCGCTTCGCCTCCCCGGTAAGCGCTGAATAATGGCGCTGGATACCCGCGCCGCCGCCGCCCGCCTGCTGGCCGAAGTCATGGCAGGCAAGTCACTGAACCAGGTACTGCCAGCCGCGCTGGACACGGTGGCAGCGCGTGATCGCGGCCTGCTGCAACAGCTGTGCTACGGAACCCTGCGCCAGGCACCCCGGTTGCAGGCCATACTGCGCCAGTTGCTGGACAAGCCACTGCGCGACAAGGACCGGGATGTACAGGGCCTGTTGTTGTGCGGCCTGTACCAGCTGGAAGACACACGCATACCGGATCACGCTGCCGTCTCGGCGACAGTAGCCGCCACCCGTGCGCTGAAAAAACCCTGGAGCAAGGGTTTGTGTAACGCGGTGTTGCGCCGCTTCCTGCGCGAACGGGACGAGCTGGTTGCCGGGCTTGACGAGGCCGCCCGTGCAGCCCACCCGGCGTGGCTGTATCGCGCTATCGGCACGCAATGGCCAGCACACCAGCAGCAGATCATTGCCGCGAACAACAGCCAGCCGCCGCTGACACTGCGTGTAAACAGCAGGCAAATCCAGCGCGAGGCCTACCTGCAATTACTGGCGGAGAAGGGTATTGAGGCCCAGGCCGGGGCGCTGTCTGCCGAGGCGGTGTACCTGCACAGGCCGATGGATGTGGCAGACATCCCGGGTTTCGGCGAAGGCCTGGCCAGCGTGCAGGACGAAGCCGCGCAGCTGGCGGCTTCCCTGCTGCCGGTGCGCCCGGGGGACCGCGTACTCGACGCCTGTGCCGCCCCGGGGGGCAAGACCTGCCATTTACTGGAGCGCTATCCTGAAGTCGGCGAAGTGGTCGCTGCGGACGTGGATGCCACGCGTTTGCAGCGCGTGCAGGAAAACCTGCAGCGACTGTCGCTGCAGGCTGAACTGCTGACCATGGACGCCGCAAGCCCGATCGCAGACCTGCCCCACGCGGGCTTTGACCATGTGCTGGTTGACGCGCCATGCAGTGCCAGTGGTGTGATCCGGCGCCATCCCGATATCAAGCTGCTGCGGCGGAAACAGGATATTGCGGCCATGGGCGCGCAGCAGGTGGACATCCTGCACGGTCTCTGGCCGCTGCTGAAACCCGGCGGCCTGCTGCTGTACGTGACCTGTTCCATACTCGAACTGGAAAACAGCGAAGCCATCGCGACCTTCCTCGGCCAGCGCGATGACGCCCTGCTGCTGGATACCGATGCGCCCTGGGGCGAGAAAGTCCGCTGCGGCAGACAGCTGCTGCCCCGCGAGGGCGGCCCCGACGGACTGTTTTTTGCCCGCCTGCAGAAACGCTGACCGGGACCGTGCTTTGTGCACTATTCCCTGCGGCGGCCCTTACAATGTGCAGGGCTTTTCTTTATTGTTTCCCGATAGTTAGCTGAGCCCGCAAGCAATGAAGATCATAATTCTGGGAGCCGGCCAGGTCGGTGGCACACTGGCCGAGCACCTGGCCAATGAGCAGAACGATATTATTGTCGTCGACACCGACGGCAGCAAACTGCGGGCCCTCCAGGACCGGCTGGATATCGGCACTGTGGCCGGTGGCGCCTCCCACCCCAACACCCTGTTCAAGGCCGGCGCCGAAGACGCCGACATGCTCATCGCGGTAACCAACTCCGATGAGATCAACATGATGGCCTGCCAGGTTGCCCACACCCTGTTCAACACACCCACGAAGATTTCGCGCGTGCGCTCGCCCAACTACCTTGCCCACCAGGAGCAGCTGTTCAACCGCGATCATGTCCCGGTGGATGTAATCATCGGCCCGGAGCAACTGGTCACCAAGAATATTGAGCAGTTGATCGCCAACCCCGGTGCACTGCAGGTCCTGGACTTCGCGGAGGGGCGGGTACAGCTGGTCGCGGTGCGGGCCTACCACGGCGGTCCCATCGTGGGGCATGAACTGCAGGAAATCCGCACGCATATGCCCAAGGTGGACACCCGGGTCGCGGCTATCTTCCGCCAGGATCGCCCGATCATCCCCGAAGGCGACACCGTGGTCGAAGTAGACGACGAGGTGTTCTTCATTGCCGCCAGGGAGAATATACGCGCGGTGATGTCCGAACTGCGCCGCGTCGACAAGCCCTACAAGCGGGTCATGATCGCCGGCGGCGGCAACATCGGCGCCACGCTGGCGCAATCGATAGAAAGCAAGTACCAGGTCAAGGTGATCGAGCAATCCTACAAGCGCTGCCGCATCCTGTCGGAACGGCTGCGCCACACCATTGTCCTGAATGGCAGCGCCTCTGAACCACAGCTGCTGGCGCAGGAGAACATCGAAGCCAACGACGTGTTCTGTGCCCTGACCAATAACGATGAATCCAACATCATGATGTCGATGCTGGCCAAGCGCATGGGCGCCAAGAAAGTGATCACGCTGATTACCAATCCGGCCTACGCCGAACTGGTTGGTGATGAAATCGATATCGCGATCTCCCCACAGCAGATCACCATCGGCAGCCTGCTGACACATGTGCGCAAAGGCGACATCAGCAATGTGCACTCACTGCGCCGGGGCGCGGCGGAGGCTATCGAGGTCACCGCCCACGGCGACCCCCATTCCTCCAAAGTGGTGGGGCGACGATTGGATGAAATCACCCTGCCGGACGGCGTGACCATTGGTGCCATCGTGCGCGGGGAAGAGGTGCTCATCGCCCACAGCCACGTCGTGGTGGAGACCGACGACCACGTTATCCTGTTCCTGGTGGACCAGCGCAAGATCAACGCGGTGGAAAAACTCTTCGCCGTGGGCTTCGGGTTCTTCTGATCGATGCATATCTCGGTCTCACTGCGCATACTTGGCATCCTGCTGATGCTGTTTTCGAGCACCATGCTGATACCGCTGGTGACGGCGCTGATCGCCGAAGACAACACGGCAGATGGCTTCCTGTCAGCCCTGGGCATTACCTTCTTCTCCGGGCTCGCCATCTGGGTACCGGTGATGCACGCCCGGCACGAGCTGCGTATTCGCGACGGATTTCTCATTACCTCCCTGTTCTGGACCGTCCTCGGTTTGTTCGGGTCACTGCCTTTCATACTCACCGAGAGCCTGCAGCTGACCACAACGGAAGCGATTTTTGAGTCTATATCCGGCCTGACCACCACCGGAGCCACGGTAATCGTGGGGCTGGATTCGCTGCCGGCGTCAATCCTGATCTACCGGCAGCTGCTGCAGTGGATGGGCGGCATCGGCATCATCGTGGTCGCTGTGGCGGTGCTGCCCATGCTGGGCATCGGCGGCATGCAGCTCTACAAGGCCGAAACACCGGGCCCATCCAAGGACAGCAAGCTGACCCCGCGCATTACCGAGACCGCCAAGGCGCTTGCCACGGTATACATCACGCTCACGGCGGTGTGCGCGCTGGCCTACTGGGCCGCAGGCATGACCCCTTTCGACGCCATTGCCCACGCCCTGTCGACAGTAGCCATTGGCGGTTTCTCCACCCACGACGCCAGCATGGGTTACTTTGACAGCAACACCATTTTGATGATTTGCAGCCTGTTCATGTATATCTCGGCGATCAACTTCGGCCTGCATTTCATTTTCTGGCGTCGGCGCAACATCGCACCCTATCGCAAGGACTCCGAGACACGGTTTTTCTCGGGCGTATTACTGATCTGTATTGCCATCACCTGTACCTACCTCATCCTCAGCGGCACGCTACAGCCGTCGGACGGCGTGGTACACGGTATTTTCCAGGCGGTTTCCATCACCACCACCACAGGGTTCGCGACCCAGGATTTCGCCCACTGGCCCTCCTTTCTCCCGGTGATGCTGCTGATGTTTTCCTTCATGGGAGGCTGCGTGGGGTCGACCGGCGGCGGCATGAAAGCCATGCGCCTGATGCTGATCTACAAGCAGGGCGTGCGCGAGCTGAAACAACTGGTGCACCCCAATGCCGTGATCCCGCTAAAGGTCGGAAGGCGCCGCGTGGAGGCGTCAGTGGTGAGCGCGGTGTGGAGTTTCTTTGCCGTATACACCACCTGTTTTATCGTCATCATGCTGCTGTTGATGGCCACCGGGCTGGACTTCACCACAGCGTTCTCTGCGGTGGCGGCATCCATCAACAACCTCGGCCCCGGCCTGGGCGAAGTGGCCGCTAACTACGCCTCTATAAGCGATACCGCAAAGGGTATTCTCTGTTTCACCATGCTGCTGGGACGCCTCGAGGTATTCACCCTGCTGGTGTTATTCACGCCGATGTTCTGGCGGATCTAGGGGGTTCTGCCAGCGCGGCCCGTGGAACTCCATTACGATGAGAGCCCATTGCCGCCAGGCTGTGCCTCACCATAGATATCGCTAACGTATGCAGGCCCTTCGCCGGGCCATGCGTTCCGGAACAATCAGGCCACCGCTGTTTGCGCAGCCGATTCGCCGGGGGCTTTCCGCCGTGGATGTCTGAGGGCGCTTAGCGGTTGCGCCCAGCAACCGCTGCCCGAGTTACGCGGCGGCCCAAGAAGCGGCGGAGCTTGTGGCCGTGCCGGAACGCATGGCCCGGTGGAGGGCCGGTTAGCTGATCCTGAAACCAGCGTGGCGCAACCTAACCACCACGCGACTTCTTGATCATTTCATAAGCCGCCTGGATCTCCTGCGAGCGCTCCGTGGCCAGTTTGACCATATCCTCGGGCACGCCCTGGGCGATCAGCTTGTCCGGGTGGTGCTCACTCATCAACTTGCGATAGGCGCGTTTCAGGCCCTTGTCGTCCACGTCCGCCGAAACCCCCAGCGCCTCGTAGGCGTCTTCCAGGCTGGTACCCGGCTGGGCGGCGTAACCGGCCGAGCCATGGAAATGATCCTGCGCCTGTGCCATGCGCAGGAACTGGGCCAGCTCGGCGGCGCTGAACCCCAGCAGGGTGGCAATGCGCTGCAGGGCGGCCTGCTCCGCATCGTCTATCCGGTGGTCCGCAAGGGCCAGGGAGATCAGGAAGAACAGCAGTGTCTGGCACAGCTGGCGCTGGCCCCTGGTTATTTCAATAAAGGCCGCTGCCGCAGGTTCCGGCTGGAAATCCGCCGCCGCGCCGCGTTGGAAAAACTCGATCGCCCGCTTGCGTTGTTCAGCGTTGAGCCCCATTTGCGTGAACACGGCTTCAGTGTGGGCAATTTCCTGTTCCGAAATCCGCCCATCCGCCTTGGCCAGGAACCCGGAGAGGAGGAACGTGGTTTCGAAAAAGCTCTGCTTGATGCGAGCGATATTCTGGGGTGACGCAAACTTCAGGGTCTGCATCAAGCCGTTATCAAACAGGTGGCCGACAATCACACCCAGGATCAGCCCGATCGGCCCGAGAACCAGCAGGCCAATAACACCGCCGATGAGTTTTCCGTAGAACAAGTGACAGCTCCTTACTGGGGCCAGCCGCACTGATGCCAGCCGCAGAGATTCAGGGTTGTGTTAACAGGCGCGCGATCACAGATCGTCGTAGACACCGGGCCCCTGCTTCGGGCGCACGCGAAAACGCTTGTACTCCCATTGGTACTGTTCCGGGCAATGCGCAACACACTGCTCAACGCCGCGATTCATGGCCGCCAGTGAAACCAGCACATCCTCGTCATAGATCGCGTCTTCGGCAGGAAAATAGCGCACTGCGAAGCCCGCACTGACGCGCTCGGCCATGCCAAAAACTGCCAGCGCCCCGGTGCGTCGAATCATGTTACTGGCGAGCGTAGGCGTAAAGCAGGGCACGTCCATAAACGGCACATTCTCGCCCGAGTTTACGTCACCCGGCGCCTGGTCCGGCAGAATGCCCGAGATGTCGCCACCCTTTACGCTCCTCAACAGGCGCACCAGGCCGCGACTGTCTGTGGGTACCAGGGTCGCACCACTGCGCTGCCGGGCGCGCTCAATCAGGGGCCCCAGGGCCTGGAGCTTCGGTGGCTCGTAGAGCGAGACTGTATTGCCCAGGATGCCCAGGTGCAGGCCGACAATCTCCCAGTTGCCGATGTGCGGCGCCAGCACAATAACACCTCGACCCTCGGCCTGTGCCGCGGTGATCAGCTCCGCACCCTCCACCGACTTTACCAGACCCTGTACATAGTCCCACGGACGCAGCCACACATGGCCCATTTCAGCAGCCAGTTCCCCGGTGGCACCGAGGCTGCGGCGGGCCAGGGCCTGCTGCTGTGCGGGCTCGAGATGGGCGAAGGCGAGTTGTATATTGCGCTCGGTAACCTTGCGGCTGCGCCCGCCGAAGGGCCAGTACAGGCGCACCGCACCGCGGCCGAGCGCCCGCGCCCAGGACAGGGGGAGCAGGGCGCAGCTATGCAGTAGCAGCTTGATAAGCGCTGCCTTGAAGCTATCCATGGGTGAAATTCACAATCAGGCCAAGCGCGTATTATGCCGCCAAAAGAGCCTGTATAATAGCCGCCCTTCGCAGCGACCGCACGGACACAACGTGGCTGATACACAGAACAAACTACTTACATTTCAGGAGCTTATCCTGAGGCTCCAGCAATTCTGGGCAGACCAGGGCTGCGTCGTCCTGCAACCCCTGGATATGGAAGTGGGCGCGGGGACATTCCACCCGGCCACTTTCCTGCGCGCGGTCGGGCCTGAAAGCTGGAATGCCGCCTATGTGCAACCCAGCCGCCGCCCGACAGACGGTCGCTACGGCGAAAACCCCAACCGGCTGCAACACTACTACCAGTTCCAGGTTGTCATGAAGCCCTCACCGGCGGACTTCCAGGAGCTCTACCTGCAGTCATTGCAGGCGCTGGGTGTTGATACCGCCATACACGATGTGCGCTTTGTCGAAGACAACTGGGAGTCACCCACACTGGGCGCATGGGGACTGGGCTGGGAGGTGTGGCTCAACGGCATGGAGGTCACCCAGTTCACCTATTTCCAGCAGGCGGGCGGCCTCGAATGCTACCCGGTCACCGGCGAAATCACCTACGGCATCGAACGTATCGCCATGTACCTGCAGGGCGCAGACAGCATCTACGACCTGGTATGGGCTGACGGGCCATCGGGCACCGTGACCTATGGCGATGTCTTCCACCAGAACGAGGTAGAGATGTCGCGCTACAACTTCGAGGAAGCGGACGTGGAGCAACTGTTCAGCTTCTTCGATCACTGCGAGAAAGAGGCTCTGCGGCTGGTAGAGAAAAACCTGCCGCTACCCGCCTATGAGATGGTGATGAAGGCTTCCCATACCTTCAACCTGCTGGATGCGCGCCACGCGATCTCGGTCACCGAGCGCCAGCGCTTCATCCTGCGGGTACGCACACTGGCGCGCGCCGTGGCCAAGGCATATTTCGATGCGCGCGCGGCCCTGGGCTTCCCACTCGCAGACGAATCACTCCGCGAAGAAGTCCTGGAGCGTATACAGGCGGAGGCCAAGTAACAGATGACTACAGAAACCCTGCTGATTGAACTGGGCACTGAAGAGCTGCCCCCAAAAGCGCTGAAGTCCCTGGGCCTGGCCTTTCGCGACGGCATTGTTACCGGTCTGGCCGGCCGCGAGCTCGGCCACGGTGAAGTGCGCTGGTTTGCCTCGCCGCGCAGGCTGGCGGTGCAGATCGCTGCCGTGCAGGTGCGCGGCGCAGACAAGGACATAGAGGTGCTGGGCCCGCCCGTGGATCGCGCCCGCGACCAGGACGGTAACTGGACGCCGGCCGCTGCCGGCTTTGCCAGGAAGCAGGGCGTGGAGGCGGACGCGCTCGAGGTTATCGATACACCCAAGGGTGCGCGACTGGGCCTGCGCAAAACCGAAGCCGGTGTAGCCACCAGCGATTGCCTGAATGACATCATCCACGAAGCCATCGCTGCACTGCCAATACCCAAGCGCATGCGCTGGGGCGCCAGCCGGGTGGAGTTTGTGCGACCGGTACACTGGGTCGTGGCGATGCTGGGAGAAAAAGCCGATCATGGCCTGGTACTGGGCCTGCCCACTGGCAACACAACGCGGGGTCACCGCTTCCACTCCAGCGGCGACATCGTGCTGGAAAAACCGGAAGACTATGAGCAGGCGCTGGCCGACGCCAAAGTGGTTGCCAGCTTTGAACAGCGCCAGCAGATGATTCGCGACCAGGTCGAGGTCGAAGCCAGCGCACTTAACGCCCGGGCGGTAATCGATCCGGACCTGCTCGACGAGGTAACCGGGCTGGTTGAGTGGCCGGTGGCGCTTACCGGCTCCTTCGAAGAACGTTTCCTGGAAGTACCAGCCGAGGCGCTGGTATCGTCCATGAAGGAACACCAGAAGTACTTCCATCTGGTCGATGAGGAAGGCAATCTCAAGCCTAACTTCATTACCCTTTGCAATATCGAGAGCGAGGACCCGGTGCAGGTCATTGCCGGCAATGAGCGGGTTATCCGTCCACGCCTGGCCGATGCCGCATTTTTCTTCGAGACCGACAAGAAAACACCGCTTTCGGCGCGCGTGCAGAAGCTCGAAAGCGTGGTGTTCCAGCAGAAGCTGGGCACTGTCGCCGACAAGACCCGGCGCGTACAGCGGCTGGCGGGGGCGCTGGCCCTGAAAATCGGCGCCCCGGTGGAGCAGGCGGAACGCGCCGCACTGCTGGCCAAGACTGACCTGGTCACGGAAATGGTGTTGGAGTTTTCCGACATGCAGGGCATCGCCGGCTCCTACTACGCACTGCACGATGGCGAGGCTGAGGACGTTGCCGCCGCTATCGCACAGCAATACTGGCCGAAGTTCGCCGGTGACCGCCTGCCCCAGAGCGGCGTGGCCTGTGCCCTCGGCCTGGCAGATCGACTCGACACGCTGGTGGGCATATTTGGTATTGGGCAACCGCCGACCGGTTCCAAGGACCCCTTCGCCCTGCGCCGGGCATCACTGGCGGTATTGCGCATCATCGTGGAGAAAGGCCTGGACCTTGATCTGCGTGATTGTCTTGAACTCGCCGCCGGCCAATACCCTGACGGCGTGCTGGCCGATGGCACGGTTGCGCAGGTTCTGGATTACATGATCGAACGCTTCCGCGCATGGTTCGAGGAAGACGGCATCGCGGTGGAAGTATTCCGCGCCGTGGCCGCCCAAAAGCTGAGCAGGCCCCTGGATATACAGCGCAGGGTCCTGGCCGTGCACGCCTTCAGCCAGTTGCCGGAGGCCACCGCTCTCGCGGCTGCCAACAAACGCGTCTCCAATATCCTGGGTAAGCTCGACCCCTCGCACCCCTTTGGCAATGTGAGTACTGACTTACTGGCTGAAGCAGCAGAGAAGGACCTGGCGGTGCAGCTTCAGTCACTGTCTGCCGTCGCCGACGGCCACCTGCAGCAGGCCGAATACCGCGAGGCACTGGCCAGCCTCGCCGCTTTGCGCGCGCCGGTAGACCAGTTTTTTGATGATGTGATGGTTAACGCCGAAGACCAGGCGCTGCGCAATAACCGGCTCAACCTGCTCAAACAGTTGCGCGACCAGTTCCTTGCAGTGGCGGACATCTCCCAGCTGGTAGTCAGCAAGTAGCCATGCCGCTGCTGATCCTGGACCGGGACGGTGTTATCAACCACGACTCGGAAAACTATATTCGCAGCCTGGCTGACTGGCAGCCTGTCAAAGGGAGTGTGGAGTCGATCGCCCGGCTGAGCCGTGCCGGCTTTAGAGTGGTCATCGCCACCAACCAGTCGGGGCTGAGCCGGGGCTACTTCACGCTTGACGACCTGGAAGCCATCCACCAGCACCTGTGCCAGTTGGTAGAAGAGCAGGGCGGTACCGTGACCGGTATTTTCTACTGCCCGCACCTGCCGGACGAGGGCTGTGCCTGCCGCAAACCCGGCACCGGCCTGCTCGATGCCATCGCCGCTGAAACCGGGGAGTCAGTCAGTGGCTGCTACTTCGTCGGCGACAGCCTGAAAGACCTGCAGGCGGCGAGGGCGCGCGATTGCCAGCCGGTTCTCGTGCTCACCGGCAAAGGCGAAGCAACCCTGCAACAGCTGCAGGCGGGAAATGCGGCACTGCGGGACCCGCAATCAGTGCCTGTCTACAATGACCTGGCCGAGTTCACCCGCGCTATTCTCAACGACTGATCCCTGCGAAAACACGACAGGTGAGCGAATGCAGCTCACTTTTATGCCGCTATGTAGCCCCGGTTTGCTTTAAACTGGCAACAACACCATACGGGGCAGGGCATGACAGACGCACAAATCCAGCAACTTCTTATTTTCGGCGCCATCGCGCTTGGCGGGTTCGTCTTCGGCCTGCTGGCTGGCATCTTGCGCGGGCAGGGCGTCAGCGAGAAATTACGCCAGCAATTCCAGCAAGACAATGAAAGCCTGCAACTCGAACTGGCCACGACCAACCGCGAAGTGACCGCCCTGGAAGTGGAACGGGAGCAACTGCGATACCGCCTGCAGGAAAAAGGGGAACAACTGCAGCGCCTGCAGGATGAGGCGGAACAGCAGAACCGGCGCTACCAGGACCTGCGCAGTGAACACGTGCGCCTGCACACGCAGCAGGAGGAGCGAGAGGAGCAACACCTGGACCAGCTCAAACTGCTGAAAGAAGCCAGGGACAACCTGAAGCAGGAATTCGAACTGCTCGCCAACCGTATTTTTGAAGACAAGGGCAAACACTTTACCGCAACCAGCAAAGACTCGCTGGAGGCCCTGCTCAAGCCCTTCCGCGAGCAGATCAGCGGCTTCCAGAGTCGTATCAACGAGGTGCATACCGAGTCGGTCAAGGGTCACAGTGCACTGGAAGCGGAAATCAAGAAGGTGCTGGAAGTTGGCCTGGAGATGAACACGCAGGCCACCAACCTCACCACGGCCCTGAAGGGCGACAAGAAAACCACCGGCAACTGGGGTGAAGCACAACTGGAGCGCACGCTGGAGCTCGCAGGTCTGTTACCGGGAGATCACTACGACGCCCAGTCCAGCTACACCGATGCGGAGGGCAAACGCCGCCTGCCTGACTTTATCATCAAGCTACCCGACAACAAGTGCCTGGTGATAGACAGCAAGGTATCCCTGGTCGACTACGAGCGCGCGATTTCCGCCGAGACAGAAGAACAGCGCGCCGACGCCCTCAAGGCCCATGCACTGGCGGTGCGTCACCACATTGATGACCTGTCCTCCAAGGACTACAGCAACCTCTCCGGGCTGGACAGCCCCGACTTCGTGCTCATGTTCATGCCGGTCGAGCCCGCCTACATCGAGGCCATGAAATACAATCGCGACCTGTTCAACTACGGCTACCAGAGGCAGGTGGTGATGGTGTCGCACACCACGTTGATGCCCATCCTGCGCACCGTTGCCAACCTGTGGATGATCGACCAGAGTAACCGTGAGGCCAGGGAAATCAGTACCCGGGCGGGCGAGATCTACAACCAGGTCTGCCTGGTTGCAGAGCGACTGCAAAAGCTGGGCAATACACTGAAGTCAGCGAACAATCACTACAACCAGACGGTAAAGGGCCTGGCCGGACAGCAGGGGCTGCATGGCAAGGTGGAGCGCTTTCGACAACTGTCCAGCAAGGCCAGCAAGAACCTGGGCGAGCTGGAACCGATACACGCCGATATCGAGCTGGAGCGGCTGGAAGCGATCGAGCTTGCACAGTCGGCGCCAGCAGAGGAAGAGGCCGCTGCCGACAAGGTAAAACTGGAAGTGATCAACAACGAGGATAGCGCATCCTAGCCTGTCGGTGAGTAGTCACACGCTATCACCCGATTGCGAGTAGCGGTAAAGCCTATCCATGAGCTGGACAGGTTTCGAAATGCTTGCAATACCCTTCAAAGCTTCAAATGGTGAACCAGGTAAAGGGGCACTGCCTCCGCAAGCAGTGCCCCGAGTTGACCACCACCAGGGGTTGTAGTGGTCGGCAAGTACATCAGTCGATACTGGCCACCTGCGCAGACTCGATCTGGCCCATGGCCTGTGCAACAGCGCGGTCATAGCACTCCCGGTTGTCCGCAGCACGACGCAGGCTGCCCAGCTTGCGGTAGTCCAGATCACCACAAACCTGTTCGGCCGCTCTTTCCACGCGTTTTACGACGGCCCTGCGACCATCTACCGTAGCCAGCTCTGAGCGGTGGAAGGTCACAGCCGCGGACGGCAGTGCCTTGCTTCGAACGATGGTTTCAGTAAGGCCATCGGCGCTGGCATGCAGGGGCGCAGCCGCTGCCATGGTCAGTACCGAAGCGGTCAGGACAGACTTGATCATGATGTTTTTCATACTATTTCTCCCTACACATATGTTGTCGGCTTCTTGCCGTGTTGTCAGCCAGCTCAGCACCCGCTGCGCCGGTGTTGGGAGTTAAGTTAGGAAAAAACGGTAAGGGGCGAAACCGTGATTCGGCCAATAGCGGGGCAGCGGCGACGAATGCACCCGCCAGTGCGACGAGTTGCTGCCACCGGCACTGGAAAAGTGCCCGCCATCGGCAAGGGGGAAGGGCTCGCCGGGTGCAAGCCGCCAGCGATCTTCAGCGGAAAGTTACTCAGAAAGGAATATCGTCGTCCGGCACGTCAGCAAGCGCAGGTCCGGGACCAGCGCCCGCCTGTTCGCCAGCGACGACCACCTTCCAGCCCTGCAGGTTGTTAAAATAGCGGCCGTTGTATTCGCGACCGCGGATATCAAACGATACCGTCACTTCCTGCCCGGGCTGCAGATTGTCCAGTAACGCGACCTTGTCCTGAACGAACTCCAGATTGATTTCCTGGGGATATTTGCCATCTTCGACAATGACCACCATTTCACGTTTGGTGAAACCGCTGTCAAAGGTTTTGGGTTCCTGGAGTAGTTTGATCTTTCCCGTCAGCTCGTATGCCAATGACTCATCCTCTGGTGCGGGCTGGCGGGCCCGGTTGATTGCAGGTTTCAGCAGCAGGCGCACGCCGGCATCCCATGGCCTGCTGTTCCAGCGATGTGGAGTGCACGTTCGCCGAAGCCAGGCGTACGCATCCGCCTTCACCGACGCCGCGCGCTACTATAACAAATACGCAGCACTGGAGGAGCACAGGGACCCGCCGCAGCCTGGCAGCAGCGTGCCGCGATCAACACGCACCGGGAGCCAGGCCGCCACTTGATATATACGGAATCTGATATATGCTCTATTCCATATATTTTTGCTCGACACCTCGCGACCAGGGAGATAATCCGCATGTGTGTATCCGCTCAGCCTCACTGGCAGGTGGTGGCCTCTTGAACCCCGTCCAGTTCTACAAGTGTCTGGCCGACGCAACCCGCTTGCGCTGCCTGATGTTGATCGAGCATGAACAGGAACTCTGCGTCTGTGAATTAACCGGGGCGCTGGACGAAATACAGCCCAAGATATCCCGTCACCTGGCGCAGCTGCGCAATTGCGGCCTGCTTGTCGACAGGCGACAGGGGCAGTGGGTGTTCTACCGCATCAACCCTGAGCTCGAGCCCTGGGCCGCTGCGGTGATCGCCGAAACCCTGGCCAGTAACAAGACAATAATTGGAGACAATCTCGCCGCGCTGGAGCGGATGGGCAGTCGCCCGGCGCGACGGGAAGCCTGCTGTTAGGCCCCACGGGGCGCGCTGTTGATTACAAAACCCGGGAGCAAGTCATGGGATTATTCGAACGCTACCTCAGTATCTGGGTAGGCCTGTGCATACTCGCGGGGGTACTGCTCGGTAATGCCGTACCCGAGGCCTTTGCAATCGTGGCACGGCTGGAATATGCCCATGTGAATCTCGTCGTCGCCGTTTTTATCTGGGTGATGATCTACCCGATGATGGTGCAGATTGATTTCAGCGCTGTCAGGGATGTCGGCAAGCGGCCCAAAGGCCTGGTGCTAACCCTGGTCATCAACTGGCTGATCAAGCCGTTTACCATGGCGGCGCTGGGCTGGTTGTTTTTCCGAGTGGTATTCGCGCCCTGGGTTGACCCACAGTCGGCCTCTGAATACATCGCCGGGATGATACTGCTCGGCGTGGCGCCATGTACTGCCATGGTCTTTGTCTGGAGCCAGCTGACGGAGGGGGATCCAAACTACACGCTGGTGCAGGTCTCGGTAAACGACATCATCATGGTGTTCGCTTTTGCGCCTATAGCCGCGTTTCTGCTTGGCGTGAGTGATATCCAGGTACCGTGGGAGACCCTGCTGCTATCGGTTGTATTGTATGTGGTGCTGCCACTGGTCGCCGGTGTTGCCACCCGCCGTTTCCTGGAACAGCGGGGCGACGGACACACTACGGAGGCGTTTGTCCGCAGGCTGAAACCCTGGTCGGTCGTCGGCCTGCTGGCAACAGTGGTACTGCTGTTTGGTTTCCAGGCAGAGAACATTATCACGCAACCCCAGACCATACTGTTGATCGCGATCCCCCTGTTGCTGCAAACCTATGGCATTTTCTTTATTGCCTACAGCGCCGCCAGGGTCCTGAAACTGCCTCACAATATCGCCGCCCCGGCCTGTCTTATCGGCACCTCGAATTTCTTTGAACTGGCGGTCGCCGTCGCCATTTCCCTGTTCGGGCTGCACTCGGGGGCAGCCCTGGCGACGGTGGTGGGGGTTCTGGTGGAAGTGCCCGTGATGCTGTCGCTGGTTGCCATCGCCAACAACAGCAGGGGCTGGTTTAACACGACGCAGCAAAACCTCCAGGAGAATTAGCATGCCGGTAAAGGTAGGAATCAACGGTTTCGGCCGCATGGGACGACTCACGCTGCGCGCTGCATGGGGCGATAGCGATTTCCAGTTTACCAGGGTGAATGACCCCGCCGGTGGCGCCGCGACCATGGCGCACCTGCTCAACTTCGACTCCGTTCACGGTAAGTGGTCAAGCGAGGCGGCGAGTGAAGGTGACACCATGTTGATCAATGGGCAGCGCATCGTCTGTAGCAGCAATCATGCAATTGCGGATACAGACTGGTCTGGCTGTGACGTGGTTATCGAGGCGTCCGGCAAGTTCAAGACTCAGGCCGCGCTACAGGATTATCTGCAGCAGGGCGTTCAACGCGTGGTGGTCACGGCGCCAATCAAGGAAGAGGGCGTGGTTGATGTGGTGATGGGCGTGAACCAGCACCTGTTCGACCCGGCGCGGCATGCCATTGTCAGCGCGGCGTCCTGTACGACCAATTGCCTGGCACCGGTGGTGAAGGTCATCCACGAGGGGCTGGGCATCAAACACGGTTCAATGACGACCATCCACGACATCACCAATACCCAGACCATACTTGATGCGCCGCATAAGGACCTGCGTCGCGCCAGGGCCTGCGGTATGAGCCTGATTCCCACCACCACCGGCTCGGCAACGGCAATAACCCATATTTTTCCTGAGCTGAAGGGCAAGCTGAACGGGCACGCCGTGCGTGTACCACTGGCGAACGCGTCGTTAACTGACTGCGTCTTTGAGGTACAGCGCAGCACCAGTGTCGAGGAGGTCAACGGCCTGCTGCAGCGTGCCGCCGAGGGAGAACTCGCCGGCATCCTCGGCTACGAGGAGAGGCCCCTGGTCTCCATCGACTATCGCACCGATCCCAGGTCCAGCGTGGTGGACGCGCTTTCCACCATGGTGGTCAATGAGACCCAGGTGAAGCTGTACCTCTGGTACGACAATGAATGGGGATACGTGAACCGGACTGTTGAACTGTTGCGGCTGGTTAGCGGTCGCGGATAAGGCCTGGCCATGAAGCGGTTCTCCTCCCTGTCACCCGATGTGCGCCAGTACCTGCTGGTGACGGGAAATTACTGGGCCTTCACCCTGACCGATGGCGCGCTGCGCATGCTGGTGGTGCTGCACTTCCACCAACTGGGGTACAGCCCACTGCAAGTGGCAATGCTGTTCCTGTTCTACGAGGTGTTCGGTGTGGTCACCAATCTCGTGGGCGGCTGGCTGGGTGCGCGTATAGGCCTGAATGCGACCATGAACACAGGCCTCGCGCTGCAGGTGATCGCACTCGCCATGCTGTTGGTTCCCGGGCCCTACCTCACGGTAACCTGGGTTATGGGCGCCCAGGCCTTGTCGGGCATCGCCAAGGACCTGAACAAGATGAGTGCCAAGAGCTTTATCAAGTTATTGGTGCCCCGGGATGCGCAGGGATCTCTGTACCGCTGGGTGGCCCTGCTGACGGGATCGAAAAATGCCTTGAAAGGGGTGGGGTTCTTTCTCGGCGGATTGATGCTGGCGTCCTGGGGGTTTCGCGGTGCCGTGTTTGCCATGGCGGCGGTGCTGGCAATGGTATGGCTTTTCAGCATGTCGGTGCTGAAAAAAGACATCGGCAGGTCTTCCGCAAAACCCAAATTCAGCCAGCTGTTCTCAAAAAGCGAAGCGGTCAACCGCTTGTCCGCTGCGCGCCTGTTCCTGTTTGCAGCCAGGGATGTCTGGTTTGTGGTGGCTTTACCCGTGTATCTATCCGCAACCATGGGCTGGGACCACTGGGCAGTTGGCGCATTTCTGGCCTGTTGGATCATCGGCTACGGTTTCGTGCAATCCCTGGCGCCGAGGTTTACCAGCGGGCCTAGCGGCAGGGTGCCCGATGGCCACACTGCCTTCTGGTGGGCGTCGGCGCTGGCACTGGCCACCGCGGCTATAGCCCTGGCCCTGTCCTTCAACTTTGGCGTTCCGCTCAGCCTGCTAGCCGGCCTGCTACTTTTCGGCGTACTGTTCGCCATCAATTCCGCCCTGCACAGCTATCTCATCGTCAGCTACGCCAGCGAGGAGGGCGTATCACTGGACGTGGGTTTCTATTACATGGCTAACGCGATGGGTCGACTATTCGGCACCGTCTTATCCGGCTGGGTGTTCCAGGTCTCAGGCCTGGCTGCGTGTTTGTGGATATCCGCCACGCTGATAGCAGTATCGGCAACGATAACATTAGTACTGCCGCGGCAACCGGTAGCGGGTGAGTGAGTGTTCGCTATCAATGTGGTTGAGAGCGCAGAGGGCAGAGCGGCCGTCTTCTCCCAAGATTGACGCGTGGCCGGCTCGAAGCGATCCCGCCATACGTGCGACCTTGTTAAGCTGCCGGCAGGTTTTACTCAATTGCAAGAGCGTCACTAAACGTCTTGGTAAGTCGATAATTGATGACGCGCAGGGCCAACGCTTTCTTTGTACCTTGCCGGTCGGCAAGCGCCAGTAAGTCGTTGAAGGAAAGCTTTATTTGTCCCGAGGCGCCCTCCCAGATCAGAAACTTCTGACAGAATCCATCGAGGCCAAGTGTCGGAGCCTCTGCCATCGCCTTGCCTCCGGGCCCGGGGGCGCCGAACAGGATCATATAGGCGGGGGCAATATCAATGCCCAGCTCACGTGCATTGGCCCGGAAATCTACCGTGCCGAAATGCACAGTATCGCTCTGCGCGTTAATTGCGGCAGTTACCCGTTCGATCGTTTCTTCGTAGCCATAGGGGCTGGTGATGGTAATGATTCCATCAGGGTCCATTGCATCGTTGGAGAATGCGGCAATAGCCTCTGGCTCAATGCCGTTGATAGCAGCATCCACATTCTCGATGTATCTGGCTTTCAGCGCCCTCGAGGAACCGGGATCGAGATGATAGCGGGACAGCAAGTAATCGAAGCTGTTGTAGATAATTTTGCTGGCGCCATCCGAAACGGCTTCAAAGGCGAGCACCCTCAGCGGTAGGTCTAAAGCCACCAGAGGGTTTTGCTGAATCAGATCAGCCTCGAGTTGCGCATCGGAGAAGATAAGCACTCTGGCCGGCGGCATGAAGGAACCTGCTTCCTGAGCCAGGCGGGAGTGGTCAATGTCGACGATTTTTGACAGCGTGGCAGAGGCTGCCAGATTTTCATCGATCCGGCTCACCAGCTGGTCGGTCTCGAGGTAACGCCCGGGTGATATCGGTTCCGGGTTACCGCAACCCGCCACGACCAAAGCAAAGCCGACTGCCAACAAAAAGCGAAGAGGCCTGTATTGACTCATATTGCAGACCTTACGCGTCAAATTGGAAATTAGCCTGGTTACGCAGCGAGAGACCGGTGAACAGTCAGGGTGACTCGTCGCAGCACTGGTGGAATTCATCATCAATCAATACAGTAAACTACCTTGGTAATTATTTTCATGGCCCTTCACCAAGTATGAGCGAGAAACGAAGAAAGCTTTTTTCTCACGGTATTTGCTCCAACCCGGAAGGTCTCAGGGTATTTGGTAAAGCAAGCTTCCAGCAAGGGTTTAGTTCAGACCATGCCCTCAACGCTAACCTTCGCCAGCAGCCGCTTTCATAGAACCGCTCTCTCCTGTTGCCTGAATCGGCCTGGTGTCATACCTGTCCAATTCCTGAACGCCCGATTGAATGCGCTTTGATCGGAGTAACCGAGTAAAAAAGGAATTTCAGACAGCATCAGTGAAGTCCGCGATAAATAGCGACGGGCGAGTTGTTCTCGAACAGCATCAACTAGTGCCTGGTAAGACAGATTATATTCCACCAGCCTGCGTTGTAAGGTTCGGGTGGACAGATTCATTCCCTTAGCAACTTTCGGCAGGGTTGCGCCACCCTCTGGAATCGACTTCAACAACACCGATTGCAGGCACTTCAGGAAAGGATCGTCGGCACCCGCCACACTGGAAAACGCGATCTGCTGTTGCTGGCGCATCGTACGGAAGTTTTCTGGCAGCCCCCCCAGGCTGGACCGGTGAATCGTATCGGCATCAAAAGTTAACCCTGGATACGTTGAGTTAAACGTGATTGGGCAGCCGAAAAATCGTTGAAAAGTAGCGATGTCGCCTGGCTCATCACCGGTCAGAGAGACAGACAAAAGGTCACAACCCCCGGGGAAGCGCTGACGAAAAAAAGTAACCAGCGCCGTCAAGCCGACTTGCACAAACGCAGCGTTATCATTGCCGAGCTGGTCAGGCCAGGCGAGCGTCCAACCCGCATCATCTCGCGATAGCTCCGCGAAATTGACACCATAAAAGTGTCGCTCACAGAGCAGGTATGTCTCCAGTGCGTCTGCAAGGTTATCACTATTGAGCAGCAGGTAACCTAGAACACCGGCATGTGTGACTTGAACTTCGGAGCCAATCTGCAGCCCCACAGGCTCGCCGGGACAAAGTTCTTCTGCCTGTTTCAGTAAATCGCGCCAGTCCTCAACACTCACAGTCTCTTGTTGCGAGGCCAGCGCCAGCCTTGTCTCCAGGCTTTCGCAGACAATCCCCCTACGCACCATCCACAGGCGAAGAATCTGGCTGAAACTACCTGATATTCGAATCACCATGTGCCCAGAGCCTACTGTCGTAATATGTATAAACAATGGCGTAGTATGTCAATCAACAGCTGTGTGGTCTACCTATCATTTGAAGTGAACGTAAAAGGAAGGGATCAATATTATGGGTATGACGATAAGACTCAGCGGCCAGGCCTTTGGCGCAACCGTAACCGGTGTGGATTTAAGCAAGCAGCTTGCGGATTCCCTTGTTACCGATATTCGCCAAGCGTGGGTTGAGCACGGTGTTCTCGCCTTTCCCAATCAGTCTCTCAGCGATGATGACCTGGAGCGCTTCACGGCTTATTTTGGCGATTTCGGTGAGGATCCTTTCGTACAACCAATACCTGGCCGAAAGCATATCATCGCCATTCAACGCAAGGCAGACGAGACATCCTCTATATTTGCGGAGGCATGGCACACCGATTGGAGCTTTCAAAGCACTCCACCTGCTGGCACCTGCCTTTACGGGATTACAATTCCCGAATCCGGCGGAGACACGCTGTTTGCCAACCAGCACATGGCGCTTGATGAAATGCCCTCGACCTTGAGGGCCAGGATTGAGGGTCGCTATGCCATCCATTCGGCCGCGGGGGGTTATGCTCCCGAGGGTTTGTACGGTAAAGCGGATGAGGGGTCGGGTCGCAGTATGCGGGTAAAAGCCTCCGAAGCTGCCAGGGACTCCCTTTTACACCCACTGATAAAGGTACACCCGGAAAGTGGCAGGGAGAGCCTGTTCGGCTGTCTCGGCTATATCGTCGGTATAGAGGGTATGGAGCAGGATGCGGCCTCAGACCTCCTGCTGGAGCTTCACCAATGGCAAACCAGCGAACACTTCCAGTACCGCCATAAGTGGTCGAGCAACATGCTGGTCATGTGGGACAACCGCAGCGTGCTTCACCGGGCAACCGGGGGATATGAAGGCTACGACCGTCTGTTACACCGCACGACCATCGGGAGCCGGCCATGATTTCGGAGCGTTTTGGCGAGGCAATGCTCACTATTCAGAATTTGGTCGCCGCCCTGCCAGCCAGCCAATTACTGACACTCTCGGCACTACCCATCATTCTGCTGCTGGCAACCGTCGAATGGTTTCATTTCCGGGAAACTGACATTTTCGAAGTTCGAGATTCAGCGGCCAGTATCGCCATGGGGGCTATGTACGTTCTGATCGCTGAAGGGGTCATGGTTGTAGCGCTGGTCTTGCCAGCCTATGAGTGGCTATATCAATTCCGGTTGCTTTCACTCGAACTGACAGCGGCCAGTTTGATGATCCTGTTCCTGTTAGTGGACTTTTGTTTCTATCTCTTCCACCTGGCCGCACACCGGGTGCGCTTCTTGTGGGGAGTACATGAAGTGCACCATGCATCGGAGCATTTCAACTATACGGTCGCTTTCCGCCAGAGTGTTCTTTACGCCGTGGTCGGTGTTTACGTCTTCTTCATCCCAGCGGTACTACTGGGGTTCACGCCTGAATCCGTATTGCTGATGTTAGCTGCAAACCTGGTATTCCAGATCTTTCCGCACACCCAATGGTTTGGGCGATTTCCAAAGCCGATCGAATGGATGTTCAACACGCCTTCCAATCACCGCGTACATCACGGCAGGAACCCTGGCTATGTGGATCGCAATATGGGGGGCGTTCTCATGATCTGGGACCACTTGTTCGGGACTTATGCCGTGGAGTCCCCCGATGAACAGGTTGAATATGGCGTCGTAAGCCTGATTAACTCAACGCCTGGGTATAACCCGATTAAACTGACATTTCGGGAATACGCCCGCATGTTCAAGGACGCATCCAGGCCAGGGCCACTAAGCCTTCGCCTGAAGCACCTTTGGGCCCCCCCGGAATGGGAAAGGCCTGCCATCGCCCCCGAGCGTGATCAACAAAACCCGGGGACACAAAGCCCCCGGCAACTGCGTCATTTATCGTGAGATGATTTTCAAATAGCGTGAGAACCAATACCACTGTTGGTTCTCATCATAAATGAAAATTTAGAAATCGCTAAGACATTGATCTTGCTACAGCTTTATCAAATTGGGGTGAGAGGAAAAAGCGGCGATTTTCTCGCGATATTTGCACCAATCCGCCCATTCTCATGCTATCTGACAAAACCTATTTAACTCAGGGAGTTACAAACGACTGCTGACTCCCCGGGAATCGGCCGTTTCACCATCTAGTCGTGGGCCTGATCGGGGATACTTACAATACCAGTACCCGACCAGGACCTCTGATCACAGCTTCCGCCACCTATCACCGCCATGCGCCCCATGGCCTCGGCGGTGATAGATTAAACAACAGAGAATTTAGTGACCCAGTTCCTTCTGCGGGTTCCAGTCTTCCCTGACGTCCTGAATTTGCCATTTCTGCGCATAGGCTTCATAAATTTCGACAAGCTCAGCCAGCTCTCCAGGCATGTCAGCTTCGAGTGGATTACTTTCAGAAGGGTCGTTTCGCAGATGGTACAGGTGCCATTTTCCATCGCCCCACATACCGGTACGCACTTTTATCGCTTTGTAATCGCCGCGAACGACATAGGCATTGCCAAATAGCTCAAAGGCAGTCCAGTCTTTAGGGCCATAGACTGTCTCAGCCTCGCCGTCTAAGTAATCGACCATGCTTTTGCCGGTTGGCGGAATGATGTCCCGACCCTTGTACCGGGTCATTGGATGCTCAACTCCTGCATACTGAAGTATGGTCATAGGTAGGTCTTTCACCGACACAAAAGTATTGGACACTTCACCCTGCCGGTTGAATTTTTCTCCGTGGGACCTGGGCGGGACCACAATCAACGGGACGCGAATGCCGCCCTCGTCGATAAACCACTTCCACCACTGAAGCGATCCAGTCGTTGCGTTAGCCCACTCTATGCCAATCTGCCAATTGGAGTTGCCGTGGCCCACATCGGCGATATCCTGGCTGAAGTGCTTTTCCATCCAGCCACTGAGGGCGGGGTTACCCAGCTCGCCAAAGGCATCAGTGCCCTCAGGGCCGTTATCCGTCATATAAACGATTAATGTATTGTCCAATTCACCCGTTTCACGCAGCCAGTCCATGACCCGGCCAATATGCCTGTCCTGCGATTCGATCATCGCGGCATAAGTCGCAAAAATCCTGGCCTGGAGTTTTTTGTCGTCATCACTGAGGCTGTCCCAGGGCCGGGTGATGGGGTTTTTGGCCGGCAATTTGCTGTCCTTGGGCAGAATACCGGCGTCAATTAGCTGCTGCATTCGCTGGGCTTTTAGTCCATCCCAGCCCAGCTCCAGGTATTGCTCGTAGTATCGCTCCGCCAGGCCGCCCGGTGCCTGAATGGGCAAATGCGCGGTGGTAAATGCCAAATAAGCGAAGAACGGCTTGCCGGCGCGGCGAGACTGTTCCATGAAACCAAGCATCTTGCCGGTATAGAGGTCGTCAGAGTAAATACCCAGGGGCCGCTCAACGGGTTTTCCGTCTTCAAAGTAGGGCATGTCAATCATGGGTGGAATCTGGCCCGCTTTGGCGGCTTTCTGCGAATCCGGGTGAGCCATATTGGGGAGCATGTCGCCGCTGTTCCAATGGTTAGAGCCGCCAGCCAGAATGCCATAACTATGGGTGAAGCCCATTTCATGTGGGCCGCGACCGCCATGCTGCCCACCCAGGTGCCACTTGCCGGTCTGGTAGGTATCGTAGCCGGCATCCCGCAACAGCTCCTGAATGGTTACCGCTTTTTCGGTCAGGTACCCTTCGTAACCCGGCTTACCTTTGGCTTCGGGGTAGACCGCGTAATCAAAGCTGGCCAGGCCAATTTCGATATTGTTATTACCGGTGAGTAGTTGCGAGCGGGTGATCGAACAAACCGGGCTCGCATGAAAGTTTGAGAACCGAACACCGTGCCTGGCCATCATATTCAATGAGGGCGTGTGAATTTCTGAGCCAAAGGGGCCGATGTCACCGAGCCCCATATCATCGCCCACCAGCAACACAATATTAGGGGGCTTGCCTGCCTCATCAGCGGCGGCAAGCGTTGCCGGCGTGGAAACAGAAAGCAATGCCACAACGCAAGCTGATGCCAGGCCGGTGTAGGTAAGGCTCTTCTTCATGTTTAGTTCCTGAGAGTTTTGTAACAGAAAATTAAGTTTTGGCAGCATTAGCCAGTGGGCAGACCCTTGGCTAGCTTGTAACCAAGCAATGCAAATCCCACTTCCAAAACGAGGTAGATCACAAGGGGGGCTGCCGGGATACCATCAACCAGCAGGCTTAGGAATCGCCCCATGGCCAAACCGCCCATGAACACGACCACGCTGCAGAGAGCGGCAAACCGGAGGGGCTCTCGAGTGGCTCCCAGGATCCAGAAAATCACCATCGCCATATACAGCCCCATCACCGCTCTGAAGATGTGGGTAATATTGACTGAATCGATCTCGACGCCGTACAGCATAGGCACCGTAGTCGCTGGTACAAGGCCATATGCAAGTGCAATCGGTGTCAGGCCGGCAGCTGCAACCAGGAGGAATACTCTTTCTTTACTGATGCTCATTACCTCTATTGGTCCACTTTCCGACACTAATTCCCCGCAAGCGCGTCACCAAACGTTTTCTTTAGTCGAAAGTTGATAACTCGCAGGGCTATCGTTTTTTTCACACCCTGCCGCTCGGCCAGGGCCAGCAAATCGTTAAATGAAAGCTTGATCTGCCCAGACGCATCCTCCCAGATCAGGAACTTCTGGCAAAAACCATCCAGGCCAAGCGTCGGCGCCTCGGCCATCGCCTTTCCACCAGGCCCTGGGCCGCCAAACATTATTAAATAGGAAGGCGCTATCTCAATGCCCAGGTCGCGGGCGTTAGCCTGGAAATCCACCGTCCCAAAGTGCATGGTGTCGCCCTGTGCGTCGATGGCTACATTGATACGTTTTACGGTTTCTTCAAAGCTATAGGGGCTCGAGATCGTAATAATTCCGTCTGGGCTCATGGTATCGCTGGGGAATGTGGATACGGCTGTCGGTGCAATACCGTTGATAACAAAATCCAGATTCGCGGAGTACCTGCCCCTGAGCTTGGCTACGGAGCCTGAATTAAGTTGATAGCGCGACTCAAGGTAGTCGAATGTGTTGTAGATGACTTTACTGGAGTTATCGCGACTATCCTCAAACGCCAGCACTCTCAAAGGTAGATCCAGAGCGACCAGTGGGCTCTGTTTTATCAACTCAGACTCTAGTTGCGGATCACTGAAAATAAGCACCCTGGCCGGGCGCATCGGTGAACCCGCTTGATGGCCAAGGCGGGAATGGTCTATATCAACCACTTTGGACACTTTTGCAGACGAGGCCACGTTCCTTTCCATCAGGCTGACCATCCGATCTGACTCTATGTAGCGTTCACCCGCTATTGGCTCTGAGTCACCACACCCGGCAACTAACAGGACAGTACCAGCCATAATGAACCAGCGAGTGGACCAACTAGTAAACCTATTAAAAATGTTCCGACTTCCTCTAAACGTTGGGGTATTGGCAGGGCGGTTCCCGTTGAACCGAAAGGTTACCGCTCTCGCCAGAGTATGCTGATGGTATCAATGAACTACAACATGGTTTCAGTAAGTGTAATATTGATTTCGTATTTTGTAACGAAAAGAGACCAATGCTATCCAGAGACACTTTGAGTGCACTTATCTCACTCGCCACTATTGGTAATTTCAAAAGCACTGCCGCTACGTTAGGCGTACCGCCGGTCAAACTAACACGACTCGTGCAGCGCGCAGAGGAAGACTGCGGCTTTCAAATATTCCACCGCAGTAGAGTTGCAACTACTCTTACGAGTAGAGGAAAAAAACTACTGGCAGCTTGCAAAGAACTGGATCTCGCTGCGGCTGACTTTGAACACAAACTTGAGCAAATCAGGGGAAAAATCAATGAGGAGCTGAAGATCTCCTGTGGACCTCTCGCTACTCATACCGTTTTGCTGCCAGTACTTCGGGCCCTTTTGAAGGACAGGCCTGATATTACCGCAACCGTGGCAGTTACTGCTCACCGCGAACCGATTCAACAGCTGCGAGCTGGGGAGATCGATCTTTTCATAGGCGACCTCACGCACACCACAGCCTTTGATGATATCGAAGTTATGGTTCTGGAGAAGCGAGAGATAATATTCGTAGCGCGGCCAGGTAACCCGGTACTCAGTGGTGGTCCCTATTCATTGGCCGAGCTGCTGCACAAATCGCTCGCTTTGCCCCATATACACCGGTACTGGCAAACTGCATTTAACGACGCCTTAAAAGAGGCGGGGGTACCCGAACTTCCGAAAGTTCCACAAATAGAGTGCGATGACTACCAGACACTGATCTCTCTGGCCGCGACCACAGATATCATAACAGCGGGCACGCAAGAACAACTGGAGGAAGCACTAGCTTCGGAAGTACTGGCTCGAATCAGCATGACAGCTAGAATTCAATACAACATTTGCTGTGCATGTCGCGACCCTCAGGCCGCCGAAGCACTGAAGCTGGCCTGGCAGGCGATCGCTGAAAATTACCAGGCATAACTCCGACTTCAATCGCTACACGTCGAGGTTTGCCACCGACAGGGCGTTCTCCTCGATAAAGTCCCGCCGCGGCTCCACATGGTCACCCATCAGGGTGGTAAAGATCTGGTCCGCGGCGATGGCGTCTTCAATTGTCACCTGCAACATACGCCGCGCATCCGGGTCCATGGTGGTTTCCCACAGCTGGTCCGGGTTCATTTCACCCAGGCCTTTGTAGCGCTGGATACTGTAGCCCTTGCGCGCCTCATTCATCAGCCAATCCAGGCCCTCGGCGAAATGCTGGGTATGCAGTGTCTTTTCGCCGCGCTGGAAATAACCTTCTTCTTCTATCAGGTTGTTGAGTGTATTGCCCAGTTCCACCAGGCTGCGGTACTCACCGGAGGAGAAGAATTCATGGTGGTATTCGGTCTCGCTTTCGACACCATGGGCCATCAACTTCACCACAGGGTAATACAACTGCCTCTCCTGGTCCTTCCGTACTACAACAGAGTAGGCGTTGGTGCTGGCCGCCGAGGTTTGTAAGCGCTCACTTAACATAGCTGCAAAGGCATCCACCCGGGTTTCGTCTTTCAGATCCTCCGCCTTGATGGAATCGCCATATACCATTTCCCAAAGTACATCCGGTGCGTACAACCGCGACAGCCGGTCAATGGTTGCAGCAACCTGCCGGTACTGCTGCACCAGGCCCTGCAGGCTTTCGCCGGAAATTGCCGGCGCATCGGGGTTAACATGGATCGAGGCACTTTCCAGCGCGGACTGGGTCAGGTACTGGTTCAGCGCCTCATCATCTTTCAGGTACTGGTGCTGCTTGCCGCGGGCGATCTTGTACAGGGGAGGCTGGGCAATATACACATGACCACGCTCTATCAATTCGCGCATCTGGCGGAAAAAGAACGTCAGCAGCAATGTGCGAATGTGTGAGCCATCCACGTCTGCGTCGGTCATGATGATGATGCTGTGGTAACGGAGCTTGTCCGGATCGAACTCCTCCTTGCCGATGCCACAGCCCAGGGCCGTAACGATGGTACCCACCTCGGCAGAGCCCAGCATCTTGTCGAAGCGGGCTTTCTCAACGTTCAGGATTTTACCCTTCAGCGGCAAGATCGCCTGGAACTTCCGGTTGCGACCCTGCTTCGCGGAACCGCCCGCGGAATCACCCTCTACCAGGAATAGCTCAGACAGGGCAGGGTCCTTTTCCTGGCAGTCCGCCAGTTTGCCCGGGAGCCCGGCAATATCGAGTGCGCCTTTGCGACGGGTCATCTCCCGTGCCTTGCGCGCAGCCTCGCGTGCCCTGGCCGCGTCCAGCATTTTGCCTACAACCGATTTCGCTTCCTGCGGATTCTCCAGCAGATAGTCACTGAAGCGCTTGTTCATAGCCTGCTCTACCGCAGTCTTTACCTCGGACGAGACCAGTTTGTCCTTGGTCTGGCTGGAGAATTTGGGATCAGGCACTTTCACCGAGATGATGGCGGTGAGACCCTCGCGGGCATCATCGCCCGTGGTGGAAACCGCTGCTTTCTTGGCCAGGCCCTCGCGCTCAATATAGCTGTTGAGGTTACGGGTCAGTGCCGCACGAAACCCTGCCAGGTGCGTGCCGCCATCGCGTTGGGGGATATTGTTGGTATAGCAAAGGATGTTTTCCTGGAATGAGTCATTCCACTGCAGGGCCACCTCAACACCGATGCCTTCTTCGGTATCTAACTGAAAATAAAAGGGTTTATTAACGACTGTCTTGTTCTGGTTGAGAAAATCGACAAAGGCATTCAAACCGCCCTCGTAGTTGTACAGCTCTTCCTGTCCGGAGCGTTCATCTTTCAGCGCAATACACACTCCTGAATTCAGGAATGCCAGCTCTCGCAGCCTCTTGGCCAGTTGATCGAAGTGAAACTCGATATTGGTAAAGGTTTCAGCAGAGGGATGAAAGCGCACGGAGGTGCCAGAGGTTTCGGTTTCACCAATTACAGCCAGTGGGGCGTCAGGGACGCCGTGCCGATACACCTGCTCATAGAGCTTACCTTCGCGACGAATGGTCAGCGTCAGCTCAGAGGACAGGGCGTTGACCACGGATACACCCACACCGTGCAAACCGCCGGAAACCTTGTAGGTATTATCGTCAAACTTACCGCCCGCATGAAGAACCGTCATAATCACTTCAGCGGCTGAAACCCCCTCATCGTGCATCTCCGTAGGGATTCCGCGGCCGTCATCACCCACAGTAACGGACTCATCCGGGTGAATAACGATATCGATACGGCTACAGTGACCCGCGAGGGCCTCATCTATAGAGTTATCCACCAGTTCGAACACCATGTGGTGCAGCCCTGTGCCGTCGTCGGTGTCGCCGATATACATACCGGGCCGTTTGCGAACGGCATCCAGGCCCTTGAGCACCTTGATGCTGGATGAATCATAGTTCTGTTCTGTATCGCTCATGAATAACTCTCGTATTCGCTTTTATTGATAGGCAGGTCGTCTCACAGACCTAAGGTTGTGAGACGCTGCCATGTTCCACGTGAAACATCGCCGTTTCCGACAAATCCTGCTCTGGCCATACGGCCTCGATATCCCGCTGGTGCACACACGTGATAAAGACAGACGCCTTCATTGATGCGAGCAGTTTGCACACCAGTGCGCTGTGCTCGCCATCCAGTTCCGATGGCAGGTCGTCAACCAGGTAGGTACAACGACCCCGATCAGCTTCCGACATCAGTTGGCCCTGGGCTAACTTCAAGCCACACACCACCAGCTTCTGTTGACCCCTGGATAATGTCTCCGACGCCAGGTGACCATCTATCTGTATCCGCACATCAGCGCGCTGTGGGCCCACGTGGGTATATCCCTGCTCCAGATCCACGGCCAGGCTGTTATCCAGGGCGCCCTGAAAATCCAGGCTTTTGTCCCAACCGCGCCGAAAACGTAATTCCAGACCAGTGAGAGAGGGCGCCAATTGGCTCATAATCGCCTTGAATCGCGGCGTCAGTAGCTTGAAATAGGCTTCCCGGTACTTACTCAGGGCCTCGCCGGAACGCGCTAACTCGCGCGTCCAGACAGGCAGATCGTCAGTGGGCATTTTATCACGGCGTAGCAGCTTGTTGCGCTGTTTTATGCTGCGCTGAAAACGCTGCCATTGCTCAAAGAAGCGATGTTCCACGTGGAACACGCCCCAGTCGAGATACTGCCTGCGCGCACCCGGTGACCCGGTCAAAAGGTCAAAACTGTCTGCGTTAATGACCTGCAGGGGCAGGTATTCCACCAGTTCAGCAACTGTCCTGACGGGCGCGCCGGCAACCTTGATCTTCACGTCTCCGGATCGACTCCGTTGCACACCCAGCGTGGTGTTGCCCGGCGCCAGCGCACCGAACACCGTACAATCCTGCTCACCATGCGTAATGAGTGCTTTAGCCCCGCCCCGAAATGAACGGGCCATTCCCAATAGGTGTATGCTTTCCAGGATGCTGGTTTTGCCACTGCCATTCGCGCCATGGAAGACGTTTACCCGCTTCAGCTGGTCGAGCCTGACACGGTGTAAGTTGCGGACATTGTTAATATGCAGCCGCGATAGGCTGGCTTCAGATGACATCAGCGCAAGTGTCGGTGCAGCTCAAAGCCTGGACGCCCCTGTTCAGAGGCGCATTGGCATCACTACGTACACGGAATCTCCTTCATCGGATTCTTCCAGAAGGGCGCTGCTGTTAGGATCAGATAAAGACAACTTGATCTGCTCACCGCTCAAAACCGCCAGCACATCCAGCAGGTAGCTGACGTTGAAGCCGATTTCCAGCGACTCACCCTGGTACTCTACCGGTACCGTTTCCTCGGCCTCTTCCTGTTCCGGGTTATTCGCCACTATATCCAGGCTGTTATCCGTCAATTTCAGGCGCACACCACGATATTTCTCATTAGAGAGGATCGCGGCACGGGTGAATGCCTGACGCAGCTCAAGGCGTGACCCCACCACGATCTTGTTGGGTGCACGAGGCAGCACGCGTTGGTAATCGGGGAATTTTCCATCTACCAGCTTGGAGGTGAAAGTAAACTCATTTGTGGTCGCGCGGATGTGGTTGCTGCCAATGACAATGGCAATATCGTCTTCCTCGTCCATCAGCAGGCGCGCCAGCTCCAGCACCCCTTTCCTCGGCAGGATAACCTGGGTGTCACCGTTAACATCCACCTTCTCGGGAAGGGTGCAAAGCGCCAGGCGGTGGCCATCGGTGGCGACCACTCGCAGCTGCTTATCCTTCAGCTCCCACAGCATCCCGTTCAGGTAATACCTGACATCCTGCTGGGCCATGGCAAAACCGGTTCGATCAATAAGCCGTTTCAGCTGACCCTGCTTGATAACAAGCTGGTGTGTGCCCATGGAGTCTTCAACGTTGGGAAATTCACGTGCGGGCAGGGTAGAGAGGGTGAAGCGGCTGCGGCCTGACCTGACGGTGACTTTGCCATCTTCCGCTGCGAAGCTTATTTCACTGCCCTCGGGCAATGACTTGCAAATATCGACGAGCTTGCGTGCAGGCACCGTCAACTCGCCCGACTCGCCAGCGCCGTCTTGCAGTTGCACCCGTCCTACCAGTTCGACTTCAAGATCGGTCCCTGTGAGGGATAAGCGGTCACCATCGAGTACCATCAACACGTTGGCCAGTATAGGCAGGGTCTGGCGGCGTTCGACCACCCCGGCAACCAGATTCAGGGGCTTGAGTAGTGCGTCCCGCGAAACAGTGAACTTCATATGCGTTGTTATCCCTCAACACGAGCAAGAGCACCCCGTTGGAGCACCCTGGTAAATAAAACAAAAACTCCTTTCCCCCAACTAACCCTCAGGTAGTGAGTGATCGCAGCAGATTCTTGTAATCTTCGCGAATATCCGAGTTGGTTTCACGAAGTTCCTTGATTTTACGACATGCGTGAAGAACTGTCGTGTGATCTCTTCCCCCAAAGCTATCACCGATCTCAGGCAGACTGTGATTGGTCAATTCCTTGGCCAATGCCATGGCCACCTGGCGGGGACGCGCCACCGATCGGCTGCGGCGCCGGGACATCAGGTCCGCGACCTTGATCTTGTAATACTCGGCGACGGTACGCTGGATGTTGTCCAGGCTAACCTGCTTGTCCTGCAGCGCTAGCAGGTCCTTGAGACTCTCCTTGATCAGCTCTATGTCAATTTCCTTGCTCGTGAAGTGAGCGCTTGCTATCACTCTCTTCAAGGCGCCCTCGAGCTCGCGAACATTTGACCGGATGCGCTGGGCAATAAAGAAGGCCGCGTCAGGCGGCAGGTTAATACGCGCCTGGGTCGCTTTCTTCATGAGGATAGCGACTCGGGTCTCCAACTCAGGCGGCTCCACAGCCACGGTGAGGCCCCAACCAAACCGTGACTTCAGCCGCTCTTCAAGACCATCGATTTCTTTTGGATAGCGGTCACAGGTCAGGATCATCTGCTGGCCGCCTTCAAGCAGCGCATTGAACGTGTGGAAGAACTCTTCCTGCGAGCGATCTTTCTTGGCAAAAAATTGGATGTCATCGATCAACAGCGCATCAACAGAACGGTAGTAGCGCTTGAAGTCACTGATAGCATTCAGTTGCAGAGCCTTGACCATATCGGCCACAAAGCGTTCTGAATGCAGATACACAATCTTGGCATCGGGTTTCTGAGCCTTCAGGGCGTTCCCCACCGCGTGCATCAGGTGGGTCTTACCCAGACCCACCCCGCCGTACAAGAACAGCGGGTTGTAGGAATCACCGGGATTCTCCGCCACCTGCCGGGCAGCAGCGAGCGCCAACTGGTTGGACTTACCCTCCACAAAATTATCAAATGTATAGCTGTCTACCAGGTTCTGCTGATGTTGCAGCGAGCCATCTATTTCAGCCTGCCGGCGAGGGTTGGCAACTGCAGCCGGGCGCGCTGGAGCTGGCTGGCTGGCTGCCAGGTGCTGTGTACGCCTGTACTGACCCACCGCGGTGCCGGATACCGCAGGCGGCATGTCCGTTGGCGGTGGCGAAGAAATGGCCTGCGCAGCTGGTGGCGAAAAAGCAGGCTGCGCTGCACCATTATGCTGGCCGATCTCCAATACCACTTCTACCGGTTGACCGGGCTCAAGTTCAGCCATCAGTTCGTTGATACGTGCGGCGAACTTGTCAGAGACAAAATCCTTGATAAAGCGGTTGGGTGCAAACAGCGTCAGAGAGTGGCCGTTTGCCTGTGCCTGTAATGGCCTTATCCAGGTGTTGAATTGTTGAGAAGGCAGTTCATCCTGCAATCTATCGATACAGTGCTGCCAAGATACGCCAGGCAAAATTTTCCCCTCAAGACAGGTTTGGAGGCCTGCCTTTTACTCATTTCGTCTGCAATGAAGTTATTGTTTCCACCAGCCAGGTACTTTCTTGACCGGAGGCAAGATAATACCCTCGCTCAGGCTACTTATCCACAAATATTTTAGCGCGCACCTTTTCATTATTTATTATATATTTCAATATGTTATCTATTAGATGTTCGTTTTCTATCCAGCCCGGTGAAATCTTTTTGGGATAAGATTTTCTGTGGATATCCTGTACATAAATTATGCAGAATATGTGGGGCGATGGCGCCAGGCCAGGCGCAGCAAGGCGTTGCTCTGATCCGGCCCCTGGCGCAGTGCGTCTCGTGTTCAATACCCGGGTCGAGGCGCAAAACTACCGTAATCAATGGCGAAAAAGGTCGCACCCAGATTGAATTACTCTCGACGTTTCAATAGAATACCTCACCTTTTTTTGGCCGGGGAGCTTTCCACAGCGGAAACCTCTGGCCCAGACAGTCAACTATTTGGAATATCGTCATGAAAAGAACATTTCAGCCCAGCGTGCTCAAGCGCAAGCGCACTCACGGTTTTCGCTCTCGCATGTCCACCAAAGGTGGCCGCGCCGTACTCAACCGTCGTCGGGCCAAAGGCCGCAAGGTCCTGTCCGCTTAAGGAAGCTGCCCTGGGTGAGCGCCGACGCAAGTTTTGGCAAAGCCAGGCGCTTGCTCAACGCGAAAGACTACAGCCGTGTATTTGACGGCGCCGAGGCCAAGGCCTCGCATCAGCATCTCCTGCTACTGGCACGCTGCAACGACGAACCCGGGCACCGCCTGGGTTTAGTAATAGCCAAGAAAAACGTCCGTTTAGCCGTGCAGCGCAACAGGGTGAAACGGGTAGCGCGGGAAGTTTTCCGGCAGTTGCCCGACTCCGAACCCCACCTGGACGTGGTTTTACTCGCCCGCCGCGGCCTCGATCAGTTGGATAATGCTCAGCTATCAACTATATTGCGGCAGCAGTGGCAGAAACTGACTCGCCACGTCGCCCAACCCAGCCAGGACAACTTACCCTGATGCGTCGCTTCTTTATATTCCTGATTACCTGCTACAAGGTACTGCTGAGCCCTTTTCTGGGTAACAACTGCCGCTTCTACCCCAGTTGTTCCAGCTATGCCCAGGAAGCGATCGCGACACACGGTGTTATAAAAGGTAGCTGGTTAGCAACCAGGCGCCTGTCAAAATGCCACCCCTGGCACGAAGGGGGTGCGGACCCGGTCCCCCCCTGCAGCCACTCACACTAAGCCACAGATATCACTATGGATTTGCAACGCTCATTGCTTATTGGCGCTATCGTCTTACTGTCCTTCATGCTGCTCACCGAGTGGGTAGCCTTCAAGGACGAAAAGTCTGCGGCTACGGAACAACAGGCCACGCGACTGATCAACGCTGACCAGCCCCAGGCAGAAACAATAGAACTGCCAGACACAGCCGATATACCGCCGGCGGCAACCGAGGATATCCCCAGCGTCCCCGGCGCAGCAGACCAGGACAATGAAGTCGCCAGCGTCCCGACCGCGAGTAGCCGCCTGGTAGAGGTCTTTACTGACAGCCTGCAACTGGCGATCGACCTGCAGGGCGGGGATATCATCGAACTGGCTTTACCGCGTCACCTGGCTGAGTTAGACACACCCGATGTGCCTTTCGTATTACTGGAGCAAAACCAGACCCGTACCTACATCGCACAAAGTGGACTGATAGGCCCCGATGGCATAGACGGACAGCAACGCGCTACCTTTACCAGTGCAACCAGCCGCTACAGCATGCAAGAGGGCGAAGACACATTGGTTGTCGATCTGCTCTGGGAAGGCGACACCGGCGTCAAAGTGACCAAGCGCTTCACCTTTACCCGCGGTGACTATCTTATAGAGATCGATTACCTGGTAGAAAACAACAGCGCTGAGCGTTGGCAGGCTAACCTGTTCGGCCAGATCAAGCGCGACAGCACCGTGGCCCCCGCAGGCGATTCCGGCATGGGCATACAGCCCTTCCTGGGCGCAGCCATCACGCAGCCGGACGAACGCTTCACCAAGTTCAGCTTTGAAGACATGCGCGAAGAGCCATTCAAGGAACAGTTGCCCGGCGGCTGGATTGCGATGCTGCAACACTATTTCCTGAGTGCCTGGATTCCCAAGGCAGAGCAAACCCACACCTATAGCACGCGGGTGACCAGTTCCGGTTTCAATATTGCCGGCTTCACCAGCCCCGCGCTGGTTCTTGACCCCGGCCAGTCTGGCAAAACCGGCGCGGCATTCTATGCCGGACCCAAGGACCAGTACCGTCTTGCGGAAATCTCGCCCTACCTGGACCTGGTGGTCGATTACGGCTGGTTGTGGTGGATCGCCCAGCCCCTGTTCTGGTTGCTGAACAAGATCTTCGCGCTGGTCGGCAACTGGGGGGTCGCTATCATCCTGTTGACGGTGGTCGTCAAGGCCGCCTTCTTCAAGCTGTCGGCTACCAGCTACCGCTCCATGGCGCGTATGCGCAAGGTGCAACCCAAGATGCTGGAGATCCGCGAGGAATACGCGGATGACAAGCAGAAGCAGTCACAAGCCATGATGGAGCTCTACCGCAAGGAAAAGGTCAATCCCATGGGAGGTTGTCTGCCTATCCTGGTGCAGATGCCCGTCTTTATCGCCCTGTACTGGGTACTGATGGAGAGCGTTGAATTGCGCCACGCTCCCTTCATGCTATGGATCGATGACCTCTCGGTGATGGATCCGTATTTTGTATTGCCGGTATTGATGGGCGCCAGCATGTGGTTCATGCAAAAGCTCAATCCCCCCCCCACAGACCCGATGCAGGCCAAGATCATGCAATGGCTGCCCATCGTGTTTACCTTTTTCTTCCTCTGGTTCCCGTCGGGCCTGGTGCTGTACTGGGTGGTGAACAACCTGCTGTCCATGGCACAGCAATATGTGATTACCCGGCAGATCGAGAAAGGCGAGGTAGCCTGATAACCATGCCCCGTTTCCCAATGTAAACGGGGCGCTATACTGGCGCCATGCAAACCTCTACGGCCCTGGACACAGATACCATTGTTGCGATCGCCACCGCGCCTGGCCGGGGCGGTGTTGGTATTCTCAGGCTATCTGGAGAGCAAGCACTTACTATTGGTGAAAGCATTTGTAAAAAGGGCCTTTCGCCAAGGCACGCGCACTTCAGCCAGTTCCACAATGCGCATGGCGAGCCACTGGACTCGGGTATAGCCCTGTATTTTCCAGCCCCCAATTCCTTCACCGGAGAAGAGGTTGTAGAACTTCAGGGTCACGGCGGGCCAGTCATCCTCGACCTGCTGCTGAAGGTCTGCACCGAGCATGGCGCCCGGCAGGCGCGCCCCGGTGAATTCTCCGAACGCGCTTACCTCAATGACAAGCTGGACCTGGCCCAGGCGGAGGCCATCGCCGACCTCATCAACAGCACCACGGAGCACGCCGCTTTAAACGCGAGCCGTTCCCTGCAGGGTGCCTTCTCTAAAAAGATTGATGAACTGGTAGCGCAGGTCACTCGCCTGCGCGTGTACGTGGAGGCGGCGATCGATTTCCCGGAAGAAGAGATCGACTTTATTGGTGATGGCGCGGTGCGCTCCCAGTTGCTGGGCATCATGGAACAGCTGCAGGCTGTCACCAGAGAAGCTCGCCAGGGCACGTTGATACAGGAGGGTATGAAACTGGTGATCGCCGGGCGCCCCAATGCGGGTAAATCCAGCCTGCTCAACGCCCTGTCCGGGCAGGACACGGCTATCGTGACTGCCATTGAGGGCACCACCCGCGATGTATTGCGCGAGCATATCCAAATAGATGGCCTGCCCCTGCATATCGTTGATACAGCAGGGCTGCGCGACAGTGGCGATGTGGTTGAGCAGGAAGGTATTCGTCGCGCATGGCAGGAAATCGTGTCTGCTGACCATATCCTGCTGGTTGTCGACGGCTCCACCAATGACCAGGCGCAGGCGGAGCCCGACGTTATCTGGCCCGAGTTCCGCCACCAGCTGACGCGGGATATACCGCTTACCATCGTCAGGAATAAATGTGATATCAACGGCAAAAAACCCTCTATTGAGGAACGCGACAACAGCTGCGTAATAGACCTGTCGGCGAAGACGGGCGCAGGTATGGCGCTGTTGAAACAGCATCTCAAGCAATGCATGGGATACAGCGAGAGCACTGAGAGCCAGTTCAGTGCACGCCGGCGTCACCTGCTGTCGCTGGAGAAAGCTGGAACTTCCCTGGAAGCGGGCAGGGCACAACTGGAGAACGCCGGCGCCGGCGAACTCCTGGCGGAAGACCTGCGAGACTGTCAGCAACACCTCGGTGAGATCACCGGCGCCGTGAGCTCAGACCAGTTACTCGGGGAAATCTTTTCCAGTTTCTGTATCGGTAAATGAGCTATCGGGTATAAACAGGGCACCCACGGTTTTTCCACAGGCTGCTCGATCAGTTCAGCTCCACCCACACCTTATCAATACCCTGTGTACAGGCAGCAGGCTCTTCAGCGTATGCCTGCAGTAGCTACTGTGTTTGACATGCACAACGCGGGGGCAAGTCGTGGGTAAACTGGGGCTGAAACAGGGGGCTCAAGCAGCCAGCTTATGGAGCCTAAAGTTATCTCCAATTAATACAGGCTGGCCACAGTGCTTTTCAACGTCAGGCCAAGGCTTTATATGCCTGCTTATACTTCACGCAAATAATTGATTTGATAAGGAATAGTTGGCTTTCCCACAGGCAATGGCGCCCCTAATAATTACAACAACAATAATCCTTATATACATACATAATATATATTTACTTAATTACTTATATTAAACAGCAACAAGACGCTGCCACCGGTAACAGGGCTGAACCATTGTTAACTCCGCTTGATGACCACCAAGAACACCTGGGCAAGATCTGTGAGCACTTTTCCCTGGGAGAGCCGCAACAGGCGCTTGAATCTGTGGCCGGGGGATTCCACCACCGGATGTGGCAGTTACAAACCGACCTGGACACCTTCGCTATCAAGCAGCTGGCTGATGACATAGACCTGGAAGACGCCAACGCCATACGCCAGTTTGAATTGACAGAGTCAGTAGCCGAGGCCTGCTCCAGTCACGATGTACCCGCGGTGTTTGCGCGCAAGGTGGATGGCCAGTATCTCCTCAAGCTCCAGGACCAGGCCTATCTCGTGTACCCATGGGTCACGGCAAGTGCGCTGGCGCGAGAGGACATAACACCCGGCCATGTTGACCAGGTAGCGGCAATTTTTGCCAGGATACATCGAGCCGACCTGCAGGTACCCGGACTCGTTGCAGAGCAGAAAGAACTGCATGAACAGGAAAAAATAGAAGCGCTGGTAGAGTTTGCTCGCAGCAGAAACTCCAGTCGCAGCAGCGAATTGCAGGAATACCTGTCCCTGTTCAAGAACCTGGTTGCCCGCCATAACGTGGCCGTGGATGCGCTATCGAACCACACTGTCGTCAGCCACGGCGACCTCGATCACAAAAACATTCTATGGATATCTTCTGACGAGCCATTGCTGATAGACTGGGAATCCGCCAGACCGCTTAACCCGACCCACGAAGTTATCCTGGAGGCGCTGGATTGGAGCGGCATCACCATGGACTTCAATGAATCACTTTTTGACGGTTTTATCCGTTCCTACCTTCGCGCCGGCGGCGATGGGCGTTTCAACGAGGTGGAAGCCGCTTTCGACTGTGTGCTGGGGGACTGGGTGAACTGGCTCATGTACAACGTGGGTCGTTCCATAGAACTAAGCGACGCAGCACAGCGCCAACTCGGACAGGAACAGGTAGATCTCGCCCTTGCCACGATCCTGCGCCTGGAAAAGCTGGTGCCAAGACTGCTGCGTAAACTCAGAAACTAAGCACGCACCGACACCATGTTTGACCTGAATGCCTGTCACGTTGAGCGCAATCTCGATGGAGACTACGAGATTCGCTGGGCGACCAAGGCGCCCGGCCAGCGCGTGTCTGTCTACATGAGCGATGATGCCGAGTTTTTTTACCGTGGTGAGCACCCCGGCGCCCCGGTGCTGCAAACCAGCGACCAGCACGCATTGTTATCCAATCCGGATAAGTCAGTGCGTCACTACTTTTACCTCGAGGCGGAGAACGGCGACGGTGCCATCCTTGCAGAAAGAAAACTCAGTCTCTCGGGCACGCCGAATTTTCGAGACCTCGGTGGTTATGAAGCGGCCTGCGGTCGCCGGTTGAAATGGGGAAAACTCTACCGCTCCAGCAAGCTGTCCACCCTGACCGAAGCAGACATGCACTACGTTCGCAGGCTGGGTCTCACCCTGGTTTGCGATTTTCGCCAGATTGTTGAGCAGGAACTTGACCCCACCTTCCTGGGACACGACAGTGCACATGACTACGCCAGCCTCCCGGTCACGCCGGGTAGTCGCAGTAATTTCATGGAAAACCTGCACCAGGGCATTATTGCGGTCGATGACGCGGCCGAATTTATGCAGGAGATGAATCGAGACCTGGTGGCCAACCAGATGCCGCAGTACGCGGAAATGTTTCGCCTTATCCTTGCCGGTGATCGACCGACGCTGATCCACTGTGCTTCAGGGAAAGACCGCACCGGCTTTGGCGCCGCCCTGATCCTGGATGTGCTGGGCGTCGATGAAGACGCCATCGTGGAGGATTATCTGCTCACCAATCGCTACCTGCCCATCGATCAGGAGGTAGAACGCCTGGCCAGCGAATTTACCGACCAGGCCGGAGAGGGGGTGCCCGCAGAGGTGCTGCGCTCACTGATGGAGGTGCGCCCGGAGTACCTGCATGCCTGCTTTGCAGAGATTCGTAAACACTACCGATCAAAAGAACACTTTTACTCCACTGCCCTGGACCTGGATGAGGCCAAACGCGACCTGCTCAAGCAGCGCTACCTTCACCAGTGATTTTCCGGAACCGCCCTGGCGATAGTGGCGCGCGTTATCAAGGCCGCGATGGTAGAGACCCGCACAGGAGATAGCCCCCAATGACGTTAAAGGTGAAACCACAGCGCAGCCTCTCCGAACCGACCTGGGTGTTTGGGTATGGTTCGCTGATATACAAAGTCGACTTCCCCTATCTGCGACGGGAAGTTGCCAGCATTCGCGGTTGGAAGCGCCGTTTCTGGCAAGGCTCTCACGACCACCGCGGTACACCTGAATCCCCCGGTCGCGTGGTTACCCTGATTCCTTCTCCCGGCGTTATTTGCAGGGGCGTCGCCTACCTGGTGGAACACCGGGTCTTTGAACACCTGGATTATCGGGAAAAGAACGGTTACCAGCGTGAACCCGTTACCATTACCCTGGCAGCTGAATCCTTACAGGTACCGGGCATGCTGTATGTCGCCGACCAGGATAACCCCGCTTTTCTCGGACCGGCGACGATGCCGCAACTGGCTCAACATATTGCTGCCGCCCATGGCCCCAGTGGCAGTAACCGTGATTATGTACTGCAACTGGCTGATGCGCTCAATGAACTGGGGGACGATGACCCTCATGTCCATGAACTGGCGCTGCTTCTCGCCGCAACACCGTGTCACCTCAGGTAGCCAACGACAGCAACAAAGTGGCATGCGGAACCCACCAGCACAAACAGATGCCAGATTCCGTGCGCGTGATTGAGCCAATTCACTTTGTCCAGTAGATAAAAAATAATACCTGTTGTGTACGCCATGCCCCCCACAAACAGCCACCAGAACCCGGCTGTCGGAAGCAAAGACCTGAGACTGGCCATGTCGAGCGTGCACGCCCAACCCATACCCAGATAAATGATAACCTGGATGATCTTGACGACTCTCCCAGAAAACACCAGTTCAGAGATGATGCCGACAATAGCCAGGGTCCACACCAGTGAAAGAATCAACTGGCCGCTACCGCTGCGCATGCTGACAAGCATAAACGGCGTATAGGTGCCCGCGATTAGAAGATAGATCGAAACATGATCCAGTACCTGGAATACGTTCTTCAGTCGAGGCCCCTGGAAACTGTGGTACAGCGTCGACATGGTATACAGCAAAACCAGTGTCAGTCCGAAGGTAGTGAAGCCTACGATGATTCTGGGATCACGTGTCTGGATCCCCGTGGCCAGTAGCGCACCCAGAGCGATCAGGGCCAGTACGGCGCCGACCAGATGACTGATGCTGTTCAGTCTCTCACCGTAGTACATACAGAGCGCACTCCCGTTTACGCGTTTAGGCAGAACTTAGTACATGCAGAGAGAATACAGCAATTGCCGGCAACGAAACCCGCACCAGCACGGGCAGTATTCCTGGCTCGTGCCTGGATTGATAAAAATACCTGGTGTCAGTTGGGGTGCCGGGTTCTCGCGGATACTGTGTCAGCCGAACTCGCAGCCGGTGCCGACGACAAAGTAGGCTTCACCCGGTGTGCTGCTGCGTCCGAGGACAGTGTTGCGCAGGGGGAAGCGCCCGAACTGGCGAATAATCTCCCGGCGACGTTCAGCGATGTCGCGAAATGCTTGCAGCAATTCGCGTTCGTCGTCCCCGTTCTCGGTTTCAGCCTGTGTAAACCAGGCCAGGGCGGCATCGTGCCAGGACAGTTCTTCTGTGTTGCCGAGCGTCATAGCCAGTGCAATCTGTTCGATGAGTTGTAATTGCCTGCGCTTGTCACTGACCAGCACCGGGCCAGCTATCTGCGCTGCAGCCTGGTGCGCGGCATAGGTCCGGGTGCTGTGTCCGAACAGTTTGCGGGTGATCTGGTCCAGCACGATCACGGTGGCGGCCGTGTTAGGCATATCGCGTGCGCCGTCCGGCTGTTCCAGCAGGGTTTCCACCAGGTCGCCGAAGCGTTCGGCCAGTGTGCCATCGTCCACCTGGTACCAGGCGTTGAATCGCGCCGCAGCGGGCAGGTCGGGTTGATCGATGTGTTGATGCCAGTAAGGCAGTATTTCAGCGAGGTATGCAGACATTCAGGGCACCGCTTTTTCCAGACGCATGGCGACAGCTTCGAGTCGTTCCAGTGTGTCATGCAGGGGTTTATCTGCAACCATATCACCTGCCGTACCCGTGCCGACCTGCATGCTTTGCCATAACGGTTCAACGATCGCCTCAACATAGGCGGCGACCTGGTTGTTGTTGTATTTCCGACCCATCAGCGTACGCATGCCGTATTCCAGGCCCCCGAAGAAGAGGTCGCGTATGGCGGACAGTTCCAGGTCGGGGCGGATGTAGCCCCGCTCCATACCTTCACGAATAACGTTGTCAAAGACCCGGGTGTAACGGTAGTTAAACTCATGAATAGGAGAATTACGGTAGTCCTTGTAGTAGTTCCTGTCCACGGCCAGGTACACCTGTATCAGGCGCATCATCAGCGCCTGGTTTTCCATCAGCGCGCGCAGGTGATTCTTGGCCAGCAGCAGCAGGCGCTCCCGGGTGCCCATGACTTCGTCGGTGACGGTTCTCGCCGATGCTGTCAGCTGCTCGTAAAACTCGTCGAGTATGGCCAGCAGCAGTGCGTTCTTGGTGCTGAAATAATGGAACAGGGTACCCTCGGAGACACCGGCCGCTGCGGCAATCTTGCGAGTGGAGGTGCCGTGGAAGCCTTCCTCCGCAAACAGGCTGGTGGCCGCATCAATGATGTCGGCCTCACGCTGTTCGAGCCGGGTACGTGACTTGTTCTTATCCGCTTTCTGCATGAGCACCCTGTCAGGCTTTTTCGGACGGCCTGGAAATTATTTGAGCGTTACTTGATAATAATATAGTATCGCAATAGCTTTCAATGGGCGACGGTTTTTCACCCTCGCTGTTCACAGTAAAGGTTGGGTCTATGCAAGATAGCATCTGTGTCGGCGGTGCATCCGGTTTTTGGGGTGACGCGGCCCTTGCCACGCCGCAACTGCTGGCATCCGCTGAACTGGACTATCTGGTTTACGATTACCTGGCCGAAATTACCATGTCGATTATGGCGCGCGCGCGGGCGGCGGACGGCAATATGGGTTACGCCACCGATTTCATAACCGCGGTACTGAAACCCAACCTGAAACAGATCGCTGACCAGGGCGTGAAGGTGATTGCCAATGCCGGAGGCGTCAATCCCCGTTCCTGCGCCGAGGCGGCGAGGGCACTGATCAGGGAGCAGGGCCTCGATCTCAGCGTTGCGGTAGTGTTGGGTGATGACCTCACGCACCGGGCCGAACAGTTCGCTGCCGGCAACGCAGTGGAGATGTTTTCCGGTGATGACTTCCCCGACCCTGAAAAAATCGCCAGCATCAACGCTTACCTGGGCGCCTTCCCGATAGCCCGGGCGCTGGATACGGGCGCGGATATTGTTATTACCGGCCGCTGTGTTGACAGCGCCGTGACGCTGGGCGCCTGTATCCATGCTTTTGGCTGGCAGCGGGATGACTACAACAAACTGGCCCAGGGCAGCCTGGCCGGCCACCTGCTGGAATGCGGCACCCAGGCAACCGGCGGCAACTTCACTGACTGGGAAACGGTTATCGACAGCCTCTCCGAGGCCGGTTACCCCATGGCGGAGATCGATGCGGCGGCGAACGTGGTGATTACCAAGCCGCAGGGAACCGGCGGGGCGGTGACTGTGGGCACCGTGGCGGAGCAGATGCTCTACGAGATCGGCAATCCGCAGGCTTACCAGTTACCGGACGTGGTCTGCGACTTCAGCCAGGTCGAATTGCGCCAGCTGGCAGCAGACCGTGTAGCGGTGTCCGGTGCCCGCGGTCTCGGGGCGCCTGCAGATTACAAAGTCAGCGCGACCTTCGCAGACGGTTTTCGCGCCGGCAACGTCTGGACCATGTATGGTCGCGATGCGGATACCAAGGCACAGCGATTTGCCGAGTCCGTGTTCGATCGCTCCCGGGCGATACTCGCCCGCGCGGGCCTCGACGATTTTACGGAGACATCCATAGAAGTGATTGGCGCCGAATCCCACTTCGGTGCAGCGCGTCAGGTCGGGCGTGTGCGTGAGGTGGATGTCAAAATTGCGGCCAGGCATGCCAGCCCTAAGGGTGTGGCGATCCTGCTTAAGGAGATGGTGGGTATGGCGCTGACCGCGCCACCCGGACTGACCGCTTTCGCCGGCGCCCGGCCAAAGCCTTCGCCGGTGGTACGCCTGTTTTCCATGTTGTTACCAAGGCGTGAAATCGCCGTCACAGTGGAAACCGAAACATCAAGTATCGTCGTTGATGAATCTGAAGTAAGTATTTACAAACATCAGGAAGCCCTGCATGAGGCACCTGAAGCTCTCACAGGTGACGATGCTGTGAGTGTCAGCCTGGAAGCGCTGGCATGGGGTCGCAGCGGCGATAAAGGCAGTAAGGCCAATATCGGGATCATCGCCCGCCACCCGGAATTCGTGCCCTATATTGCTGCGCAATTGCCGGCGCAGCGTGTGGCCGAATACTTCAGCCATTTCCTGGCGCCGGGCCAGGGCACGCCGGTGGAGCGTTTCTTCCTGCCGGGCAGCCATGCCTTCAACTTCCTGCTGCACGACGTGCTGGGGGGTGGCGGCATCGCCAGCCTGCGCACTGACGCCCAGGGCAAGGGTTATGCCCAGTTGTTGCTGACGGAGCCGGTACAGGTACCGGCCGAGCTGGCCCACCGATTCAACCTGAACACCCTCTGAAACGGGGCCCTTGAGGACGATTCCATGACGCAATTCCAATCCCGCGTAAACCCGAATTCCGAGGCCTTCCGCAGGAACCGTGCGGACATGCTCGACGCGATTGGGACCCTGCAGGATGTGGTCGGGCGGGCCGCAGCCCTGTCGGACAAAAGCCTGCCGCGGTTTGAGAAGCGGGGACAACTACTGCCGCGCGAGCGGCTGGTACGCATACTGGACCCGGGTATGCCGTTCCTGGAACTGATGAACATGGCCGGTTTTACCGTGGACACAGCCGACCGGGAGCAGTCGATTCCCGGCTCCAGCACCATTGTCGGTATCGGTTATGTGGGCGGTGCCCGCTGCATGGTGATGGTGGATGACTCCGGTATCAATGCCGGGGCCATGACCGCCCTGTCCACCAAGAAGGCCAACCGGGCCATGGATATCGCGCGCGAGAAAAAACTGCCCTTTATCCACCTGGTGGAAAGTGCGGGTGCCAACCTGCTCGAATACGAGGTGGAAATGTGGATTGATGGCGGTGGCGTCTTTGCTCGGCTGGCGCGGCTGAGTGCCGCCGGCGTGCCCACGTTTGTTGTCCTGCATGGTGCCTCCGCCGCCGGTGGCGCTTACATGCCGGGCATGAGTGACTACGTGATCGGCGTGAAGGGTAACGGCAAGGCCTACCTGGCCGGCCCGGCACTGTTGAAAGCCGCCACCGGGGAAGAAGCCAATGACGAGGAACTCGGTGGAGCGGAGATGCATTCCAGGGTATCCGGGCTGGTGGAGTATCTGGCCGAGGACGACGCTCACGGCATCGCCATCTGTCGGGAACTCGTCGATCGACTGGAGTGGAACCGCCTGTGTCCGCAGCTACCACCACAGGATTTTGCCGAACCTGTTTACGATATCGACGAACTGGCTGGTGTCGTGCCTGCAGACTACCGCCAGCCCTACGATGTGCGGGAAGTGGTTGCACGCGTGGTCGACGGCTCCGATATCCTGGATTTCAAGCCGGGTTATGGTCCGGCCACGGTGTGCATGCAGGCAAAAGTGTACGGTATGCCGGTCGGCATCATCGGCAACAACGGCCCCATCGACAATGCCGGCGCCACCAAAACAGCCCAGTTTATCCAGCTTTGCGACCAGGCCGACATACCGCTGGTGTTCCTGCAGAACATCACCGGCTACATGGTGGGCACCGAGGTGGAGCAGGGCGGCATGATCAAGCACGGCGCTAAAATGATACAGGCGGTTACCAATACCCGGGTGCCGCGCATTACCTTCATGATCGGCGCCAGTTTCGGCGCCGGAAACTACGGTATGTGCGGACAGGGCTACAACCCGGATTTCATTTTCAGCTGGCCCAACATCAATGTCGGGGTGATGGGGGGCGAATCCGCTGCCAGGACCATGTCCCAGGTGATGCTGGCAGGCGCAAAGCGCAAGGGCATCGAGATTCCCGATGAGGTCATCGAACAGCAGGAAGCGCAGATCATTGCCCATTTTGACAAGCAGTCCGATGCGTTCTACACCTCCGGTCGCATGCTCGATGACGGCATTATCGACCCACGCGATACCCGTAAAGTGCTCGGTTTTGTGCTGCAGACCTGCTGGGAAGCGCGCCAGCGCAAAACCCATCCCAACACCTTTGGTGTCGGTCGCATGTAGCCGGGCCCGGCCACTCGCCTGAACCGAAAACCCGCCACGAGGAGCGCTATGCTACCCAACGTCAACCATATCCTGCTGCAACAGGATGCCGATACCCTCACTATCTGGTTCAACCGGCCGGAGGTTCGCAACGCCTTGTCAGCGGAGGTCGCTGACGACCTGGCCCGGGTGCTGGAGGCCCTGCCCGGCGAGGCGGATATTCGCTTCGTAATCCTGCGCGGCAAGGGCGGGGTGTTCTGTGCCGGTGGTGATTTGAAGATGTTCAAAACCGTGTTCCAGGGCGAGTCCTCGCGCGAGGATATCGTGCGTTTCAACGCCGACTTTGGTCGCCTGATGAAGGCGATCCATACCCTGCCCCAGTTGTTTATCGTGTTGATCGAGGGTGCTGCAATGGCCGGAGGTCTTGGTCTGTCCTGCCTGGCAGACGTGGTGGTGACCACCGCTGATGCCCGGTATGCCCTGAGCGAGGTAACTCTGGGTATTCCGCCGGCACAGATCACCCCGGTCGTCATCAAGCGCATTGGTGAATCGGAGGCACGGCGGCTGTTGCTCACCGCGGCGTCCTTCGATGGTGAGGAAGCCGGGCGCCTGGGGTTTGCCCACTTTGTGGTCGACGATACTGCCGCGCTGGATGCCAGGGCGGCGGAACTACTGGCCCAGGCCCGCCGCGGCGCGCCGGCCGCGATCGCCGCCACCAAGAAAATCATCAATGCCACCGCGCAACTGGATGGCGACGCGCTGGTGCGTTTCGCTGCCGAACAGTTCGCCGATTGCATGCTGGGAGATGAAGCGAAGGAAGGGCTGAGCGCATTCGCGGAAAAGCGCAGGCCCGAGTGGAGCGTTCAGGAGCGATAAAAAAGCACCGGTTCCCCGCTGCGCGGGGACGAAGAGGAAAGACTATGCAACATTTCGACAGCATCCTGGTGGCCAACCGCGGTGAAATTGCCGTGCGGGTGATACGCAGTGCACAGCAGCAGGGCTACCGGGCCATCGCCGTATATTCCGAGGCAGACGCCACAGCGGCACACGTACAGATGGCCGATGAGGCGGTGCTGATTGGTCCCGCTCCCGTCCGGGAATCCTACCTGGATATGGACAGGATTCTCAGTGCCGCCCGCGCCACGGGTGCGCAGGCGATTCACCCGGGGTACGGGTTCCTGTCCGAGAATGCGGCCTTCGCGCAGGCCTGCGCCGATGCAGGCATGGTGTTCATTGGCCCAACAGCGGCGTCAATTGAAATAATGGGCAACAAGGCCGCCTCCAAGCGGCGCATGCTCGAGGCGGACGTACCCTGCGTTCCCGGTTACCAGGATCCGGACCAGTCTGACCAGGCCCTGATTGCCGCCGCCCATGACATTGGTGTGCCGATCATGGTCAAGGCGGCGGCCGGCGGCGGTGGCCGCGGCATGCGCCTGGTCGAAGACCTGGACGAGCTTCCGGTCGCGATTGCTTCCGCCCGGTCCGAGGCGGAGAGTGCATTCGGCTCCGGAGAACTGATTCTTGAGAGAGCGGTACTGCGCCCGCGCCACGTCGAGATCCAGGTGTTCGGTGATCAGCATGGCAATGTGATTCACCTGGGTGAGCGGGACTGTTCCGTGCAACGGCGTCACCAGAAGGTGGTCGAGGAGGCGCCCTGCCCGGTGATGACCCCGGCCCTGCGTGACGCCATGGGGCAGGCGGCGGTCAACGCCGCCAGGAGCATTGACTATGTTGGCGCCGGAACCGTGGAATTCCTCCTTGATGCCGAGGGTCAGTTCTACTTCCTGGAGATGAACACGCGCCTGCAGGTGGAACACCCGGTAACGGAGATGGTCACGGGCCAGGACCTGGTGGCGATGCAATTTCACGTCGCCCAGGGTTATCCCCTGCCACTGGCCCAGGAGGAGGTCACGCTTGCCGGCCATGCCATCGAGGTGCGCCTGTACGCCGAGGACAGCAGTAACGATTTCCTGCCCGCGACTGGTAAGGCCCATGTATGGTCACCGCCGGTCGGTGAGGGCATTCGCGTGGATCACGGCCTGGTACAGGGCCAGGACATCTCGCCATTTTATGACCCCATGGTGGCCAAGATTATTGCCTGGGGTGAGGACAGGCACATTGCGCGCCGCCGTCTGCTGCGCGCCCTGCAGGCCACTACCTTGTTCGGCCCAGCCAGCAACCGTCAGTTTTTAATTGATGTTCTGGGTAAGCAAGTATTCGCTAACGGTGAAGCTACCACTGCATTTATCGGCGAGAATTTTTCCGCAGAGACGCTCGCGGCACCCGCTGCCTGTGCCCGGCAACAGGCGATCGCCGCCTGCCTGATGTACAGGGCGGCGCAGGAACGTTCCGCTGGTGCCGCCTTGTCCTGCCTGCCTGATGCCAGGGGCTTCAGCGGCCTGCGCGCATTGCGTAATCACTTCCGTTTTGATGTGGCGGGCAGCGATGTAGACCTCTTCGTTGAGGAAGTGGCAGCGGATGACTACCGCGTCGAAGCCGGTGGTGAGCAAGTGGAAGTGGCCTGGCTGAAGCAGGAGGACAACAGGGTACGGCTGCGCCTGGACGGCGTGGAACTGACGGTGCCCTACTGTCTGCCGGAGACCGGCGTTGCCATCGTGCAATTGCGGGGTCGTGAAGTGCAACTGACCAACCAACTGGCTTTCTCCCGGGCCGATGAGAGCACCGGCGGCAGCGGGCTGATAACCGCCCCCATGCACGGCAACCTGCTGCAGGTGCTGGTAAGTCCCGGGGACCGGGTGGAGGCTGGCCAGGATGTGGCGGTGATGGAGGCCATGAAGATGGAGCACCGGCTGAATACACCGGTTACCGGTGAGGTGGTTGCGGTGCACGCCAACACTGGCGCCCAGCTTGCCACGGGTGCGGTGGTGTTGGAAATAAGCGCTGAACAATGAACCCGGTTTCGGCGGCAGTCTTCCCGGGATGACCCGGGCTGCTGACCTGATAGCAGCTGCCCCGGTGCCGCTGGACAGGCAGGCCCGGCAACAAGGAAAAAACCAGCATGCAAAACCCTTTTGAAACGGAAGAGCGCCGCGCTTTTCGCGAGACCATCAGGCGCTACGTGGAGGCCGAGGTCAAACCCCATGCGGACGAATGGGACGAGGCCGGTGATTTTCCCTGGCGGGTTCACGAGGAACTGGGGGCGTTGGGCTATTTTGGGTTTGGCATCTCGGATGAGTACGGTGGACTGGGTTTTGACGACGCCTTTATGCGAGCGGCAGCAGCCGAAGAACTGGCGCGCTGTGGTGCCACCGGGATCTGGGCCGGGGTAGGTGGTCGCAGTATTTCGCTGGGGCCCTTACAGTCGCTCGCCAGCGAAGAAATCCGCTCGCGTCTGCTTGAGGATATTGTGCTCGGTCGCAAGGGCTCGGCCCTGGCTATTACCGAGCCCGGTGGAGGTTCGGATGTTGCCAACCTGCAGACGACAGCCACCCGCGATGGCGATGAATATGTACTCAACGGATCCAAGACCTTCATTACCGGCGGGATGAAGGGGGACTATTTCGTGGTGGGCGCCCGCACCGGCGACGCCGGCCTGCTGGGCATTTCACTGTTCTTCGTAGAGTGGGGCACGCCGGGGTTCAGCCGCACATCACTGGATCGCAAGATGGGTTGGTGGGCTTCCGACCAGGCGACGCTGTATTTCGACGACTGCCGCGTGCCCGCCGCCAACCTGATGGGCGCGGAAAACCGGGGCTTCGTGGCCATCATGGAAAACTTCAATTTCGAACGCCTGTCACTGGTGGCGGGTGCAGTCGGCATGATGAAGACCTGCCTGGAGGAATCCATTGCCTACGCCCGCGATCGACACACCTTCGGCAAACCCTTGCTCGAGCACCAGGTGATTCGTCACAAGATCGCCGATATGTCAGCGAGGGTTGACCAGGTCGAATCCTATATGAACATGATCTGCTGGCAGATCAACGAGGGGGCCATGCCGGTGGCGGAAATCTGCAAGGCCAAGTTTGCCGCCACCAGGGCGCTGGAATTTTGCGCCTCTGAAGCGATGCAGATTTTCGGTGGTGCGGGCTACCTGCGCGGTAACCCGGTTGAGCGCATTTATCGTGAGGTAAAAGTGTTCGCCATTGGCGGTGGTTCAGAAGAAATCATGCGCGACCTCGCGGTGCGCCAGATGGGGCTCTGACGGCGCTACCCTGCCACCGCGGCCGCCGGCTAGCGCTTCGCGGTGATGCCCATGGTCTTGCCGATAATATTGAGCATAACCTCGTCGGCGCCACCGCCGATTGAGGTCAGGCGCATATCGCGCATGGCGCGGCTGACCGGGTTCTCCCACATGTAACCCTGCCCGCCCCAGAACTGCAGGCAGTCACTGGGTATGGTGCGGGTGAGCTGCCCACACTTGAGCTTGGCGTATGACGCCTGCAGGGTGGGGTCCTCGCCGTTGACGTACATCTCGCAGGCGCGATAGGTCATGGCGCGCAGCGCTTCCACCTCCATCTGCATTTCCGCCAGGCGCATGTAGATGTACTGGTTATCCAGCAGCGGCTTTCCGAAAGCCTCGCGCTGGCTGGTGTACTCCACGGTCTGGTTGATACATTGCTCCAGACCCTTGATGGTCATGGCCGCTCCGCAGATGCGCTCCTCCTGGAACTGCATCATCTGGTAGGTGAAGCCCTTGCCCTCCTCGCCAATACGGTAGGATTGCGGCACCACCACGTCGTCAAAGAAAAGCTGTGCGGTGTCTGAGCTGCGCATGCCCAGCTTGTTCAGCCGCGGCGAGTGCGAAAACCCGGGGGTGTCAGTGGGCACCACGATGAGGCTTTTGTTCTGGTGCTTCTGGTCATCCGAGGTGTTGGCAAGCAGCACGATGAAGTCCGCCTGGGTGGAGTTGGTTATCCACATCTTGGTGCCGTTGATCACGTAGTCGTCGCCGCGTTTGCGGGCAGTGGTCTTGATTGCCGCTACATCCGAGCCCGCATGGGGTTCGCTGACACCGATGCTGCAAACCATGTCGCCGGCCACGGCGGGCGCCAGGAATTGCTGCTTGAGTTCCTCTGAGCCGAAGCGCGCCAGCGCCGGCGTCGCCATATCGGTTTGCACACCGACGGCCATGGGGATAGACCCGCAGCCGGTCAGGCCCCACTCTTCCATTGCTACCAGGCTGTAGCTGTAGTCCAGGCCCAGGCCGCCGTACTCGGCCGGTTTGTTGATACCCAGCAGGCCGAGGTCGCCGGCTTTCTTGAACAGTTCATGCGCAGGGAAGATACCTTCCTCTTCCCATTGGTCCACGTGGGGATTGACCTCTTTCTCCACGAACTGTTGTACGGTGCGGCGGATCTCGTTGTGCTGGTCAGTGAACTGCATGAACTGGCAACCTCTGTTTCCCTGTTGAATACGATGCGAATCTGGCCACTGAGTATAACCAAGCTATTCTTGAGTAGCACTTTAATTTACCCCGGGGTGACGACATAATAGGTGCAGAATCCCCCGCGGGCTTCTACTCTTCTGGTCACCCCATCACCGGCGGTTATCCATGGCAGAATTTCCCAGGCTGCGTTTTATTCCCTTTCGTCGCTCTGACCTGTTACAGATGTGTCTGGCCGATGGGGCACTGGATAAAGGCAAAGCTGAGCAGTTCAGACAGGCCAGCGAGCGAATCGAGGGCCACTTCCAGCGCGAATTCCATGGCATCAAGCAACAACTCAAGGACGCGTACGGGCCGCTGGATCCAGATGCTGACACCCGCACGGTGCAGGGCTTTCGCGACCAACAGGCGGTAGACCGGCTTGGTGAAACCCTTGAGCGGGTGCTGGACCGGGCCAACTACGAAAAAGTGAGCCGCGAACAACTACAGCGTGCATTTGACAGCGCTTCCCTGTTCCAGCTGAAACTCTATGTGGACCTCGATGATTTCGAGGAAGCCCTGCTGTATACCCGTGGTGCCACGCCCAGCGAGGAAGAGGTGAAACACTTTTTCGGGCTCTGGCGCAAAACAGTAAAGTTCATCAAGTTCGAGCGCGTGGTGCTGTTTATCCGCTTTCGGGACGACGTGGATACGGAGAGCACGCTGGGGGGATGCCAGCCCGGCTCAACCATGCTCAAGCTGTTCCAGAATGTACCCGGTGCAGATGTGGAGATGCTGTTTCCCAATACCCGTGTGGGTATGCGGTTGATAGACAAGCTGCTCATTGGTGTGCCCGCGCTGGTCAGTGGTGGCGTGGTGATGACGACCAAGCTGGGCGCGACACTGGTGCTGCTGGGTTCCCTGTTCGGCTTCTGGCTGGGTATGCATTCAGACCCGGTAAGGCTCGACAAGGCCGCGGTGCTGGCCCTGCTGGCCGGTCTCGGCGCGCTCGGGGGTTACCTGTGGAAACAGTATTCCAACTTTCGCAATCGCAAGTTGCGTTTCACCCAGGCGTTAACGGAAAACCTGTACTTCAAGCTGCTGGACAACAACGCCGGGGTGATTTTCCGGGTACTCGATGAAGCCGAGGAATCCGAGTGCAAGGAGAGCCTGCTGGCCTACCGCTTCCTGCTGGCAGGTGACGGGCCTGTGTCCGCAGCAGAGCTCGATGCGTCGATAGAAAACTGGTTGCTACAAAACTGGCAGTGCCGACTCGACTTCGAGATAGATGATGCGCTGAATAAACTTGAATACCTGGGGCTGGCATGCCGCAGGGGCGATGTCTGGCAGGCCATGCCTGCAGACAGCAGCGCTGCCTAGTGCGAACCCCGAACCGATTGGAGAAAGCATGAACGAAGAACTGCAGCTGTTTCGTGAAAATGTGCAACGTTTTGTCACCGAGGAAATCTGCCCTGACTATGCGCGCTGGGAGCGCGATGAGATAACGCCCCGCGAGATATGGAACAGGCTGGGTGACCAGGGCCTGCTTTGTGTCGACATACCCGAGGCCCACGGTGGCGTGGATGCGGACTTTCATTTCTCGGCGGTAATCATGGAGGAGTTTTGCCGGGCCAATGTCGGCGGCATTGGTGGGTCCATGGCGGTGCACTCCGATATCGTGGCGCACTACCTGCTCAATAACGGTACCGAGGCACAAAAGCAGCGCTACCTGCCAGCGATGGTGAGTGGAGCATGCGTCGGCGCCGTGGCCATGACGGAACCCGGTGCCGGCAGTGATTTGCAGGGTGTGCGCACCAGCGCTCGCCGTGACGGCGACGACTACATCATCAACGGTTCCAAAACCTTCATCACCAATGGCCAGCATTGCGACATGGTGATAGTGGTGGCGCGGACCAACCTGGACGTGCCCGGCGCAAAAGGCACTACATTGTTTATCGTCGATGCAGATACCCCGGGGTTCCAGCGCGGGCGCAACCTGGAAAAGATCGGCCTGCACGCCAGCGATACCTCCGAACTGTTTTTTGAAGACGTGCGCGTGCCGTCCAGTGCCATCCTCGGTGAGCTGGATCGCGGTTTTATGGTGCTGATGGGCGAACTGCAGCGCGAGCGCCTGATCCTGGCTATCGGCGCGGTCGCCGCGGCCGAGGGGGTGTTGGCGGAAACCACAGAATACGTGAAGCAGCGCGAGGCCTTCGGTGCGCCCATCGCCAGGATGCAGACGATTCGCCATAAACTGGCGGAAATCGCTACCGATATTCGCGTGAACCGCGCTTTCGTTGACGAATGTATCGAGCTGTTCAGGCAGGGCCGGCTTGATCCCGCCACCGCCAGCATGGCCAAGCTGTCGACCACGGAGATGCAGTGCAGGGTGGCTGACAGCTGCCTGCAGCTGCATGGTGGCTTTGGCTACATGCGGGAGTACGGCGTGTCGCGCGCCTTCGTCGATGCCCGGGTGCAGCGAATCTATGGCGGTACCAGTGAGATCATGAAAGAACTGATCAGTCGCTCGGTGCTGGAGTAAGCATTTCAGGGCCCCGGTGATGGACGCGCTGTCGCCGCTTGCTGCCATCCGCACTGGCGCCCTTTGTTCTGTTCATCCAGCCAGGTCTTGAGTGGCGCAAAATAGTTGAGCATGGCCCGGGGATCGACATCCCGCTCGCCGGTGAAGGCCTCCAGCGTATCCTGCCAGGGGCGACTGGTGCCCGCTGCCAACATCTTGTTCAGTGTGTCACCCGCAGCCTGGCTGCCGTAAATGCTGCACTGGTGCAGGGGGCCTGCGAAGCCCGCCAGTTCGCACAGGCGCTCATGGAACTGGAATTGCAACAGGTGCGCCAGGAAATAACGACTGTAGCTGGTATTGCCGGGAATGTGGTATTTCGCCCCGGGGTCAAAGTTGGCCTCGCTGCGGGCGACGGGGGCGGAAACGCCCTGGTACTGGCGGCGCAGCTGCCACCAGGCTGAGTTGTATTCCTCGCCGCCGACCTCGCCCGAGAACACCTGCCAGCGCCACTTGTCCACGACCAGCGCAAAGGGCAGGAAGGCGACCTTGTCCAGCGCCATTTTCATCAGCGCGGCGATCTGAGTCTGCTTGTCGGCCTTGGGCGCAGAATCGAGCAGGCCGATCTGGTGCAGGTAGGTGCCGTTGATCGAAAGCGCAATTGCATCGCCCAGGGCCTCATGGAACCCGGGATTGGCGGCGCCACGATGGAAATAGTTCAGGTCCTTGTAGGCGCGCTGGTAATAGTTGTGGCCCAGTTCATGGTGCACGACTTTTACTTCGTCTTCGGTGAGCTGGATACACATCTTGATGCGCAGGTCATCCTGCATATCCACGTTCCAGGCGCTGGCATGGCACACGACCTCCCGGTCTGCCGGCCGGGTAAACATGGAGCGCTCCCAGAAAGTGTCCGGCAGAGGCTCCAGTCCCAGGGAAACGAAGAAGCCCTCGGCCATTTTGACGATGTCGATTGCATCCATCTCACGCTCGGCGAGAATGGCTGTCAGGTCGAAGGGCGCTGCAGTTTGGCTACCCATAACGATGTCTTCGATACCCGACCAGTTCTGTGCCCACATATTGCCGGTGAGGTGCGCGGGGATGGTGCCATCCCCAGGTGTGTTTTCTGCACCATAGTATTCCGTGAGTCGGGCCTGCACGTGACACTGCAGGGCCTCGTACAGCGGTTTGGCCTGTTGCCAGTAGCGTTCTATCGCGGCCGCGAAGTCGTCGCCGCTCATGTCGTAGCGCGAGCGCCAGTAGTCGCCGAGGTCGTCGAAACCGAGATCGCTGGCGCCGGCGTTAGCCAGCTCTACCTGCTCACGGTAGAGCTGGCGCATGGGTGGTGACACCTCGCGCCAACCCTGCCACAGCGCCAGCTGCTCGGCGGGGTCGCGGCTGCTACGCAGGATCCGCTCCATCTCGCGCAGGGACAGGCACTCGCCGTTGTTATCGCAGTAACTGCCTGTGGCGTAGAGGTTTTTCAACTCGGCCCCGATTTCCAGCAGCCTTGCAGTGGCGGCGGGGTCCGCAGGCGAGGGCAGGTTGGCGGTCTGCCGTACTTTGTTGAGATCACGTCGGGTGCTGTCGCTCAGCCCCGGTTTGCCCAGCAGTGCATGAGCCTGTCGGGCCTGCGCCACCCTGGTGAGTTCACGTTGCTTGCCGGTCTCGATCACCATTTGCTGGGTATCGTGGGTAATGTAGGTATTGAAGATCCACCGGGCGCGTGCGGCCGGCAAGGCCACAGCGGTGGCTTCATCCCTGGCCTCCAGAAAGAATGCGCGCGCCTCCGCTTCGTGCTGGTTGGCGGCCAGGGCGAGTGGCGCACCGGCAGACAGCGTGACAACGGCCAGTGCGGTTCTGAACAGGTACATTGCGGGTCTCCGTGGATGCTGTGGCCGTTACAGATGCGTAACCGGGCCGGATACGGGTAGAACGCACAACCGGCCAAAAGCCTCAGCGCCCGGCGAGACTTACCGCCGGCATAGCGGGGCGGCAGCTTCGCTGCGCCCGCTGCGGTTACAGCATGGGGGCGATAACCAGGCTGACGATGGCCATCACGTTGATCAGGATATTCATCGACGGGCCGGAGGTATCCTTGAACGGGTCACCGACGGTATCGCCCACTACCGTGGCCGCGTGGGTGTCGGAGCCCTTGCCGCCGAAGTTGCCTTTCTCGACGAACTTCTTGGCGTTGTCCCAGGCGCCGCCGGCGTTGGCCATCATCAACGCCATCAGTACGCAGCCCAGCAAGGCCCCGCCGAGCATGCCGCCCAGCGCCTGCGCGCCGAGGCCAAAACCGACGATGACCGGGGTGACCACGGCGATGGCACCGGGCAGGATCATGCGCCTGAGCGCAGCGGAGGTGGCGATGTCGACACAGCGCGCGGTATCCGGCTCCGCTTTCCCCTCGAGCAACCCGGGTATCTCCCGGAACTGGCGACGGATCTCGGTGATCATGTCAAAGGCGGCCTCGCCCACAGCGGTCATGGTGATGGAGGCGATAAGAAAGGGCACGGTGCCACCGATAAACATACCCACCAGTACGATAGGGTCGGAGATCTCCAGGCTGAAGCCCGGATTGTTGACCTCTACGGTCTCGACAAAGGCGGCAATGATCGCCAGCGCCGCCAGCGCGGCAGCGCCAATGGCAAAGCCCTTGCCGATGGCTGCGGTGGTGTTGCCGACCTCGTCGAGGCCATCAGTAATCTTGCGGGTCTCCTCACCCATGCCGGCCATTTCCGCGATGCCGCCAGCGTTATCGGCGACCGGCCCGTAGGCGTCAATAGCCATGGTGATGCCCACGGTGGCCAGCATGCCCACGGCGGCAATGCCTACGCCGTAAAGCCCGGACAGGGAAGTGGAAACGAAGATGATGGCCGCCAGGAACAGGATCGGCAGCACCACGGACTGCATGCCGACGGCCAGGCCGGTGATCATTACCGTGGCCGGGCCGGTCTCTCCGGACTTGGCGATCTTCTGCACCGGTGATGACCCGGTGTAGTACTCGGTGATAAGGCCGATCAGCACACCGCCGACGGCGCCACTGACCACGGACCACCAGATATGGGCCTCAAGCCCCATCCCCCCGATCAGGAACCAGGCCATGGCCACGAAGATCACGGGCGCCGCCAGGGTGCCGGTGCGCAGGGCGGTTTCCGGCGCCGCATTGCTGCGGGCGCGAACGATGCCGATGCCGAACAGTGAGGCGATAAGCCCGATGCTGGCCAGCGACAGCGGCAGGAACATCATTGCGCCCTGTTCCTCTGCACTGATGGCCATGGTGGAAGCGATGGCAATACAGGCGATCATTGAGCCACAGTAGGACTCAAAAATATCAGACCCCATGCCGGCGATATCACCGACATTGTCGCCCACGTTGTCTGCGATCACGCCGGGGTTGCGCGGGTCGTCTTCAGGTATGCCTGCTTCGACCTTACCCACCAGGTCTGCGCCGACGTCGGCGCTCTTGGTGAAGATACCGCCGCCCACGCGGGAGAACAGGGCCACTACCGAGGCGCCCATGCCGAAACCGTGAATGGCGTGCGCCGTATGCGGGTCGCCGCCAAAGTACCAGTACAGCGTTCCCAGCCCGACCAGCCCCAGTGACGCCACGCACAGGCCCATGATGGAGCCGCCGTAGAACGAGATGGAGAGGGCCAGGTCCTGGCCGTGGTTGTGTGCCGCCACGGCGGTGCGCACATTGGCCTTGGTGGCGGCGAACATGCCCAGGAATCCGGCCGTGGCTGAAGACAGGGCGCCGGCGAGGAAAGCAATGGCCGTGTTGATTCCCAGCGGCGATATCACAATGCAGGCCAGCAGCACCGAGGCAAAAATACCGAGCATCTTGTATTCACGCTGCATGAAGACCATGGCGCCCAGGTGAATCTGGTCGCCGATGTGTTTGACTGCCCCGTCGCCGTGATTGTGGCGAATCATGATGTGATAGATGACGAAGGCGACGACCAGACCGGCCAGGCCAAGCAAGGGGGGTACCACATGATACTCAGACATAAGCTGACTCCATGTTGATTATTATTTGATCTTGCTGCTGCCATGCTACAGGGGAAGTCCTCACCCTGACAAGCGGCCGGGAAGCTACTCTTCGCTACAGTTTTGCCGCGGGTGTTGCTGTGCAGCCTGTGTACGTGGTTTCCGCACGTCAGTTGCACTATGCTGGGCCGGTCGCTGATTGCGGCGGTGATGCGCCGGCAGTTTGCGGCCCGGGACGAGGAGAGTAACGATGCAGCATAAAGATGGCAGTTTTGAGGGCGCGGCCGGACATTCGATCTATTACCAGCAGTGGACACCGGACACGGCACCGAAAGCGGTGCTGCTCATCGTGCATGGGGCGGGAGAGCACAGTGGCCGCTATGCAGGCCTGGCTGCGCATTGCTGCGCCGCCGGCTATGCGGTGGTAGCCCAGGACCACATTGGCCATGGCAAATCCGATGGCAGCTATGGCCACATGGAGGAGTTCCAGCACCATATGGAAACGCTGGAGATGTTTCGCCAGCGTATGGCGGAACAGTTCCCGGAGCTGCCCGTGATCCTGCTCGGCCACAGTATGGGAGGGCTGATCAGCGCCTGTTTCCTGCTTTCCCACCAGCGTGAATTTGCCGGTTGTGTATTGTCCGGCCCCGCCATCAAGACGGAGATGGAACCCGGGCTCATACAGAGGTTGCTGATTCAGCTGCTGTCCCGGTTGACACCCTCGATGGGGGTGATGCAGCTGGATCCGGCCGGGGTCAGCCGCGACCCGGCCGTGGTCAAGGCCTATTGTGAAGATCCGCTGGTGAATCACGGGAAGATGTCGGCGCGTTTTGTCTCGGAGCTGTTCGCCGCGATGGCGGAAATCCAGGCCAGGGCCGCGGAGATTGAACTGCCGATATTGATCATGCACGGTGCCGCAGATGTCATGACCGCGCCGGACGGATCCAGGTTCCTGTATGACGCAGTGAGCTCAAGTGACAAGACACTCAAGCTGTATCCCGGCCTGTACCACGAGATTTTTGCGGAACCGGAACGCGAGGAGATCTACGCCGAGCTCACTGACTGGTGTGATCGACGCCTCGGCGGTTGAACGCCGACTCAGTCGGTGCTGGTTTCTCCTGCGTTTGCCTGCTCCGGGTCCTGGTCCGTGTCCTGGGTCTTCCCGGCCCGGTGTTCGGCCAGCGCCCACTCCAGGAAGCGGTGCACCCCGTCTATGGTGTGCTCGGTGCGCAAAGAGTGAAAGATTTCCCAGGCGTGTTCGGCGCCCGGCATTTCCACGTAGACCACCGCCTGTTCCGAGGTCTCCCTGAGCTTGTCGGCAAATACTCGCGCATCCATCACCGCAGCCAGGGTATCGTGCGTGCCGTGTAGCAACATGAAGGGCGGTGCCTCCTGGTGGATCTGGGCAACCGGTGAAGCCAGGTCCCAGAGCGCCGGATTGTCTTCCAGCGTTTCATGCAGCACCTTGCCGCTGAGGAATTTCTGGTAGATCTCCTTGTTGGGGTGCTGGTTGTAGCGCACGAGGAAATCGTAAACACCGTAAAAAGGTACGGCTGCCTGCAGCGAGGTATCCGTGTCCGGGTGATCTTCCTGCAACTCCTTGCGGTTTGCAGTCAACCCCATAAGGGCAGTCAAGTGGCCCCCGGCTGAGCCGCCGGTGACGGCCACGAAGTCCGTATCCATGCCGTATTCGGCACCGTTTTCACGAATCCAGCACAGGGCCTTCTTGCAGTCGGTGAGGTGGGTGGGGAAGGAAACGCTGGGGCTCAGCCGGTAATTCGCCGCCACACAGATCCAGCCCTTGCTGGCCAGGTGATACATCAGCGGCAGGGCCTGGCTGCCCTTGTCCCCTATCATCCAGGCGCCGCCGTGGATTTGCAGTAGTACCGGGCAGCCACCTTCCGGCAGCACACGCGGGCGGTAGATGTCCAGTTGTTGACGCACGCCGGCCGGGCCATACGGAATGTGCTTGATGACCTCGACATCCGGGTGCCCCCAGCCAACCGGGTTGCGCCAGTCGCTGAAGGTAACCCTGTTGCGGAATTCCTCGCGCCGCTCGGCGGGTACCGCTGCCCGGTAGTCGTGGCCGAGGCCACTGACCAGGGCGGACTCAACCGTGGCCTCGGCCTTGGTTGACTTCCATATCGCCCAGACCAGGCCGGCCCAGGTGATCAGCAGCACCGTCAGCGCCAGGTTGCCCAGTGTTGAATCCAGGGCACCTCCAAGGCAGAACAGTAGCGCCAACAAGGCCTGGAACGGCAGCCATATCCAGGCCAGTTCCGTTGCCAGCAACGCGGTACCGAAAGTGACCCAGGGCACGGCCTTGCGCGGCACTGCCCGCGGCGCGAAGACCGTAATCATTGAAACGAGGTTGAAGATCGCCAGAAGAGCCAGCAGCCAATCCATAGCAGTATTACCTTAAGTGGGTATGCGAGCGAGGCCGCGGGCTTGCACTCCCGCGGCTGTCGCCACTGTACACAAGGCGGCGGGCGCTTGTCCAAAACCCACGCGGTGGCATTTTTGCGGGTGAACATTTTTTGAACACCGCCCCGGCCGCACGTATAATCGCCCACCCAAATTCGTGCCGGCAGGTGAGGCCAGTACCGTGGAATTCAAACAGCAGTTCGATGTAATCGTAGTCGGTGGCGGACATGCCGGTACCGAGGCCTGCCTGGCGGCGGCTCGCATGGGTTGTCGCACCCTGCTGTTGACTCACAGCGTGGATACGCTGGGCCAGATGTCCTGCAACCCGGCCATCGGCGGTATTGGCAAGAGCCACCTGGTGAAGGAGGTGGATGCCCTGGGGGGCGCCATGGCGCGGGCCACGGATCGCGCCGGTATTCAGTTCCGGGTCCTCAACTCGCGCAAGGGACCGGCGGTGCGTGCCACCCGGGCGCAGGCCGATCGCGTGCTGTACCGCAATGCTATCCGCGAGATCCTGGAGCGCCAGGAAAACCTCTTCATCTTCCAGCAGCCTGTGGACGACCTGCTCATTGAAAATGGCGTGATTGCCGGCGCGATCACCCAGATGGGGGTGATATTCCGGGCGCCGCGGGTGGTGCTGACCACCGGGACCTTCCTCGGTGGCAAACTGCACATCGGTATGGAAAACAGCGCCGGCGGGCGCGCCGGTGACCCGCCCTCCATAGCCCTGGCCTCGCTGCTGCGGGAAATGCCGTTTCGCGTGGAGCGGCTGAAAACCGGGACACCACCGCGCATTGACGCGCGCAGCGTGGATTTCACCGGGCTGCAGGAGCAGTGGGGTGACGAACCCATCCCGGTGATGTCCTTCCTGGGCAGCGCAGAGGAACATCCGGAGCAGCGTTGCTGCTGGATTACCCACACCAACGAGCGCACGCATGACATCATTCGCGCGGGCCTCGATCGCTCGCCACTGTTTTCCGGGGTTATTGAGGGTGTCGGCCCGCGTTACTGCCCCAGTGTCGAGGACAAGATACACCGCTTCGCTGACAAGAATTCACACCAGGTGTTTATCGAGCCCGAGGGCCTGAGCACCCCGGAGCTGTATCCCAACGGCATCTCTACCAGCCTGCCCTTCGACGTGCAGATCGACCTGGTGCACTCGATCAAGGGCTTCGAGAACGCCCACATTACCCGCCCGGGTTACGCTATCGAATACGATTTCTTCGACCCCCGTGACCTGCAGTATTCGCTGGAGACCAAAGCCCTGCCCGGCCTTTACTTTGCCGGCCAGATAAACGGCACCACGGGTTACGAGGAGGCGGCTGCGCAGGGCCTGCTGGCCGGCCTGAACGCAGCTTTGGCGGTCAAGGGCGAGCAACCCTGGTGCCCGCGCCGTGATGAAGCCTACATCGGGGTGCTGGTCGATGACCTGATCACCATGGGTACCATCGAGCCCTACCGGATGTTCACCTCCCGTGCCGAACACCGGCTGTTGCTGCGTGAAGACAACGCCGACCTGCGCCTGACCGAAACCGGCAGGGCACTCGGCCTGGTCGGGGATGCGCGCTGGCGCCGCTTCGAGGCAAAGCGCGAGGCCATTGCCCGCGAGACGGAGCGCCTGGCCGCGACCTGGATTCACCCCGGCAGCCCGGAAGCGAAGGCACTGGAACCCAGGCTGACCAGTCCGATGAGCCGCGAATACTCGCTGGCGGACCTGCTCAAACGTCCCGAGCTGGAATATGGCGACATCGCCTCCCTCAAGGGCGCCCCGGTGGACGATGAGCAGGCGGCCCAGCAGGTCGCGATCCAGGCCAAGTATGCCGGCTATATTGACCGGCAGCAGGATGAGATCGAGCGCCTGCGGCGTCATGAAAACACACCATTGCCCACCGACCTCGACTATGCGCAGGTCGACGGGCTGTCCAATGAGGTCAGGCAGAAACTGGCCGAGGCGCGACCGGACACGCTGGCCCGCGCGAGCCGAATCCCGGGTGTCACCGCCGCTGCTATCTCCCTGCTGCTGATCTATCTGAAGAAGCGCGGGGCCCTGTCGTCGTCGGGCGATGCACGCAAGCTGGCCTGAGTTGGACACAACATGCGAAGAACAGTTGGCGAGCGGCTGCGCCCGGCTTGGCCTGGAGCTTCCTGCCGACACGCGGGCGCGCCTGCTCGACTACCTGCAGATGATGGTGAAATGGAATCGGGCCTACAACCTCACGGCGGTGCGTGATCCCGAACAGATGGTAACGCGCCACCTGCTGGACAGCCTGGCGATCGCGCCTTACCTGCGTGGCCAGCGCCTGCTCGACGTGGGTACCGGTGGCGGCCTGCCCGGCGTGCCCATGGCCATCGTCTTTCCGCAGCGCGAATTTCACCTGCTGGACAGCAATGGCAAGAAAACACGCTTCCTGTTTCAGGTGAAAACTGCGCTTGGCTTGGCTAATATGACGGTCCACCAGGCGCGTGTGGAGTCATTCCAAAGCGACGCGCCATTCGACGCGGTGCTCTCGCGGGCATTTGCCTCGCTGGCAGACATGGTTTCCGGCTGCCGCCACCTGCTAGCGGATACAGGGCACTTTTTCGCCATGAAGGGTGCGTATCCGGAAGCGGAGCTGGCCGCGATCGCAGAGCTGTGTTCTGTGGAGGCGATACACCGCCTGCAGGTGCCGGGGCTGGACGAGCAGCGTCACCTGGTGGATATGACATTGCGCTGATTGGCGCAGCAAGCTGACCAGGGGAAATTGTGGCAAGAATCATCGCAATCGCGAACCAGAAGGGCGGGGTCGGCAAGACGACCACCTGCGTGAACCTTGCCGCCTCCCTTGCCGCGATGAAGAAGCGCGTGCTGCTGGTTGATCTCGACCCACAGGGTAACGCCACCATGGGCAGCGGCATCGACAAGTACGGCGTCGACCGCAGTATCTACGATGTGCTGGTGCACCGCGCCCCCGTTACCGAGGTCATTCTGCGCGCCGGCGACAGCAATTTTGATGTGCTGCCGTCGAACAGCGACCTCACCGCGGCAGAAGTCGAACTGATAGAGGTGGAGCACAAGGAGCGCCGTCTGCGGGCTGCGCTGATCGAGGCATCCGCACAATACGACTACGTGCTTATCGATTGCCCGCCCTCGTTGAACATGCTCACACTGAACGCACTGGTGGCAGCGGATGGCGTAATTATCACCATGCAGTGTGAGTATTTCGCGCTGGAAGGCTTGTCCGACCTGGTGCGAACCATCGGCCAGATAGCCGAATCGGTGAATGCCGGGTTACAGATCGAGGGCATCCTGCGCACCATGTACGACCCGCGCAACAGCCTCACCAATGAGGTCTCCAACCAGTTGCACAGTCATTTCGGCGACAAGGTCTACCGCACTGTGGTGCCGCGCAATGTGCGCCTCGCAGAGGCACCCAGTCATGGCGTACCGGCCATGTACTACGACAAATACTCCCGCGGCGCCAAGGCATACATGGCCCTGGCGGGGGAGATTATCCGGCGGGAGGAAAAACTCGCGCAGCAGGCGGCCCCCGTGGCCGTGGAATAAGGGAGAGCCAATATGTCCAAGAAACGTTCCCTGGGCCGCGGGCTGGATGCGCTGCTGGGCGCCAGTGCTGCCGCCAGCCAGGCGGCGGAGGCATCTGAAGCGACCGTGGCAGAGGCTGCCTCCGACCCGGATAAAGTGCTCAAGGAGCTGGCCGTGGACTTGATCCAGCGCGGCAAGTACCAGCCGCGCAGGGACATCGAGCCGGAATCGCTGCAGGAACTGGCAAACAGCATCAAGGCGCAGGGGGTGATGCAACCCATCGTGGTGCGCCCTGTTTCCGATCGCAAGTACGAGATTATTGCCGGTGAGCGTCGCTGGCGAGCCACACAGCTGGCCGGCCTGGACAGCATCCCGGCGGTGATCCGCGATGTGCCGGATGAGGCCGCCATCGCTATGGCCCTGATAGAGAACATACAGCGCGAGGACCTCAACCCGATTGAGGAGGCCGTGGCACTGCAGCGACTGCAACAGGAATTCGAGTTGACCCAGCAGGAGGTCGCGGATGCGGTAGGAAAATCACGCTCCACGGTAACCAACCTGTTGCGCCTGATGAGCCTGCAGGAGGACGTGCGGCGGCTGGTCGAGCACGGCGACCTGGAGATGGGGCATGCGCGTGCCCTGCTGGCCCTGGACGGAGGTGAGCAGTCCCTTGCCGCCGGCCAGGTCGTGGGCAGGGGCATGTCGGTACGCCAGACAGAAGCGCTGGTGCGGAACCTGCTCGCCGCCAAGGACAAGCCCAGGGAACAGAAGACACTGGATCCCAACATACGCCACCTGCAGGATGACCTGTCGCAGCGCCTGGGCACTAAAGTGCAGATCCAGCATTCGGCCAAGGGCAAGGGTAAGTTGGTGCTTGCTTACTCCTCGCTGGATGAACTGGACGGCATCCTGGCCCATATCAAGTAGAGCGGGCGGCAGAGCCCCACGCTGCGATCTGGCTCCCGGCCTGGGGGCATTGGCAGGCGGGCCATGAGCAGCGCCATCCAATACGCTGGTCCGGGATCAGCAAAACCAACTCCAACTACAAATACAGACGCAGTAACCTGATGAATCGATCTACCCCCCTGTTCTTGGTCCTTGTCGCCACAGCGGCACAGGTAAACGTGAGTGCCCATGAGTTGGAGGAAGTGGTCGTGCAGGGCAGGAGCCTGGTCCTGATCAACCAGGCGCGCAGCGCGTCCGAGGGCAGGGTGGGTCAGGCCGACCTGGAAATACGCCCGCTGTTGCGTACGGGCGATGTGCTGGAAGCCGTGCCCGGTATGGTCGTCACCCAGCACAGCGGCTCGGGGAAATCCAACCAGATGTTCCTGCGTGGTTTCAACCTTGATCACGGTACCGACTTTGCGACCTGGGTAGACGGTATGCCGGTCAATATGCGCTCGCATGGCCATGGCCAGGGCTATACCGATATCAACTTCCTGATCCCGGAAACCATCCGCACCGTGGATTTCGTCAAAGGGCCGTACCACGCAGAACTGGGTGACTTTTCATCGGCAGGCGGTGCCCATATCCGCACTGCCCAACGCCTCAGTGATGTCGAGGCCAGGGTGCAGGTGGGAGAGAATGGTTTCCAGCGCCTGCTGGCCATGGGCGGGCTCGATCTGGGTGCCGGCAGCCTGAGCGCCGCACTGGAGGGCCAGGCCTACGATGGTCCGTGGACGGATATCGAAGAGGACGTGAGTAAAGTCAACGGCTTGCTGCGTTACTACGAGGGCGATGACAGCAACAACTGGTTCGTCACCCTGATGGGCTACGACAACAGCTGGAATTCAGCAGACCAGATTCCCCGGCGCGCAGTGAACTCGGGCCTGATCGATGAATATGGGTCGCTGGACGATACCCTGGGCGGGGAATCGAGCCGTTACAGCCTGTCTGCCGGGCTGCAGCGCCAGACGGCCGGGGGCAGCCAGCAGTTGTCTGCCTACGCCATCGATTACCGCATGCAGCTCTGGTCCAATTTCACCTATCTGCTGGACGACCCGGAACGGGGCGACCAGTTCGAGCAACTGGATGACCGCCGTATCTACGGCGCGACATGGCACCAGCACTGGGGCAGCGGATCCTTACTGCAGCACCGCGCCGGCGCCCAGCTGCGCCACGACGACATCAACGAGGTCGCCCTGTTTCACACCGATCGCCGTCAGCGTCTCGGCACTACCCGGCGTGATGCGGTGGAGGAAACCAGCCTCGGGCTCTACTACGAACTGGACTGGGCGCTGGCTGAGCGCTGGCGGCTGGTCAGCGGCCTGCGTGGGGACTACTACCACTTCGACGTGGATTCCGACCTGGCCGCCAACAGCGGGTCTGATTCGGATAGCATACTCAGCCCCAAGGCCAGCCTGATCTATACGCCCGACGACACTCGCGAATACTATCTCAGCGGGGGGTTGGGCTTTCATTCCAACGATGCCCGCGGCACCACCATCAGTATCGATCCCGCTTCCGGGGAAGCGGTGGCGCCGGTGGACCCGCTGGTGCGCTCGCGCGGCGCCGAGTTCGGTTTGCGCAACGACTGGTGGGGCGCGGGCAACAGCGCACTTGCCGTCTGGTACCTGGAGCTGGACTCGGAGCTGCTGTTCGTGGGGGATGCCGGCACTACCGAGGCCAGCCGCCCGAGCCGTCGCTGGGGGCTGGAGCTGACGAACTTCTGGCGTATCAACGCGGTCTGGCAGCTCGAGCTCGACCTGGCCTGGACGCACGCCCGCTTCGACGATAGCGCGCCCGAGGGCGATTACATTCCCGGCGCCGTGCAATGGGTTGCCAGCGGGGCACTCAGTGCGCGCTATCCTGCAGGCTGGTTTGGCTCATTGCGACTGCGCCAGTTCAGTGGTGCGCCGCTGATAGAGGACAACAGTGTGGAGTCGGATGGCTCCGCGCTCGCCAGTCTCGCCCTGGGCTGGGAAGGCCAGCGCCTGCGCGTGCAGCTCGATGCGTTGAACCTGTTTGATTCCGACGACCACGATATCGACTACTACTACGCTTCGCGGCTGCCCGGTGAGCCCGCGACGGGGGCGGAAGACGTGCACTATCACGTATTCGAGCCGCGCCAGCTCCGCCTTTCCGTGGGCTATCGTTTCTAGGTGCGGCGCGCCTGCCAGTCACTGGCCGGGGCGCCGCAGGTACATTATCTAGTGGCTAAAAAACAGCCAGCCACTAAATAGGCGATTGCCGTGGCAAAGCGAGGCAAAAAGCGCAAAAACTGCAGTGATCGTGCGGGTAAATGCGGCGTATTTCTTCGCTGGATAACGACCATAGTCTGGTTGAACCTGCCCACTATTGCCCCTATAATGCGCGCGCCCTGATCGAGGATGAAACCCGTGAGGCTATTGGATAGGGGAGTAAGACGAGGCTGTCATGCCCGGTGCTGAGATAGCACGACCTCCAGTCCACCGCATCACCCTGGCGCAACTGGTGCTTCTTGTTGGTATATGCCTGCCACTGTTTGCATATGACAAGGTAGTGGCCTGGTCACTGGGAGCGGGGGCGTTAATCGCCATCATTCCTCAGGCCTATTTTGCGCAGCTGGCTTTCCGCTGGCGTGGCGCAAAATCAGCCAGGGCTATAGCCCGGTCCAGCTACGCTGGGGAAATTGGCAAGTTTTTGCTGAGTATCGCCGGGTTTGCCGTTGTCTTTGCGACGGTTCGGCCCATAGACGGCCTGGCAGTATTCATCGGTTACCTGGTGATGCTGGTTATTCAGATTTTTGGTAGCTGGTTGTTGCTCACGCGCAACCAGTGAAAGCAACATAGACGCAAGAGTTCTATAGATGGCAGCTTCAGGCGAAACCCAGACAATCTCCGAATACATTGTCCACCACCTGACTAACCTGACGTACGGCAAGCTTCCGGGCGGTTTTGAGCGCTATGACGGCTCCATTGTGCCGGACGGCGGCGTTTGGACCATGGCCCATGGCGGCGCCGAGGCGGCGGCCATGGGGTTCAATGCCATCCACGTTGATTCCATGATGTGGTCTATCGGCCTTGGCATCGTTTTCTGCCTGCTGTTCCGATCGGTCGCCAAGAAAGCCGAAGCCGGCGTTCCCAGCGGGCTGGTCAATGCAGTAGAGATGATCGTCGACTTCGTAGACGGCACCGTCAAGGATACCTTCCACGGCCACAACAAGCTGGTCGCGCCTCTGGCCCTGACAATCTTCGTCTGGGTCTTCCTGATGAACCTGATGGACCTGGTGCCGGTTGACCTGGTGCCGCATACCCTGATGTTGCTGGGTGTCGAATACCAGAAAATCGTGCCATCCACCGACCCCAACATCACCATGGGCATGGCCGTGGGTGTGTTCATCCTGATGCTGTATTACTCGATCAAGGTAAAGGGATTCGGTTTCGTGAAAGAACTGACCCTGAATCCCTTCAATCACTGGATCTTCATTCCTGTGAACCTGTTCATGGAAGTGGTTGGCCTGCTGGCCAAGCCCTTCTCACTCGGCCTGCGTCTGTTCGGAAACATGTACGCCGGCGAGATGATCTTCATTCTGATTGCAGCCCTGTTCAGTGCCGGTATTGCCTGGATGGCACCCGCGGGTCTGCTGCAGATTGGCTGGGCGATTTTCCATATCCTGGTAATCACCCTGCAAGCATTTATCTTCATGGTGCTGACGATTGTGTATCTCAGCATGGCTCATGAAGATCATTAATTAACTGTAACTCAACCTTTTGGTTCTTTACTTACTCTAGGAGAAACTCATGGAACTGATCTACGTTGCTGCCGCCATCATGATGGGACTGGGTGGTCTTGGTGCCGCTATCGGTGTTGGCCTGTTGGGCGGAAAGCTGATCGAAGGCTCTGCTCGCCAGCCTGAACTGGCGCCGAAACTGCAGGTAACCTTCTTCCTGGGCGCTGGCCTGGTAGACGCGATCCCCATCATCGGTGTTGGTATCGCCATGTACCTGATCTTCGTTGTTGCAGGTTAATAGAGACATTGTTTAACGGAGCCCTGCCACCGCAGATGGCTCCCAACAACAACAACCTGTGAGGAGAAGAGCGTGAATATAAATCTTACGCTTATCGGGCAAATGATCGCGTTTGTCGGCTTCGTGTGGTTTTGCATGAAGTATGTATGGCCGCCGATTATGGCCGCCATGGAAGAGCGCGAGCAAAAAATCGCTGATGGCCTGGCTGCCGCTGACCGCGCCAGTCACGACCTCGAACTGGCCAAGGAAAAGGCGGTAGAACGCCTGAAGGAAGCCAAGGAAGAGGCCGCTGGCATCATCGACGCCGCCAACAAGCGTGCCAACCAGTTGGTAGAAGAAGCCAAGGAAGCTGCGGTTGCGGAAGCAGACCGGGTCAAGGCTTCTGCGCAGGCTGAGATTGAGCAGGAGACCAACCGCGCGCGTGAAGCATTGCGCAGCGAAGTTGCCACCCTTTCTCTTGTCGGTGCCGAAAAGGTCCTGGGTGCTTCGATCGACCGTGAAGCACACAAAGAGCTGGTAGACCAGCTGGCCGCAGAGCTGTAATCGCGAGGGAGCTATGGCTGAACTAAGCACACTGGCACGCCCCTACGCCAGGGCAGCTTTCGAGTATGCCCGCGAGCACAATTCGCTGGCGCAATGGCTGGAGCAACTGGGTACGGCTGCGGCCGTGACCCAAGCTGAAGGCATGGAGTCTGTGCTGGACAATCCGTCCATCACCGATGAAAGGCAGGCACAGATCGTCAACGACGTCTGTGGTGACGCCATCGGCGCCGAGGTAAAGAACTTCATTACGATTCTTTCCTCCAACAAGCGCCTGTCGCTATTGCCGGAAATTCATGCCCAGTTTGACCTGCTCAAGTCCAGCCAGGAAAAGTCCGTGGATGTCGAGGTGATTTCCGCCTTTGACCTGGACGACGCCACCGCAGAGCGGTTGGCGGCAGCACTGGGCAAGAAACTCGAGCGCGAGGTGAAGGTGAGCACATCCACCGACAACAACCTTCTGGGTGGCGTATTAATCAGGGCCGGTGATCTGGTGATCGATGGCTCCTTGCGCGGCAGGCTGAACAAGCTGGCCGAAGCAATGAATTCCTAGAATTAGGATTGAGGAACAGAGCATGCAGCAACTGAATCCATCTGAGATTAGCGAGATCATCAAGTCGCGCATCGATTCGCTCGATGTGTCTTCTGAGGCTCGCAACGAAGGCACCGTGGTTTCCGTATCCGACGGTATCATTCGTATCCATGGTCTCGCCGAAGTGATGTACGGTGAGATGATCGAATTTGAGGGCGGCATCTACGGTATGGCGCTCAACCTGGAGCGTGACTCCGTTGGCGCGGTAATACTGGGTGACTACAAGAGCCTGGCCGAAGGCCAGAGCTGTCGCTGTACCGGCCGTATCCTGGAAGTACCGGTCGGCCCGGAACTGCAGGGCCGCGTGGTAGACGCACTGGGTAACCCCATCGACGGCAAGGGCCCGGTCAACGCATCCCTGACCGACGCCCTGGAAAAAGTGGCGCCGGGCGTTATCGCCCGTCAATCGGTTGACCAGCCGGTGCAGATCGGCCTCAAGGCCGTTGACTCCATGGTGCCCATCGGTCGCGGCCAGCGTGAGCTGATCATTGGTGACCGCCAGATCGGTAAAACTGCGATCGCGGTTGACGCGATCATCAACCAGAAAGACTCCGGCATTAAGTGTATCTACGTGGCGGTAGGCCAGAAGGCCTCCTCCGTTGCCGCGGTAGTGCGCAAGCTGGAAGAGCACGGCGCCATGGACCACACCATTGTGGTCGCTGCGACTGCTTCCGATCCCGCTGCCATGCAGTACCTGGCACCGTTTGCCGGTTGCACCATGGGCGAGTACTACCGCGATCGCGGTGAAGATGCCCTGATCATTTACGATGACCTGACCAAGCAGGCCTGGGCCTATCGCCAGATCTCCCTGCTGCTGCGTCGTCCTCCCGGTCGTGAAGCTTACCCCGGTGACGTGTTCTACCTGCACTCCCGTCTGCTGGAGCGCGCGGCCCGTGTTAACGCTGATTACGTCGAGAAATTCACCAACGGTGAAGTGAAAGGCCAAACCGGTTCACTCACAGCACTGCCGGTTATTGAAACCCAGGCTGGTGACGTGTCTGCCTTCGTACCGACCAACGTGATCTCCATTACCGACGGTCAGATCTTCCTTGAGGCCGACATGTTCAACGCGGGTATTCGCCCGGCAATGAACGCCGGTATCTCCGTATCGCGTGTAGGTGGTGCGGCCCAGACCAAGATCATGAAGAAGCTGTCCGGTGGTATTCGTACCGCACTGGCGCAGTACCGTGAACTGGCGGCGTTCTCGCAGTTTGCTTCCGATCTCGATGATGCCACCAGGGCCCAGCTGGACCTCGGTGAGCGAGTTACCGAGCTGATGAAGCAGAAGCAGTATTCACCCCAGTCCATCGCCGAGATGGGCCTGGTGCTCTACGCTGCCAACGAAGGCTATCTCGAGGACGTGGAAGTGGCCAAGATCGGTGACTTCGAGGATGCGCTGTTGTCCTACATGCACGCAGAGCACGGCGACCTGATGAAGAGCATCGTGGAAAGCGGTGATTACAACGACGAGATAGAAGGCACCTTCAAGTCTGCTATCGAGAAGTTCAAGTCGACTCAAACCTGGTAAATCGTTATGGCAGCCGGAAAAGAAATCCGCACCAAGATCTCGAGTATCCAGAGCACGCAGAAGATCACCAGCGCCATGGAAATGGTGGCGGCGTCGAAAATGCGCAAGGCTCAGGAACGTATGCAGCTGGGTAAGCCCTACGCCCGCCGTATGCGCTCCGTGGTTGGTCACATCGCGAACGCTGCACCTGAGTACCAGCACATGTACATGGAGCAGCGTGAAATCAAGCGTGTTGGCTACATCGTTATATCCACCGACCGCGGCCTCTGTGGCGGCCTGAACATCAACCTGTTCAAGGCAACCGTGAAGTCCATGAAGCAGTGGAACGACCAGGGCATTGATATCGACCTGTCACTGGTCGGCGCGAAAGCCACCGCATTCTTCAACAGCTATGGTGGTAACGTCACCGCGGCTGTGCGTGACCTCGGGGAAGAGCCCTCGGTCTCGGATCTTATCGGTGGCGTCAAAGCCATGCTGGACTCTTACGAGGAAGGCAAGATCGATCGCCTGTTCCTGGTAAGCAACCATTTCGTCAATACCATGACTCAGGAGCCGACAGTTGAGCAGTTGCTGCCGCTGGAAGCAAAAGAGTCCGACGATATGAAGCACCACTGGGATTACATTTACGAGCCCGACGCCAAGGAGTTGCTGGAAGGCCTGCTGACCCGTTATATCGAGTCCCAGGTTTACCAGGCGGTAGTGGAAAACGGTGCCTGTGAACAGGCGGCACGGATGATGGCAATGAAGAACGCCACTGAGAATGCCGGCGAACTGATCGACGACCTGCAGCTTATTTACAACAAAGCGCGCCAGGCGGCGATTACCCAGGAGCTGTCCGAAATTGTTGGCGGTGCCGCGGCGATCAGCTAAGCGGTACTGATTGGGCCCCGCGGGGTCAGTGAAAGAATTTGATTTTGAAATAGAGGATCCGAACATGAGTAGCGGACGAGTCGTACAAATCATCGGCGCGGTAATCGACGTGGAATTCCCACGTGACGCCGTACCGCAGGTATACGATGCACTGAAGATCACCGAGAAAGATACCACTCTGGAAGTACAGCAGCAGCTGGGCGATGGTGTGGTGCGTGCAATTGCACTGGGTTCTTCAGAAGGTCTTTCCCGCGGTCTCGCGGTAGAGAACACCGGCGCACCGATTTCCGTGCCTGTCGGCCAGGAAACACTGGGTCGCATCATGGACGTGCTGGGCAACCCCATTGACGAGTGTGGCCCCATTGGTGAGCAAGAGCGCGCGCCGATTCACCGCGATGCTCCTGCCTACGATGAGCTGGCTGCAGCGGAAGAACTGCTGGAGACCGGCATCAAGGTGATCGACCTGGTATGTCCTTTTGCCAAGGGCGGCAAGATCGGCCTGTTCGGCGGTGCCGGTGTTGGTAAGACCGTTAACATGATGGAGCTGATCAACAACATTGCGATTCAGCACTCCGGACTGTCGGTTTTTGCCGGTGTAGGTGAGCGTACTCGTGAGGGTAACGACTTCTACTACGAGATGCAGGAATCCGGCGTTGTTAACGTCGAGACCTTCAGCGAATCCAAAGTGGCCATGGTATACGGCCAGATGAATGAGCCCCCCGGCAACCGTCTGCGTGTGGCCCTGACCGGCCTGACCATGGCTGAGAAGTTCCGTGATGAAGGTCGTGACGTACTGCTGTTCGTTGACAACATCTACCGTTACACCCTGGCGGGAACCGAGGTATCGGCACTGCTGGGTCGTATGCCTTCCGCGGTGGGCTACCAGCCTACACTGGCGGAAGAAATGGGTGTACTGCAGGAACGTATTACTTCGACCAAGGTTGGTTCCATCACCTCGATCCAGGCGGTATACGTGCCGGCGGACGACCTGACCGACCCGTCACCGGCAACAACCTTCGCCCACCTTGACGCCACCGTGGTACTGTCTCGTGATATCGCCGCGAAAGGTATCTACCCTGCGGTTGATCCACTGGACTCTACCTCCCGTCAGCTGGACCCGCTGCTGATCGGCAACGAGCACTACGACACCGCGCGCGGTGTACAGAACGTGCTGCAGCGCTACAAGGAACTGAAGGACATCATCGCCATCCTGGGTATGGACGAACTGTCCGAGGAAGACAAGCAGACTGTGGACCGCGCACGTAAAATTGAGCGTTTCCTGTCCCAGCCCTTCCACGTGGCGGAAGTATTTACCGGCTCCCCCGGTAAGTATGTGTCCCTGAAAGACACCATTGCCGGCTTCAAGGGCATCCTCGCCGGTGAATATGATCATCTGCCGGAGCAGGCTTTCTACATGGTTGGCAGCATTGAAGAAGCTGTCGAGAAAGCCAAGAGCCTGTAAGTCAGCAGTCGTAGAGAGAGGCCAGAAATATGGCAATGACAATTCACTGCGACATCGTGAGTGCCGAAGAGGAAATCTTCTCCGGCCTGGTGGAAACGCTGGTCGCCACGGGTAGCGAAGGCGAACTGGGCGTCAGTTACGGCCACGCGCCGCTGCTGACCGGCCTGGTGCCGGGCCCGGTGCGTATCGTCACACAGGATGGAAACGAAGAGGTCTACTATGTCTCTGGCGGTTTCCTCGAAGTGCAGCCGGGTGTGGTTTCGATCCTGGCGGATACGGCTATTCGCGCCCACGATGTAGATGAAGCGGCAGCAGAGGAAGCACGTAAGGAGGCCGAGCATGCACTGGCGAACCAGTCAGGCGAGTTCGACTACGGTCGTGCCTCCGCGCAGCTGGCCGAAGCAGCAGCCCAGCTGGCCACCCTGCGCAAGATGAAGAACCGGGCGGGGCGCGGTTAAGCCCACTCCGCACCGGACTGTCGGCAGTGACCCCGGTTGCCACCGACACCAGCAAAAGCCCCGGTTTTACCACCGGGGCTTTTTCGTATGCGGTTGCGGGAAGCGTTTCTTCCCGTTGCGTGCCGGGGCAGGTCCCGCCTGGCGCGCCCTGTAAAATGGGTTAGCGTCTGGGCGATTGAACAGGGTGTTTTTTATTGTGCGAAAGCAAATGATTCCAGCCGCCTGCCTGTTGCCGGAGAGTAGTGCCAACCCGGCGCTGTTTCCAGCAACATTGCGGCAGTCGGCGCGCTGAACATGACGTTTCGTAATGCCATTTTCGCCGGCGGTGGCAGTCGTTGCCTCTGGCAACTGGGCTTTTGGGACGGCGCCAACAGCGCCGGCCTCGCGCTCAATCGTTCGGTTCGCTATGCCGCCAGCACCAGTGCCGGTAGCGCCATGGCCACGGCGGCGCTGCTGGATCGCGCACCCGAGGCCCTGGAACTGTTCAAGCGCCTGACTGCCGACAATCCGCGCAATATCCACTGGCAAAACCTCAGGCCCGGCACGGGCAAACCCCTGCTGCCGCACATGGACATGTACCGGCGGGCGCTGGAGGAATTTCTGGTCGAGGACGATCTGGTGGCGCTGCAGGACCGGCGCCTGGAATTTCTGATGGCGCGCTTTCCGCGCTATCTGCCGACCACACCGGGCACCCTGCTTGCGTTCAGCCTGTACGGTGTCGAAAAACACCTGACCGGCGTGTTGCACCCGAGCTGGACCCGGCGACTGGGTTTCGAGCAACTGGTGCAGGGCAACCACGACGTGGACAGCGTCGAAGAGCTGATCGAGATTATCCTGGCGTCTTCCTGCGTACCGCCGGTATTGCCGGGAAACGGCTATCGCGGCCAACGTGTGCTGGACGGCGGCATCATCGACAACGTTCCCGCCCACCTGGCGGATGGCCTCGAGGGCAGGACACTGGTACTGCTCAGCAAGCGCTACCCCCGACCACTGCCAGAACCGGGACGGCGCGTTTATGTGCAACCGTCGCAACCGGTGCGCATCGACAAGTTCGATTACGCCAACCCAGAAGGTTTACAGGAAACCTATGACCTGGGCCGGCGTGACGGGCAAGCGTTCGCCGACGGCCTCAGCGCGCAGGAGTCGCTCAGAGGGGTATCTGCTGGGTAATGCAGTGGATGTTGCCGCCACCGAGCAGGATTTCCCGGCCCGGTACGCCGACTACCTGGTGCTGCGGAAACACAGCTTGCAGGATGTCGCGGGCGTCGTCGTCGTGGCGCGGATCCAGCAGCGGGAATACCACGCGCTGGTTGGTGATAAGAAAATTGGCGTAGGAACCCGCCAGGCGCTCGCCTGCCATTCTCGACATGCCGCCGGAAGGGGCTATGCCGGCGGCTTCTTCCGGCTGCAGCAGCAGCGGCCCGGGCATGGGCAATTTGTGCACGGTAAACCGGCGACCGCGGGCATCGGTCTCCAGTTCCAGGGCGGCAAGGCACTCCCGGCAGATCTCGAAGACCGGGTCAACGGGGTCGTCGCACCAGGTCAGCAATACCTCCCCAGGGCCGGCAATGTGCAGGATGTTGTCCACATGGCCATCGGTTTCGTCATTGTGCAGGCCCCGCGGCAGCCAGATGATCTTGTCGACATTCAGGTAGTCCTTTAACAACGCGCCTATCGCGGACTGGTCAAGTTGTGGGTTGCGACCGGGGTGCAGCAGGCATTCTGCGGTGGTGATACAGGTGCCCTGCCCGTCCACGTGGATGGAGCCACCCTCGAGTACCAAGGGCGCCCGGTAGCGGCCCTCGCCGCGCGCCGCCAGCACGCTGGCGGCCATGGCCGCATCCAGCGACCAGTCCGGATACAGGCCGTTGACCTCGCCACCCCAGGCATTGAAACCCCAGTCGATGCCGCGTTTCTCGCCCTGCGAATTCACCACGTAGGTGGGCCCGATATCCCGCATCCAGCTGTCGTTACAGGGAATTTCCAGAAGCGTTACCCCGGCGGGCAGCAGCGCCCTGGCGCTCTCGCGCTGTGCAGCGCTGATGCACATGATGACAGGCGTGGCTGCTGCGATGGCGGCGGCCACAGCAGCAAACGCGCGCTGGGCCGGTCCGGCTGCCTCGCGCCAGTTGTCGGCGCGTTCCGGCCAGGCCATCAACACGGCCTGTTGTGGTTCGTGCTCGCCGGGCATGCGGAAGCCGTCCGCCCGGGGTGTGCCTGGCAGTGAACTGCTCATGCGTCCGCTGGCCCGCATGCGTGTTGCGCCAGCGGCTGGTACAGTTCCGGCCGCCGGTCCCGGAACAGGCCCCAGGCGCGACGATATTCGGCGACCGCGTCCAGGTCGATCGAAGCCAGCAGGATTTTGTCATCGTCGCGACCGGCTTCAGCAATTTTCTCGCCGGTATGGTCAGTGATAAAGGAGGAGCCATAGAACGTGGTGGTGATGCCGTCATCTTCCTCCACGCCGGTGCGATTTGAAGCGATGACGGGCAGCACGTTGGCCGCCGCGTGACCCTGCATGACGCGCTGCCAGTGATCACGTGAGTCCAGTTCGTTGTCCTGGGGTTCAGAGCCGATCGCGGTGGGGAAAAACATGGCTTCCGCGCCCATCAAAGCGCAACAGCGAGCCGTTTCCGGGAACCACTGGTCCCAGCAGATACCTGCGCCGAAGACACCGTAGCGCGTGCGCCAGACCTTGAATCCGGTGTCTCCCGGGGTGAAGTAGAATTTCTCGCAATAACCCGGCCCGTCGGGGATGTGTGTCTTGCGATAGTTTTCCAGCACGGTGCCATCGGCGTCGATCATCACCAGTGAATTGAAGAACGTATTGGTGTCACGCTCGTAGTAGCTCAGTGGCAGCACTACCTCGAGCTCTCGGGCCAGCAGCGCAAAGCGCTCAATCAGTGGATGGCCTTCCCGCGGTGCAGCCAGATCCAGGTAGCGGTACTGTTGCGTCTTGCAAAAGTAGGGTGTGGCAAACAGCTCCTGTAGCAGGATCACCTGGGCGCCGGCGGCGTGCGCCTCGCGCACGGCGTTCTCGGCCTTGTCCTGGTTGGCGTCAAGGTCCCAATCGATGGCGAGTTGGGTGGCGGCGAAAGTCACGGTGCGGCTCATGGCTGGCATTTCTCCGGTGCGAGCAGGGTGTGCAGTTCAGTGCCTCAGGATAGAACACCTGGTCAGAATATGGTCTACCACCTTCGGGTAAGGGCGCTCAGAGTAATTGCCACAGCGTGTCGAAAAGGATTTGCTGCGTGGAGGCGATGGCGGCGGAATCTATGATCACCACCACCGGGAAATTTTCCTCCGCCAGGGTAATCATCGCCACTTTTGGCGGGTAGATGGCAATGTACGAGGCATCAGCGGCGGCTGCCGCCGGTAGCCACTTGCGCTCTGCGTACTCGGCTTCATCCCCGCCTTCTCCGACGGCAATCACCCGCACGCGGATGCCCCGGCTCTCCCGCTGCCGGGTAAAATTCGGGAACGGGCGGTAAAGGTGTTCGCGCAGTGTCTTGGTGGATATCACCGCATAGCCCCGCTCCGGGTCCTTGGCGGTGCTGTTGAGAATGTCCCGCAGCACCAGTTCCACGCCATCGTCGCCTTCGTAAAAGCGCACATTCCCGGGGCTGAACACCGCGCGGCTCTGCTTGAGCTCGGGTATGACTTCCGTGCGTAGCTGCTCTACCGCCTGGTTCAGGGCCTGCTGTTTGCGCTCTGCCAGGTGCAGCAACTGGTCCGGATCCTCGGCCTGGAACACGCGCCGTTTACCGCGTGGGAAATAGTTGACCACACCCTTGGTGGCCAGTTGCTTGAGTGTTTCATAGGTGGTGCCGCGGTTGATGCCGGCTGCCGCCGCCACATCGCGAATAGACGCCGGCCCCAGTCGCAGCAATGCGCGATAGACTTTGATTTCGCGGTCGTCCAGACCCAGCTGATGTAGGCTTTCGAGTTTCACTTGTTGTCAATTTTTATGTGACAAAAAACGTTGTATTGATTTATCGCAGCATTAATATGCGCTTAACGAACTAACTCTGTCAAAAAAAAACTGACAGTGAGCCTGACAACCTCGCTGGGAACGCGCCAGATGAACCTCGAAATCATTATTCTTGCCGCGGGCCAGGGCACCCGCATGAAGTCCGCATTGCCCAAAGTCCTGCACCCCGTGGCGGGCGTACCCATGTTGCAGCATGTGCTGAATACGGCCCGGGAGCTGGAGCCGCGTGCCGTGCACGTGGTTGTCGGTCATGGCGCTGAAGCTGTGCGCGAGGCCATCGCCGACCCGGATATCAACTGGGTGGTGCAGGAGCAGCGGCTGGGCACCGGGCACGCCGTGCTCCAGGCCATGCCGTCGGTGGCGGCAGACAGCATTGTACTGGTGCTGTACGGTGATGTGCCCCTGATCACTGCTGCAACCCTGCGCGCCCTGGTCGCACGGGTAAGCGCTGCTCCGGCGCTGCTCACAGCCCATGTGGCGAACCCGGCCGGCTACGGGCGCGTGCTGCGCGATGAGTGGGGCAATGTACGCGGTGTGGTTGAGCACAAGGACGCCGGAGCTGAAGAGTTACTGATCGATGAGATCAACACCGGCGTGCTCGCCGCACCGGCCGCCGACCTGAACAACTACCTGCCCGAAGTGGGTAACGGTAACAGCCAGGGCGAGTATTACCTGCCGGATGTGCTGGCGATGGCGGTAGCAGATGGCAAGGCCGTGCCCGCGCAGGTCGCGCCCTCGGAGCTGGAGATACAGGGCGTCAATGATCGCTTGCAACTCAGCGCTGTGGAGCGGGAATTCCAGCTGCGACAGGCCCGGGAGCTGATGCGAGAGGGTGTCAGCCTGGCGGACCCGGCCCGGCTGGACATCCGTGGCCAGTTGACCTGTGGCGACGACGTGGTGATTGACGTCAATGTCGTAATCGAGGGGACAGTGACCCTCGGCAATGGCGTGCGTATCGGCCCCAACTGTGTGCTCAGGAACGTGCAGATAGCAGACCACGCCAGCGTGCACGCGATGTGTCACCTAGAGGACGCTAGCGTCGGCCCCGATGCCAATGTCGGACCCTATGCGCGCCTGCGTCCGGGCACCGAGTTGGCGGCAGGAGCCCGCATTGGCAACTTCGTGGAAACCAAGAATGCCCGCATCGGCCCCGGCAGTAAGGTCAATCACCTTACCTATATCGGTGACTGTGACATGGGCGAGGGCGTCAATGTGGGTGCCGGCACCATCACCTGCAACTATGACGGCATCAACAAACACAAGACCGCGATAGGTGATGGGGTCTTTATCGGATCAAACAGTACGCTGGTGGCACCCATAGACATCGCCGCTGGCGGTTTCGTTGCGGCGGGTTCCACGCTGACCAAGCCGGTCGGCGGTGACGAACTGGCGGTAAGCCGTGCGAAGCAGCGCAACATCCAGGGCTGGCAGCGGCCGGGTAAACAGGACGGGGACAAGTAGTATGTGTGGCATTGTAGCGGCGGCGGCCAGGCGCGAGGTTTCGGAGATATTGCTGGAGGGGCTGCGGCGGCTCGAATACCGCGGTTATGACTCCGCCGGCATGGCGTTGCTGGATAACGAAGGCAACCTGCTGCTGCACAAGCAACTGGGTAAAGTCAGTGAACTGGAGCGGGTGCAGGCCTTGCAGCCGCACTATGGCTGCACCGGCATCGCGCATACGCGCTGGGCCACGCACGGCGAGCCCTCCGCCGCCAATGCCCACCCTCATATTTCGGGAGATCGCCTGGCCCTGGTGCACAACGGCATTATCGAGAATCACGCCACTTTGCGTGATGAACTGAAGGCAGCGGGTTACGATTTTGCCTCCTCCACTGATACCGAGGTCATAGTGCACTTGCTGCATTACTACCTGCAGCAGGGCCTGGATCTGCTGGAAGCCCTGCGCCAGGCAGTGGCCAGGCTCGAGGGCGCCTATGCCATTGCCGCGGTTGATGCCGACCACCCGGACCAGGTCGTGGCTGCGCGCCAGGGCAGCCCCCTGGTGATCGGCGTCGGTATCGGTGAGAATTTCCTCGCCTCCGACCAGATGGCCCTGCGTCAGGTCACTGACCGCTTTATCTATCTTGAGGAGGGTGACATGGCGTTGATTTCCCCCTCCTCCCTGCAGGTATTTGACCAGCAGGGTGAGGCCGTTAGTCGCGAACAGACCCGCATCGACGAGGTGGTCGAGTCGGTTGATCTCGGTGGCTACGATCACTATATGCTCAAGGAAATCTACGAGCAGCCCCGCGCGCTGGCGGCCACGTTCAGCGCCGGTGCCGGCCTGCTCAGCGACGACGCCTGTTTCGGTGACAACGCTGCGGATATTTTCGACCGCGTCCGCAATGTGCAGATTGTCGCCTGCGGTACCAGCTATCACGCCGGTATGGTAGGCCGCTACTGGCTTGAGGAGTTGGCGGGAATCCCCTGTGAAGTCGAAGTTGCTTCTGAATTTCGATATCGCAAGCGGGTGCAGCACGAGGGCACCCTGCTGCTGACCATTTCGCAGTCCGGTGAGACCGCAGATACGCTGGCGGCGCTGCGCAACGCCGCTCCCGGTGAGTTCGTCGGCTCGATGGTCATTGCCAATGTGGATAACAGCTCACTGGTGCGCGAGAGTGACCTGGTGTTTCTTACCCGGGCCGGGGCGGAGATAGGCGTTGCCTCCACCAAGGCATTCACCACGCAACTGGTCGCCCTGCTGATGCTGACAATTGCCCTGGGCAGGCGCGGCGGGATGGAGCCGGAGACACAGCGTGAGCTGGTCAACGCCCTGCAGCGTTTACCCGATTACGTGCAGGAGACGCTGGAACTTGATACCAACATAGAGGCCCTTTCCGAGGCATTTATACCCAAGCACCACGCGCTGTTTCTCGGCCGCGGCATACAGTATCCGATCGCCATGGAAGGGGCGCTGAAGCTCAAGGAAATCTCGTACATACACGCTGAGGCATACCCCGCCGGCGAATTGAAGCATGGACCGCTGGCGCTGGTGGACGACGACATGCCGGTGATCGCCGTGGCGCCGGGGGATGAACTGTTGGAGAAATTGAAGTCCAACCTGGAGGAGGTGCGCTCCCGTGGCGGCGAACTTTTCGTGTTTGCCGATCGGGCAGCGGGTTTTGAGAGCGAGCCTCGCGTCCGGGTATTGAACATGCCGCACTGTCCCGAGGCCATGAAGCCGGTGATATACACGGTGGCCCTGCAACTGCTCTCCTACCATGTTGCGGTGCAAAAAGGCACGGATGTGGACAAGCCGCGCAACCTTGCCAAGTCGGTGACGGTGGAATAGCGGCCGTCGGGCCCCGCAGCCAGTGTGCAGAACTAAAAATTCTTGAACATAAAAGAATAATTAATGCGCACTGACAGAAAAATTGCCAACTCAATAAATAAAAATTAGTAAATATAACGTTTATGTTCCTTTTTGGCCGGCTTTAGTCTTGCACTCGATGTTTTTTCCTCATGATCGGGAATCCTTCCTTAGTATCGTAATAAGACGTAGGTTGTTGGCGGGAGTTAAGTTAACACCCTCTAATCTCTTTGGAGTTTATAGAAGGGCTGTACGACTTATTCCAACACAGTTCGATGTAATCAATGAACAGTTGGGCATTGATGGTAGCGCTGCTATAAGAAGACATAACCTAGCCCCACTTATAGATTTTCTTGATGGGTCTAGCTGCTATTCTGAATGGTTTCTAACTGAGTTCAAAAATAAGAATCCGCGGAAGGAACGGGCGAGGCCCGAAGTAGATTATCGGGTTTTCGGGCACTGCCAGGTAGACTTGTAAGTATCCCCTGATTAGCTCCACGCATTACTAGAGTTTTCCGCCTGTTTGGCGGCCACCAAATACTCGATTGGAGTCAGGTCTCAGAGCGAGTCATGAGGCCGCTGTTCGTTGTACTTCCTCATCCATTCGTTGGTGAGAGTCCTCACCTCCGTCAGTGAACTGAACAGGTACAGATCCAGGATCTCGTCCCTGTAGGTTCGGTTAAAGCGTTCAACGTACGAGTTCTGGGTAGGCTTGCCTGGCTTGATAAAGTCCAGGTGTATGCCGTGATTCTCTGCCCAACCTGCCAACGCGATGGACACAAATTTCGGCCCGTTGTCGCAGCGCATTTTCTCTGGAAAGCCCTTTTGCTCAGCAATCCGATCCAGTACTCGGATGACCCTGGCTGCTGGCAAATTCAGGTCTATCTCTATCGCGAGGATTTCCCGATTGAAACCCTCCAGGACATTGAAGGTGCGGAACCGACGACCATCGCGTAGGGTGTCGCTCATGAAGTCCATCGACCAGCACTGATTGGCCATGCTCGGTACCGCCAGTGGCTCTGGATTACGGGTTGGCAGCCTGCGCTTGCCTTTGCGCCGCTTGTTTAGCCGCAGGAGGCAATAAACGCGATGCACGCGTTTATGGTTCCAGCCGTATCCACGCCGCCTCAGCGTCTTGTACACCTTGGGAAAGCCCCAGCCAGGGAATTCCTCAACGACCGCATGAATAGCTTCAATCACGGGCGTATCCTTGGCCGTGTCTGGCCGTGTCTGGCCGGTAGCGGTAGACAGAGCGGCTGAGGTTCAGTATCTGGCATGCTGCCCTGAGGCTCAGCCCGTGCATCTGACTGGCGAAGTCGACGAGCTCGCGCTTCGCTGCCGGCCTTAAAACTTTTTTTCAACGATATCCTTAAGGGCTTCATGCTTGAGACTGAGATCGGCGAACATCCGTTTGAGCCGGCCGTTCTCCTCTTCAAGCTCCTTCAGTCGCCGTATATCGGATACCTCCATGCCGCCGTATTTGGCTTTCCAGTTGTAGTAGGTCGCATCTGAAATGCCGTACTCGCGGCAGACTTCCATCACCTGTCTACCGCCTTCGACTTCCTTCAGCACCTTCACAATCTGGGATTCAGCGAATCGGGATTTACGCCTTGTCGTTCTCCTTGCCTCATTGATTATGGCTGAGAACTCCAGATTTGCGCGGGACTATTGGATAGGGTATTTACAAAACTGTTCCCTTAAATCAACCACGCCTTGTTGATACTCGAAGTACGGAAAGCAATTTTTTTCGATATCTGATAGCAAGTGATGCTGACGACATGTTTTAACTCCAAACGGCTTGGAAGATCGCCCAGAGTTACCAGGAACATCCTGGACTCTAAACCAGGGCTGATAACTATCCATTGTTCCCGTCCCCACGCCCTTTCTCAGGTTGCGGTCGTAATCCTGTATTGACTGATAGCGCCCTCCTCTTGCCATATTTACCCCTTTAGGTGGATATGATGACAGACAATACTGTATATAAATACATATGACAATCATAACATATTGATATATATAGTATTTATTTGGTTTTCTGTGCATTCCCCGTCGTATTTGTTGTTTTTCATGACGATCTTGTCATTAGAGAGTTGGGGGCTTAAATTCGTAGTTAAATTGCGCAAAAATGTTGATAACACATTGTTTTATCGGGGAATTAACTTCATTTTCTGGCTCGGGTGTCAGCTAAAAAGACACATTTTTACTGGCCAGTAGTTATTCGATTTGTGTGTTTTATATGCTGAGCGGAAGCCTGCGCACCAGAGGTATCGTCTACCGGCTCTTACTCGGTGTGAGGTCCTGCGTAGTTAAATGCCAGACATTGCATATCTCCGGGCCTATTGGTGAGTCCCCATAAACTGACTGAAATCAGGAAAGGGATTTCGGATTTATGATAATCTGCCGCTCTCAAATATTGGGTGATGGACCATCTATATGCTTAGACTTTTTTCCCGGCTCTCTTTTACCTTCACGATTCTGATTTTCATTTCCGCGTGCTCTACACATCAAACAGTTGTTGAGTACGAGGGCTCAGGAATTGCAGCACCTGAAGCTGGTCCGACAATTAACTCTATTGTGGTATCTGATGACCGAGGCACAGAAAGTAACTGGCTTGGTGCTATCCGTGGTGGTTATGGCAATGTATTGAAGACTCTTCAAACAGAGCAATCTACGGACATCATCGTCGATCAAATGTACACAGCCGCTTTGGGGCAGAGTGGGATCTATAGTACGGATATTGATGGGCCTTATAGTCTGAAAGTATCCATATCGAAATTTGACTGTAGTTACTATTTCAACAGAGAAGCACATGCCCATGTACGCATATCGTTAATTGAAAACGAGAGCAGAAATGCGGTGTTTGAGAAGTCATATAAGACTGATGAAACTGAAAGTGGGGTAGGAGCAGGCGTTTTTGGCGATGTCGATACCTTGCGCGATCTCGCTGAATTAGCCATGAACAAGACAATAGATAAAATGCTATCGGATGATGAGTTCATTCTAGCGGCTACTAAACAGTCCGAAACTGCAGTTGGTATTAGGATTAAAAAGCTAGAGTCTCTGTATCGAGAGGATTTGATTACAGAAAAAGAATATCTAGATAAGCGAGAGAAGATACTCTCGGAAATATGAATCGATATTAAAAAATAGGTATCAATTAATGAAGCACCTGGTCCTATCGGCTCTCATGATCTCAATATTTCTCTCGGCTAGTGTGTACGCACGTGATGATAGAAATCGTTACTCGATCAGTGAAGCCATGAATATTAGCGCGGCCAAAGAAAAGCTCAACAAGGGATACACTTATCTATTTGGATCGGCTGCCCACGCATCGGTAGAGGATAGTCACGGTGAGTTCATGTCCAACAAGAAAACAAATGCGGTCGGTAAGTCGGATGAGTTTGCTTGTCAGTGGGCTTTCTTGTCAGCGATGCTCAGTTTCCAAGACCGTATAGCCAAAGAGGGTGGCAACGCCGTCATTAACATTAAGAGTTACTACAAAAAGAACGAGTTTGTGAGTGAAACTGAGTTTGAGTGCGGCAATGGAGCCATCATGGCCGGTGTGACATTTGTGGGCGATGTCGTAACCTTGAAAGAATAGAATCCACCCGCTGATCTACCTTGGAAATGTACGACGTTATTGTTATCGGCGCGGGGCCTTCAGGAGCAGTAGCATCCGCTCTATTGGTCCAAAAAGGCTACTCAGTCATTGTTTTAGAAAAGGATAACTTCCCGCGCTTTTCGATTGGCGAAAGCCTCTTGCCCCACTGTATGGAGTTTATTGAGGAAGCCGGGATGACCGCAGCGGTTGAATCAGGCGGGTTCCAGAAGAAAAACGGCGCTGTTTTCCAGCGCCAAGGGGCCTACAGTAGCTTTGATTTTCGAGAAAAGTTTACTGCTGGGCCTGGAGAAACATTTCAGGTCAAGAGGGCGGAGTTTGACCGGATTTTGGCGAATGAAGCTGAGAGACTTGGTGCCGATATACGCTACCAACATAAGATAGAAAATGTTGAGATCGATGATTCATCGGTAACGGTAACCTGTATTACACCCGATCAAACAGTTGTAGAGTTGGGAGCGAGATTTGTTCTTGATGCCAGTGGTTTTGGCAGGGTGCTGCCAAGGCTATTTGATCTGGAGCACCCCTCAGATTTTCCTGTGCGTTCATCGTTGTTCTGTCATATAGAAGATCGTATTACAAACAGTAAATTCGATCGAAATAAGATTCTTATCACCGTACATCCTGCTCACAAGGATGTCTGGTATTGGTTGATACCATTTAGCGATGGCCGTTGCTCGATTGGCGTAGTAGCAGAACCTGAGTTTTTAGATCAATACCCAGATGATTTGGATGTGAGATTACGCTCTATCGTTGTAGAAGATCCGGAGCTCAATCAGCTATTGTGTGAGGCGCAGTGGGATACTGAAGTCCGGCAGATAACGGGCTATTCTGCGGATGTTAGTACGCTGGCAACAGCATCTTGGGCCTTGTTAGGGAATGCAGGTGAATTCCTAGATCCGGTTTTTTCTTCGGGTGTAACCATCGCCTTACACTCCGCCAGCTTAGCGGCGAAAATTCTAGACCGCCAGCTTCAGGGAACTAATGTAGATTGGCAGGTAGAGTATGCCGAGCCACTGAAGCAGGGGGTGGACACCTTCAGGGCATTCGTAACGGCTTGGTATGATGGCCGTTTCCAGGATGTAATATTTTATGAGCAGCAGTCTGAAGAAATACGCAATATGATTTCGTCTATTCTGGCAGGCTATGCTTGGGATATAGAAAACCCATACGTTGCCAATCCTGAAAGGCGATTGAACGCGCTGTGGCGTTACTGTAGTAATTAGCGATAATCAAAGTGATTCTAGGTTTTATCATGCACCGATGGAGTGGCTTCGTGTTCAAAAAATTGGCTCTGATTTCAATTTTATTCTCATTGTTGAGTGCTTGTAGTACGCAACAACCAATCCACAATGTACAAGACTCACTGGTTCCACCGAAGCACGATGGAACACTTTTAACAAAACAAGAAGTAAACCAAGCTATTGTTAAAGCTGCGACATTCAAGCGTTGGAAGGCATCCAATCTAGATGAGGATACTGTCCAAGCAAAAATTACAGTGCGTGGTCGTCACCATGCCACAGTCTTTATAGATTACTCAGAACTTAGCTACAACATTACGCTTCAAAGTAGCGATGGTTTGGATGAAAAGAATGGAAAAATCCATCGCAACTATAATAAGTGGATAATATTACTCGATGAGCAAATTCAAGCTGAATTGCTTGAAGCTTCGTCCGGTGGTTAGTTGTTTGTCTTTGTGCTCGGCGTGTTTGATATAACTGGTTGAAAAGGAATAGATTTGATGACAAGGATTTTTTTGGCATTAACTTTGGTTGTTCTCTCTCTGAGCGGGTGTGTCTCCAGTCAGCATGGTCAAAAGCTACCATCAGAAGCTTACGATAAGGTTTTTTATGTCGAGAGACAGCCGAAAGATGAGCGCAACTTGGCTAGCAATATTTCTAACATACTCAATGAGCGAGGATTCAACGCTACTCACGGCGAAAGGGGAAGTGTTCCTGAAGACGCCACGCACATAGTCAGTTATGTTGACAACTGGTATTGGGATATGCGGATGTACTTACTGAACTTGAAGATTGAGGTTAGAGATAGAAAGTCTAACTACATTATCGCTTACGGTGAATCTCATCAGACATCACTTGCAGCGATGGGCAAGACGCATGATGACATAATTAACCTGGCGTTGGACGAAATGATATCTAGGGGCAGGGTAGACTAGAGCAGAACTTGGCTTTGGTTTCCTAAGTTTGATGGCTAACTCATAACTGGATTTACTAGTACTTCCTAAATATTAAGGATGTATTAATTCCTCCGAAAGCGAAATTATTGCTCATGGCGATATCGCAACTCATCCGTCGACCAGGGCCAGTGATGTAATCTAGCTCGGCGCAGCGCTCATCGACATTGTCGAGATTGACTGTTGGATGAAACCAGCCCTCGCGCATCATGTTCAGAGTTACCCAGGCTTCCAAAGAGCCACAAGCTCCTAAAGTATGTCCTGTGTAACTCTTAAGCGCACTAATCGGTACATTTTTCCCCAGAACATCGTGAGTAGCCCGACTTTCAATAATATCGCCTTTGTCGGTGGCAGTGCCGTGAGCACTGACATACTGAACTTCCTCAGCAGCAATTCCCGCATCTTCGAGTGCCAGGTTTAGTACACGACAAATGGATTCGTGATCAGGCTGCGTCACGTGAAGGCCGTCGCTATTTGTACCGAAGCCGATGATTTCTCCGTATATGGTGGCGCCCCGTGCTAAAGCATGGTCGAGGTTTTCCAGCACTAGAGAACAGGCTCCCTCTCCTATTACCAAACCATCTCGATCACGATCGAAAGGTCTAGGTGTCAAAGATGGCTCCTTGTTCCTAGTCGAAGTGGCGTATAGGGTATCAAAGACTGCGGCCTCCGTGGCACAAAGCTCTTCTGCCCCGCCACAGAGCATGACGGTTTGAAGCCCATTACGAATGGCTTCATAACCGTAACCAATACCTTGACTAGAAGATGTGCAGGCGCTGGAAGTGGTGTAAATTCGGCCCTTTATTCCGAAGTAGACGCCTATATTGACTGGGGCGGTATGGCTCATCATGCGGATATAGCTGGTAGCATTTAGGCCATCTGTACGCTCGTTGAGCAGCATGTTACCGAACTCGCCCAACGCCGCAGTGCTTCCGGCCGAGGAGCCATACGATATGCCCATATCGCCACTGCCTAGAATTTGATCTCCTGTTAGACCTGCCTCTTCAATCGCATCCGCAGAGGCCGATACAGCCATCATGGCTATACGACCCATTGACCGAACGACTCTCCGAGACCACTCTGCAGGCCGCTCCCATGCAACCGGGCCACCAAGGCGTGTGAACAAGCCCTCGTACCTGTCCCAGTCCTCTATATACTGAATCTTATTAGCGGCCTTTTGTAGGCGGGGATATACTTCAACCCAATTGGTCCCGAGGGATGAGACACATCCTGTGCCAGTTACAACTACTCTATTCATTTGGTATCTATCAGCACAGACCGCCGTTGACGGAGATTACCTGTCTGGTGATGTATCCTGCCTCATCGCTGAGGAGAAACTTTACAGTGGCGGCTACTTCCTTGGTCTCGCCAAGCCGTCGCATGGGTATTGTGCGGGTGATTTCCTCTATGGGGGCGCCTTCGATCATATCGGTATCGATTAGCCCAGGCGCTACACAGTTCACAGTAATTTTCCGTTTGGCCAGTTCCAAGGCCAATGCTTTAGTGGCGCCAATTATACCAGCCTTGGCTGCAGAATAATTGACCTGACCACGGTTACCAATCAATCCGGATACGGACGCCAGAGTTACAATTCGACCGGGCGCGCGGCGTCGGATCATGGGCATCACTAATGGGTTGAGTACATTGTAAAAACCATCCAAGTTCGTGTGCACAACCGTGTCCCAGTCATCGCCTGATAGCGCAGGAAATGCATTGTCACGGGCCAGACCTGCATTGCACACAACGCCATAGTAAGCTTCATGTAACTCAAGATCTTGTTCTAGGACGGCTGCAACTTGGGTGCGATTGGCTATATCAAACTGAAGAAGGCGAGCAGAGCCCCCCTGTTCCTCGATCTCGTGCACGGTTTCCTTAGCGGATTCCAGGCCAGAGCGATAATGAACGACAATACTATAACCCGCTTTGGCGAGTTCCTTGGCGATGGCCTTACCAATTCCGCGACTGGAGCCAGTCACCAGCACAGTTTTTTTTGTCATGCCTGTTCTCCTGAAATCATGGATACGGCATCTGCTTCCGTGGGCTCGTAGACCGAGAGGGTGGCGTGCTGGTTTACACCTTCCCCTCGCACCGAGCAATCGAAGGCCGCCATCCCATTGCTGCCCTGGATGACGCGCTCGGCGGTGATTTCTAGTCGTTGGTCTACCCTAAACGTGTCTGTGTCTGTATTAAAGCGCCGGGTACCCAGCAGAAACCCGACCTTGATGGCCTGACCCTGACGCCAGTTTTCCAGGCCGGTGAACGCTGCCACGGCCTGTGCCATATATTCGATTCCAAGCCAGGACGGTACGGTGCCGTCTTTATCAAAGAGTTGATCTGCCCGCACCGTCAGGGCGCAGGTAATGCTTTCTGTTGAGTCAGCCAGAACTTCGTCCAGCAGAACCATGGGTGGTGCATGCGGTAGGATCTCGGCTATGTCTGGCTTATCTTTCATCGAGTCTCCCGATAATCAGTGAAACATTGCTTCCGCCAAATGCGAATGAATTACTCAGGCAATAAGCTGGAGTTGCCTCCATCGCCTCGGCGTTGGCCAGGTGTAGCAGGGGTAGAGCGGGGTCGACCTCTTCTTGATACAAGGCAGGCGGCAAGCGTGTGGGGCCGTCAGTTTGAAGCAGAAGCCAGCAAAAACCCAATTCCAGGGCGCCGGCGGCACCGAGTGTGTGCCCGGTCATCGATTTGCTGGAACTGCAGGGCACTGATTTAGGGAAAAGCCGGGACACGGCTTTGCTCTCCATGCTGTCATTTTGTCTGGTCGCTGTGCCGTGAAGATTGATATAGCCGATCTGTTCTGGTGCCAGACCTGCATCTCGCAACGCGCCGGACATCGCTTGGTAGGCCCCATCTCCCTCGGGGTGCGGTGCAGATATATGGTGAGCGTCGGAGCTGGCACAGCCACCTGCGAGGACAGGGCCCTTGGCCTCGCTGCTCATCAGGAAGATAGCTGCGGCTTCGCCGATATTAATACCGTCGCGATTGACGCTAAGCGGCATGTTCAGATGGGCCGACTGTGCTTCCAGGGATCCGAATCCTTGCAGGGTCATTTCACATAAACTGTCGACACCGCCGAAAACGACAGCATCACATAAGCCCGCTGTAAGCAGCCGTCGGGCGCTGAGAGCTGCGTTGGCAGACGAAGAACAGGCCGTGGAAATGGTGTACGTGGGTCCGGTCAACCCTAGATAGTTGGCGCTGAAATCCCCCAGACCCCCGAGCATGCCTTGGTAAGCGTGATAGCTGTCGGGATGGCTGCCCGCTTCCAGGACTCGTAGCACCGCTTCCTCTGTCGCATGAATGCCACTGGTACTGGTCGCCATGACCACACCCACCCGATCGCGGCCCCATTTATTCGCCGCGCGGTCTACTGCGGGCCGGATTTGATCGAGGGCGGTTGCTGCAAGACGATTATTCCGACAGTTATAATTTGCCAGTTGCGTGGGCAGTTTCGTCAGACGTGTATGGATTTGACCGACGCGGTAGGACCCTCGGGAGGCGAACAGGGTCTCCGGCTCGGGCACTGGATTTTCGGAGTCTAGCAGGCTCGCGGCAACTTCGGCCGGGGAAGATCCCAGCGTGCAGAGCATCCCCAGATCATTCAGGTGATACATTTTGCCATTCCATGGTGTGTATTCTGATTTCGATATTGTACTTCATGTCCTGCACAACGATATTGTCATACCACGGTGCAGAACCGTGGCGTGTTACGTTTATCCGTGAATCGTAAGATGTCCTGCTGAATGCTAGTCCGAGATAGGAAAGCAATTCGCCGGGACCGGGGTAGCCCTCCAGCCCCAACTGTTTTTGAATTCTGGTTCGCGTATCCTGCTCCACAGCCGAAAACAGAGGCATGCCATGGCCTGTAAGCAGAGCCATTTGCCCCTGGCCTTGTGAGGTGTTGAGCGCCACCAGATACGAGGTTACCTTATCGCTCTGCTGAATCTCGAGTTTTCCGCTCCACTGGTAATTTGTCGGCAATTCATTGAAAAACGCTGCATAGGGCACTGGGCCTGTGGAGTGATATATGCCGGAACAGCTCCAGAGCAGGCTGGCAAAAAGCAGGCTAACCAGCGCGCGCATCAGTTCGCCTCCTCGTTATCTTCTGTTGCCAGCAGCAGCGAGAGTAGCCAGGCGAAGAGTAGCCCGCTACCTATGCTAATACCGAACGCGGCAATCACTGGCGTGGCTGACAGTGATAGTGTGCCGAAAGCCAGTAGCGTGGAAGTTGCCGATAATGCGATCGCCAGTCGGGTTGCCGGGCGTGAGGATTTGGTGGCCAACTGGAGGAAGATGCCGAAATCAAGCGCCATCCCGCCCACGATAAACAGGGCGAGAACACTTACAATACTGAAACCACTGTGTAGGTATCCCAGCAGGGCAAGGCTGAGCAGTGAGGCGCCAACGGGCAGTAACATTATGAGCCCAGCCCTGACTGTATCGGTGAGAATAGCAAGGAATACGAAGACCAGTAGTGCCGCTGCCACTAGAAAATAGCTGGCCGACACCCGATACTTTTCAACAACGGCATTCACCTGGGCTACAGTGTCTATCAATGACACCCCGGTATTGCCGGTTATAGAGCGGGCTAGAGCGGAGGCATCTTCGCGGCCAGTCAACGCTAACCAGCTGGCACAGGTTTCTCCTGCACAGCCCAGGTAGCCACCGAGCCCCAGGGGAAGATCTATTCCTTCGAGGTGGTCCGGGCGCAGCGGGTCGGCGGGTCTAGCGATGGTCTCAAGATATGCTGTCGTTGTTTCCTCAGCCAAACCGAGCAATGCCATATGCCTCTGGATGAGCCCCTTCCTAGCCATTTCTTCCAGCACCTGGTGTTGGTGGGCCTGCTGGTGTTCACTGGGCACTATGGCCGAAAGACCTGGCCGTAGACCGCTTACTTCTGCGACAAGTCGCTCCTCCAGCTGCAGGAGCGACTCTGGATTTTCCGCCTTAAGCAGCAGGAAGCGACTTTCATTCGAGGTGTCCAAGGCGGTAGCAATGGCTTCCCTGCCCTTCTCGAGCAGTTCGGGTGCGGCGTAGAAGTCCCTTACCTCGTCCCGCGGGGAGAGCTGTATCAGACCGGGTACCGATATTGCTATGAGTAACAGGACGAGCGGCATTGGCCCCAGGCTAAGCCACGATGTGTCGTCCTGTTGTTGGGCGACACGAAGTGAGCCCGCTGCGCCCTTGCGATACAGCAGCGGAAACAGGAGACAGACCGTAGCGAAGCTACACGTGAGCCCCGCAGCCATAAACAAGCCGATCTGCTGTAGGCCAGGAAATGGAATAAGTGTGAGCGCTAGAAAAGCCACGGCAGTGGACACCACGCTCAGGCTTAGTCCGCGCAGCACCCCGGCCAGTGCTTTGTCCGGTGTCCAATCTACCAATTTTGAGTGGCACAGGTAATGAAAGGCATAGTCGGCGGCGATGCCAATAAGGGTGCTGCTAAAGACCAGAGCGATAATGTGGACCTGCTGGTATGTGACCAGTGTGATAGCGAATCCGCCGGCGACTCCCGCCATCACCGAGATGCCTGTGACGAAAAGCCCCATCGGGCTGCGCAGTACGATCGTTAGTAGCACGACCAGGGCCGAGATCGAGATGAGCCCCACGGTAGAGATTTCACTGCGCCCGCTCGCCACGCCATAGGAGGTATACAGAGGTGCGCCCAGTGCGTGGTAGGTGAGTTTGCGGTGTGAAGCATCCAAAACCAGGTCTTCGTGCACGGGATATAGACCAGCGAGCGCATTAAAGCCTGTGATGTCTGCAGGGATCTGTACTACCCTGAATTCTGTATCCTGCCCCCCGGTGAATCCCTCGACGGCGCTTGCCGAGAGAAAGTTTTGCAATAGCCCTAAAGGATCTTTTGGCAGGTTGACCAACCACTGGCCGCCCAGGGGGCTGTATAGCGCAGCGCGGAACTGGTCTAGATAGGCCTCTGGGTCATTGGCCAGCAGGCTGTAGTCAGACCGGGACATCAGCCCGGGAGCGAACGGTCCAAGCCGTTCGGCCAGAGCGGACCATCGTCTCGCTTGTTGTGCCTCGAAGTCCTGATCGACATAACCTGCCTGAGTCAGCTGTTCCACGGCGTGGTGTAAAAATATGCCAGCCTCCTCACCCTGCGCCATTAACACCAGCTGGCGGTTATACCGATGACTCGCGCGGGCGGCTGCCTGTTGTTGCCAGGGGTCAGTGTCAGATACGGGCAGGAGTTGCTGGAAATCTGTTGTCAGCCAAGCCTTCTCGGGCCACCTCAGCAGGAGCGTTGCGGCGATGACTGTGGCCAGCAGGCACCAGGCCGCCAAGGGCCTGATCTTAGTCACTTTCCTGGATCCCGGTAAGAGTCATCACGGTATAGTTGCCGGACTTCTCGCGTACCACGATAGAGCTGAGGGTGTGTGTCCCAGAAACTTCGATTGTGCTTAGGACCTGAGAAAGCAAAGGGTTTGCCGGGCGCATGTCCAGCTTCCAGGGCTCACGAGCAAAATCACCGGTTAGGTGGAAGTCCTGTTCCAGAGACTCTAGGTCGCCATTCATAAATCCTTTCATTATCCTGGCCATGATTGTACCCACACCGGGGTCTCTCACCCGTTTCCCGTCCAAGATCACGCCCTGCTTCGTTACGATCATCAAGGATTCTAGAGGGCTGGTGACATGCCACTGCAAACCTTGTTCGAGAGTGGCAGTGAAGTTCCCGCTGGACACGAATGGGGTGTCCATGAAAGAAAGGTGCTTCTCCTGCTGAAAGTACCCAGTTACACCATCATAGATCGCTAGCCTTTTTCTGAGCTCTTCGATAATTTCGGCTTCACCTGTATGGGCCTGGCTTGCAATAAACAGCAAGGCCAGAAGCAGGCATCGTTTCATAACAGGCTCAATCTTTCCTTCAGCACGGCTGGGCTGGCAAACAACATTTCACCTGAGGCGATGTCGAGGGCTACCTGTACTGTGTGGGCCCGCGTGAGCCGCCTGCCGGTTTGCTGGTCGGATATTTCATAGTTTATCTTGAGGCGGTTCTCGAACTCCGCAAGTCGCGCGCGGACACGGATTTTTTGACGATAGTTTAGAGGCCTTGCATAGCGAATATGGAGCTCGATTACTGGCCAGGCATAGCCTGAGGCCTTCATTTGCTCGATGTCGTAATCGATGTTGTTGAGCAGTTCGGTGCGGGCCAGCTCCAAGTACTTGGCGTAGTGTCCATGCCAGGCAATCCCCATCACATCGATATCATGGAAGGGAACTTCGACAGTTATTTCGCCTTCTGCGTAGCACTTAGGCATACAGCACCCAATGCTTCTCGCGTATGGCCTCAACCAGCCGTCGAAGGTCTTGCTCAAGCGGTCGGTCCTCCGTGAGGAAGGTCAGCAGTTGGGCCGTCCTCTCCAGATCCTGCTGCAGGGCAGGCTGCAGGTCTTGCAGGGTCAGCTGTCCGTCGCGGATGCGCAATGCAACGCCCTGGCAACTGATAGCGATACCTGCGGCAAGAACCTGCTCTACCAGTTCCAACACCCGAGTGCAGTCCCTTGCTGCAATTGTTCCCATACTCACTTTGTCTTGGTTATGGCACTCGGTGGAGCGAGAGAATATGCTGGCGGGCAAAGTGCCCTTGAGGGCTTCGGCAGTCCATGCAGATGCCGCGATCTGTACAGCCTTAAAGCCGTGGTTTATGGCGGCCTGTGTGCCAGTGGCGCCCGACAGGTTAGCTGGAAGCCCGTGGTTGAACTTGGGGTCAACGGTCTGGGCAATCTGGCGATCTACCAGGTCGGCCACATTGGCAAGAGCTGCTTTCAGGCTGTCCATGGCGTGGGCGATATGACCACCATAGAAGTGGCCCCCGTGGAGTACGTGCTCTCCTTCTGCGTCGATAATAGGGTTGTCGTTTGCGCTATTGAGCTCCCGTTCCACGAACGCAACGGTTGTGGGCAGCATGTCCTGCAACACCCCGATAACATGTGGAGCACAGCGCAATGAGTATCTGTCCTGTAGTCGGTTGCTGTTGCGCGGCACCTCACCGGTATGAAGATCGTCGTGAATCCATGCGGCAATCTGTTGCTGCCCCGGATGTGGCTTCACTGAGAAGAGCATGGGGTCGAAGTGGAAATCGTTGCCCTCTACCGCCACCGAGCATAGGCTGGTAATGCGCGTGGCGAGGCGTACCACGTACTGGGCTCGAGTGACCGCAAGACAGGCGATACCCGTCATAGCAGCAGTGCCATTCATAATGGCGAGTGCTTCTTTTGGTCGAAGTGATATCGGTTCTATGCCTTCTGCGGAATACACCTCGGCAGTCGTGAGTTGCTCGCCCCGGTACCACACCTCGCGATGCCCTTCGAGCACAGCAGCCAGGTAAGATAGGGGCGTCAGGTCGCCGCTCGCCCCGACAGACCCTTCCTGTGGGATGATCGGGATGATATCGCGTATTAATAATGTACTGATCTGCTCCAACAGCCTATAGCGAACCCCGGAATAGCCTTGGCAGAGACTTGCCAGCCGGGCAGCCAGTATTGCCCTGCTCTCCTCGAGTGAAAAGGCTTCACCCATACCACAGCCGTGGAAAGTGTAGAGGTGACGAGGTAATTCGTAGACCAGTTCCGGGGGTACGCTAACGCTGCAGGAGTCACCATATCCGGTGGTCACACCATAGATAACGCCGTCTTCGCGCAGTAACTTTTCCAGGAATTCAGCCCCGCGGTCTATGCGTGCTCTGAATTCGTCGGAAGTGTCCAGTTTCACCTTCGCCTTGCCGGCCGCGAGTGCTGCTACTTGGATGACAGTAAGTGGGGTGCCATCGAAAACGACTGTCTGTGAATTTTTCTGTACCATCATTCCTGATCCCAAAAGGGATAGAAGTTGAACCATTGCAGGGGAGCGTGGCGAAGGTTTTGTTCCAGTGCCCTGGAGTAGCGTTCGCTGTATCCCGTTACTGCTTGCTTCCTGCTAGACCGGGGAAGTTTTATGTCATCGGCGAATTTCTGGCAGCGGATTTTATAGCCTCTGCCCTCCCGGGTACAGAACAGGGTGTAAACGGGGCATTTTAGCAGCGAAGCCAGTATAAATGGGCCGTCGGGAAACTTGGCCTGCTTACCTAGGAACATTTGCTCGCTACAGCGCTCGCTGCTACTGGCCGGCACCCGGTCTGCTAGGATAGCGACAAATTCGCCGCGATCTACTCTTCCCTGTAACTCTATTGCTGTGGCCGGGCTCAGGTCACTGACTTCGATCAGGGTAATAGCTGTTTCGCCCACGACTTCACGTAGTAGCCGATTGAACATGTCGGCATGTTGGGTATGAACCAGAATATTCAGTTTCAGATCCGGGTTGCGTGTCGACAGGCCGCGACAGATTTCCATATTGCCAATATGAGCACCAAGAAGAACCGCCCCCCTACCGGTGGCGATCTGTTCCAGCAGGATAGGCCGGTCGGGAAAGCTGATCCGGTCCAGGATGCTGGAATTCGCCCACACAGCCAGGCGGTCCAGCGAGGCATTGGCAAAGGCATTGAAATGGCGATAGGCATTCCACCAGCCCGGTGCCGGCGTGTTGTCGTCAGGAAAAGTGGCCTGCAACCTGCCCAGGTACTCCAGCGAAGCGTCGCGCGCGAGTTTGTTTCGTAGGAAGTAGAACAAAAGTACCGGCTGGAGAATGATTCGGAAGGCCAGGAACCCTCCCAGTCGATACACCAGAAACAGGAACCGCATGCCCGTGAGAAAGCCATTCTCACGAATCTCTGACCAGCGCTGACTGTCAGCCACGGTGTTGCCACTTACGCTGGAGAATAAAGGGTAGCCGGAGACACATGCCGAAAAACATACGCGTATGAGCCCAGCTGATCAGCATATTGTCCTGCAGTGCCTTGAAGTGAGAAATACCGTCCTGAGGGTAGTGCACGGGCGTACGGAACTGAATTACCTGAACTCCCGCCCAGTGCAGCCGAACAAGTATTTCGGGGTCGAAATCCATCCGGTCGCCTGTTGCTGACGTGTCAATGACTCCTAGCGTACTCGCCAAGGGGTAGGCCCTGAAACCGCACATGGAATCTTCGATATCCAGGGAGAGTGTGTTGATCCATACCCAGAAGTGTGTGAGGTAGCGCCCGTAGTACCTGATAGCCGGCACATCGCGGTAATCAGGTGCGCCAGAGATAACGGCTTCGGGTGCACCACGTGACAGCGATAGCAGTTTACTTAAGTCGCCGAGCTCGTGTTGCCCATCGGCGTCGACTTGCAGTGCATGGGTATAGCCCTGCTGCGCGGCTTCGCGCAATCCGGCTTTCACAGCAGCACCCTTGCCGCCATTGTTCTCTCGCTCGATTAGCGAAGCCCAGCTAAATTCCCGGTCCAGCGCGCGCAGTGTTTCCGTACAGGTGGTGTCGGAACCGTCGTTAACCAGAATCACCGGGAGTTTGTAGGCTTCCAGTTGCAATAGTAGTGGGCGCACCGTGGTAGGGTGGTTGTATACGGGAATGACTATCGCAGGACGGTACATCTGGACTAAAACAGCAGCCGGCCCTGGCTGTGCACCTTCCCTGCAGAGGAGAAGCGAAACTCCAGGCCACCCCGCCCGGTATCCCAATCCAACTCCAGGTCGAGCATGGAGTTGGGCCTGACGATTTCCTTGAACTTGAGCGCCTGCATCCCCGCAAAGGTGCCACTGATATCGAGATGGCGGCGTGCGTAGGCCTCAGCCCAGGTAACCTGAACCACTCCGGGGAGTACAGGCCCTTGGGGGAAGTGCCCCTCAAAATAACGGCAGTTCTGGTCAACCCAGACCTTCAGGGTGCATCCGTTCTCCCGGGTGGTCTGGGCCACTGCCGGCGGTAGTCGGTCGTCCTCGAACCAGGGCGTCAAGCTGTCGGCCCCCAGTTTACCCTGGGTATTGCGCGGTAAACCTGGGCAGAAGCGCCAGACACGGGGTACTCCCAATGGTGGCAGCGACGGAATCGCGGCCTGCCGCAGCGTCTTATTAAACCTAGCCAGCCCAAGCTCTGTGATCGCAGCAATGCCTTCATCGCTCAGGCTGAGTAGTGCGCCCACGACCTCGCGATGGCGCTCTACAACCAGCGCATAGGCTTCGTGGATAAACGGGTGCGATTCTAGTGTGCTCTCAACCTCAACCAGGGAAATCCGCTTGCCCTCTATCTTGGCGATGCGGTCGCTGCGCTTACCCAAGTGGAAACCCTCGGACGTTACCTCCAGGAGTATGTCCCCAGTTTCAAACCAATCGTCGCCGGGCAAAAACGGCGACCGTACCTGGAGGTTGCCGGTTTCGCTGGCAGCGATCTTCACACACGGCAGCGGAGTCCATGGCGTGCCGGGCTCACGTTGTTGACGGTGTGCGATACCGCCGGTTTCCGAGCTCCCCAGTACCTCGTGGGGGTAGTCACCCAGACCTTCGAACACCTCCTGAGCGGCAATTGTATTTAGCGGGCCACCGGAGGAAAACACCGCACGCGTGGCCTGTCGCGCCTGGTCCCAGGGCAGGTCCTGGCCAAGGCGGTGCAGGTGGCCGGGGCTTGATATCCAGATAGCTTCTGACGACTGGTTTGCCGTGCGCGCTAGAATCGATGGATCGATAAACGGGTGGCGCCAGAAAGCGCGCCCACTGCTCAGCGGCCAGCAAAAACCGAACAAAAGGCCATACAGATGCTGGTGGCTCACGCCACTGTAGACGTCACTATCTGCGATATCGCTGCCAAAGCACGCTTCGAGGGCTAGTAGCTCAGCGTCAATTTGCGCGAGGGTCTTGTCGATGGCTTTCGGGGTGCCCGTGGAGCCTGAAGTGTATACCGTCACCAGGCCGCTGAGTTGGATAGGATTGGCGGGTGCGGTGGCGGGATTTTCGTCAAGGGCGATGGTGTTCCTCTCGGGCCAGTTACCCACAAGCGTTATGGACTGTGACTCAAGGGTTGATGCCATGGCTTGGTGATTTTCACCGGGTAGGAAAATCCGCTTTCCTTCTGCCAGGAGAGCGAGCATTGCCGCTCCGAAACGGTAGGTGTCGTTATCGAATAGGGCAACCTCGTCTGACTCCAGATGACTCAGCCTGGCGCGCAAGCAATCTATCTCGGCTAAAAAATCGGTCCAGTTTAGAGCCCCGGAGTGAGCCAGGGCCACCACGTGATCGGGATTGAAACTTTCCCTATTGAGTTCGCTGAGGAGTCGCATCCACCCTCCTTCGGACATACCTGCGCACCAGCCATTCTAGCGAGAAAAGTACGGCCATTAGGATGTAGGCGAGAAAGCCGTTGTAATAGGCCCAGGCTTCGAAACTGGCAAACGCTGCTGTGTACAATGCGATGGTGCCATTGAACAGAAAGAATACACACCAGAGGATGGTTACCTTGCGTGTATAAACCACGGCTTGCTGCGGCAAGTGTGGCTCGGTTAACCGGGCCAACCGTTCGACGACCGGAGGGCCTTTGATCAGTGAGGCGAAAAATGCCGATAGAAAAACTATGTTGACCACCACCGGGTAGTAGCGAAACCCGTTCGGGCTCTCTGCAACCAGGGTGAAGGCCGCAATTACCAGAAGCACGGCTGCGAGTACCAATTGCGCTCCCCTACCGCCAGGTGATGCACGTAGGCTTGCCATGCGTAACAAGGCCATGGCCAGCAGCATTCCGGCCATGTGTGCTGGCTCCATGACCTGCAGGCCAAAGAAGATCAATAGTGGGTAGAGCGCCAGCACCAGCCCGGTCATCACCTGGAGGACTCGGTTCATTCGATGCCCAGAATACCTACCACGGTAGATACGACATCGTCGACGGTGCGTACCGAATTGAATTCATCGGGGTCGATCTGCTTGCCAGTGATACTCTTTAGCTCCACCACGAGGTCGACAGCATCAATACTGTCCACATCAAGGTCTTCATAGAGATTGGCGCTGCCGGAGATATCGTCCGCTTCTACCTCGAACATATTTACCAATAGGTCGCAGAGAACCCCGTAGACTTCTTCACGTGTTTTCATGCCGTCTCTCCCTGGGTACCGGTGCTAGCTGAGTGAACAAACTTCGCTAGGTTGGTCACAGATTGGAAATGCTCTTTGGTGCTCTTATCTTCTGCATCAATGGTCACACCAAATTTTTGCTGTAGTGCCATGCCCAATTCGAGGGCGTCGATCGAATCCAGGCCCAGTCCGCTTTCAAACAGCGGATCGTCGGAAATGATATCCGCCGCTGTGATGTCCTCCAGATCGAGGGCGTCAATGATCAGCTGTTTTATCTGCTGTTCGAGATCGTTCATGTTGTCAGTTCCTGCTGAAAATATTCTTGCCATTGCCGATTGATAGAGCGTGCGTCATCCCCTGCGTCTGGGACGGGCTGTAGCAACGTAGTTTCGCCAGCCCGACGAACCTTCAGACTGTAGTGAAAACGCTGCCTCGGAATTTTATACCAAGGCGTGTTCTTAGCCAGTGTGGGTGGCTCAGAGTTCAGTGTGGCTAGCGCCAGATCGCAGTTGAAACGGAGCCATATGTAGGCCGCCCCTCGCCTGAATTTATGCAGTCTGCCTTCTATAGAGCGAGTGCCCTCTGGGAATATGACCAGGTTGGCTCCCTCTTCTAGTTGGCGCTGGCAGTTTTCGAATAGTTCTTCGGGCTCTGTATTCGGAATATACCCAGCCCACGACACGGGGCCCCGGGTGAAGGGGTTCTGGAACAAGCCTGCTTTGACAATACAGCTTGCATTCGGAATCTGGGCAACCAGGAAGATCACGTCTATCAGCGTTGGATGGTTTGCTATCACCAGCACACCCTCACCGCGCAAGGATTCTTCCCCGTCCAGGGAGTAGGTTAGTAAACCCAGCGAATGGATGAGCTTGATAAACAGGCGGAACGCGTGGTGAATCACCAGGCGACAGCGACGGGTTCGAACCCGCGGATCCCTGGAGAATAGCGCTAGAATCGGGAACAATACCAGCCCCATAAGTAGCCCACCGACGCCAAAAAGGGTGAAGCAGATTCCGGTGGCGAGTACCCGCCAATAGTAGAAGTCTTGGCGCTCGTTCATGCTGTTATCCGAAGGTCCCAGCTGGAACTACGGTCGCTGAACTGCACTTGCGAAGACTTTTTCATCAACAGCTCTGCCAAGGGAGTGAAACCCGTGGTCTCTCTGCCCGAGTATGTCTCCAGTGGTTTGAGTTCAAGGGTTGTTTCTCTGCAATCGAGCACCAATTGCAGGGCGAGCGCTGTTGGTGCCTGGGGGCCATGGATATAGGGTTGATAAAACTCGGGGTAGTTCTCTTCAAAGCAGACCACGGCAATCCGGTCGGTTTCGCCGCTGATCAGGTGTGCGTACGCTTCCAGCAGTGCGGGAACAGGGCCCCCATTTCCGGGAGCCAGGGCCAGCAGTGGTTGGCGTACTTTGTGAATTAGTGACCATTGCCCCGCAATTGCATTGTGTACCGACAAACTGAAGTCAGCGGGTGATACGGCATGTTGACTTGCTATTGCTTCCAGGATGGATTGAGTCCGCTGAATTTCACCCATGCGTGAACTAAAGATGACTACTTGATCACTGATATCGCCCATAGCCTCTTCGAGCACATGAAAGACAACCCTGGCTAACTTCCCCAGACGGCGCCGTTGTATGGGTGGGATGCTTTTAAGGGAGGGCTTTTCCAACATAACTGTGGAGGGACAAGCGGCACCTCGGAAAGTAGTGCAGATCGCATGTTCGCCACTAGGGGTCCAGCTGCTCCAGCCGGCAATTCCAAGATGAATTTTGCTACTGTCCACGTCCAGGTGTGACTTGGCTTTCGGTTGATACCTCGATTATATAGAAAGCGGATATTCACGGATATTTATTTGTCGGATAATTAGGTCATTAAAGTAACCTCTCAGGGTTATATAACCGAATGATTTTATTGATAAATGTTTGATGGTCTCGCGGTTTTTAGCCGCCACTGTGCTGGCCGATGTAGAGCTGAGGCCAGCCATGCTGGGCGCAGGCTTTTGGAAGATGCACTTGCTGCGCTCCAGGTTCGGCCGACTTTTCTGGATTTTGATGCGCCTTTTAGGCCGCTAGCCGACCAATTAAGAGCAGGTACCGGCTTGCATCTCTCAATATCTCACAGTCGGGGCACGGTCGCATTGGCTCTCGCATCAGGCCCCGTTGGTATTGACGTTGAGGTCTTAGATCAGGACCGAAATTGGTCTGGGATAGCCGACCAATTTTTTTCTGATGCAGAGGCTATCGCTCTTAGGCAAATTGAACCAGGAGCTCGCCGACGGCACTTTTTGCAGTCTTGGGTTATGAAAGAGGCTTACCTCAAGACATTTCATGGCAGTGTTTTTGGCGATCTTAATCGTGCTGTTCTGACACGGGGCGAACTTCTGGTTACAAATATGCCAGGATGCATTGATAGACCACCAATAGCTCACCTATGTGAAACCAGTGAACACGTGTACGGTTTGATCGGTTGTGTTCCTACGCCAGGTCTTATCAAGACATCTCTCGGTCATACTCTCAGTTGGCGAACTCTTCCCGTCACTTTTTTGCCGCCGTGAAAAGGGGCAGTTGGTATCGGTGCCTGTAGTGATCACCTATCTACGGGAATTTATCTGACACATCATAGGCCTAAAGAAAGTAGTTTTGTGAATAAGGAAAATTCGCGCAGAGGTTTCGGCGGGCGGTAGCCATCACTGCTGGTGCATCCGCAGGTGCCTCGGTTGATGGGGGGCTTCATTAAGTGCCAGTGGGAACGCTGATAGCGCCGCTACTGCTGCTGGATATGCTAATGGTATTGCTGTCCTCACTGTGGCAAAGGGTGGATTGATGTATTCAGCCGCAGTTGGCGGTCAGAAGTTCAAATACTCGCCAAAATAGAGGGCGAATACACAGTATTTCCGTCGCTGGTCGGCGGCGGGAGTACGCGAAACCGTAACTCTGCTTCGGAGTCTAATTCTGATTGATTCTGATCGTGTATCGAAGCGGCAATACATACTGATGACCTTGTAACCGGATAATGCGATCAAGATGTGTTAATTTTTTCGTGTTTTGTTAATGATTGATATCTTGAATGTGTACTAATTATTTTCGCTTGCAGTTACCAATTATTTTGCGTGCACACCAGCCTTATTCGTAGGCTAAAAAATCCGCGGCGGAGATGCTGCGATAGAGTATGATTCTGGTGCTGTGCCCGCGAGACGGGCAATTTCAATTCAAGTTTTTCATAAGGGCAACCGAGCGTTGAACAAAGCTGTTTGTGGCCTGACCCTGTGTTTTGTGGCCGGGTCCGGGTTGGCCAGGGAATCCGTTCTGGAGGAGGTGCTGGTCACGGCGCAGAAACGGGAGCAGAACGTGCAGGATATCCCGGTGACCATTAACGTGGTCAGCGCGGAGACCATCGACAACTTCTCGATTCGAAACACCGCTGACCTCGCCGATTCTGTGCCGGGCCTGGTTATTCAACCCACACCGCAGAATCTCGCACAGGTCACCATGCGCGGGCTGGGCACGGGTTCAGCCAGTGAGAGCCTGGACCAGTCGGTGGGGCTGTTTATCGATGGGGTTTGGAGCGGTCGCGTGCGCGATTTCCAGAGCGCCCTGTTCGATATTGAGCGTGTCGAAGTGATCAAGGGCACGCAGAATACGCTGCTTGGCAAGAACACCAGCCTCGGTGCCCTGAGTATTGTCACCCGTCGCCCTGGAGAGGAGTGGTCCGGCTACATCCAGGGCGACTACGAAACCCGGTTTGACAGCGCTTACCTCTCCGGCGCGCTCAATATGCCCACCGCCTTCGGTGCGTATCGCCTGGCTTTCAATGCCGTTGACGAGGGGGGCTACGTCGACAACCGGGCCACGGGTAACGAAGTGCCGGAGCGCGAGCAGAATACGCTGCGCCTCTCCGCCCGCTATGACGTGCTGGAGACCGGTTTGTTGGATCTGAGTTTCGAGTACGACGATCTGCGCATTCGTGGCGATACCTTCCAGCCCGACGCGGATACCCTGGGCTTCATGCAGGCCATGGACCCCACCGCGGATATCGGCCTCGATGGAAATAAAAACGCGTTTACTTCCTACAGCAGCGCGGGTGATGCCGATGATGAACAGACCTCACGGCGCGCGCTGGCACAATATGAGCAGCTGCTGGGCGGGCACACGCTGACCCTGTTGACCGGCTGGTCCATGTTCGACAACGACCGCCTGACGGATACCGATTTTCTTTCCGTAGACTACCTGACTTCGATTTTTTCCAGTGACTATGAGCAGTTCACCCAGGAGCTGCGTATTGCGTCACCCGTTGGCGATAAACTGGACTACATAGTGGGCGTTTACTACCACGACAGTGACCTTGATTACGCCAACATCACCGACTCTTCCTTCCCGCCGCCGTTCACGATCGGGCCGCTGCCCGTGGATTCCTCCAGCCTGCTGACCTACCAGCAGGACACCAGGATATTGTCCACCTTCGGCAAGGCCGACGTTTACCTGGGCGCGAACTGGCAACTGGCACTGGGACTGCGGTACACGGAGGAAGACAAGGACGCCCTGTGGGGGCGAGAGCGGCTGCGCAGTGGGGGACCAGCAGCAGACATTCTTGCCAACCTGTTCAGTCCCGAGGTAGCGCCCACTGACCTGCACCGGTCGGAGCACAACCTCGATGGCTCGGTCAGCCTGCAATTCGACTGGTCCGATGGACTGACCCAATATGCCTCCTGGGCGTCCGGCAGCAAGAGCGGCGGCTTTACCAACAACGTGGCAAGGCCGGAAGACGCAGAGTTTGAAACCGAAAAGGCAGAGACGCTGGAACTGGGGGTGAAATGGCGCCTGGGGCAGGGCAAGGGCCTGCTCAACGCGGCGCTGTATCACACTGATATAGATGATTTCCAGGTCGTCTCATTCGTTGGCACAGGCTTCCTGACATCCACCGTGCCCGCACGCAGTCGCGGGGTGGAGCTGGAAACGCGATGGCTGGTTTCGCCGGGCCTTGAGCTGGGTGCGAGTGCGACCTATGCCGATGCGCGCGAGAAAGATACCGACCTGCGCCTGCCCTACGCACCGGAGTGGTCTGCATCCGCGGATGTGTCATGGCTGCTGCCCGTGCAGGCCTGGGGGCTGGCGTGGCGGCTGGAGGGCGCACTCAATTACCGCGACGAGCAATTCCAGCAGCGCCTGGAAACCAGCCCGGACAACGCCCTCACCCTGCTCGATCTGCGACTGGGCCTGGGACGTCCGGATGGCCGCTGGGAGGTGGCGCTGATAGGTCGCAACCTGCTGGATGAATCGAGTTCCTTTGGTTTCGACTTCCCATTCTTTGGCGGCCAGGTGCTGCCAGCGGGCAGCACCACGATTGGCAGCGTGAGCCGCCCGCGCACCCTGGCTGTGCAGGGCCGTTACCGCTTCTAGCGCACGTCGCGAACAATGCGGCCCCGGCCGACCTGACCGCGCATCTTGCGGTGCGTGTCGACCTGTATAGCGCGCACGCGCGCGAGTTCCGCAGGGGATATGAACTTGCCCGGAGGTGCCGCGTTCACGCTGGGCAGCCGCGGCAGGCTTTCACACAGGCCGATGCCGCGCTGCAAGGCCTCGGTGTCAGGCACCGAATCCAGGTAGGTGGAGACATCCGCCTCATCGAGAATTTCCCTTAACACAAGCTCCGCCCTGGCCCGCACGCGGGGCGTGGCCACACGATTGCGCACACCCCAGCGCACCGTAAACTCGGTGCACGAAGGTTCTTCCGATGCCGGCACCTCGAGGAAAGAGGCCACGCGATCTACACCGAAGTAATAGCGGGTCAGTACTTCCTCCACCAGCATGGCAGTGTCTTCATAGCTGGTTGAATAGCCATACAGGGCGTTGGCATCGTCGGCGGCAAATTCCAGGCCAACCGCTCTCGGTGTCAGCGATTGTATGAGCGCACTGGCCGGAAAGCCCTGGAACAGCACCTTACCCAGCTCGGCGAGCAGTTCCGAACGCAGGGGCATGGTATTTGCCAGCAGCGTACTGGCGGCATTTGCATCAAAACGGAAGATCGCATCCAGCGGCGTCTCTTCAGACGACACCAGCGGCAGGAACGCGGGCGGCATGGCGTCATTGGCGTGGGTGAGCTCGTGGATCAGCAGGTTGGCCAGCGGGCGCACGATGTCGCTTACGCGCCGGCTTTCCCACTCTTCATACTGGGATGAGTAGAACCAGGCCAACTGGTTGCCGTCGACATAGACATCGGCGGAAATGAAACCCAATGCACTGCCGAAGCCACTGCGATAGTCCGGTTCCCAGTTGATTGTTGCGCGCTCTGTGGGGTTCAACCAGAGGTCTTGCGGGTCCAGGTAAATGGCTCCGGACGTCGCGATGTAGAAGGCGGGGCGCACGCGCGAACTGATCACCACTGCGGTAACACCGCGAAACAGTTTCAGCATATCCGGTGGCAGCCGATTCAGCACTTCGGCAAAACGCAGCCCCATCCAGCCGTGGGTAACCACCGTGCGTTGCAACACGTCAGAGACACTGGGGTTTGTGGACTCGCTGCCGAGGAAGGGCAGGGTTTCCAGCGTACACAGTTCGAAAGGGTTGTTGGCGCTGACGCAACGGGAGAGCACATCAGCATAGGGTGAGCGCTTGCTGTGAGGCTTCAATTCGTCTTGCCTGATCTGCTCATCCAGGCCGAACTCGATAGAGATACTGGCGATCACGCCGTCGCTGTCGGTGGCCGAGACAAACAGCCAGTAGTCGTCGACGCTGTAGGTATTGTTCTGTATCTGGAACCGGTAATCGCTGCCCACTCGCCTGGCAGGAATGACGTCTTCCATATCCATGCTGGCCATGAACAGCCGTGGCTCGTCGTCCGCGTGGACACCATCCACGACAAGGCTGCTCACGGGGATGCTCAGGGTGCGTGTGGCGGCATTCCAGTACAGGTCATAGTCAACGAGGCTCAGTGGCCCCCGGTAGTCTGGTCGAAAGCGGGTTGCCAGGGGAATCTCCACATCCTCCTGCCAGAACTTGCGTGTCAGCGCCAGTTCACAGGGACCATAAGTGCGATTGCAGATCTGCGTCCAGCCACTGAAACTGTGCCCCGGCGCCGGCACCGGCCAGAACACTTCCTCAAAGTCCTCTTCGATGTCGAACATATAGCCGTCAACATAGACGGCGCGGGCCTGTTCACCGAATACGAAACCTTTGCCGGAGATCTCTACCGGCATGCGACAGGCGCTCAACACCAGGACACAAACAAGGGGTAACAGGCGGAAACGGCGTAACATATCAATACAGCTCTCGATTCTTGACAGCGCGACTATATCAAGCGTGAAACGAACGCGGCCAGTACAAACTAGGGAAAATAAGGGTTTGCTGTACCCTTCCAGACCGTATATGAAAGTGGCCCTTTATCACCTTTTGGGGCCGGCAGTTGCTTTACCGGACGTCAGGCTCGATAAAGCGCTGTTAAACTGGCGCCATGACCGCCTTTACCCTGCTAAAAACCTTGCACGTGACCTGTGCGCTGATTTCCGTTCTCGGCTTTGCCCTGCGGGGCTACTGGGCCCTGAATGACAATCCCTTGCGACTGACACGCTGGGCACGCGTTGCGCCGCACACTGTAGATACCGTCCTGCTGGGCTCTGCGCTGGGTATGCTGTGGCTCTGGGGTGTATCACCACTGCAACTGGATTGGGTAAGCGCCAAGATCCTGGCGCTGCTGTGTTACATCGCTATGGGGATGGTGGCACTGAGGTTCGGCAGCAGTCGGCGCGGACGCGCGCTCGCGTACATAGCGGCGCTGTGTATTGCCGCGTACATTTTTGCTGTGGCGCTCACCCACTCACCCTGGGGACCCCTGTATGCAGGGGCCGCTTAGGCAGGCAGAGAGCGCTGCCTTTGTGGCTACTGCGGATTGGCCGCCTTGTACTCGCGGATTTCCGTATTGAATTGCCCTGCCACCGCTTCTTCGGCGGAAACCGCAGCGTTGTAGGTGTCCTGGGCGCTCTGGTAGGCCTCTGCTGCGCCTTCTTCACCGGCCTTCACCGCGGCTTCGGCTTCTGCCAATGCCGGCTCCAGGCACTTCATGTATTCCAGGTTGGCAGTCTGGAAGGTTTTCACTGCTTTCTGGCCCGCCAGCATGTCTTCCATGCTGGAGCTTGCTCCGTCGGGAAGCTCGGGTGCCGCGGGCGCGACACAGTCGCCGGCAAATGCGTTGGTGCTGCCGATGGCGAGCGCCAGGGAGAAGTACTTGATAGCTTTCATATCTTGGTTTCCTGTCACCAATCTGTCACAAACAAAAACATTAGCAGGCAAGTCCGGTGCTGCCAAGTCAGTCAGCACGTCCTACCCAGAGCTTGCCGGTTTTGAAATCCCGTTGCAATTGGGCTGCCACAGTTTCTGCCGCTGCCTTGTCGGGCAGATTGATCACGCGCACGCGATAAACATTCTTGCCGTTGCTTTGTGCGGCGGCGACCACGACCCGGCCCTGTTGCGGTTTGAGCTTGCCGGCCCAGGTGTCTGCCGCGCCGCGCTGGCTGTAGGAACTGAAGTTCACAAACCATCCGCTGGCGGCGGTCTCGGTGGTTTTAGCCACGGGTGCCGGCGCTACGCTGGCCCTGGGTGCGGGTTTTTCCGCCACCGGCTGCGGTGCTGGCGCGGCCTTTTTGGGTGCTGGCTCAGGGGCAGGTGCGGCCTTCTCAACCTGCTTCTCGAGTGCCACCTGTTGCGCTGTCAGCTGTGATTCCAGCCCCGATATGATCGCCTGCAGGCTGCGATTCTCCCGGCCCAGCTCCTGCACCTGTTCCTGCAGCCTGGCGTTGCGCTCATTGGCTGCTGCAGCAGCATACAGCGTTTCCTTTACCTCGGCGGGCGGTGCTGATGTGGCGAGGTCGGCCTGCAGGCGTCTAATCTCCTCCTGCAGGTTGGCGCGCTCCTCGACAATGCCGTACCCGCCAGCACCCAGCAGTATCAGGGCAAATACCGCCACCACGATCATGCCGAGGGAGATATTCAGTTCGCGTTCTTCCTCTTCCTCGTATTCTTCCTCTTCCTCGACGTCTTCCCAGGGCTCGGCCCGGTCGAGCGTGCTGCGCCTGCTCACGGGTGGCAGGGGCACCGGCTCCGGGTTTTCCTCGGGTGGGTCATCGTCAAACGAGCCCCGCGGGTTCAGGTCCGTATCCCACAGGTCCGGCTCGTCATCCCGCCGGCCTGCCTTTGCCTGCGTGGCGGCATCCGGGTCCCAGGGCGAGCTGTCTTCATAGTCATCGTCAGATTCATCGTCCAGGTCATCGTCGACCGGACCCCACTCATCATCGGTGTCGTCGGTGATGTCCAGGTCGGCTTCTTCTTCCTCTTCGATCTCGGTGTACATGGCGTCGAAATCGCTGTCGCGATCGGACTCCTCGAACTCCTCCTCGTCGTCGAAGTCGGTGAACAGGCTCTCTCGCCGGCGTCCGGCCAGGTCGTCGTCATCGGCTGCGTGCCCGGTGCCCTTGCCCGGCTTGTCGTCGTCCCTGTCTTTCATTATTCGCTACCGCGTTATCTGCCCCTTCAGCGGCCGATAGTAGCAAACCCGCAGGGCTTTTGTCGTACTGATGCGGGTAGATTATTGCCTGTATCCGCCAGACCGGGTCGCCTCATCGCCCGCGTGTAAAAAATCGAGCGAGGTACGCGGGCACTCGGTTAAAATACCGCGATGGATGTATCCGATATTCTCTCCCCCCTCAACGAAGCCCAGCGCGATGCGGTAGCGGCCGAAAGTCAGAACATGCTGGTGCTGGCGGGCGCCGGCAGTGGCAAGACCCGTGTTCTGGTGCATCGTATCGCCTGGCTGATCCGCGCCGAGGGCTTCTCCCCCTGGTCCATTCTCGCAGTGACGTTTACCAACAAGGCGGCACGGGAAATGCGCTCGCGCATCGAGGAGATGTTACAGGTGCCGGGCCACGGAATGTGGGTGGGCACCTTTCACGGCCTGGCGCATCGCCTGTTGAAGGCGCACTGGCAGGAAGCCGGTTTGCCACAGAATTTCCAGATACTCGACAGCGATGACCAGCTGCGCCTGGTCAAGCGGGTCTGCCGCGAACTCGAACTGGACGAGGGGCGTTGGCCACCCAAGCAGGCCATGTGGTATATCAATTCGCAGAAAGACGAGGGTCTGCGCTCACGGCATATAGAGGCACCGCACGGTGACATGTATGCACAGGTAATGTTGCAGGTTTATCGCGCCTACGAGGAAGCCTGTGACCGCGGCGGCATGGTGGACTTTGCCGAGCTGTTGCTGCGGGCGCATGAACTCTGGCTGAAGAATCCTGACGTGCTCGCGCACTACCAGGGTCGCTTCCGGCAAATTCTGGTGGACGAATTCCAGGACACCAACACGATACAGTATGCATGGCTGCGCGTGCTGGCCGGCAAGCACATCCCGGTCATGGCCGTCGGTGACGACGACCAGTCCATCTATGGCTGGCGCGGGGCGAAAATAGAAAACATCCAGCGCTTCGCCGATGATTTCAGTGACACCCGCACTGTGCGCCTGGAGCAGAATTACCGCTCTACACAGACCATACTGCAGGCCGCGAACGGGGTCATCGCGTTTAACTTTGGTCGTCTGGGCAAGGAGTTGTGGACCTCAGGCGAGCAGGGCGAACCGATAACGCTGTACGCCGGTTTTAATGAGCACGATGAAGCCCGCTTTATAGTCGAACAGATAGAGCAGTGGATCCAGGACGGGCAGACACGCGCGTCTGTGGCGATCCTGTATCGCTCCAATGCCCAGTCCCGCGTGCTGGAAGAGGCACTGATTCGTGCCGGTATGCCCTATCGCATTTATGGCGGCCAGCGCTTCTACGAGCGCCTGGAGATTCGCAACGCGCTGGCCTACCTGCGCCTGTTGCAAAGCCGCGGCGATGATGCGGCCGTGGAGCGGGTTATCAACACGCCACCGCGCGGTATTGGCAGCAAGACCCTGGACGTGGTGCGCGATTGCGCCCGCAACCGGGAGATACCCCTGTGGCAGGCCATTGAAGCGGTGGTGACGGAAAAACTGTTGCCGGCGCGGGCGCTGTCCGCACTGGAAGGATTCAGGGTTCTGATCAACGAGCTGGATTCAGGCAGTGATGAACTTGCCCTGGAAGAGCTGGTCGAGCACTGCATCCAGCATTCCGGCCTGATCGATTACCACCAGAAAGAAAAAGGCGAGAAAGGCCAGGCCCGGGTCGAGAACCTGGAGGAACTGGTCAGTGCCGCCAAGCAGTTTGTTGCCGACGATGCAGACGAGGCCTCACCCTTGCAGCAGTTCCTCGATAATGCCGCGCTCGATGCCGGCGATGCCCAGGCTGACGAGCACGAAGACAGTGTGCAACTGATGACGCTGCACTCAGCCAAGGGCCTGGAGTTCCCGCTGGTATTTCTTGCCGGCATGGAAGAAAACCTGTTTCCGCACCGCATGTCGGTGGAGGAGCCCGGCCGCCTCGAGGAAGAGCGCCGCCTTTGCTATGTTGGGATCACCCGTGCGATGGAGCGCCTGATGATAACCTACGCTGAGTCCCGCCGCCTGCACGGCAGCGAAAGCTTCAATACACCGTCGCGCTTTATCCGGGAAATCCCCGCCGAGTTGTTGCAGGAGGTGCGCTTGAATTCCACGGTGGCGCGGCCGGTAAGCAGCTTTGCCCAGGCGACCGTGCCAGACACGGAGTTGGGCCTTGGCCAGAGGGTCTATCACCAGATTTTCGGGGAAGGTACGGTGTTAAACTTCGAAGGTCGTGGCAGCAGCGCCAGGGTAGAAGTCAATTTCGATAACGAAGGCAGTAAGTGGCTGGTACTGCAGTACGCTAATCTGCAATTACTATAAGAGAAGGGTGGGGCAATGGCGACACAACAAGGATTCGAGAAACGCTACTCCCCGCTGATCATCCTGCTGCTGGTAGCGGCGCTGGTAGCCGTGATAGCGCTATGGGCGCGCGATAAGGCGGCCACTGGGAAATCCGCATCCGTGGCCGGGGTTGCTGCGGATGACACCAGCTACGAGTGGAAGCTGGTCACCACCTGGCCAAAGAACTTCCCCGGGCTCGGCAGTGCCGCTGAAAACCTCTCGCGCATGGTCGATGAGATGAGCAATGGCCGCCTGAAAATCAAGGTCTACGGCGGCGGTGAAATCGTGCCGGCGCTGGGTGTCTTTGACGCGGTGTCCCAGGGTGTTGCCGACGCGGGCCATGGCGCAGCCTACTACTGGAAGGGCAAGGTGCCCTCGTCGGTATTTTTTACTGCGGTGCCCTTCGGCCTGAATGCGCAGGAAATGTATGGCTGGCTGCACTACGGTGGCGGGCTTGAGTTGTACGAGGAAGCCTATGCGCCGTTCAACCTTGTTCCCATGGCCGGTGGCAGCACGGGTGTGCAGATGGGTGGCTGGTTCAACAAGGAAATCAACTCCATAGACGACCTCAGGGGCCTGAAGATGCGCATTCCGGGCATGGCCGGCGAGGTATTCACCGCCGCGGGCGGCACCTCAGTGACCCTGCCGGGCAGTGAGTTATACACATCCCTGCAGACCGGCGTTATCGACGCGCTGGAGTGGGTGGGGCCCTACAACGACCGCATACTCGGTTTCCATGAAGTCGCCCGCTACTACTATTACCCCGGCTGGCACGAACCCGGCTCTATCCTTGAGTTCATCATCAACAAGGACTCCATGGCCGAGTTGCCGGCAGACTTGCAGGCAATCGTGCGGCAGGCGGCGCGGGCATCGAGCCAGGACATGCTCGATGAATACACGGCGCGCAATAACGAAGCCCTGCGCGAGCTCATTGAGGAACACGATGTGCAACTGCGCCGTTTCCCCGACGATGTGCTCAGGGCCCTGTGGCAGGGCACCCGTCAGGCGCTGGATGACCTCGTGGCCCGGGACCCGATGTCGGCAAAGGTCTACGCCTCCTACAGCGAGTTCTACAAGGGCGTGCGCAACTACCACCATATTTCCGAGCAGGCGTATATCAATCTGCGGGATGTGGTGCTGGGGGATGAGGATTACTGATCTTCGTCAGCGTCTGTCGTCAGGCGGCCCAGTGACCACCTGACTCGCAGCGTACAGGCTATTGGAGCGCAACAAATGATCTTTGGATTATTGAATGTTTTGTATGCGACAGCACATTTTCATGGCTAGGGGACTTGACGAGCCCGCGAGGTGGCAGTTTGCCGCTCAGGGATGTCAGCGGCCAGGGATGGCCGCTGTCAAGCCTGTCATGGATGACGCTGTTTGGCGGTCCCGGAGCGGCAAACTGCCACCTCGCGGGCGGTATGAGGCGCAAAGGATAAGGGATAACATTCAAACAAGTATCTACCGCTGAATAGCCCGAGTACGCCCGTTGTCGTCGATCGCCACGAACACGAACTCGCCCTCGGTCACCTTGATCGGTTCCCCATCGTGCTTGGAGTTGATCCACACCTCGACGATGATGCGAATGGAGCTGCGCCCGATTTCCAGCACATCGCAGTAGCAGGACACCACGGCGCCCACGTGAACCGGCGTCAGGAAAGCCATGGCATCGATAGCGACCGTGGCTACGCGACCGCCTGCGACTTCGCCAGCGGTGACCATGCCGGCAATGTCCATCTGTGACATCAGCCAGCCGCCGAAGATGTCGCCGTTGGGGTTGGTGTCTTTGGGCATAGCCACGGTCTGCAGTGCCAGATCGCCGTGAGGTACCGGAGTGCTGTCGATATCATTCATGAGAGTGCCTGGTTTTACGTTATTGTTTGAACTGCTCGGGCAGCCAGGTGGCCATTTCAGGCCAGAACCAGAGTGCCACGATCAGCAGGAGCTGGATGATTATAAAGGGAATGACACCACGATAAATAGCGCTGGTGGGCACTTCCTCCGGGGCAACACCGCGGAGATAGAACAGTGCGAAACCGAACGGCGGGGTGAGGAACGAGGTCTGCAGGTTCAGCGCAATCATGATGCCAAGCCAGATCGGGTCCAGGCCCATGGCCAGCAGCACCGGGCCCACGATGGGGACCACCACGAAGGTGATTTCAATAAAGTCCAGAATGAAGCCCAGCAGGAAGATAACCAGCATCACCACCAGCGTCGCCCCCATGGCGCCGCCGGGCATGTTCTGGAAATAGCCGTGTATCAGCTCTTCCCCGCCGAATCCGCGGAACACCAGGGAGAATACCGCGGCGCCGATCAGGATCATGAACACCATGCAGGTGACGCCCAGGGTGTCGATAACCGCTTCACGCAGTCGCTGTACCGACATCTGTCTTCGCGCCAAAGCCAGTGCCAGCGCGCCCACGGCACCGAAGCCAGCGGCCTCTGTGGGTGTTGCTGCGCCAACCAGGATCGAACCGAGCACCAGGAAAATCAGCAGCAGTGGTGGCAGCAGGCCGCGCATCAATTCGCCGAGCGATACTGTGCCCTGGTCGACCGGTGGTGCGGCTTGCGGCTTCAGGCGTGTATAGACAGTCAGGTAAAGAATGTACATACCAACCAGCAATAGCCCGGGGATCAGCGCGCCCACGAACAGATCGCCCACCGAGACGGTCTTGGGTGAGAACACATTCATCTGCAGCTGCGCCTGCTGGTAGGCATTGGCGAGAATATCGCCCAGCAGGACCAGTGCTATAGAGGGCGGGATGATCTGCCCCAGGGTTCCGGTGGCGCATATGGTTCCCGTTGCGAGTGCGGGGCTGTATCCGGCGCGCAGCATGCTGGGGAGAGAGAGCAGGCCCATGGTCACCACGGTGGCGCCGACGATGCCGGTGCTGGCTGCCAGGAACATGCCTACGATGACCACCGAGATGCCGAGGCCGCCCCTGACACCACTGAACACTCGCGCCATACTGCCAAGCAGTTCTTCAGCAATACGTGATTTTTCCAGAATGGTGCCCATGAGGATAAACAGGGGCACAGCGATCAGGGTGGTGTTGTTCATGGTGCCAAACACCCGCCCCGGCAGGGCGGACAGGAAGCCGGCGTCAAATACGCCGGCGAGGATGCCGCCGGCGGCGAAAGCGAGGGCGGTTCCTGCCAGGGTGAACGCCACCGGGTAGCCCAGCATCAGCAGCGCGCATACCGCCAGGAACAGGAAAAGGGGCAGGAATTCGGCGCTCATGGTGCGTCGTTCACCAGTACCAGGGCACTGCGCAGGGTCTCGGCCAGGCCTTGCAATAGCAGGTTGATCGCCATCACCGGAATCAAGGTCTTGAGCAGGAAGACGGCCTGGATACCACCCTGTTCCGTAGACACCTCGCGCATGTGCCAGGATTCCGCCACGTAGTTCCAGCTGACGCCAACAATGAAGAGGCACAGGGGAATCAGAAATACCACGCCTCCCAGGGCATTGACCCAGGCCCGGCCGCGCTCACCGAAGCCGCGGTAGAATATATCCACGCGAACATGCGCACCTGTTTTCAGTGCATAGGCGGCACCCAGCATGAACAGGCTGGCGTGCATGTAGGTAACCAGTTCCTGGGCGAATATGGATCCGGTGTTGAAACCGTAGCGCATGACCACGATGACGGTCGTCAGCAGCGCCATGGCCAGGGCCAGCCAGGCGAGCAGGCGGCCGCTGCGATCGGTGAAGGTATCAATGTAATTCACCAGGCTGTGCAACAGGGTCATGGTGAGCAGGTCTTTTTTATTGGTCGAGTGGCAGAGTATCATAGCCCCCTCGCAAAAGTGGATTCCACCTCATTTCCAACACACAGGCACAACGTAATGCTTACAGTAATATCCCCGGCGAAGACCCTGGATTTCGATACGCCACCGACGACTCGCAAGGCCACGCAACCGCAATTCCTTGAGCGCGCCTCGGAACTGGTCGAGGATGCGCGCGAGATGAGCCCACAGGATATCCGCGCCTTGATGGGGGTCAGCGAAAGCATTGCCGAGCTGAATCACACGCGCTTTATGAACTGGTCAGCGCCATTCAGCCTGGACAATGCCAAGCAGGCCCTGCTGGCATTCAAGGGCGATGTGTATACCGGGCTGGAGGCAGAGACCCTGACCACGGCGCAGCTGGGCTTTGCGCAGAAGCACCTGGTGATCCTGTCAGGCCTCTATGGTTTGCTGCGCCCCCTGGACCTGATGCAGCCCTACCGCCTGGAGATGGGGCTCAAGTTCGCCAATCGCGGCGGCAAGAACCTGTACGAATTCTGGGGCGATGACATCACCAGGGCGATGAACAGGCAATTGAAGAAGTCAGGCTCCCCGGTGCTGGTCAACCTGGCGTCAAATGAGTATTTCAAATCGGTACAGGCGAAGCAGCTGGAAGCCGACATCGTCACGCCCGTGTTCAAGGACCTCAAGGGTGACAAGTACAAGGTGATCAGTTTCTATGCCAAAAAAGCGCGCGGACAAATGGCGCGCTTCATTATTGATGGGGAGCTGAACGATCCCAGGGGGCTGGAGAAGTTTCGCACCGACGGCTACCGCTACAACAAGGCCGAATCCACCGCGCGTGAGCTGGTGTTCACCCGCGACCAGCCGCCATCGGCAAAATAGCCACGCGCACAACATGCCACAGCTGCCGTTCTCGCAGGCCTGCGAAAACAACAAGGGCCACATTCTGTTGCAACTGCAGCGCCTGTTGGCACAGCGTGAACAGGTGCTGGAAATAGGTTCCGGTACCGGGCAGCACGCCACCTGGTTCGCCGCGCACCTGCCACACCTGCGCTGGCAACCCACGGATATGCAGGAAAACCTCGGCGTATTGCGCCCTCGCTGCAATGAATACCAGGGGGAAAACCTGTTACCGCCGCTGGCGCTGGATGTGCGCGCTCGACCCTGGCCGATCCCGGTGCTGGCCGATACCCTGTTCACAGCCAACAGCCTGCATATCATGCCCTGGGGTGCCGTCGAAGAGCTGTTTGCAGAGCTGGCAGCCCGGGCGGCTCCGGAGACGCTGCTGGTGTATGGCCCTTTTAACTACGCTGGCCGCTATACTTCCGAGAGCAATGCGCGTTTCGACCAGTGGCTGGCTGAGCAGTCCGCGCACAGCGCCATCCGCGATTTCGAGCAGGTCGACGCACTGGCGCGGGCGGCGGGGTTTCAGCTGCGCGAAGACAACGCCATGCCGGCCAATAATCGCCTGCTGGTATGGGGTCGCGATTAGGGCCTAGTTCTCCTGTCGGAAAGGCAATAGCGTTGCAGTGTCTTCCAGGTAACGCTGGATATGCGGCCCCTCCCGGAGGGTGAAGTCGCCCACGGCTGCGGACAGGCGCGGGTCGGCAATCCAGTGATTGGAGAAGGTCTGCACCGGCCTGAAACCGCGCTGGATCTTGTGCTCACCCTGTGCACCCGGGTCGAAGCGCCCTATGCCCTCGTCGATACAGTACTCGATGCCGCGGTAGTAGCAGGCCTCGAAATGCAGTGCGTCGAACTCCCTGGTGCAGCCCCAGTAGCGCCCATACAGGGTATCGTCGCCACGGAAGTACAGGGCCGCGGCAACAGGTTCGCCCTGGTGTCTTGCCACGACCATCACCACCCTGTCGCCCATGCCCGCGGCGACCTCGGTAAAGAACGCCCGTGACAGGTAACCCCCGTGGCCGCTGCGTTTGGCATAGGTGAACTGGTAGAAGCGGTAGAAGCGCTCCCAGTCATCGGTGCTGATAGCGTCCCCCACCAGCGTTTCCAGTACCAGGTCCTGTTCCTGTATGCGGCGCCGTTCCCGTTTCAGCGATTTCCGTTTGCGGCTGTTGAAGGTGCCAAGAAAGTCGTCGAATGACGCATAGCCCGCGTTGAACCAGTGGAACTGCACCGCCCTGCGCTGGTGGATACCACGCTGTCGTAAAGCCTCCGAGGTCCTCTCGTCAGGGAACAGCAGGTGCCAGCTGGACAGTTGTTGCTGGCGGCAGAACTGCTCCAGGGCGTCGGTGGCAGCATCCCAGGCACTGCCGGGGGGCAGCTCGGGCAGGTGGCAGAGACGCGGGCCGGTTGCGGGGGTGAACGGGATGGCGCTGACCAGCTTGGGGTAATACTCCAGGCCCTGTTGTTGCCAGGCACTGGCCCAGGACCAGTCGAACACATACTCACCGTATGAATGACCCTTGAGATACAAGGGCATCACCGCTGCGATGCGCGAGCCGTCGCGCAGGACCATATGGCAGGGCTGCCAGCCATTATCCGCCGTGGTACATTCGGTCTGCTCCAACCCCAGCAGGAACCGGTGACTGAGGAAGGGATACTCCGTGCCGCAGAGTGTGTCCCACTCCGCGGCAGCGATTTGCTGAATGCTGGTAACAAACTCTGCTTGCACGTGGTCTCCGGCTGTTGGCGTCAGCTGGCGTAGTCCAGTACTACGCCCAGGAATATCACCGCGCCCACCCAGTTGTTGTGCAGGAAGGCCTTGAAACAGGCAGTGGGGTCCCGTTCCCGAATCAAGTACTGGTGGTATACGCACAGGCCCGCGGCTGCGATCAACCCCAGGTAGTAGAAGTGCCCCAGTTCGAAGGCAAAGCCGGCGACTACCATCAGCCCCAGGAACGCCAGCTGCAGGATGCCGACGATCAGCCGGTCGTGGCGACCGAACAGGATAGCGGACGACTTGATACCCACGACCAGGTCGTCCTCGCGATCAACCATCGCGTACTTGGTGTCGTAGGCCACGGTCCACAGCAGGTTGCCGCCGTAGATCAGCCACAGGGCTGCTGGCAGTTCACCTGTCTGCGCCGCGAACGCCATGGGGATGCCCCAGGAGAACGCTGCCCCGAGAACCAGCTGCGGCATATGGGTGAAGCGCTTCATAAAAGGGTAGGTCGAAGCCAGCGCCACTGCCGCGAAGGAGAGTTTAATGGTCAGCGGATTGGTTAACAGGACCAGCATGAACGCCGCGATCAGCAGGGCGAGAAATAACAGGCGGGCCTCTTGCACGCTAACGGCCCCGGTGACCAGTGGTCGCCCGCTGGTACGGTTAACCTCTCCATCCCAGTGCCGGTCTGCCAGGTCATTGACGACGCAACCCGCCGAGCGCATCAGCAGGGTGCCCAGGCAAAAAATGAACAGCAGATCCAGGTCGGGCATTCCGCCAGCTGCGATCCACAGCGCCCAGAGGGTGGGCCACAGCAACAGCAGCGTGCCGATGGGCTTGTCGAACCGCATCAGTTGGAGCAGGGCATTGAATTTGGAATCGCCGGACATGTGCTGATCTACTGGGTGTCTAGCGCAAGCTTACTTTGTCGGGCGAATAATTGCAGCGCCGCGCTGTGCCCGTTGCAAGCCGTGTGTCTGCGGCCACGGCCGAAACGCCTGCAGAAATACCTCGCTCACCATTAACGGCTGTCCGTAAACCTCGAAGCGGGAACGCCTGCCCCAGACCGGCCCCTGCAGATCGATATCCGGGGGCAAGTAAGTGCAGCGTTGGTCGATGAGTGCCAGCTCAAAGGGGTTCCGTTGCATACCCGCAGTATTGAAAAGAATGGCTCCCAGCGGTTTGTTGCCGAGCCTTCTGAGGTGGGCGAGTTTCCCCTCGAGGCTACTGGCGGGAAGCACACTGCGAGCGAAAACCACCTCATTCGGCCCCTGTTGCAGGATCACCTCGCGAATAATGGCGCGCTGGCGGGGCAGCATGTGCAATAAGCGCTGCTCCGAGGGTAACGGCACGCGCCAGTCCTGGCGCAGCAGCTGGACACTGAAATGGCCACGTTGCTGATCGATAAGGCGTTGGGTCAGGGAGCCCTGGTCCAGCAGCCAGCGCCGAACTGAAGGGGTCAACTCAGGCGACGGAAAACGCGCGGCTGGATACCAGTGCGGTTCGCGCCTCCCAGCGTGCGATGAGCCCGGTGTCTTTCCTGCCGATGATTTCATGGGGCAGGGAGCTTGCGTGATATACCCCGGTTTCGCAAGAGACTGGCACAACATCCGCGACCGCCTGCGGTGAATCTGCCCTTGCAGATTCTGGTGACGACTCTATAGTGTTGAACCCGGTATTAACCTCATGTCCCGGTTTCCCCGGAAGAGAAATCAGCAGAGAGCGAGCGCAATAATGAGTAGATGGGAATGTATCGTCTGTGGCCTGGTGTACGATGAAAAAGAGGGCTGGCCCGATGATGGCATTGCCCCTGGCACCAAGTGGGAGGATGTTCCCGAGGACTGGCTGTGCCCGGATTGCGGTGTTGGCAAGGAAGACTTCGAACTGCTGGAAGAGTCTCCGGTAGACGACACGCCCCATCACGAGGAACCGGTGGTGGATACGGTCCACGCCCCCGTGGTGATTCTTGGCACCGGCCTGGCCGGATATGGACTGGCCAAGGAATTTCGCAAACATGACCAGGATACCCCGCTCATACTGATCACGGCCGATGATGGCAGATCCTACTCCAAGCCGATGCTATCCACCGGGTTTACCAAGGATATGTCCGCCGACGACCTGGCGCAGATGGATGCCGGCAGTATGGGCCGCATGCTCAAGGCCAGCGTATGGACCATGACCAAGGTGGGCGAGATCGATACCGCCAACCAGCTGATCAAGGTCGGTGATGCGCAAACCGCTGTGCACTACTCCAAGCTGGTGCTGGCGCTGGGCGCCGACGTTATCCGCCCGCCCATAGAAGGGGACGGGCTGGACAAGGTCTATTCGGTCAATGACCTTATGGACTACGACGATTTTCGTACCGCGATCAAAAAGAACGAGGTCAGGAAGGTTTGCCTGATCGGTGGTGGCCTGATTGGCTGTGAATACACCAACGACCTTATCAACGGTGGTTTTGAGACCGAGACCGTGGACCCCCTCGGGCATTGCCTGCCCACCCTCCTGCCGGAGCCCGCGGGCAGGGCGGTGCAGTCGGCACTGGAGGAAAAGGGCGCCAGGTTCCATTTCGGGCCGCTGGTGACCGCGGTAAACAACACCGACGGCGGCCTGGCTGTCACTCTCAACAATGGCGAGACCATCGCTGCTGACCTGGTTGTCTCAGCCGTCGGAGTGCGCCCACGCATCGATCTTGCGCAGGCCTCCGGCATCGATACCAACCGCGGGATAACCACCAATCGACTGCTGGAAACCAGCGCGCCCAATGTCTATGCCATGGGTGACTGTGCCGAGGTTAACGGCCACGTACTGGTGTATGTGGCCCCATTGATGGCCCAGGCCCGCGCCCTCGCCAAAACCCTTAGCGGTGAACCGACCGAGGTGAGCTATCCGGCGATGCCTGTGACCATCAAGACGCCGGCCTGCCCGGTAACCGTGGCACCGCCGCCGCAGGGCGCAGCGGGAGAGTGGTCGTTCGAGATCGACGGGAACAACGTCAAGGGCGAATACCGCGATGCGGCAGGAACGCTGCTGGGCTTTGCGCTGACCGGTGATACCACGCGACAGAAGATGGCGCTGCAGAAGGAACTGCCCGCGATCATGCCCTGAGGCTGGCAGCATGCCCGCAGCCGCGCGAGCCGAGGACCAGACTCGCCGCTGGTTGGCCGAATTTGTTGTCGGCCTCAACCTGTGCCCGTTTGCGCGACCGTTGCTGGATAACCCGCAGCTGCGTATTGCGGTGTCAGACGTTCAGGATGAGGCGGCCCTGTTTCGCTTTTTCCTGCGCGAGCTCGACCTGCTGCAATCCACACCGGAAGCAGATGTGGCGACCAGTCTGCTGGTGTTTACCGGGGCGCTCGGCGACTTCGATGAATACCTGGATTTCCTGCACCAGGGGCGGGAACTGCTGGTCGAAGCGGGCCTCGAAGGGCTGGTGCAGCTGGCCAGTTTTCATCCGCGGTATCAATTTGACGGCGAGCCCGCCGATGCCGTCAGCCACTTCAGCAACCGCTCGCCCTGGCCGACGATCCACCTCATTCGCGAGGATATGCTGTCGCGCGTTCTCGGCGATTTCCCAGACCCGGAGGCCATTCCGGGACGCAATATCGAAACCCTGGAGTCGATCGGAAGCGCCGCGATAAAGGCCCGATGGCAACGACTGTTGGCGTGATTACACCTTGGCAAACTCCCGCGCTGTCCCGGTCCAGCGCTGGATTAAAGGTTCTGCCAGCTCGGGGTAATCGGATTGGATTTGCGCGGACAGCGCCTGCACCGTATCGAGCAAATGGTTGTGCTCCGGCAGCCGGGCCACCCGAAATGCCATCAGTCCCGTTTGCCGCGTTCCCAGCACTTCACCGGGGCCGCGCAGTTCGAGGTCTTTCTCGGCGATGTAGAAGCCGTCGTTACTCTCACGCATTGCCGTAAGCCGTTGCTTGCCGTTGGCGGACAGCGGGCTCTGGTAGAGCAACACGCAGTGGCTGGCGGTGGTACCCCGACCCACGCGACCACGCAACTGGTGTAACTGCGCCAGGCCCAGTCGCTCCGGGTTTTCGATGATCATTAGGCTGGCGTTGGGCACGTCCACCCCCACCTCGATCACCGTGGTGGCCACCAGCAAGTCCAGCTCACCGGCTTTGAACGCCGCCATCACCGCATCTTTCTGTGCCGGCTTCAGGCGCCCGTGCACCAGTCCTATGTTCAGGTCTGGCAGCGCAAGTTGCAGCTCGTCTGCGGTGGCCTCCGCGGCCTGGGCCTGTAGCACGTCGCTTTCTTCCACCAGCGTGCACACCCAGTAGGCCTGGCGGCCGCCGGCACAGGCACCGGCGACGCGCGCGACGATCTGCTGGCGCCTGACGTTATCAATAAGCACGGTCTCCACGGGCTGCCTGCCCGGCGGCAGCTCGTCGATGATGGAGCAATCCAGGTCTGCATAGGCCACCATGGAGAGCGTCCGCGGGATCGGCGTTGCCGTCATCACCAGTTGGTGCGGACGGCCCACATCCGGTGCCGATTTCTCGGTTAGGGAAAGGCGCTGGTGCACGCCGAAGCGATGTTGCTCATCCACCACAACGAGGCCAAGTCGCTGAAAGGCTACGTCCTGCTGGAACAGTGCATGGGTGCCCACCACAAGCCCCGCGTGGCCGCCAGCGATACGCTGCAGGGCCTCGCTACGGGCCTTGCCCTTGCTGCGCCCGCTCAGCCAGGCGATCTCAATATCCAGCCCGGCGAACCAGCCCTGGAAGTTCAGCCGGTGTTGCTCTGCCAGGATTTCCGTGGGCGCCATGATGGCAGCCTGGTAGCCGCCAGCAATCGCCTGCAAGGCTGCCGTGGCCGCGACCAGGGTCTTGCCGGAACCCACATCGCCCTGAACCAGTCGCATCATGGGGTGGGGTCGGGCCAGGTCCGCGCTGATTTCGGCCATTACCCGCGTTTGCGCTGTGGTGGGCTGGAATGGCAGTGCGGAGAGGAAGCGCTGCATCAGTGTGCTGTTTCCAGGAATTGGAGGCGCGCCATCCTTTTGCTGCTCCTGGCGCAGCCCCTGCAGGGTCAGGTTGTGTGCAACCAGTTCTTCTGCCGCCAGGCGCAATTGCGCCGGGTGCTCGCCATCGCGCAACATCTCCTGGGGGGCATCCGGCGGGGGGGCGTGCAGGTAAATCAACGCTTCCGCGAGGCCGAAGCGCAGCGCTTGCCCGGCGGGTAACAGTTCCCGGGGCGCGCTGTGCCGCAGCCTGGACACAGCCTGTTCGCAGAGGCTGCGCCACTGGTTCTGGCCGATGCCGTTGATGGTCGGATAAACCGGTGTCAGGGCCTCTTCCACGGGTGTTTCGCCCGACTCCAGTTTGCGGTATTCGGGGTGATACATCTCCAGGCCGCTGGCGCCGCGTCGCACCTGGCCGAAGCAGCGCAGGCGCGTGCCGGGACGCAGGTTGTTTTTCTGGGCGGCGGAGAAGTGGAAAAAGCGCAGGCTGAGGGTTCCGGTGCCATCCTGGAGCCGCACCACCAGGCTGCGTCGCCGGCCAAAGGCGATGTCCGCCACCCTCACCTCGCCCTCGATCACCACGTCGGCGCCGTCTGCGGCGGCGCCGATTGGTGTTACCCGGGTCCTGTCCTGGTAGCGCAGGGGCAGGTGAAACAGCAGGTCCTCCACCCGGTAGATACCCGCCTCAGCCAGTTTTGCGCCCAGCTTCGGGCCCACGCCGCGCAGCTGGGTAACAGGATCACTGGCGATGCCTGCCATCAGGGAACTAGTCTTTCAGGGCCTCGGCCAACACGTCGATGGCCTGGTGACGCGGGTAGCTTACGCGCCAGGCCAGTGCGATGGTGCGGTAAGGCGCGGGGTCATTGAATGGGCGTACCAGCAGTTCACCGTCGCCGTAGAGCGCGGTACTGGCCGCAGACTCAGGCAGCACGGTGATCCCCATGCCGCTGGCAACCATGTGCTTGAGTGTTTCCAGTGAGCTGCCTTCCACCACCGAGTGGTCGCGGTTGCTGTGCTCGATCATTGATTCCTGCAGCCCGGGACAGGCCTGCAGGACCTGGTCGCGAAAACAGTGGCCCTCTCCCATGAGCAGGACCTTGTGCCGGGCGAGTTCGGCGGGGTCGATAGACTGTTGCTGTGCCAGCGGATGGTCCTCTCGCAACAGCACCACGAATGGCTCATCGAACAGGGGCTTGGTCACGACATCGGGTTCGGTAAAGGGCAGGGCGACGAAAATTGCGTCCAGTACGCCGCTGCTGAGTTTTACCCGCAGGTCAGCGGTATAGCTCTCCTCGATATACATGGGCATTTCCGGCGCCAGCTGTTTCATGCGCGGCACCAGCCGCGGGAACAGGTACGGCCCCACGGTGAAAATGGCGCCCACCGACAGCACGCTGCCAAGAGGGTCCTTGCCCTGCTCCGCGAGGCTGACCAGGTTGCTGATTTCCTGCAGCACGGTGCGCGCCTGGGCGACTATTCTCTCGCCTATTGGCGTGGGGGAGACCTTGTGCCTGGCGCGTTCAAACAGGCTGATTCCCAGCTCTTCCTCGAGCTTCTTGATGGCGATGCTCAGGGTAGGCTGGCTCACATTGCAGGCGTCTGCGGCCTTGCGAAAGTGTCCTGCTTCGGACAGTGCCACCAGGTAGCGTAGTTCGGTCAGCGTCATGATCAGGTTGCCAGTATCGCCTCGACTTCGATGTCTACGGCCTTCGGCAGTGCCGCTACCTGCACGCATGCCCTGGCGGGATAGGGCTCATTGAAGAACTCGGCCATGACCTCGTTGACGGCAGCGAAGTCGGCCAGGTCGGTGAGCGAGATATTGATCTTCACCGCATTGTCCAGACTGCCACCGGCTGCGTTGGCAATTGCCTGCAGATTCTGAAATACCTGAGTGGCCTGGGCCTTGATGTCACCCTTCACCAGTTCCATGGAATCTGGTACCAGCGGTATCTGGCCGGAGATCCACACAGTGCCGCCGACCTTGACGGCTTGGGAGTAGGGGCCTATCGCCGCGGGGGCTTCGGGCGTGGAAATGATGGCTCGGTTGGTCAAGGTATTGCTCCTGCTGGATTAGTTTTTGACGCGGGTTACTTTGCGGACCGAATTGGTGCTGCGCAGCCGTTTCATGATTCGCGCCAGATGCACCCGATTCTGCACCAGTAGCTCCAAATCGACATAGGTAAACTGGTAGTCCTTGTCTTCGGTAGTGATCTTCTCGATGTTCACACCCATGGCATTGATCCGTGTAGCGATGACGGCGATCATGCCGCGCCGGTTTTCCACTTCGATACGCAGGTCGACCGCATACTCGCCCTCGACCTGGTCGTCCCAGCGCAGGGCCACCAGGCGCTCGCTGTTCTCGCGCATCTCGTTGAGATTGTGGCAACGCTCGCGGTGGACCACCACGCCTTTTTCGGAGCTGAGATAGCCCTCGATGGGATCGCCCGGAATCGGGTGGCAGCACTTGGCATAGGTGAGCATGAAGCCCTCGGTGCCGCGTATTGCCACGGGGTGATTGTGCTGCGGCTCCAGCTGTTCGTCGCCGGCCACGCCGAGCATCTGCTGTGCGGTGATGGCGGGGAGGCGGTTGCCACGGGCGATGTCTTCGAGCAGCCTGTCCAGGCTCGCGTACTGGTGTTCCTCGAGAAACGCCTGCTGCTCATCCTCGGGAATAGTCTCCAGGCTGCTGTCGAGGGTGGCGAGAGCGCGATCAAGGAGCCGCCGTCCGAGTGCCACCGAGTCATCGCGGGTCTGGTTCTTGAGGAAATGGCGAATATTGGTACGCGCCTTGGCCGTTACCGCGTAGTTGAACCAGGAGGGGTTCGGGCTGGCGCCCTGGGCGGTGAGGATTTCAACCGTCTGCCCGCTCTGTAACGGTTCCGACAGGGGCGCCAGGCGGCGGTTAATGCGACAGGCGACACAGCTGTTGCCGACATCGGTGTGCACGGCATAGGCGAAATCCACAGCGGTTGCACCGCGCGGCAGTTCCATGATGCGGCCCTTGGGGGAGAACACGTAAATCTCGTCCGGGAACAGGTCGATTTTTACGCTCTCGATGAACTCCAGGGAGTTGCCCGCTCGCTGCTGCATTTCCAGCAGACCCTGTACCCATTCCCTGGCGCGCGCGTGACTGCCGTTACTGGTTTGGCTGTCGCTCTTGTAGAGCCAGTGGGCAGCGATACCGTTGTTGGCCATATCCTCCATTTCGCGGGTGCGTATCTGGATTTCGATGGGCACGCCGTGCATGCCCATCAATACTGTATGCAGCGACTGGTAGCCGTTGGCCTTGGGGATTGCGATGTAATCCTTGAATTCGCCCGGTACCGGCTTGTAGAGGCTGTGCACACAGCCCAGCACGCGGTAACAGGTATCCACCGAGTCGACGATGATGCGAAAGGCGTAGATGTCCATGATTTCGGAGAACGACTTGCGCTTGGACTTCATCTTTTTATAGATGCTGTAGAGGTGTTTCTCACGACCCACCACCTCGGCTTCGTGACCCTCCTGCAACAGTGTGGCCCCGATCTGCTGGCGGATTTTCTCGACCAGTTCCTTGCGGTGGCCGCGGGCGTTGCGTCTGGCGGCTTCGATGCGGCGCGCGCGCATGGGGTGCAACGCGGAAAAGCCCAGGTCTTCAAACTCCATGCGCACATTGTTCATGCCCAGGCGCATGGCGATCGGCGCGTAAATCTCCAGCGTTTCCCTGGCGATGCGTTTGGCCTTGCTGGTTTGCAGCACACCCAGTGTGCGCATGTTATGCAGGCGGTCGGCGAGCTTCACCAGTATCACGCGGATGTCGCGCGCCATGGCCAGGGCCATTTTCTGGAAGTTCTCCGCCTGCTTCTCTTCCAGCGACTCGAATTCCATCTGCGTCAGCTTGCTGACGCCATCCACCAGTTCGGCCACGGCCGCACCGAACTGCTCGCCAATGGCGGATTTCGGGATGCCGGTATCTTCTATGACATCGTGCAGCATGGCCGCGATCAGGCTCTGGTGGTCCATGTGCATGTCCGCCAGGATGCCGGCCACGGCAAGGGGGTGGGTAACGTAGGGCTCGCCACTGCGCCGAAGCTGCCCGAAATGGGCCTGCTCGGCGAAATAGTAGGCGCGTTTTACGCTGCTGCTCTGCTCCGGGGTGAGATAGGTATGGAGCGTTCTGGTCAGGGCATCGATGGATTGTACGGCGTTCATATCCTTGCCTTGCGGCGATGCCCCGGGGCTTACAGGGCCTCGTTGCCGGCTTCGGCCATTACCTCAGCCAGTTCTTCCTCGGCCTCCAGTTCATCTTCGCGGGTGAGGATGTCGGGTGTGACCAGGCCTTCCGCTATCTCGCGCAGGGCAATTACGGTGGGCTTGTCGGACTCCTCCTCGACCAGTGGATCCTTGCCGCCGGTGGCCATCTGCCGCGCGCGCTTGCTGGCTACCATCACCAGTTCAAAGCGATTGGCGACGTTATCCAGGCAATCTTCAACAGTTACTCGTGCCATTTAAGTCAGTCTCATGTTCAGCGTTAACGAAGAACCGGAAATTATACCCTGTGCGGCGGCCTTGCTCCAGCGTGAAAAATTACCCTGGTTGCCATCAGGAGAGCAGCTGTTGCAATAGCGGCGCCAGGCTTTCGCGCTGCTTGGCGGTTGCCAGGCGGTGTGCTGAAACAATCGTCTTCAACTCAGCCAGTGCCTGCTCAAAGTCGTCATTCACCACCAGGAAGTCGCTTTCGACATAGTGCGACATCTCTTCCACGGCTTCGGCCATGCGCCGATCGATGATGTCCTGGCCATCCTGTCCTCTGCCGGTCAGCCGCTGCAGCAGGGTTTCCCGGGACGGGGGCAGTATGAAAATCGAGCGCGTTGCCGGCTGCAGGCGCTTGACCTGCTGGGCGCCCTGCCAGTCTATCTCCAGAATGACATCGGTGCCTGACCCCAGTTGCTCCTCCACCCACAGTTGTGAGGTACCGTAGAGATTGCCGAAGACGCGGGCATGCTCCAGGAACTCCGCGCGCTCGAGCATGGCCAGGAACGTCTGCTCTTCCACGAAATGGTAATTGACACCATCCTGCTCTCCCGGGCGCATGGCCCGGGTGGTATGTGAGACCGAGACGCGCAGGTCCGGGCTGCTCTCCACGAGGGCGGCGACGAGGCTGGTTTTGCCCGCCCCCGAGGGGGCGGAAACGGTGTACAGGGTTCCGGTACGACTCATTGATTGACGCTCTTATTCGATATTCTGAATCTGTTCGCGCATCTGCTCGATCAGCACCTTCAGTTCTACCGAGCTCTGGGTGGTGCTGCTGGAGGTGGATTTCGACGACAGCGTATTGGCTTCCCGGTTGAGCTCCTGCATCAGGAAATCCAGGCGCCGGCCACAGGGGCCGCCCTTGTCCAGGATCCTGCGCACCTCGGTGACGTGCGCATCCAGCCGGTCCAGTTCTTCGTCAACATCCGACTTCTGCGCCATGTAAACCAGCTCCTGCTCCAGTCGGCCCTGGTCCACGTCGGCATCCAGATCCTCGATGCGGGCTATGACCTTGTCGCGCTGCTGTTGCTGCAGTACCGGGATGCGCTCGCGTGTTACCGCAACCTCCTTCGCTACCTGGTCGATGCGCTCGCGAATCAGGCTGGCCAGTTTCTCGCCCTCGCGTGCGCGATTGGCTGCCAGCGTATCCAGGGCGGCGCTGTAGAGTTCAGTCACGGCGCGTTGCAGCGCCTCTTCCGATTGCTCGGGTGGGCTGCACACGCCCGGGAAATGCAGTACATCCAGGGCGGTGGGCTGGTTGACCTCGAATACCGCGGCAACCTGCCTGCTGGCATCTGCCAACGCCTTGAGGTTATCTTCATTGATGCTCAGCGTGGTACCGCGTTCGGGACCCTGCTGGACGCGAACAAAGCAATCGACTTTTCCTCTCGCCAGCTTCTTGCCCGCCCTTTCGCGAAGGTTGGGTTCCAGTGCGCGCAGGCTGTCTGGCAGCTTGAAGGTGCAGTCGAGGTAGCGGTGGTTGACGGTGCGCAGTTCAACGGTCAGCGTGCCCTGCTCGGTGTTACTGCTCTCCCGGGCGAAGGCCGTCATGCTGTGTAATTTACCCAAATCTGCGCTCTCTCTGGTTGGTGACTGCGACAGCCACGAGTGTATCAGCTTGCCATAACTGCTCACAGTGCGTCGCAGCGAGTATACTGCTGCTTTTTCGCTTTGGAGAGTGTTATGCCAAGACCCAGTGGGCGCCGTCCTGACCAGCTCAGGGACATTTCTATTACCCGCAATTTTACCTGCCATGCGGAGGGCTCCGTGCTGGTCAGTTTCGGCGCCACCAGGGTCATTTGCACCGCCTCGGTGGAGGAGGGCGTGCCCCGTTTCCTGCGCGGCGAGGGCCGTGGCTGGGTTACCGCGGAGTACGGCATGCTGCCAAGGTCGACGGGCACGCGCATGGGGCGCGAGGCCGCGCGCGGCAAGCAGGGCGGCAGGACGGTGGAAATCCAGCGTTTGATCGGGCGCTCATTGCGAGCGGCGGTAGACCTGAAATTACTCGGCGAAAACACCATCAATATCGATTGCGATGTGATCCAGGCTGACGGTGGTACGCGCACCGCATCCATCACCGGCGCCTGTGTAGCCCTCGTGGATGCGCTCAACCACTTGCAGCGCCGCAAGATTATCAACACCGATCCGCTGTCGCAGATGATTGCTTCCGTTTCGGTGGGAATGTACGAAGGCGAGCCAGTGCTTGACCTCGACTACCCGGAGGACTTCGCCGCCGACACGGATATGAACGTGGTGATGGGTGAGTCAGGCGGGTTCATTGAAGTACAGGGCACCGCCGAGGGCGCGCATTTTGCGCGCGAAGAGCTCAACGCCATGCTCGACCTCGCCAGTTCAGGAATTCTCGAGCTCATAGAGAAACAGAAGGCGGCCCTGGCTGAGGGGTAGTTGCGGGCCCGTACGCACAGACCCCGCCATCGATCCAGTTCTGACATCAGCTGATGCGCGTGGTGCTGGCGTGCAGGGCAGCATGCCTGAAGGGTTGCTGGTCGAGCGCGGGGCTCACGGCGCCCGCTGACTACAGCTCGATATCGTAGTCCATGATGATGGGCGCATGGGTGGAGAACTCACGGCTCTTGTAGATGGCTCCGTAGTCCACGGAATACTGCAGCCCCTTGGACACCACATGGAAATCCGTGCGCCAGCCATTGCTGCTGCGATCGCCATCCGGCCACCAGCTGAACTCGTCCTGGTCTGAGTTGATCTCCCGGAAGGCGTCTACGTAGCCCTCCTGGAACAGTTCATTCATCCACTGGCGTTCTTCTGCGAGGAATCCGGATACGGTGCTATTGCGTTCGGTGTCCTGCACGTCACCCGGGGTGTGGGCAACATGCCAGTTGCCGCAGATGATGAACTCGCGGCGTTTGTTGCGCACCTTTTGCAGGTGATTGCCCAGCAGTTCATAAAACTCGTTTTTGCGCGCCTGTTGTTCGGCATTACCGGGCTCGGCCACCGGGGCGAGCAGGCTGGCCACGCTGATGTTTTCGTAGTCTGCCTGGATGTAGCGGCCTTCCATGTCGAAATCAGCAAATCCCAGCCCGGTCATGATGGCTTTCGGCAGTTGACGACAATAAATGGCGACACCGTTGGCCTTGCCATCGACGTCGTCGAAGAAATACGGGTTGTAGTCCTCAGGAAAGTAGAGGTTGTCCTGGAGATCGTATTCGGAGCACTGCAAATCCTGGATGCACACGAAATCGGCATCCTGCTCTTTCAGCCAGTCGTAAAATCCTTTCTCAGCGGCGTTCTTGATGCCGTCTGCGCTGAAACTGATGATCCGCATTCATAGCCCCTTGAAATGAGAGCGTGTATCATATCGCCAGTCCGGGCCAGGGTGATCCTTAACCAACGGTCCGGGCAATCAACTACTCGTTATCCGATTGTTATTAACTATTGGCCTGGCCGTGTTCGGTTTTCGACGTTGGCCGCGGATTGGGTCCGCAGACAGGCAGGCAGAGAGTACCGGATAGCGGAGCATTCTATCGGGGAATGTCCTGATAACAAAGTGGCCAGTGCAATAATCGCTTGTGAATTGTGGCCAATATTGGAAGGTTTTCATTCTTATGCACGCTTACCAGAATGCATTTATCGAGCTTGCGAGGGAGTACGAAGTACTCAAGTTCGGCGAATTCACCCTGAAGTCCGGCCGCGTCAGCCCTTATTTCTTCAATGCAGGCGCGTTTTCCAGCGGCCGCGCGCTGGCGGCACTGGGGCGTTGCTATGCCAACCGAATAGTTGAATCCGGCGTGCAGTTCGATGTCCTGCTGGGCCCCGCCTACAAGGGCATTCCGCTGGCGGCAGCAACGGCGATCGCGCTGTCTGACGACCACGGTATCGACGTGCCCTTTGCCTATAATCGCAAGGAGGCAAAATCCCATGGTGAGGGCGGCATGCTGGTAGGCGCCCCGCTTTCGGGGCGGGTGCTGGTGATCGATGATGTCATCACCGCAGGTACGGCTGTGCGCGAGGTTATCGCGATGATTGGCAGCGCCGGCGCGACGCTGGCCGGTGTGGCGATCGGTCTCAACCGCCAGGAGCGCGGCGAGGGCGAGCTGTCCGCAATTCAGGAACTGGAGCAGGAATACGGTATTCCCGTGCTCAGCATAGTGGATATGAACCACCTCATAGAGTACCTGCGCGACGCCGGCGATGCCGACGCCGCCCTCGACGCAATGCAGGAATACCGAGATCGCTACGGCGTTTGACTTGTTCCGGAACCGGTCAGCACCTATATTGACCCCATGAATATGAAGCGCTTCTTCTGTTGCGGTGTCCTGTCGCCCCTGTTGCTGCTGGCTTTTTCGATGCCGGCGGCGGCGGTGAAGCTGTACCGGTATACCAATGATGAGGGCAACCTGGTTATTGATTACCAGGTGCCGCCCGAGCACGTGAAGAAAGGCTATGAGGTGCTCAATGACAAGGGTGTGGTGACCAAGGTTGTGCCCCGCGAGTTGACCGAGGAAGAACAGAAGGAAGCAGACGCACAGGCGCGCCTGGAGGCTGAGGCGCTGGCAGAGCAGCGACGTTTGCAGGAGTGGGACGAGTCACTGTTACTGCGCTACAGCACTATAGAAGATATTGAAGCTGCCCAGGAGCGTGCGCTGATGGATCTGCGTATTCGCGTCAGCATCCTCAAGAGTAACAAGCATTCACTCAAGCAGAAGGTCGAGAATTACCAGGCGCAAGCAGCTGATCTCGAGCGCATGGGTAAGAAAGTGGACGTCGAACGCCTGCAGGCGATCGAGGACCTGCAGGCGGAAATTGCCGCTACCGATCGCGCAATAGCGGACCGCAATGTAGAAATCGACGAGGTGAATGCGGCCTTCCAGTCAGATATCGACCGTTTCACTGTGCTGTTGGAGATGGTGGAGTTCCGGCGCACCATGATGGCGCAGAAACGGGCCGAAGAGCAGGAAAAACGGGTAGACCCGCGCCGCTAGTCAGCCCTGACCGAGTGGCTGGGCAAAACCCGGTTGCCCCGGCAATGGCTTGCTCACTGCCGGCTTGAAAAATCCCGCCATGAGCAACTCCCACTGCAATTTCCAGTCTTCCGTCGGCGAGCGCTTGAATCCGGAGCGGACATACTGTGATATGCGCCCCTCTGCCGTGGCCATCAGCAGGTTTGCCGCGGCCGGAAGCGGAATAGCAGGACGCAGCCCCTCGCGCATTTCCGCCTCGCGTATGACTTGTTTCAGCTGTGTCTCAAAGCGATCGAACAATTGCGCCACCCGCATGTGCAGGCGCTCTGTCTCGCCGGCGAGCGCGTCGCCGGTGAGGATTCGTGTGATCCCGGGGTTGCGCTCGGTGAAGGCCAGCAACAGCATGAGCATCTTTTCACAGCGCGCTGCCGCTCCCGGTTCCTCGTTGAGGATAAGCTTGATACGGCTGAACAGGGTGTCTTCGATGAACTCAATCAAGCCCTCGAACATTTTCGATTTGCTGGGGAAGTGCCGATACAGGGCCGCTTCGGACACGCCAACCTGTCGGGCCAGCCCGGCAGTTGTAATCCTGTTGCCCGGGTTGGCTTCCAGCATCTGGGCCAGGGCTTCGAGGATGTCTTGGCGCCGTTGCGACTTTCTGGGGGGCATGGCAATTCTTATCAGACCGTTTCGCTTCCATGCTAGCGATTACCTGTAAGCCCTGCAATAAGCAGCGGCTAAATTTGCCTGATAAATAAGGGCTAATCCGTGTTTCAGCTGCCGCGTCGATTGGTTATGAGGGTGCCGATACCCTCGTTGGTGAATATCTCCAGCAGCACCGCATGCGGAACCCTGCCATCAATAATGTGCGAACTGGCGACGCCACTCTTCACCGCATCCAGGGCGCAGCCGATTTTTGGCAGCATGCCGCCGTGAATCGTGCCGTCAGCAATCAGGGCGTCGACTTCTTCGGTGCTCAGTCCGGTAAGAATCTGGCCTTCCTTATCCAGTAGCCCGGCCACGTTGGTCAGCAGCATGAGCTTTTCGGCCTGCATCACCTCGGCCAGCTTGCCGGCGACGAGATCTGCGTTGATGTTGTAGCTGCTGCCGTGGCTATCCACCCCGATCGGGGCAATCACGGGAATGAAGTTGCTCTCCAGAATGACGTTGATGACTTCGGTATCGATCTGGTCGACCTCGCCAACGTGCCCGATGTCGATTATCTCGGGCGCCTGCAACTCGGGGCTGTGGCGCGAGACCTTGAGCTTCCGGGCGCGAATCAGCTGGCCATCCTTGCCGCTGATGCCGATAGCCTTGCCGCCATTGCGGTTTATCGAGGATACAATTTCCTTGTTGACGCTGCCGCCCAGGACCATCTCCACCACGTCCATGGTCTGGGCGTCGGTGACGCGCATACCCTCGACAAACTCCGTGTGAATATTGAGCTTCTCCAGCAACGAGCCGATCTGGGGCCCGCCGCCGTGCACCACAACAGGGTTCATGCCCACCAGCTTCATCAGCACCACATCGCGTGCGAAGCTTTCGTGGAGTTCGGGGTCGACCATGGCGTTGCCGCCAAACTTGACCACGATGGTCTTGCCGGTGAAACGCTGGATGTAGGGTAGCGCCTCGGTAAGAACCTTGGCGATATTGAGGGCGGCATCGCGTTCGAGTGACATGTATTACAACCTGTAAGGGTCTAGAAGTTCAGTTCAAGGGATGAATCAACCAGGGCGATCTGCTCACGGAACTCACTGATAATCATATCCAGCGCTTCCTGCGTGTTGGCCTCGAAGCGGGCGGTCAGTGCCGGGGTAGTATTGGAAGCGCGAACCAGGCCCCAGCCGTCGGCGAAGTCAACACGTATGCCGTCCATGGTGTTGACCTTGCCATAGGAAAAATCGGTGTTGCGCACGATCCGGTCCATGAGCGGATACTTTTCATGCTCGGGTACGGGGATCAGGATTTCAGGCGTGTTCACCGTGGCCGGGAACACATCGATCATGTCATCCAGGCTGTCTCCCTGGGTGCTCATGATCTCTGCAAGCCTGGCGGCAGCGTACATGCCGTCATCGAAGCCAAACCAGCGCTCACCAAAGAACATGTGGCCGGAAAACTCACCGCCGAGCAGCGCGCCTGTTTCCGCCATTTTCTCTTTCATGAAGGCATGGCCGGTTTTCCACAGTACCGGGCGGCCACCGTTACGGGTGATCAGCTCGGTGAGATTGCGGCTGCATTTCACGTCAAATACCACGTCTGCACCCGGGTTGCGTGACACCACGTCCTGGGCAAAGATCATCAGCAGGATATCGGAGCGCACGATGCGCCCGCTGCCGGTAACGACTGCCAGGCGGTCTCCGTCGCCGTCGAAGGCCACGCCGAAGTCTGCTTCCTCGCGGGTTACGGCGTCACAGAGGGCCCGCAGGTTTACCTCATTGGAGGTGTCAGGCGGATGGTTGGGGAAGGTGCCGTCGACGCTGCAGAACATGGGCACCACCTCGCAGCCGAGCTCTTCGAAGAGCATCGGGGCCACATCACTGGTGGCGCCGTTGCCGCAATCGATCACCACTTTCAGCGGCACGGCAATCGCCACGTCCTGCACGATTTCATCGATATAGGCCTCGATCACGTTTTCCTTGATCATACGGCCGTTGCCACTGCTGAACTGGCCTTCCAGGACCCGGTTGCGGATATCTTCGATACCGCCGGCGTGAATCGTCTGCTGATTGAGCACGATCTTCAATCCGTTGTCGGTCTTGGGATTGTGGCTGCCGGTGATCATCAGGCCGGACCGGCGATCCAGGTGACGGGTGGCAAAATACAGTACCGGGGTGGGTACCAGGCCGATGTCGATCACATCGCGGCCGGACTCCATCAGTGCGCGAATCAATACCGCTTTCAGTGCCGGGCTTGAGGAGCGCCCATCCGCACCTACCAGCAGTGCCTGTTCGCCCATTTCACCGGCGATACTGCCCACCGCCAGGCCAATCTGTGCCATCAACTCCTCGGTCAGCTCTTTTTCCGCGTTTCCGCGAATGTCATAGGCCCGGAATATGTGCGCCGGGAAATTGGCGGGGATGGCGGGCGCGAGATCGGGGACTTCATCCACGGCCAGGTCGAGTTCCAGTACCTCATCCAGCTCCGCTGCCGAGGGCACACTTTCCACCGAATCGAGCGTTTCCACCTCCATATTCGGCAGCGGTGCATGGCTCTGGCTGCCGCCATCGCTCTGGCGCAGTGCGCGCAGCGTGGCGCGACGCAATTGCCTGGCAACGGTCACCAGCTCGGGAATGCTCAGTTTCAGTTCGGACTTGCGATCCGAGGCAGAGATCATGCGGTTGACGTCTTCCTCTATGATCTTCGGCATGCGCAGTGCAACCACGGCAAAGCCTGCCAGTGTCGCCAGTATGCACAGGGCCAGAGCCGCATACAGCGGAGCGGGCTGCGCTCCCAGTGACGTCATCAACTCTGCCGACGGCGTAAACGCAACGCGCCAGTTAGTATCGGGAATGACGGCAAAACGCCGGTATTTGTCACGATCACCGCGGCCGACACTGGCAATGACCGTGGTGCGGGTCTTGCCGTCCCTCGAGGTGTGCACTTGTTCCAGCTCGTATTTGCCAGTACCCGGGTTGAGCGCCTGCAACTGTTCGGCGAGGGTTTTGTTGTCGATGGTGGCGACGAGTACAGCGGTACGATCGCCCATCCTCGGATGCTGCACCAGCTCGGCAATGGTGGTTAGCCAGCGGTCCTCGAATTTGAAGGCCTCCGGCAGGGTTTCTTTGCCGCTGGCTGTGCGCCTTACCATGTCTACTTCGATATGGTTGCGCAGGCCCTGGTCACCGCTTTCAAATACGGCGGTGCCCATATCGCCCACCGGCACCAGGCGCATGCTGATGAGGTCGGGAAAGTAATCCAGCACGGCCTGTTCCACCAGTTCAATGTCCTGCTGTGAGCGGCTGGCGATAGCAGAGAGCGCCAGCGGCGACCGCGCCGCGCTCTGCAGTCGCTGGCGCAACAGCTGCACCCTGGCGTTGATGTTGGTGGCCTGCTGTGTGGCGAAGGCACCCGCCACGCGATCCGCCTGGCCGGCCTTGATGCCCGGCTCCCGGACCAGCAGCAGATAGGCGAAACAGCCTGCTATCACCAGCAGGGTAACGACCAGCCCGGTAAATGCGACCTTATAGGTGGCGTTACCATCTGCACCGATTCCCTGTGGATTGCTCGCAGCCTGTCGTGGCCGGGCTTTCTTTGGCGCAGCTTCCTTCTGCTTTTTTTGCTTTAGTTTTTTCAGCATACTCTCTGGCCGATCCCGCTTCTGCCTGAATGATATTACGCCAACGCCTGAGCGTGAACGCGCTTTGTGTATTTTCCTCAGTTTTCCCGGTACACCCGGGCGATCTCCTCGAGGATCTCGCGCGCTATGTTGAACTTGGTCGCCCGGGCCAGGGTGCGTTGGCCTGATTCGTGCAGGATGGTGACGGCATTTTCTTCGCTGTTGAAGCCTATGCCCTGCTCGGAGACATCGTTGGCGACGATCATGTCGAGGTGCTTGCGCTGCATCTTGTCGCGAGCGTAGGCCAGCACATCCTGGGTTTCCGCGGCGAAGCCCACGGTGAATGGAGGCTTTTCGACGGCTGCGATTGTGGCGACGATATCCGGGTTCCTGACCAGCGGCAGGGAGATTTCTTCTGCGCCTTTCTTGATTTTCTGGCCCTGCACCTGTGCCGGTCGGTAGTCGGCAACGGCAGCACAGGCAATGAAGATGTCACACTCGGCGACCTGGTCCAGGCAGGCGGCGAGCATGTCCCGGGCACTCTCCACGGGGTGGAATGCCACGTGATCAGGTACCGGCAATGTGACGGGGCCGCTGATCAGCGTGGTGCGCGCGCCCGCCGCGACAGCCGCTGCGGCCAGGGCATAACCCATTTTTCCGGAGCTGTGGTTGGATATATAACGTACCGGGTCCAGTGCTTCGCGCGTGGGGCCGGCGGTGATGACCACCCGCTTGCCGGCGAGCAGGCCGCTCTCGAACAGGGCGGCCGCGGCGGACGCTATCTGGTCCGGCTGCTCCATCCGCCCGGGGCCAGTATCGCCGCAAGCCTGGATGCCTTCTGCCGGTCCGATGAAATGGACGCCGCGGTCGCGCAGCGTCTCGGCATTGGCCGCCGTGGCAGCGTCTCGCCACATCTGCTGGTTCATGGCCGGTGCCAGTAACACCGGTGCGGGCGTGGCCAGGACCACTGTGGTGAGCAGGTCGTCGGCGCGACCAGCCGCCAATCGCGCCATCAGGTCGGCGGTGGCGGGCGCCAGCAACAGCAGGTCCGCCCAGCGCGCCAATTCGATATGGCCCATGCCCTGCTCCGCTTGCTCGTCCAGCAGCTCGGTGTGCACGGGCTTGCCGGAGAGTGCCTGCAAGGTAAGGGGAGTGATGAACTCGCGCGCGCCCCGGGTCATGATGACGCGCACCTCTGCACCGAGCTCCTGTAACTGGCGTACCAGTTCCGCCGACTTGTAGGCGGCAATACCCCCGCTCACGCCAAGCAGGACATTGCGATTAAATAGATGTGCCATCCGAGCGCCCAAGTTGCCACAATGAATGTCGAGGCGGGGAACGATACCATCTGGCCCCGCCAGATGACACTGCGGGGCAGTCATGCTCAGGGAGGAGCACAATGGGCGCGAGCCGCTGGGAGCCGGGGGAAGGGCCCCGAGATCGCCTGCTGGCCAGGGGGCCGCAGTCGCTTTCCGACGCCGAGGTGCTGGCGGTTTTGTTGCAGACAGGCTCCCGGCAATACAACGCGGTGCAGCTGGCGGGCGAACTGCTGAGTCAGTTTGGCGGCCTGGTTGGGGTCATGCGCACCGACGCATCGCGCCTGCTGGCGTTCGCGGGCGTGGGCCGGGCCAAGTACGCGGTACTGCAAGCGGCGCTGGAGTTGGCCCGGCGCCAGGCGCTGCAGGAGTTGGAGGCGGAGAGCGTGCTGTCCAGCCCGGGGCAGACGCGCCGGTTCCTGCAGCACCATCTCGGCTCCCAGGTGCGGGAAGTCTTCAGTGTGATCTTCATGGACAACCAGCATCGGGTAATACGCTGTGAAGACCTTTTCCTGGGAACGATTGATGGCGCGGCAGTGTACCCGCGGGAGGTCGCGGTGCGGGCACTGCAGTACCGCGCCGCCGCCGTCATCCTGGCACATAATCACCCTTCAGGTGTGGCGGAACCCAGCAGTGCAGACCGGCGCATTACCGAGAGGTTGTGCTCGGCGCTGGCGCTGCTGGATATCCGGGTGTTGGACCACATTATTGTCGGTCGGGGCAGGGAGTTCTCATTCGCCGAGGAAGGCCTGCTCTGACATCCGGGCCCAGGCCGCTTGATGGCAGTAGCGTGGCAGGAGGCCGCGACGAGTGGCCGGCGGGGTTGCGCTCCGTGTCGGTCCCGGAGTTGCTATACGCAAGGTGTTCTGGTATAAAGTCGCGCTCCGCGCGGCCGGGGTCCCGTTTTTGGGCTCTGAAAGGCCTCAGTTTTCATCAACTTCCCGCGATTTGGGAGAGACAGCATCATGGCAAGAGTATGTCAGGTCACCGGCAAGCGCCCGGTCACCGGAAACAACGTATCACACGCGAAAAACCGCACCCGTCGCCGTTTTTTGCCCAATCTCCACCAGCACCGTTTCTGGGTGGAATCCGAGAAACGCTTCGTGAGCCTGCGGGTATCCTCCAAAGGCATGCGCATTATCGACAAGAAAGGCATCGAGACCGTTCTTGAAGACATTCGCGCCCGCGGCGAGAAGGTATAAGGAGAAGCAGCATGAGAGACAAGATTCGCATGAACTCCACAGCGGGTACCGGTCATTTCTACACGACTGACAAGAACAAGCGCACTACGCCTGACAAACTGGAGATGAAAAAGTACGATCCGGTTGCACGCAAGCACGTGATCTACAAGGAAGCGAAGATCAAGTAAGCCCGATCGCGCTGAACCCAGGAAACCCCGGCCCAGTCCGGGGTTTTTTGTGCCTGCAAGAGCGGTACCATTGCCCTCTCTTGAAAAGAAGTGTGCTTTTATATGCCTGAGCTACCCGAAGTAGAAACAACACGGCGGGGTGTCGAGCCCCACGTGATTGGTCGCAAGGTGACACGACTGCTGGTGCGTGAACCGCGCTTGCGCTGGCCTATTCCCCCGCAACTCCCCAGGCTCCTGCAGGGCCAGCCCATAGAGGCGGTGGAGCGGCGCGCAAAGTACCTCTTATTCCACACCCCGGTGGGCATGATGATGATCCACCTCGGAATGTCCGGCTCCCTGCGGGTGCTCACGGCAGGCGAAGCACCGGCGCGTCACGATCATTTTGATATCGAGCTGAGCGATGGCGGCGTACTGCGCTACAACGACCCGCGCCGTTTTGGCTGTTGTCTGTGGATTGGCCCGGGCCAGTCCCATACCCTGTTGAGCAACCTGGGCCCGGAGCCGCTGCGGGAGGAGTTTGACGGCGCCTGGCTGCACAGGCTCTCCAGGAAGCGCAAAACACCGGTAAAGGTGTTCCTTATGGACCAGAGGATCGTAGTGGGCGTCGGTAATATTTACGCCAACGAGGCGCTATTTCTCGCCGGGATTCGCCCTGATCGCGCCGCAGGACGCGTATCGCTGGCTCGCTACGAGGCCCTGGCTTCACTCATAAAGCAAGTGCTTACTTCGGCCATAGAGCAGGGAGGAACTACGCTGAGAGATTTCGTTGGCGGTGATGGCAAGCCTGGTTATTTCGCCCAGCAGCTCTATGTCTACGGCCGTGAAGGCCTGCCTTGCAAGCGTTGCGGCAGGCCTTTGCGCGAATTGCGAATAAGTCAACGAAGTTCCATTTACTGCGTGGCCTGCCAGCGGTGAACAGGCTAAACTGAAATTTCCAAAGGGGACGGGGATGGAACCCGGGAGTTAAAAAAATGAAAAAAATAACTGGCGTGCGTCGCATCGCTTCAGCACTTGTAATTGCTTGCCTGGTAATGCCACAGGCGGTCCTGGCAGAGTCTGCTATCGACGAAAGCCCCAACGAGTGGGCCATGGTGGGTGATTTACTGGTTGCCCGGCCGGCGGGCCTGGTGTTGACGGCTGGCGGTGCAGCGGTCTGGTTGGTGAGCCTGCCTTTCACCCTGCTGGCAGGTCATGCCGGCGAGGCGGCAGAAACCCTGGTGCTGGGTCCGGGTGAGTCAACTTTCATGCGTTGCCTGGGCTGCCGCAACACCGGCTATACCAACAAGGATGTCGAAGCCATCAGGGAAGCCCGGGAAGACTAGCCCGCCAGCCGGATCTAGTCTGCGAAACGCTTCTGTAGTGCTGCCGCCACGTGCGGCGGCACGAAGGGCGTGATATCGCCCTGCAGGCTGGCAATTTCCCTGACCAGGGACGAGGAAATAAACGACAGGTGCTCTGAGGGCGTCAGGAAAATGCTCTCGAACTCCGGGAACATCGCCCGGTTCATATTAGCCAGCTGAAATTCGTATTCGAAGTCGGCGACAGCACGCAATCCGCGCAAGACGCAACGCGCATCCTGGCTTTTTGCGAAATCGGTAAGCAGATTACTGAAACCCGTCACCTCCACATTATCCAGGTGCGACACGGCGGCCTCACACAGTTCCACGCGCTGGGCGAGGTTGAACAACGGCGTTTTCTTTTCACTGTGCGCGATAGCCAGCACCACCCGATCGAATAGTCTGGCGGCCCTTTCCGTGAGGTCCACGTGTCCGTTGGTGATGGGATCAAACGTGCCGGGATAGATGACCGTGTTGGTGCGCATGTAGTTAACCCCTGTTGCAGTGCCGGCGATGGTAACCCGATTCAGCGTTCGCTCACAATGAACAGGCGATAACAGACGTCGCCGGCGCGCTTTTCACGGTAAGTCTCCCATTCGCCTGGTAAGGCAGGTAGTGACTCATCCGCCCCGCTCTCAACGTACACCATGGCACCGGGTGCCAGTGCCCCGCTGCTTTGCAGCAATGCACAACAGGGTTCAACCAATGCTTTGCCGAAAGGCGGGTCGATAAACACGATATCCCAGGGGCCACGCTGGCCTTTCAGGAAATCCAGCGCTGCCAGGGTGCGGCAGTGCCCGCGCTGTGTTGCGTCGAGGGTTTGCAGGTGGTCCTGAATCTGCCTGGTGGCTTGTGCGGCGCTGTCGACAAATGTGCAGCTATCCGCGCCCCGTGACAGCGCCTCCAGGCCGAGCGCTCCGCTGCCGGCGAACAGGTCGAGACAGCGTGCTGCGTGGAGGTGAGGAGCCAGCCAGTTAAATACCGTCTCACGCACGCGGTCGGTGGTCGGTCGCAGGCCCTCGATATCCGGAAACGCCAGCTTGCGCCCCCGCCACTGCCCGCCAATGATTCGCAGTTGACCGCGTCCACGGCGCGCTTTTGCCGCTCTCGACATTTATTCACTCTATACAGGGATGGTAGGATAGGCGCTGTCGCGGCCGCCCCTCTGGTGACTGCAAACTCTAACACGACCGATATGAAATTTTTCAAGCGTAAAAAGAAACCGGAGACCAGCCCGTCTGCGGAAGAGGCGACTGCATCGTCGCCGGAACTCTCGGACGAGAGTGTCGCCGAGGCAGAGCAGGGGGCAGACAACGAGCCCGAAGCAGCGGTCGCTGACCCGGGCGCAGCATCCGCGGCCGCGCCTGAGCAGCAAACTCCCGCCGAGAGCAGCGAGTCGCAGGCTGCGGACGCCGGCAGCGACAGTGTCGAACTGGGGGAATCTACGGTTGCCCCTGCCGGGGAAACCCTCGCCGTCGCTGCGGAACCTGAGCCTGAGAGCGATACCGGTCAGCCCCCACAGCTTGAACCCGCCACTGCGCCGGTCCCAGCTGCCGCCAGCGATGTAGAGGCTGACACAGGGACTGCGGCAACGTCACCGCAGCCGCAGCCGCAGCCGCAGCCGCAGCCGCAGGACAAGCCCGGTTTTCTCTCGCGACTGCGCCGTGGCCTGAGCCGAACCAGTGACAATCTGGTCCAGGGACTGGGCAACCTGTTCCTGGGGCGCAAGGAAATCGACGCGGAATTGCTGGAAGAGCTTGAGTCCAGGCTGTTGTTGGCAGATGTGGGCGTCGACGCCACGCTGGATATCATAGGCCGCCTCACGCAGCGGGTTTCGCGCAAGGAGCTGACCAACCCTGAGGCCTTGCAGGGTGCGCTGCAGGAAGAACTGCTTGCGCTTCTCAAACCCTGTGAACAGCCATTGGAAGTGAGTGGTCACAAACCCTACGTGATACTCATGGTGGGGGTAAATGGCGTTGGCAAGACCACGACCATCGGCAAGCTGGCAAAGCGATTGCAGGCGGATGGCCGCACGGTAATGCTGGCGGCGGGTGACACTTTCCGCGCTGCCGCCGTTGAGCAATTACAGGTCTGGGGCGAGCGGAACAACGTCCCCGTGGTGGCGCAGCATACCGGGGCGGATAGTGCCTCGGTGGTATACGATGCGCTGCAGGCCGCGCGCGCGCGCGAGGTGGATGTACTGATAGCTGACACGGCGGGCCGCCTGCACAACAAGGACAACCTTATGGAAGAATTGAAGAAGGTGGTCCGGGTCATGGGCAAGCTGGACGACAGTGCGCCACACGAGGTGATGCTGGTACTGGACGCGGGCACCGGCCAGAACGCGCTGGCACAGGCAGACCATTTCCGCCAGTGGGTGGGCGTTTCCGGTATCACCCTGACCAAGCTCGACGGCACCGCCAAGGGCGGTGTGATCTTCGCCATTGCCAAGAAACTGGGCTTGCCCATTCGCTTTATCGGGATTGGCGAATCCGCGGACGACTTGCGGCCATTTCAGGCCGAGCCGTTTATAGAAGCGCTCTTCGCCACGGATAAAGCGGCCGAATGATCAGCTTCCAGCGCGTCAGCAAACGCTACGCGGAGGGCCACGACGCCCTGCGTGAGGTCAGCTTTGATATTGCCAAGGATGACCTGGTCTTTCTCACCGGGCATTCGGGCGCCGGCAAGAGCACCCTGATGCGGCTGATAATGCTGATGGACCGGGCTACCCGCGGCAAGGTGTTGGTGGATGGCGTCGACCTGGCGACTGTGGGCAAACGCGGCATCCCGGGCCATCGCCGCAACATTGGTGTGGTGTTCCAGAACCACCAGCTGCTCTTTGATCGCCCCGTCTTTGACAACGTCGCCCTGCCGCTGGTTATCGGTGGCTATGACTACCGTGAAGTGGGGCGCCGGGTCCGTGCCGCACTCGACAAGGTCGGCCTGCTGAGCAAAGAACGCGCCATGCCGCTGACCCTGTCCGGCGGTGAGCAGCAGCGGGTGGGCATCGCCAGGGCCGTGGTGTGTCGCCCCAGGATACTGCTCGCTGACGAGCCCACCGGCAATCTCGACCCGGAACTTTCTGCGGAGATCATGCGCTTGTTCGAGGATTTCAACCAGGTAGGTGTGACGGTGCTGATTGCCAGCCACGATCTCGCCCTGATTTCGCGACTGCGCCACCGCATCCTGACACTCAAGGAAGGGCGGCTGGTGAATGGGGGTGTGGCATGACAGCTGCGCGACGCGAGGGGGCGCGACAGAGCCGGGCCAGCATCGCCAACCGCTACGACGCCTGGTTGCGCCACCACCGGCTGTCCGCCGCGGACAGCCTGCATCGCGTGTTGACCAACAAGCTGTCTACGCTGATGACGTTTATGGTGATAGGCATTGCCCTGGCGCTTCCCGTGGGCCTGAACGTGGCGCTCGATAATGCGCGCGAACTGAGTGCGGGATGGGAGAGCCCTTCCCAGATATCACTGTTCCTCGAGGAGCAATTATCTGCCGCCGAGGGCCAGGAACTGGCAGCGGCACTTGAGCAGCGCGATGATGTGGCAACGGTTGAGTTCGTGTCCCGACAGGACGCCCTGGCCGAGTTCAGCGCTCTGTCCGGGTTTGCTGACGTGCTGTCCAGCCTGGAGGACAATCCGCTCCCGGACCTGCTGTTAGTCTCCCCCGCCAGCGGCCTTGCCGAGGACGCGGTTGTTACGCTCAAGGGCGAACTGGCCGACCGTGAAGGGGTCGCGGAAGCCGTGCTGGACATGGAGTGGTTACAACGCCTCAACAGTATTATGGAGTTGAGCCAGCGCCTGGTGCTGGCTCTGGGCGTACTGCTGGTATTCGGTGTCGTGCTGATTCTGGGTAATACCATCAAGCTGGCGATTGAAAGCCGCCGGGAAGAAATCGTTATCGTCAAGCTGGTGGGGGGTAGCAATCCCTTTGTGCGTCGCCCCTTCCTTTACACCGGGCTCTGGTATGGATTCGGCGGCGGTCTGGTCGCAGCACTGCTGGTGAGTGCCTCCCTCTGGTACCTGGGCAAGCCGGTGGCACGACTCGCTGCACTCTACAGTAGTGATTTCTCACTGGACGGGCTCGGCGTCATGGGCGCGCTTAATCTGTTGGTGCTGGGCGGATTGCTTGGACTCGCCGGCGCCTGGCTTGCCGTGACGCGCCATCTTGCCGAAATCGAGCCGCGCTAACGCGCTACGGGGCCTGCTGCCGGGGCAGTACCGAATTAACGCAACATTTCCGTATGAAATTCTTGGCAGCGCAGCGGTCGACATTTATTATCTCCCCAAAATTCTATAACCGGGCGCGTTAATAGCTTTTTGGCATAAACCGCCCCCGTTTTTTTGCAGGAGTGTGCTGCTAGTGCGTTGGTTGTCATTGTTTCCCATGGTGCTCGCCGTATCGGCCTGCAAAGTTGCGGTTAACCCTCCTGAGGGGGGCCACGTTGAGTCTGTTTCCGGCGCTTACACCTGTACAGCGGAGCAGCCCTGCCTGATCGATGTTGTCGATACCTATTTCGAAGATGTGTTCCTGCCACGTGCTGAACAGGGCTACGCATTCGCTGGCTGGGAGGCGGGTGAAGACGCGCTTTGTGGTGGCTCCCACGATGACTGCCGCCTCAGCACCCGCGGGTTCGAAGCCAGCAGCGAGCTGATGCGCAGGTTGCAACGCGATGACACCTACCGCCTGGCGCCAACATTCCTGCCGCACCAGCGAGAGGCGTTCGACGGCCAGTGGTACGGCGAACTGCTCGGCAGCATCGCGTACCGGACTACTGAGCACGAGGCCGTCCAGATTTCAGTGCTCGGTAGTGAAATCCGCATCGTAGAGCAGCGTTTTTCAGAGCGCGTGGTCTGTGAGTACAGCGGTCAGTTCGCGGTCAGTGACGCCTCCGCGATGCGCGCCAGGGAAGCTTTTACGGGCGACTACGCCTGTACCGGGGGCAGCGTCAGCAACGGTCAATTCGCAGGCTTTATCTATGCCGTGACGGATCACCAGATCGCCATCGAGATGGAGGTAAATCCGGAGGAGGGCGAGCGGCGCGAAACGGTATCCGTGCTGCATCGCGACGAATTCAGGCTGGAGGATGCGGTCGCGCGGGCAGCAGAGCTGCCGGGCAGGGAGTTCACCGAGGAGGACCTCGGTAGCTACGAGGCCAACCAGGTCATGGGCGGCCCGAAATGTGCGGCATTTCCCGCCGAGGACAGCCACGCCGAATTTGCTATCACCGGCCCCTTGAACGACCTCACCATCAGCACCCGAGTGCTGGGCAGTGAAGACTGCCTCTTTGAGCAAAATGACCATTCGCGCCTGTTTGGCAGCTATACCTGCAGCAACGGCGATCAGGGTCTCTGGGAGTCAGAGGGCATCAGGGTCCACAAAACCCCGCAGGGCGAGCTGGTCAGCATGGAGCTGACCCGATTCGGGCACTTCTGTTCGGTTCTGCACCTCGCCGGCTGGCGCAGCGGCACGTATAATCCTTAAGCACGGCCATAACTATTTGTTTTCAATGCAGAAAAGGGGTCTATTCAGGGGTCTCGAGGGAACTTTCCCGAAATTAGCACTCTAATATAAGGAGTGCTAATATTGCGGGATGAATGGAGAAACCAAGATGACTAAAAGCTTACAACCTGTAGACCAGATGGTACCGGGAGCCAATCTCGCAGCCTACGTTCAGGCGGTGAGCAGCATCCCGATACTGAGCCCGGAACGCGAACGTGAGCTGGCCGAGGACCTGTACTACAACGGCAACCTGGACGCGGCCCGCGAACTGGTCATGTCGCACCTGCGTTTTGTGGTGCACATCGCGCGCAGCTATTCCGGTTACGGTTTGGCTGAGGGTGACCTGATCCAGGAAGGTAATGTTGGCCTGATGAAGGCCGTGAAGCGTTTTGACCCCGAAAAAGGGGTGCGTCTGGTGTCTTTCGCAGTGCACTGGATCAAGGCGGAGATGCACGAGTTCATCCTGCGCAACTGGCGTATCGTCAAGGTGGCGACAACCAAGGCCCAGCGCAAGTTGTTCTTCAACCTGCGCAGCCAGAAAAAGAGCCTGTCATGGTTGAGCGCAGACGAGGCGCAGGCTGTGGCCGATGATCTCGGCGTTGATGTCAAGGAAGTGCAACGCATGGAAGGTCGGCTGACCAGTCGCGATGTGGCTTACGACCTGCCGGTAGACGGCGATGATGATGAGGGCTGGCACGCGCCCCAGTACTACCTCGAGGACGGCAACGCCGACCCCGCTGTAGAGGTAGAAGAGGGCGACTGGCAGGCCAATTCTGAAGCGCGCCTGCACCAGGCCCTCGCTGGCCTGGATGAGCGCAGCCGCGATATTCTCGCCCAGCGTTGGCTCGCAGAAGAGAAAGCCACTCTGCACGAGCTTGCTGACCGGTACGGTGTTTCCGCTGAGCGAATTCGCCAGCTGGAGGCAAATGCGATGAAAAAGCTGAAGGCGGCCATAGCCGCCTGAGCGCAGGCACAGCTCGTTCCCGCAGGGTCCAGACGAATCCAATAGCCCACCCCGCACACCAGCGCGGTGGGTTTTTTTTGTTCAGGGGTGATTGCCCCGATCACTGACGACTGGGTTACACTTCTCTCATGGCCAAGCTGTTCATCACACTTGCATCACTCAGCGGCATGTTCGCTGTGGCTTTTGGTGCCTTTGGCGCGCATGCCCTGCGCGGCAAACTCGACGATTACCTGACCGGGGTTTTTGAAACGGCGGTTCAGTATCACTTTTACCACTCCCTGGCCCTGCTGGCGGTGGGCATTATTGCACTCAGCCAGCCGCAAACGGTGATGTTGAAAAGCGCCGGCTGGTTGTTTTTTATGGGCATCCTGATCTTCTCTGGCAGCCTGTATCTGCTCGCCCTCACCGATACCAGGTGGTTGGGTGCGGTGACACCGATAGGCGGTCTCTCCTTCATCGCCGGTTGGGCCTGTCTGGCTGCCGTGGGCTGGAAACTGCTGGCCTGAGATGGTGAACAGCGAGAAACATCGTCCTATACGCAGCTATGTGCTGCGTACCGGCCGCATGACGCCGGGCCAGCAGCGTGCCTTTGAGCAGAACTGGTCCCGCTGGGGTCTCGAGCACGCATCCGGTCCGCTGGATTTCGATGCGGTGTTTGGCCGGCCTGGGCCGCGCGTGCTGGAAATCGGTTTTGGTATGGGGCAGTCCCTGGTGGCGATGGCCAGGGCCGCTCCGGACACCAACTTTGTGGGCATCGAAGTGCACAAGCCGGGTGTGGGCAGGCTGTTGCACGCCATGGCGGAAGAAAATGTCAGCAATATTCGTGTTTACTGCCACGACGCCGTGGAGGTGCTGCGCGATTGCATAGCGGAGTCGTCACTGGATACGGTGCAGATCTTCTTCCCCGATCCCTGGCACAAGAAGCGGCACCACAAGCGGCGGCTGATCCAGCCACAATTCGTCGAGGCGCTGCGCTCGAGGCTCAAACCGGGCGGTACGCTGCACCTGGCGACTGACTGGGAAAATTACGCCGAGCAGATGATGGAAGTGCTATCCGCGGCTGAGGGTTACACCAATACCTGCGCCCCGGGCGAATACGCGCCGCGCCCGGCACACCGTCCGCTGACCAAGTTTGAAGCGCGCGGTGAGCGTCTTGGGCATGGCGTCTGGGATCTCGTATTTGTGAGGTCAACACAGTCCTGAAGTGCCGGCGCAGGCTGCTTGAAGCGGAGCTCAGCTGATGAACTCGGCTATGACCGTGTCGAGAAACCGGCGGCCGAGATCGCTGGCCTGTATGTGCCTGCCCTGCTGCAGCAGCAGCCCTTTCCCTGCCAGTATTGACAGCTTTTGCTCGATCACATCGGGTTGCAGACCTGTCATCGAGGTGAATGTATCGAGGGTGAAACCCCGGTTCAGGCGCAGGGCAAACATCATGAACTCTTCTATTATCTCGCCGGGCGCCAGTGTGCGCTGCTGCGCGGTGTATTGCTGCCCGGAGAGGTAGTCTGCGGGTGCCCGGGTTTTGGCATAGCGGGTAATGCGGCCGGCGGCATCCGTGATCTTGCCATGTGCACCGGCGCCAATCGCGAGATAGTCACCGAAGGACCAGTAGTTCAGGTTATGTCGGCACTCCATGCCGGGCCGGCTGTAAGCGGAGATTTCATATTGCAGGTACCCGCTTGCAGCCAGCAGTTCTTCCCCCCTGTCCTGGATGTCGCCCAGGGCGTCTTCCACAGGCAGCGACGGCGGTCGCGTGTAGAACACGGTATTGGGCTCTATTGTGAGCTGGTACCAGGACAGGTGCGCGGGCTGCATGTCGATGGCCGTGGCGAGGTCTGCCATGGCGTCGTCCGGGCTTTGCCCGGGCAGGCCGTGCATCAGGTCGAGATTGAAATTGTCGAAGCCTGCTGCAATGGCAAGGTCGATTGCGGCGCGCGCCTGGGCGCCGGAATGTACGCGTCCCAGGGCCTGTAGTTTCTCTTCCTGGAAGCTCTGCACCCCCAGGGAGAGGCGATTGATCCCCGCCTGCCGGTAGCCCTTGAAGCGGGCGGCCTCGGCACTGCCGGGATTGGCCTCCATGGTAGCCTCAAGCCTGTCAGCAAGGCTGAGCTTGCCGGCGACAGCATCCATGAGCCGGGCAATGGCGTCGGCGCTGAACAGGCTGGGGGTTCCGCCGCCAATGAACAGGGTCTGCACAGTGCGGCCGGCGGCCAGGTGAAGATCTCTTTCCAGGTCGGCAAGCAGTGCCTCGATGTATTGCGCTTCGGGGATGCGGCTGGCTTCGTGCGAATTAAAGTCGCAGTAGGGGCACTTGCGTTCGCACCAGGGCAGATGAACGTACAGGCTGAGTGGCGGGAGCGGCATGTGTTCAGCGGCTGTGTGTCAGCGCCTCCAGTAACCTGGCGCTGGCGTGTGCCCGGTGGCTTATCCGGTTCTTCACGGCGGCATCCAGTTGCGCAGCACTGCACTGTTGCTCGGGCACATAAAACAGGGGGTCATAGCCAAAACCCTGGTCGCCCTGCGGGGCCTCAAGAATGCGACCCTCCCAGCTGCCGGCGCAGACGATCGGCATTGGGTCCAGCTCATGGCGCATATAGACCAGGACGCACCTGAAACGCGCAGTTCGCTCTGGTTGGGGTACATTCTGCAACTCGCGCAGCAGTTTCTGGTTGTTGCCCGCATCGCCGCTGCCAGAATAGCGGGCCGAGTGAATACCGGGGGCACCTTTCAGGTAGTCCACCTCGAGACCGGAATCGTCGGCAATCGCCGGCAGCCCCGTATGCCGGCAGGCTGCCCGCGCCTTGATGATGGCGTTCTCCACAAAACTCAGGCCGTCCTCGGGAACCTCCGGCACCGCGTACTGGGCCTGTGAGTGCAGCTGCAGGCCCAGTGGCGCGAGAATCCGCTCGAGCTCTCGTAACTTGCCTGCGTTGCCACTGGCCAGTACCACCACCTGCTCGCTCATCGTGTTCAGTCCTTGTACATCTGGTGTTTGAGCCTGAAGGTATAGGTCTCATCAGCGCCCTCAGGGCGGAAGTGCACCTCGAAATGGCGCCACTCCTTGTCCAGGAACTCGACCTCGGCAATATAGTAGATGGCCGGGCCTTCACGCACTTCCTGGAATGCCAGCTGGTCTGTTTTCTGGATCAGGTCCCAACTGCGGCCCTTGAGCTGCATGGGGCGCGCCACGGTGTTGCCGTCGGCAACATGCTCTCGCACTGCGAGGTTGAGTATGGCGCGCTTTTCACCGCGCACCAGGTTGTAGGTGGCGGCAACCTCGGGCTCGATGAATGTGGTATTGACCACACTGTAGTGCAATTCATAGGGCCCAAACATTTCCGACTGCTGGGCAATGGCGGGGTGGGCCTGCCACAGCGCAGCCAGGAGCAGGGTAATCGCAGCGTTCTTCATTTTTGCCTCAACGTGTGATGTGGTAGATGGCCGTGGTCGCGAACAGGTTGGGCCAGGTCGTGGCAAGCAAGGGTTCCCTGTCGGTATTGCCGACAAAATCCCGGGCCAGGATACGGATATTGCGTTCGCTGCACAGCGCTTCAAAGTCGCGTACCGTACAGAAGTGAATGTTCGGCGTGTCATACCAACTGTGCGGCATAAACTTCGACACCGGCATACGACCGCGAGTTCCGAGATAGAGCCGGCATCGCCAGTGGCCAAAATTCGGGAATGTCACGATGCACTGGCGCCCGATCCGCAACATTTCCTCAAGTACCTTGTCCGGATAGTGCACTGCCTGCAGCGCGTGAGCCATTACTACCGTGTCAAAACTCTGGTCGCGAAAATTGGCGAGGCCCCCATCCATGTTCTGCTCAATGATGTTGAGCCCCCGGGCTATAGCAGCATTGATATTGTCTTCATCAATTTCAATGCCTGTGCCGCGCACCGACCGTTCCCGCTGCAGCGTTTCAAGGAACTCGCCGCTGCCGCAGCCGAGGTCCAGCACGCGGGAGCCGGGCTCGATCCAGCGCTGGATATGCGTGAGGTCCAGTCGCATCAGTCGTCACCTCCAACACGTTGCATATAGGCCGAGAATGTCCTGAGGTAACGCGGAATCGGCATCAGGAAGGCATCATGACCCTCGTCCGCTTCAATTTCGGCATAGGTGACCGGGCGATCGGCGGCGATCAATGCGTCTACTATCTCCTGGGAACGTGTCGGTGAAAAGCGCCAGTCAGTCGAAAATGAAATCACCAGAAAGCTGCAGCGGGCATGGCTGAAAGCCTTTACCGGATCGTTGTCATATTCCCGTGCGAGATCGAAATAGTCCAGCGCACGTGTCATCAGCACATAGGTATTGGCATCGAACTGCGAAGAGAACTGGCTGCCCTGGTAGCGGAGGTAGCTCTGTACCTGGAACTCGATGTCGTCCTCGTTGCCCATCTCGAGGCTGCCGGCCCGCAGTTCGCGCCCGAACTTGTTGGCCATGGCTTCATCTGACAGATAGGTAACGTGGCCCACCATGCGGGCGAGCGCCAGTCCCCGTGCGGGAATCTCGTCACGATAAATGTAATTGCCGTCGTCGAAGACCGGGTCCGAAAAAATTGCCTGGCGGGCCAGTTCGTTGAAAGCGAGGTTCTGCGCGCTCAGTTTCATCGCCGCGGCAATGACCACGCAATGTTTCAGCCGGTCCGGGTATTCCAGTGACCAGCGCATGGCCTGCATGCCGCCAAGGCTGCCGCCAATTACGGCGGCCCAGCAATCGATACCGAGGTAGTCTGCTAACCGTGCCTGGCTGTGGACCCAGTCCCGGGCGCGCAGCGGCGGAAAATCAGGGCCCCAGGGCTTGCCTGTTTCTGGATTAATAGACGTGGGGCCGGTAGAGCCATGGCAGCCGCCGATGTTGTTCAGGCTGACAACGAAGAAACGCCGGGTATCAATCGGTTTGCCCGGGCCGATGCACTCGTCCCACCAGCCAGGTTTACGCTCGTCCTCGTGGTGATAGCCGGCGGCGTGATGGTGACCGGACAGGGCGTGGCAGATCAGAATCGCGTTGCTGCGTTGTGGATTGAGTTCGCCGTAGGTTTCGTAAACCAGTTCCACATCCGGCAGTTCGCGCCCGCAAGCCAGCAGTAAAGGCTGGTCGAAACGTACCGTTCGGGGCGTAACGATGCCTACCGAACCGCTGTCCAGGGTAGTCGTCACAGGCCTATCACAAGCGCCGGGTGCAGTCCGACGCCCGTTGCCATGTGACGCAGCGCGATCTGCAATACGTTAATAAGTATGAAAACAAGGATCGGAGAAAAATCCATTCCCCCCATGGGCGGCAACAGTTTGCGAAACGGCGCCATGACCGGCTCGGTAATCTGGTACAACAGGTGCACGGCCGGATTACCCGAACCGGGCGCTATCCAGCTGAGGATGATCGTCGCCAGCAGCGCGAAAAAGTAGATATTCACCAGCAGGCCCACCACTCCTAGCGCAGCCCAGAGTAGCAGCAGGCCGATATTCGGCATGCCCAGCCCGTAAAGGGCCATGAGCACCACAATAGCCACTGCCTGCAACAGCAACGTCAGCAGCAGTGATGCCAGGTCAATACCCCCGAAACCCGGAATGATCCGGCGCAGTGGTATTACCAGTGGATTGGTGACTTTGACCAGGAACTGGCTGATAGGGTTGTAGAAGTCAGCACGCACCACCTGCAGCAGAAACCGCAAGAGCATGGCGATCATGTACAGCGTGAGTGCGGTCTGTATCAGGTAGATAAAAATTTCGTTCACTGCGCCCATCGGTACTATCCCATCTCCTTGGCCATTGCGCGGGCGCGATCTGCGGCTGCCTGCATGGCACTGCCAACCAGGTCTCGCAACCCGCTGCTTTCGAAACTTTCCACCGCAGCCTGGGTCGTTCCCCCCGGGCTGGTCACCCTTCGCCGCAACTCTGCGAGGTCCACCTCATTCTCCAGTGCCATGCGTGAGGCGCCCAGGCAGGTCTGCAGGGTTAACCGCGTCGCCGTGTCCCGCGGCAGGCCCTGTTCAACGGCGGCGTCGATCATTGCTTCCATGAACAGGAAAAAATAAGCGGGCCCGCTGCCGGACAGTGCCGTTACCGGGTCCAGATCGGCCTCGCTCTCCACCCATTCGGTGATACCCACGGCGTCAAGAATTGACGCGGCCCATTCCTGTTGCTGCGCGCTCACCTGTGCGCTGGCATACAGTGCGCTGGCGCCGCAGCCCAGCAAGGCGGGCGTGTTGGGCATGCAGCGAACAATGGCCGTGGTTTCTCCCAGCCAGCCCTGCATACTCTCTAGCGTGATACCCGCGGCGATGGATATTACCAGTGTATTGCCGTTCGCCAGTGCCGGTGCAATGTCGGCGCACACGGTAGCCATGACCTGGGGTTTGACCGCCAGGATAACAACGTCAGCCCCGGCGACGGCTTCATTGTTGTCGCCGCAGGCAATGACTGGCGCTGTGGCGGACAGCCGTTGCAGGGTTTCGGCATGGGGATCTGCGGCGCGTATACGCTGTGCCGGATGGCCGGCGTCGACCAGGCCGCCAATAATACTGGCGGCCATGTTGCCAGCGCCGACAAATGCTATAACAGGTGTGCTCAATACGGTGTTCCCCGGTTCTCTTGCGGTGTCACCTGTGAGGCGCCCATCCGCGGTTACATCGGCCATTCGTGCCGCAGAGCGCGGCCGGCCAGGCTCAGCCACCAAACATGGCAGTATAGCGCTACAGCGTGGCCAAGATCACCCTCGCCGGGGGCCGAAGATAGCCGTGCCGATGCGCACCAGCGTGGAGCCCTCAGCGATGGCCGCTTCCAGGTCCCGGGACATGCCCATTGACAAGGTATCCATTTGCGGGTGGTGGCGGCGCAGTGACTCAAACTCCCTGCGCAGCCCGGCAAATGCCTCTCGCTGTGCGGCCACATCGTCGGTTGCGGCGGGAATGGCCATCAGCCCGCGGAGCGTGAGGCGCGGCAGTGACGCTACCGCAGCCGCCAAATCCGACGCCGCATCCGGAGCGACGCCCGACTTGCTGTGCTCACCCGATATATTGACCTGCATGCATACCTGCAGTGGCGCCAGTTCCTGCGGCCTCTGCTCACTCAGGCGCCGGGCTGTTTTTTCCCGCTCCACGCTGTGTACCCAGTGAAACTGTTCTGCAACAGCCCTTGTCTTGTTGGACTGCAGAGGACCGATGAAATGCCAGGTCAGGGGCAGGTCTGCAAGCGCCTCGATCTTGGCGCTGGCCTCCTGCACGTAGCTTTCACCAAAGTGACTCAGTCCACAGGCATAGGCCGCCCTGATGGCCGCCGCTGGCTGTGTTTTGCTCACTGCCAACAGCAAAATATCGCTTTCTGCCCGATCGTACTTTTGTGCACTCTGTCGTAGCCTAAGGCGGAGCTTTGCGATATGGTTTTCAAGCAAGGTGTCAGTCATGGCGCGGATATTAGCCGATTGTGGGCCTCCGTAGCCATACGATGAACTGCACGCAAGTAAAAACAACAATACGGCGGTTGGCCGTGGGGTCGGTGCCTCAAGGGAATCCTGCAGTCGCGGGACAGGCGCCCGGCCAGAGGGGAAACACAATATATGGATATCACAGAGCTGCTCGCGTTCAGCGCCAAACAGGGAGCGTCTGACCTTCATCTCTCAGCTGGACTGCCTCCCATGATCCGGGTGGACGGCGATATACGCCGTATTAATCTGCCGCCGATGGAGCACAAGCAGGTTCATGAGTTGATTTACGACATCATGAACGACAAACAACGCAAGGACTATGAAGAGTTCTTGGAGACGGACTTTTCCTTTGAAGTGCCTGGCGTTGCGCGTTTCAGGGTAAATGCTTTCAACCAGAACCGTGGCTCCGGCGCGGTATTCCGTACCATTCCTTCCAAGGTGCTCACCATGGAAGATCTGGGCATGGGGCAGGTGTTTCGCGATATTTCCATGATGCCCCGGGGCCTGGTGCTGGTAACCGGGCCAACGGGCTCGGGTAAGTCCACTACCCTCGCGGCGATGGTGGATTTTATTAATGACAACAAGTACGAGCACATCCTCACGATTGAGGACCCGATTGAATTCGTGCATGAATCCAAGAAGTGCCTGGTCAACCAGCGGGAAGTGCACAAGGATACGCTGGGATTTGCCGAGGCGCTGCGGTCCGCGCTGCGTGAAGACCCGGACATCATCCTCGTTGGTGAGATGCGCGACCTGGAGACGATCCGGCTGGCGCTGACCGCAGCGGAAACCGGTCACCTCGTGTTCGGCACGCTGCACACCACATCGGCGGCCAAGACCATTGACCGGGTTATCGACGTGTTCCCGGCCGCGGAAAAAGACATGGTGCGCTCGATGCTCTCGGAGTCACTGCAGGCCGTGATTTCGCAGACCCTGCTCAAGCGAGCGAGCGGGGGGCGGGTCGCGGCACATGAAATCATGCGCGGTACATCGGCGATCCGCAACCTGATTCGCGAAGACAAGGTGGCACAGATGTATTCCGCCATCCAGACGGGCCAGGCCATTGGCATGCAGACCATGGACCAGTGCCTGCATGAACTGGTAGACAAGCGCACCATTACCCGGGATGTGGCCCGGGAGAAGGCGCGTATGCCGGAGAATTTCTAACCCGGCATACACCGGGTGAATAATATGGGGGTGGTGGCATGAATATCGATGAGTTGTTGCAACGCGTGGTGGAAGAGGGGGCATCGGACGGATTCATTTCAGCCGGTGCCTGCCCCAGCATCAAGGTAGACGGTTCCCTGCACCCGGTTCGTCAGCAGCCTCTGAGTGCGGAAGAGGCGAGAGAGCTGGTGCTGTCCACGATGGATGAGGAACAGCAGTCCTACTTCATGAAGCACCACGAGTACAACTTTGCCATCGGCCGGGAGGGCCTCGGGCGCTTCCGTGTCAGCTGCTTTCAGCAGCGCGGCGAGTGCGGCCTGGTGTTGCGCCGCATCGTGACTGAAATACCGACCATCGACGAGCTGGGCCTGCCCCCGATCATCAAGGACCTGTCCATGACCAAGCGGGGCCTGGTCGTTTTCGTGGGCGCGACCGGTACCGGTAAGTCCACCTCCTTGGCCTCCATGGTCGGCTATCGCAACCAGAACAGTCGCGGGCATATCATCACCATCGAAGATCCCATTGAATACATGCACAATCACGGCAACTGTATTGTTACCCAGCGTGAAGTCGGTGTGGATACTGAATCTTTCGACGTGGCGTTGAAGAACACACTGCGCCAGGCGCCGGATGTGATTATGATCGGTGAGGTTCGCACCGCCGAAACCATGATGCAGGCGCTGACTTTTGCCGAGACCGGTCACTTGTGTCTCTGTACGCTGCACGCGAACAACGCCAACCAGGCGCTGGATCGTATCCAGAGTTTCTTCCCGCCAGAGCACCACGCCCAGGTGTGGATGGACCTCTCCCTCAACCTGAAATCGATGGTGGCGCAACAGCTGTTGCCGCGTAAGGATGGCAACGGACGCACACCCGTGGTGGAAGTGCTGTTGAACACGCCACTGGTGGCGGATTACATTCGCAAGGGCGAAGTACACCTGATCAAGGACCTTATGGCCAAGTCTACCGAGCTGGGCATGCAGACGCTGGACCAGTCGCTGACCAAGGCGTACAAGGAAGGCCTCATTACCAAGGAAGACGCCATCCGCTACGCCGACTCCGCCAACGATGTGCGCCTCGCGATCAAGATGTTCGAGCGCGGGCAATTTGGCGGTAACTCGGATGAGTTTTCCCTGTCCTTCGAAGACCGGGACGAGAGCGGGCAGTTCATGGGGCGCAGCTGAGGTCGGCCTCAGCTGGCCTGGGCCAACCAGGTCTCCAGGATCAGTTGCGCGGCGAGGCTGTCCACCGGGTCGCAATTGTAGTCACCCCTGTGGCCCCGCTCCCGGCTTATCGTCTTGGCCTCGAAGCTGCTCAAACGCTCATCCACCATGGTAACTTCCAGCCCCAGGCGGCCGTTGAGTCGGCGGGCGAATTTTCTGGCGCGCCGCGCCAGTTCGCTTTCGCTGCCGTCCATATTCAGCGGATCGCCCACTACCAGTAGCTGTGGCCCCCATTCCCTGATCAATTCTTCAACGTCGCGCCAGTTTGGAATGCCGTCTTTGGCCTTGATAATCGGCAGCGTCTGCGTAGTGCCCAGGAGGGTATTGCCCACCGCCACGCCAATCTGGCGCAGGCCAAAATCAAAGGCAATCACTGTGTGAACGGCTGAATTCAGGCGTGTCCCGCCTCGCCGGAGATAAGGTTCATATCGATCCCCAGCTGGGCGGCGGCGCGCGAGAGGCGCTGTGCCGTGGGGGTGTTGAAAATGATGTCGCTGTCAGCGGGCAGGGTCAGCCAGCTGTTTTCAGCCAGTTCCTGTTCCAGTTGCCCGGCGGACCAGCCCGCATAACCCAGTGCGATGAGATGCTCCTTTGGGCCGGTACCGTGGGCGATGGCGCGCAGTATGTCGCGGGATGTGGTCAGGGTAATTTCCCCTGTGACCTTCAGGCTTGCCTCCCACTTTTCGGCGCAACCACGGTGCAGTACGAAGCCGTGATCTATTTGTACCGGCCCACCGGCCATAACCGGGTGGTCAATGAAATCGTCGACGCAGTCGATCTGCAGGTGCTCGAAGATCTCGCAAACGGTCAAATCCAGTGGCTGGTTGATGACAATGCCCATGGCGCCGCTCTCGCCATGTTCGCAGATGTAGGTGATGCTATGGGAAAATATGCCTTCCGTCAGGTTCGGCATCGCCAGCAGGAAATGATCTCGCAAACTATCACTGCTACGTGCGGTAGTGGCGTGGATTTTACCTGGCATGCTTGCAGCAATGACCTCTCTTCGTACTTCGTATTGCTCGAATGGCAGGACTCTGCCCGGGTTCAATTGGAGCCTAGCTCATTCTCCTGAAATTGCCACGTGCGAATGATCTCCAGCTTGTCGGTGGTGGCGGCCAGCTCCGGCGGGAACGGGGAGTAGGGCGCCCCCATGCGCACGATCTTGATAGCGGCCTCATCCAGTACCGCATAACCGGAGGATTTGAGCACCTGTATGTCTTCAAGGCTGCCGTCCTTGCGGATCACGACCAGCAGTCGCAAGTCACCATAGAGCCCGTAGCGCACAGACGCCTCCGGGTAGTACTTGTTGCCCACCGCCTCGAGGCGGCGGCGCCAGTCCAGCAGGTAGGCGGCGTCGGCTGCCTGCTTGGCCGATGTGGACGTCAGGCGACGCACCCTGGGTCGCTTGGAATACGCCTGCGTCTGCTCGTGCAGTTCCGCTTCAAGCGAAGCCAGTTGCTGGTTGAGCCGATCTATTTCCGGGTTGATACCCGGCGCGGGATTCTCCCGTGATGCCTCGCGGGCCTGTTCCAGGCTTACCAGGCGCTGGGCGGCCGCCACGGTAGAGAGTAGCTCGCTGTCAGCGCGCGTATTGGCCTCCCGCTGAGCGGGAGCTGCCTGTTGCGGTACTTCGGCCTGCATGGGCAGCTCATTGTTGCGCGATGTCACCGCGTCGAACTCCGCCTGCTGCCCGCTGCCTTCCTGGTTGCTCTGGGCAATTCGCTGCGCGTCGTCGGGAGCGGCCTGGCTCGGCCGCATAGCCAGGGTCACCTCGATCTGGGGGCTGTGGTGTGGCGTGCCCTGGCCTGTGAACGATACGCCAAAGGCGAGCAGAACGTGGGCCGCGGCAGCCGCCAGCACCGCGTTCCGCATTCGCTTGTGATCACCCTGGGGGTTTTCGAGGTAGTACATGCCGCGACTGGGGTCAGCGCTTTTGCGCCAGTTTCTCAGCGATGCAGTCCATCAGCTCACCGGCGATATCGGTATCGTACCCTGCGTCTATCTCGCGGATGCAGGTCGGGCTGGTCACGTTGATCTCGGTGAGGTAGTCGCCGATCACGTCGAGCCCGGCGAACAGAATGCCGTGCTCGCGCAGGAACGGTGCGACCTGTTCCACGATAAAGCGATCCCGGTCGGTGAGCGGCTGCGGTCGACCGGAGCCACCCGCGGCCAGGTTGCCGCGGGATTCACCTGCCAGTGGCACCCTGGCCAGGCAGTAGGGTACGGCCTCACCGTCAATGACCAGGATGCGCTTGTCGCCGTCGACAATCTCGGGGATATAACGCTGCGCCATGATCGTGCGTGAACCGTGCTCGGTCAGGGTTTCGAGGATTACGCTGAGGTTGGCATCGTCCGCCTTGACGCGGAAAATCGCGCTGCCCCCCATCCCGTCCAGCGGCTTGTAAATCACATCGTCGTGCTTGCCGTGGAAATCCCGCAGGCGCTGCATGTCGCGGCTCACCAGCAGCGGCGGGCAACATTGCGGGAACTGTGTGGCGAACAGTTTCTCGTTGTTGTCGCGCAGGCCCTGGCAGCGGTTTACCACCAGGGTGCCTTGTCGCTCGGCGTACTCCAGCAGGTGCGTGGTGTACAGAAACTCGTTGTCAAAGGGCGGATCCTTGCGCATCAGGATCACATCCAGGTCAGCCAGCGGCCGATCTTCGGCCGGCTTCATTTCGTACCAGGCTTCCGGGTCGCGAAAAACCGTGGTGGGCGCCATGCTCGCGCGTGCTTCACCGGCCTGGAGGTAGAGGTCTTTCTGCTCCATATAATAGATATGCCAGTCCCGCGCCTGCGCTGCCCACAGCATGGCCAGGGTGGTGTCTTTCTTGTAATTGATGTCGGCAATGGGATCCATTACCACACCGAGCTTGATTGTCATCGCGGACTCCGCATATTCAGTGATTGGTTACGTTACGCAAAGGGTAATACCTGCGCAAGCGACGGCGAGGTCGAATTGCACTAAAATAGTCGCCTTTCACCGGCGGCATCGGAGTAGCGCACTGTGAGTGGTATGTATTTTTTCCTTGGCCTGGTCTCATTCGCCTGCACCTGCACCGCGTTGGTACAGGCCAGAAGGCTGTACTGGGCAGCGCCGCTGTACTTTTTTGCGGCCTGGCTGTCTGGCGAACTGGCCATGATTCACCTGCTCTGGCAGGTGGCCCTGACCGCGGCGCTGGCGTTTTTCGGTGTGTTGGATGACCGCCTCGCCCAGGCCGGCCTGGGCCTGTTTGCGTTGTCCTGGATGGGCCTGGTATACCTCCACATACAGGCCATGGACACGCAGCGCATACTGCGCCGGGCCTTGCGCCGTGGACTGGGCATTGACTACCGCTGCACCCTCAGCAGCGAGCGACAGCGGGTGCTGGAGGACGGCGTGCGCGCGTCCAGCTGGATGAAGCCGTTTTCCATGTACCGGGACGGTGTCCGGGTGCACTCGCATATCTCCTATGCAGACGGCGGTAAGCGCAACCTGCTGGATATCTATCACCCCCAGGAGCCTCGCGAGGGGGGCTTCCCGGTGCTGTTGCAGGTGCATGGCGGCGGCTGGATGATTGGCGAGAAGGAACAGCAGGCGAAACCGCTTATGTACCACCTCGCCCAGCGCGGCTGGCTCTGTGTGGCGATCAACTACCGCTTGAGTCCGCTGGCTGCGTTCCCGGCGCATATCATCGACGTCAAAAAGTCGATTGCCTGGATCCGTGAGAATATCAGTCAGTATGGCGGTAACCCTGACTTTATCGCCATCACCGGCGGTTCCGCCGGTGGCCATCTCAGTTCGCTGGCGGCTTTGACCCCAAATCACGCCGACTTCCAGCCCGGCTTCGAGGACGCCGATACAGCAGTGCAGGCCGCCGTGCCCTTCTACGGCGTTTATGACCTGCTCGACCGCTATGAAATCCGGCCGGAGATGTCGATGGAAAAAATGCTCTCCGACCGGGTGATGCAGTGCACGCGTGAACAGAACCCCGAGCTCTGGGAAAGCAGCTCTCCGTTGGCACATGTGCACGAGGACTCGCCACCCATGTTCGTCATCCACGGCACTCACGACACCCTGGTATGGGTAGAAGAGGCGCGCACGTTTGTCTCCGCCTTGCAGAAAGTCGCAAAAGAGCCGGTGGTTTATGGCGAGCTTCCCGGCGCCCAGCACGCTTTCGAGGTGTTCCACTCAGTACGCACGGATCATACCGTCAACGCGGTAACCGATTTCCTCGAGTGGACACATGCGCGCTGGCTGGCAGGCAGGGCCTGAAGGCGGGACGACCGGGGCTGGGAAGAGCGCTCACGCGATCCGGATGGGTGCTACAGGCGATAGCTAGCCCGGGGGCCGGGTATCAGCCGGCAAAGTTCAATTCAACGCCCAGGCCAACCGGGTCGGAGAGGAACAACTGCGTGAGCTGGAATGATGGGTGCTCGGCTTTTTTATAGGCGACACCCAGGGCAGCGAGGTGCTTTTCCGTGTCAGCCAGGTCGGTACAGGTGAAAGCGACGTGATCGAGATGACCCGTGGCGGGCGCGTCCGCGGGTGGCGCTGCACTGGTCCCCCCCGCCATCAGGTGTACCACGGCACGTTCGCCCGCATACAGCCAGTAACCGGGAAAGCCAAAGTCGGGCCGCCAGCCCTCCTGTAGCCCTATCACGTCGACATAGAAATCCCTGACTTCCCGCATCAGCGCTTCCGGAGCGATGATATTGAAATGATCCAGACCTGCTGTCGCCATATTAAAGACCCATATCTCCCCATCGGGATTGCAGTATAGCCAATGCCGCGATGGGTGCCGTTTCCGTGCGCAGCACCCGGCGCCCCAGGCTGACTGATCGAAAGCCTGCCTGTTCCGCTGCGGTGATCTCGTCATCGCTGAGTCCGCCCTCAGGCCCGATTAGCAGGGCCAGCGTGGCGGGCCTGCCGGCGGGGGCGTCAACGCTGCTCGCCCGGTGGTGCAGTACCAGTTTCTGCTCTGCGTCTACCGAGCCAAGCCAGTCGCCGGATGCTGTCAGCGTGGCGACCCGGGGCACGGTATTGCGGCCACTTTGCTCGCATGCGCTGACAACGACCTGTTGCCAGTGGGCGACCTTCCGCGCCAGGCGCTCTCCGGAAAGTCGGACTTCGGTGCGTTCAGTGAGCAGCGGGGTGATTGCGCCCACGCCCAGCTCTGTCGCCTTTTGCACCACCCAGTCCATGCGATCACCGCGTGAGACGGCGATGCCCAGGTGAATAGAGAGCGGGGACTCCACGTCGCGCGCCTCGTGTGCGCTGGTAAGGACAGTAACCTGTTTTTTGCTGATGGCGTCGATGGTCGCCCGGTATTCACCGCCGCGACCGTCAAACAGGGTCAATAGATCTCCCACCTGCATGCGCAGGGCGCGGGCGAGGTGTTGGCTGGGGCCCGGCTCCAGGTCGTAACGGGAGCCGGCCTGCAGTACCTGCCCCGTGAATATCCGGGGAATGCGCATAGCGGGATACTACTACAGGCCCAGGTTGTTGTAGATCTGCCGGGTCGGCTCCACCTGGTTCATCGTGTAGAAGTGAATGCCCGGGCAGCCTGACTCAATTAGGGTCTGGCAGAGTTGGGTGACCACTTCCAGCCCGAACTGGCGAACGGACTCCTGGTCGTCACCGAAATCCTCCATGCGTTTACAGATCCAGCGAGGTATCTCGGCACCGCAGTTGCGCGAGAACCTTGCCAGGTTCTGGAAATTGGTGATCGGCATAATGCCGGCATAGACAGGCTTGTCTATGCCCATTGCCGCGCATTGGTCGAGGAAGTAGAAGTACGCTTCGACGTTGTAGAAGTACTGGGTGATGGCACTGTTCGCGCCCGCATCCAGTTTGCGCTTCAGGAACTCGACGTCACTCTGGTAGCTTCGGGACTCCGGGTGGATCTCGGGGTAGGCAGCCACATGTATCTGGAAATGGTCGCCGGTGCGCTGGCGGATGAAGTCCACCAGCTCGTTGGCGTACACCAGTTGCATTGCCGCCCCCATGCCCGAGGGCATGTCACCCCGCAAGGCCACCAGGCGCGTGATGCCCCGGGCTTTGTAGGTCTCCAGCAGCTGCGCCACGGTTTCCTCGTCATCGCCACCAAAGCTCAGGTGCGGGGCGACGTCGATACCCGTCTCGCGAATGGCTGACACCACCCCCAGGGTGGTATCACGGGTGGCACCGCCGGCGCCGTAGGTCACGGAAAAGAATTCCGGACCCAGCGCGTTCAGGGCCGGCGTGGTTTCATTGAGCAGCTTGTCCTTGCCCGCCGGCGTTTTCGGCGGGAAGAATTCGAAGCTGATACGCGGTTTGGCCACGGTATTTCCTTAGTACTTGTAGCTGTCGGGCTTGAAGGGGCCGTCCTGCTTCACGTTGATGTAGTCGGCCTGCTCCGGGGTCAGGCGCGTGAGTGTGGCGTCGAAGCCACCGATCATGTGCGCGGCCACTTCCTCATCCAGTTTCTTGGGCAGCACTTCCACCGACAGCGCGGCCGGCTTCATGTTGTCCTCGAGGTCGGCGAACTTGCGCTCGTACAGGTAAATCTGCGCCAGTACCTGGTTGGCGAAGGAACCGTCCATGATGCGAGAGGGGTGCCCGGTGGCATTGCCCAGGTTGACCAGTCGCCCCTCCGACAGCAGCAGCAGATGGTCGTTGCTGGCCTGGTCACGGTAAACCTTGTGCACCTGCGGCTTGACCTCTTCCCATTCCCAGTTGCGGCGCATGTAAGCGGTATCGATCTCGTTGTCGAAGTGGCCGATGTTGCAAACCACGGCCCCGGACTTCAGTGCGCGCAGCATATACTCGTCGCAGACGTTGTAGTTGCCGGTGGTGGTCACCACCAGGTCAGTGCCTTGCAGCAGGTCGCGGTCGATACACTCATCGTTGCCGAGGTTGTTGCCGTCGATGTAGGGAGAGACGACTTCAAAGCCGTCCATGCACGCCTGCATCGCACAGATGGGGTCGATTTCGGAAATACGTACGATCATGCCTTCCTGGCGCAGTGATTGTGCCGAACCCTTACCCACGTCGCCGTAGCCGATGACCAGGGCTTTCTTGCCGGCGAGCAAATGATCCGTGGCGCGTTTGATGGCGTCATTGAGCGAGTGGCGGCAACCGTACTTGTTGTCGTTCTTCGACTTGGTGACCGAATCATTGACGTTGACCGCGGGCACTTTCAGCGTGCCTGCTTCCAGCATTTCCTGCAGGCGATGGACGCCGGTGGTGGTTTCCTCGGTGATGCCATGGATGTTATCCAGCATCTCAGGATAGTTCTCGTGCAGCATGGCAGTCAGGTCGCCGCCGTCGTCGAGAATCATGTTGGCGTCCCAGGGTTTGCCATCCTTGAGAATTGTCTGCTCGATACACCAGTCATATTCTTCCTCGGTTTCACCCTTCCAGGCGAAAACCGGGATGCCGGCGGCGGCGATGGCCGCCGCTGCGTGATCCTGCGTGGAAAAAATATTGCAGGAAGACCAGCGTACCTCGGCGCCCAGCTCGATCAGCGTTTCGATCAGTACGCCGGTCTGGATGGTCATGTGAATGCAACCCAGTATTTTCGCTCCCGCCAGCGGCTTGCTTTCGGCATATTTGGCGCGCATCGCCATCAGTGCGGGCATCTCGCCCTCGGCGATGTCGAGTTCGCGACGGCCCCATTCGGCCAATGCGATGTCTGCGACCTTGTAATCCTGCTTGGTTTCCAGTTGTTCTGCTGTGCTCATGTCAAGTTACCTTTTCCAATGACTGTCATCCCGCAATGGCGGACCACCGCCTGCGCGGGAATGACGGCGGTGATTGTATTCTCGTGTTGTTACATCAATGCCTTCAAAGCACCGCCTTCAGCGCCTCTGCCTTGTCTGTTCTCTCCCAGGTGAAGTCCTCGTCCTCGCGTCCGAAGTGACCGTATGCAGCGGTTTTACGGTAGATCGGCCGTTTCAGATCCAACATCTCGATCAGGCCGCGGGGGCGCAGGTCGAAGTGCTCGCGCACCAGGTCGGCAATGTGCGTGTCGCTGAGCTTGCCGGTGCCAAAGGTATTGATGGCGATGGATGTTGGCTCAGCCACACCGATCGCGTAGGACACCTGGATTTCACAGCGGTCGGCCAGGCCCGCGGCGACCACGTTCTTGGCCACGTAACGGCCGGCGTACGCGGCGGAGCGGTCGACCTTGGAGGGATCCTTGCCGGAGAACGCGCCGCCGCCATGGCGGGCCATGCCGCCGTAGGTGTCGACGATGATCTTGCGCCCGGTGAGTCCGCAGTCGCCAACCGGACCGCCGATGATGAACTGGCCGGTGGGATTGATGTGGTACTGGGTGCCCGCGTGCAGCCACTCGGCGGGCAGGGTTTCCTTGATGATCAAATCCATCACCGCTTCATGGATGTCCGCCTGGGCGATATCCGCGTCGTGCTGGGTGGACAGCACCACCGCGTCGATTGCCACGGGCTTGCCGTCCTCGTAGCGCAGTGAGACCTGGCTCTTGGCGTCGGGGCGAAGCCAGGGCAGCGTGCGGTGCTTGCGCAGCTCGGCCTGCTTTTCTACCAGGCGATGGGAATAGTAGATCGGTGCCGGCATCAGCACGTCTGTTTCGTTGGTGGCGTAACCGAACATCAGGCCCTGGTCGCCGGCGCCCTGTTCCAGGTGCGCGCCCTCGCCCTCGTTGACGCCCATGGCGATGTCGTGGGACTGTTTGCCGATGGCATTCAGTACGGCGCAAGAGGCGCCGTCGAAGCCGACGTCGGAGCTGTTGTAGCCGATGTCCAGGATGACCTGGCGAACCACGTCTTCAAGGTCGACATACGTGGATGTGGTGACCTCGCCGGCGATTACCGCCATGCCCGTCTTGACCATCGTTTCCACGGCGACGCGGGCGTCCTTGTCGTCAGCCAGGATGGCGTCGAGGATGGCGTCAGAAATCTGGTCCGCCATTTTGTCAGGGTGGCCCTCGGAGACTGATTCCGAGGTAAAAAGTGCATATTCACTCATGCTGTCGTTCCTTGCTCATTGGCGGTGGCCGAAGAGGCGCACCTGTACTTGAAATCCGTTGCGTTGCGCCAGGTAAACGCTGGCGATGTCACTCAATCCGGCCTCCGCGGCCCAGTTGGTCAGGTCTGCAGGGTCAAAACCGAGCCAGAGGTCGCCGCAGTTTTCCCGCGCCCAGCCCTGGTCGTGCCGGCACAGGTCTGTGACCAGTACCACGCCCTCGGCGGCCAGGCAGTTGGCGGCATCCCGCAATATCTGACCGGGGTCAGGGGTGTGGTGCAATACCATGTTGATTACCACGCAGTCGGCCGAGAATTGCTGCAGGCGCGGGTCCGAGGTGTCGCCGTGCAGGAATTCGATATTCGACACGCCTGCGGCGTCGGCCCTGGCCATGGCCTGTTCCAGCATGGCCTGTTCGATGTCCAGTGCGATCACGCGGCGAAACCCCGGCGCCAGTTCCAGCAGGAAGCTGCCATCTCCGGGCCCAACTTCCAGGGCGGTGTCCCGCTGCTGCAACGGCGCTTCGCGCAATACATCAGCCACCGTGCCGGCGTACTGTTCATAGCTGGCGATCAGGTCCTGCTGCTGCCTGAACTTGTTCGCGTTGTCCCGGAAAAAATTACGTGAGTTCTGCTCGCGCTGGCGATACAGGGCTTCCAGGCCCTGCTCGACGGCCGCGGGTAGCTCGATGGCGTCCACCGCGGCAAACAGCTGCGTCTGCAGCCCTTCCAGCTCTGCCCGCTGGCCCAGTTGGGCGCGGCGATAGAATATCGAGTTACCTTCCCTGCGAGTGGCCACCAGTGACGCACCGGCAAGCACTTTCAAGTGGTGACTTAACGCCGGCTGGCGAATGCCAAAAATCGCACACAGCTCAGACACGCCGAACGAGTCCTCGCGCAGCACGCGCAGAACCTGCAGGCGCAGCGGGTCGGCACTGGCTTTGCAGAGTGCGGCCAGGTCGGTGGCGAGTGACGGCAAAATAGCCGACTCGCCCTCTGCTGATGCTTTCGTCGGAGACAACATGGCGCAGGAGTCTAACAGGGTGGCACACCTATATCAAAATATTTTGATATAGGTGCTGCGTTGGCGGTGTGAATGCGTGACCGGGCACTGTTCATCGGGGCCCGTCTCCGGTACAGGGCCGCATCCAGGCCCCGAATGGGGGCGATTTTCGTTGCCGTTAGCCGCTCGTTACGCGAAAATAGCGGCCCATTTTCCCCTGCTCCCCCGATTCTGGAGATGCTGATGTCATCCAACCGCACCCTACTTGCCAACGCTATTCGAGTTCTCGCTATGGATGCGGTCCAAAAAGCCAACTCCGGTCACCCCGGGGCACCCATGGGGATGGCGGATATTGCAGAAGTGTTGTGGAACGATTACCTGCGGCACAATCCCCGCAATCCGCAGTGGCCCAACCGCGATCGCTTCGTCCTCTCCAATGGCCACGGCTCCATGCTGATCTATGCGCTGCTGCATCTCACCGGTTATGACCTGCCGATGGCGGAGCTGGAAAACTTCCGCCAGCTGCACAGCAAGACGCCCGGGCACCCGGAGTACGGTTACACACCGGGCATCGAGACCACAACCGGCCCGCTGGGGCAGGGCGTGAGCAACGCGGTGGGGATGGCTATTGCAGAGAAAGTGCTGGCAGCCCAGTTCAATCGCAACGGCCACGAGGTGATCGACCATTACACCTATACCTTCCTTGGCGACGGCTGCCTGATGGAAGGCATTTCGCATGAAGTGTGCTCACTGGCAGGTACCCTGGGCCTGGGCAAGCTGATCGCATTCTACGACGACAACGGTATTTCCATCGACGGTGAAGTGGAGGGCTGGTTCAGCGACGATACCCCTGCACGTTTCCACAGTTACGGCTGGCAAGTGATCAATGACGTCAATGGACACAACCCGTCCGAGGTCAAGGCTGCCATCGAGGCCGCCCGCCATGACCGCAGCCGCCCGACGCTGATCTGTTGCAAGACCGTTATCGGCAAGGGATCCCCCGGCAAGCAGGGCAGCGAATCCTGCCACGGCGCCCCCCTCGGTGGTGATGAAGTCGCAGCGACCCGTGTCGCTCTCGATTGGCAGCATGCCCCGTTCGAGATACCGGAGGAGGTATACGCGGGCTGGAATGCACACGAAAAGGGCGCGGCGGCAGAGCAGGCCTGGACCGAGCGCATGGACGCATACGCCGCGGCGCATCCGGAGCTGGCGGCCGAACTGAAGCGTCGCCTGGCAGGTGAACTGCCCGCCGAATTCAGCAGCCAGGCTGCGGCCTACATCGAGCAGTGCCAGCAGGAGGGCGAGAGCATTGCCTCGCGCAAGGCGTCCCAGAACTGTCTCAACGCTTTCGGGCCGCACCTTCCCGAGCTGCTTGGCGGCTCGGCAGACCTGGCCGGCTCCAACCTGACTTTGTGGGCTGGTGCAAAGGGGATCAGCAGCGAAGACGCCAACGGCAACTACATCTACTACGGTGTGCGTGAGTTCGGGATGGCTGCCATCATGAACGGTATCGCTTTGCACGGGGGCTTCATCAACTACGGCGCCACCTTCCTGGTGTTCATGGAGTACATGCGCAACGCCGTGCGCATGGCGGCACTTATGAAGCAGCAGTCCATTTTTGTCTTCACCCACGATTCCATAGGCCTGGGAGAGGATGGGCCCACTCACCAGCCGGTGGAGCAGGTGGCCTCCCTGCGCAATACGCCAAACCTGCACACCTGGCGCCCCTGCGACACCGTCGAATCCGCAGTGGCGTGGAAGTCGGCTATTGAGCGCTGTGATGGTCCCACGGCACTGGTGTTCTCGCGCCAGGGCCTGCCCCACCAGGATCGCGATGCGCAACAGCTTGGCGACATCGCCCGCGGTGGCTACATACTCAAGAACTGCGCTGGCCAGCCCGATGCCATCCTGATTGCCACCGGTTCGGAGGTGCATCTGGCCATGGAAGCGGCGGAGCGGCTTGAGACCGCGGGAAAAAAGGTACGCGTGGTCTCCATGCCCTGTACCGAGTTGTTTGAAGCCCAGGACGCCGCCTACCGCGAGTCGGTGCTGCCTTCCGATGTGCTGGCGCGCGTGGCGGTGGAAGCACTGCATGCGGACTACTGGTACAAATACGTGGGCCTGGACGGGCGTATCGTGGGCATGACCAGTTTCGGTGAGTCGGCTCCCGCGGGAGAACTCTTCCGCGAGTTTGGTTTCACCGTGGACAACGTGGTGAACGCAGTTGACGAGGTGTTGCTCGACTAGGCTGGCACTGCCGCATGATCAGACTGGCGATTAATGGTTACGGCCGCATCGGCCGCTGCGTGCTGCGGGCCTTGCAGGAGAGCCCTTTGCAGTCCCGCCTGCAGGTGGTGGCGATTAACGAACTGGCAGACGCCCGCACCGTACTGCACCTGACCCGCTACGATTCCACGCACGGGAAATTTCGCGGAGAGCTGGGCGGGGATGACAATCAACTGCTGGTCAACGGCCAGCCTGTCGCGTTGTTGCGCCATGACGATATCAGCGGCCTGCCCTGGGGTGACCTGGGCATTGACCTGGTGCTGGAGTGCACCGGGGCATTCAGTGATCGCGCCACTGCGGAGCAGCACTTGCACCAGGGCGCACCCCGGGTGCTGTTTTCCCAGCCTGCGCAAGCCGATGTCGATGCCACCATCGTGTATGGCGTCAACGAGCACGAGTTGCGCGCACAGCACCGTATCGTTTCGGCCGGGTCCTGCACCACCAACGGTATCGTGCCGGTTATCCAGGCACTGGCAGACACCGTAGGCATAGACAGCGGCACTATTACGACCATTCACTCGGCCATGAATGATCAGCCGGTGCTGGATGCCTACCACCACACGGACCTGCGCAAGACCCGCGCAGCTTCGCACTCGATTATTCCCATCGATACCGGTCTCGCCCGCGGCGTAGAACGCGTGCTGCCGGCAATGCGCGGGCGTTTCAGTGCCCAGGCCCTGCGCGTTCCCACGCTCAATGTGTCGGCCATGGATCTCACCGTGCAGACCCGGGTGGATACCGATATCGCGGCCATTAATCGGGCTTTGTATGACGCAGCGCAATCCCGGTTTGGTGGCGTGCTGGGCTATACTGAAGAGCCGTTGGCGTCCTGTGATTTCAATCACGACACGCACTCCAGCATTATTGATGCCAGCCAGACCAGGGTGAGCGGTAAACGGTTGGTCAAGGTGCTGACCTGGTTCGATAACGAGTGGGCCTATGCCAACCGCATGCTCGATGTCGCCAGTTACTGGACAAATTTATAGGAGACCGTGCCCATGGGCCTGAATGTGAAGCTGATGACGGACCTGGATCTCGCTGGCAAGCGGGTGCTGATCAGGGAGGACCTGAATGTGCCAGTGAAGGAGGGTGCGGTGACCTCCGATGCGCGTATCCGTGCGGCGCTGCCTACCATTCAGGCGGCCTGCGATGCGGGTGCCAAAGTTATCCTCATGTCCCACCTCGGCCGCCCCACGGAGGGTGAGTATGACCCCCAGTTTTCGATGGTGCCGGTAGCGGAACACCTGGCCTCGCTGTTGGGGCGTAAGGTCACCCTGGTGCAGGACTGGAAGCTGGGCGTGGAGTTGGCTGACGGAGAGGTCGCACTGCTGGAGAATGTGCGCTTCAATCCGGGTGAGAAAAAAGACGACGAAACCCTGGCCAGAGCTTATGCCGGACTCTGTGAGATATTCGTGATGGACGCCTTTGGCACGGCACATCGCGCCCAGGCCTCTACCCATGGGGTGGCAAAATATGCCCCGGTAGCCTGTGCCGGGCCGCTGCTGGCAAAAGAGCTGAATGCTCTGGAGCAGGCGCTGTCGGCTCCTGCGCGTCCCATGGTTGCCATTGTCGGCGGCTCCAAGGTGTCGACCAAACTCACCGTGCTGGAGACCCTGTCGGAAAAGGTAGACCAGCTGATCGTCGGGGGTGGTATCGCCAATACCTTCCTGGCTGCCGCCGGCAAGCCCGTTGGCAAGTCGCTGTGCGAACATGAGCTGATACCCGCGGCCAGTGCGCTGATGCAGAAGACCAGCATACCCCTGCCCGAGGATGTGGTAACGGGTAAGGAGTTTTCCGAATCTGCAACCGCGGAAACCAAGTCTGCCGACGCGGTCGCCGCAGACGATATGATTTTTGATATCGGGCCCAACGCGGCAGACGCTATCGCCGCTATACTGCACCAGGCCGGTACCATTCTCTGGAACGGCCCGGTGGGTGTATTCGAGTTTGACCAGTTCGGCGGCGGTACGGAAGTTCTGGCGCGTGCGATAGCCGAATCCCCCGCATTCTCACTGGCCGGTGGCGGCGACACCCTGGCGGCGATCGACAAGTACGCTATCGCTGATCGGGTTTCATACATCTCCACGGGAGGCGGTGCCTTCCTGGAATACGTGGAAGGCAAGGTTCTTCCCGCGGTGGCCGTGCTGCAGGCACGTGCGGCCGATTAACTGACAACTAGCAAGCGCAGAGGTAAATACCATGGCATTAATCAGCATGCGACAGCTGCTGGACCACGCCGCTGAACACGGCTACGGCGTTCCGGCCTTCAACGTTAACAACCTGGAACAGACCCGCGCGATTATGGAGGCGGCGAGCCAGACCAATTCACCGGTGATCATGCAGGCCAGTGCAGGCGCTCGCAAATACGCCGGGGCGCCGTTCCTGCGCGCCATGATGGAAGCGGCAATGCACGAATTCCCCGACATTCCCGTGGTCGTGCACCAGGATCATGGCACTTCCCCCGCTGTGTGCCAGCGCTCGATCCAGCTGGGCTTTTCCTCGGTCATGATGGACGGTTCCCTGGGTACCGATGGCAAGACCCCGATGGACTATGACTATAACGTGTCGGTCACCCGCCAGGCAGTGGAAATGGCGCATGCCTGTGGTGTGTCGGTGGAGGGTGAGCTGGGTTGCCTGGGCTCGCTGGAGACCGGTGAAGCGGGCGAGGAGGACGGCATCGGTGCTGCCGGGAAGCTCACCCACGACCAGATGCTTACCGACCCCGAGGAAGCCGCGGCCTTCGTTAAGGCAACGGAAGTCGACGCCCTGGCCATCGCCTGTGGCACCAGCCACGGCGCCTACAAGTTTACGCGCCCACCTACGGGCGATATCCTGGCTATTGACCGCATCAAGGAAATCAACGCCCGCATCCCCAATACTCACCTGGTGATGCACGGCTCTTCCTCGGTACCCCAGGACTGGCTGGCGGTAATCAATGAGTTCGGCGGTGAGATCCCGGAGACCTATGGGGTGCCGGTCGAGCAGATCCAGGAAGGCATCCGCCACGGTGTCCGCAAGGTCAACATTGACACCGATCTGCGCCTGGCCTCTACTGGCGCGATACGCCGGTTCCTGGCCGAGAACACGGCCGAGTTTGACCCGCGCAAGTACCTGGCCAAGACGATAGAAGCCATGCGCGATATCTGTGTCGCTCGTTACGAGGCGTTTGGCACTGCCGGCAACGCCGACAAGATCAAGGTCAAGTCACTGGAGCGGATGTACGTGATGTATGAAGCTGGTGAACTGGCCCCGAAGGTAAACTGAGCGCTTACGCTTTTTCAATTTGCCGGTTAACCAGTCCGTTTTCCGGCATCAGCCGCTCGCGCAACACAGGGCTGGCCAGGGCCGGTATTTGGTCAAGGGCCTGAATCTGCCATCCTCGCCCGCGGGGATGGTGTTGGGAGGCAGTGACATGTGGATTCCCGTCGTCCGGTCAAACCCGCCGGTATCATGACGCCCAACAAGCTGCACAAGCTCCGCTCCGCTTTACCCTCTTTTGCAGAGGGTGCGGCAGGCGCGCTGTTGCGTCAGTACCTGGCGTTCTACCAGCTCGATTTCAGCAAGACCTACCCGCTGGCCGATTACCGTGGCGGCTTGATCCCCTCAGGCCGGTACCAGCTGATGGCCCAGCGCTGGCTGCTGCCCGATGCGCGGGCCAACCTCCTGCTGGTGCACGGCTATTTCGATCATGCCGGTCTCTACGACAAGCTGGTTGATTACGGTCTTTCCCGGCAATGCAACGTACTGATTTTTGATCTTCCCGGCCATGGCCTGTCCTCCGGCGACCCTTGCGTCATCGAGGATTTCGCTGACTATGCCGCCGCGGTGCTGGATGTGCTCTCTGGCGCTGAGATGCCCGACCTGCCCACGCATGTGCTCGCCCAGAGCACGGGTTGCGCTGCGTTGACCGAGTGCGCTCGCCAGCAACAGTGGCCGTATGAACGCGCCGTCTTCCTGGCGCCGCTGGTGCGTCCCGCGGGCTGGTTGGGTGTGCGCGCCGGCTACCTGTTGCTGCATCGCTTCACTGACAGCGTGGCGCGAAAATTCAACAGGAATTCCGCGGATGAAGACTTTCTGGAGTTTGTCCGCCGCGACCCGCTGCAGTTTCGGCGGGTGCCATTGGCATGGATTGGTGCGCTGCAGCGCTGGCTGGATGAACTCGACGTGGACGATCTCGGTGTCGGGCCGGTGCAGGTAATACAGGGCCGCCGCGACGGCACCGTCGACTGGCGCTACAACGTGGGCGCGATGCAGGCGATGTTCCCGGAGACCTCCGTGCACTACCTGCCCGATGCGGGCCACCAGCTGGCCAATGAATCCCGGGCGATTCGCGAGGCCTACTATCCGGTGATGGATCAGTACCTGTTCAATTAGCGGTGGATAGCTTCTGCAACAGCTGCTGGTAGTTGGGGTTGCGTGGAGCCAGGCGCACCAGCTGCTGGGCCCATTGCCTGGCCCGGGCCTGTTCGCCCAGTTCGGTGTTGTAATTCACCAGTGCCAGTAGCACCTGTTCATCGTTTGGATAGGCGCGATTCAGCTTGCCCAGTTCCGCCACAGCTTCGCGCGGTTTACCCAGGTCATGCAGGGCAATGGCATACACAAAGCGATGCCGAACCCCCTGGGTTTCCAGCTCTGCGGCCCGGCGCAGGTACTCCAATGCCTTGTCAGGCTGGTCGGATCGGGTCTCCAGTAAGCCGAGGGCGTGCAGGGTATTACCGTTTTCGGGTGCTACTTCCAGGCTCGTAAGTAACAGCTGACGCGCGTCATCGTCACGCCCCTGGGCGCGCAGCAGGTCGGCAAGGTTGAGGTATCCGGCAACCAGCTGCGGGTTCAGTGCCAGCGCTTCGCGATAGTCCGCCTCCGCAGCAGGGAGGTCCCCTCGATTGGCGCGAAACAGGCCCAGCTGCATCAGCGCGGAGGGCATATCCGCATGTTGCTCCATTACCTGCGCGTATTCCTGGAACAGGCCGCGCAAGCGCTCCGCATCCGCGGCCGGGACCTGGTCCAACGGCACGCCTGCCAGCGCTGATGCGACCTCCATCCGCACAGCGAGAATGTCATCATCAACCAGTGGCATGAGCAACTGATAGCGCTGTTGCAGTGATATGAAGTCAAGTGCACGGACGGTACTGGTGCGAATGATGGAGTCATCGTCGTACAGCAGCGCGGCCATGGTCTGGGTGGCTTCCCGGCCACCGACCTGGCCCAGGGCCTCCATGGCAGTGGCGCGCCAGATAGGGGGCGCGGTGGCGTCATTGGCCAGTTGTGCCAGGGTCGGCAGGGCGCGGGTATCGCCCTGGGCCAGGCGCGCGAAAGCGCGGGAAAAATGACTGCCGGTGTCGCGGTAAACCACGCCCTTTTCGCGCAGGGCGTCTACCGCCCATTGGGCATCCCGGTCGCTGTGGCATTGGTTACAGGCGTTGGGTACTCCCATTACCACGGACAGGTCCGGGCGCGGTATTCGCATGCTGTGATCGCGGCGGGGGTCCACACCCATGTAGGTGGTCTCCGGCATGTGGCAGTCGGCGCAGCTGGCGCCGGCGCTGTCTGCCGGGTGAAAGTGGTGCTCCGGGGTGTCGTAGGTTGCGGGCTTATGGCACTGCGCGCAGATGGCGTTGCCGCTGGCACGCAACTCGGCGCTGTGGGGCTCGTGGCAATTGCTGCAGACCACCCCGGCCTGGTGCATTTTGCTCTGCACGAATGAGCCATAAACGTAAACCTCGTCGAGAATCTGGCCGTCATGGTGATAGAGGGGGGAGTGCAGGACCGAGAGCCGGTGCGTATCGAGCAGGTCAGCGCCGTAGTGATAGTCTCCCAGCGTGCCGCGGCGGCTGTGGCAGCGACCGCAGTTGTCGATTTGTTCCCTGGACTCGAGTGTTTCCGAGCGCCTGGCGATGTCGGCGCCTTCGGGGAAGAACCACTCCCCGCGCTGGGCGAGGTCGGTGGCAAAACCGCCTCCATGAACGTCGCCCAACTGGTCGCTGGCAGCCAGTTCCAGGTGCTTGCTGCCCGGGCCATGGCAGGCTTCACAGCTCACGTCGATTTCCTTGTACGAGGTGTCGAAGCTACGGGTACTGCGCTCGTAGTTCTTTTGCAGGTCGGTGCTGTGACATTCGGCGCAGCGGGTATTCCAGTTGTGGTAGGGGCCAGTCCAGTGCAGTGGATCCGCGAAGTCGATGGGTTCATCGGGGAACAGGTGGTACCAGCGCTGGCCACCCTGTTCCCGGGGCCGCGCGTCCCAGGCGATGGTCAGTGCCTGCAGGCGCCCCCGCGAGAGTGGCAACAGGTACTGCTGCAAGGGGTAGACACCAAACACGTAGGCCACCTCGAAGTCGGTGAGCTTGCCGTCCTCACCGTCGGTACGCACCATGAACTTTTCACCGTTGCGGTAAAAGCGGCTGGTAACGCCGTTGTAGGTGAAAGAGGCGTCATTGAAATCACCCAGTACGGTCTCTGCCGTGGGTAACTGCATGGCCAGGTCATGATGAGATCCCTGCCAGTTGGCGTATTCGCTGGCGTGGCAGGTCTGGCAGCTTGCAGAGCCAGTAAACTGGCTTTCTGAGGTATAGCCGGGGCTGCTGAGAAGTATCAGCGCGAGGGCGAGAAATCGAAACAACAAGGCGGTGACCTGGCGGAAAAGCTCACAGCCTAACGCAAAAGCGGTTCCCGCCCAAGCGCGGTTTCAGGCGCTGGCGATGGCGCCGTAGCGGCCTGGCCGGGGAACGGGAATCCGGTCCGTAACCGTCTCCGCCCAGAGGCGTTCCCCGAGGCTGGCGGTGTCAGCATAGGCACCGGTTGCCAGCCAGCGTGCCAGCGCCCCGGCGACGTCCGGGAATGTGATGCGATGGCATCGGCCGGGGTTGTCCAGCCAGGCCGCCACGCCGTCTGTATCGAAGCGGTGAATACTTGTCGCGTAGCCCAGTTGCTGCAACGCGTGTGCGTTGGACAGTTGTTCCATCTGTCCGTGCAGTGGCTTGGTGAGCACAGGTTTGCGCCATTGCAGGCACTCGCTTACCAGCTCGAAACCGCTGTTGCAGATCACGCCGGCACTGCTAGCCAGGTCCCGCTTGAAGCCAGCGACGTTGGCCTTGCGACGTTCAACGTTCGCGCAGTTGCTGTCGCTCACTGCTGCCGAATACTGCAGGAAGCGCTGTTCGGGAAAGCGCTGCAGCAGTCGCGTCACGGCCTGCTGGTCTTCGAACGGCATATAGACCACGATATGTTCTCCCTTGTGCACAGGATGTGCGGGCAGGTCGAGGATGGGTGGCAGTATGTTGTCTGCATAGCGATGCCAGTGCAGCCCCACCGGCGTATCGACGGGCGCAAAGCGGGACATGATCTGGCGCTGCAGGAAAGAGGCACCCGCGGTGGGCGTTTTCCTGCCAAATGCGTACTGGTGGCCTATGCCGATAAGGCTGCGCTGCTGTTTGCGCGCCGCCAGGGCCAGCACCGGCTCGTAGTCGCACACCAACAGGTCATAGGAGGAGAGGTCCAGTTGGCTGGCGTCGCGCATACACTGGCGAAAACGGTTGTTCCTGAGTGTGGCGGCATACTGCATTTGCCCGTCGCGGACCGTAAAAGACAGGCCGGTGCGATACAGGTAGTCGCCAAAAACGCTCATGTCGAACAACTGTTCCCGCGGGCGGCCGGAGAACAACCAGGTTACATCTACCGGCCAATGCGCGAGAGCCCTGGCCATGGCGCGTGCCCTGCTCAGGTGGCCTTCACCTGTGCCCTGAACACCGTAGAGGATCTTCATTTCAGTTTGCTCCCAAGTGTGTGGCAACGCTTATGACGACAAAGCTTCCCATCAGGGCGCCGGCGAGGGTGTCGCCGGGATAATGAACGCCCAGCAGGACTCGCGATAGCGCCACCGCCAGCGCCCACAGCAGCAGCGGGGCTGCCAGGGGCCCGTAGACGATCACCAGTGCCGTAGCCAGCAGGAACGCCCCGGAGCTGTGCCCGGAGGGAAAGCTGAACTGGTCGCCGGCGGTGATCAGGCTGCGAAAACCGGGCACCGCGTCGGCCGGTCGTGGGCGGCGCAGTGCGTTCTTGATTAGCCAGTAGGCGATGCGTTCCAACAACAGGGAGATGATCAGCAACGGCAGCAGGCGCTCCAGTCCCGCCGGGTCCAGCAACCAGGCCAGCAGCGGCGTCAGCAGGTGCAGGTAGCCGTCTCCGGACCGCGAGATGGCGCGAGCCATGGGTATTACCATGCGTTTCTCAGTCTGGCTGAAAACGCGCCTGAGCAGCCGCAGCTCGAATTCCCTGATTGGCATCAATATCTGCATGGTGCCCAGCGTGACGTTGCCGCGTGGCATTAGTATGACAGTGTGATGTTGTTTTGATGACATCGGCGGGCATTCCGCGGCATGGGCGCCGGGGCAAATCAAAGGTGCCACCTGCCCAATGGTGGTATGGACAGGCCGCGTTCTCCTTTCCTATGATGCATGGCGCCAGGGTCGCCCCAGACCGTATATCCGTAAGGAATAGCATGAAGATTGGAATCCTGAAGACTGATGCGGTACGCCCCGAGTGGGTGCCGGATTTCGGTGAGTACCCGGACATGTTTATTGCGTTGCTCGCCAGGGAAGATCCCGGCCTGGAATTCGCCGTCTACGATGTGGAGGAGGGCATTTACCCGCAGGATATAGACGAGGTAGATGCCTACCTGATCACCGGCAGTAAGTCCTCAGTGTATGAAGACAAGGCCTGGATAAAGCAGTTGATGGTCTTCGTACGTGAATTGCACGCGCGCAAGAAAAAGCTGGTCGGCATCTGCTTCGGCCACCAGATCGTGGCCCAGGCGCTAGGCGGCAAAACCGAAAAATCGACCAAGGGCTGGGGCCAGGGCCTGCATACGCATACTTTCGTGGAAACACCGCCCTGGCATGATGGCGGCTCGCCTGAACTGCAAATTCTTGTCAGCCACCAGGACCAGGTGGTGAAGAATGCCGACGGTGCACGTGTGCTTGCCGCGAGTGAGTTTTGCGAAAACGCCGTGGTGCAGATCGGGGAGCATATCCTTACCTTCCAGGGGCACCCGGAATTCGTACCCGGCTATTCCAGTGAAATAATGGATTACCGGCGCGAAATGATTGGTGATGAGGTATACGAGACGGGCATGGCATCATTGCAGGAAAGCCACGAAGGCGATCGCGTTGCGCGCTGGATATTGAATTTCCTGAAGCAGTAACAGGGCCCGTCAGACCCGTTAACGACGGCGTTGGCAGCTTACTCGTCCAGGGCCCGCCGCTGCATGCTGTCGAGGTAATCGTCCAGCTCCTGTTCGTTGGCGAATACCGCCATATCAGGCAGCGCCTTGAGGATCTCGAAGACCTTGTCGATGTGAGGTTTACGATTGGCCGCGGCGAGTTTATTGCCCTGGCTACGGGTTTGCTTGGCGGCCTTGAAAATCACTCGCAGGCCCGCCGAACTGATGTAATCCAGGTCCTTCATATCCAGCACGGTGAGTGCAAAGCGTTTGTCGACCACGTCCTGTAGCCGCTGTTCGAAAGCAGGCGCGGTGTCGGTGTTGAGGGCACCATCCAGCGCTACCCTGGCAACAGAATTTTCTTCGTCAATGGATACGGTAGTCGTCAGGTCCATGTTTGTGTCGGCCTCGTGTTAGGGCTGTTGCCCGGACTGATCCGGTAAATCCCGCTCCACCCGCAGGATATTGTATTCACCATCGCGGCGATAGCGCTGGCGGTCGGTGAGCTGAACGATCAAGTGTACACCAAGGCCCCCGATTTCAGCAGCGTCAATGTCGGCGCCGAGGGGTGCACGCTTGCCCTCGCTGAGCGGATTGAACGCGACGCCGCGGTCCCTGGCTTTGAGGACCAGGGCATTGTCCCGAAGTATCAGCATCAGCTCCAGGCGATCTTCTGCGCTGAGACCGGCGTACTTCTGTGTGTTGGAAGCGATCTCCTCTGCCACCAGGCAGAGTTCGGTTATCAATGTCGAGGGCAGGTCCCAGCCCCGCATTACATCCTGCAGCCACTGCTGTACTCGCGTGGTCAGCGCGCTGCCAAGGTGAAAGCTCTCGCTGCTCATGGGTTCGTCCCCGCCCGCATACTGCACCAGTAACAGGGTAATGTCGTCGGACTGGGCGCGGGTCCCGGCATGCTCGGCCACGGCGTCGAATACCGCAGCGCCCGCCTGCGCAACAGGCGACTGTGCCTGCGCCAGCAACTCCGCATTGAAGCGCGCCGTTCCGAACATCTCCTCCTCCGGGCTGAAGGCCTCGTCGATACCGTCGGTGTACACGGCCAGTCGATCACCCGGCAGCAACTGCAGGGTATTCCCGGGGTAGTCCTGGTCTGCGGCCAGACCCAGCGCCGGCCCGGTGTCCTGTGCCACCACCTGCACACTGCCATCGCGCAGCAGGCTGGGGGCCGTGTGACCCGCAGAGGCAAAACGCAGGGCGCCGTCACGCAGGTTCAGTACACCCAGGAACAGGGTGACGAACATGCAGTTCTGGTTGTTGCGTTCCAGCGCATTGTTCAGTTCCGCCATGGTGCGCTCAGGGGAGGACATGGTCAGCGACAATTGCTGGATAAGGCTGATCGCGCGCGCCATGAACAGGGCAGCGGGCACGCCCTTGTCCGAGACATCACCGACCGCGAAGTAAAACTGCTCCCCCTGCCTGAACAGGGTGTAAAGGTCACCGCCTACCGTTCTCGCCGGCGTCACACGGGCCCAGAGCTCGAAGCCTGGCTCGGTCAGCAGGATGTCGCCGTCCCCGGGCAGCATGGACATCTGGATCTCCCGCGCCGCTGCCAGCTCACCCTCGATTCTTGAGCGGCTCGCTGTCGCCGCCGCCAGGTCGTCGATATAACCCTTAAGTGAGCGGTTCATGGTGCTGAAGGACTCCACCAGCCTGGCGACTTCGTCCTCCCCCTGTGCTTTGGGCAGCGGTGTGTCCAGGTTGCCGCGCGCGATCTGCTCCGTTGCCCGGGTCAGTTCCTGCAGCGGCCGGGTCAGTCGCGAGGTCAGCAGGTAAACCACCAACGCCAGCAGCAGCAAGGTCACGGCACTGATGGCCAGGGTCTTCAGGGTATAGGTATGCAGGGGTGACAGCACCTCCTGCTGCCGAAAGCTTACCCCGATGGGCCAGCCGGTGGTCTGCAGTTGGCCGAGACGAATAGTGCAGCGGTCCTCCGACTCGGGGCAGGGGAAATCCATCGTGCTGGTCTGCCCTTGCAGCGCGCGCTGGAAAATACGCCGCCAGCTGTCCAGGTCCAGTCCCTTGTAGTGCAGGTCGGTATAGTGCTGCATGATGCTGCGCCCGCTGCCAGTGCTCATCACCATGCCCTCGCGGCTGAACAGCAGACCGTAGCTGCTGGCGCCCAGGTGCAACTGTTGCAGCACGGCGTGCAGGGCATCGAGGGTGACATCGGCGGTCACTACCCCGTAAATCTGGCGGCGGCCTTCGCTGTCCACTCGGTAGACCGGCACCGAAAACGTGGTCATGTTGACTTCGCCACCGCCGGTATCGAAGTAGGGCTCGCTCCACAGCGCTTCCCCGCGCTCCAGGGGCACGGTAAACCATGGCTGTTCGGTGTAGCGTGCCTGCCGGTTGGCGAGATCGGTGAAATGGACCTGGCCGTCGCGACTGTAGTAGTAGGGCGCAAACGGGCGACCCCCGCTGGCCAGGTCAGGGTTGAGCGCGATAGCGGCGCCGAAAATTTCATCGTTGTTGGCGACCACATCCCGCAGCATGTCCTTGAGCCCGTTGCGGCTGTACTCACGCTGTTCGAGAATGCGCGCCATGAGACGCGTTGTTGCCTCGATACCGTTGAGCCAGTTCTCCATGTCCCTGACTACTACCTCGGTCTCGACGACTGCCTGCTCACTCAGGCGCTGCAGGATTTCCTCGCGCGAAACACGGTAGTCCAGCAGCATGCCAGTGCCGATGATCAGCGCTGCAGACAGGGTCAGCAGGGCGATCAGCCGGGTGGCGATGCTCTTGCCCATGAGCGCGCTTACCAGCTGCCGGTATTCTCCATCGAGGCCCATGGCTCGCGGGCGGGTAGTGACTCGCCTGCCTGCAGCAGTTCGATGGAAATTCCGTCGGGAGAGCGCACAAAGGCCATATGGCCATCCCGCGGCGGCCGATTGATAGTGACACCGGCCTCCATCAGTCGCCGGCAAATGTCGTAGATGTTGTCTACCTCGTAGGCGAGGTGACCGAAATTGCGACCACCGGTGTACTCCTCGGGGTCCCAGTTCCAGGTGATTTCGATGCACGGGCTGAGGCGACCCAGGCCGCCCTCGCCGGTGACGCCATCACCGGGTGCCGCCAGGAAGACCAGGGTGAAGCGCCCGGCCTCACTGTCGTGGCGTTTCACCTCTACCAGGCCGAGCTTGTTGCAGTAAAAGTCCAGGGTTTCGTCAAGGTCGCGTGCGCGTACCATGGTGTGCAGGTATTTCATTGCCTCGCCTCAATAGGGAACAGGACCGGGGGCTGGCCCCGTGCCGGCTATGGTAGAAGCGTGGTGTCGGGCTTACAAGCCCGTGGCTCAATCGGGTTGGCGGGCTGCCGCCTGCCTGCCGGCCATGCGCCCCGAGAATGTGGCGTCGCCTACCGACATGCCGCTGGAGTAACCCTCCGCGCGCCGCACGATACCGCAGGCGGTGCGCCCGGCGGCAAACAGGCCGGGAATCACGTTTCTCTGCGGGTCCACGACTTCACCTGTAGTCAGGGTATCCAGGCCGCCCAGGGTGAAGTAGGGCACAAACACACCGCGTCCCGGCGTGATGTCGAGTGCTACCAGGGGTGGTTCCATTTTTTGCAGCCACTCAGGCGCCTTGTGGTACTGCGAATCCTCGCCCGCTTCGCAGTCCTCGTTATAGATGCGCAAGGTCCCCTCCAGCGTGCCCCTGCGCAAGCCCAGCTCCTGTTCCAGCTCGTCCACGGTTTCGCCGGTACCGGCAATGCCCGCGCCCATGAAATTGAATTTTTCGTAGTCACCATACTGTTCGACGGTGAGAATGAAGTAGAACCGGTCACCGGGCTGGTCCAGTACGGCCTGGCCGAGGCGGGCGTGGTAGACGTCCTCGTTGATGAAGCGCTGCCCCTTGTCATTGATTGCAATGCCGTAGGTGATGCTCGCAGGCGGGTAGTAAGGGATGCTGATGAAGCCCTCGTGCATGTTGATCGCCGCTCCGCCAACGGCCATGCCCATCATGATGCCGGTGCCCGTATCGCCCGGGTTGCCGATGGGTTCGTTGCCAGCCAGCAGCTTGGGCGCGTACTTCTGCACCATTTCCTCGTTCATGTTGAAGCCGCCAGCGCAGAGAATGACGCCCTTGCGTGCCCGCACATTCAGTTCCTGGTTGCCCTGGCGCACCACTATGCCGACTACCGTGTCTTCATCATCGACGATGAGGGTGAGTGCGCGTGTCTCGTAGTGCACGGTGATGGCATCGCGACTGGCCACGTTTTCGTTGATGATTTTCATGAACAATGGGCCACCGTTGTCGCCCTCGATGTAGAGGTTGTGGCCGCGGGGACAGGGCTTTGCCTGCTGTCGGAACGGGTAGGCCTTCTCACTGCCGGTATACAACAGGCCGTCATCAGTGAGGCACATGATGGCGCGCTCCTCGTGAAAGCTGTCCTTGAACGGCACGCCGAGATTGCAGAGCCAGTCGAAGTGTTCGACGCTGTTTTCACAGTAGTTCCGGATCTTGGCCTCATCTGCCTGCGGGCCCGCGGACATCATCATGTAGGTGACCATGTCCTCGGTGCTGTCCTCGAAGCCGCAGGCGCGCTGCACCCGGGTGCCGCCGCTGCCGCCCATGTAGATCTCCGCGCTGGACATGGCGGTGGAACCGCCGCTGGCGCTGGCCAGCTCAAACAGCAACACTTCCGCGCCGGCATCCGCTGCTTCGATGGCGGCACAGCCGCCGGCGCCGCCGAAACCGATAATGGCCACGTCGGTTTGCAAATCCCAGTTTGTGACGTCGCGGGCATGGCGCGGGTGCGATGGATTGGCTTTGCTTGTGCTCATAATGACTCTCTATAGCGGCGTTCGCCCGCCGGGGGCGGACGTGGCAGAAAATTAAAACGCGCCGACTGCCCGCTGACAACGGCGTTGCGGCGGGACGGGGCCAACATTTTGTACGTGTCCTGTGTTTTTCTTCCATGAGCTCTGCCGGGCTGGGTTACAATCTGCCGCTTTTGCCAGGGTCGGTGTTTGTTATGTGGTTCAAGAATATTCGCGCTTATAGGCTGAGCAGTCCTTTCGAGCTGAGTGCTGAACAGTTGGGGGAGCAGCTCGGCGCCCGGGCTTTCGAGCCCTGCGGCAAGAGCCAGGCGCTTGCCCTTGGCTGGGTGTCGCCGCTGGGGGATGAGTCGGGTGAGCTGGCTCATGCAGCCGCTGGCCGGCTGCTGCTGAAGCTGAAGCGTGAGGAAAAGCTGTTGCCGGCGACGGTCGTGCGCGAGCAGCTGGAGGAAAAAGTCGCGCTTATCGAGTCTGAGCAGGCGCGCAAGGTGTACCGCAAGGAGCGGCTGACGCTGAAGGACGAGATTGTCCAGGATTGCCTGCCCCGGGCCTTCACCCGCTCCAGCGCGGTTTATGCCTACATCGATACGCGCAATAACTGGATTTTCGTGGATGCGGCCAGCGCCGCGCGGGCAGAGGAACTGCTCAACCTGCTGCGTGAATGTATTGGCAGTTTCCCGGTGGTGCTGCCGCAGGTGAATAACGCGCCCTCGGCCACGATGACCGGCTGGCTGGCCCACCAGAGCCTGCCTGATGATTTTGCGCTGGGTGAGGAGTGTGAGCTGCGTGAACTCGGCGAGGAGGGTGGTGTGGTGCGCTGCCGCGGCGTTGATTTGTTGAGTGAAGAGGTGGAAACTCATCTCAATGCGGGCAAGCAGGTCGCCCGACTGGCTTTGTGCTGGGACGAGCGGGTAAAGCTGGTTCTGGCAGAGGATTTGTGCCTGCGCCGGTTGAAATTTAGCGAAGAGCTGATGAAAGAAAACGAGGATATCCCCGAGGCTGACAACGCCGCGCGCCTGGATGCGGACTTCGCGCTGATGTCCGACGCCGTGACGGCGCTGCAAGAGCGGGTTATTGCGATCTTCGGCGGCGAGGCGGAGTAGCGCGATTTTGCCGGTGCGCCACGACACCGACGATTACCGCACCTTGTTCCTCACGGGCGCGCCAATGATGGACATGCGCGCCCCGCTGGAGTTTGCCCGGGGCGCTTTCCCGAGTGCCACAAGCCTGCCGCTGATGAGTGATGAGGAGCGCGCGCAGGTCGGAACCTGCTACAAGCAGCGGGGGCAGCAGGCGGCCATCGACCTGGGCCACCGGCTGGTCAGTGGTGCGACCCGGGAACGGCGTCTCGCCGCGTGGCGCGAATTCGCCCGGCAACATCCCGATGGTTACCTCTACTGCTTTCGCGGCGGCCTGCGCTCGCAAACGGTGCAGCAGTGGCTGCGCGACGAGGGTTGCGACTACCCACTGGTGAGGGGCGGTTACAAGGCAATGCGCCGTTTCCTCATCGATGAACTGGCTAACAGCGTCGATGCAGCGCAATTCATACTGGTCAGTGGCAAGACCGGCACCGGAAAGACCCGGGTGATACAGGGTCTCGCCCGCTGTGTCGATCTGGAGGGCCTGGCCCGCCATCGCGGTTCCAGTTTTGGTCAGCTGCCCGACCCCCAGCCCAGCCAGATCGACTTTGAAAACAGCCTGAGCATAGCCCTGCTCAAGTTGCGCACCGAGGCGGCGGGGCCTGTCTTCCTCGAAGATGAGGGGCGCCTGATAGGCCGCCTCTCACTGCCCGACGTGTTGCGGGCAAAGATGGCTGTTGCCCCCATGGTCGTGGTTGAGCAGAGCCTGGAGGAGCGAGTGGATGTGGTGATCGAGGACTACATCATCGATCTCGGCCGGCGTTACCAGGCGCTGCACGGGGATGCAGGGCACAAGCAGCACGCCCAGAAGATGCAGGCTGACCTCGGGCGCATACGTAAACGCCTTGGCGGGGACCGGTATCAGCAGGTCAGCCGCCTGATGGCAGAAGCGTTCGCGCTGCAACAGCGATCCGGCGATGTCGGCGGGCACCGGGCCTGGATCGCCTTCCTGCTGGGCGAGTATTACGATCCCATGTACGAATACCAGCTCGAGCAGCGCAAAGGCACCGTGTTGTTCAGCGGTGACCGCTCCTCGGTGCTGGCCTGGGCGACAGCGGGCTGATGCGGGACCAGCCGAGCTTACAACGGGACCTGGTATTTGTCGGCGGTGGGCATGCCCATGCACTGGTCCTGCGCATGCTGGCAATGAAGCCGATCGCCGGGTTGCGCACCACCCTCATCTCCCCCGCCAGTCACACCCCTTATTCCGGTATGTTGCCCGGCCTGGTGGCCGGTCACTACAGTTTCGAAGAGACCCATATAGACCTGGCGCGCTTGTGTCAGTGGGCCGGGGTGCGATTTATTGAGGCGGAAGTGGTGGCCATAGAGCCCCAGCACAGGCGTCTTGCCCTGGCCGATCGGCCCGCTGTTGAGTACGACGTGGTCAGCATTGATATCGGCTCGCAACCGGAGCTGGATTCCGTGCCCGGCGCCCGCGAACACGCCGTACCGGTCAAGCCTGTTGCCGGCTTGTGGCAGCGGTGGAATGCGCTGGCGCGGCGCCTCGACCGGGGCGAAAGCGGTCATCGCGTGGCGGTGGTAGGCGGCGGCGCGGGCAGCGTGGAGCTGGCCCTGGCCATGGCACATGCGCGCGGCAACGCGGCCGTCGAGATCGCACTGTACTGCGGTGGGGAAGAAATACTGCAGCAATACAACACCGGCGCGCGCAGGGCAGGCATGGCGGCGTTGCAGCGCTACGGGATCGGTGTCCATGTGGACAGTCGCGTGGTCGAGGTGAACCGGGACACACTGCTACTGGAGAATGGCACGCAGGCCACTTTTGATGAGCTGTTCTGGTGTACAGGTGCTGCCGCCGCGCCCTGGTTGGCGTCCAGCGGCCTTGCGTGTGACGCGCGCGGCTTCCTGCAGGTCGATGACGGACTGCAGGTACTGCACCAGGACAAAGTGTTTGCCGCCGGTGATATCGCCACGCAGGTCAATCATCCACGGCCCAAGGCCGGCGTTTACGCTGTGCGCCAGGCCCCGGTGCTGGCACATAACCTGCGCGCGGCATTATTGAACACGGCGCCCCGGCAGCATCGCCCGCAGCGCCGTTTCCTGTCCCTGGTCTCGCTTGGCGACCAATACGCGGTCGCCGACAAAGGGCCCCTGCATGCCACCGGCAGGTGGGTCTGGCACTGGAAGGACCGGATTGACCGGAAATTCATGCGGCAATTTGAAGTGCTGCCCGCGCGCGGCGATATGCAAGGGCAGGATCGCATCAGCGACCATAGCGGCGCGGCCGATGCACAAGACGAAATGATCTGCGGTGGTTGTGGGGCCAAGGTCGGGGCCCGGGGCCTCGCGGCGGTGCTGGCTGACCTGCACGGTGCGTTCCCGGACAGTTGCCAGCCCCCCGGGCAGGGCGACGATGCCGCAAGCATTCCCGGTTCGGGTAGCGCTGAGCTGGTACAGAGCCTGGATGTTCTGCGGGAACTGGTGGGTGATCCCTGGTTGATGGGGCGAATAGCCGCCAACCATGCCCTCAGCGACCTGTATGCCTGCGGTGCGCAGCCTGTTTCCGCGTTGGCTGCGGTTACCCTGCCTTTTGCCGGTGAAAGTTTGTTGCAGCGTGAATTGATGCAACTGCTGTCCGGTGCGCTGCATGAATTTTCTGCCGTGAATTGCTGCCTGCGCGGCGGGCACAGCCTGCAGGGTCCGGAACTGCAGGTCGGGTTCGCAGTAAATGGCGTGCCGATGGATGCCCGGCGCGGGTTGCTGGCCAAGCGGGGTGCGGGTGCCGGTGATGTCCTGGTGCTGACCAAGCCTCTTGGCACCGGCGTGTTGTTCGCCGCGCACAGGCGCCAGCTGGCCGATGGCCGGGACATCGCCGCAGCGATTGCCGCGATGCTGCAAAGCAACCGGCACGCGGCGCACCTGGCGCTGGCGCATGGCGCATCGGCCTGCACTGACATCACCGGTTTCGGCCTGCTGGGCCACCTGCTGGAGATGCTGGGCACAGGCCAGCGTGCGCGGCTGGACGTGGCTGCTGTTCCTGCTCTTGCTGGCGCCATGTCGCTGCTGCGTGGCGGCCAGCGCAGCAGCATGCACGAAAGCAACGATGCGCTGCTGGACAGGCTGGAGGCGAAGAGCCCCGCTGCTACAGAATTACTGGCCCTGCTGTGTGATCCACAGACCAGCGGCGGCCTGTTGATCGCCATTCCCGCCGAGCGGGCCACGGACTTGCGCACGGAGCTGCAACAGGCGGGTTACACGCAGGCCACAGCCGTGGGGGAGGTGGTGGCGGCATCGAGTGTAACGCATACCCCTTCGGTCGAGTTGGTGTCGCTGCTGTAGGTTTGCAGCCGGGCAGGGTTTGTCAGGGAGGGCCTGGCTCGGTGGCAAAGCGCTGCAGGGCGTCGCCCTCCAGTCGGTAGCCTTCCCACTCGCTCATCGCCACCGCGCCGCAGGCTTCGTAGAATCGGATCGCCGGTTCATTCCAGTCCAGCACATTCCACTCGAAGCGTCCACATCCCTCGGCGACTGCCTGTTGCGCCAGGTAGCGCAGCAGCGCCTTGCCGGCGCCCTGGCCGCGATGGTCAGGAGACACGTAAAGGTCCTCCAGGAACAGACCGTATTTGCCCAGCCAGGTAGAGAAACTGTAAAAGTAGATGGCAAAGCCCGCGGGTTCGTTGTCGATGTCACAGATCAGCGAAAAGGCGCGCGGTTGCTCGCCGAACAACGCCTCGCGCAGCATGGCCGGCGTGGCGGTCACCTCGTTGCGAGCCCGTTCGTATACAGCCAGTTCGCAGATGTAGTGGAAGATCAGGTCGCTGTCTTCGGGGGCGCCTGCCCGTATGCGGATGACGCCCATGTCAGCGCTCCTGTAGTTGTTTGTCGTGGTAGTGTCCCAGCGTGACCAGGGCCACGGCCGCGCCCAGCAGGGCGAAGGCCATATCGGACTGCGTGTCCCAGTCATAGCCCTGGGTGCCCAGGAAGGCCTCCGCAGATCCCCCCATCAACAGCGCCGCCCACCACTCGATGAGTTCGTAAAACGCCGAGAAGGCCAGGCAGAAACACAATATGAAGAAATTGCGCCAGGAAGCGGAGGACACAATCTGTTTGCGGATCAGCAGCTCCCTGGCGATCATCGCCGGAACAAAGCCCTGGGTAAAGTGGCCCAGCTTGTCGTAATTGTTCCGCTCGGCTCCAAGCAGGCCCTCGAAAAATGGCACCTCTGCGTAGGTATAGTGCCCGCCGATCATCAGCACAACGCAATGGAAAAGGATCAGCGTATACAGCAGGGGGGTGAGCGGAAAACGCCTGCGCGTCACGGCCAGGACAATGAGCCCTGCGACAGCGGGCGCAACTTCCAGTACCCAGGTAGCGTAATCCCGGGGATTGATCGCGGACCAGGTAAGCGTAAGCAGGAAAATCGCCAGCCACAGGTAAACCATGGTTTCAGTCCCGGCCCCAGTAGCGTGTCATTTCCAGATACAGGAAGGACGCGCTCCAGGTGATCAGGACCAGCCCGGTCAGCGCCTCCAGCCCGGTGAGGTAACGCAGGTTGCCAATGGGTTCGATATCCCCGAAGCCCAGCGTGGTGAAGGTCGTGAAAGAGAAGTAGATACAATCCCAGACGCTGCCACTGAAGTTGCCCTCGAAATAGCCCCAGCCTGGTTGATGGTGCATCCAGTAATACAGGAAGCCAAAGATCCACACCTCCACCGCATGCGCGGTGAGTGCCGCGAAGATGCCAAGTACGATACGAAAGCGGTTGCGTACCTTGAGCCGTGGCATGAACAGGGTAAAACGGTATAGAAACTCGTAGTGAATCATCACCACCGCGCCGATGACGACGATGTTGACGAGAAATACGGTCAGCAATGTCCGGCTCCGTTTTGCTTCCGGTAGGTGCAACTGTACATTTATTTACTACATGAAAGTAGCGCCCGGGGTACACCATTCACCGGGGAGCGACCGGGTGACGCGCTTTACTTCGCCATGGGCCGTGTATACTCTGTAGTCAGCCGTCCCATTGGGTAGGCGGGTAGTAACAACTAACATAGACGGATTTGCGTAGGGGGTTGTATGAATATCCAGAAACTGTTTGCCGCGGCGTTCGCGGCGGTACTGGCGCTGTCACTGGCAGCGTGTAGCAAGGAAGATGTAGAAGCAGCGAAGACTTCGGTACAGGAAACCGCTGAAAGTGTTGCTGACAAGACCGGCGAAGCAATGGACAAGGCTGGCGAGATGGCAAGTGATGCTGCAGAAGCCACCAAGGAAACCATGGCAGATGCCGGAGAGGCCATTGGTGACGCGGCAGATGCTACTGGCGACGCGATTTCGGATGCTGCAGACGCGACTGGTGACGCAGTGGACGACGCAGTAGATGCGGCGAGCGATATGGCAGATGACGCCATGGACTCCGCGAAAGACATGGCAGACGAAGCAGGCGACATGGCCGATGATGCTGGCGACGCAGTGCAGGATGCAGCCGACGATGCAGCTGATGCCGCTTCCGATGCAGCTGACGAAGCCAAGGACGCCATGGGCCAGGGCTGACACCCGGTTCCAGACCCATGCAAGGGCCCTCTGTTGAGGGCCTTTTTTTTGTCTCTCATTTGCTCAAGACACAGAACAATCTGTCCCCGATTTTTCGAGGGGCGGACACCCGCCGGGGCGATGCCAGTGAGCAGGCTGATTGTCGGCGGGCATCGCTATCACGTGAAATACGCTTAGGACACAAGCAAAAAAGCCCCGCCGTTACTGGCGAGGCTTTCTGGGTTTTATGGTGCCCGGAGACAGAATAGATCCGGCGGGCGTTCCGGCGGCCGGCGCCCCGGTGCCGACACACGGTGGCGGCATTTACAAAAAAGCCCCGTCATTGCTGACGAGGCTTTTCATATTTTGGTGCCCGGAGACAGAATCGAACTGCCGACACGGGGATTTTCAATCCCCTGCTCTACCAACTGAGCTATCCGGGCGGATTTTCGGGTCGCTGTTGCAGGCCGCGAAAGGCGCGTATTAAACCCGTATGCCACTCGCTAGTCAAGGGTGTGGCCATGCTGGATTGCGGCCAGTCAACTGCTCGGTGGGACGTAGCCCTCGGCTTTGTCGTACTCCTCGCCGGCAAGGAATTTGTCCATTTCCTGCTGCAGGTATTTCCGGGACTCGGGATCCGCGAGGGAGAGGTGCTTTTCATTGATCAGCATGGTCTGGTGTGCCTGCCATTCTTCCCAGGCCTGCTTCGACACGTTGTCGAATATCTCCTGTCCCTTGGGCCCCGGGTAGGGTGGTGCGTCGAGCCCTTCCAGTTCTTGTTCGTACTTCTTGCAGAAAACAGTTCGTGGCATGGTGTTACTCCTTTGCCTGCCCGTGTCGGGCCAGTTGCGCCAGCAGGCCCACTACCGGGGCTGCCAGGCCTATTTGTGGCGGTTGGCGCAAGTTATACCAGAGCTGCCGGTCGGCATCCATCACCAGGCCTGTTTCGCCAGCGAACTCCACCAGCAGGGGTTCGATATCAAGATGATAGTGGCTGAAGGTGTGGCGAAATCCCGGCCATGGCTCAACTTTCGCGGGGGCATGGCCGGTGAGATCAAGGCAGGCGGTTTCCGGGGCCAGGCTGGCGGCTTCGGGAAAGCACCAGAGGCCGCCCCAGATGCCTGAAGCAGGCCGCTTTTCCAGCAGTAGATCGCCGCGAGCGTCGCGAATCATCAGCAAGCGTGTTTCCTTAACCGGCAGGGTTTTGCGTGGTTTCCTGCCAGGGAAGTCGCGTTGGGTTCCGCTGGACCGGGCTGCGCAATCGGCCTGTAGCGGGCAGTCTTCACAGCGCGGGGCGGCGCGTGTGCACAACGTCGCACCGAGATCCATCATCGCCTGGGTGTAGTCTGCACAGCGATGTGCCGGTGTGTACTGTTCGGCGATGTCCCAGAGCCGGTCGTGTACCGCGCGCTGGCCGGGCCATCCCTCCACGGCGTGGAAGCGTGCCAGCACCCGTTTGACGTTGCCGTCGAGAATGCTGGCGCGCTGGCCGTGGGCGATGCTGAGGATAGCGCCTGCGGTGGAGCGCCCGACGCCGGGCAGCTCCTGCAGTGCCTCCAAGGAGTCGGGAAACACCCCGGACAGCTGCTCACTGACGTATTTTGCCGCCTTGTGCAGGTTGCGCGCCCTGGCGTAGTAGCCGAGCCCCGTCCACAGATGCAGTACCTCGTCCTCGGTCGCCGCCGCCAGTTCATGTACCGTGGGGAAGGCGTTGAGGAAGCGCTGGTAGTAGGGGATGACGGTCTTCACCTGCGTTTGCTGCAGCATGATTTCCGAAACCCATACACGGTAGGGCGAAGTGTCCTGTTGCCAGGGCAAGTCATGGCGCCCGTGATGGTCGAACCAGTCAAGGATTCTGCTGGCAAAGTCTGTCGTCATTATCGCGGTGCAGTGAACCTGGAAGTGAAGCCGGCGTGGGAAAAACGAGCCCACAGGGTAATAGCCGGGGCGCAATTCTGCCAGTGAATTCAGCCTGACCTTCACTTATAATGTGCGCCTTTTCCGGGGGCAGACCCCGCAAGCATGGAGTTACCCCATGGCTGAGCGCAAGGCCACAGTTGAACGCAATACGCTGGAGACCCAGATCACCGCCGCGGTGAACCTCGACGGCACCGGTGCGGCGAGCCTGGATACCGGCATACCGTTTCTGGAGCACATGCTGGACCAGATCGCGCGTCATGGCCTGATCGACCTGGATATCAAGGCCACGGGTGACCTGCACATTGACGACCACCATACCGTTGAAGACATCGGCATCACTCTCGGGCAGGCCTTCCACAAGGCGGTCGGCGACAAAAAAGGCATCATGCGCTATGGCCATGCCTATTGTCCGCTGGATGAAGCGCTGTCTCGCGTGGTGATCGACTTCTCCGGCCGACCGGGCCTGACCTTCAACGTGGAGTTTACCCGTGCGGCTGTCGGCGGCTTCGATGTGGACCTGTTCATGGAGTTCTTCCAGGGCTTCGTTAACCATGCCCAGGTCACGCTGCATGTAGACAACCTGCGCGGCGACAATACCCATCACCAGGCCGAAACCGTGTTCAAGGCATTTGGTCGCGCCATGCGTATGGCACTCAGCGAGGATCCACGCATGGCGGGGGTGACACCCTCCACCAAGGGCGTGCTCTAGGAAGCGAATATGACTAGCGTGGTTGCCGTAATCGATTACGGTATGGGCAATTTGCATTCTGTTGCCAGTGCGCTGGAGCACGCCGGTGCCGATAAAGTGCTGGTGACGCATGACGCGGCACAGATTCGCGCAGCCGATCGCGTGGTGTTTCCCGGCGTCGGCGCCATGCGCGATTGTATGGCGGAAATCCGTCGCCTGGGCTGCGACCAGTTGCTCGCCGACGCGCTGGTGGAACAGCACAAGCCGGTACTGGCCATTTGTGTTGGCATGCAGGCACTGATGACGCATTCACAGGAAAATGGCGGCGTGGATTGCCTGAACCTGATTCCCGGCGAGGTGCGTTTCTTTGGCAACCCGCTCACTGACGGTGATGGCAATCGTCTGAAAGTACCGCACATGGGCTGGAACCAGGTGCGCCAGGTGCGCGACCACCCGCTCTGGCACGGCATCGACGACGGCACCCGTTTTTATTTTGTACACAGCTATTACGTGGATGCGCAAGACCGTGACCTGGTTGCCGGGGCCCTGGACTACGGGGTCCGGGCCGATGCCGCGCTGGCGCGCGACAATCTCTTCGCGACCCAGTTTCACCCCGAAAAGAGCCACACCGCGGGCCTGCAGCTACTGAAAAACTTTCTAGGATGGAACGGCCAATGCTGATAATCCCCGCTATTGATCTGAAGGACGGCGAGTGCGTGCGCCTGCGCCAGGGCCTGATGGATGACAGTACTGTGTTTTCCGACGACCCGGTCGCCGTGGCAAGCCGTTGGGTGGAGGCGGGTTGCCGACGCCTGCACCTGGTGGATCTTAACGGCGCCTTCGCCGGCGAGCCGGTCAACGGCGGCGTGGTTACGGCCATTGCTGCAGCCTACCCTGAACTGCCGATCCAGATTGGCGGCGGTATTCGCAGCCTGGAAACCATTGAACACTATGTGCGTGCAGGCGTGGGCTTTGTCATCATTGGCACCAAGGCGGTAAAAGAGCCGGAATTCGTGGCCGAGGCCTGCCGCGCTTTCCCGGGCAAGGTGATCGTCGGCCTCGATGCGAAAGACGGTCTCGTCGCCACTGACGGTTGGGCAGAGGTCTCAACCCTGCAGGCAACGGATCTCGCCAAACGTTTCGAGTCAGACGGGGTTGCCGCCATCGTCTACACCGATATTGCCCGCGACGGCATGATGCAGGGCGTCAACGTCGCCGCCACGGTCGCCATGGCCAGGGCCTCCTCCATTCCCGTCATTGCTTCTGGCGGTATCACGGACATCGAGGATATTCGCGCACTCAATGCTGTTGCCCACGAGGGCATATGCGGCGCGATTACCGGCCGCGCCATCTATGAGGGTACGCTCGATGTTGCCGAGGCCCAGCGTCTTTGCGACGCAGCGCAAGCGTAAACCGCATGGGACTGGCCAAACGCATTATTCCCTGTCTTGACGTCGAGAACGGACGCGTGGTCAAGGGCGTCAACTTCGTGGATATCCGCGATGCCGGCGACCCGGTGGAAATTGCCATCCGCTACAACGAGCAGGGTGCCGACGAGATCACCTTTCTCGATATCACCGCGAGCCACGAGGGCCGCGAGACTACGGTGCATACGGTAGAACAGATCGCAGAGAACGTCTTCATCCCGCTCACGGTAGGTGGCGGTATTCGCACGGTCGAGGATATTCGCACCATGCTCAACGCCGGTGCCGACAAGGTCAGCATCAATACCGCAGCGATCCATAACCCGGAGTTGGTGCGCCAGTCCGCAGAGCGCTTTGGTTCCCAGTGCATCGTTGTCGCCATCGACGCCAAGCGCGTGGACGATGTAGACGGTGCACCCCGTTACGAAATATTCACCCATGGTGGTCGCAAGCCCACAGGCATCGACGCGGTGGCGTGGGCGCGCAAGATGGCGGAGTTGGGTGCGGGGGAAGTTTTGTTGACCAGTATGGACCGCGATGGCACCCGCGACGGTTTTGAACTGGGGGTGACGCGCGCCATCACCGATGCGGTAGAGATACCGGTGATTGCCTCAGGGGGAGTGGGTAACCTGCAGCATCTGGTAGAAGGTATCACCCTGGGCGGTGCCGACGCGGTGCTCGCCGCGAGTATTTTTCACTTCGGGGAATACACTGTTCCCGAGGCCAAGGCCTATATGGCTGAACGCGGCATCGAAGTCCGGCTCTGAGGCCGGGCTGTAATCATCCATGGGCGGGGAAGCGGTATCCGGCAGGCTGCCCGATTCGCGCAACACCTCTGACACCAGTGCCAGCCGCACACCGCGGCATCGCAACGCGGGCAGCGCCTGCTGTAGGTAGCGTGCGGTTTCCGGGTAGGGGTGACCGATACCGACAGCAAGGCCTTTTTTCTCGGCGCGCCTCACCAGTTGCCGGAATTGCCTGTCGATTGCCACCGCGGTGGCTTCGTTATCCAGGAACACCGAGCGCGACAGGTGTGGCACCGCAAAGCTTGCTGCCGTCTTGCCTGCCACCGTGGACGGGCTGGTGCGCGAGTCAACGAAGTACAGGTCCCGGCGCAGCAGGGTTTCCATGACCCAGGCCATCTGGGTGGGCATGGTGGTCAGCTCGCTGCCCATGTGATTATTGATGCCACGCACGTGAGGAATGGCGTTGATGTTGCCCTCCAGGACGTTATCAAAACTTTCCCTGGAGAGTTCCGGCGTCAGGCCACCGCGGCCCAGCGGCATGCCGCCAGAGTTGCTCATGGGCGCGTGCAGCATGATTTCCTTGCCGGCCTCGTGACCTGCCTGCGCCAGTCGTTCTGCGTAGGGGGTGTGGGGTAGCACTGCCAGGTTCACTTTGCCCGGCAGTTGCACCATATCCATGCCGACACTGTGGCGATGACCGAGGTCGTCGATGATCAGTACCACGGTGCCGCGTGGCTCCGGCGCGGCGAGACTCGCAGGGGGTGACTGCTCGCAGGACTGCGTCCAGTGATTTGCTGCACTGGCCCCGCCGGGCAGGGTCAGTAACAGAAGCCAGGCCAGCAGGCCCGACAGATAACGGCTTTGCCCGCGCTCAGGAGTCGCCCTGAGCCTGTGCCCCGGTTGTATTGGTCTTTTTATCACGCATCCCCAGTACGTTCAGGCCCTTGAGCAAGGTCAGGGCCTCGTACAGTTGGTTGTCCCTGCTCAGCAAGCTGCTGGCGGGTTTCTTTTCTTTTCTGGCGCTGTCGCCATTGACGTTGTCCAGGTGCCCCGAAAGATCGGCCTCGGTCACGCCACGCCGGTTATCGTAAGCGGTTACGCGCGCGCGTTCCACTTCTATATCGGGCTCGATTCCCTCCGCCTGGATGGAGCGACCTTTCGGGGTGAAATACAGCGCTGTGGTGAGTTTGACCGCGCGCGATTCCGAAATGGGCAGCACGGTCTGCACCGAACCCTTACCAAAACTGCGTGTGCCCATGATGACGGCGCGCCCGTGGTCCTGCAGGGCACCGGCAACAATCTCCGACGCGCTGGCGGATCCCGAGTTGATCAGCACTACCAGGGGTGTTCCCGCTGTGGCGTCATCCGGCTCGGCCTCGAACTCCATATCGGAATTGGGCAGTCGACCCTCGGTGTAGACCACCTGGCCGCCGTCCATGAACAGGCTGGCCACGTCAACGCTCGAACGCAGCACACCTCCCGGGTTGTTGCGCAGGTCCAGCACCAGGCCCTTCAGGGGTTGTTCCCGCATGAGTTCGTCCAGCGCACCGGTGACGTCTTCACCCGTGGCGCTCTGGAACTGGGCGATACGGATGTAGCCGTAGCCGGGTTCCAGCCAGCGCTGGCGCACACTGGCGACCTTTATCACGTCCCGTGTCAGCGTCACCTCGAAGGGCTGGCTTTCCCCGGGGCGCCCTACGGTAAGCTGTATTTCACTGCCGACCGGGCCGCGCATCTTGTCGATGGCTTCGTTCAGGCTCATGCCCTTTACCGGGGCGCTGCCCAGTTTGAGGATGACGTCACCGCTCTGCAGTCCAGCCCGGGCTGCCGGTGAGCCGTCTATCGGCGCAATGATTTTGACGTAGCCGTCTTCCATGCCCACTTCCAGCCCCAGGCCGCTGAACTCCCCGCTGGTCACCTCCTGCAGGCCTTCAAACGCATCCTTGGTGAGGTAGACCGAATGCGGGTCCAGTCCCATCAGCATGCCCTGGATGGCGTATTCCAGCAGGGTGCTGTCGTCGATGTCCTCAACGTAGCCAGCGCGTATCTGGTTGTAGACGTCGGCAAAAGTCCGCAGTTCGTCCAGGGGCAACTGACCCTGCTCTTCAAGGGCGGCCTGCGCCGGCAGGGCAAGGTATGCCGCCGCTGCGAGGGGAGCCAGTAATCGGGTCATAGGGAAACGAGGCATGGGTGCGGCCAACTGGTCAGGAACAGTGCGAAATCATCATTCTGCAAGTGTAACGCAAAGCGCGTGGCGGTGGTCAAACCCGCCGGGCCCTAGCGGCGGCACCATTTTGCCGGGTTCACGGGTTTGCCTTTTTCCCGCACCTCGAAGTAGAGCGCCGGGCGAGTCTGGCCACCGGTATCGCCCACGGTGGCAATCTGGGTGCCGGCTGTGACCCATTCGCCTACTTCGCGCACCAGGCTCTCGTTGTGTGCGTACAGGCTCATGTAGCCCTCACCGTGATCGATGATCAGTAGCAGGCCCATGCCGCGCAACCAGTCGGCATAGACTACCCGTCCATGGTGTATCGCCTTGACCGGTGTGCCCGCAGCAGCGGGTATGGTCACGCCCTGCCAGCGCATCTTGCCCTGGTTGCGCGGATTGCCGAAGCGGGCGCTGGCACGCCCCGGCACGGGCCAGGGCATATCTCCCCGGGCCGCCTTGAACGGCTGCACGTTATCCGGGACCTGCAGGTTCACCACCGCTTCCCGGATTGCATCGAGGAGTTCCTGCAGCTCTTTCTGGTCTGCCTGCAGTTTCTTCAACTCGGCATCCTTGCCCTTGATGCTCTCACTGAGCCGGGCCACCGCCAGTTGCCGCTGGCGCTGCGCTGTGACCAGCTTCTGCTGCTTGGCAGCCAGGGACTGTTCCCGCTCCTCCAGTTCACGCAGGGTTACAGCGATACGCTCCTGGTTCCGTGCCAGTTTGTCCAGGGTCTCGCGAAATTCAGCGAGCATCTCGTTGCGGGCGCGAAAGAAATACCGGTAGTACGCCATGACCCTGGCCACGGTATCGGGGCTTTCCTGGTTCAGCAGCACCCGGAGTTGGCCCTGCTGGCCCATTTGCCAGGCGGTGCGCAGTTCCACCGCGATACGGGCCTGCTGTTCGTCGCGTTCCGACTCGAGGCGGGCGCGCTCCGACTCAAGCTTCTTGAGTTCGACGCGTTGGTTGGTGCTGGCCTTGCGGGCGCGGTCGATATCCCGGGCAATACGCGCGGTCTCTACTTCTGCCTGTCGCAACTGGGCCTGCAGTGAGTCGCGGCGCTTGCTGGCAGTGGTGATTTCCCGGTTGATACGCGCGATGTCCGCCTTCAGCTCGGCCAGTTCGGCGCGCGCTTTTTCCTCGTCGGACTGCGCCTGTGCGGGCAGCGGCGCGAGACCTGCCACGGGCAGTGCCAGGGCCAGTGCCAGCGCGGCGGCCCGGGTTAAAAGGCCTGGCTGTTTCAGGGGGCGTTGCCAGCCAGGTTGCGGCCGGTCATCTCTTCGGGTTGCGGCAAGCCCATCAGGCCCAGGAGGGTGGGGGCGATATCAGCGAGTATGCCGCCGCCCGGGTCCAGGTTGAGAGGCTCGGTACCGATATACACCAGGGGCACAAGTTCGGTGGTGTGCTGGGTATGGTGCTGCCCTGAGTCATAGTCCAACATCTGCTCACAGTTGCCGTGGTCTGCCGTGACCAGGGCCTGCCCTCCCGCGGCGAGCACGGCTTCCTCGACGCGCCCGAGGCAGGCATCAAGGGTTTCTACCGCTTTAATCGCGGCGCTGTACACGCCGGTATGGCCGACCATGTCGCCGTTGGCATAATTGCAGACAATCAGGTCGTACTTTCCCGAGCCGATTGCCGCGACCAGCCTGTCAGTGACTTCAGGGGCGCTCATTTCCGGTTTCAGGTCGTAGGTGGCAACGTCCGGTGACGGGATCAGCTCCCGGTCCTCGCCGGGGAACAGTTCTTCACGGCCGCCGCTGAAAAAGAAGGTGACATGGGCGTATTTCTCGGTTTCCGCGATGCGCAACTGTGTCATGTCGTGCTGCGCCAGGTAGTCCCCAAGCACATTCACCAGTGCCTCTGGCGGAAATGCGCAGTTTGCGTCGATGTCGGCGGCGTACTCGGTGGTGGTCACAAAGTCGGCCAGTTGCGGTCGCACCGCGCGTTCAAAGCCATCGAAGTCGTCGTCGACAAAGGCGCGGGTGATTTCCCGGGCGCGGTCGGCACGAAAGTTCATGAACAGTACCGTGTCGCCATCTGCCACCACCGCCGGTGCCTCACCTGGTGCATGAATGGCAGTGGCCTGCACGAATTCGTCGTTCTCCCCGCGCTCGTAGGCTGCGGCCAGTGCGTCAGCGGCAGTCTCTGCGTGATACTCGGCCTCGCCGCCGGTGAGCAGGCGATAGGCGGGTTCGACGCGCTCCCAGCGGTTGTCCCGGTCCATGGCAAAGTAACGGCCGCAAATGCTGGCCACGCGGCCGCATTCAAGGCTTGCGAACAATTGCGTTGCCTTTTCCAGCGAAGGCCCGGCGCTGCGCGGCGGTGTATCGCGGCCATCCAGGAACGCATGCAGGTAGACGCGCTGGGCCCCGCGCATGGCAGCCAGGCGAACGGCGGCGAAAATCTGATCTTCGTGACTGTGCACGCCACCCGGTGAAAGCAGCCCGAATACGTGCACGGCACCACCGGCGGCGATGGCCTTGTCGATTGCGCCGGTGTAGGCGGGATTCTGATCGAAGCTGCCGTCGGCGATGGCCTGGTCGATGCGGGTGATGCTCTGGTAGATAACGCGCCCCGAACCCAGGCTCATGTGGCCTACCTCGGAGTTGCCCATCTGGCCGGCGGGCAAGCCGACATCGAGCCCCGAGCCGGAGACCAGGGTACGCGGCGCTTCCCGCCAGAGCCGATCCCATACCGGCGTGGACGCATTGGCAATGGCATTGTCGCGGGTTTCCTCGCGGTGGCCCCAGCCGTCAAGAATAATCAATACGGTGGGTCGTTTCGGGCTGTCGTTCATAGGGTTTCCAGTTATCCGCCAGGGTAGGGCCGGGGGGCATTTTACCCTGTCTGGCGAGCCCTTGCATGGATGGACGGGCGCGCGGCCGGACTCGCTGTCGACCGGCCTTGCGGGGCTGGTTGCCAGACCCCTGAAACGGTATACTTGCGCCCCTTTGGCAGCACCCGCCGGCACAGAAATGCCGGTGGCTTCGCAATATACCCCGGTGGCCCGGCCGCCCAGAGAACGACAAAATCATGGCGCTACTTTTCGAATTCCTCGCCCAGCAGTGGCTATTGGCAGCGGCACTGCTTGCTATGGTCATTATGCTGTTCATGCATGAGACCCGTAAGTCCGGTACGTCGCTGAGCCCGCAGCAAGCCATTAACCTGGTGAATGCGGAGGAAGGCATATTCGTGGATCTGCGTGACACTGCGGATTTTCGCGCCGGGCATATTGCCGATGCCATGCACATTCCCACTACCAAGCTCATGAATAACACCGGGTTGCTGGAGAACTATCGGGACAAGCCAATTGTGCTGGTGTGCAAAATGGGCCAGTCCGCCGGTGCTATCGGCAAAAAGCTCAATGCAGACGGTTATGGCAACGTCAACATCATGCGCGGCGGCATGATGGAGTGGAAGAGTTTACAGCTGCCGGTCGTGAATAACGGGTGATGGCGATGAGCGCACCGGTAATCATGTACTCGACACGCTTCTGCCCTTACTGCATGCGTGCGCGCTTCCTGCTGGACAGCAAGAACGTGGAGTACCGGGATATCGCCGTGGATGCGCGTCCGGAACTGCGCCGGGAAATGATGGAGAAAAGTGGCCGGCGCACGGTACCCCAGATCTGGATCGGGGAGCGTCACGTGGGCGGCTATGATGACCTGGCACGCCTGGAGCAGGCCGGGGAACTGGACGAGTTACTCAAACAGGTGTCCTGAGCGGACGCCGAATCAATCAAGACCAATGGAGGACGGCATCATGGCCGACGAACAGGTACAACAACAGTTTGCGATGCAACGCATTTACACCAAGGACATTTCCTTTGAGTCGCCGGCGACGCCGAATATTTTCAAGAAGCAGTGGCAGCCCGCTGTCAATGTGGACCTGAATACCAAGAGCGACAAGATCGACGATTCCGGCAACTACGAGGTGGTGCTTTCCATTACCATCACCGCCAAGGTCGAGGATGAAACCGCTTTTCTCGTGGAAGTACAGCAGGCAGGTATTTTCCTCATTACCGGTATTGAGGGCGACGACCTGCGTCGCGTGCTCGGCACCGCGGCGCCCAATATCCTCTTCCCCTACGCCCGCGAGTCCATCGATACTCTCTGTGTCAAAGGCGGCTTCCCGGCGATCATGCTGGCACCGGTAAACTTCGACGCCCTGTACCAGCAGGCCCTGGCGCAGGCGCAGGCACAGCCCTCAGGCGAAGGCGAGCCGGCCCAGCACTAAGCTCGACGGGCGCACCAGGAGGGGAGCCCGGCTCCCCTTTTTTGTGGCCGCAGTTCAGCCCAGCCCGGGAAAGCCCAGCTGGCGCAGCGCCTCGTAGGTGACAATCGCGGCGGCGTTGCTCAGGTTAAGGCTGCGACTGTCCTGGCGCATTGGAATGCGCAGCCGCGCCGTGGGCGGCAGCTGTTCCAGTACGGCCCGGGGCAGGCCGCGGGTTTCCGGGCCAAACAGCAAAGCGTCGCCGGTTTGATAATGCACATCGCTGTGTGGCGTTGCGCCACGGGTGGTCAGTGCGAGCAGGCGCGAACCCGTGTGCTGGCGCTGGAATGTCTCAAGGTCCGGGTACAGCTGCACCGAGGCGAAATCGCGGTAATCCAGCCCGGCGCGGCGCAGTTTCTTTTCTTCCAGGTCAAAGCCGAGCGGTTCAATCAGGTGCAGGGAGCAGCCGGTGTTGGCACACAGGCGCATGATGTTGCCGGTGTTAGGTGGTATTTCCGGCTGGTACAGGACGATTTTCAGCATGGCCGCATGGTACCCGGCGGCCCGGGCGCCCGCTACATCTCCAGCTCTTTCATTTTTCGCGTGAGGGTGTTGCGCCCCCAGCCGAGTAAATCGGCCGCGTCGCGTTTCCGCCCCCTGGAGTGTTCAAGCGCCGCATCAATCATCACACGTTCAAAGGCGGGCACGGCCTGCTCCAGAATCTGGCTCCTGCCCTGGGCCAGTTCACTCCTCGCCCAGCGCTGCAATGGTGTGCGCCAGTCGTCAACGGCCTGGGTCGGCCCCGATACGCTATCGCGCTGCAGTTCAGGTGGCAGGTCGGTCAGGTGGACTTCGCGACCGGAGGCCATCACGGTAATCCAGCGACAGGTGTTCTCCAGTTGGCGCACGTTGCCGGGCCACTCCAGGTTGGCCAGGAAGTCCTCGGTCTCCGGCAGCAGGATTTTTGGCTCGCCGCCCAGTTCATCCGCAGCACGCTGGAAAAAATGCTGCATCAGCCGGGGTATGTCTTCGCGTCTTTCACTGAGTTTGGGTATGTGGATGCGAATGACGTTCAGGCGGTGGAACAGGTCCTCGCGGAAATCGCCCTGGCGCACCAGTTCTTCAAGATCCTGGTGGGTCGCAGCGATGATGCGCACATCGACCTGCACCGGGGTCGCGCCGCCGACCCGGTAAAATTCACCATCGGCCAGCACCCGCAGCAGGCGCGTTTGCGTCTCTGCGGGCATGTCGCCTATTTCATCCAGGAACAGGGTGCCGCCGTCAGCCTGCTCGAAGCGACCCTGTCGCTTCGCGTTGGCGCCGGTGAAAGCCCCCTTTTCATGGCCGAACAGCTCGGATTCCATCAGGTCTCGTGGAATGGCAGCCATATTCAGGGCGATAAAAGGACTGGCAGCGCGGGGGCTGTGGCGATGTAGCGCATGGGCTACCAGCTCCTTCCCGGTGCCGGATTCGCCATTAATCAGCACGGTGATGTTGCTGTGCGCCAGCCGTCCGATAGCGCGGAACACCTCCTGCATGGCCGGTGCTTCGCCAATGATCTCGGTTTGCGGCAATTGTTCTGGCGCCGGCAGGTCCTGCTTGCGCTCCCGTGCCTGGGCAAGGGCGCGTTCGGTGATGGCCACGACCTCGTCCAGGTCAAAGGGCTTGGGAAGGTACTCAAAAGCCCCCTGTTGGTAGGAGGCCACCGCGCTGTCCAGGTCGGAGTGTGCGGTGGTGATTATCACTGGCAACTGGGGGTGCGTTTCGCTGATGCGGGCCAGTAACTGCAGGCCGTCGGTACCCGGCATGCGAATGTCACTGATGATCACGTCAGGCGTATCGATCTCGATGCGCTGTAACAACTCATCGCCATCGGCGAAGCTGTCGTTGTCAATACCAGCCTGGTTGAGCGTGCGCTCCAGTACCCAGCGAATCGAGCTGTCGTCGTCTACGATCCAGACTTTTGCCGGTTTATGCATGATTTGAATCCACTGGTAAATAGAATGTGAAACAGGTGCAGCCGGGTTCGCTGGAACACTCCAGCATGCCGCCGTGGCGAGCGATGATTGACTGCGCGATCGTTAGTCCCAGCCCCGTACCCTCGGCCCGGCCCGTGACCATGGGCATAAAGATAGAGGTCAGCATTTCTGCGGGAATGCCGGGCCCGTTGTCCTGGATGTCGACACGACAGACCAGGCGATGTCGCGTGTTGCCGATAGTGAACTGCCGCAGGGCACGGCTGCGCAGCGTGATCTCACACTCCGCAGCGCTGGGCGCAGCCTGGAGGGCGTTGCGGAAGATATTCAGTACCGCCTGTATCAGCTGGCCGCGATCGCCATGCAGCAGCGGTATGCTGGGGTCGTAGTCGCGCACCAGGGTAATCTGGTTGTCGGCTTCTGCGCTAATCAGTTCACGGACGTGCTCCAGCACTTCGTGAATGTTCAGGTCAGAGCTGTCCAGCACCCGGTGGGTGCCCAGCATCCTGTCTACCAGATCGCGCAGGCGGTCGGCCTCGCGAATAATGATATTGGTGTACTCGCTGAGCTCTTCGTTGGGCAGTTCCCTGGCCAGCAGCTGGGCCGCGCCGCGCACGCCCCCAAGAGGATTCTTGATCTCGTGGGCAAGCCCGCGAATCATCGCGCGTGCGCTCTCCTGGGCGTTGTAAAGGCTCTCCTCGCGGCTGATCTTGAGTAGCCGATCCACAGCCTGCAGTTCCATGAGCACGCTGATCCCGTGCTCGGAGTTGCTCACAGGGGTGATCATAAGGTCAACGTGTATAGCGCGTCCGGACAGCAGGGTGAGAGGCATGCCGCGCCGCGCTATAGGGCTGCGGGTAGCACGCACCTGCTTCAGTTCCTGCACCAGCGTCTCCGGTTTGGCTACGAGTTTGCGTGCCGGCCTTCCCAGGCAGCGTTGCTCCGAAGTCTCCAGCAGGTCCTGGCCGGAAACGTTGATGCTGACCACGCGCAGCTCGGAATCGAGGGCGACGATGGCGGTGCTGATATTATCGAGTATGTCCCGATCCTGGTGCATGCGAGGGTTAACCTGTGCAGTTCCGGCAGATTGCGGCGTTTATCTCCGGTACCCAAAGCAAAATTGAAGCCAACGCGTAAGAATTCGTTTACTTTTGGTCAGGAAGGATCAATCAAGCGCCCTTTAGAGATAGCGAGCGCTTACTTTTTGCCTGCCTGGGGCAGCCAGCCTGGCTGTTCAGCCGCAAAGGCGGGGCCACGTGATAAGCGAGAGAAGGTAACGCACCATAATGGTGCGTCATGCCGGGGTATTTGTCCAGCGCGGAGGTGGGGGCGCTGTCAGTTCACTGAGGGTCGCATCACGTAGACGCGCACCGGTTCGGAAGTGGCCACGATCTCCCCGTCCTGGTTCAGGACCTGGACGACAAGGTCGTGGGCCCCGCGGAATACGTTCTCGAGGTTCCAGCTGCCGGACTGCTGGGGATCACTGTAGGCAATCCCATCCATCAGCAATTGCAGTGTCTGGCCGTCGCCGGAGCCACCGTTGACGTCCGCTGTCACTGTGAAGTTGCCGCCGGCACCCATGGGGATGGTGGTTTCATCGGCGGGTGAGGTGATGTTCACCGCTATCGGAGCTGCTTCGGCCTCGGCGTCGACCTGCCCTGCACTGTCGCGTGGCAGGGGTGCCACCACCGGCGGTGGTGGCGTGGTATTGGTTCGCGGCAGGTCCAGGGTCTCGGCCTTGGCGCCACTAGCGGGCGGCTTGTCACTGAAAACCACGTTGCCCTGTTCGTCAGTACTCTTGTAAATCTGTGCCGCTGCAGGCAGCGCCAGCATGATCGCCGCGCCCAGTAGCGCAGTCCGTGGTAGTTTGCCCATTTTCAGTTCCCCTCAAATCCCTGTGGATTACCCTATCAGAAAATAAGCCTGGACGAGAGTTCCGGCTAATCGTACTTTTTGACGTTTGTTTGATGGCCGGTAGTTATCCCCGGCAGCGCCAGCAGGCTGCGGACAGCCTCGACATTGCCCGCCCGGGTCCGAATCCGCAGGCAAAAAAAAGCCCGCCTTACGGAGACTGTGTAAAAACACGCTCTAGCGGCCTTGAACTAAAAAGCCCAGCTGATTTCAGCTGGGCTTTTCTCTTTTCGGTACCTGATTCTCAGGGGGTGTATTACCTCATCGCCGCCAGCAACCTCGGCACACCCACCTC
>NZ_VTUX01000004.1 GCF_008370495.1 Pseudohalioglobus sediminis | reverse complement strand
ACAACCAAATCAGAGGCTCAGATACAATTCGAAATCAATGTTCCATAAAACTATGAATCAATGGTCACTTGTTGTATCTGAATAGTCGTGACAACTATCCCAACAAGTGCCCACACATCTGTCTTCGTCTTCTTGTTAAGCAACTCCCAAACCGCCAGGGCGTGGGATAGTGTTTGGGCTGTTCCCCAAACGTGGAGGCGCATTATACAGCCGGCGCCCCAGTTGGCAACCATTTCAGTGAAAAAAAGTTGCCTGAACTGCCCTGAGTGTTAACACCACTTGTCCTTCATAAGGCCCTGAAAAACTTCAGGTTTTACCGGGTGGTTCCGTTGCGCCCTGGGCGCCGCCGTCACTCGAGGGACGCGAACTATACGCAGCACCCCAGGGTAGCGCAAGCAGTTTTGAAAAATAATTCTGAAATGCCAATTTTTGCCGTTTCCGGCTGACGCCGGCGCGGCACTCAAACGTACCGGGCAGGTGCGCTCACGCGCCAATTTCGAACAGGTGGTACTTCTTTTTTCCCAGCTTGCACAGGTAGAAACGGCCATGGAGCGCCTCACTGGGCTCGAAACTGGCAGCAACCCGGGCGTTATCTTCCCAGCCCAGAGAGCGATTGTTTACCGTAACCGCGTTACGCCCCAGGGCATCCTTAACCTGTTTGCCAGAGCCGGCCATGCCGGCATCAGTCAACATCTGGGTAAGCGTTTCAGGGAAATCAGCACGGGAGACCGTGCTAGCGGGAAGGCCGTCCTGGCGCAACTGGGCCAGGTCGCCCTCTGCCAGGTCCTCAATCGACCCACTGAACAAGGATTCGGTAATACGCTGCGCAGCCGCCAGCCCTTCATCACCGTGCACCAGTCGGGTAACCTCCTGCGCCAGTATCGCCTGCGCCTCCGGGCGGCCCTGGCGCTCGGCATCTGCGCGCTCTATTTCATTGATCTCGTCTACCTCAAGGAAAGTAAAGTACTTAAGGAAACGGTACACATCGGCGTCGGCACAGCCGAGCCAGAACTGGTAGAACGCGTAAGGGGAGGTCTTGGCAGCGTCCAGCCAGATGGTACCGGACTCGGTTTTGCCAAACTTGGTACCGTCAGCCTTGGTGATCAGCGGCATGGTCAGGCCAAACACCTGGTTGCCATTGAGGCGCCGGGTTAAATCGATGCCGCCGGTGATATTGCCCCACTGGTCCGATCCGCCAAGCTGCAGCGTGCAGTCATAGCGCTTGTTGAGCTCGGCAAAGTCGAAGGACTGCAGGATCATGTAGGTAAATTCGGTGTAGCTGATGCCGCTACCCTCACGCTCAATACGCTGCTTCACCGACTCTTTCTGGATCATTGCGTTGACAGAGAAGTGCTTACCCACATCCCGCAGGAAGGTCAGCACATCCATGTTGGCGGTCCAGTCGAGATTATTGACCACCTCCGCGGAAACGGGCCCGTCGTCGAACTCGATGAAGCGCGACACCTGTTGCTGCAGCTTGGCCACCCAGCCCGAAACCACCTCGGGCGTATTCAACTGCCGCTCCTGGGCCTTGAAGCTGGGGTCACCTATCAGCCCCGTCGCGCCGCCCACCAGCGCCAATGGCTTGTGCCCGGCCAACTGGAAACGGCGCAACATCAGCAGCGGCACCAGGGAGCCGATGTGCAGGCTGTCCGCCGTTGGGTCAAAGCCGCAATAGAGCGTGCGCACACCACCATCCAGCCAGGCTGGAAGGTCGTCCTCGCCGGCAATCTGGAATATCAATCCGCGGGCGCGAAGATCTGCAAGTAGGGCACTGCTCATCGGTTAATCTCTTGGCAAAGTCGGTTGGCCACAAAAAGGGCGCCAACCATACAACACCCCTTTGCAAATGCAAGCTTCCGGCACTTCTTGGCTATAGAACTGGTTGATTATTTTATATACTTGCGCCGTCATATATCTGGAATCACTGCACGGACATGCCAGCAGGAAACCGCCCACGGGGAGCCACCGCGATTCGCGCGGAGCAACCCTCACTCGCATCGCTGCAACTGCCTCGTTTTGAGGTCAGGCGGGGGCACGTCATGTCCGCCCTGTTGCTGCTCGGCTGCCTCGCCGTATTCATCGGGCTCAGCCAGCGCGAGGAGGACGCCTCACCGACCGCTGAGGCTATAGACACTGCCACGGTTATCGCCACAGAAAAACCGGCCGAGGAGCAGGCACCCACAGACACATTTGCACCGACTCCTGAAGCACCCGTTGAGGCGCCCTGGGAGGAACAGGTTGTGCGCAGCGGCGATAATCTGTCGCTGATATTCAAGCGCGCAGGCTATGACAATCGCGATGTACACAGGGTGGTGACCGAGTCCGAGGACGGCAAAGGGCTGGCAAGAATCTACCCTGGACAGGTAATAGCCTTCCAGGGCGATGAGTCAGGCCAACTGGTCGCGGTACGGCACATCAAGAACGACCTGGAAACGGTCTCCTATACCCTGGGGGAGCAAGGCTTCACCAGCCAGACCCTGACCAGGGAACCGGAAGTACGTGTGGCCGACGCCACCGGCGTCATCACCTCCTCCCTGTTTCTCGCCGGCCAGAAGGCGGGCCTGTCACATACCACCATAATGGACATGGCCAATGTTTTTGGCGGCGTGATCGATTTCGTTGGCGACCCCCGCAAGGGCGACACCATGCACCTCATCTTCGAGGAGCTGTACCTTGATGGCGAGAAACTTGACGACGGCGACATTATCGCCGCGTCCTACACCAACCAGGGTAAAACCTTTACCGCCTATCGCTACCAGGATTCGCAGGGAGATGTGGGCTACTACAACGAAGACGGCGTGAGCATGCGCAAGGCCTTCCTGCTGGCGCCGGTCGATTTCACTCGTATCAGCTCGAATTTCAATCCGCGGCGAATACACCCGATTTACAAGACCGCCCGGCCGCACCGTGGTACCGACTACGCCGCCCCGACCGGCACTCCGGTCTACGCCGCAGGGGACGGACGCGTCATCAAGGCCGGGTACAGCCGTTCAAACGGCAACTACATATTCATCCAGCACGGCGAACAGTTCGTGACCAAGTACCTGCATTTACACAAGCGCAGGGTCAAGCAGGGCCAGCGGGTGGTGCAAAGCCAGGTCATCGGCACCGTGGGTTCCACCGGTGCGGCCACTGGCCCGCACCTGCACTATGAGTTCCTGATGAACGGCGTACACCGCAATCCTCGCACCATCCACAAGAAGTTGCCCAAGGCAAAATCTTTGCCGGAGTCAGAAATGGCGCAGTTCAGGCAGTCTATAGCCGCGGTCTCCTCACAACTGGCAAAACTCAGAGAGGAAACAGACACCCGGCTGGCGATGACCGGGGCCGCGGACGACAGGGGCTGAGCGCCTTGCCTGACGGGCTATACATCGGGCTGATGTCCGGCACCAGTGTTGATGGTATCGATTGTGCCCTGCTGCGCGCCGCAGAGGACAAGCTGTTACTGGAGGCCACTCTGCAATACCCCATGCCGGGGCCTATGCGTGAGGCCGTGGCGGCATTGAGCCACAGTGGCGACGGCGAGATAGAGCGCCTAGGTGTGCTGGACAGGCACCTCGGCCAGTTATTCGCTGACGCTGCAAATGCCCTGCTCGAGTCCGCCGGCGTGCCCGCTGCAGCCGTGACTGCGATAGGCAGCCACGGACAAACCGTGCGCCATCGGCCGCCCTCGGGTGGCCGCTCTCGATCAGATAGCTTCAGCCTGCAGATAGGCGACCCCAACAGCATCGCCGAGATCACCGGCATTACAACGGTTGCAGACTTCCGCCGCCGCGACATTGCCTCGGGAGGCGAAGGGGCACCATTGGCACCCGCTTTCCATGTCGCTGCGTTCAGCGAACCCGGCGTGTCGCGGGCCGTGGTCAACATCGGCGGCATAGCCAATGTCAGCCTGCTGCGAGGAACTGAATTGGTTGCAGGCTTTGATTGCGGACCGGGCAACACCCTGATGGATCACTGGACACATCGCCACCGCGGCGAAACCTATGACGCCGGCGGCCGCTGGGCGGCTTCAGGGGAGTGCCAGCCCGCCCTGCTGCAGCGCCTGCTGGCGCATCCCTACCTCGATTTACGCGGCCCCAGAAGCACTGGTAAAGAGGACTTCAACCTCGACTGGCTGGATGGCGTCATGGCCGATTTCCCGGGCACTGCGCCGGAAGATGTCCAGGCAACCCTGGCACAGTTTACTGCGGATGCGATCGCCCGCTCGCTGCGCGACAGCGACCTGCAAGTGAGTGAGTTGTATATCTGCGGCGGTGGCGCGCACAACGACAACCTGCGGGCACGTATTGGTGACGCCCTGCCCTGGGTACGAGTAGCCGATACGGAAGAGCTTGGCATCGCGGCTGACTGGGTAGAGGCTGCGACATTCGCATGGCTGGCCATGTGTAGCCTCGCCGGGTTGTCGGGGAATGCGCCTGTGGTAACCGGTGCCGCCGGGCCACGGGTACTGGGCGCGATTTACCCCGGCGCCCGCGCTATCCCGACTAGAAGTTGATATAGCCCTCTTTCTCTACCAGCCGCACCACTTCTCCAGGGCCATAGGCCACCACGTCCACGAAGGGCTGCAGTTGCCCGGGATCGACGGCGTTGGATGCCATCCAGGTACGACAGGCCTTCACTTCAAGCACACCCATGGCAGTAAGACTGGCCGCCTGGTTAACCAGCACCTGGTTGTCAGGGTAGTTGTTGCGCAGGAGTGAGCGCAGAACCGGACCGTGGAGCACCAGCACGACTGCACCGTCCTCCTGGCCGAAATCACCTGCGACGAGCATCTGCTGTGCTCGTTGCAGCAAGACGCCAAGGTCTTCTGCAGTCTGCAACTCGACATCAGCCACGAAGCGCTGGTGAGGTAGAGGGTCATCCCCTGCTGCTACAGCCAGGGAAATAAACAGGCCCAGCAGGGGACTCAACAGCCGGGCCGGGAACACGATGTTTGACTCGCTAGACGGAGAAGGACACGCCGCACCCGCAGGTGGTAGTGGCGTTGGGGTTGTCGACGATGAAGCGGGACCCTTCCAATCCTTCGGTGTAGTCAACCGCAGATCCGACCAGGTACTGAAAACTCATCGGATCCACCAGCAGGGTGACACCCCCCTCCTCGATGACCGCATCGTCCTCGGCAGCATCCTCATCAAAACTGAAACCGTACTGAAAACCGGAACAGCCGCCGCCGGTGATATAGACGCGCAGTTTCAGGCCCTCGTTGCCTTCCTCCTCCACCAACTCACGGACTTTGCGCACGGCATTCGCGGTAAGGTTGATACTGGCAGGATTAAACGATTCAGCTACGGACATGACTTTACTCAACGGCCACCGGGGTGGCACCCAGGACTTCAGGACCGCAAATTATGTTATACCTGAGTGTTTTAGTCAACTTTTACCCAGCACCGCGGACCCCTTGCCGGACTCCTTGGCAGCGCGAGCTTCGGTCACCTCGATTGCCGGGTTGGGCGCCGATTCACGGCCCGCATCCTGTGCTTCTGTATGTGTCAGGCTACCGTTTACCTCGGAGCCGGCGGCCATTTCCAGCAGCGTGTAGTGCACATTGCCCGTGACCCGCCCCTTGGCGGCCAGTTCGAGGTGCTTGCTGGAATGCACGTCACCTTCTACTGTGCCGTTGACCACGACTGAGGGGGCTCTGATCTCGCCCTGAACTCGGCCTTTATCGATTATCCTTACCAGTGCGTCCTTGCCTTTCTCGGCGATGATATTGCCCTGTACAACACCTTCAACGTCCAGATTGCCGCTGAAATGGATGTCGCCAACCACCATTGTGTCCCGCGATACCAGGGTGGTATTGCCACCACCACCAAAGCCAGACTTCTTACTTCCCAACATGCGTAAATTTCTCCTTAACTTGCCAGGGAAACTCTTCCTGGGCCTCCATTTCGCGAGGTGAAGCCGTCTTCGCCAGCAATCTCACGCTTCTCGGTTCAAAATTCTCCGGCAGACTCAGGGTGCCCTCGACAGACTGGAAGTAGCGAAACCGCAGGGGTATCGGGTTGCTGTCGACGTCGTCACTGAGCTCAGCCAGGGAATAGCTTACCCGCTCGCCAGCGCGCACTCCAACAAGCTCTGCAAATAAGTCGACTTTTAGCAAAGCATGCTTGCGCGCCTCCTGCTGGGCGACGATACGGAAACCATATTCGCCGTCGTCCTGCGCCACCAGTTCCAGCGGCCTCAGGCTCAAGCCCTGGGCGATCTCGCCGGGAGCCATCAGGCTGCGGTAAAAACCGAGGCCCTCGACCAATCCCGCAATCTGCTCTTTCTGGACCGCGATTTCCCTGCGCACCATCTCCAGTGCCTGCTTGTCCACCTGGGCCTGGGTGCGCTCAACATCCAGCTGGGCCTCCAGCTCGGCGACGCGGGCCTGCAAACGCGGGACTTCCGCTTTCATCGCCACATACATTTCCGGGTTCAGGCGCAGCCCACGATAGGCAGATCGCTCACCCAGGAAGAATGCACCCACCAGCAGCGCAATCAGCAGCACTCCCGCCAGCAGGGACCTGCGTCGCTGCAAGCGCTGTTGCTGGTGACTACTGAGGTGGTTCTGGCGTCGAAAAAGCATGTGGCCTGCTCAGGGCAGCAGCCCCACCTGCCTGAGCCCCATGTCCTCTTCCAGGCCCAGCATGATGTTCATGTTCTGCACGGCCTGGCCGGAGGCACCCTTGACCAGGTTATCGATAGTGGACATGACCACCACGGTGTCCCGCCCTTGCGGCACCTGCAATGAAATCTGGCACCGGTTCGCGCCTTTCACGGTGCGCGTCTGCGGATACATGCCGGCTGGCAACACATCCACGAACGGTTCCTGCCCATACGTCTCTTCATACAGTGCCTGGAGGTCAACGGTATTATCCACCAGCCGCGCAAACAGTGTGGAGTGAATACCGCGTATCATCGGCAACAGGTGCGGCACGAAGGTCAGTTGCACCGGGCCGCCCGCCACATCGGCGAGGCCCTGCTCTATTTCCGGCAAATGGCGGTGGCCGGTGACACCATAGGCCTTGAAACTGTCCGCAACTTCGGAGAGCAGGTTATCCACCTTGGCCTGGCGACCGGCACCACTGACGCCTGAAGCAGAACTAGCTATTAGCGACTGCGTATCGACGAGACCCCGGGCCAGCAGCGGTATCAACCCCAGCTGCACTGAGGTGGGATAACAACCCGGACACGCGACCAGTGCCGCACCGGCTATCTGCTCACGATTGAGCTCGGGCAGCCCGTAGACGGCCTGTGGCAGTAATTCCGGGCTGGCGTGGGGCTCACCGTACCAGCGAGACCACAGCTCGGCGTCGCGAATCCTGTAATCGGCGGACAGGTCGATAACCCGCGCCCCGGCCTGCAGCAATTCGGGCACCAGGTTCATTGCCACGTTGTGCGGGGTGGCGAAAAACACGATGTCGCAGGCCGCCAGCGCGGCGACGTCGGGCTCGGAAAAGACCAGGTCATAGTAACCGCGCAAGTTGGGGTACAGGTCATCCACGCGGCGCCCGCTCTCTGCGCGCGAGGTGATCGCCGCCACCTCCGCCTCGTCATGCAGCGCCAACAGGCGCAATAACTCGACCCCGGTGTATCCGGTACCACCGACTATGCCAACCTTGATCATCTCTCATCCCGTTCTGTCTCGGCCCGTCGACTGCAACGGACACTGAACGGCGTAGTATAAAAGCATTATTGAGCTATTTAACTGGTAATATTGGATTTTTGGGCCGGACCGGCGAAGCGCGTGCGCAAACATATCGACAACTATCGTCAGCTGCTGACCAACTACGATTCGCTGTTGGCGTACTCACTACTGGGTGTACTGGGCGGCGTCGCGTCGGGGCTGGTGATCCTCGCCTTCGAAAAAGCCATTGTGCTGGTCGCCACACTCTGGGCGGTGGGCAATGACGGCGAAGACTTCGAATCCCTGCCGCTTGAATTGCGTTTCCTGCTGCCCGCGCTGGCGGCCCTGGCGCTCGGTGTCGTCTATCGCCTGCTGCGCCCTGAAGACAGGGAGACCGGGATCGTACATGTTCTCAGCCGCATGCACTCACACTACGGCGCACTGCCAGTGCGCAACGCACTGGTACAGTTTTTCGGTGGCGCTTTCGCCCTAGGCAGCGGCCTGTCGGGCGGACGCGAGGGGCCCGGTGTGCATCTTGGGTCAGCAGTGAACAGCCTGATCGGCCAGCGACTGGTGCTGCCCAACAACAGCCTCAGGGTATTGATCGCCTGCGGCACGGCGGGCGGCATCGCCGCCGCATTCAACACGCCGCTGGCAGGCGTTATTTTCGCCATGGAGGTTATCGTTGCCGAGTACACCGTTGCCGGCTTCATCCCGGTTATGCTGGCGGCCGTGTCGGCATCTGCAGTCAGCCGTACCTTTGCCGGTGGCGGCGCGGCCTTCGTGCTGCCGGAGCTGCAGCTGGTGTCCCTGGCCGAGATTCCCTACATCGTATTCCTCGGCTTTGTCTGCGGGCTCGCTGTGGTCGCGTTCATCCACATCGCCAGGTTCACCGCCCGCTTTGCCAACATCGATGTGACGCTTCGTTTCACCGTCGTGGGCGTGATTACCGGCCTGCTGGCCATGGGCGTGCCGCAAATCATGGGCATCGGTTACGACACCCTCAATCTCGCCCTGCAGGGGCAGGTAGCGGTGGCGCTGTTGCTGCTTATCGCGGCAGCGAAAATAGTGGCAACGGCCATCAGTGCCGGTGTGGGCATGCCGGTGGGCATCATCGGCCCCAACCTGCTCATCGGTGCCTGCCTTGGCGGTGCCCTGGGCCACCTCGGCCAGCAGTTCATGCCGGAGTTGGCCTCTCACCCCATGCTCTATATTCTCATCGGCATGGGCGCGGCCATGGGCGCGGTGATGAGCGCCCCGCTGGCCGCACTGCTCGCCGTTATCGAGCTGACCCACAGTATCGAAATCGGCATGCCGGCAATGCTGGCGATCGTGGCCGCGAACCTGACCAGCGCCGGCCTGTTTCGCCAGCGCGCACTGCACCAGGCCATCCTGCGCCAGCTGCAGCGAGTGGTGCCGGATGACCCTCTCAACCAGCTGCTGCACCGGACCCATGTGGGATCGATCATGGACACCCGCGTAGTGCGTGTGCCCAGCCAGCTGAGCGAAGAGGACCGGGTGCTATTGCTCGAGTCCAGCCCGACCTGGTGCCTGGTTACCCGTGAAGGCGAAGACCTCTATCTCATCGAGGGCAGCGCGCTGCTGGCCTGGCTGCAGCAGCAGGACGCGGAGCAGGTCGATATCACCGACGCGGATATCCGCCGCTGGACCATGACCAATGTACCTATGCAGGCCAACCTGCGGCAGGCCTGGGACAGCATCAGCAAGCAGACTGTCGAGGCCGCCTGCGTCTTTGGCCGCAGCCGAACTGCCAGCAAACCCATACTCCATGGCGTGGTCACCCGTGAGAGTATTGAAAAATTCACCCTTGCCCGATTGTGATTCGAGGAACTGCCCAATGCTGTGGATGAAAGCACTGCATATCATTTTTGTCGTGTGCTGGTTTGCAGGCCTGTTTTACCTGCCACGGATTTTCGTTTACTACGCCGCCACTGATGATCCGGAGACCCGCAGGACCCTCGCCCTGATGGCCCGCAAACTGTATCGCTTCGTCACACCATTCATGTACATTCTCGCTGCCCTTGGCGTGGGCCTGTTCAGCATGAACCCGGACTACTACCTGCAGGCACCCTGGTTCTGGCTGAAAATGACCGCAATGGCGTTTCTCGTCGTATACCACATACAGTGCGGCCGCTACGTCAGGATCATCAACGAGCACCGCGACGACCACAGCCACGTTTTCTACCGCTTTTTCAACGAGGTGCCAGTGCTGTTTCTCTTTGCCATGGTGATACTGGTGGTGGTCAAACCATTCTGAGGGCGCTGGATATTCTCCAGGCCAGAGCCGATAATTCCGCCCCCGGCAGTGAATGCCGGGACCGATCAGCAACCCTAAAAGTAGAGACCCTATGAGCAGCTCGCAGGAACTTTTTGAACGCGCCCGTCAACACATCCCCGGAGGCGTAAATTCGCCAGTCCGCGCCTTCAAGGCAGTGGGTGGCACACCAATTTTCATCGAGCGCAGCGAGGGCCCCTATGTCTATGACAGTGAGGGCAAGCGCTACATCGATTACGTACTGTCCTGGGGACCCATGTTGATGGGGCACAACCACCCGGCAGTACGCGAAGCGGTGATCCGCCAGAGTGAGAAAGGTCTCAGCTTCGGCGCCCCGACGGAACTGGAAATCCAGCTTGCCGACCGCATCTGCGAGATCATGCCGGGCATGGACATGGTGCGCATGGTGAATTCCGGCACCGAGGCCACCATGAGCGCCATCCGTCTGGCCCGTGGCTATACCGGGCGCGACACCATCGTAAAGTTTGAGGGCTGCTACCACGGCCACTCCGATTCCCTATTGGTGAAGGCCGGCTCCGGTGCTCTCACGCTGGGCGTGCCCAGCTCGCCCGGCGTGCCCGCTGCCCTTGCCGATCACACCATGACACTGACCTACAACGATCCCGAAGGCGTGCGCAAAGCGTTTGCGGAGCACGGTGACCAGATAGCCTGCGTTATCGTAGAGCCGGTGGCCGGCAATATGAACTGCATTCCCCCGGCTCCCGGCTTCCTGGAGACACTGCGGGAAGTGTGCAGCAGCAGCGGCGCGGTATTGATACTCGATGAGGTCATGACCGGGTTCCGCTTCGGGCTGCAGGGCGCACAGGGCTTCTACGGCATTGATGCCGATCTCACCACACTGGGCAAGGTCATCGGCGGCGGTATGCCGGTGGGCGCCTTTGGCGGCAAGCGCGAGATCATGGAGCAGATCGCGCCGCTGGGGCCGGTCTACCAGGCGGGTACGCTGTCGGGTAACCCCATCGCCATGGCAGCCGGCCTGGCGACGCTGGACGTGATTTCAGCGGACGGTTTTTACCAGCCCCTGTTCCAGCGCACCGAGGACCTGTGCCGCGGCATGGAACAGGCCGCGCGCGATGCCGGCATCCCGTTCACCACCAACTGCGCGGGCACCATGTTTGGTGGTTTCTTCACCGAGGCCGGGAACATCCAGAATTATGAACAGGTCATGGCCTGTGACACCGAGCGCTTCAACCGCTTCTTCCACCTGATGCTGGACGCGGGAATTTACCTTGCCCCCGCATCCTACGAAGCCGGCTTCCTGTCCAGCACCCATGGCGAGACTGAAATAGAAACCACCGTGGAGGCGGCTCGCTCTGCGTTTGCCGCACTGGCGGGTTAAGGAGACAAGCATGACGTTCAGCTCCCACCGGGGCCCTTTCCCGGCCACTCGCATGCGGCGCTTGCGCGCCCGGTCGTTCTCACGGCAACTGGTCAGCGAGAACCTGCTCACCCCCGCAGACCTGATCTACCCGGTGTTCGTGCTGGAAGGGAGCGGCCAGCGTGAAGCCGTGCCCTCCATGCCGGGTATCGAACGACTCAGCATCGATCTGCTGGTACAGCAGGCCCGAGAGATTACCGCACTGGGCATCCCCGCCATCGCCCTGTTCCCGGTAGTCGCCGCAGAGAAGAAAAGCCTCATGGCAGAGGAAGCACACAACCCGGACGGCCTGGTGCAGCGCTCAGTCAGGGCGCTGAAAGACGCTGTGCCCGAGCTTGGCATCATCACCGACGTGGCGCTGGACCCGTTCACCACACATGGCCAGGACGGGATCATTGATGAACAGGGCTACGTGCTCAACGATATCACCACCGAGGTGCTGGTAAAGCAGGCTGTTTCCCACGCCGAGGCCGGCGCGGATGTGGTAGCCCCGTCGGACATGATGGACGGACGCATAGGCGCGATCAGGCAAGTCCTGGAGAGCGCTGCGTTTGTGAACACCCTGATCATGTCCTATGCCGCCAAGTACGCCTCCAGCTACTACGGTCCGTTCCGCGACGCCGTGGGCAGCGCCGGCAACATCAAGGGCGGCAACAAGTTCAGCTACCAGATGGATCCGGCCAACAGCGACGAGGCGCTGCACGAGTGTGCACTGGACCTCGGCGAGGGCGCCGACATGATCATGGTCAAACCCGGTATGCCCTATCTCGATATCGCCAGGCGCATCAAGGATGAGCTCAAGGCACCTACCTTTGCCTACCAGGTCAGCGGCGAGTACGCCATGCACCAGGCCGCCTTTGAACGCGGCTGGCTGCAGCGGGAGCCGGTAATGCTGGAGTCGCTCATGGCCTTCAAGCGCGCCGGATGCGATGGCATTCTTACCTACTTCGCCATCGAGGCAGCCAAAGCACTGCAATAACAACATGTGGCCACCACTGCTACTCTTGCTCACACTGTTCGTCGCCACCGGGGCACAGGCAGAATGCCAGTGCTTGTGGCAGGGATCTTTCGCTGAGGTGCAGGACAAGGCAGACCTGGTTGCCAGCGGTACCGTGGTGGCCACCAAGGGCAACTCCATTGACCTGCGCATCGATCGCAAGCTGCGCGGCCCCGCCACCGTCGACATCATTCGTATCTGGCTGCAAACAGCGGACTACTGCCGCCCACCCACCGAGACCTTTCCCCTCGAGTCCACCTGGCTCATGGCGCTGCAGCGCATCGACCGCGATGTACCCGGGGGGTTCAACCCCGGCACGCCCAATATCAGCTACGGGCGCGTTGGCGATTACCAGCTGTCCAGCTGCGGTGGCTACTGGCTGCAAGTCACCGGCGACTACGTCACCGGCGCGCTGGTGCAGTCGCCGCGCTGGGAACGCGAACCGAAGATGACACCGGTGCTGCTCGACCTGGTCGCCGCGTTCGTCCACGGCAAGACCGACGCCGAGGCCCTGCTGCACGCCAGCCGCGAAGATCCCGCCCTGCGAGAACTGAAGCTTGATACACGCGCCTTCCTGCGCGGCGACCCGGAGTAGGCGCCAACTGCCAAAACTTTGAAAAAGTAGAGATATTTCAAGAAATTGCAGGCTTGCTGGGGTATAAAAATCGAAACAGCTGGGCTACGGCACAATAAACAGCATGAAACTGCAAAAACTACTGCAAGACCTCGCGCGCGTCCGGGAAGGCTGGATCAGGCTGTGCACCGGAAACGACCCGCTGCGCCCGCTGGACGAGGAGCACTACCGCCAGCGCATACTGGCCATCGCCAGCTTCTTCTGGTTGCTCACCGTGTTGGCGCTGACCATTGTCAGCCCGCTGGTGCTGGATATGTCCCCGGAGGGGCGCACGGCGGCAACAGCGCTGTTCGTCACCACCGGCTTTGCCGTGCTCTCGACCGTGCTGATCCTGCGCTACTGGCGCAACCGGCTGGCTGCCATGCACATTCTCCTGCTGGCGTTTACCAGCGCCTTTACCGTGGCCTGCCTGTATTTCGGCGGCACCAAGTCTCCCACCTTTGCCATGCTGATACTGGCGCCGGTGATGGCCGGCATCGTCGGCAGTATCTGGGCGACCCTGTTCTGGACATCGCTGGTAGCGCTGATCTGGTTGGTCCTGGTTGGGCTGGAGAGAATGGGCATGCAGTTTACCCAGATTATCCTGCCGCAGAACTACAACCTGGCCATTACCCTGGCCTACGCCTCTATGGGACTGGCCGTGGTCAGCGTGATCATCGTATATGCAGAGATGAACAAGTATCTCAGGCAGTCGCTGCAGCACGCGAACAAGGAGCTGGAATATCTCTCCTCGCACGACGAGCTGACCGGCCTGTACAACCGGCGCTTCTACGAGCAGCGTATGACGTCTGCACTGGAGCGAGCAAGGGAACAGCAGAAGCCTATGGGTTTGCTGGTATTCGACCTGGACGAGTTCAAGGAAATCAACGACACCTTCGGGCACGGCGTCGGTGATGCCCTGCTGATGAAGCTGGGCGAGCGGCTGCGCTCACAGGTGCGGGAAACCGACCTTATTGCCAGGCTCGGCGGTGATGAGTTCGCCGTCATCATGGAGAACATGCGCTCCACTGAAGACCTGCCCATGATCGCGGCAAAACTTGTCGCTGCGATCAAACAGCCGGTGACACTGCGCAACGAGACGTTCACCCTGGGTGTCAGCTGTGGTGTCGCTCTCTACCCCCAGGACGGTGACAGCCAGCAGGAACTTGAAGAGATTGCCGACCGAGCCATGTACCGTGCCAAGCAACTGGGAACATCACAGCTGTCGCCACAGCCTACCGTATTGCACTAACGTCGACGCCGCCAGCGCGGTCGCAGTGGATTGCGCCCGCCTTCAATCAGGTCCATCAGCTCATCCAGCATCATCAGGGACAAGCCCCAGATGCAACGCTCCCGATAGCGGTAACAGGGCATGGGAATTTTCAGCCCCTTGAACTCCCAGGTCATTTCTTCCCTGTTATCAGCGTTGAGCAGGAACTCCAGCGGTACCCAGATCACCTCCGCCACCTCGTAATTCGGGGTGAAGCTGACCTCACGTTCCAGGTGGAACACAAAGGGACTGACCGCCATACCCAGGCTGCCCCGACGGGGCCTGGCATTGATATCGGAAAGCCTGCCAAGACAGCGATCTCCCGGCCCAAGGGCCAGCCCCACCTCCTCTTCCGTCTCGCGCACGGCTACCGCATAACCGTGGGCATCGGTCTTATCCATGCGCCCGCCGGGAAAAGCCATGTGACCCGACCATGGATCCCCCTCCCTTTCCGCACGTTTGATCATTAGAATGTGCAACTCACCCTGCCTGACCTGCAGGATCAGGGCTACTGCCGAGCGCTTCATCAGCGGTCGCAGTAGCGGCTTGCGGGGGTTGAACTCGTGCAGACGATTCTCAACCAGTTGTAACAGCGATACCGACAACAGTACTTATCCAGGGAAATTTAGGGGATTAAGCCAGCCCGCGGCCGTCGATACAAGCGCATTGGAACTCGCAACATGAATCACAGCAATCTACTGAGCCTGCAGGATGTCCAGCTGGTATACCGCGCCCTGCCCGCCCTGCATCACGTGGACTGGGAGGTCAATCGGGGCCAGCAATGGGCCTGCCTGGGCCCAAACGGCGCCGGCAAAACCAGCCTGGCGAAGATCCTTTCGGGCGAGGCCAGGCGCTTCTCAGGGGTGTACACACGCTCTGCGGAGTTGCGCGAGCAAGGCGTCGCCTATGTCTGTTTTGAGCAGGCGCGTACCCTGTGTGAGCGGGACAAAAAACTCGACGACTCGGAAACCCGCGCAGACGCAACCGACCCGGGCACCCTGGTACAGCAGCTGATCCTGCAGGGGCGCAAGCCCGATACGCAGTTTGCCTACTGGGTGGAGCGACTCAACATCGGCCATATACTGCAACGCGGCCTGCGCTATATTTCCACCGGCGAGATGCGCAAGACGCTGCTGGTCAGGGCCATACTGGCTGCGCCCGCCCTGCTGATCCTGGACAGCCCACTGGATGGACTGGATGCCGCATCACAAGCCGAGCTGTCCCTGATTATCGACGAACTCCTGCATTCTGACCTGTCCCTGTTGCTGCTCTGCCGCCAGCAGGAAGACCTGCCGGCAGGCGTCAGCCATGTAATGGTGATGCAATCAGGGCATATCCTTGCCCAGGGCGAACGCACCTCGATACTTGCGCGCGCGGACGTGCAGCAACTCATGCAGCCTCCGCTGGCGCAGCTCGACACCCTGCCTGCGCCCGCACCCAGGCCATACCAGATCCCGCCGGACGCACCCCTACTGCAACTCAATGGCGTCAACGTCAGCTACGGCGAGTTACAGGTACTGCGCGATGTGCACTGGCGCTTCGACAGGGGGCAGCACTGTTATATCTCCGGCCCCAACGGCTGCGGCAAAAGCACCCTGTTGAGCCTGGTCACAGGAGACAACCACAAGGCCTACGGGCAGGATATCTACCTGTTCGGGGTGCGCCGCGGCTCCGGCGAGAGCATCTGGGACATAAAGCAGAAATACGGCCAGCTGGACAATCAGCTGCACCTGAATTTTGCACGCGGCATGAAAGTGCTGGAGGTGGTGATTTCGGGCTACTTTGACAGCGTGGGCCTTTACGACGACTGGGGGGACGAACAACGCGCCAGCGCAGAACGCTGGCTTGCCGCGGTCGGGATACTGGACATTGCCCACGCCTCTTTCGATGCGCTGTCCTTCGGCATGCAGCGCATGGCCCTGCTGGTCCGGGCCATGGTCAAGTCGCCGGCCATACTGCTGCTGGACGAACCAACCCTGGGGCTGGACGGTTATCACCGCCGGCTGATGCTGCGCGCCATAGACCATATCGCCGCGAATTCCGACACCCAGGTCATATTTGTCAGCCACTGCGTGGGGGATGTCCCCGCGTGCATCAACCAGCATCTGCGTTTTGAACCCGACGCCGACGGATTCGTGGTGAGGTGCGAGAACCGCTAGCGCGTATAGGCCCTCAGCGCATCGCACTGGTTGCCGCCGCTGCAATAGAGCAGACCGCGCTCGGCAGTGGCCCGGGCCTGTATCATATTACCGGCCGCAGCATGGGTCTGCGCCAGCCCCAGGTATATTTCCGCGTTATCCGGGTCTATACGCTGCGCCCGCTCGAGGTAGGCCAGGGCCTGATCGTACTCACCACGCTCGCGCGCGGTGTCCGCCTTCGCCAACAGGCCCGCGGCGGCGCCTACGGGCTGCGGGCGGGAAGTCTCTACCGGCGGCTTCGGCAGCGCCTCGGGTTGCGGCTTCGATTCCTCATACTCGGGTTCCGGGCTCTCTATTTTCGGCAGGGAATAGGGGTTGGTCCCGCAGGCACTGAGGAAAATAACCAGGCCGACGACCAACACAGGCGACTTCAAGCTACAAAAACCCACCGGGCACTCCGCTATGACATCTGGCCCGGCAGTGTAACGCAGTTGCGGCCATTAGCGGGCAGATCACCGCGAAAAGTCGATAGCGACACAGATCAAGGTTTCTGGCCTTAGCGCTCGCTTTTCTGCCATAGCTGTCAGGATAATAAGGTAAAACCAAGTAAGGAGGGGGCATGCGCTTAGTTGTCGGCCTGTGCTGGTATGTAGTCGCCTGCTGCAGCCTGGGCGCCTGCAGTTCACCGTCGCCACCTTCCTCCATCGGCGAGGCATCTGCACCCGAAGGCACCTTGATTGCAATGGAAGCCTATCGTGGACTGGACCGCTACTTCCTGCGCTACCAGCTAAACGGGGACTTCTTTTACACCTCGGGCGACCTCCGCGGCCGGCAACTGGCCCAGAAAGCGCGGGGAGAGGTCTACGACCCCGCTGGCGTGGACACACTCGCGCCCCCCCATCTGGATGACTGGCAGGGCATAAGCAGTCAGCTGACACCGGTGCCGATTCTCGGCGTCAGCGACTGGATACGCTTCCGAGATCGCGTGTTGCAGAGTTTTATGCCCCGCGAAAGCGGTACCGGCGTGGCCGTCACCTTTGAACAGGACAAGTATTTCTTGTTCTATGACAGGCAGCGGCGATTTCGTGCCAGTCGCCTGGTCGACAAACCGCCTTGGTACGAAGTGGCGACCAGCATTGATCTGGACGACTACTATCGCCGCTGGGAACCCATACTCATGGATTACCTGCGCCGTGAAAGCATTGACGGCGGCGAGGTTCTATTCAACACCGGCCATCGTAATCCAGGCTCCTTTCCATTTGTTTACATCAACACCCGGCAACAGCTGATCATACTCATCGGCTATGACGAACTGCCACGTGCCATGCAGGGTGAGCTGCCCGCGGCACACTGGCTGCAATCGCTGTGGCACTTTATCGGCAGTCATACCTACAGCGTGCCCCTGCGACCCTTCACATCCGCGCAGTCACTGCTGGCACTACTGGCCGATACCGCGGTGGAACCGGGACGCGCCGTCGTACAAGCGCTTCCCAGCGAGACGATCATCCCGCCCCTCTCAGATCTACCTCCGATGGACCTGGAACAGTGGGAAAGGGACCTGGACCAGAAACTGGGGCGCAGCGCCACCCGAGGTAAAGTGGATTTCCTGGTGGACGGTGAGCAGTTCTTCTCCCGCTTTATCGACAGCGTGTCTGCTGCTGAGGCTTCGGTAGATATTCGGGCCTATATCTTCGATAACGACGACGTCGCCCTCGCTATTGCCGACTTGCTCAAGCAGCGCTCACTAACAGGAATCGATACCCGGGTCCTGTTCGATGGCCTCGGCACTATCCTCGCAGGCGGCGAACGCTCCGAGAGTTTGCCGCAGCACCATCAGGAGCCCATTTCCATACACAGCTACCTGGAGCGAGACTCGGAAGTCAGCGTGCGCGCGGTGAAGAATACCTGGCTGATGGGAGACCACGTAAAATCCATGATCATAGACCGGCGCACGGCGTTTATCGGCGGCATGAACATCGGGCGAGAATACCGCTACGACTGGCACGACCTGATGATGGAAGTCACCGGGCCTGTAGTGGACGAGCTCAACCAGGAGTTTCATGAAGCCTGGGCACAGGCGGGGTGGTTCGGCGACTTCGGCGTCATGCTCAGTCGTGACCCGGTGCCAGTCAACCAATGGGAAAACGGTTATCCACTGCGCCTGGTTCACACCCGCCCCGGTCAGCAGGAGATATTCAGCCTGCAGCGAGAAGCGATGCGCCGCGCCAGGGATTACATTTACATCGAAAACGCCTATTTCACCGATGACCGGTTATTGGGGGAACTGATCGCAGCGCGACGCAGGGGGGTGGATGTGCGCGTGATCATCCCGCTGGAGACGGACCGCGGCCTGATCACTCGCAATATCGCCACAGCAGCCAACCTGATGCTGGCCCATGGCATCCGGGTCTATATCTACCCCGGGTTCACTCATGCCAAGGCAGCGATCTATGACGGCTGGGCATGCGTCGGCAGCGCCAACTTCGACCGACTGAGCCTGAAGATCAACCGCGAGATCAACCTGGCCACCTCGGAACCGGCTGCTGTACAGGAACTCCTGGATGAACTGTTCCTGCCGGATTTCGCTCACAGCACGGAGCTCACAGAACCGTTCCCGCAAGCCTGGGCGGACCGCCTTATCGAGCTCGTGGGCGACTACGTTTTCTAGGTCATGGCTGGCAATTTACAAAATGGCGCGAACGGGTACCGAACCCCAGCGCCGGACATGGGCCCGGTGCCGGATCACACAACAACGACCGGCGGCACGCATTGACGCAGGCCGCCATCGCCAGCACCTAGTCGCCAAACAGGGACTGGAACCAGTCGCGTATACCACTTTTCTTGGCCGAGCAGTTGGTCTTGCGGCGCGGCTCGGTGCCGGCCACGAACGGCACGCTGCGCGCGTTGGGGCATCCCGTTCCGGTGCGGTAACCATTGCTGGAATCCACAGTCGCAACCTCTATGCCTTCCGGCATGTTGTAGTTCAGGCCTCGCTTACTCGACCTGGCCATGAAATGTGACCACAGTTTGAGAGCGCCGGTACTTCCGGTGAGGCCGGTGCCACCGTTGTCGTCGCGACCCATCCAGGTAACCGCCATCAGGTCGCCGGAAAAACCCGCAAACCAGGAATCGCGCCCGTCATTGGTGGTGCCGGATTTGCCCGCCGCCGTCATCCACTCCGGCAGCGCCGCGCGGCCACTGCGGCCGGTGCCGTTCTGCATGACTTCCAGTAAGGCATATTGCAGCAGGTAGGTCGCCTGCAGGCTGACCTGCCGGTCGTAAAGCAGCTCATAGCGTTTCTCGGGTACGCCCCTGGCGTCCACCACATCGCGAATACTGCGCAGCGGCGAGCGGAAGCCACCGGCAGCGATGGTCTGGTACAGCACCGCCATATCCAGGGGTGAATATTCGCCTGCCCCGAGCGTCAGCGCCGGCACCTCTGGCACCGCGTGTTCGATACCCAGGCGGCGCAGCATATCCGCTACGCTATCAATCCCCAGGTCCATGCCCAGCCTGGCGGTCGCCAGGTTGTAGGAGTGCGCCAGCGCCTGGTAAAGCAGCACGTCACCGTGCTCCATGCGATCGAAGTTGCGCGGCTGCCAGGGTTCACCCTGTGGCCGGGGCACAGTGAAGGCCGTATCTGACAGTACACTGGCCAGCGTATACTTGTCCGACTGCTCCAGGGCGGCGAGGTAGACCGCTGGCTTGAGCAATGATCCGGCGGGGCGCCGCGCGTCCAGCGCCCGGTTGAACCCCGCATAACTGAAGCGCCGTCCGCCGACCAGTGCTGCCACCTCGCCGCTGTCCAGCCGGGTCACTATGGATGCCGTCTCCAGCTCGCCACTCTTGTCCAACTGCGACATCACCGCCTGCGTACTGCGCTCCAGCTGGCGCTGCAGCAACGGGTCGAACGCGGTGAATATGCGCAGCCCTTCCTGGGTCAGCTGCTCGTCGCGATACTCAATGCGCAACTGGCGACGAACCAGGTCAAGGTAGGCGGGAAAGGTGTCGCGAATACTCGGCGCCCGGTTCAGGTCCAATGGCATGGCCTTGGCGACCATCGCGTGTTCCTCTGAGATCACGCCCTCGGCCACCATCACGTCCAGGACCACGTTGCGGCGCTGCGTTGCCCGCTCGGGATTGCGCCGTGGGTTGTATAACGATGGCCCCTTGATCATGCCCACGAGCAGGGCCTGCTGGTGCAGGCCGAGCTGTTCCAGCGGGGTGTCAAAATAGTGCCGCGCAGCCAGGGCAAATCCATGTATGGCGCGCCGCCCCTCCTGGCCGAGGTAGACCTCGTTGATATAGCTTTCGAGAATCTGGTCCTTGTCGTAATGCAGTTCCAGCAGCACCGCCATCAACAGCTCGTTGACCTTGCGCAGGATGGTTCGCTCTGGTGACAGGTAGTAGTTTTTCACCAGCTGCTGGGTAATGGTGCTGCCCCCTGCGACCACGCGCCCGGAGACCATGTTGCTGTAGGCAGCACGCGCGATGCCGGTGATCGAGAACCCCCAGTGCTGGTAAAAGCGCTGGTCTTCCACCGCCAGCAAGCCCTGGCGCAATGTCTCGGGCACGGCATCAAGCCGCACCAGCACACGGTCTTCTCCGTGAGTCGGGTAAATACCACCGATCTGGGCAGGGTCCAGCCGCATGAGGTCAACGGCACGGCCCTCCTCGGTTATGGACTGCACCTTCGTCGGACCCAGCTCAACCAGCACACGCCGCGCCGGCTCGCGCTCGCCCGGGAAGCCGAATCCCCGGGTATAGATCTCGAAGCGACTGCGATTGCGCGCTACCTGGCCGGGTTTGCGGGTATGCGCCACCTTGCGATAACCCAGCACCTCCAGTTCATATGCCAGGTCATCGGGCTTGATGTCAGCGCCGGCAAACAACTCCAGCGGGCGAGCATAAACCTTGGCGGGCAGCTCCCACATCTTGTCGGTAAAGGTACTGGTAATGCGGGCATCAAGATAAATGAGATAGCCGGCGCCAAGAACCAGGAAAACGATAAACAGCTTGAATAGCAGGGTGCGGGTCTTTTTCATGGTGGGCGAGTTTACCGTACTTTGGGCGGGGCGGTCGGCTGTTTCAGGCCAGGAACGCAAAAACCAGCGGGACAGCCCCGTGCTCCGCAACACTCCGGCCAGTCCGTCACCCGGGCTGGCCTGCTCTCGCCCGCGCGGTCCGGGGCAGAACATCGCAGCCAGCTGTGCCCATTCTGTTTGGCAATTCCCTTTAAACCTGCGCCTGAATCGGGATAATACGCGCTGACTTATCAAGAGAACCCAGGCATGAAGAAGTACGTGGCATACGGCATTGGCGCAGCCCTGGTCGATACCGAAATCAAGGTGGATGACCTAGAACTGAAACAAATGCAGGTGGAGAAAGGCATGATGACCCTGGTCGATGCCGAGCGACAGGCCGAACTGCTGGGTCACCTCGAAGGGCACCTGGTCAAGGCCAACCATGCCAGCGGCGGCAGTGCCGGGAACTCCATGATCGCCACCGCGCAGTTTGGTGGCCGCACCTTCATGTCCTGCAAGGTCGCCAACGATGACGATGGCGACATCTACCTGGCCGACCTGGAAGCCGCCGGCGTTGATCACTGCCTCAACGGCACCCGGGAGAATGGCACCACCGGCAAATGCCTGGTGCTGGTTTCACCCGATGCCGAGCGCAGCATGAACACGAACCTCGCCATCAGCGAAACCCTGTCTGTCGAGCAACTGGTGCCCGAGGCGATCCAGGCGTCGGAGTACCTGTACCTGGAGGGCTACCTAGTGACATCGCCCACGGGGCGTGAAGCAGCGGTGCGGGCGCGGGAAATCGCCGAGGCAGCCGGGGTGAAAACCTCCATCAGCCTGTCTGATCCCGGAATGGTGGAATTTTTTCGCGACGGTTTACAGGAGATGATCGGCGAGCGCGTCAACCTGGTGTTTTGCAATGAGTCCGAGGCGCTGGGGTGGTGCGACACCGACGACCTCGCCGTGGCCATCGAGCGCATGAAACAAACCGCTGACACCTTTGTGATTACTCGCGGCGGCAATGGCGCGATCACCTGGGACGGCGAGCAAACCGCCGAAATACCGCCGCACCGCGTGCACGCCGTGGACAGCAATGGCGCCGGCGACATGTTTGCCGGGGCATTTCTCTACGCTATCTCCCGCGGGGAAGACTTCCCCACTGCCGGGCGTTTCGCCAGCCTGGCTGCGGGCAAGGTAGTGGCCAATTACGGCCCGCGCCTGCCCGCGGCCGACTACCCGGCCCTGCGCGCAGAATTTTTCGGCGACTGATTGCGGCAGGCGTGCGGACTGCACGCAGGCATTAAAACAGGTCGATCTGCTGGTCAACGAGGCTGCGAAAGCTGCTGCCCAACAGACCCAGGATACCATCGGCAACAGGCTGCAACTGGCGCTCCGAGTAGTGCTCGTAGTCCAGGGGCGCGAGGTACGCGGCGGCGGGCTCCGCGCCAGCGCTGGTCATCACGTATTCCACCCAGTCCCCACGCGACGGTGGCGCCAGCCCACGGGACTCATACAGGCGTGCGGCCTGTACGTGTGGCGGCAGGTTGCGCTGGTATTCGTCCAGCTTGCGCCGCAGGCGCTTGCGATAAACCAGCTGATCGTCCCTCTCGCCCGCCAGCAGTTGTCGGTTGGTCTCGCAGATGAACTCTGCGTAGGGCCGGTCCGCAAACACGCGAGCATACAACTCCTCCTGGAATGTCCGCGCCAGTCGCGTCCAGTCAGTGCGCACGCTTTCCAAGCCCTTGAACACCAGCCTGTCGCCGTCCTCTGTGCCTACCAGGCCCGCGTAACGCTTCTTGCTGCCCTTGTCGGAGCCGCGGATGGTGGGCATCAGGAAACGCTTGTAATGGGTTTCAAATTCCAGCTCCAGCGCACTGTCCACGCCGAATTCATCGGCCAGCTGCTGCCGCCACCAGGTATTGAGGCTGGCCTGCAGCGCCATACCCGCTGCTTCGGCCTCGGCGTCACTGGCGGCGTCCTGAATCCATACGAACACCGAGTCGGTGTCACCGTAGATGACGCGGTGCCCGGACTGCTCGATATGGTCGCGCGTGCGCTTGAGAATCTGGTGACCGCGGCGGGTGATGGAACTGGCCAGGCGGGCATCAAAAAAGCGGCAACCGGGGGTACCCAGCACACCGTAGAAAGAGTTCATGATGATCTTGATGGCCTGCGACAGGGGCGCATCACCCGCCTTGCGCGCGGCGTCGCGCTGGGCCCAGAGTTGCTGGATCAACTGCGGCAGGATGTGCCCCTCACGCGCAAAGCGCGCGTCGAGAAATCCCGGGACGGTATCTGCCTCGGCCAACTCACCGCAAACACCGAGCGCCAGGCCCAGGGGGTCGATAGCAAAGCTGCGAATAATGCTGGGATACAGGCTTTTGAAATCGAGCACCAAGACGTGGTTGTACAGCCCCGGAATGGAGTCCAGCACCCAGCCTCCGGGACTGGCGATATGCTCGACACTGGCGTTGGGCGCCACGTAGCCCGCACGGTGCAGGCGCGGCAGATAGAGATTATCAAAGGAGGCAACCGATCCACCCATACGGTCCATGTTCAGGCCGGTGATGACGCTGCGCGCGATGGCGAAATCCAGCATCGAAGTGGCGTCAAATATCCGCGTGACCAGCTCACAATCCTGCAGGTTATAGGCTGCAAGAGCAGCCTTGTCCTCCCGGAACAGGCGGCCAATCTCCTCGCCCCTGTCGCTGCCGTGGATGAGCTTACCCTCACCAAGCAGCTCATGGGCCACATGGTCCAGGGCAAAACTCTCGAAGTTGTAGAAGGCCGCACGCAACATGTCGATGCCATCGAGCACCACGCGGCCGGGACAGTGGATACTCCTGCGCTCGCCCTCGCTATCCACGTTGCGCCAGCGCGCGGCGCGGCTGTCCCTGCCCAGTAACAGGCGGCGGCCCGCGGCATCAGCTACACGCTGCAGGTACCAGCAGTCGAAATTGATCACATTCCAGCCGATCAGCACATCCGGGTCAAAGGCCTGCAGCCAGTCTATGAAGGCCTGCAACACCGCCTCCTGGCTGGCACAACTGTGCACATAGTCCTGCCCGGTACCCTCGCCCAGCATGAATACGCGCTGCTCGGTCACCCCGGGAGCCACTCCGTGCGCGGCGATCGAGTACAGTTGCACGCCCTGCATTGCCGTCTCAATGTCAAACGAGACCAGCCTGAGACCGGGCCTGTAGTCTGCACTGCGCAGCGACGGGTTGAGCGCGCGCAGGTGCTTGCCGCGCCGCGTGAACTGCCCGTGGATTTCCGCACCTCCGGCGATAAACCGCTCCATCAGGTAGCGATCTGCAGGGTTGATGTCCGCTTCCAGTGGCTCCAGGCCCTCGGCACGCAACCGCTCCGCCAGCGCGCGCGACTGCCTGTAGCTGCGACAATAAACACCGTCTACTGCGGTCATGGAAAAGTCGCGCAAGGCCAGCGGCCGGACGTCAATCCCGGTTTCATCCGCTATCAGCTGTCGCAACTTCTCGCGCTGGTTCGAGGCCACGAAAAACACACTGTGCTCTCCCAGCACCTGTACACAGATCGCTCCCTCGTCGCTGGCAAACCAGAACTCCAGCTCCACTCCTCCGGCGCCATCGCGCCAGTTCCGTGTCAGCAGGAAGCCGTTTAGAGTCTGTGTACTCAAACCTGTTCTCTTGTCATCGCCCACCGCCGCAGCTTAAGCTAGGGCATTATTTTAAAGGTAGCGTCATGAACAAGCCCGTCATCAAGCCAGACCCCCTTTACCAGTTGCTGCGCAATGAGGACATCAAGAGCTTCAACGAACAGCGTGACCAACTGGATACCAGCGAGTTGAAGAGCGGTGATTATCGCGGACGTGATCTGCGCAACATGAACGCCGACGGCCTGGACTTCAGTGACTCGTACTTCCGCAATGCCGACCTGAGCGGTATCGATTTCCGCAATACCAATCTCGAGGGCGCCAGCCTGCTCGACGCCAAGCTCTCGGGCACCTATTTCCCCAAGGAACTGCCCCCGGAGGAAATCCGGCTGTCCCTGGACACCGGCACCCGCCTGCGCTACCTGGAAGACTAGCCTCCACCGCCCGGCACCCCTAGCCCTGCAATAGCAGGTCCCGCAGGTCGATAATGGCCGCGTTGGCCCGGCTGATATAGGACGCCATCACCAGCGAGTGGTTGGCCACCAAGCCGAATCCGGTACCGTTGAGAATAAACGGGCTCCAGACGGTTTCCTGTGACGCCTCCAGCTCGCGGATAATCTGCTGCAGGCTCACCATAGCGTTCTTGTTCTGCAGCACCTCGGCAAAGTCGACCTGCACCGCCTTGAGGAAATGAATCAGTGCCCAGGTAGTGCCACGTGCCTCGTAGAAGACATCGTCGATTTCCAGCCACGGAGTTTTCACCAGCAGTTCCTGGGGCGCCTGCGTCGACTGGCTGGCACCCACGTCACCCGCCAGGTCTGTATTCAGGCGCCGCTGACCGACGCTGGCGCTGAGGCGCTGTGACAGCGAGCCCAGCCGGGTGTTAACCGTCGACAGCCAGTAACGCAGGTTGTCGGCACGGGCATAGAACTGCGCCTGCGAGTCGTTGGCATCCGACAGCCGGCGGAAGTAGCCGCGCGTGTAGGCGTTTGCCTGCCTGTACTCCGACTCCGAAGACGGCAATACCCAGCTGTCGGAATCAAAGTGATAACGCGGTTCGGCCATCGCCAGGTCTTCATCCTCTGTCGACTGTGACTGCGAGCGGCTGAACACCTCACGCATGGAACGCGACAGGTCGCGGACCTGGATGAGCGCCCCGTACTCCCAGCTGGGCATGTTGTCGAGCCAGATGCCCGGGGGGAAGCGATCGTTGTGCAGGTAGCCACCGGGCTTTTCCAGCAGGGTTTCCATCACGCCCATCAGCGCTGCGGTGGTGACCGACCCGGTCACGACCTGCCCGCCATCAGCCACTGCGTACTCTGCAGCCTTCTCCCTGGGGTCGAAATGCTCCGGTGACAGGCTCCAGTACATACCGAGCACCAGTGCGACCAGCAGGTACGCCACCAGCGCAAGCAATACCCAGCGCACGGGGCGGGCGTCCGGAACGAGGTCGACCAGGCTATCGCGCCAATCGGCCAGGGTTTGTTTCACTGCGTTCATATGCCTACTGCCTTGTTAGTGATGTTGATGATGTTCATGGCCGCTCGCGGCGGCATCCTTGCGCACTTCAGCGGCCACGCAGCTCTCTTCTCCCGAAGCGAGCAGCAAACACAGCTGGCGGCTCTCCCCCTCTTTGGGCATGGCTTGCAGATCAAACAGCATAAGGTGCGCACCGCCGGGGGCCAGGGATACGGTCTCCCCGGGAGGCACGACCAGCTCATCAAGCCGCTGCATCCGCATCAGGCCGTCCTGCTCAAGGGTAGTGTGAATTTCCACCCTGCCAGCGCCATCCACCCGGGCTCCGCTTATGGTTGCGGCAGTATCACTGTGGTTCATCACCTCTGCATAGGCCGCTGTGACCGGCTGCGTCGGTGGCAGGGCGCGGATCCACGCCGAGGACAGGTGTAGCTCCGCCAAAGCGGGCGTGGTGAGCAGCATCAAGGCTGCGCAAAGCAGGGTACGACTTGGCAACACATTTTACTCCAGGTGGAAACTTACAGCGTTTTTCAGCGTCGTACACTATAGCACCCCCATACCACATGGGGCAGTGGATTGGGCCGGTTGCAACTGGCTGTTACACTTCGCACCCATTACGGACAGCCAGCAAGGATAACCATGCGCGGACTACTTTCAGCGCTGCTCTTATTTAGCGCGTCACTCGCTTTTGCCCAGGGCCTGGGCTCACAGGCGACAGTGAACTTCGGTGCCGCCTCCACGCCGGATTTCCTGCCGGTGGAAGAGGCCTATCGTCTGGAAGTGGAGATACTGGGCGACAAGCGCATCCGCCTTTACTGGCAGATTGCCGACGCATACTACCTTTACCAGCACGCCTTTAAATTCAAGCTTGATGGCGGCGCCATCGCCCTCACCCCGACTTTCCCCCCGGCACTGGAACGCACCGATGAATACTTCGGCGAGGTGCGCGTGTACTACCAGCAGGCCGACCTGGTGCTCGAAACCGAAACCGCCATACCGACCGGCGGCACACTGGCAGTCACCTCGCAGGGCTGCGCCGACGCGGGATTGTGCTACCCACCGCGCACCCAGTATTTTTCACTGGATACCGTAGCCGCCACGGCACAGGAGCTCGAACGACCCGCACGGAGCGCGCAGGATGTGGGTTCCAGCGCCGGCACCGGAGCTCCGGGCACACTGCCCTATATGCTGCTGCTGGCGTTCCTGGGCGGTGCGATTCTCAACCTGATGCCCTGTGTATTTCCCATCCTCTCGCTCAAGGTACTGAGTTTCGCCAATAGCAATGAGCACGATCGCCACCTGCACAGCTGGGTCTATACCGCCGGCGTCGTGGTGAGCTTCGTCGCCGTGGCCGCGCTGTTGATCGGCCTGCAACAGGCCGGCCGCGCAGTGGGCTGGGGCTTCCAGCTGCAGAGCCCGGGCTTCGTCATCGCGCTGACCTACCTGTTCCTGGTCATGGGCTTGTCGCTATCCGGACTGCTGCAACTGGGTGGCAGCCTGATGAACACCGGGAACCAGCTGGCCAGCAAGCAGGGCCTGCCCGGGAGCTTCTTTACCGGGGTGCTGGCAGTGGTTGTGGCGAGTCCCTGTACGGCCCCCTTCATGGGCACCGCGCTGGGCTTTGCAGTGACCCAGCCGCCGCTGACCGGGCTGCTCGTATTCGCCGCGCTCGGCCTGGGCATGGCGGCCCCGCTGCTGGTGTTCAGTTACAGCGGCGGCGCCCGCAAGCTCATGCCGCGGCCGGGCCCGTGGATGGACACGCTGAAGCAATTTCTCGCCTTCCCGCTCTATGCTGCAGCGATCTGGCTGTTGTGGGTAGTGGGCCGACAGACTGGGGTCAACACCATGGCCGCCGTACTCACCGGCGCATTGGCCCTGGCGATGGCACTGTGGCTGTGGCGCTTCGGCGGCTGGCGGCGCGCGCTGGCCGTCGCTTTTGCGCTGGCGGCTATCTCCCTCGGCGGCTGGCGGGGCCTTGACGAGAGTGGCAGCCGCAACAGCCTGTTGGCCGAAGGTCGCGTCGCCTGGTCCGAACCCGCGCTGGCGGAACTGCGCGCTGCCGGCAAGCCGGTGTTTGTGGACGTCACGGCGGACTGGTGTATCACCTGCATTGCCAATGAGCGCGCCGTGCTGCTCACCGACACCATGCAGGCGGCCTTTGCCGAACACGGGGTCACCTACATGGTCGCCGACTGGACCAACTATGATGCTGACATCGCCCGCTTTATCAGCGCACATGGCCGCACAGGGATACCGCTTTACCTGATGTACCCGGCGGATCCGACGCTGGCACCGATAATATTGCCGCAAATTCTCACCGACGCCGCAGTGCTGGAGGCGTTACAGGCTGTTTCGGTCAAAAAGACGGAAGTTGCCCACACTTTGACCGCACAATAGCGACAAATAAGCGTTTTATTTGGCATCTTCTTCGATACGCCACTGTACTCTCCCGTAGATACCGACAAATGGATAAAACTGGCTAACTTCTGGAATAAAGCGGCGAACTGTCGTCAAAATTCGAAAAATTACCATTTACCATAGACAGTGCACCATAATTGGGCCACACTTTGTCAAACTGTGCCTGCCCTTCTGGAGCAACTCGACATGGCGACCATTCTCGTGCTGCACGGCCCCAACCTGAACCTGTTGGGAGAACGCGAACCGGACATCTATGGGCACGCCACCCTCACTGACATCAACCAGCAGCTCGAGCAACAGGCGCGAGACCGGGGCCATCACCTGCTGCACGTGCAAAGCAATGCCGAGTACGAACTGGTCGAGCGGGTACAGGATGCCCGCCACGAGGGGGTAAATTTTATCCTCATCAATCCCGCTGCCTTCACCCATACCAGCGTCGCCCTGCGCGATGCTCTCGCGGCGGTACAGATACCCTTTATTGAAATCCATCTTTCCAACGTGCATGCGCGAGAAGCGTTTCGCCAGCATTCCTACTTTTCCGATATCGCACTGGGTGTGATTTGCGGACTTGGACCGCAAGGCTATGAACTGGGATTGCAGGCCGCCTTGCGCCACCTCGAACAAACCGAATAATCAGACGGGAGACAACGACATGGACATTCGCAAGGTAAAAAAGCTCATCGAACTGCTGGAAGAATCCAACATCGATGAAATCGAGATCAAGGAAGGCGAGGAGTCCGTGCGCATCAGCCGCAACAGCGGCCAGAACCTGTTCGCCGCCGCGCAGGCCCCTGTTTACGCCGCTCCGGCACCCGCACCGGTGGCCGCAGCCCCGGCACCTGCAGCAGAACCCGCCGCCCCCGCGGAAGCGGCGCCCGCGGTGCAGGGTCACACGATCAAGTCGCCCATGGTGGGCACCTTCTACCGTGCCCCCTCACCCACCTCCCCCGCCTTTGCTGAAGTGGGCCAGACCGTCAAGGTGGGCGATGTCATCTGCATTGTCGAAGCGATGAAGATGATGAACCAGATCGAGGCAGACAAGTCCGGCACCATCGAGGCCATCCTGGTAGAGAACGGTGAGCCTGTTGAATTTGACCAGCCGCTGATATCAATCGTATAAGGCGCGCCGAGGAACCAGCTATGCCCATTCTCGACAAAGTACTCATCGCCAATCGCGGTGAGATCGCGCTGCGCATTCTCCGGGCCTGCAAGGAACTGGATATCAAGACGGTGGCGGTGCACTCGTCTGCGGATGCGGAACTGATGCATGTGCGCCTGGCCGATGAATCCGTCTGTATCGGCCCGCCATCGTCCGCGGAGAGCTACCTGAACGTCCCCGCCATTATTTCGGCCGCGGAGGTGACCAACGCCAACGCGATACACCCCGGCTATGGTTTCCTGGCAGAAAACGCCGATTTCGCCGACCAGGTTGAAAAGAGCGGCTTCACATTTATCGGCCCCACAGCCGAGACCATCCGCCTTATGGGTGACAAGGTTTCCGCCATCGAAGCCATGAAGATGGCGGGGGTACCGACGGTTCCGGGCTCCGACGGACCGCTGACTGACGATCACGACCGCACCCGGGAAATCGCGCAACGTGTTGGCTACCCGGTCATCGTCAAGGCCGCCGCCGGCGGTGGTGGCCGCGGTATGCGGGTGGTACACAACGAAGAAGTATTGATCAGCTCCATCGAGGTCACCAAGTCCGAGGCCGCAGCCGCCTTCGGTTCTGATGTGGTGTACCTGGAAAAATTCCTGCAGAAGCCCCGCCACGTGGAGATTCAGGTGCTGGCCGATGGCCAGGGCAACGCGGTTCACCTCGGCGACCGTGACTGTTCACTGCAGCGCCGGCACCAGAAGGTGCTGGAAGAAGCGCCCGCCCCCGGCATTCCCGACAATATGCGCGAACAGGTGGCCGAGGCCTGCGTCAATGCCTGCATCGAGATCGGCTACCGCGGCGCGGGCACCTTCGAATTCCTGTACGAAGATGGCGGCTTTTACTTTATCGAGATGAACACCCGCGTGCAGGTAGAGCACCCCGTGACCGAGATGATCACCAGTTTCGACATCGTCAAGGAGCAGTTGCGTATCGCCGCCGGCATGCCGCTCTCAATAAAGCAGGAAGACGTGCGTTTTCACGGCCACTCTTTCGAGTGCCGCATCAACGCCGAGGATCCGCAGAATTTCCTGCCTTCGCCCGGCAAGGTTACCACCTTCCACGCTCCGGGCGGGCTGGGTGTACGCTGCGACTCCCACTTGTATGACGGCTATACGGTGCCGCCTTTTTACGACTCACTTATCGCCAAGATCATCACTTTTGGCGAGAATCGCGACGTCGCCCTCGCGCGTATGCGCCAGGCCCTGGACGAACTGGTGATCGAGGGCATTCGCACCAATGTGCCGCTGCACCGGGACCTGACCCGCGACCGCGCCTTCCAGGCCGGCGGCGTAAGCATTCACTACCTCGAAAGCAAGCTTGAAGATTGAGCGTGATCCAGGCTGAAAACGCATCAGGCAAAGCCTACGGGCGCCCGGAAAGCAGCAGTCGCCTGAGCTGCACGCGGCCGCTGTGAGCTGGCTGCAACTGCGCCTGGACACCACGCCGGAGCACGCCGAGGCACTGGAACAGCTCCTTCTCGACAGCGGCTCGGTTGCTGTCACCATGGAAGACAACGCCGACCAGCCCGTACTGGAGCCCGCGGTGGGGGAAACGCCACTCTGGGGCCAGATCAGGCTGACCGGCCTGTACCCGGCGGACACCAACATGCAGGCGGTGCTGCAGCACTTCCCGGCGGAGACGCTCGCTCGCTGTAACCAGCGCGTGGAGATCCTCGAGGACAAGGACTGGGAGCGCGAGTGGATGCAGCACTACCAGCCCATGCGTTTCGGTAACCGGCTGTGGGTCTGTCCCAGCTGGCTGGAACCCCCGGAGGCGGAGGCCGTTAACCTGCTGCTCGATCCAGGGCTGGCTTTCGGCACCGGCACGCATCCCACCACGGCCCTGTGCCTGGCACAGCTGGATGCGATGGACCTGGCGGGAAGCACCGTGGTCGATTACGGATGCGGGTCCGGCATCCTCGCAGTCGCCGCAATCAAGCTGGGAGCAACAAGGGCACTGGGGGTAGACAACGATCCGCAGGCGCTGCTTGCCAGCCGCGACAATGCCGGCCGCAACAGCGTCGATCCCGCTATATTTCCCGTGGCCCTGCCCGGCCAATATGACAGCAATGCCTGGCAGCACCAGGCAGAAGTGGTGATCGCCAACATTCTCGCTGGCCCGCTGATGCAGCTGTCCGGTACCCTGCTCGGCTTTCTCAAACCGGGCGGCACGCTGATGATCTCCGGGCTGCTGGCCACCCAGGCAGCGGAGATGATTGAGCACTATGCCAGTGACATCGAACTCACCGCTGTCGGGGAGCACGAGGGCTGGGTTTGCCTCGCGGGCACAAACAGGCCCTGATCGAGCGCCCACCGGCCCTCACCGGCCGCAAGAAGATCCGCCTTCAACCGCTGCAGCACCCCGCGTCGCAGACAGGCCGCCGGGGCGGGCCCTGCACAGTTTACGCCCGGGACCGGTAAACACGCCCGAATTCTTGACCGGGCGCACAAACTGGCGGTTTTTTATCCAGTAATTCTTCCCCGCCAGCAGGCTTGCGAGTAGACTACTGCCTCTTTTTTGCACCACCCCTTCGATGCCGCAAGCTATGCCACAGATTGGACCCTACAAGCTGGCCAACCCCGTTGCACTCGCACCTATGGCGGGCGTGACCGACCTGCCATTCCGGCGCCTGTGCGCGCAGATGGGAGCCGGCCTCGTGGTGTCGGAAATGATCAGCAGCAACCCCCGTTTGCGCAACTCACGCAAGACCGCATGGCGCAGCGTGCATGACGCCGAGGTGGAACCGCGCTCGGTGCAGATCGCCGGTAGTGAACCCGCCGAACTGGCCGCAGCTGCCCGTTACAACGTGGACCAGGGTGCGCAGATTATCGATATCAACATGGGCTGCCCGGCCAAGAAGGTCTGCAAGAAGGCAGCCGGGTCGGCGCTGCTGGCCGACGAGGCGCTGGTACGCGACATCCTGCATGCCGTGGTAGCAGCGGTGACGGTGCCCGTCACCCTGAAAATACGCACCGGCGCAGATCCGGCGCACCGCAACGGCGTTGCCATAGCCCGCATTGCCGAAGACGCTGGCGTGGCGGCACTGGCAGTGCACGGCCGCACCCGCGCTGACAAGTTCAACGGCGAGGCGGAGTACGACACCATTGCCCGCATCGTCGAGGCTACCGACTTCCCGGTTTACGCCAATGGCGATATTACATGCGCAACCAAGGCAGCCCAGGTTATCGCCTGCACCGGCGCAGCCGGCGTCATGGTGGGTCGCGCCGCCCAGGGTCGCCCCTGGCTGTGCGGGGAAATCGCCGCGCACCTGGCCGGCGAATCCTTCCAGACGCCCAACACCAGCGAGCAGCTGGCGATACTGCACCGCCATGTGCGGGCACTGCATGAGTTCTACGGTGAATTCATGGGTGTACGCATCGCCCGCAAGCACGTCGCCTGGTACCTGCAGGGACTGGCCGACTACGCCGCTTCGCGCAGCACCTTCAACCGGCTGGAGTCCGCGACACAGCAGCTGCAACATATCGAACAGCTTTTTTCACTTGCAACCAATGAGGAACTCGCAGCATGACCAGGGCTGAACCCCTACACGCAGCAGTGGACGGCGATACCGCCGCCAACGATGAACAACAGGCCCAATCCCACCAGGGCTCCAGCCTGCGCGATGCCGTCACGGCAAGCGTGCGCAAATACCTCGACGAACTGGATGGCCAGATGTCCACCGACGTATACCAGATGGTGCTGGCAGAAATAGAGGCACCCCTGCTTGAGGAAATCATGGCGTACACGCGCCACAACCAGACCAAGGCTTCCGTCATGCTTGGCCTCAACCGGGGCACCCTGCGCAAGAAGCTCAAGCAGTACAACCTGATTGGCAAGAAAGGCTGAGAACATGAACGAACCCGTAAAAATCTCCCGCGCGCTGATTAGCGTTTCCGATAAATCAGGTATCGTCGATTTCGCCAGCAAACTGCGCGAACTCGGTGTGGAGCTGCTGTCCACCGGCGGCACCTATCGCCTGCTGCAGGAGAACGGACTGGAGGTCACCGAGGTGTCCGAATATACCGGCTTCCCCGAGATGATGGATGGGCGTGTCAAGACACTGCATCCAAAGGTGCATGGCGGCATTCTTGCTCGCCGTGGCCAGGACGACGCGGTGATGGCCGAGCACGGCATCGACGCCATCGACATGGTAGTAGTCAACCTGTATCCCTTCGAGGCAACCGTGGCCAGGGAGGATTGCTCTCTGGAAGATGCAGTGGAGAATATCGACATCGGCGGCCCCACCATGGTGCGTGCAGCGGCCAAGAACCACCGCTTCGTCAACATTGTGGTCAATGCGGCGGATTACGACAGCATTATCGACGAAATGCAGGCCAACGACGGTGCCACCAGCCTGGACACACGCTTCGACCTGGCCATCAAGGCCTACGAACACACTGCGGCCTATGATGGCGCCATCGCCAACCACTTTGGCAAGCTGGTCCCCGGCGGCTCCGCCAGTTTCTCGCGCACCTTCAACACGCAGTTCCACAAGGTGCAGGAAATGCGCTACGGCGAAAACCCGCACCAGAAAGCCGCCTTCTATGTAGAGGCAAATCCTGCCGAGGCGGGCATCGCCACCGCAAAACAGATCCAGGGCAAGGAACTCTCCTACAACAACGTGGCGGACACCGACGCCGCGCTGGAGTGCGTCAAGAACTTCGAGCAGCCGGCATGTGTCATCGTCAAGCACGCCAATCCCTGCGGCGTGGCCGTTGCCAGCGACATCGGCAAGGCCTACGACCTGGCTTTCGCCACCGATTCGGAATCCGCGTTCGGCGGCATCATCGCCTTCAATCGCGAGCTTGATGGCGCCACCGCCGCTGCAATATGCGAGCGCCAATTCGTCGAGGTCATCATTGCACCCAGTGTATCTGCCGAGGCCATCGAGGCCGTGTCCGGCAAGAAAAACGTGCGCCTGCTGGCGTGTGGTCAATGGTCGGCACCGTCTGCGGCACTGGACTACAAGCGGGTGAATGGCGGGTTGCTGGTGCAGGATCGCGACCTGGGCATGATTACCGCAGCCGATCTTGAGGTCGTCACCAGGGTGCAGCCCAGCGAGCAGCAATTGCAGGACCTGCTGTTTGCCTGGAAAGTAGCCAAGTTCGTCAAGTCCAACGCCATCATTTATGCCAGCAATGGCCAGACGGTGGGTGTCGGTGCGGGCCAGATGAGCCGCGTGAATTCGGCACGCATCGCTGCCATCAAGGCAGAACACGCCGGACTGGAGGTAAAAGGCTCGGTGATGGCATCCGATGCCTTCTTCCCCTTCCGCGACGGCATCGACAGCGCGGGGGAGCGCGGCATCGCTGCCGTGATCCAGCCGGGAGGCTCGATTCGCGACGAGGAAGTCATCGCCGCGGCGGACGAGCATGGTATGGCCATGGTGTTCACGGGAATGCGCCACTTCCGGCACTAAGCAGCAGCGCTCTCCCGGCGCCTTCTCTGGAACCGCATCCGTGCAGGAGCGGTCACGACATTACGAGGAAGCCCTAAAGCATGAATGTATTGATTATTGGCGGCGGCGGACGCGAGCACGCACTGGCGTGGAAGGCTGCACAGTCGGCAGGCGTAGACACCGTCTATGTCGCACCGGGCAACGCCGGCACGGCGATGGAGCCTGGACTGGAAAACGTCGCCATCGACGTGATGGACTTCACGGGCCTTGCTGACTTTGCCGCCAACAACGCAGTCGGGCTCACCATTGTCGGGCCGGAAGCGCCGCTGGTGGAAGGCATCGTCGATTACTTCAGCGAACGCAGCCTGCGTTGCTTCGGCCCCAGCCGGGGCGCGGCACAGCTGGAAGGGTCGAAGGCTTTCACCAAGGATTTCCTTGCCCGCCATGATATCCCCACCGGTGCCTACGCCAACTTCACCGACCTGGATGCCGCCCTCGCCTACCTGCGGGAGCAAGGCGCCCCCATCGTGGTCAAGGCCGATGGACTGGCGGCGGGCAAGGGCGTCATCGTGGCCGAAACGCTGGAGCAGGCCGAGGCCGCCGTCACCGACATGCTTTCCGGCAATGCTTTCGGTGAAGCCGGGTGCAGGGTAGTGATCGAAGAGTTTCTGGAAGGTGAAGAAGCCAGCTTCATCGTGATGGTGGACGGCACCAACGTCCTGCCGATGGCGACCAGCCAGGATCACAAGCGCATCGGTGAGGGCGATACCGGACCCAACACCGGCGGCATGGGCGCCTACTCACCCGCGCCGGTGGTCGACGAAAACGTCTACCAGCGCATCATGGACCAGGTGATCACACCAACGGTTCGCGGCATGGCCGCAGAAGGCAACGACTACACCGGGTTCCTGTACGCAGGACTGATGATTTCACCAGAAGGTGAGCCCAGGGTTATCGAATACAACTGCCGTTTTGGTGACCCGGAAACCCAGCCGATCATGGTACGCCTGCAGTCCGACCTGGTCACCTTGTGCGACGCGGCGCTGGACGGAAAACTGGACACTGCCCAGGCAGACTGGGACCCACGCTGTGCCATCGGCGTGGTACTGGCCGCCGGGGGTTACCCCGGAAGCTATGCCAAAGGCACTGTGATCCACGGGCTGGATGCCGCGCAGGATGAGGGCATCAAGGTTTTCCACGCCGGCACCGCCCGCGACGGTGATGCAGTTGTGACCAGTGGTGGCCGGGTCTTGTGCGTCACCGCATTGGGGGAAGATATCGCCGCTGCCCAGCAGGCCTGCTACCGGGCCGCAGACAGGATCGACTGGGACGGCATGACCCTGCGCCGCGACATTGGCTGGCGGGCCATCGCGCGGTATAGTCAGGGCTGAGTTACTGAGCACCGAAGTCAATGCGTGAACGCAGATTAACCATGGTAGACCGCCTGATCAGCGAGGCGGACGCGGTGATGCGAACCATCACCAACCGCGGGCACTCCGCCGGGCGCCCCTCGCCCTCCGATGGCCACACCGACGCCGAACTGCCAGCAGAGGAGCGCAAACATGTCGCCGGGCTGATGCGTGTGAATCACACCGGCGAAGTCTGCGCACAGGCGCTGTACCAGGGCCAGGCCCTGACCGCGCGCCTGCCTACCGTGCGCGACGAAATGCGCGAAGCCGCAGAAGAGGAGATTGACCACCTGGTCTGGTGTGAGGAACGCCTGCGTGAACTCGACAGCCGACCCAGCTTACTGAACCCGGCCTGGTACGGCATGTCTTTCGCACTCGGCGCCATTGCCGGCGCCATCGGCGACGAGGTCAGCCTGGGCTTTGTTGCCGCCACGGAAGAGCGGGTATGCAACCACCTCAAGGACCACCTCAAGCAATTGCCGGAGGATGACCGCAAGTCGCGGCTTATCCTGCAACAAATGCTTGAGGACGAGGAGCGGCACGGCCGCAACGCGCTGGAAGCCGGCGGCAAAGACTTCCCGCGCCCGGTGAAAGATGCCATGAGCGCGGTGTCCCGGGTGATGACCGGTTCCAGTTACCGCATCTGATCTCCCGATCCATTGCCGACCAAGAAGCCGATGATGCACGACAGCGCCCGATTTCTGGTAGACCCGGTGTGCATGGGTGGCGTCGGCGGCAGCGGCACCCGGGTGGGCGCCGAGATCATGCAGGCCCTGGGCATTTACCTTGGTCCCTTGCTCAATACCGCCAAGGACAATTTTTCTTTTCCTCCGCTGGCCAGCCTGTTGCAAGAGGTCGAGTCAGAGGCAGAACGCGAAACCATTGTGTTCAAAGGTCTTGCTGAATTTGAACACACCATGCAGGAAAACTTCCTTGAGCAAGACCAGCAAAGGTATCGCTCGTGGGGCTGGAAAATCCCCGGTTCCTTCTACTGGCTACCCTACACTTCCCGCTATTTCCCGCGCATGCGCTACGTGCATTTCATGCGCCACGGCCTGGACATGGCTTTCAGCGGCAATCGTAACCAGATCAAGAACTGGGGCTGGCGATTCGGGATTGAACACCAGGACCCGCCCACACCCGAAGACCTGCTGGCCTACTGGATTGCAGCCAACAACCACGCCATAGCGACAGCGAGTGAATTACTGGGAGATCGCTTCCTGCTGGTCGATTTCGACGCCCTGTGCTGCCAGCCCGAAACCGAGGTCAGGCGCCTGGGCCAGTTCCTGCAGCCGGATGCCAGTGAAGACGAAATAACAGGGGCCCTGGCACTGGTCCACAAGCCCGGCTCCATGCAGCGTTACCGTAAACACGATGTAAGATCGCGATTTGCGCCGGAGTCGATCGCGGCCGTGGAGGCACTGGGCTTTACGGTTGAATGACCCGGGCAGGATGAGCGGGGCAGGATGACCTGCCGGGCGATTTAGCGTTGGCAACGCGGCGCTATCACGCCGGGCGCAGGCCAGAACCGGGCAGCGGGAATCACCCGCTCAGGTAAAGGTTAGCCGGCCTGGTACTCGAGGATTTCAAAACTGTGGCTCATCTCCACCCCGGCGGCACCGAGCATTATCGACGCGCTGCAGTACTTTTCCGCGGACAACTCCACCGCACGCTTGACGTGACTCTCCTTCAGGCCGATGCCGGACACCACGAAGTGCAGGTGGATTCGGGTAAACACCGCGGGCACCGCGTCGGCCCGGTCGGCATCGATTTCCACCCGGCAATCGACGACCTGCTGCCGCGATTTCCGCAACATGGCCATGACATCGTACGTGGAACAGCCCCCGGTGCCGATTAACAGCATCTCCATAGGGCGCGGGCCGAGATTACGTCCGCCCAGGTCCGGCGAGCCATCCATCACCACCGCATGACCACTGCCGGATTCGCCTACAAACATGGCGCCGTCTGTCCACTTTACCGTCGCTTTCATGCTTTCCTGTTTCCATCGTGAAATTGAAGGCGCAGCAGCTTAGCACAACAAGTACCGTTTTACTTGGGCCGGGTCTGGGCTAGAATCGAGCTACAAATAAACGAACAATTATTAAGCAAGGTAGGGTAAAAACGGGTGCTGAAGCCACAAATTATCAATGCGATACCCACTATCGAAAGCTTTCTGCGCCACTGCCAGCGCAAGGAGTACAAAGCCAAGGCCACGGTAATGAAACAGGGCGAGGCCGGAGATACGCTGTACCTTATCCTGGACGGTTCCGTGTCAGTGATGGTCGAGGACGAATCCGAACCCGATCACATGATGGTGGTCAGCTACCTCAATCCAGGCGACTTTGTCGGTGAGATGGGGCTGTTTGAAGATGATGTCCAGCCGCGCAGCGCCATGGTTGTCGCCAAGACGCAATGCGAAGTGGCGGAAATATCCTACGCCCGCTTCCACCAGATCAGCGCCCAGTACCCGGAAATTCTCTACGCCATTGCCCGCCAGCTGGGTAAACGCCTGCGCCAGACCACGCGCAAGCTCACTGACCTGGCCTTTGTCGATGTATCCGGGCGGATTGCCCACACCCTGCTGGACCTGTGCAAAGAGCCGGATGCGATGACGCATCCCGACGGCATGCAGATCAAGATCACGCGACAGGAACTCGGCAAGATCGTGGGTTGCTCACGGGAAATGGCCGGCCGTGTACTCAAGACCCTGGAACAGGATGGCCTGGTGTCTGTCTCCGGCAAGACCATGGTGGTATTGGGCGCCCGCTGAATACGGGCGTCCCGTCTTAGCCCGCGGCGAAGAATAGCTCGCGCAAGCGATCACCGGGCTCGTCGGCACGCATAAATGCCTCACCAACGAGGAAAGCGTTCACACCCCGTTCCCGCATAAGCGCCACGTCATCAGGCGTATGAATGCCGCTCTCGGTTACCACCAGACGATCCGCCGGTATGTGTGGCAGCAGGTCCAGCGTGGTCTCCAGGCGCATATCGAAAGTGTGCAGGTCGCGGTTATTGATACCGATCAGTTGCGTTTCCAGCTCCAGTGCCCGATCCAGCTCCGCACGGTCGTGAACCTCCACCAGCACATCCAGCCCACACTCCGCAGCTGTGGCAGCCAGCTCTCGCATCTGCTCATCTGCCAAGGCCGCGACAATCAACAGTATGGCATCCGCACTGATCGCCCGTGCCTCCACCACCTGATAGGGGTCTACAGTAAAATCCTTACGAATAACCGGCAGCTCGCAGGCTTCGCGCGCTGCCTGCAGGTAGGCATCGGCACCCTGGAAAAAGTCGATATCGGTCAACACTGACAGGCAGCTGGCCCCGCCGGCCTGGTAACTGGCCGCGATCCGGGCCGGGTGAAAATCCGCTCGAATAACGCCCTTGCTGGGCGAGGCTTTTTTCACCTCGGCAATCACGGCAGGATTACCGGCCGCCACGCTGGCGGCCATCGCCGCGGCAAAACCACGGGCTGCCGCCTGCCCGGAGATACGTGACTCCAGCTCCCCCAGCGACACCCTGGCGCGACGCTCCGCCACTTCCTCGGCCTTGCGCGCCAGAATCTTGCGCAGGATGGTAGGCGCATTCACAGCCATAAGCTCAGCCTCCCTTGCCGCGCATAAGCTGGGTGAAGTCGATAAACGACTGCAGTTTTTCCGCCGCCTGGCCACTCGCCAGCAGGTCTTCTGCCATCGCCACACCGTCCGCCAGGGTACTGGCCACACCGGCTACATAGATAGTGGCGCCGGCATTCAGCGCAATAATGGCGGCGGCCTTGCGCGAGGCCTCATCCGCGGCCCCGCCCAGTGCACCGCGAATCAGCTTTGCCGATGCCGCGGCGTCTGTCACCGACAAGCCGTCCAGGCTCTGGCGTTCAACGCCGAACTCCTCGGGGGTAATGTGGTAGGTCTCTACACTGCCGTCGCGCAACTCGGCGACCCGGGTGCCCGCGGCAATGGATATCTCGTCAAGGCCATCGTCCGAGTGCACGATCATCACGTGTTCGGCGCCCAGCGCCTTGCTCACCTCGGCCATGGGTGTACACAATTCAGGGCTGAAAACGCCGATGACCTGTCGTTTCACAGCGGCCGGATTGGTGAGCGGGCCGAGGACGTTGAACACGGTGCGCATGCCCAGCTCACGGCGGGGTCCAACAGCGTAACGCATAGCGCTGTGATGCGCCGGTGCAAACATAAAGCCAACGCCGATCTCTTCAATGGCGCGCGCCACTTGCTCCGGCTTCAGGTCCAGCGGCATGCCCAGAGTCTCCAGCACGTCGGAACTGCCGCTGCTGGAAGAGACGCCGCGATTGCCGTGCTTGGCCACGTGCGCACCGGCCGCTGCCACCACGAAGGTAGAGGCGGTGGACACGTTGAACAGGTTGGCGCCATCTCCCCCGGTGCCCACCAGGTCTACAAGGTGCGGACAATCCACCACCACCGGCGTGGCAAGTTCACGCATGACCTGGGCGGCGCCGGCTATCTCTTCGATGGTCTCACCTTTAATGCGCAGCGCAACCAGCAGCGCGCCTATCTGCGCATCCGTGGTGGCACCGGACATTACCTGGTGCATCACTGCAGCCATGTCCTGTCGAGTGAGGTCCCGTGCGTCAACCAGTGCGGCGATAGCCTGCTGAATGTCCATGCTATTGCTCCAGGAAATTGCGCAACAGGTCGTGCCCATGCGCGGTAAGTATCGATTCGGGATGAAACTGCACGCCCTCTACAGCCAGTTCGCGATGCCGCAGGCCCATGATCTCGTCCATCTCCCCGGCTTCGTTCTGGGTCCACGCGGTAATTTCAAGGCAATCGGGCAGCGTTTCGCGCTCTACCACCAGGCTGTGGTAGCGGGTTGCCTCGAAGGGTTGGCTGAGGCCGCGAAATACACCTTCTCCCCGGTGATGTACCAGTGACGTCTTGCCGTGCATGACCTTGCGCGCACGCACTACCTTGCCGCCAAAGACCTGGCCAATGCTCTGGTGACCGAGGCAAATACCCAGAATCGGCAGCTTGCCGGCGTAGGCCTCGATCACCGCCATGGAGATGCCCGCCTCGTTGGGTGTGCAGGGCCCCGGGGATATCACAATGCGCTCGGGCGCCAGTGAGTCGATATCCGCCACGGCGATCTCGTCATTGCGCACCACCTTTACATCGGCACCCAACTCGCCAAAGTACTGCACCACGTTGTAGGTAAAGGAATCGTAGTTATCGATCATCAGCAACATTACGCATCTCCGGCCAGGGTCATGGAGGCTGCCCGGAACATCGCCCGGGCTTTATTGTGCGTTTCCTTCCACTCCAGATGCGGCACCGAGTCAGCAACCACGCCACCGCCGGCCTGCACGTATAACCTGCCGTCCTTGATCACCGCGGTGCGTATTGCAATGGCGGTATCCATGTCACCCGCCCACGACAGGTAGCCGACTGCGCCGCCATAAACACCGCGTTTGACCGGCTCCAGTTCGTCGATAATTTCCATCGCGCGAATTTTCGGTGCTCCGCTCAATGTCCCGGCGGGCAGCGTCGCACGCAGGACATCAATGGCACTGCAGCCCGCCTTCAGCTTTCCGGTCACGTTGGACACGATGTGCATCACGTGCGAGTAACGCTCTACAACCATCTTGTCGGTCAGTTTCACCGAACCGATCTCCGCAATGCGTCCGACATCGTTGCGGCCGAGGTCGATCAGCATCAGGTGTTCGGCAATTTCCTTGGGATCGGCGAGCAACTCTTCTTCCAGTGCGCGATCTTCCTCATCCGAATAGCCGCGCCGGCGGGTGCCGGCAATCGGGCGGACGGTCACTTCGCCCTTTTCCAGTCGGGCGAGGATTTCCGGTGACGAACCCACGATATGGAAGTCATCCAGATCGAGGTAAAACATATACGGGGAAGGGTTGAGGTTGCGCAGGGCACGGTAGAGATTTAGCGGTGGTGCGCTGAAGGGGGCACTCATACGCTGTGAAGGCACGACCTGCATCACATCACCAGCGAGCACGTACTCCTTCACCTTGTTGACGGCATCATGGTAGGACGCTTCCGTGAAATGCGAGTCCGCCTCGCGCTCCAGTTCGGCGCTGTCAGCGCCCTCAAGCACTACCTGCGGCAACGGTGGCATCGGTCGCGGCAAAGTGGCCACGAGTTCCTGCAGCCGCTGCATGGCGCGCCCCAGTGCGTCTTCCTTGGCTGGATCCACGCTGACAACCAGGCGAATGGTGCCGGCCAGGTTATCGAATACCAGCACTTCCTCCGCCAGCATGAGCAGGATATCGGGATTGCCCAGCTCATCTTCCGGCTCACTGGCGGCCAGGCGCGGTTCGACGTAGCGCACGGTGTCATAGCCGAAATAGCCGACCAGGCCGCCGTGGAATACGGGGAGGTCATCCCGTGGTGCGGCCCGGTAACGCTGCTGGAAGGCCTCGACAAAGGCCAGCGGATCCGCGACCTCTTCGCTTTCCACCAGCTTGCCGTCCTGGTAGACCTCGGCCCGGTACCCGTGCACTTTCAGCACGGTGCGGCAAGGCAGGCCAATTATTGAGTAACGGCCCCATTTCTCACCGCCCTGCACCGATTCGAAAAAGAAAGAATAGGGGCCCTCCGCGAGCTTGCGGTAGGCACTGATCGGGGTTTCCAGATCCGCCAGCACTTCCAGGCTGACGGGTATACGGTTGTAGTCTTGTGCCGCCAGCGCGGCAAAGTCCTGCGGATTCATGGGTGTTCCTCGGAGAATTGGGGTGCGTAATCAGGGCGTAGCAGTGTCCTGGCTACCATCGCCAGCAGGTGATCTCCCGCATCGAGAGTTGGTCGATGCTGTTACGCAGGGCTGTTTGCACAGCGGTCTCCGGATAGAAAGTGCGCCTATTTTACATTGCCGCCCGGTATTGGCAAATACGGCCTGGCAACGAGGCCATTGTTGGTATTGGTGCCGGGCGGCGCCTGGCTGCCCTGGCCGCCGGGGAGCGATGCCAGCTGGAAATATCGCCGGCTAAATCGATGCCAGCTGTGCGCGCATGCGGCCAATGACCTCGGCATAATCCGGCTGATTGAAGATCGCCGATCCGGCCACGAAGGTGTCGGCGCCGGCCGCGGCGATCTCGGCGATATTATCCGGCGTGACGCCGCCGTCTATTTCCAGGCGAATGTCGTGGCCCGAGGCATCGATCAGGGCCCGCGCCTCACGCAGCTTGTCCAGCGTGGCGGGTATGAAGGACTGGCCACCGAAACCCGGGTTCACCGACATCAACAGCACCATGTCGACCTTGTCCATGACATACTTCAGCGCATCCAGGCCCATCGCGGGATTGAACACCAGGCCTGACTTGCAACCCGCGTCACGAATCATTTGCAGGGAGCGGTCTACATGCGTGGACGCGTCCGGGTGGAAGGTTATGTACGTGGCGCCCGCCTCGGCGAAATCCCCGATCAGCCGATCAACGGGGCTGACCATCAGGTGCACATCGATCGGGGCGATGACCCCGTGGTTGCGCAGGGCCTTGCAAACCATGGGCCCAATAGTGAGGTTGGGCACATAGTGATTGTCCATCACGTCGAAGTGCACGATATCGGCGCCGGCAGCGAGCACGTTATCCACTTCCTCGCCAAGGCGGGCAAAGTCGGCAGAAAGTATGGAAGGGGCGATCTGGTAGTCGGCCATGACAGGACTCCGGGAAATGACGAGGGCGCTATTCTAACTGTTCAATCGCGTGGGCACGAGACACGCTAAAACTTCAGGCACCAGTTTGCGCACTGACGCGGGCATCCAGTGCCGCCAGGCGCTCTGGCGTACCGACATCTTCCCAGTCGCCGCTGTAGTACTCCGCACCCAGGTTACCAGCGCCAATCGCGGCATCCAGCAGCGGGCGCAGGGCCAGCTTGCCGGCGCCGATCTCAGCGAAAAAGCGCGGCGTGAACAGGCCCAGGCCGGCATAGGTATAGCCGACGCAGCCCTCCTGGCGGTAGCGCAGGCGGCCTGTGTCGTCGAGAGCGAAGTCTCCCAGTGGATGCTGTGGCGGGTTGTCCACCATCACCAGTCGCGCCGCTTCCCAGTGCTGCAGTTCTGCGTGGCGCAGTCGTTTCAGCGGATAGTCGATCCAGACATCACCATTCAACACCACGAACGGTGCATCGCCAAGCAGCGGCAACGCCTGTTGTATACCTCCGGCCGTTTCCAGCGGCTGCTGCTCGCGAGAGTAGTCGATATGCAGGCCCCATCGCGAACCATCTCCGCAATACGCTTCCAGTTGCTCGCCGAGGTAGGACACATTCACCACCAGTTGATGAAACCCCGCCCGGGCCAGGTGCCGGAGGTGATGCTCAATCAGCGGCACCCCTGCCACCCGCAGCAGGGGCTTCGGGCTGTGGTCGGTGAGCGGGCGCATCCGCTCTCCCACCCCGGCGGCAAGAATCATCGCTTTCAACGGCCTTGGCTCCAATCCTGCGCCGCAGCGGCGGGCACCAGGGCTGACTCGAACCAGTGGGCAAATGGCTTCACCTCGGGGATCGAATCGCGGTAGGCATCGAGCACTTCACTGACATAACGCAGTACCAGCGGCAAATCATCGAGATAGGCCGGCTTGCCATCGCGCAGGTAGAGCCGCGCAAACGTCCCCAGCACCTTGAGGTGACGTTGCAGGCCCATCAGGTCGAACCAGCGCAAGAATCGCGCTGCCGTGATTTCGGTGTCAGGCTGGGCCTTAAGCAGTCGCTCCAGGTAAGCGAGAGCCCAGGACTGCACCTGTTGGGGCGGCCAGCGGACATAACAATCACGCAGCAGGGAAACCAGGTCGTAGGTGACGGGGCCGATCACCGCGTCCTGGAAATCAATGACGCCAAGCGCCCCATTGGCCTGCGGCATCAGGTTGCGACTGTGGAAATCCCTGTGCACCAGCACCCTGGGTTGCTCCAGTGCGCTGTCTACCAGGCAGCGCACCAGGGCGTCCCAGCCAGCTTCCGGCGGCACCTCGGTACCGAGCAGGCGCCCGGCAAACCACTGCGGAAAGCGACTCAGCTCCTCACGCAGCAGTGCCTCATCGTACTGCGGCCAATCGGGATCGGCGGGGTCGGCCGCGCCCAATCGCTGCAGTACGTCAAAGGCCTCACGGTAACGTTCATCTACAGTATCAGCGGCCAGCTCAGCGAGCAGCAGCCTGTCGCCGAGGTCACCCAGCAGCAGGAAGCCGCGCTCCAGGTCAGCTGCCACCAGGCCCGGCACACACAGGCCCGCTGACTCCAGCACATCGCGCATGGCCAGGAACTGGGCGTTTTTTTCGCTCGCCGGGGGCGACTCCACGGCAATGAAGCTCTCTCCGGTGAAAGACAGCCGGAAGTACCGACGCGCGCTGGCATCGCCCGCCACCGCCGTCAATGCGGGTACCTGACTGTCACCGAGCACGGACAGCGCCCAGGGCAGCAGGTCGGGATGCGGGGCGCTGTCAGTCAACGGCAGCACCGCCGCGGAGACCGCGCGGGAAAATTTCTCGGACAATGACCATTTGATGCATTAGAATTCGGCCTTTACCCGCCACCACACCCTTATAAGAATGACGTTCAGTTCTGCTCTCCATCGACCGCGCACTGGAACTACCGTTCTCGGCTTGGCCGTACTGCTCGTCTTCGCCACCCCGGCGACGGCACAGGATACCAGCGCCGCGACTGAGGCACACCCCCTGGACTGGTCCAAAGAGCGCGACGTACCCAGGGATATGCGCGACGACCAGTGCCTGCGGTGCGACGGGCGCTATCTTGACCCGCTGCGGGATGAAGACCAGTCCACACCGCCGGAAGCATCCGACATCAACGCGCGCACCGCGGAGACTGAACTCCGGGACAATACCGTCATCTTCCTGGGCGGGGTGGAAGCCAACCAGGGCTATCGCCGCATCCGGGCCGACAGCGCCAGTATCGACCGGCTGGAGCGCTCGGCAATCCTGGAAGGAAATATTTCCTTGCGCGAGCCCGGGGTACTGCTGCGGGGTGAGCGCGCCCGGGTTTACGCCAGGACCGGCGAAGCGAGCATAGAAAACAGCCAGTTTGTACTGCACCAGCAACACCTGCACGGCAATGCCGACCTGCTTGAACGCGACGATGCCGGTATACTGCATATTCATGGTGGGCAGCTGAGCTTCTGCGCGCCGGACGAAGACAGGGATGACTGGCGTATCCGTGCAGACACGCTGGAACTGGATGTCGAGGAGGGCCTCGGGGTTGCCCGCGGCGCGCGCATTGATGTCGCCGGTGTGCCGGTGTTTTATTCGCCCTGGCTGCAATTCCCCATCGATGACCGCCGTCGCACGGGCTTCCTGTGGCCGGATATCGGTTCCGATACCCGGGGTGGTATCGACGTGTCGGTGCCGGTCTACTTCAATATTGCCCCAAACTACGACTTGCTGTATTCGCCCCGCTATATCGAGGAACGCGGCATCAACCACGAAGCCAAGGCGCGCTACATGAATCCGCTGGTTGGCGACTGGCTGGTGGGCGGCGCCTTCATGGACAACGACAAGCGCTATGAGGACGAGTACCCGAGCGATCGCAACTATGATCGCTGGCTGGCGGTGGTGAAGCATAACGGGCTGTTCAACAAGCGCTGGCGTTCGCAGGTGGACTACAGCAAAGCCAGTGATGTGAATTATCTCAAGGATCTGGAAACCTCGAGCCTGGATTCGAAACGCGAGACCGCGCTGCTGCAATACGGGGCGCTGGACTATCTTGGTGATCGCTGGCTGGCAAACGTGGAAGTGCAGCAGTTCCAGAGCCTCGCGGACGACATCAACAACGACTACAAGAAACTGCCGCAGATTACCGGCAGCTACCGGCCGGACGGCACCCCATTCGAGATAGACCCAATTTTCCTGGCCCAGTATTCCACCTTCGATTCAGACGACGAGAGAGTCACCGGCAACCGCCTCTACACCGAGGCCGGACTCGCCTACCCGATGCTCTGGACTTACGGCTTCCTGCGCCCGACCGCACAGTACCGATTCCTGAAATACGACCTCAACGAGCACAGGAACTTCGAGGACAACAGCCCTGATGCTGGAGCTGCAATGCTGAATGTGGATGGCGGACTGTATTTTGATCGCCCCACCAGGCTGTTCGGCAACTCCATGCTGCAGACCCTGGAGCCGCGGCTCTACTATCTCTACAGCGGCTATGACGACCAGAGCGACCAGCCGGATTTCGACAGTGCCGAACTGACCTTCACCTACAACCAGCTGTTCCGTGATACCCGTTTTTCGGGCCGTGACCGTATCGACGACGCCAACCAGCTGTCGGTCGGCCTGACCACCCGTTTCATCGATGAAGAAGACGGCCGCGAGGAGTTTAATGCCAGCATCGGCCAGATTCTCTACTTCCGGGACCGCGAAGTCCGGCTGAAGCCGAATGACCCGCCCCTGGAAACGGGCGGCTCAGAACTCGCTGCCGAGGTGGCCTACTATCCCAATGAGCGCCTGAGCGCCCGCGCCAGCCTGATCTGGGACCCCTACAGCGACAAGATGAACTCGGGTAATTTTTTCACCAGCTACACCCGTGACGATGGCAGTATCTTCAACCTCGGCTACACCTACCGTCGCCCGCTGACCACGGTCAACACGGAGCAGGCCCCCACCGAGCAGGCACACGTGTCATTTTTTATGCCTGCCGGTCGCAACTGGCGGGTATTTGCAGCGATGAATTACTCGGTCGAGGCCAACACCAGCGTAGAAGATATGTTTGGAGTGGAATATGATAGCTGCTGCTGGAGGGTGCGGGTGCTTTACCTGCGCTACTTCGACAACGCTTCCGGGGAAAACCCAGACTTTAACGACCCCCTGCTCGAGCGTGAAGATTCCACCCAGGTTCAAATCATGCTCAAAGGCATGGGCGGCTTCGGCAGCCGTGCCAGCAGCATCATGAAAGACATGATTCGAGGTTTTACCGATAGTGAATATTAAAACGACGCTGCCCTGCCTGTTACTGGCAGCCCTGTGCCTCATTGGCGGCAACGCCAGGGCCGAAACTGTAATGCTTGACCAGGTCGTGGCCATCGTTGAAGACGATGTGATCATGGCCAGCGAACTGCGCGAGCGCCTCAACCAGTTGCGCGAAACGCTGGAGTCCCGGGGCGTCGAAATGCCGCCTGAGGATGTACTCATCCGCGAGACACTGGACCGACTGATACTGGAGAGCATCCAGATACAGAAAGGCCAGCGGGTGGGCGTGCGCATTTCCGACGCCCAACTCAACAGCGCCATGCAACGGGTCGCGGCACAGAACGGCATGGACCTGGAGCAGTTCCGCACGGCGCTGGAATCGCAGGGCCAGTCCTACCAGGCGATGCGGGAACAGATACGCAAGGAGATCGTTATCCAGCGCGTCCAGGCCGGCAACGTCAACCAGCGCATCGAGATCAGCGAACAGGAAGTCGACAACTTCCTGGCCACGGAGGACGGCCGCAAGCTGTCGCAGCCTGAATACCAGATTCTTCACGCCCTGCTGGCGGTATCCCCGAGTGCTCCGGCCGATGAAGTCGCCCGTGCCGAGGCCTACGTCAACAGGATATTGGCGGAAATACGCTCCGGCACACCCTTCGACAAGGCGGTGAGTGCCCCCGGGCCCTACGCTTTCAGCGGCGGCAACCTGGGCTGGCGGCGCCTGGATGACCTGCCCTCCCTGTTCGCGGACATTGCACCGGGCCTGGCCAAGGGTGAAACCGACCTGGTGCGCTCGGAGAGCGGCTTCCACCTGATCAACATGGCCGACCGCCGCGGCGGCGAGAACATGGTAGTTGCACAGACGCATGTGCGGCACATCCTGGTCAAACCCTCCGAAATCATGAGCGACGACCAGGCGCGGGCGTTGGTAGCCGAGCTCAAGCAACGCGCCCTGGACGGCGAGGATTTCGCTGAACTGGCGCGCGAATACTCCGAAGATATCGGGTCGGCACAGGAAGGCGGCGACCTCGGCTGGACCAGCCCCGGGCAGATGGTTCCCGAGTTTGATGCGGCCATGGCGGCGACCCCGGTAGGTGAAATTTCCGACCCCGTACGCAGTGAATTCGGCTGGCATATCCTCGAGGTTCTGGACCGCCGGGAGCAGGATATGACCGACACCGCCGTGCGTAACCAGGCGAAGAACTACCTGCACCAGCGTAAATACCAGGAAGAGCTGGACGCATGGCTGCGGCAAATACGCGATGAAGCGTTTGTCGACATCAAGTAGCGGCCGGGGCACGCTGCCTTGATACCCAGACTGGCCCTCACCCCGGGCGAACCAGCCGGTATAGGGCCGGATATCACCCTCGCTATTGCGGCGCTGGACTGGGATGCGGAAATCGTGGCCATCGGCGACCCGGCACTGCTGCGGCAGAGAGCGCAGCAACTGGGCCTGCGTATCGAACTCACTGATTTCGACCCCTCTGCACCCCCTGCCCGTCATACCGCCGGCTCACTGCCCGTGGCGCCGGTTGCGCTTGCCGCGCCCTGCGTCGCCGGCAAGCTTGAGACCGCCAATGCCGGCTACGTTATCGCGACGCTCGAGCAAGCGATAACAGGCTGCCTGGAGGGCACCTTTGCCGCCCTGGTGACCGCACCGGTACAGAAGTCGGTGATCAATGATGCCGGCATTCCCTTTTCCGGCCATACGGAACTGCTGGCCGAGCGCACCGGCACACCCCGCGTGGTGATGATGCTGGCAAGTGACTCCCTGCGCGTAGCACTGGCAACAACGCACTTGCCGCTGCGCGACGTGCCCGATGCCATTACCCCCGCACTGCTGGAAGAAACCCTTACCATCGTGGACCGGGACCTGCGCCGCCAGTTCGGCCTTGAGCAGCCCCGTATCGCTGTCCTGGGCCTGAATCCGCACGCGGGCGAGGGAGGTCACCTGGGCAGGGAGGAACTCGAGGTCATCATTCCAACCCTGGATACGCTGCGCGAGCGCGGGCTGGATTTGGCCGGCCCGCTCCCCGCGGACACGGCTTTCAACCCAAAGGTGCTGGATGATTGCGACGTCGTCTTCGCCATGTACCACGACCAGGGGCTGCCTACACTCAAGTACGCTGGTTTCGGCAAGGCTGTGAACGTTACCCTGGGCTTGCCCATCGTGCGCACCTCCGTGGACCACGGCACCGCCCTGGACCTCGCGGGCAGCGGTAAAGCCGACGCTTCCAGCCTGCAGGCAGCGCTGCGCATGGCGCAGCAAATGGCAATGTCTGCACGCGCAACCAGCCGCACTTGAGCGCAGCCATTGCAGCGTTCGGTTTACACCCACCACCCACAGCCCTAGAATTGGCGCTTTTCCAGCCTGCCAAGAGCAACTCATGAGCAACCCAGACCCCGCCGCTGCACCCGAACTGTACGCATTCACCGAATGCGAAGTAGTACCCATGCTCAGCGGTGCGGTGTTACTCATCGACAAGTTCAGCGATGCCCAGGTGCTGGTCGCGCCGCCTGTCGCCCAGAGCATGCAGACCTGCCGTACCTTCCGCACCATGGAGCAACACGCCAGGCACCTGACCTCTACGGTGCCCGAACTGGCTGGCCAGACCGCTGACGTGATGAACGTACTGGCAATGCTGCGCGACGCCGGTTTGATGACCCCTGCGACGGCGGTGTGCGAGCGTATCAACGCTTCGGTTGCGCCGGCTGTTGACCTGCCGGCCACGCGCGCATTCATTATCACCTGCGATCGCCCGGCCGCGGTGGAGAGGTTACTGGAATCCATGTTGCGCACCAGCAACCTGAGCCGGCACGAGGCGCTGTTCCTGGTGGACGATTCCCGCGATGCAGCCAATGCCGAGCGCAACCGCGAAGCCGTTGCCCAGTTCAACCTTACATCGCCCCGCGACATGCAGTACTTCGGCGCGCAAGAGGCCGCGCAACTGATGGCGGACCTGATCGCGGCCTGCCCGCAGCGGGAAGAGGGCATCCGCTTCCTCATCGACCGCCAGCGCTGGTCCGGGGAGAAAACCTATGGCCTGGCAAGGAACCTCTGCCTGCTGCTGTCGGTGGGCAAACGCGCGGTCATCCTTGATGATGATGTCCTGTGCAGCGCCCTGGTCTCGCCACATAGCAAACCGGGCATTGAGTTCGGCACCGCCGAGCGTGAGGCCGATTTTTACGCCAATCACCAGGAGATGCTCGCCAGCACCACTGCTGCTGATTTCGACCCTATCGCCGGCCACAGCCAGTGCCTTGGCCTGAACATGGGCCAGGCCCTGCAGAAGCTCAACGCGGGCGACATCAGCCCCGCTGACCTGCAGGATACCAGCGCCAGCTACCTGCGTTTCTGGGATGCCGGGTCTCCGGTCCTGGTCACCCAGTGTGGCACCCTGGGCGACCCCGGATCACCGGATACCGACTGGATCTACTTTGCCCAGGACGATACCGCCAAACGCCTCGCCGCATTCCCCGGCGGCCTGGAGGGCGCCCTGGCATCGCGCAGCTACTGGCTCGGCCACCCCCGACCCTGCTTTTCCAAGATGGCAGTGATGTCACAGGCCACCGGGCTGGACAACGCGCGGCTGTTGCCGCCTTATTTCCCGGTGTTCCGCGGCGAGGACTACCTGTTCGGGGCGATGACCGAGCATATGCACCCACAGGCGGCCGTGCTCAGCTACACCTGGTGCGTACCGCACCTGCCGCTCGAGGAACGACAGGCACCGGCGACGCCGCCAGCGAAAACCGGCAAGGGCCTGTTCAGCGTAGGCAAGTACGTGACCGACCACACGGTTTACGAGCTGGGTATCAGCCCGGAAACGCGCCTGCAGGGCCTGGCCAACCTGGCCACACAGCTGTCGCAGACCGATGACCGCGGCCTGACCACCCTGTTCCGCCGTGACGTGGCAGAGGCCCAGGGCCTGGAAATCTACAAACTGAACACTCTGCTGCAGGACGGCAGTATCCGCCCCCCGAGCTGGGAATCCTGGCTACAGGAAAGTGCGGCCAACGTGAACCGGGCCATGCAGGAAGTCGCCGCCATCAGCGACCTACCCAAGGTGCCGGGGGACCAGAGCGACGCCCAGCTACTGGAGCAGTTCCGCCATCTTGCGGGTGGTTTCGGTTGTGCGTTGGCGGGCTGGGAAGAGATACGCGAGGCCGCCAGGAATATCGCCTGAGGACTGTGCAGCGGGCGGCGTTGCCGTAGCTGCTGTTTCAGTCCCGGGCGGGCTTCATCGAATCGCGATACTGGGCAATGGTATCCGCCGGATCACCCTGGGCACGTATCCGGCCCTGGTCGATCCACAATACCCGGTCGCACAGGTCTTTCACCTGCGGCGCGGAGTGTGAGACGAACACGACTGTCTGCTTGCCGCTGATGCGCTGCTTCATGGCCTCTTCGGCCTTGCTCCTGAACTGCGCGTCGCCAACGCTGAGAATCTCGTCCACCAGCAGAACATCCACATGGGTCAACAGCGCGGTGGTAAACCCCAGCCGCGCCTTCATCCCCGCGGAGTACGTTCTCACTGGCTCCTCGAAAGAGTCACCCAGTTCCGAGAAGGCCTTGATCTCCTCCAGGTAGCCCAGCGCCTCGGACCTGCTCGCGCCCTGCAACATGGCGGAGAGGATGGCGTTGTCGCGGCCATTGAGATCGAGGCGATGACCCAGGCCCAGCGTCAACAGCGAGGCTGCTATGCCCTGGCGGGTGATGACCTCACCGCTGGTGGGCGCGAGGATACCGGCCATGATCCGCAGCATGGTGGTCTTACCCACCCCGTTGCGGCCGATGATGCCCAGGGTTTCGTTTTCATACAGCTTGAATGAAACGCGATCGAGCACGTGGTGCACACCGTGGTCGAAGGTGCCCGGACTGCTGCGGAAATTAATGGACACGTCGCGCAGTTCCAGCATGACGTCGTTGTCGACAACACTCATCAGGTCAGCACCTTCAGCGCCAGGTACTGGCTGTTGCGCCGCATGTACGCTATCGCCGCAACGATCAGTAGCACTGCGCCCAGCGCGATAAGCCCGAGATGCCACAGGTCCGGCGCCTGCTTGTACATCAGCACCTGCCGGTGCGCATCCACCATGAAGGTGAGTGGGTTGGCATTCAACAGCAGCCGGGCCTTGTCCTGGTCAGCGATTTCGCGCACGTCCCAGAATATGCCCGAGGTAAACAACAGGAAGGTCATTGCCAGGGGAATGACTTTCTGGAAATCACGGGAAATGCACACCAGGCACGCGCCGATCAGGCCGCAGGCGACGATGACCAGGTACATGACCGCGGCAACCGGCAGCATCCACAGCCAGGCCGCTCCCGGGTAAACGCCAAACAGGACCAGGATAAGCAACAGCAGCAGGTAGACGGTGGCCTGGCGGTACAGGCTTTCCTGTATCGCCGACATCGGCCACAGGGATTTGGGCATGTTCACTTTACCCACCAGGCCCTGGCTGGCGACGATGCTGCCGGAGGCCTGGGTCACGGTCTTGGAAAACCAGATAAAGGCGAACTTGCCGCAGGCCAGGAACAGGATAAAGTCCCCGGACTTGCGGCCCGAGTCAAGAATCAGGTTGAAGACCAGGAAGAACACGGAAACCCAGAGCAGGGGTTCGAGAAACCACCACAGAAAGCCGAGGCGGAATTTAGAGGAATCCGCCTTCAACAGCATCCGCGCCTGGACATCGATTAGACTGAAATACTGTCGGAGGGTCATGCAGTGTGTCATTTCCGTTGTGCTGGGGCGGGCCCGAACTGAACGCCAAGAGTTTACCAGAAATCTGCTGCGCTTAGCGGCAATCAGTAGTATTCACCTTTGCCACAGGTACAATAGCTGCCATGTCCCGCAAGCCCGCCACTCATCGACCGCGCAAGCGTTTCGGCCAGAACTTTCTCACTGATCACAGTGTGATCGACCGCATTGCCGACGCGATAGCCGCCAGCGAGCAGGATCACGTGGTCGAGATCGGCCCGGGCCAGGGCGCGCTCACGGAAACCCTGGCGCCGCTGAAGTGCCAGCTGGATGTCATAGAACTGGACCGGGACCTGGTGCCCGGCCTGCTCGCCGCATTCAGCATCTACCCGCACTTCACCCTGCACAACGCCGACGCGCTGAAGTTCGACTTCAACACGCTCGGCAGCGCCGGCGCCCCGCTGCGGGTGGTCGGCAACCTGCCCTACAACATCTCCACGCCACTGATTTTCAAGCTGCTGCAGGACGCTCCGATCATTCGGGACATGCATTTCATGCTGCAGCTGGAGGTCGTGCAGAGACTGGCGGCCAGCCCGGGCAGCAAACACTGGGGCCGGCTCGGCATCATGGCGCAATACCTGTGCGCTGTAGAACATCTGTTCGACGTGCCCCCGGAGGCGTTTAACCCGCCGCCAAAGGTACAGTCAGCGATTGTCCGCCTCACGCCGTGGCAGAGCAGCCCCTGGCCCGAGTGCGACCAGGCACAATTGCGGCAAGTAGTGCAGGCGAGCTTTGCCCAGCGCAGGAAAACCTTGCGCAACAACCTGAAAGCGCTTATAGATAGCGCTGACCTGGAGCGACTCGGGATTGACCCGGGTGCCCGCGCAGAAACGCTTGAACTGACCCAGTTTATCGATATCGCGAACGCCATCCATGCAAAATAGCCCGTTCAACCCCTCCTTGATTGGCGTCAGCGTGGTCACCACCTTCCTGCCGACGCATTCCAATCCTGAAGACAATCACTACACCTTCGCCTACACCATCACCATCAGCAACGCCAGTGACCTGCCGGTGCAACTGCTGTCGCGCCACTGGAAAATCACCGATGCCAATGAGTCGGTGCAGGAAGTGCGCGGCGAAGGGGTTGTCGGTGAGCAGCCAGTTATCGCACCCGGCGACTCCTACCGCTATACCAGCGGTGCCACCCTGAACACCCCCCTGGGCTACATGGAGGGCAGCTATTACATGGTGGTGCGCGAACCGATGGATATGGCGCCGGAGGAACTGCCCACCTTCGAAGTGCCTATCTCGCCTTTCACCCTGCACACGCCAACGGCGCTGAATTGATATGGCCACCTATGCTGTAGGTGATGTTCAGGGCTGTCTCGAGCCACTACAGTGCCTGCTGCAGACAGTAAAGTTCGACCCGGCCACGGATATGCTCTGGTCGGTTGGCGATATCGTCAACCGGGGGCCTAACTGCCTCGACACCCTGCGCTTCTTTTACCAGTTGCGCGACAGTGCCGTGGTGGTGCTGGGCAACCATGACCTGCACCTGCTGGCGGTGGCCTGCGGCGCCAGGCGCCCGGCCAAGTCAGACACCCTCGACCAGATCCTGGACGCGCCCGACCGTGCAGAACTCATTGAGTGGCTGATCCACCGCCCGTTGATTCATCACCAGGACGGGTACACGCTGGTCCATGCCGGCATTCCACCGCAATGGAGCGTCAAGAAGGCGATGAAGCGCGCCCGCGAGGTGGAGAAAGTGCTGCGCGGGCCGGATTGCGTCAACTTCCTGCGCAGTATGTATGGCAATGAGCCGGCAGTCTGGTCCAGGGAACTGCAGGGCATGGAGCGACTGCGCGTGATCACCAATTACCTGACCCGGATGCGGTATTGCACCGCGGAAGGCTGGCTGGACCTGGTGGACAAGGGGCCGGAGCCACCCTGCAATGGCAAAAAGGTATCGGCCTGGTTCAGCCACGCGAATCGCAAGGCGGCCAATGATCGCATCCTGTTCGGTCACTGGGCTTCCCTGCAGGGGAAAACGGATACACCCAACGCCATCGGCCTGGATACGGGCTGTGTCTGGGGCGGCGCCCTCTCCCTCTACTGCCTCGAAACCGGCGCCTGGACACGCTGCCGTTGCGAAGACGGAAAACCCCTGGTGCCAGCCTGAGATTCGGCCGCCCCATGAGACCACCACTTTCTGTAGACTGCTGACATGGAGACATATCTCGTTGGCGGCGCCGTCCGCGACCAACTGCTGAACTACCCGGTTACCGAACGCGACTGGGTGGTCGTCGGCGCGACCGTGGACGACATGCTGGCGCGCGGCTTTCAGCAGGTCGGCAAGGACTTCCCGGTATTCCTGCACCCGGAAACCAAGGACGAGTACGCCCTTGCCCGTACCGAGCGTAAGCGCGGCCACGGCTATACCGGTTTCGCCGTACACTGCGGCGAAGACGTGACCCTGGAAGACGACCTGAAACGTCGCGACCTCACGGTAAACGCCATGGCGATGGACACCGAGGGCCGCCTCATCGACCCTTACGGCGGCCAACGCGACCTGGAGCAGCGCAGGTTGCGTCATGTCTCCGACGCATTTGTCGAGGACCCGCTGCGGGTGCTGCGCACGGCCAGGTTCGCGGCACGCTATGCCCACCTGGGCTTCGAGGTTGCCGACGAAACCCTGGCGGTGATGCGCACCATCGGCGAACAGGGCGAACTGGGGCACCTGCCAGCGGAGCGCATCTGGGTCGAACTGGACCGCGCCATGGGCGAGCGTCACCCGGAGGTATTTATCGAGACCCTGCGGCAGTGCGGTGCACTGGCGCGCCTGTTGCCAGAGCTGGACGCCCTGTTCGGCGTACCGCAACCCGCCGCCCATCACCCCGAGATCGACTGCGGGCGCCACACGCTGATGGCGCTGCAACAGGCGGTCATGCTGTCACCCGATCGCGACGTACGCTTCGCGGTGCTGCTGCACGACCTCGGCAAAGCCCTGACCCCGGCTGCGGAGTTACCCCGCCACATCGCCCACGAGCACCGGGGGCTGAAGCCTGTGAAAGCGGTTTGCCAACGGTTGAAAGCGCCACGGCTGTACCAGGAGCTTGCGCTCAAGGTCTGCGAGTTTCACCTGCACAGTCACCGCGCCATGGAGTTGCGCGGCCAGACTTTGCTGAAACTCCTCACTGCCACCGATGCCCTGCGCCGGCCCGATCGCTTCGAGTCGTTCCTGCTGGCATGCACGGCCGACGCCAGGGGGCGCGGGGGACAGGAGCAGGCGCCCTACCCCCAGGCCGACTACCTGCGCCGGGCACAGCAGCTTGCCGCACAGGTCAGTGCCCGCGACTTCGCCGGGCAGGGCCTGGAAGGCAAGGCCCTGGGTGAGGCGATCCGGCAAAAGCGCATCGCGGAACTCGACGCGCTGCGGGACAGCTGTCAGGGCGCCACTGGCTAGGGCAGCGGCAGGTCCCTGCCGCGCCACTGGAAAGCGACAGGATAGATGGGCTGCGAGGACTGGTCGAACTCCTCCCAGTGCTCGCGATAGCGCTTCCCGGAAACGGGGTGACGCTCGTCAGGGACCAGGTCGGACAGGGGGCGCAGCACAAAGGCATGCTGCAGGATTTCGCCCCGCGGCAATTCCACGCCGTGCACGTGTCCGGTCAAATTGTCGTAGGTGAGTATGTCGATATCCAGCTGGCGCGGTGAATTACGCTGCGCATCGGCCGGCCGCCCGTGCTCGGTTTCCACTGCGCGCAGGCGGCGTGCCAGAGTAGCCACGTCCAGGTCAGTGTGCACACCCACCACGAGGTTGAGGAATGGCCGGCCGGTAAAGCCCATGGCCGGGCAGTCGTACACCGGTGACAGGTCCAGCGCCCCGAACAGGGTGTGCAAGGCGTCGAGGCCGGCAACGATGTAGCGCTCGCGCTCGATATTGCTGCCCAGGCCAAGGTAAACCCGCGCCATCAGCCCGGCTGGCCCCGTTCAATTACCACGCCCACACTGGCTGCCTCCGCCACGGCACCGGGCTTGGCCAGGCGCAAGCGCAGCCAGCTGACCCCAAATTCCCGCATCACCAGCTCGGCTGCGCGTTCGGCCAGGGTCTCGATGAGCTGGAATTCACTGTCGCCAATGTAGGCGAGCAGGCGGCCGGAGATGGCATCGTAGTCCACGGCATCCTCTATCGAATCGCTACTGGCTGCCACCCTGCAATCGCAGGCCAGCTCAAGATCCAGCACCAGTTGCTGGCGAATCGAACGCTCCCATTCGTAAACGCCAATCACCGCCTCGGCCTGCAACCCGGTGATATAGACAATATCCATCAGCCCGCGCGCTCCAGTGGTTGCAGTTCATCCATGGGCCAGCGCGGGCGCACCCTGGCCTCGGCGGAATCCACCTGCCCCGCCAACAGCCGCTGTGCGCCAGCGTAGGCGATCATGGCGCCGTTGTCCGTGCAGAAGACGGGGGCCGGGTAAAATACCTCGGCGCGCTCTTTCGCCAGCGCGCGTTTGAGTTCGGCGCGCAGGTTGGCGTTGGCGCTGACCCCGCCAGCCATCACCAGCGTGTGCAGCTTTTCCTGTTGCAGGGCCCTGCGGCACTTGATTACCAGGGTCGCCACCACGGCCTCCTCGAAGGCGCGTGCAATGTCACACCGGTCACGCTCACTCAGCTCGCCCTCGCCACGACACGCTGCAACGGTATTCAGGGTATAGGTCTTGAGGCCGCTGAAGCTGAAATCCAGCCCCGGCCGGTTGACCATCGGTCGCGGAAAGTCGAAGCGGCCGGGTTCGCCTTTCTCGGCCAGGCGCGCTACATGCGGGCCACCGGGATAAGGCAGGCCAAGCATTTTGGCGGTCTTGTCGAAGGCCTCGCCGGCGGCATCGTCGAGTGATTCCCCCAGCAGCCGGTAGCGGCCAATACCGTCCACGCGCACCAGCTGCGTATGCCCGCCGGAGACCAACAACGCAATAAAGGGAAACTCGGGGCGCTCGGGCTCCAGCATCGGCGCCAGCAAATGGCCTTCCATATGATGCACCCCCAGGCTAGGTACACCCCAGCCCCAGGCCAGCGACCTGGCCAGTGTGGCGCCCACCATGAGCGCGCCCACCAGCCCCGGGCCGGCGGTGTAGGCCACCCCGTCGATATCGGTAACGCTGACGCCGGCTTCGTGTATTACCTCGTCAATCAGCGGCAGGGTTTTGCGCACGTGGTCGCGGGACGCCAGTTCCGGCACCACACCCCCATATTCCACGTGAATATCGACCTGGCTGAACAGGGCATGCGCCAGCAGGCCGCGTTCCGTGTCGTATAACGCCACGCCGGTTTCATCACAGGAGGTTTCCAGGCCGAGGATCAGCATTCGGGGGTTCCAATAGCACTCACCGGCGCATCATACTGGCTGCAAAAGGCGCAAACCAGCCTGAATTGGCTGCCCGACGCCGCGCCCCGCCCCGGGATCGCTGCCAAACGGCGACCATCCCCGCAAATTACCGAATTTCGCCCCGCCAGGGCCTTTGCAAAGCCCTCTGGTTAGGTATAGAATGCGCGCCCTTTCAGGTGTTCACTGGCCCCGAAGGCCGGTGCCCGTGACCAACAACAGAGACAGGTACAGAGTTAATGCCCCATATCAAGGTCAAAGATAACGAGCCTTTCGACGTGGCCCTGCGCCGCTTCAAGCGCTCGTGCGAAAAAGCCGGCGTGCTGGCTGAAGTACGCAAGCGTGAGCACTACGAGAAGCCCACCACCGTGCGCAAGCGCGCTGCAGCAGCTGCCGTCAAGCGTCACCTGAAGAAAGTCTCCCGGGAAAACCGCAAGCGCGTACGCCTGTACTAAGCGCCCACCCCTCCCAATGACTGACCAGTCGCTCACCGCAAGCATCAGGGCCGCCATGAAAGCGGCCATGAAGGCGAGGGATAAGGATCGACTGGGCACCATCCGGCTGATACAGGCCGAATTCAAACGTATCGAAGTGGACGAGCGCATCGAAGTCGATGACGCACGCGCCCTGGCTGTGCTCGACAAGATGGTCAAGCAGCGCCGCGACTCCGCACAGCAGTACGCCGACGCTGGCCGCGACGAACTCGCTGAGAAAGAAAACGCCGAGATCGCCGTACTCCAGGAATTCCTGCCGCAGCAGCTGTCTGAAGACGAAATCATCGCCCTGATCGACGAGGCCATCGCCGCCTCGGGTGCCGAGGGCATGGCCGCCATGGGGCCGGTCATGGGCCAGCTCAAGCCAAAACTCGCCGGACGCGCCGATATGGGTGCCGTCAGTGGGCTGGTCAAGCAGCGGCTTTCCGCCTGACGCTATTCTGAGACACTCTCATCTATCACCTCACGTAACAGAGGTGCTGTTTCCTATTGCCTACACGGCTTGGAGGCAGGATCAACTGTTTCCGTGACCGCCGGCGCAGCATATTCTTGGAAAATCGCCCGGGGAAATCCCAAAGTCTTGAAAAGTTTCTTTCGCTCTAAGCGGTCTGGAGACCTGGTCAACTGCTCCCGGGACCGCCAAACAGCGGCATCCATGCCAGGCTCGGGCTCGGCCGTCCGTGGCCTCGCACGCCCCGGGAGCAGTTGACCAGGCCCCCAAACCTCGTATCAATCATCAATTACTGTTCTGTTCCGCCCACCAAGTCGGTGGTTGTTCCTGGTGACTCTTCTGAGGTCTGGAGTCTGATGGCGCCATACCGGCTTGGCCAAACAAGCCCCAGAACCACGGGTGAGACACCAGAAATACAGGTACACTACTCGGCTTATGGCCGGAAGAATCCCACAGACCTTCATCGATGACCTGCTGGACCGCGTCGACATCGTCGACGTCATCGATCGGCGCGTGAAGCTGAAGAAAACCGGCAAGAACTACAGCGCGCGATGCCCCTTTCACGACGAGAAAACACCTTCGTTTTCGGTCAGTCCCGACAAACAGTTCTACTACTGCTTCGGTTGCGGCGCCGGTGGCAACGCGCTGGGTTTTCTCATGGACTACGAGAACCTGGAGTTCCCGCAGGCGGTGGAAAACCTCGCCAGCACCGTCGGGCTGGAGGTCCAGAGAGAGCCCTCTCGCGGCGGCGCGGCGCAGGAGCGGCGCGAGGAGACCAGCAAGCCGCTCTACAAGTTGATGGAGCAGGTAGCCGGTTTCTACAAGCACCAGTTGCGCCATCACCCGCAGCGCGACAAGGCAGTCGCCTACCTGAAGCAGCGCGGACTCACCGGCGAAATCGCGCGACAGTTCGGCCTCGGGTTCGCACCGCCGGGCTGGGACAACCTGCTGCAGGCTATCGGCGAGACTGACGAGAAGAAACAGCTGCTGATGCAGGCAGGTATGCTGGTCGAGAACGACAAGGGCAGGATATACGATCGCTTTCGCGACCGCGTGGTCTTCCCGATCCGCGACCAGCGCGGGCGCGTTATCGCATTTGGCGGCAGGGTCCTAGGCGACGACAAACCCAAATACCTGAATTCCCCGGAGACGGAAATATTCCACAAGGGCCGCGAGCTCTACGGTCTTTACGAGGCCCTGCAGGCCAATCGGAAACTCGATCGCGTGCTGGTAGTGGAAGGCTACATGGATGTTATTGCGCTGGCACAGCACGGTATCAGCTACGCCACCGCCACACTCGGCACGGCCACCAGCAAGACGCACCTGGAGCGGCTATACCGGCGCTGCACCGAGGTGATTTTCTGCTTCGACGGCGACGAGGCCGGGCGCAAGGCGGCCTTTCGCGCCCTGGAAGCGGCCCTGCCGTGTATGGAAGATGGCCGCCAGGCACGCTTTCTGTTCCTCGCCGAGGGCGAAGATCCGGATACGGTTGTCCGGGCCGGCGGCGCCAGCCAGTTCACCGCCCTGCTGCAGGAGGCGCAGCCCCTGGAAACCTTTCTCTTCGATTCCATGGCCGAGGGGCTGGATACGAACAGCCTCGACGGGCGCGCGCGCCTCAGCAAGCTGGCCCTGCCCTACATCCGGCAGCTTCCCGACGGGGTCTACCGGCAGCTGATGTTCCAGGCACTGGCCGAGCGCACCGGGCTGGAACTGGAGAGCCTGATGCGCCTGGAAGCGGCGAGCCCGCCCCCAGCGCCAAATTTCGCGCCCGATGCGGCAACAGAACACAACGTCCCGGGGCCGGGAGAGCCGCCGCCGGCGGAGCCCGGCGACTATGGGCACTTCGACGAGGGCGAACTGGCAGCGCAGCCGCGCAAGCGCACGCCAACACCGCAAACCGCCCCGGGTTACTCCAATCTCGCCCAGAGCGCCATCGCCCTCATCCTGCACCAGCCGGAGATAGCCCGCACCGTAAAAACGGCCAGCCTGGAGGCGCTCAGCGGCGACGACGTCAACCTGTTGCGAGACCTGATCGAACTGGTGCAGCGGCGGCCGGAATCCAATACCGGCATGCTCTTGGGGCACTGGTACGGCACCCCGGAAGGGGAACTGCTTAGCCGGCTGGCCGGGCAGGAACGACTGATTCCCAGCGCGGGCATCGAGCAGCAATTCAGCGATATCATGCACAGTCTTGCCGATCGACTGCCGCGGGAATCAAAACTCGCCCAGCAAGTCGACAAACTCAAACTCACGAACTACGCTCAAGTGAGCGATCTGGAGAAGCAGCAACTGAGAGAAATGCTGCAGGAAAAACAGCGACGCGATGAAGAGCGCAAGCGGCGTGAGCCGTAACGCGCTCCCGGGGCAGGAAAAACCCCCGCTTATCGCCCGGGAGACGTTGTTTTTGAGCAAACTGCCCTCATCTAAGAAAAACGGCTGCAAAGGGCGGAAAATGGCCCGGATTTCGCGAAATATCCCGGCTTTTTAGTAGTTAAGCCATCGATTGCCGGCTATAATTGCCGGCTGATTTTTTTTTGCTTATTTGAATTTTAAGGTGCCAGCTTAATGACCGACGTGGTACAGCAACAGTCCCGCCTGAAAGCACTCATCGCCAAGGGTAAGGAACAAGGCTATCTGACCTACGCGGAGGTGAACGACCATCTCCCAGAAGACATTTCCGACCCGGACCAGGTTGAAGACATCATCCAGATGATCAACGACATGGGCATCCAGGTGTTCGAGCAGGCTCCCGATGCCGACGAGTTGCTGATGACCGAGGGCGACTCCTCGGCGGATGACATTGCCGCTGCGGAAGCTGCGGCGGCACTGGCCGCGGTGGAAACCGAAGCCGGCCGGACCACTGACCCGGTGCGCATGTACATGCGCGAAATGGGCACCGTGGAACTGCTGACCCGGGAAGGCGAAATCGTTATCGCCAAGCGCATCGAGGAAGGCATCCGCGAGCTGATGGCGGCACTGGCGCTATACCCGGGCGCGGTCAAGCAGGTGCTGGATGAATATGACCTGGTAGCCAAGGAAGAGCGCAAGCTCGCCGATATCATGGTCGGCTACCTCGATCCGGCAGAGCACGTGCCTTCAGCCGCGGAAATGGCCGAAGCCGCTGCCAACAAAAACACCGATGACGACGATGACGACGAAGAAGCCGATACCGGGCCCGATCCGGTTGAAGCCAAGAAGCGATTCACCGCTCTCAAGCGTCAGTACAACAAAACCGAGAAAGCGATCACCGCCAAGGGCCGCCAGGACGCGACCAGCCAGAAGGAAATGGAGAAGCTGGGCGAACTGTTCAAGTTCTTCAAGCTGACGCCGCGGGTTTTCGATCCGATCAGCGATACGCCGCGCAATATCCTCGCCGCCGTGCGTGACCAGGAGCGTGAGATCATGCGCATCGCCATCAAGGTGTGCGGCATGCCCCGCAAGGATTTCATTACCTCGTTCCTGGGCTCTGAAACCGACCTGAAGTGGGTTTCACGCCATGCGCGCAAGAAAGATTACGGCTCCAGCCTGAACGCCGAGAAAGAAACCATTCAGCGCCTGCAGCGCAGGATTCGCCAGGTCGAGGAAGACACCGGCCTCACTGTCAGTGAGATCAAGGAAATCAACCGCCGCATGTCCATGGGCGAGGCTCGCGCCCGCCGCGCCAAGAAAGAAATGGTAGAGGCCAACCTGCGCCTGGTGATTTCTATCGCCAAGAAGTACACCAACCGCGGGCTGCAGTTCCTGGACCTGATCCAGGAGGGCAACATCGGCCTGATGAAAGCGGTCGACAAGTTCGAGTACCGCCGCGGCTACAAGTTCTCCACCTACGCTACCTGGTGGATTCGCCAGGCCATTACCCGCTCCATCGCCGACCAGGCACGCACCATCCGTATACCGGTGCACATGATCGAGACCATCAACAAGCTGAACCGCATCTCGCGGCAGATGCTGCAGGAGATGGGCCGCGAGCCGACGCCGGAAGAACTCGGTGAGCGCATGGACATGCCGGAAGACAAGGTGCGCAAGGTGCTCAAGATCGCCAAGGAGCCGATCTCCATGGAGACGCCGATTGGCGACGACGAAGATTCGCACCTGGGAGACTTCATCGAGGACAACACCATTTCCTCGCCGGTTGACTCCGCTACCGGGCAGGGCCTGCAGGAGGCCACCAAGGAGGTCCTGGCGGGGCTGACAGCGAGGGAGGCGAAGGTGTTGCGCATGCGCTTTGGCATCGACATGAACACCGACCATACGCTAGAAGAGGTGGGCAAGCAGTTTGACGTGACCCGTGAGCGTATCCGCCAGATCGAGGCCAAGGCACTGCGCAAGCTGCGCCACCCGACCCGTTCGGATTACCTGCGCAGCTTCCTCGACGAGTAAACCACGAGGCGGGGTGCACGCTGGTGTACCCCGCCTGCACTCCCCCGCGCTTCAGGCGTATCGATACCGGTTCACGGAACCGGCAGTACCAGGTCACCCTCCGACAGCCCGGAAACCACTTCTACCATGCCGTCCTCGGCAGATCGACCAAGACGCACAAAGCGACGCACCGGCGCGCCCCCCTCGGCTACCCAGACCACATCCAGCTGGCCCACCTCTACCACCCGGTCAGCGGGAACCAGCAGACGCTCGCGCTCACCGGCGGGCACCAGCAGGCGGGCATACATTCCCGGTAACAGGTCTTTTTCGCCGGGCAGGACCGCCTTGATGAGGAAGCTGCGCGAGCCCGGGTCAGCGGCCGGCACAATCTCCTCTATGCGAGCTGTCAGGCGCTTCTCAAGCGCAGGAACCTCCACTGTCAGCGTCTGCCCCATCTGCAATGAGAGGGCCAACTGCTCGCGCACGCGCGCCTCCACCCACAGTGAAAAAGGGTTGTAGAGCGACAGTAACTTGCTGCCCGGCGAAGCCGTGTCGCCCGGTTCGGCAAACCGGTCCACCACGCGCCCCGCAATCGGCGAGCGGATTTCACTGAAAGCGACCGATGCCTCGGCCTCTTCCAGGGCGCGGCGGGCAGAGGAGAGCTCCGCTGCCAGCGCCGTCGCATCGGCTCGGGCCGCGTCGCGGTCGGCCACGGCAATAAGGCCGCGCTGGTGCAGCTCCTGCGCGCGTTTCAGGTTCTGCTGTGCTTCACGTAAGCGCGCCTCCACTACCCGCACTTGTTCGCGGGCCTGCTCGGCACGGGCATTGAGGTCAGACTGCTCCAGTTCCAGCAGCAGTTGCCCCTCTTCCACGTAGTCCCCCGCGCGCACCTTGATCGAAGTGATCCGCGCCAGCAGCCGGGAAGAGATCATCGTCGCCTCCTTGGCCTCTATCGAGGCGGGCACCGATTCCGTGGACGGTGCGCTGCGCCTGACAACGGCGACGGCCTGTTCCGTTGACGTGGCTTGTGGCTCGGCCAGCCCTGGTTCTATCTTGTCGCTGAAATAGCCGGCCATCCCGGCCACCATAAGCAACAGCAGGACGATGGCTGCCAGCGGGAGCAATATCTTTTTCATGATTGCGTTTCCTCTACCGGGGAAGGCGCGGCCTCCGGCGCGTTACCCGGTTTATCAAAGACCAGCATATAGACCACCGGCACCACGACCAGCGAGAACGCCGTCGAGGCGACAATGCCGAAAATAATGGCCAGGGCCAGCCCGGAAAACACCGGATCCAGGGTGATGATGAGATTACCCAGCATGGTCGTGCCCGCGGTGAGCAATACGGGCCGCATGCGCACTGATCCCGCCTGCAGCAGCGCATCGCGAATGGACGCACCCCGATCCCGTGCCTGGCTGATAAACTCGACCAGAATCAACGAGTTGCGCACCACAATACCGGCGAGTGCGATCATCCCGATCATGGCCGTGGCAGTGAACAACACCGGCTCCGGGGCACCGGCAATCCAGCGTTCACCAAACTGGTTCATCACCCAGAACCCGGGCATGATGCCGATGACGGTGAGCGGGATAGACAGCATGATGATCAACGACAGCGGGGTCGAACTGGTCTGCACCCGCAGCACAAAAAAGATCGCCAGCAGGGCGAAGGCGTAGCCGAGGCCCATATCCCGGAACACATCCTTGGTAATGCGCCACTCGCCCTCACCGGTCCATTGCACATCAGTGCCCTGCGGCAGTTGCCAGCCGTCACCGGCACCGCTAGTGAGGAAGGTGCGCGACTGCCAGTCGTTGGCCGCGCCCGGATCCGCGCCCATGTCAGCGTGCACGTCGGCGATAATTTCCGCCGGCGTACGCCCGTTGAGCTCGGCCATCACATAAACCACCGGGCGCAGATCCTTGCGATGAATCATCGTATCCGCCACACCCGTTTCAAATTCACCGAGTTCACCAAGGGCGGCCAGCGGCTGCGGCGCGATCTCCAGGCCCTGGGGGGTGCTGCTCTTGGCTACGCCCTGTCGACCCCTCACCAGCAGGCGCTCGAAGTCGTTGTCGGCTATGCGTTGCTGCGGGTCCAGGCGCAACTCAATCGGCAGTGGGCTGGCCTCACGTGGGGACTGCACGTAACCGGCCACATAGCCGTCATTTGCCATGGCCAGCGTCTGGGCAATGTCATCCGTGGAAATGCCGGAAAGCGCGGCCTTTTGGCGGTCGGTCACGAAGCGCAGGCGAGGCTGTTCTGCTTCCAGCGTGGAGTCGATCTCGACCACATGCGCCTCCCGCGAGAGACGCGCCATCAGCTCCCTGGCCGCCTGCTTCTGGGTCGCGTAGGGTGTCAGGGTATCGGCGTAGATTTCCGCTACCAGCGTGCTCAGGACCGGCGGGCCCGGCGGCACCTCTACCACTTTCACCGAGATGCCATCGGCGCTGTAGGGCGCCAGCAGTTCACGCAGGCGCAACACCAGGCCGTGTGACTGATGCGCCCGCTCCGTCTTGTCGGCCAGCGTAATTCGCAACTCGCCCAGGTGCGGGCCGATGCGCTGGTAATAGCGACGCACCATGCCATTAAAATCGATGGGTGAGGGCTGCCCGATAAATGCGGCGATGGCCCGCACCTCTGGCACGCGGGCCACGTCTGCGGCAATTTCCCGCGCCAACGCCGCGGTTTGCTCGAGGCTCGCGCTCTCGGGCATATCAATCAGTACCTGGACCTCGTTCTTGTTATCGAAGGGCAGCAGTTTCAATGGCACCAGGCGAAACAGCGGCAGGCTGGCAGTCACCATGAACAGGCCGAGGACCACCCAGAGCGTCAATTTCGCCCTGCTGCGATTGTCCAGCAGCGGGGCCATCAAGCGCACGTAGAGGCCGTCGTCGTTCGCGGTCTCCGCAGCAGGGGGGGCTTCCTTGAGCAGGCGGCTGGCCAGCCACGGGGTCACCATGAATGCCACCGCCGTACTGGTGACCACACTGGCTGGCACGTTGAACGCCATCGGCGCCATGTAGGGCCCCATCATCCCGGTGATGCCCGCGAGCGGCAGGAAGGCGAAGATGATGGTAATGGTAGACATGATCAGCGGCACCCGGATCTCGCTCATGGCCGCCACCACGCGATCTGCCGGAGAGAGATCCTTACGCCCCATGAAGCGACTGATATTGTCGACACCGGTAATCGGGTCATCGACCAACAAGCCCAGGGAAAGGATCAGCGCGAACAGGGTAACGCGGTTGATGGTATACCCCAGGGCCATATCCATCGCCAGGGTGATGCCGTAGCAAATCGGCACCGCCAGGCCGACCACCAGCGCTGGCCGCCAGCCCAGGAACACACCGATAAACACCACCACGGTGATAATGGCGAAGCCAAGGCTACTGGTGAGGTTGTTCACCTTTTCATTGGCGGTTTGCCCGTAATCGCGCAATACCTCGATGTGCACCTCGGCGGGCAACAGTTGCTGCTTGAGTTCGGCCATGACCCCGTGCACATCGCGGGCCACACCCACGGCATTGGTTCCCGGCTGCTTGGCAACAGAAACAGCCACCATGGGCCGCGTGCCGATGTCGCCCACAGGATGATCAGGGGCGAAGCCGATCCAGGTGTAGGCGTCCGCTTCATCGGGACCGTCCTCGATGCGGGCAACGTCACGCAGGTAGATGGGGACGCCGTCAATAACATTGACCACGAGGTTGTCCAGCTCGGCGGTATCGCGCAGCACATCACCTGCTTCCAGTTCAATGGACTGGTTCGCGAACGTCCAGTCGCCGGCGCTTTGCAACACGTTGGAAACCGCCAGGGCCTGCACGATATCCTGCGCCGTGGTGCTGCGCGCACCCAGGCTTTCCGGGTCGACCAGTATGCGTACGGTACGCGGGCGCCCCCCTACCACCTCGACTTCACTGGTACTGGGAATGGCCTGCAGGAAGGTGGATACCTCTTCAGCCATGCGGCGCAGCTCGAAGTCACTGTAGAGCCCGGGGTCTTCACTCCAGAGGCCCAGCATGATGATAGGCACGTCATCCACTTCCACCGGACGCATCATCCACCGCGACACCACAGGGGGCAGACGGTCCTGGTTTGAGTACAGCTTGTTGTAGGTGTTGAGGATGGAGTCCTCGCGGTCCTCGCCTACGTAAAAGCTCAAGGTCACCGCGGCCTGCCCGGTGCCACTGGATGAGTACACATGCTCGACACCGGGTATCTGCGCCAGCAGTTTTTCCAGCGGGATGGTCACCTGCCGTTCGACCTGCCCGGCACTCAGTCCCGGAGCCGCCACCATCACATCCACCATGGGCACCACGATCTGCGGCTCTTCCTCGCGCGGTGTGTACAGCAATGCCAGCAGGCCGGCAAAGACCCCCACCACGAATATCAGTTTCGGCAGGCCGCCGCCCAGGGTGTAGCGGATCAATCGATCAACAGGGTGCACCATAGTCAGTATTGTTCCTGAACGCGCCCGTTACTGGAAAGCGCAGCCGGGTTCTTTGCCGAACTTTTTCAGGATGATGGCCAGCGGGCAGAAACCCGTGAATGCCGCCTGCAAAAGATTGGCGCCCACGAAGGCAGTGAACCACAGCCAGTAGGCGGAATGTAACTGGCTCAGCACAAGGCTGAGCAGAACGAATACGCCGGCAATGGCCAGCACCAGTCTGTCAACGTTCACATTGATGTCCTCATGACTTGAGTTTTTCGATGCCCATAAACTTGAGCGTCAATTTCTCGTAAATTGGGTCGGTGCTGCCTGTGCGTACCTTGCGCAGGTGATACTTCTCAAACGCCACTTTTGCCAGGTGCACCCATTTGCCCTTGCGGGCCCAGGTCACATTGCGCGGCGGTATCTGCGGAATGGCCACGAAGGCAGCACCGCTGTCGCCCATATCAGCCAGGCAGATAGCCGCCCACGTGGCCTCATGGCTGGGTTCCTTACCGGCAACGGCCTGAGCGATATTCTTTACCGTCGCCGCGACCATGGATTCGATCATGTAGCCGGTTTTGGGCACCCCGGTCGGAACCGGTGTCGGCTTGTTGGGGGCGATCGCCACGCACACACCAACAGCGTAGATATTCTGGTAAGTCGGGTTGCGATTGTAGTCATCAATGAGGATAAATCCGCGCGGATTATCCAGCCCCTCGATATCACGCACCGCATCGACACCGGTAAACGCCGGCAATACCATGGAATAGCTGTGCGGCAACTCATGGCGCTGTATTTCCTCGCCCTTGTCATCGCACTCAGAGACGATCATCACGTCTTCCTTCACTTCCAGGATCCTGGCGTTGCATATCCAGTCAATGTGGCGCTGGCGCAGTTCGTTCTCCAGCAGTCCCTTGGAGTCGCCCACGCCGTCGAGACCCATATGGCCGATGTAGGGCTCCGAGGTGACGTAGGTCATCGGCACCTTGTCACGTATCTTCAGTTTGCGCAGCGCCGCATCGGCAATGAAAGCGTATTCGTAGGCGGGCCCGAAACAGGAAGCGCCCTGCGCAGCCCCGACCACCATGGGGCCGGGATTCTGTGTGAACGCCTGCCAGTCATCCTGCGCGGTCATTGCGTGGTCGATATGACACACAGACTTGGTGTAGCCCTCAGGCCCAAGCCCGGGGATTTCCTCAAAGGCGAGTCGCGGCCCGGTGGCAATTGCCAGGTAGTCGTAATCCAGGCTGCTGCCGTCATTGAGCTCAAGGCGACTTTCCTCTGCGTGAACGCGCTTGACGCCCACGGCAGTGAAGCCGATGTTCTTGCGCTTGAAATAGGGTTCCAGTTCAACCACCACTTCCTTGCGCTTGCGCCAGTTCACCGCAACCCAGGGGTTGGAAGGCACAAACTGGAATTCCGGCGCATCAGACACCACCATGACCTCGTGGCCTGCACCCAGTTCGGATTTCAGTTCGTAAGCCAGCGAAACACCGCCGATGCCGGCTCCCATTACCACTACCTTTGCCATGTTGCCTCCCTCGCCCTGCGGGGCTGGTTTAATTATCGATCCGGGCAGTAAATGCCATGCAGCGTTTCCAGCACTGCCCGCACCTCTGCATTGTTCAAGGAGTAAAAGATCCGCTGCGCATCGCGACGCGTGCTGACGATGCCCGCTTCACGCAGGCGCGCGAGGTGCTGGGAAATGGCCGACTGGCTGAGGCCGGTCAACTCTTCCAGCTCACCCACGGTATGCGCCCGCCCCACCAGTGCACAGAGCACCAGCAGGCGGCTCGCGTTAGCCAGCGATTTCAGTAACGCCGTTGCTTCCTGCGCATTTGCCTGCAGCACGGCGAGATTCATTTCCGGTTGAGCTTCGTTCATGACCTTAATATTAGGTATTTATAATATTAGAGTCAACTAATACTTAGGTCGAATAGTCGGCACCGCGCCCAGACATACCGTACTAAAACACTCGGGTTTGATCCGAGTTCAAAACCAGGGCGTATACCGATTTAAGTAACGACTGCCGGCCGGAAACAAGCGCGGGAGGGGCGTGGCCAGAGGTACGTTACTACTTTTGAATTTGGACTTTTGAATCAGGAACACTTTTGGAGCTGACTATGAAAAACAAGGTAACCACACTGATCGCCTCTGCCGCCCTCGCCCTCGGCATGTCCGCTGGTGCACAGGCACAAACTTTCTCTGAGTGCGCGTCCACCAGCCTGGTGAATTTTGACGGCACTATCGTCGACGCCGCTGTCGCCACACCCGCACTGAGCACCCTGGTGGATGCAGTCACTGCAGCCGGTCTCGGTGACGCACTGGCCACCACCGAAAACATTACCGTATTTGCGCCGACCAACGACGCCTTTGCAGCATTGCCGGCACCGTTGCTGGATGCTGCCCTGGCAGACACTGACCTGCTGACAGGCATCCTGACCTACCACGTGACTACCGGTCACCAGGATCCGCGCAAGTTCCCCGGTGCTGTATCCGTGGCACGTGACACCCTGCAGGGCCAGTCCATTTACTTCACTCGCGCCGACGGCCAGCCCCGTGTCAACAACGCCGGTGTCGTCTGTGAAGGCGTGCGCGCTTCCAACGGTATCGTGTTTGTGATCGACAGCGTGTTGCTGCCGAACCTGTAAGCACAAGGTACCGGCGCCCGCCCGCGGGCGCCAAACCGTGACGCGGGGTTCAGGACAACAGCATGTCCGCCCCGCTCACAACCCTTTCCGCCGCAATATCCTGCAACAGCGTATAGTCCCGGCTTTTGATATCCGACACGTAGTGCCAGCGCGCACGTACTTCATCCGTGTTGAAAACAATCTCCATGAAACCGCGATCCGCAAGATTGGCGTAGTGCAGGTCGTCTACCAGCTGCGTGGCCAGGGGCGCGAACAACACCGCGTTGTCTACCCCCAACTGCCCCTCGGCACCTGGTGAGGTCACACTCGCCCCAGCGAACTCGACACCCACTGGGGTGCCATCAGCCAGGGTCAACTGGGAAGCCCAGCTGTTGTGGCTGTCGCCGGCCAACACAACCAGGCGGGACTGCAGCTGGTGCGCATGCGCGAGGATGTCCTCGCGCTCGAAATCGTAACCGTCCCAGGCATCGAGATTCAGCGGAATGGCCGAGTCCAGCAGCGCCTGCTGCTCGGGACTTCGGTTCTCCGGTGGCGTGGCCTTGGCAGCCAGCGCTGCCAGCAGCGCTGACGTGGCCTCGCCCAGCCCGCCATCACCAATGCCACTGAGCGGCCGCACCAGGGGTTCGGGCATCACCAGTCGCGTCATCAAAACCTGCTGCCCCAGCACCTGCCAGCGCGCCGTACTATCGGTCAGCGACTGCCTGAGCCAGTTGAGTTGCGCCTCACCGAGCAGCGAACGGCCCGGATCTGCCACGGCAGCGCGCAGCGTATCGACATCGATCAGCTCACCATTCACAAAATCGGCAAATTCCAGTTGCAGGTCGCGCCCGATCACGCGCGTATCCAGCATGATCAGGTCAAGCAGGTCGCCGTAGTCGAATCGACGATAGGTGATTTCACGCTCGCTGGCGGGTGGGCGCACCGGTAACCATTCGTACCAGGCCTGGATAGCCTCCGTGCGGCGCTGGAAGAAGTCACCTTCAGTTTCTGGCTGGTGGTTCTCTGCACCCCCTTTCCAGGTGTTATTTGCCACTTCATGGTCGTCCCAGACCACAATAAACGGGTGCGCGGCGTGGCAGGCCTGTAAATCGGCATCGCTGCGGTACTGGGCATAACGACGTCGATAATCCGCCAACGTGAGTAGTTCGTTGGCCGGCTCCGACACCCGACCGAGGGCCTGCGCATCGTCACTGGCGTAGCCGTCCGCCGGGTACTCGTAGATATAGTCGCCCAGATGCAGCACGGCGGCATAGTCGCGATTGGCAATTTCGCGATAGGCGTGGAAATAGCCGGCGGGGTAATTCGAACAGGAAACCACGGCAAAACTGGCGGCCACCACCGCACCGGTGGGCGCGGTGCGGGCGCGACCGACAGGTGAGACCTTGTCACCACTGCTGAACCGGTAGTAGTAGTGCGTATCCGCCGACAGACCCTGCACGTCCACTTTTACGGTGTAGTCGACCTCGGCCGTGGTGGTGCCCGAGCCACTGACCACCACCTCGGTGAAGGACTCATCCAGGGCGACCTCCCATCCCACCCCCACGACACCGGGCCGTTCCGGTGTCAGCCGGGTCCACAGAATGACGCTGTCGCCCAGCGGGTCCCCGGACGCCACGCCGTGGCGAAAGTCTGCGGGCACGGTCGGCGTTCGCTGGCGGTCTGAACTATCGGCACAACCGATCAGATTGGCACTGAACAGCGGTAACAGCGCAGCACCGGTGAGGCCCTGTACAAGTCGCCTGCGCGTAACGTCGGGTTGGTCTTTCATGTTGGGGAGCTCCGGTTAGTCAGCAAAGGACCCGCTGGGGTGCGGCACTGTTCTGAGTCTGGCACAAAAATATGACCCTGGCGTTAACCACGCCGGCCAGTCTCTATGGCGAGTCCTCGCGGGCGATCGGCCGGGAGTCGGGGGCCGCACCGCAATCCACAGGCTGGGCCCGGGCGGCCCCCGGATTGAGCACGTCGGCCAGACCCAGGTCAAAACGCAGGGCGCCATCCCGGCAGCGCTTGCGCAATGCGTCAGCAGCGGCCATGCCCCTGTCGATAATGCGCTGCGCTTCCCGCTCGGACAGGCGGTAATTCTGCCTGACGGCCTGCGCGACCGGCCCGCCCTGCCTGAAATCAGCGCCCAGGTCCTGCAGCCGGCGATACAGCCCGGCATCGATATGGTGCCAGCCATCGAGCATGCCGGTACTGCGGGCATAGTTTGCGTAGCTGGCGCGAGCACCGGCGTCGTTGTCGTTGAGCACGGTGATGCGCAGCTTCTGCGCCGGGCCCGCCGGCTCGCTGCGCGCTGTGCGCAGTTCACCCTCTTCCTGCCACACCCATCGCCACAGGTAGTCCACATTGCCGACCCGGTCCTGTTGCCCGAGGATGTAATCGAGCAAGACCACTTCGGTGATGTCGCGCATCCACCAGGCCACCTGCGCGGCACTGATATCTGCAGGCAGGGCCCTGGCCATGGCGGGGTCGGCACGCGCCTCCGCGATGCCCTGTGCGATCGCCTCCGCCAATGGCGCGTCTGTGCGCAAGGCCAGGAATGGCGCGCTGCGCTGGAAATCCCGATTCTGGCCTTCCCCCCAGCCGGAGGCACGCGTGCCGTTTACCTCGGCGCCATAGCGTTTGCCGTCCGCCAGCAGCAGGGCGCCCAGCAGGCGTGTACCCGTGTCGTCGAAAAGCTCGCGACGGTGGCTGTATTGCGCCGGCGCAGCCAGTGCCCGGTCCATCTCCAGCCAGCCGGCATGCAGCATCTTCGCGCGCCCACCGCTGCTGTAATCGACGCCCCGCGCCACCACTCGCTGGCGATATTCGGCGACGGAAAAACTCTGCCGGACCGCAACCGGCACCTGCACGCGGGTCTGCAGCAGGCGACTGAAGTGGTAGTAGAGCAGGCTCGCCGGGGCGAACGTACCGCTGGTTTCCCTGCCGTTCAGCGAGTTCTTGAAGAAGCCCAGCTCGCGGGCGGCCTCGTCTCGCGCACTGCCGCCGCGCGGACAGACCTCGCGCTCAAATGCCTCCGCGCGCCCCTGCCAGCGGGTGCCTTCCAGGTCGTACACCAGCGCCGCCGGACTGGTGCTCCAGGTCTTGGGGCACAGCGCCACGGAGCCGCCCTGGTAGTCGATATCGCAAAACGCCTGCTCCGCTGCGTCATCGCTGGCGCCGGGCTGGCCAGCGAGCGCGGGTAGTGGCTCACAGGCGGCAAAGTCGCCGGCGGCTGTTTGCTGCGCCACGATTGGCGACGACACCAGTAGCAGCGGCAACAAGCGCTGCGTCCATCTCCTGCTCACCATTTTCTGCCCCTGCACCTGAAAGTCTGTTTGGCCCTGATCGCGTGAACTGCAATACTACTTGATCTCGACCGGGCTGCCATACCCCGCACCACCGCGCCGGACGGCTGGCGAGAGAGTAAAGGAACTCGGGATGCGTCCACTGATACTGCTACTGATCACACTGCTCTGCGCCAGCCCGGCGGCAGCGAGTCGTGATCTGCGCGTGGCGGTAATATCAGATATCAACGGGCGCTATGGCAGCACCAGCTATCATCAGCGCCTCGGGTCCGCCATACAGCGCATCATCGCCCTGCAACCCGACCTGGTCATCAGTACCGGCGACATGGTCGCCGGGCAGCGCGCGCATCCGCCATTGCAAACTCGAGAGCTGGAAGCCATGTGGCGCAGCTTCCGCAGCACTGTGCACGCGCCACTGGAGCGAGCCAACATCCCACTGGTCATGACCCCGGGAAACCATGACGCCTCAGCCTACCCCGGCTTTGCCCACGAACGGGCCATGTACGCGGATTACCAGCACCGGCACCCGCCCCTGCTCTCACCCGAGCCCGGGGGCAATTTCCCCTTCTACTTCAGCATGGTCCGGGGTCGCCTGAAACTGGTTTCCCTGGACGCGACGCGAACGGGTGCCCTGGAACCGGCGCAGCGCCGATGGCTTGCCGAGACCCTGGGCCGGGGCAGCGCCGGGGGCGCGGCCAACACGGACATCACCCTGGTCTTCGGTCACCTGCCGCTACAGGCCATCGCACGCGGTCGCGAGCGCGACGTGATAAGCGACCCGCAGCTGGAAGCGCTGCTGCGCGAAGGTCGCGTCAGCGCCTACCTGAGCGGTCACCATCACGCTTTCTATCCCGGCCACCGCAGTGGCGTTACCATGCTCAGCATGGGCAACCTTGGCGGCAACCAGCGCGCGCTGATCGGCACCGACCAGCGCACCGGATTCAGCTTCACCATCCTCGACTTCGACGAGAGCGGACAAATGCAGGTTTCGGCTTTCCTCGGTCCTGACTTCGACAAGACCCTCAATACCAACCAGCTTCCGCGGGCCCTGGGAACGGGCAGTCAACGCCTGCAACGGCGAGACCTGCTGCCACCGGCCGTGGACGCGCCAACACCACGGAGCGCCGGACCATGAATTCTGCCTTCATACAGGGCCGCACCGGCCTGCTGACAACGGTCTGCCTGATGGCGGTCACTTCTACCATGGCCGCAAACCCTGACACCCCCATTCCAGACAACAGCCTGGAGTGCTCAGCCGAGGCACTGACCAAGGCCCCTTACTGTCGGCTCGGCAATGGCGATATCGGCTTTCTGCTGCAGGCCAGCAGCGGCAGTTCCATCAACACCCTGGCACTGACCCCCATGGGTCTTGAACTGGACCAGCAGTCGCAATCCATAGAGCTCGACGGCAGTGCCTACAGGGCCGAGCTGGCTGACCTCGACGGCAATGGCTGGCCCGAGGTCTACGTCTATGTCAGCTCGGCCGGCAGCGGCAGTTACGGCTCGCTGGTTGCCTACGCGGTCAATGCCGGCAAGTCCATTACGCCGATTTACCTGCCACCGCTGGACGCCAGCTCGCCGGAGCATAGCGGTTACCAGGGCCACGATGAGTTTCGCGTGGTGGAAAACCGGCTGGTGCGCCGCTACCCCATCTACAGGGCCGATGACATCAACGCACAACCCCGCGGCGGCACGCGCCAGATCCAGTACCGGCTCGAGCCGGGTGAGGCCGGCTGGGTGCTGGTGGCGGACCGCATTGTGGAATACTGAACGCTGGCGACAGCGCGGGTGTTGCCCGCATAGCGCCTTTGCGGCGATGATGAAGACAGAAGTCACCCACTATTGCAGGAAAGACGATATGGATATTCTCGAAATCAAGGACAAACAGCGCCTGTCGCGTGAGGACGCAGCTAAACTGCTGCATCAAATAGCGGACTCCCTCGCACGGCACAACGCACTGCAGTTCTCACAGGACGGCAAGTCGGTGCAGGTCAGGGTGGCGGACCAGGTGGAACTGGAGGTGGAGCTGGAAGTCGAGAGCGATGAGACCAGCCTCGAGATCGAGCTCAAGTGGTAAACACCGGCCGAGCGCAACCGTAGCACGGTAAGGTGATCGGTCCAGGCAAGGGGCTGCGCCCGCAGTTTTACTTCGGCGCCAGGTCCCGCAGCGATTCCTATCCCTACGAGGAAGCCTTTGCTTTCAAACGGCACTGGGGTGCCATTCTCGCCCTGGCCGTGTTCGACATCGTCTTCCTCATTCCGGCCATACTCACTTTTCGGGAAGCCAGCGAGCTCTGGCAGCAGCTGGACGGCCTGTTCAACCTGGTGGCCGCGCTGTTCATTACTTTCTGGCTGGTGGGCTGGTCACTGGCGCCGCTCACGCTGACGGCGCTGTTGCTGCTGTTGCTGTTCGGCAGGGAGACGATTCGCGCACGCCCGGGAGAACTGGCCATCGACCTGGGGCTACCTCTGCTGGGCCTGCGCGCGCGTTACCGGGCGGAGACCATTCGCAACCTGCGCATCGAGGTCGCTGAAAGCAAGAGCGCCAGGTCCTGGCGCGGCAGCCACGCGGTGTTCGATTACGGCGAGCACCAGATCGCGTTTGGCGTGAACCTGGTGCAGGAGGGACTGACGCAGATCCAGGAACGCATTGAGACCTTCACCGGCGTGCGCCTGCGCCGGGGCGAAGCGCGAGCAGATGAGCTGAGCCAGGCCAGCGTTACGCAAGCCCCGCCCGCATCCCGCGCGGCACAGCTGGTGCCCGCCGCCCCGGTGGCAGACCCGGTGACGCTGGCATCGCCATCCAGCCTGCTACTGATCGCGGCCAATATCGTGCCCCTGCTCGGTGCCGTGTTCTGGAACTGGGACCTCGGCCTGGTGATGCTGCTTTACTGGGCGGAAAGCGCGGTAATCGGTTTCTTCAACGTCTGCAGGATGATAGTGATCGGCAAGTGGCAGGCACTGGGCGCGGCCCCGTTCTTCATAGCCCACTTCGGCGGCTTCATGGCGGTGCACTTCCTGTTTCTGTACACGTTTTTCCTTGGCGGACTCACCGATGAATCCTCAGGCAATCCGCAACTGCAGGAGGTTGCAGGCCTCTTTATCGGGCTGTGGCCGGCACTGCTGGCATTGTTCATCAGCCACGGTTACTCCTTCTTACACAACTTCCTCGGACGCAGGGAGTACGTTGGTCGCAGCATTCGCCAGCAAATGGGAGAACCCTACAGTCGCATCATATTCATGCACCTGGTCATCATCTTCGGCGGTGCACTGAGCATGATCCTGGGCCAGACGGCGCCGGTCATCATGGGCGTCATCGTCCTGAAAACCTGGATCGACCTGCGCTCACACCTGAAGCAACACACCGAGGACACTGCCGACGCGACAGGTGGCTCGCCCCCCGCTGCTACCTAGGACTCCTCCCCTTTCAGTTTAGCCAGGATGTCCACCGGCAGCGGGAAGACGATAGTGTTGCTCTTGTCGCTGGCGATTTCCACCAGCGTCTGCAGGTAGCGCAGCTGTATGGCCTGGTCCTGGTGCGACAGCACCTGGGCGGCTTCGGCGAGTTTTTCCGCGGCCTCGGATTCACCCATCGCGTGGATAACCTTGGCGCGCCGTTCACGCTCGGCTTCAGCCTGCTTGGCAATGGCCCGCACCATGGTTTCGTTGAGGTCGACGTGCTTGAGTTCCACGTTGGCAACCTTGATACCCCAGGCCGAGGTCTGCTTGTCGAGGATGTCCTGGATATCCGCGTTCAGGCGCTCACGTTCAGCGAGCATGTCATCCAGTTCATGCTGGCCCAGGACCGAGCGCAGCGTTGTCTGCGAGAGCTGGCTGGTGGCCTCCAGGTAGTTTTCCACCTGGATGATGGCTTTCTCCGGATCCAGAACGCGGAAGTAGATCACCGCGTTCACCTGCACCGAGACGTTGTCGCGGGAGATGACATCCTGGGTGGGCACGTCCATCACAATGGTACGCAGGTCCACCCGCACCATCTGCTGCAGCACCGGTACAATGATGATCAGGCCGGGCCCTTTGACCTTATAGAAACGACCCAGCATGAAAATGACGCCGCGCTCGTACTCGCGCAACACGCGAAACATGGACGCCAGCAGCGCTACCACCAGTACCAGCAGCACCAGGCCGAAAAACTCCATCTCAAACATCAGCTATTCTCCTTACCGGAGCCTGTTCAGGCTCATTGATGTGGCCTGCGGGTTACCTTGAGCACCAGCCCATCCAGCGCATCCACGATAACTTCATCCTGCTCAGCCAGTGGCTGTTCGCTCTGGGCATGCCAGAGTTCGCCGTCCAGCCTGACCCAGGCCGCCTCCGGTGTTACCCGCTCAACAATGGCGCTCTGCCCCAACAGGTGCTCAACGCCGCTCACGTTGGCCCGCTTGCGGGCCTTGAGGATCAGACCCAGGGCGATGGAACAGATCGCGGCACTGAATACCGCGAAGGCAGCGATGACCGGGACAGCGATGCGGTACCCCGGCAGCTGTGTATCCATCAACATCACCGAGCCGATGACAAATGCGGCCACCCCCCCGAGCCCGAGTATGCCGAAGCTTGGCGCGAAAGCCTCCGCCGTCATCAAGCCGATGCCAAGCAGGATCAGGGCGAGGCCGGCATAACTCACGGGCAATACCTGGAACGCATACAGCGCCAGCAGCAGGCATACGGCACCGAGCACGCCGGGCAGCCCTATGCCGGGGTTGTAGAACTCAATAATCAGGCCGTAGATACCTATCAGCATCAATATATAGGCCACGTTGGGGTTGGTAATCACGGCCAGGAAATCACTGCGCCAGTCCACCTGGTGATGGTGCATCGCGAGACCGGCACTGTTCACCAGCCGCTCGGTGCCATCGAGGTTGACCGTGCGTCCATCCGCCTGTTGCAGCAAATCATCCAGCGATGCCGCCAGCAGGTCGATCACGCCCAGTTCCAGCGCATCCTCTGCGGCGAGACTGGCGCCGTCGCGCACCGCGCTCTCCGCCCACTCGGCATTGCGCCCGCGCAGCTGCGCCAGGCTCTGTATGTAGGCCACCGCGTCGTTGATAATTTTCTTTTCCATGGCCGATGGCGACGCCGCGCCGCCATCCTCTTCGCCGGATGGCAGACTGCCAATACCCGGACTCCCGATCTGTATCGGGGTTGCGGCCCCGAGGTTGGTGCCCGGCGCCATGGCAGCCACATGCGTGGCGTACAGCAGGTAGGTGCCGGCGCTGGCGGCGTGGGCGCCGCTGGGTGCGACATAGCCCAGGACCGGCACCGGCGAGGCCAGCACGGCCTTGATCATGTCGCGCATGGCGCTGTCCAGTCCACCGGGCGTGTCGATACGCAGGATGACCAACTCGGCGCCGGCATCGGCCGCCTCGCCCAGGCCTCGCACCACATGGTCCGCAGTAGCCGGGCCTACTGCACCCTCGAGGTCGACCAGCCAGGCCTCGGCACGGCCCGGTGCCGACCAGACACAAACCAGCAGCAGGCCGAGCAGTGGCAAAACGCGTTTGCAGAGATTGATATTCATCGCCTCAGTATAGGCCAGAGCGCGCCGCCCTGCCTGTCCACGGCAAGCTGGCGGGCAGCCCCGGTCATGCTCACGGCGTGTCCTGTTGCTGGTAAATGAAGCCGCGCCGAACCATCCACTTCTCCACCTCGACTACCAGCAGCACCGTGGAGGACAGGGCCAGGCAGACGGCCAGGTCAAAGGCAGGCAGGGGCTGGGTATGGAACACCTCGTTCAAGGCAGGCAGGTAGATCACCGCCATCTGCAATAACAGGGTAATCGTCACCGCCAGCAGCATGGGTACATTGGTAAACACGCCGATACGCAGCAGCGACGCGGTTTCCGCGCGCACCGCCATGGAGTGGAACAACTGCGACACGGTCAACACCGTGAACACCACCGTCTGCCAGTAAGCCGCGTCCCGGGACATGGCCCAGGCCATGGCGGCGATGGAGATACCGGCGATGTACAGACCTACCCAGATAATGTGCTGCCACATGCCGTGGGCAAAGATGTTTTCCTGCGGCGGGCGCGGCGGGCGCGTCATGATGCCGGGTTCCGCCGGCTCCGCGCTGAATGCCAGTCCGGGCAGGCCATCGGTCACCAGGTTGATCCACAGGATGTGTATCGGCAACAGCGGCACCGGGAGGCCCAGGAAAGGCGCCAGCAACAGCGTCCATATCTCGCCGGAATTGGAACTCATGGTGTCCTTGATGAACTTGCGGATGTTGTCGAAGATCGAACGACCCTCGCGCACGGCACTGACTATGGTGGCGAAGTTGTCATCGAGCAGTACCATGTCCGCCGCTTCACGGGCGACGTCCGTGCACTTCTGCCCCATGGCAATGCCGATATTGGCCCGCTTCAGCGCCGGTGCATCGTTGACACCGTCGCCGGTCATGGCGACGAACTCACCCCGCTGCTGCAATGCGGCAACGATGCGCAGCTTCTGCTCCGGCGTCACCCTGGCAAACACCCGGCAGGTCGAGACCGCTTGCTGTAACTGCGTGTCGTCCAGCGCGGCCAGCTGCTCACCACTGAGCGCGGCCGTATCGGCATCGGCAATGCCCAGGCGCCTGGCGATGGCCAGCGCCGTGCCGGGGTGATCCCCGGTGATCATCATCGGCTTGATGCCGGCATCCAGGCAGGCCTGCACCGCCTGCGGTACTTCCTCACGCGGCGGATCGATAAGCGCCACCAGGCCGAGAAACTCCAGCTGCTGTTCCACATCTGCGGCAGCCGGTGCTGCGGCAGCCGATGCTGCGGGCAACGCGTCCAGGGTGCGCCGGGCAAAGGCGAGCACACGATAGCCGTCACCGGCCAGTGATTCCGCCTCGGCCAGCAGCGCCCCGGCGTCGATGGCCGATTGCTGGGCACTGCAGTATAACCGCTGGCACGCCGGGATCACCTGTTCCGGTGCCCCCTTCACGTAGACCACCACCCCATTCCCGGTCTGGTGCAGCGTGGACATGCGCTTGCGGTCACTGTCGAAGGGGATGGCGGCACTGAGCGGCAGGCTTTGCGACAGCTCTCGCTTGGCAAACCCGGCCTGCTCGGCGGCCAGGTACAGCGCCAGCTCGGTGGCTTCGCCCGCGGCCTCGCCCGACTCGACGATAACGTCGTTATTGAGCGCCATCGCCATGCCCAGTTCGCCCCCTGGGCCGTCCTGTTGCAACGCGGCCTGGCGCTGGCCGGCATAGTAGAACGCTTCCACTGTCATGCGGTTACAGGTGAGCGTGCCGGTCTTGTCGGCGCAGATACAGGTTACCGAGCCCAGCGTTTCCACCGCTGGCAGATTGCGGATCAGCGCACTGTGCCGTGTCAGCTTCCGCGCCCCCAGGGCCAGGGAAACCGTAATCACCGCCGGCATCGCCTCCGGTATGGCGGCTACCGCCAGGCTCACTGCGGTCAGGAACATCAGCAGGGTGGGCTGGCCCTGCAACAGGCCGGCGGTAAACACAATGGCGCAGATTGCCAGCACTGCCAGCGCCAGGTAGCGGCCAAAGCGCGTCAGGCGCTGCTGCAGTGGTGTCCTGGCATTCGGTTCTGTGGACAGCAATTCGGCAATGCGGCCCATTTCTGTTGCCATGCCGGTGGCCACCACCAGGCCGCTGGCGCTGCCCTGGGTAACCAGCGTCCCGCGAAACGCCATGTTGGCCTGGTCGGCAGGTGACAGCCCGGTTTCGGCCAGCGCATCGGTCTGCTTGCGCACGGACACCGACTCACCGGTCAATGCCGACTCGTCGCAGAGCAACTCCGATACCGCCAGCAGGCGCAGGTCTGCCGGCACCACGGCCCCGGCCTCGAGCAGGACCACGTCTCCCGGTACCAGCGCCGATGCCTCCAGCGTTGCCGCCTCGCCACCACGCAGTACCCGCGCTGACGGGGCCGCCATCTGCTGTAGCGCGGCGATCGCGTTTTCCGCGCGGCGCTCCTGCACCGCACCGACAACGGCATTGAGCACCACGATCACGAGAATGGCGATGGTGTCTTCCGGATCGCCGATCACCCCGGACACGGCGGCTGCAGCCAGCAGCACCATGATCATGAAGTCGCGGAACTGGTTCAGGAACAGGAACAGCCAGTGGCGACGCGGCCGCACAGGCAGCGCATTGGGTCCGTACTGCTGCAGTCGTCGCTGCACCTCAGGCTCGTCCAGGCCCTGTTCACTGACCTGGAAGTGCGCCAGTGCCGCCGTTGCCTCGCTGTTATACCAGCAGTCCTCCGCCATGCACCTACCCGGAGACCATGTAGATGAGTGCCACGGTGATTCCGGCCACCAACAGTGTGCGCAGGCCACTGCGCACCCATGACACCTCGGCGATGCGGCCAAGCAGCACGCCGAGCACAAAGATCAAAACCGCCGCTATAGCCACCGCCAGTAACAGCGGGGGCAGCGGCAGCACGACGCCCGCCTGGGCGAGCCACAACGGGGTGATGATCACCAGCGAGATAAGCAGGGGCGAGCCGCCATTTACCGCTGCCACCAGGATCGGCACCCAGCGCGCCGCACGCCCGTGCGCAGACTGGTCGAGGGGGGTAATCATGGCGCCCTCCAGCTTGTCCAGCTCGCGCTTGCGCTCGGCTTCCTCGCTGACGTAAGCGCTGCTGATACCACTCATACCCAGCGCAATGGCCGCTGCCAGGCAGGCATTGCTGATCACTGCCAGTTCGGCAGGCTCGCTCAACAGGAAACCCATGATCAGCCCGAGCATGGTCAGGGCACCATCAAATCCATTGACGATCAGGTAGCGGCGCATGATGGCGCCGGAATCAGAGATGCGCAGTAGCTGGGAAGTGCGCCGGGAGAGACTCATCTGTTTTAGTCGGCATCCGCCGGGTTGTGTGCTTCCACCAGGTCGATGCTGTGCAGCGAGGCGCCCATGTCCGCGATCACTCGCTCGATGGATTCCAGCGCAAGGTCTTCGCCGCAGATCTCCAGCTGCAGGGTTTGCGTGTTTTCGTCCACCTCATCCACCTTCAGGCAGACCCGGTAGCCCTCGCCCGAAGCGGCTATCTGTCGACAGAATTCCAGGGCCCCCGGTTGATGCGGTTTCAACACATCCAGGACCAGGCGCTTGACCTTCACCATCTTATATTCCTCACACAGCGAGTTATCATCATAGTGCAAGCTGCAAAAGCCGAGGAAGCCTAAACACAGCTTCGCTTGATCTCTGTCATGCCTGCTGGAGGGGTATGGAATTCGCGCGCGCGAGGGGATTGGGGGGAATCGGGAAGCCGATGCTGTGGCGCGCTATGCGCTTGCCATCCCCGCGCAGACGCCGGGGCGACTGCGCGGGATTGAATAACCGGGCAACGCCGGTTAGCGTTCCTGCGTATGCCAGTTGTGCACCAGCTTTTCGACATCGACGCCATCGCCTTCGGTGCGCCACTTGCCGGAGTAGTCGATATCGGTGGAGTTGGGCGGCGGATCGGGCAGGTCCACCCGGAAACGTACGGGCATGGGTACCGCCTCGCCAAGCGCCACGGCCTCACCCTTGGACAGGGAGGTCAGCGCTGAGAACGTACCGCGGGCCGCGTCGGGCACCATCGAACGCACGTATTCCTGGTCATCAGGGTTGGAGATACGCAGACAGATATAGGAACTGCACTGCGCCAGCACGGTTTCAGACACGTCGTGGGGCCGCTGGCTCACCACACACAGGCCAACGCCATATTTGCGCCCGTTCTTGGAGATACGCTCCATGGTCCGGCGCGCCTCGCGGAAGCGGGGAATATCTTCACGCGGGATATACTCGTGGGCCTCTTCGCAGATCAGGAACAGCGGGAAATCACGGCAGCGCGGGTTCCAGAAATTGAATTCGTAGGTGAGGCGGCCGATCTGCGCCGCCACCAGCGGCACCACGTCATAGGGCACGGCGCTGAGGTCGATAACCGTCACACTGGCCTTGGGCGTACCCAGCCCCACCAGGTCCTGCATCAGGCCGGTGAGCGACTCCGAGGACGTGCGCCGCTTGGGCTTCATCAGGAAGTCGTAGCGGTTGTCGTTGAGCAGGCTGCCCAGGCGCACCAGCACCTGGTTGAACTTGCCAAAGGTGGCGAGCTTTTCCTTGCCGAAATCGGTGGTGGCACGGTTGGCTTCTTTCAGGGCGAGGTTCAGGTCGTGCAGCGAATAGTAGAGCGGGGAGTCCACGGTGATGTGGCCCAGATTCAGGTGTTGGTTTACTTCCGTGCGCAGCTTGATCAGGGCGGTGCGCATGGCCGAAACCTGTATAGAGGCATTCTCGTCCTCGGCGTTGATCAGCAGGTCGCACAGTTCGGAAAAGGACAGCAGCCAATAGGGAAACTCCAACTCTTCGGCTTTGAAACTGCGCACCTTGCCTGCGGCATGAAACGGCGAGCGCGAGACAATACCGTCTACTTCCTTGTCGCTGTACTCCCCGTGCATATCCAGCAGGATGATGTGGGCTTCAGGCATGGCCTGCAGCGTGGACTGGATCAGGCTGGTGACAGTCCAGGACTTACCGGCGCCGGACTGGCCGAGAATGGCGGCATGGCGCCCGAAAAATGACGAGGCGTCGAGGTGCACCCCGATCGAGTCGAACGAGGCCAGGCGCCCGACCCGGAAATCCGTGTCGCCATAACGGGAAAAAATCGTCGCCAGGCTGTCACGGCTGACCCGGTATATATGCGCCCCGGATATCGGGTAGGAGGAGACCCCGCGCTGGAAGTCGCCGTTACTGTTGAGTTCACCCAAGGGTGTCAGGTGAACCATGTTCACCGCCCGGCCCTGTTTGTCTGCAGCATGATAGCTGCGCTCAACCATCACCAGCACAAAGCCGTCGCCGTTGCGAATCTTCAGGTAAGAGCCTACCTGCCCTGCGGGCATGTGATTGGCATCCGACGCACCTTCCGCGGCCGCCGCGTCCTGGCGCGGGTCCAGCCGCGCAGTAAAGTACTCACCAGTTACCTCTACCAGCAAACCCACACGGGTTTCCTGTCCGCTGGCTGGCTGTTCGCCGGAGCTGGCAGCGCTCACAGATTCAAGCATGTTGCGTTCCCTCGTAATGCCGATTGCCTGAAAGTTAGGGGAAAGCACCTACCGGGGTACAGCAAAAACTGGGGATTTTAAGCATTTGTTAACTTGGTGAAAGGCAGCAAACCGGCAACCGGGGTCACGCAGCGGCCTACAACCGGCCCGTCATAACGCGACAACCTCGCCGGCACCATGTCGATATTTTTACTTTATTATCAATGCTTTACGGAATTACTGCTGACACCTGAACGGCGTTTTAAGGAGCCAGCGCGGCGAAATTGGAGGCCCGGAGATCCGGCCAATGCCCTACCCCGGCTCCCCAACCAGCACCAGGAACTCACGGTAGGCCGACGACACATCGTCAGCGGCCTCCAACTGGGGATAATGCCCGATATCCGGTAAACGGCGGATAAAGTGCTGGTCGCCTACCAGTTCGATAAAGCGTTGCACCATGTGGTCGCCGGATACCGGGTCGACGCTGCCATTGATCAGTCCGAGCGGACATTTCGCCTCGCGCAGGGCGTCGAGCCAGCGCTGGCGGTGCTGGCGACGGTCGCTCATATAATGAATCAGGCGATGCAGGTTGCGCTGGCCATTGTCGCGGGTGAACAGCTGCCACAGCACCTCGATTTCCTCGTCACTGGCCTTGGTGTTGGGGCCGAATACGCGATCGAAGGACTTGCGCATACTGGCCCGGCTGAAAGCGTGCCGCACCAGGAAACCGAAGCGTCCCAGCAACAAACGCTGTACCAGCAGGGCATGATGGGTTTCGGGGAACAGGCCGCCGTTCAGGAACAGGCATGACTGCCACTGCCCCGCGCCCTGGCCCGCGTTCTGGCGCGCCAGCATTTCCTGGGCCACCGTGTCTCCATAGTCATGGGCCAGCACGTGGAACCCGGTCAGGCCGAGTTCAGCTACCAGCGCTTCGCAGATATCCGCCTGTTCCATGATGCGATAGTCGTGAGGACTGGGCTTGGCGCTGAAACCGAAACCGAGCATGTCCATCGCCACCACGCGATGGTGGCGGTTGAGATTGGGCCAGATTTTCCACCAGTCCCAGCTGGCCGAGGGGAAGCCGTGAATCAGCAGTACGGTACCCCAGGGCTCACCGCGAGCGGGCTCGTCGATATAGAAAATATCGTGACCACACAACTGTGCTGTTTTGCCACGCGCTTGCCAGTCCTCGATACGCAATGGTCCGGGCTCCCTGAGTCGGTAGTAAGCAGTGTAGTGTATACGCAGCCCGTATCGATGCCGACTGCAAATATTGCCAACCGTGAACGGATTGCAGCACGGCTGCGTAAACACTGGCTCCACCGCAAGGAGATAGCCCAGCATGCCGGAAGGACCGGAAATACGACGCGCCGCCGATAACATCGCAGCGGTGCTGGTGAACCAGGAAATCAGTAGCGTACGCTTTGGCCTGCCCCGGCTGAAACGCTACGCCAGGGTACTGCGCGGCAGTCACGTTACCGAGGTCGAAACCCGTGGCAAGGCCATGTTGACCCACTTCGACAACGGCTACAGCATTTATTCGCACAACCAGCTTTACGGCGTCTGGCGGGTGGTGAAAGGACACAAGCTGCCGAAAAGCAATCGCTCACTGCGCCTGCTGCTGCAAACACCTGCGCACAGTGCCATCCTGTACAGTGCCTCCGATATCAGCGTGATGCCAACAGAAGAGCTGCCACAACATCCATTCCTTGCAAAGCTGGGCCCGGATATCATGAACCCCGACCTCACCTGGCGTGACATCGAGCGCCGCCTGCGCCAGGCCCCTTTCTGCAAGCGCGAGCTCGCCACGCTGTACCTGGACCAGTCGTTCCTCGGTGGCAATGGCAACTACCTGCGTTCCGAAATCCTGCACCGGGCCGGGCTGCACCCGCGCCGCCGGCCGGCAGAGCTGACACGCGGCGAACGCGGCAGGCTGGCGCGCAGCACGCTGGAAATCAGCCGTCGCAGTTATGCTACCGGCGGTATTACCCTGGCACCGCGCCTGGCGGCCAGCCTGTCGCGGCACAACCTGCCACGCGAGCAGCGCCGCTTCTACGCCTATGGCCGCGGCGACCTGCCCTGCTATCACTGCGGGCAAACCATTGTGCGTACCGAACTCAACAGCCGCGGGCTCTACTACTGCCCTGAATGCCAACCCGGGGACTGACAGCCAGCCCCGGCCTGCGATCAGGTATGGACTCGGCGAAACGTCAGGTTGACCCTCGGCTCGCAGTGGCGCCAGAGTTTGCGCACACCGTGCTTCCAGTTAGCCTGCGTATCACCGCGCATCAGCAACACGCTGCCATCGGGTAGCGGAACATCAAGGCCCTGCATCTCGCGCTGGCGCTTGTGGCGAAAATACAGTTTGCGCTCCTCACCCAGGCTGATTGAGGCTATCACCGGCTGTGGACCGAGCTCGGGCTCGTCATCCGCGTGCAGCCCCATGGAGTCACGCTGGTCTCGGTAGTAGTTCAACAACACGCTGTTGAAGCGGGCCCCGGCTAGCGCCTCCATACGCTGGCGCAGTGCGGTGAGGGTTTCGGTCCAGGGCAGTGGCTGGTGCGTCTTGCCCGAGTAGCGGTATACCGCGTCGGGATCGCCGTACCAGGCCAGCAGGCGCGGCTGCAAGTGGGTCTTGCCGAACAGGGTAATCGTCTCCTGGCGCCAGGGCGTCTCCGCCAGCAGCCGCGACAGCAATTCCCGCGCCGGCAGCCCCAGGTCGGGGCTGCGCAACAGGGTCAGGTCGGCGCCCGGCAGCGCCAGCTGCGCGGACGGCTCAGGGCAGCAGGGCATCGATGCGCTGCGCCAGCTCGAAGTCACGGTCGCTGATGCCACCGGCATCGTGAGTGGTCAGGCTGATCTGCACCTGGTTGTACACATTCTGCCACTCCGGATGGTGATCCAGTCGCTCGGCCTCCAGCGCCACTCGCGCCATAAAGCCGAAGGCCTCGCTGAAGTCACTGAAACGGAAGGCGCGATACAGGACCCCGTCGCGCAATGACCATTCCGGCAGCCCCGGCAGGCGTGCCTTGATGTCGTCGTCGGAAAGTCTGTCTACTGCCATGTTCGCTTCCTCTGATATCGCCTTGAGAGCACCGATTATAGAGGAACAGTGAACGGATGCGTGGCGGCCTGCGTAATTACTGCAAACACCCTGGAGCACACTATGAAGCTCTACGTATTGATGACGTCGCTGGCCCTGCTTACGGGCACGGCCATCGGTTATCTCGGCGGCAAGGACAGTACCCAGGACAGATTTGTGATGGCCTGTACCGACACCCGTGTCGCCGTGATCTATGACCCGGCCAGCGATGCACACCGACATTTCCACTGCTTTGAGTTGGAATCACTGGAACCGCCCGCAGAACCGGCAGACAGTACCCCGGATGGGCAACTGGTGCTGTAAAGGCGGAGCAGCTGTGGCTGCCTTGCAACTCCAGCTGGAAAAAGTCTCTTCCGCGCCCGTAAGGGTGCGGTGGAGCCGGCGGTGCGCCGTGGTGTGTGCTCCCATCGCCTGCTACCAACGACGCTGGTGGTGCTGAAGTGCACAGGTTATGTCAGCGGCCAGCTGCGGCGCACCCCACTCTTCTGTCATCGGTTCGCTTCCTATATGCTGGCGTCAACGGCAAGGGGAGAGCATAGCGGCTGGGACATTGCGCTACTCGAACCACAATAAAAGCCAGGCCGGCCCTCCGGCCATCGAGTGAGAAACGGTTATGCAAAAAAACGTCATCGTCTGGGGCACCGGCAATGTGGGTCGCCCCGCCATCAGGGCCATACTGCACCACGCCCACCTGAACCTGCACGCGGTGATCGTATCCAATCCGGACAAAGTCGGGCGCGATGCCGGGGAACTGGCCGGCACCGCTCCCTGTGGCGTCACTGCCGTATCCGACTGGCAGGCGGTGCTGGCGTCCGGGGCCGACGCCCTCGTCTACAGCGCCACCGCCGACACGCGCATGGAAGATGCCATTGCCGAACTGGTAGCCTGCCTGGACGCGGGCATCAACGTGGTGGCATCGGGTTTCTACCTCTATCTCGACCCGCAATCCACGCCAGAGGAAGCACTGGCCCCCATACAGGCCGCCTGTGAGCGGTCCGGTGCTTCGCTGTTTGTCTCCGGCATCGACCCCGGCTGGGTCATGGACATGCTGCCGGCCGTGCTCAGCGGCGCCAGCGCGAATATATCGGAAATCCGCACTCGGGAGATTTTCAACTACGCGCTCTACGACCAGCCCCAGGTTGTGCGCGAGGTGATCGGCTTCGGCCAGTCCATGGACACGTTGCCGCTGATGCTGCACGACGTCGCCATCGACATGGTGTGGTCGCCCATGATCAAGCTGGTCGGGCGTGCGCTCGGCAAACCGGTGCAGCGCTGCACAATCAGCGTGGAGCGCAGGCCCCTGGAGAAAACCATCACCGTTCCCGGCATGGGCACCTTCGAGCAGGGCACCCAGGGAGCATTCCGTTTCGAGATCCTCGGCTACCATGGGGATGAGCCACTGTACGCGCTCGAACACATAACCCGCATTGACGACGACTGCGCACCGGACTGGCCCTATCCGCCCGAGGGCGGCGGCTGTCACCAGGTGATCGTTTCCGGCAGCCCGACACTCAATGTCACCGTGCACGGTCACGACCCGGTGGAAACCGGCCCGGCCGGCGGCGGCAACGCCTCGGCGGCGGCCTGGCTGGTGAATGCGATTCCCGCCGTGTGTGACGCACAACCCGGGGTGGTCACCGTACTCGACCTGCCGCCGATAACCGGTGCCGCGCAGCTGGGAGCGACACCGTGAACGACTCCGTGAACAGTACCGAAGCGGCTTTTGCCGAACTCAGCCAGCGCCCAGGCTTCCTGCTGGCAAAACAGGCGGGCATTCACCTGGCAGTGTGGCTGCTGAGCTTCAGCCTGTTCGCCGCCACCGATAGCTGGACCGAGCTGACAGGTTCGTCACTGGCGTCCCTGCTGAACATGCTGACCGGCATCGTCGCCGGGTTTGTCACCGTTAACCTGGTGCATGAGTGGTTCCACTACCTGGGGGCGAAACTCACCTCCGGGCAGTACGCCATTGCCGCGCGGCCGGGCCTGTTTGTCTTTGACTGGCATTTCGACAAGAACTCGCTCGGCCGTTTTTATGTCATGAGTATCGCCGGTAGTGTCGGCGGCGCGCTGGGCGTATGGTACCTGTTTGCGAACATCTCGCCTGACAACAGCGGCCGGGCGGCACTGCTCGCGGCGGGGGTTGCCGGCTTCGTGCTCGGCTCCCTCATCGAATGGCCGGTATTGCTGCGCACCCGGCGCAGCCGTGATCCGCTGGCCGAGTTGTCGAAACTGACGCCCCCGGTCCTGGGCCGGGCTATCGCCGGCAGCGCGATCACCGGCGTGCTCTGCTGGATGGCCCTGACCTGAGTAGCACCCGACGCACGCCATCCGCGGGCGCACCCGCTGCGTATCAAGCTCATGCAAAATCCCAAGATCATACTGGTACTCGGTGACCAGCTAAGCCGTGAGCTCGCGCCGCTGCGCGAACTCGATCCGCAACAGGACGTCGTGCTGATGGCCGAGGTGCGCGACGAAGCCACTTACGTGACACACAACCGGCACAAGATCGCACTGATCTTTGCCGCCATGCGGCACTTTCGCGACGACCTGCGTGCAGCGGGTTTCAAGGTGCACTACTTCCAATATGAAGATGGCGTGGCTTCACTGGGTGAGGCCCTGCAGCAGGTCAGCGCGGAGACCGATATTACCGAGGTGGTCTTTTGTGAGCCCGGAGAGCACCGAGTTTCCGAACACCTCGATGCCGTTGCCGACGAAGTCGGCCTTGAGCTGCGCTGGCTCCCGGACGATCGCTTCCTGTGCTCACTGGACGCATTCAGGGACTGGGCGGAGGGCCGCAAGCAACTGCGCATGGAGTACTTTTACCGGCAAATGCGGCGCCAGCACAAGCTGCTGCTGGATGAGCAGGGTAAGCCCGAAGGCGGCAAGTGGAACTACGACCAGCAGAATCGCGCCGGCTGGCGCGGCAAGGACGCTATTCCCGAACGCCCCGACATCGCCCGCGACACTCTCACGGAAGAAGTGCTGGACCTGGTGGAACGCGAGTTCCCCGACAACCCCGGCGATCTCACACGTTTTAATTTCGCCGTCACCGCGGCGGCGGCGGAAGAACAACTGACGTTTTTTATACAGCACTGCCTGCCGAAATTCGGCCAGTACCAGGATGCCATGGCGGAGGAATCGCCCTGGCTCTATCACAGCCTGGTTTCCATGTACCTGAATATCGGCCTGCTGGACCCGCTGGCGGTGTGCCGCGCTGCGGAGGACGCCTGGCGCGAGGGCCAATGCGATCTCGCCGCAGCCGAGGGCTTTATCCGCCAGATACTCGGCTGGCGGGAATATGTGCGCGGCCTGTACTGGCTGAAGATGCCGGATTACGCGGAGCTGAATACGCTCGACGCCACCACCCCCCTGCCCGACTGGTTCTGGACCGCTGACACAGACATGCAGTGCCTGCACAAAGCACTGCAACAATCCCTCGATCTCGGTTACGGGCACCACATCCAGCGGCTCATGGTTATAGGCAACTTCGCCCTGCTCACCGGCCTCGACGTGAAGCAGGTTTGCGACTGGTACCTGGCCGTCTACGTGGATGCCTTCGAATGGGTGGAGCTACCCAACACGCTGGGCATGGCGCTGCATGCCGACGGCGGCATCATGGCCAGCAAACCCTACGCCGCCAGCGGCAAGTACATCAAGCGACAGGGCGATCATTGCGATCACTGTCGTTACCGGCCGGACAAAATGACCGGCAGCGATGCCTGCCCCTACAACAGCCTGTACTGGCAGTTTATCGACCGCCACCAGGAGGCCTTCAGCGACAACGGCCGCATGGGCCTGACACTCAACAACTGGCAACGCAAGTCGGCCGACGAACGCCAGTCCATTCTCACGTGGGCGGATAAGACCCGCGAACGCCTGCTGGGCTGAGCACACCGCGCTTGCATTGCCTCCCCGCCGCGCCGGACAATGCCGGGGTAGCCAAACAACAAGGAGATAAACATGGCGCCCCCCATCCTGGCCCCCGCGGCCGTGCTCATCCTGTGGTCTATCATCGTGCTGTTCTGGATCATGTTCACCCGCTTCCCCGCGTTCAAGAAAGCGGGCATCGATCTCACGCAAGCGGAACCCGGTGGGCGCTACCAGGACGTGGAGCCAGCAATGCCCGCAAAGGTGAACTGGGTGTCGCACAACTACGTGCACCTGATGGAGCAGCCCACGCTGTTTTATGCAGTGATCATGATCCTGGCAGTAGCCGGCGACAGCACCACCACCAGCCTCGCACTGGCATGGGCCTATTGCGGGCTGCGCATCGTACACAGCCTGTGGCAGAACCTGGTCAACACCATTCCGATACGCTTCATGCTGTTCCTGGCGTCCAGCCTGTGCCTGCTGGGACTGGCACTGAAAGCGGTGTATTTAACGCTGGCGTAAGCGCGGGAGACCGCTGTGCTATAGTTTTCTGACCCGAAAATAGCAGGCCAGCACACATGCATAATAAGAAATACCGGGGGCTGCTTTGCCTCGCCCTGACGCTCGCTGCATGCAGCGCCCCGGCCGCGTCAGCAGCGCCCGCGCCAAGCGCTAAACCATTAAGCGTGAGCCCGGCGCACAATGCTGCCGCCGTCACCGCTGAACGGATACGCAACGCCGATCGGGAAACCGGTAACTGGCTGACCCATGGGCGCACCTACTCAGAACAGCGTTTCAGCCCGCTGAAATCCATCACCAGCGATAATGTCGCCGGATTGGGGCTGGCCTGGTCCTACCCGCTGGGGATCTATCGCGGTATTGAAGCCACACCACTGGTCATTGACGGTGTCATGTATACCACTGGCGCCTGGAGCGTGGTGTTCGCACTCGATGCAGCCACCGGCAAACTGCTGTGGAAATACGATCCACAGGTGCCCAGGAGCAAGGGCGTGCATGCCTGCTGCGACGTGGTCAACCGCGGCGTTGCGGCCTGGGGTGACAAGGTCTACGTCGGCACCCTGGACGGACGCCTGGTGGCGCTGGAGCGCGACAGCGGCAAGGTCGCCTGGTCGGTGCAGACCTTTGATCCGCAACTGGCTTACACCATTACCGGTGCACCCCGTGTCATCAAGGGCAAGGTGTTCATCGGCAGCGGCGGCGGCGAGTATGACGTGCGCGGCTACATCAGCGCCTACGATTCCGAGACCGGGGCGATGGACTGGCGCTTTTATACCATTCCCGGCAATCCCGCCAATGGCCAGGAAAGCCCCGCATTGGAGATGGCGGAAAAGACCTGGAACGGTGAGTGGTGGAAAGTCGGCGGCGGCGGTACCGTCTGGGATTCCATGGCCTACGACCCCGAACTGGACCTGCTGTATATCGGTGTGGGTAACGGTACACCCTGGAACCAGCGTATCCGCTCGCCCGGCGGCGGCGACAACCTGTTCCTCTCCTCTATCGTGGCACTGAAACCGGATAGCGGCGAGTACGTGTGGCACTACCAGACCACCCCGGGCGAGACCTGGGACTACACCGCGACCCAGCCCATTATGCTTGCCGACCTGGACATAGACGGCAAGCCGCGCAAGGTGCTGATGCAGGCACCCAAGAACGGCTTCTTCTACGTCATTGACCGGGTCACCGGCGAGTTCATATCCGCCAACAACTACGTACCCATCAACTGGGCCACCCATGTGGACCCGAAGACGGGCCGACCGGTGGAAACAGAAGATGCACGTTACGAGGGCGAGGGCGTGGCCATCTACCCCTCACCCTTTGGCGGACACAACTGGCATCCCTGGTCGTATAACCCGGCCACCGGGCTGGTATACCTGCCCGCCCAGGAAATCTTTCATATCTACCAGGACGAGCCTGACGGTTTCGAGTACCGCCCGGGGCAGTCCAACTTCGGCGTCGACTTCTCTACCGCAGACCTGCCATCCGACAAGGCCGAACGCGACGATATCCTCAAGGACATACGCGGCCACCTGAGCGCCTGGGATCCGGTGCAGCAAAAAGAAGTCTGGCGCGTCCAGTACCAGCGGCCCTGGAACGGCGGCACCCTGTCCACTGCGGGCAACTTGGTGTTCCAGGGCACTTCCGACAGACGCTTTGCGGCCTATGCCGCCGATAGCGGCAAGCTGTTGTGGAATCACCAGGCAGATACCGGCATTGTCGCCGGCCCGGTGACCTATACCGTGGACGGTGAACAATACGTGGCGGTGATGTCCGGCTGGGGCAGTTTGCTGCAGCTGGCGGGCGGCGTGTTCATGACCCCGGAGGCGGCGCCGGTCGAAGGCCGCGTGCTGGTGTACAAACTGGGTGGCGATGCCACCTTATCCATTCCCAAGCAGGAGATGGTGACACGCAAGCCGCCGCCCAGCGTTGCCAGCGCAGAGGAAATCGCCCTGGGTAAAACCCGCTACTACCAGCAATGCGGCGGCTGCCATGGCGTTGCGGTGGTCGGCGGCGGCGGCACGCCCGACCTGCGTCACTCAGCACTGCTGGATAACGACGGCTGGTACACGGTGGTACTGGACGGCGCCCTGAAACAGAACGGAATGATCAGTTTCAGCGACCGGCTGAGCAAGGCGGAGGTGAAGGCAATTCGGGCATTCGTTATCGACAAGGCCAATGCTGACTGGGAGGCGGCAAAGCCTGGCGTCAAAACAGAAAGCACACCGTGAAAGTGGCGCATTCGCGACCGGGCCCGAACACTGCAGCCAGGCCGACGGCGCCGCCCTCCCCGCGTCAACCTGCGGGGCTTGCAGTATCCCCTGGTTTTTTCCGCACCAGTTTGGCGACGGTCTGGGCGGTAGCCAGCAACTTGCCATCGCCGTCGTAGAGCGACCCTTCGAGAAAGGCGGTCTTGTAGGCGGCCTTGGTGATCTTGCCGACGGCGACAAGCCTGCCGGCCCGGGTGGCCTCGAGGTAGCGCGTGGTAATTTCGAGGGAGGACACGTTGGCGATGTCAGTCCCGAGGCCAACGACCGCATGGCTCATGGCCGCATCCAGCATTGCAGTGACAAACCCGCCCTGTACCACATCGCCGGAGTGGCAGAAGTCATGCGACACATTGAATTCGAAGGTACAGCTTTGCTGCTCGACATCGACGTCCGTCACACGCCCGCCGAGCATCTTGATGAAAGGCAAGGTATGGCTGTTAAGCGCATCAATAATCACCTGCGTGTTCATGTTTTCTCCAAATCAACCTGATACCGGGATACCGCTGGCGCTGGATTTCTCCTGCAGCCAAACGGCGACGCAGGCATATTGGACTACACTATTATTTTTGCAACACACACAGTTCAAGCCATGAAGCCAGGCCGGAACTTTGTGGCAAGCTGACATGACGTATCCAGTTTCCAAGGGAGAATACGGTGGCCAAGAACAAGCAGGAAACGGAGCTGGTGAAAAAGGCGCTCGCCGTGGGGGCCGTTTATGTCCGCAAACGTGGCTACGGCGAATTTGAGGCCACCGACTCCCACAAACTCAAAGTGGAATACATTTACCGCGCCCTGGTAGAGGACAAACTGATACAGCCGCTGGCAAAGCAGGATATCAGCGTGCCCAACATGGAGCACAAGCTGGCCCTGTGGATAAAACGCCAATTGCCCAGCGATCACCCCCTCGTCAGCGGCCAGTAAGCGCGGCCTGGCAAAACACGTTGTGTAACGGGTGATCCGCGTAAGCGTAGACGGCAATCGCTGCGAGGTGCGCCTGGCGAGCGAGCCCAGGCCGACCTAACCACTGCCCAGGGGCCACGCTGCACCTGCCATCCGGCACTATGCGCCGGCTTCCTGATTCACTATAATCGCCCACCTCACCCTCTGCGGGCCCATAGCTCAGTTGGTCAGAGCATCCGACTCATAATCGGCAGGTCGAAGGTTCAAGTCCTTCTGGGCCCACCATTTTTCATTATTTATCAGATAGTTATAGCGCCCTTGACCACCCGATTATTCCGGGAGGATGGGTGACACCTGCTCATGCATGGTCGGTGGGTGAATCGCGAGATTACCAAGCCTATTGCCCGCACGGCAGGCAGGGTATATCCTTTTCGTGTGCTTTATCACAGGCGATCTGCCTGATAAGTAGCTTAATGTTTCAGAGCCTCGTACGAGTCGGAGACAGGACTTGGCAGTCCATGCTACTCGACACAAGCCATTGGCTGTGTAGTGATAAATAATTGGGGGATAACCATCTGGTTGGCCCTGGTCACAGAACGGACAGCCTTCCACCGCCTAGTGACATCAATTATTGGTATCGCTATGTCCTTTATAAAATCACCCCCCAAAGAAAAATCCGTAAAGACCCAAAAACGCAAGTCTCTCAAGACGTCCAGATCTCGTGCTTACCAGGTTCAGCACGGTCATTGCTACTATTGCCATCAGCCTATGTGGAAAGAGTCGGAACAGGAACTGGTTTCACGTTTCCCAATCACTTCGAAGCAGGCACAACTGCTGAAATGCACCGGTGAACACCTGGTACCCCATTCAGAGGGCGGCGAGGTGAGCCAGGAAAACATTGTTGCCGCTTGCCTGTTCTGCAACAGGACGCGACACAAAGCAGGGAAAGCACTCACCTCGGACGCGTTCAAAACTCGCGCACAATACCGACTATCAAAGGGCGCCTGGCACGGGTTGAGGCTCACAGATGGAGTATCCGGGAGGACTCACTGAAGGCTGCCAGACTGGACGAAGCGCCATCACTTTCCCCGCATTACTTCCAGGCCAGGTATACCTATAATCATCCCTGCGTTGGACATCGGTGTTCTCTCCATTAAACGATATTCGCAAATTCAGTTTAATGAATGCCGGTGCCCCCGTTAATGATGACGTCAATGTCGCTCTCCTCGCCTCATTAAGTATGGCCGAAAACTTCAGCTTTGCGCGGGACTATTTCAGTGGGTACTTACAGTCTGCTCTCCTTAGGGTGTTTGCATTTCCTATGCTCCACATCGACTGGAGCGACGCACTAATCACCGGGGAAAGGCCGAACCCGGTCAAACCCTGGGTGCACCACAAAAGCGTGTAAACCTCAGGGCACAAAGAAACGAAAACCGTACCGGGCAGCACCGGTAGAGCGGAAACAGAAATAGCGACCGAACAGTTTCCAGTATCCTGCATGGCCGACGACCACGGCATCTTCCTTCTTTACCGCAACAATCGACGGGAAATTGTGCGTCTCGACAAAGAAGATGTGAAACTGCCTGCCGCGGGTCAGGTACTTGTCGGTATACTCGGAAATGAGAATCTGCAGGCGCTGCCCGCGGTATGCCGGCAGGGTCAAGCTCTTGTAACCGTAGCGGCACTTTTCATTGAAATCCACGAAGAGTTCGTCGCCGTGTGCTGTGGCAACAAAGGTGCGCCACACATAGGCCACCAGGCGCCCTTCCTCCAACACTCCGCAGCAGGCATCCCCCCTGCTGTCAGCCGTCTCGATAAACGCCTTATCCATTTGCAATGCCGGATCATCGCTGAAAGCCAATAGCTGCTCTTTCGTCAGTATCCTTATCTCCCGACCTGGACCGAGATCGGTGCCCGAGTCGGGTAACAGAATCGGGCGAGCGAACAGGTGACAGACCACCAGGCCACAGTACTTGCCCAAGGCTCTCATCAGGTAATAGTAGGAGCCGCGCAACCAACCCCAGCGCTCAATCATGGGCAACACCTGTTTTCATCTCATAGCCTATGCTCTCGCATTCGGTTTCTGCCGTCCCTGCCTCCTTATCTTTAGCGCAATTCTGTGTACCTGTGCAACTAAACCACTATGGATGAAGGCTTTATATACCTGATTGCCGTAGACACAATACTTGCCGTGCACGTTCCTTTATAACTTTAGTCGATCTCGCCACTGCAAAACTTTCATCATCCTGCGAAATGCTGCGAGGGCGTTCGGTGAGCAAGCATGCAGTTGTTAGTCTGTTTGATTACACGCTGTTATGACCCAGTAGCGGTACTACAGATAACGGGTCTGTAGCGGGGCAGCTGGCTGCCTGAATTGCCGTCCAGTTTCTTCTCGCGGCATCGCTCATCGCAAGATACCAGTATCGCGCAGAAACGGCTCAGATTTCGATGCAAATCCACACGCAAACACGCCTAAATGACATTACGGGCAAGACGCCACCGTAAATCTCGATTTTTCTTAAACCATCCTTTTACGCGCCAACGCCAGCTAGGGTAGCCTTCCTGCGAAAGTCAAATACGGTCAACGTGAATCAATAACCCAGCCAGCACGAGATATCAGCCTACTTGTATGAAAGCGTTACGATCATGGATGATCTTCACCCTACTAGCCCTGCTCAGTTTTTGGGCAGCGGTCATTTTGCGGGACGGTACAGATGCAAAGCCCTTGGCAATGCTTCATACACTGACAGAGAAGTTTGGCAGATTTCGCGAGAGAACCACGGCCACAATCGGATCGTTGATTCCGCCGCATACCGATTCAGCACACATTGATGCTGCTAATCTTCGTCATCCTCCCGCAAGTGAACACGTTCAATTTCTCAGCCTGGGCCATACCGCTCGTGATGCGCAGGTTTGCAAGCTACCACCCACCAAGGCCCGCACAGACACCGGCAGTCGTCTCGTTTATCGATGGATCGACGAAAATGGCCAAACACATCTTTCTGACAAGCGACCGATAAACCAGATCGCATCAGTCGTCGATATGGCCGGCACCAGGCGTGACTTTCGCTATTCGATCCAGGCAGACGGGGTAAGCTTGCCGCTCGACTTTCAGGGGAAGATCGCTGCGGGCAGCAAGCGCATCTACGATACCTGGCACTTTTTCCTTGGCGAGGAGAAGCTAAGGCAGTCACTGATTACCCTCCGGTTGATCGGTGGCGTTGATCGCTACAACGCGTTTCGCCAGCGCGCCTGGCCAAACAGCAAACCGAGCGGCGGCTTCTACAGCCCCGTCAAGAACGAAGCCTATGTCATGTTCGATCCCAAACAGACGGGGCAGGCAATCAGGACTTCATTCCACGAAGTGTCCCACCTCATCACCGCTAGTCATCTGGGGCACACGCCGCCGTGGCTGACGGAGGGTCTCGCGGAGTACTTTGAGACCATGGAACCAGAGCATCAGGGGGCCACGATCCACCCGAATCACCGACACATCAGACTTTTGCAACGCAGCCGCCTGCCTGCACTCGAGCACTTCCTGGCTATCGACCGCGAGCAGTGGAACGATGAAATGCGCGAGCAGAATTACGCCGTCGCCTGGTCATTGATGTACTTCTTGATGCAGGGATCACCAGGCATCTATGCAGTTAAGGAGGTTGTTGAGCAGGCTCACCGGCACTTTTGCAAACCTTTCTCATGGACTGACGCCCTGCATAAGGCCTATCCGGGTGGACTGCGGCAACTAGAGTCAGACTGGCGGGCATGGCTGTCACAGGGAGATTTCACCAGCCAACAGACTTGAGTACTGCGTCCAGAGCTAGATGGAAAGACGCAGACTGAGTTAGTGGGACACCCTGGCACCTACATACAAAGGTCTTACGTGTAATAGCTTGAATGTTATCTGACAAGCAGCGTCAGATTTAGCAGGTCCGCTTTTACACCTAATAGCGGATTAAAGCCCATCGTGCTGTCGATATCGGCCAAAACATTAGCTTAGTCAGCCATATCCGCACCACAACCACGATGGCAATTTATTCTTGCAGTCAAACTTGGGAGCCGGAGCTATGCCCACACATTCAGGTTACGACCAAACCAGCAAAGCGCACGAATCGAGAGCTGTTAACGACAGCTTTAAGCGACGGAAACCTGACACTTACGCACGGTTGGATACCTCTCTACAGCAAGCGGGGCAACGTTTGCGGCGACGAGGCTACATCCTCTGGCTAGCCCTCCTCGTGGCTACAGTGGGCGTTCTTGCAACTGTAATTCCGATGGCGAATGCGAATCCAGCCTATTGAGAGGGCGGTGCTAGATAAGGTGTACCTGTTGATTTGCATTCAGATCTGACCCGGCAATTGCATTGAACATTGACCCGAAGCCAGATCGCCAACTGCCTGATATCCGCCTGTGAAATAACTCAGGTATGGGTCATCAAAAGTTGCAAATATCGCGCAAAAATGGACCAGAATTCGATACAAATCTGCAGTACTGACTCATAGACTGGAGTCGGTGGGTGTGTGGCTCTCAGAACCTCTGTAACACGGTGATTAAGATTAAAGCCACCGGAAAGCCAGACGACCTAGCTGATGATCTACGGCGGGATTCGATGCCGCTTGTAGGTATTCATAGGCCGAGGTTAGCAATTTTGGGCGATTAACCTGGCAGTACTCATGAGCCGATTCTATCAACCTGCTCCGATTAGGTTGGCAGCACCTTCGAATCGGCTAGAATGCAGCCAGCGCTTTCGCACCGTTTTGCCCAACTACACAGGATCCTGCCCATGCCCGATGTCGCTTTCGATCGTTTCTATCGCCACCAGGAGATGTCTGAACTGTTGCATGACTATGCGCAGGCTTACCCCGATCTTGTAGCCCTGGAGTCCATTGGAAAGTCCTTCGAAGGGCGGGATATCTGGGTGATTACCCTGACTAACACAAAAACAGGACCCGCGGCAGAGAAGCCCGCTGTCTGGATAGATGGCAATATTCACTCGGTAGAGGTCACCGCCTCTACGGCATGCCTGTACCACATTGAGAAAATGGTGTCCGGCTTCGGCACGGACAAGGCCATCACGCATTGCCTTAACACGCGTACTTTCTACGTCTGTCCGCGAGTGAATCCGGATGGCGCGGAGTGGGCTCTGAGTGAGATCAACCGCAAGGTGCGTTCGTCGGTGCGGCCCTATCCCCATGCCGAAGCGCAGGTTGAAGGCCTGGATGTCAGGGATGTGGACGGCGATGGACGTGTGCTCTACATGCGACAGGCTGACCCCCACGGTCCATGGAAATGCCACCCTGAAGAGCCCAAATTGCTGGTGCGCCGGGCGCCCGATGACTTCGAGGGAAATTTCTATCGTCTTTATCGCGAGGGTGAGTTAAGCGAATACGACGGCGTGATGGTCACGCACACCGCGCCGCGTGAAGGCCTTGACCTGAACCGCAATTTCCCGGCCAACTGGGCACCGGAAGGCAAGCAGATGGGCGCCGGACCGGCACCTTTCTCAGAACCCGAGACGCGCGCCCTCGGTGATTTCATTACCACACACGGCAACATCGTCTCGGCGGTCTCTGGTCACACGTTCTCCGGTGTGCTGTTGCGCGCCTCCAGCAACGCTCCCGATGATGACCTTCCCATCAACGACCTGCGAGCTTACAAGTCCGTTGGTGCGAAGGGGGAGGAACTCACCGGCTATCCTGCTATCAGCATTTACCACGACTTTCGTTACCATCCAAAGCAGAACATTACCGGCGGTTCTGACTGGGTGTACGAGCACCTGGGTATATACTTCTGGACAGTAGAATACTGGGCTCCTCATCGAACCGCCGGCGTGGATATGAGTGGCGTCAAATACTCCGATTGGCTGTTCGACCACGATTCAGCAGATGACCTGACCCTGTTTCGATTCTTTGATCGCGAGTCCCCAGGCACGGCCTATGTCGACTGGTATGAATTTGACCATCCCCAGCTGGGGAAACTGGAGATCGGCGGCTGGGATATCATGAACTCTTTCCACAACCCACCATTACATCTTCTGGAAAAGGAGGTAGCCCCCTTCCCTGAATGGTTTGTCTACCAGGCCTTGATGACAGCAAAACTGGAACTGGTAGAGGCTAGCGCGACAAAACTGGGCGAGGACACATTCCTGCTGCGACTGGTGGTAGAAAACAGCGGCTATCTTTCAACAGCCGGCAGCGACAAAGCGATAGAGAACAAGGTCTCACGCGAGATCGTTGCAGAAATAGGCCTGCCAGCATCGGCCGAGCTGTTGCGCGGCAAAAGCCGGGAAGAGATCGGCCACCTTGAGGGCAGGGTGGGCATGATGGCATCTCCGGTATTTCTCGGCACCGGTTTCGATGCCACGGACGGCAAGGACAGCAGGGCCCGTGCAGAGTGGCTGGTAAAGGCGGCACCGGGCACCGAGATTGAGCTCAGCGCCCGACAGGAGCGCTCCGGGACAGTAAGGGCAAGTGTCAAACTTTGATGAAGCAGTGTTGATTTGCATTCAGATCTGACCCGGCAAGTGCATTGAACATTGACCCGCAGCCAAGTCGCGAACTGACTGATATCCGTCTGTGAAATAACGCAGCTATGGGTCATCGCAATTTGCAAATATCGGGCAAAAATGGATCAGAATTCGATGCAAATCTACACGCAGAGGAGAAATGACCGGCTTACCCTACTCGCTAGCTGGTATTGCCAGGTCAACAACCGGATTGGAACAGTGCCAGGCAGGCTGGTTCACAGGCCCGGTCCACAGCGCTTCCCTATGGGGCAGATTGGGAGTAGCCTGAACCTCGTGTAAGAAGCAATACCTGCAGAGGAGAGTGATGCAACAAGGCACCCTTCTGGATGAAAACTTTCCCTCTCGTGTGGAGGCCGTGTTTGCCGACGCCCGCAGCGCTCGCTCTGCTGCCATGTCGCTTTGTATCCGATTTGGTATCGAAGCTTCACAAATCAGCTACTATAACCTGCATTCAGCCCCACCGAACCGGCACCGCAATCGTTTCAAACACAACGCCAGCGGTTGGACCCTGCAAAAAACACAGATCAAGCGCACCTTGATCGCCTTTGCACTTATCATAATCGGCATAATTTCCATGCACTTGCTGCACACCAGTGGCCTGGTCTCCAGAGACACGGCCACCACACTACTGGCGATACCCGTGGTTGCCGCCATTGTTATCAGCGTGAGCGGCATGCTGTCCTGGCGCCCGGCGAATGTGAGAGCGCGAACCAAGCCCAAAGATGACGACGAGGTCGTGCTGGTAGTAGAGATTCACGATGTCAGCCAGCAGTACGAATTGCGCCGTGCATTGAGGGAGATGGGCGCCGATACGGAGCCGGGAAGTATTGCCGAGGTGTCATAAGTGTGACGGGATGCCCCTTACGGGGGATCAATATGAATCAGCGCAGAATTGATTTATGAAAATTTTGGTAGTGGGCGGTACAGGCGCGATCGGTGGTCACGCAGCGTTGTACCTGCAATCACGGGGCCATGACGTTGCTATTTCTTCGCGCAATCCTCCAGCGAAGGGAGCAGGGCTGGAAAAACTGGAATGGTTGCAGGGCAATTATCTGGATGGCACGTTTGCTCAGTCGGACCTTGAAGGTTTTGAGGGGATCGTGTTTGCGGCCGGTAATGATAGCCGCCATCTGCCTGAAGGCATCGAACCGGGCAAGGATGCCGATGCGTATTATTTGCAAGCCAATGCAGAAAAAATTCCGGAATTTGCGGCACTGGCGAAGACTGCAGGTGTAAAAACCTTCATCAATATCGGTAGTTTCTATCCCCAAATATTGCCGGAGAAGATCGACAGCGATGCCTATGTCCGCTCGCGTGATATCTCTGACAAGGCCGTGTGCGCGTTATCGGATAACGGCTTTCGCGCCATGAGCCTAAATGCCTCTTTCGTTGTGGGGCTGCATGAGGGTATGGCGAGCGACATGTTCGATGCCTATATCAATTATGCGCGCAACCTGTATCCCAATATCAAACCCTTCGGCCCGGCAGGCGGCACGAATTTCATATCGGTGCTTTCGCTGTCGGAAGCGATTGCCGGAGCATTGGAGCGCGGCACAGGCGGCACGTCTTACCTGCTGGGAGACGAAAATCTCGATTTCGCAGAATTCTTCCAGCTTTTTTTCGCCGCTGCCGGTAATCCGCAACAACTTCCTGCGCTGGATGAAGAACACCCGATGCTGCCCGACAGCGCGATTTTGCAAGGGCGGGGCAATGTTATCTGCTATGAGCCCGGTACCGAAGAAGCCGAATTGCTTGGCTTTCGGCGCGGGGATATTGCCCGCGCGATACAGGCTATGGTCATCGACTTTGACAAGCGCATCGGCACTGTGAAGCCGGTGAGCCTCGGCCCTGACGCGGCAAGCATGCCGGAGCTTGCCGAGCTGGCATATCGCTATGCCCGCGCTAATGACGCCAATAGCCCGGAGATTTTGCGCGCCATTATGACTGACGATATTGTCATACAGGGACCCGGGTTCAAAATTGAAGGTCTGGATGCCGTGTGTGATGTGCCGGCCAGATTGCAGGCGTTTTACCAGCGCACGCATCATGTCGTTCACCAGCTGCTGGCCGACGTCAGCGGCAAAACCGCCAGCGCCGAAACCTACTGCACCGCTCATCACATCCTGCTTCACGAAGACGGACAGCCGGACCGGGTGCTGACATGGCATATTCGCTATCAGGATCGTTTTGTAAAAGCAGATGGCGCCTGGCGCTTTCAGTATCGCGGCTTGCTGCTTGATGGTGTGGCACTACGCCAGTTAGACATGCCTGTCCCGCCACCCCAGTTATGATCGGGGTTCTGCCAAGTTAGTCCTCAGAGCTGAAGTAATTCCGATATATGTGTTCATGGGGGCCGATTCTACTCATAATCGACAGATCGAAGGCCGAAGGCGGCGCCGATCAAGCCCTTCTGGGCCCACCATTTCCCAAAAATTTGAATCACCTGGGCATAGCGAGCACACAGGTCTATGCCCCGGCGCTGGAGCGAGCATCATATGGACAGAATAGAGAAACTGAAGAACGACGTGTACAGCTTTGAAGAGCTGAATACCCTGGAAAAGAACGCGACCAAACTGGGCGACAGGGAAACCCTGAAGCTGATTGCCGTCAGCCGCGCATCCAAAACCGCAAAGGGCGAAAAGCCCAAACCCACCGTGGATGAAAATGGCAGGCCGCTGACCAAAAGGGCGCGTCGTGATGCCGCCAGGCTTGGTCGGTAAAACGCGGTCAGGCTGCGCTGATTCCGTATGGCCGGTTATCCCAGCGCCCGCATCCGGCCAGTGCCGGCAATGCCCAGGCTAATTATCCATCGCTTTGATGGTGGGCGAGCAACGATACTCTCACTCGCGATAGAACACAGTGGCGAACAGAAAAGCTGCCGCGAATGAAAACAGGCCCGTCAGCGTTATCTATGGAGCTGACAACTTGACTTATTCAGGCCAAGGAAATCTGGCCTCCCAAAATCAAGCAAACGCCCTGCTCCACCCATTGAACGCACTCATCCTGAGACTCCTACGAAGCTGAGCGCGAGCCAGCTCCCACAAGGGTATGCCTATGACTATTCCTGCGTGGGAAAACACGTGTTCTCTCCATTAAACGCTCTTCAAAAACCAGTTTAATGAATGCCGGAGTTCACCGTTAATGATGTAGAGCCGGGCCCTGACTCAGAGACTGGAGTCGATGGGTATGGTTAGTTGGCGTGCGTCTTTCTGCGATCAGATCTTCAATATCCCCGTGGCTGAGGTTGAATCAATAGTAGAGCCATACTGCGTAAGAGGTGATAACTGGTAGAAATCAGCGCCATTTATACGCGCTCGTAGGCCAATTCTACCGATTTGGGCAGTCAACTTGGCAGCACCGTCGTTTGGGTTAAACTCTACCCGGGTACTCAACGGAATTGCCATGGCCCACCCTCTCTACACTCGCACCGAGCCGCTTCTGCTGCCGTATTTCCCCCGGCTGTTTTATCTTGCCCTGCGTGAGCAAGGGTTTGCGGACCAGCAGATATTCGCTGGCATGGACTTTGGCGTGGAGCAATTGAACAACGAGGGGTACCGCCTGAGTATCGAGCAGCACGAGCAGTTTATCCTGCGTATGCTCCAGTTAACCGGGGACCCTCACTTTGCACTGCAGTTGGTCGAAGTGCGCGACCGGTCAGCAACCAACCTGCCCATGCTGGCGGCTGCCAACAGTGGCCACATCGCCAGGGCACTGCAGGTGATTGCGCGCTACAGCAAGATCATCACCCGCGTGTTTACTGTGCAGATGATGGACGAGGAGGGGCAACCTCGCATCGACATAACCCTGCACGTGGAGCACGAGCAGGTGGCCTACTTCGCTGTCTCTTCACTCGCCCTCTTCCTCAACAGGTTTTTCACGGATGCACTCGACGGGGACAACCTGGTGCAACGCATGGACATGCCCATCACCCCGCCGGCGGACTTCGAAACAGTGGCTTCGAACTTTCCCTTTGCAGTACGCTTCCACCAGACACAGTGCAGCCTTCACCTGGACGGCCATGCCCTGGATACCCCCATAGGCCGAGCCGACCCACAGACCCTGCGGCTACTGACAGAGATGGCAGAGCAGCAGTTACGTGAGGCCGATGCGGAAACCAGCCTCGAAGGAGCGCTCAGGGCGCTGTTGCTGGACCACCTGTCCGCGCCCCCCAGGCTCGATGACGCGGCCCGTTTACTGAACCTGTCTCCCCGAAGCCTGCGCCGGAAGTTGTCCGAGTCGGGAACCACCTACCAGGGCGTACTCGACTCTGTACGAATGGCAGTAGCCAGTCGCCTGATCCGGGAGACCGACACGCCCATTGCCGCCATCGGCTACGAGTTGGGGTTCGTGCATCCATCGGATTTTGGCCGCGCATTCAAGAAATGGACTGGTCAGCCACCGTCGGCCTATCGCCAGCGCAGCTAGCAGACTGTTTGGCCAGATTGGCATAGTGATTGGCCAACTCCGCTCTCGTCACTAGTGGTGTTGACCCGCTACAGTTATGGCTATCGCTGATAGACCTATATAACAACAGGAGCATCCAATGAGTGAAGTTATCGACACCTACTGGTCCTTTCGCAGCCCCTATTCCTACCTGGCGATTCCGGAGCTGCTGCAACTACGGCAAGACTACGATGTAGATATCGCCCTGCGAGTGGTCTTACCCATTGCGGTACGGGCACCGGAGAAAGTCTTTGACCCTGAAAACCTCAAACCCGTGCTGTACATCATGATGGATGCGCAGCGCCGGGCTCAGTACCTGGATATTCCCTACCGTTTCCCGCCCAAACCCGACCCGGTGGTGCAGGATATGGAGACCCTGAGCGTGCCCGAGGAGCAACCCTATATCTACCGCTTGTGCAAGCTCGGTGTGGAGGCGCAGCGCCGCGGCAAAGGACTGGACCTGGCCGCCGCCATTTCTCAACTGATCATGGGCGGCACGGACGATTGGGACCAGGGGGACCACCTCGACAGGGCAGCTGCCTCCGCTGGCCTGGACCTGGTGGAACTGGATGCCGCTATTGCCGAGGGTGATCACCTGGCGGAAATCGAACAGAACCAGCAAGCGCTGGATGCGGCAGGCCACTGGGGGGTACCCACCATGGTGGTGCGCAATGAACCCTTCTTCGGCCAGGACCGCATCAGCACCCTGCGATGGCGCCTGGACCAGTATGGGTTGAGGAAATAATCACAGGAACCGCTAGAGGAGCGACCACATGGACCTTCAAATCAAGGGCAAGAAAGCAATTATGGCTGGCGGCAGCGCCGGTATGGGCCGCGCTACCGCCGAGCGGTTGGCGGAAGCCGGCGCCGATTTGGTGATCACAGCGCGCCGCGAAGAGCGCCTGCTCAATGCGGCGAAAGAGATCAGCGAGCAATACGGCACCAGCGTCACACCCGTGGTCGCCGACTCTTCCAAAGAAGAAGGTCGCCAGGCCCTGTTCAAGGCCTGCCCCGACCCGGATATCCTGGCCATTACCATCAAACCCCCCGCTCCCAATGGCGACTTCCTCAAGGTCACGCCGGAAATGTGGCGCGACTCGGTGGAAACAGCCCTGATCGCACCGATCGAGATCATGCGTCACTACATTCCTGGCATGAAGGAGCGTGGCTTCGGCCGTATCGTCAACATCGCCACGTTCTCTGCCAAGAACCCCATGATCTGGCGCTTGATGTCAGGCCCCGCGCGCTCCGCACTGATCAACTACACCGCCAGCGTCTCGCGCGAGGTCGCCCAGTACGGCGTGTGTATTAACAATATTCTTCCCGGCATGTTCGCCACTGAAGGTGCCAGTGAACTGCTGCTGACCTATGCGGACGCTTTCGGCCTTGAGCCAAAGGAAGACGTGGCCATGAACCACTTCCTGGAAAACAACAAAATCCCTGCCGGCTTCGTCGCCGACGCAGCCGACATGGCGCCGATGGCGGCCCTGCTGTGCAGTCCATTGTCACGCTTTATAGTGGGTCAGAATATTGTGATTGATGGCGGGCAGCATCACTCCTTGTTCTAGGTCAGCGTCAGGACGGCGGTGGTGGTGGCTTAAACCTCACCGCCTCTTGCATTCTTCACAAACTGTGCAGAGGCGTTCAAGTCCTTCCGGGCCAGTCGTTTTCCTATATCTCAGCCACTTATAACGGCCTTAAGCATCCGACTATGCTATCGATATCTGAGACTTTACTTGGCAATACCGGTACGACTGGCGATGATAAGCACTGGTGAAACACGCTGATTTTCAGGCAACGCAATGCCAGTTGGAGGATATAGGATGGCGTTATTAGACAAGTTCAGCCTGGATGGCAGGGTGGCGATCATTACCGGCGCCGGCAAAGGGATCGGGGCGGCGATTGCCCGAGGCTTCGCCGAGGCCGGCGCCAACGTGGTGCTGGCCGCCAGGACCGCGAGCGACCTGGAGGCGTTGGCAGCAGAACTCGCGGAACTGGGCAGCGAGACACTGTGCGTGCCCACCGACGTACTGGATTTTGATCAATTGCAAGCGCTGGTGACGGCAACCATGGCGCGTTTTGGCCGCATCGATATCCTGGTCAACAACGCCGGCGGCTTTCCGCCCAAACCCATGCTGCAAACCAGTGCACGTGAATTCGAGGCGGCCATGCGTTTCAATGTCACCACCGCCTATGAACTGTCGCGCCTGTGTGCACCGCAGCTCGCTGAGCGTGCCGATGGCTGTATTCTTAATATCTCTTCCATTGCAGGCCACAAGCCCACGCCCTGCTTTGCTGCTTATGGCACGGCCAAGGGTGCGCTTTCCCTGCTCACCCGGGAACTGGCGCAGGAATTCGCGCCGCGCGTGCGGGTCAATGCTATCGCCGTGGGTTCGACCCGAACCGACGCCCTTAATACCGTATTGACCGGCGACGTGGAAAAAACCATGGAAGAACTCACGCCCATGGGACGCCTGGGAGAGGTGGAGGATATCGCCCTGGGTGCCCTGTACCTGTGCTCACCAGCGGCCTCTTATGTTACCGGCGAGATCCTTGGCGTTAACGGCGGCATGGAGCGCCTCAATATGCAAATGCCGCGGGCATGGGGTGGCATGGGTTAGGACGTCAAACCAGTGCAGAGCCGGTCGACCTAAAGAATTTAAGCTAGTGCCAGCGGCCTACAATGGGTGATCATGGGCTACCTTGAATGCGGCAGAGCCTGTCATGAGTAAAACCCTACATTTGCAGCAGTTTTCTACCGCCAGGCAAACACGCAGTTTCTCCATGCGAGCTTTGAACATGGCCGGCATATTAGCGCCTGCTTATGCGCGGCCCAATGCGACCCGCTGGTGGGCAGCGGCCAGTGAGGCTATTGCATCTGGCACGGGTGCGGCGTTAGTAGAGCCGCACAGCGACGCGGTGGCGGCGTTACAGCAGCTGGTTGATTCCATCAACAGCAGTGCCCGATTGAACCTGGTTGGCCGCTTCTCCGCGTCTGATGATTCCACGCGTTTGGCTCGCAATCACCTGCGCATTCAATCGCTTATCAAGTCCCAGCCGTCCATCCTAGACACGGTACTGCCGCCGCCTATTTTCATCATCGGCATGCCGCGCACAGGCACAACCTACCTGCACACCCTACTCGCACAGGACCCGCGCCATCGCACGATTCCCTACTGGGAAAGTTATGAACCGATTCCGCCGGCGGCGGGCCCAGACACAAGAATTGCGCGGCTCGATAAAATGCTGCGCCAAATGGACCAGATATCGCCGAATTACCAGGCGATACACCCGATGACGGCGGAGTCGCCGGAAGAGTGCGTGGCCCTGTTTATGAATGAATTTCGGACGCTGCAGTTTGATATTCAGTATCGCGTGCCTGAGTACGTTGCCTGGTTGCAGAAGCAGGACGCAACTATTGCCTACCAGGGCTATTTGCAACAGCTAAAGATTATCCAGCACTACAGGCCTGCCGGAGAGCACTTTGTGCTCAAGGACCCGGCGCATACCCTGAATATAAGAACCATTCTCAAGGTATTCCCGAATGCGAAGTTTGTTTTCACGCATCGTGATCCCGCCAAATCCCTGTCGTCTCTTTGCAGTTTGTACTCCTACACGCGCGCCATCTTCAGTGATGCCGTTGATGCTCACGATATAGGCAGGGAAGTCCTCAACGGGTTCTGGCCACCGGGGTGGGAAGATGCGATGCGTGTGCGCGACACCCTGCCAGCCGACCGCTACTGCGATGTGCTGCAGACTGACATGCGGGAGAGCCCTGTGGATGCGATCCGCGGTGTCTACGCGGCCTTTGACATGGAGTTTGATGAGACTGCGCAAAATGCCCTAGCAAATTACCTGGAACAGTCGTCAAGCGCGCCGCGTCATCGCCACGAGCACAGTCCGGATGGTTTCGGGCTTGAAGCAGGCGAGATTCGAGAGCGCATGCAGTCTTATGTAGACGCATTTGATCTGTAACGGTCGCGGTGGAGCGTTCTTGAGCAAGGCAGGCCGAAGGCGGCGGCTCTGCATAGGTCGCTATTTCGCAGTTCACCGCACCAGCCACTCTATCTGTCGTGTAACGCAGGCAAGTACGCGCAAGACGCGTCATGCTTCAGTCTCAACAACCAGACTGGAACCCCTGTGATGAAAATATCAACGCTCCTGTTAACACTAACGCTCATCAGCGCACCCGCGTTTGCGGCCGAAGAACCCCTTGCAGACCGGCCCGGTTACGTGGACTTCAGTAGCCTTTCCGGGGACTATGGCCAGCCGCGGGTTATGATCGATCTCGGCAGCTCGCTGCTGACCTTGATCAGCCACTTTAAGCACGACGATCCCATGGCCCAGGAAGCGCTACGCAATCTGGAGTCTATCCGCGTCCACGTGTATAACACGGCAGGTGACACAACACCGGCGAACGCGCGCATGACAGCGATTAACGAATCGCTGCAGGCGCTGGAATGGGAGCAGATCGTACGCGTTCGCGAGACTGACCAGCAGGTCGATATTTATATCAAGTACGGCGACAACATCGTGCACGGTCTCACGGTGATGGCAGTAGATGAAGAGGAAGCTGTGTTCATCAATATCCTTGGTGATGTCGATCCCGAGCAACTTGCCGGGGTCGTAAAACACGTGGACGTTGATCTCGACGTTGACATGGCCCTGCACACACCGTGATGCGTTGTCTGCATAAGTTCGTGCATGTGGCGATGCAGCTGGTGATCACCAGCGCCTGTGGCATCACCGCTTCATCGCGAAACCCGGCTACGTGAACTTCGATGAAGCACATTACAGCGGCCTGCGCCGCGACACCTCCATTTCCGTAGGTCCTGCCTTGCTGAGCGTCGCTGCGCAGCATGAGGATGACGACCCTGGAGCAAAAGTGTTGCTCGCAGCACTGGACGGTGTATCGACATCCTCTTACTGAAACCCTCTCCGCAATATCGGTTTAATGAATGTCGGTGTCCCACGTCAGCAATGAATACCTTGGCAAAGTCGCCATACATCCTGGCCGGGCGATGTACAGCAGTCGATTCGCCAGCTGACTACTGCGGGCTCCCGGATGAGATTTCATCCATCGCATTCTGCAGACTGAAGGAACCGGGTTTCTGTCGCGGCGGAAAATCCTGGAATGACTTCAGCCACTTTGCGACGTAGGCCTGTGCAGGAGCCAGTGCGAACATGCGCTCTGCCCGCCAGCGCTGGTAACCCATGCCTTCATGATCTGCGCGCTCGAATGGATCGGTGCGCAGGTTGAAGAGCTTCGGAAAACGGAGCGGCACAAAAGGTTCCTGCCAAACATCAAAGCCATGGCCGCGCTGCTCCATGAAAACAATCTTCCAATTGTTATAGCGCAGAGCCGCTATATCGCCGTCATCCGTCCAGTACAGGAAATCCGAACGAGGGCTTTCCGCCTCATCACCGCTCAGATAGGGCATCATGTTGTAACCATCGAGGTGCACTTTGTAGCGGCGACCCATGGCACGGTGGCCCTTGAGCAACTTGGATTTCATCTCGGGTTCGCCTACCGCAGCCATGAACGTCGGCAACATGTCCTCGTGGGCGCCAACCTCATTGGAAACCGTGCCCGGCTGAATGACGCCTGGCCACCTCATGGCCATTGGCACCCGGTAACCTCCCTCCCAGTTTGTGTTTTTCTCACCCCTGAAAGGAATCGTACCGCCGTCTGGCCAGGTCATCGCCTCCGCGCCATTATCTGTGGAGTACATCACGATGGTGTTGTCTGCGATGCCCAGTTCGTCCAACTTATCCAATAGCTGTCCGACATGACCGTCATGCTCAACCATTCCATCAGGATAAATGCCAAGACCCGTTACGCCCTCAGATTCAGGCTTGAGCCGAGTCCACACGTGCATACGTGTAGAGTTCCACCACACGAAGAAGGGCTTTCCATCCTTGTTCGCCTTGTCAATAAACTTGAGTGCAGCCGCGGTGGCTTCGTCATCAACAGTCTCCATGCGCTTCATCGTGAGTGGCCCCGTATCTTCTATCTTTCCGTCGGCGCTGGATTTAATCACACCACGGGGGCCAAACTCTTTGCGGAACTCTGGATCTTTCGGGTAGTCGACGTTTTCTGGTTCATCTTCTGCATTCAAGTGGTAAAGGTTGCCAAAAAACTCGTCGAAACCGTGATTGGTCGGCAGGTGCTCATCACGATCACCTAAATGGTTCTTGCCGAACTGCCCTGTCACGTAACCATGGTTTTTTAAAAGCCCAGCGATAGTAGGGTCTTTTTCACTCATACCCTCCTTGGCACCGGGCAGGCCCACTTTGGTTAGTCCCGTTCGGATAGGCGACTGGCCAGTGATAAAAGCGGCTCGCCCTGCGGTACAGCTCTGCTGCCCGTACCAGTCCGTAAACATGGCCCCCTCATTTGCAATACGATCAATATTCGGCGTCTTATATCCCATCATGCCGTGGTTGTAGGCACTGATATTGAACCAGCCTATGTCATCCCCCCAGATCACAAGGATATTTGGCTTCTCTGCCGCGCGCCCTGTGAGGGACACGAAACAGCAGGCTATAACCAGGATCACCCGCAGTAGAACACGGTCTACAGATAACATCATTTACACTTCTCCGGTGTCGATTAGGGTCGTGTTCGTAAGCATAGACCTAATCCAGGGATGTGCCCGGTTCTCGGGTTACAAACCTACAAGAACCGCGCAAGCCGGTAGCAGCAAAAGTTGACAACACTCGAGGCCTATAACACCTCATCCCGCCAACTTTCGCGTAAACCTGCACCAAAATACTGCGCTGTTGTATAGTACCGGGATCACAATGTTAACAGTGGCAACAAGAGAGGTTGGCAGTCATGGAAAATGCTCCGGAAACGAACGCGGATCAGAACCCGGAAGAATTCTACCGATCCCCCACCACCACCCCCGAGGCGGACCCCTGGGCGCTGCCACTGGAAGACATCGACCTCGCCACGGGGGCCATTTTCCAGGCACAGAAACACCATGAGTACTTCAAGCGCCTGCGCCAGGAAAATCCGGTGCACTACCACGACAAGAACCCGGAAATCGGCCCCTACTGGTCGCTGACGCGCTATGAAGACATCATGGCGGTGGACACTGATTTCGAGCGGTTCTCCTCTGAACCGTCCATCGCCCTGTTCGATGAGCTACTGGGCGAGGAGCGGGCCCCCATGTTCATTGCCATGGACCCGCCCAGGCACGACGAACAACGCGGCGCGGTGCTGCCGGCCGTCGGCCCGGTGCGACTGAAGGATCTCGATCAACTCATTCGCAAACGCACGGTGGAAGTGCTGGACGAGCTGCCCACGGGCACGCCCTTCAACTGGGTCGAAAAGGTCTCTATCGAACTGACCACCCGCATGTTGGCGACCCTGTTTGACTTCCCTTTCGAGGAGCGCCGCAAACTTACCTTCTGGTCCGAAATCATCACCACCCCACCCATCCTCATGGGCCTGACCATCGAGGATCGCCTGAACCACCTGGGCGAGTGCCTGCAGACCTTCACCGCGCTGTTCAAGGAGCGCCAGTTCGAGGGCAACGAGAGCCAGGACTTCATTTCCCTGCTGGCCAATAATCCGGCTACCGCCGACCTGGAGGGCGTGGAACTGCTGGGCAACCTGATGCTGCTGATAGTCGGCGGCAATGACACCACCCGCAACTCCATGTCGGCCGGCGTGCTGTTCATGCACGAGAACCCCGCGGAGTTCCAGAAAATCAAGGATGACCAGTCACTGATTCCCTCCGCAGTGGCGGAGATCATCCGCTACCAGACGCCGCTGTCCTATATGCGCAGAACCGCGAAGGAGGACGTTGAGATCCGCGGCAAGCAGATCAAGAAAGGCGACAAGATCGCGATGTGGTATGCCTCCGGCAATCGCGATGAGTCTTTCTTCCCGGACGCGGACAAGTTTATTATCGACCGCCCCAATGTCCGTCGCCACATGGCCTTCGGTTTCGGCATCCACCGCTGCATGGGCAATCGCGTGGCCGAAGCCCAGCTGCGCATCGTGTGGGAGGAGATCCTCAAGCGCTTCGAGCGGCTGGAAGTGGTCGCTGAGCCCGAGCGCGTCGAGCACAGTTTCGTGCACGGCATCAAGGCACTGCAGGTGATTGCGCACCCTAAAGGAAACAAGCCATGACCAGGATTCACGTCACCGACGCCAGCGGAGCGAGCCACGTGGTGGAGGCGCCCAACGGCGAATCCCTGATGAGTGCCCTGTTGAATGCAGGTATCGACGGGATCCTGGCCGACTGTGGCGGCGGCTGTGCCTGCGCCACCTGCCACTGCTACATAGAGGGCGATGGCATGGACCGGGTGGGTGAAGCGAATTCGCTGGAGAATCTCATGCTGGATTCCGCCGCTGCGGAGCGACGCGACAACAGCCGCCTGTCCTGCCAGATCGACGTTACCGAAGCGCTGGAAGGCCTGAAGGTGACGGTCGCTGAGAACGCATAAACCTCCGTATCGCGGCAGCGTTCCGTTCGAGGACACTGGCCGCGTCCGGACGGACGGCCGCTGCCGTTCAAGTCCCTATGGTGCTACCGTTTTCTATGTGTTTCAGAACGTTATAACTGAAAAGAACGTCCGACTATGGATCCTGACGCATAGACTGAAGTCAGTAGGCGTATGCCGGTGAGTGTTTGAGTAGGTATCGACCTTATTCACACTGTAAAAGAACTGGCTAGCGTTTAGTGAACTTAATATCGCGGTGGCTGATATTAAAGCGATAGTGGAGCCAGACTGCGTAGCTGGTGATATCTGTGGTGCTTTTAAGCACCCGTCCACCGATTCTACCAATTGCGGCGAGTTAACCTGGGAATACCCTCGCGGTTAAATCTCATCCCGGTTGAAATCCCCCTGGAAGGCGCGCGGCGTTTGGCCAGTCCAGCGTTTGAACGCGCGTGTGAAAACCGATGCGTCGGTATAACCCAGGTTCGCAGCCACCTGGGTAATACTCTGGGCGCCCTCGCGCAGCATGGTCTTGGCCCGGATAAGGCGTAACTGGTCCAACTCGGACTTGAAAGAGGTATCCAGTTCGGACAGGCGGCGTACCAGGGTGCGCTTGCTGACGCCGGCCAGTTGGGCCACCCGCGCCGTATCCAACCGCGGCTCGTGCAGGTGAGCCTCCAGGATATAGTGCAGGGCCAGCAGGGTGTCCTCCGGTGCCTGGCTGTGGGGCAGTGCCGGGGCTGATTTGCCCGCGGGCTGATACAACTGCGGCTCCAGCAGTAGCCAGGCGCTGGGGAAGGAAACGCTGAAGCCGCGGGTATCCGTTTGCGCCAGCTTGATGCCATGATAATCCGGCGGGAATACCGCTGGGTCACAGACACCGGCGATGACTTGATTACCCACCCAGTTACGCCCGAGTGCAGCCCTCAGGATCCCGATCAAGTAAGCCGCCCCGAATCCGTCATTATGCCTTGGCAAGCGCCCGCCATCGGTGAGCCGATGTTCAGCGAAGGTGGTGCGGCTGCCTCGGGTTTCGAGCCGAAACTCTACGGAGCTGGCATCTTTGTGGGCGCCGATGGAAAAACGCAGTAGCAGGTCGCCGACGGAGTGCGCCATGCGGGTAGCTTCCGCCAGCGGCGACCATGACAGTGGGTCCAGCGCTTCCCCCAGGTGAACGCCGCAATGGGGATCATCCGTCAGTTCAGCCAGGCCTTCGACCACGTCGTACATGGTGGGCGCCGTGACGAACTGATTGTGATCGCGGAATTGGGCCGGCGTGAGGCCGAAGGGGGCCAGTACGTTGCGGACATCGTTGCCGGCGGCGAGTGCCGCCTCCAGGAAAAGGGTGGCGAGGTCAAGGCGGACCATCGGCAGCTGAAACTTGTCCTTGGCGAAGTGGGGCACGGCTTAGGCAAATGGTGCTGAGAACATCTTCTAAGTGTAACCGATAAATTGACTATATGTGCCACATCCTTAGCCGTTTGGCATGAACAGCCTTGGGCTTGCGTCGGTGAATCTGGCTTAATGGCGATCTTGCCGGGTACTTTGGAGCACTCGGCGCGAGTCACAAATATGCAACGCCGGGACTGTCGACAGGCCCGCTGCTAATGGGGAAGTGCTATGTTTCATAAACTGATTACCAAGATCCTGGCGTGTTTTGCCATGGGCATGACGCTTGTATTGCCGGCCGCTGCGGAACAGGTGTTATTCACCAACGTTCACATATTCGATGGCGTTAGCAACAAACGCATGGAAAACGCCAGCGTCCTTGTTGACGGCAACAAGATCAAGACCATCGCCAGAGGTTCGATAGAAGCGCCGGGCGCTACTGTTATCAATGGCGGCGGCCGTACCCTGCTTCCGGGTTTTATTGAAGCCCATGCTCATTTGATGCTGATGGGGCCGAGCCTTCCTGCGATGGAATCGGGAACCACCTGGGAAGACTTCGCCATTCACGGTACGCGAATGGCCGAGATGTACCTGATGCAGGGCTTCACCACGGTACGAGATGCCGGAGGTGGCAACGGCGGCCTGCGGCGGGCAATTGATGCGGGAGATGTCGTAGGACCCCGCTACTATCCTTCAGCGGCGTTCCTTAGTACTCGCGGTGGCCACGCCGACTTTGCAAACTACACTGCACCGGTGGGCGAGTCGACGAATTTCGGTCGTCTGAACATGGCACAGGAAGTCGACAGCGTTGCGGATGTTCAAAAGTACGGCAGGAACAATTTCCGCATGGGTGCCACCCAGCTGAAATATATGCAGTCCGGCGGCGTCGTATCTGCCTTTGACCCCTGGCAATTAATCGCCGGCTCTCAATCGGAAATCGAGGCAGCTGTACAGGTTGCCAATGAATACGGCAGTTATGTGATGGCTCACTCCTATAGAAAAGAGGCCATGATGAAAGCACTGAATGCCGGGGTGAAGTCAATCGAGCATGGTTTTTCCTTCGATTGTGAAGTGGCCAAATTGATGAACAAGAAAGGCGCGTTCATCACCACCAACCTGACCGCATTCGATCCTGGCCTTCTCGACATCCCCGCGGTTGCCAATGTGCCAGCAAGTTTGGAGAAGGCCAAGTCGGCATCCAAGACCTTCGCCGACTACATTCCAAACATGAAAAAATGCCCGGTCAAGCGTGCATTCCAGACTGATTGTGTCGGCTCGGTAGGAGCCTGCAATATTCAGATCGCCTACGAAAAACACCTGAATAATGAGTTCTTCGGCCCCTATGCCTCGCTGGTTACCATGACTTCAGTAGGCGGAGAGCTTGTGGCACTGTCTGGCGATTTCATGAACCCCTACCGGGAAGGAAAGCTAGGCGTGATCGAGGAAGGCGCCTATGCGGATATTCTGTTGATCGACGGCAACCCGCTGGAGGATTTCTCCGTGGTGGGAACCGGGGACAAGTGGTTCGACGCAGAACCCCGACCGGAGAGCCCTGAAACAATCCGTTTAATCATGAAAGACGGCGTGATCTACAAGAACACGCTGAACTGAGTGAATGCAAGAGTGAGCCCCACTTCCGGGGCTCATACACTGGCGAACAGTAGCAAGCATTCGGTATGTCAAGTCCCCTGGTAGATCTGCTCGCTCGCGCCACTGTAGTTACATTGCTGCTGGCGGCTTCCTCTGCTGTGCAGCCCGCTACTCCAGTGTCCTGGCAGATGCTGATGGACACTGAAGCACAGGTTTACGAGGACCCTTATCGTGACCTGACCCAGCCTCAAATGCTGAAGTTGATGACGCTCGCCAGAATACAGCAATCACTGATTTCCGGTGAAATGACTGCCGAGGAAGAAGAGAATCTGCAACAAAGGGCGGCTGCAATTGCAGAAGATCTTCGATCGGAAGGACTTGACGCAAACTGGATCCTCGCGCAGCGAGCCGTGGTTGCAGCGAGGCGGCGGCACGCGGCATTGGCCACCAATAGCGAGCTCGAGGGCCATCAGGTGGAAATTACCGGCTACCTTCTCAACGCGACATCTCTGGATACCGGCGAGTCGGTTACCTACTTGGTGCCCAGCAGAGGCGTCTGCATGCATTTGCCGGCGCCGCCACCCAACCAGGTCGTTCTTCTAGTGATAGAAAAGATGCCCGATCCAATAGGGCCGTGCATTGCCGCCGCACTGCGCGGGCGACTATCTGTTGAAGAGGCGCAGCACACCATCCCCTCTGCCGATGGATCGACACCGATGTGGAGCCGCTGGAAGATGGACGTTTCCGAGGTCACAACAACGGGAAATCTGCCGGCTCAAACGCCAACAGTAGACAGCGAACATCGTTAATTACCCGATTCATAAATTCAACAGACCTGATCTCAGAGATAAAAGAACAAGAGGCGCATTCTTTGTTATCGATACTGCAATACCGAGTATGCAAAATATTACTGATCGTCGCGGTTGCGCTGGCATCGGGTTTTTCGACCGGTGTGCGTGCCCAGGATTGGCAGCCCTATACCGGAGAGGAGAACTTGCGTAGCCTCGTGTCGGATACCGTACTCCAGGGCACGTTACGAGGTAACGTGAAGGCCACCGGCCATTACAACGCAGACGGCACCGGCACGCTGGAGGCCTGGGGTGATACCTTCAAGCGAACCTGGGTAATTCGCAACGATCGAATCTGCATCACGGTCGGCAAAGCGGAACAGTGCGTCCGCATCGAGAAGGCTGCCGATCAGCCGAATCTCTTCCGGGCTTTCAATGAAGCCACCGGGGAGTCGGCGGAATTTACGGTAATAACGGGTCAAACCATGGCAGTCGCGGCCCGGAACACTGGCGCCGGCGGCGCTGCCGAGCCTTCGGCGGAGGAGCTGGCCAAGTCGCTGGCCAATCCCAACACGCCGCTCGCCAGCCAGACCTTCAAGTTTCAGTACCGGACCTTTGACGGCGACCTGCCCGGCGGGGACGACGAAAGCAGCAGCCTGCTCCTGTACCAGCCGGCATTTCCGTTTCCGCTGGACAACGGGGCCACGGTGTTTTTCCGACCTGCCGTGCCCATTATTCTCGACCAGCCCTATTTCGATCCGCTCGAGGGCGAGTTCGATTCCACCAGCGGTCTCGGTGACATTGCGTTTGATCTTGCCTATGGCCGCACCACGGAAAGCGGACTTTTGTGGGCTGCGGGTGTCGTCGCTACCCTGCCCACCGCAACCGAGGACGAACTCGGCCCGGACCGCTGGAGCCTCGGGCCGGAGTTCCTGATTGGCAAGCTTACCAGTAAGTACGTGCTGGGCGCGCTGGTCACTTATCAGACCGACGTCGCAGGCTCCGGCGATGCCGATGTCAGCCTCACCACGGTTAATGCCTTTGCCACTTATCTTCCGGGTGGCGGTTGGAACGTGGCCAGCGCCCCAATCATGAGCTACGACCACGAGAACAGCCAATGGACCTTGCCGCTAAACCTGACTGTGGGCAAGACAGTCATCTGGAACGGTCGTCCTTGGAAGCTGGGCGTCGAGGTGAATTACTTCGTCGACCAGGCAGACGCCTTCGGGCCCAAGTGGATGTTCGGTATCAATGTGGCGCCGGTGGTAGAAAATATCTTTGCAAGGATGCTCAGGTAACTGTCCCTGGTTTTACTTCCGTTGTTTCTTGTTTGTGTTCTTTGGACTGACGGTTTTGCAGGCTGCATCGGATGACAGTCGTGCTTTTGAACTAATGGTGCCGTGAGCACCCGCGGAGATATTCGAAAATGATGCAGCAGTTTGAGCAGCGCCTGGCCGCGTTTCCCTTAATCCTGGGACTTTCCTTTGGGGCCTATGCCCAGGACGAGGAGGCTCAGCCCTCGCCACAGTTTGGCGGTCCCGATTCGGTAGAGCGAGTTATTGAAACGGATCGCACCGACCGTGGCGGCCTCCTGGAAACCGAGATCTTCGCACCCGTGCAGAGCTGGCAGGCCGGGTTGGAAGAGGACTACGGGTTCAGCATTGGTGGCGACTACTCCGCCGTCACCGTCCACGCCAGCGATGTGCTGAATGGTGCGGATGATGCCGCCAGTGGTGGGATGGTGCGCGTGTACGGGCGTTGGAACCTGACCGGTGACGGGCAGGGCAACTCCGGCGCCCTGGTGTACAAGATCGAGCACCGCCATGCCTATGGTGAGCCGGCGCCCAGCGACTTCTACCTGGGGAACGTGGGCTACGCCGGGCTGACCGAGCCGCCTTTCAGCGACCAGGGCACGCGCTGGACCAACCTTTACTGGCGCCAGAGCCTGAACAACGGCCGCACGGTCCTGCTGGGTGGCTTCCTGGACGCGACCGACTTTGTAGATGTCTATGGGCTCGCCAGCCCCTGGCTGCACTTTATGAACCTGGCGTTCTCCACCGGCTCTGCCGCTACCGACCTGCCGAACGATGCCAGCCTCGGTGTTGCGGCCGGGCATATCTTCGACAACAACGTCTACCTGGTTGGCAGCGTGGTTGATCGTAACGGCGATCCCACCGAGATAAGCGACGGCTTCGACACCTTTTTTGGCGACAACGAATACTTCAGCAGTATCGAGATCGGGCACACCTCAACTCACTCAAAGATTGCCTTGGACAACGTGCACCTGACCTTGTGGCATGTCGATGCACGAGAAGAGGTGGGAGCCCCCAGCGGTTGGGGCGCCAACTTCTCCTGGTCGCGCTATTACGACGACCGGTTCATGCCTTTTGTGCGCGCCGGCTATACGGACGACAGCGGGTCTCTGCTTGAGAAGAGCGTCAGTGTCGGCTTGGGCTATCGGCCGGACCCTACCACTCAGGCACCCGGAGATTTGATTGGTGCTGCCTTCAACTGGGGTGAAGTCAACGAGAATTCTTTCGGCCCCGGACTGGACGACCAGTACACGCTGGAACTGTTCTATCGCTGGCAACTCACCCAGCAGGTCGCCCTGACGCTGGACTACCAGTACCTCAAGGATCCGGCCCTCAATCCAGACGAAAGCAGCATATCGGTCTGGTCACTGCGCGCCCGGTTCGCCCTGTGAAGGCTGGCGGCATAGATGACCATGGGGTTTGTTGGTGGCGGGCGAGCCGACTACTGAGGCTGGCCATGGCTTTCGCGCTGAGCGCACAGGCCTTTGCGCCATTGCCGATCCATGCCGCGGAGGCACAGAGGATTCTGCTGAGAAACGTCGGTCTCATCGAACCAGCCGACGCTGGCGCTACGGTCACGGTCAACCTTTTGATTGAAGACGGCAAACTGGAGCTCGTTACCCAGGACGCGGTCTCGAGCCAGAAAATCGATTCAAGCTACGACATCGCCGGAGGCGTTGTACTGGGTACGCTCTCACTGGGTGAGCCCGCGAGCTTCCTGATCCTGGACGGAGACCCTCGGGAAAACGTCGAACTTCTGCTCGACACCAGGACCCATGCCAGGTTTGCCATCCATCAGGGCGAAGTGCTCAAGAACAACTACTCTCCGACCAGTCGGGGAAGTGTCGACGAGGGCAAGCAGCAGGGCTGGCTCGCCTATACGCCCCCGCCACTGGCAGTGCCGTTGAACTACCAGGACAAGAGCCGCTGGAACCGCTACGACGGCAAGTACGTGTCGGGGCTTTTTTCAGGTGCGGTGGTGCTGGACCGGCAGCGCTGGCTGGACCAGGACCGGAACAGCATGGACCAGGTGGGTGATCTGACCGCGTTTGAAGGCGGTGAGATTCGCGCATTGCGCTTCGGCGCCGTAGGCACGTTCAACTTCGAACAGCCCTGGGTCTGGGTGATCGCGGGAGCCACCCACGCGTTTGACAAGGGCTTCGACCAGGTCGACTCGGATGATTTCACCCTGTTCGACCTGAGGCTCGATATTCCCCTTTGGCAGAGCGCCGGGTTCAGTATCGGCAAGCAGAAGGAACCGATCTCTATGGAAAGACTGATGCCGATGACCAACCTACCCATGCAAGAGCGCGCGGCCGTTTCTGATGCACTGCTGCCTTCGCGCAACATCGGAGCCGTCTTCTCGGGCACGCTCCCTGGTGATCGTGCGACCTTCGCAGGCGGCGTGTTCAACAACTGGCTGGACAAGGATCAGCCCAGTTCACCCGGCGACAACAGTTCACAGCTCGTAGGCCGGTTGACCTGGGTCCCCCTGGTGTCCAAAAACGAAAACTCCCTGTTGCACCTGGGTGCCGGTGCGCGCCACTCCAGTGCCAGGGAGCCCGGGTTCCTGCGTACTGTACCGGAGTTCAACAACGCGCCGAACTTCGTGGAGACCGGCCTGCTGGATGTCGAGGGAATCGATACCTGGTCGCTGGAGGCGTCAATGCGTTCCGGGCCGTTCTGGTTACACAGCGAATACCTGCAAATGGACCTGGAATCCGATGCCTATGGCGACCCGACTCTGGACGGCTACCACGTCACTGCCTCGTGGATATTGACCGGGGAAGTCCGGCCCTACAACTGGCGCACCGGCCTGTTCAAGGGCATCCCGATTGCAGCGACCGTGGACCAGAACGGCTGGGGAGCCTGGGAAATTGGCGCCCGTTTCAGCCACCTCGACCTGAGCGAAGTGCCGGGCCCGGAGGTGGGCGATGCGGGGGAGATGGACATCTGGTCGCTGGGCGTGAACTGGTGGCTAAGCCCCTACTTCAACGTCAACCTCAATTACCGCTACATCAGTCTGGACCGTTTCGGCGACGAGGGTATCAGCCAGGGTATGAATGCGCGACTCATGCTGGTTCTAGAATGACGGGACGAGGGGCGGCCTTATTCAATAGTCTGGCACTGAACCCGCTCCTATGGGCCCTCATACGCGCGCAATATCTCGACCGAGATCGTCAAGTTGACTGGGGCAGATGGAGAAAATCCAACATCCGGGTTTCAAGCACCTGCCTTACTCCATTCAGCGAACGCACTTACGCTCAGATCACGTTAGTGCTAAGCACGAACCAGGTGCCTTCCTGATTGGAACAGATTCGATACGGCAGCGTGTGCAGTCACGAATGTCTGAGCATGCCTGATCGACTTGAGCTTACGCATCCCTCATTCCCGGACCTTGGTTGCCTCGTGCGATTGCTGCGCCACGAAATTCGCAGATTGCTCTGTGACATGGATGGAATCAGGAAACAGTTCCCGGCAAGCAACGCCACAGCTGCGAAGTTTGTCGGCCAACCGATTCCACAGACAGGAAAGTCGGAAACCAACTGGATCAACGCGGAGAACGTAGCAGAGCCAGAATCGATGACGCTTTCAAGTTAATGCTGGCACAGGTCGCGTGGGCAGGTCAGATTCATAGGCCGGAGTCGCTGGGTGCCTGGAGCGCACTATGCACTCCTGAACACCTCGCGGGCGGAAGTCAGTGAATCGGAGAAGCAGCGCTCCAGCGCAGAATTAACCTTAGGGCAATTACACACTACCTGCTCTGCCCAATCGATGTACTCCACCCTCCTCGCATGATCCCAGTTAGCAGGCGGATTACCGGACACATCCCGAATATTGGCTATTTTGTCGGCGATCTTTACCAATGCGCCTTCCGCAGACATATGGCTTGCGTGTTCAACCTGAAGACGCTTTCGCTCCGACTTATCCAAAGCCTTGTCATCAGTTACCTCAGCGACAATGCTCGCAACCCTTTGGCCAAATTCACGCTCAATGTCAGCAGCCTCTGTCTCTGTGTCCTCCACCGTGTCATGAAGGATCGCTGCAGCCAATACTTCTAGATCATCTATGCCACCAACTTCAGCAAGGATCTGTGCGACATATATCGGGTGATTTATGTAAGGGGATGCATTTGAATCCTTTCTCCTTTGGTCGCGGTGTTTATCTGCAGCGAAATGCAGGGCTTTCAGAAGCAGTGATATGTTCTCCAATTGCTATCCTCCTATTGTTCCAATTTCCATTACGCGTAAACAGGCGGGCCTCGAAGTGCAGGCATCCAATAATACGGAAAAGCAAATATGCTCTCGATCAATCCAAACGGCAATAACGCCAACCATCGAAGATGGCAGCCGTTGACGGAGTACTCCAGCGTCAGGCTGCTGGATGAAGACGTCTCTATTTATGACTGCGTCATCACTATGGACTTCGAAGATTAAGGTCGCTTATACCTAAAAACTGAGCTCCTTCATGAAGATCGTATCCAAGTCACGTGGATATAAGAGCAGCACCTGCAGATATTCCTGAGATCATTATTTGCAGATCATTCGACCTCGATACCTTTGACGCGAATATACCCCCTGAGCTCAGGTCGCCGGGGATTATTGTACGAAGGGGTCATCCACCCGTACTGGGTCGAAAATGAGAGTTTGGCATCTCCCCCCCGTGACGCGAGAAGGACAAATCCCGGGTCGGGTCGATTCGTCTCCGGATCGATCTGCGCGATCGAGAGCCACCTGGCATCGGGCGGCACCAACAAGGGTTCTCTCAACACCGCGTTATATCTGTAAACCAACCTGCCATCATAGTCGGAATACTCCGAGGTGAGACGCAGCTCACTGTAGGGGTCGTCCGGGTTGGGAGCGAGGTTGGCCTTAACTTTTCTCTGCAGTATTTTCGAATCTGGCACACCGGAATCGTGCCCCGTGTACAGACTCAGCCAAAAGAGCGCGCTTTTTTTGGCTTCCGGGAGATCCTCCAGCTTGTAATAACCCCACCACTCGATACTGTATATTTTCCGGCCCGTTGATGCCTCGCCCAGCCAAAGCGCCTTGACCTGGCCTGGGGATTGGGGACACCATCCGACCTGTTAATTTTCCCATCCGCCAGGCGATAACCATCGAAGCCATCGAGACTGCCGACATAGTCCTGGCCCATTAGCTGCCTAGCACCCTCGGAGCCAACGATCTCTGTCCAGCTCTCGCGATAAAAATAGTCATCTTTATCCCTGATTTTTTCGGCCAGGACATCGAGCTTGCGTATGTCTCCACGGTATTGTTTTTCGTGGCGCTGCCTGGACCACTTGAGCACATCGGCGTAATCGACCAGCCCATTTTTATCCATATCGGAAACGAATTTTGGGGCGATGGCGTTGAGTTCATCGATGATGAAGTTGTTCGCAGTGAAATGCTCTGCGTAGTGATACAGCGCGGTGGTAAGCGGCGAGACCCTGACAGACTGCTGTAGAATCTGTTCACCGGTGGCAAACGCAAACATCTGGCCATCGACAGTGATAGGCGTATCCGCCAGGGTCTTATTGCCGTAGGGATCGTAATCCATGCCTTTGACCAGGCACTCATCTTGCAGGCACGTGGGGCCGCTCCTGATAACATAAAGCTTCTTCGGCCTGATCACGACATCCTCGGGGAGTTCAGTCCCCCCCATAAACGCAAGCTGTGTCTTCGCCCGCCAACTCTGCCAGGTATCAGAACCGAGTTCGGCCTCCAGTTGCACCGGGCCCAAGGTCTTTTCGGAAAAGCCCAGGGTCTCCATCTCCTCGAAGCGGTAGTTCCATTCTTCTACGGTAACGATTGCGCCTACCACGGGCCCCCTGACTTCGACAAAAAAGCAGCTGCTCAGCAGGCCAGCGCCCAACATCAGCAAGATACTTCGACACATATCGTCCCCTCTCCTTAACAGCTCAACTCTGCCGATGGCACTCCCGTACTTACCCAAACCCTTAGAGCGCTATCTCTAATTACCAATTAACCATACTCAAAAAGCGGGTATATTGACGTGTATCAAATGGAGAGGTGCAGAGTAGCTAACTCATTGTTTTAATATACATTTGGCCTGTAGCCCTTCCATGGGACCGACTGCTGAACGCCTTCAGGCTGGGGAATTTTGGCTCTCGACGCCAGGCAACTGCCCTTCTCCATGCCCCCAACGCGCTGGTCTTCAGATCCGGGTGATGGCGCCGAACGTTCCCGTGACCGCAACAGCGCGGCCGCGGACGCGGACGTGGCCGGTCGCCTTGTACGCATCATCGAGAATGCAGTGCCACTAACGATGAGTCGCGGTCACCTGAAGAGAACAACTCTCGTTCTCCTTCAAGATTGCCTCAGAGGCGCTCTTTACGACTTCGTGCTGCCTCGCCTCGCCGTAAAATTCACCATTTTGAATTTGATCGCTTTTGTCCGGATCTGTGATGGGTCGCATCCACGCATCGGGATGCCAAATATCGTCTTCTCCGGGACGATTAGCCTTCACGGCATTGCCGGCCCTGCCGTCTATAAACAGGTGTCCAGCCTCATAATTGACTGGCGTAATTTGCCAGAGAAGACCCAATTTTGAATCTTCTCTGCAGGGACCGCTGACGTTAACCAGAAGTCCAATATTGCTGAATACCGGTTCTTCGTCCCAGGTAATGACAGCGATATCACCCTCTTTACAGTTGCTCATACTTTTTCTCCCGCACAGGCACACGAAGCTCGCCCGGTTGAACCGGGGACAGCTCCTTACTTGAAATGGCATTTTGGTTCGTGATCACCCCGCCCGGCATGAGAACCGGGCAAGGTATTGGCAGCGCTTACTGCCGCGGGTGAGAGCGCTGATCCGCTCTCCTGGACTTTCCGGGAGACTCTCCCGCCCGGAAGTCGGGGTTTCGGGGCCTGTCCGGCCAGAGGTTGATACAGCAGCGGGACAGCAGGTGCCGGTGAATCTCCGGCTGGCCACGCAGAAACACGCGGCAATCCACGCAGTAGGCGTGGTATTTTATCGATTGGTTCACGATTTAATCCTCCAAAATCTAGACACACTGGCGCGTCAAACCTTTCGGTCAGAGGCCAGAAGCTGTCTTGGAGAATTGCTAGATAAGCATGCGCGCAGTGTAACTCAAGTGGCCGTAAATGAAAAAAGATTTTTGTGTGCCGCTTCTCTCGAAACAGCGACTGATGCTGTAGCGTCGGGCACCGACTCGACCAAACCGACAACCTCGGTATTCCGCCATTCCGTTCAATACCTGGCAGTGCATGGGGTAAGCCAGCTTTATTCTATCAGTCTGCAAGCTCGTTCATGGAAGCCTCCAGCATGTCAGCTAACTGCGATGCGGTGAAGGCATGGTCCTGGTCGGTATTCATTTCCGCGAGGCGAGTCACCGCGCTGCCAATCACCCACTCAGCTTCTGCAGCATCGGGAACCACCAGGTAGCGGCGACGCGGTACCTCGGCCGACAAAGCGTGCCTCACCGCGACTGAGACTGCGTCGGGCTGCTTGGTTTTCATCGCTGCTACTCGAGCTATCCATTGAGAAATATCTGTTTTAAACGGCGAACTCTGTTGAACAAGGCCACCGGTTTCGCCCTGAGCGATAGCTTCATTCCAGATGTTCGAAGAGAAGTCACCCGGCTGGACAATACTGACGCCCACGCCAAGCAATGCCATTTCAGATGCAAGACTGTCGGTGTATGCCTCCATCGCGTGTTTGGTCATTGAGTAGGCGCCCAGATACTTGATGCCGATGTTGCCCGCGATGGAACCAATGTTGACGATTCGTCCCGCGCTTTTCACCAATAATGGGCGGAATGCGTTGGTGACCCGGTGTACACCAAAAACATTCACTTCGAACTGCCAGCGCACCTGATCGACATCCATTTCTGTCAACGGTCCGGCTGCCAACACGCCGGCGTTATTCACCACCCCGTACAACCCGCGCCCGGCCGCCTGAATTTGCATGACAGCGCTGTCGACGTCTTCCTGCACCGTGACGTCGAGACGAACCGCCGCTATATTCTCCAGGGCGTTGAGTTCATCCATGTCTTGCTTCTTCCTGGCCCCGGCGTATACAAAAAAGCCATTCCGGGCGAGCGACTCGGCAATATTACGTCCTATACCGCTGGTAGCACCGGTGACCAGAACTGCCTTTTTGTCGGCTTGTTCCGCTGAAGCGGTGGTAGAGCAGAACAGGAATGCCACAAGCGGCAGAACCAGAGTGGTAACAAGTTTCATGACCATTTCCCTCACATTCGACTGCATTGACTCTAGCAGTTATCGGGAGAGGTGTGTGGAAAACGCTGAGTGAGATCTTCTCGTTCGTCAGTTTAAACCTCCCCCGCCCGGTGAACGTGTTATTCAAGTTGATTCCGCGATTTATGAAGTGATCTTAACCCGGCATGACCGATACCCGGAGTGGCAATCGCGGCAGCATCGAAGATCCGTGCCAAACTGTAGGGCGTGAGCTCCATTCCCAAACCCATGTTGAGGAGTAAGTAATGGCTTTCAATGAATCCCTGTCCCATCTGCTGCAGGAGCGGCGCATCGCTACCCTGACCACCTTCGCCGAAGACGACATGCCCCATGTCACCGCGGTCTGGTTTCTGTGGCAGGAGGACGCCCTGTACATTGCCACGAACCGCCACACAGGGAAGGGGCGCAATCTGGCGCGGGATGCACGCATGGCGCTGTGCATCGAGTCCCGGGAAGACGGTCGTGAGGCAGGGCTTAGTGCATCCGGCCGGGCGGAGTTACTGACGGGCGATGGCGCAGCGCAATTGGCGAGGCTCATCAACGGCAAGTACCTCACCCCCAAAGCCATGGAGCACCCGGTCGTCGGACCCGCGTTCATCGGCATGTCCGATCTGGTGGTAAAACTGGTGCCGGCAAGATGGATTTCCTGGGATATGGCCGCAGTGGGTGACAACTTATTCACCCCGGACATGGATATGGCCGAGTTTTTTTATCCCACACTCAAATAGCGAGCGGCAGGCACTAGGGGGTGAAGGGACGGGAGCGCTCATTTCCGCCGCTGCCTGAATTCGGCAAAGCCCCCTGCGTATGCGAACCCGGCAGATTCAGCGAGACACTTAAAAGCGCCCCGCCCATGCGTTAGAGTACGCACCTCACCAATTGATGAAGGCTCCCGGCCACAATGAGAATTACTTCATGGAACGTCAACGGCCTGCGTGCCGTGATGAAAAAAGGTTTCGCCGACTCCTTGCACGCGCTGCAGAGCGACATAGTCTGCCTGCAGGAGACCAAGGCGCAGGACGACCAGGTGGTGGCCGCACTGGAAGGTGTCGACGGCTACCACGTCTACAGTAACTCGGCCGTGCGCAAGGGCTATTCCGGGGTGGCGATCCTGGCCCGGGAACAGCCATTGGCGGTACGCGCCGATATCGGTATCGAGGAGCACGACCAGGAAGGCCGGGTACTCACCGCGGAGTTCGCTGACCATTACCTGGTCACCGTCTATACCCCGAACTCGGGGAATGCGTTGGTGCGCCTGCCCTACCGGGAAACCTGGGACCGGGACTTTCTCGCGTTCATTCGCAATCTGGAACAGCACAAACCGGTTTTGATGTGCGGGGACTTCAACGTCGCCCACCGGGACATCGATCTTGCCCGCCCCAAACCCAACTACAACAAGAGCGCCGGCTTCACCCAGAAAGAGATAGACGGCATGGACAATATCATCGCCGCGGGTTTCGTCGACACCTTCAGGCATTTTTATCCCGACACGGTGAAGTACAGCTGGTGGAGCTACCGCGCCGGGGCACGGGCGAAAAATGTGGGCTGGCGCATTGACTACTTCCTGGGTACTTCAGACCTGGTCACATCGCGTATCGACGACGCGGCGATCCACAACGACATCCCTGGTTCCGATCACTGCCCGGTCAGCGTGGACCTGCGTTAGCCTTTTGCATTGCGGGCGGCAGCACTCAAATACAGTGGCTGCTCAGCCCGCGGTACCGATACAGGCTCTATACATTCGAGCCTCCATCTACCATTATTACTTTCTCATCGCACTTGCAGCCGGGAAAACGCCTCATGAAACTTCGCTATAAAATTGCCAGCGGCATCCTGGCCCTGTTTTTCCTGCTTATCGCCACACTGGCACTTGTAATCGGCTACACCGCCGACTGCCCCCCCGCTGCCGAGGCTGCATCCGGGCCGACCATGAAGGCAGTCACCTATGGCTGCTACGGCGGACCAGAAGTGTTGGCATATGTTGATGTGCCAATGCCTGTACCAAAGGCAGACGAAGTGCTGGTAAAGGTACATGCCGCCGGTGTTAACCCGCTGGACTGGCACTTTATGCGCGGCTCCCCATTCGTGATGCGACTGATGACGGGCATCGGCGCCCCCAGTGACGCATCCATGGGCCGAGACTTTGCCGGCGAGGTGCAAGCCGTCGGAGAAAAGGTCACCCGCTTTAAACCCGGTGACCGGGTATTTGGTGGTGCCAATGGTGCTTTCGCCGAATACCTTGTGCGCAGGGAAACGGGCTCCATTGCTCTCATGCCGGATAACGTCAGCTTCGAGCAGGCCGCCGCCGTGCCCGTGGCAGCAATTACTGCGCTGCAGGCCCTGCGTGACAACGGCCAGTTACAGGCCGGGCAGAAAGTGCTCATCAATGGTTCTTCGGGCGGCGTGGGCACCTACGCGGTACAAATAGCCAAGTCCATGGGCGCCGAGGTGCACGGTGTGAACAGCACCCGAAATGTCGAGATGGTGCTGGGCCTTGGAGCCGACCGTGTTTTCGATTACAAGAAAGAAAACTATACCGAGAGCGATGAGCGCTACGACCTGATTCTCGATATGGTGGGTAACCACTCGCTGCTGGATAACAGCAAGGTCATGAAACCCACTGGCCGCCTGGTGCAGGTAGGTGGCCCCTCAGGGGATTGGGTAGGGCCCTTTCGGGGTATGATCGAAGCACTACTGACAGCGCCTTTTATGGAGCAGGAAGTAAGCTCCATAATGGCGCAGCTTAACGGTGATGACCTCGCCAACCTGGCAAGCCTGATGTCGGCAGGAAAAGTGACCTCACAAATCGATCGGCGCTTTTCCCTGGCGGAGACGGCGCAGGCAGTCGCCTATTCAGAAACCGGCCGCGCTCGCGGCAAGATCATTATCGGTATGGACTAGAACAGGATCGGGGACGCGGATAGGCGCGGCATAGGGAACCTGCCCCAGGTAACAAAGTGCTGCAGGTTGGGAAGCACCCCGTTCGATTCTTTCGCCCTGGCGCTATATATTGCTTGCGTCGCGAGTCGCAAAGCCGGGGATCCTGCTTATGGCCATATTCTTGTTCGTTTTACTCCAGCTCGCCCTGGCCGTCCGTGTATTGCTGCGCCCTCATCGGGATCCGGCCTCGCGAGTCGCCTGGCTCGTCGTCATCCTGGCGGTACCCGTAGCAGGCATCATTGCCTACCTGCTTCTTGGCGAAACCAGTATTGGTCGCAGGCGGGTTGCGCGTATGAACAAGGCCATGGCGACGATCCCCGATGTCAGCGACATTCCCGGCTGGGACGCCGAACACCTGGCACCCGGACTCGATGAGCTGGAAGAGCCCCTGTTTCGTGTCGGTGAGTCGATCAGCGGTTACCGGGCGGTTGGTGGCAACCGGGGGCAACTGATGGCGGATTCCAATGCCGCCATAAACGCCATGATTGCCGATATTGACGCCGCGACTGATCATGTACACCTGCTGTTTTACATCTGGATGCCCGACAATAGCGGCACCAGCATGGCCAGGGCCCTGCAGCGGGCTGTCGCACGGGGTGTCTGCTGCCGCGCGATGGTTGACGACATCGGTTCGAAACTGCTGATCAAGTCCGGACTCTGGGAAGAGATGGAGACCGCCGGTATAAAGTTGTGTCGGGTATTGCAGGTGGGGAATCCGCTTTTGCATATCCTCCAGGGCAGGATTGACTTGCGCAATCATCGCAAGATTCTCGTTATCGACAACCGCGTGACCTACTGCGGCAGCCAGAATTGTGCGGACCCCGAATTCCTTACCAAGGCCAGGTATGCGCCCTGGGTGGACGTGATGGTGCGTTTTACAGGGCCAATCGTACGCCAGAACCAGCATGTTTTCGCCAGTGACTGGATGGCTTACACCAACGAAGATATCCGCGACACGCTGTTACAAGCCCTGGAAGCGCCGGAGCCTGGCTTCCCGGCGCAAGTCATAGCAAGCGGCCCAACAGCCCGCTATTCTGCCGTGCCCGAAACGTTCCAGACGCTGATTTACAGCGCCCGGCGCGAGTTGTTTATCACTACCCCCTATTACGTTCCGGTGGACTCGCTCCAGGCGGCGATCTGCGCCGCTGCCAATCGCGGTGTCGACACAACAATCATTTTTCCGGCGCGCAATGATGATTTCGCCGTAGGGGCCACCAGCAAAAGTTACTACCAGGATATGCTTGATGCCGGTGTGAATATCTACGAGTACCAGCCCGGCCTCCTGCATGCAAAAACCATCACGGTCGATGGCAGAACTACTCTTATCGGGTCGGCCAACATGGATCGCCGCAGCTTTGACCTGAACTACGAGAACAACATCCTGCTCTGTGACGAGCATATGACCGCCGCGATACGACAGCGGCAGCAGGCGTTTCTCGCAGATTCCCTGCCGGTTACTGCGGCACAGGTCACCCAATGGACGTTGCCCCAGCGGCTCTGGCATAACGCACTCGCGATCGTGGGGCCTGTGCTGTAGTGATCGACGCGAAAGTACATCCAGGTGACAGATTGAGTGTGCTGCTGCCTAAGCAGCAGTCAGGAAGGTCGCGCGGATTTTTGTACGACTCAGGCGAGCTGGGCAATCCGCTCCCGGGCAAGCGCTTGTGCAGCGGCTTCGCCGCCCGACTACCTATGAGGCCAACATCATGCCGGACTGACGCGAACCAGGGCGCGATCTGCATACGCAGCACGATACGCCGGCCGCTCACGCAGGGCCGCCAGATAGCATGAAAAAACATCCTCCTGGCAAAGATCGTACACCCTGGCCCAGTTGATGTTCTGCCCGATTACGCAGTCGACAGCGGTGAACTGCTCACTGCAGATAAATGCCTGACGTTCTAAACGGGCAATCAACTGGGGCTCGACTTCCGTACTGAACTTATCCAGGTACCGACTAATCGTTGCCTGGTCGCGTTCGTCCGGAGGCAACAAATCGCGGTGCAGGCGTAGCTGCCATAGCATCATGTCCATCCAGGAGGAACCAAAGTGCAGCATCTGCAGGTAATCCGCCCGTTCCGGTGAATAGCCCACAGCAGGCGGGGCCAGCGCTTTTGCTGGATAGGCGTCGGCCAACAAGGAGATCATGGCGCCACTTTCTATCATGGTGAAAACATCGCCATCGTCCTGTGTTATCTCCAGCACCGGTACCGCATGATTGGGGTTGCGCTGCAGAAATTCCGACTGGTACTGCGCACCTTCATACAGGGCCATTACTTCCACATCGAAGTCGTCGTCCAGCAGTTCGTGCAGTAACCACTTCACCCGGGCACTGCGAGACATGGGAAAGTGATAGAGTTTGATACGTTGAATAATCAAAATTGCTCCCGACGGTTTTGGCAAACACAAAGAAACAGATTGCATAACTGATCATGACGAGTGGGTATCGGTGGCGCATCCGGGTCTTCAAGTATCGCTCCTGACGAGCTAGTCCAATGAAATTGGTAAAATAGCCCCGACAGAGCAAGACGTGCGGCAGTCCGTCATGAAACGCAAACCACGGCGCCCGCGTATCCCTGTGTGTGTACCCCTGCGGACAGAGATCGATCTCGCCCGGAGACGCCGTGCGCACCAAGTGAATCTCACCGGGCCAGTGTTTCGATTTAAAGAACAGGGTTGTGCCGCAGTAGCTACAGAATCCACGTTCGGAGTCGTCCGAAGACGCGTACCAGCGCAGTGCCTGCTGCTGGGTAAACTCACCGACCCTCAGACACGCCGATCCAGGTGGCCAGCGTTGCACCGTGAGCGCGTTGACAAGGGTTTCAGTGACAATGGCCGCACCAGAGGCTGGCCGGAGCGTGGCTAAACTTTACGTCCCCGCAAAGGTAGCGGCCTTCTATCGCATCCATGTTTCCGCCCTGTTGGTTATGCGGCGCCGGTGAATGGAGCCCCGTGGTTAGCCGGGGCTCGCTGCTGCTGCGTTGGGCAGTATTGTACTAAGGCGCTGGCACGAAATCCTCCACGATGTCGACCCATCCCGGCCCGCCGGCAATAAATTCACCGACCCACTGGTAGAGCGGCACCGTGTTCGCCTCGAACAGATAGTAACCGAAGAAACTAAGGGCGGTATGGTCCTCGGAACCACTGCGGATAAACCGCTTGTAGCGACCGGGATACGCAGCGGCAACCGGGTCTGTCGTATCGAGAAGCAGGTCACGATAGCCCTGCTGGGTGGGAATGAAGGTGAACGAGCGAATCACCGAATCGCCATCCGTGGAGTAGAGTGCTCCCTTGTAGCCCCGATCGTTCTCCAGAGTCCACAGCAGGTAGGCGGCCTGGTTCGCGCCAGGTAAGGGGCTGCAATCCACACAGCTCTCGGGGTAGAACTGCGAGAAATTCCAGTCGTTGTCTTGCAATACGGCACCGAGGAAAGGGTTAGAAAGCCCCGGGCCGGAATCGTTCAACACAAAGAGGTCCGCTGACGGTGGAAAGATCAAGCGGTAGATCGATGGCGCAAAGTTATTCACGCCATAGCCGCCGGCACTGATCCCCGAGAGCATCACCTGCTTCGCATTGGGGTGCAGGTCCCGCGCCAGGTCGAGGGCTGCGGTCAGGTTGCGGACCCCACGGTGATAGCGTACTGGACCTACCGGAAAGTTGGGATCCTCAAGTTCGTTGTCGCCGCTGAAAACTGAACCGTCACAGTAACTCACGAACAGCTTGGACCAGTCGGCCAGCGGATTGTCGATGCCGAATGGCGCAAAACCGTCCGCAAATATGCCACTGTCTCCTGGCGGAGTGTCATCGGCCAGTATCGAGCAGGCGTACGAATTCTGCACACAGGCGCCACCGCCGTCCAGGACGACCAGCAGCTTCTTCGCCTCGCGTTGCTGGTGGAAGACTGTCAAAGGCGTACCAGCAATGCAGATCGGACCATCGCCATTCTCAGTGTCAAAAGTGTACTTGTCCCAATCGCCCATGACTTCAGGGGCACCCGGTTTGAATTTCCCGACGTAGCGATCAAGGCCCGCATTGCGAAGTTCCTTGCGTGCCTGCGGGTCCAATCCTGGTGGCCGCGCGTCTACCGCAGTGGCCGCGAAAGAGAGCAGGGAAACTGCCCAGAGACTCTTGAATAGTTTGTTTTTCATTGTTTCTCCCGACATGTGTGCTTTGGGTCAAATGCTGAAGCCAGCACACGCCTGTACCTGGATGAACCAGCCCGGGGCGTGTTCTGAGTCTTCGCAGAAAGCTAGTACAGACTTTTGAACAGCGCAAGTTTCGCAGATGTGTAGAGCCCTGAGCGGGTGCGGGCAGAGTTTGACGGTATTCGGACAGTTGACCATGTCGATCATACCGCTTGCAGACCTTGGTAAATAAACAGAGCCGGATAGCAAATTTTCTTGGTTAAGTCTCATGCGGCCGCTCTGAACGCTTGCTGGCACTACGTTCTATATCGTAGACAGGCTCGGCAATCGGCTGCCGACGTATGACGCCACAGCACCGCGGCCGGCTGTCATGATCTGGTTCGGCTCATCTCCGTCTGCCTGCAGCAATCGCCCAAAAACAGTGCATGCGGCTGTAAACTACTTATTCAATTCGGGTAGGCATATGGTTAGAGCTCAGCATTATCGGGATATTAGGCTTAGCGAGTCTGCTGAGTGGAGCAGAGCCGTTGTTCGAGACTCGGCGGCATTGGTGCTGCAATCTGGCCAAATTAAGCTCCAAGCGCCCTCGAAGGCGATTGAAGCTTCGGGCCAATAGACAAAGTCCGACCTGTAATGAGGGCTTCAAGATACCGGGCCAGCATGGCTGGCCCGATAGATCGTACAGAGGCTTTCCTAGCGGAATTCGTAAACCAGGTCGAGTCCGTAGGTGCGCGGCCTGCCGTATGTGGCGCCCGCCCAGCCGAGGGAGGCGAAGTCGATACCCCACTCACGGTACTCTTCGTCGGTCGCGTTCTTGACCCACCCGGACAGGCGCAAGTTACCGTTCTGGCCCAGCCCGATATCCTGTAGCGTCACCCGGGCATCGACCACGGTACGATCGTCCGCCGAGTCAAACTGGTTCTGGAAAGGGTGGAAAACGTAGCCATCTGTATAGATGACGTCGACGCGCGCTGACAGCGTACCGAAGCTGAAGGGGTTGAAGTCATACTGCAGGCCAAGCGAACCCGAGTTCTCCGGCGCACGCGCAGGCGTGGTCACGCCCGAGATGTCCTCTTCGAGGTCGGTCGCGGGGTTGCGCGCTACATACTCGTCGAACTCGGCATCCAGATAGCCGTAGGTGAGGTCCATCAGCAGCCCGTCAGTTATCAGCGCAGTGATCTCCAGCTCCAGGCCCTGGTAGGTCGCTTCACCGGCGTTCACAATGCGACTGGAGGCACCACCGGTACCGGCCTCGAACTGGGTGACCTGGATGTCCGTGTAATCGTTGTAGAACAGCGCAGCGTTCACGCGCAGTCGACCGTCCATCCAGTCTGACTTCAGGCCCAGCTCAAACGCTTCCACTTCTTCTTCATCAAACGGGGTATCCCAGGACGAGGGACTGCCCGCGCGCGAGTTGAAGCCACCACTGTTGAACCCGGTCGAGTAAGTTCCGTAGACATTGACGTAATCGCTCACTGCATAATTCAGCGTCAGCAGGTAACTGATGTTGTCCCAGGAGTCGGAGTTCTTCAGTCGCTCGTCCACCGAAGTCTGGCCCAGGTTCTCGTTGAACAGGAAGGCATCGCGCTCGTCATCGGTGTAGCGCAGGCCAGCGGTGACACCCAGTGCGTCGGTCAGTGCATACGTCGCCTGCCCGTAAGCCGCCCAGGACTCCGTCGTCTGCCCGTAGATAAAGTCGACCTGGCCATTCAGGTTAGGATCCGCCCCGGGGGACGGGAACGGCAGTGGCTGGCGCTGCGTGCCCTGACACACCACCCCGGCCCCGGGTATCTCGTTACAGTAGCCCGCGGCGACGTAAGCGCCTTCCAATGGGCTCCCGACGAGGAACTGAATGGGAATCGAAAAGGTCTGTGGATTGCTCTGGTAGATTTCCTCCTCGTACTGGTAGTAGCCCACCGTGTACTGGAGTCGATCATTGAATGCGTTGCCGAAAAGCTGCAGTTCATGGGTCTGCAGGTCGATCCAGCCCTCATCAATTGTCGCCTCGAAGCCCGGTGACGGAATTTCCATGCCACCACCGTAGAAAAGGTCCCGCGCCGTGAGCGCGCCACCGTCCAGGTCGGTCTTGTCATAACCGGAATCAGTTTCGCGGTCGCCAAATATGTACTTCAGCGTAAGGTTGTCCAAAGCCCAGGTAACGGTGAGGTTATGCCCTTCTACTTCCAGGGTTTCCGTGGACACGGCGTCGAGATTATAGTCTTCACGGCGCTTGTCGGGGTCGCCGACCAATGCCGCCATCTGCTGGTAAAGCTCGCCCCCCAGAAACTCGAAGGGGAACGGTGTGTCCGTGAAGCCGTTGTAGATGCTGTCCTTCACTTCCGTGACCTGGAACGGCGTGGGCACGCCCTCGTTGTCGGTCTTGTCGTAGGCGTAATCAATCGTCAAACCCTCAGTGGGCTCGAGTCGCAGCGCGATGCGGTAGGCGTTGTTATCTTCCGAACCCAGGTCGGATTCGCTGCCTGGATAATCGTTGTCAGCCCAGCCGTCGTACTCCATGAGCATGCCGGAGACTTTTGCCGACAGCATGCCGAATACCTGCGGGAAATCTACCGAACCCGCCGCGCGCTGATAGCCGTCGTTACCAAGACTGCCCTCGAGCTTGACCCCCCATTCGCCGCTGGGTTTGATGGTCGTCACGTTCAGGGCGCCACCGGTGCTGTTACGCCCGAACAGGGTCCCCTGCGGACCGCGCAGCACCTCGACGCTTTGCAGGTCGACGATATCGAAGACCGCGCCGACGGTCTTGCTCATGTAGACGCCGTCAACATAAAAGCTCGTCTTCGGATCAGCCATCAACGAGGTCTCGCCATTGCCGATGCCACGAATGGCAATCGACATGTTGGAATTGGATGATGGCTGTTTCTGGATATTGGTGTTGGGCGCTCGACTACCCAGGTCAGTGATATCGAAGACGCCGAGGTCGGCCAATTTGTCCGGGGTGAAAGCGGTGACGGCGATAGGTGTGTCCTGCAGATTGGTCTCTCGCCGCTGGGCGGTGACAACCACCTCTTCCAGTGTCATTGACTGCGCATGGACCATCGATGACTGCGGCAGCGCGGCCAATCCCATCACGGCGGCGGCAACGGGTGTGAGTGCGTAGCGTGCTAGCTTTGGCATGTCTTTCTCCGTTCTAATTATTGTGTAAGCGAATAGCACCCGAAATCGGGCCTGCGAGGGCATAAGCCTGGCAACTATTACCCCCGTAGATATACGCCAATTTCCCCATCGGTTCAATACCGCAGCTACGGTGTCGCTGACTGTTACCTGGTTCCCGAGGCTGTCGCTGGCACCGGGCAGTATTAGCATTATCGGGCCGGTCAATCCGCTATGGCACTGGCCGCGTCCTTGACTGCACCGGCGATGGCCAGGAGCGTCATTCCGCTGAAAATCAGGTGGATACCAACCAGCGTGCCCACCGCCCAGATACCAGACAGCGGGAACTGACTCCAGATCATGGCACCCAGCAGCATCGACACCAGGCCACCGAACAATAACCAACCCCAGCCCTGCTGCGACCGCGCCTGGAATGCAGCAACAATCTGCAGGATACCGCTGGCAATAAAGTAGCCGGAGAGGAACAGGGTCAGGGTGGCCAGTGCCAACCCTGGCTGAGCGATCATATAGACACCTGCCATGATGCCGAGCACACCCAACAGACCGAGTAGCAGCTCGCGGGGAAACGAGCCGGCTCTGAAAACGACGAGCAGTTGAAAGACACCGCTGACGATAAACAGGCCGCCGATCAGCATTGAAATTGAAAGCCCGGCAGCCATAGGCGCACTGAGTGACAAGACGCCGGCGATAATCATGACGACGCCTACCCACTTTGCCGTTTTCGCGCTCTTGCTGATGGTTTCAACTATGCTCATGTTTATTCCCTCTGGTTACGTGGACGCACCCTGCCCGCGCGATGCGGAAACAAGCGCTAATAAATATAGACTAGCACAGGAAGTCACAATACCGGGTTCGCGGAGCTTGTGCTGGTGAACTCAGTATTAGTCGTTGATGTCGTTCCCGCAAATGGTCTGCTAGAGTAATGCCGGTCACCCCAGCTACACTCAAGCCGTCGCAGATAATGAAGCAAGAGCACCCACTGCATATTCGCCTCGCACTGGTTTTAACACTGACGTCTCTTCCGATAATGGCAGAGGTGAGTGACGCAGACGCCGCACACAGCGCAACAGGATGGAGTCTCTATTTCCCTGTACATATGCCGGGTCTTGAACTTGAGCAGCCCGTCGAAGGTGGCGCGAATATACATATTGAAGCGGACATGCTCGATCTCGCAAAGCACGCGAACAGCTTTTTTGCACTGGGCATGGGCTATCGCTTCCGGGCGCTGGACCGCCCCATGTGGTTTGACCTGAATGGCTGGCACGGCGGCTATGATATGGACATGGACGACATCACGGCGGAGACGGGTATTGCACCACCGCCTGTCCTGAAGGAGTACCTCGATGTCAATGTCGACATGCAGCAGCGAATCGCCCAGGGCGAGTGGGGTGTGTTTCTACTGGAGGACTGGCACCGTCTAAGCCTCGGGCCAATCGCGGGCTTTCGCTACTACGACCAGACTATAAAAGTCTTCGGCACCATACCGGCATGGAACGGCGATTGCGGATTGTTTGGTTGCTTCGAGCCGGAGCCGTTTCGCAGCAAGGAAGAAACCAGCTGGACCGAGTTTATTGTCGGCTTATCTGCGACCTACCAATGGCATAATAACAACACTGCGGCAGCATCCGTTTCCTGGGGTCAGGATGACTCCATCCGCTGGCAAGTCACTAATACCATTTCATTCAGGGAAAGTTGGTTCGCCTCTCTCGGCTGGCGTCGGGATGAGTTCACCAACGACGGTGTTGAAATCATTGAAAGCGGGCTCTATTTCGACATCGGTAAAAACTTCTACTAGATGCGGGCTTTAACGCTAGCAGTCCAGATCAGGTGAACTCGCCGTGGAAAAACAGCAGGCGCTAGAGAACAGCCGGCGCGTTAAAGCCTGCGGACCTTGAATTTACGGCCCTTGATCTTGCCGGCCTGGAGCTGCTGTAGCGCCGGCTTTGCCAGTTTTCTTTGCACCGCAACAAAAGCCACGTGCTCCATCACATTGATTTTACCCACGGCCTTGCCATCGATTCCGCCGGCGCCGGTGAGCGCACCAAGAATGTCTCCGGGGCGCACTTTCTGTTTGCGGCCACCGGCAATGCACAGTGTGACGAAACCGGGAGCAGGCAGGGCTTCGCCGGAGGCGGGCAGCGTTTCAACCGCTTCGAATTCCACTTCGCGATCGTGATCTGCGGCGATGCCTTCCAGCTTGTAACGCTCGTTGTCGGCAAACAGGCTCAGGGCCAGACCGGTTTTACCCGCGCGACCGGTACGGCCAATGCGGTGGGTGTACTGGTCCGGGTCACGAGGCAGATCGTAGTTGATTACCGCCGGCAGATCGTCAATGTCGAGCCCGCGCGCGGCCACATCGGTGGCAACCAGAAGGCGGCAGCTCTGCTGTGTGAACTGCACCAGTACCTGGTCCCGGTCGCGCTGCTCCAGATCTCCGTGCAATGCCAGGGCACGATTGCCATGATCTTTGAGGTGGGCAGTGACGTCTCGAACGGTTGCCTTGGTATTGCAGAAGATAACCGCCGCTTCTGGCGCGTGGTATGCAATGATCCTGTTCAGTGACTCCAGCTTTTTCTCCCTGGAGCAGATATAAAACTTCTGGCTGATATGCTGTTCATCGTGCGTGGCCACCACTGTTACCTCAAGGGCAGCACGCTGGAAACGCGAGCTCATCTTGCGAATGTCACTGGGATAGGTGGCGGAAAACAGCAGGGTCTGGCGGCTCTCCGGGGTGGCTTCGATGATGCTGCTGATGTCGTCCAGGAATCCCATCTCCAGCATGCGGTCCGCTTCGTCCAGCACGAGAGTATTGATTCGGGAGATATCCAGCGTTGCCTTGCGCAGGTGATCCTTGATGCGCCCGGGCGTGCCCACGACAATGTGGGCACCGTGTTCCAGCGAGCCAATCTGCGGGCCAATGGGCTGTCCGCCACAGAGCGTGACCACTTTGACGTTGGGCTGGTGCCGGGCCAGGCGCCGCGTTTCCGCCGCCACCTGGGTTGCCAGCTCCCGGGTGGGACACAAAATAAGTGCCTGCGCACCAAAATCTCTCGGGTTGAGCTTGCTCAACAGTGGCAGCGTAAACGTTGCGGTTTTGCCACTGCCGGTCTTGGCCTGTGCGATCAGGTCTTTACCGGCGAGGGCCGGCGGCAGGGCCGCGGCCTGGATGTCGGTCATCCGCGTATAGCCGAGGCTTTCCAGGTTCTCCAGTTGAGCCGCGGCCAGTGGCAGCTGGGAAAAACTGGCATCACTCACAACTCATCGGCCTCGCGCGCTCGCTCAAGGCGTTTTTCCTCTTCCGCCAATGCCGCCCTGATCTCCATCATGACTGCATCCACGTCAGCCTGCTCGGTGCTGGCCTCGTACCCCCCGCTGAGCTGTGTGTCCGGGTGCAAACTGCCCTCTTCATACAACTCCCACAGTTCATCGGCATACAGCCGCCCCAGCAACTGCGGCGCGAACTGGCCGTAGTAGCTGGTCATGTTGTTGACATCGCGCTCCAGCATGGACCTGGCGTGCTGATTGGCAGCGGCATTCACCGCCTGGGGCAGGTCAATGACGACCGGGCCGTAGTCATCCACCAGGACGTTGAATTCAGACAGGTCGCCATGCACCAGGCCGGCGCAGAGCATGCGCACGACATAGGTCATCATCAGGGCGTGATCTTCCAGTGCCTGTGCTTCGCTGAGCTCGACCTCGCTCAGGCGCGGCGCCACATTGCCCTCGTCGTCCGTGACCAGCTCCATCAGCAACACGCCGTCAAAGCAGCCATAAGGGGTAGGCACACGCACATCAGCCGCAGCCAGTTTGTAAAGCGCGTCTACTTCAGCATTTTGCCAGGCTTCTTCCTGTTGCTTGCGGCCGTACTTCGAGCGGCGCTCCATTGCCCGGCCACGCCGGCTGTTGCGCACCTTGCGGCCCTCGGTGTATTCCACCGCCTGTTTGAAGCTGCGCTTCGCGACCTCTTTATAAACCTTGGCGCAGCGAACCTCTTCGCCACAGCGCACCACGTAGACGGTGGCTTCCTTGCCACTCATCAGCTGGCTTAAAACCTCGTCCACCAGACCGTCATCAACCAGTGGCTGAATTCTCTTGGGGGTTTTCATTGCGCCCTTATACAGGAGTCAGCGGGTTAAGGCCAACGACGGCAGGTCTGTGTATGCAGCGTTCGGTTCCTGTGAAGCCGAAACGTTCTAATCGTATTAACGATGCGGTTTTAGTTCACCGGGGCAGCAGCGAACAGGGCTATGCCTGATGATTCATACGGGGGGCGTATCCCCTCATCGCAGTACCCTCGCCGCAGGCAGCACCCACTATTCCTGCATGCCATGATAGAGCAGCCGAATCAACAAACGCACACCGTCGTTATCTTTCAGTTCTGCGTAACGCGGCCCGTCGCGCTTGCCGATATCACGGATATCCGCCATCAGCTCGGGGTGGAACTGGCTGGTGAACGAGCGACGAATAGTGTGAGTCTCCCAGTCTTTATAGTAAATACAGGTCGTGGAGACCTCGGTGAGATGAGCACTATCCACCTCTGTCTGCGACAGGATTTCCACCGCGTAGGGCAGGCTGAGCAGCCACGATAATGGCGACACTGCTACTTCGTAGCGCAGGGGGACAAGCGTGTCATGCAATAACTTGAAGGCCCAGTTGGCAAAAAGTGCTGCCTCCTCGTTAACCTCGTCGCCATGGAACATTTCGATGTTCAGCTCACGCTCCATCACCAGCATGGTATCGATCACACCCTCCAGTTCGTCAGCAACCAGGGCGTGAGCGTCATGCAGCTCACCCGGAACATGGTCCGACGCCCCCCGGCGCCGGTACGGCAACAGCCTGCGCGTACCCACTTCGAAAGCCTCATTGGGGGCTACTGAGAACCGAGTATCGTGCCAACCTTCGGCGATACGCTGCCCATTCTTGATAACCGACAGATTCTCACCCACGTCGCTGATCCTGCTGCAAACGCGGCGCAGGGTGCGCAACGCAATGCCCTCCGGGTCGAGGGGAAGGTGCTGCAGGTTCGCCACCTCGCGACAGGCGCGTTTCAACAGGCGAACCTGCGAGGCCGCAGCCAACTGGTGACCCAGGCAGATAAAGATACTGGGACCGCTGTTGCTCGATCGCCGCAGCAGCAGCTCATCCACCAGGGCCAGGATGTCCTCAACGCCGGACTTCGAACCGTCGAACGAAGCAGCGTCGTAGACAGAGGGGTTTCCGCCCTGCACCACCGTGGCGATACCCGCACTCAACACGTTGGCGAGACGCTGCGGATTGACGCAGCCGCTCTGCCAAAGTGGATACAGTATGGAGTCGGCATCCGCCAGTTGTTGCAGGATGTAGGCGATATTTTTTGAGGCCCTTACTGCCTCGCCCTGCAGGTTGATGCCGACGTTCTCCCAGGGTTCAACCACGGACACACTGTGGCGGTAGATTTCGGGTAAACGCAGCAGCAAGTCCAGTTCACCCGGTCCGCCGATGACCTTCTCCAGCGGCGGCGCGACCCCCCACTCGAAGAGGCTGCCATCGAGCAACATATCGCGTCCGGGAAAAGGGGTCGGGGAGTTCCTGTCTTTGAGAAAATAGCCAAGCAGGGCGTGAATGGACTGGGGGCTCGCCGCATGATGCCCCAGGATACCCGGCCGAGTGCGCCAGCCACTACTCTCCAGGGAGGGGTCTTCAGGCCGTTCGACGGACTGTGAGTTTTTTGAGTGATCCATCTGCGCGCCCTCCATAAGCGATCCTGGACCAATGCAAGTTCCGGGCCGCCCAGGTTTGCCGCTATCCGTGCAGATCACCCTGTAGCGGCGCCACAAAGTGGTGCAGGCGCGGCACGGTAAGCTCGAGAGTGCGCCTTTTTGGGGATCGCGCCGCCAACTTTGTACCGGGCACGTCGTGTCAGCGGAAGCCGCCATCAAAAGACAGCAGCGACGCAAATACCGAGAACATCAGAACCCGCCGGAGATGAGCAGTTCCTCCAGCGACTTACGCTCTCTGGGTTTGTTGTCGCGCTCCGCGTATTTCGCGTCGACGTCGCCCGGGGTCCCCTGGTAGCCGATAGCCAGCGCCGTGACCGGCTCCAGTGAACCGGTAATGCCAAAGACCTCGCGGGCCTTGTCGGGCTCGATACCAATCATCTGGTGCACCACCAACCCGCGTGCCGTCGCCTCCAGCGTCAACATGGCAGAGGCAGCGCCCAGGTCGTGGTGGGCCGCAGAGTTGGGCTTACCGTTGTGCTCGAACTGGTGCTCGGTCAATCCCAGGGCAAGCACCGGCGCATTCGCGGCCCAGGGCTGGTTACCCTCTACCAGCGTCCCGTGAATTTTATCCCAGGTCTCCCGGTCCCGTGCCTTGACGCCCACGATATAACGCCAGGGCTGCGCATTATAGGAAGACATGGTCCAGCGCGCGGCCTCGAATAAGGCACGTACGTCATTCTCTGCGACGTCGCGCCCCGGATCAAACGCGTAAGGGCTGTGCCGCTGTTGCAACAGCGGATGAATATCAATATCGGTGTTGGCTGCTCTGTTCATGATTAACTCCCTAATCTGGTAATGGAATGAATTCTGCGTCGCCGGGCACAGGGGCAAAGCGCTGTTCACCCCAGTCCTTTTTGGCCAGTTCGATACGCTCGCGGCTGCTGGAAACGAAGTTCCAGAACATGTGGCGCGGGCCGATATTATCGCCGCCAACGACCATGACCCGGCTGGATTCCCTGGCCTGGAGCGCCACCTTTTTGCCCTCCCCGGCTACCGCCAGCGTCCCGGCCGTAAACACCTCGCTGTCGACCTCGACAGCGCCGACGGCGACGTAGAAGGCGAGTTCCGCTTCACCCTCGGGCAGGGCCAATCGGGCGCCGGACTCCAATTGCACATCGAGATAGAGCGTGCGAGAGAAGGTCTCGACGGGCGAGCGCTGCCCGTAGGCCTCGCCCATAATGATCCGCACTCGAGTGCCCTCGCCGGCGACATCCGGCAACGCTGATGCGGGATAGTGGGTGAAGGCCGCGTCGATTTCCTCCTGTTCAGCGGGCAGGGCAATCCAGCTCTGGATGCCATGCAGGATAGAAGTCTGGTCCAGGTCAGCCCCGGCGCGTTCCGAGTGCACGATGCCACTGCCCGCCACCATGAGGTTGACCGCCCCAGCAGTGATCGGCTGCTCCACGCCGAGGCTGTCGCGATGCATGATCTCGCCCTCAAACAGGTAGGTGATGGTGGCAATGCCGATGTGGGGGTGAGGCCGCACGGCAATCCCCTTTCCCGGCGGGAACTCCGCCGGGCCCATGTGATCGAGGAACACGAAAGGCCCCACCATGCGCTGCTCCCGATTCGGCAACGCCCTGCGCACCGTAAACTCACCGAGGTCGGCCGCACGGGTTTTCGCGCGCAGTGCAATACTGCCGGTGTGGGTGCTGCAGGATGCTTCCCTGGCTTCAAAACGACTCATCACATTCTCCTCAACTGAAGGCCTGGCCGACAGTGGCCGTGCAGGTCAACCAGACTGCCACATTGCGTTGCTGTCCCGCTACTGCCACCCACCTGCCCGCCATGCCGCATCGCCCCTTGCCCAAAATGACTGCCAGTCACCGCCACGCTATGACAGCCTGGCCGCAACTTGCCGATCGGCGGACAGTGAGCCGCCGCCAAGGAACACCAGGGCCAGGCTCGCAGCCAGTAAGGTCAGCGCGAACTCATAACCGTTGTTGCTGATGAACAGGCCGTTACCGATGTGCACGGTCAACGCCATCAGCATGGTAAACGCTGCTACAAGCGCGGCCGGCCGCGTTAACAGCCCGAGGGCCAGGAAAATACCGCCAAAGAACTCGGCACTGCCTGCCAGCAGGGCCATCAGCAAACCGGGGGCGAAACCGACGGACTCCATCCATCCGGCTGTGCCTTCCAGGCCGTATCCGCCAAACCAGCCGAAAAGTTTCTGCGCACCGTGGGCGGCCAGCACCACACCCAGTGGTACCCGCAACACCAGACCGCCTATGCCGGCATCAGTTGTCAGTACCGCCTTGATTCGGTTCTCGTAACGTGTATTCATGGTCTATCTCCTTTCGTTTTGTTTCATATTTGCTGAATGTTGAGACCATGATATGCATTGCCCGGAATAAAAAAATCGAAATATAATGACATTAATATTCAATATTTTTGAATTAAAAGACGATGAGTGAAATCACCCTGGAAGGACTGGAAGTTCTGGACGCCATCGACCGCAAGGGCAGCTTCGCTGCCGCCGCTGCCAGCCTCTACCGCGTGCCTTCGAAGGTCACCTATACGGTGAATCGCATGGAAGAAGACCTCGGCGTGACCCTGTTTCGGCGCGAAGGCAGGCGCTCGGTGCTGACGCCCGCAGGCCGCCTGCTGCTGGAGCAGGGCCGGGAGATACTGGAGGCAACCAGTCGGCTGGTCGAGGCCACTCGACAAAGAGACCGGGGCTGGGAATCCCGGCTGCGTATTGCGGTGGATTCCGTGCTCCAGGAAGACTACCTGTCACCCCACCTCGCCGCCTTTGCGGACATGCGTCCGGACACAGAGATAGAGCTTTCCCAGGAGGTATTGGGCGGCACCTGGGAGGCGATCCAACTGGGACGCGTCGATCTGGCCATTGGCGCCCCCGACGGCATCGTGGACAAGAAGGGCATCACCAAGCGCCCCCTGATGGAGGTGCAATGGGTTTTCGCCGTCGCCCCGGGTCATCCCCTGGCGCATCACCGTGGACCGCTCTCCGAGGCCGAACGCATGCAGCACCGCGCTATCGTGGCCAGGGACTCCTCACGCGAGCACCCTGCCCGCACCCTGCGCGTATTCGACAGGCAACAGCGCATTGTCGTACCGACCATGAGCCACAAGATCAGCGCGCAACAGGCTGGCCTCGGCGCCGGTTTTCTTCCCAGGCAGCGCATTGAGCACTTGCTGGATCAGGGGGCACTAGTGACTGTGGAGACGGAAGTTCCGTTTCCGGCCACCCAATTACACATTGCCTGGCGCACTGCCAACAATGGGAAAGCACTCAACTGGTTTATTGAGCGTTGCCTTGCAGACACATAAAACGCACTCGCAATTAATTCCTCGAGAGGTTCAAACGAACCTCTGCAAGTCGTTCTCATGAACTACCGCCTCACACAGAACCGATCCCGCTGGACTCAAGAGGCTGTGAACAGACTGGCCGCAGTGGTTGGCCGCGGGCGCCAGCCTCAGGGCTTGGGCGTGAGTTTCAGCAGTCTGCCCTGGCTGTTGCGACGCTCATCTTCCAGCACCCAGATGGCGCCTTCGGGGCCCTCGGCTATCGCGCGAATGCGCGCGCCCATCGCATAGCGCTCGACTTCGCGGGCGGATTCGCCATCAACTTCAATGCGCACGATCGCCTGTTCGCCCAGCGCCGCCGCCAATGCATTACCGCGCCAGGCACGAAACAATTTGCCTTGCAGGAAGGTCAGGTCACCCGGTGAAATCGCCGGCACCCAGCTGATGGCCGGGGCCAGGAACTCAGGCCGCGTACTGTGATCCGGGATCTCGCGGCGGTCATAGTGATCACCGTCGGACACTTCCGGATACCCGTAGTTACCGCCGCGGCGAATCAGGTTCAACTCATCGCCGTGCAGCGGGCCCATTTCCAGCACCCAGAGCTGTCCGTCGAGGTCGAGATCCATACCCAGGGGATTGCGGTGCCCCAGCGACCAGATCTCCGGGTAGACACCGACGTCATCCACCAGCGGGTCCTTTGAAAAATAATCTGCAAAGGGGTTATCGCCGGGAATTGTGCCATCGTCTTTCAGCCGCAGTACCTTGCCGACATTGGACTGCATGTCCTGCGCGGGCGTGAACTTCTGCCGGTCCCCGGAACTGATCCAAAGATAGCCGTCGTCATCGACCACCAGGCGATGCCCATAGTGGCCGTAACCGAGCATTTTGGGGTATTGCCGCCACAACACCTGCACATCGCTTAGCGTCGGGCGGTCGCCGGACAGGTCGAGGGTGCCGCGGGCAACCGCTGCGCCGCGTGTGTCGCCAATGCCGGCTTCCACGTAGCTGAGGTACACACTGCCGTTGTCGCCGAAGTCGGGATGCAGCACCACATCACCCAGACCGCCCTGACCACCGTAATCGACATCCGGCACGCCTTCGACACGCGTCTTTTCACCCTCACGGGTGACGATATTCAGCACCCCCTTCTTTTCGGTTACCAGCATGCGCCCATCGGGCAGGAAGGTGATCGCCCAGGGCTCATCGAAGTCGACAATCGGCTCGACATTGAAGGGCAAACTCTCCTGCGCGCGCGCATTAATCGTTACGGCGAGCAGCGCAATCAACGCCAGGTTACGTATGCTCATTGCTGAACCTCCATCTCTTAGGGTTGCTTATATCCCTGTTGCTACGCAGAGTGCCGGCAAAAAGATCGCGATAGCCGAAAAGGTCCTGAGCTGGCATCAGCTTCGATCCTGCGTACTGCAGGTCGGCATAAGTCACAATCATGCCGAGGTGGGTAGCGTGGCCACATGCAGGGGGCTGAAAACCGCTGCTACGCCGGGGTGTCTGCAAACGTCTCCGAGAAGCAGGTCGCCCCGTAGCGATAGAAGCGCAGGCCGGAGGACCAGTGGTTTGCCGGCAGCCCCGCTTTGATCATCAACTGCTCCAGGAAATGCGCGGGCTCCGGCAACTGCTCCCAGACCTTGGGCAGGAAGGTCGAGCGATGCGCCCCGTCCTTCAACAGCAGCCCGTCCGCAGCTGGCGCGAGCTGCGCCAGCAGCGCCTCCCGGCTGGCGGCGCGCACAGGCACCATTGCCGAGAGCACGGAAATCTCGATGCGGATCTCACCCAGTTCCGCCGCCTCCAGGCGCGGGAAACGCGGGTCCCGAAAGGCCGCGCCGTAGGCGGAGTCAGCCACGCTACGGGGCAGTGGCTCGGCGGACTCCAGGGAGCCGATACAGCCGCGTAGGGCACACTGGCGGGTGAGGGTCACAAACACGCCAAGGCGGGCGGCCAGCGTCGCGGTGATGTCCGCGTCGTCGATGCTCAGCGCGCGGCCCTGGTGCAGCCCGGACTCGATCGATGCCCGGGCGACGCCCAGCAGGTGCACCCGCTCTCCGGGGCGCAGGTCAATGCAGGCTGAAGGCGCCATAGCCCACTACACGACCACGGTCCCCCGCGGTATCGCCGGAGTTGCACATCGCGATCAACTCCATCTCCAGCGTACGGCCCCGGGCAGTGCACATCAGGCCGTTGAGCGCCTGCGCACCGCATGCGTCTTCACTCACAAGACTATGCTCCCGGTCCAGCAGACGCTGGCAGGTGCGGGCATCCTGCCGGCATGCCACCCCGTAACGGTGGAAATGCGACAGGTCAGTGCTCACCACCAGCAGGGTATCCGGTTCCTGCCACACACAGTCCATGGCGGCAGCGACGCTGTCAGGGTCGCAGCGGCCTACCACCACCGGCACCAGGGAGAAGTCGCCAAGTACTGCCTGCAGAAACGGCAGCTGCACTTCCAGGCTGTGCTCCTCACGGTGCGCCGCATCAGAGACACGGACCTGGGGTAAGCCAGCCAATCGGGCCATGCCTGCCGTATCCAGCGGGATATTTCCCAACGGGGTGGCGAAGGCATCGGCGGCGGGAACGGCCATGCCCTCCAGGTAGACCCGGTGCGCGGGCCCGAACAGGGCCACGCGCCTGATGGGGCGCTCCCGCTGCCGCAGACGGGCGTAAGCCGCCGCGGCGATCGCGCCGGAGTAGGCATAACCGGCATGGGGCACCACCAGTGCTCGCGGACAGGGCTGTGCTTCCGCGCTCACGGCAGACACCAGTTCCTCAACGTGGTGCTGCAGCAGGCCGGGGTCGGCGTCATAGAACAAGCCGGCCACGGCCGGCGCTCGAACATGCATTGAACTACTATCCTGTGGTGGAGTACTGTAGACTAATTCCATACATTATATATGGGTATAATGCCATGAAATACCATCCATGTCCCAAACCATAGTCGCCACACGCTACTGGCACCAGCTCGACGACGGCCAGGTCCAGTGCGACCTCTGCCCGCGCCACTGCCACCTGCAGGAGGGCCAGCGCGGCCTGTGTTACGTGCGCCAGCGCCTGGACGGCCAGGTCAAGCTGGTGAGCTACGGGCGCTCCACCGGCTTCTGTGTGGATCCCATCGAGAAAAAACCCCTCAACCATTTCTATCCGGGCAGCGGCGTGCTCTCCTTCGGTACCGCCGGCTGTAACCTGGCCTGCAAGTTCTGCCAGAACTGGGACACGACGAAGTCCCGGGAAATGGACATCCTCGCGGATGCGGCCAGCCCGGAACAGCTGGCACGAGCGGCCCGCGACGCGGGCTGCCGCAGCGTGGCCTTCACCTACAACGACCCGATCATCTTCATGGAGTACGCGGTGGATGTCGCCGCCGCCTGCCGCGAGCTGGATATCCGCACCGTGGCCGTCACCGCCGGTTACATCGACCCGGAGCCCCGCGCGGATTTCTTCAGCGCCATCGATGCGGCCAACGTGGACCTGAAGGCGTTCACGGACCGCTTTTACTACAAGATTTGCGGTGCCCACCTCAACCCGGTGCTGGAGACACTGGAGTACATCCACCACGAGACGGATACCTGGCTGGAGCTGACCACGCTGCTCATACCCGGGGAGAACGATTCCGACGCGGAACTGGAACAGATGACCCGCTGGGTGGTTGAACGCCTCGGCCCCGACGTGCCCATGCACTTCACCGCCTTCCACCCCGACTGGAAGATGCGGGATCACCAGCGCACCCCCGCCGCGACCCTGGGCCGGGCGCGCCGCATCGCCCTCGACACTGGCGTGCGCCATGCCTACACCGGTAACGTGCGCGACCCGGAAGGCGGCAGCACCTACTGCCACCAGTGCGGTGAACTGCTGATCGAGCGTGACTGGCACCGTATCGGCGGCTGGGGCCTCGACACAAAAGGGTGCTGCGCCAACTGCGGCACGAGGCTGGCCGGCCACTTTGGCGCCGCCGCGGAGCATGCCGCCTCGACGCCGGTGCGCATCCGCGTCAGCTGACGCGGCCTGCCAGCGTATTTTTAAACCGCGCGCCCGTGAGCGGTTGTAGCAACGGAAATTTGCCGTTGCGGTCATTTCCGCCCACGTTGATGTGTCTCATAATCGACAATCCAGAACCATAAAGAGATAAGAAAGATGTCACCGATTTCCCGCAGGACTCACTGGCTGGCCTTGTTCGCCACCATCGCAGCCCTACTGACAGGCCCTGTAGCAGCGGCCGAAAAACCCAATATTCTGGTGATCTGGGGTGACGATATCGGCTGGTCCAATCTCAGTGCCTATCACCGCGGTATGCTCGGCGCGCGCACACCGAACATCGACCGCATTGCCAACGAGGGCGCGCTGTTCACAGACTACTACGGCGAACAGAGTTGCACGGCCGGTCGCTCGGCTTTCATTACCGGACAACACCCCCTGCGCACGGGTTTGCTCAAGGTGGGGATGCCGGGAGCCGATATCGGCCTCAGCGACAAGGACCCGACAATTGCCGGACTTCTGAAACCCCACGGCTATGCCACGGGGCAGTTTGGCAAGAACCACCTCGGCGACAAGGATGAGTTCCTGCCCAGCAATCATGGCTTCGATGAGTTCTTCGGCAATCTCTATCACCTCAACGCCGAGGAAGAACCGGAAACCTATTACTATCCGAAAGATCCCGCGTTTCACCAGCGCTTTGCGCCACGCGGCGTGATTCGCTCTTTCGCAGATGGCAAGATCGAGGACACGGGGCCGCTGACCCGCAAGCGCATGGAAAACGTGGACCAGGAATTCACCGATGCCGCGCTGAAGTTCATCGACAAGGCCCACAGCGACGACAAGCCCTTCTTTGTGTGGTTCAACTCCACACGCATGCACGTGTGGACACGGCTGGCACCGAAATGGCAGGGTGCGTCCGGTCACGGACTGTACGCAGATGGCCTGATGGAGCACGACCATCATGTGGGCCAGCTGCTCGACAAGCTGGATGAACTTGGCATCACCGACAACACCATCGTGGTGTATTCAACCGATAACGGCTCGCAAACCAATACCTACCCCGACGGCGGCGCCGAGCCGTTCCGCGGGGAGAAAGGCTCCACCTGGGAAGGCGGCTTCCGCGTACCGGCGCTGATCCGCTGGCCCGGTGTGGTCGAACCCGGCACAGTGATAAACGACATCTTTTCGCACCAGGACTGGCTGCCCACCCTGCTCAGTGCTGCCGGAGAGCCGGATATCAAGCAGAAACTGCTAGCCGGCCATCGCGCCGGCAAGCAGGTTTACAAGGTGCACCTCGACGGTTACGACCAGACCGAATTGCTCGCCGGCAAGGGTCCCGGAAAACGCGAGAATATCTTTTATTTCGATGACAATGCCCAGTTCAACGCCCTGCGCTGGAACGATTGGAAGATTCACTTCGCCTTCCAGATGGACGGCTGGTCAGGTCCGCGGGAAGCGCTCAATTTCCCGCGGATCATCAATCTGCGCAGCGACCCCTACGAGACCTCCATCGATTCCGGCCTCTACAGCCGTTTCTTTGCCGACCAGCTGTGGCTGTTCGTGCCGGTACAGCAGGAAGTGGGCAAATGGCTGATGACGTTTCGCGACTACCCACCCCGGCAGGCAACGGCAAGCTTTACTATCGACAGAATGATGCAGCAGATGCAGCAAATGCTGCAGGCCGGCCGGCGTGGCACAGGCGCACCCGGTCGCGCCCAGGGTGGTGGCCAGTGAGTTCGGGCGGGCCGACGCTTCACCGGTTGTCTGCCCGCGACGGCGCAGTAATTTTCCAGTGTCTGACCATCTGCTAGTCTTGAGGATGCCAGCCGGTTTCCGCATAGCGCCGATCGGACCTCAACCCTGACCCGTGGGAGAACAGAATGACTACAGCTGAACCCAATAGCGATCCCTACCTGCTGGAAGACATGTCGGGGCATGTGCTCTGGCTCACCCTGAACCGGCCGAAGCAGCGCAACCCGCTGTCGAGTGGCATGCTCGCTGCGCTGACTGACGCGATAGACCGTGCCAACAAGTCCGCAGACGTGCGCGTTATCGTTATCACCGGCAGTGGCCCGGTGTTTTCCGCCGGCCACGACCTGCGGGAGATGGCGCCGCAGGAAGGTGAGGAGGCCGCGGCGCGCGAGGCCCGGGTGCGGCAGATACTGGAGGCCTGCGCGCGAATGATGCTGGGCATCGTTCACTCCCCCAAGGCCCTTGTCGCCTGTGTGCAGGCGACTGCCACAGCCGCCGGTTGCCAGCTGGTGTCGGCCTGTGACCTGGCCATTGCCTCGGAGCGGGCACAGTTCTGCACACCGGGCGTCAATATTGGCACCTTCTGCACCACGCCGCTGGTGGGTATCGGCCGCAACCTGCAGCGCAAGCACGCCATGGAACTCGCGCTCACCGGCGACATGTTCAGCGCCGAGGAGGCCGTGCGCATGGGCCTGGTAAACCGCGCCGTGCCGGAAGCGGATGTGCGCGCCGCGACAGAGGAACTGGCGCAGAAAATTGCCTCCAAATCCGCCCTGGGTATTCGCTCGGGCAAGGAAGCTTTCTACCGTCAAGTCGAAATGCCCATCGAAGAGGCCTTCGCCTACGCCAATGAGGCCATGCTCGATGGGATGATGTGCGGTGATGCCGAAGAGGGTAGCCGGGCCTTCTTCGAAAAGCGGGCGCCGGTATGGGCAGACGCCTGAACCGCAATGCCGCTGACAGAAGATCGCGACATCGCGCGGATTCTCGCCACCACGCGAACCATTGCCCTGCTGGGCGCCAGCCATAAGCCGCAGCGGCCGAGCCACCGGGTGATGCGATTCCTGCTGGCGCAGGGTTACCAGGTGTACCCGGTCAACCCGGGCCTGGCAGGACAGGAACTGCTGGGCTGCAGAGTGTACCCGGACCTCGCGGCCATCCCCGTCAAAATAGATATGGTGGATGTCTTCCGGCAGTCAAAGTTCCTGCCACAGATCGTCAGCGAGGCGGTGAATGCAGGCATTGGCGTGATCTGGACGCAGCTGGGCGTGATGCACGCCGAGGCTATCGCGGCCGCTGAAACCGCCGGCATGAGCGTGGTGGCGGATCGCTGCCCGGCCATCGAACTGCCGCGCCTCGAGAAGCTGGGCCTGTGCTGCCGGTGATCCCGGGTTGCGGGGGGCAGGTCATTGGCGAATACCTCCACTGGCACTGGACCCGGCAATTGCATGGCGCCAGACACCGGGGATCAGTGAACGCCTCCCCCGTTGCGGATCAGGCCAGTTTGCGCAGATCAGCCAGTCGCGTCAGCCTGGATGGTGGCCACAGGGTGGGAATTGCCAGCTCGTGGATGCTGCGCCAGTAACGCGCCTGGAGATCCCATGCCGGGGCGAGTCGCAGCGGTGGGTCCAGCCTGGCCATGTTGGCCTGAAAAATCAGCTCCTTCGCCGGCGCCAGCGCGCGCCCGGCGATGACTCGCTTACCGATGACGCAATAGGTATCGAGATCGCCCAGCGAGATCAGGCTGATCTCCGGGCCCGGCTTGAAGTCCTGCAACCGCGATCCCGCGAGGAAACGGCGCACGTTGCCTGCCGCATGGGCACCCATCGCCAGGGCATGGTAGGCCTGCTTGCTCAGCGAATTCTTCAGTTGGGCGTCATCGCCAACGACGAAAATATTATCGTGAACGCCACTTTGCAATGCGTTATTCACCCTGGCCCACGCACCCTTTTTGCTTGCCAGCCCACTCTGGAATAGCAGCGGCGAGGGTGCGGCACCACCGGTCCACAGTGTCATGTCCGACCTCAGCACCTGGCCCGAGGTGAGCGTGACGCGGGTTTTCGTTACCGACTTGACGCCGTGGCCTTTGTGGAAGTGAACCGGGTGGGGCTGGCAGCGCTGCTCGATCTCACGGCCCAGTGCCGACGGGCTGCCGGGAACGAGCTGCCGCTCGCGTTCCACCAGGTGGACCTGCAGCTGTGCAAGATGTCGATACTTGCGCAGGATCTCCCCCAGCGCCTCGACGCCCTCGAGCCCACCGCCAACAATCACAATAGATAGCGCCTTACCCGAGCTCTCAAGGTCGCGCAACCGCCGGCCGATGGCCGCGCAGTCAGCAACCGTCTTGAAGGGCAAGGTATAACGCTCCACACCGGGCAGTCCGTAGGTGTTATTGACACCGCCCGCCGCGACCACACAGGCATCGAAGGGCAAGCTGCGGCCGGAGGCGGTATGCACCGCCCTGCCAGCGGCATCGATCCGGGTGACGCTGTCCAGGAGGAAGCGGTGGCCCAGTCGACTGATCAGCCGCTCACGCGCAAGCCGCAACAGCTCCGGGGTTTTTACTTCGGAGATCAGCTCATGAATATTGGGTAAAAATTCGAAATGCGGTGAAGCGTCCACGACCGTCACATCGAGGCCCCGGGGCAAGGCCATGGCGCAGGCGAGGCCGCCGAAATTCGCACCAACTACAACAACTCGCTTGCCGGTGGCCATCAGTGTGCTCCCTGTGCGTGGCTGCTGCTGCGCTCTGATGCAGTTGTAGTGTAAGCGCCTGTCATTTTCTCGCCGCCGCCGACTGTGCCCGCACCGCCTTGAACTCAGAGCCGGCCTTCCACTCGGGCCAGCGCGAGGAGTTTGCCAGCGCCGCAATAATACGGCGGATCAGCTCGATATCCTGCACGGCCCCGGTCAGGTCCCAGTCGGCAGACCAGGCATCGCAGGGTTTGTGATAACAGTTGCCGACATAGTCAGCGATCCACTGGTTCCCGGCCTCGCGGCCACCGTCAACGAGGTCGGCACCGCCGGCGATGCCCATAATCAGCAGTACCGGCACACCCACCCTCGCCATCGAGAAATGATCGGCGCGATAGAACAGGCCGTTCTCCGGCAGGTTTTCCTCGGTCACGTAGCGACCCTGCTCCCTGGCTACCCGAGCCATGTCGTCCTCCAGTTCGCTTTGACCTTTACCGACAAGGATTACGTCATTGGCCGCGCCCGCAGTCTGCAGAATATCCAGGGTGAAGTTGGCGACGGTGGTCTCGATGGGGAAAACAGGATCCTCGGTATAGGCCCGCGAGCCGACCAGCCCGGATTCCTCTGCCGTCCAGAACGCGAACAGGACGCTACGGTCCAGTGGCGGCCCTGCTTTCAACACGCGCGCGATCTCGAGAATCCCGGCACTGCCGAGGGCATCATCATTGGCTCCGGGGCGCACGGTCCTGCCCTGATCATCCGGGGCACCCACCCCGTAAGCGTCCCAGTGTGCCGAGGCCATGATGACCTCCTGCGGACGCTCGGCACCGGGCAGGAGCCCGAGCACGTTGCGGCTGTCGAAACGGGTGATGTCGACCTTGAGGTCTGCCGCAAAGCGAATACCTTCGAGTTCAAACGCCTTGAAATCCGGGCTGCGCGCAGCCACGCGAAGTGCATCCAGGTCGTGGCCGGCGGCGGCCAGCAACTCGTCCGCTGCATCATTGTGCAGCCACCCCTGCAGCGTCACGGGCAGCGAAGCCGGGTCTTTGATTCCAAGGGACACATTTTCGCCCGCACCGGCAGAGGCCACACTCCAGTCATAACCCGCGGCCTCGGTCTCGTGGATCACCAGCGCGCCAAACGCCCCGCGCCGTGCTGCCTCTTCAAACTTGTAGGCCCAGCGCCCGTAGTAGGTCATGCGGCGATTACCAAAGCGGCCGGCAACAGGCTCGTCCGGTCCCGCAGCAAAGTCAGGGTCGTTGACGAGATACACCGCGAGTTTGCCGGTTAGATCGATATCGCCGTAGTCATCCCAGTCCTGCTCCGGCGCATCCGCACCGAAACCCACAAACACGACCGGGATGTCCGCAACCGCGATCGCTTCTATCGCTTGAGGGGTCTCCACTGATACCGATGCGCCCTGTTCCAGCCCAAGGCTGAGGTTGTCGCCCAGGAAAGTCATCTTCGGGCGCGGCGCAACCACCGAGCGCATCATGGGCACAGCCTGTATCCACTGGCCATCGCGGCCGCCCGGTTCCAGCCCGATGGCCTGCATCTGCCTGATCAGGTAGGCAACGGTTTTGTCTTCACCCGGGGTCCCGGGGGCCCTGCCCTCGAATTCGTCCGCGGCCATCACTTTCACGATCTGGGAAAGCCGTTCGGCACTGATGTCCACAGGCTCCTCCTGATTGGTGGCAAGTGAATTCAGCGACCAGAGAAATGTCACTGTGGTGGTCAGCAGGCGCAGCATGTCGTTCTCCATTGGCGTCATCGGCTTCAGGGTAACGAAATTACCGTCGCAGGTCTTCGTTACAACTTTCACGTTCGCCCGGGAACGTTCTCTGTGAGTCAGCCCGATTCCTGCTGAATCTCCGCCACCGACTCGGCCAGCGCCTCTTGCAGGGGCGTGTACTGCAGCTTCAGCTTGCGTTTGCTCTTTTCGGCGCTGAACAACAGGGAACCGGCGGCAGTCGTCTTGATGACGTCCAGCGGTATCACCGGCCGCTTGCCAGTGCGCCGGGCCACCCACTCCATCGCCCTGGCGGTTGGCAGCAGCCAACGCTCCGGGATGTTGGCACGGGGTATGGGCACATCAGCCAGGTCGCCAATGATATTGAAGTACTCGCGCGTGGTCGCGCGCTGGTCCCCTATCAGGAAGCGCTGACCCACGCTGTCGGGTGCGAGCAAAGCGCGGGTGATGGCCTCGGCAGCGTCGCCCCGGTACAGGTAGGTGTAAGTGGTATCGGCACCCACCAGCGCCGGCAGCTTTTTCTCCACGGCTCGACGTACTTCCATGGTGGCCTTGTCATCGCCGGCGCCGATCACTGCAGCCAGGTAGACGATAGTGAGCGGCAGCCCTGACTCCTTGTACAGGCTCCAGCCGGCATTGTCGCCCAGGTGCTTGGAGCGGCCATAGTCGCTGGGGTGGGGCCCGGGGGCGCTGCTCTCATTGAACGGCAGTTTCTTTGGCACGCCGTAAGCCAGCGGCGTGCTGACCTGTACGACCTTGTCGACCCCCACCGCCAGGCAGGCCCTGAATACGTTCTCCGCGCCTTGCTGGTTGATGGTATAGAAGTGCTGCCGATCCCGCGCCCAGAACTCCCGGTAGCCGGCCAGGTTTATCACCCCCCAACTGCCGTCGAAGGCCGCTTCCAGCGTGTCGGGACGGGTGATGTCACCCTCACAGTAACTTAGCGAGCCGGACAGTGCCGCCAGCGCGCTGCGGTCGCTGCCCGGGCGCAGCATACAGCGCACCTGGACATTTTTCTCCTCAAGCAGCCGGGCCACTGTGGCACGCCCGACAAACCCGGTAGCACCGGTGATGGTAACGATTCGCTTTTTGCCTGGCATATTGCTGCAGTTCTCGCGCGGTTTGTGGCATGAGCCATCAGTCTACTACTGCAGTGAAGGCCTGATCTATATTGCAGGTTGCCGATGCACTGGTTCCCGGCAAGCCCGGTGGTGGGCAGGCGAATAGTCCTGGCTCTGGCGAGCAGCGTCAGGATTGCACCCTGGGCTTCTCATCGCATCACCTTTCGGCGATCATGCTGGTATTGAATACAACGTAGATCTGTCCGTATGCGTTTTTTCGCTGAACTGAAACGCCGCCACGTGGTGCCGGTGGCGCTGCGTCGACAATCAGGCAACATGCAGCCATGCCGGGCCCCACGGTAAGATCTTATAGCGGAGAAATTTATGCCCAGCCTTTTCCATCGCCTGCTTCACCGGGCCGCCCCAGCCATACTCGCCGCGACCCTGGTGCCTGCCGGAGCCTATGCCGACACCGGGCAATTTGCCATCGCCATCCACGGTGGCGCCGGTACCATCGACGAGGAAAAGCTTCAAGGTGAGCTCAAGCTCCAGTACGAGGCAAAGCTGCTGGAAGCCCTGGATAGCGGCTATGCCTTACTCGAAAAAGGGAGCAGCAGCCAGGAGGCGGTTATTGCCGCCATTAAGATCCTCGAGGATTCACCGTTATTCAACGCCGGCAAAGGCGCCGTATATACCTTCGACGGCACCCATGAGCTGGACGCTTCGCTCATGGACGGTGCGACCCTGCAGGTGGGCGCCGTGGCTGGCGTGAAAACCGTCAAGAGCCCTATCGCTCTTGCGAAAGCAGTCATGGATCATTCGCCACACGTGCTGCTGTTCGGTGAGGGCGCGGAGGCGTTTGCCGCCGAGCAGGGCCTCGCGCGCGTCAGTAACGACTATTTCGATACCGAGGAGCGCTATCAGTCGCTGCTGAAAGCCAGGGAAAAACTGCTGCAGCAGGAAGACGGCACCGCAGACTTCCGTGCTGGCCATGACGCGTTGCCCGAATCATACCGGATGGGAACCGTCGGGGCGGTGGCCCTGGACAAACGGGGCAATCTCGCCGCTGGCACCTCTACCGGCGGCATGACCGCCAAACGCTATGGCCGTGTTGGCGACTCCCCTATCATTGGTGCAGGCACCTACGCCGATAACGCCAGCTGTGCGGTTTCGGCTACCGGCCACGGGGAGTACTTTATCCGCTACAACGTCGCTGCCGACATCTGTGCGCGGGTCAAGTACCAGGGCGTTTCACTTGCAAAGGCCAGTGACACCGTCGTCAACCAGGTGCTGAAAGACGCTGGCGGAAGCGGTGGCATCATTGCTGTCGACGCAGCCGGGAACATCGCCATGCCGTTCAATACCGTAGGTATGTATCGTGCCAGCCGATCTTCCAATGGTGACAGGTCCGTTGGCATATTCCGGTAACCACCGCGTTTTATCCCCGTGCTCCCAGTCTCGGCCAACGAGCACAGCAGCTGGCTCCTGCACGCGGATCACGCAGTCATCTCTTTGACCTATACTGTCGTTCCAGCCGGGAGGGCAAGTCTATGAGCAGGATACTGGGTTTTGTACTGTTATGTACGCTGAGTGCGGTAAGTGGCGCGCAAGAGGACTGCCAGCCCTCACGCTGGGGGCCGGATGACGAGATCGGCAACGCCAATCTGATCACCGCGGAATCTGTGCTCGCGGCCAGCAAACTGGTCAGGACGGGAAAGGCCTATTCCCTGGGCATCACCGTGGACAGCACAACACCGGCCTTCCCCCCGCGCAGTCTCGACCTGCAAGTGGTGCAACCCGGGCAACAGCAAGGCGCTCGCGCAATGCCGAATTCCACCTACAATGACGACGTATTCATCGGCTGGCTTGGCATCGGTTCGCAGCTGGACGGCCTCGGCCACATCGGTGACGAGAACGGCATCCATTACAACTGTTTCGATGCCAGGGATATCGCCCAGTTTACCGGTCTGACCAAACTGGGCATTCACACCGTTCCCCCCATGGTTGCCCGCGGCATCATCCTCGACATGGCCGCCTACCGGGGCGTGCCTTACCTGAAGGCGGGTGAGCATTTCAGCGCAGAGGATGTGAAAGCCGTGGAAAAAAAGCAGGGCACTGCGGTGCGCGAGGGTGACGTGGTGCTGTTCCACACCGGCTGGACAGATGCCAAGCTGGAGTCAGCACCAGAAGAGTGGGTGGCGGCTGAACCGGGAATAGATCCCAGTGTTGCGCACTACCTGGCGGGAAAAAACGTTGTCGCCGTGGGCGCGGATACCTGGGGGGTAGACGTGATTCCGGCAGTGGATGCCAACGCACCCTTCCCGGGACATGTAATCCTGCTCAAAGAGAGCGGTATCTACCTGCTGGAAACCATGAACACCGGTCCGCTGGTGCGCGACGGTGCGCATGAATTCCTTTTTGTTCTGGGTCAGGCCAAGATCCGCGGTGCCGTGCAGATGATCATCAACCCGGTGGCCATTCGCTAACTGCGACCGCAGGGCCCGACAGCAAGGACGCAGAAGCGGCCGAGTAAGCCCCGTTGGCCCGCATTGCGAAAACACCAGGCTCTGCGAACCCCAGGTCACGATCTGCAGGCACGACTTACAGCGCAACCCGTCGCTGCGCTTCTCAGCCCTCAGCGTCAATTGGCGAATACGTGGACCCGGTCATGCCATCGCAGGTGCGGCCTCTCCCCCGGAAAGCAGTCCGAAGCAACAGCATGTGCGCACAATTTACTGCGCAACCATTCCTTCGGCGCAGCCAGTTCCTGTAACAAAACCTTCATAATTCCCTCTTTATATTCCAGGCACTTCCTTGCCACATCCCTGTTATCGCCAAAGGGAAGAATACGCGGTTTTTTGCGCTCGGCGGTCACCAAAAATTCACAGGAAACTCGCACAGTAGTGCTTGGCAGATACTACCTTGATGGTTAGCAGGAGTGCTTCTTGTAATAAAGAAAGCACGGTGTTCAGGAGCAGAACAAAGACAAGGATTCAGGGAGAATCACTATGCGCACTTCAACTCCCCACAGGTTTAAAACCCCACTGGTTATTGCTCTCGCAAGCGCGCTATCTGCGCTGTCTTTTGCTGATGATGACAGCGCAATGTTTGCACTGAGCGCGCCGCAACTTGACGCTGTTACCGCCGGCATCGTGAATCTCGAATCCGACCCGGTGGTAGCGATTACCGCCGCGGCAGAAGCTATCGGGAACATGTCTATTGCCGGCACCAATACCGTTGCGGCGGTGGCGGCGGGAAATCCCACCCCGGCAGTCTTCGGCAGTGGTTTCAACGCGGTCACCATCCTGGGAGCGCGGGCCCATGCAACAGGCGACAGCAGCCGCAGCACGTCGATCTCCGTCAGTGAGAATGGCGAGGACGGCAGCGGACTGAGCCCGTTCGGCGCGCGCATTTTCTGGTCCGTGGGCTTTGGCAATACCCAGCTGAGCGTGTATTCGTCGGTGCAACCGGTCGGAATCCTCGCCACAAATCTGTATCAAGCGCTCAACAGGTAAGCGGTGAACCGCGTGTTTGAGCGAGAGTTTTCTACCGCACGCCCTGCGACGTGGTAGGAACGGGTGATCTGCACAAAGGCAGGGTCACCAATGGCGCCACCTGGCGCCGCTAAAAAGACCGAAGTAGAAAGCAAAAAAAGGAGCTTGCTCCAAGGAGAAACATCATGAACTTTTTACGTAACCTTACCGCAGCATCCATCGTCGTACTGTCCGCAGCCGCAAGCGCAGAGCAACCCCTGACATCCGCACAGATGGACGGTGTCAGCGCCGGTGGCTCCGCGTTAGCCGAAGCCGTGGCTCAGGCCCTGGGCAACGTGGCAACCACTACGCAAACTGCGACCACAACCACGGTACAGGCTGTCTCGCTCGGTGTCGGGCAGTTGGGTGCCATCTACGACATACTGTCGGTGGCCCAGGCCGGAGCGGCCTCTACTTCCGACGGCACCGCGATTGCCGTGGGTGAAGCTGCGGGTGCCACCCAGGGCAGTCTGCTGTCTGACACTGTGAGCGCCGCACAAACGGCTACAGACACCATCGCTGCGCTGCCGGTAGCGGCCGCCGCTGCGGCTAACACGTCGATCGCTGCATCGATACTGTTCGGCTTCCCGACAGCGGCACAAAGCACAGCTGCCTCTGCAGCGGCTTTGGCCAACCCGACCTGATAGTTGCCGGGAAATGCCCAGCCCTATCGCCCCACATCCACCCGGTCACGGGTGGCCTGTGGGGCATTTTCGCAGGCCTGGTGAAAGGCCGTGAGACTGCCCAGACCAACAACACGCTGCAGCCCGGGGGGCACCTGCTCACCGGCAAAACCATGCGCCCCCCTCTTCCCCGTGCAGTTTTTTTTATGTGCTTTCGTCTTTTTGCTGATCCTGGCTGCGCCATTCGCGTCATTCGGCGCCGGTTCACGCGGCGACGCCCAGCGCACTGTGACCTCATTGCTGGAGTTACGACGCGACGGTGTCGTCATGCAAAACTGGGACCTGAGTTGTGGCGCGGCGGCGCTGACCACCCTGTTGCAATACCAGTTTGGCGACACTGTCACAGAGCGTGAGGTAGCGACCGGGCTAATCAATCGCGACGTCTACATCGCCAACCCGATACTGGTGCAACTGAGGCAGGGTTTCTCGCTGCTGGACCTGAAACGCTACGTGGATAAAAGGGGTTACCTCGGCATGGGATTCGGCGGCATGAGCCTGCAGGATCTGGAGCGCCGGGCACCCGTGCTGATCCCGGTCAATATCACTGGCTACAACCACTTCGTGATATTTCGCGGGCGCCTGGGTGACAGGGTGCTGCTGGCCGACCCGGCCTGGGGCAACCGAACGATGACACTGGCCCGCTTCGAGCGCGTATGGATCGATTACCTTGACCTCGGCAGGGTGGGCTTTGTGGTCGCCCATAAAGGCAAGCCAGCGGGTCATCCGCCGGCGCAACTGGCGCCGCGGGAGAGCGACTTCGTCACGCTCAACTGAAGGTTCAGTGCAAGCATCAACCTGGCAAGAGCGCTGGTGATCTCCGGCAAAAACTGGCGGCGCAAAGGCAAGGTCGGGACGCGACCAACGCATGTCACGCGCAGGCGCTTTATTGCACTTAATGACGGCTGGTCTATGCTGATAGCGAGAGACTGCGAAGCCAGAAATCAAGGATGTGCTCATGGCAAGCAAACGATACCTAGCGTTTCACGGTCACCGCCCGGCAGCAGCGCTGGTTATCGCTGCGACGGCAGGTAGCTTTTGCGCCACGAGTGCACTGGCCGACACCGATTCCGATGCGTTGCTGCAGGAAGAGTTACGCAAACGTGATGTCATCATCCAGCAATTACTCCAGCGCGTAGAGCAACTTGAGCGGGCGCAGGGTGGTAAGCCGAGCGCACCCGCACCCCAGCCAGAAACCAAAGCCGCAGCACCTGCCGTTGCTGGCGCACCGGCGCAAACGGCAACACCGCAGGGGCAACCTCCTGCGGGGCCCGGCGTGGTTATGGTGGACGAGCGGGCAGCGGACCGTGCGCTTGAGCGCACGCTGGTGATACAGGGCGCATTGTTGCTACCCAACCGCGTATTCGAAATAACGCCATTCACCAGCTACGCCCGCAACGAGACGGATATCCCTATATTTACCCTGTTGCCAAACGATGTGGCCGTAAGCAACCTGCGTGTAGAACGCGATGAGTTCAGCTCCGGCATCAACGCAGCCGTCGGTTTACCCTTTGACACCCAGCTAGAGTTGAGCATCCCCTACCGTTATGTAGAGCAGGACACCAAAACCCTGGTGGGCGGTGTGCCAACTGTCCATACAAGCAACTCCGGTTCATCCTTTGGCGACGTCAGGGTCGGAGTCGCCAAGACCCTTCTGCGCGAAGACCATTGGTGGCCTGATGTGATCGGGCGTTTGGTCTGGGATACGGATACGGGCGACCGCAGCGATGGCGGTGTACCCCTGGGCATCGGCTTCAATGAATACGAACTGGCTTTCAGTGCGCTGAAACGGCAGGATCCGCTGGCCTTTACCGCCAATATCTCCTATCGATACGCGGAAGAAAAGGATGACATACAGCCCGGCCAGCAGTTCAACATCACGCTGGGCGCTTCATTGGCTGCCAGTCCGGAGACCTCACTTTCAATTGCCATTGCACAGACGTTTGAGCAGGAACTCAAGATAGGGGGCACAGAACTGGAAGGCAGCGATGCCAGATCCAGCCTGCTGCTATTTGGCGCGTCCTCTGTCCTGGGGCGCAGAACGCTGTTGTCGTTCAATGCGGGTATTGGCCTCACCACGGACTCACCTGACTACACCCTGAGTTTCAGCCTGCCCATGCGCTTCTGGTAGCAGTTGGCATCGCTGCACCAGTGGCAAGCCCGTATCGCCGGGTCAGGAAAACCTGTCCCGACGCCCGACCAGGGAGGCCGCCGCCGCACAGGCCAGAAGTAATGCCATGATGCCCAACAACCAACGATTGGCGACGGGCACTACTGGCGGGATGTTGCAGGGTGGCGGAGCACTGCAGCTGAAGGCTTCAGCGCTGACAATCTCCATCAGCAGGCTCGTGGTGGATGCTGCACTCGATTGCCCCGTCCCCCGCCCACCGACAAAAGCAGCCGAACCGATGCTGATACGGATGCGGTCACCGATTCGCGCGACGAAGCTCTCACTCATCGTCAATTCACTCTGGTCGGTGGTATTGATATCACCGGGCCCCATAAAGGCGATGCGGCACTGGCCTTCGGTGTTGTAGTAATCAATGGTATCGGTCAGTCCGGTTCGCAGTGTGCCGCCCGCCGGTATGGCAGTCGCGGTTTGCGCCAACACCTGCCCCTGGAAACGCAGCGGCTCGGTCCCGAGAGATGCGGAGGCCTGCAGCTCGGCGCCCTGTGCACTGCTGCTCAGGATATTGCTGTATGTGTACTGGACCTGTACACATTGCCCGAACCGCTCTGTCCCGTTGGGCACCAGCTGCAGCAGGGCACCGGCATTGGCCTCGCTCGCACCATCGAGGAAGGCCGGCGCATCAAGCAAGGTGATCTCGGCCAGGGCCTGGGTCGACAGCGACGCACTGGTGCGATCGATTCTCGCTTCAGCAGTCGCCAGCAGGTTCAACAGCGTATGCAGGGCAAAATCTTCATCTGGCACGAATTCGGCAGCCTGCCCCATGCCAGCTTGTAACAGCAGCAGGATCATTCCTCGGCATAGCCAGGTTCCCGAAATGTTCACCTACACGCCCTTGCGCCTATTAACGCCTTTTATTCTGTTGTGCTCACATCCCTGAATGATTTCATACCCCGTGCGTCTTGCGGATGTCAAGGCAAGAACGCCAGTACATCCCGCGGAAGGATAAAACCGCCACCGCCCGCACCGGCTGAAATACTGTACAGGTCGCCCCGTTAAACCCACTGATGCGTGTCCTCTTCGTGCCGGATGAACGCGAGCAAAAGTTGCAAAAAGCCTGATTTATACTAGGTTTGTTTTAAGAATCCAGGCTGGTTGGGTGTGCATCGCATGCGGGCATCTGGTCAGCGGGGCCGTGGATTAGAGACCGGTTAACGGGAAATCCAAGCAATTCGCGGGCAGGTGTTCTCATGAAGAAAGTGGCTCTGGTTCTGAATAGTGTCGTTCTGACATCGCTAACAGCAATCTCCGGTACGTTATTTTCCAGCACAGCGCTTGGCCAAACCTTCACCATGCATAACGGCAGCATCTGTGACCCCTTCTTCGCCAACCAGGGCCACCGCATGGAGCGCCGCTGGTATGGACTCGTCAACAAACATCCCGACAAGGATTTATGGATGCTGTGCCCGGTGGCGACGCCTGTTACCAGCAGCCTTGAAGACACTTTCGGCGTGATACTGGTGGCCGGCAGCGACCAACAGGGGCAGAGCTTCACTTGCCGACTGAGATTTCTCAACTGGTCAACGCTCGAGTACCAGTCGAGCAATATCAGCGGGACGACCGCGTCACTCGATAGCGACCCGGAACTGAACGCGGTGCTGGGGCCACTGAATTTCGGCGTGGTGTTCGAGTGGAGCATTACCAACCCGTCGCCCAACCTGCTGCCACCCTCGGCGCAGGCTACTGTTTCCTGCCTGGTTCCCACTGGCGGGGCGGTGGTCAACCTGACTGCCTTCTCGCAGTAGACCGCGCTGCAGCGGTCGGCGCCGCTAACCGCAACGCCAACAGCGCCGACTGTTGCGGTACGCTTGCAATGGTTTTTTCCCGCGCCGCCCTGGCTTGCGCCGGGACGGGACTCAGTGGATCAGTGACAGCCCATGCCCTATCCCGTAATAACTGATGCCCAGCCTGTGCATATCTGCCGGGTCATAGAGGTTACTGCCGTCGATAATCAGCGGCGTATTCATGGTGGACTTGATCAGCTCGAAGTCGGGAGAATGGAAAGCCTGCCAGTCGGTGCAGATCACAAGCGCGTCGGCGCCCTCCAGTGCATGTTCCTTGGTGAGGGTCAGCACCAGGTCGTCGCGCTTGCCGTAGAGTGCGCGGCAGGCCTTCATGGCACGGGGATCATAGGCTCTCACGGTGCCATTGCATGACCAGACCCACTCCATCACATAGCGGCTGGCTGCGTCGCGCATATCATCCGTGTTGGGTGTGAAAGAAAGACCCCAGAGGGCGATGACTTTTTGTGACAGGTCGAACCCGAACAGCCCAATAAGTCGCTCCGGCAACTTGCTCTTGTGCCGCTGGTTACAGTCCTGCACCGCGGTGAGAATATCCACGCGCTGGCCTTCCTCGCGGCCAAAGTCGCGCAACGCGCGCACGACCCTGGGAAAGCGCGAGCCCCCGTAGTCGCTACTGGGATAGATGTGCTGGTAGCCGATACGCGGGTCTGAACCCACACCATGGCGCACCGCCTCGATATCGGCGCCTACCGCTTCGGCAATGTCGGATACCTCGTTCATCAGGCTGATCCGCGTGGCAAGCATGGCGCTGCAGGCAAACTTGGTGAACTCGGCGCTGCGAGCATCCATGGTAACGATGTTATCCAGGTTACGACGAAAAGCCTGGTACAGGCGGCGTAGTTCCTCGAGCACAGCGGGGGAGTCCGCGCCAATAATAATATTGTCCGGGCCCTGGCTATCCGCCACCGCCGAACCTTCCTCGAGAAACTCCGGGACACAGGCCACGTCGACAGAGAGATCGCTGCCCCGGATTACCAGTTCCGACCGGATCAGCTTGCGCAAGCGCTCGGTGGTGCCCACCGGCACGGTAGACGCGGTGATTACCAGCTTTCGCTCCTGCATGTGTGTTGCGATGTCGAGCGCCACCTGCTCCACCTCGCGCAGGTCTACCGAGCCGTCGCCGCGGGCAGGAGGGCTGACACAAATAAACAGGAAGTCGCTGTCGCGCACTGCGCGAGGGGTATCGGTGGTAAAGCTGAGCAGGCCATTGTCCATACCACTGCGGACCAATGCCTCAAGACCAGGTTCGAAAAAGGGTATATCGGCTCGCTGCAACCGAGCCACCAGGCCGGCGTTTTTGTCAACGCAGACCACGAGATGGCCCACGTCAGCGAAAATAGCGGCTTTAACCAGGCCTACGTACCCGGTGCCGAAGATGCTAATTTTCATGAGCTGGCGCCTTCCATGCGCTGGCAGCAGCAGCTTTTTTCCCTGCTTCGAAATCAGCCCCCAAACAGGGAATATAGTCCAGAATCACGAAAATGAAAGGGCTTAAGCGCGCAATGCAGAAAAGTAGCCAACACAAGAGGCAAAGGTCGGATCTAGGAGCGCACCGGCTTATCAAGCCACGTGAATAACGCGCTGCACGGGGCCTGCATGGACAGCGCCGCTCTGCGCGGTGAGTTGCCGGGGAATCCAGGTTAGTCTATATCTCTGTAAGCCGGGGCTGGCTGTTCTGACCTCGCCAGCAGTTTCGCCCGGGCCTGTTCAGGCAGGTAGCACTGCAGGTGCTGACACCGGCGGGCCACTTTCCTCCATGCACGTGCCGGCCAATCCATGACCTTAACAGGGAGAGAATCCGATCTTGTTGTTCGAACTGGTGATACTGCTGGCCTGTATCCTGGTGGGTGCCCGCATTGGTGGCATCGGCCTGGGTATCGTGTCTGGCCTGGGGCTGGTGTTCTACGTATTCGTGCTGGGTATGCCGCCAGGCCAGCCTCCCGCGGTGGTGCTGGGTATGATTCTCGCAGTCATTACCGCCCTGGCTCTCATGGAAGCCGCCGGCGGGCTGGATTTCCTGGTGATGACCGCAGAGAAACTACTGCGCAAGAATCCCCAGCGCATCACCTTTGTCGCACCTTTCGTCACCTACCTGCTGATATTTGCCGCCGGCACACAGCACGTGATCTATTCACTGCTACCGGTGATTGCGGAGGTCTCCCGCAAGGCCGGCGTCAGGCCGGAAAGGCCGCTCTCGATAAGCGTGATCGCGGCACAGCAGGGGCTGATAGCCTCGCCCATCTCTGCCGTGAGCGTGGCACTGGTCGGCGTGCTGGCAGGGCTGGAGGTGAGCCTGCCACAGATCCTGATGGTGACCATTCCTTCCTCCCTGGTCGGCGTGTTGCTGGGCACGCTTTCGGTCGCCTGGCGTGGGCCCAGCCTGGCCGAGGACGCCGAGTACCAGGCGCGACTGGCCAGCGGGGACGAACTGTACGCACAGGCCCCGGCAACAGCAGCACCTAATGCTGCGCTGGCCGGGCCCGGTGGCTGGGGATCCTGCACCGTGTTCCTGCTGGCCGTAGGCATGATCGTCGCCATGGGTATTTTCCCCGAGCTGCGCCCGGTCTATGAAACCAGCGCAGACGGCTCCCCCGTGCGCATTGGCATGGCCTCTGCCATCATGATCGTGATGCTGGCTGCAGCGGGCCTGATCGCCTTGCTGTTCCGCGCCAGTCCGGCCACAGCGGTGGCAGGCGCGCTGATGCGCAGCGGGGTGGTGGCGGTAATTTCAATACTCGGGGTGTCCTGGCTGGGCTCGTCATTCTTTGCCAGTAACGAAGAACAAATCGTGGACGCCATTGCCGACGTGATCGAGTCCGCACCCTACCTGTTTGCGCTGGGCCTGTTTGTGCTCAGCATCCTGCTGTTCAGCCAGGCGGCGACCATCGTCATTCTCGCCCCGGTGGGCGTGGCCCTGGGCCTGCCCGCGCACCTGCTGCTGGGCCTGTATCCGGCGGTAAACGGCAACTTTTTCCTGCCCACCTACGGCACCGTGCTGGCGGCGGTGTCGTTCGACCAGACCGGCACCACGCGCATCGGCAAGTATGTACTCAACCACAGTTTCATGCGCCCGGGACTGGTAGCAACCAGCGCTGCTACAATCACAGCACTGGCATTGAGCCAGCTGGTCCTCGGCTGAACGACAACCTGGAAAGGGAGCAAGCGAATGCGCACACCATGGGGATTGATCTTAATCCTGGCCACCTCAATCAGCTGGGCGGAGGCGCCGGCACCGGGCGAGGTACGAATCGAACACGATCTGCTGGGAGAGAAGGCCATTCCCGCCTCCGCGCTGTATGGGGTGCAGACCGCCCGGGCCCTGGAAAATTTCCAGATATCCGGTCGCAATTTATCGGACTACCCGGAACTGGTAGACGGTTTTGTCTACACCAAGATCGCCGCCGCCCGCGCCAATACCGATGTGGGCAAAATGGACAAGGATGTGCGCAAGGCGATTGAGGCCGGCGGCATGGCCATACTGGCCGGCAAGTACCGCGACCAGTTCCCCATCGATCCCTTCCAGGGTGGCGCGGGCACATCCACCAATATGAATGCCAATGAGGTCATGGCCAATGCCGCGCTACTGGAGACCGGCCACAGCATTGGCGACTACCACGTGGTGGAACCCCACGATGACCTCAACATGTCCCAGTCCACCAATGACAGCTACCCCACCGCGCTGAAGGTGGCGATACTGATGAACAACGATGCCATGGTCACGGAGTTGGAGGCGCTGGTGGCCGCGTTCCGCGCCAAGGGCAATGCCTTTATCGACATCCTGAAGATGGGTCGCACCGAAATGCAGGACGCGGTACCGATGACCGTGGGGCAGGAATTCCACGCCTTTGCCGCGGCGCTGGAAAGTGAAATCGCTATTATTCGCAGCTATGAGAAACCGCTGCTGCAACTGAACATGGGCGGCACTGCCATCGGCACCGGTTTGAATGCGCCTGCAGGTTACGCCGGCAAGGTAGCCAGGCATCTCTCGAAACTGACCGACAAGGATTTTGTGGTCGCGGACGACCTGATCGCTGCAACCTGGGACCAGCAGGCCTTCCTCTCGGCCTCCAGTGCCAATCGTTCACTGGCGGTGAAACTGTCGAAGATTGCCAGCGACCTGATCCTGCTCTCCTCGGGACCGCGGGCCGGACTGGGTGAGATCAACCTGCCCCCGGTGCAGCCCGGCTCTTCCATCATGCCCGGGAAAGTGAACCCGGTGATGGCTGAGCTGGTCAACGTGGTGGCATTCAGAGTTATCGGCAACGACACCTCGGTCATGCTCTCGGCGAAGGCCGGACAATTGCAGTTGAATGCCTATGAGCCGATGGAAGCCATGGCGATACTGGATTCACAGCGCCTGATGACCAACACCATGCGCACGCTGCGGGAAAAGTGTGTCGACGGCATCACCGTCAACGAGGCGACACTGGCGGCCAATATCGAGCGTACCGTGGGCATCGTGACCGCACTGAATCCGGTGATCGGTTACGAGGCGGCTACTGAACTGGCCAAAGAAGCCTATGCTTCCGACAAAGGCATCCTGGAAGTGATCCGCGAGAAGGGGGTGCTGAGTGAAGAACAGATAGACGAGATACTCGACCCGGCCAATCTCACCGGACTCGATAAACGCAAGTATAAGTAAGCAGGAGTAGAGCAATGAAAACCAAAGGACTGTTGATCGCCGCTGCGCTAAGTGCGATGGCACTGGCGGGGCCGGTAAAGGCCGAGCAGAATATTTCCATCCTCGCCACCGGCGGTACCATCGCCGGCTCCGCCGAAACCCAGACCCAGGCGGGTTACACCTCGGGCCAGGTCGGGGTAGAAACCCTGTTGGCGGCAGTGCCCCAGCTCAAGGACCTGGCCAATGTAAGCGGTGAGCAGGTCGCCAACGTCGGCAGCCAGGATATGAGCGACGAGATATGGCTGCAACTGGCCGCGCGGGTCAATGAGCTGGCCGCTTCGCGCAAGGTAGACGGCATCGTGATTACCCACGGCACCGATACGATAGAAGAGACAGCGTATTTTCTGCACCTGGTAGTCGACAGCGACAAGCCGGTAGTCCTGACCGCCGCCATGCGCCCGTCGACGGCGCTGTCCGCTGACGGGCCCCTGAATATTTACAACGCGGTGGCGGTTGCCGCCGACGAAGACGCCAGCGGGCGCGGCGTACTGGTAGTGGTCAACGACGACATCCACGGCGCCCGCGCGCTCACCAAGACCAACCCCACAGACGTACAGACCTTCCAGTCGCCGGAGCACGGCCTGATCGGCACCAGCCTGTACGGTGTGAATACGTTCTTTCGCACGCCCTACCGCGCACATACAGAGGACAGCGAGTTCTCTCTCAAGGGCGTGAAGGCGCTGCCGCGGGTGGATGTCATGTACATGCACGCCAGCTTCTCGCCGGACCTCATCGACAGCGCCGTGGCCAACGGTGCCAGGGGGCTGGTGATCGCCGGCGTTGGTAACGGCAATATGACAGCCGCGGCCCAGGAGGCGGTCAGGCGCGCGGTGAAAAGCGGCGTGGTGGTGGTGCGTTCTTCGCGGGTATACAGCGGTTCGACCGGACGCAATGTCGAGGCCAATGACGATGAACTGGGTACGGTGGCCTCCGGCGAACTCAACCCGGCCAAGGCGAGGGTGCTGCTGAAACTTGCCCTGCTCAAGACCAGCGATGCGGGTGAGATCCAGGAACTGTTTTACCAGTACTGACCGGGCCCGCGCCCCTGTCCTGCAGCATGTTGTACTCTCCCGGAAGCTGAACGCTGGCTCCGGCAGGGGCGCTGCAACCGGCTTACTGCCAGGCCATGGGAGCATCCGGGAACAGAAATAGCAGCCAACGGGAATAACCAAGCATGTATCAACTGGACGGCCTCGACAACATTATGCTGCAAGGCGAGGTACCGGGCCTGCCCATGCACATGTCGGCAGCGATGCTGTACGACAGCGCTGGCAGCAGGACCGGGGCGATCAACTTTGACAAGCTGGTCAATGCGTTGACGGACATCATCGATCAGCATTTTCCCATCCTCAAGTGCAAGGCTGATACGGTGCCGTTGTGGTTCGACAAGGCCTATTGGGTGCTCGACGAAGATTTCGACCTGACCGCCCAGATGAGCCGTATCGCGCTGCCAGCGCCGGCGGACTGGCAGGAGTTCTACATGCTGCTCGGCCGGTTTCACGCCACCCGCCTGCCCCAGGACAAACCCTTGTGGCAGATTGTCCAGGTTGAGGGACTGGACGCACTGGAAGGCATACCTCCGGGCAGCACGGCGCTCTTCCTCAAAATCCATCACTCGGTGATGGATGGCACCAGCGCCATACGCCTCATGCGCGGACTACACAGCACGGGCCCCAGGTCGAAGCCATCCATCCTTAAATCGGCGCCGGGCACGGCAGATTCCATCCAGGAAACCTACTCCGCGCCATCCCTGTTGGACAAATACGCCCGGGGCTGGCGCCATGCCCTGACCAGGCCGGTGCTGCGCACCGGTACGCTACTGAAAACGCTGCCCGGGCTGGTGCAACCCAGGCGCGCAGGTAGCAAAGGAAAGAAGCGCGTGGTTCCGCGTTCGCGTTTCAACCAGGCGGTCAGCGCCAACCGGGTGGTCGGACACATGCGCATGGACATGGCCGCCCTGCGCAGGCTGGAAAAAGCCTACGACTGCACCATCAACGACCTCGCCCTGTGCGTGGTGGGTGGCGCGCAGAGACAGTATCTCCTGGACAACAACGAGTTGCCGGAGCAGAGCCTGGTTGCGGCCATGCCCATCAATATCCGCAAGCAGCAAAAAGACGGCGAAATCGGCACCAGGGTCACCGTTGCACGCGTACCACTTTTTACCGAAATGGATGATATGGAAACGCGGCTGCAAGCCATCGTCAGTGAAACCCGGGGGGACAAGCGTGACAGTAAAAGCAGTAGCGCCCGTGTCCCCCTGAATATCATCGATGAGATCCACCCGGCAGCCATCCTTCTGCTGACACGACAGCTCTATTATTCCGGCTACCTGGACACACTCCCCCCGGTCGTTAACATGACCGTCAGCAACGTGCCAGGCTTCGCCGAAGAAACCTACCTGCTGGGCTCGCGACTTATCGACTACCTCGGCTTTGGCCCCCTCGGCCCGGGCCTCGGCCTTTTCCAGACTATCTCAAGCACGCCCGGGCATGTGAATATCAGCTTTACCAGTACCACTGAAATTGTCGGTGACGGCGTGGCCTATCGCCGGGCACTGCAACAAAGCTACGAGCAGTTGTTGAGTGACCTGCCCGCATAGCGCAGCGATTTCTGACCCGGCACAATAAATGCTATAGATCCCGGGCGCGCAGCTGCCGCGGCTTACCACTGCAAACGCTGTCAATCCGGGCCAGCGATACTTTCGTCGATGTGCTCACCCTTCAGGTGCCTGTGCGCGTCTATTCCCTTCCTGCGCTGCAGCTTGATGACCTCGATCTCCTTGATCAACCTGCTCCGTTCTTTTTCATCCTGAGTGTCTTCCAGGCGCTGCTCAAGGCGCTTTTGTTTCTGCTTCAGCTCTTTGACAACCTTGTCCAGCTTCTTGATGTCCTTCTTCCTGGCACCGTCGGGCTTGTCGAGAAGAGACTGCAGTTTTTTCAGCAGTTTTTTCCTGTTCATATTACGGACTCATCCCTTGTGGTGTGTTTATCAGTGCACCTGGCCGGCGATACTCTCGATCTCTTCAGGCTGTAAGGACAATATGTCCTCGAGGGTATCGTCAGACAAAAGAGCCTTGTTCCAGGCTTCCGTCATGTCAACCAGAGCATCGACGATTATCTTTGTGTAGTTACTGTCATTGATCAACGAAGTGGCGAGATTCGCGTTGATTTTCCCTGAACTGATCAACGTGTCGATGTTCTGCTGCGTTATCTGCTCTCCGTAGAGGACGCCTACCTTTATCTGATCAAGCGCCAACAGCCTGAGGGAGGCGTCATCGGTGTCATACAGGGCCTGCAGTTCGCGAATCACGCTGCCTGTTCTCACGCGGAAACGGTTGTACTCGCGGCGCAAATGCTCATTGTCGCTGCGCATGTAGAGCAAGAGATTCTTGTGCAGGTGCTTTACGGCCTTGATCGCCTTCACCGCCTCGGTGTTGGCACGCCGCAGGTTGCCGAATGCCGGTGCCAGCTCCGGCGTAGCCCTGACCTGGGCCTTGCTCAAAAAGGTGATGAGGTCGCCATAGAGGTCCCTGATCGTTTTGCTGTAAATATCGTCGATATCGATCGGTATTACGGTACCTCGCGGTTCAATCAGTGACTGCAGATCCTCGTCGCTGTTGATCAGTGAGCGCTTCAGGCAAACCCCGTGGGCGATCAGTGTCTGCGCATTCCTGAACAGGTGCTCGGTCTCACGAATACCCGCGTGCAGCGCCACTGCCGGCACTTCCAGTGCCGAACTGCTCAGGTAGCGCGGCCGATCAAAGTCCCCCGTTTCTTCTCGGAAACGCTGCTCCAGGAAATCAGCCATCTTCTGGATCATGGGTATCATCAACAGGACACCCAGCAAGTTGAACAGGGTATGGAATACGGCGAGCTTCAGGGTGTAGTTATCCTGCGCAATACCGACCGAGTCGCTGATCCCGTTGACGGCCCATTGCAGCGGATGGATGAGTACCAGTGCAACGAGACCCGTGACCACATTGAATATCAGGTGCGCTGCGGCGAGCCTTTTACCGCTGGCGTTTGCGCTCAACGAGCCGAGCACGGCGGTTACGGTGGTGCCCACGTTCGCACCGATCGCCAGTGCCAGCGCATTTTCATAGGTGATTTGCGATGCGGCCAGGGCTGTAATGATAAGCGTCATGGTGGCGTGACTCGACTGCATCACTACCGTGGCCACGATGCCGACCAGGGTGAATATCAATAGTCCCGCCAGCCCGGGGATCGCATATTTGGTCAGGTCAATGGTATCGGCGTAGGAGGCAAAGCCCTCTTTCATGAAATGGATACCGAGGAAGAGAAAACCGATACCAATCAGTACCCAGCCCACACCCTTGGAGCGCTCGGAGGTCCGATTCAGGAGTATTACGCCAAACACCAGTATCGGCATGGCATAAGCCGAAATCTTAACCTTGAGGCCAAATCCGGCGACGATCCAGGCGCCCGTGGTGGTGCCGAGGTTGGCGCCGAAAACGATGCCGATACCCTGCACCAGCCCGATAAGCTGGGCACTGAGGAAAGAGATTGTCAGCACCGACACCAGCGAGGACGACTGCATCAGCGTGGTGGTAACAATCCCGAAGCTCAGGCTCTTCCAAAGCCTGTCGGTGCTGGCCGCGAGTACCCTTTGCAGGCCGCTGCCACCAAATATCTTCAGGCCCTGCTCCATGCAGAACATTCCAAAGAGGAAAAGCGCCACGCCAGCGGATATATCCTGGAAGCTGCTGCTTGCCCAGAACCCGTATGAAAGCAGCACAAAGATCGATGGTAAAAGAATGCGGCCAAGCATGTTGTTATCGTGAGCCCTCTGCAGGCATGTTGATTGGCGAACCAGACGCTTGTGCAGTGTAACCCCAAACCCGGTTCGATACCGCATAAGACGCATTGGCTTATCGCCCACCAGCCAGCGGTGTTTGCGCCCTGATCACTTACGGGTTGAACGCGATGGCGATCAGCAACGCAGGGGGATGACCACAGCCAGCGTGATGCCTTGATCGTAAACCGGTATGGCGCGAAACGTTATTGTTTCGTTCATGGCAGCAGCGCTGGCTGCAAGGCAAACGGCGGGCACAGGGTTGCGGAAAACGCACCCTTTTGCGGCGTTTCCCGGTCTCTGCACCTGCCGGCCTGCGTCTTGCCTGCAGGGTGGCCGTTTTTATCCTATTGAAAACAGCGAGTTGCAGGCTTCCCCACTTATTGGCCCGACTATTGCAGCATCTCGCGCAATCAGTCTAATCGGCGGCGTGCCTTCCCCATTATGGTGCGGCTTGTTTAGGCCCTTCATCCCTACCGAGGAAATAACATGAGTGCCAACCCAGGCCGCCAGCAGGCCATTAACCACATCACTAATCGCGCCCCGAAACAGGTGGCCCCAACCGAATATCTTGGCAAGATCTGGGCAGAGGATGTATTCGACCTGCGCCGGATGGAGTGGGCACTGTCCAAGACAGCTTTCAAATCAATCAAGAAGACCGTGCAGACCGGGGAACCACTGGACCCGGCCACGGCCGATGTGGTGGCCGCGGCCATGAAGGAGTGGGCAGTTTCCAAGGGTGCGAAATTCTTCTCCCACATTTTCTATCCCATGACCAATATTACCGCCGAGAAACACGACGGATTCATTGTCACCAACTCTGATGGCGGCGCGATAACAGAGTTCTCCGGTAGCCTGCTGATAAAGGGTGAACCGGACGGTTCTTCCTTCCCCAACGGCAGTTTACGCATGACCAACGCCGCACGCGGCTACACCGCCTGGGACCCCACCAGTCCGGCGTACATCATGCAAACGGACAACGGCGCCACGCTGATGATACCGAGCGTCTTCATGTCCTGGACCGGAGAGGCCCTCGACAAGAAAATTCCACTGTTGCGCTCCAATGCGGCCATGAACAAGGCCGGGCAAAGAGTCCTCGAGTTGATGGGTGAAACCGATGTCGCGCCGCTCAACTCCAGCTGTGGCGCGGAACAGGAATATTTCCTGGTGGATGCGAATTTCGCCAACAGTCGCCCTGACCTGCTGCTGGCGGGGCGCACCCTGTTTGGCGCACCACCGGCCAAGGGACAGGAATTCGACGATCACTACTTCGGCGCGATACCTGCGCGAGTGCAGGTCTTCATGCAGGACTTCGAAGACCAGCTCTACAAGCTCGGCATACCTGCCAAAACCCACCATAACGAGGTGGCACCGGGACAGTTTGAAATAGCCCCCTACTTTGAGGCAGCCAATGTCGCCGCAGATCACCAGCAGCTGATGATGACACTGATGAAAGCCACAGCGAAGAAGCACGGCTTCATGTGCCTGCTGCACGAGAAGCCCTTCGCCGGCGTAAACGGCTCAGGTAAACACGTCAACTGGTCGGTCGGAAATTCAACCCAGGGCAACCTGCTCGATCCGGGCTCTACCCCACACGACAACCTGCTGTTCCTGCTGTTCTGCGGAGCGGTGATCCGTGGCGTGCACCTGCACGGTCCCTTGCTGCGAGCGGTAATCGCCACCGCCTCCAATGACCACCGGCTGGGAGCAAATGAAGCGCCCCCTGCGATCCTCTCGGTGTATCTTGGTGACCAACTGGAAAAAGTGTTCACCGATATCAAGGAGGGCAACATCCACACCAGTGCAGGTGGCGGCAAGATGGATCTCGGTCTTTCACAGATTCTCAATTTCGAACGCGATCCCGGTGATCGCAATCGCACCTCGCCCTTCGCCTTCACCGGCAACCGCTTTGAGTTCCGCGCGGTCGGCTCCTCGCAATCCGTGTCCGGCCCATTGGTAGCCATGAACACCATGCTGGCAGATTCGCTCAACTGGATTGCCGAACGGCTGGAAACGGCGCTCGAATCGGCTGGCAGCCAGGCTGAAGCCGTGGTGACAGTACTCAAGGAATTGATGAACCAGCACGGCAACGTGGTGTTCGGCGGTGACGGTTACTCGGAGGAGTGGCATCGCATGGCGGTCGAGGAGCGCGGCCTGAAAAATATTCCCACTACCGCAGATGCCCTGCCGGCCCTGCGCGAAGCGTCCGTGATCGAGCTATTCTCCAGTACCGGCGTGCTCAGCCCGGTAGAGCTTGAGAGCCGTTTCGAGGTCTACGCCGAACAATACATCCTCTCGATCGAGGTAGAGGCCAAGCTGGTCATCGATATGGCGCGCACCATGATCTGCCCGGCAGCTACCGCCTATCTCGGCAGCCTGGCGAGCACCTCGGCAAGCCTTGCAGCCATAGGCGTGGAGCTCGACACCTCTATCCCCGAGGCGGTCGCACCGAAACTCAATGAGATGATTGCAGCCACGGCCAGTCTGGAAACGGCGCTGGCGAAACACGATTTCCCCTCGACCGAGGAGCACATGCAGTTCTGTGCCACGGAAATACGCCCACTCATGGACGCAGTTCGCGCTGCCGCGGACACCCTTGAGGGCTATGTGTCCGATGAGCTCTGGCCGCTGCCGAAGTACCAGGAGATGCTGTTTATCAAGTAGTACCCTGCCCCTGTCAGCAGGCATACCGGGTGCGCACGGACGCGCTTGCGAAAGCATACGTTGTTTCAACAAACCGGGGCCCAGGAACCAACGCGAGATTCCTGCGCCCCGCTTGCATCTGGCCCGCCAACACTGCATTGCCTTGCCCACTGGCGTTGAATCTCATTGCCACGCCCGGCCCTGCATAGGACACTGCCCTTTTTAGCCCAACTCCGGCGATTCACCGCACGGCCCCAGGGTCAAGGGATTATCTGTTCATGCAACGCCTTCTGATCATTGGTTACGTCTGGCCAGAGCCGGCATCCACCGCTGCGGGCGCCCATATGATGTCACTGCTGAACCTGTTCCGCAGCAGCGGCTGGGACATCACCTTTGCCAGCCCGGCAGGCCACTCTGAGCACATGGCCGACCTGGCCCGTGAGGGCATTCACTGCGCTGAGATCGCGCTGAACCACAGCAGCTTCGATGCCTTCATCAGCCAGCTTCAGCCACAGGCGGTATTGTTTGACCGCTTTATGATGGAGGAGCAGTTCGGCTGGCGCGTGGAAAAGAATTGTCCCGACGCGCTGCGCATCCTCGACACGGAGGATCTCGTCTGCCTGCGCCAGGCACGCCATGACGCCTTCAAAAAACAGGGTGTAGTGAACCCGCCACCGGGCCCTTCCCTGTTATTCACGGAGCTGGCACAGCGGGAAATAGCGAGCATCCTGCGCTGCGACCTGTCGCTGATTATCTCTGAGGCCGAACAGCGGTTGCTGACGGACCTGTTCCGGGTTGATCCCTCACTGTTGCACTACTATCCGCTGTGCTACGCCCCAGAGGCACCAGGGCATCGCGCACCGGGTTTTGATGAGCGGGCAGGCTTCGTCGCGATCGGTAATTTCCGGCACGCACCCAACTGGGACGCGGTGCGCTGGCTGAAAGAAGCTATCTGGCCGCGGATTCGCGCTTTACTGCCGCAGGCCGAGTGCCGGGTATACGGCGCCTACACCCCGCCCAAAGCCACCGCGCTGCACAACCCGCGGCAGGGCCTGCATATCATGGGCCGGGCCGATGACGCCGCCGCCGTGCTGCGCGCGGCTCGCGTCAACCTCGCGCCCTTGCGCTTTGGCGCCGGGCTGAAAGGAAAAATTGCCGAGGCGATGGCCTGCGGCACGCCCAGCGTCACTACCAGCATCGGCGCCGAAGGCATGGCAGGCGAGCTGCCATTTGCCGGCGCAGTCAGCGACCAGGTCGAACAGCTAGCCAGGCACGCGGTGACGCTGCACGAGGATAGTGCACGCTGGCAGCAGGCACAGGAAAACGGCTACCGCATAGTAACCGAGCGTTTTTGCCGGCGACATCACGACCAGTACTTGCTGGAACGCATTCAGGAGCTGCAGCAGAACCTTGCGCAGCACCGGCTGGATAACTTTACCGGGGCCATGCTGCGGCACCATTTGCACAGGAGCACCCAGTACATGTCGCAGTGGATAGAAGCGAAGAACCGCGACTGACAGCGCAGCCCGTGCCTGCCACCGGTTCAGCCGCGGCGCAGCAGACCCGGCACCAGCGCCAGGGGCGCCAGGCACGCAACCAGGACCCCGGGCAGAATATGCCACATCAGGATGTGGCCCGGTGCGTACATGCAGGCGATCTGCATGTACAGCGCCGGCAGCAATCCCGCAGCCAGCCCGATGAGCGCGGCGCTCAGCAGCGGCCTGAGCGGGAACAGCTTGTGCTGCCAGTATACCGCTGCGAGCGCGGGCGGCAGCCCGAGTACCAGCGTTTCAAGGTAACAGTGGGGGCGCTTGCCAAGCATGCTCGGTTCCAAAGCCGGGCTCACAAACCCCACCACGTAGTTCAGCAGCCAGAGCAGGGTCAGGCCAGCCGCTATAGCCAGGGCCCTGCGCGACAGCGCACCGGGTATGGCAGAGCGAAAACCCACCCGTGCAAGCACCGCGATGGCCAGCACCCCGGCCAGGCATTCAGCCAGAAAACGCGGGTGCGTGACCAGCTGTTCCATCGCCCCGGGCCGCAGCGGCCCGATCAAGGCTGTCATTACTGCGACATAAACGGCGCTGAGGGTGAGCCACAACAGCGTACCGCGACCCAGGCGGGGGCCGACGCTACGGACCGGCTGCAGATCATCTGCCAATCTATCAATGAGCATGTCTCGCTCGTTCACAGCGCTTCCTTCTCCATTAATTTGCGCAACCTGGCGATCGCGCGATGTATACGCACTTTCATCGCGCTCTCCGATATTTCGAGCCTGGATGCGGCTTCCGCCGCCGTATAACCCAGGATCTTGGTGAGTGTAATTGCCTCCCGATGTGCCGGCGACAACGCAGCGATCAGGCGCCCTCCGCTGACCTCTGCATACAGGGACGCGTCGCTGACGCTGGGCTCTTCGGCCAGACAATGCTGCGCCTGCTGATTCTCACGGGCTTTCTGCCTGCGGATGGCGTCGATGGTTTTATGCCGGACAATGGCAAATAACCAGGGTCTGAACTGCTTGCGCGGGTCATAGGTATGTCGTGCCTCATGGACTGCGATCAGCACCTCCTGCACACAGTCCTCGGTAAACTCATAGCCGCCGAACCGGGAAACCAGGTAGCGATTCACCACAGTAGAAAGCTCTGACAGTAACTGGCGGTAATCCGCCTCGTTACCTGCCTGTGCGCTGGACATAAGTACCCCCCAACGTACGTCGTCTGCGGCATAGTCTCGCTGTTCAGGTGTCGGCATGCTTCCCGGGCTGGCAGCCACCCACTGGTGGCCGCCGGGCCATTATCTGCTTATCTCATGCGTCTGACACTGATTCGGGCAACCGGGTTCCGCCAATCATATAATGCAGGCGACAGCGTATCGCCGCCCAGGTCGTGCATGCCGTTGCTGACGTGGACAAAGCCCTCGTCACCCTCAGCGGGTGCACCGACATAACCAACGCCGCCACAGGTGGGTCCCGGGATATTGGCGCAGTCCTGGTCGTTCGCTTCGGTACCGGCATCGTAGGCAGGCACCGTAAAGGTCGCCGTGCCCGCGACCGGCAGCCGGGCCCGGTTCAGCGCCATGAAGGTATCGTTGGTCGGAATCATCATGGCCGCGATACTCAGGAAGTGGCGCGCGTCAGTCGCATTGATGGTGGTGGTGACGGTCTGGCCCGGGCCCAGCAACCCGTCCACTGTCTTCACCTCATCCGCCGAAGGTGCCAGGCGCTCCGCCAGCGGCCCGGTGTCACCGCCCTCGGCGAGTATCTCCAGCGTTTCCCGGGCCGGGTTGCCAATACGGAAAAGCCTGACATTACCGGGGTGCGTCACCACCAGTTGCGGGGTAAATGACTGGCCGGGAGACAGATTGGTAATGGAAACCTCATACTCGATACCCTGCTGGGCCATAGCCTGGGTACCGGCCAGGGTGAGTGTAAGAGCCAGAAAATGTTTCTTGAACATGGTGCGCCGTCCTGCTGTTGTGGGTGTACTACCCAATTCGCAACAGCCCGGCAAAAAGTTACAGCGGGCGAGAAAATAATTCTGCTGGCGCAAGCGCGACCGCTGCCAGCGCCCTAGCGCGCATTCGCCTTGCGCATGATCCACCACAGCAAAGCGGGCGAAAAGCGACGCAGCCACATCATGAAGCCGGCCTCGCCGGGCCGTACCGTGGAGGCGCCGTTTTCCAGTCCACCCAGGATTGCATCGACTATGGATTCCGGTGACGCCATGCGATTTGTCGACTTTGCCAGGCCAAGACTCTTGGGTCCGCCGTCCAGTGCCTGGTCTACCAGTGGCGTATTTACCATCGGCGGGCAGATCAGCAGAATCTGCACCTTGTTGTGCCTGTTCTCTTCCTGCAGCACTTCCATATAGGTGTTCGTGGCCGCCTTCGACGCACAGTAAGCACCCATGCCGTGGGTCAACACGCTGCCCGCCATTGAGCCGATCACGGCAATGGCACCCGCGTCTCGCGCCAGCATGCCCGGCAGTACCGTCCTGGTGATATTCACCGTTCCCATGTAATTAATGGCCATCACCCGGTTGGTCTGTGTCGCCTCCATCTCGCTCAGGTCCCCTGCGGGCATGATAGCGGCGCAGTGAATCAGCCGGGTGACCTCCCCGAGACGGCTGGATATCTCCGCCACCATGTTCTCGACTGCGGCGGTATCTGACATATCGCAAATGAAGGCAGTGACGCCTGGGTTGGAGGCGATGGCATCATCCGCAGGCAGCGGATTGACGTCGGCCACGGCGATCTTGTCACCCCGCGCCGCCAGCTTTTTCGTCAGCAGCAGGCCCATACCGCTGGCGCCTCCAGTGACCAGCGTCACTCCCGCATGACTCGCGCTCTCTTTCACCACCTTATTCACCACAACCCTCCCTTTACATATCCCTGATTCTCCACCCTCGAAGACTCAGGCCAATTTCGTAGTTACTGCCGCGGCGAGCAGGCTGCCGCTCGGGTCCCAAGACACTGCACTACCCGCCTCGCGTCGACTTCACGCCTGACAAAATCTGCAGCAATGTCGCGACATAATGCTCTATGAAGACCTCATCGGCAGCGTGCTGCCCTGTCACGCGCTCGATGATGGGCGCCACATTCACCAGGTAAATCAGGGCGCCCGACAGTGTGTACAACAGGTGCATCGGGTCCACCTCGGGCAATACCCCGCGGGCCTGGGCCATCTCCACCACCGCTTTTCCACCAGCAAAGTCCCTGGTAAAAAATTGCTCCACCATCCAGTCCAGTCTCGGCCCCGGGGTGGAGGCCTCCTGGAACATGATCTTCACCCAGGTAGGGTTGGCGAAGGTGAACTCCAGGATGTACCGACACAAGTCTTCCATGGTCTCCAGCGCGGAGATGTCCTCCAACGCCGTCTTCACATACTTCGGTAAGGCCTCATCGCGTTGCCGCCAGACATGGGCCACCGTCTCTTCCCATAACTGGTGTTTGTATCGGAAGTGATACTGCACGAGGGTCTTTTTCTCACCTGCGGCGCTGGCCACGGCTGTCATTGACGCACCCTCGAACCCCACCTGGCCAAAAAGTTCTGCCGCGGCCTCGAGGATGGCAGTCCGGCGGCAAGTTTTATCACTGTTCACAACACCTGTCCCCTGCAATAGCGCTGCCCGTTTCACTTTTCCGTCGCCAGGTCGCTCACCTGAACCGTTAGGAAAAGCATGCGTCTTGACCCTTATACACGACTATGCGACCGTATAGTCTATACGCTATCCGATCGTATAGTAAGCAATGCAAGACACGCAGAGAGAGGCATGGGAGCGCAGCCCATTGCCTCGACCCGTTACCCGCTCGAACCGGAACCCGGTCGGCAAGGCCGAACCAAATCCGGCGGGCAACGCCAGCTATAGCGCAGGCATCAAACCCGGGAGTACAAGATCATGAGCCCATCCTTTGACATCAGTCAGTTTGGTATTGTCGCCGAGGACGAATACACGCATCCCTTCAGCCCGGATCACGCGGACTGGAACGAGTCCTATTTCTTCGACTGGTACAGCGAAGACGCCACCTTCGCCGGCCACTGCAGGGTTGGCTGGCATCCGGGACAAAATCGGGTGCTGTTCTGGTTGTTCGTCTATCACAACCAGGAATGGTTGATGATTGAGGAATATCGCCTGCCACTATCGGCCCTGCAGCTGGACAGCACAGGCAAGGCCTTTAACTATGAGGGCTGGGGCCTGGAGTTCAGTTACACCCCCGGGGAGCCGCTGCTGAACGGCACCCTGGACGTCAGCGGTTTTGCCAGGGTGATCAGTGGCCAGCGCCTGGGCATGGTCCTGCCGGTAGCCCTGAACCTGACACTGGAAGCTGTCGCGCCGCCCCACTCCAGGGGTGCGGGTGAAGTCGAGAGCCACAGCGCCCAGGGCTATTCGACCAACCGCTATGAACAGCCCATCAAAGCTGAGTGCGCGGCCACTATTGATGGTCACGCGCAAACCTGCCAGGTGCGCGGCGAACGCGATCACTCCTGGGGGCCGAGACCCTGGGACATGGAGTGGTCCTTCCTGGTTATCAACAACGAGGATTTCAGCCTGCAGGCGACCGTGGTCAGGATTCCCGAGTGGCCCCCCATCAAGATGGGCTACTTCAAGGGGGCCGACGGCGAAATGCTCAACCTCACCGACGTGGACTTCCAAGTGGACTACAATGCTGGCGCTCCGGAGCAGGCCGTGCAGGGGAAAATCTCGCTAAGCTGTGAAAACGACACGGTGATCAGCGCAGATCTTATCCCGGTAACGGGGACGGAAATCGATATTACCCACACGTTTGCCAGCCCCAGGCGAACGGAATATCGGCGTTCGCTGGTACAGTGCCGGTTCCATGGCGAGCACGAGGGCGTGGTGAGCCCGGGCTGGTTTGAGTGCAACCGCAACGTCACCGACGATACTGTTGAAAACAACTAGGGAAACCTGCCCATGTTAAGCATTGACGCACCGTTTTACGCCACCGTAGAGAACGCAGCCGAAGAGGCCCGGCGCCTGGCAGCTGAAGGATTCGACGGGGTGTATACCCTCGAGGGGAACACCGACCCGTTCTTTCCGCTGTTACTCGCTTCCGAGCATGCGCCGCAACTGGACATCGCCACCGGCATAGCCGTTGCCTTCCCGCGCAACCCGTCCCATCTCGCCTACCAGGCCTGGGACCTGCAGAAATTCAGCAAGGGCAAGTTCCTCCTCGGCCTGGGTTCACAGATAAAGACGCATATTGAAAACCGCTTCGGCTGTGAATTCTCGCGCCCGGCTGCCCGAATGCGCGAGCACATCCTGGCCATCAAGGCATTCTTCGATTGCTGGCAGGACGGCAAGCGGCTGGATTTTCAAGGCGAGTTTACCCGTCACACGCTGATGACGCCCATGTTCAACGCGGGCGAAAACCCCTACGGCAAGCCGCCTGTCCTGCTGGGCGCACTGGGTCCGAAAATGACCGAGGTGGCGGGCGAAGTGGCCGACGGAATCATCATGCATCCCTTCAACAACCAGACCTTCATCGAGCAGCATGCCCTGCCCGCCGTGAAAAAAGGGCTGGCAAAAGCCGACAAGACCGAATCCGATTTCATCATTTCGCTGGGCGCGATGATCGCCACCGGTGAGGACGAAGCCGCCATGCAGGCCGCCAAGGCCAGTATCAAGGGCCTGCTTGGATTCTATGCCTCCACACCGGCCTACATACCCCCCATGGCTGCGATCGGCTATGAGGACCTGCAGCCAGAGGCGAACCGGTTGACCAAGGAAGGTAAGTGGGACCAATTGGCGGACCTCATTGACGACAAGTTTTTCGAGGCCTTCTGTATTTACGACGAACCGCAGAATGTTGCCACCCGGCTGGCCGAGAAGTACGGCTCAATGCCTGACCGACTGAGTCTCTACACACCCTATGCCACTCCCGCGGGCTTCTGGAAGCCGATTATTGAAGAGGTCAAAGCCGCCACCGCAGACTGACGCGGGCCCAGGCGCCCGTAGCCGGCATGTGTCGCCGACCCATCCGGGATGGGCAGCCAATAATGCCCGAGCGCGCTGTAACAACCGGCTGGCGCATTCCGCGGGTTCGGACGACACTTCTGGACTATCCTGTAGCGATAGACTGAAACGGTTTACGTGGCAGGAGCCTGTTATATGTTCGGTGACAACCCTCACGATGCGGAACTCAGAGCCAGCTGGGCCGATTTCTGCGAGCAGCTAAAACAGGCCGGCGAACTGGTATTCCGTGACGGCGCACCCAGCCGGGATATCGACCGCGCCAAGGGCTTCAGGCTTCTGGCCAGGAACATCGCCCTGGGAATGCAGTTCCAGCTGGAAAACAACGACCCCGCCTTTCCCGAGCTCCTGCACTATTTCGACCCCCTGCGGAAACAGGGCGGCGACAACACCGATGCACTGTATGTTGGCGCGCCGATCAACGGCACGCACACCTACCGCGTGTCTGGCCGCCGTGGCAGCGCGCGCTATTTCGCCGTAACGGTGCTGGAGGACGGTGATACACCCTGGGGCGGCCGGGTGATCGGCAACCTGATCGACAGCGACATAGAGACAGAGGAGGACGGCTCGTTTGAAATCCTCATCGGGCCGGAAGAACAACCCGGCAACTTCATCAAGACCACCCCGGGCGCCTGGCGGGTGACTTTTCGCCAGTTCTTTGCCGACTGGGAGAACGAGGAACCCATGACAGCGCGCATCGATTGCCTCAGCGAGACTGAACACGATCCGATGCTGACCCCGGAACAGCTTCAGCAGGGCCTGGCCGATACGGCGAGGTGGGTGAGGGAATCCACCGGCTACTGGACAGACATGCTGCAACGCTGGAAAGCGCGCCCCGGCGAGTTCGTGTCCTACCGGCAGCTCGACGACAACGCCATTGATGCGACACCGGGAGGCGAGCCGCTGATCTGCTTCTGGCAGGTGGCGGAAGATGAAGCGCTGGTAATACGCGTCACCCCGCCGGAGGCCAGCTACTGGGCGGTGGAGTTCGGCAACTACTGGTGGGAGTCCATGGACTACCGCTATCGCCTGTGCAGTACCAACTGCCACCATGCGCAATTGGAAGACAATGGTGAGCTGATACTCGTGGTCGCACACGATGACCCCGGGGTGCCCAACTGGCTGGACCCCTCCGGCCACGGAGAAGGTTACATCGCCGTGCGCTGGATCAATGCCACGCACTACCCGCAGCCGCAGTGCCAGCGCGTAGCCGCTACCGAGCTGCGCTCGATCCTTGGCGACTCGGTTCGCAAGCTGACGCCACAACAGCGTAAAGCACAGTTACAGGCACGCCGCACTGGCGTTCTGAAACGCTTCCCTTACTAGGCAATCCGGGCACCCGCCTGCAGCGAACGAGAGTATAGTCATGAGCCAATCATCTCCTCCTGTCTGGACAGCGCCTCCGCAGCCGGACTGGCTGGCTACCGTCAACACCGAGGGCAGCTATTTCAATCTTGCCGCGGTAGTACCCCTGGACGAGGACTCCCTGGTCAGCCACGCCCGCCGGATGACCGGCCTGTCCGACTTTGGCGGCACAAGCTGGCTGGAACCGTTCCGAGTGTTGATAAAAGCGCTGGAGGACGAGGCGCAGCTCACGCTGATGGGTCGGCTGATGGCGAGGAATGATGTGCTGCTCTGGCTGGTCACCCGGCTGCAGGTTACCGACACGCTCAAACGGCACCCGGAGATTCTCGAAGAGAAGATCGAGGCGCCCATGGTCATAACCGGCCTGCCGCGCTCGGGCACCTCGATCCTGTTTGAACTGCTCGCGCAAGACCCGGATGTGGGCGTGCCGCTGACCTGGGAGGCGATGATGCCGTGCCCGCCGCCCGAGCAGTCGAGCTACCACAACGACCCCCGCATAGAGCGGGCGCACCAACTGGCAACACAATGGAACCGGGTGGCACCGGCGTTCGCCAGCATGCACGAGATGGGCGGCAGAATTCCATCCGAATGCGGTCAGCTCATGGTGGGCACCTTCATCAGCGACCAGATCGCCGCGCTGCATCAAACACCGGGCTACAGCCAATGGTGCGCCGGGGCCGACTATCTGCCGGTTTACCAGTACCACAAGACCATCCTGCAGATCCTGCAATGGAAGAACCCGCGCCAACGCTGGCTGCTGAAAGCGCCGGAACACCAGGTACACCTCGATACACTGCTCGAGGTCTACCCCGACGCCCGTATCGTGCAGACACACCGCGACCCCATCAAGTGCATGGCCTCCACCACCAGCCTGATGGGCACGCTGTACAGCATGCGCAGCGACCAGCCATTCAATGCGGCGCTGTTCGAAAACATCATTATGGGTGAGGCCACGGCACAGCGGCTGGAGCATGTCATGGCGCAGCGTGAGGCTGGCCTGGTGCCGGAAGCCAGCATTATCGACTCACGGTACCAGGACTTGATGGACACACCCATGGAGTGTATCGAGGCCATTTACCGCCACTTCCAGCTCACACTGACCGCGGTGGCAAGAGAGAGGATGCTTGCCTACCTGAAAGCCAAGCCCCAGGGGCAGTTCGGCAAGCACCGATACACAGTGGATGAGCAGCGCAGCAGGGACCGGCCACTGTTTCGCCGCTACCAGCAGGCCTACAACGTACCGAACGAGATATAGGGCAGACGACCAGGCAGCGCCCCATCACACTGCACCTCGCGCCCACGATCGGCGCGCCTGTTCGCCGGGTAACTCAGCCCTGGCGTCGGTACTCCCTGGGTGACACACCAACGTGACGGCTGAAGGTGCGCGAAAAATACGCCGGGTCGGGATAGCCCACGGCTTCGCCAACCGCGGCAATGCCCATGGCATGGTTACGCAGCAACTGCGCCGCCCGCACCATGCGCAGTTCGTCGCGGTACCCCATAACACTCAGCCCACACTGCGCCTTGAACAGGCTTGCCAGCCGGGACGCAGACATGCTGGCGGCACTGGCCACGGTCGCCAGGGTAAAGGGCTGATGATAGTGGCCTTCGATATAGGCCCTGGCGCGCTCGACACGGGGGTCGAGATGAAGCTGGAACCCAGGGGGCAGTTGTGCGCGACAGCGCAATATCACTTGTTCGAGCAGATTGTGTGACAACTCCATTGCCATGTCCCGACTGGAGCGCAGGCTGTCATCGAGTTCACGGAACAACCTGATCACCGTATCCTGTGCCTCTGCGGGCAGGCGCAGATGACTCACGTGGGTGGCAAAGTGCGGCCAGCGCAACCAGTCGCGCCAGCGCGAGTCCGGGTGGAATACCACCCAGTGGTAGGCCCAGTGTCGATGACCGTGCAGGGGGTGCAGGCTGTAGAGGGCCCCCGGCTCCACCAGCAGTACCTGGCCGGTGGCCAGGGCCAGGTCACGGCCGCCCGCGCGCAGGCGCGCGCCGCCCCCGTCAACGCAAAGCAGGCTCCACGCCTGCTCGCTCTGGCTGCCGTAGGCGAACCCCTGCTCGAGTCGCCGCTGGTCCCAGCGTGCGAAACCGGCGGTAATGGTGGCCTGGAACAGCAGGTTTGGATCAAGGTGACTGGTGTAATCCTGCAAGAAACTGGCGGCCGAGCGCTCGTCGAAACCCACCCTGTCACGGTAGGCCCGGCGCCACTTTGGCACCAGCGCTGCGAGTGGGCTGTCGGCGTCCAGGCCGTCCTGCAGGGCGTGCATGTATGCGGCGAAACTCCTGTCATCCAGCGGCGTTCCCTGGCGCCCGAACCAGGCCCTGGCCCGGTCCAGGTCAGGGGCACTGACCGCTTCGCCCAACAGGGCCCTGTAGAGGGTGTTCGCGGTTTCCCGCTGGTGACTCATGTTGGCAAGATCGTCCAAGTATTCGGTGTGATACTAATACTAGTGCGCCCGGCGACAGAGGTAAATTGGTGACCTGCCCAACCAACCAGAGGATCCGCAACATGAGCCAGTCAGATAACCTCCTTATCAAGAACGGCACCGTGGTCGATGGCACCGGCGCCCCGGTCTACAGGGCCGACCTGCGCCTGCGCGACGGTTTGATCGCTGAAATCGGCGACGAGCTCACGGCCGAGGGCGAACAGGTCTACGACGCCAGTGGCTGCTACGTGGCGCCCGGCTTTATCGAATCGCATACCCATTACGACGGAGCCATGTGGTGGGATGACCGGCTCGACCCGCTACCCGGTTACGGCGCCACCACGCAGGTGATGGGCAACTGCGGTTTCGCTACCGCCCCGATTTCCGACGACGAGGCAGCCCGCCGCGAGGTGGTGAAGATCTTTTCCTTTTTCGAAGACATACCCGAAGCACCTTTTATCGAGTCGCTGCCCTGGAACTGGCGCAGCTGGCCGGAGTACAAGGATTCGATGGTCGCCAACTGCAAGGTGCCGCTGAACTACGGCGTGTACTGCGGACATATCGCCCTGCGCCTGGCGGCGATGGGACTGGAGGCCTGGGATCGCGCTGCTACGCCGGCGGAGATCGAGCACATGGCCCGGATGCTGGACGAGGCCATGCAGGCCGGCGCCATGGGCATGTCATCCAACCTCATGGACCACGACGGCGAAGACCGCCCGGTACCGAGCCTGAAGGCCGACGATGCCGAGTTCCGCGCACTGATGGAAGTGCTCGACCGCTATCCCGGCTGCAGTTTGCAAATCATTCTCGATACCTTCCGCAACATGACCGCCGCCGACTCGCTGCAGCGCCTCGCGCGCCTGTCGGAGGGACTCGATGTACGTGTGCAATGGGGGGGCGTACCCACACTCGAATTCCAGCGCGACCTGATGGGTATACAGGCGCCGCTGGTGGAACTGCATAACCAGCTCAAGGAGCAGGGCAAGGACTTTTGGACAGGCTTTGCACATATCCCGATCACGTCCACGCTCAGCGTGCAAAACTCGCTGATTTTTGCCCAGTCCAATGACTATGTGTGGCACGAGGTCGTGGTGGCCGAGGGCGACGAGGCCAAGGCCCGCATCCTGCGCGACCCGGATTGGCGCGCGCGGGCGCGCAAGTCCTGGGACGAGGAAACCTTCGAGTTCTCCCCGTTCCCGCAGGGACGCGCAGAGAATCTGCAATTATTGAACAGTGACAATGGGGTCGGGCCCACCCACACCACGCTGGGTGAGTACCAGCAGCAGATCGGCGCGCAGCACCCGTCCGATGCGATGGCGGAGTGGCTGCTGGCCAACGGTCTTGAATCCACTGTGACCATGCCGCCTTTCGCCATTACCGAAGACGTGGTGGAAGCCCTGATTCGTGACCCCCTCGCCGCGGGCAACATCAATGATTGCGGAGCACATGGGCAGATGCTGTGTGGCGGCGGGGAGAACGTGAAGCTGCTGACCTACTGGGTGCGCGATACCGGCAGGATCAGCATCGAGGAGGCGATCCACTCCATGACCGGCAAACTGGCCCGGCACTTCTCACTGCCGGACCGGGGTGAAATCGCGGTAGGCAAGCGCGCGGACATTGCCGTGTTCAATCTCGACGAGATCGAGTCCAGGGAGATGGAACGGGTCTACGATGTACCCGATGGAAAGGGTGGCCATACCTGGCGCTGGACCCGGCAACCGGCGCCAATGCGCCTGACCCTGGTGAACGGTGTGCCGACCTTCGACGGCAGCAAGGCAACGGATGCTCGCCCCGGGGTGATGGTCAGCCCGCAGGCGACCTGAACCGCGGAGCGCTTTGCCCGTCGCGGGCGCCAGTGCCGCCAACGCCAAGCCGGCGCGTCAGGTTTCAACCAGCTGCTGCCGGTGGCTTAAAGATCGTGCAGGCGCATCCACTTGACGACGTCGACCTGGGACAGCAGCCCCAACACGCGGCCGCCCTCCACCACGGCCATGGGCGAGTCGTGCTGAGACAGGGCTGCCAGGGTTTTCTGGGCATCGCTATCCGGGGCCAGTGTGTAGCGACCGAGCTGCGTATGCATCACCTGGCCCACGGTCACCACACTCCTGTCATCCTCCGGCACCTTGCGCACCTCTTCCAGTGTGAGCAGGCCAACCAGTTGCTCGCCCTCCACTACCGGCCACAGCAGCTGCGCGCTCTGCAGCAGGTAGTCATCGATGAACGCGCTGACCCGGGTCTGCGGTGACACGGTCTCAAAGTGAGTGCGCATCAGTTGCCGGGCAGTCACCCCGCGCAGCAGGTCGCGGATAACGATCTGGCTATAACTGCTGGAGGCGGCATGAGACAGGAACCAGCCAATCAGCACCAGCCACAGACCCTGCATGACCGCCCCTGAAACCGCCTGCATCACCCCCAGCAGCATCAGCATCCAGCCAAAGATGCGCCCGCTGGCCGAGGCGATACGGGTGGCCTGACGCTGGTCGCCAGAGAGCCACCACAGCAGGGCGCGCAGCACCCGCCCGCCGTCGAGGGGGAAACCCGGAACCATGTTGAAAAGCCCGAGGACAATATTGAACGGCCCCAGCCACAGGCACAGGGTTGCCAATGGCGACAGTTCAGCCAGGGCCTCTTCCTGTCCCTGGGCAAGCAATTCCACCAGCTCCACGCCCGCGGAAGCGGTCGCGACCTGGATGCAGACAACACCGATAAACAGGCTGGTCAGGGGACCGGCAATGGCAATCAGGAACTCCGCCCGCGGCGTCGGCGGCTCCTCCTCGATCTCCGCCAGGCCTCCGAACAGGAACAGGGTGATACGCTTGACCTGCACACCGAAGCCAAGGGACACCAGTGAGTGCGCCAGTTCATGGGCCAGCACCGAGACGCAGAACATCACGCCGGCGATGGCGGCCGTCGTCCACGTCGTGACGCCGGGCCACTCCGGGTGCCAACCGGGAAACACGTTCGCGCCCAACAGGTAGACAATAAGTGCGAAGATCAGGATCAGGCTGGAGTCCAGGCAGATGCGAATACCGAACACACTGCCCAGCTCCAGCCCACGGCGTTCTGCCGGCGACGGATCGGGCCCGCCCGGCGTTGATGCTTGCTGATTCATGCCATCATCATAGCAGGGTCTGACTGGCTCCCACTCGTGTCCACCTGCTTCTATAATGCTAGCCCTGCGTCAATGCGTCGGGAGACGAACAATGCAATCACAGGCGGTGCCCACACTCGATTTCACCCGGCGCGGAGAGACCGGCTGGCTGGACACGCTGGACGCCGCCTGCCGGGAATGGGGTTGCTTTCAGCTCAGCAATCACCCTCTGGGAGCCCAGCTTTGCCGCAGCGTGCTGTCCGGCATGCAGCAGTTCTTCGCGCTGCCCCACCAGGATAAATTGGACATCGAGCGCACGGCCGCCAACCCCTGGGGGTTTTACGACCGGGAGCTCACCAAGAATGTGCGCGACTGGAAACAGATTCTCGATATCGGGCCCGCGTCTGCGCAGGGCCCCTTCAGCGGCGCGCAGACGCGCTGGCCGGCGCAGCTTCCCGGTTTCAGGGCAACCATGGAGGCGCACTTTGCCGCCAACCAGGCCCTGGCCCTGACCCTGCTGGCCGACATTGGTGAATGCCTGGGTGTGCCGAGGGGAAAACTGGAGAGCGAATTTGGCGAGGGCCACTCCAGCTTCCTTCGCCTGAATTATTATCCGCCCTGTGGTGAACCGGACCGGCACCTGGGCATCAGCCACCACACGGACGCCGGGGCGCTCACGGTGCTGCTACCTGATGCCCAGCCCGGGCTGCAGTTTTTTCGAGCAGGGCAATGGCACACGGTGCTGGCGGAGCCCGGCGCACTGATCATCAACATCGGGGATATTGTCCAGGTCTGGTCCAATGATCGCTACCGGGCGCCGCTGCACCGTGTCCTGGCCAATGCCGCGCATTCGCGTTACAGCGCACCGTTCTTTCTCAATCCCGGATACGATACCGTATACGCGCCGCTGCCTGGCGCCCTGCAAGGTGCCGCGCCACACTACCGGCCGATCAATTGGGGGGAATTCCGTGCCGGCCGTGCGGCGGGCGACTACGCCGATGCGGGTACGGAAATCCAGATCAGCGATTTCCGGCTTTGATGCACACCTGGCCCGGGCCCGCGCGCAGGTGCGCCGGGCATGTTCCGCATCGCGGCCGGACAGGCCTCGTTTCGCCTGCATTGTTGAACCGTGAGGTTCCCGCTCGGCGAAAGACTCACTCGCCGGGTAGGCAGATTGCTATTATCCCGGTATTGAACCTGACCAGATGGAAGCCCTGCCCATGACTGCTGCCCCGAATCCTTTTGATGCAGTAACTATCGGCCCAATCACCCTGCGCAATCGCTTTGTGAAGTCCGGCGCCAACGAAGCCATGTGCATAGATGGCAAACCCACCAGGGCGCTGGTCAGGCATCACCGCGAGCTTGCCGCCGGGGGCGTGGGAATGACGACGGTCGCCTACATGTCAGTCGCCCCCGAGGGGCGCACACTGCCCAACCAGATATGGATGCGCGAGGAGGCACTGCCCGACCTCAAGGTTCTCACCGACGCCGTGCATGAAGAGGGCGGTGCTATCTCCGCCCAGCTTACCCATGGCGGATCATTCGTGACGGGCATGAAAGTCAAGGGACGGACCATCAGTTCCTCCGGTGGCTTCAATGCGGCAGGGGCCCTGAAGGGCAACTTTTTCAGCCGCGCAATGAATGAAGAGGACATGACCCGCGTTATCAACGAGTTTGTGCGTGCGGCACAACTCTGCCGAGAGGCCGGCTTTGACGCTATTGAACTGCACATGGGACATGGCTACCTGCTGAACCAGTTCATATCCCCACTGAGCAACAAGCGCAGTGATGAATATGGCGGCAGCGCGGAAAACCGCGTGCGCTTTCCGGCTCGCGTACTGGCCGCCGTCAGGCAGGCGGTGGGCGATGACCTGGCGGTGCTGGCAAAAATCAGTGTGGCGGATGGCATCAGCCGCGGCACCCAGGTAGAAGACTCCATTATCACCGCGCAAGCGCTGGAGCGGGCCGGCGCGAACATGCTGGTGCTTTCCGGCGGTCGCAATGTCGAGTCCACCTGGTACATGTTTGGCAGCAATATGAACCGTGAAGCCATCAGCCGGGTGCTGAAATCCCAGGGTGAGCGGCTGACGGCGCTGATGATGAAGGCCGCCGCCTCCAGCGAGCGCAAGGTCACCTTCCGGGAGCTGTACTTTCTGGAAAACTCCCGCCGCATCCGCGCTGCAGTGCAGATACCCCTGGCCTATGTGGGCGGCGCCAAGTCCCTCGCCAATGCCGAACAACTGGTGGCCGAGGGCTTCGACTGCGTGGTGATGGCCCGTGCACTGATTCATGATCCAGCCCTGGTCAACAAATTCCGCAGCGGGGAATTGACTGAGTCAGGCTGTGACAACTGCAACGCCTGTGTCGCCTACATCTATCATCCAGCCGGGACCTGGTGTGTGCACAACCCGCCAAATGATCTCGAACTGAACCGCATTCCCGCGGCCCAGGCACCAACCACGAGCGCAGAAGCCAATGCAACCTGACATAAACGACGTACTGATAATCGGTGCCGGGCTTTCCGGAATAGGCGCAGCACGGCAACTGCAGGCCAACCTGCCCGATACCCGCTACACCATTCTCGAGAGCAGGGAATCCATCGGCGGCACCTGGGATATTTTCCGCTACCCGGGCATCCGTTCTGACAGTGACATGTTCACCCTGGGTTACAAATTCAAGCCCTGGCGCGGAGGCAAGGTTCTCGCCGACGGGCCATCGATTCGCCACTACGTTCAGGAGACCGCGGCCGAGAACGATATTGAACCGCATATCCGTTTCGGGCACCGGGTAGTCAGCGCCGAATGGTCAAGCAATGACGCCTGCTGGACCGTGACCGCAGTGACGGCGGATGGGGAGTCTCACCTGTTTCGCGGCAACATCCTGTACATGTGCGCCGGGTACTATAGCTACAAACAGGGTTACACCCCGGAGTTCGCCAACATCGATCGTTTCCGCGGACAGGTTGTGCACCCTCAATTCTGGCCCGAGGACCTGGATTACAGCGGCAAAAAGGTGGTGGTGATCGGTTCCGGGGCAACAGCGGTAACCGTGGTACCCGCGATGGCCGAAACTGCCGCCAGGGTCACCATGTTGCAGCGCTCCCCGACCTACATGATCAACCGGTCCGAGTATGATCCGGTGTGGCGCATACTCGATAAAATACTGCCCTCGCAGACCGCCTATCGAATGACACGCTGGCTCAACGTGAAGATGCAGTGGCTCATCTATACGCTGACCCGGATCTGGCCGCAGCGGATGAAACGCTACCTGATAGATGGCGCGCGTAAGCAACTACCCGAGGGCTATGACGTGGAGACGCACTTCACACCCCACTATAACCCTTGGGACCAGCGTCTCTGCGCAGTACCGGAGAATGACCTGTTCAAAGTGATCAGTGAAGGCAAAGCAGATGTGGTCACCGATCATATCGAGGAGTTCACCGAGACCGGCATTAAATTGCAGTCCGGCGCGCACCTCGACGCGGATATCGTGGTGACCGCCACCGGCCTTGACCTGGTTATGGCGGGCGAAGTGGCCTTCTCTGTCGATGGCAAGCCGCACGACCTGGCCGACAGTTACACTTACAAGGGCATGATGTTTTCCGACGTGCCAAACCTGATAAACATCTTCGGGTATATCAACTCTTCCTGGACCCTGCGTGCGGACCTGCTGGCCGAGTTCCTCTGCCGCCTGGTATCACACATGCAGCGTAACGGGCTGCGCAAGGTAACGCCGCGACTGCGCCCTGAAGAACTGGGCATGGAAAAGCGCCCCTTTCTCACCGACTTCAGTGCCAACTACTTCCACCGCGTGGCCCACCGTTTTCCCTCCCAGGGCGACCGCGATCCCTGGACCAACTGCCAGAACTACACACGGGAAAGGAAAACAATCGGCCGGGCACCCATCGAGGATGGGGTCCTGGTGTTTGAAAAATGAAAAGACCGGGACGCACAGCGGTGGTTCCAGCTCACAGCCAGCCGCAGCGGCCCCCGCTTGGGCACGTACGCGTCCAATACCGGGGCGTTGCCGCAGCGAATGCCTAGATTCTGCTGCCGTTAAGCGTACTGCCCCGCAACATCTCCAGCCCGGAACCGTCCGAGCCCCTTTCCCGTATGGTGACGCCCGACTTCACATCGATCCAGACCTCGGTGGTAACAGTCTCGCCGCCACCCCTGGACACCAGCTCCCAGCGGCAGGCACGGTAGGTGCCAGCCGGGACCGTGACGCTTTCCTGCCCCAGGTAGGTGTAGGTGTCGCGGAAGCGGAATTCCTGTCGCTGGCTGAAGCCGGGTGGAAACGCCGGGCTGTTGAGTTCGACCACGGAGGTGTAATTGTCCTGGTAACTCTCGCCGGGGGTGAGATCAAAGCGGAACAGTGAATACGGCGTGTGCGTCACCACCGTGGTGAGCGTGACACCCTGCGCACTGGCTTCCAGCTCGGTACCCAGTTGTTTGACCCGTTTCGCCGATTGATTCACCTGTACGTAGGCGGACAGTTCCGCCTGCGCGCGAATCCCGTCTACAAAAACCTCGAATTGGGTCACAATCCTGGTGGCGCTCTGGCCATTGAAGTTGCGCCGGCCAACCACCACCTGCTCCCAGGTTGTATTCAGGTCGGGCTCGCCGGGCGTGCTGACACGATATTCAATGCTCGCCTGGGTGCCCTGGCTGAGCAGTTCCGGGTTGAAGCAGGCCATGGCATTGCCGGTCCCCGAGCCGCCACCGCCGCCTGCGCTGGGGCTAAACTCGGCCACCAGGAAGAAGTCTTCGTCATCCGACTGCAGTAGCCGTCGAATTGCCGCGTTGCGGGGCAGGTTTTCAGTGCTGAGTTCGCAGGGGCCGGATGAGCCGCCGCAGAGACCGCGGCTCCGGCGGCGCCAGCCGTCAAACTCGAAACCGCTGTCGGCGCTGGCCACAAACACTTCGGAAAAAAGGAAGTCGGTGACGGCAACGATGCACTCTTCGCCGGCACTGCAGCTGCTGCGACCATCATTCCAGGTCACACTGCCGCCCTCCCCGACACGGATAACGATATTGCAGCCCGACAGGGCCACCACGGCGGCCGCAACCACGGCCAGTCTGATCCATTTCATCAGCGCGTCCCTCCAAATTGGACAATCCGCCATGAGTCTCTTGGTTTAGACCAAACCCGGGAGTTTGGCAAACTGGCATCAGCGGGCGCGAAGGGCGATGCATCGGCTGGCGCACTTCCAGGCGATGCCAAATCGCGCCGCCGGCCCGCTACCGCGGCCTGTTTACTGCGGTCTACCGAAGCCCATACCCTTGAGATATCGCGATCCGCATCTATATAAGTACTTATGACCTATCCATCGATGGAGAGCTGATTCCCCGTGGAATTCAAGGATTATTACCAGGTACTGGGCGTCGATCCGCAAGCGGATGCCAAGGCAATCAAAACCGCCTACCGCAAACTGGCGCGGACCTACCACCCTGACGTCAACCCTGATCCTGGGGCCGAGGACAAGTTCAAGGAAGTAGCGGAAGCTTACGAGGTACTGAAAGACACCGAGCGACGCGCGGAATACGATGAACTGCGCCGCTACGGTGGTGCCCGTCCCGGTGAGGGCTTCGAGCCACCACCCGGATGGGAGTCCAATGCCTACGGCGCCTACAACGGTCGCTTCTCAGAGGAAGACTTTTCTGAATTCTTCTCCTCCATCTTTGGCGGGGGTTTCCGGCAGGCACAAGGCAGCCAGACGAGCGGCGCCGGGATGCGCGGCCAGGATATTGAAATCGAAGTGCCGATTTTTCTGGAAGAAACCGTGCAAGAGATTTCCAAGCCGGTCAGCTACCGCATTCCGGTCAGCGTCGACGGACAGTTGCAGTACGAACACAAAACCCTGAACGTGAAGATTCCCGTCGGCATCTCCGAGGGAGAACGGATCCGCCTGAAAGGCCAGGGCACACCCGGCCATGGCAGCGCCCCGGCGGGTGATCTCTATCTGCATGTGCGGCTGGTGCCGCACCCCCTGTTTGATGTGGAGGGGCACAACCTGGTTATCACCGTGCCGGTGGCACCCTGGGAGGCGGCCCTGGGCGCGAGGGTGGTGGTGCCGACCCTGGAGGGCAAGATCAACCTGACCATCAAGCCCCACAGCCAGTCTGGCCAGCGCCTGCGTGTGAAAGAGCGAGGCCTGCATGGCAAGTCAGGCCGGGGTGACCTCTATGCGGTTCTCAAGGTGGTGATGCCGGACTACCATAACGACAAGACAGACGAGCTGTGGCAACAGCTTTCCCGGGAGGCGCGTTTCGACCCCCGAGCAGAGTGGGAGAGGTGAACGCTATGGAACTGCAGGTAAGTTATCAGGAACTGTGTGAATACGACGAGATTGACGAGGCCGTGGTGCTGCGCGTGGTGGAGTACAACATCGCCGCTCCGGTCACCGGGCGGGATGTTGCCAGTTGGCACTTTCGCACTACCGATGTGAGCTGGATACATAAAGCCCTGCGCCTGCGGCGCGACCTGGATATCGACTGGATAGCCGTGGCGACGATTATCGACCTGCTCAAACAACAGCAGTCACTGGCAGAGGAAAACCGCCGTTTGCGGCAACAACTGCGCCGTTTCTTCAGCGAGTGAAGCGTTCGTCCAGCGTTCCATCGGCGCCAACACAGCACCCGGCGCTGCGCTGGATGCACTATAGTAAACACCTGTGCCGGGCACACAGCCTCACCTGAATGACGATTACCAGGGCAGCAGGTATGGAGCGAAAGGTACCGATATCATCGCCGTAAGCGCAGGCAGTCCTGTTGAGCAGTTGATAGCCGGGCCAGACGCCAGCGGCGTACAGATTCCAATAACTTTAAGAACAGAAGGTGCACCATGTACGAGGTAGAACTGACCGAGTCATATTTTCCGGCGCAAGGCGAGGCCGAACCTGCCGCCATGACCATCGGCGAGATGCTGCGCGAATCCACCGCCCGGGCGCCTGACCATATCGCGCTGCAGGAACTGACCGACAGCGGTGACATCAGCCGCACCTGGACGTATGCCGAACTCACGGCTGATGCCGAGCGCCTCGCACGCGCATTGGCCAGTCGGCACGCAGAAGGCGCCCGTATCGCGGTGTACGCGAACAACGTGCCCGAGTGGGTGCTGCTCGAACTGGCATGCGGCCTCGCCGGCGTCATCCTGGTGACCGTCAACCCTGCCTACCAGAAAAACGAGCTCAAATACGTGCTCGAGCAGTCCCGGTCGGAGGCGATCTACTATGTCGCCGAGTTCCGAGGCAACCCGATGCAGGATATTGCCGATGCCGTTTGCGATGACATACCCGCTATCCGGCACCGCATCCTGCTGTCTGACCATGACGCGCTCTTTGCCGGCGAAGACACGGGGGCGCTGCGTGACCCCAGCCCGCATGATCCTGTACAGATTCAATATACTTCCGGCACCACGGGATTCCCCAAAGGCGCCCTGCTGCACCACCACGGGCTGGTGCGCAACGGTATCGACACGATGCAACGCGCCGGCGTGGAACCGGGGGATGCCTTCGTGCACAACATGCCACTGTTCCATACCACGGGCTGCGCCATCCTGGTCCTGGGCGGACTGGGAGTCGGCGCGACCATGCTGCTCGCGCCCCTCTTCGAGCCCGCCATGGTTGCCCGGGTGATTGAACGCGAGCGCACCCGGTTCATTCTTGGCGTGCCGACCATGCTGGTGGCACTGATTGAAGAAGTCCGGCGCTCGGGCCGGGACGTGTCCTCCACAGAGCGCATCATGTCCGGCGGCGCCATGGTCGCGCCGCAACTTTGCCGCGATGCCAAGGCCGTGTTCGGGGCGCCCATACAGATTGTCTATGGCCAGACCGAAACCTCCCCGGTGCTCACCCAGGCCTGGTATGAGGACTCGCTGGAAGACCTGACCCAGACTATCGGGCAGCCAGTGGCCCACACGGAACTGTCAATCCGCGATCCGGCGTCCAACAGCGTCATGCCTATCGGCCAGCAGGGCGAAATCTGCGCCCGTGGCTACAGCGTCATGCTCGGCTACAACGACAACCCGGATGCTACCGCTGCCGCCATCGACAGCGAGGGCTGGCTGCATACCGGCGACCTCGGACAGATGGACGCACGTGGCTACGTGAAGATCACCGGACGGGTGAAGGAGATGATCATTCGCGGCGGTGAAAACCTGTTTCCCGTGGAGATCGAAAACGCCCTGCTGGAGCACGAGGCGATAGACGAGGTAGCTGTAGTCGGAGTACCGGACGACAAGTGGGGCGAGCAGGTGGCCTGCTTTATTCGCAGCAGTGCAGATCAGCCACTCTCGGCAGCAGAGCTGAAAGCCTTCATTCGTGAACGCTTGTCGCCGCAAAAGACACCTGCCTACTGGATAAGGGTAGCGGACTGGCCGCTGACAGGCTCAGGCAAGATCCAGAAATTCAGGCTCCGCGAAGCCTTTGCAGCCGGCGAGCACACAGTGCTCGAATAAGCATTCGTTATGCCGACGATATCGTCCGCAAATTACGATCGCGGGCAGGCAAGCACCACCGCTGGACGGCTTCTGGATTTACGCGAGGCAAGGCCAGACAACGGGTCGCAGACACCCTGCCCTTTACCGCTCTCCTGGATCGTTGCAGCTTGTCGAACTAATGACTATTAGTATATAGTGTGGGCAATAATTACCGGAGGGCGCCAGCATGAGCCAATGTCCATTTGCCAATTTCCAGAACCTGATAGATCCAGACACCTATGCCGAGGGGATGCCCTACGATGAGCTGAGGAAAATCCGCGAGTCGGGGCCCGTGCACTGGATGGACGATCCCACACGCGACGTACCCTACTGGCTGGTGACGGGGCGCGATGAAATCGATTTCATCTCCAAGAACCCGCAACTGTTTTCATCCGAGGCCAAGAGTGTGCTCGCCGATGAATACAGCGAGGAAGAGCTTGCCACCATCCAGCGCCACATGACCATCAACATGGATCCGCCACGGCACCTGAAAAACCGCGCCATCGTGCGCTCGGTGTTCACCCCCCGGGCTATCGACTCCTACGAGGAGCGGTTTCGCGAACACGCCAGGAACATCATTGACCGCGTCGCCAGCCGCGGCGAGTGCGAGTTTGTCGAAGAAGTCGCCGCGGAGCTGCCGCTGCTGGCCATACTGGAACTGTGCGGCATCCCCAGCGAGGACCGCCACGACTTTTTCCACTGGACCAACGCCATGATGTTCAATGACGACCCGGAAATGGCCGTCGACAAGGAAGCCGCGGAAATGGCGTCTTTCCACGTCATCGAGTACGCCATGAAACTGGCGGCGCAGCACGAGGAAAACCCCAAGGACGACATTATCGGCGCCCTGCTCAAGGGCACCCAGGGCGAGGAAGGCTTCAACCAGGACGAGTTTGTCTGGTTCTTCCTGATGCTGATCGCGGCGGGCAATGAATCTACCCGCACCGTCACCAGCCACGGCATGCGCCTGCTGATGGAGAACCCCGACCAGCTGCAGTACCTGGTGGACCACCCGGACAAGATTGCCGACGCCTGCGAGGAAATGCTGCGCTACAACACGGCCTTCATCCTGATGCGCCGCACGGTCATGGAAGATATTGAGCTCGGCGGCCACCAGCTAAAGAAAGGCGACAAGCTGATCATGCACTATCACACCGTCAACCACGACGAATCCATCTTCGGTGACGATGCCATGAAATTTGACGTCACCCGGGCCCAGCGCATGCCCAACCTGTACAAGGAACACCGGTCTTTCGGCATCGGCCAGCATTTCTGCCTGGGCAGTCACCTGGCCAGGCTGGAACTGCGCATCATGATGGAAGAAATCATTCCGCGGCTGCGCAACCCGAAGTTTGCCGGCCCGGTGAGGTACACCCGCGGCAGCCTGGTCAATGGCATCAAGCACATGCCCATCACGTTCGACCCCGAAGTGAAAAGTGAGGCCGCCTGAAACCCGCATACTGAGGCAGGGAACATCGCCTGAATGAAAGACACAGCCCGCCGTGCGCCGGAGCGCACTGAACCGGCCATACTGCAACTCAGTGAGGTGACAGATACCTCGGTCGGCGGCAAAGCCTATGGCCTGTCGCGCCTGACCGGCATGGGCCTCGCCGTGCCACCGGCCTTTGTCATTCGCCATGCCCAGCGCGGCCGCTACCCGGACGGACTGCGCGAGGCCTGGGAAGCGCTTGGCAAGCATCCCGTGGCGGTGCGCTCCTCCGCCGAGGGGGAAGACGGGGCAGACGATTCCTTCGCCGGGCAATACGACACCGTACTCGATGTGCAGGGCTACGACGCCCTGCTCAGCGCCATCGACCAGTGCGTTGCCTCCCTCTACAGCGAGCGTGCGCGGGAGTACGCCGGCCGGCAAGAGGGCGACGCGGCCACCATGAACATTGTCGTACAGCGCATGGTAAACGCCAGGGCCGCCGGGGTGGCATTCACCGCCGACCCGGTCAGTGCCCGGCGCGATGTGCTGGTGATCGATGCGGTGGCGGGCCTGGGCGAAGCCCTGGTCAGCGGCGAGGCGACCCCGGACCATTTTGCCCTCGACCGGCAGGACAAGGTGATACACCAGTCACTTGCAGGCGAGGCGGCGGTGCTGTCGGCGGAGGACCTGGCCGGCATCGCCCGCGGGGCACGCCAGGCCGAAGTGCACGAGGGCCACCCGCTGGACCTGGAGTGGGCCATTGACGCCGACGGCGAGCTTTACTGGCTGCAGGCACGCCCCGTCACCACCCTTCCCGCCGACCTCAACGAATGCGACACCACCCTGCCGCGCCCGGACGACGTGCTCACCATCAGCAACATCGGCGAGATGATGCCGGGGGCGGTGTGCCCGCTGACCGGCTCCTTCACCGGCTGGAGCATCGACTACGGCCTGCAACACATGCAGGTGGCGGTCGGTACCCGTGAGCGCATTGACAAGGACTGGCAGGTCACGGCGTGGGCGTACGGTCACCTGTTCCTCAACCTGACCGGCAACATCGTGATGAGCGCCGGCGTGCTCGGCTCCACCCCGGAGCAGACCGCCCAGACGCTCTGCGGCCGCCCGGTACCTGAACTCAAGGCCCTGCCGCCGCTGCCAACCCGGCGACGCGTCATCAACACGCTGCGCCTGTTGCGCTACGCCCTCGGCGCACCCAAAGTTGTGCAGCGCTTCGACGCCGAGGTAGCCGGCTTCCACATCGCGCACCTGGACGACGCCAGCAGCATGATGGCGCAACTGTCTGAGAAAGCGTGGTTCTATGAGCACGCCATGGCGGTGCACATACAGTCCTCTTCCCTGTCAGGTTTTCTGTCAGCCATCGTCGAGAACATGGTGGCCAAACGCTCGAATCACGCCACCCTCGAGGAGCAGGCGGAGGCGATGCGACTGCTTGCCGGGGCCACCGAGGTGGAAAGCGCGGAAATGGTGCTGCAGCTCGATGCGCTGGTTGACCATATCGCTTCCCTGCCGGAAGCCAGGTCCTCCTTCTGCGAGGCGCAAACCGCCGCGGCCCTGCACTGGCTACGCCACGCGCCGGAAACCGGCAAACAGTTCGAACAGTTCCTGGCAGCGCACGGCCACCGCGGCTATCGCGAGTTGTGCATGCGCGACCCGTCCTGGGCGGAAGACCAGGAACAACTGGTGCAGAGCATGCAGGCCGGCGTCAGGGCACGCCTGGCTGGCGCGACCACCCACAGCGCACACCATGCCAGTGTGGACGTGGTTGGCCTGAGTCGCGGCCTGAAATGGATCCTGCCCAAGGCACACAATGCCGTGCGTCGGCGGGAGCACACCAAGTCGCACCTGGTTACCGTGGCCCACCGCTTCAAGCGGGCTTTCGCCCATCTCGGCGAACTGCTGGTTAGCGAGGGTTCCCTGCCGGATGCAGACCTGGTCTATTTCTTCACTTTCGAGGAACTGCCCGGCTTCGTGGCTTCCCAAGACCCGGCCATGGTCAGGCAAGCCGAGTTAAGGCGTGCTGCCCTGCCTTTCCAGCAGCGCTTCGATTTCCCTGAGATCAGCGTGGGAGCGCCGACACCGCTGCAGGAACAGGTGACGGATGCTGGCGAGGGCAAGATAGCAGGCCGCCCCGCGTCCAGTGGCGTGGTCGAGGGCACCGCCAGGGTGGCGCACACGCTGGCGGAAGCGGCAGAACTGCAACCGGGAGAGATCCTTGTCACCCCCATCACCGACATCGGCTGGACGCCCTATTTCAGCATGATCGCGGGCCTGGTCACCGACCTGGGCAGCGCCGTGTCCCACGGGGCCGTCATCGCCCGCGAATACGGCCTGCCCTGCGTGGTGAACAGCCGTGTGGGTACGCGGGTGATCAAGTCCGGTGACCGACTGCGACTGGACGGTGACAGTGGCATGGTGGAGATTCTGAACTAGGGCCTGTTTCCAGGCCAGCCCCTGCGCAGGCGCGATCATCTGAACCGGCCCCGGTTGCGTACCTTTTACACAGTTTCCAGAAGCCATGCATGTCCTGTGCACAGGCCACAAACCCGGCAGAGGTGCCCCAGCAGATGACAGACGTTGCCCTCTTTCCCATTCCCGGAGCGGTCTCCTTTCCCGGTGTACCGCGCACCCTGCATGTATTCGAACCGCGCTATCGGCAGATGGTGAAGCACTGCATTGACCACAGCCTGCCCATAGGTGTGTGCCATACGCGCAAGGTCATCCGCGCGAGCGAACCGAGCCAGAGTCGCGAACAGGCGCTCAACAACAACCAGTCCACCTACCAGCCCGAGCAGGTGCTAGCCGCGGGGCCGGTTGAGCTGTTGCAGCAACTGGAAGATGGGCGCATGCTGATTCGGGTCAGCCCGAACCAGCGCATGCAGATCGAGGAAGAGAAGCAAACCCTGCCCTTCAGCATCTGGAGCTGCCGGGATATGCCCGACCAGACCATAGCGCAGAGCCAGAGAGAAACCCTGCAACAGTCCAAAGCCAAGATCCTGCAGCGATTGCTGATCATCGGGCACGACTACCCCGAAATAAAGTCCGCGCTCACCGGCGAATACTGGCAACAGATGCCCCCGGAGGAATTCAGCTTCGCCGTCACCGGCATGATGAGTATGCCGCCGGAAATGGCACAGGCACTGCTGGAGCAGACTGACCCACAACAGCGCCTTGATGACATCCTGGACATGATCAATGGCATATAAGCCCGCCGCAGCCGGAGACCGGATACGCGGCGCCCGGCTGTGCGCGCTGCTTTTGCTTGCCATGCTGCCTGGCATGGGTAGTGCTGGCGACGACACGGGGTTTGCCGGTGCCCCGCGCGATGCTGACGGACGCTTCAGCAACCTGGACGGGAAACTTGATCACGGCAGTGCCGCGGTGCGCATGCCTTTCTTCCTGCGACGCCTTGGCACGTACTTCCGCGATGGCGATGGCGCGGCAGAGCGCGTCGAGAACGACGGTGCGTTCCTGCGCGAGAACGCACAGCACAGCGTGCCGACAGTCACCTGGGTCGGGCACGCCACGCTGTTGGTGCAGATGGAACACCTCACTTTCCTGACCGATCCAATCTGGTCAGACTGGCCCAGCCCGGTACCCATGATCGGGCCGCGGCGCTACGTGGCTCCCGGCATAGCCATGGCTGACCTGCCAGCTGTGGATTTCGTGGTGATCTCCCACAACCATTACGACCATCTCGACCTGCCCACCTTGCGCGCGCTCGCTGCACGCAACGACGATACCGTGTTCTTTGTGCCGCTGGGTAACGGCGATTTGTTGCGCAAGCACGGCATCAATCAGGTCCGCGAGCTGGACTGGGGCGAGACGGTGGAATTCCAGGGCGCAAGCATTCACTGCCTGCCTTCCCAGCACTGGAGCAAGCGCAGCCTGACCGATGATCAACGGGCGTTGTGGTCGTCATGGGCCGTGACCGGCCAGGAGCGTCGCTTCTACTTCGCAGGTGATACCGGGTACTTCAACGGCTTTGCTGACATAGGCGAGCGGCTGGGGCCCTTTGACCTGGCAGCCGTTCCCATTGGCGCCTATGCGCCCAGGGAGATGATGCGTGCGTCACACATGAATCCGGAGGAGGCCGTTCGCGCGGCGGAGGATTTGCGCGCCGGGGCCACCGTTGGTATCCACTTCGGCACGTTCGACCTTTCCGACGAACCGCTACGCGAGCCCGCACAGCGATTCCGCGCAGCAGCGGCCAACAGCGTTTTCGGCCGTGACGGTGCCTGGCTGTTGAACATAGGGGAAACCCGCGAATTCTGAACCCCTGCCCTGGTAACAAGACGTTTTTACAGGCGCAACACGTGCACGATTCCAGGCGCAGTCAATACCGGCACGGGCCCCGCCAGGGCCACCTCACTCTGCCGACGCTTGCCTGCCGAGAATGTCTCTTGCCCGTGTGGGCCTGTCGGTGGCCTGCAGGATTTTCATCCGCAACTGCTCACTGTAGTCAGGATGAGCCTGAAGGAACTCACTGGCGATAGCGGCCGCCTCCGCGCTGTTGTGGTAGTACCAGCTGGCCTGCAGCCACGCCATGGGGAAGAAAATATCACCGGTGCGCTGGATCTCTGCCAGCAGCTCAAGGCCCGGGGCCAGGTACGCCAGCGAATCGGCGGTGCGAGCGGGATGATGCAGATAGCCCAGCGCATCGATGACCCATGACTCCGTCTCCCGGTTCTGCTCATCCGCCAGTGAGGCAAAGAAGGCATCGCGCTGGTCTTTATCTGCAGACAGTGCGGGCGCCACGAAGGCCAGACGGCGTCGGTCATCCGGATTACTGGTTTGCCGTAGCTGGGTGGCCAGGATTTTCTCCGCCTGCGCGGGCAGGCGTAGGGCAAGGATCTCCGCCAGGCGAATACGATCGCTCTCGGACAGTGCCACCTGCGGCAGCGCTGCCTGGCCGGACCAGAACGCATAGCTGCGCTGCACCATGGCCGGCGATGTCGCCAGCGCGGTGAAGGCATCGAAAAACTGGCGCGCGCGCCCGAGATCGGTTTCCGCGTCCAGGCGCTGCCAGAGCACGCCTTCCAACTGTGCCTGCACCGACGCTTGCTGCACGGGTGTCAGCAGGCTCTGGTAAATATAGGCACTGTGCTCAAGCAGCAGGGCCAGCACCAGGGTATTGTCCTCAGCCGCCAGCAAGCCCAGCATCGTTTGCAGGTAGGCGAGCGGCTGCGGGCCACGGCCCGCAAGCATATTCTCGTTGAGGTCGATCAGCAGAGCGCCCTGCTGCAGGTCGTCCAGTTCACCCCAGGTATCTGTCAACGCCAGCTGCGCGGGAAACAGGCCATAGCCCATGCCATCGGCATTGAACAACACCTCGTCAGCGTCCACAGGCAAGCTCGCCGGCCAGGCGATCGAGGCCGCTGTTGCGCGCAGGGCCACGACCGGCGCTGCCGGCCCACTGCCCGACCTGACCACAAATTGCTGCGGCCACACCCGGGCCTTGCCCGCCGGGTCATCCTGGCGCAGCTGCGCAGAACCGGTTTCACTGCGGCGCAACTGGAACTCGGGGCGGCCCGGGGTATTCACCCACACGGCGCTCCACGCTTTCAGGTCAGCTTTTGTCCTGGCATCGAGGATAGCGATCAACTCGGGCCAGGTGACGTTGCCGCCGGCATGGCGACCCAGGTACTCCTGCATTCCCTCCCGAAAGGCCGCTTCGCCGAGCATCAGTTCCAGCTGGCGCATCATGATCGGCGCCTTGTGGTAAATGATGCTGCCATACATCTGGCCGGCCTCGGCCAGGTTCGGCAGCTCCTGGCGTATGGGGTTGGCACCGGCGCTGCGATCGACCTCGTAGGCCGGGGGATAGTGGTCCACCAGGAAACTCAACTGGTGATCCATCTCCGGGAATTCGGGGTTGACGATCTTGGCGGCCATAAAGTTGGCGAACACTTCCTTGGTCCACACGTCGTTGAACCATTCCATGGTCACCAGGTTGCCAAACCACATATGCGCCGTTTCATGGGCAATGAGCGTGGCCCGGTCCAGCAACTGTCGGTCCGTGGCGCTGTCCTCGAGCAACAGCTTGTTGGCGCGATAGAAAATCGCCCCGACATGCTCCATGCCGCCATAGGGAAAGCCCGGTATCAGCGCGAAATCGAACTTGCTGAAGGGGTAGTCGATGCCCGTATAGTCCTCCATCCAGGTGATGGCCCGCGCGTGCTGGGCAAATATCGCGTCAAGATTGCGCGCCACCTTTTCCGGATCGGTGTCGCGATGCAGCAGCGTCATCGGCCGACCATCGACCTCCCGCGTGACCTGCTCGAACTCCCCCGCCACAAAGGCAAACAGGTAGGAACTGATGGCTTCCGAAGTGCGAAAAACATGGCGGTGCTTGCCGTTTACCTCCTCGCTCGACGCCAGGGATCCATTGGCCAGGGCCCGCCAGCCCGCTGGCAGGTCCAGTGTCAGATCAAACGTGGCCTTGAGGTCCGGCTGGTCAAACAGTGGGAAGGCCGTGCGCGCACGGTCAGGCACAAACAGCGTGTACAGGTAATCGGGGTTGCGGTTTAAGGAGGTATTGCCCGCAGTAAAAGCGATGTCCACGGTATTGACGCCGACCTTGAGAGCCGCGGCCGGAATGACCAGGTGTTCATTGCGATGATCGATCTCGATAGCCTTGCCATTGCAGGTGACTGCGGCCAGCAAAGCGCTGTCTTCCCTGAAATCGAGCTGCAATGGCTGTTGCTTCGAGGCCAGCTCAAACCGTATCTGGACTTTCGCCTTTATCGGTGTCGCGGCGTCAGCTGGCACGTCAAAGTAGAGCCGGTAGTTGATATTGGCGACATTGGCCGCGCGGTAACGTGCAAGCTCCAGCGATACCCCGTTTACAACCGGCACCGCGCTGGCCATGGCCACGCTCGATGCCATCAGCAGCACCACCAGACAGGCTCTGAACACACGACTTACTCCCAAGGTTGGCATGTGCCTACCTTAGCCGCGGCAGGGCCGCCCGGCCAGTGCTATGAGGCAATCAATCTAGTGGCCGCGCAGGCGGCGCCGGGGTCACACCAGGGCTTAGCCGCTTGCACGGCAAAAAATGCGCTACACTGGAATCTGTGGAGTAGGCTCAATTTTTACAGGGATAAAATCACTATGCATAACAACTACCTGGCCGCAGTGCTTGCGGCGGCAGTCCTGGCGGTGTCCGGCACCCCCTCGAACGCGCAGATTCCGGCGCCGGCGGACGCTTCCATCCTGTCCAATGAATACACCGGAAAGGTTTATTCCCCCTACGCCGGGCGTGACTTCGCCACCGGCGTGTACTGGGGCGACACCCACCTGCATACCGACATTTCCATGGATGCGGGTGCCTTCGGCAACCGCCTGGGCCTGGAAGCCGCCTACCGCTTCGCCCGGGGAGAGGAAGTCGAGTCGACCAACGGCGGACCGGTGCGACTGTCCCGACCACTGGATTTCCTGGTCATCGCCGACCACTCTGACAACATGGGGTTTTTCCCGGACATGTTTGCCGGCGCCGAGCACATCTTGTCCGACCCTACCGGCAAGGACTGGTATGAGCGCATCAAACGCGGCGAAGGCGTTGGCGTGGCTCTGGAACTCATCGGCAAATTCTCCCAGGGAGAATTCCCGGAGGCCCTGATCTACAAGCCGGATTCCAAGCCCTATAAAGACGCCTGGGCCAAGACCGTGGCCGCCGCGGAGCGCTTCAATGACCCGGGCAAATTCACCGCCTTCATCGGCTACGAGTGGACCTCACTGGTACGCGGGAACAACATGCACCGGGTGGTGATATACAAGGATGATGGCGACAAAGGCGGGAAAATGGTGCCGTACACCACCATTGCGCCCGAGGGCAGCACCAATCCACGTGATCTGTGGACATGGATGGAGTCCTACGAGAAGACCACTGGCGGCAATGTGCTCGCCATTGCCCACAACGGCAATCTGGCAAACGGCATCATGTTCCCGATGGAGGTGCAGAACGACGGCAAGGCCATTGACGTCAACTACGTCGAGCGCAGGGCCAAGTGGGAGCCGCTGTACGAGGTCACCCAGATCAAGGGGGACGGCGAAACCCATCCCCTGCTGTCGCCTGATGACGAGTTTGCTGACTATGAAACCTGGGATATCGGCAACCTGGATGTCTCCGAGGCCAAGACCGACGATATGATCCCGGGCGAGTATGCCCGCGAAGCACTCAAGCGCGGCCTGGTGCTAGAGGAGTCACTGGGCACCAACCCTTACAAGTTCGGCATGATCGGCTCCACTGACAGCCACACTTCCCTGGCGGCCGTACAGGAGGACAATTTCTTCGGCAAGCACTCCGGCTCGGAGCCGGGCCCTGAACGCATGACCCACCCGTTCATGAGCAACGATAACGGCACCATCATGGGCTGGCAGCAGGTCGCCTCGGGGTTGGCCGCAGTGTGGGCTCGCGACAATACCCGCGCAGCGCTGTTTGAGGCCATGGAGCGCAAGGAAGTCTACGCGACCACCGGCTCACGCCTCTCGGTGCGCTTCTTCGGCGGCTGGGAGTTTGAAGCCAGCGACCTCAATAACCGGCAACCCGCCTTCGCCGGTTACGAAAAGGGTGTGCCCATGGGCGGTGACCTGCCGCCACGTGCCAAGGCCAAGTCGCCGAGCTTTATGGTCTATGCCCTGCGCGATACCATCGGCGCCAACCTCGACCGCATCCAGATCGTCAAGGGCTGGCAGGAAGGTGGCAAGACCATGGAGAAAGTCTACGACGTGGTATGGGCAGGCGATCGCAAACCGGGCAAGGATGGGAAATTACCGCCGGTCGGCGACACCGTGGATGCCAGAACAGCCAGCTGGACCAACACCATCGGCGCGTCGGAACTGGGTACGGTCTGGACCGACCCGGACTTTGATCCCCAACAGCGCGCCTTCTATTACGCACGCGTGCTGGAAATTCCGACGCCACGCTGGACCACCCACGACGCCTTCCGCTTTGGCATCGACATTCCCGAGGGGGCACCGGTTTCAACCCAGGAGCGGGCTTACACGTCTCCGATCTGGTACACACCCTGAGTACCCATTCCCCCGACCCACTGTCAGTGGCAGTGGGTCGGGGAGTGCCCGCTTGGCCATGGCGAGTTAATATCTGCCTACACTCGATCACTTCCAGGATGTCTGCCTCGTGGAAAAAGACCAGGACAGCAATGAGACAGAGGCGCTGCAGCGACCAACGGGCAGCGAACAGCGCGCAGATAACACATCACCACCCGTATCCGGGGCTATCGCCGGTATTGAACGCACATTTCTGCGCCTCACCTTCTGGCAAACCATTCTCTCCGTAGCCGGCGTTTTCACCGGCGCCGTCGCCCTCTACGCGGCACTCACGGAGTCCCAGGCAGTGCGCCAGCAAACGGCGGCGACGGTCTGGCCCTATGTGCAGTTCATGATAAAGGACGGCGGCGATGCCGATTCCGCGTTCTTTCACCTGTCACTGGAGAACGTCGGCGTGGGCCCCGCTCGCATGCGCAGCATGCAGCTGACTCACCAGGGCAAGGCGATGCCGAACTGGCAATCACTGACCGAGCTACTACTGGATAAAGAGGCAGAGTTGGGCACCCACTTCGGCAAGAGCGATGTCAGTCGACGCGTTCTGGCACCGGGCGATGCCGTTGTCGCCTTCCAGACAGAATATGCCGAGCTCGCCCGCTCAATGCAGAAAGCGGTGTACAGCGGTGCGGTCGAGCTGACCTACTGCTATTGCTCGATATTCGACGAGTGCTGGCGTATATCCAGCGCAAAAACTGCGGCCGAGGAACCCATGGAGCCTGTCGTCGAGTGCCCTGACTATGGCGCCAGGGGGTTTGAAAATTGAAACGCGGCCACGTACGGCCTTGAGAGCATTTTGCGCTTCCGCTTATGTCGGGGGAATGAGCGCTGGCCCGGCTGGATGCGCTTACGCCGCGTCCAGGTTGCCTTCCAGTAACACGCTCTCGCGATACTTCTGCTCCAGCAGCGCAGCGACCTGCGGTTGCTCATCGGGCTCACAGTCCACTATCACCATGATCTCGCCGCGTTCGATTCGGCCGCGATAATCCTCGACGTCCTGGTTCGGCACACTCACACCGACCAGTGTGCTGAACCACGTGCCGAGTGCCGAACCCAGGGCTGTACCGGCGAGAATCGCTCCGCCGCCAAGGGTCAGGCCCGCCGCCGGCACGGTGACAGCGACAATGCTGCCCACCAGGCCGATGGCGCCGCCCGTTGCAGCGCCACGTTTGGCCGCGTCCACCACGTCGCTGCGATGGGTGATGTCGGGCTCGGGTAACGGCTGCAGCGCCATGGCATCGTTGCCTATGACGTGCAGGTCATCTTCCGACATGCCCAGCTGTTTGAGGTCATCGATCACGCTGGTCGTTGCCGACACATCGTCCATAAAGAAAAAATAGCGTTGCTTCATTGTTGCCTCCGATCCAGTTCGTTTACGGGTTTCAAAAAACGCGTGCGCCGGGTCAGAGGGCAACCATCCTGATCATAGTTGGTTCTGTGTAGATCAGGTTGCCGTTGTGTTGCTCCTCGGCAACGACGTGAAAGTGCCCTGCACCGGACTCCGCGTCGAGGTACAGACGCAGCTTGCAGTCGCTGATCTCGCCACACTTGTCCGGCATATCGAGCTCGAGTTCACGCGGATGTACCTCGTGAAAGAGCTCGCGAGAGCCCTCGTCTTTTAGCCTGTTCTCCAGCTTTTCCAGCATCTTGTACGTGTCTTCGTCGACCTTGAAGGACGCAATGCCTATCGGGTCCGACGGGCTTTGCCGGGCGGTTTTTCGAAATGTCTCAAGTGCGAGTTCCATAACTTCCTCCTCGGTTGCTTTAAAATTGCTACGACACACATCGTCGGGCAGATCACAGGAATTAGAGGAGCTTGCCGAGGATGGGCAAGGCAAATGTGGCCGCTCGCGGCCACTCACAGAAGCTGCTACCCGGAAAATCCGGGTGCGATTTTAACTGGCGCTGTAGGCATCAAGTCCGGTTGCATCCATCACCGCGCAGTATTCCTTGTAGTTCCCCGGGAACAGGAAAGGAGCATGCCCCGAGGCATTGCGGTAATAGCTGTGGCAGTCGCTGGCGCCCCAGGAGAAGCGCGAAAATCGCCCGGACATCCAGTCGACGTGCTGGTCCAGCGATTCGGGTTTGACATTTATCGCATGCAGGTTTCGGTCACGCATGTCCGACAGCAGGCGCACGATAGTCTCGACACTTTTCTCCGCTGACTTGAAGTACGAGACATTGAGTACCAGCCCATTGGGACCGACTGCAAAGAAATAATTGGGGAACCCGGGCACGGATATGCCCTTGTAGGCTCGCGGGTCGTCCGCCATAAAATCAGCGAGGTGCTGCCCGTCTTCGCCCACCACATCAATGCGGTCATAATCGAGAATGCGGTAACCGGTGCAGTAGATGATGACGTCGACGTCGAGTTCCCGACCGTTTTCGGTTATGGCCCCGGTGGCTGTCACCTGCTGCAGGCCCGAGGCAATCAACTCCACGTTGTCCCGATTGAGCGCCGGGTAAAAATCATCTGAAACCAGGCCGCGCTTGCAGCCATAGCGTGAATCCGGCACCAGTGCTGCGCGCACTTCCGGGTCATCGATACTGCTTTCGATAAACTTTTTAACCCGGTTCTCGAACTGCCCCATGCGGTTGTGACCCAGCGTTACCGCATACTCCACCTGGCCCATCATGGCGGACTGCAGTTTACGGATGAGACCTATCAGGAATGGGAATCGATGCCAGCGGCGATGCTGCTTTTCAGTGTAGGGCTTCCAGTTTCGCGGCATGATCCAGTTGGCGGATCGCTGCAGTACGGTGAGATGGCCGGCGACTTTTGCAATCTCGGGTACGATCTGCACTGCGCTGGCAGCGGAACCGACGACCAGCACGCGCTTGCCGGTGAGGTCGACATCGTGATCCCAGCGCGTGGCGTGAAAACTGGCTCCCTGGAAACTGTCCATGCCGGGAACGTCCGGATACAGCGGTGTGTGCTGGTTGCCCATGGCATTGATCACCACATCAAAGCGCTGTGGCTCGCCGCTCTCTGGCTCGAGCTCCCACCCCGCCTCACCCAGGTAACGGGCGGCGGTGATGCGCGTATTCAGCTGCAGGTGCGGGTCCAGGCCGAACTCGGTGGCACAGCGCGCCAGGTACGCCTGGATTTCCGCGTAGCCGACGAAGTTGGCCGACCAGTCGGGGTTGGGGGCATAGCTGAAACTGTAGGAATGCGCCCAGACGTCACAGGCGAGACCGGGGTAGGAGTGCAGGCGCCAGGTACCACCGGGCGCATCCAGGGCGTCGAAGATCGTGAAGCGGTTAAAGCCCTGTTGCAGCAGTTCCCGGCCCGCAGCGATGCCGGCAGGGCCGGCGCCAATAATCGCGATATTCAGGTCCATGGTGTTCTCCGTTTTTTCGGTCACTTGGGTTTCAGTCGATGAACAAAAGCAAAACCATGGCCACCTTGTCGGCAACCCATCGCTTCAGCGCCAGCCACCAGCGCGCATCCTGCTGCAGTTCCCACTCTTCCCCGGCCCGGTCCAACACGTAGGCCTTGATGTCCGCGGCCTGCTCAGGCGTGAGCACGTCATCGAAACGCGGCATGCCCAGGCCCGCCATGCTGCCGCCCAGCACCACAGCGTCGAACTGCTCGTACCAGTGATTATCGAGTTTGCGCAGGTCGGGGATACTGCCATCGGATACCGCGCCGGCACCGTGGCAACGCAGGCAAAAGCGGTTGTAGGCTTCACCGCCACGCTGCAACGTATCAGCGTCAGCGTTGGCGGCGGGCGGTTGTTCACGGCCCGCGGGAAGTTCATACGCCGGCAGCAGCGCACTACCATCCAGGGAAAAGGTCAGCACCCGCCGTTTGGGTGACGCCGGTATACGCTCGACACCGGTAGCCAGGCTGTAGCCGCCTCCCTGGCCGGCCATCACCGTCACGTATTGTCGCCCGCCCACCCGGTAGCTGATCGGGGCGGCAACGATGCCGTGCTGGCTATCGAAGGACCATAACTCTTCGCCGGTCTCCGCGTGGTAGGCCTTGAACGCGTTGTCGGCGATACCCTGGAATACCAGCCCGCCGCCGGTGGACAGCACGCCGCCACCGCCAAGCTCGGGGTTGGGGACGCGCCACACCTCGCGCTGTTGCAGCGGGTCCCAGGCCAGCAGGTAGCTGTCGATCATGCGTCGCAGCAGGGCCTGGCTCAGCAGCTTGCCCAGTGGCGAGTACGGCGCTTTATAGCCCAGGTTCCAGTGACCATCGAACCAGCTGAACTCCTCTTCCCGCTCCATGGGCGCGGCGAAATCCAGCGCCGGGATATACACCAGGCCCGTTTGCGGGCTGTATGACATGGGGTGCCAGTTGTGACCGCCCAGCCCACTGGGCCGCAGCATGAAGGGCGCTTCTTCGTAGCGCGCGGCGGGGTCTTCCACGGGGCGGCCCGTCGCCATATCGTAGTGGCTGGCCCAGTTGACCGGAACGAAGGGTTCCGCAGAAAGCAATTCCCCGGTCTCCCTGTCCAGGATGAAATAGAAACCGTTTTTCGGAGCCTGCATCAGTACTTTCCGACTGGCTCCCTGCCAGGGAATGTCTGCCAGTATCATCTGCTGTGTGGCGGTGTAATCCCAGGTCTCGCCCGGATTCTGCTGGTAGTGCCACACGTACTCGCCGGTGGCCGGGCGCAGGGCGACAATAGATGCCAGGAACAGGTTGTCGCCGCCCCCCGGGCTGCGCATATCGCGATTATGCGGCCCGCCGTTGCCGACACCCACGTACAGCAAATCCAGTTCCGGGTCGTAGGCAAGCGAATCCCAGACCGTGCCTCCGCCGCCCATGGTCCACCATTCACCGGTCCAGGTGGCGGCGGCGAGCTCCATCTGCGGTGTTTCGAAGCCGTCCGCCGGATTGCCCGGCACGGTGTAGAAGCGCCACAGCTGTTCGCCCGTGTCGGCATCATAACCACCAACATAGCCGCGCACGCCAAACTCTGAGCCGCCGTTACCAATAACCACCACGCCATTCGCCACCCGCGGCGCACCGGTAATGGCATAGTAGCCGGCCGGATCGATGGTGAGGGTGCGCCAACGTTCGGCCCCGGTCTCGCGATCGATGGCCACCAGGTAGCCATCCAGGGTGCCCAGCAACACGGTGTCCTGCCACAGGGCGACGCCGCGATTGACCACACCGCAACAGAAGGTGGCGGCGCGCTCCCTGGGTACACCGGGGTCGTATACCCACAGCCGCTCGCCGGTGACCGCATCCAGGGCGTGCACCACGCTCCAGTTCCCGGTCACATACATCACGCCGTCCGCTACCAGCGGCGTACCTTCCAGGCCGCGTGTATCGGGAAAATCGTAGGACCAGGCCAGGCCCAGCTGCGCAACATTGTCGACATTGACCTGGTCGAGCGGGCTGAAGCGGGTTTCCGCCAGGTCACGGCCATGACTTAGCCATTCGTCCGCGTCGCCGGCGGCGCGCAACAGGCGGTCGTGGGTGACGGGGGCAGCAGAGAGCTGGGTCATGCAAACCAGGCAACATGCGGCGAGAACCGCCCTGCTTACTGTCGCAAGCGTTGTATTACGCATCGAATCACATCGGGTCGTTGTTATTGTCCGGCCACAGAATAGCAGCTTGCTGCAGCGTGCTGACAGCGTCCACGCCAGCGATGACCGGCCTGCGATAACAAAAACACGGAGTGGTTAAACATAGCGTCCTTTCGCACTGTCGCTTGGGATATCCGGGTCGTCACGGGTCGGATTTCGGTACAGACCCGGGTATCGGGAGAACCAACCTGACAAGCCCTGGAATTACTGCATCCGCTTGGAGGGCAATCCTGGAGCACCGGTGTGGGTCGGCCCTGGTGCGCGCAACAGGTGCGGGCTGGAGGTGGGGGATCCGCTGGAGAGGAAAACGGTAAACATATGTTGCCAGTTTTGAGCGAGTCTATAATGGAAGACAAATCGCCAGCGCCAGACCAGCATGAATAAAGCATTCCCCACCAGCCTGCCACCCATTGCCATCAGCTATCGACCCAAGGAACATGACTACCTGCCGGTTGTCGTGGGGGCGATCAGGCACCACCTCGGGGACTGGCCCGTCGTGCTGCTCACAGAAACAAGCCAGCTTCCGCCAGCACCGTGGCTAAAGCAGAATGCCATTCACACCATCACCGACTGGTCTCATTCCGAGCGCGCGAACAAGATACTACGCCTGTGGGAACATCAAGAAATCTTCGCCCGTCACTTTCCGGCATGGATCTGGTGGCATGATGACATGTTGCTGCTGCGTCCACTGGCGGACCCGGTGAGCACTTTCGAAACCCCGCTGATAAGGCACAGGCAACGGAAACGACCCAATGAGAAGCTCAGCAACTGGGACAACTGGCTCTGGGAAACGCTCAGCTTCTTTCGATGCCAGAACATCTATGCTCCGAACCCCGTTCTGCACACTCCACGGGTGATTCGCAGGGAATCACTAGAGCGCATCCCGGAGACGTGGAATCGCAAACGGCTACTGTTCGAACCGACCTACCTGCTTCGACAATGGCATGATGCCGGCATCCGCCCTGAACTCGCCACAGGATTTCGCAAATCAGTATTCTCTGGCAGCTTGCCGGCCCTGGAATCACTTCGGGAAGAGGGTTTTACCATTCTCAACTGGGGACGAGGCATTGATCACGCCGCGGCCAGGTCGGAGTTTGGCAGGCACTACCCGGTGGATTTCAGTAACTAGCGATTTGGCGATTCAGGCTATCACCGGATTTAGCCGAGCATCGCCCACTGTAGCGGCAGGTGACATCATTGCAGGCGGGCCCTGGCTACCAATACCCAGGGGCCAACAGAGACTGAAGGTCGCGCTAGCTACCTGGGCCCGAGTTGTCGTCTGAATCATCAGAATCGTCTGAATCATCAGAATCGTCTAAATCGTCTGAATCGTCTAAATCGTCTGAATCGTCTGAATCGTCTGAATCGTCTGAGTCGTCTGAGTCGTCTGAGTCGTCCGAGTCGTCTGAGTCGTCTGAGTCGTCGGAATCATCGGAATCATCGGAATCATCGGAATCGTCTGAGTCATCGGAATCGTCTGAATCATCGGAATCGTCTGAGTCGTCTGAGTCGTCTGAGTCGTCTGAGTCGTCTGAGTCGTCTGAATCATCGGAATCGTCATCGAATTCATAACCGCCGTCCGGCCGGTCTTCGAACTCGAACTCGATCTCGTCAGCAATGCCGTCGGCGACCTCTTCGTCTTTCACTTTGACAAGGTCACCGATCTGCAGTTGGGCGAAGAACTCTTCCGCGGTAATGGAGACTTCCCTGCGGTCCTCAAACTCTGTGCCGGATACGCCGTAGGTTATCCCCAGCAGTGTGATATCAACACCCGGATTAAAACTGTCTACCGGCCCTTGCAGGACGTCATCATCGTGCTCATCCCGATCAACCCGGGTAGCAACGAGTTCACCAGCGTTCAGAATGGCTTCTACTTCCAGAAAATCCCCGGTGTTGATATCGGACAGTGTCAGCGTACTGACTCGATCAGTATCATCATCGAGCAGCGTTCGTGAATCGATCTGCACGGTAATCGTGCCACCGAACAGCGCCAGCGTGATGCTGTTTCCATCCACGCTCGATACGGCAGCTTCAACCTCAACCCGGCCTCGCCGTGCCTCGACTTCCTGCGCCGCCAGCCGGGTGCCGTTCCAGGCTCCTTCCACTTCAACGATAACGCCGTCAGCCAGCTTCAACCCGGAAGGCTTCAGGCGAGCATTGCTGGCATTGACTCTCACACCGTTGACAAAGAAATCGGCGCGACTGGAAAAGCCGGTTATTGGTCCCTGCACGCTGAAATCGTCTTCGGCCTCCACCACGTCGGTAATAGCGTCTTCACGCTGCACACGCAGGGCGGTAATCACCTGCCCGTCCAATGTACCTTTCACCTCGACAACCAGCCCATTCCTCAAGCCCTGGCTACCGAGATCCGAGAGGTCCGCGTTGCCGAAATCGACCTCCAGCTCGCCAATGCTGAACCGGTTATCACCCAGCCCACTAACGCGACCTTTTACCTCAACCTCTGTCTGGCCCGGCTGAAACGCGGATTTTTTCTCTACGCGCGTGGCCCTCAGGTTGTTACCGCCCTCAGGGAAGCCGGAGATCTCCAACACGTCGTCGATAGCCAGCGTGTCAAAAGTCACCCCTTCGAACACGGTCCCGGTGCGCTCGACGATCACATCGACACCGAGAATAGTCAGCAGCTTGGTGTCATCGTCCTGGCCCGAGAGGATCGCAGTAACCGGGCCTTCCACTTCTTCATCAAAGATAACGCGTTGCGCGGTACCCGTGGTGCCGTCAGCATTAACAGTTCCCTTTACCAGTACTACCATGCCAATGCCGAGTTCGTCCTCGCCGGCCTGCTCACCATCGATGAGTATTTCCGCGGAGCCGGTTTCGAACTCTATCCCGTTGACGAAAATGCTGCCGAAGCCATCGATGGTTCCGGAACTGGTCGCTCCACTGCCACTGATACCTTCAACAGGGCCGCCACCAATATCGGCAATGCTGTCACCACCGCCACTGCTGCCGCCGCCGCACGCGCCCAGTGACAGTGAGACGATAGCGGCCGGAAGCGCCTTCTGCTTGAACTTTTTCATCGCTAAATCTCCTGCTCAAAATGCTCTACGTAATAAATACCGATAGCAACGTATGCCGACTCCTGGTTTTCCTGATCGGTAATCTCGTGCTCCGCCAGCCAGGCGTCGTACTCTTCCAGCAGCGCCTGGGAGCGACGGCTCGATAACTCGCGGAACTCCGGCAATGCCTCCCTGTCTATCAGCGAGGTAGACACCTTGCGCTGAAACAACCTCTCTTCAGGGGCAGCCATCATGTTGTGGCTGATGGTGTCGATCAGTTCCGCGGTGTCCGTGCCGAGGATATTCAGGAGGTCCAGCGATGTATCCAGCGGAATGAAGGCCTTCTTCTTCAACACGGCTTTCCCGTCGTCTACCCGCACGTTCCCGCTGTCTTCGAGTAGCGACAGCATGGCCGCCGGTGTGACATCGCCGCTGTGTATTCTCACCAGTTCAGCAAAGCTGGCACCACTGCCCTCCAGCGGCAGTGCAGCGGGCTCGCCATCGCTCTGGAACTGCTTGTCGTTGACCCAGCCGCTGATGACCCGGATTGCCCGGTTGCGGCGTTTCTCGGCAATCTGCAGAGACGAGCCATCTGTTTCGCTGAGGCGTTTCACCTCTTTACGACTCAAGCCCGTCAGTGCCGACACACCGGAAACCGTTGGCCGCCGACCGGCACGGGCCATGTGCTCAAAGCCCTCCTCGACAAAGGCCTGTCGACACAATTCCGCGACAATGCCGTGGGAAACACCGTGTTTCAGCAATACCCGCACCAGCGGCCGCAAGATTTTTAACGCGGCCTCGTGCAGCGAGTTGTGTATTGACATATCCATAATTGGGAATATAATCCCAAATTAAGTTAATTGCAATCGGGTAAAAACGTTATTTGCATTGCCCTGACCAGCGCTGAAGTCCAACCGTTGAATTGCCAGGGGGCCCGTTTCCAGCGTAGGAAAAATCATGCACGAAAACTTCACGGCAAGGTTTCCATTCCCCATCGGGTCAGCCCGGGAGGTTAGCGTTGACGCGGGGGCCATGCTGTTCAGGCAAGGGGAGTCATGCGACCACTACTACATAGTCTCCGAGGGGGAAATCAAGGTTTTTGCGCGCTCGCCCCGCGGCCGGGAAGTCGTGCTCTATCGCGTCAGGCCGGGCGACATCTGCATTCTGACGACGTCCTGCATCCTGTCGGGGAGCCGCTATCCGGCTGAGGCCATTGTCGAATCCAGCGTTACCGCCGTGGCGATCCCGAAATCAGACTTCAATGAACTCATGGCGCAATCCGAGGCTTTTCGCACATTTGTGCTGGAGAGTTTCGGGCAGCGGCTCTCGGGCCTGATCAGCCTGATTGAACAGGTAACGCTTGAATCCATCGAATACCGTCTCGCCCAGTATCTCCTCTTGCATGCAGACGAAAACGATGTGGTGTCGTCCACCCAGGAGGGGATTGCCCTGGAAATTGGCTCAGCGAGAGAAGTCATAAGCCGGCACCTGAGGGAGTTCAGCAACCTGGGCTGGACGCAAGTCTCCCGCGGGCGGGTCAAAGTGATTGATAGAGCCGCACTGCAGGGAGTGCTTTGAAAAAAGCAGGTGCTAAGTGACTTAATCACTGAATAGCCAGGGCTGGCAATGCGACCATGCATCGACGCTACCACCATTCACGGGAGATAGATCGATGAAAAATGAAGGAAAACTAGACAGGATTTTGAGAGTGATCGCCGGGGTTGTGCTTCTGAGCCTCGTCGTAATCGGACCCCAGACCATGTGGGGCCTGATTGGCATTGTGCCCTTGCTGACAGGACTGATCGGCTTCTGCCCGGTCTACAAACTGTTTGGCTGGAACACATGCCCCCTGGAAAGAAGCTGACCACCTGGGAGGTAAACCAGAAATGAAAAAATTTGTTGCAGGATCCGCAGTCGTACTTGGCCTGGCTTCCGCCAGCGCCATGGCAGGCCCGGTGTACCAGTTGAAGAGCAATGCCGGACTGAGCACGCTCTTGCTGAAAACCTCTTTTGCCGAGGCAATCCGCATGGCCAGCCTGGAGGCAGATGCCACGCATCCAGCGAAAATACTGTCGCGTAAAGATGCGCCCTATCTGAAACTCCGACTCCCCGTCAGCGGGGGCGTGATTGACCTCGCAGGCGTGTTCGGGGAGATCAATCACGCCGGCGGGTTCGGCTTCACAGCGCTGGACGGCTCCAACGTCCAGTTCCATAACCTGGTACTGGAAGCCAGCGAAAGCGCCGTTGAAGTATCGGGCATGGTGGAAGTCGACGGCAATGTTGTCGGCCGGCAGGTGCTTTTCGACGTAATGGCGGACAGCAGCGACTTCAGGGTGACGCGCAGTGGCAGGCTCGCAACGGGCACCATTGTCCTGGCGCTCACGCAGGCAGCTTCCGACCTGCTGAACACAGAATTGGGCGTGTTTATCCCGGCAGGGGAAGAGGTAGCCAAGCTCAAGGAAGAACCAAAGCTGAGCAACTATGACCGCAAGTCAGACGACTCAGATGACTCGGATGACTCCGACGACTCGGATGACTCGGATGACTCGGATGACTCCGATGACTCGGATGACTCAGACGACTCAGATGACTCGGATGACTCCGACGACTCGGATGACTCGGATGACTCGGACGACTGACAGAAGGGAAGTGAGTAGTTGAGTCCCTGCTGACAACTCGGGGTGGGCCGCTGGCCTGCCCCGAAACTGTCGTGCTGCCACTCTACAGTGGCCGGATAGCCGACACTTTCAGCAACACCGATGCCCATCTCTCTGCAGATACGTGCTATAGATATGTAACGGACTGCGAGGTGGGATGAAGAAGAACGCCGTAATTCTTGGAATGGCTCGATCGGGCACCAGCCTGGCCGCCTCGATACTGGCGAGGCAGGGCTACACGGTGGCCGGTTCCAGCGCGGACGCGTTGCAGAAGCCCAACAAGTACAACCCGAGTGGTTACTGGGAATCGCGCGCGCTGATGGACAACAATATAGAGATACTCTCTCTTACCGGATTCCGTCCCGACAACACCTGGTTCCATGAAGCAATCACACCAGGGCAGGTCGATCACATTGCCCGGCTGGAGCCGCTGCCACATCATATGCAGTTCGTCGAGTCATTCGAGCGGCAGAGCCCCTGGCTGTGGAAAGACCCAAGACTGTGCTACACCCTCGACTACTGGTGGCCACTGCTGGACCGGGAAACCACCCGCGTGCTCCATGTCACTCGCGATGCCGGAGAGATCTTCCGCAGCTTTCAACGGGTCGCGGACGACTGGCACGTTACGGTGGCGATGGAAGAGGCTGTTATCAGGCAGCGTATTGATGAACACCGTGAGTCCGCAGCGCGCATTCTGGCAAAACATGACATTCCACACCTGACCATCGACTACGCCGAATACGAGTCTGCGCCGGGCAAAGTGGCTGCGGAGATCAGCGAACTCCTGGATATTACCCTCAAGGCAGAGGATCTTGGTTTTGACAGGAACGCCGTCGCCAACTTCGAGTCCAGCCCCGTACAACGGGTCAAGACGTTCCTGAAGGGCTTCCTGAAGCCGGGTTGACCGGCAAATCGCCGCTTTCACAAGCCGCACGACCTGCCTCAATGATTGCCAGCATCAGAGCGCTTGCAGTGCCTCGTCCAGCATCTTTACCAGCGCATCGCGGTCATAGCTGTAGGGCTGTTCATGGTTCATTTCCACGGTTTCCTGCAGCAGCTTCCTGATAGTGACCTCGGCCTCGCGCTGGTTCGGCACTACCATGTAGCGTGCCTTGGGCTGCTCGCTTACCAGTGCCTGCTGCACCGCTTTTGCTACCGCTATGGGATCTGCCATGGCATCCCGGCTGGCCAGGCGCTGCATGCCGGCTTCCAGCTCTTTCTCGAACAGCGAGCCCTCGTAGTCGAGGCCGCTTTCCTTCGCCTTCCTTACCGCACTGGCGCCGATCCGGGAGGCAAAGTTGCCCGGTTCGATGGCGATGACCTTGATGTTCACCCGGGCCATTTCCAGCGCCAGGGAGTCGTTGTAGGCTTCCAGCGCGTGCTTGCTCATGCTGTAGGGGCCGGACAGCACACCGGAGAGCACGCCGGAAATCGAACTCATATTCACCACCCGACCCTCGCTCTCTATCAGCAGTGGCGCAAAGGCCCTGGTTATGCGGTAGGGGCCATAGATATTCACGTCAAACAGGAAGTCCAGCTGCGACTCCTCGACCTCGATCAGCGGCCCGAGAATGGCCACACCGGCGTTGTTGACGATGGCGAACAGGCCGCGGCCGCCTTTGCGCACCTGGTCGACAGCCGCCTCGATATCGGCGGGCACGGTGACGTCCAGGCGCACGGCATCAACATTTTCCATGGCGTCGAGCCTGTCGAGGTCGGCCTGTTTCCGCGCGCCTGCATAGACGTGAAAACCCTCTTTCGCCAACAGTTGCGTGGTGCGCTCGCCAATACCGGAGCTGGCACCGGTGATCAGCACGGCCGGGCGCTCCGCTGCCTGCGCCAACAAGGGCATGATCAGCGTTGCCATCAGTATCAGTATGCTGTTTTTCATTTCACTACTCCGCCGGAACATTCAAGAGAAAGGAGCCCTGACCTTAGCCCACCTGCAGCTGAATACAAGTCTGCTCTCGAGGCATGAGCAACACTGCGGCGCGCACCACCAGGCTCATGAGCACCCGTGGGATTCAAGCCGTTGAAACTTTTCGGGCCCGGGGCAATTCGGGTTAAACTGCACCGCCACAACGTTCACAGCCACAACACGATGCGTCCGCGCTGGTACCAGGACATAACATGAACAACACCGGAGCAACCCCGCAAGGACGCATCGAGATCATCGACGCGATTCGCGGCATGGCCGTACTGGGTATCCTCTTTGCTAACATTCGCAGCTGGAGCGGTTATCGCTTCATCGCCTTCACCGACATCGCATCCTTGCCCGCCTATGAACTGGACGCGCTCTTCAATCACCTGCATTACTGGCTGGTGGACGGCAAGTTCTACGCAATTTTCTCGATGTTATTTGGTGCCGGTTTTGGCATCCAGTATCTGAAGAACCAGCACAACCAGCCTCCTTTTCTCAGCAAGTACCGCAGACGCCTGGGCTTCCTGCTGCTGTTCGGCCTGGCCCATGCGCTGCTGTGGTCCGGTGACATTCTGACCCTGTATGCACTGCTAGCCTTTGTTCTCGTGCTGTTGCGCAATACGCCCTGTGAGCGCCTGCTTCCGCTGGCCCTGGCCCTGCTGTGTTGCTTTGCACTACCGCACGCCTGGGTAGTGTTCACAGCCTCACAGCCACCGCAACCGGAAGCGGTGGCGCACATGACCTACCCGGATATGAGCCCGCAAACCATCTCCGCCGCTTTCGGCAGTAGCGACTGGGGCGAGGTATTCGTCGTGAATCTGCACAACCTCTACTGGCGCTGGCTGGATTTCTTCCCCAATGGCCGCATCTCCCGCGTACTCGGTTTCTTCGTTCTCGGCTTTTACCTCTCCCGCAGCGGCTACTTCCTCACGCGCATCTACGACCTGCGCTACCTGGCCTGTTACCTGGGCCTGGGCCTGGCGGCCACCGCCACGGCGCGGCTCACCGGCACCAACATCAGCGACTGGTCTGCCTCCGGCAGTGACCTGCTGCTGAAGCTGGTCGCCGTTACCGGGCAGGTACTGCTGGCGCTCGCCTACATGTCGCTGCTGGCCCAGGTCTTCAGGCGCAGCCGAGGCAAGGCGCTGCTGTACCCCCTGACACTGATCGGGCGCATGGCGTTCACCAGCTACCTCGGGCAGACCCTTATCGGTATCGCCATTTTTTACGGAGTCGGCCTCGGCTACTGGGCCACCATGGGACTGGCGCAGCTCTGGTTGCTGGCACTTGCCATCTACGCCGCGCAGGTGGTCATGGCCCTGGCCTGGTTACGCCGCTACAAACAGGGCCCGGTGGAATGGTTCTGGGGCTGCCTGACCGCGGGCCAGTTCCGCTCCAACCTGAAAGGCTGACGCAAGCGCCAGCATCCATTGGCTGCTGCATACGTATCGGTTTGACCGGTACTGTTGCCGCGGCAGTGCGCAACACATGCGCGTTTTCCCGCATCCTGTCCCGTGGCAGCGGATAAAAACTGCCGACAGTTGGCAATTCCCATACTGCTGCCATACTGTGCCTTCCTACACCGCAACCGCTACCGACGTGTCGGCACAGCTGGAGAAATGTAAAACAATGAAGATTCATGCACGCCTCGCTGGTCTCCTTACCCTGGTTCTTTCACTTTCCACGGCGGCGACGGAACTCCCGACAGAGCTCCAGGGCCTGGACCTGCGGGAGGCAGACGTCGCATCCAAAGACCTGCCGGGCTGGAAAAAACCACAGCGCATCCTGGTCTGGGCGCCATTCGGACCGCAACTGCTAGACGAGCTCAGGATCGCTGCCCCCGGGGTGGAGCTGGTCGCCGTGGCCAACGCCGAGGAGGCCGCTGCCGCAGTGGCCGGCAGCCAGGCCGTAATTGGCATATGCGATCAGTCCGTACTGGCCAATGCGGATCAGCTGCACTGGATTCAGGTTTACTTCGCCGGCGTGGAAAACTGCGTGTCCCTGCCCAGAGTAAAGGAAGGGATTGTGCTCACCAACGGCCAGCGCCTGAGCAGCCCGACCATCGCGGACCACGCCATCGCCATGACCTATGCGCTATTGCGCGGCCTCGACATCTTCCACGGCAACCAGGCCGAGGGCAACTGGGATCGCTCCGCCACCAATACACTGCGCGGGTTCGGTGAGCTGTCTGGCCGCACCATGCTGGTAGTCGGCCTCGGGGGCATCGGCACCCAGGTCGCGCAACGCGCCCATGCGCTGGGCATGCGCGTGGTGGCTACCCGGGGCAGCCGCCGCGAAGGTCCGGACTTCGTTGACTATGTCGGTCTCAGCAACGAGGCCGTGAAACTGGCCGCCGAGGCGGACGTGGTAGTGAATGCCCTGCCGCTCACCGACGCCACCAAAGGCATGATCGACGGTTCATTCTTTGCCGCCATGAAGCCGGGGGCTTACTACATCAACGTCGGTCGCGGCCAGACCACGGTCACCGCAGACCTGCTTGATGCATTGAACAGCGGACAAATCGCCGGTGCCGGGCTGGATGTGACTGACCCGGAGCCGCTGCCCTCGGATCACCCCCTGTGGACAACGCCCCGGGTCATCATTACCCCGCACGTGGCAGCGACCTCCGCGGAAACCCTGCAGCGCATACAGGCACTGGTCGCCGAGAACCTGCGCCGCTATGTCGCCGGGGAAGCGTTGTTGTCCGTGGTGGATATACAGCGCGGGTACTAGCGACATGCCCGGCTGGTGAGCGCTGGCTAGCGCACCGGCACCGGCTCCTTGCCCCAGGGGGTCACCGTTTCGCCGAAGCTGGCCTGGAAGGCTTCAGGGAGTTCTTCCGTCATATCCAGCGTCGCAGCCAACCTGCCCATGCCCACATACAGTGCCAGGTGTAACAGCAGCTCCATGATCTGTGCCTCGGTGAAGTACTCGCCAAGAGCGGCAAAGCGCGCATCGGTAATCGACAGGTGATCTGTGGCGAAGCGGTCCGCCAGGTCAATGGCGGCGCGCTCCGCTGCGCTCAGGTCGTCCGCCTCCTGGGGCTGTTCCAACGAACATACCAGGTCCTCACTCACCACATCACTGGCGCTGGAATAGCGGATCGCCATGCAACTGCGGCACTGGTTGTGAAACGCCACGCGCAGCCTGACCAGTTCCACCAGGCGCTCGGGTAGGGTGCGATTCATGGCGATCGCGGCGCCGAAGCCAATGGCGCCCTTGGCCATCTCCGGGGTATGCGCCAGCATTCTGGTGATGCCCTGCTCGATCACGGTGGCGGTATCGCCGGCCGTCATGGCAACCAGTTCCGGGTCCCAGTCTTCCACCGGGATCTTGCTGATGCGACTCATAAAGCACTCCTCGTTACAGTTGCTGTGCTGCGCAGCTGACAAGCGCTTGTTGCCGACTCGCTGCCAGCCCGCAGGCGGGATGCAGTCAGTATAGTTGCAGCCGGCCTGTCCGGCGACAGCGTGGGCCGGCCGCCATTCGTCAGCCTTTCAACTACAATGACTGGACACAATCGCAGGCGGAGTAAAGTTCATGCTCAAGGGCCAGGTGGCAGTAGTGACCGGCGGCGGACGCGGTATCGGCCGTACGATCGCGCAGGAACTGGCGGCGCAGGATGCCGCGGTGGCGGTAATCGGGCGCACAGATGCCTCACTGCAGGAAACCGTGAACAGCATTCGCGCCAGCGGCGGCACGGCGCTACACCAGGCTTGTGATGTCACTGACGCCGCGGCCCTGCGCGCTGCGCTCGACGCCGTCGGCGGGGAACTGGGGCCGCTGACACTGCTGGTGAACAACGCCGGTATCGGCAGCGGCGGTCCGCTCTGGGAAATGGACCCGGATGAGTGGTGGCGGGTAATGGAAGTCAATCTTCGCGGCCCGCTGCTGGCAACGCATGCGGTCCTCCCGGGCATGCTGGCGCGCGGAGAAGGTCGTATCATCAATGTGGCCTCTTATGCCGGCAACTCCGTGGGACCTGGCAGCTCCGCCTACTCCACGTCGAAGACCGCATTGTTGCGCCTCACCGAGGGCACGGCCGCCGACGTGGCAGACGCCGGCTTGAGCGCCTTCGCCATCAGCCCCGGGTTTGTCTGGACTGACATGGGCCGGGAATACGACCAGATACTGCGCGCACAGGACCCGGACTATCAGGGCATGGACGATGACTGGGTGTTTCCTCCCGAAGCCGCGGCATGTCTCTGCAGTCGATTGGCCACGGGCGAGGCGGACCGCTTGAGCGGGCGCATGATCCACGTGCGCGATGACCTGGATCACATGTTGCAGTGTGCCGACGACATTATCGCCAACGAACGCTACCTGCTGCGCCTGCAACATTGAAGGCCGGCGCGAGCGGTTGAGGCTTATGGCTTGCACGGCAACTGGATCGCTACAAAGCAGCTACCAATACGAACAGCAAGCGCCAGCACACAGTACGCTTTCACACGCAGACAATTTTGCGAGCGCCGGGCGCGTTTTCTGGTTACATTGGTTGCTGAATTCGCATTGTAAGGCTCTCTTGATGTCCGCCCGATCACGTCACGCATTCTTCGTCGCGCCATGAAGGTGCTTGTCATCGGTGACAGCGTGGGTGCCCTGACCGCCATCCGCGAACTCGGGCAAAGTGGCTGGCAGGTGGGGCTCGGTAGCGAGCAACGCCACGATCTTGCCGCTTTCTCCAGACACGTTAGCCGCTGGCACTGTGTGCCCCGGCCCGGAACCGATATCCAGTCCTTCCTGCGCGCAGTCAATGCAGCCATCCGTGAGTGCCAGTACGAGGTCTTACTGGGCACCGGCGATGCGGAGGTGCTGGCGCTGTCGCGATTTCGTGAGCAACTGACGGCGCAGGTCCCTTATAGCGCGCACGAAAATGTCGAACGCAGCTTCGATAAGTTCGCGCTGCATTCCCTCGCCTGCAAGATTGGCATAGGATCGCCGCAGACGGCATTGGCGACCGAGCCGGCGCTGGCGCAGTTTCAATATCCGCTGGTAGTGAAAGCTCGCCTGCACTGGTCACCGGATGCAGACAGGCAGCGCGTCAAGGAAGCAATTGCCCAAAACCGGGACGAGGCGCTTGCAGCGATGCAGCGCATTCGCGCGGCGGGAGCGGAGCCGATCCTGCAGCAGTTTGTAGCAGGTATGCCGCTGCACTTTGTCGCACTGTGCGACCGGCAATCAAATATCGTCCAGCGAACAAACCACCTCACCACAGTGCTGGGGGCGTCTGCCTCGGGGCAATCGGCACGGGCTGAGATCGTGCCCGTCGACCCGCAACTGGCGCGTCAGGTCGCGGCCCTGCTTGCCGAGGTAAACTGGTTCGGACTGGCCGATCTGCAGTTCTGGGTCCGCGGAGATGGTGATCCGCTGCTGACAGATTTCAACGGCCGCATCTATGGCGGCCTGGCGCTACCGCACGCCGCCGGCTACAGGATGATCGCCGACTGGGCCAGCCTGGCCACCGAGCGGCCACTGCCAGTACGGGGCGAACAGCGCACCCGCTGTCGCTACCAGTCACTCGAGGGTGACCTGCGCAGGAGTTTCAGGCTGAACACAGGCCAGGCCGTTCAGGAAACAGCTCGCACCATGGCGCACAGTTTCCAGGCCTGCCATCCCGTGTGGAACTGTCGAGACCCGATGCCGGCTTGCGCCTATCTCGGGAAACTTGGCAGGCGCATGCTAACGAAGCTGAAGAAATGGTTGCTGTCATGCGCAGGCAGCCGAGGCACGGACTGAAAAAACTGTATCGAAATGAGGAATTGCCATGTTCGCTTTGTTGAAAAAACTTCTCTTCGGCCTGTTTATCGGCTTTGTCGCGCTGCTGATCGGCCTTAACATCTGGGGCGCTGTCACGCTCGGCAAGTTCTCCCCGACCACAGATGCCGACAGAGATCCCCATGCCAACCGCGTGGTCATGGTATTTGGCGCCACCGGCTCCGCCGGTGACGGCGTGCTCAAGGCGGCAATGGCCGACGCCGAGGTGGACAAGATTTACGCCGTCACCCGTCGGCTGTCGCCGCGCCTGGAAGCAGGCCAGGCAGCGGGCCGGGTTGAAGTCATCCTGCACCAGGACTTCACCGATTACAGCGGGCTGCGCGCGCAACTGGCCGAGGTCAACACGGTGATGTGGGCGCTGGGCACCACCTCCGTGGGCATGGACCCTGATTTGTATCGCCGTATCCACGTGGACTTTCCCACCGCCTTTGTGCGCGAGTGGCTAACGGCGAGATCAGGTAAAGGGCCTATGGCGTTTCACTACATCACCGGCATGGGCACCGGCGAGCAGGAACGCGCGCAGTGGGCGCAGGACAAGGGCCGCGCCGAGCGCGAGGTGGCCGAAATGGCGGCGGGCACCGGCCTGCGCACATTCGGCCACCGCTCCGGCTGGATCCGACCGACCGAGGAAAACGCCAACCTGTTGATTTACCTGGCCGAACCGCTGCTGATACCGGGGCACCTGGTCATTCGCGGTACTGACCTGGGCCGCGCGATGCTGGAAATCAGCTCGCGCACCACCGAATTGCCCAGCGGTGTGCTGATCGACAACCGGGATGCCCGGCGCTATGCCGCGGCATACCGCGAACGCACCGGGCTCAGGTAAGCAGCGCCCGCTCTGCCAGCCGGCCTCCCGGCACGCCTGCAGACCGGTAGAAGCCCCAGATGACAGCGCCCCGAGCTGATCCGCCCCCGGTATTCGCACGTATGTGGTGTATCAATTCAGGGAAGTCACCATGGACAAAACCATCACACTAGACGAGACCATTGAAGTTAAACGCCCGCTCAGCGAGGTGTTTGCCTACGTGTCCGAATTCAACCGCATTGACGAGTGGGATCCCGGCGTTGCCAAAGGCACCAAATTGAGCGAGGGCACCACCGGCATTGGCACCCGCTTTCGCATAGACATGAAGGCAGGGTTCTCGCTGCAGTACACCATGATCGGCTTTGAGCCGGAGCAGCGCCTGCTCATGGACGTGGACTCCAAAATCTTCACGGCGCGAGAAGAGATCACCTTCAAAGCCATCCGCGGTGGCACCCGGGTGCGCTACGTCGCCCGCTTCAAGTTCCCCAGGCCCCTCGTGGCCGCGCACCAGCTCTATCCTGCAGCCATGGACAAGGTTGGCAAGGACACCATGAAAGGGCTCAAGCGCGCCCTCGAGGACCGCTTCGATGCACCCGAGGCGTCGCCGAAGCTGGCGGTGGCGGACAAACTGATACTGCCCGGGATCTGGCGTTTCACCCGCCTGGGTTACAGCGAGGCCAAGCGCCGCTGGAATCCGGTCTCCGCTTACCAGCACGACCGGCACGCGGTGATCACCGGCGCCACCTCCGGCGTGGGCCTGGCTGCGGCGCGGGAGCTGGCGGCCCTGGGTGCTGCCCTCACCCTGGTGGCCAGGGACCGCGACAAGGCAGAAGCCGTTGCCGCGGAAATCAGCGCCGAAACCGGCAACGAGAACATCGCCGTGGAAGTAGCGGACATGTCCCTGATGGCGGACGTGCACGCACTGGTAGATCGCCTGCTGCGAGCAGGCCGCCCGGTAGATATGCTGATCAATATTGCAGGCGCCCTGTTCAATCCGCGCCAGCAGACGCCGGAGGGTCTGGAAAAGAGTTTTGCCCTGTTGCTGCTGGCGCCTTACATCCTCACCGAAGGACTGCGCCCGGCTCTGGCTGCGGCCGAATCGCCGCGCGTCGTAAACGTGCTGTCCGGCGGCATGTATTCGCAGAAAATCCGCGTACGCGACCTGCAGAGCCAGCGCGGCCGCTATTCCGGCTCCGTGGCCTATGCCCGGGCCAAGCGCGGCCTGATGATCCTGACCGAGGAATGGGCCAGCGACTGGGCCGACGACGGCATCGTGGTCAACGCCATGCATCCGGGCTGGGCCGACACCCCCGGGGTGGAAACCGCCCTGCCCGCGTTTTACAAACTCACCCGCCCACTGCTGCGCTCTCCCGAGCAGGGCGCCGACACGGCAGTGTGGCTTGCAGCCGCTACCGAGGCCGGGCAGGTTAGTGGCAAGTTCTGGCTGGACCGCGAGCAACATCCCAGTCACGTGACCGAGCGCACGGTGGAATCACCTGCAGACCGCGATGAACTGCTGGCGACGCTGGCCGAATTACGCGCCTCGACGCGCCCTGCGCGCAAGCGCGGGCGACCGCGCAAAGCAGCCGTGAAAGCACGCAAAGCGGGCCGCTAGTCCATAAAATCCAGCCGCCGGATAAACGCGGCGGCGTGGCCGTCGTTGCCGGCATCTGTGGTATCGATTTCGATGCTAATGCCGGAAACAACAGGCATGCGCGGCAGGCCGAAACTGTTAAGAAACACCGCCTGCAAATCCACTTCGCTAACCACCGCCTCGCCGGGTTGGGCATGCTGGACACAGATATAGCGGCCGGTCTTCTCGTAGTGGTGCCCTTTATAGGGCTGGTCCACGTCGTCACCAGCGGGCGGGCACAGGTAGAAACCAATAAAATAGGGGCTGTCAGGTATGAACACTTCGCCGCTGGGCAGACGCTGTTCGCCGAAGAACACCATCACCATAACCGCCTCGTTGTCGATACCGTGCTGATAGGAGGCACCCTGCGGGTAGTCAGCGACCCCCCAGTGCAGGCGCATGCGTCGGGCCGCCGGTACCAACAACTTGCGCACGGCGAGACCGAAAGCCGGCTCCCGGGTGCGGATATTCAGGCCACCCTCGTCGCGGAAGAACTCGATCTTGTCACGGTCATCGGCTGCCCTTTCCAATTCAAAGTCACGGCTGTACAGCCACTCGTAGGCGGACAGGTCCTCCTCGTTTACGAAATCAAGCGACAGCACTACTTCGCCATCGGCGAGCGCCGGAAGCGTCAGCAGCGACCAACACAGCACCAGGATGGAGCCGTAAGCAGGGCGCATCCGGCGACTTTCACTATTGCGATGAGCCAACATACACACAATCCTCAAATCCAATGACTGGCCGCAGGTGGAAACCGTACGCCAGTCGGTATAGCCTAGCGCCCCACTCAGGTATTCATGCAGCGTGGCGCCAGCGTTCACCAGAGGCATGGCGCCAGCGCCACGAGCGATGGGCAGCCACCACCGCCACTGATTTATCAGGCACCGGCCCGTCGCAGCATACAAGTAAGGGAAAGCCATGAACATACGTTCGCTTGTCACACTCGGCTCAGCGCTACTGGGTCTGCTAACGGGCGCAGGCAGCACAATGGCGACGCCCGCCTTTGCACCCGCCGACGTGTTCCAGCTGCGCTACGCGAGCCAGCCACTGGTGGACAGCCGGGGTAGTCGCGTTGTGTATACGCGCCACACCATGGACATCATGACCGACAAGTCCCTTGCCAACCTCTGGCTGGTGGATATCAAAAGCGGGCAACAGCAGCCACTCACCAGTGGCGTCAACTATATCAGTGGCGCCGTGCTGGCTCCGGATGACAGCAGGGTGGCCTATGTCAGCCGCGATGATGTGGGTTCGCAGATCTTTGTGAGCTGGCTGGACAACGCTCGCAGTGCGCAGCTCACCCGCTTGCCGGAGACAGCCAGACACCTGGCCTGGTCAGCTGACGGCCAGTGGCTCGCATTTTCCATGCGCGTTCCCCAGGCCGCACCGACCATGGGCGAACTGCCACCGAAGCCCGAGGGCGCCGAGTGGGCACCCACACCAGAGGTCGTGGAACGCAGCGTATACCGCAGTGATGGCAGTGGCGACAAACCGCATGGCTACTACCATGTATTTGTCATGCCCGCCAACGGGGGCAGCCCACGCCAGGTTACCCGGGGAGACTTTCATCACGACGGCGGCATAGCCTGGTCCGCCGACGGCCTGTCGCTGTTTATTTCCGCCAACCGCAACCCGGACTGGGCCACGCGACCGGCCAACACCGAGATCTACCGGGTAGATGTCGCCAGCGGGGACATCAAGGCACTGACGGAACGCGAGGGCCCCGATAGCGACCTGGCCGTATCTGCAGATGGCAAACGCATCGCCTGGACCGGCTGGGATGACAGGCGCATGGGCTACCACCGGCAGCGTCTTTATATAATGGACAGCGACGGCAGCAACAAACGCGAACTGCTGGCCGACCTGGACCGCAGTGTCGTCAACCCACAGTGGTCTGCCGACGGTCGGCGGCTGTTTTTCCAGTACGATGACAAGGGCGACACGGTGCTGGCCAGCACCACCCTGGCGGGCAAACTGACAGAGCTTGCTCGCGATCTCGGTGGCAAAGCGCTGGGACGCCCCTATACCCGGGCGGACTTTGCCGTTGGCGGCGGCGACGTCTATGCCTATACCGCTGGGACGGCCTCCCGCCCCGCCGAAATCGCGGTAGGCCGGTCTGCTCGCAACCGCCTGTTGACCGGACTTAACGACAATCTCTTGCCCTATCGCGAGTTGGCGCCGGTTGAGGAACTCTGGGTCAAGTCCAGCCATGACCAGCTGGACATACAGGCCTGGGTGGCGCTGCCCCCCGGATTCGAGCCCGGCAAGCGCTACCCGATGATACTGGAGATTCATGGCGGACCCTTTGCCGCCTACGGCCCACACTTCGCTGCAGAAATACAGCTGTTCGCGGCCGCGGGATATGTTGTGGTGTACGCCAATCCTCGCGGAAGCACCAGCTATGGCGAGACTTTTGGTAACCTGATACACCACAATTATCCAAGCCAGGACTACGATGACCTGATGTCCGTCGTGGATGCGGTCATCGACAAGGGCTACGTGGACCCGGAACAGCTCTACGTCACCGGAGGCTCCGGTGGTGGCGTGCTCACGGCCTGGATCGTGGGCAAGACCGACCGCTTCCGGGCTGCGGTAGTCGCCAAGCCCGTCATTAACTGGACCAGTTTCGTGCTCACGGCAGACAACTCGCCCTACTTCGTGCGTTACTGGTTCGATAAGATGCCGTGGGAAGACCAGCGCGCCTACTGGGAGCGCTCGCCATTGTCGCTGGTGGGTAATGTTACCACGCCGACCATGCTGTTGACCGGGGAAGAAGACCTGCGCACCCCCATGGCGGAGACCGAGCAATATTACCAGGCCTTGAAACTCCAGGGCGTGGAAACGGCTATGGTGAGGATGCCGGGAGCTTCCCACAGCATCTACAAGCGGCCCAGCCAGATGCTCGGCAAGGTCGCAGCCATCCTGGAATGGTTTTCGCGCCATGGGCCGGAAGCAGCGGGCGCTGACGCTGATCCCGGGGCCAACTAATACCGGGCTGCGCGCAGCCCCCTCACCCGGACACAGGACATCGTACTTTTATGCCTTTCAGGCTATTTGAAAAGCTGGTAAATCCGTTCCCGTCCGCTGCCCCGACGCGGTCACCGGGATCCGTCTACCAGTTCTGTCGACACCACGCCAGGGGCCTGGAACCCTACCTGCTGTTGATGGCACTACTGAGCACGGCTATTGCCGTGGTCGAGGTATACCTGTTCGAATTGATGGGCCGCCTGGTTGACCTGCTGGCGGTGGAATCCCCTGAGACCTTCGCTTCCGGGCCGGGTGTGGACTTACTCTGGCTGGCGCTGTCGGTGATCATTGCCTACCCGGTGCTGGTGGGGATCTCCTCACTGTTGCTGCACCAGAGCCTGATGGGGAATTTCCCCATGATCGTACGCTGGATGACGCACCGTTACCTGCTGCGCCAGAGCCTGAGTTTCTTTCAGGATGAGTTTGCCGGGCGCATCGCCACCCGGGTGATGCAGACCTCACTGGCAGTGCGCTCAACGGTAATCAAGCTGCTGGATATCATGGTCTACGTGTCCGTCTACTTTCTCTCGGTACTGGTGCTGCTGGGCACCACCGACCTGCGGCTGATGCTGCCCATGCTGTTCTGGTTCGCCTGCTATGTTGGCCTGCTCTACCTGCTGCTGCCACGCCTGCAGCGCGTTTCCGAGCGCCAGGCCGATGCGCGGGCGATGATGACCGGGCGCATCGCAGACAGTTACACCAATATCTCCACGGTGAAACTGTTCTCCCACGCCCGCCGCGAGTCCACCTACGCCAGGGAGGGCATGGAGGAATTCCTCGGCACCGTGCACCCGCAGATGCGCCTCGTTACCTGGATGGAAACCGGCGTGGCCATCAACAATACGATAATGCTGCTAAGCGTGGGCCTGACCGCTATCTATCTCTGGTTCCATGGCAGCATTACGCCAGGATCTATTGCCGTCGCCGTCGCCCTGTGCCTCAGGCTCAACGGCATCAGCGAATGGATCATGTGGGAAGTATCGGACCTGTTCGAAAACGTGGGCACAGTGAAAGACGGGGCCGGAGCACTGTCAAAGCACATCACGGTGACAGACGCAGAACACGCCAGGGACCTGCAGACCACGCGCGGCGCCATCGATTTCCAGCAGCTGCACTTCGCCTACAACGCCGGTCGCCCGGTGTTCAAGGGGCTCGACCTGGCTATCGCCCCGGGCGAGAAGGTAGGCATTATCGGCCGCTCAGGCGCGGGCAAGTCCACCCTGGTCAACCTGCTGCTGCGCTTTTACGACGTGGACGAGGGTTCAATACGCGTAGATGGGCAGGACATTCGCGATGTCACCCAGGACAGCCTGCGCGCCAATATCGGCATGGTCACCCAGGACACCTCCCTGCTGCACCGCTCCGTGCGCGACAACATACTCTATGGCCGCCAGGACGCCAGCGAAGAAGACCTGCTGGCAGCGATCCATCGAGCCAGGGCCTGGGACTTTATCCAGGAACTGGAAGACCAGTCCGGCTGTCGCGGGCTGGATGCGAAAGTGGGCGAGCGCGGTGTCAAACTCAGCGGCGGCCAGCGCCAGCGCATCGCCATTGCCCGGGTGATCCTCAAGGACGCGCCGATCCTGGTGCTGGACGAGGCCACGTCGGCGCTGGATTCGGAGGTTGAACTGGCCATACAGGACAGCCTTTACCAGTTGATGGAAGGCAAGACAGTAATCGCCATTGCCCATCGGCTGTCCACCATCGCCGCACTGGACCGGCTGGTAGTCCTGGACGAGGGGCGCGTGGTGGAATCGGGCACCCATAGCGAATTGCTGGCACAGGGCGGTATTTACAAGCGCCTCTGGGAATACCAGTCGGGCGGGTTCCTTGCCGCAGACTAGTGGCGCCGGACCGCGCTGAATGCGCACGCGCTACGCGGCGTGATGATGTGGCTGGGACGGGTACTGCACGCCGCTATCCGCGCGGACTGGCAAAAAAAATGTAATCATCCATGCCACCCAATGCGTAGACACAGCTGCTCGCTGTTGCTGAATCATGGCAGAATCGAAGCGTTGTTCTATAACTAATGGCAACCAAGACCCACCAGGAAGAGTGACGTCATGTTAAGACAGAAACCGTTTTTCGCCATCGGCCTTGCGCTGGTTATGTTCAGTGGCACCGGCGCCCGGGCCGGTGAGCAGATGGACAGTGCCCGTGCCTACACTGACCAACTGGATAAATCCCAGCCCCTGCACGTACACCTGTTCTCTACGGAAGATGCCGACCTCGGCAACCCCCGGCACGAGGATACCGCCAGGACCATGGCCAGGTCAGCGCCCCACCTGCTGGCCACGGATATCGTCGCCTCACTGCGCGAGGCGGGTTTTACCGCCGTCACGCTGGATGAATCAGAAGATGCACCCGCAGCCAATACCCTCAGCCTGACCGGGCACTTCACCCGCCTGGACCCGGGTAGCCAGAACCTGCGCGTCTGGGTCGGTTTTGGCGCCGGCGAGAGCAAGGTGTGTATTTCCGGCCAACTGACGGACGCCGGCGGCACCAAGCTCGCGGATTTTGCCGATTGCCGCAATGGCCTCGGCTGGGGCAGCAGTGAACCCCAGGGCGCAAAGGGCGCCATGATCCTGGGCGACCGGGTGGCCGCATTTATCGCCGGCCTCGCCGATAGCGGCGCGCCGTAGCATCGCCGGGGCCGCCTGCTAGCGTCTGCCGGAGACGCTGGCGGAACGCCCTGTTTTCGCGTCAATGGGTGTTGTCCACAACACCCGCAGGATAAAGATGAAGACGGCCAGCACCACTGCCATGGCAACAGGGTGTTTATCCACGTAGAGATAAAACTCGTAGAGCACCTCGTACAGGGCGGCCATCTCGGGGATGAACCAGAGCACGCCCACAGTACCGATCGCATAACGTATGCTCAGACCCACCTCGCGCTGCTGTGTCAGCTTGAACGCCAGGTATATCCCCCACATCACGATCAGGATTGATCCGATATAGGTGACCGGGTGATACAGGCCGAACAACCTCGGATCGATCAGTATCAGCATCACCACGTACATGAACCAGGTCACGTAGAAGTATTCAAAGGCCGCGACCCGGGCGACGTTGGGCCGATAGCCCTGGGTTGGTTTGCCCACCACTTCCAGGCCGATGCGGCGGCGGATCCACAGCAGCATGCGGCAGCGTACATCCTTGTTCAGCATGATGAACAACAGTGTCACCAGGCAGAAAATCCCGCTGGCCTGCAGCAGCACGTGCTCGCCGAGCAGGCCCGCCATCCTGTTGCCCTCCTCGGGCAGGAAGGTCGGAATCTCCTCGTATCGGGCCAGCAGTGGCAGCCCGCTCTCGAACCAGGACATCCACACCAGCACCGCACCCAGGTAGCCCTGTATGGTGCCCTTGACCTCATCCTTGCCCATGCCGCGGATGATCAGCCAAACACCCAGGCAGCCGATAAGGCCGGGGACCCAGTATTTCCACGGCGCCGGCAATACGTAAATGGTGATCACCGTGTAGGTGTGGGCCAACATCTTTTCCGCCACCATGAGCAGTAACAGCATCAGCCCGAGCACCGGCGGTCGGCGCAGGGCGCCGGCAAATCTGCCGGCGGTCGGCTGTGTCTCTGTCAGTGAAGCGTCCATGATCAGAACCGGTAGCTGGCGCGAATGCCAAAGGTGCGTGGCTTGGGCAGTACCACATTCGCCGCTGAGGTCACGCTCTGGGTGTCCGGCAGCAGACCGTAGTCCACATTGGTCACGCCGCTGTCCGCTTTGTCCTCGTCAAACAGGTTGGTGACATAGAGCGTGGCGTCCCAGGTGTCGTTGCCGATGCCCGCATAGAAGTCTGCTATCCAGCGAGACGGCAGCCAGGCGCGGTTGCCCAGGTCGACGTAGCGCTTGGACTGGTAGTTTCCGATAAGTTCCACGTAGCTGTCCCAGTCACCGAGGCCGAATTCATAGCGCCCGGCAAGCAAGGCCGCGTGTTCCGGCGCATTTATCACCTGGTTGCCGCTGAAATCAGCGTCGCTGTTACCGGCAAGGGCTAATGAGTTGGCATCCGGCACACCGCCCGCTTCCAGCAGGATTTCACGGGTATTGAAATCGGAGTACTCGGAGTCCGAGTACACATAGGAGGTGGTAATCGACAGCCCATCAAGCAGGATCGAGTTCCACACCAGTTCGAACTCGGCGCCCTTGACCTCGGTTTCACCGGCATTGAGCACGGTGGTATTCAGCAGGCCGGTAGCGGGGTCGGTAAAGAAGTACGGCACCTGCTGGTCGGTGTAGTCGTAATAGAACACGGCCGCGTTGAAGCGAATACTGTCGTCGCGCCACAGCGACTTGTAGCCGAGTTCATAAGCCCAGAGTTCTTCCGGCTTGTACTCGCCAGTAGACACGTCGCCATTGGCATCGACCGTGGACACGCCGCCGGGCTTGAAGCCCTTGGCCGCGGAGACGTAGAGCAACTGGTTATCATCCAGCGACCAGTCAACAATCGCCCGCGGAACAAACTCCGTCTCGCTGACCGAGTTCTCGGTCATCTGGCCAGGGCCGAAAATAAAGCCCCACGCGGGGTCGCTGCCGAACAGGGAGAAGAAGGAGACATCCTCAGCGCGCCCTCGGTAGTCGATGGTTTCGTCGATATAACGGCCCTCGAAGGTGAAGGTCAGGGATTCTGTCAGGTCATAGGCCAGGCTGCCGGCCAGTGACCAGTGCTCGGTTTCGCGGGCCAGCGGCGTGGCCGGGGTGTTGCCCGGGCCGGTGGCGATCTCCGTGATGCCCGGAGGCGGCAGGTAGAAGAATACGAACTCATTGAACAGATCGAGCACAGATTGCTTGTCGGCGCCTTCACGCAGCCACCACTCGTCATCAAAGGCCACATCCATGTCTTCCTGCCAGTACAGCGCGCTGACCATCCAGTGCCAGCGGTTGTGATCACCGGCAACCCTGATTTCATGGTTCCACTGCTCGGTGTCCACCTGTTGCTGCGACATGGCGGACATCCCGAACTGGCTGCCGAAGCCCGGCATGCCGAAGATGCTGTAGTCGGTCATGTCGAAATCCTGCTGCATCTGCAACTGGTTGTCGGTGTAACCAAACAGGTAATTGACGGCGAACGTATCGTTCGCCCAGCTCAACTCCAGGTGCAGCCGGGTGTTGTCTACCTCAGAGCCCTTGAAGTCCCTGCCGGTGCGCGGGTCCGCACTGAGATCAATATCCTTTTCCCTGGCTGACAGTTCGCCGGTAACGATCGGCCGGCAGGCAGGCCCCATGCCAAAGCTGTCCCAGTAGGGTTGCTGGCGGTCGGCTCCGTTACAGGCTGTGCCATCAAACGCGTAAGGCAGCTGGGTCGCATTGTCGGTAACCGTTCCCGTGGCCAGGAAATTCACTGCGGGATCAAACTGCTCGCTCACGGAACGCACAAAGGCCTCGGCACGCGGGCTGAACTCATCTTCCGAATGCTCGGCCCGGAAGTAGGCACTGAACTCTTCGTTAATGTTCCACTGCAGGGCCAGCGATCCCCCCTGGGAGTCACCGTCACCCAGTTCCGCTCCGGTGTTGGGATTGTCGTACCAGCCCGACTGGTCGTAGCTGGACAGGGTCAGGCGCCCGAGCAGGGTGTCGCTAACCAGCGGACCCGACATCGACAGGCCGAGGCGATACGTGCCGTGCTCATCGTAGTCACCGTCGACGCTGCCTTCGAATTCTTCGCTAGGCCGGCGGGTGATGTAGTTCACCGCGCCGGAGAAGGCGCCGCGGCCGTAGAGCACGCTCTGCGGCCCCTTCACCACTTCCACTCGCTCCATGTCCAGCAGTCGCAGGTTGGCGGTAATGCCGCCGCCGGCGACCGTCATCGCCTCACTGGAAACATCCACGAAGTCCACCAGGATGGCGACGTTCGGGCGACCGCGCGCGGCATTGACGCCGCGGATGGACGGCCGCGTGTCATTGGGCAGCGCGCCCACGTCGAAGGTCAATGCCGGGGTATAGCGAGCCACGTCCTGGGTAGAGGCGATGTCCAGCTGGGCGATACGCTGGGCGTCCAGGGCATCGATGGCAATAGGTACGTCCTGCACGCTTTCGACGCGCTTCCTGGCCGTTACTACCACTTCTTCCAGCGAATCCACGCCGGATGTTTGTGCGGCAGCGTGCTGCGATAGTTGTGCACTGGCAATGGCGACAGCCAGGGCCAGATAGCGAGTGTTGATCCCGGGATTCATAGCGATGCCCTCTGATGTGATTACGTTGCCCTGGGTAGCCCCAGGAAGGTTTTCGTTATTATTGAGATGCTATGAATACCTAAAATTGACCGTGCGGTCAACTTTTTATTGACCGCCGCCCTGACACGGCGATAAGGTCATCTCCGGCGATCTCTTGTAGACTGCGAACGCTATCACCATCGGAGCATCCAGGTTGGGCAAGTCCAGTACAAACCCCGCTGGCAAGCGCGAGAAAGGCGCCAAGGCGAAGGCGACACAGCAGCGAATTATCGATGCCTTTGAGCGCGTGCTGCTCAAGGAAGGGGTTACCGGTTTGGGCATCAACGCCGTGGTGGCGGAAGCCGGCGTGGGCAAAGGCCTGGTCTATCATTACTTTGGCGGGCTGGAAGGGCTGGCGGAAGCGTGGATGCGTCGTGCTGACCTCAAGCCCACGGCAGAGGAAATCGCCGGCGGCGATCTGGACGAATTTCGCCAGCTACCGACCAGTGAACGGCTGGCGAAAATCTGCGCCAATTATGCCAGTATGCTGCGCAATCGCCCCGCCGCCTGTCATGTACTGTCTGATGATCTGCGGCCCGGCGCCACATTGCCTGGCCTGCTGGAGGCAGTGCGCAAACAGCTGGGCGAGTCGCATGAAGCACTGATTACCCAGGACCCCGACTTCCACAACGATGACGACATGGCCAAGGCCTTCATACTGCAGGCGGCGGCAAACTACCTGGCTCTGCGCGCCAACAGCGCACCCAGTTTCAACGGTGTCGACCTCGACACAGAGGCGGGCTGGGAACAGATCACCAGCATGCTGGAACGGGTCGCGAAGCTCAGCAGCTGACGCAAGGACCCTGTTCCCATCAGCGCCACAACATCGGGATTACTGAATGGACTGGAAAATCTTCATCACGGTTTTTGCCACCGTCTTTATCGCCGAACTGGGTGACAAGACCCAGTTGGCGACCATGCTTTTCGCCGCTGACAAAGAGGTCAACAAGTACCTGGTGTTCGCGGCAGCCTCGGGCGCGCTGATCGTGGCGTCGGCAATAGGGGTACTGGCGGGCAGCCTTTTGTCTGAGTACATTAACGAGAAGCTGCTGCACTACATCGCCGGTATCGGTTTTATCGCCATCGGCCTGTTCACCCTCTACCGCGCCTGAAGTCTTTTCCCGCCAGCGCTATCTGACCATGGAGCCCGATACCCATTCCTAGCAGGGACCCGCACCGGCGCGATCAGCGCAGTTATCGCAATGCGTTTCGATCGGCTGACTACCGGCGATATTTTCCGGCCGGCGTATTTTCCACCCTGGGCAGCTGGACGCTGCGCTTCCTGCTCGGCTGGAGCGCCTGGGAGCTGACAGCGTCGGCCACCTGGGTCGGCGCGGTGGCCGGACTCATGCTGGCACCCGCGCTGGTGCTGTCCCCGGTATTCGGCATCGTTGCCGACCGCGTCAATCCGCGCAACGGCCTGCTGATCACCGTGATCCTGCAGGGTGCCGTGGCGGCAGCCGCGGCTACCGCCATGCTGCTGGACCTCTACGCCCTGCCCGCTTTGCTGCTGTTTGCCACCGCCCTGGGGGTGGCCACCTCGGCGCACACACCGCTGCGGCTGGCCCTGGTGCCCGCGCTGGTACCGCGCGAGTCACTGCCCAGCGCCATCGGCTTTTCCGCGATCACCTTCAATACCTCGCGCATACTCGGGCCGGCACTGGGCGCCTGGCTGCTGAGCGTCGCCCACGCCGAGGCGGCCTTTATCGCCGCCGCGCTGCTGATGTTCTGTGCCCTGCCCTTCCTGATGATCATTTCCGGCGCGCCGCGCGGCCCGGAGTCAGCGGCGCATGACCGCTTCCTGGTGCAGCTGGCCGACGGCTGGCATTACACCCGTCGCCACGCCCCCATTCGCCTGGTCTTTGGCTTCACCCTGGTCAATGCGCTGCTGGGCCGCACTGTCATCGAACTACTGCCGGCCCTGTCCGGGCAGTTGCTGTCCGGGGGGCCAACCACCCTGGCCACACTGACCGCCGGTGCCGGGCTGGGCTCGATATTGGGCGGGCTGCTGGTCAGTCGCCAGGGCAGCGGCGAGGAGCGCCTGCTGCGTCTGCTCGGCGGGGCGCTGGCCACCGGGGCGATCCTGGTGGCCGGCCTCGGCTATGCCTCCAGCCTGCAGGCAGTGGTTGTGGTGATCGCACTGGTCAGCCTGATCACCACTGTCGCCGGCACCACCAGCCAGGCACTGGCACAATTGCTGGTAGATGATGCCTACCGCGGACGGGTCTTGAGCCTGTGGACCATGCTGGCCATGGGTGCCCCGGCACTCGGAGCGCTGGCCATGGGCTGGCTCGCCGACCGGTACAGTTTCCCACCCGCGCTGCTATGTTTCGCGGTGCTGTCCATGCTCATGCTGGTATGGCTGTATTCACGGCGACGCAAACTGCGGGCCGATTCGGCTGGATAGCGGCAAGGCTCTGCGAAGGTGCCGGCCCGCGAGTTTAACGGGGGGAGTTGAATCTTGCCGGGTGCTGCAGAAATCGCCCCGGCACCGGCGGCCGGGGCGTGAACGGGGACAGCCCTGGATCAGAAGTCCATATCGGGCATGCCGGCGCCGGCTGCCGCGGCCTTGGGCTCGGGCCTGTCTGCCACCGTGACCTCGGTGGTAATCAACAAGCCGGCTATGCTGCCGGCATTCTGCAGCGCCGAGCGAGTGACCTTGGTCGGGTCGATGATGCCCATCTCGAGCATGTCGCCGTAGTCCTCGGTCTGCGCATTGTAGCCGTAGCTGCCCTCGTGCTCGCGTACCTTGCTGAGCACAACGCTGTCTTCCACGCCCGCGTTGAGCGCGATCTGGCGGAAAGGCTCTTCCATGGCCCGCAGGGCGATCTTGACGCCCATGGCCTGGTCCTCGTTGGCGGTGTCTACCCCGTCGCGGACAGCGTCGGCAATACGCACCAGGCTGACGCCGCCGCCGGGCACGATACCCTCTTCCACCGCGGCACGGGTGGCATGCAGGGCGTCGTCAACGAGGTCCTTCTTCTCCTTCATTTCCACCTCGGTGGCCGCGCCGACCTTGATCACGGCAACACCACCCGACAACTTGGCCAGCCGCTCCTGCAGCTTTTCGCGGTCGTAGTCGGAATTGCTGTTGTCGATCTCGGTGCGGATCTGCGCCACCCGCGCCTCGATATCGCCAGCTTCGCCGGCACCCTCAACGACGGTGGTGTCGTCCTTGGTGATCACCACGCGCTTGGCACTGCCGAGCTGTTCCAGCGTGGTGCTCTCCAGACTCAGGCCCACTTCCTCGGAGATCACCGTGCCGGCGGTGAGCACAGCAATGTCCTGCAACATCGCCTTGCGGCGATCACCGAAGCCGGGAGCCTTCACTGCTGCGACCTTGAGAATGCCGCGCAGGTTGTTCACCACCAGCGTCGCCAGCGCCTCGCCCTCGATGTCCTCGGCAATGATCAGCAGCGGACGACCGGCCTTGGACACTTCTTCCAGCACCGGCAGGATGTCGCGGATATTGCTGATTTTCTTGTCGAACAACAGCAGGTAAGGGTTTTCCAGCTCTGTCTGCATCTTGTCCTTGTTGGTGACAAAATACGGTGACAGGTAGCCACGATCGAACTGCATACCCTCGACCACATCGAGTTCGTTTTCCAGGGATTTACCTTCCTCGACGGTGATCACGCCATCGCGACCGACCTTTTCCATAGCCTTTGCCAGGATGTCGCCGATGTCGGCGTTCCAGTTGGCAGACACGGTGGCCACCTGGCCGATGGCCTTGTTGTCATCGCAGGGCTTGGACAACTTGTGCAGTTCATCGATGGCCGCCTTTACCGCCGCATCAATGCCGCGTTTCAGGTCCATGGGATTGAAACCGGCGGCAATAGCCTTGTGGCCCTCGCGGATCATGGCCTGGGCCAGCACGGTAGCGGTAGTGGTGCCGTCGCCCGCTACATCGGCGGTCCTGGACGCCACTTCCTTCACCATCTGCGCACCCATATTCTCGAACTTGTCCTTAAGTTCGATCTCCTTGGCAACGGATACGCCGTCCTTGGTGACCTTGGGCGCACCGAAGCTCTTGTCCAGGATCACGTTGCGCCCCTTGGGCCCCAACGTGGCCTTCACCGCATCGGCGAGCACGTTCACACCACGCAACAGGCGCTCACGGGCATCTTCGGAAAACTGGATTTCTTTGGCACTCATGCTGCTTCCTCCACAGATTGCTCATGTTCAACAACTGCCAGGATGTCCGACTCCCTGATAATCAGCAGTTCCTCGCCGTCGATCTGGCAATCGGACGAGGTGTACTTGCCGAACAGGACGCGGTCACCCACGGCCACGGTAAGCGGGCGAGTCTCGCCGTTGTCCAGCAATGCGCCTGGACCCACGGCCAGTACTTCGCCCTGGTTGGGCTTCTCGGTCGCTGCGCTGGGCAGCACGATTCCACCGCGGGTAGTCGTCTCAGCTTCAATTCGACGGACTACCACTCTGTCATAGAGGGGTTTGATAGCCACTATTCGATCCTCCTTTACAAACGAATTGTCGATTCAATCAAGCCCGGGAGGCGCGATAGGGCCTCCCTGATTCGCGTCATAGGTTCAGCTAAAAAAAATTCAAGGGGCGCTGTAAAAAAATTTCCTGGCCTGAAACGAAGACAAGTCACTCACCGGGGCGAGAGGACAATTCCATTTCGGCTCCTTGGTCCCGCGGGGTCAACGGTTCAGGGTTCGAACGGCCAGGATACTCACCTGAACCGTTGACCCCGCAGGACCCTGCACCATCCGGGTCACCCATAACAATCGGAGAGTCTCTCCAGCGACAATTCCCGGGCCCTTGCCCGGTTGATTTGCATTGGATTTTTCTTATATTTGGGGGGTAACAGGAGGGCCGCCATGCGCGAATACACCAACGAGCCGCCGCTGACCGAGACCACGCTCGCGGCATACTTCAGCGAGCGCCTGCACGACTACGCCCAACGCTTCGATCCGCCGCCGCATACAGACACCTGCTGGTATCTCAGTAACATGCTGGAGCGCTTCGGCCGCAGTGAGCACCTGTTCCTGTACGAGGAAGGGCGCTACGACCTGCGGCCGCTGGCTCTGCTGTACAGCGACGCCCAGGAGGCCGCCAGTGATCGCGAGCGCTGCCTGATGCTGCAACAACTGGGTGACATGGCGCTGTTTCTCGGCAGCCTCTTCCCGCAGCGTTTCCGCCGTCGCGGCATACGCCAGGACTACGTGGTGGGCATGGGCGGTGGAGCCTATGACTACCTCGCCGGTAACGCGCGGCACAACCGGCATGTCTTCGCCGAGCTGGCGACAATGTTCCCGAGAATGCTGGAAATGGTGGCGAATGCCTGTTCAGTGGAACACGAGCTGAGCACCGAAGAGGTCATGGGGCTGTACCAGCGCTGGCTGGACACAGGTGATCCCGTGCTCGCCGGCCAGCTGCAGGCCCTGGGCATTAACCTGTCGGGCAGTTCGTCGCTGCAATAGGCCCGCGGCAGGGCCTCAGTCGGCGCGAGAGCCGTTACCCAGCCCGGCTGCGGATACCATCACGTAGTAGAGCCAGCCGCCCACTGCGCCGGCAGCGCCCTGGCTGAGCAGGCCAATCGGCGTCCGCGTGGGCGCCACCGGGGCAATGCCGAGCAAATTGTTCATCAGCAAGTGCACGGCGAGAATGCCGACAAACCCGGCAGCGGCATACAATAAAGCCGAAGGGCGCACGAAACGACTGAGCAGCAGGCCGGTAAACAACCAGGCAACCAGCAGTGCGACGGCCACCAGCGGCAGATAGACCTGACTCATGCCACCAATGTCATCGAGCAAGGTGGCAATACGCTCGGCAAAACTCACCGGAAAACCCAGTTCGGTGATCCGCGCTATATTGAGCTGCGATATAAACAGCACCGCGGTGATGTACGCACTGATGGTGCCGGCCGCGAAAGCCAGAATCCTGTTCCACATTGCTCTGCTACCCGATTGCTTTTCCCGTAGTATGATTCACCAGCACTCTACAACAAAGAGATACTTATGCGGACCCGTTGCTTTTACCTGTTGCTCCTGATCCTGGCCGCCCCCGTAGCCACCGCGAACAGCTACAGCCTGACCACAGTGGCCGCAGGCATTCCCTACCCGTGGAGCATCGCCTTCCTGCCGGACGGGCGTTACCTGGTGACATCGCGCCAGGGCAGTCTCCACATCGTCAGCGCTGACGGCCGCGTCGGTCCCGCGCTGGCCAACACCCCCGAGACGTATTTCGCCGGCCAGGGCGGCTACTTCGATGTGGTACTCGACCCGGAGTTCGGCAACAACCGTACGATTTACCTGTCCTTCGCCCATGGACAGCCGGAAAACAACGCTACCAGGGTGATTCGCGCCACCCTTGAAGACGACAGGCTCGCGGACGTAACCCCCATTTTTACTGCCGCCACGCCCAAGGCCACCCCACAGCACTACGGCGGCCGACTGCTGCTAATGAGCGATGGCACGCTGCTGCTGACCACGGGTGATGGCTTTGACTACCGCGAGCAGGCGCAGGACACCTTTGGCCACCTGGGCAAGGTCATTCGCATCAACCGTGATGGCAGCGTACCCGCCGACAATCCGTTTGCCGATGGCAGGGACGGTGACCCGAAAGTCTACGCGTACGGCCTGCGCAACCCACAGGGCCTGGCCCTCGACGCCACCAGCGGGGACATTTACCTGCATGAGCACGGCCCCAAGGGCGGCGATGAACTGAACCGGGTCACGCCGGGCAGCAATTTTGGCTGGCCGGTCACCAGCTACGGGGTGAACTACTCCGGGGCCCGCGTATCGCCCTTCACCACACACCCGGGGATCACGGACCCGCTTTTCTACTGGGTGCCCAGCATCGCGCCCTCGGGGCTGGCAATCTACCGTGGCCGGGCGTTCCCGGCCTGGCGTGGCGACCTGTTTATTGGCGCCCTGGTCGACAGGGAGGTGCGTCGCCTGCAGATGGAGCAGGGACAGGTGGTGGCGCAGGAGTCGCTGTTCAGCGAGCTGGATGAACGCATCCGCGATGTCCGCGAGGGTCCCCAGGGTGCTCTCTACCTGCTCACGGACGGTGACAGTGGCAAGATTATCCGCGTCACGCCGGACCGGTAAGCCGGCGCCTGTGACCGTGCCTGTTCTGCCAACCCCCCGCACGTGTGCCGCGGGGACATGACGCACCTGCCAAAGCGGGGCCTGCGCGCGGCACTGGCACTGTTCGCCGGGGTTCTGGTGGTAGCTGTCGCCTGGGGCGGCAACCTGGATACGCAATCCTCCGAATATATGGAATCCGCCATGCTCGGCGCCGGCGCCATCTACGCCACAGCCCGTGGCATCAACGCCGTGGTCTCGGTATTGCAGGGCACGGAACTGGATGCCTTCCTGGTCACCTTCTCTGTGGGCGAATTGCTGGACCCGGTGAACGATCTGATCGAGCGGTTTTCCGGTGTGATGCTGGTGGCGCTCGCCTCACTGGGTATGCAACGCCTGCTGCTGGAGATCGCCACCCATAGTCTCTTCAACGCAGCGCTCACACTGGCAGGTGCGGGCACAGTCATTGCCGCAGTCTGGGGCGACCGGGACCACTACCAGACCTGGTTGAAGCTGTTTCTGGTGGCGCTGATCCTGCGCTTTGGCCTGGCACTCACCGTGCTGATGAGCACCGCCGTGGACACGTTTTTCCTGCAGGAAAGGGAACAGGCCAACCACCAGAGCATGATCGCTTTCTACAACACCACCAGTGCAGCGAGCGCTGCCATCGAGACCGGCGAGACACTGGCGGAGGACCTCGAAGCGGCGCGTGTGGCACTGGCTGCGACCACTAGCGCCCTCGCCGATGCGCGCACCAGCCTGCAGTCCGCCAGCGCTGAACTGCAACGGCAGCAACAGCTTCTGGCCACGCTGGATGCACGCCCGATCTGGCAGCGCTGGCTGACACCCGAGGCGGATAACGTGAAGGCGCAACAGGAGGTCGTGCGCACCACTGGGCGGCGTGCAGCCAACCTGGAGCAGTCCGTTGCAGAACTGGAGGCGTCCGCGGCAGTGCAGGCAGAGAATGTGCAATGCCTGGAAAAACGTTCGCGCGGAGAGGCCTGTTCGATGCTGGAGGGCATGGTCAACAAGGCCGGGGACGTCCTCGCCAGCGCGAACCCGGCCAGGCAGGCGTCTTACATACGCAACAAGATTGAGCGCATCGCCGGACAGATGGACGAGTTCGCCAGCAGCGTGGTGTACCTGCTGGCGTCAATGCTGCTGAAATCCATAGTGTTCCCGCTGCTGTTCCTGCTCATTATTTACCGCCTGTCGAAAGGCGCGCTGCAGCATGTGCTTTGAAACATGGAACAATCCGTCACGCTGGCCAGGCAGCAGCCGACATGGGCACGGCGCGCGGTCAACCACGGCAGGATAATGGAGAATCATGGCAGAGTTCTACGTACAGAATGAGTACTGGTTTGCAGCGGCGCAGCTGGTCCTTGCCATGCTGGGCATGGGCGCCACGCTGACCGGAAAGGACTTTCGCGACCTCGCACGCGAGCCCCTGGCTGTCTCTGTCGGCACGGCCGTGCAGTTGGTGGCGGTACCGCTGACGGCCTACCTGTTCCTCACCCTGCTCGGCGTCCAGGGCGGTGTGGCAGTCGGAATTGCGCTGATCGCGGCCATTCCCGGCGGCACCGTGTCGAATATTTTCACCTTCCTGTCGCGGGGCAACAGCGCACTCTCCATCAGCATTACCGGCATCACCACCTTTGCCTGCCTGCTGACCACACCACTGATTCTCTCCCTGCTGATCAGCCAGCATCTACCCGCCGACTTCACCATGCCGCGAGGCCAAATCATCACAGAAATCGCGCTGACACTGCTGCTGCCGCTGGCGGTGGGCATGGCCTACCTGTATATGTATCCGCGCACGGCGGAGCCCTTCTCCCGCTGGTGCATTCGCGGTTCGCTGCTGGGGATACTGTTTATCGTAGTGGGCTCGGCGATTGCCGGGCGGCTGGACGCGGCCGCTTTCGGCCTGCACAACATACTGCTGGTGACCCTGTTCACGGTGGTGCTGACAGTGATGGCCTGGGGCGTGCCACGGCTGCTGAAACTCGCTTCACCGGATGTTACTGCCATCGAGTTTGAAGTGGTGGTCCGCAACGTCAACCTTGGGGTACTGATCAAGGCCTCGCTGTTTCCCGCCGCCACGGCCAGCACCGCGTCCCTGGGCGACATGGTGCTGTTCAGCCTGCTCTTGTATGGCGCGCTGCAATTGTTGATCGGCGCGCTGTTGATCTGGCTGGCGCGCCGCCAAACTGCCTGATTCCGCCGGCTACTTCACTGGCGGGTAGATTGTTTTCCAGTCGGACTTCATGTCGACGACCGTCCAGCCTTTAGCCTTCGCCTCGTCCAGCCCCTTGTCAAACTTGCCCACGTGGGACTCCCGATCGTAGGCCCACTCGCGTTCGGCGTCGGTGTGGTGCACGTAAAGCGCAAACCGCGCACCATCTCCCGACATGGTGTACTGCAGCATCTGCAGGTCACCGTCGGAATTGCCGAAGGCGGCAATCGGCCGCTGGCCAATGTGCAGGTTGATGGCCACCGGCTTGCCTTCCTTATCATCCACGAAACCGACCTTGGGCTGGCGCACCAGTACACCCTTGCCATCGCGTAATTCAAACTGTGTTTCGATGCTGCTGCCGACCACCTGCTCAGGAGGTATGCCATACACGGCTTCGGTCCAGGGGCGCATGAATTCAATACCGCCGCCAGAGACAATGAACACCTTGAATTCGTTGGCGCGCAGGTAATCGAGTACTTCCAGCATTGGCTGGTACACCATCTCGGTGTACGGGCGTCCGCTGACGGGGTGACGCGCCGTGGTGATCCAGTCACTAACGATGGCGTCAAATTCATCGGTAGTCATGCCGGCATGGGTGGCCATCAAGACCTTCGCCACCGCTTCCATGCCGCCAGCCAGCGCACCTTTGGTGTCGCCCTTGAGCAAAGCGGCAAAAGGTTCCTGTGTTTTCCACTCCGGGCGCTGCGGCGCCAATGCTTTTACCCGGTCGAGCGCAAACGCCAGTTGCGTATACATAGGCTGTTCAACCCACAAGGTACCGTCATTGTCGAAAGTGGCGATACGCTGCGCTGCCGGCACGAAGGCCGCGGACTGGGTATCGGTGACCTGTTCAACAAAAGCGATGATGGACGCCTTCGCCTCGCCCTCGTTCCAGGACGGCAGCGGGTCCGCTGCATGGGCCTGCAGCGGGCCCAGCAAGAGTACGAATGCGGTGAAGGCCACGGACACGACCGTGTTCAGCAAGCAGTGGGGTTTCATTTTTGTAGAGCTCCGTTATAAAAGTGCGCTGTTCACGTAGGAAGATAGATCAGGATGACCCGCTCAGCCATGTGTCACATCAGTACCCTCCGCGGATCACGCGTTAGCGTACACCACTGCGGGCCATGCCGCGTGCTGTGAAGTGCCTGTCGTCACGGTCGACGCCATTGCGGAACTCACCGGGGATAGGCTTGCCATTGAGGTTATAAATCCCCTGCAGCAGGTCATAGGCCCCGGAAGCCGAAGCGCCGGACTTGCGGTCGTACAGCCGCGCGGAATAGGTGTAGCTGACACGCCACAGTGCGCCTTTGCCGTCGTAGGTTTCGCCGGCCAGCGCAGTCCAGGTGTCCTCGTCGATATACAGTCGCCGCTTGCTGTACAGGTGGCGAACGCCCGGCTTGAGTGTGCCCTCCACCACCCAGACCCGGCGTTTCTCCCAGCGCACGAATTCCGGAGCCAGGAATTTTTCACCGAGCAGGTCCTCGACTCGCTGCTCGAACAGCAGCGCATAGTTCGACGCCGGCACCAGTTTCTCCTGCTTGCCCAGTAGTTCCCAGTCGTAGCGCTCGGGCGAGCCGTTCCAGATACCGGCATCGTCATAGGTCGAAGTGCCGGCCACCGCCGGGTTGGGCGTATCGAAGGCCACCGCGGGCGCCAGCCGCACGCGGCGCTGGCCGGTGAGGTACTGCCACGCCTGCCGGCCCTTGCCCGCGGTGTAGTCCGAACCGGGCTCGTGCACCAGCAAGATCTCGCCCGCGCGCCGGGCCGGCGCCTTGTAATCAATACGCAGCTTGGCCCAGGCCTTGTCACCGACCTCTTCGTCCGGGGCGGCAAAAGCGGGAAAAATCGAGGTAGAGAAGGCCGTGGTGGAAAGCACCGGCTTGCCATTGGAACCCACGTAATACACGTCGTAGGTTTGCGATGCCGGCTCCGCGTAGCGCACCATGTGGTTCCACAGCACTTCCAGTCCCGATTGCGGAACCGGGAACGGAACGCCGGGAAGGTTGCCCTCGATCTTCTGCCCCCCGGCTACCAGCTGGGCGCCCGTGGCGTTTTTGCGGGTATTGGCGTAGTACCAGTCGGGCGCTTCTGCTGTGCGTTTGCTGGGGTACACCAGCATGCGGAATCCGTGCTGGCCAAGCTTGCGAAACATCTCCCGGGTACCCTCTGTGAGTACCGGCTCATGTTCGCCCCAGTTGTCCGCTGTCACGGTGTAGAGCGGCGCCTCGCCGGCATAGGGGTCGGGGTAGTGGTCGGACCCGGGAACAAAATTATCCGGGATAACCAGGTTCTGCGGTGACCAGGCGGGAATACTGCCGTCGGCGTTGCCGGCCCGCTCCGCGCCCATTGGCGTCAGCGTCGCATCCAGCTGCGCTGCCTCTTCCACGCTTACCGCTGCTGACGCGCTGCAGGAAAACGCAAGCGCTCCCGCCAGCAACGCGAGTTGCCTGCCGATAGATGTCATAGTCGCCTTCCTTATTGTTGTTCAAGGGCCGGGGTGGCCTGCCCATTATCCGGCTCTGCCAGCGATAAGCTACCGTCTTTGTTGGCTGAGAGTTCCAGCAGGCGCACACCACTGTGGTGCTCAAGTTGCAGCCCCCGCGCAGCGTGCTCCAGTGAGCTGGCCAGACCGGAGGCAAGCACTCGCTGGTAGTAGGGCAGGCTGCGCTCGTAGTGTGGCAGGTCTGAAGACAAGGTTGCAGCGGAGCGCAGCCTGTCGCGGAAGGCCTGTTCAAAGGCAAGCAGCCCATCCAGAACGGCCGGCCGCTCCACCAGGTCAGGCGCGGGATTAATTTGCCAGGTAGCGTCGACGCGCAGCATGCAGCTGGCTGCGTAGTCGCTCCAGCGCTGCGGACGCCACTCCGCCGGCGCGACCAGGGAGAGCTGCCAGCGCTGGTCCCGGTAGTACAGGTGGTAGGTGGGGCCGGGCCGGGGTTTGAAACGAAAATCCGCAGACAAAACCAGCAGGCCGCAGAGATAGTGCGCCAGCAGTGTCTCGACATCCGCTGCAGGTGTCGCCGCCGTGCGCCACTGTTGCAGTTCCGCAAGCTGCGGCAGCGCCGCCTTACCCTGGGGGTTGGGTTGCGCCTGCTTGCTCACCCGGCTCGCAGCCGGCTTGTGTACCTGACGCTCAACCACACTGCGACCCCCGGTTCTTGCTGCGGCGACAGCGCTCGGAACAGTAAATGACGTTCGCCCAGTCGCGACACCACTTCTTGCGCCAGGAAAACGGCCGCTCGCATACAGGACATATCTTGCTCGGTAATCTGTCTTTCTTCACCTGTGAGCATACGCGAGCAAGGTCAGTACAGTTCACAAGCGAGCTGCCGGGCGCTCCTCATCCACGGTGGGATAGATGGCGTAAACTACACACAGTACAGCGTACTTGTCACGTCGTGCATATTGGGCCGGGAGGATTTCGCACCGCGATGGACACCACCACCGCCAGCCGCCGCAGGCAGGATGGAACCTGCCCGTTTTGCAAGCGGGAGTTGCCGCTCACGTTTCACCACCTCATTCCGAAGAAGGTGCATCGCCGCAAGCGTTTTCGCAAGCTCTACACGCGCCAGGAGCTGGCCCGTGGCATCTACGTTTGCAGGGACTGTCATGACGGCATCCACTGTGCCTACGGCGAACTCGAACTGGCGCAACGCTTCGCAACACCGGAAGCACTCGCTGCGGACCCTGCTCTCGATCGCCACTTCCACTGGCTGAGCAAACGGCGCCGCGGGGCAACGCAGTAACCACGCTGTTCCCCGCCCCGATTACAAAACGATTACAGCGAACTGCACCGTCAGGCAGCGTCGCCCGACGCGAGCGGCTATACTCGCACCATGAGCGCCAATAATACTTATAGAACCGCCAACGAAGCCCACACCCTGCTGGATACACCAGAATTTCTCGCCGAGCTTGAGCGCGTTGCCAGCAGCGCGGGAAAGGACATGGAGCAGGCGCGCAAGCACGCACGCAAATGCCTGCGGGAGATGGCGGCCACGCCCCGCGATTCCTGGCTCGCGCCGGCCGCGAAGCTGGCGCGGTTTATCTACACGCGCAGCTACGAGCCGGAGCTGGACATCAACCAGGACGCACTGGAGAAGTTGCGCGAAGAATCGCAGGACCAACTACTGCTGTTTCTGTGGTCGCACAAATCCCACATGGACAGTTTCGTGTTCCTGCTGTCCCTGTACGACAACCACTTCAAGCCCCTGCCGCTGGTCTTTGCCGGCATCAACATGAATTTCCTGGGCTTTGGCGCGCTGGCCAGGCGGGTTGGCGCGATCTTCCTGCGCCGCAGCTTCCAGGATGATGACATCTATAAACTGGTGTTCCGCTATTACATCGACTTTCTCATACGCAATCGCCTGCCACTGACCTGGTCGATCGAGGGAACCCGATCCCGCACTGGCAAGCTGTCTCCGCCAAAGCTGGGGATTCTCAACTGGGTACTGGAGGCTTGCGAGCGCGAGAACATGCGCGATGTGAAACTGGTGCCGGTCTCCATCGCCTTCGACCGCATTGCCGAGATCGACGACTACGTGGCGCTGCAGCGAGGCCTGCCCAAGCGCAAGGAATCCCTGCGCTGGTTCCTCAACTACATATTCGGCATGAAAGAACTGTACGGCAAAATCTATGTGCGCTTTGCCGAACCCGTGGCTCTGCAAAGTACAACGCAGCTGGCGGACAGTGGCGCCGCCGGAGACGGACCCTCGCTGCCCACACGGCTGGCCTTCGAGGTCTGCACACGCATGGAGCAGATCACGCCAATCAAGTCAGCGGACGTACTGACCATGGTATTGCTCGGCGCCAATGGCAGGGCGCTCAGTAACGCGGAGATATTCCAGCAGTCTCGCGAAATCGCCGAACTGGTGGCACAGCGCGGCCTGCCGGTGGCCCGCGGCTTCAGCTTCGCGAATGAGGAACAGGTCGCCGCAGCGGTACTGTCGCTGCGTGGTTCGCGCCTGGTAAAAGCCTTTGAAAAAGGCGCCACCCCCGTCTTCTACATCCAGGGTGATCAGCAGCTGGCCGCGGCGTATTACCGCAACACCATCACGCACTACTTCCTCGCCGCCGCCTTCGGCGAAATCGTACTGGCGATGAGCGTTGACGATGTCACGCTGCCAGGCGAAGAGGAGCTGCGTGTTCGGGTTGAGCAACTGCGGGACCTGTTCAAGTTCGAGTTCTTCTTTCGCCCGCGCGATGAGTTCTGGGAAGATGTGCTGACCGAGACCACGCGGCACTACCCGCACTGGCAACGCGGTGACACGTCCCTGCGCAAGCAACTCAAGCAGCGCCCACCGCGATTTGGTCATGCCATCATGCGCTCGCTGGCAGAGGCCTACCACGTGCTGGCCACAACCTTGCATGCACTGGGCGCAGCAGCCGTGATCGATCGCAAGCGCTTCACCACTGAATTGCTCGAACAGGCTGAGGAGATGCTGCTGCGAAGGCAGATCAGCGGCGAATCAGCGATATCAAAAGATTTGTTCACCACCGGGCTGCAACTGGCGGAACACCGGCACCTGCTGGGTGCTGCCAAAACCGATTTATCGTCCGCGAGAGACCTGTTCCTGCTTGAAACCCGGCAGACCCTCGACGCCATCAACCTGCTGCAGGAAAGCTACGATCACGCCTGGTTTGAGCGCCCTGGCGACAAATAAGCTCAGGTAAGGACTTTCGCCGGAGGGGCTACAAAGCCGGCGCGTTCAGGCTCCCGCTTCGCCGGCCCTGGACTCGTTCGCGGCCAGCATGCGCATGGTATCCATGCGCAGGCATATGTAGTGATGCCGTGCGGCTGCCGCATCACCCTTGGCCAGCACCAGCGCATCGCGCCAGGTGCGTTCATCGCGCTGGCCGGAATCCACCTCATTGGCGGCGATAGCATGGTAGTCGTCTTCGGGGGTTTGCCGCCCGCGGCGGTTCAGGGGAGTAGCGGCCATGGCGCCACTACGGGAAGTCTCACCGGAGCCAGCAGGCGGTGCAAGCTGTGATGCCGGTTCCTGTTTGGCCAGGGCTTCGGCACGCATTGATAGATACAGGTACTTGGCGGCAAGGCGGTCGTTGTCTGCCAGGCTCAAGGCCTGCTTCCAGAGCTGGCCTACCACCTTGCCGGCTTCGAACTCCCTGGAGGCAGCCATGTACTGTTCAACTTCAGGCAACATCGGCTCTTATCCCCAAGGGATCATGATGGCAGCGTCTGCGTGGCTCTAATCATCCTGAATCCTCGGCCCTCGTCTGATTGACATCCCCGGACCGCCCCTGGCGCCCTGGAATATGGCGGGCAACCTGCGGCCAGTACCACATTGTCTGCGCTGCTCGTTTTTTAAGCAACCGCGAGAATTAACCCATCGTGGTTATGTGGGACGCCCACCTTTTTCATGGGTACTACCCGACCTGGCCGGCCGAGCAGCCCGGGCAGGGAAATGCCGCATACAGTCGCCTGGCATGTCACCCGGCCGGGTGACTAACGACAGCGATTTCAGGGGGTACCGGAGCGTTTGTGGCGCACCAAAGAAAAGGGCCGACCCACTCACGTGGGCCGGCCCCGGTATGCCGAAATTGCGCGCTTACCTGCTGAAGTTGTAGGTAATCTCCGCACCGTATACGCGACCCTTGGCCAGGGGTGAGAACGTACCGCCCAGGGCCACGGGGCCGAGCACATCTGGCAGTTGGGTATCACCACCGTGCTTGACCTCATCCAACAGGTTGCGGCCATAAAGCGAGAACACCCAGCTACCACTGTTGGAATAGAAGTCCAGTCCCGCGTCGAGGATATCCTGCTCCAGGATATAACCGAGGTTGTTGTCCGTGTAGAAGGCCTCATCGCGGTTGGCGTAGTTGATACGCGCAGTGGCAAAGCCCCAGTCACCCAGGCTCATGTCGTAGTTGAGGCCCACGCTCCAGGTCCATTCCGGGGCCCGTGGCAGGTCCAGGTCCTTGTCCTTGCCATCCACCATACCGTCGCCGTTGAGGTCGAACCTGACCGAGTCGTAACTGGCATCGATATACCCCATGGAAGCCAGCAACAGCAGGTCATCGGTCAGGGCAAAGGTACCGTCTATTTCCAGGCCCCAGATGGTCGCATCCGCCGTGTTGTCGATGATCTGCACCACGCCCGATGTCGCATCCGCGAGGTTGACCTCGCGCTGCATGTCCCCGATATCATTGTAGAAAACAGCGGCGTTCAGGCGGCCCCAGTCTTGTTGTGACTTGTAGCCGATCTCGTAGCTGTCGACCTGCTCTTCATCAAAGGGGCCGGGTGCCGCGGTGGGGCTGGTATTGCGCAGGTTGTAGCCGCCAGAACGGAAGCCGCGGCTCCAGTGGGCGTAGAGTTGGGTGGCGTCACTCAGGGCATAACCAAAGCCTATCTTGGGGGCAAAGGTATCCCAGGTCTCATCATCCTTGAAGTCGAGCGCACAGTTGTTCGAACTGACGATGTTACAGCGCGTATCCGTACCGGTGATGGGGTTCGCATACACCGGTGTGCCGCTGCCGATGGTGCCCGGGATGTCGAGCACATTGGTGTTCAGTGCCAGTGTGGCGATCTCCGCGCTCTTCTCCTCCGAGGACCAGCGCGCACCCACCGTAAACGAGAGGCGGTCAGTGAGGTCGTAGTCCATGGCGGCGAAGAAGGCCAGGGTTTCCACGTCGTAGAGGCCGCCGCCATCCTGTATCTGGAAGGAAATGTCATCGCTCAGAGCTCCCCCTGTTACCGAGGCGGTGAGCGCCCCCAGCAGGTCGCGGCGCTCGTGGTACTCAATGTCATTCTCGAACCAGTACACGCCGGTGGTGATATTGGCATTGCCAAACTGCCCGTTGTAGCGCAGTTCGAAGCTGTTCTGTTCGGCAACCAGGTCTGCAGGTGCATGGAACAGAGCCACCGGCTGAGCGTCGATGTCCGACGCGGAGTGGGCTTCTGAATCCCGCCAGCCGTAAAGCGCGGTAATGGTGCCATCACCGAAATCGACGTCGTAGTTGAATTCTGCCGTGAGGAAGTCTGTTTCGTTATCCTGGAAGCCCACCAGGTCGTAATTGGCATCAAAGCTGTCGCGCTTGGCATTGAAAGGCGTGCCCGGGACGCCACTGCCATTGGTGTGTGACTGCGCCACCGGGCCGTCGCCCTCGATGTCTGTATTCTCGTAGCGCACCACCAACTCGGCGCGGTCGGTAGGCGCCCACACCAGGGTGCCGCGGACCATCATTTGCTCGATCGCCTGCACATCGCTGCCATCGAACTGGTTCTCGTGCCAGCCTTCGTCGTCGTTCCAGTAGGCCGTCAGCTTGAGGCCCAGGGTGTCGGTAACCGGGCCGCCGATGCTGCCCATCAGGTAGGTATTGATACCGCCGTCACCCCCGGTGTCTACCGCACCGCGCAGTGTGACATCCAGCGTCTCGCCGGGCTTCTTGGTGTTCATCAGGATGGCGCCGCCGGTCACGTTGCGACCGAAGAGAATGCCCTGCGGGCCGCGCAGGACTTCGATACTCTCCAGGTCGAAAACGTCAAAAATAATACCGTTGTTCACGCCGAGGTAAACCCCGTTGACGAACACGCCTACGGTTGGGTCAATGGAGGGGATGGAGCTGTTGATACCCAATCCACGGATAGCGAAGTTGGCTGTACCCCGGGTGGTGCCCACGTCATCCAGCGCCACGTTGGGCATGCCCACGGCGAGGTTGGTCAGGTCGCGTACCTTCAGCGCCTCAATCTGGTTGGAGTTGAAGGCACTGATGGAGAGCGGCACATCCTGTGCGCCTTCTTCCCGTTTACGTGCGGTGACGATAACTTCTTCCAGTAGCGCGGCAGAGCCACGTTGCGCCGCGACCGGCTGCGACACAGACGTCGCGCCAACGGCAACAGCCACGGCCAGCGCCAAAGGCATACCGGCACGGAAAGAAGGGACGGATTGCGTGTATTTGTTCATCAAGCGGTTCCTCGCTGCATTTTCGTATAGTTATATTGGCTGCCCGCGTGGTTGAGGTGATGCCCCCTTGCCCAGCACGAACGTCCAGCTCTGGATGCTGTCCTGAGCATGCCCAAGAAGATAGGCTGATACAAGTGTGCGTATTTCACGTTTTTGATAGCGGCTACTGCACAGGAGGGCGGCGCCGGCTCTTGTCTTTGCGCATCGCAAAACGTTGCCAGACAGCTGGCAGCGCGCTACTTTATCGATCACCGACGTCACCCTGGACAAACGTCCCGTGCATTACGCGCACCCTTACACCGGCTCCCACAGCTTCACATACCGGCTGTTCTGTTGTTTGCTGCCCTGCCTGATCATGCTCGGCGCCGCGCCAGTTCTCGCCAGCCAGCAAAACGTGAGCTTGCTGGTGGATACCCGCGAGTTGGCGCTTTCGGTGGTGCAGGGCAAACAGGTAATACAGGTTTTCGACAACATCGCCATCGGCAGCAATGGCGCCACCTGGAACAAACAGCAGGGTGACGAAAAAACGCCGCTGGGCGAATTCCGCATCACCGAAGTCAGGCGCAGCGACCGCTTCGTTATCTTCATTGCCATTGATTACCCGAACCTGGATCACGCCCAACGCGCACTGGATGAGCAGCGCATCTCGATGGAGACCTACACGGCAGTGAAAAACGCGTTTGCCCGCGGCCGCCCACCGCCCCAGGAGACGCGCCTGGGCGGACACATCGGCATTCATGGACTCGGCAGTGGGGACCCTGAAGTACACCAGAGCTTCAACTGGACCAACGGCTGCATCGCACTAACCAATGAGCAACTGGCGGAACTGCTGCCCTGGCTCGCGCCGGGCACGCGGGTGGTGATTCGCTGATTCCGTCATCCGCCTGCGCCACGGTTTGGCGCCGTAAAATGCAGCGTTGCGCGGGCCGGCAATTCTGCTAATGTTCGCCTATGGCTGTATTTCAGCCAAGCCCACTGAACTGGGCAGACCGGGCCGCAGGGGCGGCAACCATTTGCAAGGAGAAGACCATGAACCAATCTTTTAAACGCGCCGCGATGCTGACCGTTGTGTTGTCCGCCGCGGGCCTGGCCGGCTGCGCCAGCACCGGCGACATCGACGAACTGCGCGCTGACCTGGCCGCTGCCAACAGCGCCGCTGAGCAGGCTGCAGCAGATGCCGCCAGCGCGAAAGCAGATGCTGCCGCAGCCAGGGCCGCCGCAGAGGCCGCCCAGACTTCTGCTGCGGAGACCAACGAAAAGCTGGATCGCATGTTCAAGAAGTCAATGTACAAGTAAGCAAGGCCGGCTCAACATCACCGTGAGCGCCTGAAACGGCGCCCACGGTGAAATCACTACCGCTCCACTCTGGAAACAACTTCCGGCAGGCCACTGCGTCGCGCCAGCACATCAGCTACCGCCGCCTCATCCAGTTGTGCAAAACGCTTCGCCAACACGGCATCCAGCACCCGCGTCAACTCCTCGTCCAGCTCCGCCATATCCATGTCATATTCTTCCAGCGGTGGATGTACCTCCACGTATAGCTCACCGCCGTACCAACCGGCCTTGACCGGCTGGTTGATGATTTGCACCGGCGTGCCCACAGGCACCTGCGGGAACAGGTATTCGATATCCTCCGGCAACATACGGATACAGCCATGTGATACACGCATGCCGACGCCGAAGGCCTTGTTGGTGCCGTGTATCAGGTAGCTGGGAATTGCCAGGCGCATGGCATAACGCCCCAGGGGATTATCCGGGCCGGGCGGCACCACACGGGGCAGCGGATCGCCCTCCCGCGCGTGCTCCTCGCGCACGGATTGCGGTGGGTACCAGGGCGGGTCTTTTTTCTTTTCGGTGATGCGCGTCTCCCCGAGGGGCGTATTCCAGTCCATCCGGCCGATGCTGACCGGATAGGTCTGCACCTGTGCCGGTTCGCCTGCAGCGGGCTCAGGGAAATAATAAATACGCATTTCGGGCAGGTTCAGCACCAGCCCCTTGCGCGGCACGTCCGGCAATATATAGCGGGAGGGAATCGTAACCAGCGTACCCGTACCGGGTAACCAGCGATCGACATCCGGGTTGGCGTTGACGATTTCCTCCTGGCCAATGCCATGGCGGCGGGCGATGTCCAGCAGTGTGTCCTCGAATTCCGCCGCGATTTCCAGCTGATAGCCCACCAGGTCGAATTCCCCGGTGGGCATATCGAAAGTCGCCGACTGCGCCCAGGGGGACAGTGCCAGTACCAATATACAAATCCAGTGCTTCATAGGCAGACAATAGTAGCGCCTCCGGCGTTTGGAAAAAATGGTTTGTCCACGGGGTGAAACTGGCTGGTCATCAGGTCATTAGCCCCTGTGCGAAATGTGGTTTATTCTTAGAAGAGGAAGCCGACATACCCAAGATAATAATGAGGAGTGCTATCCATGCGCCGAATGCCTGTCAACGATGCCTTTTTCCTGATGCTGGAATCCCGCCGCACCCCCATGCACGTTGGCGGGCTCAACCTGTTCACGCTACCCAAGGACGTGGACGACGCTTCCTTCCTCGGCAAAATCGGCGATATCCTGCGCTACGACGGCGAGCTGCGCAGGCCCTTCGGGGAAAAACTCAAAACCGGCCCGCTAGGTATTGCCGGCAATGTTTACTGGGAGGATGACGAAGAACTGGACATGGAGTACCACGTCCGGCACTCGGCGTTACCCAAACCCGGCCGCTACCGGGAGCTGTTTTCGCTGGTATCGCGGCTGCACGGCAGCTTGTTGGACCGCTCACGACCACTGTGGGAGATGCACCTCATAGAAGGCCTGCAGAACCGCCAGTTCGCCACCTACTTCAAGGCCCACCATTGCGCCATCGACGGGGTTGGCGCCATGCACCTGATGATGAGCATGTACTCCACCAACGCGCGCAACAAGGTCAAACTGTCGCCGCTCTCCTATGAAGCCTACCAGGCTTACAAGCAGCAAATCGAAGCCGGCAAGCAGGCAAATATCCGGCCGCGCAATGAGGAGGTGCGGGCTATCTCTGACGTACTGCGCGAACAACTGGGCGGCACCGTCAACGTGGCCAGGGCTGTACAGGACATGGCCTCGGTATGGATGGGGCGCAACACCGGGGTATCGGTACCATTCCACAAAGTACCGCGTTCCGCCCTCAGCACGCAGCTGACCGGTGCGCGCCGCTTCGTGGCACAGTCCTGGGATTTCGCCCGGGTGCGGGCAGTGGGTAAGGCCTTTGGCGGCACCCTCAACGATGCGGTAATGGCCATGTGCGCTGGCGCCCTGCGTAAACAGCTACAGGCGCAGCGGGCGCTGCCCAAGCACTCCCTGAAAGCCATGGCGCCGGTATCCCTGCGCGCTGCGGGTGATATCGACTCCGCCAATGCCATCGGCATGGTCTGTGTCGACCTCGCCACCAACCTGCGCGACCCGGCGCGGCGCATGCGCACCATCAAGGAATCCATGGATGCCGCCAAGGCGCAACTGGAACAACTGACGCCCAGGGAAATCCAGATCTACACCGGCATCAGCCAGGCGCCAATGCTGTTCACCCAGCTGCTGGGATTGGGCAGCCGCTTTCCCGCCTTCAGCACCGTGATATCCAATGTTCCGGGACCGCGCGAAAAGCGTTACTGGAACGGCGCCCGACTGGACGGTATGTACCCCGTGTCCATCCCTTTCGATGGCGCCGCGGTGAACTTCACCCTGGTCAGCAATTTCGACAAACTGGATTTCGGCATCATCGCCTGCCGCCGCTCAGTGCCTCACGTGCAGAACCTGATCGAACACATGGAAGAAGCCCTGGTGGAACTGGAGGACGCCGCCGGGCTGCGCACACCAAGCGGTCGTCGACGCAAGGCACCCAAGCGCAAGGCCAGTCGCCCGAAACAGGCCAAAACCGCGAAGTAATCACCTGCCATAGTAGCTGCGAAGACCGGCGCATGCAGCGCCGGTCTGCCGCCGTAGAACACCTCAGTCCCCGTCTGCGGGCTCGAGGCTCACATTGATATCGCAACTGATGGTAAGTTGCAGATCCTCGCTCGCCGCCGAGGCGACCAACTCGGCGATTTGCGCCTTGGTCTGGCGCAGCTCGGCGATGCGCCGGTCACCCCAGTCGGTGTCGAGACAGCGCTCGCGACGACTCCAGTTATTGCGGGCGTGGTAGCGGATCTTGTCTTCAATCAGGGTCATCAACACTTCCCGGGCATCGTCGGGGCTGAAGGTACCGCTGATCAGCCGGTATTTCTGCGTTGCTTGGTCTGACATGGTCTTCTCCGTTACAGGTACTTGTCGGTCACCGCACCTTCCGATGCGGAAGCCACGGTGTGCGCAAACTTGGCCAGCAACCCGCGGGTGTAGCGCGGGGGTGGCGGCTGCCAGGCAGCGAGTCGGGCCTGTATCTCGGCCGCACCGAGATTCAGGTTGATACACGAGGTCTCGGCATCAATTTCTATCTCATCACCGTTTTCGACGATGGCGATGGGGCCGCCCTCGCTGGCCTCCGGGGCAATGTGCCCGACCACAAAACCGTGGCTGCCGCCGGAAAAGCGCCCGTCAGTGATCAGCGCCACGTCGGCTCCAAGGCCCTTGCCCATCAGTGCCGAGGTGGGACTGAGCATTTCGCGCATGCCCGGGCCGCCCCGGGGCCCCTCGTAACGGATCACCACGACATCACCCTTGACCACGCCGCCGTCAAGGATCGCCTGCAGGGCCTCTTCCTCGGAATGAAATACCCGGGCCGGCCCCTTGAAGCGCAGGCCTTCCTTGCCGGTGATCTTGGCTACAGAGCCGTCGGGGGCCAGGTTGCCGCGCAGGATCATCAGGTGACTGTCTCGCTTGATGGGCGCATCGAAGCCGCGAATGATGTCCTGCCCCTGTGGATAGGGGGCGACGTCGGCCAGGTTCTCTGCCAGGGTACGGCCGGTTACGGTCATGCAGTCGCCGTGCAAAAGGCCCTGTTGCAACAGCATTTTCATCAACGGCTGAATACCACCGATGGCGATCAACTCGGACATCATGTAGCGCCCGCTGGGGCGCAGGTCGGCCAGCACCGGCACACGTGCGCCGATACGTTCGAAGTCCTCCAGGCCCAGGTCGACATCGATGGCATGTGCCATCGCCAGCAGGTGCAGGACCGCATTGGTGGAACCGCCTAGGGCAATCACTGTGGCAATAGCATTCTCGAAGGCCGCCCTGGTCATGATGTCAGAGGGCTTGAGGTCACGTTCCAGCAGGTCCAGCACTGCGGCGCCGGCGCGGCGACAGTCCTCCGCCTTCGACTGCGATACCGCCTCCTGCGCAGAACTGCCGGGCAGGCTCATGCCCAGTGCCTCAATCGCCGAGGCCATAGTATTGGCGGTGTACATTCCGCCGCAGGAACCGGGCCCGGGTATCGCCGTCTCCTCGATCTGCTTGACGTCGATAAGGCTGAGGTCGCCCCGAGCATGCTGGCCCACGGCCTCGAACACAGAAATAATATCCGTGTGATTCGCGCCCGGCTGGATGGTGCCGCCATAGACGAACACCGACGGACGGTTCAGCCGTGCGAGCCCTATCATGCAGCCGGGCATGTTCTTGTCGCAGCCGCCGATGGCCACCAGGCCATCGAAGCCCTGGCAGCCAGCCACCGCCTCGATGGAGTCGGCGATGACCTCGCGCGAGACCAGCGAGTATTTCATGCCCTCGGTACCGTTGGCGATGCCGTCGGAAATGGTGATCGTATTGAAGATCACGCCCTTCCCGCCCGCCGCGCCGGCGCCTGCGCTCGCCTCTTCAGCGAGCTCGTTGATATGCATGTTGCAGGGCGTGACCTCACTCCAGGTGGAAGCGATGCCCACCTGGGGTCTGGCAAAATCCTCGTCACTGAAGCCGACCGCCCGCAGCATGGCCCGCGCGGGCGCTTTCTCCACGCCATCGACAACTCGCGCCGAATGTTTACGTTTATCTTTCAATGTTCATCTCCAGACCTGTCTGTAAAGTCATACGCGCCGCCGGCACAGCCGGCTCAGGTGCGCCCGCGCGAGCAGGCGCGTGGCGTCTATTGCGCTTGCCACTGGCCACCGCGGTAAACCTCGAGTCCGGCGTCATCCACCCGCATCAGGTGCAGCCACTGGTTGTCCAGCAACTGGCGCACCATGTCATGTTTGCCAATCACCGTATCGATGGCCTCACGCGGCGCCTCGATCACCACGGTGAGCCTGAGCGGTGTGTGCAACCAGCGTTCGCCGTTATGCAGCGACTGCCAGGGCAGGCCGATACGCAGGTCGCCGCCGTTACCCTCGAACACGCCGATACGCCCGCCCACCACGTTATGCAGTGTTTTGTTGCCGCTGCCATAACGACGGTTGTCCACAGTCGAGGCGTAGTACTGCATGTTAATCCAGTTGGTGACGATCATCGGCGCCGTCATGATCAACTCCAGCAGGCTGCCATCGGGGTCTTTGCGATGATCGTAATCGTGCAGGAAACTGCGCCCCTGCAAGTCCTGGCCGCGCGTGCGCGCGCGTGGCGCCACCACGAACGCGGCATTATTCGCCAGCCCCCACTCGGGGCGTGTTTGCGCCCAATCGTCCGCGCGTTCACGCACCGCTCGCAACAGCACCTCCGGCTCAGCCGATACTGCGTCAAGCCCGAGGGAGGGCGCGCGCTCGCGCCGCGCCGCATGCCCAGCAAAGGCCAGTTGCACCTGTATACGCTCCAGGTCGGGCATGTGACTCCCGGGCAGTGAGGTCAGGTCATACAGTTTCACCTCATCCGTTGTAGTGTTGTGCAGGCCGGCAACAAATACCGTGGTGTCCGGAATCACCCTGCCCCGCTGCGCCAGTTCGGCGCGCACGGCGGGGTCGTTGAGCAGGCCGGCCAGCGCCCTGGCATTGACCTCACCGGTCTGGCCGCAGCAGGCGCCGCAATCCAGCCCGGCGCGGTGCGGGTTGTTGCGATTCTGGCTGCCGTGCCCCAGCAATAGCACCAGTCGGGCAAAGTTATCGCTGAGGCCCATGCCCGTGAGCACCTGGGCAGCGATATCAGCCTGCCCGCTCACGCCGCCTGCAGTCGCGGCATCCAGTGTCGGGCGAATGCTGCAGGATTGTTCCGGCTGCAGGCCGAGCGCATCATCGGCCTCCGGTTTTGACGTGCCCGGCAGGCTGCGCCTGATCAGTTTGCCGAGGTAGCCGAGGCCCATGGACTCGACCAGGGTAAAAGAAGACAGGGGCACGCTCTCGAAGGTGCGCCAGCCGAACAGCGCCTGTAGCTTGCCCTGCCTCTGCGTGCTGATATCTGCATCACGGCCGGGGTCGCCACTGCTGTCGCTAATGTCCAGCGCCGGTGCCAGCAGCCCCGGCAACTGCGGCCTGCGCGCTGCCGTACCCAGCGGCGCATAACTTATCGGCAGGCCGAAGAAGCCGGCAAATCCCAGTGTCTGGATATCCCCCGCCTGGGCCTCGAGGTGGCGTCGAAACACCTCTGAGCGCACATCAATACAGAACGCCGCCTGCACCGCGGGCTCGACCACGGTCCCGGTTGCAGCCGGGGCCAGCAGGCGCTCGCCAAGGCCGCGCTGGTAGCTGATCTCCTGCGCACGCTGCCAGGTCAGCTGGACCCGCAGGGCGTGGTTATCGAAACGCGAGGTTTTTTCTTCCCACTCGGTGTGCCAGGCGTGCCAGGTTGAAGCCGCAGCGCGCTCGCCATCGTCGAGCAGGCACTCCCAGCTCAGCCGTATCGCCAGGATATCGATCAGGGTGTCGTCTTCGCGCTCTTCCAGCCGTGCCTGCCAGCGCAGGTAGGCGCACCAGGCGGCCCAGCCGCTGACGCGCTTGAGCACCGCGCAGAAATAGGTATACCACTGGCTTGAGGGGATACCAAGGCTGTCCAGCACCGCGGCGATCTGCTCCTGCGGATCTGCCGCCAGCGCCCTGGCCCGCGCCGGGATGCCCGGTGCGCGCATCAGCAGCGGCACGCTGTGGTCATCACCCAGGGCATCGCGCCAGCTGGTGTATAGACGACCACTTCGCTCCGGGTGCCAGTCCGCCTGGCGCTGGTCAAAATACGCCGCGCAGAACTGGGATATCTGGTGGGTAATGGTGTCACACCAGGCCGGTTCACGGTGCAGGTCACGCTGGCGATCCAGCATATCGCTCAGCAGGGGTACCGGCACCGGTGGCAGGTAGTCTTCTTCCAGCGCTGCCAGCAGCGTTGCCAGGTCCAGTTCGCAGTCGTTCTCCGCCAGCGCCTGCTGCAAGTCCGCCTCGGTAATCTCGCCGCTGCGCCAGGCATCGGCGTAGTAATCCAGCGACAGGGTGTGGGGAGAACCGGCGATATTGGCCAGCTCTTCAGCGGCGACAGCAAAAGGTTGCCCGATGCGTCCCCAGTAGGGGTTGACCGCAATCATGCGGTCCAGGGGCCAGGTCGGGGCAATGGTATCGACTGCATCGGCAATCGCGCTGTGCAGGGTTTCCTGGTTCATGGGCATGGTCATGGCCGGTGCGTTCACAGCGACTCTCCTGATTGGGCGTGATGGTATCGGTTGGCAAGGGTCTGCGCCTGCAGCGGGGTGAAGGTTACGGGCCAGATCTTGAAGGTCAGGCGGGTAAAAGTCTCATCCAGGTAGAAACCGCAGTAGGCCCAGGGGAAAAATGCCCTGGCGAAACGACCCTGCGGGTAACAACGCAGCCAAATCTGTGTGCAGTAGAGCACGGCGAAGCAGGCCACCACCCAGGCAACCAGCGGCGAGGCCACACTGGCCGGTGCCGGGGCGAGACCGGCAAACATGAGATGCCAGAGCAGGTAGAGCTGGGTCAGAGCCAGCACCCGCAGGACACCGCGCACAAACTGACCTCCGGTGAGGCCCTGCTCCAGCCAGAGCAGGGAAGCCAGACCGAGCGCCACGATCAACAAGGCCACTGGCGGCACCGCCATGGCCGGCAACAGCCACTGCCACACGGCGGCCGATGCCACCACCAGTGCAGCACTGACCAGCAGCGCGCCGAGATACCAGAGCGGAGTGCGGGCGGTACCGGGCTCCAGAAAATCCACGCTGCGCGCCTGGCGCACGGTCTCGCCGGCGCTGAGGAAAGCAAAGGCCTTGTACAGCGAATGCGCCACCAGGTGCAGCAGCGCCAGTTCGTAAAGACCGAGGCCGATTTCCATCAGCATGAAACCCATCTGCGCACAGGTGGACCAGGCCAGCCGCACCTTGATACTGATCCGCGTGAGCATGACCAGCGCGGCCAGCACGGCGGTCAGGCTGCCCACGATCACCAGCGCGGCCTGCGCCGCGGGCGCCATGGTCACCAGGTCAGCCAGGCGAATGAGCACAAAACCTCCCATGTTGACGATCCCGGCGTGTAACAGGGCCGACACCGGCGTGGGCGCTTCCATCACCTGGATCAGCCACCCGTGCAGTGGCAGCTGGGCGGCTTTCAGAATAGCCGCCAGGGCAAACAGCAGGGCTGCCACGTGCAGCGAGACCGGCAGCACATCGAGGCTGGCGAGGTGGGTCTCGATGCCGCTCAGCGACAGCGTTCCCGTTGCCGTGAAGATGAGCACCAGCGCGACGGCGAGGCAGACCTCGGCCAGGCGGCTGACCAGAAATTTCTTGTGCGCAACCACCTGGGCGGCCTTGCGTTCGCGGTAAAACGTCAGCAAGTGATGCAGGCCGATACTGGTTGCGGCCCAGGCCAGCACGATAACCAGCAGGTTTTTGCTGACCACCAGCAGCGCTACCGCAGCCAGTGTAAACAGCATGGCGCGCACAAACCGCGGTTGCTCAGGCTCACCGTTTAAATAGCGCGAGGAGTAATTGACGATGACCCAGCCCAGCACGGCAATCAACAGGGCCACCGTCAGCCCGAGGACATCCACGGCAAGAGGCGCCAACTGCGCCCAGACCAGTGCCAGCAATGCCGCGCCTGCGGTCGCTACCAGCGCTGCCGAGGCGGTCAGGCGCGCGATATGCCAGTGCTGCCGCGTTGTTATAAACACGGCCGCGCAGCCCACCGCGTAAATCAGCGGTAACAACCAGATACCCAAAAACTGTGACATGTGCTCTCCTTTCAGCGCCCAGACGCACGCGTAATCACCAACGGGGGCTATACTCGCCGCGGGCAATACATTTGTAAATTATCTTGTTTAGATGTTATCGTTCTTTTTTTTAGAACGGTTTATTGTGCGGTGCGCGATCTCAATTTTCATCACCTGTACTACTTCTGGATGGTGGCCAAGGAGGGCCACCTGACCCGTGCCGCGGAGAAGCTGCACGTGTCCCAGTCGGCACTGTCTTCGCAGATACGGCAACTGCAGGAGCAACTGGGCCATGAGTTATTCACTCGCGAGGGTCGCTCGCTGCGCCTGACCGAGACGGGCTACCTGGTACTGGAATACGCGGAGAGCATTTTCAATCTCGGCAGCGAACTGCTGGCGCTGACCGAAAGCGGGGAACTGCAGCGGCTGCAGCGCCTGCGTATCGGCTCGGTAGCCACCCTGTCGCGAAACTTCCAGGAGAACTTCCTGCAACCGGTGATCGGTGAACCCGGGGTAAAGCTGGTCATCCGCTCCGCCAGCCTGGAGGAACTGCTGGAGCTGCTGCGTGTGCACAAGCTTGACCTGATCCTGTCCAACCGCGCCGTGCCCACCGACACCTCAACACCGTGGCGCTGCCAGCAGATTGCCGAACAGAGCGTCTGCGTGGTCGGCCCGCCCGGCAAGGCGGCTCGGGCATTTCGCTTTCCCAGAGACCTGGGCGAACTGCCGCTGCTGCTGCCCGGGCCGGGCAGCGAAATCCGCAGCCAGTTTGACCTGCTGTGCAGCAAGCACGGCATCGAGTTCGACCCCTACGCGGAGGTGGATGACATGGCCACGCTGCGACTGCTGGCGCGCGACTCCGGCGGTATCGCGGTGGTGCCGGAGGTGGTAGTGCAGGACGAATTGCAAGGCGGCAAGTTGCAGCGCTACTGCGTACTGGACAACGTGGTGGAACGTTTTTACGCCATCACCGCCAAACGCCATTTCGAACTGGCGGCATTGCAAACCCTGCTGGAACGCTCGCAGCAGGGTGCGCTGGCACTCGGTTGAAAACAGCGCACCGGTGCGCAGGTGGGCTACACTCAAAACCGAAGGCACCACAATAACAGCGCACACAGGGCCCACAACATGAACACATCGCAACCGGAACCCGGGGTTTATGATGCCGTGGTAGTCGGCGCCGGCATCGCCGGACTCTACCAGCTGTACCGCCTGCGCGAAGCGGGTTTCCGCGTACTCTGCCTCGAGGCAGCGCCGGAAGTCGGCGGCACCTGGTACTGGAACTGCTACCCCGGCGCCCGGGTGGATTCGCAATCGTATATCTACCAGTACTGGTTCTCCCGAGAGCTGATCGATGAGTGGGACTGGAGCGAGCGTTTTCCGGCCCAACCGGAAACCGAACGCTACCTGAATTTTGTCGCCGACAAGTTAGCCCTGCGCGAGGATATCCGCTTCAATTCCCGCGTGAACGGCGCCAACTGGGACGCCGACAGCGCCCAGTGGCAGATCAGCACCGAGCAGGGTGAGCGACTGGAAGCGCGCTTCCTCATCAGTTGCACCGGCATGCTGTCCGCACCGAAGCTGCCACCTTTCCCGGGCGCGGAACAATTTCGCGGCACCGTCGCCCACACCGCGCGCTATCCACGCGAGGGTCTGGACCTGGCCGGCAAGCGGGTCGGCGTGGTCGGCTGCGGCGCCACCGGCATACAGGTGATACAGACCATCGCCAGCGAGGTCGCCGAACTCAAGGTCTTCCAGCGCACTCCCTCCTATGGTGTGCCCATGAAGAACGAAAGCTTTGACGATGCTATTCGCGATCACTGGCGCGCCAGGGCGGGGGAACTGGCGGAGCGCGTACAGCACACCACAGCCGGGTTCGATTTCGACTTCGACAACGGTTCCTGGTACGACCACGACGAAGATGAGCGCCGCGCGGTGATGGAAAGCGCCTGGGACAGCGGTTCACTGGCAGCATGGGTAGGCAGTTTCCCGGAAGTATTCACGGACGCGGAGGTCAACCAGGTGATGAGCGACTTCGCCCGTGAGCGCATCCGCGCGCGCATCGACGACCCCGAACTGGCGGAAAAGCTGCTACCGACAACGTACGGCTTTGGCACTTACCGGGTGCCGCTGGAGAGTGGTTACTACGATGTTTTCAACCGCGACAACGTGGAGCTGGTGGATGTGCGCGAAGCTGCCATCGAAAGCTTCACCGCAACTGGCCTGCAAACCGCCGACCACAACTACGAGTTGGACGTGGTCATCCTGGCCACCGGCTTCGATGCCGGCACCGGCGCACTGACGCAGATGAATATCCACGGTCGCGACGGCCTCTCCCTGAGCGAGGAATGGGGCCGCGATATTCGCTCTACCTACGGACTGCAGGTACACGGCTTCCCCAACCTGTTCACCGTGGCCGGCCCGCTGGCGCCAGCCACGGCATTCTGCAACATGACCACCTGCCTGCAACAGCAGGTGGACTGGATTACCGATTGCATACTGCACCTGCGCGAGCACGGTTACCGCTGTATCGAACCCAGCCGGGAAACACAGGACCAATGGGTCGCCCACCACGACGAACACTCCAACCAGACCCTGCTGGTCAAGACCCGTTCCTGGTACACCGGCGACAATATCGACGGCAAGCCACGGCGCCTGCTTTCCTACCTCGGCGTCGGCGACTACCGCGAAATCTGCGACCAGGTAGCGGCAAGCGGCTATGCCGGCTTTGTGCTGACGCGTTAGTTGCTCTCGCCAACGGTGCCGGGAGTACACCCATTGGCAGCGTGGGCACAGCCCTTTCAGCCCGGGTTGGTGCTACGCCCCGTGAATTCCCCGTCGGGCAGGTAGACGAAAAGGGCAACCGCGGTAATAGCAACAATATAGCGCTCGGCCGCACCCAGGATCGCGGCGCCCAATTCTGTCTGCCACTGCTGGAACCAGGTTTCCGCAACCAGTATGAAAATGCCAAACAGCATTGCCAGCATAATCCCGCATCCGGCTAAACCGGCCCGCTTGGAAACCTGGAATGCCTGGCCGCTGCCGCGCCGCTCCCGCCACATAGTTGCCACGCCAACCAGGCACAGCGCAGCGGAGGCGAGCTTGGCCAGGGGAATCAGCAACCAGCACAGCGTCACCAGCCAGGGGGCTTCTATTTGCTGCCACGGCGCCACCCCCATGGCACCACCGCCGGAGACCACCTGGCCAACCAGCGCCAGGTCGGAGTCCATCTGCACGAAATTCTGGATGGCGGCCACCAGGCCGAACAACCCCACCATCAGCAGCAACAGAATTTTGGTATAGCGCAGCGTCATGTCCATGGCGTAATCGCTCCCTCGAGGTTCACCGCCAAAGATAGACGAGAAACCTCACACCTGCAGGTAAACTGCTTGCCGGGCTTGCGGGCAATGACGCCGGCGAGGCCGTTGCGACCTTACGCGGGCGGCACTAATCTCAACTTACGCGCAGCTTGCTGCAGTTGCTCATCGACAGGAGAGGTCTTTATATGTTGAATTTTTTCGCGCTGATACTGGCATGCCAACTGGCGGGTGAAGTCTTCGTGGTGGCCACAAAAGTGCCGCTACCAGGACCTGTTATCGGCATGGTCATCCTTTTTCTCGGGCTGTTGCTGAAAGGCGGTGTCCCGGATGGCCTGCAGAAACTGGGCGCGGGCTTACTGTCACAGCTTTCGCTGTTGTTCGTGCCGGCCGGCGTGGGCGTGATGCTGCACGCAGAGCTGGTGGGCACTGAACTGCTGCCGATCGCGGTTTCACTGGTCGTCAGCACGCTGGTCACGCTGGTGGTCACGGGGTGGGTGATGCAACGGCTTTCCACGAGGGCCGGGCAATGACCGGAGAGCTGCAAACGATCTGGGTCTATCTGGCAGCCAGCCCGCTGCTGTCCCTCACCCTGACACTGCTGGCCTATATCGCCGGCCAGTGGCTGCACGAAAAGTCGGGACAGAACCCGCTGGTCAATCCAGTGTTGCTTGCCGTGCTGGCCCTGGTGGCCCTACTCACGGTCACAGACACGGACTACGCCAGCTATTTCCAGGGCGCACAATTCGTTCACTTCCTGCTTGGCCCGGCGACGGTGGCCCTGGCCATTCCCCTGTACCGCCAGGTGCACCGTGTGAAAGACTCGGCCATCGCCATCATCGTCGCGGTAATCTGTGGATCGCTCACCGCCGTAACAACCGCGGTTGCTATTGCGTGGGCGCTCGGTGCCAGCGAACAGACCATTCTGTCCATGGCGCCGAAGTCCGCCACCACACCGGTGGCAATGGGCATTGCAGAGCAACTGGGCGGCCTGCCTAGCCTCACCGCCGCGGCCGTCATCCTCACCGGAATTGTCGGCGCCATGGCCGGCAGCAGCCTGTTGACGCTGGTGCAGATTCGCGATTCACGCGCCCGCGGGCTGGCCATGGGCGTTGCCTCACACGGAATCGGCACGGCGCGGGCGCTGCAGATGAATGAGGTGGCCGGCGCCTTCTCGGGCCTGGCCATGGGCCTCAACGCGCTCGCCACCGCGGTACTGGTGCCGGTATTGCTGCGCCTGTTCTGGTAGGCCATGCAGGCATTCAAGCCGGGCGCAGCTACCCGTAAGCGACCCGCAAAAGACACAGAAGAGAGACTGACAAAGCATGCTCAACATGGATTTCAATGAACGCGTGGTCATCGAGACGGCCGACAGGGACTGGGTCGCCAGCCCCATGCCGGGGGTATGGCGCAAGCCACTGGCGCGCGAGGAAGCGGAACGCGGCCATGCCACCAGTATCGTGCGCTACGACGCTGGCGCGCGCTTCAGTCCGCACGACCATCCCCTGGGGGAGGAAATCCTGGTGCTGGAAGGCGTTTTCTCCGATGAAAGCGGCGACTACCCCGCCGGCACCTACTTCCGCAACCCGGAAGGGTTTCGCCATGCGCCCTTCAGTGCGCAGGGCTGCGTGATACTGGTCAAGCTGCACCAGTTCCAGCCCGGCGACGACGCACACGTGGTCATTGACACCAACACCGAACCCTTCCGGCCCGGCGCGGGCGGGCTCACGGTTCTGCCGCTGCACCAGCACGGCAGCGAGCAGGTCGCCCTGGTGCGCTGGCCCGCCGGCGAGCACTTCCAGCCGCATACACACTATGGCGGCGAGGAAATCTACGTGATCAGCGGTGAACTCATCGATGAGCATGGGCGCTACCCCGCTGGCACCTGGCTGCGCAGTCCCCATGCCAGCCGCCACTGCCCCTACGCAGAGGAACCGACCCTGATCTGGGTGAAGGTCGGCCACCTGCCCGCCTGAGCACACGCACACGCGCACCCGGTGTGGCCACTGTCGCGGGTACTCTGGACGCACGCCCGCCGGCCGACTACGCTTAGGACACTACACGTCCAATAAGAGTAAGAAGCTATGCATAAGAACCGTGGCAGTGTATTCAGTAACACCCTGCGCCCGTTTATCCTCCTGTTTGCCCTGGCCTTGATCACCGCCTGTAGCGACAGCAGTGACCGCAAGCCCGGCGATGACGAAGAGGTAGCCCTCGGCGAGTTCGTGCTGGCGGTGCTTTCGAGTTCGCCCGACCAGGTCAGCGGCGGCAGCGCCCGCATCGACATCGGCCTGCCCGAGGGCCTGGCCCCGGAGAACGTGGAGATCAGCGTGGATGGCGCTGACGTTACACCGCGCTTCAGCCCCAACGACGACGGCAGCCGCCTGCAGGGCGTGGTCACCGATCTCGCCGAGGGTGACAACCGCCTCGCGGTCAACAGCACCGGCGGTGAAGCCCCCGAGGCTGAGCTGATGCTGACCAACCATCCCGCCACCGGACCCATTTTTTCCGGGCCCCAGCAGCAGCCGTTCCTGTGTTCCACAGACAGTCACCGCGCTGGCCTGGAACTGGGCCCGGTAATCGACGAAAACTGCAGCGTGGACACCGTGGTCAGCCACAAATACCGCACCACCGAGGGTGGCTGGGCGGATTATGCACCGGGGCAGGAGCGCCCCGGCGATATGGCCACCACCACAACCAGCAACGGTGAGGAAGTGGACTTCATCGTGCGCTGGGAGCGCGGCACCATCAACCGCTTCCTCTACTCCCTCGCGGTGCTGGCGCCCAATGATGACGGCTCGGAAAGCCCAGACCTGTCCGCCTGGAACCGCCGGCTGGTGTACTACTTCCAGGGTGGCGTGGCCATCGGGCACTACCAGGGCAGCCCCAGCCAGAGCCGCGCGCTGTACTCCGACGCACTGGCAGCAGGTTACGCCGTGGCCTATTCCACGGGCACCAAGACCGGCACCCACTACAACCTGCAGGTGGGCGGCGAAACCGCCATCATGGTCAAGGACCGTTTCATCAGCGCTTACGGAGCGCCGGACTATACCGTTGGTGTAGGCGGTTCCGGCGGCGGCATACAGCAATATGTCTACGCACAGAACCATCCCGGCCTGATCGACGCGGGTGTGCCGCAGTACTCCTACCCGGATATGGTCACCCAGACCATTCACATCGGCGACTGCGAACTCATCGAACGCTGGATCGACCTGCAGTTGCAGGAAGACCCGAATTCCAAGTGGGCGGACTGGAACAACCGCAGCTGGCTGCTGGGTCTCAACGCCAGCAACGACGTACCCAACGATGTCACCGAATTCGGTCTCACTCCCTGGGTGCCACAGGGCTCCAGTGAATGCACCAAGTCCTGGCGGGGACTGTCACCGCTGGCGCTCAACCCCCACTTTGGCGACGCCCCCGGCATCACCCCGGAAGAGCGCGATGAGGTCGAATGGACCCACTTTGCCGACCTCATCAATATCTATGGTCGCGCAGACGACGGTTTTGCGCGCAATCCCTGGGACAACGTGGGTGTGCAATACGGGCTGCAGGCGCTGCGCGACGGCAATATTACAGCTGAGGAATTTCTCGACCTGAACTTCAACATCGGATCCTGGAAACCCGAGGCGGAGATGGTTCAGGAGGGCTGCCCCTTCTTCACCGACCTGTGCTTCGCACTGGACTTCGACCAGCCGCTCTATCCCGACCAGATCGACCCCTGGAGCTGGCGCAACATGGCGCTGTCAGACGGTAGCAACCCTGCCCCGCGGCGCACTGCAGACCCGGGCGCCATCGACGCGGCCATCGAATCCGGTATGGTCAACCGCGGCGATGTAGAAATCCCCCTCATCGATGTACGCCACTACCTCGAGGAACAGCTGGACATGCACAACACCCACCAGTCCTTCGCGGCGCGCCAGCGCCTGCTGAACCACGACGGCGACGCCAGCAACCAGGTCATCTGGTTCATCGCCCCAGGCGAAGAGGAGAACTACAACAACACGATCTATGCCTTCGAGGTGATCGATGAGTGGATGACGAATATCCGCGACAACCCCGAGGCCACGGTGGGCGAGAACAGGCCAGCCGCAGCGGTGGACAGTTGCTTCGACAGCGAGGGCGAGCTGATCGCTTCCGGTGAGGACGTGTGGAATGGCATTCTCGATGAGGAAGCACCGGGCACCTGCACCGAGCAGTTCCCCGTTTACAGCACCTCCCGCATTGTCGCCGGCGCACCCATTACCGGTGACGTGTTCAAGTGTGAGCTGCAGCCAGTGGCGCAGGCGATTGAGCGCGGGCTTTACGGCGACTGGATGCCCACGGAGGAGCAGGTAGCAACCCTTGAGGCAATCTTCCCGGAGGGTGTGTGCGACTACCCGGAGTAGCGGGTCAGGCGCACACAACATTGCCCGTTGCCGGCTGTACCTGGCAGGTCAGCCGACAACGGCAGATTACCCCGGGTTTTCCAGCGTTAGCGCAGGGCGCCCAGCAGTGCGTCGGCGACAGCCTCGGATGAAGCCGGGTTCTGGCCGCTGATCAACAGGCCATCGACCACCACGTGGGGCTGCCAGTCGTCAGCCTTCTCGTAAGCTGCACCGGCAGCTTTCAGGGCATCTTCCAGCAGGTAGGGCACCACGTCAGTCAGCCCCACCGCCGCTTCTTCCGAATTACTGAACCCGGTGACGCGTTTGTTCGCCACCAGCGGCTCACCCGCCGGCGTCTTCGCATTCAGCAGCACCGCCGGCGCGTGACAGACTGCGGCAACCGGCTTGCCGGCGGCCGCAAAACCCTCCAGCAGGGCGATGGAATCAGTATCCGCGTGCAGGTCCCACAGCGGGCCATGCCCGCCGGGGTAAAAGATGGCGTCGTAGTCGTCTACCCGCACCTGTGCCAGTGGTGTGGTGGCGGCCAGGGCCGCCTGCGCATCTGCATCTGCGTTGAAACGTTGCGTGGCCTCGGTCTGGGCATCGGCATGTTCGCTTTTCGGGTCCAGCGGTGGCTGCCCGCCCAGCGGGGATGCCAGGGTAATGACGGCGCCGGCGTCCAGCAGGCGGTAGTAGGGTGCTGCGAACTCCTCCAGCCAGAACCCGGTTTTCTCGCCAGTAGAACCCAGCTTATCGTGCGACGTGAGCACAAATAGAATCTGCATGTATCACCTCCCGGTTGTGTGCGCACCGCCGTGGCTGCTGCGCAGGGTATTGTTGGCGCTGATGCGCCCTCGTTGTTGATGGGCATACGCATTGGCCGCGGCGCCAGACCACATAGCCTGCCCGGACAGGCGCGTGGGGCCAGACATCGAACCATGCTTTTTGCGCGCACACTTGCTAGTCTAGTGCACACGTTCAGAATCACAGGATCATCCATGGCAGTGCTGGCAGAATGGTTACCTCGTATAGGCGCAGTGTTCACGATCCTGCTCGGCCTGGTTGGCTTCTTCAGGCCGCAGCTCATCACCGCCTCACAGCAGATCGAACTGGGCAGCCCGATGGCGGCCTCAGAGGCCCGGGTGGTATTCGGGGGCCTGCATCTCGGTGCCGGCGCGATGGCGCTGCTACTGCATGATCCCGCCGTGTATCTCACCCTCGGCGCCGCCTGGAGTATGGGTTTGCTGGCGCGTTTTTATTCCATGATCGCCGACAAGACCAGTTTGCAGCACTCGTTACCGGGCATTGTGGTCGACGCAGTGATGGCAGGCCTGTTCCTGGGCGGGCACCTGCTGAGTTCCGCCAGCTGAAGTTCAGGCTGCGCCAGTTCCCGCTTCACACTCCCGTTTGGATGTAACGCCATGGACCAGAGTTTGTTGTACACCATCGCCGCCGTCGTCGTACTGGGGATTGGCGCACAGTGGCTGTCATGGCGGGTCAAGCAGCCTGCCATCCTGGCGCTGTTGCTACTGGGCATTATCGCCGGCCCGATTACCGGTCTGCTGCAACCCGATGAGCAGTTTGGCGACCTGCTGTTTCCCATGGTGTCGCTGGGCGTTGCCCTGGTCCTGTTCGAAGGCGGCCTGACACTACGCTTCAGTGATATCAAGGGCCACGGCGGGGTTGTTACCAACCTGGTCAGCTGGGGCGCCCTGCTCAACTGGCTGCTGATGGCGGCCGGGTGCTGGTTGCTGGCCGGGTTTTCCCCTTCTATCGCGCTGCTGTTCGCGGCGCTGGTCGTGGTTACCGGGCCCACGGTCATCAATCCGCTGCTGCGTACCATGAGAGCCCGTTTCGAAGTCAGCCAGGTGCTGCGCTGGGAGGGCATCCTGATCGATCCGGTGGGGGCGCTGCTGGCGGTGCTGGTATTCCAGTACCTGTTGTCAGGGTCGGAATCCTGGGCAGTGTTCGCGCAGAGCATCGCCGTGGGACTGATCGCCGGGCTGGTGGGGGCATTCACCCTGGGCACAGTACTGCGCAGGCAGTGGGTGCCGGAATACCTCATAAATGTCGTCACCCTGGGCTGGGTGATCATGATTTTCGCCACCAGCGATTTCCTGGCCCATGAATCCGGCCTGCTCGCGGTGACGGTGATGGGTATCTGGCTCGGCAACATGAAAAATGTCGCCGTCAGCGAAATTCTCAGCTTCAAGGAGAGCCTGTCGGTACTGATCATCTCGGTGCTGTTTATCGTGCTCGGTGCGCGCGTTGACCCCATGAATATCCTCGCTACCGGCTGGAACGGCGTGGCGGTGCTGCTGGTGGTGCTGCTGGCGCGCCCGGTGGTGGTCTGGGCGTGCTGCATCGGCAGTGGCTACAGCTGGCAACAGAAGGCGCTGCTGAGCTGGGTAGCGCCCCGCGGTATTGTCGCCGCGGCAGTGTCGTCACTGTTTGCGCTGCGGCTGCAGGACCTCGGCTACCCGGGAGCTGATGACCTGGTGGCCTATACCTTCCTGGTCATCATCGCCACGGTGGTGCTGCAGAGCCTGACCGCAAGGCCCGTCACCCGGGCCCTGGGGCTGGCGGAAGAAGAGCCCACCGGAATGCTGATCCTGGGCGCCAACCCGGTGGCGCAGGCAATAGGCCAGGCCCTGCGCGGGCAGGGGTTCAGGGTGAAACTGGCCAGCACCTCCTACGAGGAGATTCGCAGCGCGCGCATGGCCGGCCTGGAAACCTACTTCGGTGACCCGATTTCATCCCATGCTGACCACTCCCTGGACCTCGCCGGCATCGGGCGGCTGTTCGCCATGTCCCGGCGCGCGCGCTGGAACACGCTGGCGTGCCTGAAATTTGGCAACGAGTTCGGTTCCAAACGGGTCTACAGCCTGCGCAATACCGAGGAGCGTGAGCGCTCTGAGCGCGAGCGGCCCGCCGACGAGTTCCGTGCCCCGCGCCTGTTTGGGAAGGATGTGACCTACCAGATGCTGGCCAGCCTGCTGGCACAGGGTGCTGAGGTCAAGGCCATCAACATCAACGAGTCATTCACCATCGACAGTTACAAGGACACCACTGGCAGCAACCTTATCCCGCTGTTTTCCATCTCTCCCGAGGACAAGCTGCGTGTGATCAATGAAGACACGCCCGCGGAGACCGCTGAGGGCGGCAAGCTGCTGGCTCTGGTGTGGGCGCCGAAAAATCAGGGCGCCACAGGATAAAACCTGCGGCTACCACATCAGGTCATCGGGAATCTCGTGATCCTTGTACCAGTCCTCTTCTTCCGGGGTCAGCACCACGTCCGCATCCTCGCGCTGGGCAATGACGCGCGCCGGGTCTCGCTCGGCAATCTTGTCCGCCACCTGTCTGGGCACCACTTCGTACTGGTCGCCCTGCTTGACGATGGCTAGCACCCCCGCACTCAGCTGCTTGTGCTGCATGGCGTTGACGTAGAACGACTTGACCTTCTTGCCATCGGTGAAGTTGTAGGCGATATCGCCCTGCCCTTTCGGCACGCGATTGCTCTCGATCAGCTGCTTGATCTGGGCATTGATCGCCTTGCGCTCGGCCTTGCTGTTGAGCGCCTGGTTTAGCTCCCGGTCGCGCTGGGCCTTCTCGGCACGCGCGTGCCTCGCCGCTTCCTTATTCTCATCGACCACCTCGGTGCCGCTCTTTCGCGCCACCTTGGCCTGCTTGCGCTTTTCCCTGGCCATCTTCTTGGCCTTATCGGCATCGGCCAGGCCGGCCTTGAGCAACTGGTCCTGCAACGAACCTGACATCACTAAAACTCCTTATCGCACAGGCTGCAAAGCATAGCACTCTCCGCAGATGCTGTTAGGGTTCCACCGACTTGACGTCATTCCCGGGCACGGTATCGGGGCGCTGTAACCAGTCGCGCAGGGCCTCGGCCTCGCGTCGGTAGGTGTCACGTTCGGCGCCATCCAGTCCCAGCCTGCGCATGAGATTGATCAGCCAGCGGTCCGCAGCACCCGGCAGCACTGCCGCACCCGTGGTGCAGCAGATGTGATGCCAGTGCAGCAGGCCTGCGTCGAAGTGCAGCACCTCGCCGTTGGGAGGCAGGGTATAGGCAAGCCTGGCCCCGTCTGGCAATGCCGGGCCCTGATCTACGGAACGCGCGGCAATAACCGCCGTATGCGCCTCGGGCGTGGCCAGCGACACCAGTTGCCGGTAGTAGCGCGGCGCTGGCAGCCCCAGGTCAAAGCGGCCCCAGCACAGCTGATGACGCGCAATGCCCGCTGGCGGTGATTGCGACAGGGCCTCGGCACAACCGCCTAGGAACTCGGGATACCAGGGGTGCTGTGGCAGCGCAGCGGCGTGGTAAAAAACATCCGCCAGCCAGGCCAGGCGCCCCGCCGCTTGGCCGCTCACCGCAATATGCGTCGCATAACACCAGGTACCGGCATCGGGCTGCCAGCTGCGCAGGGTCTCACACTGGTCTGCCGCCCGGTGCTGCAGCCGATGGTGCGCGGCCATGGCCAGTAATGTGTCAACGTGCGCGGGCGACCCGGCCACGGCCTCATTCACCGAAATCTGTTCAGCTTGCAAACCAGCCCCTTGTCCCTATCGTATGCTGGTTACAGTATAAACACGGATCGGTCCCGCGCGCGCCGGAACGCGGGACGATTCCCCCCCACACTTTTGACGGAGATACCATGCGCCCACGCGATGCGGCCACCCTCATCATCCTGCGCCGACGCAGGGAGGTACTGCTGGGCAGGCGCAACGCCCAGCACGTATTCATGCCGCACCGCTATGTGTTTCCCGGCGGGCGCGTCGATGCCGGCGATGCGCGCGTGGCCTGCCCCGTCACCCTGTCCCGCGCAACGCAGGGGCAGCTACAACGCTCGGTTACAGCGCCGCGGGCGCAGGCACTGGCCATGGCCGCCGTGCGCGAGACCTTTGAAGAAACCGGCTTCATTCTGGGCAAGCGCTGCAGCAGCCCGCCGCAGACGCGCTCACCACACTGGCAGCCCTTTTTCGACACCGGCCATGTCCCGGCACTGGACCGGCTGCGCTATTTTGCCCGCGCAATCACCCCGCCCGGCATGGTCAGGCGCTTCGACGCACGCTTTTTCCTGTGCCATGAACGGGACCTGCACGGTTCACTGCGCGGCAACGGCGAGCTCACCGACCTGCGCTGGGTGCCATTGGACGAGGTCGACACCCTGCCGCTGGCCCCGATTACCCAACTGGTGCTGGGCCTGGTGCGCCAGGGGCTGGATGCGAACACCGCTGCCAGCCAGCAGTCGGCGCTGTACCGCGAGCTGGCCGGCAGGGAACTGATCGAGCTGCACTGGGAGGCGCTGAAAAAGCCCTGACCACACAGCTGTGAGCCCTGCGGCGATGAGCGGGCTCGACACCGACACCGGTTATAGTCTATACCTCTTCACTGCGACCGAACCACGGCGCCCGCCCGGGCGCAAAAACCAGCAAAGGAATCCATCATGGGAATGTTTGACTTCATCAAAGACGCCGGCGAAGCACTGGCTGAAAAGGCCATGGGCAGCACCACCAACGAGGACCTCACCGCCAGTACCGAGGTGTCCCCGGAACGCCTCAACCAGTTGCGCAGCGAGCAGATCGAAAAGGCCATCGCACAGCTGGATATCGATGGGGAGCAGGTAGACGTCAGCGTCAACGACAGCGTGGCCGTGCTCAAGGGCTCTGCACCCAGTCAGGAAGCCATGGAGAAAATGGTGCTGTGCGCCGGCAACCAGTACGGTATCGACAAAGTTGACTGTCAGCTGGAAGTTCCGGCACAGGAAACTCCGGCAGCCGAACCAGCAGCCGCTCCGGCCACCACCGCACCTGCTGCGGCAAGCTCCACGTTCTACACGGTGAAATCCGGCGATACGCTGGGCAAGATTGCCCAGGAACACTATGGTGCCGCCAGCAAGTACATGGCCATATTCGAGGCCAACCAACCAATGCTCAGCGACCCGGACAAGATCTATCCGGGCCAGCAACTGCGCATTCCGGCATTGTAGGCGACAGCGACTGTGAGCAAACTGATGCGCGGCGGTATCGCCGGCGTGGTTGTCACCTGGGCGTCCCGGCTGCGCTTTCCCTACCTGCTGCTGTTGGTCTCGGTGCTGTTCGTGATGAACCTGTTCATCCCGGACGTGATTCCGTTTGCCGATGAACTGATCATGGGCCTGGTCACCCTGCTACTGGCAAACCTGAAGAAAAAGCCGGAACCGGCAGACCAGGAGCCGGCACCGCCTCGCTGAATTGCCGCGCTGAATTGCGGCGCTGCATTGCGGCGCTGCATTGCGGCGCGTCAACGGACGCCGCAAACGGCGCGCCGGTCACAACCGGTCGCGTTCCTTCAGCTGCTGCTTCTGCAGCGCCATGATGCGTCGTGTTGCGCTGAACACCGACATTTGCGGCTGTGGCGTGCCGCGCCGCCCTATCTCGTCCAGCTGCGCATAAAACCAGTACTGCACCGCGAAGGTCGCCATGGTCTTCACCGTCTTCAAGCCCTGCAGAAATGACAGCCACGGTGGCAGCAGCGCCAGCTCATCCTCGTAACGCCGCAGTTCGCTGGTGCCGGCCAGCAACTGCGCCGGGGCGTCGGTGTCGACACACATCGGGCGACCCAGGCCGATCAGGTCTGCACCACCCCCGGCGAGGGCGTGCTCCATGGCACTGCGCAGACGAAAACCCCCGGTGACCATCAGCGGCACCGATACCTTCTCGCTCATGGCCCTGGCGAAATCCACGAAATAGGCTTCGCGCTTGCGCGTGGACTCGGCGATGTTCTGCTTTTCCTCTTCCTCGACACCCTCGACGCCGAGCAGTTTGGGCTGCTCGTAGGTACCGCCGGAAATCTCGATAAGGTCCACCCCGCCCTGCTCCAGCCACTGTGCGACCTGCAGGCTTTCCTCAAAAGCGAAGCCGCCCTTCTGGAAATCCGCGCTGTTCAGCTTGACTGATACCGGAAAGGCCGGCCCCACTGCCGCACGCACCGCGCGCAACAGGTCCAGCAGCAGGCGGGCACGGTTTTCCAGTGCACCACCGTAGCGATCATCGCGTCGATTGCTGCGCGGGCTCAGGAACTGTGACACCAGGTAGCCATGGGCGCCGTGAATCTGCACCCCGCTGAACCCCGCTTCCTTCAATGCCGCTGCCGCGACGGCAAAACGACGTACGATTTCCTCGATCTCCGCCTCGGTCAGCGCCACCGGCTCACCGAACTGGCCACCAGGCAGCCCCAGTTTCACCGCCGAGGGTGCCTTGGGATGTGGATTCACGGTTTTCTGTGTCTGCCTGCCGGCGTGGCTTATCTGCGCCCAGACGTGGTTGCCGTTGCGCGTGGCGGCCTCTGCCCAGGCCGCCAGGGCAGCGCGCATGGTCGCGTCCGGCTCCCGGTCTATGATCACGTTGCCGGGGCGCTCCAGGTGGTCGCCATCAATCTGCACATTGCCGGTCAGCAGTACTCCTGCGCCGCCGTCGGACCACAGCCCGTACAGGCGATTCAGCTCCGGCGTCGGCACCCCGGCAGCGGTTGCCAGGCCCTCCGTCATCGCGGCCTTGGCCAGCCTGTTGGGAATCTGCACGCCACAGGGCAGCGTCAGCGGTTGCGAGAGCAGGTCGCTCATGGGGAGTCCTCCAGTGATTTGCGGTTATTATGTCACAGCGCGTTGTGCCTGCGCTGCCGTAAGAGCCTGCAACGACGCGGGCAAGACAGGGCACCGGGTTGGGGTGACGCTACTCCGTTCCGACAATGGGCCAGTCCGCCGCGTCGGTCACATATTTGGGTTGCTGCGGCTGGCGGCCCTGCCACTTTTCCACGAAATGCCCCTCCGGATCGTATTCGCTGGCTTGCTTGGCCAGGTTGAAGTGACGGCCCCCGCGGGGATCTGCGCCAACGCCAGCGAGGTACTGCCAGTTGCCGTAATTGCTGGCGACATCAAAGTCCAGCAAGTGCTTTTCGAAGAAGGCGGCACCGTAGCGCCAGTCGATATCCAGCTCGTTAACCAGGCAGCTGGCGGCAATCTGGCGCCCGCGATTACTCATCCAGCCGGTGGCAACGAGCTGGCGCATCAGCGCATTGACCAGCGGAAAGTCCGTGCTGCCACTGCACCAGCGCGCAAAACTGCGCGGTTCAAAGGTGCAGTTGTGCAGACGCTTGCGCCCCCCCGCTGGCCGCAACCGGAACAGGGCGACGTCATCCTGGTATGCCCGCCAGTGAAAAAACTCGCGCCAGAGCAGCTCGAACACCAGCCAGTAGGTGGATTCGTTGGCGACCTGCTCATCCTCGAAACGCCTTACTGCCGCCACTACCTCCCTTGGCGACAGCGCGCCCGTGGCCAACCAGGGCGACAGGGTGCTGGACCCTTCCAGCGGGTTCAGGCAATTGCGTGTGTGTTTGTAGCGCTCGATCGAACGCTCGTCAAAAATGAACTGGCGCAGGCGGCGCTGGCCGCTCGGCGTGCCACCGCGGATCGGCAACGCGGTGTGCGGCTTTTCGTCTGCGCCAGGAACGATCTCGAATCCGGCAGCCGGCGGCCGCGGCAGCCGCGTTGGCGCCGGCTGAGGGGCCGCGACGGGCAGCGCTTCCACCGCTTTCCTGAAGGGTGTGAACTGGCCGGGTAGGTCAGCGAGGGCGAAGGGCAGGGCGTCTTCCCTGAACAGGTTGTTGCCCTCATGTACGCGCAGCGGTACCGGGAGCCGGGAACGCAGCGCCGCCCGGGTCCTGCGCTCGTAGTACCCGGGCGTCAGCGTGGTCGCCACCTCGTCAATGCCGTAGTCGCGCACCAGTTCGGGGATCACCAGTTCCGCTGAGCCGTGCAACACCAGCAGGTTCTGGCCCAGCGCTCCCAGCTCCCGCTGCAGCGACTGCAGGCTCTCGCGCAGAAAGCGTTCGCGCTGCGCGCCCATCCCGGTGACGTTGCACCAGGGACGGTTGACGGGAAACAGGTATACCAGCAGCAGGCGCTCGGCATCCTGTTGCGCGAGCAGGCCGGGGTTGTCCTGCACTCGCAGGTCGTTCTGGAACCAGTATAGTTTTCTCATATTCGATATACGCCGGCTGATGCGCCGCGGATGTGCCGGCACGTTGGCGCGGTTGCACCGGCCGCTGCACTCAGCTGAGCCAGGCCCGCGCCGTTTCGGTTATGGCCGCCACCGCGGGATGGGTAATACGACGCTCCAGCGAAATGGCGTAAAACTGCTCGGTCACCTCGTCGATGCTGCCCACTTTCTCCACAGCGTACTGCTGGCATATCTCCTCGGCTATCGCCGAAGGGGCGACGAACACGCCCTTGCCAGCCTGGCCAAACACCTTCATCAGCGCGCTGTCATCGAACTCGCCGACAATATTGGGGTACACATGCTGGGTGTCGAACCAGTTCAGCAGGCGCGGCTGCACCATGTTTATGTCGCTGGGCATGAGCAGTGGCGCGCCGTCGAGGCTGCGCGGAAAGTCCGGCTGCAACGATTTCGCCAGCTTGCGAACGGCCAGGAAGCTCACCCCGCATTCGCCCAGGGCATGATTGAAGCCGCGCACATTCACCCCGGCCGGAATCGGCCCGTCGGCAATCACCATGTCGATCTTGTGCAGTGCCAGGTCCGCCAGCAGCGCGTCCAGGCTACTCTCCCTGCACACCATGCGCACCGGCTCTTCGAGTTCCAGTGCCGGTGACAACAGCCGGTAAGCGATCGACTTGGGTACCACGTCCGCCACCCCGACCTTGAAGGTGACCGGGCGGGTGGCGGGCATGTTGCGGACTGCGTCTTCCAGTTCCCCTCCCAGCGAGAAAATCTCATCGGCATAGCTCATCACCATCCTGCCTACCTCGGTCAATTCGAGGTTGCGCCCCTTTTTCTGGAACAGTGCCTCGCCGAGACTCTCCTCCAGCAGGCCGATCTGCCCGCTGATGGTCTGCGGGGTAATGTGCAGTGTCTCGCTGGCTCGCGCCACGCCACCGCGCTTGGCAACGACCCAGAAGTAATGCAGGTGCTTGTAATTGATCATGACGCTCAAACTTCGGGAATACCGAAGTATCCGGTTTATATATACGACTATTATATAAACACAACTCAGCCTATTTTAACCACTCGACTTACGCGAGGAGGCTGCATGAATATCGACATACAGGCACGTGATTTCCCATTGACGGATTCGTTGCGGTCACACATCCGTCGGCGCCTGGATTTTGCCCTCAGCCCCCGCTATGAGCAGATCCAGCAGATACAGGTCAGGATCAGTGACGTGAACGGTCCCCGTGGCGGTGCCGACAAATGCTGCCACCTGCATGTGGTACTGCCACGTATACAGGATGTGATCGTCGAAGACACCGAGCTGGACATGTACGTGGCGATCAACCGCGCCATTGAGCGAGCTGGCCGCGCGGTAGCACGCAAACTTTCCCGGCAACGCGTGAGGGCGCAGCGACCGCCGCGCTCGCCTGCTGCCGAAACGGCTCCGGAAACCACGGTGGAGCCGGAAGCCATTGAGCAAAATATGCTGCAAGCATAAGGAGTAGATGATGAACACAGAAATGCTAAACCATACCGCCACAGAGCAGCGCGCGCTGGCAACCAACAAGGTGTTGCGCAACACCTATGCGCTGCTGTCGATGACCCTGTTGTTCAGCGGTGTCACCGCCGGCATCTCCATGGCATTCAACCTGCCACACCCCGGGTTGCTGCTGACGCTGGTCGGTTATTTCGGCCTGCTGTTCGCCGTCACCAAACTGCGGAACTCCGGCTGGGGCCTGGTCTGCGTGTTCGCCCTCACCGGCTTCATGGGGCTCACCCTGGGGCCGATTATCAGCGCCTACCTGAGCCTGCCCAATGGCGGGCAGACAGTAATGACTGCGCTGGCTGGTACCGGCATTATTTTCCTTGCACTGTCCGGCTATGCGCTGGCCAGCCGCAAGGATTTCAGCTTCATGGGTGGCTTCCTGATGGTGGGCATCCTGGTCGCATTCCTGGCGGGACTGGGCGCAATCTTCTTCCAGATACCGGCTCTGTCACTCAGCGTATCTGCCATGTTCGTGCTGCTGATGTCCGGGCTCATCCTGTATGAGACCAGCAACATTATTCACGGTGGCGAAACCAACTACATCATGGCCACGGTGACGCTGTACGTATCCATTTTCAACCTGTTTACCAGCCTGCTGCACCTGCTCGGTGCGTTCGGTAGCCAGGAATAGCGCGGCACTGCCGCAAGGAGTCAGTGAGATGAACAATATTCAGAACCTGCTCGGACAGTTCCTGGGCACTGGCGATCAGGGCGCAGCAGCACAGCAGCCGGCTGCGGGCGCACCCTCCTCGCTGGCGGACAAGATTCCCGGCGGACTGGTTGGCGGCGCAGCCGCGGGCGGTATCGTGGCCCTGCTGCTGGGCAACAAAAAGGCGCGCAAGTTTGCCGGCAAGGCTGCCGGCTACGGTGGTGCGGCGGTGGCGGGCGGTCTCGCCTACCGCGCCTTGCAGAACTGGAAGCAGGCGCCGGCGTCCGCCACGGCAGCGAGCCCTGCAAGCGTGGCTGCAGCGCCGGCAGCACAGCCGGCACCGCCCCCGGTGACCACACCGGACGCGAGCAACGCGACCCTGGAAGTGAAAATCATCACCGCGATGATTGCCGCGGCCAAGGCCGATGGCCATATCGACAGCGCCGAGCAGGAGCGTATCTTCAGTGCCATGGACCGGATGAACGCATCAGCTGAAATCAAGGCCCTGGTGTTCGACCTGCTGCGTCGCCCCCTTTCCGCAGCCGATGTGTGCGCGGGCGTAGAGGGACTGGAACACAAGGCGGAAGTGTTTATGGCCTCCTGCCTGGCCATCGACGAGGACGACCCCCGCGAGCGCGCCTACCTCGAGGAACTGTCCACAACGCTGCAACTGCCGGGCAAACTGGCCGCCCAGATTCGAGCGCAGGCACTGCAGGAACTGCAGCCACAGGACGCTCACGCGGGCACCCTGGCAGCGCCACTCACCGGCACTGCCTGACACCAATCTGCAGCGGCGCGCACCGCCAGCGCGGGCGGCCGCTCACCCCTCCACGGCAGCGCCATGACCGGCGCCGGCCGCGCTGTGTGACCTGTGCTCCGCACAACTGCGTATACTTGCCTACATTCCCAGCCCCATGATGCGAATATGGCCGCCAGCAAGACGCCGACAACAGACCAGCCCGTCCCCAACAGGATGCTCGCCGCCTACGGCAGCCTGGCCTTTCCCATGGCGGCGGGATTCATCGCCCTGCAGGTTATCGTGCCGACCTACTACGCGCAGGCACTGGGACTGAGCCTCACAGCGGTGGGTGGCATATTGCTGCTGGCGCGACTCTGGGACATGGTTACCGACCCCCTCGTCGGCTATCTATCCGATCACACGCCGGCAAGCTGGGGACGCCGCAAGATATGGGTGGCGGGCAGCGCACCACTGGTCGCCGCCTCGGTGTGGCTGTTATTCAATCCGGGTGACAACGTCAGCAACGCCTACCTGCTGCTGGGTGCGATGGGCATCTACATCGCCGGCACCATGGCACTGGTGCCGATGAATGCCTGGGGCGCCGAACTGTCCAGCAACTACCACCAGCGCAGTCGCGTGGCCGGTTCAAGGGTGGTGTTCGGACTGGCCGGCACCATGGCGGCACTGCTGTTGATCGACAACAGCGATAACGCGGCCCTGCAGTCCTCGCTCACGGCCATCGCTATCCTCGTCATCATCGGCCTGCTGGTCACCGTACCTATCGCCATGCGCTGGGTACCGGACCGCGCAACCGTGACCCCGGAGGGCAACAATTTGCGCGGCGCCCTGCGCCTGCTGTCGCAGCCCTCCCCGTTCCGGCGCCTGTTGCTGGCCTTCCTCCTCAACGGCGTCGCCAACGCGATCCCGGCCACGCTGTTCCTGCTGTTCGTGACGCACGTGCTGGAGGCGCCCGCGATGGCGGGGCCCGTGCTGTTCCTGTATTTCGTGTGCAGCGCCATATCTGTTCCCGTCTGGGTGCGCCTGGCGCGGCGCTTTGGCAAACACCGCACCTGGTGTGCGGCGGTGATCCTGGCCTGCCTGTTCTTCGCCGGAGCGCCGTTTCTCGGCGCGGGCGACATTGGCTGGTATATCGCCATTGTCGTCGGCACCGGGCTGATGATCGGTGCCGACCTGGCGTTACCCAGCGCCATCAACGGTGACCTGATCGAGTGGGATGCCCACGAAAACGGGCAGCGGCGCCCCGGGCTGTTCTTCGCCCTTTGGGGTACCGCCTCGAAACTGGCCTTTGCCCTGGCGGTGGGGCTTATTTTCCCGCTACTGGATAGCATCGGTTTCGATGCGACCACGGCCAATACGCCGGAGGACGTGCGCGCCCTGGCCATTCTCTATGGCGCACCCAGCGTGCTGTTCAAGCTGGCTGCAGTCGCCATGATGCACAATTTCCCCATCGACGAGGCGGAACACCAGCGCTTGCGCCAGGCCCTGGGCGAAGCCGGTGAGGCGACGCAATGATGAGCGACGTCCTCGATGAGTCTGCGCTCTACTGCCCCTGTTGCGGCGAACCGGTCACCGTGCTGGTCGATATCTCGCCGGGGGCGCAGGAATACATCGAAGACTGTGAGGTCTGCTGCCGGCCCATGATCATCACGGTGCAACTATCCGGCGAAGACCTGGTGGTCCAGGCCCGCTCTGAAGACGCCTGACAGCTCTGCAGTTGCGGTAGCCAGCGCCAATGTTTGAGAAAAACTATTGCCCCTATTGTTTTAAATGACTTCAGCTATCGTCTGGCCGCTTCTATAGTCAATATTCCGGCCGGTTTGTGGTCGGCCCGTATCTAATAAACTCGCTGGCTGCCGGAGCAGCAGCGAACCAGGGAGAAACACATGAAAGCACGCAAGACAATGATGGCCGCTGCGGTAACCGGCGCGCTGGCACTGGCACTGGCCCCCGGCGCCACACTGGCCGAAGCAGCGAAAACCATGAGCAAACCCGCCGGAGCGATGGGCATGGGTACCGTGGCCCCGAATCAGGCCAAGAGCAACCAGTTCTGGTGGCCCGAGCAACTCGACCTCTCGCCATTGCGCGACCACGACCGACGCTCCAGCCCACTCGGTGACGACTTCGACTATGCCGAGGCGGTCAGCAAGCTGGACCTGAAGCAGGTGAAAGCCGACGTCGAAGCCGTGCTCACCGACTCCCAGGACTGGTGGCCGGCGGACTGGGGCAACTATGGCCCGCTGTTTATCCGCCTGTCCTGGCACAGCGCCGGCACCTACCGCACCCTGGACGGTCGCGGTGGCGGTGACGGTGGCCAGATGCGCTTCGACCCCCTCAACAGCTGGCCGGACAACGGCAACCTGGACAAGGCCCGGCGCCTGCTGTGGCCGGTCAAGCAGAAGTATGGCGAGAACCTGTCCTGGGCTGACCTGATGCTGCTGGCTGGCACCATCGGCATGGAAAACATGGGCTTCGAGACCTACGGTTTCGCCTTCGGCCGCGCCGATGACTGGGAGCCGGACATGGTGTACTGGGGTCCTGAGGTGGAGATGCTGGCCAGCGATCGCCAGGAGAAGGACGGCAAGCTGCAGCGCCCGCTCGGCGCCACCCACATGGGGCTGATCTACGTGAACCCGGAAGGGCCCATGGGCAAACCTGACCCCGTGGGCTCGGCCCGCAACATCCGCGTCGCCTTCGGCCGCATGGCCATGAATGACGAAGAAACCGTGGCCCTGATTGCCGGCGGCCATACCTTCGGCAAGATGCACGGCGCGCACAAGCCCGCCGACTGTGTCGGCCCCGAGCCCGGTGCGGCCCCCATCGAAGAGCAGGGCCTGGGCTGGAAGAACAAGTGCGGCAAGGGTCACTCCGAAGACACCGTGACCAGCGGGCTGGAAGGGGCCTGGACCCAGGCGCCGACCCAGTGGACCACCCTGTACCTGTCCAACCTGCTGAACAACGAGTGGAAGCAGACCCGCAGCCCGGCTGGCGCCATCATCTGGATTCCGGAGGATGAGTCACTGCATAACTCTGTGCCCGATGCCCACGTGGAAGGCAAGTTCAACCCGCCGGTTATGACCACTGCCGACCTGGCACTGAAGGCCGACCCGTCCTACCGTGCGATCGCCGAGCGCTTCCTGGCGAACCCGGAAGAGTACCGCCTGGCCTTCGCCAAGGCCTGGTACAAGCTGACCCACCGCGACATGGGGCCGAGAGCTCGCTACATCGGTGATACCGCACCGGAAGAAGCGCTGATCTGGCAGGACCCGATCCCGGCCTGGGACCACAAGCTGGTCGACAAGGGCGACGTGAAGAAGCTGAAGAAGGCCATCCTCAAGACGGACCTGACCGTGCCGGAACTGGTGCGTACAGCATGGGCATCCGCGTCCAGCTTCCGCGCCAGCGACATGCGTGGTGGCGCGAATGGCGCCCGCGTGGCCCTGGTTCCGCAGAAGGACTGGACGGCAAACAATCCGCAGGAACTGGCCCGCGTGCTGAAAACGCTGCGTGAAGTGCAGCGCGATTTCAACTCGGGAGCCAGCCGCAGCAAGATCTCCCTGGCTGACATGATTGTCCTCGGTGGTGCCGCGGCGATTGAGAAAGCGGCCGCGGACGCCGGCGTCAAGGTCGATGTACCGTTTACACCTGGCCGTGGCGACGCCACCCAGGCGCAAACGGATGTGGCATCGTTCACACTGCTGGAGCCCAGGGCTGATGCCTTCCGCAACTACTTCGATGTATCCGGAAGCTACCGCTCACCCACCGAGATGCTGGTGGACAAAGCGGACCAGCTGGCACTGACCGTACCGGAAATGACGGTTCTCATCGGTGGCCTGCGGTCGCTGGATGCAAACAGTGGCGGCAGCCAGCACGGTGTTTTCACCGATAAGCCGGGAACCCTGAACAATGACTTCTTCGTGAACCTGCTGGACATGTCCACGCGCTGGCAGAAAGCCGATGCAGAAGGTGTTTACCAGGGTGTGGATGCCCGGTCAGGTGCCGTCAAGTACACAGCGACACCGGTAGACCTGATCTTTGGTTCCAACTCGGAGTTGCGTGCCATCGCCGAGGCTTACGCGTATGACAATGCGCAGGAGCGCTTCGTGAATGACTTCGTTGCCGCCTGGGTTAAGGTAATGCAACTGGATCGTTTCGACCTGCGTCACAGCATCTAGCTGTAACCAGCTGTACTGGCGGGAGGTGGCTACAGCCACCTCCCGTTTTTTTTATCTGCCCGGATGGATATAACCGTCACAGAACGCTTTCTATTGCCGCCACCAGGGCCTTGTCATCCGGACTGGTGTTGCTGCCGAATTGCTCCACCACCCTGCCATCGCCATCGACCAGGTACTTGTTGAAGTTCCAGCTGGGCTTGCCTGCCTGCTTCGCCAGTTCGGCAAATACTGGATTGGCATCGTCGCCGCGCACCGCGCTCGGGGCGATCATGGTGAAAGTAACACCATAATTGACGTAGCAGACCTCGGCGGCCTTCTCTTCGTCCTTCGCTTCCTGGCGGAAGTCGTTACTGGCAAAACCCACCACCACCAGGCCGCGATCGCGATAGGCCTGGTTCAGTGCCTCGAGGCCCTTGAACTGTGACGTGTAACCACAGTGGCTGGCGGTGTTGACGATCAACATGGGTTTACCATCCTGCAGTTGGCAGAAGTTCACCTGTTCCCTGGAATGCAACTTGCGCATGTCGTGGTCCAGGTAATCCGGGCAATCGGCGAAAGCGGGGGCTGCCAGGCAGAGCACGCCGGCAACAGCAACAGAACGAAACATATATCCTCCAGATAATATGTAGGGGTACGGAAAAGCTACGGCAGGCCCAGCATATCGGATCAGGCCGCCGGGGCGTGCCGGCAATGCGCCAACGGCGGACCTTGTTATTTATGCCGATGGGGCTATCCTGTGCACCCCGCGACACCACCTTGGCGCACCCGCTGCGCCTGCACGCAGTGCTGGCGACGGCAAACGACCACTTCAGAGACAGTTTATGGCAATTATCCGCTTCATACTCGGTAAGATCATCTTGTTCTTTAACTGGCTGTTCACACCAAAGGGCATGGTGCGCTCGCCGGAGCAGCAGGCGAGCGTCGACGCACTGAGCAGCTCGCTGACGCTGTACCACTACGAGGCCTGCCCTTTCTGCGTCAAGGTGAGGCGGGCAATGAAACGCTTGTCGCTGACCATTGATACCCGGGACGTGAAGCGCGAGCCCTCAGCGAAAGAGCAGTTGCTGGCCGGTGGCGGCAACCTCAAAGTACCCTGCCTGCGTATCCAGAATGACGGCGGTGAGGTCGAGTGGATGTACGAATCAGGAGACATCATCGCCTACCTGGAGTCCCGCTTCAGCGCCCCGTCCGCAAGCTGACAGCGCGAGCAAGCCAGATGACGCGCAAGTCGATCACCCTGCCGGATAGCTTCCTGTTCGCAACAGAATACGATGTGCTGTACACGGACGTGAACTCGGCCAACCACCTGGGCGCCGATCGCGTGCTGCCTATCGCCATGGAAGCACAACTGCGTTTCATCAAGCAGCTGGGTTACGCCGAAGCCACCGCCTTTGAAGACGCCGGCCTGATCATGGCCCATGCTGAAGTGCAGTACCTGGCCGAAGCGGAATACGGTGACAGGCTCAGGGTCGAGCTGGCGGTGGACAATATCGAAACCAAGAGCCTTGAACTGCTTTACCGGATCACCAACCTGAGCAGCGACAGCGAGATGGCGCGGGTGGCGACCACGCTGCTGTTCTTCGACTACGGCAACAAACGGGTTGTACCCGTCCCCGATCAATTTCGCCGACTGCTGGATGGCCACAGCCGCTCAGCCAACTGACCCGACCTCAACCCCGGGGATCACTGACATACATGGCCGTGCCATTGCGCAACTCGATATCAAACAGCTCGGTGGCCTTGATCAGGTCACTGATTCGGCGATAACCGTAGTTCACGGACGAAAAAGAACTGTTGTTGTTGGCAATGTAACTGGCCACCTGGCCCATGTTGGCCCAGCCGTCGTCGTCTGCCGCCTGGCTGACAGCGGTTCTGAGCAGCTTCACCAGGGCACTGTCCTGCCTGAGCCTGGACTTGGTCTTTCGCGCCGGCACCGAGCTTGCGCCGCTATCTGCCGTGTCCTCGACGACCAGGTTCTCTATATAGATGAAGGGTGAACAGGAGTCCACGAAGGGACGCGGGGTTTTCTTCTCGCCGAAGCCATAGACAGGAAAACCGCTCTCCAGAATTCGTAACACCAGTGGTGTGAAATCACTGTCGCTGGTCATCAGCGCAAACGCGTCGACATTACCGCTGTAGAGCAGGTCCATGGCATCAATGATCATGGCGGAATCGGTCGCATTCTTGCCTTTGGTGTAGGCGAATTGCTGCATGGGCCTGATCGCATGGGGATGCAGTTTTTCAGCCCAGCCGGAAAGCGACGGGTTGTTCCAGTCGCCGTGTGCATGGCGCACATTCACCGTGCCATGCTTGGCCAGTTCCTCCAGCACGCCTTCGATCGCGGTGTGGCGCACGTTGTCACAATCAATGAGTAAGGCAATTTTCCTGGTCTCGGGCACGGTATCACTCTCTCCTGTTCCGGGTCGCGAGGGCTCGAAACTGCTCCGCACGCCGCCCGGACAAACGTCAACAGCAGGAGCTTAACCAAGTAACCCGGGAATACCAGCGCTTTCTCGCCAACACACGCGGGGAATCCAACAGCAGGCCAGCGGCGTACCTACACCGTGAATTATTCAGCCATGCAGCCCGCTTCCCACGCAACTCTCTTCTATGACGGCCGCTGTCCGTTATGCCTGAAGGAAATGCAGCGCCTTGAGGAAATCAAGGACACGCGGCTACGGCTGCAGGATATTCACGCGCTACCTGCCGGTGCCGACCTGCCGGATCGGGACACGCTGCTGCGCACCCTGCACCTGCAACTGCCCGACGGCAGCCTGCTGACCGGGCTTGATGCCAACGTTGCCGCCTGGCAGTACACCCGCTACGGCGCCTGGTGGCGGTGGCTGCGCTGGCCGCTGATCGGCCCGCTGGCCAGTATGGTTTACACTGCGTGGGCACGCTGGCGCTACCGGCGCCTGTACCCGTCACCCTGCAGCAACGACAAGGATTCATGTGATGCACCTGACTAACGCCAACCTGGCCGACATGCCCACTCGCGAACGGGCTGCGCTGGTGAATTCATTGTCCGGCTTCAAGTCCGCGAACCTGGTTGGCACCGCCGATGACGATGGTCACTGCAACCTGGCAATCATGAGTTCCGTGGTCCACCTGGGTTCGAACCCGCCGCTGCTGGCCCTGATAATCCGTCCGGGCGGGGAAGAGCGCCATACCCTGCACAACCTGCTGCGCAGCGGGGAGTACAGTATCAATCACGTGCACGCCGACATGGTGGAGGCCGCGCACCAGACGGCGGCGCGCTACCCGAAAGAAATCAGTGAGTTTTCCGCTACCGGGCTTACGCCCTGCTGGTGGGACGGGTGCAGTGCCCCACTGGTAGCCGAGGCGCACATCAAGCTGGCGATGGCCCTGCGCGAGCACCAGCAGCTGGCCATCAACGGCACCCACCTGATTATCGGTGAGGTCATGCAGGCAGAAATTCCCGAGCATTGCCAGAACGAGGATGGCTCACTGGATCTCGCCGCGGCCGGCACGGTAGCACTGACCGGCCTCGACAGTTATCATCAGGCCGACCCGTTCAAGCGCATGGCCTATGCCAAGCCCGACCTGCCACCGCGCACACTACCCTGACCCGGAGAGCCCATGAGCCACCATTCACTGCTGATAGTCGGTTGTGGTGACCTGGGCCAACGCGTAAGTGCTCTCCTTGACCGCACCGAGTGGGACATTACCGGCGTACGCCGCCATCCCCCCGCCGGTCATGAGAACATCAACTGGGTGGCCGCTGACTACAGCCAGGCTGGCAGCCTCGATTTCGCCGGGCAGCTGCGCCCGGACTTTGTCGTCACCAGTTTCACACCAACCAGCATGGATCTCGAGGGTTACCAGCGCGGCTTTGCCGACGCCGCCGACAACGTGCTGCGGGGTCTGGGCGAGCACCGCCCGAAACACCTGCTGATGGTATCCAGCACCCGCGTCTACGCGGAATCAGAAGGCGGCTGGGTTGACGAATCGTCTCCCCTGTCGACCTCCGATGCGCGCGCGCAGGCGATCATCGCTGCAGAACAGGCCTTCCTGTCCTCTCCGGTGCCGACATCGGTAATCCGCTTTGGCGGCATCTATGGCGACCCGCATGGCAGGCTGATGAGCAAGATCGCACGCGGCCAGATCGCCCCGGCACAGCCGGTACGCTACACCAACCGCATTCACCGGGACGATTGCGCCGGCTTCCTCGTTCACCTGCTGCAGCTATCACTGGCAGGCACGGAGCTGGCGGCGGCCTACAACGGCATCGATGATGACCCGGCCCCGGCGCACGAAGTGGAAAGCTGGATCGCGGCAACATTGGGCTGCGTTGTAAACCCCGCACAACAGGCCGGTGACGTTCGCGTGAGCGGACATAAACGCTGCCGCAATGCGCTGTTGCGGAGCACCGGCTACGCGCTGCGCTACCCCGACTATCGCAGCGGCTACACCGAGGTTTGCCGGCACCGGCAAAACTGATCGCACCCGCGCAACACCCGGGCAGGCACCCTGCCCGGCCCGGGAATCACCCTCAGACGCCAGCGGCCCTACACCACCGCCTGCAACAGCGACTGGCAATCTGCATCCAGTTTCAGCCCGGCCAGGGCATCGGCTCGTGTCTTGCCGGGATTGAGGATGGCGATAGGCACGCCTGACTCGCTGGCGCGTCGACAAAAGCGAAACCCGGAGAACACCTGCAATGAGCTGCCTACCACCAGCAAGCCGTCTGCCCGCTCCAGCGCCTGCATGCAGTATTCCACTCGCGGCCTGGGCACCGTGCCGCCAAAGAACACGACATCGGGCATCACCGTTCCCGCACACTGCGGGCAAAGCGGCACCACGAAGTCACGCTCCAGGTGCTCCGGCAGGTCGGCGTCGCCATCGGGCCGTGCCGACGCCGCAACGGGCAGTTGCCCGTTGTGATGCAGCAACTGCTCCTGCACCGCATCGCGGCTGGTCATGGCACCGCAGTCAAGGCACTGCACCCGGTCAAGGCGTCCGTGCAGGTCCACCACCCGCTCACTGCCGGCACGCTGGTGCAGGCGATCCACGTTCTGGGTGATCAGTAGATCCACGCGGCCCGAGCGCTCAAGTTGCGCCAGGGCACTGTGCGCCGCGGTTGGTGTCGCGTCGCGCACCGCGGGCCAGCCACGCATCGACCGGGCCCAGTAACGCTGGCGGCGACGCGGCTCGCGCAGGAACTCCTGGTGCTTGATCGGCTCGCTGTGGCGCCAGACCCCGTCCTGGTCGCGATAGGTCGGTATCCCGCCCGCCAGACTGATACCGGCACCGGTAAGCACCACGATGCGTTCGCAGTCATCGAGGAAGGATCGCAATGCGTGCAGATTATCGTGCCCGGTATTCATACCCTCAGTATACGGTCACTGTGCCGCGGGAGATGAGCTTTGACGCTTTTACCTGCCCTCACTACACTGATCAGGCGCCACGGGCCGCTGGCGGCGGCGCTGACAATAATAAACACAAGGAGTTGTGCACCATGAGGATCGTTCGCCCCTGGAAACCGTTTGCCCTGGCAATTTTCGCACTGGCCCTGGCTGGCTGCAGCGACAGTTCCGACCGCCAGCCGCTGCCCCCGCCTGAGCCGGCACCCAGCCTGCTGGCCGGAGCGGCCAGTTACAGCCTGCTACCCACCGTCGCCGGGGGCCGCGCCTATCTCTCCGACGCCCCCGGCTGGCCCGCCCGCGAGGCCCTGGACCCCGACAACCCCGGCGTTTTCATCGAGGCCTGGGACCAGGGCCGGGTCGATGTGGGCAACGGGCGCTCCGATTCCGCCTGGGTGCATGACGATATCCGCGCCACGGCGCTGGCCCTGTCCCGTGACGGCGAACGCGTCATCATGATCATGGCGGATACCTACTCCTTTTTCTCGCCGGACATCAGCGAGATCGTCAACCGGGTGCGCAGCAGGATACCGCCTGAGTGGCAGGAGGCGCCGGTGCTGGTTTCCGCCACGCACAACCACCACGGCCCCGATACCGCGTTCAGCATCAACGATGACTGGTTCTCCCTGCTCGCTGACCAGATCGCTTTCGCCGCCGAGGATGCGGTAGCGAGTATGCAGGCGGCGCAACTGCGCACCGCAAGCGGTGAGCACGGCTACGGCGTCGATGACGTCCGCGACCCGATTATCCGCGACCCCCGCCTCAACGTGATCGCGGTGGACGCTCTCGAGAGCGGCGAGGCCATTGCCACCCTGGTGCAATGGACCAGTCACCCGGAATCCACCCTGGGCTGGCATCCGCCGGCGGATGCCGCGGGCCTGGAGCAGGCCTGCGCCGCGAAGGGCTGGGAGGGCGGTGACTGTACCGCGGAGGGCCGCTACCTGACCGCTGACTTCCCGGGCGTACTGCGCGAGCGCATCGCGGCGCAGCGCGGCGGTGAAACCCTGTTCTTCAATGGCCCCCTGGGCAACCAGGTCGGCCCGGGCGCCTCTCCCACCTGGGTGGTCACTGACGAACACCCGGTTGGCGATGGCCGCAGCGTGCCCGAGGGCGCGGCGCCGCTCACCGAATGCGACGACCGGCCCACCTACCTGTGTCGCAGTTTCGCCAAGACTGAATCGATCGGTACCGAGCTCGCCAACGCGGTAAGCGGGCTACTGGACGCGGCACAAGCGGTAGAGGTGTCGCAGCTGCGGGTGCATATTGAACCTTTCTTCACCCGGCTCACCAATATCGGCTTCAGGCTGTTGATCGCGGACGGGGATATCGGCTGGCAGGACATACCCCTCTACAATTGCACTGACCAGCCACTCTCGGCAGATAACTGTAGCGATAGCGGTGGCGCACTGGAGGACGACCCCTTCATCACGCCGGTGCTGGGCAGCCAGATCTCCGCCGGGGATGTCATTCGCAGCCAGCTGGCCCACCTCGATTTCGGTGATGTCGGCATTCTGTGGATGCCGGGCGAGTTGCCGCCGGAACTGGTACACGGCCTGCCCGACGACTTCGCCAGCGCACCGGCGGAGAAATACTACCGAGAGCCCCACCTCCATGCCGTGGGTGCGGACTACGTACTGCCGGGCCACCTGTTGTCCCTGGCCGATGAATCGCTGACTCTCACCGTGGGTCTGGGCACGGACCAGATAGGCTACTACGTGCCGGTGGCGGATTACCGCCTGCGCTGCCTTGACCTGGTACTGACCGGGGGTGCCAGCTGCGCCGACCTGGCCGCCCGCGGGGTGATCGAATCACCGGAATACATCTCCGGGGCCACCTGCCAGGCCATCACCGATGACCCGGCCGCACTGACTGCCCTGGGTGACGACGCCGAGGCGGTGGCTACCATCTGCCGCTACGGACAGGGCCTGGGGCGCGAGCTGGGCGAACCAGAAGGCCACTACGAAGAGACCAATGCCGCCGGTTGGGACATGGTGGACGACATCTGGGCAGCGGCCCGGCGGCTTTACAAGACCCAGAATTCGGCGCCCTGAACCCTGCCGGCAGCCACCCGGAGATCAGGCCGCATCGAACCTCAGGCGGAGAGATCCCCGGTATTGCGCAGGTGCTTGACGTAAAGGGCGACGCCGGGGCCGGCATCGTGGTTGGGGCAGCGCGTGAAGCCCATTTTTTTCACCATCGCCAGCATGGGCGCGTTCTCGGTGAGGATGAGCCCTTCCAGGCGTTCCAGGCCGCCTACCGCGGCGGCCGTAATCAGGATACGCATCAAGCGGCTGGCGATGCCCCGGCCCTGGTATTCGTCCGCCACCACCACCGCAAACTCGGCCACCCCCTCGGTACCCGTGGGTGCCCAGCGGGCGACCCCGATTTGCTTGTCGCCATCAACATCGGGCACCGTGGCGATCACGGCGTAGCTGATCGGATAGCGCGGCGTGGTGAATTCCTTGAGTACGTGCTCCGGGAGTTTGCTCAGGCCGGAAAAAAACCGCATATAACGCGACTTCTCTGATAGCGAGGTCATGAAGGCCTGCTCCATGTCCGCATCTTCGGGGTGCGCCATGCGCAGCGTGACCGGCGCCGCGCCATCGACCTCCATCACCGACGGCTCTACCGCTGGCAGATTGCCGGAACCCGGTAACAATTGCGCCAGGCGGCTGAACAGGTAGGCGGCCGCCAGTGGACGCTCGATCAGGTCGGTGGCGCCCGCGCCCCGTGCCCGCGCGCCCAGACCGTCGCGCGTACTCTCCCCCATCACGATAATCGGCAGTTCGGGGAAATCCTGTCTCAGGGTACGCAGGCGGTGCAGGTGGTCGTCGCTGGTGACATCCAGTTCCAGCATCAGGCAGCCGCCGCCGAAGCCTGGCTCGCTGGCCGCGACCCGAAACCCGGCCTCATCCGCATGTCGCTTGACACTGATACCGTATGCACCCAGCAAGGCTGCCAGCGGCCGGCTCATGGCCTGGTCAGGATCGATCACATGTACCACGTTGTTCACGCCCATCGTCAGCGCCTCGCAAGCTGTTATGGCCAGGATACGATTGTCACCACTGGAGGCGGTCACCGCAATGGCGTATTGCGGCAGAAAATCACGCCATAAAGGGCCAATGTGTTACCGCGACAGGCGCCAGGTGCACCGGTGGCGCTGCTCCCGCTGGTCAGTTGCCCACGCCGAATGGGAGTGCCAGCGCCGTCGCGCGGGCTGAAGCTCCGCTGCGTCCGCAAAGTGCCGTCGATTGACTTGATGCCTGCGTGCTTTATACTGGAGGGTCTTGGTAGATACCCTGTTTGTGTTCCGCTTGACGTTCAGTCTTTCCTGACCCTCTTCCTGTAGTGCATAAATAACTGTTTCCAATAAGCGTTCCTCGCAAGAGGGACTCATAAATTCAGTCCGGCGCACGGTAAACACCCCATGTCGCCGCCAGTAACAGGAAAAAACATGAGCTTATTGATCGGCGACAACGTTGTTGCCTCCATCCACTACACCCTCACCAACGACGCCGGCGATGTCCTCGACAGCTCTGATGGCGCCGAGCCGCTGGCCTATCTTCACGGTGCCAACAACATCATCCCCGGGCTGGAAAGCGCCCTGGTGGGCAAAACTGCCGGCGCAGAACTGAACGTCAGCATTGCCCCCGAAGACGCGTACGGTGAAGTGCAGCCGGAACTGGTACAGGTCGTACCCCGCGCTGCCTTCCAGGGCGTTGATGAGATAGAACCCGGGATGGCCTTCGAAGCCCAGGACCCACAGGGCCAGTCGCGCCGTATCGTGGTCAAGAGCGTGGCCGGTGACGAAATCACCATTGATGCCAATCACCCCCTCGCCGGAGAGCAGTTGAACTTTGCTGTCCAGGTAGTTGATGTGCGCGCCGCCAGCGAAGAAGAAATCGCCCACGGCCACGTGCACTGATAGCCGCCAGCACTATCCGCGAGGGCTTCACGCCCTCGCTTAAACCATAATTATCTTTATCGGGAACCATCATGGCCAAGAAACCAATGCGCGCAGCAGCGACGCGCAAACAACCCGCTGCAGTGGAAACATCGGAATCCATCGCCGAACAGACCAAAATGTTTCTCAAATCCGGGAACAAGATCGACGTGGTCGAGTCCGGCATCAGCGGCCAGCCCGTGCTGGGCGCGCGCAAGCAATACGACACGCGCGGCAGCGCCAAGACCTGAGCCTTGTAGCAGCAAAGCCACCCATCGCCTGAGAAGCAGCAAGTAATTTGGTAAACTCTTGCACCAATCGTCAGTGATTGGGGAAGAGGCGTATTTCAAAGGGCAAGCAACACTCAAACAGGCTCTATATCTGCCTGATCAGCGTACACGGACTGATCCGCGGCGGTGACCTCGAACTCGGGCGGGATGCCGACACCGGCGGCCAGACCAAGTACGTGGTTGATCTGGCGCGCGCGCTGGCCGCACAGGACAGCGTCGAGCGCGTGGACCTGGTAACGCGTCGAATCGTGGACCCCACAGTCAGTAGCGACTACGCCGAACGTGAAGAAACGCTGGGCAACGGCGCACGCATCGTGCGCGTCGATTGCGGCCCCGAAGAATACATTGCCAAGGAACAACTGTGGGAGCACCTGGATAGCTTCACCGACAACCTCGCCGCCTTTATCGCCGACCAGACCCGTCAGCCAAGCCTGATCCACAGTCACTATGCCGACGCCGGCTACGTCGGCGTGCGCCTGTCCAGCCTGCTGGGCATACCCCTGATTCACACCGGCCACTCCCTTGGCCGAGACAAACGCAAGCGCCTGCTGGCCCGTGGCTTCTCGCGTGAAGAGATCGAAAGCACCTACAACATCGAGCGGCGCATCGATGCCGAGGAAGATGTACTGGCCAATGCGGATCTGGTCGTGACCAGCACCCACAATGAGATCGAACAGCAATATGCCCTGTACAACTACTATGATCCGGGGCGCATGGCGGTTATTCCCCCGGGCACCGACCTCGACCAGTTCCGTCCCTATCAGGACGGCGAGCAGGTCCCGTTCCGGCAGCAGATTGAAAAGTTCCTCAGCTACCCCGACAAGCCGCTGATCCTGGCACTGTCCCGTCCGGACGAGCGCAAGAACATCCTCACGTTAATTGAGGCCTACGGCGAGTCCGACCAGTTACAGGCGGCGGCAAACCTGCTGATCGTGGCCGGCAATCGCGAGGATATCCGCGATATGGACGATGGTGCACAAAACGTGCTCACCAACATCCTGCTGTTTATCGACACCTATGACCTGTACGGGAGAGTGGCGGTGCCGAAGCAGCACCGAGCCGACGAAGTGCCCGATATCTACCGCATGGTTGCCAGCGGCAGGGGGGTCTTTATCAACCCCGCCCTGACGGAACCGTTCGGCCTGACCCTGCTGGAGGCCGCAGCCAGTGGCCTGCCAGTGGTGGCAACAGAGAACGGCGGCCCGGTCGACATCATCCGCAACTGCCGCTGTGGCGAACTGGTGGACCCGCTGGACAAAGAGCAGATAACCGGGGCCCTGCTCGGCCTGCTGACCGATAACGCGGCCTGGGAGCAGGCTTCGAGAAACGGCATGAGCGGTGTACGCGAACACTATTCATGGGATGCGCACGCGACCGCCTACCTAGACCGGGTGGCGCAACTGTCCGGCAAATACACGCCGCTGCCACGCGAGCAGTCGCTGCCGCGCTCACTGCGCTACCGTGACCGGATGATCGTCAGCGACCTGGACCAGAACCTGATCGGCGATGAGCAATCCCTGCAACAGTTCATCGATACACTGCGCGAGCACCGCAAAAGCGTATCTTTCGCCATCGCTACCGGACGCCGTCTCGATACCGCGCTGGCGTTGATGCGCAAACACGGCATTCCGTATCCCGACGTACTTATAAGCAGCCTTGGTACACGCATACACTACGGCCAAAGCCTGCTGGAGGATGATTTCTGGGCTGACCACATCGATTACCAGTGGTCGCCGCGTCGCATCCGGCAAACGCTGGCCACCGTGCCCGGGCTGCGCCTGCAGGATAAACGCGAGCAGACCGCCTTCAAGGTTTCCTACTATTACGACCCGGCGCAGGCGCCGCCGGTAGAGGACATCAACACCCTGTTGCGCCAGGCTGACATCACCGCCAGCACAACACTCTCATTCGGCCAGTTTTTTGACATCCTGCCATTCCGGGCCTCCAAGGGCCTGGCGTTGCGCTATGTGTCCCAGCGCCTGGATATTCCTCTCGGCAATATACTGGTGGCAGGTGGCTCGGGCGCAGACGAAGACATGATGCGCGGCAATACCCTGGCCGTGGTGGTGGCAAACCGGCACCAGGAGGAACTGTCGCTGCTGCCGGAAGAGGACAATATTTACTTTGCCGGCCGTACCCATGGCGCCGGCATACTGGAAGCCCTGGACTACTATGATTTTTTTGGCGCCTGCGCAGTGCCCGCAGATGATTGATCACCACAGAGGATGCCCGATAACGCCATGAACACGCCCCGGGAGAAAAGCGTCTGCGTCTTTGGCGAAGTGCTGTTTGACCATTTCCCCGGCGGGGAAACGGTAATGGGCGGGGCTCCGTTCAATGTCGCCTGGCACCTGCAGGGCCTGGGCTTTGCACCGCTTCTGGTCAGTCGCATTGGCGCCGATCCCGAGGGAGAGAAGGTGCTGCACACCATGTCCCGCTGGGGTATGGACACCACTGCGGTGCAACACGATCCGCAACGCCCCACCGGACGCGTCACGGTAGATATCGTCGCCGGAGAGCCCCACTACCAGATTGATGAGAACTGTGCCTGGGACGCACTCGAACCGGCGCCGGGGGCTCCCTGCGATGTGCTCTACCACGGTAGCCTGGCAGCGCGCTCGCCGCAGTCAGCACACGCATTGGCAGCGCTGAGGGCCAGCCGGCCCGCGCTGGTATTCGTCGACGTCAACCTGCGCCCGCCCTGGTGGCAGCCGGAGCAACTGGAGTCACTGTTGCAGGGTGCTCACTGGGTCAAACTCAATACGGATGAACTGTCTGCACTCCAGGGCGAATCAACTGCGAACGCTGCGCGGTTATGCCTGCAACGCTTCAATCTACATGGACTTATTGTCACCCGCGGCGCCGACGGGGCCGAACTGTTGAGCGCCGACGGCAGCCATCTGCACGCCCCCTGCAGCCCCGGGATCGAGGTAGTGGATACAGTGGGTGCCGGGGACGCCTTTGCTGCAGTCATGCTGGCGGGCCTGGTGGCCGGCTGGGACATGCAGGCCACGCTGGCACGGGCACAGCAGTTCGCCGGCAAAATCGTGGCCAATCGCGGCGCCACCCTGGCCAACTGCGACACCTACCTGCAATTGCTGCGCGAATGGGGCGAGGCCAACTGAGATGTACGAACAGCAATCACATTCACTGCTTAACCGCACGCTTGACCAGATGGAAGCGTCGCTGCAGCAACATGACCTGCGGCACTTCTACACTCGCCTTGGCGCCAACTTCTATGCCATCTATAACTTGTTCAATCGCCTCTATGGCGACCGCGAAGATGTGGAAGAGCAACTGGTTGAACTGGTCAACACCATGGCCCGGCAGTACATCGCGCGCGACCAGGAACTGAAGCAAATCGACCAGGCTCGCGAGGCGGACCACAACTGGTTCCTGAGCCAGCAATGGGTGGGCATGGCACTGTACCTGGACGGTTTCGCCGGGGACCTGCAGGGCCTGCGCGAAAAAATGACCTACCTGCAGGAGCTGGGCGTCAACCTCGTGCACATTTTGCCCATCATGGAGTGCCCGCGCGGTGCCAGTGATGGCGGCTACGCAGTGAACAACTTTCGCGATATCGATGATCGCGCGGGCACCCTGGCGGACTTGCGGGCATTGGCCGGGCACATGCGCAAGCGCGAACTGCTGCTGACCCTGGATGTGGTGCTCAATCACACCTCCAACGAACACGCCTGGGCGCAAAAGGCGCGCGCCGGGGACACCGCTTACCAGGATTACTATTACGTCTTCGACAATCGCGAAGTCCCCGATATGTTCGAGGAGACCATGCCGGAGATTTTCCCGGAGAACGCCCCGGGCAATTTCACCTACGACGAGACGATGGGCAAGTGGGTGATGACCGTATTCAATGACTACCAGTGGGACCTGAATTACAGCAATCCCGCCGTATTCATAGAGATGCTGGATATCATACTGTTCTGGGCCAACCAGGGCGCTGACGTGTTGCGCCTGGACGCCGTCGCCTTCCTGTGGAAGAAGATCGGCACCACCTGCCAGAACGAGCAGGAAGCACACCTGCTGTTGCAACTGCTCAAGGACTGCTGCCAGGTGACCGCACCGGGCGTACTGTTTATCGCCGAGGCGATTGTGGCGCCGGTGGAGATCACCAAGTACTTTGGCGAGGACGCGGTGATAGCCAAGGAATGTGAAATCGCCTACAACGCCACTTTTATGGCCTTGCTCTGGGACGCTATCGCTACCAAGAATACACGCCTGCTGAACCAGGGCATCCGCAGCCTGCCGGAGAAACTCGACCGGGCCACCTGGCTCAACTATATCCGCTGCCACGACGATATCGGCCTCGGCTTCGATGACGTTGACATCGCCGCCGTGGGCTACGATCCCCGGGCCCACCGCCGCTTCCTGGTCGATTACTACACCGGGGAGTACGATGACTCGCCGGCCCGCGGGCAACCTTTCGGCCGCAATAACAAAACCGGCGATGTACGGATTTCCGGCACCCTGGCATCTCTGGTAGGGCTGGAATCAGCCCTGGCCGCAGATGACGAAGCGGTGATCCAGGGCAGCATCAACCAGATACTGCTGTTACATAGCCTGATCATGTCTTTCGGCGGAATTCCGCTGCTGTACTACGGCGATGAACTGGGCACGTTGAACAATTACGACTACGTCGGCGATGTCGCGCGCAGCCGCGACAGCCGCTGGATACACCGGCCTGTTTACGACTGGGACAAAACCGGGAAGCGTCGCCAGCGCGGTTCGGTTGAACAACGCATCTTCGACGGCATCCGTCACCTGATAGCGGTACGCAAGACGCTGCCGGCTTTTTCCGATTTCAACAACCGGGAACTGCTGGATGTGGGCAATGAACATCTGTTCGTATTTATCCGCACCAGCTTCGAGTCGCCGGAAGAATCCGTGCTGGTCGTGGCAAACTTCGACGACCACCCCCAGCAGTTCGATCTCGCGATGCTCGGCAACCGGGAGCGCTTCTCCATGGCACCCCTGAAAGACGCCGCCAGCGGCGAGTCACCCGCACTGTTCAACCAACAGCTGGTAATACCACCGCACAGTTTTTACTGGCTGGTAGCCAGCGTCTGAAGCAGATAGCAGCGATGCGCATTCTGGCCACCGATCTCGATCGCACCTTGCTGCCTAACGGAAGCTGGCAGGCGGATCCACAGGCGATCCCCCTTTTCAACCGCCTGGTGGAAGAGACAGATGTCTGCCTAGTGTACGTGACTGGACGCAACCTGGAACTGACCGAACAGGCGATCTCGGAGTACGGTATCCGCTACCCCGATGTGCTGTGCAGTGACGTGGGCACGACCATACGGCATCGTGTTGGCGACAGCTGGCGCCGGGACCACGGCTGGGAGCAGGCACTGCAAAGCAAGAGCCCCCGCTGGGATGCGGCGGGCGTGGCGGGCGCCCTGTCAGTTGTACCCGGCCTTGAACGCCAGGCGGCGCAACACCAGTCCGCGTTCAAGCAGAGTTATCACCTGGCCCACGACGGGCGGGAGGCACTGCTCAACGCCATCAGGCAACGGCTCGCAGCTTGTTTCGACGAGACCGTGATATACAGTTTTGATTCGGCCAGCGGGCTGGGCCTGCTGGATATCCTGCCCCGCAGCGCAACCAAGCGCACGGCTCTCGAATACCTCGCCGGGCAAGCAGGTATAGCGCTTGAGGATGTGGTGTTTTGTGGCGACAGCGGGAATGACCTCGATGCGCTCACAGCGCACTTCTCGGGCGTGCTGGTACGCAATGCCGATGCCCAGTTGCGCGAGGGTGTGCGCCGCGAGCTGGAACACAATCCCGGACTGAGGGCCTATTTCGCCAGGGGCGATTTTCACGGGCTCAACGGGAATTACACCAGCGGTGTCATCGAGGGTTGTGTGCACTACGGCCTGTTCGGGGATCTCCCCGCCACCTGAGGCCCGCCGTGTTCAGCTCGCGTCCGCCACCAGGAAAAACATGGCGCCATTGGGCACACCGGGGAGAATCCTGCCGCCATAGGCGCGTGCCACGTCCACTATCGTGGCCTGTGGCCAGCCGCCAAACACCGTACCGGCAGCGCGCAAAAACGCTATCGCCGTCGGGGTAACGGTTTCGCCACTGGAATCGATGCCGTAAACCGGAATGTCGCGCAACATCTCCTGTACCGCCGGCGCCGGACTGGCAAGCACACCGTGATCGCACCTGATCACACCATCACACAGCGGCAGCGGGCTGCAGTAAAGCGCTCTCGGCGCCAGCCGGGTCAACAGGGCGGCGGCAAGGCAGGTGTCGAGGATGCTGTCGAGAGCACCGACCTCATGGAAATGCACGGCTTCCAGCGGTATGTCGTGTATCGCTGATTCAGCCCGACCCAGCACCGTGAACGCCTCCAGGGCCAGCGCTTTCGCCGCCGACGTCATCGCACTGGCGCCAATGATCTCGCCAATATCCGCGAGGGAGCGGTGGTGGTGTTCGGGTGGAAGCGCAATCTGCGCCCGCCAACCGGAAATACCGTGCACACTGCAACGCTCTATCTTCAACACGCGGTGCAAAGCCGGTAAACCGATGCTAACAACCAGCTGTTCCAGTTCGTCCGCACTCACCGCGGCCAATCGCGCCAGGCCCGTCACCAGCATGTCGCCACTGAGCCCCGATGGCGTGCGTATCACCAGTGCACGATCAGTCACCGTCCGCATGCTCCCCGGTGGCTCCAAGGCTGTTGAGAATACGCACCGCGGCACAGGCAGCGCCGAAGCCATTATCGATATTGGTCACGACAATGCCCTGGCCACAACTTGCCAGCATGGCATTGAGTGCGGTCTCGCCGCCTGCGGCGACGCCGTAGCCCACGGATGTGGGCACAGCGACCACGCATTTGCCCACCAGCCCGCCCATTACCGAAGCCAGCGCGGCATCCATCCCGGCCACCACGATGATCACATCGTGCCGCGCGATCTCGTCGATGCGCTCAGTGAGCCGCCACAGCCCGGCGACACCCACATCCACAACCAGGGTGTGGTCGAGGCCGCTGAAGTAGAGCGTTCTCGACACCTCATGGGCGACAGCCAGGTCAGCCGTACCCGCAGTAACCACGGCCACGCTGCCCGGCCTCGCCGGCAGGGGACCGTGCAGTATTGCGGTGGCGGACAGCGGGTCGTAATCCAGTCCTTCCCTGTGCGCCTCGTCCAGCGCCGCCAACTGCTCCGGCTGCAGCCGGGTAAACAACACGGGATGGTCGGGCCTGGCAGCCAGTTCAGCGAAAATATGCTGTAGTGACCCAATATCCTTGCCGCTGCAGAGCACGGCCTCGGGCATACCCAGGCGCTGCCGTCGCGCATAATCGTATTTCACCATCAAGCAGCACCCACGAAAGCCCGGCCCGGGCGATAAGGCTCCGCATCCAGCTCTACTGTCAGCAGCGGGAAATTGTTCCGGCGCATGAGCTGTTGCAGCGCGTCCAGCACGTCTACGGTAATCTTGTCCCGGTCGCAGGCGCTGACCTCGACGATCATCGCCTGCTCGCGCACGCGACAGCGCACCACCTCGATACCCGCGGTGCTGCGAATCAGCGCCTCTGCCGCTTCAACGGCGCGCAGGCGCTCTGCGGTAACTCGCGTGCCGGTGTACAGGCGGCTGGCGAGGCAGGGGGAGGCCGGGATTTCGGCGAACGGCAATGCCAGTTCCCGGGCCAGTGCGCGAATCGTGGCCTTGTCGACGCCGGCCTCAATGTAGGGGTGTCGCACATGGAACAGCTCCGCAGCCTGCAGGCCGGGGCGGTACTCGCCGAGGTCGTCAGTATTGGCGCCGCTGCACACACTGGCCCCGGTATCCGCCGCCCGGGCTACACGGGTAAGGCTGTCATACAGATTGTGCTTACAGTAGTAGCAGCGGTTGACCGGATTACTGAGGTAGTCCTCGCTGTCAAATTCGCCTGACTCCAACGTGCGCAGGCGCCACCCCTCCCTGGCCGCCCAGTGTCGCAGCCGCGCGGTGGCCTCCGCGGGCACCGCCGGGCTAAGCGCGTGTACCACCAGGGTCTGGCCCTGCTCCAGGCGGCCGGCAAGGGTGGCCAGCAGCATGCTGTCGATGCCGCCACTGCAAGCGATCACGCGAGTCGGCATTTTCGCCAATAACTGCCTGAGGCGCTGCGCGGGTTCCGCGGTAGACGTGATCACGGGCGTACCGCTGGCGGCCGGCTTATTCATCTCCACGCGCGCCATGGCTGGGCATGGGGGTGAGATTGCCCTCGGCATCAAACGCCAGCGGTGCCGCATCGCCCACTACCTCGAATTTTTCAGGGTTGGCACGCACGTAGGGCAACAGGTTCTCGGACACATCGATTTCCGATATTTCCAGTGTGTTGGCGATATGCACCAGGGTCGCTTCTTCCGGCAGCGTTCGCGGCAGGGTCTTGAGCGCCAGTTGCACCGCTTCCTGGTCCGTATTCATAATCATCGGGATGCAGGCGCCGTCGAGCAGGGTGGCAGCAATCACATTGGCGTAGGTCTTGGCGGGATCAAAATCCCGATAGAGACGCATGGTGATAACATCTGCCGCTCCGACACCGGTGGCATTGCCATCCGTCTCCGGCGTCAGGCCCAGCACCGCGATCTTCCTGATCTGGATGCCCGCATCCCAATCCGTGTCCCGCGCGTTGCGCCCGGTGATGTTCGGGTCCATGCCCGCGCCGGTAATGTTTTTACCGATACGGTCGACAACCAGCACGTCGATATCGTCGAATTGCAGGCGCGGCATCCAATCCCGGGCCATACGCAACAGCTCGGGTTCGCGCTGCATCACCCTTGTACCGGGCACCACCTCTACCAATGCAGTGCGGTCCTCCGCGTTTTCCACCATGGCCACCCCGGCCAGGAAGTTGATCTTCTGCATGATAAATTCGGCCGCCTGCGGCAGCAGCTCCCCGAACGACTCGAATCCATACCAGTGCGTGGCTGAGGCACCGCGTATCTTGCCCATGCCGATCACCAGCATCTTCACGATGCCGGACTCAATCGGTGCGCGGAAATTGGTATGCGCCTTGACCCGGCACACCAGCATCACCGCGTCGGCTTCGGCGGCATGCCGGTCAAAGTAGACCGGCATCCCGTTATCGAGCTGCCCCAACTCCACTACATCCATACTCGAGTGAATCGCACATCCCATGGTCTGCTCGTTGATACCCAGACTATCGAGCACCTTCACCTGGCCCTCGGCGGACGCCGAGCCGTGACTGCCCATGGCGGGAAAAATAAACGGTTCCGCACCCAATTCCTTGAGCTTGTCTACAACCGCGCGCGCGCACTCGGCAACATTGGCAATGCCGCGTGAGCCACAGCCCACGGCGATGCGCATACCCGGTTTAATCTGGTCGGTGATGGCGGGATCGGCAAACTGTTCCGCCACTGCGGCGCTAACACTGTCTATTTCCTGGCAGGCAAACTTCTGGCGCACGCGCACCATACGTGGCAGTGCCACGTCCAGCCCTCCGGCAACGTTGACTTCAATCTTTTCCGGGATCATGGTCACCCCCTGGTTTATGGAAGAATATACAAGCTGTAAAAGCCGTGCCGCAGCTCACGATAACAATGATACCGCAGCCATTAACAACAGCGTGGAGACGACAGGGATCACCACGGTGATCATGCCCACATCACGGTACGCCTGCTTGTGTGTCAACTGGGTAATCGTCAGCATTGCCACAATCGCCCCGCAGTGTGGCAGTGAGTCGAAACCGCCGCTGGCCATGGTAGCAATGCGATGCAGCACCTGCGGTTCAATACCCAGCTCAAGATAGGCCGGCGCCATGGTCTGCATGAATATCTGCAGGCCACCCGAGGCCGATCCGGTAATCGCCGACACCAGGCTCACGGAGAAAAACATGGATACCAGCGGCGGCAGTGACGACTCCAGGACCCACTGCGTGGACTGCGCAAACACCGCTGTCTGGGTGACCACGCCACCAAAGCCGATGACGGCTGCGGTATTGATCAGGGGCATGATCGAGTCCTGCGCCCCCGAGCCCACGACCTGCAGGGCGTTGTGACGGATAGCAGGGAACAGCAATGTGGACAGGAAAGTGCCGCTGAGCAGGGCAACGCTAGGCCACACCACCGGTTGTGAGGTGGCGAAGGCCAGCAGTTGCATGGGCGGTGTACCATTTGCCAGTTGTTCGGGCGACACCCACTGTAGCAATACGCGCGGCAGGATGATGGTCAGCAGCACCACGGCCAGCGGCAGGCAGGCAATGATCCAGTGCGGGTAGTCGGCCTCGTCCACGTCCACGATCTGGTCGCGCGGGCCCGGCACAAAACCTTCCCCGCGTTCCGCCGCCAGCACACGCTGGCGCTCCAGGTACCAGATACCACCAAAGAACATCAGCAGGCCGCCGCCAATGCCTATCCAGAACCCGGCAAACAGATCGGTACCCAGGGCCACCGATGCGATGACGTTGTGTATGGACGGCGTACCGGGAAGCGCTGTCAGCGTGAACGTACCCGAACCCAGGGCCAGCGCAGCGCAGAACAGGCGCTTGGGAATATTGGCTTCCTGCAGCAGTTTCAGTCCCAGCGGATACATGGCGAAAATCACCACGAACACGACCACGCCGCCATAAGTCAGCAGGCCGCAGGCCAGCGTGGTAATCCACAGCGCGCGATGGGCGCCCAGTTTGCGCACCAGCCCCAGGGCGATGCTGGCGGCGGCGTGGCTCTCGCCCATCACCCGCCCGAACATGGCACCGGCGGCGAACAGCAGGAAAAACTTGCCGGCAAAAGTGAATGCCCCGAGGGGACCAAAGGAAAAATAGTCGGTCAGCCCCTCTGCCAGTGGCAAGCCATTGGTGACAATGACCAGCAGGGAGCACAGCAGGGCCGCGAAAATGATGTCGATGCCGCGCAAAGCCAGCCAGATGAGCAGTGCCACCGCACCAATTAGACCGGCATATTCCATCGCACAGAATCCTGTTAGTTATGATTATTGCCTTAATAGTAGTAGACGCCACAATGCTTTGTCGAAGCGCTCAACAACAATAGCAGGCCATCGCCGCAATAACTGTCGGCTTGCTTGCAATGTGCGGCCCTGATGCTGATGCCGGCCCGGGGAAAATCGGTTAGCATGCGGACATCGCGTAATACTCTTGTTTTCAACAGGCGCCACCATGCAAACACCCTGTTTTCACTTGACGCAGCACCTCTCTCGACTTGCCTCACTGCTCGCGCTGGCGATATCGCCACTGCTGGCGCACGCGGCCGAGCCGGCACTGGACCTGGCCGCCACCGGTTGGGAGCTGGTGGCTGTGCAGTCGATGGACGACAGCCGGTTCGCCCCCGCGGCCAATGACAAGGGCCGCTACAAAATGGTGTTCAACGACGATGGCAGCGTGGCCGTGGAGGCCGGGTGCAACCGGGCCACGACATCACTGCAGCCCCTGCTGCCACCGCGCCTGCGCTTCACCGAGATCGCGGGCACGCGCGCAAAGTGCCCACCGCCTTCGGTGAGCGAGCGCTTCCTGCAACAGCTGTCCTGGGTGCGCAGCTATGTCACCCGCGATGGCCACCTTTACCTGGCCACCGCGGCGGATGCCTCCATATTGGAATTCAGGCCGCTCACGGGGGAAGGCGTTAGCGCACGTATCGCAGGCTTGAGTATCGCCAGTGACAACGTAGATACGGTGCGCGCGACCGTACTTGCGCAGGCAATGAATATATTTGCCCGCGAACAGGGCATAGATGCCAGCGACGCTGAGGTCGAAGCGCTGCTGGAAATCATGGAGCGGGAACAGCGCGCGGCGCTGGGTGATGACTACACCGACGGCAGCGAGCTGAGCCCCCGCGAGCGCGGCGAGCTTGCCGCCATGCGCTACGGTATGGCCAACGCCCTGATTCGCAACTGGAAAATAAACGCGGCACTACACGCAAAATACGGTGGTCGACTGATTTACCAGCAGTTTGGCCCGGAGCCTGTTGACGCCTATGTCGCGCTATTGCGCGAGCAGGAGAACAAAGGTGCTTTGCAATTACTGGACGAAGGCCTGGTAGCACCATTCTGGAGCTACTTCGCAGATGAAAATCGGCACGACGTTATGCCACCCGGCGGTGAGGATGAGCGCAACGCCTTCAGTTCACCGCCATGGCAGGCGCAGGCGCAGTAGTGCGGGCTCAAACCCGCAGCCTCAGAAACGGTAGCGGGCTGACACCAGGGCGGTATTGAACCAGGCAAAATTGTAGACGTCATCAGTGTCGGCGCCGCCTTCCAGCCCGCGGTAGCCGGCGCTGATTTGCCAGCGGTCATTGACCTCGTAGCCGAGCTTGAGCGCGAGATCAATAGCGCGTCCCGGTCCGCCCGCCAGGCCGTCGAAGTCAAACTGGAACAGCCAGCGCTCGGCGAAGCGGTACTCGCCGGCGAGGTACAGCAAGGGCACCACACCAATATTGTCGTCGCTGGCACGGACGCCATTCTGGCGCAGCTCTATCTCCGCGTCGCGCACCTTTGCCGTCGCCCCCACCCAGAGTTTCCAGCCATTGGTATCGTAGTACTGGTAGCGGTAACCCAGTCGCCAGGAGTTGAAACGGTAGCTCGCCTTGAGGTTTTCGCCACCCTCGAAGGTCTTGCCGTCGAAGCGCACATCGCTGTCGAGACTACCCCGCTCCTCATAGGAAAACGGTGCCAGTACCAGGCGCACGCCGTGGGGGCCGGCAATATTCCAGTTGGCATTGATTCGCGCACTGGCCCAGGGGCCTGAGCCGGCAATGTCAGTCAGCAGAAAGCGATCTCCGTCCCGGTCATTGGGGATCTGGACTTTGTTTTTTTCCTGCCAGGTGGAACCGATTTCGAGTTCGATATCAAAGTCGAGCTCTTCGGCACCGGCCTGGGCCATGCCCAGCGACAGGATGGTAAGAATTGGAACTAGCGAAGCCATGCGAATGCGCATTTCGGGGTCACCGTGTTTGTCAGCATGAGATTGGATACAGGTACGCGCAGGCACTGCTGACGGATGATAGGGGCCGGAATATTACCACGTTAAAAGCCGCACAACTGATCCCCGGACCGGCGCGGAAAGCGGATTATCATCCGCATCGCAATCAGGTAGAATCGCGATTTGGCCCGGTACGCTGTTAGCCATCACTTACCCCGAAACCCGACAGTTCAGTCTTGTGCGCATTACGTCGAACGCCAGGACACGCTGGGTAATCTGGCCGATAACCGTGGGCTCGCCCCCTGACAGGAGACATTGACGTGAGCAACACCGACACCGCAAGCAAAGCCCTCGTGGGCATTATCATGGGTTCCCAGTCCGACTGGCCGACCATGGAGCGGGCCACCGAACTGCTGGTGGAACTCGGCATTGATTACGAGACTCAGGTCGTGTCAGCGCATCGAACCCCCTCGCGACTTTACGAATATGCCAGTTCCGCAAGTGAACGCGGCCTGCAGGTTATTATCGCCGGGGCTGGTGGCGCCGCTCACCTGCCTGGGATGGCAGCGGCCATGACCTTGCTGCCGGTTGTCGCCGTGCCGGTGCAAAGCAAGGCGCTTAATGGCATGGACAGCCTGCTCTCCATTGCCCAGATGCCCGCCGGTGTGGCTGTGGCAACCCAGGCCATCGGCAGCAGCGGCGCCTACAACGCCGGCCTGCTGGCCGCGCAGATCCTCGCCCTGGGCGACCCGGAACTGAGACAGCGACTGGCGCACTGGCGCGAGTCCGTCACCGATGGTGTACCGCGGGAGGTTTGCTGATGCGAGTCGGCATTATCGGCTGCGGACAACTGGCCCGCATGATGGCATTGTCCGGCTGGGCCATGCGGGTGGACTTTGCTTTCCTGGCCAGCGCCGGTGAAGGCACAGCCTGTGTCGAAGGCCTGGGCCCGGTGGTATCGCACTGCGCAGGGCAGACACCCGGGGAGGTGTTCCACGCGCTGGGCGAGCCCGATGTGGTCACCGTCGAACGCGAGCGCGTCGACCTGGAGCTACTGCGCGGGCTCACCGAATTCTGCGCGGTATATCCCAATCCGGACGCCGTGGCCGCCTGCGGTGACCGCTTCGGTGAAAAAAGGCTGCTCGATAGTGCCGGCATCGCCTCCGCACCCTACCGCATTGCTCAATCTGCACAGGATGTGCCCGCTGCCGCAACCCAATTGGGCCTGCCCGTGGTGGTGAAGAACCCCACCGAGGGCTACGATGGCAAGCAGCAGTGGCATATCTTGGACGAACAACAACTGCAGGCGTTCACCGAACAGAATCCCCCCGGGGCCTGGCTGGTCGAGTCGCGAATTGCCTTCGAACGTGAAATTTCCCTTATCGCCGCGCGCTCGCCCAACGGCGATGTGAAGGTCTATCCGCCCACAGAAAACCGTCACCACGAGGGCATTCTGATTACCTCGGTGGCGCCAGCTGACGGGCTCGAAGAGCGTATCGCGCAGACGGGCGCGCAAAATATTCGCACGCTGCTGGAAACCATGAACTATGTGGGCGTGATGGCGATGGAATGTTTCGTCACCGCTGACAGCCTGCTGGTAAATGAGCTGGCGCCCCGGGTGCACAACAGCGGGCACTGGACCATGAATGGCGATGTGACCAGCCAGTTTGAGAACCACCTGCGCGCTATCCTGGGCCTGCCCCTTGGCGCAACCAGCGGCAATCAGCACTACGGTATGATCAACCTGTTGGGGGATTACGATCACCCTGAACTGCTGACCGCGTTATCCGCTGACGCACACCTGCACGACTACAACAAAAGCCCCGCGCCCAGGCGCAAGCGCGGGCATATCAACGTGTCATCGCAGGATCGTGACGCGGTGCTCACCGAACTCGCGCGTCACCATGACAGGCTCTACGGCTGATGGCATGGCCCGGTGATTCGGCACCGGGCCCCGGTCTCATCAACCGGACTTACTCGCAGTCAAACTGCGGTGCATACACAATGGAACGGTAGTGTCCGTCAACGGTATGAATGCTCACGCACTGGCCGCCATGCCTGTGGCGCCAGTTGCTGTAAACGTCCTTGCCGGACTTCGAACTGTTCGCCAGCACATAGCCGCGATTGCGAAGCTGGTCTTCTGCCATGCCACCCCTGGCACCTACCAGGTCCTTCAGGTCCTGCGGGGTATTGCCGTTGCTGTGATGGCCCGAGTGGTAATCATGTCCCGAATGTGAACCGCCGTGGAAATGCACGTGAATCGCCCGTTCTTCCCATTTATACACCTGGGTGTCGCCATCGTTGCGGCGCTTGACCTTGTGGCCTTTCTGGTCGCGGAAATGGTTTGCCTCCCCGTGCGGAGAGAGATTGTATTGGCTGCCGTTGCGCAGCCTGATATCGACATAGCCCTGGCGCTGGGAAAACTGGCAAGGGCCACTGGCCTCACTTTTCTTGTCACCCTTGTGATAGAACTCGCAGGTCGCACTGGTGGTATCAGCCAATGCCGGCGCGCTGGCGGTGACTGCCGCCAGGACAGTGATCCCGGCCATTCGATAGCATAGATTTCTCATACTGCTTGTTGTCTCCTTATTGAGCGATGCAGCAAAAATTCAGCCACACCGGCATGGAACAGCACCATCGCGCGGCGTTGGATTCCGCGGCGCTGCCAAGCTGCAGTATAGTGATTATCCGGTGGCTCGCCAGCACAGCACCCCCGCAGGCCTCGCAGCTCAAAGCCTTTCGATCAAGGCTCTTCCTCGCTGCCTGCGTTGTCGCCCGAAAACACCTTGCGCAGAAACCCGATCACACCAGCGGGCTCTTCGGCGGACTCTTCGGCCGGCACAGGCTCCTCGACCAGAGCCGCAGGGGCAGACGCCTGCTGAAGCTCCCGGGCTCGCTCGGCCTGTGCGCGGCGCTGCACCGCCGTGTCGAGCTCCCCCTGCAGCATGGATAAGCCCGGATGCCCGGGTACAACTGTCAAACCACGATCGATATAGGTCTGCGCCGACGAATACCTGCCACGATCAATGGCCAGGTGAGTGAGGGCGACATAGCGATTGGCAATCTGCTGTATCCCGTCAAGTGCCTCTGCATTGCCCGGGTCCAGGCTCAATACTGCGTTGTAGTATTGCCATGCACTCTGCTCCCGGGGCGTCGACAGGAAGTCCTTGCGCAGTGCCTCGGCCGCTGCGTTGAGTTGGGCCTCCACCGGGTTCACTGGCATTTCGTTTTGCTGCACTGGTAACACCAGGGCCGGTTCACCTACCTCGACGCCAGTTGCATCAACCGGCTGTTGCAAGATCGCCGCGGTTGCAGGGTCTTCGACTGCGCTTACAACAGCTACGGGGGCTGTGGTCGCCACATCTCCGGAACCGGTATCGGCCAACTCATCGGCTGCGGAGCCGGTTTCCTGCGCGGTATCGATGGATTCAGGGGCCTCCACAGCGACCGGGTCGTCCGCAGTTACAGTCTTCGGCACTGCGTTTGCCAGGGTCTCCTGTACAGCACCGGGAGTGTTCCCGGCCATGACTTCGATATCGGCCTCCCCAGACAAATCGGCTTCAGCTGGCTCACCAACCGGTTCCCTTGCCAGCCACCAGGCCAGCAGCAGTACTACCGGCAATGCAAGCCAGGCCACGCGGCGCGTGGGGCCGGAAGACGTTCCTTCACTATCAAGGCTCGCCACGGTAACTGCGCCAACAGCAACTGCTGCCTCGTCGCCCGCACTCGAGAGAGTCGATTCCTGCTTCTTGTCAGACTTGCCGTTCGACGCCGACTGTGTGCTGGAGTCGCCTTCAGGCTGTGGCTGGCTCTGCTTCAGCGCGCGGACCTTTTCTGCCAGCGATACCTCACCGGCCTGGGGTGAGTCCGCTGGCGGGCTTGCGCCTTCCTGGTTCTCTACCACGTAGAGTTTGCGCTCTGCATCGATTAGCGCGCAGCGCTGGAAGTTCAGTAACCGTAAGCGCTGCAGAGGGCTATCGGCTACCGCCTGCAGCAGGCTGTGTCGACCAGCAAGCACAAACTGTAGCTCCGGGCCGCGACCACAACGCAGGTAGGACAGCAGGTGCAGCTCTTCCAGCGCGCTTGCGGGCAGTGCATGCGCATTGTCGATTACCAGGAAAGCATGATCATGCCCCTGCAGGCGATTGCTCAATGCACCAAGGATGATATCCCAGTCGTCGGATTCACTTTCGACACCCAGTTGACGGCACACCTCGCTAACCAGGCCATCTTCTGGGAGCGTCTCGCCGTCAAGCATTACCAGGGGGACATCGGAACCCAACCCGGCCAGCATCTCAGCCAGCAGACTGGTTTTACCGACCCCCGCGGGACCGGTTAGCAGGAACGCCTCTCGATAACCATTGATAAAGGCCTCCAGGTTCTCCCTGGCCTGGCCCCGGTCACAAGTGGCTGCAGCCATATCAACCTGCTGTTCGCTGGCCACGGGTTCAGGGCCACCTTGTTGCTGCCGATCGGACATATTGGTCGAGTCTATTCCTTATCTGGTTGTTGGAGGCCGATCCTGGAATCGGCTCCAGTTAAAGCCTAGGCTGCGGCTGCCATCACTATTAGAACAATTGCAGCTATATCAATTATTTTATAGATCAAAAACTTATAGGCAGCCATGCAGGGCTATGCGAACCACACCGCGAGAAACCACGCTTTTTTTCAAAACTAGGTCTATCGGGACCCGGGCCGCAAGTTTTTTCCGGGCTTTTTAGACTTTTCCTGCAGGCCGCCGCCCTGCTCCTGGATTTTCTGGAGAATTCACCAGTTTTTTATGGAGGCAGTCCCGGGCCTGCCCTTCAATACAGCTGATACGAGCAGTAAAAAGCACGAGAGCGCGTTATGAGCTGGAACAAATCTTCTTCCCACCGATGGACCTTTACGCGGGCAGCTTTAGGCTGCCTGTCGTTTACCTTGCTGGCCAGCTGCCGGTTGGTGGTTACCACCGACAGCACCGGCCATATCGAATCCGCCTCCGGCCAGTATGACTGCGCACAAGCAAGCTGCGCGTATTCCATTGATGAGGAAGTCAGCGAGACCTTTACCGCCGTGCCCGCTGACAGCTTTCGCTTCGTTCGCTGGGAAGGCCTGTGCATGCTTGCGCCCACCGCAGTCTGCGAGGCGCGCATGTTCCCCCTGCCTGAGCAGCTCAGCCACCACGATGGCGACATCGGCCTGTCCGCCGTTTTCGAACCTGTATCCACGGTGCGCACCTGGTACCGGGATCGCGACGGCGACAACTACGGCGCGGCCAACCAGAGGCGCACTTCTGCCGACCAGCCGCGAGGCTTCGTGATCAACAAACAGGACTGCGACGACTACGACGCGGATATTCGCCCCTTTGCGAAAGAGCGTGAAGACGGCAAGGACAACAATTGCAACGGCATGATCGACGAGGGTTTCGTCGATATACGCTTCTTCGCCGACCGCGATGGCGACGGCTTTGGCGACCCTGACTCCAGCAGGCTGGAGAAACGCAAACCCAAGGGCTACGTGACCAACCAGCTCGATTGCAACGACGGCAGCGCCAGGGACTTTCCCGACGCCAATGAACTCGCCGATGGTCGCGACAACGACTGTGACGGTGACGTCGACGAAGGCGGTTCGACCTGGTATCGCGACGTGGATGGCGATGGCTTCGGCTTAACCACCGATAGCACACGCTCATTGCAGGCGCCGGACGGTTATGCCGCTACCGATGGTGACTGTGACGACAATAACGCGGCCATCAATCCCGACGCTGAGGAAACCTTCGACAGTGTGGACAACGACTGCGATGGCAGTGTTGACGAGGGCTTTACCGAGCGGGAGTACTTCCGTGATACGGACAATGACGGCTACGGGGATGCCAGTGACAGCGTATTCGACGTCGTCCAGCCCCAGGGCTATGCCACACGCAGTGGCGACAACTGCCCCAGCGGCTATAACCCGACCCAGTCCGATGCCGACGGCGATGGCCTGGGTGACGCCTGCGACGGATTTACTGACAGCGATGAAGACGGTATCGAGGACAGCTCGGATAACTGCCCCAGCGCCGCCAACCAGGGCCAGGAAGACGGCGACAACGACGGTCTGGGCGACGCCTGTGACCCGGTCGACAACACCCCCAGCCCACCTCCCGCCTGCATGTCCTCGCCGGATGCCCAGGCCATGCTGGACGCAGTCAACGCTTTCCGCTCGCAATCCCGCACCTGCGGCGCGCGCGGCACCTTCCCGGCAGTCGGGGCCCTGTCCTGGAACTGCCAACTGGAGACTGCCGCCTTCAACCATTCCCGCGATATGGCCAACAACAATTTCTTCAGCCATACCGGTTCAGATGGCTCGTCGGCGGGCGACCGCGCCACCCGCGCCGGGTACAGCTGGTGGACCTGGGGCGAAAATATCGCCGCAGGCTATCCTTCCGTGAGTACGGTCATGCAGGGCTGGATTGACAGCGACGGGCACTGCGCCAACATGATGAATGCCAACTTCAGCAATCTCGGCGCCGCCCGCTTCGTTGACAGCGGCAGCACCTACGGGACCTACTGGACCCAGGTATTTGGCAGCTCGCGCTGACGCGGCGAGTAGTTGTGAAAGCGACTGCAATTCTGCGACACTGCTACCGCATCGCATTTACAAGGAACAGGCTGTGAGCAACCATAAAGTAACCGTGGCAAAACTCTGGCAGGCGCTGTCGGAAGGGGACTGGGAGACACTGAAAGCCTGCCTGCACCCGGAGATTCACTACCGCGACATGCCCAGCGACGACCCCGGGGCGCACGGACCCGAGAATGTCGTCAAGCGGCTGTCGATCGCATGGGACCACCTGGAAAAACAGGAGCAGACCACCCATCACATGGCTGCGGAAGGTGACGTGGTGTTCCTGGACCACACGGAGAAGTGGACCTTCAACACGGGTGAGACCTGTGAACACACCTTTGCCACCATGCACGAAATGAAGGACGGCCTGGTGTATCGCTGGCACGACTACTGGGACATGAACAAATTCGTCAGCCAGTTCCCGGGGTGGTTCCTGGAAGAGATGGCGAAGAAAAGCGCCGCTGACTTCAGCGACTGACCGGCGCGCCCAACGCACACTCGCCCCACCGCGCCTGCAGTGCTAGGCTGTGGCTCCTGTTACCTGCCCGATGGGAACCACGCCCTTGTCCACACGCTCAACCATTGTTGCCCTGATCGCCACCTCGACCCTGCTCGCAGGCTGCTCCGACAGCAGCGACCGGCCGCCGGTACCGCCATCCACTCTCAGTGTGATTCCGCTGGCCGTACCCGAGGGGGCACCGGGGGAAATGCCCACGCTGCGTTTTCGCGCCATACTCGACGTGCCGCAACCCCGCGATGTCAGCATCAGTTTCGAGACATCGGCAGTGACCGCCACCGCGGGCGAGGACTACCTGGATACCGTCGGCGACGTGACCATCGCCGCGGGCTCGCTGGAGACCTTCATCGAGGTCGACGTGCTGGGCGACGCCGAGGAGGAACCGGCGGAGACCCTGGCACTCGCTTTTTCCGCCACGGGTAATGTCACGGCCACCGCGGACACCGTCACCGGCACCATCGCCAACGACGACAGCGCCTGCGATGCAGCGTTTGAAGTGGACGCCAATCCCTGGCGGGTCAACGGCGCCGACCCACTGAACTACGCCCACCGCGGCGGCGTAATCGACTTCCCGGAGAACACCCTGTTCGCCTATGCCGAGGTCGCCCTGGCCGGCGCCGATGTACTGGAGATGGACGTCTACCAGACCCGCGACAACGAGCTGGTGATCCTCCACGACCTGGATGTAGATCGCACCACCAATGGCACCGGCAACGTGGTCGACCTTACCCTGGCCGAGCTGAAAGCGCTGGACGCGGCGTACTGGTTCGTGCCCGGTGCAGGCACGCCGCACGACAGGCCCGAGGCAGACTACGTCTATCGCGGCATTGCCACCGGCGACAGACCGCCACCGCCCGGCTACAGCGCCAGTGACTTCCAGATTCCCACCCTTGAGGAAGCACTGCAGCGGTTTCCCCACGAACTGATCAATGTGGAGCTGAAACCGGACCTGGATGGCAGGGGTGACTATGAACAGCAGATGGCGGCGCTGCTGCAACGCTATGGTCGTCGCGATGACATCATCGCCGCCTCCTTTGTCGATGAGGCGGCCAACAACTTCAAGGCCGTGGCGCCCTGTGTGCACACATCCATACCACTGGACCAGGGTTCGCTGCTGGTACTGGGCGCCCTGGGTGACGGCGTCATCCCGCCGGTGCCAGAACACGTGGCTTTCCAGGTTCCCCCGGACACCAGCCAGATCAACCCGGCGCAGCTGCCGCCGGGCTTTTTCCTCGAAGTAGTCACCGAGGACTTCGTCACCGACGCGCACAACGCCAACCTGGCCGTGCAGGTATGGACTATCAATACCTGCGAGGAAATGCTGCGCATGATGGAGCTCGGCGTCGACGCGATCATGACAGACCGGCCAATACTGCTGGAACAACTGCTGAATACACCGGCGGCGGAACGCAGCTGCAGCGACTAGGCCAGGCGTGCCAGTTGCGCCAGCAAATATGGCCTGACCAGCCAGTGAAACTGCGCGCCGGCCTGTTAGCATGCGGGAACGATAACCAGCAGAGACCCAGAGCCGATGCCAGAGGACCTGAGAACACAGCTGAAGTTACCGCCCTGCGACCAGGTCGGTTTCGTGGTCAGCGACCTGTCCGCGGCCATGGCCCGCTACGAGCCCCTGTTTGGCCCTTTCCAGACCATGGACCCGGGCCCGATGTCCTATCACTACCGCGGTGGTGAGGAAACCTGCGACATGAAACTGGCCTTTGCGCGCAGTGGCGACCTGGAAATCGAACTCATCCAGTGGCTGAGCGGTGGCTGCCCGCACAAGGAATTTCTCGATGCCGGTCGCGAGGGCATGCACCACCTGCGCTTTACCGTGGACTCGCTGGAACAGACCGTGGCCGCGGCTCAGGAGTTGGGTTTCACAGCCATCTGGCACAAGCGCTATGGGGAAGGACTGGCCGTAGCCTATCTCGAAAGAGAGGGCGATCCGCTGCTGGTGGAGTTGTTTGAAAACCACCATGGCTGAGCACGCCGGACACCTGTCCTGACCCCCGTTCCCGGAATACAAATCAATGCTCGTATTGCACCAGTACCATTTATCTCCGTACAACGAGAAGTTGCAGCGCATGCTCAACTTCAAGGGCATCGCGTTTACCGAGCAGTACTGGCAGCTGGGTGAACGCAAGCAAGTGGCCGCGCTGAACCCCATTGGCAAACTGCCCGCCCTGGAACACGACGGCCGGGTGATATGTGATTCCACCGACGTCGCGCATTACCTGGAGCAGGCGTTTCCCGAGCCGCCACTGATTCCGGCCGATCCCGCCCTGCGGGGCCAGGTGCACGTGCTGGAAGACTGGGCGGACGAGAGCCTCTATTTCTACGAAATGCACCTGCGCTTTACCACGCCAGGCAACAGGGAACGCAATATTCCGCGCATGGTCGAGCACGAGAGCGCCTTCCTGCGCTGGTTGCTGCCCAAAGTTGTGCCTGGCGGCATCGCCAAAATCACTGCCAGCCAGGGTATTGGCCGCAAGAGCCCGGAACAATTGATGATCGACGTGACCCGGCATATCGAGGCGGTAAATGACCTGCTGTCGGAGGCGCAGTGGCTGGTCGGCAACCGGATCAGCCTTGCCGATCTCGCCGTGTACGGCATGTTCGATGCATTGCGCGACGCCGACATGGCTGCAGCGCAAATCGCCCGATACAGCGCGGTGGTAGCGTGGATGGAGCGAGTAGAACAAACCACCAGCGAGCGAGCCTCGCCAGCAAACGCCACCAGCAAAGAGGATGATTCATGAGCAAAGTCCTGATTACCGGTGCCACCGGCTTTATTGGTAACCACGTCGCGCGTCTCTGCCTGGACCAGGGCGATGAAGTCCGGGCCATGGTAATGCCGGGCGAAGACCGTTCGCCACTCGCCGGCATGGAGGTGGAATTTGTCGAGGGCAACCTGCTGGACCCGCAGTCCCTCGCCCAAGCGGTGCAGGGTGTAGACAAACTGTATCACCTGGCCGCCCTGTTTGCGGTATGGACGAAAGACCCCGACCTGCACTACAAGATCAACGTGGAAGGCACCCGCCACCTGATGCGCGCGGCGCTGGCAGCGGGGCTGGAGAAAATCGTCTACACCAGCAGCATTGCTGCCATCGGCACAGACGGCAAGGGAACGCCCTCAACAGAAGAGACTCCCTTTGCCAGCTGGCACTTTGCCAGCCCCTATATCCTGTCCAAGTACATCAGCCACCTGGAAGTGAAGGGGATGGTCAAGGATGGCCTGCCGGTCACCATGGTAATGCCAGGGCTTCCCTTCGGCCCCGGCGACAGGGCACCCACGCCGACGGGCACCATGATTATCGGCGCCCTGCAGGGCAAGATGAAAAACTACTGGGACGGCGGTGTCTGCCCCGTGGATGTGCGCGATGTCGCAGCCGGTCATGTGCTGGCCATGGACAAGGGGCGCGTCGGCGAGTCCTACATCCTCGGCAACACCGACAACAACATGAGCAACCAGGAGTTCCTGCAACTGGTTGGTCGCGTCGCCGGCATCGACAACGTCGGCGTCAAGGAGATCTCCCGCAACACCATGCTGCGGGTGGCGCGACTGGCCGAGCTGTTTTCCAAGCTGACCGGCAAAGCGCCCATCACCACGGTGAAAAACAGTACCTACACCATGGAGCACTTCTACGTGGACTCCAGCAAGGCGGTACGTGAACTGGGGCTGCCGCAAACACCCGTGGAGACGGCGGTGCGCGACTCCATAGAGTGGTTTCGCGCCAACGGCTACGCCTGAGCTGACTGCAGGGCCCGGCGCAGCTTCCGCGTTTCCAGGTACAGGCCCAGCGCATTACCGGCAATAATCAGCGCGGCGCCCAGCAGCAGCCACAGACTGACGGCCTCACCGTAAAGCCACCAGGCCGCCACCATGATCAACGGCAGGCGCAGGTAATCGATGGGCATGACCACGGCGGCATCGGCATAGGACAGGGCGCGGCTCAGGCAATAGTGCGCCGCCAGCGCGGTGAGCGCTGCCACCAGCAGCCAGTGCCAGACCTCAGCGGGCGGAACCTGCAGTTCCGTGGCTATCGGCAGGAAAGCGAACAGGCCCTGCATCAGCGTCATGTAAAACAGGACCAGGAAAAAAGTCTGTGGGTGGCCGTGCAACAGCTGCGTCAGCTTGCGGGTGACGATCACGCTGACCGCGAAACTGGCGGCTCCCGCCAGCATCACCAGGCTGGCCGGATTAATCGCTGCGGCACCGGGGCGCAGGATCACCAGGATACCCAACAGGCCCAGCAGCAGGGCCAGCCAGCGTCCACGGTTCATCGGTTCGCCCATGAACAGCGCAGCCAGCAGCGCGGCCCACAGTGGCGTGGTGAACTCCAGCGCGAACACTTCAGCGAGCGGCAGCGCCGCAATGGCAATCAACCAGGCGCACTGGCCACAGAAGTGCGTGCTGTTGCGCAGCAGGTGCCAACCTATCAATTGCGGCCGCAGGCCAGCCGGGTTCAGCACGCCCGCCCGCATCAGCACCAGGCTGACCACACCAAACCCCAGCAGGCTGCGCCAGAACAGGATGTCCAGGGTGGCCATGTGCCGGGTCAGCTCGCGACTGGCGATCGCCAGCAGGCAGAAGCCGAATAACGCCGCCGCCATCCAGGCGACGGCCAGGCCTGTATTGTTGTGACTCAGAAAAAGCCCAGTGGATTGATGTCGTGGCTGACCAGCATGTTTTTCGTCTGCTGGTAGTGGTCCAGCGCCATCTTGTGGGTTTCACGCCCTATGCCGGATTTCTTGTAGCCACCGAAGGCCGCATGCGCGGGGTAAGCATGGTAGCAGTTCATCCATACACGGCCGGCCTGGATGGCCCTGGCCACGCGGAAGGCGCGGTTGGTGTCGCGCGTCCACACGCCGGCACCGAGGCCGTACTCGGTGGCATTGGCAATCTGCAGTGCCTCGGCCTCGTCCTTGAAGGTGGTGATGCCCAGGGTCGGGCCAAAGATCTCCTCCTGGAACACGCGCATGTCGTTACTGCCCTTGAGCAGGGTGGGCTCCACGTAGTAGCCACCGGCGATATCGCTACCCACGGTGGCCTTGTTGCCGCCGAGCAGGAACTGGGCGCCGTCCTGCCTGGCAATGTCCATATAGCTCATGATCTTGTCGAACTGTTCCTTGGACGCCTGCGCGCCGATCATGGTCTCGGTGTCAAAGGGATTGCCCTGCTTGATCTGCCCGGCCCGCTCCAGCACGCGCTCGATGAAGTCATCGTAGATGCTCTCCTGCACCAGCGCCCGCGACGGGCAGGTACACACCTCACCCTGGTTGAAGAAGCCCAGTAGCACGCCCTCGATGCACTTGCTGACAAACTCCTCTTCCTGCTGCATCACGTCTTCGAAATAGATACTGGGAGACTTGCCACCCAGCTCTACGGTGGAGGGAATCAGCGTTTTGGCCGCATTGGCGAGGATCTGGTGCCCCACCGCGGTGGAGCCCGTGAATGCGATCTTGGCAATACGGTCAGAGGAAGCCAGCGCCTGCCCGATTTCGCCGCCAAAACCGTTGAGGATGTTGACCACGCCAGCCGGCAGCAGGTCCTGTACCATCTCCATCCACACCAGAATGGAAATCGGCGTCTGCTCCGCGGGCTTGAGTATCACGCAGTTCCCCGCGGCGAGTGCCGGTGCCAGCTTCCAGGCCGCCATCAACAGCGGGAAGTTCCAGGGGATGATCTGCCCCACCACACCCAGGGGCTCATGGAAATGGTAGGCGACAGTGGTGGCATCGATTTCCGCGGCAGAACCCTCCTGCGCACGGATGCAGCCGGCGAAGTAGCGAAAGTGGTCTACAGCCAGCGGAATATCCGCGTTCAGGGTCTCGCGAATACTCTTGCCGTTTTCCCAGGTCTCCACATAGGCCAGCGTCTCCAGGTTGGACTCCATGCGATCGGCTATTTTCAACAACAGGTTGGAGCGCTCCTGCACCGAGGTTTTACCCCAGCTCTCTGCGGCCGCGTGCGCTGCATCCAGCGCCTTGTTGAGGTCAGCCGGCGTGGACCGGGGCACCTCGCAAAAGGCCTCACCGGTCACCGGCGTGGTGTTGTCGAAGTATTTACCTTCCAGCGGAGCGAGCCACTCGCCCCCGATAAAATTGGCGTAGCGGTCCTTGAATTGGAACAGCGCATTCTCGCTGCCGGGCATTGCGTACAACATTGTTATTGTCCTCTGGTTGTGACGATTGGCATCAGGAATATAGCCTATGTTCCGGGAGCATGCAGCGACAACATTTATGTTAGAGTCGCCGGCAGCGCCCGACAAAACCGGACCAACTTATATGACCATACCAAGACTTGCCGTTGTTGCCGTGACCGCACTGCTGGTTACCGGATGCACTGCCGATAACCAGCCAGCCAAAGACAGCGCTGATGCCTGCGCACCGCGCGGCAAGAACCTGCTGCAGGACCCCTCCTTTCTGTCCATCACGGCCCCGCGTGCCCAGCGCAAATGGTCATCATCCGAGCATGCAGCCGGCCAGACCTTTGAGTACCAGGCACAGAACGGGGAACTGGAGATTGTGAAGACAGGCGGAGAACCCTGGTTCATCCTCACCCAGAGCGTTGACCCGGGTACCGTTGCCGGCAAGCGGGTGACCTTTGGCGCCGAGGTAAAACTGGACCTCAGCCTGCCGCAGGATCACACCTTCACCCCCGGCGGCGGCCTCACCTTCCTCGCCAGGCGTGGCAGCAATGTGGTGATAAATTCCAGCCTGGAGCATGAACCGCGCCTGGGCCAAACCGACTGGACGCCGGTCAGCATCACCCTGAAGATACCGCGGGGTACAGACTTCGTGCGCGCAGGCTTCCTGCACCAGGCAGAGGGAACGCTGCGAGTGCGCAAACCGTATCTACGCATTGCGGCAAAAAAAGACTGTGATAGCCAGCCCCGATAGCGCGCTACTGCTCAATTGGCCTGGCTTATACTGGCGACCTAACCCGGACGGCCATCGATTCTCCCGCGCACCAGAATAGGCAGGTAACAAGCTACGAAACAGCCATAGCCGATCGCCCACAACACCACCGCCGTGATAATCGTGCTGAGATAATCGCCGGTAATCACGATGCCGAATACCCGCACGATAAACGCCGCGTAGACAGCCACAAACGCCAACGCCATTATCGCCCCCACCCTGATCGGTCGCCCCGTGTGACCAAGGGACACACGTGAAATCATCGCCAATATCATCATGCCCATGCCACCGACGGTTAATGTATGGATCGCCTGGGTCTGGGTGATCACAGCGCCGGGCACGCCGCTAAGGCCGTAAAGCAGCAGCCCCAGGGGTATGCACCAGTAACTCAAGTGCAGCGACCAGACCAGCGGCGTGCGCAGCGTCACCCGAAAACGCCAGCGAAAAACACGCAGACCGTGTATCGCGGCGGTAACCAGCAATACTACCGTTACCAGAGTGGAGGGCAGCTTCGCCACGGCCAGGCCAACCGGCACCGCCAGCAATATCGATATCATGCTGGCTTTTTCCAGCCAAGGGAGACTCTCTACCCGTTCAGTGCCAGTACCGTTGGCGGTAAACATTGGCACCACGCGACCAGCAATAATTGTCATCAACAACGTCACCAGCAACACCATCGCCCGCCCTGCTACGGCCAGCAATTCGCCGTTTTCCGCGGCTGCGGACCAGTGCATCACGCCATTTGCAAGAGTCATCAACAGCAACACCGGTACGAAAACGATGTTGCGCCACTGGCGTACCTTGACCACAGAGCGCGCCAGAACGGCGGCTGCGACCGGAAGGAACAGAAGATCGAGCACAACGGGCACCGGGTGCGGCACGACATCGCTGAAGGCGAAGCCGAGCCTTGCCGACAACCACAATGCCACCAGAGCAGCCAGCCCGGGCCCGTGCAATCCCGGCACCCCGGTCCAGGTCTGCACCGCTGTCAGCAGAAAGCCAACCACTATGGCCGCGACGAAGCCGAACAGCATCTCGTGCACATGCCACCATAGCGCGCCACCATAGAGCGCCGGTTCCGCCGTGCCGGCCATTACCGCTGCCCACAGCATCAGGCTGACAACGCTGAACAGTGAACCGAGAAGAAAAAAGGGCCGAAACGCCAAACGGAAAAACGGCAGGCCCTGGGGCACCTCGCGGTCCACGATTTGCCCGTTACTCAACAATTTACTCATGTTCTGGCCACCTGGCTGAAAACGCCTGTATAGAAAGATAGAACCACCCGCGCCGGAGCGCGAGTGGCCCGGCCTGTCACCCGCTAGAGCTTGAGTTGCAGCGTTACCCAGATCTTCTGTGTATCGCTGAAACGATCACTGTCGGCGGAGAAGTTGGCGTACTTAAGCTGCGTGCTGAACTGCTTGTTGATCGGCCAGGTGCCGACCAGATCCCATTCGCTGCCGTAGTCCTCGCTGGTGTCATCAGCCGCGAAATCATGGTAGAACGCGCCCAGCTTAACGGGACCCAGCTTGCCGGTTACACCGAGGTACATGTCCTCGATCCCGTCTCCGGGTGTTACCAGGAACTTGTCAGCCCAACCCTGGAACTTGTGCAGAGTCGCGTAAGGCGTTTTGAAACCCACATCATTGTCAGAACCCAGCACCTCGTAGCCGACGCTGGCATTGAGACCGGAAAATCCCAGTGCCGCCTCCACCATGTAGTAATCAGCGTCATAGTCCTGCGGATTATCGCCGGCATCCGATTGCTTCGCATAGGCGGCCTTCAATCCGACGGGGCCGAATTTGCCGTCGTACTTAACGCCGTAGGTATCCGAGGAATTGCCAACCGACTTGCCCGGCGCGTAGTCGCCGTTGTCATCAATATCCAGGGCATAGATGAAGCCGCTGAGTGTGTGGTTCTCGGCAAAGCGGTAGTCAGCCCGGGCAAAATGGTTCTCGCCATGCAGATCTGCCGGCTGCGCCGCACTGTCATCGGGACCGAAGATGCGGTTGACGTTATAAACGTAGGCATAGTCCAGGGTTAGGCCGCTGCCACCCTTGTAAAACAGGCGGAAGCCGTCATAGGTCTGTTCATTCTGGCGCCAGCCGACTCCGCCGATAAAGCGCTCGCTGCCATGCAGTATGCGTTGCCGCCCGTAAGCGCCATACGCATCTTGCTGACCATAACGCAGCCAGGCCTGGTTAATGTCTGTGCCTTTCGGGTCGGCTACAACCGGACGATCGGTATTGCCATTAGCGGTGGAATTGTAATCGTCGCTGCCGATTTCACTGACATTGTCGAATTCCGCCAACGCGCTGAACGCGCCTACCATGCCTGATTGCACGGTCACCCGGGTGCGCAGGGTCGATGCATTGGCATCCTTGTCAAAGGCGTCGTCGTCCACGTTTTCAAACCGATAGCGCAGGTCAAGCTTGATGTTGCCCTCGCTTACCGCTTTGGAAAATTGCTCGGTAAAACCATCTTGCGCCTGCGCGCCTGCAGCCAGACCAGCAGCCAGAACGCCGCCGATGATCACCTTGTACCCTGTTCCGTTTGTCATAGTGTGAGTCACTCCTGTAAATAATAATGGGCGGGGAGTACCACTCCTCCCCGTTGCCTGGCTTGTCATTATTATTTTATAAAGATCGCCGCGGTCACAGTGGACCGCCGCGTTGTCTGCACTACTTGCTGCGAACGATCTGGTAATTCCGTGTCAGGTATTTCACCGGCGCCGCGAAGCCGCTGGCGATATGCACCAGGCGAGTGAAAGGAAAGACCACGAACAGGGTCATGCCCAGGAACACGTGCAGCTTGTAGATGATGTGGACATTGGCAATGTTCGCCGAGGCCCACTCCGGACGGAAAGTGACGATGCCCTGTGCCCAGTTGGCTAACAGCACCATCACCGACCCGTCCATATGTCCGGCAGAAACGCCGATCGAAAGCAGGCCAAGTATCAGCTGGGCATACAGCAGAAGCAGCACGAGCAGGTCAGACGGGTTGCTGCTCTTGCGGATACGCACATCGGTGAAACGTCGCTTGATCAATATAGTCAGGCCGATAAAGGCCAGCGCGCCGAAGAACCCGCCGGACGCCATCGCCAGTACCTGCTTTTGAGGTGTGGATATCACGTAGTGATAAATTGACTCCGGCGTAAGCAGGCCAACAAAATGGCCGAATATAATAAACAGTACGCCGATGTGAAACAGATTGCTTCCCCATCGCATGCCTTTGTCGTTCAGAATCTGGCTGGATCCGGTTTTCCACGTGTACTGCTCCCGATCGTAGCGGGCCCAGGAGCCCACGATCATGGTGGTCACAGCTATGTAAGGATAGATGCCAAAAAGCAGAAAGTTCATTGTGTTCATGGCGAGGTCCTCAAGGGTTGGCGCTGACAGGCGGTGAACTGGCATCGACAAAGTGCACCGGCGTGGTATGTTGATTTTCGTTCACCTCGGCACTGGGGTGCGCAGACGGACAAGGCTCCGCGTCATCGTCCAGGCCAAAGGTGATGGCTTCTTCTTCCCAGATTTTGTCCAGGGCCTCGAGACTGTCATCCCGTTCCTCACTGGAGGCCTGTTTCAGGAACTCGTCGACAGTGATGTCGGCCTGGCAAATTTCCAGCAAAGCACGAAACAACAGCCCGTATTCGCTACCACGGTCTTCCAGTCTTGCACCGACCAGGGCGAGAATATGGGCGACATCCAGTAGGCCGTTTTCCGCTTCCTCCCGCGGCCGGCAGGAAAGGTACTCGAGGTACATCGGAATGTAATCCGGCAGTTCCCGGGCATTGAGTTCAAAGCCATGGCTGCCGTAGAGCTCCATCAGGTCAACCATGGCCTGTCCGCGGTCGCGGGACTCTCCGTGTACGTGTTCAAACAGGAGCAGTGATGTGGCACGACCGCGGTCAAACAATCCGCCGTAGGTTTCCTGCAACTCCATCAGGTCTTTGCCCGAGAACGCGGTAAGCCAGGCGCAGAGCTTGGCCTTGAGTTTGAAACCGAGAATTCTGTTGTCCAACAGAATTGCCTTCAACTCGTCCACGTGATCATGTACTTCCACCGACGGGTAGTCGAGCAGCCGGGCAATTACTTTAAGTTCAATCATGGTTTCCACTCCTCTACCTGGACCGTGTCAATGATGTCGCGACGGTTGGTGCGCTTGGCGCCGAACATATTTACCTCGTTGTTGCCAGAGGAGCAGCCGTTACCGAAACTGAAGCCGCAACCGCCGCGCTCCGCGAAGGCATCCGACATGGCTTCTTCACGATGAGCGCTGGGGATAACATAGCGATCCTCATAGTTGGCGATGGCCAGGTAGCGATACATCTCCTTTACCTGGGCCTCGCTGAGACCGACGTTCTCCAGCACCTGCAAGTCAGTGACCCCATCCACGGTTTCTGCGCGTTTGTAGGCGCGCATGGCCAGCAATCGTTTCAGGGCCAGTTTTACCGGCTCTTCATCGCCGGCGGTGAGCAGATTGGCGAGGTACTTGAGCGGAATACGCAGGCTGTCAACGTCGGGAATAACGCCGTCGTTCCCGATATGGCCCGCGTCGGCCGCCTGCTGAATGGGCGAGAGCGAGGGCACATACCAGACCATGGGCAATGTGCGGTACTCGGGGTGCAGTGGCAGTGCAAGCTGCCAGTCCACTGCCAGCTTATACACCGGCGACTGCTGCGCAGCCTCGATCACGGAATCGTCGATACCATCCCGACGTGCCTGGGCAATGACCTCCGGATCATTGGGATCAAGGAAGATTTCCAGCTGCTTCTTGTAAAGGTCCTGTTCCGATTCGGTTGCAGCAACTTCCTGTATCTTGTCCGCGTCGTAGAGCAACACACCGAGGTAGCGGATGCGTCCAACACAGGTCTCGGAGCACACGGTGGGCTGCCCCGACTCGATTCGCGGATAACAGAAAATACACTTTTCCGATTTTCCGGATTTCCAGTTGTAGTAAATCTTCTTGTAGGGGCAACCGGACACACACATGCGCCAACCGCGGCACTTGTCCTGGTCGATCAGGACTATACCGTCCTCCTCCCGCTTGTAGATCGCGCCGGACGGACAGCTGGCCGCGCAGGTCGGGTTGAGGCAGTGCTCGCACAGGCGCGGCAGATACATCATGAAGGTATTCTCATACTCTCCATAGATGTCCTTCTGCACTTTCTCGAAATTGGCATCGCGGGAGCGCTTGGAAAACTCCGAACCGAGGATCTCCTCCCAGTTGGGCCCGGACTCGATCTTCTCCATACGCTCGCCACTCACCAGCGAGCGCGGCCGCGCTGTTGGCTGGTGCTTTCCCTGCGGCGCTGTGTGTAGATGCTGGTAGTCGAAATCAAAGGGCTCGTAATAGTCCTCGATCTTCGGCATATCCGGGTTGTTGAAAATCTTTGACAGTACCTTCCACTTACCCCCTATGCGCGGCTCGATCTTGCCATTGCCCTTGCGCACCCAGCCGCCGTTCCATTTTTCCTGGTTTTCCCACTCGTTGGGGAAACCCACTCCAGGCTTGGTCTCAACGTTGTTGAACCAGGCGTATTCCACGCCTTCGCGGGAAGTCCAGACGTTTTTGCAGGTGATCGAACAGGTGTGACAGCCAATACATTTGTCGAGGTTCAACACCATGCCGACTTGTGAACGAATTTTCATTGCGGCAACTCCTTAAATATCCTGGGGTAAAGGCTGGGGCAGGTCGTCGGTATCGGAACCGTCCAACCAGTCCACCTTGCTCATCTTGCGGACCACCACAAATTCGTCGCGATTGCAGCCAACGGTGCCGTAGTAGTTAAAGCCGTAGCTTTGTTGTGCGTAACCGCCAATCATGTGTGTTGGCTTCATCACCGTACGGGTCACCGAGTTGTGATGCCCGCCGCGTGTGCCGGTGGTCTCGGAACCCGGCACGTTAACGATGCGCTCCTGGGCGTGATACATCATCACCATGCCCTGCTTCACGCGTTGGCTGACCACCGCACGGCAGGTGATTGCGCCGTTGGCGTTAAACACCTCTACCCAGTCGTTATCCTCTATGTTGGCCTCCCCGGCATCGATCTCGCTGAGCCAGATAATGGGGCCACCCCGTGACAGCGTCAGCATCAACAGGTTGTCGGAGTAGGTACTGTGGATGCCCCACTTCTGGTGCGGTGTAATCCAGTTCAGCACAATCTCCTTTTCACCGTTGGCGCGTTTTTCCTTCACCTGGTGAATGGTGTTGGTGTTGATGGGCGGGCGATAGGAAACAAATTGCTCGCCAAAAGCCTGCATCCAGGTATGGTCCTGGTAAAACTGCTGGCGGCCAGTGATGGTGCGCCAGGGAATAAACTCATGCACATTCGTATAGCCGGCGTTGTAGCTGACATGCTCGTCCTCCAGGCCGGACCAGGTTGGTGAGGAGATGATCTTGCGCGGCTGCGCCTGGATATCGCGGAAACGGATCTTCTCATCGTGCTTGGGTTCGGCCAGGTGCTTGTGGTCACGGCCGGTGAACTGACCCAGCGCGTCCCAGGCTTTAACTGACACGTTGCCGTTGGTTTCCGGGGCCAGCGTCAGCACGACCTCTGCCGCATCGATCGCGGTGTTAATAGCCGGCTGTCCCTTGCTGACACCCTCTTCCTCGACCGTGTAGTTCAGTTGGCGCAGCAGTTCCACCTCTTCATCGGTGTTCCAGCTGATGCCCTTGCCACCGTTCCCCAGCTTCTCCAGCAAAGGGCCGACCGAGGTGAACTTCTTGTAGAGATTCGGGTAGTCGCGTTCAACCACCACCATATTGGGAGCAGTTTTGCCTGGTATGAGATCGCATTCGCCACGCTTCCAGTCCTGTACTTCGAATGGCTGGGCGAGTTCTCCAGGCGTGTCATGCAGTGTGGGGACCGTGACGATATCCTTTTCCACGCCCAGATTGCCCTCGATGGCCGCGATCTCGGAGAATTTTTTCGCCAGGCCTTTATAGATATCCCAGTCAGACCGGGCCTCCCAGGCCGGGTCGGTGGCTTTCGACAGCGGGTGGATGAAGGGGTGCATGTCGGAGGTGTTGAGATCGTCTTTCTCGTACCAGGTCGCCGTCGGCAACACGATATCCGAATACACGCAGGTGGAAGACATGCGGAAATCGAGCGTGGTCACCAGGTCAAGCTTGCCCTCATGCCCCCGTGACTCGAAGTCGATCTCCTCGGGGATGAGACCGCCGGTCATGCCGTTATCGTCGTTCATTACCCCGTTCTTGGTACCCAGCAGATACTTGAGCATGTACTCGTGCCCCTTGCCGGAGGAGCCCAACAGGTTCGAGCGCCAGATGAACAGGTTGCGCGGGAAGTTGTCCGGGTTGTCCGGTTGTTCCGCGGCAAAGCGGATACCGCCGTCCTTCAACTTCTCTACCAGGTAATCCCTGGGATCCATACTTGCGGCTTCTGCATCACGGGTTACCTGTAGCGGATTACAGTTCAGCTGCGGTGCGCTGGGCAACCAACCCATGCGTTCAGCACGGATGTTGTAGTCCAGCATGTGCTCCGGCATCTCGCCCTTGTCAGCCAACGGCGAAAGCACATCATGCACACTCACTTTCTCGTGACGCCACTGGGAGGAATGGTTGTAGAAGAAGGAGGTGGAATTCATCTGCCGCGGCGGGCGGCTCCAGTCCAGGCCGAAGGCCAGTGGCAACCAGCCGGTCTGAGGCCGCAGCTTTTCCTGGCCCACATAGTGCGCCCAGCCACCGCCGGTCTGGCCGACACAGCCACACATCATCAACATGTTGATCAGGCCACGGTAGTTCATGTCCATGTGGTACCAGTGGTTCATCGCCGCGCCGACGATAACCATGGAACGGCCGCGCGTGCGATCTGCGTTGTCGGCAAACTCGCGAGCGACCTGGATGACTTTTTCCCGGGAGACACCGGTGATTTTTTCCTGCCATGCCGGGGTATAGGCGATGTCCTGGTTGTAATCACTGGCGACATCTTCACCCCCCAGCCCGCGATCAATGCCGTAGTTCGCCATCATCAGGTCATAGACCGTGGCGACACGTGCGGAGGAACCGTCGGCCAATGTGATCTCCGAGGCCGGCACATTGCGATAAAGGATTTTTTCCTGATCACAGGCGTTCCAGAATTCATTGGAGTCGTCAGCCGCGAAGTGAGGGAAGGCCACCGAGGCGACGCAATCGGTGGACTCGATCTGCGAGAGTTGCAGCTTGATCTCGGCTCCCGTGGAACCGTTCTTCTGCTCGATATTCCACTTGCCCTGCTCGCCCCAGCGATAGCCAATGGCCCCGGTTGGCGATACCAGTTCACCGCTGATCTCGTCCCGGGCAATGGTTTTCCATTCCGGGTTGTTGTTACCGCCGGGCTCGCCACCGAGATCGGAGGCGCGCAGGAAACGGGTGGCTTTGACGCCCTTGTCGAAGTCTTCCAGCAGCACCAGCATGGGACTGTCGGTATAACGTCGCACGTAGTCAGTGAAGTACTCACTGGGCTTCTGCAAGTGGAACTCCTTCAGAATCACATGGCCGAAGGCCATGCCCAGGGCAGCGTCGGTACCCTGCTTCGGGTTGAGCCACATGTCCGTCAGCTTGGCGACCTCGGAATAGTCCGGGGTAATGGCAACGGTTTTGGCGCCCTTGTAGCGCACCTCGGTGAAGAAGTGAGCATCGGGGGTGCGGGTCTGGGGTACATTGGAACCCCAGGCTATGATGTAGTTGGAGTTGTACCAGTCTGCCGACTCCGGCACATCGGTTTGTTCACCCCAGGTCATGGGCGACGCCGGCGGCAGATCGCAGTACCAGTCATAGAAACTCATGCACACACCGCCCATCAGCGAGAGGTAGCGCGAACCGGCGGCGTAGGACACCATGGACATGGCCGGAATCGGCGAGAAGCCGATCACCCGGTCCGGGCCATACTGTTTGGCGGTGTAGACATTGGCCGAGGCAATAATCTCGTTTACCTCATCCCAGGATGAGCGCACAAATCCGCCCAGCCCGCGCGCACTCTTATAGGAGCGGGCTTTCTCTTCATCCTCGACTATAGAACCCCAGGCCTCTACCGGGTTGCTGTACTTTGCCCGCGCATCGCGCCACAACTTGAGCAAGGGTTTACGTACCTTCGGATACTTGACCCGATTCGCGCTGTAGATGTACCAGGAGTAACTCGCGCCGCGAGGACAGCCCCGTGGCTCGTGATTGGGCAGGTCGGGGCGCGTACGCGGGTAGTCCGTCTGCTGTGTTTCCCAGGTGATCAGCCCGTTCTTGACGTAGATCTTCCAGCTGCAGGAGCCGGTACAGTTTACGCCGTGGGTGGATCGCACGATCTTGTCGTGCTGCCAGCGTTGTCTGTAGCTGTTCTCCCACTCGCGGTTCTCGTTGCGTGTCTCACCGTGCCCGTCGGCAAACTCTCCGGTCCGGGTCTTCTTGAAAAACTGCAGTCGATCAAGAAAATGACTCATGGCTTTACTCTCTCTCGTGTTTTGGCCGACGCTCGCAAGCCCCGGCGTTAATCTTGCTTCGTACTACGGGTTGTAGAATTCGCCGCTCTTGCGCAGGTAGAACCACCAGTTAATAACCAGGCAAATTGCATAGAAAATTGCGAATCCAACCAGGGCGACTTCCGGTGTGGTGGCCTTGATCTGCTCACCGATAACTTTGGGAATGTAGAAGGCGCCATAGGCGGCTACTGCCGATGTCCATCCCAGCACGGGACCGGCCTGTTCTTTCGGGAACACCATGGCGATGGTACGGAACGTGGAACCGTTGCCGATGCCGGTCGCGGCAAACAGCAGCAGGAACAGAACCAGGAAGGGCACAAAGAACTCTTCCGGTGTCGCGGAGTTATATGCGGCCTTCATGTAGTAGGCTACGCCGAGGGCACTGCCGACCATCACCGCGGAGCAGATCTGGGTAACCAGCGCACCACCGACCTTGTCCGAAATCCAGCCACCCACAGGTCGAATCAGGGCCCCGATAAACGCCCCCATCCAGGCAAACATCAGGGCGCTGGGGCCGTTAACATTGACGGTGTCATGCGTCATCACCCCTTCCACCATGATGTGCTGGTAGCCGAATATCACCTTGATCGCCAGCGGAAAGGCAGCGCTGAAGCCAATGAACGAGCCAAAGGTCATGGTATAGATGATGCTCATCACCCAGGTGTGTTTGTTGTTGAAGATCTTGTACTGACGCTGCAAATTGCCCTTGATCTGGCCGGGCAGCATCTTCAGTGCAAGTACCGTACCGGCAATAACCAGCACCAGTACGACCTCCTTGGGCACGCCGAATCCGGACCCGTTGGCCGCCTCCGGCAGCATCAGCCAGAGACCAATGGCGGCCATGACAAAGCCGATCAGCAGCATGCCGGACATCAGTGCGAACCCGACAGGAGCCGAAGGAATATCGGGAGAGACTTCCTCGGTACGGATGTTGTTCATGCCAAACCAGCCGATAAAGGCGAGGGGTACGAGGAACAACAACCAGACGAAACCGGCGTTCTGGATATAGGTTTCAGTGCCCTCGGGGATTTTGCCGATGAGGGTGCCCGAGGTCTGTTGCAGGGTCATGGAATCGCCACCGAGCGCACCGAACAGCCCGAAGGTCATGACCAGCGGCACCAGAATCTGCATGGTGGTCACACCGAAGTTGCCCAGACCAGCGTTCAGGCCCAGCGCCAGGCCCTGCTGGCGCTTGGGGAAGAAGAAGTTGATGTTGGACATGGAGGAGGCAAAGTTACCGCCGCCAAAGCCCGAGAGCAGCGCCAGCAGCTGGAATACCCAGAGCGGCGTGTTCTTGTCCTGCAGTGCGATACCCGCACCCAGGGCTGGCAACATCAGTAGCGCAGTGGTGAAGACGATGGCGTTACGACCACCAAACAGGCGGATGAAAAAACTGCTGGGAATGCGCAGGGTTGCGCCGGTGAGGCCCGCTATTGCCATGAGGGTGAACAGTTCCGACTTGGCGAACGGAAACCCGATGTTCAGCATCTGTACAGTGATCACGCCCCAGTACAGCCACACCGCAAAACCACATAACAGGCTGGGTATGGAAATCCACAGGTTTCGATTGGCAACCTTCTTGCCGGTCGACTCCCAGAACTGGTCGTCCTCGACGTTCCACTCTTTGATATCAGACATAGTCTTTCCTCTGTTTTCCTTTATGCACTAAAGGGATAAAAATTCGTCGGCCTGGGCCTGCGCATAGCGCTGGCGAAACTCGTCGCGCTTAATGGCGAAATGCATCAGGATCATGCAGCCCGCCAGGCCGCCATAAAGCAGCATGAAGCATGAGGTGCGAATACCGGTGATGTCGTTGGCCGCGCCAAACAGGAGCAGCAGCGCGAAACCGCCCAGTGCGCCGATCATGCCTACCGCCCCTCCCACGGCACCCATATGCCCCGGGAAGTAGTCGTAAATGATTCTGTAGATGCTGGCCTTGCCAAAGCCCATAGCCACGCCCATCACGAACACCAGCGCGGTGAATAACCACATCGGCGTTGCAATATTCAGTGACAGGTCGCCTTCGATACCATGGATGGTCATGGTGGTCGGCGGATAAGACAGAAAGAACAGGCAGACCAGGCAGATCCAGAACACCATCCAGTTGATAGTGCGAGCACCAAAATAATCCGCGAACCAACCCCCCAGCGCGCGCACCAACGCCGCGGGCACGGTAAACAGGAGGGTGGCGAAGGATGCGGCTTTCAGGTCCAGGCCATACTGCTCCACATAGAATTGCGGCAGCCAGAGGGTGAGGGCAAGGAATGCCCCGAAAACGAAAAAGTAATAGAGGCCGAAACGCCAGACCCGCAGCTTGCCGAGCGGGGCCAACTCCTCGGCGAGAGGGCGCGACACTTTGGCCTGCGCCTGGTGAATCGGATCTTCGCTGCTGAGAAACAGGAACGTCACGGCAGTGAACAACAGTACCGCGCCGTATGCCACCGGCACGTAGTCACTGCCAAACTGGATAACAGCCAGCGGCGCGACCAGATTGGTAATGGCGGCGCCTGCATCGCCGGCGCCAAATATGCCCATCGCTGTTCCCTGCCGCCGCTTGTCATACCAGGACGAAACAAATGCGATGCCGGCGGAAAATGTCGCGCCAGCCAGGCCGATGACCACGCCGAACAACAGGTAGTGCCAGTAAACACTAGCCAGCGGATAGAACAGCAACGCCACGCCGACGATGGCCATTTCCAGGAACATCACCCGGCGGCCGCCATAGATGTCCGCCAGTATGCCGGAGGGCAGGCGCGCCAACGCGCCACTGAGGATCGGGGCCACGAGCAACAGCGCAAACTGGGTATAGTTGAGCTGCAACTGCTCGCGAATTTCCAGGCCGAGAATCGAAAACAGGGTCCATGCAGCAAACGACGCGGCAAAAGCCACGGTGCTGGCGGTAAGGGAAACTTGCTGTTGTTGGCGTCTGGTCGTCATAGTCAATTTCAATCTGTCGACGCATAAACTAATATCTTCCCCATGCCGAGGGTTGATCTGGATCAAGCGCCCAACGCCAGTGACACACGGCAACGGCGCAAATTACCCCCAAGGTAGTAGTTGCCTGTTTTTGTTTTTATTCTTAAATAACAGTCAGATACGGATTGCCAGCCCTATACCTGTCCAGCTCCGAGGGGAGTTCGAGTTATTGGTGGTAGACGGCCAGCGAGGATGGATAAATGCCCCTTACAGGGAAGCGGATCTACCGCTCAGTAATTTTTCAGGTATTTCTGGCCATGGCGGTGATCGCCGGTATGGCCCTGGCCAGCATGAGCCTGTCGGTCTACGTGACCGTCAATACCCAGAACGATGCGGAGGCGATAAACCTCGCCGGCTCATTGCGCATGCAGTCCTATCGCATCAGCAATCATCTGGCGCTGGCCGCCCTGGGCCGCGAAAAAGAGACACTGCAGCAACTCACCGCGGAAATGGACGAATTTGCGCAAAAACTCGGCACGTCAATCATTCCCCTGGTCGTCCACGACGCCAACAACGTGCCACTGAGCAAGAGCTACCAACAAGTTCGCGACAACTGGCAACTCAGTATGTCACCCCTGCTACAGGCGACACTGCAGGGCGGGCTTTCCTGGCAGGACAGCTACACCCGCTACAACAGTGAACTGGACCGCTGGGTGGCGGACATCGACACCATGGTGACCCACCTGCAGCGCGAGAACGAAGGCAAGATCGAACTGCTGGGCATGACCGAGGCGATTAGTATTTTCCTTATCGTGTTTATCGTGCTTTACCTGATCATGCGCGCAGACAACAATTTCGTGATTCCATTGCGCAGGCTGGTCAAAGCGGCCGAGGACGTGGAGCGCGGTAACCTCAGTCACCGCGTAAGCCACTACCCGGAAAACGAGTTGGGTGTACTCGCTGCCTCATTCAATACCATGACCGCCAGCTTGCAGGCGCAGTATCGAACCCTTGAAGTTCAGGTTGAGGAGCGTACCCGGGAATTGCATCGCTCCAACCAGGCACTGTATTTTCTCTACAAGACTTCGCGGGAAATCTCCTCCAGCCCCTATGATGAGAGACTGCTGCGGGTATTCCTCTCGGAACTGCAGAAGGTTGCCAACGTAGAAACCATCAACCTCTGCGTGAATGCCGAGCCCAACTACCTCAATTACAACCACCTCGGTACCAGTGCCGAGGAGGAGAACCACTGCAACGGCGACTGCGCCGTCTGTGCGCTATCCCCTGCGCATCTGGAAAAATCCCACACGCCGGGTATCTCACTGCCGATCGGCAGTCGTAATGACAACTACGGATTCCTGTACATCAAGCCGCACGAGGGCGAGAAACTGTTACCCTGGCAGAACCAGCTCCTCAACACGGTCGCCGAAACCCTGTCAACATCCTTTGCCTTCCATCGCAACCTGGGACAGGAACACCGGGTTATGCTGCTGGAAGAGCGCAGTACCATAGCGCGGGAATTGCACGACTCACTGGCGCAGTCACTGTCGTACATGAAGATGGAGACCGCCCGCCTTAAAAAACTCGTCGATGGAGACTTTCAGAAGGAGCGGGTCGACGAAGCCATCGCCGATCTGCAGGAGGGCATCAACGCCGCCTACAAGCATCTCCGGGAATTGCTCGTCACCTTCAGGGTCAAGCTGGACGCCCCAGACCTGCGCACGGCGCTACAGCACGCGGTGCAGGAATTCGACGAGCAGAGCCCCGCCCGGGTAACGCTGGAGTACAACATCGAGAGTGCCAGCCTGGGACCCAACGGTGATATCCATGTACTGCACATGGTACGGGAGGCTCTCAACAACGCGGTGAAGCACGCCGGCGCCAGCACAATTGCCCTGCGCTGTGAGCAAGGTAGCACTGGTGACCTTGTTTTCACTATTGATGACAACGGTGTGGGCATACCCGAGCAGCCGGAGAAGGAGCACCATTACGGGCTATATACGATGCGTGAGCGCGCCCAACGGCTGGAGGGCAGTCTTGAATATAGCGTGCGCGATTGCGGCGGCACCCGTGTACAATTGCGTGTGCCCGCGGCGACGGGCGTCGCCTATCACTGAGCACAACGAGGACCGGTAGAGACAAAGCGATGGTTGAAGCGGTAAACACTATCCTCCTGGTGGATGATCATCCTCTGCTGCGCAAGGGCGTCAGCCAGTTGCTGGAACTGGAAGATGGACTCGAAGTGATCGGCGAGGCGGCTAATGGCAACGACGCGGTGAAGATGGCCCAGGCACTGGACCCGGACCTGATACTGCTGGATCTGAGCATGCGCGGTATGGACGGTATCGAAACCCTTTCCACCCTGCGCGACGCCGGCATCGCCGCGCACATCGTTGTATTCACGGTGTCCGACGATCGCGCCGACGTCATAGCCGCACTGAAGTCCGGCGCCGACGGTTATCTGCTCAAGGACTCTGAACCCGAGCTGCTGGTAGACAGCATTCACCAGGCCTGCTCCGGCAAGATGGTGTTGAGCGAACAGCTGACCGAGATTCTGGCCTCCTCCTTTCGCCAGGACAAGCAACAACAGGACCTCAACCAACTGACCCGTCGCGAACTGCAGATACTCAAATACATTGCCGAGGGGCTCAGCAACAAACTGATTGGCCGGCGCCTGGACATCGCCGAATCCACGGTCAAGGTACACGTCAAGCACCTGCTGAAGAAGCTCGGCTTCCGCTCTCGCGTGGAAGCCGCGGTGTGGATGGTCGACCAACAGAAATAGCCCGCCGTCGGGCCACTACCACCAAAAACAGCGGCCTGCGCTCATCGCTGTTTTTTCTTTGGCATCCGAACGCTAACACGCTGTCAGCAATACGTTTTTCCGCAAGTACAACACTACTCCTTTAGTGGTAGCTGCGCGGTGCTCGCATTGCCGGCTGCAAACGCCACATGATCTACATCAACATCCCTGTCCCGCTGAAAAAATATATTGCAGCCAGATTTTTTCCATTGGGAGCATAAATGATGTCCGAGCATCGTATACCGCTAACGGATCTGAAGAATCCGAGTATCAGGACGCTGCACTTCACCTGGTTCGCATTTTTCCTCACTTTCGTGGTCTGGTTCAGTCACGCGCCGATGCTGGCCTTTATCAAAGAGGCGTTCGACCTCAGCGGGCAACAGATCAAGGCCCTGATGATTCTCAACGTCGCCATGACCATTCCTGCACGCATCGTAATCGGCATACTGGTAGACAAGTTTGGGCCCCGTCATGTGTACAGTGGACTGCTGATACTGTCCGGGTTTATGTGCGTACTGTTTGCCACCGCCAACAGCTACGAACAGCTGGCGATATTCCGCTTCCTGCTGGGCTTTGTCGGTGCCGGTTTCGTGATTGGCATCCGCATGGTGGGCGAGTGGTTCCCCGCCAAACAGGTGGGCCTCGCCGAAGGCATTTATGGCGGCTGGGGTAATTTCGGATCAGCCGCCGGCGCCATGACCCTACCGACTATCGCGCTTTTGTTCGGCGGGGAAGATGGCTGGCGCTACGCCATTGGCCTCACCGGCGTCATCGCTGCCATCTACGGCGTGATCTATTACATCAATGTACGTGACACTCCCAAGGGGTCGACCTACTTCAAGCCAAAGAAATCTGGTGGGCTCGAGGTAAGCAACTGGGGTGATTTCTGGTTCCTGCTGGCAATGAATATCCCGATGTACGTTGCCCTCGCCGTGCTTACCTGGAAACTCTCGCCGTCTAACCTGGGGCTGCTGACCGACAATGCCTGCTATGGCATCTACGCCGGCCTGTTCGCGCTCTACCTGTTCCAGACCAGTCAGATATGGAAAGTGAACTACGAACACCTGAAGGAAGGCGTGCCGGAAATGCAGCGCTACAAGTTCAAGCAGGTGGCGATCCTGGACTGGTCCTACTTTGCGACCTTCGGCTCTGAACTGGCGGTGGTGTCAATGCTGCCGCTGTTCTTCCTCGAAACCTTTGAGGGGCTTGACCCGGTAAAAGCCGGCCTGCTTGCTTCCGGCTTTGCCTTCATGAACCTTGTTGCCAGGCCTACGGGCGGCTGGATGAGCGACCACTTCGGCCGTCGCAAGACCATGATCGTGCTGATTTGCGGACTGGCTGCGGGCTACTTCCTGCTCAGTCAGATAGATGGCGGCTGGTGGATACCACTGGCGGTGATGGCCACGATGAGCTGCTCGTTCTTCGTGCAGGCCGGTGAGGGTGCCGTGTTTGCCATGGTGCCCCTGGTGCAAAGGCGCATGACCGGGCAGATCGCCGGCATGGTGGGCGCTTACGGTAACGTCGGTGCGGTGACTTACCTCACCGTGCTTTCCTTCGTGGACTACAGCACCTTCTTCCTCGTCATTGCCGCCTCCGCAGGTGTAGTGTTCGCACTGGTGATGTTCCTCGACGAACCCAGGGGCAAGATGACCGAGGTGCTGCCCGATGGTACCGTGCAACTGATTGATGTGACCTGAGTAGACCCATACCGGCCCACTTCGCGCGGGCCGGCCAGATCGGGGGCTGATGCCTTGGAAAGTGCTCACAAGTTCAGCGCAAGCTTCGCCGCCCGGACGGACAAGGGCAGCAAGAAACAGCTCAACGAAGACGCAGTGGGCTTTCTGATTCCCGAAGATGCGCTCCTCGCCAGTAAAGGCGCGGTTGCCGTTGTTGCCGACGGCGTCAGCTCCGCAGAGGCGGGCCGTGAAGCGGCGCAAAGGTCAGTAGCAGTCGTACTGAAGGATTACTTCCAGACGCCTGAGCTCTGGAGTGTCAAACACGCGGTACAGAAAACCCTCGCCGCGCTCAATCGTGAGCTTTACGACCTCGGGCGCCACATGCCCGATGAATCCAGGGGTTATATCTGTACCCTCAGCCTCGTCGTCATCAAGTCGCACCTCGCCTACCTGTTTCACGCTGGCGACAGTCGTATCTATCGGCTCTCCGCGGACGGCCGTTTCGAGCAATTGACGCGGGACCACGTTGCCAGCATTTCCGACGAAAAGCAGTATCTGATCCGCGCCATGGGCATGGACACCACACTGAACATCGACTGCAGTACGGTGGAGGTGCAGCAGGGCGATATTTTCTACATCGACTCCGACGGTATACACGATTTTGTCGACGACGAGACAATCAAATCCATAGTTGACCAACACCGGGATAATCCGGATGAGGCCTGTCGCCTGCTGATTGAACAGGCACTGGAAGCCGGCAGCGACGACAATCTCAGTGCCTGCGTGTTGCGGGTCGACAATCTGGGCGTTGAGGAAAAGGCTGACTTCAGCGAACGCCTTACCAGGCTGCCTTTTCCTCCGGAGCTGTATCCCGGTCTCAAGTTGGATGGCTACGAGGTACTCGAAGAGCTGTGGGCCAGCGAACGCTCCCAGTTGTACGTCGTCCGTGACGAAACCACCGGCAAAGAGCTGGTGATGAAGACGCCCTCTGCTTCCTACGTCGACGACCCCGCTTACATCGAGCGGTTTATAGCCGAAGAGTGGATAGGCAGCCGCATCAGCGACCCGCGGGTGGTGCGTATTATTACGCCGCGCAACGGGCGCAAAACCTTTCTCTATTACCTGATGGAAAAGGTACCGGGCATCACTCTGCAACAATGGATTGCTGAAAATCCTGAACCGCGACCCAGCGCTGTTGCCAGAATTATTCTCGATATCGCCGCCGGACTTTCGGCCATGCACGAACAACAGATCGTGCATCAGGACCTGAAGCCCGGAAACGTCATGATCCTGCCGGATGGAAAAATCAAGATTGTCGATTTTGGCGCTGTGTATGCCCCCGGCCTGCAGGAGATTTTCAACCCCTTCGAGCGGGAAATTGCTCTGGGCACGCTGGACTATGCAGACCCTTCCTACCGCTTCGGCATCAATACCTATGTCAAGGGTGATATCTACTCGCTGGCCGTAATTGCCTACGAGATGTTTACCGGGGGACAGCTGCCCTACGGCAACAAAATGGAGCGCTGCAAGACGCTGCAGGAATTTTATGAACTGGAGTACACGCCCAGCTTCGAACACCGCGATATCATCCCCGTCTGGTTCGACCAGGCGTTACAGAAGGGTTGTTGTAACGACCCCGACTTGCGCTACGACACCCTGGACGCGTTCATCTATGACCTGCAGCATCCCAACCCGGAATTCATCAAAGCGGGACGAACCCCCGAGGGCGCTGCCGATACGGTGTTCTTCTGGAAGGCGTTGTCGTTTTTCTGGTTGTCGCTGCTGATCGCCGTACTGGTACTGTGGTGGGCCAACTAGCGCGATCCGCCGACCTCAGCTCAGTCCGGCGCGGGCGGGTTTATTTGCCCTTGACCTCAGGCTGCCAGTAAACCGGGTAGACCGTGTGGCGATAGGGGCTTAACTCGTAGCTCTGCTGCAGGAAGGCAACCAGGTCGATCATCTGGGTAACCGTCATGACGTCGTTGAAGGTCACCATCGTCGACTCACCGGAAGCGTCAACAGCCCCTGGCTTGTGTTTGGCGATGCGATGAGATGGGTTGATCACCGACGTGACCAATTCGCCATAGGTCCGCACTCGCGCGGTTTCTCCGCCCAGTTTGATGGATACCTGGTCAGCGAGGGGCGACTGCAGTTGCGGCACCTCGCTATGCTGGTGACAGGCATTGCAGCCAAACGCGATGTAATTCGCCTTGCCCTGCTCGGCATCCCCTTCCGGTAATGTGAATCCGGCCGCACTTTTTGGGTCCTTGCCACAGGCAGCAAGAGCGGCGATAGCCAAACCCAGAACAACCGCTTTGAGCAACATATTCATATCAAACTCCCTGGGCCCGCAGTGATTGGCTGCCGGCCAATTACCCTATAAACGCTGTCGGGTATTTCAACTCGCCACTGCACCCTAGCATGTGAACAGGCCGCGACCATTGATGCGGATCAAGTGTAGAAATAACGGTGAAAAACGCTTCAGGACTGGATAAAGAAAGGAGAAACCGAGCCAGCTTGAGGCGTTTACTTGCACGCTGACTGAAGAATGAATTCCTCAAGCTTCTTGTCAATTCCAAATACGTGCAGTTTGAGCCATTCGCTTAGGTAGGTGGAAACAAGCTTGCGGAAGTCGTCGTCAAACGCATCACCCTCGCGTGCCAACAACGAGATTTCTTCACGGAAATCATCGTGCGCTTTTCGGTGTACTGCGATTCCCGGGTAGTTCAGCATCTCCATGTAGCGCTCTTCCAGGGTGAAATGCGTTTCCGTATACAGTTGCAAACGCTTAATGACATCCGCGCCAGAGCCAGCCCGGCCCAGGTCATCCAGTATCGCGAACAACTCCTGATGTTGGGTATCCTGCCATATGAGTTCGCTAGTCTTACGCATTCTTCAAACACTGCCAAAAGTCACCCTTAAGGGCAATGACACAGGTCAGCCGAAATGCCGATTACTGACCTACTTCAATATCACAATAGGCGAGGATGAAATCGGCGATGGCAGGCACATCATTCAACGGCAGCAGCGGCCCGGTACAGTTGTACGTGGCCGGATCAACGGTTTCATCGCTGGCGATAGCGACGATTGGCTGCGCATCCATCGGCAGCACCTCTGTGTTGTTCTGTGGCCTGACCACCTGGATTTTTGGCTGGTCGCCCATTTTGAAGCCCTCAACAATGACCAGGTCAACCGCTTGCATCTGCGCCAACAGGTCCGGCAACTCCGGTTCCGCATCATCGCGCAGTTCGCTCATCAGCGCCCACCTTCGGTTGGACGCCAGCAGAACCTGCTGCGCACCTGCGGCGCGGTGGAGGTAGCTGTCGCTGCCCCGCTTATCGATATCAAAGTCACAATGGGCGTGCTTTATGGTAGAGACGCGCAGGCCTCTCCCGTTGAGGTGCTCAACCAGGCTTGCCACCAGCGTTGTCTTGCCGCTATTTTTCCACCCGGTGATACCAAATACCTTCATCCCGCTTCCTCGCTACTGCACATACACGCCGTGACGCGCCAGCCAGGTCTCATCGAGGACCCACTGTACACGGGCCACGTCGGGGTGCTCGCCAACGACCGTGCCGACGCGGGACTGCACCGCAGCCAGTTGCTCCTGCGCTGCCATCATCTCGGGTGAGATAGCGCTGGCATTGACCAGTTCCGGGAACAGGATGCGCAGGCCCTGGATCGCTGACATCTGCGCGGAGCGCGGGCTGCTCACTCTGGCGACACCGTTCTCCAGTGACAACACCCGGAACGGGTAGGGATACGCTGAGATGGTAGCGTCGTCAGCCAGGCCGGCGTTGAGTTCACTGACGCGGGAATCGCCACTTAGCAGCCACCACAGCAGGCCGACCAGAACGGCCCCTGCCAGTATCGCGATATAACGCCGGGTGAATGCATCCATCCCTGTTGCCTGTTGCTCTGCCATCAGCTCTGCTGTTCCCCTGTAAAGATCGCGCTGCACTGATAAGCTCAGGCAGCCCCGATGGTGGTGCGGTGCAACAATCGATCATGGCCTTCGTAGCCGCCGGTGGCGCGATGCAACACGCTACGGTTGTCCCACATCAGCAGCGTGCCGGGCTGCCAGCGGTGCCGATACTGGAATTGTTCTCGGGTCTGCCAGTCGTGCAGTTCCGTCAGCAGCGCCATTTCCTCGTCCCCCTCTACGCCATCAAGACCGATGATGTAGCCGATGGTGCCATAAATAGCTCGCTGTCCCGTCTCCGGGTGGGTGCGGATCAGGGGGTGCAGGTGCGTCTCCGCGGCCTCGGCGGACGGGCGAATGTCCATGCTGCGTCCGGAGTCACGGTCCTGCTCGCCGAACACACCGTCCGGGGAGTAGCCCAGCACGGCAGAGTGCACGGCCTGTTTATCGGCGAGCTTTGCGCGCATGGCGGCGGGCATCTGCGCCAGTGCGCTGACCTGGTTGGCAAACAGGGTATCTCCGCCCTCTGGCGGAATGGTAATGCCGTAGAGACAGGTGCCCTGTGGCGGCTGCGCCTGGAAACTCCAGTCGGTATGCCATTGCTCGGCGAAAATGGAGGTGGTTTCATCCGCCCGGCGCTGCACGGCAATGATGTGCTCGCGACCGGGCACCGGCGCGATAAACGGGTCGTCACCGAATGGGCCGAAATACAGGGTGAAGCGTTCGAGATCGTCATCACTGAGCTGCTGCTCCGGGAAGGCGAGCACCAGGTGCTGCAACCAGGCCTCGCGGATGGCCGACACCTGCTGCGCACTCAGTGGCTGCGACAGGTCGACTCCCCGCACCTCCGCACCACAGGCCTGCCCGCTGGGCGTAATGGTCAGGGTCATGGCAGTCTCCAGGTCTTTCGTTAGCTTGCTTCGCACCCGAGTATAGGGCCGCCGTGGCAGTAGTAAACCATTCACTGGCATGTAGTCAGGACATTCCCCTTGCCCCGCTGTGCGGGCGCGCTATCATCGACCCCCCAGCGCAACGGCGACGCCGACTCACCATGCCACAGGCAAAACTCATACTCACCGGTGTCATCGCCGTATTGACCATGTCCGCGGTGCCTGTGCTGGTGAAGTCTACCGCGGCCAACGAGTACGCCGTGGGCATCGCCCGGCTCGGTATTGCCGTGCTGGCGTTTACGCCGGTAATCCTGCTGCGCCACCGCCTGCGGCGCCTGTCAGCGACCCAGTGGTTACAGTTGCTTGTTATCGGCGCTGTTTTCGGGCTGCACTGGTTGACGTATTTCATGAGTATCAAACTGGCCACCGCCGCTATCGCCGCCCTTACCATCATCACCTACAGCGGCCAGTACCTGGTGCTGGCCTATATTTTCAATGGTGAGCGCGTTACCCCGGTAGAGTGGCTGGCCATCCTGGCCTGTTTTGTCGGCTGCATCATCGTGGCACCGGAATTCTCCCTTGGTAACCACACTGCGCTGGGTATCGCGGTGGGACTGTTCAGCGCCTTGCTTTATGCGGCCATGCCCCTGTTGCACCAGCGAGCGCGGGCGGTCGGCACACTCGAGCGCACCTGGGCACAGTTCTTTTTTGCGCTGGTGGTGTTCCTGCCGTTCTGGGGCGAGGCAAACTGGGATCTGTCGCGCACCGACATTTACCAGCTACTGGTACTGGGACTGCTGTGTACGGTGGTGTCCCACGGGTTGTGGGTAAAGGCGAGCACGGAACTGCCTGCAATTTATTCAAGCATGATCTACTACCTGTACCTCCCGGGCGCCCTGGTGGGCAGCGTGATTTTCCTGGGTGAGGAAGTCACCCCCAACAAGCTCATTGGCTGCGCCATCGTGCTGGGTGCAAGTAGTGGCCTGTCGATTTACCGCTACCGGCGCGCCAGGGCGGCTATTTGACCTGCCGGAAATATGGTTTCAAAGTAGAACCCTGCACGCGACAAGGACCAATGTGATGAAGTTCAGCAAGGATTCAGCGGTGCGCCTGGCGGGCGACCACTACGTGGGCGAAATCCGGCCCGGCTGGGATATCCGCGGTAACGCCAACGGCGGCTACCTGATGGCGATTGGCGCGCGCGCCATGGCGGACGCGAGCCGCCCACATCCCGTGTCTGTCACCGCGCACTTCCTGTCACCGGGCAAGGTCGGCGACATCTCCGTAACGCCCCACGTGATCAAGCAGGGTCGCACGTTCACTACGGTGCGCGCGTCGATGCACGGGCCGGACAAGCAGATTATCGAACTGCTGGGCAGCTTCGGGGATGTCGAAAATGTGGACGGTGAGGTACTGGTTGACGCAGAACCACCGACACTGCCGCCCCCGGATGAATGTGTACGCGTTGTGCCTCACGAGCGCGGCTTCCCGCCGCCGATGATGGGCCAGGTGGATATGCGGCTGCACCCGGAAGACGCCGGCTTCTCCAGTGGCCAACCCAGCGGGCAACCGGTGGTACGCGGCTGGATTCGACTCCTGGAAGACGAACCGGCAGACGCTTTTGCCCTCATGCTGATAGCCGACGCCTTCCCACCTACCGTGTTCAACGCCAAACTGCCGATGACCTGGGTGCCGACACTGGAGATGACCACGCAGGTGCGCGGCGTACCCGAGCCGGGCTGGTTGCGCTGCAAATTCAGCACACGCTTCGTCACCGGCGGCGTACTGGAGGAAGACGGCGAAATCTGGGACAGCAGTGGGCGCCTGGTTGCCCTGTCTCGTCAGTTAGCGCTCACTCCGCGCCCAAGGTCCAAACAGTAACCGTCCGCAAACCGGAGTACTGCACCGCAACCGTCATTCCCGCATGGGTGGTGGTCCGCCTCCGCGGGATTCAGTCGAGAGCCGAACTAGTCGCTTCGGGCTCTCCAGGTCATCCCCGCGCAGGCGGGGATCCAGTTAAATGGCTGAATCCTCTGGATTCCGTGATAGCGACCCACCGCCTGCGCGGGAATGACAACACGGCTGCACACCATTTACATCCGGTTGAAGCCGATCTCACGCATGAAGGCAGCCATTTCCCTGAGGTATTTGCCCTTGTCCAGGTGGACCAGGTGGTTACCCGGAAACCAGTGAATGCGCGGCCGCTCCCAGTGGTCCCAGAGTAACCTGGCATGCTTGGGCGGCGCGAGCCGGTCGCCCGCCCCGGCGATCACCATCAGGCGCTCACGCGGCAGTTTGGGTTGATAGGTCAGCGCCGAATGCACGGCCAGTTCGTGCCTGATATCGCGCACGCTGGTGCCGGTTGCTTTCAGCATCGCCTTGATCGACAGGTTCAGGGGAAACCACTCCAGCACCAGGTCAGCAAGGCTCACCACCGGCACATTGGGAATGGCGAATTCCAGGCGCTCCTCCACTGAAGCCAACAGGGCCGACGTGTAACCACCGAGGCTGATACCCGTTACCCCGACCTTGCTCACCCCCTCGGACTCGAGGTAGTCCAGGAATATGCGGAAGTCATGCACGGCGTGGGCGAAGGACTCATTGATGTGCGCGGTACCATTGGCGAAGAAACCGTGGCCACTGAACGGGGACAGGCGCGACTGCCGCCTGCCGTGATGAGGTAGCGTATACAGCAGAATGTCGTAGCCCTGCTGATAAAACCATGGCAGCGCAAAAAACATGCGATTCAGCCAGTATGGGTCCGCCATAAACCCGTGTATCACCGCGATGGTCGGGCGCGGGCCATCATTATGTCGCCAGTGCTGCGCCACCGCCCGCATATTGCGCTTCTGCCGTGGATACTTGTCGCGCATCTTCGGGTTCACCGGTTTAAACGGACTGTCGAAACTCAGCAGCCGACAGGTGCCGTCTTTCGGCCTGAAGCGGAACAGCCCCGCGCTGGACTCCTTCACCTCAACCCGCGATGAGTTGGGACGTTTGAAAAAAGCATCGGCGTCGGCCTTGTTGGCCTTGCGCTGGTAATAGGGGCGCATTTGGGCATCGCGCTGCAACTGCATCGGCTGCAGGCTGCTCGGCAGCGCCAGTGCATTGAGCATGCCCGCGCCGGTAGTGCGCAGCAGCAGGTCGCCCACGGCGGTCGCATCCACGGTCAGTTCGGTACGCAGATCCAGTTCGAAATCGTCGGGGAACTTGTGAAAACTGCTTTCCAGGTGCTCCCACCAGGGCTGTGGCGGCATAATCCGGCGGCTATGGCTGTAGGTCTCATTGGCCACCCTGGAAACCGTGCGGGCGATATCGTACATGCTGTCCCCTTAAGGTATTTTTATCGCACCCAGTGTAACTGATGGCATTGCCCGGCGAAAAGCCGACAGGGCCGTGCCTTCGCACCCCTTTGCCACCGCGTCTATAATGTCCACGCACAGTCAACAGGGGAAGCCCCGGCCAGTCGGGTCTCACACGCATTGATATTCCACAGCAACAGCAGGCCCGCCAATCGCCGGTGCATCCGCGCAACGCCGCGCAGATCACACTGCGCGGGTCACGTCGGCCTCGGACTGGTGCTGCTACTCCTGCTCAGTGCCTGTACGGCGCACCAGCACCAGGCCTACGACGGCTCCCCGGTTGCCCACACTGTCCATGCCAGCCTCGACACCGGCTATTACCACTACAGCGCGCCCACACCGGAACCCGAATTCTATGCCCTCCCCTTCCAGCAGATTCCCGGATACCGGGTAGAGGGGCTGCGTTTCGACTCCAGTGAAAAAAACGGACAGCCCGGGAACCAGGTTGATGCCCGCTACTTCCGCAGTAGCACCAGCGGCAAAAAGCCACTGCTTATCGTGTTACCGATCTGGGCCACCCACACTTTCCCGTCCACGGTTATCGCCAACGGCTTCGCGAGCCATTCAAAAGGTGGCGCCAACATCCTGTGGATGCAGGGCGATGGCCCGTTGTTCGACTGGTTCGAACTGGCCGACATCGACGACGAAACCGCCTTCAACCAGGCGGTGGAAACCTCTGCAGATCGCTTCCGCGCCGTCGCTATCGACACGCGCCGGCTGATTGACTGGGCCGAAACACGCCCGGAAATAGACAGCAGTCGCATCGGCATTATCGGTTTTTCCATGAGCGCACTGGTGGGCGCCAACGTGGCCGGTAACGATCCGCGCATACACACCGCCGTGTATGTGCTGGGCGGCGCGCGGCCGGGGGACATGATGGCGGAGTGCAACCTGGTTGTGGAATACATGCGCAAGCAGGTGAGCGACAGCCTCGGCTGGACCCAGGACGAGTACCGGGCGTTTTTCCGCGACAAGTTGCGTGACGGTGATCCCTGGCGCTGGCGCGGCCGCTATCGGGCAGAAAACACGCTGATCATTGAGAGTAGCAAGGATGACTGTATTCCCGCCGCGTCCCGCGCAGCCCTGTACGAGGCCACCGGCAAGCCGGAGCGGATACTCTACCCTTACAATCACTGGCAGCCGTTCCTGTCCATGACACCGGTAGGACGGAATGTTCTCAGCCGCGATATCTATGAGTTTCTGGAGCGCAAATTGCTGGGCCCTGAGGGTGATCCCCCTGGCGTCCACCGCCAGCGCACCACCCACAGTCGCGGGCCAATACGCTAGCCTCACTTGCGCTGGCAGCGACGCCCGCTATATTTAGTTCTAAATTGGAATTGGAGTGGGAGTAGCCAGCATGACTGACCGTGTGGCCCTGGTAGTGGGCGCGGGTGATGCTATCGGCTCTGCGATCATGCGCAAGTTTGCCGAACATGGCTTTGTGGTTTGCGGTGCCCGGCGCAACGGCGACAAACTGCAACCTCTGGTTAAGTCGCTGGCTGCTGCGGGGCACTCCGCGCACGCCTTCAGCTGCGATGCGCGCGACGAGGACGCTATCACCGGCCTGTTCGCCCGCATAGAGGAGCAAATCGGGGCCCTTGATGTGGTGGTATTCAACGTCGGCGCCAACGTGCCCATGGGAATTCTCGAAACAGACAGCCGCAAATTTACCAAGATCTGGGAGATGGCCTGCTTTGCCGGCTTCCTGACCGGCCGCGAAGCGGCGCGCTACATGTGTCAGCGAGGTCGGGGCAGCATACTGTTTACCGGCGCCACGGCCAGCGTGCGCGGTGCTGCCGGCTTCGCGGCCTTTGCCAGCGCCAAGCACGGCCTCAGGGCACTGGCGCAGAGCATGGCGCGGGAACTCGGGCCGCAGAACATCCACGTGGCCCATATCGTCATCGATGCGGCGGTAGACACTGCCTGGATCGCCGAGAACTTTGCCGACGCCGCTGCACTGAAAGAAAAAGACGGCATCGTTAACCCGGACGATCTCGCCGCAAATTATGTAATGTTGCACGAGCAACCGCGCAACGCCTGGACATTCGAACTGGACCTGCGCCCCTGGATGGAGCGCTGGTAGGAGAACAACATGAATAAACAGCTGGACTTCTATTTTGATGTGGGCAGCCCCACCGCCTACCTGGCCTACTGTCGCCTGGGGCAGCTCTGTCAGCGCTACCCGCTTAGCGTGCACTACCGGCCAATGCTGCTGGGCGGAGTATTCAAGGCCACTGCGAACACCTCGCCAGTGGCAATACCCGCCAAGGGCGCCTACATGCTGCAACACGACCTGCCGCGTTTCAGCCGCCGCTACGATGTGCCCCTGAACATCAACCCGCACTTCCCCATCAATACGCTTAACCTGATGCGAGGCTGCATCGCGGCTGAACAACTCGGTTGCCTCGCGCCCTACCTGGACACAGTGTTCAAGGCCATCTGGGTGGACGGGAAAGACATGGGCGACCCGCAGGTGGTCACCGCCACCCTCGAGGCAGCGGGCCTCGACAGCGCGCAACTGCTTGAGCTCAGCCAGGCCCCCGAGATCAAGGCGAAGCTGGTTGAGGCGACCGAAGCGGCTGTTGCACGCGGCTGTTTCGGCGCGCCAACCTTTTTCCTCGACGATGACATGTTTTTTGGCCAGGACCGCCTGGATTTTATCGAGGAAGCGCTGCAGACCTGAGTTGCGCTCTGTCGCAGTCTGCCAGCGCCAGCGCGGCAAGCCTGACTAACTAAACCACGCTTGACCCTGCTTTGCAGTACACTGGCGCGCGTCAACAGCGGACAACTGCGCATGAATGAACTGAAAAACCCCTTTGCCAGCGAAGAAATCACCCCTGCGTTCAATGACGAATGGCAGGCCAAGCGCCGCGTAGCAGCGGCAGTGCGCCTGCTCACTGAAGTGTTGGTCACCAGTTCGCCGGACACCTCCAAGATGCATGACATCGCCGAACAGCTGGAGACCACGGCCGCTGATTTCGCCGCCTCGCCGCGGGTTTACGGCCGGCTGGATTGGATCAGGTCAGGCGAGCACGGCTCCTATGGGCAGGTCAGCCATGAGCTGAACCCACTGGCCGGATACAGCAACCCACTGGCGCCGCCCGTGACCACGCGCATTGAGGGAGACGTGGCCTACGGCCACTGTTTCTGCGGCTGGGCCTATGAGGGCCCCCCCGGCAGCGTCCACGGTGGCTATGTAGCGGCCATTTTCGACCAGTTCATGGGTTTTGCACAGAAACTCGGCAAACGGCCGGGTATGACCGGCTATCTTCACGTTGACTATCACCAGCGCACGCCATTGACCACCGACCTTCAGCTGGAAGCCCGCATTACCTCCGCAGAAGGTCGCAAGACCTTCATGGAGGGCAAAATGTATGCCGGCGATGCACTTACCGCCAGCTGCAACGCGCTTTTCGTCGAGCCCCGGCAGGGTATCTACTCACTGGAAGCACAGGCCCGGCCTGAAGAGGTGTTTTCACCGCCCGCCAGTGACCGGGGCTGAACTCCCGGTCAGGCCATAACGCCGAGTATTGCCCCCATTATCGCGAACTGGAGCACGTTGTAACCCGCATCGATGCCGTACAGCGCCCGCGGATGTCGGGAGAACAGGTAGTTCACGGCAAAAGCGGTGGCCACGAAACCAATAGCGATAACCAGCGCATGACCGACAGCGCCCGCCACGCCTGCGCCGGCCGGCAGGGTCGCACCCAGCACAGCAGCCTGCACCACGGTCAGCAAGAATGCGCTGCCCATGATCACTGCGGGGTGGCCCTTGCTGGCGAGATCCTCATCCGACAGGCCCACAAATCCTTGCCAGGTCTTGCCGAACAGCGGCCCGTACCAGAGCCCTCCCAACACGAAAGCGGCCACAGCGGATACCAGTACCGCGATCCAATTGACGTCTGCCAGACTCATCTTGCACCCTCCTGTTCTTTTTAGCCTTGTTGAAGCAGCCTAGCACAGGAATCTCGACGCTCCAGCGTGCGCGGGTATACTGGCCGCCCGGACCCGAGGAAACGCCCACGCATGAATACTGTGCTCGTTGATGGCAAGGCTGTCACACCTTCAAAAATTGTCTGTATCGGTCGCAACTATGTGGCGCATATTGAGGAACTCGGCAACGAGGTCCCGGAAGAGATGGTGGTGTTCAACAAACCCAACTCCGCGATCGGGGAGACCCTGCACGCCGGATCAGGCGGGGAAACGCTGCACTACGAGGGTGAAATCGCCCTGCTGGTGCAACAGGGCCGCGCTGTAGCCGCCGGCTTCGGGCTGGACCTCACCCGGCGCCAGCTGCAGGCCAGACTGAAGGCAAAAGGGCTGCCGTGGGAGCGGGCCAAGGCATTTGACGGCGCCGCCCTGTTCTCGCCATTCACCCGGCTGGAGAACGGGACCGACAAGCTGTCCCTGCGCCTGCATATCAATGGCGAGTTGCGCCAGCAGGGTGGCGTTGAGCTGATGCTCTATCCGCCGGACATCATCCTGGGAGAGCTGGCACGCTTCACGACACTGGAAGATGGCGACATCATCATGACCGGCACACCGGCCGGGGTCGGTGAGGTGAATGCGCAGGACCGCTTCGCTGGCGAGGTGCTGTGTGGTGACCAGGTCATCACCTCCGGCACCTGGCAGGCCGAATAAGCACGGCAAACGCGAACCGCATCACATTTTCATCCACCGCGAGGTGAAAATCTTTACATTTTCATTGTCTTAGGTCGACTCGCACGAGCATTGGACATAGCCTTTCAGGGTCAGTTATTGCGCCCTGAGGGAAAAAAACCATGCGTCTGGTCAAGATACCTGCAGCCAGTCTGGAGCCCGGCATGTTCGTTGTCGAGCTGGACCGGCCTTGGCTGGAGACGCCGTTTGCGCTGCAGGGCTTCGTGGTGCGCGACCCGGCCGACGCGCATTATGTGTCGCGGTATGTCGAACACGTCTATGTCGATGCCGAGTACAAGGCCCAACGCAGGTTCACGTCACTGGATACAGCCCCTACCTTCGAGAACGAGGCCAAGCGCGACCGGCTGGAACTCAAGGCCGACATGGCGGAAGCGCGAGTCTGCTTCGACAATGCCGGACAGGCGCTGGACAGGGTCTTCGCTTCACTGCGTGCCGGGCGCGGCACCGACATCGAAGTGGTGCAGGACTCGATCAACCCGCTTATCGAATCGGTGTTCCGCAACCAGGAAGCCGTTGGCGCACTGCTACGCCTGAAGGAGAGCGGCGATTACCGCTTCGAGCACGGCATTTCCATGGCGGCCTGGGCTTCCATACTGGGCCGCCAGATCGGCCTGCACAAGGATGAGCTGGAAACCCTGGCCCTGGGCTGCGCCATGTGTGACATCGGCATGACCCGCTTGCCGGCAGATCTGCTGATGCAGGAAGGCGCACTCTCGAGCGACCAGAAACGCATCATTCGCGCCCACCCTATCGTCGGCTCGGAACTGGTTTCGGAGTCCACCCGCATCAGCTTTGAAGTTCTGGCGATCATCGAGAACCACCATGAACGCATGGACGGCTCCGGGTACCCGCGCGGCGTGCGCGGCGGCGCCATTCCCCTGCTGGCGCGCATCGCCGGCCTGGTCGATACCTATGACGCCATGATCAAACCTCGCCCCTGGGCGCCCGCACGCACATCGCACGAGGCAGTGCTGGAATTGCTGGATGGCAAGGGCACCCAGTTCCAGGACTCCCTGGTGGAGCAATTCATCCAGGCCATCGGTTTGTTCCCCACTGGCACACTGGTGGAGCTGAATACTCATGAAGTGGCCATCGTTTCCCGCCAGAACGATACCCGGCGCCTGAAACCGGAGATCGTGGTCGTGCTGGACAGCGAGAAGGTGCGCAAGGATCCGCTGGAAATCGTCGACCTCGCCAACCAGGACCGGGAATCGCCAATGGAGCGCTGGATCATCCGCGAACTCCTCCCCGGCAGCTACGACGTGAACAGTGAAGAGTATTTTATATGAGAACGGCCTATCACAATGTCGTGGGGCTGGTTGAGCTGGCCGACGCCGAAGACCTTATGGATCGCTACGGCAAACTGGGTTTCGGTGACCTGCAGCGCGCCTTCCAGCAGCGCCTGAAAGACTGGGTGCGGAGCCGGGACCGCTGGGAAAAGGTGGAAGAAAACAGCTACTGCGTGGTGCTCCGGGGTATTACCACGCGCAGTGAACTGGAACTCGCCGCCGCCAAACTGGAGCGCCTGTTCGCCGAACCGCACTACCAGTTCGGCAACCCGGTTGAACTGAACATAAAGGCCGGCTTCACCCAGGTGGACGATCCCGAAAAGGACATGGAACTGGCACTGCGCCAGGCCAAGAAGGCCCTGCGCAAGGCGCGCAAGACCTCGCGCCTGTTCGACGTGTACACACCGGAGGAAGTCACCCGGGCAGACGCCGAGCGGGAGTTGCTGAAACACCTGGAGAACGCCGTTGGCGCCGGCGAACTGCGGCTCTATTACCAGCCCAAGATTCACACCATGTACCACACCCTGGCGGGTGCAGAAGCACTGATGCGCTGGCATACCCGCGATAACCGCATTATTCCTCCCGGCGAATTTATTGAAGTGGCCGAATCCAACGAAGTCATCCGCCCGATGACCTTCTGGGCCATCAAGAATGCGGTGGCACGACTGGCACGCTGGCCCGAGGAACTGAGTATCGCGGTGAATATTGCACCGCAGTTGTTGCTGGATGACCAGATCCTGACCGTGGTCGCAGACGCACTGGATATTTACGAAGTCATGCCGGGGCGACTGGTGCTGGAGGTTACCGAGCGGGTTATGGTGGATGAGCAGGACATGATGCTGGAACAACTGGCACGACTGCGGAATACCGGGGTCAAGATTTCCCTGGACGATTTTGGTACCGGCTTCTCCTCACTGTCCTACTTTCGCGATCTGCCCGTGGACGAGATCAAGATCGATAGGTGCTTCGTCCAGAACATGCTCGAATGCGGCAAGGACCACGCCATCGTCAAGGCTGTAATTGACCTGGCACACAACTTTTCCATGCGCGTCGTGGCTGAAGGTGTAGAAGACGGCGCCATCGCCGAGCGACTCAAGGAACTGGGCTGCGACATCCTGCAGGGCTTTTTCTTCGATAGGCCACTGGAAGTGGACACCTTCGAGGCCAGCTACGGCATCCAGCGGCCCACGCACGGAGCCAGGAAAGAGGTATACAGCCACCCGATCAACTGACCCCGGCGCACCGGATAGCGGGCGGGGCGATTGTAGTTGTCGCGGTTTTGCAGTAGCGTAACCACTGAGTTCGTGAGTGGGAGCCAATGCAAGCGATCCTGCGATTGGATATGGCCGGGCAGCCCCGGGGTTGGATCACGGTCAACGAGGCAATCTCTGCCTACGCCAAAGGCGATGTTATCTGGGGCATCGGGGATACCCTACCCCCTGTATTTGGCGGCATCCAGCGCGTCACCGGCGTGCGCTCCCGCATCGACATGCAACCCATTATCGCCATCTCCGGCAAGGTCGTCAGCGGCTTTACCCCACCCCTGTGCAACCGCACCCTGTTCCGTCGCGATGATCATCGCTGCCTGTACTGCGGCAACCAGTTCAGTCGCTCGGAACTGACTCGTGACCATGTGCTACCGACATCCCGGGGCGGTCGCGACCGCTGGGAGAACGTGGTGGCAGCCTGCCGTCGCTGCAACTGGCAGAAAGACAACCTGACCCCGGAGGAAGCCGGCATGCCCCTGTTGGCGGTGCCGTTTCGCCCCAACTCCCACGAGTGGCATTTCCTGGCCAAGGAGCGCATCCTCGCTGACCAGATGGACTACCTGTCCCAGCAGTTCAGGGCCCAGCGCGACTGGGCCCACTGAAACACTGGCGTTAACTGTTCTGGTTATCTCGCCAGACCCACTATAATTTGTGCTGCGCGCACCCGGCACGCACTTCAAGCCAAATGAGGAGTTTGACCTTGTCCACTGAAGACCTGAATGCCGTTCACTCAATGATGCAGCAGATGTCCCGGTCGGTGATAGGCCAGGAAGAAGTGGTACGCACTCTGACCCTGGCACTGCTATGTAACGGCAATGTGCTGCTGGAAGGTCTTCCCGGCACGGCGAAGACCCGTTCCATCAAGACCCTTTCGCGGGTGCTGCAGGCAAGCCTGGGACGTATCCAGTTCACCCCCGACCTGCTGCCCTCTGACGTGACCGGCAACGAGGTCTACCAGGACAACCAGGGCGTATCGGAACTGATCTTCCAGCAGGGTCCCATATTCAATGAACTGGTGCTCGCCGATGAAATCAACCGGGCCCCGGCCAAGGTACAGGCGGCGCTGCTGGAAGCCATGGAGGAGCGCCAGGTCACGGTGGCCGGGAAGACCTACACGCTGCCCGAATTATTCATGGTGCTGGCAACACAGAACCCCATCGAGCAGGAAGGCACCTACCCGTTACCGGAAGCGCAGATGGACCGCTTCCTGATGAAAATCGCCGTGAACTACCCCGACACGGAAGCGGAGCTGGCTATCGTAAAGATGCTGCAGGAGGAGGAGGCCCACCAGCAGGAAGAACTGACACAGATATCCCAGCAACACATCTTCGCAGCCCGCGAGGTTATTGGCGCCATGACGATTGCCGAACCGGTTGAGCAATATATCGTTGACCTGGTGATGGCTACCCGCCAGCCCGACCTGTTCGGGGACAAGCTGGGCGCCTGGATCGACACCGGCTCCAGCCCCCGCGCCACCATCGCCCTGCATCGCACCAGCCGGGCCAGCGCCTGGCTGGAGGGTCGTGATCACGTCACCCCGGAAGATGTGCGTTCGGTACTGCACGCGGTGATGCGCCATCGCCTGATCCTCAGTTACGATGCGCTGGCTGACCGCATCTCACCCGACCAGGTCATCGATGAAATTATCACCCAGGTCGCCGTGGGCTGAACCGTGAGCACCCCGGATAGCGAACAGATCTATACCAACCTGCACGCGCTGGTCAGGCTGCGCTATACCGCGGGCGGTTTCAGCTATTTGCCGCAGCAGCCAGTGCGATCACTGCTGGCGGGGCGCAAACGCTCCAAGCTGCGCGGCCGCGGGCTGGACTTCGATGAACTGCGACACTATCGCCCGGGTGATGATATCCGCACCATGGACTGGCGCGTAACCAACCGCACGGGCAAGCCCCACGTTCGCGTGTATACCGAAGAGCGCGACCGCCCGGTCATCGTGGTGGTGGACCAGCGCCTGCCCATGTTTTTCGGCAGCGAATACAAGATGAAGTCGGTTATTGCCGCCGAGGTGGCGGCGATTACAGCATGGCGAGTCCTGGGTGTGGGCGATCGTATAGGCGCTATTGTGTTCAATGATGAGCGGCTGGCAGAGGCTCGCCCGGCACGCAGTGAAAAGAAGGTGATGGGGTGGCTCGGCGACCTCGCTGATATGAATAACGCACTGTCAGTCAACTCCGGCATCGACAGCCGGCCGGAGGCACTGGAGGAGGCACTGCGGGCAACACAGCGCATGGTAAGCCATGATTACCTCGTGGTACTGGTATCCGATTTCCATGGCTGGAATGACAGGACACTGCAGAGTATTCGCCGCATTTCGCAACACAATGACGTGATCAGCTGCCTGGTTTACGACCCGCTGGAACGGGACATATCGCGCGCCGACAAACTGGTGGTCAGCGACGGCTTCTACCAGCTGGAAATTGACCCGACCCACCAGGATCTTGGCGGGCGCTTCGAAGCCAGCTTCAAAAGCTCACTGGCGCACGTGCGCAGCGAGTTGCTGCGCCATGACATCCCCGTGGTCCCGGTACACACCGCCCGTCCGGCGGAAAAGCAGCTGCGTGAAAAGCTGGGCGGCCAACGGGTAGTGCGATGAGCCTGCCGGCACTGCCAGACATCTTCGGCAACTATGTACTGGGCGATTTCAATGAAGTGGTCTCGCCACCGGCCATCGACTGGCTGCCGCAAACACCCGGCTGGTACCTGGTCGCGGCGGCACTGCTGGTCATACTCGGGCGCCGGCTGGCGCGCCGGGCCCGGCACTGGTATCACAACCGCTATCGAAGCGAGGCGCTGCGTCGATTGCGCGCGGCGGAAAATGCGGAAAACGCCGTGGTAGAAATCAACCGGCTGCTGAAGCTTGCCGCGATGGAAGCCTTTTCCAGGGAGCAGGTGGCCAGCCTTTCCGGTACCGCCTGGACCGGCTTCCTGAACAGCCAGTGCGACTCGCCGCCCTTCGATGAGCACGAGTGCAAGCTGCTGGAGGACACTGTCTACCGGACTGCCAGCGTGGAGGCGGATGCGCGCTCGCGGTTGCTGCGCGCGAGCCTGGACTGGGTGACACAACACAAGAATCGCTTCGATGATTGAGCTGACCTACCCGTTCGCGTTACTGCTGTTGGCACTGCCGCTACTGATGCGCTTGCTGCCGGCATATAAGGAGAGCCGCGATTCGGTGCGTGTGCCCTTCTTCAGGAAGCTGGTAGAACTGAGTGAGCAGCGCCCGGAGCAGGGAGCGCGCGTATTGCGCCGTGATCGCTTGCAGCGGCTGCTGGTCAACCTGACCTGGCTGTGCCTGGTGCTGGCCGCGGCAAAGCCACAGTGGATCGGCCCACCGATTGAACAACAGAAATCCGGTCGCGACCTGATGATCGCGGTAGACCTGTCCGGCTCCATGGAAGCACAGGACTTCACCCTGCCCGATGGCAGCAGCGTGAATCGTCTGCAGGCAGTGAAGCGCGTGCTGGCCGATCTCGCCAATCGGCGCGCCTCGGACCGTCTCGGCCTGATTGTATTTGGCGCCGCTGCCTATTTGCAGACACCCTTTACAGACGACCACCAGGTCTGGCAGCAGTTGCTGGACGAGACTGAAATTGGCATGGCAGGGCCAAGCACGGTTTTCGGCGATGCCATCGGCCTGGCCATCCGCCAGTTCACCCAGAGCGATTCTGACAATCGCGTGCTGATCATGTTGACGGACGGCAACGACACCGGCAGCACCGTGCCACCGGTAGACGCGGCCAAGGTGGCGGCCAGTTATGACGTACGCATCTATACCATCGCCATCGGTGACCCCACCACCGTAGGCGAGGACGCACTGGACATGGCGACGATCCGGCGGGTCAGCGAACTGACCGGAGGGCGCTCCTTCGAAGCCCTGGACCAGCAGCAGATGCGTGACGCCTACCTGACGATCGGCGAGTTGGAACCGGAGCTCTATGAGAGCATCAGTTTCCGCCCCAGGCAAAGCCTGCACTGGCTGCCTGTAGCGCTGGCCATGGTGCTATACCTGCTCTACCACGTCACCATGGCGCTGATCACGGCGCGCGCCAGGAGGGCTGCTGATGCTGCCTGACCTCGCTGCGCTGGAGCACTTTCACCTGCTCAGGCCCTGGGCGTTGCTGTTGCTGGTTCCCGGTCTCTGGCTGGTCGTCATGCTGCTCAAACGGCAGCAGCAGAAAGACATGTTTGGCGGCATCATCGCCCCCCACCTGCTGGAGCACCTGCGGCTGGATCGCACAGAATCCCGCTGGCTGAGTCCGACCACCTTTACCGTGGCGCTGACCATAGCGATGACCCTCATCGTCGCCGGGCCCAGCTGGCGACAGCAACCATCACCGCTGAGCCAGGATGAGGCGGCGATGGTCGTGCTGGTGGATGTATCGTCTTCCATGGAGCAGACAGACATCCAGCCCTCGCGACTGCAGCGGGCCAAGCAAAAGGCCTCCGACCTGCTGGCACTGCGCCCGGACAAGCAGTCGGCCGTGGTGGTCTACGCGGGCAGCGCACATACGGTGCTCACCCTGACAGCGGATCGCGAGATTCTCGACCAGTACCTTGCCGCAATTACCCCTCAGATGATGCCCAGGCCCGGCAAGTTCCCCGAATACGCCCTGCCACTGGTGGATGAAATCCTGCGCGATACCACCGCGCCTGCATCGGTGGTGTTACTCACGGACGGGCTGGGCGCCGACAGCCTGGCCGCGTTTGCTGGCTATTTTGACGCCCGGCAGCACCAGTTGCTGGTGCTCGGGGTAGGCTCGGAGCGCGACGAGGATGGGCTGATCCCGCTCGAACGTCGCAACCTCGAGCAACTGGCCAGGGCAAGCGGCGGCCACTATTTCAGCCTCACCGTGGACGACAAGGACGTGCGTGCGCTGGAGCGCCGCGTGGAAAGCCATTACGTGATCATCGACGACGATGCGCTGCCATGGCTGGACGGTGGCTACCCGCTGGTTTTCCTGTGTCTGGCGCTATTCCTGATGTGGTTCCGTAAGGGCTGGACCCTGACCTGGACCTGGCTGCTGGTGCCGGTACTGTTATGGGGCACGCCCGATCACAGTATGGCCGCAGAGGATCCCAACCAGCCTGCCGCAACCACAGATGCTGGATTCTCGTTTGGCCAGTGGTTTGCAGACCTGTGGATGACGCCTGACCAGCAGGGCCGGTGGCTTTTGCAGCGCGGCGATTACCGCGCCGCTGCCCGGCATTTCCAGGACCCGATGTGGAAAGGCATCGCTTTCTATTACAACGAGGATTTCATGGAGGCCGCGGAGTATTTCTCCCGTACTGACAGTGATGACGCCCTGTTCAATGAAGCCAACGCACGCGCCCATGCCAGGGATTTCCTGCGGGCGGTAAAACGCTATGACCAGTTGCTGGCGCGCAACCCCGACTACCCGGGCGCCCGCGAAAACCGCGACACGGTGCAGGCCGTCATCGACGAGATCAACCGCATGAGCGAGTCACAGCAGGGTGAAGAGGGCAGCAGCGAGGAAAAACAAATGGGTGGCGACGATGCCATCCCCGCCGAGGGTGCGGAGAAGATCAGCTTCGACCAGATCGAACTGAAACAGTACACCGCCGAGGAAATCCTGGAAAGCCAGGCCACTCGTGATATGTGGCTGCGCGGTGTGCAGCAGGATCCGGCCAACTTCCTCGCCACCAAGTTCAGCATGCAGTTGCAGCGCCGGGAGCAGCCATGATGCGCCAGCTGCTGTTCTGCATTCTCGCCCTCGCCGCGGTGTTCCCCGCACTCGGCGACGATGATTTGCAGGCACTGGTGCGCGCTGGCGAACTCAGCGTCAACAGCAGCATGGACAGTGGACTGCTGGTACCGGGACAGCGGGCAGAACTGGTGGTTGAGGTGGCCACGCAAAACTGGTTTACCGGCGGCACCCGCATTCGCATCCCCGAAATACCCGGGCTGGTGATATTGCAAACACAACAGTTTGCGGCCAACGCCAGCGAGACCCGCGGCGGGCAGACCTGGGTCATCCAGCGCTGGGCGCTGGATGTATACCCACAGCGCGCCGGGGAATTCACGATTCCTGCTATCGCCATGACGGTGCAGGTAAATGGCGGCGACGCCGGCAACCTGAGCGGCGAGCTGGAGGCGCCGGCGGTCAGCTTCACAGTGTCATTGCCGGCAGAGTTGGAGCAGGCTCCTTTCTGGGTGGCCGCACCCGAATTCAGCGTTAGCCAGAGCGTCGATCGCAGCATCGACGCGCTGCAGGCCGGCGACGCCTTCACCAGGCGCATCGAATTCACGGCCAGAGATGTGCAGGCCATGATGCTGCCGGCGTTTGCGGAGGATCCGGTCTCCGGGCTCGCTGCCTACCCGGCACCGCCAGAGCTGGAAAACAGCACCAATCGCGGCCAAATCACTGCCAGCCGCGTACAGGAGATCAGTTACGTCGCCGAAAAACCCGGCAGCTACCTGCTGCCACAGCAGGATTTCTTCTGGTGGAATACGACTACCGGCGAACTGGAACTGCTGTCACTGCCAGCGTTGCAGGTTGAGGTCGCAGGCGGCGCCGTTGGTGCCAGCGCTGACCCACCGGTGCTGTTACAGCGACAAAATCTTATTGTGCTTGGGGCCAGCGTCGCACTGGTCGCGCTACTCGGCTGGCTGCTGTTGCGTTTTCGCCCCTGGCGCCTGCTCGGGCGTTACCGTGCCCCTGCGCTGCGGCTGTGGCGGCAGGTGCAGGACCTGCGCAGGCCGGCACTACCGGAGCGGCTCAACCCCGATAATAGCGCTGCGGAGTGAAGGGCATCCGCGCCACAGTAACCGATACCGGCTTGCCGCGTACATCAACGGCCAGCGCCGTGCCCGGCTCACCGACAGTCCGCTGCACATAGGCCATGGCGACGGGGCCACCGACACTGGCACCATAACCGGCCGAACACACCTCGCCCACCTTGTTACCGTCAGCGTCCGTGACGGCCTGGCCAGCGCGCACCGGGCGCTTGCCCTCTACTTTCAGCCCCACGCGACGCAAGGCAGGGCGATTGCGAATTCGCTCGAACACGACATCCGCGCCGGGAAAGCCGCCGGCACGCTCGCCGTCTTCCCTGCGCGACTTGCTGATCGACCACAGTAACCCGGCCTGCACCGGGTCAATGTCCTCGGTCAGTTCATTGCCGTAAAGGCACAGCCCCGCCTCCAGGCGGAGAGAATCACGGGCACCCAAGCCTACTGGTGCCACCTGCTCCCAGGCCAGGAGTTTGCGTGCCAGAGCCTCGGCTTCCGCCGCGGGCACTGATATCTCAAAACCGTCCTCCCCGGTATATCCGGAGCAGGTGATATACACATCCACCCCGTCAATAGCGGTATGGCAACCCTGCATAAACACCAGCTTCGCCGCCTCAGGGCAAAGCTCGCTCATCACCTCGCGTGCGCGTGGGCCCTGCAGTGCCAGCAATGCCTGCTGCTCCAGCACCTGCAGGGACTGGCCGCTGAGATGCGCGCGCAGATGTTCGATGTCCTGTGCTTTGCACGCGGCGTTCACCACCAGGAAAAAGCGGTCCTGCGCCCAACGCGTGATAATGAGATCATCCAGTACACCACCCCGCGTGTTGGTGAACAGGGCATAGGTCTGCCTGTTGTTTTCCAGTGCCTCGATATCAACCGGTACCAGACCCTCCAGCATGGCGGCCGCCCCCGGGCCTTCAATGACCACCTGCCCCATGTGCGAGACATCGAACAGGCCGGCCGCGGCACGCGTATGCAGGTGCTCCTTGATGATGCCGTCCGGATACTGAACCGGCATGTCATAGCCGGCAAAAGGCACCATTTTTGCACCCAACTCTCGGTGCAGTGTATCCAGTGGGGTGGTCAACAGGCTCATTGGCGGTTCCGAAAAAGTGGGGGAAGCGCAACTCTACCCAGCATGAGCAGGCGCTGCAAGGCGACTTGCCGGCGCGGCGCCGCGTCACCGATAATTGCCCTTTTCCCGGGACGACAGCATGCATCGCTTTAATACGCTCAGCCTCATCGGTATGCCCGGCGTGGGCAAGAGCACCGTCGGCGTGATACTGGCCAAACAGACCGGTTTGCGCTTCGTGGACACTGACCTCGACATCCAGGTCAGGGAAGGAGCCACCCTGCAGACCATCATTGAGCAACACGACTACCGCTACCTGCGCCGGGTAGAGGAGGAGGTGCTACTGGATATTGACCTCGGCGGTGCACTGATCTCCACCGGTGGCAGCGTGGTGTACAGCGCAGCCAGCATGCAGCGACTGCAGCAGGCGGGACCGGTTATCTACCTGCAGGCGGACCTGCAGACCCTGCAGCAGCGTGTCGCGGCCGCGCCCCTGCGCGGCATCGCCAGCGACAGCAAGCAGAGCTTCGCCCAGGTGTACGCAGAACGCACCCCGCTGTATGCGCAATATGCCGACCATACGGTAGATGCCACCCAGGGTGGCCCCGAGGCTGTCGCCACCGCCATCCGCGATGCCCTGGAAAATCCCGCGACTGACTGAAGTCGACACGGTGCCGGACACGACCGGACATGTCCACGCGCAGCCCATTATCGCTGTTTCGCCGCATTCGAGCCCATCAGGCCGGCAGAATGTGCTGGCACGACCCTTGCAGTTCCATCAGTGGGTGGCCCGCCGACCCGCATGCCAGGGACGGCGCGACAAGGATGTCACAGCGAGGGCAGGGAGAGCCAGGGACGGCAGCGGGCCACCCGATTTTGTTAAAAATGTCAGGCAAAAAAATTATTCCCATGCAAATGGTTTTTTGATTTACTCCGCGAGAAGACAGAGAGGTTTCTGTCTGTGACGTTTTATAAATCATCGGGAGGTGGTTTATGGCAGAGCGCAACCAGGAGCCGGCGACGTCTGACTCTTTCGACGATGTCTTCGAGCCCATGCTCGGGGATCTGTCTGATGAGGAGTTCGATGAGCTCGCACCCGCAATCAGCGGCAAGCAGCGATTGGCGGAGAAACGCCGCCGCGCTGAACAGCGGCTGGAAGAGAAACGCCTGAGGGATGAACTGGGCTACTACGATCTGGAACTGGATGATTTCTAGCGCCTCCGCGCCCTGATATCGCCAGGCCCGGTCCCGGATTTGTTTGCCGTCGCTATCAGGTCGGCATTGTCTTTGTTACCCTCTAAATGCACGAGGCGTGCTGCCCGCCAGGGCTGCCCGGCCGGATAGTCATCAGCACACAGCACGCGAGAGGTTGTAGGGGCATGCCGGAAGTAAAGCGAGAAGTCAGGCCGGTTGAGGTCAATTATGTATGCGACGCCTGTGGGCAGGGCATGATGGCCAAGTCAGGCGAAATAGATCCGACAACCGGGGACATAGAACACAGCTGCCTGATCTGCGACCACAAACAATCCTTCCAGTGGCGCAGCTATCCGCGTATTGATCATATCGGCCTGGACGAAAAAATCTGATCGCCAGGCCAGGCTGGCGGCAGGCCCGCGCCGCTATTACCTGTCCAACTGCAACCGCAGGGTCTCAAGTGCAGCCGCACTGGCTGCAAACACGCCATGTTCGGTTACCAGTGCACTCACCAGCCCGGCTGGTGTCACATCGAAGGCCGGGTTGAGTGCCCGGGTGCCGACGGCGGCCACATTGACTTCAAGTGCCTGCCCCGCGGCATCAACACCGGCGACGGACAACACCTCAGCGGCATCACGTTGTTCGATGGGGATTGCATCCCCGTCGGGGCAACGCCAGTCGATCGTCGACTCCGGCAGTGCCACATAGAAAGGAATCTCGTTGTCCCGTGCCGCCAGCGCCTTGAGATAGGTACCGACCTTGTTGCACACGTCGCCGTTGGCCGCCGTTCGATCCGAGCCGACAATAACGCAATCCACCTGCCCCGAGCGCATCAGCTGGCCACAGCTGTTATCTGCCACCACCGTACATTGCACACCGGCCTGCTGCAGCTCCCATGCGCTCAGGTTGACGCCCTGGTTCCTGGGCCGCGTTTCCGACACCCAGACATGCACCGGCATACCCGCCGCGTGAGCCTTGTAGATCGGAGCCAGGGCGGTGCCCCATTGAATGGTCGCCAGCCAGCCGGCGTTACAATGCGTCATCACGTTCAGGGTCCTACCGGCATACAGGTCCTGTAGCAACGCCAGGCCGTTGTCCCCGATAAGTGAACAGCTGTGGATGTCGCCAGAGCGCAGATCAAGGGCCTTGTTCAGCGCAGCCTCTGCCCTTGCCCACGGCAGCAGGGGCTGGATTTCTGCGCATACCTGCTCCAGTGCCCAGCGCAGGTTTACCGCAGTGGGCCGTGTAGCGAGCAGGGCATCGCAGGCTGAGCGCAGGGACTGGTCCGACGGATCACGGGCCACCGCATGCGCCAGGCCAAAGGCCGCCGTAACGCCTATCAGGGGTGCGCCGCGCACCTGCATATGCACGATGGCGTGGCAATAGGCTTCCAGGGAATCCAGGTGGACCCAGCGCAGGGTGTGCGGCAACAGGGTCTGGTCGATGATCTCTACGGTATTGGCTACCGGATCCCAGCGCAGGCTGGACAGGTCATCGTTGCTGAACATGGCGGATCCTCAGGCTGTCGCCGGGTCTTGCTGATTGGTTTCGGCCTGCCATTCAAACACATTGAGCTCGATAAAGATAAACGCAAACAACCACAGCGCCGCGTCCCAGAAATCCAGGAAATCGCCGGCAACGCCCCAGTAGCCTGCGGCCAAAAATAGCGTGCCGTAGAGTATAAGCTTCACCCACTTGGTCACGTTCATGATGCGATCGGACAGGTCACCGCGCAGTTGCAGCCTCACCTCGATCTCCAGCACGATGACGACCAGCAGCCAGGCCGCGGAATTGATCACATCAACCCAGGCCAGCCTGCGTGCTGCCTCCAGAACCTGGGCTTCCGCCAGAATATCAAAACCGGTGACGCGATAGATTTCGCCAGCCACGGCGGCGCAGTTCTGCGCCTGCAAGGGTATGTACTCGTCCAGGTCTACCAGCAGCGACCACCCCTGCCCGACGCTGGCGCAGGCATCGAAGCCGGCCATGGGCGTAACCTCGTACAGCGTCACCAGTTCCGCGTAATAACCGGTAAAGGCGTAAAACACAGCGACGTAGCAAAGCAGCCGGATACCGTGCAGACCCCATTTCACGGGCCCCTGAATCCTGCGGTCATCCAGCACCGATGTCTCGAGTTCAAACAACAGCAGCAGAATAACCCAGGCCGCCGTATCGATGGTTGCGGAGAACACCTGGATAACCTGCGACAGTTCAAAACCATCAACAAAGGTGTGCTCAAGGGCTAATAGCTCTTCCTGCAGGAACAGGTAGACATTGAAGCTCAGCAGCAGGTAGACAATGTATTTTATTGCTGTGAACAGGCGCATGTTGACCGCGCTGTTGGCAAGCAGGTTGTCGCTGTCCTTGGTCATTGGGGAAGCCGCTCCCGGTTAAACCTGCAGCAGCAGGTGCTCCCGCTCCCAGGAAGAAATCACCCGGTTAAACTCTTCGAATTCATCGAGCTTCACCGCGGCATAAGCTTTCAGGAACAGCGCGCCGAACACCTCTTCCACTTCCGGGGAATCACCCAGGTTACGCAGGCCTTCCTCGAGTGTTCGGGCGACTTCAACCTCGTCTTCATTGGCGGTGCCCTGGTGTGGCCGCGTGGGTGTGAGTTTCCGCTGCATGCCCAGGTAACCCGAGGCCAGCGTCGCGGCCATCGCCAGGTAGGGATTGGCATCCGCTCCGGGGAAGCGATTCTCGACCCGCGTGGCCGCCGGGCCGCTCTGGGGCACCCGAAACGCGGTGGTGCGATTGTCCAGCCCCCAGTTCAGGTTGATGGGCGCAGAAATATCGGGCGCCAGCCGCCGGTAGGAGTTCACATTGGGCGCGTAGAGCGCTATCAATTCGGGCGTGTAGTGCTGCAGTCCGGCGATGTAACTGAGGAAGGCTTCCGTGTGCTCGCCCTGCTCATCGACGAAAATATTGCGACCCGTCTCCAGTGATTCAAGACTCTGGTGGATATGCAGGGCGCTACCCGGTTCGGCCTGCATGGGCTTGGCCATAAATGTCGCGTATACGCCATGTTTGTGCGCTGTCTCGCGCACGGTGCGCTTGAAGGTGAATACCTGGTCGGCGAGATCCATGGGGTCGCCGTGCAGGAAGTTGATTTCCATCTGCGCGGCGCCATTTTCATGGATCAGGGTATCAACCCGCAGTTCCTGCGCTTCAGCGAAATCGTACATGTCTTCCACGAAGTCCTCGAACTCCGAAACCGCGTCCATGCTGTAGGACATGCGTGATGTTTCCGCGCGACCGGAACGCCCCTTTGGCGGCGCCAGTACGTTGTCGGGGTCGGTGTTGCGGCTGACCAGGTAGAATTCCACCTCGGGCGCCACCACCGGGCGCAATCCCGCAGCCTGGTACAGGTCCAGCACCTTGCGCAACACATTGCGGGTGGACAGCGGGTGCAAGCTACCGTCCATGGTGTAGCAGTCATGAATAATCTGCGCCGTCGGCTCGCGTGCCCACGGTACGACCCGCATGGTTCCGGGATCGGGCTTGAGGATCATATCTGCGTCAGTAGGCTCAACCAGGTCCCAGTGTTCATCGCAGTATTCACCGGTGACGCTCTGCACCATGATGCTTTCCGGAAGTCGGGGCTCGCCCATGTCCAGAAACTGGTGAGCGGGAATAAACTTGCCCCGGGCATTGCCCGTCATATCCGGCACCAGCACTTCCACCTCTGAAATCTGGTGTTGCTTGAGCCAGTCCTTGATCGCCTGCGTGTCGGTGCTCATACCGCGTCCGTTTTGCCCAAAGCCCCGAGTATCGCGATGAACCCGGGGCTATTCAAGCGTTTTGCTTGGCGCTAACCCTATGGTGGTATGCGCATCCGCCGCTGCAAAACGGTATATTCCCAACATGCAAAACACTCCTCATGTTGAATCCTGGTACGCCGCCTCGGCAAACCAGCAACTGGACTTCCCCCCATTGCGTGGGGAGGTGTCGGCCGATGTCTGTGTTATTGGCGGTGGCTACACCGGGCTGTCGACAGCCATCCACCTGCGCAAACGCGGCTACAGCGTCGTCGTGCTGGAAGCAAACAAGGTGGGCTGGGGCGCCTCCGGGCGCAACGGCGGCCACGTTGGCACCGGCCAGCGCGCGGACCAGGAAACGCTGGAAAAGCTGGTCGGCCTGGATCACGCCAAAGCCCTGTGGCAACTCGGCCTCGAAGGCGTTGAGACTGTCTGTTCCCTGATCGACGAATACCAGATCGACTGCGAACTCAAGTACGGCAACCTCCATGTGGCGTCCAAGGCCAAGGAGCAACCCTGGCTGATCGAAGAAGTAGACCACCTGCGCAGCGTTTACGGTTATGAGGATATCCGCTACGTGGAGCCGGACGAGCTGGCGCAGATGACCTCGGGCCAGGGTTTTCATGGCGGCACCCTCGACAGCGGCGCCCGTCACCTGCACCCCCTCAACTACGCCCTCGGACTGGCCAGTGCCGCCAGTGACCTCGGCGCTACACTGCACGAGGGCAGCCGCGTGTTGTCGTATACAGAAGGCGCGCACGTCACCGTGAACACCGATAGCGGCAGCGTGAAAGCCGACTACCTGGTTTTGGCCTGCAACGGTTACCTGGAGAAACTGGAACCGCGCACCGCAGGTCGAATCATGCCTATCAATAATTACATGCTGGCCACCGAGCCACTGCCAGAGTCACTGGCAAGGCAGCTGATTCGCGACGACACCTCGATGTCAGACAGCCTTTTTGTTATCGATTACTGGAAACTCTCTGCCGACAATCGACTGCTGTTTGGGGGCGGGGAATCGTACACCCGGCGTTTTCCGCGAGACATCGGCAGCTTCGTGCGCAAGTACATGCTGCGCATCTATCCGGAGCTGGAAAGTACGCGCATCGACTACGGCTGGGGCGGCACGCTGGCCATAACGCTTAACCGCATGCCCGATTTTGGCCGCCTGTCATCGCAGGTTTTTTACGCCCACGGCTATTCCGGCCACGGTGTGCCCATCGCCACGCTCGCGGGCAAGCTGTTGGCGGAAGTCATTTCCGGCAGCGCCGAGCGCTTTGACGTCATGGCCACGGTCCCCTCCAAAACTTTCCCCGGGGGCACCCTGCTGCGCTTCCCCGGGCTGGTTGCGGGCATGCTCTTCTACAGCCTCCGCGATAGACTGGGCTGAACCAGGACCCGCCACTGCTGTTAAACTCTGCACTTTGCAATGCACAGGCCAACGCAAGGTGATTCCTCAACAAGACTGCAGCCCACAGGACTGGCAAACACAACTGCGCGACGTGATTCGCTCCGGTGAGGAGCTGCTGCAGTACCTGCAGTTGCAGGCAGCACAGACTGGCTTCTCGCAGCTCGCCAGCCAGGACTTCCCACTGAAGGTGCCACGCGCCTTTGCGCAACGCATGCGCAAGGGCGACCCGGCCGACCCACTGTTGCGCCAGGTGCTGGCCAGCGGCAGGGAATTGTTGGTAGCACCTGGTTTCGGCCACGACCCGGTTGGAGAAACCGGCGACGCCATCCGGCAGCCGGGTATCATTCAGAAGTACCACGGTCGCGTGTTGCTGATTCTCACCGGAGGCTGCGCCATCAATTGCCGCTACTGCTTCCGGCGGCACTTCCCCTATCAACAACACCAACAGAGTCACGCCGAGTGGTTGCAGGCACTTGAACAGATCGCCGCGGACAGCTCGATCACCGAGGTTATCCTCAGTGGCGGCGACCCGTTACTGGTGTCGGACGGGCAGATCCGGCAGCTGCTGGAACGCCTGGCAGGAATACCGCATGTGCAACGGGTGCGGGTGCACACGCGCTTGCCGGTCGTCATCCCCGAACGCGTAACGCCGGCGCTACTGCAAACACTGGGCGCGACACCTCTGGACGCGGTGGTCGTCATCCATGCCAACCACGCCAACGAGCTGGACAGCGACGTGGCTGCAGCCATGCACAGGCTGCGGGCTGCGGGCGTTACAGTGCTCAACCAGGCCGTATTGCTTGCTGGCGTCAACGACAATGCACAGACACTGGTCGAACTCAGCGAGCGCCTGTTCCAGAGCGGCGTGCTGCCCTACTACCTGCACCTGCTGGACAAGGTCCAGGGCGCAGCGCACTTTGATGTATCCACAGATCGCGCCCGCACATTGCACTCGGCAATCAGCGCGCAGCTGCCGGGGTATCTGGTACCGCGACTGGTCAGGGACATACCGGGCCATGCCGCCAAAGTCAGCATCGCCAGTGATGCCACAGCCGGGGTAACCATGGAGGAGGCGCGTTGATCACCTCAGGAAGTTGCGTATCAGCGAGGCCTCTAACGCAGAATTTTTGCCTGAAACGCGGTTCGCAACACAGATTGGCGGTCGTCATCATGGATTTCCATGCGATAATCCCGGGTCAGTTGATAATAAAGACGCAACCAGGCCCATGACAGGCGCACACTTGCAATGACATTGACGGGACCCACGACGGCCTTGCTTGGCCTTCTGCTGCTGATAGCCGGACTGCTGGCATGGACTCTCGTGCGGCTGGCGCGGCAGCGCAGCCGCGTCATCGACAAAGAGCTCGCATCGCAGGCCAGGGACTTCGACCGGCAGTGGCTGCAGAGTGAGGATGGCGAGGCAGAGACGCAGCAGAGCCGTTACCTGCGCACGCTGCTGACGCGGGCTGGCGCAAAGCTGCAATCCTTGAGCACACAGATCGCCGACAGCGAAGCAGCAGCAGCGGAGCGGGAAGCGGCATATGCCAGTGAGCTGGCACAGCAGAAGCAACAACTTGCAGATTCAGTGCGTGAGATCGAGGCCTCGAGAGAAAACCTCTATCACATGGCCTATCACGACAGCCTTACCTCATTGCCCAACCGTCGACTGTTCAGGGAACAGCTGGAGCAGCTGTTGCGGATGGCAGAGAGGCACGGTGAGCAGCTGGCCATTCTTTTCATCGACCTGGATGACTTCAAACGCATCAATGACAGCGTCGGTCACAGTGCTGGAGACAACCTGCTGCAGGAGGTCGCCAGCCGCATACTCAGCTGCGTCCGCGATAGTGACCTGGTCGCCCACAATGTCGACACGGGCCCCTCCATCAACGTGTCCCGGATCGGCGGCGATGAATTCACCGTGGTACTGCCGCAGCTGGAGAGAGTTGAAGCCGCCGGCGTGGTGGCTGAACGCATCGTGGAGGCCATTGGTTCCCCCTTTAATATAGAGGGGCAGGAACTCGTTGTGACCCCCAGTATTGGCATCGCGATAGCGCCCGGAGACGCGTCGGATGCACAGGGCCTGCTGAAAGCCTCCGACATTGCCCTCTACTACGCCAAGGGTCAGGGCAAGAATCACTTCGCCTACTACCAGGAACACATGACAGAGCCGGCGCAGGCCCGCCTGCGCATGGAAGCGGACCTGCGCGGCGCTCTGGAACGCGGCGAGATTGAGCTCGTCTACCAACCGCAGGTGGAAACGCGCACTGCCACGGTAGTCGGTGCCGAGGCGCTGCTGCGCTGGAATCACCCCGAACTGGGGCTGGTGCCACCGATGCGGTTTATCCCGGTTGCGGAAGAAATGAACATTATCGATGAGCTCGGCAGGTGGACCATACGGCAGGCCTGTCAGCAGCTTAAAGCCTATCACGCGAAGAATCTGAAGCTGCCCAAGGTGACCGTTAACGTCTCGGCGCTGCAGTTCAAGATGGAGTTTGTCGATACCGTCAGGGAAGTACTCGCAGAAACCGGCGTTGATCCATCGCACCTTCAGCTTGAGCTGCAGGAGGGCGTGGCGATGAAAGACCTCGGTGAGAGCATCCACATACTCAACGGCCTGAAGGAGCTGGGCATAAGCCTGTGTATTGACGACTTCGGCACCGGTTATTCACCACTGGGCTACCTGAATAACTTCCCACTGGACTCCATCAAGCTGGACCGCAGTTACCTGGTGAAATCACTGGAAAACGAAAAAGAAGCAAACCTGGTCGCAGCCATTATCGATATCGCACGCAACATGGAACTGGGGCTACTCGCCGAGGGCGTGGAGACAATCGAACAATACCAGTTTCTCAACCGCCAGGGTGTGCACCATATGCAGGGCTACCTGTTCAGCGCACCGGTGTCAGCAAGCGAACTCGAGGCCATGTTGGCGCCCTGGCACTTTATGGAATTTTTGCGCCAACTCTCCAATCACCTGGGCGACAGGCCGCGAGAAGTCGCGCCTGCATCGGAAGAGTCGCAGTAGTTCCCGGCCTCGACAGCGGCGCACCTGCGGCTCCCGGGGCAAGCACTTAAGCGCAAAGCTTCACCACGCCTTAGTGTGACGCGCGTCACACAATCCACTGCATTTGCAGGCCCGGACAGCACTTTCGCGACTTTTCTCCGCTTTTTTATTGAAGGCCAGGTGGCCCCTGCTGATACTCGTTGACAGAGCGCTGCACAACAAGGCGCACAACGAAACCAAGGCAAACCATGACTCCGGAAAACCTGCCAGACGAAAGTATAGACAAGGACCACTGCGCCGCCGGCCACATGAAGGCAATCGTGTGCGACTACGGATTGCCGGAAAGCTACCAGCGACTGGTCAATGGGCCATGGCGGTTGGTGGCACAGGCCGTTATCGATCAATACGGCGATGAATCCGATGCCTGGGGAAGAATGACGTGGTTCACGCGCATACTCTGTACCGCGATCGAAACCAGCCTGGAGCGCAACAATCCCGAACCCGTGAAGGATGCGCTCAACGGATTCAGTATCTGGTTGAACTCCCTGCGCGATGACGGCGACGCTCACTCCATGTGTGTCAGCGCCGCCAATTACGCACAACGGCGTATCTCCACACAGATCACTGAAGACACCTGCGAAGCAGAGCATCCCATCGCCACTGTAGATGAGGCCATGGAAAAAGAGCAGACAGAGGCCTCGACGACGAGCCTCGAACAGGATGACAGGGAGGACGACAACTTGTCGGACAAGCAGGAAGGCGGCGCCGAGAACGAACCCGGCGCTGTAGAACACGCACGCGCAGAAGAGCAGGCATGCGAAGAAGAACAGGCGTCGGAGAGCCCCTCCAGCGCCGTTGCAGATGCAGAACAACTCGCGGTGGCAACTTTGCCGATCGCAGATGAACCTTCCGTTACCAGCCCGGAACAGAATGGCGCGCTGGAAACGCTCTCGCTTTCCCTTGCCTATTCAGCAGGGAAACCCGTGAATGAATCATCAACACCAGAAGAGCAGGACGCCCTGCCCGAACAAACCGAAAGAGGCACAGATATGGATATTCCATCGCAAGTCGCTGTCAGCGAGAAGCCCGTCAACCCTGCCGAGAGTGGCGCATCGCCAGCGGCCGAATCGCTGGCTCTGAACAGCCGCCTGACTGAACCGTCATCCGTCGCACCAGTGCCAATGGGCACCTGGCTGGCATTTCACGACCAGGACATACCTACATTGGCCAGCCTGAGTATGTACGACCCCCAGGCAGAAGAATTCGTGCTGGGCAACCAGAACGGCATCGTCGTGCGCAAAATACAGAAAGCTGAACTGATGCGCCTGATCAGCGCAGGCGTGGTGCAAAAGGTAGCCATGACCGCCATCGCCCAGTAAGCACAGACCGGGCGACGTCGGGCACGTTAGAGCCGCTATTTCAGGAAGGACCTGGCGGCTCCAAGCAGGCCATCGATCCCGCCCGCGGCATCCAGCAGGCTGCCGCCGCTACTGGCCTTGTCGACCATCTGAGGCAATACATCGGATAGGCCTCTCGCCGCCGTATCAGTATTGACACCAATGTTGGCGGCGAAATCGGCTACAGCACCCTCTCCCAAAAGACTCTTCAGGCTCTCGGCCGATATCGGAGCGTTGGCGCCATCGCCCAGCCAGGAGTTGACCAGGCTGGACAGATTGCCATTGGCCGCCAGCTTGCTCGTCAACGCCCCCAGGTCGATGTTGCCCTGCCCGTCACCGAGCAGCGAGGATAGCGCGCTGCTTACCGCGTCAGTGTCCACCTGCAATCCCAGCTCTTCCGAGAGCAATCGCGCACCCGCCTGTAAAATATCCATCATCTGATCCCGTTATTGGTTATCCAGCTGAGAAAGCATAGCTCAAGTTCCGGCATGCGCCCGGTTTTCCAACTGCGAATGCGAATGGCCAGGCCCCCGGCCGGGGGATGGATGATAGAGATAGAAAAAAGGCCCCTGAACGAGACTGTGTAAAAACACGCTCTAGCGGCCTTGAACTAAAAAGCCCAGCTGATTTCAGCTGGGCTTTTCTCTTTTCGGTACCTGATTCTCAGGGGGTGTATTACCTCATCGCCGCCAGCAACCTCGGCACACCCACCTCA
>NZ_VTUX01000003.1 GCF_008370495.1 Pseudohalioglobus sediminis | reverse complement strand
GGCCTGTACCGTAGGTACGGCAAGGAGGCGCCGCAGGCGTCCCGAAGGGAAAGCGAGCACCGCTCGCTTCCTGTAGTAGGTCATGCCCGATACAGCGGGGCAGGCTCTACCCGATAAAGCGGGGCAGGCTCTACCCGATAAAGCGGGGCAGGCTCTCGCCAGGCTTTAATACGAAATCCCGTTACTCGATGAGTAGCGGGATTTTTTTATGGGCGCGTGTAAGGTCTCTCCGGTTGTGGCAAGCGTGATAAAAGCGGCGATAAAACGATTACGTGAACTGTCCCGCCTCATACGGCCGGGATAGAGTCTTCTTCCCGGATGTATTGTTCTACATCCACCTCGTCTATTTGTGCGGAACTGAGATATCGCCTGGCGTACTCCAGGTAAACTCCTGACGCGAGAAAGAGCTCGAAACAGGCCCGATCCAGGTGATTATTCTGAACCATGTCGTGCATGATGCTGACTGCGGCGCCCACGGTTTTGGCTTTCTTGTAGGGCCTGTCGGCTGCGGTGAGCGCTTCGAAGACGTCAGCTATCGCCAGGATGCGCTCTGGTATGGTCAATTGGTCAGCGGTCAACCTGCGGGGGTATCCTCTGCCGTCCAGGGTTTCATGGTGCGTGGAGGCATAACGGGGGACCCTGCTTAACTCTTCAGGGAAGGGCAGGTCTTCAAGCATTTTGATGGTGCTGATCATATGTTCGTTTATCTTGAAACGATCCTCGGGCGTCAGCGTGCCTCTCTCGATAGAGAGGTTATAGAGCTCTCCATGATTGTACAGGTTCTCAGGAACGGCCATGTCGATACCCAGAGCCGGGTCGAAATCAGCAGGGGACTCTCGTTTGACAATGTGCTCAGGTTTGTCTGCCAGTACATGCTCTGTCACAGGCGGGGGAGGGGCCGTGTTGGGGTACACCAACTCCTCTTTCGGTGACAGTCCCAGGCGATTATCAAAACGGCGTTGCCAGGTTTTTTGGGCAATGCTCTTAAGGCGTTGCAACTTCTCCGTGCCAAGACGCTCCCCACCAATGTTACATTCGGCTATAAAACTGAAGTCAGTCTGGAGTGCTTCCTGCTCCTGGCGCAATGCCTGGTATAACTCGCTCCGTTTTTCGGGTTGCTCGGCGAGACTCTCCCAGAAGCGAATTTCAGCATCCCTCGACAGTACCTCAAACCGCATGCGGACTTCATGAATGCGGTTGTATATCATCTCCAACTTGCTGCCCTTGTCTACTATATGCTCTGGAGTCGTAATTTTGCCGCAGTCATGCAGCCACGCGGCGATGCGATATTCACGCCACTGGTCAGGCGACTCGAATTTGAATTCACTAAACGGTGGAGTGTCGCTGGAGTCCGCCGCAGTGACCAGAAGCATCGCCAGCTCAGGCACGCGCTCGCAGTGACCGCCGGTGTACGCGGACTTGTCATCAATGGCCTGGCCAATCAGGCGTATCACTGCATCGATCAGTTCTCGCTGGGCTGCCTCATGACTCTTGATGGAATCGACCATGTCGACCATTGATGCAGAGAGTTCATCGATTTCCCGAATGTGTGACTCAATTCGTACCACCTGATCAAACTGTAAACGTCTTACCTTGTCATTCTCCTTCGCCAGTTGCTTGACCGGCCGGACAATGGGACCGGCAAGTAGCCAGGACAAGGGCAACAGTAATAGAAGAGCGATCGTGGTGCCGACAATCGCTATAAGGATTCTCTCGTTGAATGGCGCCATGATCGCGCTGACAGGTGTCAGGATTCCCAGGAACAATTTGTCCTCGGTCTTGAGCGCTTCGGCGTAAAAGACGAATTCCTCATTTTGGATGGAAATGCTGTCCAGTACAGAAGGAGAACTGGCGTCAGCGGCGATATCAAACAATGTACGCGATACTCTTTCGCCGGTTGCGCCGGCAGCGTCCAGTCCTGCGCCCGTATCCGCTCCGGCGATGGCCAGGGCTGCGGTCTGGGAACGGTTCGCGGCGAGAATGTTTGCTTTATCATCGAAAAGAAACAGTCCGCTTTCCGCTGCTATGCTTTGCCCGGAGAGAAAATTCGAGAGCGTTCCCAGGGTAAGGTCAAGGCCTACCACGGCCCGCGACTCCTTGATGCGGCGGGACAGTGTCCTACCCATTACGCCAGATTGCGCAAAGCGATAAGGAGCCGAGATTTCCAGCGTGTTCGATGAAAGCGCTGAGATATACCAGTCTCGCTCTGTCGCTTTGTAGGCGATAGCTTCAACCCGGCTGGTTCGGCTGCGGAGGTCAGCGTCCAGGTAGGTGACCCGGCGTTGGCGAGCGCCAGACTCTTCTTTAACCGAGATGAGCAGCCAGCGGTCGCCGTCATGCAGGTCGCCGTATTCACCATGGCCCTGCACGTTCTGGCGATTTATGACCTGGGTCAGGCTGCCGTCTTCCCTGCCAATGTAAATGCCGTATAGCAATGGGTTATCTTGCAACACCCCGGTGAAGGTGCGGACCAGTTCCTGCTCGCTTTGCGGTAAAGCAAGTTCGCCGTTGTCTGCCAGCAGGTTGATCACGTTGGCATAAACCCGACTGGTGCCATTGAGTTCTGTAGCCACGGTACCGGCAGTTGCGGCGTAGAGCTCGGCGGCGGCCAGTTTCGCCATGGACTCGCTGAAATAATACTGGAAATACAGCGCTACGCCCGCAGTCAGCACGGTGCCAAACATAAACACGGAGATTACCGTGAGTCGAATGGAAGTCTTGAATCGGGTGCGCGAAGGAGTCATGGCGTGTCGGGTCCAGAGTCTGTGCCTAAATGAAGCACAGAATCGGGGTTTTGCCTATCCCCTTTGAATTGGACAAAAAAAACCGCGGCATGGCCGCGGTTCCAGTCATGATTCAACAGTTCACTTACGGGCAGTTGCCCAGGTCGTCGCGCTCTGATGTGTCCACCAGATCCGCACGGCAAGCCCAGGACTCTGAGTACTCGGGCCCGCCACCGCTGGGCGTCAGCGATATGGTCAGTTCACCGGTTGTTTCAGGAGTAGGATCGTTGCAGGAGTCGTACTCTACCGCTCCGGTCTGGGTGAATACCAGGCCGAACGCACCGGCAGCCGTTGTATTCGGAACCTGGAAGCTGGTCTTGCCTGACAGCGTACAGGGCGCGCTGGCGCTGACGTTGACAGTGGAGCCTGCGGTGGGTTTGCTGTTGAACAGGTCAGACACGTAGGCGGTGTAGGTGTTGCCGGCTACAGTGCTGCCAGCAGGGGTCCGACCACGATACAGAGCAATAGCCCAGTTGGGATCCGTTGACAGGATGATCACAGCGCTATCGCGAACGTTGATCAACTCGCGGCTACACCAGACGCCGTCACCCTCAAGCGGGCAGAGCAGGCCGTTGTACTCAGCAATCACGCCTTCATCGGGGTAACCGTTGCCAACATCGTCACCATTCGCATCGAATACGCCATTGTTGTTCAGGTCAGTAAAGATCTCTTCCGAACCGGCTCTGCAGGTCAGCGAGGTATCATTCGGATTGCATGCCTGGGTGGCCGGATCATAAAATCCGTTCTCGTTGTGGTCCAGGAACGCTTCCGTCAGGTTGGCCCACAGTCCGTCCGCTGCTTCGTCCTGATCGAATATGCCGTTACCGTTTCGGTCGATAAATGACTCTTCCCCGATCGCCGTCACCAGAATCGTTGAGCGACCACCACGAATGGAACCCAGGTCGTCGGGGCAGGGGCCGCTAGTGCCATTGTGGCTGGGGCAGTTGTAGCTGGCATCATTAATCGTAACCACCAAGTCCTGGTTCTGCTCCAGGGTAGGGATTCTGGGTGCCTGGCTGGTCCAGGTTACGCTGCAGGCGCCGTTAGTGGTTTCACAACTCGACTCGATAGATCCATATTCGGTGGTGAACACGGCCGAGGTCCCATCGGGAACAGGGTTGTTGAACTTGTCCGCCATGCGCACTGTGAGATTGCGGGTCACGCCATCTTTGGTCATTCCTTCTTCGACGACAAAGCTGCCTTCTACAGACAAGGAAATTGAGTTCTGGTCAGGTAATCCCGTACTAACGGTAATAACGTCAGACACTGCTGAAACCTGGCTGAGGCCATCGTCGGAGTTGGTCGTCGCAATGACGCGGACGCCGGTGGCGACATCGCCAGAAGACAAAATCGTAGAGACGTTGCCTTCAGCATCACTGACCGCAGATCCCTGGGACAGGCGCAGCCCACCAACATCGGTGCTAAGGTCAAAGCTTACGCTGACACCTTCGAGGGGTTCGTTTTGCGCGTTAACAGCCTGGAATACGACCACTGAGCGCTCGGGCCGCTCGGCACCGCCTCCGGTACCTTTAAGGACTATCAGCTCCGGTGTGGCGCTGACAAAGAGAATGCTGTTGGCGCTGGGGGCGGCAACCGTCACATCGCCAACGGCCTGTGCGGTGGTACCAATCAATTCTGCTGTAATCGGGTCCATGCCCTCGCAGCCGTTGGCGGTGTAAGTCACGGATACCTGACCGGTTACGGTTGCTACCGGGTTGGCGGGTTCAGTGGTTGCGTCGCCTGAGGAGAGGCAGGGGCTCTTGATGCGGATGCTCTCAGCGCTCTCTACCAGGAAGCCATTTTGTTCGACAATCGCAAGCGAAAGAATGGCAGACCCGCCGGAGGGGATCTGGCCACTGGGGGAGATGCCAATTTCACCCTCTATGAAGGTGCCATTCTCGAGGTAACCCAGTCTCAAGCCGGTTTCCCCCAATTGGAAGTTCACCCGCTGTATGACCTCATTGCCAGCTTCGTCGGTAACGCTGACTTCGATGGTGCCGGCCCCCTTGCCTTCACCAGCCTCCACTCTGAAGGTTACCAGCCCCTCTGAATTGGTCAGTTTGGAGCCGGAAGCGGGGAAGAGCAGGCCACTGTCGGTGGAGGCCTCCACGATGACGTCGGGAACTGCCGGACCATTCTTGCCATTTCTGGTAACCAGCGCCTGCAGTGTTGCGGGAGCTGTGCTGCTAACGATGCTGGTGTCATTACCGTCGGCATCTTTCAGCGCAATTTGCAGGAAGTAGGTGTCACTGTCGCCATCGCCACCGCTATCTCCCTTGAAACCGCCGCCGCCCCCGCCGCCGCCCCCGCAGGCGACAATGGCAAACAATAGTGAAAGTGCAAGAGCCATGCGGCTCGTGAAAGTGGCGAATCGTTTAGTCATTTTCGTCCCCTGTGGCTCACTGGATAGCGAGTCTTAATATTGTGATTCGGCATCTTCAGATTCTGCTAGCAGAAACCGGTGTGTCAACCGTCCTGTTGCCCACAGTCCAGAGCTTATCATGGGGTAAGTTAAAAACCTCATGAAAACATGACGATAGACGGGTTTTGTGGCTAATTACACAAACTTCCGAGACGCTCTATCAGGGTCGATGATAGCTCTGGCGGGAGGGAATAAAAGAAAAATCTGTGAAAAAGTTAGAAATCCAGCCAATTCACGGGAAAAGGGCCGGTATTGGCCTCGCGGTTGTGGATATCGTCGCCGCGGGCTGCTGGTACCTGATAACATTCGCTGATGGAAGCTTCGTCATCGCCTACAACCCGAATATCTGTCTCAATCGTGGTCTTCAACAGTGCGCTGGAATTGCTGCAGAAGACCCTGCTGAGTCTTGGCGACGCGATTGCGCCGGTCGTTGCCGGCGGAATCGGCGCTGTCGACATTACCGTGGTAGATAATGGCTCTGAAAAGGGCTATGGGTGCCAGTTACGCGAACTTCTCCGGCAACTGAGGGAAGAGCAGGGAATAGACGTTGAACTGCTGTCATTGCCCTTAAACCGTGGTTTCGGAGCGGGCCATAACAGCGTGATATCCGGCAACCCTGGCGATTTTCACCTGATATTGAATCCTGATGTCGAGTTGGCCCCTGATGCCCTCTTGCGAGCAGTAAGGCGTCTGCGCAGTGACGAAGGTCTCGCCTTGCTTAGCCCTTTCGCCCTGGGCCGCGATGGGCGCCAGGAATTCCTCTGCAAGCGACCGCCTTCTGTGTTCGTACTCTGTTTACGTGCTTTTTTACCCGCTCTGGGGCGGCGCTTCTTTCCCACTCACATGTCTCGTTACGAGATGAGTGATGTGTGTGGGACTGAGAGCGACGTCAAAGTACCCCTTGTAAGCGGGTGTTTCATGCTGGCGCGGGGTGGCGATTTGCAAAGCCTGGGTGGCTTCGACGAACGCTATTTCCTCTATTTTGAGGACTTTGACCTGTCGCTTCGCCTTGGTGAGTTGGGGTCGGTGATGTATGTGCCGGAGGTGCGGATTGTGCACCACGGCGGCTATGCGTCCAGCAAGGGGTGGCGGCACCTGGGAATGTTCATGCGCTCCGGTTTACGGTATTTCCAACAACATGGATGGCGTTGGATATAGGCTGCCGCCCAAAGCTGCTATAAGATAATGACGATGAACGAACCCCAAAGACTGCGTTACCTCCAGGCCCTGGGCATAGACAGTTATGTCTCCAGGCGCCAACTGCCGGGTGCGGCGGCAACGCGCCGGCTCGCCCTGGTGCGCGCCGAGACTGCAGCGGTCGCGGAGCAGCGGTTGCCCCCAGCGCCAGTGGCATCGCAGAGGCCCAGAGTCGAATTGCCGAAAAGGCAGCCACGGGCTGACTCACCAGCCACCGTGGCTGCGCCGCAAGCGAGAGAGCCGCGGCCTGCCGTAAATGCATCATTGCGTTTCAGTGTTGCCGCCATGTTCGCGGGAGGTATTGCCTGGGTCGAAACCCTGGAGGGGAGCCCATTGGCCAGGGAGCAGGTCAGGCTGGTGCAGGCGATGGCGAGAGCGGTGCACGGCGAGGCCGAAATGCCCAAGGTGGCGCACTTTACTTGGCCGATGCACAACAACCACCAGCTCGACCAGGGCATCGAGGCCGCGCGTGCTGCGCTGGCCGCCTTCCTGCAACGCCATATAGAGGAGCAGCATTGCCGCGGCCTGGTGCTGCTGGGTGCGAATGGACGTGACTACCTGGGAGAGGGAGGATTGGAGGGAGTCGCTACATTGACAACCCTGAGTACCCTCGAGATGTTGCAGGATCCAGCCCGTAAGCGACAGGTCTGGGCCGATTTACAGCAAATTGTCCTGCGAGCCTGAGATGCTGCCTGCGTCCATCAGGGCTGCGGGCGAAGAGGATGTCGCTGCCCTGTTCTCCCTGAATCTCCAAGCGGCCGATGCGACCTGGAGTGAACAAAATCTCAGTCGTTACTGCCAGGGCACAAGGTATCGATGCCTGCTGGCAGAACGGGGGCAGGAAACGCTCGGTTTCATTCTTTACTCTCAGGTTTGTGATGAGGCGAGTGTCGACAATATCGTGGTGGCAAGGGCAGCGCAGCGCAGCGGCCTGGGCACCGCGTTGCTGAACGAGGCTCTGGGTGCAATGGCGGTGGCCGGAGCGGGCCGCTGTTTGCTTGAAGTACGCCGGTCCAATACCGCTGCGAGGAAACTCTATGCCCGGAGCGGATTCACCCTTGATGGGGTACGCGCACGTTACTATGCAACAGCACGAGGGCGTGAGGATGCCCTGCTGATGTCCAGGAGGTTATAGAGTTGTCTTACAACGTATTGGAAACGGAATGGTGGAGCCTTGCCGTGCCCCCCGAGTGGTGGGCCGAGGCCGAGGACGAAAGTATCCTGGTGGGGGATCATGACGGTGTGGGCTGTATTGAAATTTCCACCCTGTTCAAGGATAGCGGCGAGTTTGATAGTGAGATTGTTACCCGGATGGCGGCGGAGGAAGCTGAAGCACCGGTTGACTGGAAGTCGGTACGTGCGGGAGATTTTACCGGCGTTACCGGGCACTACCAGGAGGAGGACACAGCCGTTCGGGAGTGGTACCTGGCTAATGGATCAATGCTCCTCTACATCACCTATAGCTGTGACGCAGAGAACGGTGGCATGGACGACGCCGCGGTGGATGAAATACTCGATACCCTGCAACTGGCTGCAGAGAGCTAGGAAATCGTACCTGTTACCCGCACACGCTTGGCGCCTTTGACGGGTTTCTCCCTGTTGGCATCCCGGTGGGCCTGCATACGCGCATCGATGAGGTTCTTCACGGCGATGATCAGGCCAGTGAATATAAACGCGCCCGGAGGCAGTATCGCCAGCAAAAACGACTGGTAGTCCTCGAACACGGTGATCTGCCAGCTTGCTGCGGCCGGACCGAAGAGCAGGTCCATATCTGCAAACAGTGCGCCAGTACCCGCCAGTTCCCGCAGTCCGCCCAGCAATACCAGTACCAGCGCGAAGCCCAGACCCATAATCAGCCCGTCGTAAATCGAGGGCAGAAACCTGTTCTTGCAGGCAAAGCTCTCGGCACGACCGAGTATCACGCAGTTGGTGGTGATCAGCGGGAGAAAGATGCCGAGGATCTGGTAGAGCTCGTAGGCAAATGCCTGCATGAGCAGTTCGATGCAGGTGACGGCCGAGGCAATAATCATCACAAACGCCGGCAGGCGCACCGCGTCAGAGACAACATTGCGTATCAGTGAAACGCAGGTGTTTGATGTCACCAGCACGAAAGTGGTGGCGAGGCCCAGTCCGATCGCGTTGACGACGGAGCCGGTTACCGCCAGCAATGGGCAAAGCCCCAGTAGTTGCACGATGGCAGGGTTGTTTTTCCACAAGCCGTTAAGCGAGAGTTCCCGGTAGCTGATGTCCGTCATTACTGCTCTCCTGCCTGCCCGGCGGGGTTGGTTTTGCCGAACAGGGTGCCCTGATTCTCCGTCGCGTATTCGAGTACACGCCGGGTGGCGGCGACAACTGCTCGGGGTGTAATGGTCGCACCCGTGAACGAGTCAAACACGCCCTTATCTTTCTTTACCGCCCATTTCGACGGTTCTGGATCATCCAGTGAGCGGCCATTGAAGTCCAGGACCCAGTCGCTTTTGCTAAGGTCGACTTTGTCTCCAAGTCCCGGCGTTTCTTTGTGTGCCAGCACGCGTACGCCGGCAACGGAACCGTCCGCCTTCACACCGATGACAAGATCGATGTCTCCACTGTAACCGTCGCGGGCTGTGGCCGGAATGATCGCGGCGACAATTTGTTCACCGCTCCGTGCCCGGTAAATCTGTTTCGAGGTGCGCAGGCCAAGGCCTGTGGCATCAGGCCCGACAGCAATGGTGTCATCCAGCATGGAGTTGTCATGCATGGCGCGGGGGACAATTTCCAGCAGTGCTTTTTCTTCGGCCTTGCGAATCTCTGTGGCAATGCGCTCCTTGGTGACCAGGTAAGTGCCTGCGAGCAATAGCGCCGTAGCCAGGGCAAATAGCGCCAGCAGCAGTGCGTTTCGGGTGATGGTCTGCCCCAGCATCAGTCGCCACCCCCTGATTTAACATGCCCGTAGGTTCTGGGTTGGGTGTACTGGTCAATGAAGGGTGCGGCGAGATTCATGATCAGAACTGCAAAGGCCACAGCGTCCGGGTAGTTGCCGAATACCCGTATCAGGTAGATCAGTATACCGATGAGTGCCCCGTAGATAAGTCGGCCTCGCACTGATACTGCGGACGAGACCGGGTCCGTTACGATGAAAAACGCACCAAACATGGTGGCACCACTCAACAGGTGGAATAGAGGCGACCCGCCGCTCGCGCTGCTTCCGCCGTCATAGAACAGTGCCGCCATGAGCGTCAGTGTTGCCAGCATCGCCACTGGTGCATGCCAGGTAAAAATCCTCTGGTACAGCAGCCACAGCCCGCCTGCCAGGAAAGCGATATTGGCCCACTCCCAGCCGACACCTGCCCAGCGACCAAACTGTGGGTTGGCCTGCCACAAATCCTCCACCAACAGGCTGTTGTTCTGTTTCAATACATCCAGCGGAGTGGCCATGGTCACGCCGTCGTAGTTGCCGGGTGTAAAGCAGGCCTGCAAGGCTTCCATGAGCCCGGGTAACTCGCCGGCACCGCGAGGGGGCGCCCAGCTTGTCATTTGCACCGGGAAGGAGATGAGCAACACCACGTAGCCCACCATCGCCGGGTTGAACGGGTTGTATCCGAGTCCGCCGTAAAGGTGTTTTGCCAGCAAAATTGACGATGCCATGCCAACCGTGATCAACCACCACGGGGAATAGGGCGGCAGTGCGATGCCCAGCAGAACGGCCGTAACCAGCGCGCTGTAGTCGCCCAGGTAAAAACCGATCGGGCGCTTGCGCAGTTTCAGAGCCAGGGCTTCGAAAGCCAGGGCAAGAATTGAGGCCCAGAGGACATTGATAAGCGTCCCGAAGCCGAAGAAATGTGTCAGGACGATCAGGCCAGGCACGGTTGCCAGTAACACCTGCTGCATTACCCAGCTGGTCTTCTGCGGCCCGTGCGCGTGGGGCGATGTGATTCGCATTAATGCCACGTCAGCACTGCTCCGTCTCTTGCGCCTGGTCACGGGCAGCCGCAACCTTTTCGCGCAACCGCTCCACCGTCGCCTCCAGCGCAATCATGATCTTTTCTTCCTCGCCCGCTTCACGCCCGGCCTGCAGCCTCGCCTCCGACTTGGCCAGACGTGCTTCCAGCTTCGCCAGTGCGTCGCGCGCTTTGTCCTGTGGGCTCTTGTTGGCCTCGGCGTCGCGCGCCGCCATGGCTTTTTGTATCGCGGCCTGGGCCGCGTCTGTCGCGTCGGCTGCTGCCGCCTGCGGTGTCCCGTTGGCCTGCTGGTAATCCTGCAGGGCCTTTTCGGCGGCTTCCAGCTTTGCCCTGGTCTTATCTACACCGAGTTGGAGCGCGTCAGCATGGTCAGCGCCTTCTGCCCGCGCAGCTTCGAGTTTTGTGGTGGCGGTGTCCAGTCGCTTGCGCGTGGTGACGACGGCTTTTTCCAGCTTTTCCAGTTGGCTTTCGTTGGCACTGCCAGCGACCTGCGCCGCCTTCTTGGCCTTGGCACGCTCTATTGCCGCCTGGATCGGGTCTTCCTCGGCACTGCCTGCCTCGGCAGCCAGGCGTGCTTTTTCTTCTGCGGCCTTCTTGCGCGCGGCCCGCTTTGCCTCTTTTTCCGCAGCTTCGCGTTCCTTGCGAGCCTGGCGTGCTTCAAAGCGCAAACGGGAGTGTTCGGACTTTTCTGCATCCTGGCGCAGTTGAATAACCTCTGCCTTCGCCGCGCGATAGTACTGCACCAGTGGGATATTGCTGGGGCAGACATAAGAGCAGGCCCCGCATTCTATACAGTCAAAGAGGTTGTGCTGCTCCGCTTTTTCAAATTCTTTGCCCTGGGCAAACCAGAACAGCTGTTGCGGCAGCAGACTTGCAGGGCAGGCCTCGGCGCACATGCCACAGCGTATGCAGGGCTGGGGCGGGGGATTGACGGGAAGTTCGTCTGCGGTGGGAGCGAGTATACAGTTGGTGGTTTTGACTATGGGTACATCCGCACTGGGTACGGTGAAACCCATCATCGGGCCACCCATGATCAAACGCTGGTTTTTGTCTGCCTCGTAACCTGCCTGCTCCAGCAGGAAGTGCATGGGCGTACCTAGCAGGGCATGAAAGTTTTGCGGTTCACGTACCGCGTTGCCGGTGACGGTGACGATTCGGGAAATCAGCGGTTGCCCGAGGATCACCGCGTCGTGCACCGCGGCAGCAGAGCCAACGTTCTGGCAGACAATGCCAATGTCAGCGGGCAATCCACCGCTGGGCACCTGCTTGCCGGTGAGGATTTCAATCAACTGCTTCTCACCGCCTGACGGATACTTGGTGGGGAAGCTCACGACTTCTATGGCGCTGCCCGATGCGGCAGCTTGCAGTGTCGAATAGGCCTCGGGCTTGTTGTCTTCCACCCCGATCAGGATTTTATCGGGCGCGAGTATGTGCGCCAGAATCAGGGTTCCCTCGATGATGGCGTCCGCGCGTTCGCGCATCAGGATATCGTCAGCAGTAATGTATGGCTCACACTCGGTGCCGTTGATGATGAGCGTGTCGATTGGTTTGCTGGGTCCCACTGCCAGTTTGACGGCGGTGGGGAAGCCAGCACCGCCGAGCCCGGCAATGCCCGCATCGCGAATGCACTGCAATAACTGTTGTTTTTCGGTGCTCTTGTAGTCGGCAATGGGGTGATGCTCAACCCACTCATCTTTGCCGTCACTGCGCAGCACCACGCATGGCGCGCTGTGGCCAGAGGGATGGGCGATCTTACGTTCTTCGATGGCAATGATGGTGCCCGAGGTGGGCGCATGCAGGGGTACACTTACGGTTCCGGCTGCTTCGGCCAGCATCTGGCCCTTCAGGACCCGCTCTCCCGCCTCTACCAGCGGCGCTGAGGGCGCACCGATGTGCTGGGCGAGCGGTAAAACCAGTTCATCCGGAATGCCTGCTGTGGCGATACCCGTGCGCACTGACTGGTGTTTGTTCTCGGGCGGGTGTATGCCGCCGTGAAAATCGAACAACTTCCTCATGCCGCAGCCTCATCTTCCGAGGCATCACTGGCTATGATGTCAACGCGCCGGCTTGTGGGTTCGGGCAACTGCCAGTGCCAGTTTTCCAGGCTTTCGGCCTCGGGCAGCATTTCGATGCAATCAACCGGGCAGGGCTCGACGCAGAGGTCGCAACCGGTGCATTCGCTGGCGATTACCGTGTGCATGTGTTTCGCCGCGCCGAGGATCGCGTCAACCGGACACGCTTGTATGCACTTGGTACAGCCAATGCATTCGTCCTCGTGGATAAACGCTACATGGGGCACCTTTTCCTCACCGTGCTCCTCATCCAGTTCCGGCGCTTCCACATCGAGCAGGTCTGCCAGGGCCTGCACGCCTGCCTGGCCACCGGGCGGGCACTTGTTGATGGCTTCACCCGCCGCGATAGCTTCCGCGTAGGGGCGGCAACCGGGGTGACCACACTGGCCGCACTGCGTTTGCGGCAGGATGGCATTGATCTGGTCGACTATGGGGTTGCCTTCCGCCTTGAAACGCTCCGATGCGTAACCGAGTATGGCGCCGAATACGGCGCCCAGGCTAACCAGCGCAAAGAGCGCGGAGAGCAGCGGATATTGAGCTATGAAGTCGTACATGTGCCTCTATACCAGTCCGGCAAAGCCCATGAAGGCCAGCGACATCAACCCGGCGGTAATCATGCCGATGGCAGCGCCCTGGAAGGGTACCGGGACATCCGCTACCGCAAGTCGTTCGCGCATGGCGGAAAACAGTACCAGTACCAGCGAAAACCCGACGGCTGCGCCGAAACCATAAAACAGCGACTGCATGAAACTGTGTTCCTTGTTGATGTTCAGCAAGGCCACGCCCAGGACGGCGCAGTTAGTGGTTATCAGTGGCAGGTACACGCCCAATACGCGATGCAGCAGTGGGCTGGATTTGCGTACCACCATTTCCGTGAACTGGACGACTACAGCAATCACAAGGATAAAGGAGATGGTTTTCAGGTAGGCCAGACCAAGCGGTTCCAGCAGGTAGTGGTAGGTGAGATTGCTGCAGGCCGACGCTAGCGTCAGTACAAACGTCGTCGCCATGGACATGCCCATCGCGGTTTCCAGTTTGTTGGACACGCCCATGAACGGGCACAGTCCGAGGAACTGCACCAGTACGAAGTTGTTGACCAGGATTGCCCCGATTAACAGTATGGAATAGTCTGCCAACATAGCTCAGCTCGTGAGGCTGTGCCGCGGTCTGCGCGGCGAGGTTTAGTAAGGCTTTCAGGGCCGATATTCTATCCTTTACGGGTCCCGATAGCAGTACGTTTTTGCAGACTAACGATCATTAGCATCAGAGTGCGCCGGCAAGCCGTTTCAGTATGCCAGACATGTGCGCGTCTGCTATGGCGGTTAACCCCTTACTTCACCTGCATGCCGGGCTGTGCCCCGGCATGGGGTTCCAGCAGGTAGATGTCCTCGCCGCCGGGGCCCGCTGCCAGCACCATGCCCTCGGATACGCCAAAGCGCATTTTCCGCGGTGCCAGGTTGGCCACCACCACGGTGAGCTTGCCCACCAGTGCCTCAGGCTTGTAGGCCGACTTGATCCCCGCGAATACCTGTCTGGAGCCGCTCTCGCCGAGATCCAGCGACAGCCTCAGCAACTTGTCAGCGCCCTCGACATGATCTGCTGCAGTGATTTTTGCCACGCGCAGGTCGATGCGGGCGAAATCCTCAAACTGGATAATGTCCTGATCTTCGGTCTTCGCCGCCGCTTCGGTCGCCGCGCTCGCTGCGCTCTCGGTCTCTGCGGGCCGGCTGGCATCGACCATGGCCGTGATCTGCTCCGGGTCGATGCGCTGGATCAGTGGTTTGAATTTCGCCAGTTCATGATCGAGCAGGGGGCCTTGCAGCGCCGTCCAGTCCAGCGACGTGTTGAGAAAGGCTTCTGACTTTTGTGCCATGGCCGGCAGCACCGGCTTGAGGTAAGTCATCAGTACGCGAAACAGGTTTATGCCCACACTGCATACCGCGTGTACTTCACTCTCCCTGCCGTCCTCCTTGGCCAGCACCCACGGTTTTTTCCCGTCAATATACTGGTTTGCGCGATCCGCAAGCGCGATGATCTCGCGTATCGCCTTGTTGAATTCGCGATTTTCATAGCGCGTTGCTATACCCTCGCCAGCGGCGATGAATTCTGCCAGGAGTTCGGGCTCGGCGCAGGTGCTCGCCACTCGGTTGTCGAAGCCCTTGCGCAGGAAGCCGGCGCAGCGACTGGCGATATTGACGACCTTGCCTACCACATCCGAATTCACCCGCTGCACGAAATCCTCGAGGTTGAGGTCGATGTCATCTACGGAGTCGCCCAGTTTGGCGGCAAAGTAGTAGCGCAGGTATTCCGCATCAAGGTGTTCCAGATAGGTGCGGGCGTTAATGAAGGTGCCGCGGCTCTTCGACATCTTGGTACCATTTACGGTCAGGAAGCCGTGTGCATAGATAGCGGTGGGCGGCCGCAGCCCCGCTGAATGCAGCATGGCCGGCCAGAACAAACCGTGAAAATTAATGATGTCCTTGCCGATAAAGTGGTAAAGCTCGGTGTCCGTTCCGGGCTGCCAGTATTCATCAAAGGCATGGCCAGTGCGCTGGCAGTAGTTCTCAAAACTGGCGATATAGCCTATCGGTGCATCCAGCCATACATAGAAGTATTTGCCCGGTTCGCCGGGTATTTCAAAGCCGAAGTAGGGCGCATCGCGGCTGATATCCCACTCCTGCAGCCCGGCGTCGGTCCATTCACGCAGCTTGTTCGCCACCTGGGGCTGCAGGGTGCCTGAATCCAGCCACGTCTTGAGCATCTCCTCGTACTCTGGCAGCTTGAAGAAGAAGTGCCTGGACGCCTTTTCCACCGGCGTGGCGCCCGATATTGCGGAAACGGGGTCGATCAGGTCTGCCGGGCTGTAGGTGGCACCACAGTTTTCACAATTGTCGCCGTACTGGTCCTCGGCTTTGCAACGAGGGCAGGTGCCCTTGATGAAGCGGTCAGCCAGGAACAGTTCGCGCTCCGGGTCGAAGGCCTGCACAATCTCGCGAGTGGCTATGTGCTCGTTGTCTTTCAGGTGCTGATAGATCTTTTCACTCCACCTGCGGTTCTCTTCGGAATGCGTGGTGTAAAAGTTGGCAAAGTCGATCAGGAAGTCTTCGCTGTCGCGGACGTGCAATTCGCGAATCTGTTCGATGTGCTGTTCAGGGGTGATACCCAGCTTCTCGGCCGCCAGCATGATGGCCGTACCATGGGCATCGTCGGCGCAGACGTAGAGGCAATCATGCCCGCGGGACTTCTGGAACCGTACCCAGATGTCTGTCTGTACCTGTTCCAGCATGTGGCCCAGGTGCAGAGGGCCGTTGGCATAGGGCAGTGCGCTGGTGACCAGGATTTTGCGGGGTGCGCTGGGGCTCATGTTGTGTTGTCCGGGGCGATCGAAAAAAGGGGCGCTACTATAGCGGTTTTGCCCGGCGATTTCACCCGCTGCCCCTTGCAGCGCCGGCCTCATGGGGCGCTGGCCGAGTGCAGCGCTTGGCCTTATACTAGCGCGCTCAGTGCGATGTCGAGCAGCCGATGTCGCCAGTAACCACAGCGATATTTCATGAACGAAATCAAACATATCATTGCCGTCGCGTCCGGCAAGGGCGGTGTCGGCAAATCCACCACTGCCGTAAATCTGGCCTTGGCATTGGCCGCTCGCGGCAGCGAGGTTGGCTTGCTTGACGCCGATATCTATGGCCCCAGCCAGCAGCTTATGCTCGGCGTGGCAGACGGGGAGCGCCCGGAGCAACAGGGCGGACAGTTCCTGCTACCCATCAAGGCCTGGGGGCTCAAGACCATGTCCATGGGCTACCTGGTGACCGACAAGACCCCCATGGTCTGGCGCGGGCCCATGGCGGGCGGAGCCTTGGCGCAGATGCTGGAACAGACCCTGTGGGGCCCGCTGGATTTCCTGATCATCGACATGCCCCCCGGCACCGGGGATATCCAGCTCACGCTCTCGCAAAAGGCTACCCTGGCTGGCGCCATCATCGTTACCACACCGCAGGATATCGCCCTGCTGGATGCGCGTAAGGGTATAGAGATGTTTCGCAAAGTCGATGTGCCGATACTGGGTGTGGTCGAGAACATGGCCATGCATGTGTGTAGCCAGTGTGGGCACGAGGAGCATATCTTTGGCGAGCAGGGTGGTGAGCGCATTTCCTCCCAGTACGGTGTGCCGCTGCTGGGTAGCCTGCCGCTTGACCGGCGCATTCGGGAGCAGACGGACGCTGGTAAGCCAACGGTGGTTGCCGAACCGGAATCAACGCTGGCAAACGCTTATCTGCAGATAGCCGATGCGGTGAGGGAAGCGGTGGCAACGCAGGGAGACGGCGTGGTACGCCAGTTTCCCGAGATAAAAATTTCAGACGACTGACGGGAAGACCAGACCTTGAGTATCAAATCGGATAAGTGGATTCGCCGCATGGCGCAGGAACACGGGATGATCGAGCCCTTCGAGGGAGGGCAGGTGCGCGCGGACGACGGGGGCAACCGGCTGATCTCCTACGGCACATCCAGCTACGGCTACGATGTGCGGTGCTCCAGCGAATTCAAGGTGTTTACCAACATCAATTCTGCAACCGTCGACCCCAAGCGGTTTGATGAGGGCAGCTTTGTCGACGTGCACAGTGATGTTTGCGTTATTCCACCCAATTCCTTTGCACTTGCTCGCACCGTGGAATATTTCCGTATTCCGCGCAATGTGCTGACCATTTGCCTTGGCAAGTCCACCTACGCGCGCTGCGGTATTATCGTTAACGTCACGCCGCTGGAACCTGAGTGGGAAGGCCACGTCACGCTGGAATTCTCCAACACCACGACGTTGCCGGCAAAAATCTACGCCAACGAAGGCGTGGCGCAAATGCTGTTTTTTGAATCAGATGAGGTTTGTGAGGTGAGCTACCGGGACCGCGGCGGCAAGTACCAGGGACAGACCGGAGTGACCTTGCCCAAGGCCTAGCGGCCGGGGCCCGAGGATGCCGCTATTTGCCGACGCTGGCGTCGGTTATTACCACCTGTGTACTGGAGCCATCCTCGACGTGGACGGTTTTGACCATCAGGTAATCCAGTTCCGGGGCAATCCACATGTCCGATTTGCGCTCTGGATCGTCATGAATGCGCTCAAAGTGCAAGGTAGCCAGTTTGCCGAGAGGTGTGTCCAGCTGCTCCTCGCCCACGAAGCGCAGCAGATAGGTCTTCACGCGTTTTCCATCCGCCACACGGATCGAAATGTCTTCACCCGGAGTGGGGTCATTTAGCAGCAGCAGACGCAGTTGTTCCTGCTGGCTGAAGCGGTCGAGCGTACCCTCTGTATAGGGCAACTCGTACCACTGATCCTTGTAGAGACTGCGAATCGTCGTCGCGCCGGGAGTGAAATGGACTTCCCGCCGACGATTTATCAGGCCGGTACCCTGGTAGACATAGGACTTGGGCAGGACCGACAGCCCGTCTACCGAGAACACGCTCATTTCATGGAAGCCCGCGACCATGATTTTGCCGCCGTTGGTCAGCGTATAGCTGCCATCTGCGTTCTGTTCAAGCTTGCGTGTCAGCGTCAGAGCCATACCCCGAGCAGTAGTACGGTACTTGGCCGTATAGGGGGTCAGCTCTCGCTCCGCTGTCCCGGGGGCGGCCGCCGCGGCAGTCGCGCTATGGCAGAGGCTTATGATGAGCAGCGCCTGCAGGCCCCGGCTAATGATGAGTGGCAACATAATCTACACCCGTTGGCGGCAGTGGTTGGCCATCCAGAACGGCTCCTTTATCTGTCAGTCTCAGTCTACCCTGCAGCACCCAGCCGGCGGCGATCGGGTAGATCACGTGTTCCTGTACAATCACTCGCGCAGCCAGAGTGGCTGCCGTGTCCCCCGTCTCCACCGGCACCCTGGCCTGGATGATCGGGGGGCCGCCATCCAGTTCTGGGGTCACGAAGTGCACGGTAACGCCGGCTTCACTGTCTCCGGCATCCAGCGCGCGTTGATGTGTGTTGAGTCCCGGGTACTTCGGCAACAAAGACGGGTGAATGTTCAATAATTTCCCGGCAAACGGTTCGATAAAGACCGGCGTTAGAATGCGCATGAAGCCAGCAAGAATAACCAGGTCGGGGTCGTGTCGGCTCAATTCAGCGACCATGGCCGCGTCGAATGTCTCCCGGCTGTCGTAGTTGCGGTGATTGATGCATGCCGTCGGGATGCCGGCCTCCGCCGCACGCGCCAGGCCACCTGCGTCCGGGTTGTTGCTCAATACCAGGGCGATCTCCGCGTCGAGCACACCACTGCTGCAGGCATCGATAAAGGCCTGCATGTTAGAGCCGCGGCCGGAGATCAGTATTGCCAGGCGCTTGGTGGCAGGGGCGTTCACGATTGCAGCAAGACCTCGTTGCTGCCCTGGCTTATGCGGCCAATCTGCCACGCCTGGTGCCCCGCCTGCCCAAGCACAGCCAGGGCCCGGTCAGCTTCTCTTTGAGCCACGCATACCACCATGCCGACACCGCAGTTGAAGGTGCGGTACATTTCCCGGCTCTCCACGTTGCCTGCAGTCTGCAGCCATTTGAAGACTTCGGGCCACTCCCAGCTGGAGGTGTCGATGTTTGCATCGCATGCCTGGGGCAGTACGCGAGGGAGATTTTCCAGCAGCCCGCCGCCAGTAATATGGGACAGCGCCTTCACGTCGACCTCCTTGAACAGCTGCAGAAGCGCCTTGACGTAAATGGTGGTCGGCTCCAGCAGCGCTGCCCCCAGCGTACGCTCGCCCAGCTTCTGGGTCAGGTCAGCCTCGCTGACTTCGATGATCTTGCGAATCAGTGAATATCCGTTGGAATGCGGGCCGCTACTGGCGATGGCAATCAGCGCGTCGCCCTCGCTCACCTTGCTGCCATCAATTATTTCCGATTTTTCGACCACGCCGACACAGAACCCTGCCAGATCGTAGTCGTCACCCTCGTACATGCCGGGCATTTCTGCCGTTTCGCCACCCACGAGAGCACACCCCGCGAGTTCACAGCCGCGGCCGATACCCTCGACAACGTCTGCCGCGGTGTCGACATTCAGCGCGCCGGTAGCGTAATAATCCAGGAAGAACAGGGGCTCTGCGCCAGCCACGACCAGGTCGTTGACACACATTGCGACCAGGTCGATGCCGATGGTGTCGTGAACTCCCAGCTGCATAGCGAGCCGCAGCTTGGTGCCGACACCATCGGTGCCTGATACGAGCACCGGTTGGCGATAACCTGCGGGTATCTCACAGAGCGCGCCGAAGCCACCCAGCCCCCCCATTACTTCGGGGCGGGCAGTGCGGCGGGAGACCCCCTTGATTCGTTCAACCAGGTCATTGCCGGCATCAATGTTTACGCCCGCATCCTTGTAGCTCAGCGAGGGTTGCTTGCTGTCTTCACTCATCGGTCTGACTGGTCCAGTAGATAAAAAAGGGTCGCCATTTTATTACGGCTGGAGGCGCTGCGCACCCTGCAATAAGGCGAAATAGCACCATGCTGCATCGCGGCTGAGTTGGCTGCTACAATGCGCAATTATCGCCGATTGCAAGGATTTGGGCCTGTGCAAACAAAATTTACCCTCCTGGTAGCGTTGATCTCGCTGTTGCTGACCTCGGTGGCCAGGGCAGATATGGTCCCGGGTCTGCACGCGGCCACCGTGCCGGTGGACGGCCAGGGCGATGCTGCGCTAGCCAGTGCCTCGCGGGACGCGCTGGCGCAGGTCGTGGTAAAGGTCTCTGGCAGCAGCGATGCCTTGCGCCATCCTGTTATTGTCGAGGCGCTGCCGGAAGCGCGCAGTCACGTTCAACAGTACGCCTTCCTGCGTGATGACGCCCCGGAAGCTACTCTCCAGGCCCGCTTTGAGTTCGATGACTCGTACGTTAATCGCTTGCTCAGGGAGGCGGGGTTGCCCCTGTGGACCGCAAACCGGCCGCGGGTGCTGGTCTGGGTGGCAGCCGAGCGCGACGGTCAGCGCCAGCTCATTAGCACCTTCGATACCCCCGATCTCGCGGCGCGCCTGATGCGTGAATTCGAGCGTCGCGGCGTCCCGGCGCAGCTGCCACTATTCGACCTGCGCGACGCCACTGCGATCAGCGTGGACGATGTCTGGGCGCAACAGGCCGGGGCCATTACTTCGGCATCGGAACGTTACGATGTCGAACATATTCTGGCGGGCCGCGTGGTGGAGGCGTCCACGGGAACCTGGGCTGGTGACTGGAGCTATATCAGTGACGCCGGCCGACTGGATCGCAGTGCCAGCGGCGTTGATGCCAGCACGTTCATGCGTCAAGGCGTCGACATGGTGGCGGAAGATATGGCCGCCCGTTACGCCGTGGCGTTCACCGGCGGGGCGGACGACCAGGTGTTGCTGGTCGTGACCGGTGTCTATTCGTTTGCAGACTACGCCACCCTCATCGAGTGGCTGGAGCGGCTGGAGTTGATCGAGCACGCAAACATTCAAAGCATAGCTAATGACCGTATAGAAATCGGTCTGGAAACAGCGGTAGACGCTACACAGTTGGCCACGATCATCAACCTTAATGAGCGATTGCAACCGCAACCGCTACCCGGGGAGTCCGGGGCTTTGGTCTACCAATGGCTGAACTAGACCCACTCGAGAAAGCCGAGGTCTATCGCTGGCCGATCGCCCTGGGCGTGCTGGCGGCGCTCGCTGTGTTGCTTTACTTCCTGCAGCCTATACTTACCCCGTTTGTGCTCGGTGGCTTGATTGGCTACCTGGGTGACCCGCTTGTAGACAGGCTCGAACGCAAGGGCATGCAGCGCACCCTCGGTGTCGTGCTTGTTTTCATCCTGTTTTCGGCGATTATCATCGTCGCCTTGCTGGTGGCCCTGCCGATGCTGCTGCACCAGCTTGATGCCCTGGTCGCCAAGGTGCCTGATATCTATCGCTGGCTGACCCAGGACCTGGTGCCATGGCTGCAGCAGCGCTTTGACCTCCCTGACCGGCAGCTGCCAAAGATAGACTGGTCCGGCCAGTTGGCGGATAACTGGCAATCAGTGGGCAAGTTTACCGCCCGGTCACTGATGCAGATCACCGGTTCAGGTGCCGGCCTCCTGCTCAGCCTGGCCAACCTGGCACTGGTGCCGGTGGTGGCGTTCTACCTGATGCGCGACTGGGACATCCTGGTGCGTCTGTCTCTCGACATCCTCCCGATTGCCTGGCAGGACAAGGCCGCGGAGCTGGTGGCCGAGTCGGACGAGGTGGTTGGTGCTTTCCTGCGCGGTCAATTTCTCGTGATGTGCTCGCTGGGAATCGTCTACTCGGTCGGCCTGTGGCTGGTTGGTGTCCAATTGGCCATGCTGTTGGGCATTATCGCCGGTCTGGCCAGCATCGTGCCTTACCTGGGATTTATTGTCGGGGTGATCGCGTCCTGTATTGTCGCCTATGCGCAATTCGGTGATTGGACCGTGCTGCTCTGGGTTGGGCTGGTGTTCGGTGTTGGGCAGGCCATCGAGAGTATGGTGCTGACGCCGGTGCTGGTGGGTGACCGTATTGGCCTGCATCCGGTCGCGGTGATTTTTGCCCTGATGGCGGGTGGCCAGATCGCAGGCTTTGTTGGCGTGGTGCTGGCCCTGCCCGTGGCGGCGGTGGTGATGGTGTTCCTCCGGCACGCCATGCATCACTATCGCTCCAGTGATCTCTACGGGAGAGACTAGCTTGCCGACCCGTTTTCGTCAGCTGCCACTGCTCGTGCAGTTGCGTGATGATGCCACCTTTGACAATTTCATGGCGAGCGAGGCTACGGACCCGTTGCTGTCAGTGCTGCAGGAGCAATGCGCTGGCGCCGGTGAGTCGGCGGTGTTTATCCATGGCGCCCAGGGCGCCGGGAAATCGCACTTACTGCAGGCCTGCTGTCACCGCTCGGGCGAGGGTGCCATGTATGTGCCGCTGGCTGAACTGGCCGCTTACCCACCGCAAGAAGTGCTGTCCGGCGTGGAAGCACTTGACCTTGTCGCTCTGGATGATGTGGACGCGGTCCTCGGGCAGGAATCCTGGGAGGTCGCCCTGTTTGACCTGTACAACCGTGCCCGTCAGCGTGGATGCCGGCTGGTCATCGCAGCCGATGGCGCGCCGCGAACCCTGGCGGTGAACCTGCCCGATCTGCGGTCCCGGCTGAGTTGGGGGGGGGTCTTTCACCTGCCGTCGCCTTCGGACCACGAGAAACAGGCTATATTACGCTTTCGTGCAGCGCGGCGCGGGCTGGATTTGTCCGCTGAAGTGGCGGGGTTTATCGTTACCCGGGCACCGCGCGGGCTGACGCAACTGCTGGAATTGCTCGATCGCCTCGATCACGCCTCGCTGGAACAGAAGCGAGGCCTGTCGATACCTTTTGTGAAAAAAGTCCTGACATGGTGAGAGCCGTAGCCCCGGCGCCTGCGTATCATGATCTTTCAGGTTTCAAGTGCTATTATTAACGCAACAACAAACCAAAAGTGGAGCAACCACCTCATGAAGAAACGTTTATTGGCCACCGCAGTCGCTTGTGGTTTTACTCTCGCTGCCGTGACTCCAATGGCTTCCGCAGAAATCCCGCTGACCCTCAACCTGGGAATGGGCCTGTGGAAAAACGATGGCGAGCGTGAGCTGAACGACACTGAGACCCCGTTTGCGGGCCTTGAATGGGCCTTCAATGACAACTGGGCGGCCGAGGTGCTCTATGCCGATGACGATGCCCGCACTGAGGACGGCAGCGGCCGGGCGGACATCACCACATGGCAGTTGGGTATGCTTTACTACGGCGGCAGCTACATAGGCGGCCCCAACCGTATTCGCCCCTACGTTGCCTTCGGTGGCGGCGAGATCGACGTGGACTATGGTGACACTGACACCGTGGAAACGACCGTCAATGGCGGCGTGGGCATGCGCTGGATGATCACCCCTGCGCTCGGCGTCAGGGCAGAGGCGCGTATGCTTTACAGTCTGGATGAGAGCCGCAAGGATACGCTGCTTTCGGTCGGCCTCAACCTGTATCTCGGCAAGACCACGCCTGATCCGGTGCCCGTCCAGGAAGTGGGTGATGAGGACGGCGATGGCGTGACCGACGACATCGACCAGTGCCCGGGAACCCCTGTCGGAACCCGTGTAGACTCCGTGGGTTGTCCGCTGCCGGTGGCGCAGGTAGCTTCCATCAAACTGATGGTTAACTTCGGCTTCGACTCCACCACAGTCCAGGAGCAGTATTTCGCTGATCTTGGCGAACTGGCTGCTTTCCTCAAGCGATTTGAGGACGTCTACGTGGACATCGAAGGCCATACGGACAGCACCGGGCCGGAAGACTATAACCAGGGTCTGTCGCAGCGTCGGGCACAGGCCGTTGTTGACTACCTGGTTAACGAGCACGGTATCGCAGCCCAGCGGCTGGAGCCCAAGGGTTACGGCGAGTCCCAGCCGGTGGCAGATAACAGCACCGCCGAGGGCCGCGCAGAGAACCGTCGTGTAATGGCCACGCTTGAGGTCGAATACGAAGAGTAAGCCGGTTCGGTCCCTGCACAACGAAAGGCGAGCTGAGCTCGCCTTTTTTATTGGTTGTTGGGGGCGGTAACGAGAACCGTCGGAAAATGCATGGCCAGGCGACAGGGCAGGTAGTATGACGTGCCTCTCCGCAGGCTTGCTAGCGTGTTGACTGCGGGCCTGGCAGCTCGGGAGACCGGTGTGTCTTAGCCTGTTCCGGCCCTTCCTTCCCGTTTCAGCCGCCGAGTAGGGCAGCGCGCAGTTTTGCGGCCTGGCTCTGCACAATGGCCTGGTTTGCCGGTCCCATGCGCATCAACTGCTTGGCCAGCGGGCTTAACTGCTCCAGCTCCGGGTCCTGGTAAACAAAGGTATTCACGTGTGCTTCCAGCACTGCTGGCTGATCCAGAACCGGCGCTGCAATCACCTGGTCGAGCGCGCGGATGAGCGCGTTGTCCATTTCCTCCGCTGGGTATCCGAGGCCCGCATAGGCCTGTTCCAGCAGGGGGCGCAGACGGTGGAAGGTAGTGGCAAGGTAGTCCATATCCAGACTGGCGATGGATTCAGCATAGACATCATAGCGGCGGTAATTGGCTGGATCGGCGACTATCTCCCCGTCCACCCGCACGATTTCAAACTTTCCTTCCGGCTTCGGTATTGTTAGTACCTCCCGCAACAGGCCGCCGTTGCCGGTGGCGTCGACCAGGGCTGTAGCGCGCTCCAGCAGGTTGTCCTCGGTGAGTGCCGCGGCGAAAACGCTGCCCTCAAGAGAGGGTGATAACGCCGTTCTCACCAGCGGGTCGCTCTGTGCAAGCGTCAGGGGCGGTTCTGCTGCCACTGTTTCCTCCGGCGCATCGCCGGTGGGCGCTGGCATTGGTGAGACCCTGGGGATATCAGGTGCCGCGGGCTGTTCTGTCGCCGGCTTGCCACCGTTTGGCGCCATGTCTGCCGGGGTTACGGCCCCGGTGTCCAGCTGCCCCGTTGACGAAGGCTCCTTGTCGGACAGGAAAAACCACCCAGCGGCTATCGCGATGATCGCGACCGCAACAATAGGTAATAGCGGCAGCCCCTTCTTCCGGGGTTCCTCGATAAAACGGTCTTCTGATTCAACCTGCATAGTTGCTTCTCCTGTTCCACGGCACACAGTTGATAGGACTGTGCGTTGGGCGTGCAGTTCACGCTGGTATTCAGTCTAGTTGAAATACATCGGCGTCGCGATGCGCTGGAAAACGCTGTCGGTATGCCTCGAGTTGAGCTGCGGATAGCGTCACGCTGGTGGTGGCGGGCTGGTCCAGCAGGTCTGCCATAATGTCGCCCTCCGGCCCGATCGCCAGGCTGTCGCCACTGTAGTGCAGGCCATTGGCGTCGTCGCCTATCCGGTTTACGCCGATCACGTAAGCCAGGTTTTCAATGGCACGGGCGATAAGCAACTGGCGCCAGTGCGCCCGTCTCGCGGCAGGCCAGTTGGCAACGTACAGAGCGAGGTCATAGTCGTTGCGATTGCGGCTGAAGACCGGGAAGCGCAGGTCATAGCAGACCTGTAACAGTATGCGCCACCCCCGCCAGTTGACAACGACGCGCGCTTTTCCGCCCTGGTAGCGCTTGTGCTCGCCAGCCATGCGAAAGAGGTGGCGTTTGTCGTAATGGTGGCATGCCTCTGGCGTGGCGAACAGCATGCGATTAAATACCTGCTCGCCATCGCGAACAGCGATACTGCCGGTTATGGCGCAGTCCAGTCGCCGTGCCTGTCGCTGCAGCCACTGCTCGCTGGGTCCGCCGGGGGCTTCTGCGTTGGCGACCGCATTCATGGAAAAACCGGTGGTGAACATTTCCGGTAGCACGACCAGGTCAGGGCGTTCTGTCATTGCATCCAGTGCGTCGGCTATATGGTCGCGGTTTTCGGCGGGGCTCTCCCAGGCCAGTTCGCGCTGGACCAGGCTCACTTTCATATCTTGCATAGTCTTTCCGCAGCCTCCAGCAGTACCTCTTCGCGCTTGGCAAAGCAGAAACGCAGTACCTGCTGAGCGGGTGGTTTCCGGTAAAAAACGGATATGGGAATCGAGGCGATGCCGACTTCTTCGGTCCACTGCTCGCACAGCTGCAGGTCAGGCAAGTCACTTATTTCACTGTAGTCCAGCAATTGGAAGTAGGTGCCCCGGCTCGGGGTTAGCCGGAAACGCGAAGCGGCCAGGGCGGAGCAAAACATGTCCCGCCGTTGCTGGTAGTCTGCGGCCAGTTGGGCCGGATATTGCGGCTCAGCCTCGAGAAAGCGGGCCACAGCCTGCTGAACCGGCGTGACAGCGACAAAGGCGACGAACTGGTGAACCTTGCGCAACTCGGCACTCAGGCCCGCCGGCGCCACGCAATACCCCGTTTTCCATCCGGTTACACTGAAAGTCTTACCAAAGGAAAACAAGGCGAAGGCACGCTCGCGCAGGCCGGGGTACTGTAATACGCTGCGGTGCTGGTCACCATCGAACACCAGGTGCTCATATACCTCATCCGAACACACCAGCAGGCCATGTTCTTGCGACAGGGTTTCCAGCTGCCTGAAGTCATCATCAGACCAGATCGTCCCAGTGGGATTGTGCGGCGTGTTGATGATGATCATGCGGGTGCGCGCGGTGATGGCATCAGCGATGGCATCCCAGTCGGGCGCGAAGCTCTCCGCCGATAGTGCCACGTGCACGGGGTGGCCGCCGGCCATGGTGATCGAGGGTGCGTAGGAATCGTAGCTGGGGTCGAGAACGATTACCTCATCACCGCGGCCCACGCAGGCCATGATCGTGCAGAAAATACCCTCGGTGGCACCCGGCAGCACGGTAATCTCAGTCTCGGCATCGGCGGTGACACCGCGATGCAGATGCAACTGCAGAGCCAGTTGCTCGCGCAGGGAGGGCAGGCCGGTCATGGGAGCATACTGGTTGTGGCCCTCCATCACTGCCTCCGCCAGCGCTTCGCGCAAGGCCAGTGGCGCATCGAAGTCGGGAAAACCCTGCGACAGGTTCAGGGCATTATGTTGCGCCGCCAGTGCTGACATACGGGAAAAAATCGTGGTACCCACGTCTGGTAGCTTGCTGTGCAGGAGGGGGCTCACAATTGGCTGTCCAGTGGCAGTTCGGTGGTGTTCTTGATTTCAGTTACTGCCATATGGGAGTGCAGCTCGCGTATCGATGGGCTCGCGGTAAGCGTGTTGCGCACAAATGCTTCATAGTGGCGAATGTCCCGCGTGACGATTTTCAGCATGTAATCCCAGATCCCGGTCATCGTATAACACTCTATCACTTCGGGATGGCCGACGATCTCCCGTTCGAATTCAATCAGGTTCTGCCGTCCTGTAGAGGTGAGGTTGATGGTAGCAAACACCACCACGTCCATTCCCAGGGCTGTGCGATCAAGTAATGCGACGCGACCGCGAATCAGGCCGTCCTGCTCCATCCGATTGATCCGGCGCCAGCACGGAGACTGGGAAATATTGATCTTCTCCGCGATGGCCGCGGTGCTCGTGGTGGCGTCCCGCTGCAGCAGCCTGAGGATGCCGACATCCTGCTTGGTGAGAGAATAGGTCAAATTAGCCTCCAAATGGCCTAACTAAGACTTAAATATGCATTTATAGCCGTGAATTCGGCTTAAATCAAATAACAATTTCGCCCCGGTTCAACCACACTTCCCCTTATAAAAATTGATGGTGGTGAAGAGACGATGGGTTCAGACCAAACTGCAAAGCTGCGTAAAATCTCGCTTGATGACAAATATGCGCTCGACGCCACGCGCGCTTACATGACCGGCATTGAGGCGCTGGTGCGCCTGCCCATGTTGCAACACCAGCGCGACCAGAACCGCGGCTTGAATACCGCTGCTTTTATCTCCGGTTACCGCGGTTCGCCGCTGGGCACGGTTGACCAGGCCATGTGGAAAGCCAAACCCTGGCTGGACAAGCACAACGTCCACTTTCAGCCGGGCCTGAATGAAGACCTCGCCGCCACGGCGGTATGGGGCAGCCAGCAAACCAACTTGTTCGAGGGCGCCAGGTACGACGGCGTATTTGGCATGTGGTACGGAAAAGGCCCCGGCGTTGATCGCTCCATGGACGTTATCAAGCATGCCAATGCGTTCGGCACGTCGCGCTTTGGCGGTGTGCTGGCTGTCGCCGGTGACGATCATGCCTGCAAGTCCTCGACCCTGCCCCACCAGTCAGAGCATATGTTCATGGGCGCCTCGGTGCCCGTGCTCGCGCCGGCAAATGTGCAGGAAGTGCTGGACCTGGGCGTCTTTGGTTGGGAGTTGTCCCGCTACAGTGGTTGCTGGGTCGCCTTGAAAGCCATAACCGAGAATATGGATTCGGCGATATCAGCGGACATTGACCCGAATCGCATCCAGATTGTCACCCCCGAGGACTTTCAACTGCCAGCGGGCGGCGTGCACGCGCGCTGGCCCGACAAGCCCCTGGAACAGGAGTTGCGTCTCAACAAGTACAAGATTTATGCCGCCCGCGAGTTTGCTCGCGTCAACGGGCTGAACCGCATTGTCCTGGACAGCGCCAATCCACGCTTCGGTATTGTTACCTCCGGCAAGGCCTACCTGGACGTTATGCAGGCGCTGGAAGATATGGGGATTGATGAGGCTGTCGCCTCGGAGATCGGTTTGCGTGTCTACAAGGTAGGTATGCCCTGGCCGCTGGAGCCGCGGACCACGGCCGCATTTGCTGACGGCCTCGAGGAAATCCTGGTAGTGGAGGAGAAGCGCTCCGTCATTGAGGATCAAATGACCGGTCAGCTATATAACTACGCCGTTGGCTCGCGCCCGCGGGTGGTGGGCGAGTTTGACGAGAAGGGACGCGATCTGCTGCCGAACCTGGGTGAACTGACCCCCGCCATTGTCGCCCTGGCTATAGCCAGTCGAATACGCCGCTTCTACCAGTCGGAAACCATGGACCAGCGTATCCGCTGGATCGAAGAGAAAGAGACCTCGCTGGCAAAGCCACGTGAAAGCATTGAGCGCGTACCGCATTTCTGCAGTGGCTGTCCGCACAATACTTCCACCCGGGTGCCGGAAGGCAGCCACGCCATGGGTGGTATTGGCTGCCACTACATGGCGACCTGGATGCCTGATCGCGACACCTTCACCTTTACCCAGATGGGCGGTGAGGGGGCGACATGGATAGGCCAGGCGCCGTTTACCGAAACGACGCATGTGTTCCAGAACCTGGGCGATGGCACGTATTTTCACTCCGGCATTCTCGCCATCCGCGCGGCGGTCGCAGCGGGGGTGAATATCACCTACAAGATCCTCTATAACGACGCGGTGGCCATGACCGGCGGCCAACCCATCGATGGCTCGCTTTCGGTAGCTGACCTGCTCCTGCAACTGCGGGGGGAGGGTGTGCGCCGCATTGCCCTGGTAAGCGATGAGCCGGAACAATGGCGAGGCCAGTTCCGTGACACCCCCGGGTACACGCTGCACCACCGTGATGAAATGGACGCGCTGCAGCGAGAACTACGCGAGTTCACTGGCACGTCAGTCATCATTTACCAGCAGACCTGTGCCGCCGAGAAACGCAGGCGCCGCAAGAAGGGCAGGCTGGAAGATCCCGCCAAACGCCTGTTTATCAATGACGAGGTCTGTGAGGGCTGCGGGGACTGCAGCCTCAAGTCGAACTGCCTGTCAGTGTTGCCGAAGGAAACACCACTGGGTCGCAAGCGGGAAATCGACCAGAGCGCCTGCAACAAGGATTACAGCTGTGCCAAGGGCTTTTGCCCGAGCTTTGTGACCGTGATCGGGGGGCAGCTGAGACGTCCCAAGGCTGACCTGGGTGATGTGACGGCCGTGTTCGATCCGTTGCCGGAACCGCAACTGCCCTCGCTGGAGCGGCCCTGGAACACGGTAGTCACCGGCGTGGGTGGCACCGGCGTGCTCACGATTACTGCACTGGTGGCAATGGCAGCGCATATCGAGGGCAAGGGCTGCGCCACCATGAACCAGACCGGCCTGGCGCAGAAGTTCGGCGCCGTGGTAAGCCACGTGCGTGTCGGTGAAGACCAGGAAGACATCAAGGCGGTGAGGATTCCGGCCGGAGAGGCGGACCTGTTGATCGGTTGCGACCTCGTGGTGGCGTCATCCTACGAGGCGATGGGCAAGGTCGCCCAGGGGCGCAGCCATGCGGTGGTGAACTCCGCCGAGGTGCCGACATCCGCCTTTATCCTTGACCCGGACGCAAAGTTTCCCGCGGGGGCAATGCATGACAAGGTCGCCAGCGAGGTGGGCGAGGAGAACTGCTTCTTCATCGACGCTACCCGTGTAGCCACGCAATTGCTCGGCGACTCCATCGCCAGCAACCTGTTCTTGCTTGGCTTTGCCTGGCAGCGCGGGCTGGTGCCGGTCTCGGCAGCTGCGCTGGAGCAGGCCATCGAACTCAATGGTGTTGCAGTCGATTTCAACAAGAAAGCCTTTCTCTGGGGACGTCGCTACGCGCACCAGCCCGATGCCGTGCTGGGATTGCTTGACGCACCCAGGACAGAGAGCAGTGAACAGACACTGGACGAGTTGCTGGCAGACCGGGTGTCCAGGTTGAGCCGCTACCAGAACGCAGCGTATGCCGAGACATATCGGCAAGCGCTTGATGCATTGCGTCAGGCAGATCCGCGTGCGGAGGAGGCCGCGTCCATTACCCGCACCGCTGCCCGCCAACTGTATCGATTGATGGCCTACAAGGACGAGTACGAAGTAGCGCGGCTGTATTCCGATGGCGAGTTTCGGCGCAAGCTTGAAGAGAAGTTTGAGGGCGATTTTGAGCTGCGCTTCAATCTGGCACCACCGCTATTGGCGGCACGTGACCCACAGACAGGTGAGTTACAGAAGCGTGAGTTCGGGCCATGGATGCAGACGGCATTCAGCTGGCTTGCCCGCCTGCGCGTCCTGCGCGGTACACCGCTGGACGTGTTCGGCTACACCGACGAGCGTAAGCAGGAGCGCCAGGACATTGCTGATTACAGGGCTTTGCTGGATGACGTAATGGCTGAGCTGAAGCCTGACAACTATGACACGGCAGTTGACCTGGTGGCGTCGGTGAAACAGCTGCGCGGCTTTGGTCACGTGAAAGATCGAAATCGGGAGAAAGTGCAACAGGCACAGCAGCAGTTGTGGCGCCGTTTTCGTGGCCAGGACAGTGGCACAGAGAAGGTGCGCTTCGTCAACGCCGCCTAGAATAACAGGAGAAAAACTATGTCGATCTTTGATGCCGAGTCTTTTGACGGACACGAACTGGTGACTTTTGGCCGTGAGCAGAAGTCTGGTTTACGGGCGATAATTGCCGTTCACAATACGGCCCTTGGGCCAGCCGTGGGTGGCTGCAGGATGTACCCCTACGCCTCTGATGAGTCGGCGCTGGATGATGTATTGCGCCTGTCCCGGGGCATGACTTACAAATCCGCCCTGGCCGGTCTCCCGTTCGGTGGCGGAAAGTCGGTGATCATTGGCGATCCGCGCAAGGACAAGACGCCCGAATTGATGCGCGCCATGGGTGAGTTTGTGCACTCGCAGGGTGGGCGCTACGTTGCCGCAGAGGATTCCGGCACCAGTGTCGCTGATATTCGCCTGATGTCGGAGCGCACGCCGCACGTCAGTGGTCTGCAGCAAAACGAATTTGGCGGTGACCCGTCGCCGAGCACGGCATGGGGCGTGTTTCTGGCAATAAGAACTGCAGTGCGGCACCGGCTGGGCGAGGACAGCCTTCGCGGGCTGCGCGTTGCGGTGCAGGGCCTCGGCAACGTGGGCTACTACCTGTCAGGATACCTTGCCGAAGCCGGCGCGGTGGTGCTGGGTTGTGACATCGATCCCGGGAATTTGCAGCGAGCGGTCGATCAGCACGGGGTTATACCGGTCTCCACAGACAGCATACTGGCCACTGCCGCGGATGTGTTTGCGCCGTGTGCGCTGGGAGCCGTGCTCAATGCTCGCACGATCCCGACCCTGCGCGCCGGTATCGTTGCCGGTGCCGCCAATAACCAGCTGGCGACGGCAACCGACGGCGAGCGCCTGCAGGAGCGGGGCATACTGTATTGCCCTGACTTTCTTGTTAACGCGGGTGGCATCATCGATGTGCACCATCAACGTATTGGTTCGCAGGCCGGTGACAAGCGCGCGCACATCGCGCGTATTGAGCAGACCTTGCAGCAGGTGCTGGCAAGGGCGGACAGCTTACGTCTCTGCACTCACGTTATCGCTGAGCAATTGGCGCGCGACATCATCGATACCGCCGCCCGGGCTGTCGCCGCCTGAACTGTCAGGGCCCGGCTTCAGCCCCGCCCGGAACGGCAATCTCGCCAGGTTGCAGGTGCAGGTAACGGCGCAGGTAATGTACCCCGAGATAGAATGGGCCGGTATCAAGCAGGGCCACCGTTGCCTTGAACAGGTAGTTGCTGCCGATGAGTACCAGCAGGGTCTGCATGGCCATTTCCCCACGCAGGAACGCGGCACCGAAGGTTACAGTGATGACCATGATGGAATCCACCATCTGGCTCATCAGGGTGCTGAAGTTGTTGCGTATCCATAGGTACTTACCCCGGGTAACGCGCTTCCAGAAGTGGAACAGCTGTACGTCGCAGTATTGCGCTGCGATATACGCCAGCATTGACGCAAACACGGCGCCGGACGTTGTGGCATAGATCAGCTGGTACAGCCCCACAGTTTGCTCCACGATCTCACCATTGGGTAACGCCACCGGCGCCGCGAGCTGCAGAATCTGCCACGGCGGCATATTGCCTTCGGGTACGGCGGGCAGGCTGTTGCCGAGGAGCAGTACGCCAAGAATGAGAAAATTGAGTCCAAGGCCCACACTAACGAGAAAATTGGCGCGTGCCTTGCCATACAGCTCGCAAATCAGGTCCGTGCACAGAAAGGTCAATGGGTAGGGCAGCACGCCTACCGCCAGGGCCATCGGCCCGAGTTGTACGAAGCGGGTGATGCCGATGACGTTCAGCAGGGTCATGGCGCAGAGAAAGGTGCCTGCCAGCACCAGGAATACTCTCTCGCGCCGTTCCTGCAAATGATCGCGTTCCGTTGCGGGCACTCAGCTTTCCCTCTGGCCGAGATTGGCGTGTAACACGGCGCCGTTGATAACCGGATGATGGTGAACCCAGTGGATCAATTCGGCGATCTCCGTCGGCTGCACCAGGCGGTTGAAACTGTTCATGCTGGCGATGCCGGCTTCGACTTCTGCATCGGTGCCAATGTGGGTGCGCAGCATTTCGGTGTCGGTGAAACCGGGGCAAACCAGCGCCGTGTGGATGCCTCGACCCATCAGGTCCTGGCAGGTCGCCCGCATCATACCCAACTGGGCGTGCTTGCTGATGACATAGCTATAGGAGTTGGCCACAGCCTTTTCTGACAGGGTAGAACCCACGTAAATGATGCTGGACCCGGTTTTCATGAGCGGCAGCAGGCCCTGGTTGAGACGATTGATGGCGACGATGTTGGTCTCCAGCACAGCCTGCAGGCTGTCGCTGCTGCAATCCTGCGCGGAATCCTTGAGCATCTGGCTGGCGTTGTGGACCAGGCACACCTGTTCCGCAACCTGCAGCGCATCCGTCAGTTGCGCGGTGCAGGCGCCCACGGACTCTGCGGAGGACAGGTCGCAGCCAAGGTTGTGCACGCCGTCCAGAGGGCAGGCACGTCGTGACAGGTTGAACACCGCGTAACCTGAGTCGATGAACAGCGCGGCCGTTTCCCTGCCGATGCCAACGCTGGCCCCGGTGATAATTGCTGCTTTCATATGGTTTCACCCTGCTAAAACCCGACAGAGTCGATGATTTGCCGCGGCTCGTCAAGCGTCTGCGCAATGCTTGCGCTGGTAGCGGGCAGGCGGGACAATGCAGGGCAACATAGCCAGCGAGTAGATGATGAAAGACTACAGGTCCCTGTACATCGGCAAAGAACGTCACAAGTTTTCTGCGGCCCACTTTACGATTTTCTCTGCCACCGAGCGTGAACGCCTCCACGGGCACAACTACACCGTCTCCGCCCGCTTCCTCGCCCCGATGGGTGACAACGGCTTTTCTGCCGACTACAACGTGTACAAGAACCGCCTCTCCACCCTGTGCGATGAGCTGGATGAATACATGCTGCTGGCTGCCAATTCGCCGCATCAGCAGATACGAGAAGATGGCGACTACTATCGCGTAATCTTCAATGGCGAGGAGATGCTTTTTCTCAAGAGCGACACCTTGCTGCTACCGCTGCGCAATGCCACGGTTGAGGAATTTGCGGGCTATCTGTTGCAGAAGCTGGTGGCTCTCTCGACGGGAGAGGACCTGAAAGAGATCGAGCTGTTTGTCGCCTCCGGGCCGGGCCAGAGAGCAGGAGCGCTGTGGCGCAGCAATTAGCGGGTTATGTGCTAGGCTGACAGTACTGCGTGGCGCATCGGTGCGTCGCTGTGAAAGATAACTATAAAGAGGCATCCCAGGCATGAGTTTAAGCAAGAAACTTGGCGCAGAATTTATCGGTACCTTCTGGCTGGTATTGGGGGGTTGCGGCAGCGCCGTGCTCGCCGCGGCCTTTCCGGATGTTGGCATTGGGCTGCTCGGTGTGTCACTGGCGTTTGGCCTGACCGTGCTGACCATGGCGTATGCCATCGGGCATATCTCAGGCTGCCACCTGAATCCCGCCGTTTCAGTGGGTCTGGTTATAGGCGGCAGGTTTTCCGCCGCTGAACTCGGGCCCTATGTGCTGGCACAGGTGCTGGGCGGAGTGGCTGGCGCAGCGGTACTGTTCCTGATTGCCAGTGGCCAGCCGGGCTTTGAGACGGCCGGTTTTGCCTCCAACGGCTTTGGTGAGCATTCCCCCGGCGGCTACAGTCTTACTGCGGCGCTGATATGTGAAGTCGTGATGACTTTCATGTTCCTGATTATCATCCTGGGCGCCACCGATGAGCGCGCACCGGCTGCACTGGCTCCCGTGGCTATTGGCCTGGGCCTGACACTGATACACCTGATCAGCATTCCGGTCACCAACACATCGGTGAATCCGGCCCGCAGTACCGGGGTGGCGCTGTTTGAGGGTGGCTGGGCGATCAGCCAGCTCTGGCTGTTCTGGGTCGCTCCGATCATCGGCGCGGCGCTGGCTGGCGTGGTGTATACATGGTTGGGTAAAGAGGACTGACCACACCTCGCGCCGCAGGGGCGGCCGCCACCCGTCAGGCGGCGATGCCACTGTGACGCAGTAGCGCCTCGATGGCGGGCTCCCTGCCGCGAAATGCGACAAAGGCCTGCATCGGGTCTTTAGCGCCGCCGACCTCCAGGATTTCCGTGCGGAAGGCCTCGCCGGCATCAGCGCTGAAGATGCCTTCTTCCTCGAAGCGGGAGTAGGCATCTGCCGACAATACTTCCGCCCACTTGTAGCTGTAGTATCCCGCGGCATAGCCTCCGGCAAAAATATGACTGAAACTGTTCTGGAAACGGTTACAGTCTGGTGCCGGGACGACACCCACCCGCGCACGCACCTGGTCGATCACACCCTGTATTGTGCCGGCGTCGCCGCCTGTCCAGTGCATGTGCAGTAAAAAGTCAAACAGGGAGAACTCGAGCTGACGGGCCAGTTGCATCGCTGACTGGAAGTTGCGCGCGGCCAGCATCTTCTCAAGCAATGCCTCGGGCAGTGGCTCTCCGGTCTGGTAATGACCGGAGATGAGCGCCAGCGCTTCAGGTTCCCAGCACCAGTTCTCAAGGAACTGGCTGGGCAGTTCCACGGCATCCCAGGGCACACCGTTGATGCCGGAAACGGCGGCAATAGTCTGGCGCGTCAGCATGTGATGCAGGCCGTGCCCGAATTCGTGGAACAGCGTGGTTAACTCGTTGTGTGTCAGCAGTGCGGGCTCGTCGCCCACCGGTGCTGTGAAATTGCATACCAGGTAGGCCACGGGTAGTTGCAACTCAGTGCCGCGCACTCGGCGCACCCGGCAGCTGTCCATCCACGCGCCCCCGCGTTTGTTTGCCCTGGCATAGAGGTCAAGGTAGAAGTGGGCGATCAGCTCCCCATCTCGCGACAGGTTGTAGAGCCTGACATCGGGATGATAGCTGTCGAACTCCGCCACCTCATCGACCTTTATCCCGTAAAGGCGTTCGACAATGGCGAACATGCCGGCAAGCGCCTTGTCAGCCGGAAGGTACGGCCGGATATCTTCCTGGGAAACCTGGTAGCGTTGTTGCTTGAGTTTTTCACTGTAGTAGGCGACATCCCAGGCCTGGACATCGCCAGCGCCATATTCCTGCTCGGCGAAGTCAAGTAACTCCGCCCACTCCTGCTGCGCCTGGGGGCGTGACTTCTCAGCCAGTTGTTCGAGGAATTCGATAACCCCTGCGGGGGTTTCCGCCATCTTGGTGGCCAGGGAAAGCTCAGCATAGTTGGCGAAGCCCAGTAGCGTGGCAAGCTCACGGCGCAGGTCCAGCGTTTCTACCATGGTGCCAGCGTTGTCCCAACTGCCTGCGTGAGGCCCCTGGTCCGACGCGCGGGTACAGTTGGCGATGTATACCTCACGTCGCAATTCGCGGTTGTCGCAATAGGTAAGCACCGGGTAGAACGACGGGAACTCGAGGTTGATCAGGTAGCCTTCCTTGCCGGCCTGTGCAGCAGCCTGCTCGGCCGCGGCCAGGGCGGTGTCTGGCAGCCCCTGCAGTTCTTCCCTGGTTACCACTTTAGACCAGGCGTTGGTTGCATCGAGGACGTTTTCGCCAAATTTGCTGCCGAGATTCGAGAGTTTCGCGCGCAGTTGCCCGTAACGCTGCTTGGCCTCATCAGGCAGGGCGACTCCGGCAAGGCGAAAGTCGCGCAGGGCATTGTCGACGGCCATGCGTTGTGCGTCCGAAAGTGGCGTATTTCCGGCGTCGTCGGCGATCTGTTGATAGGCCTGGTACAGCTTTTCGTGCTGCCCCATCCAGGTGCTGTATGCGGAAAGCAGGGGCAGGCAGGCGTTGTAGGCGGTGCGTAGCTCATCGCTGTTGCGAACGCTGTTCAGGTGCGAGACAGGTGAAAAAACGCGTGACAGCTCATCGTCCAGCTCTTCAATCGGCTGCAGCAGGTTCTCCACTGTAAACGGTTTGTCAGAGTCGAGTAGCCTGTCGATCTTCTGTTTGTTGCGCTCGATCAAACCACTGATGGTGGGCTCTATTTGCGCGGTATCGATATCACTAAAAACGGGAAGTTCTGTCAGGGAAAGCATGACATGCTCCATATTCTGGTAGGTCCGGGTGTCCTGGTTTGATCGTCTTGCTGTTCAGTCAGCGTGGCTATCAGCCGGGGCGAGGGGCCAGTTGGCCACTTCCTCATACTGCACCCCGTGCCTGGTGCTGCGCGATTGTAACAATGATATGTCTTCGTAGGGAAAATCAAAACCGGGTGGAGACGCCGGTGCCGGTGGCGGTTGCCGGCAGCCACGGAACAGGGTGATGTGTGGCCGAAAGCGCTGCTGCCTGCTCATTGCGCCTGCAGCACCTGCGCATCCGCGAAGGTGTGCCGACAGCCTCTCCAGTGCGCTGCTCCAGGTCGTGGGCCCAAGCCAGAAAATGCCCGGTTTTGGCCAGTACCCAACCTGGTCAAGTTTCAGGCTACCGCCCGGGAGATGTGCTGATCCGAGCAAATGGTCGACATTGTCGCAAAGCCCCTCCAGTCTGTGGGGGCTGACTTCACCCAGGAAGGCCAGGGTGCTGTGCAGGTTCTCCACCGGAACGGGCCTGCCCTGCGCAGTCAGGTAGGCATCGCGCCAGTCGGCGATGCGTCGCGACAACATCGGTTCCGGCAGCAGGGCAAAGAACAGACGCATCAGTCGTCTTTCGGCTTTTTCTTCATCAATGGCGCGAAGCCGTCACCCGTGAGCGTGGGCGGACCCTTGCGTGAGGGCTTACCCTGGTTCTTTTTGTTGCGTGCTCTGGACTTGCTCTTGTCGCCGGCTGGTTTGCGGCGCTTCTTGCTGCCGGCTGCCTTGCCCGAGGACTTCTGCTTTTTGGGCCCGCTGTAGCGCGCTTTCAGTCCCGGCAATGCCCGTGCCTCGAATCCGGTTTTCAGGTAGCGCTGGATACTGACCATCAGGTTCCATTCACTGGCGCTGACCAGTGTTATGGCCAGCCCGCTGGCGCCGGCGCGACCGGTTCGACCTGTCCGATGCAGATAGTCGTCGCCGCTGCGCGGTACATCGTAATTGACGACGAGGTCTATGTCCTTGACGTCCAGTCCGCGTGCCGCGACGTCGGAAGCGCAGACAATATCCAGCTTGTTGTCACGCAGCTGGGCGAGTACGTGCTTGCGTTCTTCCGTGGTCAGGTCACCGTGCAGGGCGCCGCTGCGTAAATCGTGGTGGGAGAGCAGCCCGGCCAGCCTTTGCGCCGTGCTGCGCTTATTGGCGAATACCAGCACCCGCCGGTAGCCACCTTTCTGCATAAGCGCCAGCAGCAGTTTGTCCTTGTGCTCACCGGAGTCAGCCAGTATGCGTTGGTGATGGATGCTGCTGTGTGGTTGCCTGACCGGGTTCAGGGTGACAGTCACCGGTTCCTGCAGGAGCTCGCGCGCCATAGCGCTGAGTCCGCGGTGCTGCAGGGTGGCGGAGAGCAGGATGACCTGGTGCGGCGCCTTGCAGAACCCGGCCACGGCAGCCACGTCATCGCGAAAGCCCATATCCAGCATGCGATCGGCCTCGTCCAGCACCAGCGTTTGCACGGACTCCAGGTCTGCGCTGCCTTTCTCGCAATGCTCAAGCAGACGGCCGGGGGTGGCGATGATGATTTCCGGGTTTTTACGCAGCAGCGCTCTCTGGTATTTGAAATCTGCACCGCCGGTAATGGCCTGGGCTCGCAACGGGGTTTTCTGGCACAGGTCACGGCAATTTTTCAGTACTTGCCGCGCAAGCTCACGGGTAGGCACCAGCACCACCGCCAGTGCGCCGGCGCTGCGATCAGGCCCGGCGCCGAGAATACGCTGTAATGTGGGTACGAGGTAGGCGAGCGTCTTGCCACTTCCGGTTTCCGCGGTGATCAGCAGATCCTTGCCGGCCAATGCGGTCGGGATGACGCGTTCCTGTACTTCCGTGGCCTGCTCAAAACCAAGGGCGGATATGCCCAGTCGCAATCCACGGTCAAGCTCTATCTCTGGCAGCACTGCCTTGCTTCTCCTGATTGGTGATCTGTTATCATCCTAGGGCAATTGATAAGGGAACAACAGTCCGTAGATGAGCTTGTCGGGAAGAATTCTGGTTGGCCTGGTGGTCGGTATCTTGACGGGGCTTTTCTTCGGTGAGCTGGTGGCTGACCTGAAAGTGCTGGGCGACATCTTCGTGCGCCTGCTGCAGATAACGGTACTGCCTTACATCGTTGCATCCCTGATCTCGGGAATTGGCCGTATGAGCATGGCTCATGCCAGGCAGTTGGCCGTGCGCGGTGGTCTGGTGCTGCTGTTCATCTGGATCATGGCGCTGGTGCTGATCTTCACGGCAGCGCTGGCTTTTCCCAGTATCGACGCGGCTTCGTTTTTTGGCAGTGCGGCACCGGTGGACCCCCGCCAGCCCAACCTTTATGACTTATACCTGCCGGCAAACATTTTTTACTCACTGAGCAATAACTTTGTCCCGGCCGTGGTCCTGTTCAGCATTCTTGTGGGTATTGCGCTGATCAGTATCGAGGAAAAAGACAGCATCCTGCACTTTTTCGATGGCATCGCCAAAACCATGTCCCGGATTAACAATATCGTGGTGCAACTGACCCCTTACGGGATCTTTGCTATTGCCGCTGCCGCCTCGGGAACCATGACCATCGAGGAACTGGGCCGGGTGCAGGTCTACCTGGTGACCTATGTCTGTCTCGCCGTACTGACCACGTTCTGGATCTTTCCCGGCCTGATTTCCGCTCTCAGCGGCATTCCCTTTGGCGAGGTATTTCGCACTTTCCGCGACCCGCTGGTGACGGCCTTTGCCACCGGCAACCAGTTCGTCGTGTTGCCCCAGATTGCAGCGAGTTGTAAGCAATTGCTGGCGCGACACGGGGCAGGGGATGAGCAGACAGACTCCGCTGTGGATATCCTGGTGCCGGTATCGTTCAACTTTCCCTCCCTGGGCAAGTTGCTGGTGCTGTTGTTCGTACTGTTTGCCGCCTGGTTTACTGATGTCGAACTGGACGCGGCCAACGGGTTTTTCCTTGCCTCGGCGGGCCTGTTGAGCCTGTTCGGCAGTATCAACGTGGCGGTGCCGTATATGCTGGACGCGCTGCGTATTCCCTCGGACATGTTTCAGCTGTTCCTGGTTACCGGCATCGTGGTGGGTCGTTTCGGCGCCATGCTGGCCGCCCTACACATTATCGTGCTCTCGATTCTCGGTGCACTCGCCATGTCCGGGCGCCTGCGTTTCTCGCTGCGGCTGTTTACCCGCTACCTGCTGCTGACTTTCATGGGGCTGGTGCTGATGGTGGCGGCACTGCGGGTCTACTTTGAGCTTTTTGTGCCGCCGCCACCGCCGCGCGAAGAGGTGCTCGCCAATGTGGAACTCTCCAGCCGCTGGATACCGTTTGAAGTCAGCACCACGTTACCGGAGATCACGCAGACCCAGCTATCCGGGTCGAGGGTCGATCACATTCTGCACAGCGGCATATTGCAGGTAGGCTACCGCCCGAACAACCTTCCCTGCAGCTATATCACGCCCCGGGGTGAGCTGGTGGGCTATGACGTGGAGATGGCGCAGGCACTCGCCGTTGACCTGGAGGTGGAACTGGAGTTCGTGCCATTCGAATACGACGATCTCGGTCGCATGCTGGCGGCTGGGGATATTGATGTGGCCATGTCCTGTATCGCCAGCCTGCCGGATCGGTTTGCCTATGCGACTTTTAGTGATCCCTATCTTACCCTTCGCCTGGGCTTTGTGATGCCGGACCATGAGCGTGCTCTGTTCATGGACCTGGACAAGCTGCGCGCCAAGACCGACCTGACGATTGCCCTGGTGAGCAGCCATTACCATGAAGAGCGCCTGAAACACCTGCTGCCGAACGTCAGCATTGTCATGCTGGAATCCGCAGAGGATTTCTTTACCGGCAGGAGCCAGGGCGCGGATGCCATGGTGCTGACTGTGGAAGAGGGCTCGGCTTACGCCTACCGTTATCCCCAGTACACGGTCGTTGGCTCCTCGCGAGAGATCGGTATACCGGCCAGCTATCCAGTACCCAAGGGCGACCTGGAAATGATGCAGTTCATGAATAACTGGATCCAGCTGAAACGCCTTGACGGGACTATCGACGCGCTCTACCAGTACTGGATGCTGGGCGGCGCCGCCAAGCAGAAGCAACCGCGCTGGTCGGTGATCCGTGACGTGCTGGGCTGGGTAGACTGACCGGACCAGCGAAAGGTGCCAATAGGCGCGATTAGCACTACACTTGCAGTGAATAGCCAGCCTGACCCGGGACATCGATCTATGCGCACAATATTCAACCTGGTTTTTTCCACCCTGATTTGCTTTCCCATCTGGCTGCACGCCTATGAAGTCGATACTTCATCGCGTGTGGTAGCGTTCGCCGACGTGCATGGCGCCTACGACGATTGGGTTGAACTGTTGCAGGAGGTGGGGGTTGTCGACGAGCAACTGAACTGGAGCGGTGGCACGACGCATCTGGTCTCGGTGGGCGATCTTGTTGACCGCGGGCCCGGTTCGCGTGCGGTGGTCGAATTGATGATGAAGCTCGATCAGCAGGCGGAACAGGCCGGTGGTGCAGTGCATATGACGCTGGGCAATCATGAAGTCATGGTGATGACCGGTGATCTGCGTTATGTCTCTGCCGAAGAATTTGCAGCTTTTGCCAGCGACGAAACCGCGGCCGATCGTGAACGCCTGTACGCGCAGTATCGCCAGTACAATCCGGGCGGCGCGGAGGCGGATGTGAAAGCGGCCTTTGACACCCAGTACCCGGACGGTTTTTTCGCGCTGCGCGAGGCCTATTCCCTGCAGGGGGAGCTGGGTGAATGGCTGATTCGGCAGCCGTTTATCATCAGGGTAAATGACAAGGTGTACATGCACGGCGGCATCGCCGCGGATGCTGCCGGCAAGTCGATCGACCAGCTCAACGAAGAACTGCAGGGTGAACTGCGAACATTCATGTCCACCATGGATGCGTTGCGTGAAGCCGGCGTCATGCCCTGGCACGTGGCCTACCATGACAGGCTGAACTTCCTGAATGCCAGAGTGGAGGAATTCGTTGCTGCTAATCCCGGCGAGCGCGCACCATGGTTTGCCGCTGTGCAGCAGGTTTTTGATGCCCAGGAAGCGTTTGTTTTCAGCCTCGACAGCCCCAACTGGTACCGCGGTACGGCGATGTGTCACCCGTTGTCTGAGTCGTTCAATACCGAGCGTTTCCTGAAGCGTGTCGGCGCCAGTCAAGTGGTGATGGGCCACACGCCGACGCGCGGAAAAGTGCATTCGCGAATGGATGGTTTGGCCATTCGCCTCGACACGGGCATGTTGAAAGCCGTTTACAAGGGGCAGGCATCGGCGCTGATTTCCAACGCTGGCGAAGATTACGTGCACTATCTGGGCGCGAACACGCGGGCGGCCCCGACCCCGGAGGCCACCAGCCTGAGCGAGAAACTGTCACGCATGAGCGATGCGGAACTGGAAGACTTTATGCGCACAGCGCCGGTGTCCCGGGTAGAGGCCATCGGTACCGGGATTACCAACCCCAAGCGTGTCACCCAGGAACGCGATGGCATGCTTAACGACGCCGTCTTCAAATATGAAGACACGCATCCGAACATGCAGAACAAGGCCAAATATGTCACCCGGAGTTTTAACGAGAGCGATCGTTACCAGTACGATGTCGCCGCCTACAAACTCGATCGCATGCTCGACTGGCAGATGGTGCCGGTGGCGGTGTTGGCAGAGGTAGAAGGCCAGAAGGGGGCGCTGTCGGACTGGGTGGAAAACTCCATCAATGAGCGGGACAGGCTCGAGCAGGACCTGCCGTTCGACAGTTACTGCAAGCAGTGGGAGCAGTACCGCCTGCGCTTTGTATTCGATATCTTGATTTATAACGACGACCGCAACCTGACCAACATTCTCTGGACCAAGGATGACTTCATGATGAAGTTTATCGATCACAGCCTGGCCTTCCGCTCGACGGAGCGGCGGCCGAAGCAATACCGTAAAGTCGATCTGGAGGTGTCAGACCTGTTGTACCAGCGACTGCAGGGTCTCAACAAACAGGCGCTCACCGAGCAGTTGTCACCGTACCTGCACCCGCGCCAGATCGAAGCGGTGTTGGCCCGGCGGGACCTGATCCTCAAGGAAGCCGTGAGAACCGGCAAGTAGGTCAGTAGCCAGGCTGGAATCCAATATGACAGATACCACCAGGCAAGGGTGGCTGAAGCGCACCCTTTTCCTGGGCGTTGAACTGCGCCCCGGAGAGGCAATTGGCGTGCTCGCCATGTTTGCCAGCTTGTTCCTTATCCTGCTGACGGCCTATTTGCTCAAGCCGGCACGTGAGATGCTGATACTCACGGAAGGCACGGCTGAGATACGTAGCTACGCGGTGGCATTGCAGGCACTCCTGCTGCTGGTATTCATACCGCTTTACAGCAAGTTCTCCCGTCGCTTCGACAGCTATCGCTACATGCAGATCGTGACGGCGGTGTGCGTCGTCACACTGCTCGGTTTCGCCGCCGCGGGAAAATCCGGGATGTCGATTTCGGTGGTCTATTTTGTCTGGCTTGGCGCCTACAGCGTGATGATCATCGCCCAGTTCTGGGCTTTTGCTTCCGAGTTGTACAGCCGTGAGGCCGGTGAGCGGCTTTTTGTTATCGTCGCCCTGGGGGCGTCACTGGGCGCCTGGGTCGGCTCCGCCATGTCCAGGGAGTTGGTCAATTACCTTGACGCCTATGGGCTGATGATAGCCGGCGCCATAACTCTGGCCCTGTCTGCGGTGCCGGCGAAGCGAGCGGGTGTTTCGGTGCCCGAGGCTTCACGGGGAGACACGGGGCGTGCCGAAACTGCCCAGACGTCGATATTTGCGGGTTTCCAGCTCGTTATCAGTCGCCGCTACCTGTTGTTGATGGCAGCATTTGTGATCATGCTCAACCTCGTCAATACCACGGGTGAGTACCTGCTCTCGGCGATCCTTGAAGATCTCTACGCCCAGGGCAGCGCCGCTGGCACTATCGATGTTGACAAGGGTACCTATGTCGGGCGCTTCTATGGCGGCTTCTATTTTCTGGTTAACCTGTTCGGTGTGCTCATTCAGTACTTCATCGTGTCCCGCCTGATTCGCTATGCCGGTTTCAGCTTCGCCTTTGCCTTGACTCCGCTGGTGGTTTTCCTGGGTTATGCCTCGCTGGCCCTGCTGCCTATAGTGGGGTGGTTTCGCTACTTTAAAGTGGTTGAAAACAGCCTTGACTACTCCCTGCAAAACACGGCGCGGCAGATGCTTTACCTGCCGCTGTCCCGGCAGGAGAAGTACGAGGCAAGGGCAGTTATCGACCCGTTTGGCCAGCGCATAGGTGACCTGCTGCAGGCAGGGTTGATATTTCTTGGTCTGCATGTGCTGGGCTGGGCTGCAACAGAATTCATTCCGCTGGCGATGATCATGGCAGCAGGTACGCTGACGCTGGCATTGCTGATCATTCGCGAGCGCAACCGCCTGCTTGCCGAGCAACAGGGCAGAGCAGAGACAGAAGAAGGAGATTGAACATGGTGCGAGCAGTCAGAATCGAACAAACCGGCGGGCCCGAGGTCATGCAGTTTGCAGACGTGCCCCTGGAAGCTCCCGGTGCTGGCATGGTGACCGTGCGGAATCACTGTATTGGCCTGAACTACATCGATACCTATCACCGCAGTGGCCTGTATCCTTTGCCGCTGCCCACGGGTCTGGGCCTGGAGGCGGCGGGGGAAGTGGTCGCCGTCGGGGAGGGGGCTGACTTGCGCATCGGTGATCGCGTCGCCTACTGTTCCGCGGGTTTCGGTGCCTACTCAGAAGCGATCAACCTGCCGGCGGCGCGCCTGGTCAGGGTGCCGGAAGGCATCACTTTTGAGCAGGCCGCCGCCTGCCTGTTGAAGGGCCAAACCACCGAATACCTGCTACAGCGAACGTATCCGCTGCAGGCGGGTGAGACCTGCTTGTTTCATGCCGCCGCCGGTGGCGTGGGATTGTTGTTTGGGCAGTGGGCCGCGAGTATCGGCGCCACGACGATAGGCACCGTGAGCACCGCAGAAAAGGCGGCGCTGGCACGGGCTCATGGCTACACCCATGTGATCAATTACAGTGAGGAAAACGTCCTCGAGCGTGTGCTCGAGATCACTGGCGGTGAGAAATTGCCCGTCGTCTACGACGGCGTCGGCAAGGATACGTTTTTCCTGTCGCTTGATTGCCTGCAGCCACGTGGTCTCATGGTGAGTTTTGGTAATGCATCAGGTGCTCCGGATGCGCTGGATCTGCAGGAACTTTCCATGCGTGGCTCCCTGTACATCACCCGACCCACCATGCTCAGTTATACCGCGACTACTGACGAATTGCGCCAGAGCAGCGACGACCTGTTTACCAGGGTGCTGTCGGGGGATGTGCGTGTAGAGATTAACCAGCGCTACGCCCTGGCTGATGTGCAGCAGGCCCATCGCGACCTGCAGGCGCGCAAGACAACCGGTTCGACGATTCTCATTCCGTGATAGAACTCAATGTTAAACCGGTAGTGCTCGAGGGTGAGGCGGTGCGTCTCGAACCGCTGGGCCAGAATCACGCCCAGGGGCTGTACAGTCGCGGCCGTTTCGAACCTGACTGGCAATATATGCCACGCGCCTGTTTTGTCGATGCTGCCGATGTGCGCCACTGGATCGACGATGCCTTGCAGGCTGAAGCGCAGTTGCCGTTTGCCATTATTGAACGCGCCAAGGGCAGGGTGGCGGGCAGTACGCGCTATCTCAATATTCGCCCCGCGCAGCGCTCGCTGGAGATCGGCTGGACCTGGCTCGGCCAGGATTACCAGCGCACGGTGGTGAATACTGAGGCCAAGCTGTTGTTGCTGGCCCACGCTTTTGAACACCTCGGCTGTATTCGAGTTGAATTCAAGACTGATGCCCGCAACCTGCGTTCACAGCAGGCGCTGGAGCGCATCGGTGCGGTGCGTGAGGGCGTGCTGCGACAGCATATGATCGTGCAGGGTGGGTATCGCCGGGACTCGGTGTACTTCAGCGTGATCGATACAGAATGGCCGCAAGTGAAACAGCGGCTGCAGGCGGCCTGCAACCGCTGATGCGGGTCAGTTGCTGACCGTGGTCTGTACGGTCTCGTTGTCAGTGAAGGTTCCCTCGAACAGCGCTGAGCTGAGGTAGCGCTCCCCGGAATCGGGAAGAATCACCACAATGGTCTTGTCGGCGTTCTCTTCCCGGCTAGCCAGCCTGTCCGCTACCGCCATGGCTGCCCCTGACGAGATGCCGGCCAGGATACCTTCCTCACGCATCAGGCGGTGGGCATACTCCATGGCCTCCTCGTTGCTGACTTTTTCCACAGCGTCAACCATTTCCAGATCCAGGTTGTCAGGCACGAAACCGGCGCCAATGCCCTGGATCTTGTGCGGCGCATGTTCGGGATCCTCCCCGGCCAGGGCGGCGCTGATCATGGTGGTGGTAGTGGGTTCCACTGCCACGGTGGTGATCGGCTTGCCTTGCTGGCGCTTGATATACCGGGAAATGCCGGAGAGGGTACCGCCGGTGCCTACGCCCGCCACAAGGATGTCGATGTCGCCGTCGGTGTCGCGCCAGATCTCGGGGCCGGTGGTGGCCTCGTGCACAGCCGGGTTGGCGGGGTTTTCGAACTGGTGAGGCCCCCAGTACTTACCCGGTTCAGAGGCAATAATGTCCTCCGCTGCCTGAATTGCTGCGGCGATGCCCTTGCTGCCATCAGTAAGCCTGATTTCCGCACCCAGTGCTTTCATCAGCATGCGCCTTTCGAGGCTGAAGGTGTTGGGCATGGTCAGTATGCAGTCGTAACCCTTGGCCGCCGCCACGAAAGCCAGCGCGATGCCGGTATTGCCGCTGGTGGGTTCAACGATGGTCATGCCAGGTTTGAGGCTGCCGTCACGCTCCGCTGCCTCTACCATGCTGGTGCCAATGCGGCACTTGACGGACATGGCCGGATTCCGGTTTTCCAGCTTGGCGAATACCTTGCCGCGGCTGATGCGATTGATTTTTACCAGCGGGGTACCACCGATTGTCTCAGCATTGTTATCGAAGATATGACTCATGTGATGCTCCTGGGATCCGCTGTTATTGTGATGAGGGGAAGACTAGTCGCGATAGTTGGCGATGTCCATTGCAACGGGATAGAGATTTTTTTATATCGCTCAGGAACTTTGCCAAACCGGGTCGGTCATAATTTGCAGTTACAGCGTAGTCGCCAGACGGCATGAGACTCCTGCGCTGTCACTGCTTCTGGATTCATCCAGGTTTCATATCCCTCTGTGAGAGATGCTAGTGCTTGACGGCCCCAATCGGGGCCGTTTTTTTATGCCTATGGATGGTCGGTAAGTACCCGGGAGTCATGGAAGGCGCAGGGGATGCCCGGTGAAGGGGGCTGCGGGCAGCGCAAGCATTTGGCAGGCCCTGTCGGCGGTTATTGCCCTTGCGGCAGGATGTCCTCTGCCACCGGGCCCGCCTCGGGCATGGCGGCCTGACCGGTGGCAAGTGCCAGCGACTCCAGGGTCTGGGGGCCAACCAGGGTGTTGGCGAGGCGTCCGTCCGGGTCGAATACCAGGGTGGTGGGCAGGACAGACGGTTTTTGCATCCCCAGTTGCGCAGCGGGATCTTCCAGCAGGGTGGGGAATGCGATGCCAAGTTTTTCCACCTGGGTTTCGAGTTCTGCCCCGGTGTTGCCATCGAAATTAACCCCCAGCACAGCTATCTGGGCGTAGCGCTGATCGAGGCTGTTAAGCTCGGGGATCTCCTTTATGCAGGGCTTGCACCATTCTGCCCAGTAATTCACCACCAGCCAGCGCCCCTGGTAGTCCGGCAGGTTGAGCCGTGGCACGGTATTGTCAGCGCCTTCCTCAGGGTTGGTGCAGGCAGCGAGGGTCAGGACAAGGGCCAGGATTGAGAGTATTTTCACTGTTGGTAGAGCTCCACCAGGTTCATATCAAGCAGCTCACGCTGTTGCGTTCGCTGTTCCCGCAGCAGGCGATAGGCCTCGTGCTGCCAGTCAAGTTGTGCGCTGCTGTCCTCACGGTCGAGGGGCTGTTCATCGTTGACCCATTCCTTGAGTTGCCAGAAACGTATCGAGTGCAGGTCGCGGCTGAGCAGATAGTGCCCGCGGTCACTCTGCGTGATGACCTTTTTCTGCATCAGTACGTCGCGCAGGTAGCGCCAGGTTTCACTGTCCAGGCCGCGAGTTACCCGGTGGCTGTTGTTGAGCAGCTCGATTTCCCGCACCGTTTTGCCCGCCTGCTGCTTCTGCCAGAACAGGTAGAGCACATCCAGGGCCTTGAGCACTGTCGGTCGACTGGATTGTTCCTCGTTCTGGTAGGCAGAAAGGCTGTGCACCAGGATGCCGCCCATTAATACGATATTCCAGGACAGGTAGATCCATAACAGGAACAGTGGCACAGCGGCAAATGCGCCGTAGATGAAGGTGTAGCTTGATCCCACCACCAGGTCTGTAAACAGGGCCCGGGCCGCATGGAACGCCAGCGCTGCCACCAGGCCGCCAATAACGGTATGTTTGAAGGGTACCCGGCAGTTGGGTACGGCAATGTACAGCAGGGTAAAGGCGGCGGCCGACAACAGCACAGGTGCGAGCTGGAGCAGCAGTGCCTTGGCGCCGAAGATATCGTATTCGTCGAATACGTTGGAAAACGAGGTCAGGTAGGTGCTGATACCCAGTGCCAGTCCAAGCGCCACGGGCGCCAGGCTGAGGACCGCCCAGTACAGCAGGAAGCTGGATACTGCGCTGCGATTCTCCGTCGCCCGCCATATCAGGTTGAACGCCTTCTCGATATTGCGCAGCATCAGTACCGCGGTCACGACAAGAAAAACGATGCCTGGACCAGTGAGGTTCTTGGCCTGGGTAGAAAAGTCACGAAGGTAGGCTTCTACCTCGCTGCCGCTCTCGGGCATAAGGTGCTCGAACAGAAAGCTTTGCATCTGCTCCTCGAGGCCCTGGAACGTGGGTATGGCGGAGGCCATGGTATAGAGCACCGTGAGCAGTGGCACCATGGCGAACAGGCTCATGTAGGTCAGCGCAGCGGCGTTTTCCGAGCAGCGGTCGGCAGAGAACCGCGAGATCAGGTAACGCGTGCGGTGCCAGAAGTTGGCCAGCAATTCCTGTAGGTAGTCCATCTACGAATTATGGCACGAATGACCGGGCTGCAGCCAAGTGCCTTTGATATACTTGTTGGCCGCGAAAACAGATATCCAGGAACCCGTAAATGAGCGACTACACGATCTACCATAATCCACGTTGTTCCAAATCGCGTGCCGCACTGGCGCTGCTGCAGGACGCGGGTATAGAGCCTGACGTGGTGCTGTACCTCGAGACAGGGCCCGATGCGGATGAAATACGCATGCTGCTGGAAAAGCTCGGGATCAGCGCGTCGCAGTTGGTGCGCCGCGGCGAGGAGGCCTACAAGGCCGCAGGCCTCGGCACAGACTCTGACGATGCCGAGATCATCGCCGCCATGGCCAGACACCCCAAGCTGATTGAGCGCCCGGTGATAGTCCGTGGCGATCGCGCAGTGCTCGGGCGGCCGCCTGAGAATGTGCTGGAGCTGCTCGACTGATGGCCACACCTTTTATCCTGGTTCTGTACTATTCCCGTCACGGCGCCACGGCTGAAATGGCCAGGCAGGTCGCCCGTGGTGTTGAGCAGGTAGAGGGCATGGACGCGCGCCTGCGCACTGTGCCCGCGGTGTCCGCAGAGTGTGAGCAGGTGGCTGACGATATTCCGGAAAGTGGCCCGCTTTATTGTGAGGAAGCGGATTTGCGTGACTGCGCAGGCCTGGTAATGGGCAGCCCGACGCGTTTTGGCAATATGGCGGCACCACTGAAGTACTTTGTCGACCAGACCTCTGGGCTGTGGCTCAGTGGCGCAATGATAGACAAGCCCGCCGCAGTGTTCACATCAACTTCAAGCCTGCACGGCGGGCAGGAGAGCACGCTGTTGACGATGCTGTTGCCACTGCTGCACCACGGCATGCTGGTAGCGGGGCTCCCCTACAGTGAGTCAGGGCTGATGAGTACAGAGTCTGGTGGCACACCCTATGGTGCTTCGCACTGGGCCGGCGCTGACAACAGCCGTGCCCTTGATGAAACTGAAGGCCGTTTGTGCCAGGCGCTTGGTCGCCGTGTGGCTACGATCGCCGCCGGGAGGTCCCTGTGAGCTTGCTGGCGTACCGTGCGCGGCTGGTGTGCTGGGCAAGTTTTACCGTGTTGCTGATACAGCAGGCCATAGAGGCCTGGGTAAGGAATGCCCCCTGGATTATATGGCTGGCGGTGTTATTGCCCCTGGTCATCTTCATTCCCGGCATGCTGCGCGACAACCTGCGTACTTTTATCTGGGTATGCTTCGTTAGCCTGTTGTATTTCATGAGACTGGTGGTCAACCTGTTTGAGGATCCCCAGAATCCGCTGGCCATCATAGGCATGATTGCTGTTGTACTGCTGTTCTGCAGTGCGATGATGTACGTGCGCTGGCGCGCGCGTGAACAGCGCGGGAATTGAACCCTTGCGCGAGTACGGAGAATCCTGAATGAGTAAACCATCGCTGCTGCGCCGTATTCTGGGCGGTATCTGGAACGCGATTACCCGCATTCGACTGGCGCTGGCCAACATCCTGTTCCTGTTGATGTTGCTGATTTTCTATTTTGTGTATATCGGCGGCGGGCCGGAGCCCCTGCCGGCGCAGGCAGCGTTGGTGCTGGACCCGGCCGGCGCAATTGTTGACCAAAAGACCGCGGTAGAGCCGCTGCAGGCATTGCTCGCCGAACCTTTGCCTGCGGAACAGGAAGTCCTGCTGCGTGACGTGATCGAGGCCATAGAATTGGCACGCGATGACGACGCCATCACGGCGCTGGTGATGCGGCTGGAGTACCTGATGTATGCCGGCATCAGTCGCACGCAGGAAATGGCCAGGGCGCTGGAGTCGTTCCGTGAGAGTGGCAAGCCGATTGTTGCGGTTGGCGATTACTACACCCAGGATCAGTATCTCCTGGCCAGCTTTGCCGACGAGGTGATAGGGCATCCCATGGGCGGTGTGGCGCTAGAGGGCTACGGCATGTACCTGCAGTATTTCGCGGAAGCGCTGGAAAAACTGTCGATTAGCATGCATGTATTTCGCGCCGGGCAGCACAAGTCAGCGGTCGAGCCCTTTTTGCGCAGCGACATGTCTGCCGAAGAAAAGGTCGTCACGATGCAGTGGTTGCAAGACCTTTGGGACAGCTATACGGCTACCGTCGAGACCAATCGCGGTCTGGAAGCGGGTGCCATAGACCGTTATGTCAACGGCTTTGCCCAGCGCATGGTCAGCGGTGATGGCGACCAGGCCGCCGACGCGCTACAGGCCGGTTTGCTGGATAAATTGATGACGCGCTCCGAAGTCAATGCCTACCTGGCTGACGTGACCGGGGCCAGCACCGATGCGGGTGATTACGCGGCGGTGCCTTTTGCACAGTACCTGCAACGCAAGCGTGGCCTTCCGCTCACCGATCAGCCCGGGCCCAGGGTGGCCGTCATCACCGCCCAGGGCAATATGCTTCCCGGTGAGCAGCCGCCCGGCAGCATTGGCGCCGACAGTCTTGCCAGACAGATCAAGGCGGTTACCGATGACAGCGACGTGGCCGCTATTGTACTCAGGGTGAATACCCCCGGAGGCAGCATGTTTGCCTCCGAGGTCATCCACGGGCAGATACTGCAGGCCCGGGCGGCAGGTAAACCGTTGGTGGTTTCGATGGGCGCCATGGCGGCCTCCGGAGGCTACTACATCGCCGCCGCTGCGGATGAGATCTGGGCCACGCCCACCACGATCACCGGCAGCATTGGCGTGTTCGCCGCATTCCCCACCATTGAGAACCTGTTGCAGCGCGGTGGCATTCACACCGACGGTGTGGGCACTACCAGTCTCGCCGGTTCCCTCAGGCTGGACCGACCCCTGAACCCCGAACTCAAGCAGGCTTTGGATGCCGGCGTCGCGCAAGCCTACCGGCGTTTTCTTGATGTCGTGGCAGATGGCCGGGATATGACCCTGGAACAGGTATCCGCCGCTGCGGAAGGGCGGACATGGAGTGCCTCTGACGCACTGGAGCTTGGCCTGGTCGATCATCTGGGCGACCTGCAGGATGCGATCGAGGCGGCGGCAGCGCGCGCGGATCTGGCGCAGTATGAGGTCGACTATATTCGCGAACCGCTGTCTCCCGGGGCGATCTTCATGCAGGCCCTGACGGAGCGCCTGGGTAGCCTCGGAGTGTACCCGCGGTCGGACGAGGTGGCGCGATTGGTGGCGCTGGCACAGCCATTGCTGGCTGCAACAACCGTGGTGCAGGGGCTCCAGGACCCCCGGCATATCTACGCCCTGTGCCTGTCCTGCAGTAACGCTTTCTGATTCGCTGTTGCCGCATGGAGTGGCTCGTCAGCAGGTTGCAGAGTTTCGCCCACGCCATAACCGGCGTGCGGACCCTGCTGGAAGAGCACCATGCCCGCCTGCATCTGCTGGCGACGGTGCTGGTTAGCGCCCTCGCTTTCGCGCTGCAGATCTCCGCTGACGACTGGAAAGCACTACTGTTGACCGTGGCGCTGGTATGGCTTGCCGAGGGCCTGAACACGGCGCTGGAGCACCTGTGTGACGCGCTCCATCCCGAGCATCACCCGCTCATCGGCAAGGCCAAGGATGTGGCCGCCGGCAGTGTACTGCTCATGGCCGCAGTCGCGGTGATTATGGCCGGGCTGATTTTCGCGCCCTATCTGGCGGCCTAGGCGCGGGTCGGTTCGCCGTCGGTCGAACCACTGAAGCGCTTCATCAGCCCTGCCACATCGTCGAGAATCATGTACAGGCTGGGCACCAGGAGCAGGGTGATGACCGTGGCGAATACGATGCCGAAGGCCAGCGAGATGGCCATCGGCACCATGAACTGGGCCTGGGCACTGCGCTCCAGCAACATGGGCGCCAGGCCGAGGAAAGTGGTCAGTGAAGTGAGCATGATGGCGCGGAAACGCCGGCAGCCAGCATCGATGATAGCGATATGTTTGTCCTTCCCTGCAGCGACAGACTTGTTGACATAATCGACGAGGATCAGGCTGTCATTGACCACCACACCTGAGAGCGCGACGATCCCCATGACCGACATCATGCTCATGTCGTGGCCCAGCCCCCAGTGGGCCAGTATGGCGCCGATAATACCGAAGGGTATAACCCCCATGATAATCAACGGTTGCAGGTATGAGCCCGTGGGTACGGCCAGCAGTGCATAGATACCAAACAATGCCAGGGCGAAGCCTACAAACATGCTGAACGCCATCTTGCGCTCTTCATCTGCCAGCCCCGACTCATCCCAGCTCAGCCCCGGGTATTTAAGCATCAGGTCCGGCAATATGTTTGCCTCCACGTCGGCCATGACTTTCGCGGGTTCGACCACGGCGATGTCAGCTTCAGCGGTAACTTCCGCCGCGCGCTGGAAGTCGATGCGGGTGGACTTCAGCAGGCCCGGTCGCACCTCCAGCCTGGCCACGGTCTCGAAAGGCACCTGGTCACCGGAAGGTGTGCGGATATACATGTTATTGAGGCTGGAAACGTTTTCTCGGTCAGTTCTCGGATAGCGCACCATTACCTTGATTTCGTCGATACCGCGCTGGATGCGTTGTGCCTCGGCACCGTAAAACGCGTGGCGAACCTGTGAGCCCAGGTCGTAGCGGGAGATCCCCAGTGCTTCTCCCTCCGGGAGCAGTTGCAGGTGAAACTCCTCGCGCGTATCGCTGGCGCCATTGCGAATATCGCTGAGTCCGTCGTATTGACGCAGTTTTTCCTCGAGTTCTTCAGCCGCTTTGCGCAGCGTGTCGAAATTGGCATGCTTCAGGTCGAACGCGATATTGGGGCCGAAGTTGGGGCCATCGGAGGATTCAAAAGCGAGTACATCTGCACCGTGAATACGCCCCACCTGGGCGCGCCAGCGTTTCAGTATCTCCTCGTTGGAAATACTGCGCGTATCCTGCTTGCTCAGTTCCACGTCGATGCGGCCATTGATACGCTCGAAGCCGTAGGCAGCGATGTAGTCGACAATGCTATCGTCGGTGTTGTTTTCACGCTGGTACTCGAGATCAACCTGTTCCAGCGCCACGACAATCTGGTTGACCGCATCAATCGTTGCTTCTTCGGGACTGCCTTCGGACATGCGCAGTTCCGCCTGAAGAAATTCACCGGGTGTGTGCGGCGACAGCACGGTGCGCACGACGCCGCCGGCGATCAGGCCGATGGACATCACCAGCAAGGACAGGAACAGCGCCAGGGTAATGTAGCGATTGGCCACGCAGCGGTCCGCGAGCCGGCGATAGGGCCCGTAAACGAAGCTGCGCAGGCGATTGTTGACGCCTTCCTGGATATGGTCCACTGACAGCAGCAGGCGATTTTTGGTGGGCTTGCTGTGGGCGAGGTGTGCCGGAAGAATCCACTTTGATTCCACCAGAGAAAAGACCAGGCAGAGAATCACAACCCAGCCGAATGCCTCCGGCATGGGCGCAAAAACGCCCTGTACAAACAGTGTTGGAATAAAGGCAACGATGGTTGTGAGCACGCCAAAGGTGGCGGGGGTGGCTACCCGGTACACCCCGTCGATAACATTGTCGACGCTGTGGCCGCGTTGCTCGGTTTCACTATAGGCGCTTTCGCCCATGATGATCGCGTCGTCCACTACGATCCCCAGCACCAGGATGAAGCCGAACAGGCTTATCATGTTGAGACTGGCATCGACGTAAGGGGTGTTGAGCACGGCCATGGCGCCGAGGAAACACACCGGGATGCCCAGCATGACCCAGAACGCCAGCTTTATCTCAAGGAACAGCGCCAGCGTCAGGAATACCAGTAGCGCGCCGATGGCCAGGTTCTTGACCATCATGGCCAGGCGGCCTTTCAGGTAGTAGGTAGAATCGGACCAGATATCCAGCTCGACGCCGTCAGCCAGGGAGGGGCGTTTCTCCTCGACGTAGGCGCGGGCCGCGTCGGCGGTTTCGATAATGTCCTGTTCACCCATTGCGAATACGTTGACGCCGAGGGAATACTGCCCGTTGAACTTGGCGAAGCCCTTGGCGTCGACGAAGCCGTCTTCCACGGTGGCGATGTCACCCAGCAGCAGGCGGGTGCCGTCTGGCCAGGTCTTTAATACGATGTTCTCGAAATCCTGCTGTACATAGGCCTGGCCGAGCGTGCGCAGCATGATGTCGCCGTGCCGGGTTTGCACGGAGCCCGAGGGCAGGTCCAGGGAGGAGGCGGCTATGGTATTGGCGACATCAGCGAGCGTCAGGTGGTACTCGCGAAGGGTTTCTTCGGAAATCTCTATGCCGATCTCGTAATCGCGAGCACCGATCACTTCGGCAGAAGAGACTTCTGGCAGGGTAACCAGTTCCCTGCGCAGTTCATCGGCCAGTGACTTCATGCTGCGTTCGTCGAGTGCGCCGCTAATCTGGATGGTCAATGCGGCAAACAGGATTTCCGGTTGCGTGATTACCGGTTCCTCTGCTTCCTCGGGAAAGGTGCTGATGCCGTCGATGCGGTTTTGCACATCGGCGAGCAGTTTGGAAATGGGGACACCATCCTGCGGTTCAATCATGACCCGCCCGAGGGATTCCAGCGCGTCTGACTCAACGCGCTTGATGCCGTCGAGGTCGTTGATGGCTTCCTCGATCTTCATGATGACGCCGAGTTCCACCTCTTCCGGGGCCGCGCCGGGATAAGGCACGGTGATGAAGATTGCTTCGAAGTCGAACGCCGGAAAGAGGGCGCGCTGGATACTGAGCGCGCTGCCCAGGCCCACGGCCATAATGACCAGCATCATCAGGTTGGCCGCAACCGGATTGCGGGCAAACCAGGCAATAACGCCAGTTCGGGGTGTGCCCTCGCTCATTGCGCAGCCGCGGTGCCAGCCGCCGGGCCGGCAGACAGCGACACCTGGTTGCTGTCTGCCGCTTCATCGGACAGGGCGGGCGCACCCTCTCCGAGTTGATCGCTGGGTATGCTGCTATTGATCTGGACGGTAGAGCCATTCATTGAAGGGTCCAGGGCGGTCAGCGATACGCGATCGCCGGTATCGAGCCCGTCACTGACGAAGATACGGTCTCCCCCTGTTCGCAGTACCGTGACCTGTCGGTTGCGCAGGGTATTCTGTTCATCAATCACCCAGAGCAGGTTCCCGGCGCGCAGTACGTAGCGCGGCAAAACCACGATGTCGTCAAATTCCCTGCCGCTGATATTGGCGTTCACGAAGGTACCCAGCCGCAGCGGCTCACGCCCCGGATTTTCCAGTGCGTAGGGATCATCGACGCGGGCCACGGCGTAAAGCACGCGGGAGCGCTCATCGAATACGCCTTCGGTGCGATGCAAGGTGGCGGGCCAGTGTGTCACGGCACCTGCCACATCGGTATAGAGGTCGATTTCTGCCCCCTGGTCGCCACCCTGGATGCCGGGCAGCGCGAGATACCCCAGCCGGCTTTGCGGTATGGGCAGGCGTATCTCGGCCTGCTCCACGGAGAACACATCAGCCAGTGGGGTGCCCGCGGTGACGAACTGGCCCAATTCACTGTGCTTGTTGCGGATAACCGCGCTATAGGGTGCCTTGATGATGGTGCGTTCGAGTCGGTCGCGTGCGGTGTTCAGGTCGGCGAGGGCCGAAAGTAACTGCGCCTCGGCCAGTTCCAGCTGTGGTTTGCGCAGATAGAGGTCCCTGGCTTCATCACTGCGCTGGCTATTGGCGGGCAGTTTTTTCCATTCCCGCAGCGCCACTTCCGCGCGACCTCTTTCCTGCGCCAGGTTGCTCTCTGCCGACTCCACAGTAGATTGGGCACGCAGCAGTTCCGTCTGGTAATCACGTGGGTCGATGCGCAACAGGACGTCGCCCTCAGCAACAAAGTTACCCACCAGGAAATTCTCGGCCACATCGATGATGCGTCCGGAAACTTCTGCCATCAGGGCGGTTTCGCGCAGCGGTGTTACGGTGCCCTGGGCCTGCACTTCGACGCGTATCGATTGCTTGACGGCAACGGCCACGTCGACCGAGACGGGCCTGAACTCCGGTTGGGCTATTTGGGCGGGAGGGCGCTTGATATACAGCGTCACCGCCACTGCAGCTGCTACAGCCAGCATCAGTACGGCGATGATTGACTGTTTTCTGATCGAACTCACTGGATATTCCACGGGAAAGGGAAAGCGCAGTTATATCACAGGGGCGGCCTCACCACTGTGAAAAACTTGTAATATCCGTAGTTTACGCGCTGCCGTGAAACTTGGATCAAGGTGGGCCGGGGCGAGCGCCCCGGCCGTTTCAGGACTTACTCGCTCTTGTCGAAATGCACATCCATTTGCGGATAGGGAATGCTGATCCCGGCTTCATCAAACTTGAGCTTGACCTGTTCGGTGGTGTCCCAGAGCACACCCCAGTAATCCGCCGCGTTTACCCACGGGCGCACCAGGAAGTTGACGCTGGAGTCGCCCAGCTCGCCCAGCGCCACAACCGGGGCCGGCTCAGCCAGGACGCGCTCATCAGCAGCGATAATCTGCTCCAGCAGGGCCTTGGCCTGCTTGATATCGTCGTCGTAGCCAATACCAAACACCATGTCCACACGCCGTGTGGGACGCGCGGAAAAGTTGGTAATGCTGTTCGAATACACCGCGCCATTGGGTACGATAACTTCCTTGTTGTCCGGCGTTGTCAGGGTAGTGGTGAAGATGCCGATGGCATCAACTGATCCCGACACGCCGGCGACCTCCACGAAATTCCCCTTGGTGAATGGCCGGAATACGATCAACATCACCCCGGCCGCAAAGTTGGACAGCGAGCTCTGCAGTGACAGGCCAATGGCGAGGCCCGCGGCACCCAGTAGGGCGACCAGTGAGGTTGTGTCCACACCCAGTTGGCTGAGCGCGGCGATGACCACGAACAGCAGCAGCACCCAGCGCAGGATGGAGACCAGGAACTTGACCAGGATCTCGTCCATGTCACGTTTGTGCATAAACTTGCTGACCACTCGCACCACGATACCCACGGCCATGCGGCCCACGATAAAGATAGTGAGGGCGAGCGCGATCTTGATGCCCCATGGAATAATGATAGTTTCCAGTAGGTTGCTGGTGTCCATTCAGGTTTCCCTTGTGTCGGTGATAAAAGAGTTCAAATAACTATATATCAGCTTCGGGACTTTGCAACAGAATGCGACTTTGCGCGCAGTGGTGGTGGCAATTGAACTGCGATCTGTACCCCGGTCAACGGTGCGGTGATATAGTCCCTGCCTGAGTAAAAATGGAGCGCAACTATGGCCACCGTGTTCGACAATCCCGCTGAGCTTCTCAATGCAGTCGGTAATCACCTGGGTTACAGCGATTGGCTGGAAATTGACCAGGATCGTATCAACCAGTTCGCCGATGCCACCGGGGATCACCAATGGATTCATGTCGATCCGGAGAAGGCAGCCGAGGGGCCCTTCGGTAAAACCATAGCGCATGGCTATCTCACGCTTTCCCTCGCCAACCTGTTCCTGCCGCAGATCATGACGGTGCGCAATACGTCCATGGGCGTCAACTACGGCTGTGAAAAAGTACGCTTCCCCGCCGCAGTACCGGTGGGCTCGCGTATTCGCGGCGGCGGTGAAGTGATCAGTGCGGAGGAAGTAAAGGGCGGCGTACAGGTGGTCGTGCGCATGACCATCGAGATAGAGGGGGGCGAGCGGCCGGCCTGCATTATCGATACCATCAGCCGTTTTTTCCCCTGAATCGGCCGCGTAAATAGTACCGTGACAGACACCGAAAAAACCGGGCTGAGCCGTCGCCAGCTGTTGCTGGCGACTGGTGCCGCCGTTGTTGCGGGCGGCAGCGCACAGGCGATGCCGAGCAGCGATGTGCCGGCCTGGGATGAGCAGGTCGATGTGCTGGTGGCGGGCTCGGGTGCCGCCGGGACCTGCGCCGCGCTGGAAGCGAAGCGGGCGGGTGCGAGAGTCCTGATGACCGAGTCGCTGGCCGTACCCGGCGGCAGTTCCGGCCTTTCCGGCGGTGTGGTCTATGCAGGGGGCGGCACCGCGCTGCAACGCGCCCTGGGAGTAGAGGATACACCGGAAGCGATGTATGACTATCTGCTGCGCACCGGTTCACCCGGTTCGCCCCGGGACAAGATACAGCTGTATTGTGAACAAAGCCCCGAGCATTTCGCCTGGCTGGTGGCACAGGGCGTGCCCTATACCGATAAGTTCACCCCCGGGAAGGGGCTACCCATGGGCGACGAATCGCTGTACTTCTCCGGCTCCGAGCAGGCCTGGCCGGCGCGCGAGTTGGCGGTGCCGGCGCCACGTGGCCACGTGCCGGGGGTGGCGGGAATAAACGGGGGCCGCACCCTGATGGCGGCGCTGCACAAGCAGGTAAGGGATGCAGGGGTGCCGTTGCGCACGCGCGTAGCCGTGCGCCAGCTGGTGGTGGAAAGCGACGGTCGCGTCAGTGGTGCATTGCTGGAAAGCGAGGGCGGGCAGCGGTTCGTGCGCGCGCGACGGGGTGTGGTGCTGGCCTGTGGCGGATTTATTCACAACCGCGCGATGCTGGAGCAGCACGCCCCCGAACTTGCGCGCTGTTCTGTACCCTGGGGCGGTGCTGGCGACCAGGGGCAGGGTATCAATATGGGCGTAGCCGTCGGGGCGTCCAGTGTGCGCATGCACGAGGGCTTTGCCGTGGCCCCCATCTACCCGCCGGAACAGTCAATCTCGGGAATTCTGATCAACAGTAGCGGACAGCGCTTTATCGGCGAAGACGTCTATCACGCTGTCATAGGGCACGCCATTGCCTTCCAGCAGCAGGGCAGGGCATGGCTGATAACCGATGAGCAAAGCGCATATAAAGGGGTGCAGGACAACTTTCCGCTTGCCGCCCAGAGCAACAGCATCGGTGGCATCGCGGAGCAGCTGTCGCTGCCCAAGGGGGCACTGCAGAACACAGTGGCCTATTACAATCGCCACGCCGGCAACGGAGAGGATCCAGTTTTTGGCAAAGCCGGGCAATACCTGCGCCCATTGCAGGGGCCGCCTTACAAAGCCTGGGATATCTCCGTGGAGCGGGCGTTTTTCCCGGCGCATACCCTGGGCGGTCTGGCGACCACGGTGAACGGAAACGTCCTCAACAGTTTTGGCGAACAGATTCCGGGTTTGTACGCTGCCGGTCGCACCAGCGCGGGCGTGCCCACCGCGCCCTATATTGCCAGTGGCTTGTCGCTTGGCGACGCCACTTTTTTCGGCAGGCGCGCCGGACGTGCCGTCGCGGGGGCGGCGTGATGCGGGGGTTGCTGATGGCGCTGCTGCTGGTCGGCCTGCCCGCAGGGGCGAGCGAACTGGAAGCGCGGCTGGCCCTGGCAGATGTCGACCGCGGGCGCATACTGTTCGGGCAGTGCCGGACCTGCCATTACCCGCAGCAGTTCATGGGGCATAACACCGGGCCCAATCTCAGCGGTATTTTTGGCAAGGTGGCGGGCAAACAACCCGGCTTTGAATACTACTCGGCGCGGTTCAAGGCGGCCCAGTTCGTATGGACCCCGAAAATGATGTACGCCTGGCTGGAAAACCCCATGGCCATTTATCCCGACTCAACCATGATGAGCAATGGCGTGCCGGATGCACAGGACAGGGCCGACCTGATCGCTTTTCTGATGCAGGCGACCCGCCGCGACAGTGAGAATTAGCGCTTCACGATCACCGAGCTACCGTGACCGAATAGCCCCTGGTTGGCGGTAATCCCGACCCGGGCACCTGCCACCTGCCGATCACCTGCCTCGCCACGCAACTGCCAGGTCAACTCGCAAACCTGGGCCAGCGCCTGTGCCGGCACGGCCTCACCAAAGCAGGCCAGGCCGCCGGAGACGTTGACCGGGATCTTGCCGCCAATCGCAGTGTCGCCCGCGCGCAGCAGCGCGGCGGCCTCACCTCGCGGTGCTAACTGCAGATCTTCTATCCAGTCGAGTTCCAGTGCAGTTGAGAGGTCATACACTTCCGCCAGGTCAATGTCCTCCGGGCCTATGCCCGCCTCTTCGTAGGCTTTCAGCGGCAGCGTGGAGCGGAATGCGTGCGCCTCAACGCCAGCGGCGGCGGCAGAATCGGTGGCAATATCCGGCATTTCCACCACGGAACTGGCGAAGGTGGGTGTGGTGGTGGAAATTGCCGCGACCCTCGGTGCGTCGCCCTTGCCGATTCTTTCGGCGTATTCGACGCTGGACACAATCAGCGCGGCGCCGCCATCGGAGGTGGCGCAGATGTCCATCAGTCGCAGCGGATCTGCCACCATGGCCGATGCAGCCACGTCTTCGGCGCTGAAGCACTTGCGATACCTTGCACGCGGGTTCTTGCTGCCGATCCGTGAGTTTTTCACTTTCACCGCGGCAAAGTCATCGAGGGTGTCCCCGTAGACATCCATGCGTCGTCTGGCATACAGGGCGAAGTAGGTGGGGTTGGTGATGCCGAGGTAGAAACGGACCCAGTCCGGGTCTTCCGGCCGGTAGCCTTTGGCTGGGGCCAGGAAGCCCTTGGGCGTGGTGTCGGCACCGACTACCAGGGCGACGTCGCAGGCGCCGGCCAGTATCTTGTTGCGTGCGGCAGCCAGTGCCTGTGAACCGGAGGCACAGGCCGCATAGGAAGTGTTGACTTCCGCACCCTGCCAGCCCAGTGCCTGGGCAAAGGTCGCGCCGGCCACGTAACCCGGGTAGCCGCAGCGCACGGTGGCGCCACCGGACACGAATTTCACGTCCTGCCAGGGCACGCCTGCGTCCTTCAGGGCCTCGCGGGCGGCGGCGACCCCGTACTCTACGAAGTTATGGCCCCATTTGCCCCAGGGGTGCATGCCGGCGCCGAGAATGGCGATTTCGTTGGACATAATGTCTTGTGCTCCTGCTGTGCCGCGCCCTAGGGGGCAACCGGCTTCCATTTCCAGGTCATCTTGATGTCGTCGTCGGTCTCATGGAGAGGCTCGAGTACCAGTTCAACCGGCATGCCGACTTTCAACTGTTCACAGCTCACGCCTTCTATCACCTGGCCCAGCACGACCATTTGTTCTTTCTCCAACTGCACCGCGGCGATGGCGTAGGGCTCAAAAGGCTCCGCGGCAACAAACGGCTCGGGTGGCTTGTAGCAGGCGTTGGTGTAGCTCCAGATATGGCCGCTACGACTCAATTCCACTTCGCGAAAGTCGGTGGAGTCACAGGCCGGGTTACGGCAGTAAGCCTGGTTCTTGGGGAAGAAGTAGGTGCCGCAACCCTTGCACTGGGTGCCGATCAGGTGCGGTTTGACTTCCATGGTATGCCAGCCCTCGATGGCTGGCGCCAGGGGTTTGTCGCTCATTGGATTCTCCCGGGAAAAGCGTCAGCAGGTTAAACCCGCCGGAGGTCGCAGGCAAGCGCCCCTGTAATTGAGCCCCGACAGGTTTACCAAAGCAGACCTGCCTTGCTCCCCCCGCGGGATTTGGGCACAGTGAGCGCATGTGCGGCCGTTTCAACATTATTGACAGTCCCGGTGTGCAGCAGCTGATGCGCGATCTTGGCGTGGACCTGAACCTGCCGACGCGAACCAACATCGCCCCGACGGAGGAGGTTGGGTTGGTTCGCCGCGGGGCAGATAGCGTGCACCTGGATACGGCGCGCTGGTGGCTGACGCCATCGTGGGCGCCGGCCGTGGACCAGAAATACAGCATGTTCAACGCGCGCGCCGAAACCCTGGCGACCAGTCGCGCATTCCGTACACCTTTCAGGCGCCATCGCGGCATCGTGCCCATGAGCAGTTTTCTGGAATGGCGTGAGGAGGGTGGCGTGAAGCAGCCATGGCTTATCAGCAATCCCGAGCAGGCGCTTGCCGTTGCCGCACTGTGGGACGTCTGGGAAGGGGATGGGGTACCGCTGTTGAGTTGTGCCCTGGTGACGACCGCGGCGGCGGAAGCGTTCCTGCCCTGGCATAAGCGCATGCCCGTTGTCCTGACCGGTGATGAAATGTCGCGCTGGCTGGACAATTCTGTGGAAGTGGCTGCAGATGACCCGCTGTTTCGCAGCGAGCTGAAATACTGCTGGCAGTTGCAGCGCGTCTCGCGCAATGTCAGCAACGCCAGAAACAAGAACCCCTCCGATATGGAGGGGTTGGGCGAAGTCATTGAGCTCTCTCCCGGGGGCGGGCGCGCGACCTAGAAGGAATAGCGCAGGTCTACGCCCCAGGTGAGAGCGTCATCGATATTGGTGTGGTAGGCGCCGAGTTCGTCTGCGGCGAGTCCGCCGGGGTTCTCCGCGTATTCCTCGTCCAGCAGGTTTTTGCCCCACAAGGCCACCTCGATAGTGTCCTCCTCATTGGACCAGGCCAGTCGCGCATTGAGCAGCTTTTTGTCCTGGAAATACCAGGGGCCGGTCGTGAACAGGGCGTCCCGGTCGGTGGGCCCCGGGTCTTCCCTGAATTCATAGTCCATGTGCAGCAGCAGATAGCCGTAGGCGATTTCAGGCGTCCAGTCGAGCTGGAGCGTGTACTCGGTGTTGGTCTCGGCGTCCTCGGTGGTGCCGCCCACCAGTTCCCCGGCGGAGTTGTAGTACTGCTGTGAGGTGGTTTCCGTTTCGCGGTAGGTGGTCAATGCGCCAAGGCGCAGGGTGTCCGTTACGTTCCACGTGAGGACCAGTTCAACGCCGTCCGCTTCCTCGTCACTGCTGATCACGCCGGGTGCCGCTGTGGGGTCGTCAGGCCCTTCCTTGATATCAGTTGACGTCTGCTTGCCGTCCAGTTGATGGTGGAACAGGGCCAGTTCGACCCGCAGGCTCTCCTCGAAAAAGTCGCCCTTCAAACCCAGCTCGTAACTGGTCATCTCCTCGGGATCGAAGGAGCCGACGACAAAGGCCTTGAAACTCTGGCCGTCGAAGCCGCCGGATTTATAACCGGTGGCGTAGGAAAAATAGGTCATGGCGTAGTCGGTGAACTGCCAGTCGGCAACGAAGCGCCCGGTGGTTTTGCTCCAGTCGTCATTGGCGCTGAATTTGTTGTACCACTGGTCTTCCGGAGCACCCGTTTCGGCGGGAATGTAGTTCACCCGGAACGGCAGGAAGGGCCAGTCATCGAAGCTGTTATCGTAGGTCTGCCAGGAATAGTCCTTTTCGTCGTAGCTGTAACGCAGTCCCGCTGCCAGGCGAATGGTGTCGGTGAGCTGGTAGGTGCCGTCAACGAACAGGCCCCAGTTGACGAAGTCACCGGTATTGTCCATGGTTTCGGTGAAATAGCCCTGGGCATAGCTGGGGGGCAGCACTGCGGTCGGTATGCCGGTGATGCCTGAGGCCAGCGCGGAAAAGCCCAGGTAGGTGGCGTCGGGCTCATCGCCGAAGTAGTCCCAGATGTGATCATCCGGCCCGAGCTCGACGTCCGGGTCGATCAAGCCGATGTCCTGGGCCACAGGCAGTAATTCACCGCTGAGCAGTTGCATGTAGGAGTCCGTGAGCAGGCCGATGTCAGTGCGCTGGAACACATCCTCTTTGCTGTAGTTGCCGCCCAGGATGACGTTCCAGTTCTCGTCAACAAAGTTGAAACGGACTTCGCTGTAGAAAATATTGGAATCTTCGATATTGTTGGTATCCAGGTAGCGACGAGGATCAGGTGTGCCGTCTTCTTCCTGCAGGTTGGTGGTGTCCCAGTCACGGTAGCTGACGATGCCGAACATGTCCCACTGGTCTGAGAGTACCTGGTTGATCTGCAGCGAGACACCGTACATTTCACGGGTTTCTTCCTCGTTGGTGCGATCATTGTTGTAGCTGTTGCCGGCACCGACGACGTCGTGCCTGTCCTTGCCGCGGAAGGGGTCGTCACTACCCCGGAAGGCGTACTTGCTGACGCCAATGGCGGCGCGGGGCATTTCGTCGCGGTCCTCGTAGTCAGCGGAGAGCTGTATCTCCGTATCTTCCGTGGGTGTCCACAGCATCACGCCGCGCACGGCCATGAAGCCCTCGTCCCGGTAGTCACCACCATTGGTGACTGATTCGGTGGCGCCAGCGCGCTGGTGGGAGAAGATATTGCCGCGCAGGGCGAGGGTGTCACTGACGGGGGCGTTGATCATGCCTTCAACGCGGACCAGGTCCTGGTTGCCGAGGCGCGCTTTCACGAAACCCTCAAAATCCTGGCTGGGCTTGTTGGGAACGATGTTAATGACGCCCGCAGTGGCATTGCGTCCGAACAGGGTACCCTGGGGGCCTTTCAGAACTTCGGTTCGGGCAATGTCTGTAAAGGGGATCGAGGTCACCGCGCGGGGCATGTAGGAACCATCATAGAACGTCGCCACCGAGGGGTCTTGCCCGGAACTGATATTGGGGCTGCTGATGCCGCGTACGGTAATGCCCAATTGAGTCGAGCCGCTCACCGAGTCGCCGATTTCCACCCCGGGCATGAACGCATCGATATCCTGGATGGTGGCGGCGCCGGTGTTGATCATGTCCTGCGCGGTAAAGGCGTTGACCGCCGCCGGCACCGACATAAAGTCTTCCTCGCGCTTCTGCGCGGTGACCAGCACTTCCTCCAGTTGCAGGTTGTATCGACTCTGTGTCGAGGTGTCTTCCTGGGCCAGGGCACCGGCGGCGCACACGCCTGTACACAGTAGCGCCAGAGCGTGCCTGACGGCGGTCGACAGTGGCAGGTGAATGACGGTGACAGACTGCCCGAAATAGCGTGCATTGCTCATGCTTGCGGATCCCTCAGCAAATAGTGTGATGTAAAAGTGCTGTGCCGGCCCGACGCGGGCTATGGTGTGCTCCGCGACCTGGGCTTCAATTATTGTTCTTCAGCCGCTCACTGGCGTTGTTATTATGCTGGCCTCATCATAACCCAGATCGGATTATGGACGAACCCCGCCAGTGATAGCCGCGCTGGCTAAACTCACCATTGTTCAGCCGATTTCTTAAACCAGTCTGAAAATACATTGCAGCTCGCACAGGGTTGGCGCGCGAAGGCTTTGGCCTGGTGCCGGTGTTGGGGGAGAATGGGCCGCTTACCGAATCAGTCAGGGATTAGTTATGGGTACATTTGCATTGACGGGCGGGGCCACCGGCATCGGCGCCGAGTTAAAGCGGCAACTGCTGGCAGGGGGCCACCAGGTGATCAGTGTGGATATCCGTGAAGGCGATATTATCGCCGACCTGTCCTCGCCTGAAGGCAGGCAGGCCGCGATCGATGGTGTGCGTGAGCTGGCACCCGATGGCCTCGACGGGTTTATACCCTGTGCCGGCCTGCCGCCGGTAGCGCGGCCACTGTCGCTGATTGCCAGCGTGAACTACTTTGCCGTCGTGGCGACGGTGGAGGGCTTGAAAGACCTGGTTGCGAAAAAGCGCGGTACGGTTTTGCTTGTCGCCTCCAATTCGGCACCCATGGTGCCCGCCGCCGACGCCTTCGTGCAGCTTTGCCTGGGCGGTGACGAGGATGCCGCCCTCGCCGAGATAGCGCAGCGAGACGGGCACACTGCCTACGCCGGTTCCAAGCGCGCTGTTTCGGTGTGGATGCGTCGAAATGTCGTACCCTACGCGAAGCTGGGCGTGCGCCTGAACGCGGTGGCACCGGGCATTACCCAGACGCCGCTGTCCGAGCAGGTCATGTCCGATGCCGAGCTGGGGCCGGCAATGAAGGAGTTCGGGGCGATGGTTCCCTGGGGCGGCACAGCGCGCCCGGATCAGATTGCCAACGTGATGCGCTTTTTGCTGTCACCGGAAGCCGATTTCGTTTGTGGCTCAGTGGTCTTCGTAGACGGCGGTTCCGACGCCATGCTGCGCCCCGACGAGTTTTAAACCCCGGGCGGCCAGATTTACTCTGTGCTGTCCGCAGGACTCTGTGCGTCACGGGCGCGGATAGTCGCCGCGATGTCCTCGCTCAGCGCCAGCAACATGTCGCTGTAGAGGCTGGCGAGGGTATTGCTGTCGGCATCAGGTCCGGGCAATGGCGATGACTGGCGGCTGAGTTGCCGGTCGATGGCGCTGGCGTCCGCCGGCCTGTATACCAGCCACTCTACCACCAGGGTGGCGCTATCAGCTGTGGCATCCATCTCCAGCACGTGCACCTTGATGCCGTATTGTGGCGCCCGGGCGGGGTGCCATGGATAGCGCACGACGCTCTTTGTTTGCAACAGACCGGCCAGGTTGAGTCCCAGTACCCGGGTGATGCCGTCTTCCAGTGGTTCGCCCCAGCGCTCCGTGGTCGACAGCTCCAGTTGGTTGCTGCCACTGCGTCTCACCAGTGCATTCCGGTTCAGGTACGCCGACAGGCTGATGGGCCCGATGCCGAGGGTCGGGCTGTCACCGGAAGGCAATGGCGCTTCGGCGGCGGTCAGCAGGTAGTGGTGGCTCTGCGGGGTGGTGCCGCAAGCGGCGAGCAGCGTTGCGATCAGCAGGGGCCAGGCAATAGTGCGCCAGGGTAGGGTCATGGTGTGTCTCCACTCTTGCCACGGATAATGGCTTCAGGTTGCTCCTCAAGGGTCTGGCCCAGCTGCTGCAGTGCCCTGCCGGCCTGGCCCAGTTCGCGCAGCGCGCGGTTGAGTTCGTAGACAGTGGCCGAGTCATAGTCCACCAGCCCCTCAAACTCGAGCATGCCCTGTTCGAAGGCTTTTATGGCGTCCTCGAGCAGGTCGAGGTTGTCGTTGATGAGCTTTGCCAGCTGCGGCAGCTCGGCATTGGCCAGGCTTACGGTGGTCGCGGCTTCTTCCAGCACGCTATCCAGCTTGGGCCCGGTACTGGCGATCTGGCCCTGCAGTTGCGCGCTGAGTTGGTCGACAGAGGCCAGCGTGGCGCGCACCTGCTGTGGCAGTTGCTGAAAGCCCTCGCTGTTGATGAAACGGTTTATGCCCTCTGCGATGGACTCCATATCTGTGGCCACCTTGGCGAAGTCAATTGACTCCAGCCTGCGCGTAATGCGCTCCAGTTCCGTGGGTATGGTGGGAATCTGCAGATACGGTGAGTCTATCTCGGCGAGGTTGATGGCGCTGTCGGGATGGAAGTCCAGCTGCACATAGAGCAGCCCCGTCAACAGGCTCTGGGTATTGAGCTGTGCGCGCAGACCGCGCGAAATCAACTCCTCGGTGAGGTTTTCGGCGTTGGAGCCACTGCGTCGAATGTTTTCGCCACTTATTTCCGCTTCTACCAGCATGATCAGTTCAACCGTATCGGAATCCAGGACCAGTTCCACGTCGGTGACCTGGCCTATCTGCACGCCCCGCAATGCTACCGGTGCGCCCACACTGAGCCCTTTCACCGAACCATCGAATACCATGACCACCGTACTGCGTTCCTGGCCTATGCCGGTGCCGAGGGCAAATATGATGGCGGTTACAGCGATGAGCAGCGCGCCAATAACAAAGGCGCCAATCGCTACTGTATGGGGTTTTTCGCTCATAATGGTTCCTCAACTGCTGCGCTCGCTTCCCGGGCGAGAAATTGTCTCACCACGGCCTGGTCGCTGTGATCGCGCAGCTCGCGCGGGTCGCCGTAGGCGATCATGGTCTTGGTTTTCGCATCGAGATAGACGGAATTGTTGGCGATAGCGAAAATGCTGGGCAGTTCGTGCGTCACCATCACCACAGTCGCCCCGGTGCTCTGTTGCAATTGCACTATCAGCTCGTCCAGCAGGCTGGAGCTGATCGGGTCCAGGCCTGCCGAGGGCTCGTCAAAAAACAGGATTTCCGGCTCCAGGGCGATAGCACGCGCCAATGCCGCCCGCTTGCGCATCCCGCCGCTGATTTCCGATGGGTAAAAGTCCTGGTAGCCGGCCAGGCCCACCAGGGCCAGTTTATAGGCGATGATATCGTCGCGATCTGCTGCCGAGTACTGCGTGTACAGCTGCAGCGGCAGGGCGATGTTTTCTGCCAGCGTCATGGCACTGAACAGACCGCCGCTCTGGTAGGTAATCCCCCAGCGCTGTCGCATGCGGTCGCGTTGCTGGGCACTGGCGCTGACCAGGCTCTCGCCGTTGAACAGGATGTCGCCTGACGCTGGCGATAGCAGGCCCAGCATGTGCTTCAGCAGGGTGCTCTTGCCACAACCACTGCCGCCCATGATGACAAAAATGTCGCCTTTCATTATGTCGAAATCGAGGTCCCGCTGGATGACCCTGGAGCCGTAGGCCATAGTGAGCTGGCTGACCCTGATATGCACGTCCGACATCAGATCTCCAGCTGTTGGAAAACGATGTTGATGGCGGCGTCGGCAACGATCAGGTAGACAATTGCGGTGACGACAGCTTCTGTGGCCGCCTGGCCAACGGCCGCTGAATCGCGCCCGCTGTTGATGCCCGAACGACAGCCTGCCACGGCAATCAGCAGGCCGAACACCACGCTCTTGATCAGGCCCACAGTGAGGTGCGCAAGGCTCACTGCATCCTCTCCCTGGGCAATATACATCAACGGCGTTATGCCCATGCCGCCGGCGACGATGCCGCCGCCTACAATCCCCAGCACGTTGGCGTACAGGGTCAACAGGGGCATCATGACCACCAGCGCCAGCACCCGTGGCACGATAAGGAATTCCATGGGTGACACACCCATGGTGGTAATGGCATCTATTTCCTCGTTGGTCTGCATGGTTCCCAGCTGCGCAGCATAGGCGGCGCCGGTCCTGCCGGCCATGACCACTGCCGCCATCAATACACCCATCTCGCGCAGCATGCCTATGACCACGAGGTCGGCGACGTATATTCCGGCGCCGAACTGCTGCAGCTGGACTGCACCGAGGTAGGCGAGAATCATCCCCACCAGCAGGCTGGTCAGGCTGATAATGGCGAATGCATTGGGGCCGGCCTGGTAACAGAAGTCGCGGAAATCACTGAGCCGGGTATTGGCGCGGCCGACCGTGAGTCGAGCCAGGGCGACGCTGAGCTCACCAACGAACTCGAGGGTGCCCAGGGTGGCGTCGCGTACTTCACCATAGAGCCTGCCGGGGTCGAGAAAGCCGTACCAGGGCTCGGCCTCCGGTGCTTTCTGCTCATGGGCCGGAACGGTGGAGGCTACCTCGAGCAGTTGCACCACGTTGGCGGGGAGGCCGCGCTGGGAAAATTCAATATTGTCGTCCCGGCACTGGTTGTAACACTGCAGCAGGAATGCCATCAGCACCGAATCCCAGCGCCCAAGCTCGGCGCCGTCGACTACCAGTTTGTCGGCATGGATGCAGCACAAGTCATCCTTGAAGGTCTGGAAGTCACTGTGGGTGTTGCCCTGTATCCAGTCGCCGCTGATGGTGAGTACAGCCGTCTGGCGGTCCTGGACGGTCAGTTCGAATCCCGGGGGCCGTTGTTCCATGCTTAGCCGATAACAGCGAGAAGGTGATGGCAGTCTATCGCCTGAAGCGCCCGGCTGTCACCCCGTGGCATCAGCTGAACGGCAGCGCGGGTACGACGGCGCGCATGCTCTCTACGGCTTTTTCGTAGATCCGGGACACCGGGGTCGCGTTGCCCGCTTCCCTGCGCCTGGAAATCATGGTGACCGGGAACAGGTAGTTGTCGGTCTGCTGGTAGCGCAGGGCGCGGCTGCGGCCGGCCCTGTCCTCGTAGACCACCCAGTCAAGCCCGAGCTCTGCCGCCAGCAAATCTCCCATGACCACGCCCATGGCCTGCAGCTCCCGGGTCTGGTCGTTGCGCACCAGGCGCTCGTCCAGCAGTCGTTGCAACAGGCGGAGGTCGCGGTCACGCTCGCCGCTGAACTGGCTGCCAAACTGGCGGGAGACCAGGTCATTCAGCAGGTCGCGCTGCTGCTGCATGAACTGGCGGTCGAGATAGGACAGCTCGCTGATTCGCGCCTCGTTCTGGGTGTGGCCAGACATCGGCAGCAGCAGTAACAGGACCAGCAAGGGGCGGAAAATGGCAGGCACAGCGATCACGGGAAGTCCTCAAATCCGGGTTGATGCAAGCATAGCAGGCCGTTCAATTTTAGCCCAAGCCGGTTGTCATCCGGCCCCCTTCATGGATAATGGCGGACTTCCCGACGGACCCCGGCGCTGCGCCGCCTGTCCGCCAGCCTGTTGCGGAGAATGACTCATGATTACCGGCAGTATTGTCGCCCTCGTTACGCCTATGCACAACGACGGCAGCGTCGACTGGGAGGCGCTGGACCGCCTCCTGGATCTGCACATGAAGTCGGGCACCGGCGCCATCGGCGCGGTGGGCACCACCGGTGAGAGCGCCACACTCAGCGTACCCGAGCACTGTGACGTGATCAGGCACTGCGTACAGTACGTGGCCGGCCGCATCCCGGTAGTCGCGGGCACCGGCGCCAACGCCACCCGCGAAGCCATCGAACTGACACGCGCCGCAGCCGATGCCGGCGCAGATGCCTGCCTGTTGGTAACCCCCTACTACAACAAGCCGACGCAGGAAGGGCTCTACCTGCATTACAAGGCCATCGCCGAGGCGGTGGATGTGCCCCAAATTCTGTACAACGTGCCCGGGCGCACCGCGGTGGATATGCACAACGACACCGTGGCCAGGCTGGCGGGTATTGCCAATATTGTCGGTATCAAGGACGCCACGGGTGACGTGGATCGCGGCCGCGACCTGATTGCCCGCTGTGGCGAGCAGCTGGCGGTGTACTCTGGTGATGACCCTACTGCGATGGAGCTGATCCTCGCAGGGGGGCAGGGCAATATATCGGTAACCGCCAACGTGGCGCCCGCGCTGATGGCGGAGATGTGTCGCCTGGCGGCGGCGGGTGACCGGGAGGCTGCCGCGGCGATTGACAGCCGGCTGGCGCCGCTCAACCGGGCACTGTTCCTGGAGTCCAACCCGATACCGGTGAAATGGGCCTTGCAGCACCAGGGGCGAATTGGCGGGGGTATCCGCCTGCCGCTGACGCCGCTGGCCGCAGAGTATCACCAGGAGCTGGCTGCAGCCCTGCAAGCGGTGGCGGAAGTATGAACCTATATCACTTCAGGCGTATGGCCGCGCTGTCTGTCCTGCTGCTGCCTGTTTCCGGCTGCGGCTACCTGTTTGGCGACCAGGGCGTGTTCCGCGACCCATCCAATGACTACAAGAAAGCCCCGGAGATGGCCGCGATCAAGGTGCCGGATGGCGCCGACTCGGGAACCCTGCAGGAGATTTACCCGGTGCCGCCGGTGCAGAGTTCGGTTGTAGACACCGGCAAGTTTGAAGTGCCACGGCCCTCACCGCTGGTGGCGGGTGGTAGCGAGGAACTGGTGCGTATCCAGCGTCTCGGTGACGAAAGCTGGGCGCTGGTGGACGAGGCGCCCGGGCAGGTATGGCCGCAGGTGCGCAGCTTCCTGGCGAGCGCCGGTATCGGCGTGTCGCGGGTTGACGCCCGCGCCGGTGTCCTGGAGACGGGCTGGCTGAAACTGGAGTCAGCCCCCATGAACAGTCGGTTCCAGGTGCGCATCGAACAGGGTGTCCAGCGCGGCACCAGTGAGCTGCATGTGCTGCAGCAAAACCAGGCTGGCGATGTCGGCAACTGGCCCGATCAGTCAGATGACCTTGAGCTGGAGGCCGAGATGCTGAGGTCCCTGGCGCAGTACATCGCCAACAGCGCCGAGGCGGCGCCCGTGTCCATGGTGGCAGAGCAGGCGATCAGCGCGGGCGGCCGTATTTCCATGCAGGAGAGCGCCACTGGCGAACCCTACCTGCAATTGCAACTGCCCTTCCCCAGGGCCTGGGCCTCGATGGGTCGCGCGTTGGAGAAGTCTACCTTCTCGGTCACCGATCTCGACCGCAGCAGTGGCACCTATTTTGCGCTCTTCAACGGTCCGTCCAGCGAAGAGGATGACGGCTGGTTCGACTGGCTCTGGGACAGCGACGATGAGTTCCCCCATGCCGGCGAGAACTTTGTGGTCACCCTTGAGGACGCCGGTGATGCAGGCGTGCGCATATTCCTGCGCCCACAGGAGCAGGGCACAGAGCTCTCAGTGCGCGACCAGCAGGCGCTGTTGTCGTTGATCAAGGGCAACATTAACTGATCTGCCGATGCGCTTTGCCTCCATCGGTTCCGGCAGTAAGGGCAATGCCACCCTGGTGGAGGCCGATGACACGCTGGTTATGGTTGACTGCGGCTTTTCTGCGCGCGAGACCACCCGGCGACTGGCGCGGCTCGGGCTGGCACCGGAACAACTGAGTGCCATCCTGGTCACCCATGAGCACAGTGACCACAGCGCAGGGGTCGCGCGCTTGTCTCGCCAGTACCGCATCCCTGTCTACCTCACCTATGGTACTGCGGCCAGTGGGCGCTGTGATGGCGCTCACGAGTTGCGCTGTTTCAACTGTGACGACAGGTTCGAAGTGGGTGCCCTGGCCGTGCAAACTGTGGCCGTGCCGCACGATGCGCTCGAGCCCTGCCAGTTTCGCCTGAGTTGGCAGCAACGCTCACTGGGTATTCTCACCGACCTGGGTTCTGTGACCCCGCATGTGGTTAACAGCTACCGTGGCTGTAACAGCCTGTTGCTGGAATTCAATCACGATACACGGCTGCTTGCCGGCGGCACGTATCCGCCACAACTCAAGCGCCGGGTAGGCGGTGACTGGGGGCACCTTAATAATGAACAGGCTGCCGACCTGCTGCGTGAGCTGGATTGCGTTGCTGAGCTGAACCACCTGGTGGTCGCGCATATCAGCGAGAACAATAACTCCCGGGCCTGTGCCGAAGCGGCGCTGGCAGCTGTCCTGGAGTCGCTGGAGGGCGTGACCTGGGCCTGTCAGTCAGAAGGATTCGACTGGCTCGCCGTCTGAGCTGCCGCAGCCTGCTCACGAGCTTCTTCTTCACTGCGGTTGCGCTTCCAGCGCCGATTGCTCCACAGCCAGCTCTCGGGTTCGTGGCGGATGGCGGCCTCGGCGAGGGCGACGTAGCGGTCGGTGATGGCGTGGGACTCTTTGTCATAGGGCGGGCTGGCCAGTTCCCGGAATTCGATTTCATAGTGCCCGCTGCGACGGCGATGGCACTGGGCAAAGACCACCGGGAAACCGGTCATCTTGGCGATGGTTTCAGTGCCGAGGTAGAAGTTTGCCTCCTGGTTCATGAACTGCGTCCAGTAGCCGCGCTCGCTGCGAATGGGCGACTGGTCCGCCACCATCACGAAGATGCGAAACTCCCTGCGCCGGCGCAATATATCCCGGGTCGACTCCGCCATCGACAGCGGTCGCGACCCGAACTGGCTGCGGATGCTGAAAATCAGCTTGTCCACGCTTTTGTTGTGCAGCGGTTTGTACACCGGATCTATGGGAATCCTGAAGTAGCTGGTGGCGCCGTGCAGCATCCACTCCCAGTTGCCCTGGTGGATGGTGAGTACGATGACCGAGCGGGTAAAGCCCTCGCTCTGCTGCTCGAGAATCTCCGGGTTGATAATGCGTGCCCGGCGCAGGAAATCCTCTGCGCGCATGCGCCGCGCCTTGACGATCTCCAGTGCGACCTGGCTCAGCCTGCGATAGAACTGGCGGCCGATGGCCTTGCGCTCATCAGCTGATTTCTCCGGAAAGGCGTTTGCCAGATTGGCTTTCACCACGTCCCTGCGGTAGCGGAACACGTGGTACAGCAGCAGGTAAACCACCCAGGCGAGTGCGTAGAGCAGTGGAAAGGGCAGGTAGCTGATCAGTCGGTAAATCATGGGCGGCGACAGTGCTCGGGCAGTGTCACGTCTTCCACCTGGAACAGTGCGTTTCCTGCCGGGCACTGCAACTGCACATTGCCGGACAGGTCAAGGTTGCGCAGTGACAGCAGTTCATACAGTGGTACCGGGTCGACGACCTCGTTGTCGTCCAGATACAGGCTCTCCAGGGAAGACATCGTGGCCAGTGCTATCAGGTTGCGAATGGCGTTGGCTGACAGTTTGAGCTGGCGCAGGCCGGTGAATATTTCCAGCCCGTCGAGTGCGCTGATACCGGCATTGCTGCAATTGAGTATCAGCAGCTGGTTGGCCTCTACTACTTTCTGGTCGATGATCGCCTGCTCCACGCAGGCGCGCAGGGCAGGGTCACTGATGGCAAAGTCACTGAACAGTGGCTGCGGTGTATACACCACCTTCTCGTTTACTTTGAAATCGTAATTCCCGCAGCCGGCCAGGCAGGACAGCATTGCGAGCATGATCATCCAGCGCGACATTGCCGCCTCCTCGGTAAATCAGCATCTGGAGCCGGGCACATTACCCATAGCCGCGGCGCCAATGGCTACCTATAATAGCATCGCATTAGGGATAAAAAATCGGAAAGCTTGATGACAAAATCCGGCAAGCTGGGGAAATCATCCCCCGATAGCGCAAGCGCTCGCGGCGAGGCAATTTCCCTGGTGCAGCGCGGTAACCTGAAGGCCCTGGAAAAGACGCTGCGCAAGCAGTGGCGCCTGGGGCAGAACATCGTGCTTTGCTGGAGCGCGGATGAGCGCGGCCTGCTGGTCATTTTTGTACCGCACTATTTCCTGGGTAATTACTGTGCCGAAGATGAACAGCATCGCGGCAACGAGGAATTTATTCGTGAGCTGATTTCCGGGCAGCGTCGCACCACGCGCGAGGAGATGTTTGCGGTGTCAGACCGGCTTGAGGTCTCCCCGACCTTTATCAAGCTGGACACGGCGCTCAGCGAAGAACCACAGGTTATTCAGCAGGTTGAGCAGCTGATCCGGCGCTATGGGCTCAGCTACGTCGACAGCAGGGCGGTGCTGCTATTCGATATTGTGGAGTTTTCGCTGTATACACCGTTTGAGCAGGCCAGCCAGCTCAACAGCCTGTCCTACTCATTGAACTCTGCCTACAACAAACTTCTGGCGCGCGGGATTGAGATCAACTTCGCACGCACCACCACGGGCGATGGTTACTATATCTGGAATCGCAGGCTGGGCCCGGGTGCCAACCTCGACCTGTTTTACTTCATGCTGCTGGTGGTGGCTGATAACGCGGCTGCGCGAGCGGCCTCCCGTGGCAACACGGTGCCGGTGATACGCTCGGCCTACCATATCGGCGGCCACTACGAGCTCTACCAGGCAGAGGGGGTAAACCCCACGGTGTTCAGTTACATTGTCGGTGACGTGACCATCGAGCTGGCAAGGATGGTCGAACTGGCGGCCGCTGAGCAGATACTGGTAGGTGATTTCAGTACCGAGCTCGCCGACGGCGCCCTGGCGACAGCCCACGTGCCGACGCCCGCTTTCGTTGCGGCCTGCAATCGCGAGATGTCTGCGCTGGCGGGCTTGCAGATTGCCGGGAAGAAGGTGGAGTCGATCAACTGTCGCCTCAGCGAACACCTCGACGACGCCGGCGAACGGTCCCCGCGACGCTTTCGCATTACCGATAAACACGGCCTGTCCCGCTATGCCTACAACCTGGAGTGCGCGATCGAGACCGAGGGAGACAGCACGCAGCTGGGTCTCGATGCATCACGCCTCCAGGGCCAGGTGGCCGAGCCGGAGGCGGACGCTGATACGGGCGGCCAGCAAGCGGGCGAACCACCACCCTCAGCGGAGGAATTGTTCGACGACCTTGCCTCGCTACTGAAAAAGCGGCATGGCAGTATCGTCGAGGATTAGGAACGCCTGCCTTGGGTGACCCCGAGCCCCTTGCCGTCTGTGCCTGCACTGAAGCTTCCCTGGCCACTGCCGAAGGCCTGGCGCGTTCGCTGGGCTGCCTGCTGGCTCCCGTGGGAGTAATGCCCCGTGATTATGCTGCTGCCCGCGCGCTGCTGCTGGTCAGCGACGACAAGCTGGCGCTGCAGCTGTGCGGCCGCAAGATGCCGGGCCCGGTATCTGTAGACTTCGGTTCTTCCGGCATGCGCCATCGGCGCGCCGCAGGGCACAATGAATTGCTGGGTAAGGCTGTCGGTGTCGGCAGGAAGTCGGCGTTGAGCGTCATCGATGCGACAGCAGGCCTGGGACGGGACAGTTTTGTCCTCGCCGACCTGGGTGCCAGGGTCAGGTTGTGTGAGCGCCACCCGGTAATAGCTGCCATGCTCGAGGCGGGCATGGACGCCGCGCGCAATTCCGGGGACAGCTGGCTTGTTGAACGGGTGTCGCGAATGCAATTGCACAAGGGCGATGCCTGCCTGTTACCGCCGGAGCAACTGGTTGACGTGGACGTGATCTACCTTGACCCGATGTTCCCAGCTCGCACCAAGGCAGCCGCGGTCAAGAAAGAGATGGCCCTGTTCCAGTATCTGTTGCACGACAGCAGCGGTGACGGTGAAGCGACGTTGCACTGGGCCCTGCAGCAGCAGGTTGCGCGCGTGGTGGTCAAGCGGCCAGCCAGGGCGGAGGCGCTGGCAGGTGTGGCGCCCTCGCACAGCATCGAGGGCCGCGCGGTTCGCTACGACGTGCACGTGCTCGCTGCACTGGGCTGAACGTCCCCGGGTGCAGGAAACGCGCTATGATATGCAGCGTTTTGTAGACCACTTCCAGAGGCTGTAATCATGTCAGAAAATAAAACCATTGCGCTGGTAACAGGCGCCTCATCGGGCCTTGGCGAGGAGTTCTGCCGACAACTGGCCGGGCGCTGCGATGCCATTATCGCGGTGGCGCGGCGCAGTGACCGCCTGGCGCAGTTGCAGGAGGCGTTGGGTGATGAAACGGCGGTGCACGCCGTGCAGGCTGACCTGCTCACGGTAGAGGGGGTGACCCGCACCATGGACGCATTGCGACAGAAGGGGCCGGTTAATCTCCTGGTCAACAATGCCGGTTTCAGCCCCTTCGGTGATTTTGCAGACGAACCCATCGGGCGCCAGCGCGATATGCTGACCTTGCACTGTGACGCCAGTATCACGCTGGCGCGTGCGGCCGTGCCGTATATGCTGGAGCAGGGCAAGGGCGCCATTATCAATGTGTCCTCCCTGGGTTCGTTCCTTCCGGGGCGCAAGCTCGCCGTTTACGGCGGCAGCAAGGCCTTCCTGAATTACTTTTCATTGTCTTTGCAGCAGGAACTCGAGGCGACTGGCGTTGGCGTTCAGGCCTTGTGCCCTGGCCTTGTGCGCACCGAGATTCACGAGCCCATGAAGGCCCAGGGCTTTGATCCGGATATGTTCCCGGAAGATATGTGGATGGATGCGGAGGACGTCGTCGCTGCCAGCCTGGCAGCGCTGGATACGGGTACAGTGCTGGTAGTGCCGGGGGAGGGCAACCTGGCCCTGGCCCGAATGGGCCTGCAATCCATGCTGGATGCGCTAGGCGGCCAGTAGTCGCTCAAGGATGCCGCGGTAAACTGCGGCGAGGCGAGGCAGGTCCGGTGCATGGACCGCCTCATTGACCTTGTGGATAGTCGCGTTTACCGGGCCCAGTTCAAGCACCTGCGCGCCGCTGGGGGCGATGAAGCGGCCGTCGGAGGTGCCGCCTGAGGTGGACAGTTCGGGCTCCACTCCCAGTTGTTCACGAATACTCGCCACCGCCGCATCGACGAGTTCGCCCCGGGGCGTCAGGAACGGTTGTCCGCTGAGACTCCAGTGGATGTCGTAGTCGAGTCCGTGCTGATCGAGCAGGGCTTCGGTCCGCTGGCGCAACTCCACATCGGTTACTTCCGTCGAGAAGCGGAAATTGAACACCACCTCTATGTGCCCCGGGATCACGTTGGTGGCGCCGGTCCCGCCGTGGATATTGGAAATCTGCATGGACGTTGGTGGGAAGAACTGGTTGCCCTGGTCCCAGGTTTCCCGGGTCAGGGCACTCAGAGCCGGCGCCACGCGGTGAATCGGGTTGTCGGCCAGCTGCGGGTAGGCTATGTGGCCCTGGGTGCCCTTGACAGTAAGGGTGGCGTTGAGCGAGCCGCGGCGACCGTTCTTGATGACGTCGCCAAGCTGGTCACTGCTGGAAGGTTCGCCCACCAGGCACCAGTCAATCTGCTCGCCCCGTTCTGACAGCCACTCCATCACCCTAACGGTGCCGTTGACCGCGGGGCCTTCTTCATCGGAGGTAATCAGGAAGCCGATGCGGCCGCTATGCTGCGGGTGAGCCGCTACGAACGCCTCGCAGGCCACGACCATAGCCGCGAGGCTGGCTTTCATGTCGGCGGCGCCGCGTCCATACAGGGTGTCACCCTGCAGTGTGGGCTCAAAAGGGGGAGTGTGCCACTGTTCCAGCGGGCCTGTCGGTACCACGTCGGTGTGCCCGGCAAAGACCAGCAGGGGGCCCTCCCGCTCACCTCGCTCCGCCCAGAAATTGTCTACATCGCCAAAGCGCAGTGGCGTGCAGCGGAAGCCGATGGCTTCGAGTCGCATCATCATCTGCGCCTGGCAGCCGGCGTCTTCCGGGGTTACCGAGGCGCGACGCATCAGGTCGCAGCAGAGTTCGAGTGTTTTGTCCAAATCCTCTTGCCCGCGCCTAGTTGTGCGCGTGCAGCTCCTCATTGAGTTCGATGGCGGACCGGTTGGTCAGGCACTCGACTGCACCGGTGGTGGAATTGCGTCGGAACAGCAGGTCCGATTTGCCGGCGAGGTCCCTGGCTTTGGCTGTCTCGACGGGCATGCCCGCCGCGTCGAGCATGTTGACCTTGGTGCCCGCGGTGACAAACAACCCGGCTTCAACGGTGCACCGATCGCCCAGTGGAATACCGATGCCCGCGTTGGCGCCAATGAGACATTCCTTGCCCACGGAAATAATGATGTTGCCACCACCGGAAAGGGTGCCCATGGTCGAGCAGCCGCCGCCCAGATCTGAACCGGCACCCACACGCACCCCCGCGGATATGCGGCCCTCTATCATCCCCGGGCCGTCAGTGCCGGCGTTAAAGTTGACGAAGCCTTCATGCATGATGGTAGTGCCTTCACCGAGATGGGCCCCGAGGCGCACCCTGGCGGTGTGGGCGATGCGCACGCCTGCCGGGACCACGTAATTGGTCATCTTGGGAAATTTATCCACGCAGCTGACTTCCAGTACGTCCCCGCGAAGCCGCGCCGCCAGCTGGCGTTCCGGGAGTTCGTTGATATCGATGGCGCCCTCGTTGGTCCAGGCGACATTCGGTAACACACCAAACAGGCCATCCAGGTTGGTGCCGTGCGGTGCCACCAGCCGATGCGAGAGCAGGTGCAGTTTCAGGTAGCCCTCGGGTACGTTCGCCGGCGCCTGGTCCGCGGCCAGCAGGACAGCCACGGCGGGACGGCCGCTGTCCAGCAGCCGGCCGGCCAGTGCCGCCTGCGCGCTCTCGCCCGCTGCCGACAGGTCGGCCTGCAACTGGCGCAGTTGGTCACTATCGAGTGACGCGGATGTCTCCAGTTCTTTTGTGGCGTCCACCAGCGCCCCGGCGGGGTGCAGCAAAGGCTGCGGGAAGAACACTTCCAGCCAATCTCCCTTGCTGTTTTGAGTGCCTACGCCGAGGCCGAACGCAAACGCGGTGTCGGTCATGATGCTGTTATTCCTGTATCTACCCTAGAGGGTGTGGTGGTTGAATATGGTCTGGTAGTTGGCGGCGGAGAAGCCGCAGTGCAGCTCGTGCCCGGTGTCCAGCACCGGGCGCTTGAACAAGGTGGGATTGGCGACGATGGCGTCCAGCGCCGCGTCCTCATCCATGTTGTCGCGAGTGGACTGGTCGAGGCCCTTCCAGGTGGTGCTGCGCTTGTTTACCACTGCTTCCCAGCCCAAAGCCTGCAGCCACTGCGACACCGTATCCCGGTCGAGGCCGTCGGCGCGCACGTCGTGGAAATGGTAGTCGACTTCGCGGTCTTCCAGCCACTTGCGGGCCTTCTTCACGGTGTCGCAGTTCTTGATGCCGTAAAGGGTGATCAACTTGTATCCTCATGTCTCTGCAGGTGGACCGCTAGCATAGCAAAAGGGGTACGGTAGTTATAGCGCGCGGGTGGTATAGTCCTGCCCACGGAGCAATCAACGCAGAAAAAGGAGAATTTACGTGGAGCTTTTCAACGCGGAGCTGGCGCTGCCTATCGCCAGTATGCTGTGCCTGACCTTGCTGGTCTGGGTCTACATGTTCGTGCGCCGACTCGGCTATCTCACGGCTAACCAGATCGACGCCGAGCAACTGAAAACACCGGCTGAAGTGCAGGCGATTCTGCCGCCGGATGTGTCGGGGCCGGGTAATAACTTCAAGAATCTGCTGGAAATGCCGGTGCTGTTTTACGTCGTCTGCCTGTACCTGACGGTATTTGGCATGGTGGACAGCCTGCATATCACCTGTGCCTGGGTTTTCGTGGCAGGGCGTGTTCTGCACAGCCTGATCCACTGCACCTACAACCGCGTAATGCACCGCTTCCTGGTCTACCTGGTATCGTCTCTCGCAGTCTGGGTCATGGTGGTGCGGGCGCTGCTGGCGGCGCTTTAGTCCACGCTGCCGGCGCCTGCTGTGCGCAGCAGGTCTGCATACTCCCCGCCGTTGCGGTGACTGGTGACGATGTCCAGCACCGTGCGGCCGTCGCGGCCACAGGCATTGATGTCCCGCTGCTGCTCGCAAAAAAAGCGCACAAACAGCTCGAAGTCTTCGGCGCGCATGCTCTGGTACGCTTTCAGGAGCATGTGGAAATCTTCACTGCTGCCGTCGTGTGGCCGGACCTCGAGGAAGCTGCGCACGCGGTCTTCTGTCCAGACTTCATCCAGAACCTTTTCCTTGTCTTTTCTCATACTGCTATACCTGTGTCTCTGTGCCGGGCCGGGCCGGCAGGGGCGATTATTTCAGTTTTTCTGCCAGTAGCTGATTGACCATCTTGGGGTTGGCCTGACCCCTGGAAGCTTTCATGACCTGGCCAACGAAAAAGCCAACCAGTTTCTTGCGCTTGGCGTCGTCGGCGGCAAGGAACTGTTCCACCTGGGCGGCGTTGTTGGCGATCACCTCGTCCACCATCGCCTCCAGCGCGCCGGTATCTGAAACCTGCTTGAGGCCGCGGGCGGCGATGATATCGTCGGCGCTTCCCTCGCCCTGCCACATCGCCTCGAAGACCTGTTTGGCTATCTTGCCGGAAATGCTGTTATCGAGAATGCGGCTGATCAGTTGCCCGAGGGCACTGGCCGACACCGGGCTGTCGCTGATATCCAGTTCGTTCCTGTTAAGCTGCCCGAGTAGTTCCACCTGGACCCAGTTTGCCGCGATCTTGGCGTCGCCGCAGACACCCACTACCTGCTCATAGAAATCGGCGAGCGCGAGGCTGTCGGACAATACGCTGGCGTCGTAGGCAGACAGTTGGTAAGCCTCCATGAAGCGATGGCGCTTGGCTGCGGGCAGCTCCGGCAGGCTGTCGCGAACCTGCTGCACGTATGCCTCATCAATGACCACGGGCAGCAGGTCAGGCTCGGGAAAATAGCGATAGTCGTTGGCCACTTCCTTGCTGCGCATGGGTCGTGTCTCGTCGCGCTCTGCGTCGTAGAGGCGGGTTTCCTGCACCACACGGCCTCCGCTTTCGAGAATGTCGGCCTGGCGCTCGAACTCGTGACGAATGGCCTTTTCTACAAAGCGGAACGAGTTGACGTTCTTGATCTCCGCGCGGGTGCCGTATTCCTGTTGACCCTGTGGGCGCAGTGAGATGTTGATGTCGCAACGCATTGAGCCCTCGGCCATGTTGCCATCGGAGATGCCGAGGTATGTCACCAGGCTGTGCAGTGCCTTGAGATAGGCGACCGCCTCGGCCGCATTGCGGATGTCCGGCTCGCTGACAATTTCCAGCAGCGGCGTACCGGCGCGGTTCAGATCTATCCCGCTCATGCCGTGAAAATCCTCGTGCAGCGATTTGCCCGCGTCTTCCTCGAGATGCGCGCGGGTGATGCCAATCTGCTTGCTGCTGCCATCCTCCAGCTGGATCTCGAACTGTCCGCGCCCGACGATGGGGTCGGCGAACTGGCTGATCTGGTAGCCCTTGGGCAGGTCCGGGTAGAAATAGTTCTTGCGGTCAAACACAGAGCGCATGCCGATTTCCGCGTCTATGCCCAGGCCGAACATCACCGCGAAGTGCACCGCCTGCTCATTGAGCACCGGCAGCATGCCGGGCATGGCGAGGTCGACGGCGCTGGCCTGGGTGTTGGGTTCGGCGCCAAACGTGGTGGCGGAGCCGGAAAAAATCTTTGACCGCGTGGCCAGTTGCAGATGCACCTCCAGGCCGATTACTGTTTCCCATTGCATCAGGCGTCACCTCCCTGTGCCGGGGTGCGCGTGTGCCAGTCGGTAGCGCACTGGAACCGGTGTGCCACATTGAGCAGTTGGGCTTCCGCAAAGTGGCGACCGATCAACTGCAGTCCCACCGGCAGGCCGTTTACCAGCCCCGCGGGAACTGACATGCCGGGCAGGCCGGCCAGGTTTGCTGCCAGGGTGTAGACATCTTCCAGGTACATTGCCACCGGGTCGTCGGTTTTGGCCCCGAGTTTGAACGCCGGTCCGGGCGTGGTCGGGCCGGCGATCACATCCACCTGCTCAAATGCGGCCAGGAAGTCGTCGCGGATTAACCGGCGAGCCTGCTGCGCTTTCTTGTAATAGGCGTCGTAGTAGCCCGCGGAGAGCGCGTAGGTGCCCACGAGGATGCGGCGCTTGACCTCGGCGCCAAAGCCTTCTTCTCGCGTGCGGGTGTAGAGGTCATGCAGGTCACCGGGCTGCTCACAGCGGTGGCCATAGCGAACCCCGTCAAAGCGTGACAGGTTGGTCGATGCTTCTGCCGGCGCGATGATGTAGTAGGCCGGAATGGTCAGCGCGCTGTTGGGCAGGCTGATCTCTACCAGTTCAGCACCCTGGGCTTCGAACTCGCGCAGTGCTGCCTGGACGCAATCCCCTGTGGCGGCATCCAGGCCGTCGCCAAAATACTCGCGCGGCAGGCCGATGCGCAGGCCCTGCAGCGGATTTGACAACCCGGCAGTGTAATCCTCGGTCGCGGTGGCAGAGGATGTGGAATCCAGTGGATCATGGCCTGCCATGGCGTTCAGCAGCAGGGCGCAATCTTCAGCGGTGTGGGCCATCGGCCCGCCCTGGTCCAGGCTGGAGGCGTAAGCGACCATGCCCAGCCGGGAAACCCGGCCATAGGTCGGTTTCAGGCCGGTGATGCCACAGAACGCAGCGGGCTGGCGGATTGAGCCGCCGGTGTCCGTACCGGTGGCGGCGGGGGCCATGCGAGCCGCCACCGCCGCAGCGGAGCCGCCAGAGGACCCCCCGGGGACGGCATCCGCGTTCCAGGGGTTCCTGACCGCGCCGTAAAAGCTGTTCTCGTTGGAAGAGCCCATGGCGAACTCGTCCAGGTTGGTTTTTCCCAGCGTGACCGCGCCGGCGCCATTTAGCCGTGCCACCACGGTGGCGTCGTAGGGTGGAATGAAGTTATCCAGCATCTTCGATCCGCAACTGGTGCGCATGCCTCGGGTGCAGAAAATGTCTTTGTGTGCAATCGGTATCCCCGTGAGTGGCCCGGCGTCGCCAGCGGCAATGCGCTGATCCGCCGCCACCGCGGCGGCCAGCGCGGCTGCCTCGTCAACGGTGATAAAGGCGTTGAGTTGCGGATTGAGCTCGGCAATACGCGCGCTGAAGTGACGCGTTAGCTCGACGCTGGAAAATTGCTTGTCTCGGAGCCCTCGGGCCAACTCGGCGACAGTCTGTTGATACATGGCTGGTGTCCTGATGTGGTGCTGGAGGCCTAGTCGATGACTTTGGGTACGAGGTACAGACCGTTCTCTACGGCCGGCGCGATGGCCTGGAATGCTTCGCGGTGATTGCTTTCTGTTACCTCGTCCGCACGTAGCTTCTGGGTCGCATCCAGCGGGTTGGCCATAGGCTCCACCCCGTCTGTATCGGCGGCCTGCAACTGGTCCACCATGCCAAGTATTGCAGTGATACGCTGGGTAAGCTCGCCAATTTCCTGCTGCGGGATGCGTATGCGCGCCAGCTCGGCGATTTTTTCAATCTCGTCTTGCTCAATAGCCATATTTTTACAACCGGGAACAGCCGCCGGAATGCGGCAGGGGCGCTAAAGTTATCACATTTGCGCCTTGCCCAAAATCCCCGTGGTTGTTACAGTTGCGCGAATAATATGTCTCCACAAAAAACGGTTGAAAACCGCAGCATTCAAAGGGCTTGCCACCTGATGCGCGGCTGTTAGGGAAGCGTGCGGGATGGTCCGGCCTGGTTCCTCGTTGTATTCATAAGGTAGTAAAACTTAATGCTGAAGAAATTGCGTGGAGTATTCTCCAACGATCTCTCCATTGATCTGGGCACCGCCAACACCCTGATCTACGTACGCGACAAGGGCATCGTGCTCGACGAACCGTCAGTCGTTGCCATTCGCATCCACAATGGCCAGAAGACTATCGAGGCGGTCGGCACCGAGGCCAAGCGTATGCTGGGCAGAACTCCCGGTAATATCACCGCGATACGGCCCCTCAAAGACGGTGTGATCGCCGACTTCCAGGTAACAGAAAAGATGCTCCAGCACTTCATTGCCAAGGTGCACGAGAGCCGTTTTATCCGTCCCAGCCCCCGGGTGCTGGTCTGTGTGCCCTGCATGTCCACCCAGGTGGAGCGTCGCGCCATTCGTGAATCGGCTTTGTCTGCCGGGGCACGTGAAGTGCGTCTCATCGAAGAACCCATGGCCGCCGCGATTGGCGCGGGCCTCGATGTGGAAGAGGCCAGTGGGTGCATGGTGGTGGACGTGGGTGGTGGTACCACCGAAATTGCCATTATTTCACTTAACGGCATCGTCTACCGCGATTCTGTTCGCATCGGCGGTGATCGCTTTGATGAGGCCATCGTGTCCCACGTGCGCCGCCGCTATGGCAGCCTGATCGGGGACGCCACTGCGGAAAAGATCAAGATGGAAGTGGGCTGTGCCTTCGGCGGTTCCGACCTGCGCGAGATCGACGTGCGCGGACGCAACCTGGCAGAAGGCGTGCCGCGGAGTTTCACCCTGGATAGCGACGAGATACTGGAGTCCCTGCAGGATCCCTTGTCTTCCATCGTACAGGCCGTTAAATCGGCATTGGAACAGTCTCCCCCCGAGCTCGCTGCAGACATCGCCGAGAGTGGCATCGTGCTCACCGGCGGTGGCGCCCTGTTGCGTGACCTGGATCGCCTGATTTCCGAAGAGACGGGTCTCCCGGTCATCGTTGCCGAGGAGCCGCTGACCTGTGTGGCTCGCGGTGGCGGCCGGGCGATGGAGCTTATGGACAGGCGTACCATAGACCTGCTGTCCACTGAGTAAGTAAACTGTCCCCCGAGTTCCGGCAGGAATCGCTGAGGAGACACCATCAAGCCACTATTCGTCAAAGAGTCAACCCTGGGGCTGCGCCTGTTGCTGGTCACCCTGTTGTTGGTAGGGCTGCTCGCGGCGGATCTGCGTTTCAATGCCCTGCAGACGACCCGTTCGGCACTGGAAGTCGTTGCTGCTCCGGTCTACTGGGTGTCGGATATCCCTTCACGCGTCTCGGACTGGAACCAGGAGCACCTGGTACTTCGTGATGAGCTACTCGAGCAGAATGAACAACTGCGGCAGGAAAACCTGGTATTGCAGGGTCGCTCGCTGCAAATGTCATCGCTGCAGGCGGAAAACGTGCGCCTGCGCGCACTGCTGAATTCATCGGCCCTGTTACGTGACGATGTACTGGTAGCGGAGTTGATCGGGGTTTCTCCCGACCCGGTGCGTCATCAACTGGTACTCAACAAGGGCAGCAATGACGGGGTTTTCGTCGGCCAGCCGCTGATCGATGCCGACGGACTGCTGGGTCAGATCGTCGAGGTCAGCCCGATCAATGCCCGCGCGCTGCTGATCACCGATGCCACCCACTCCATTCCCGTGCAGGTAAACCGCAATGGCGTCAGGGCCATCGCGGAAGGCACGGGCAGCCTGACCCTGTTGGAAGTCCATCACGTGTCGGCCACGACCGATATCCGTGAAGGGGACCTGCTGGTCAGCTCCGGTCTCGGCGGTCGTTTTCCCGTTGGCTACCCGGTGGCTGTGGTCAACGAGATAGAACGCGACCCGGGAGAAGCGTTCGCGCGTATCACCGCAACCCCCAGTGCAGCGCTGGAGCGCAGTCGTCATGTGCTGTTGGTGTTCACGTCCAAGCCAGCCGGGGAGAATTGAGTTTTGGACGGCCAGGGCGCACACGCTTACTGGGTCATTGTGTTCACTTTCTTTACCGCCATGGTGCTTGCGGTGTTGCCGCTGCCGGCATGGCTTGCCTGGGGGCGCCCCGAGTGGGTCGCGCTGACCCTGATTTACTGGGTCATCGCATTGCCCCACCGGGTAGGCATCACCACTGCTGTGCTGCTGGGCATCCTGCTGGACGTGAGTGAGGGGGCGGTAATCGGGCAAAACGCTTTTGCCCTGGTTTCGGTAGCCTTGCTGGCGCTGTTGCTGTACCAGCGGCTGCGTGTCTTCAGCTTGTGGCAGCAGTCGGCGGTGGTGTTTGTACTGGTCGGGATAAACCAGATGGTCTGCCAATGGGTGCAGAGCCTGGAGGGCGCGGGCGCCCAGACAATGTTGTTCCTGCTGCCGGCTGTTTCCAGTGCCTTGCTGTGGCCCTTTGTGCTGCACAGCCTGCGCGGGTTGCGCCGCTATTACCAGGTGAGCTGATATGGAACTGATTCTGGCCTCGGCGTCACCCAGGCGCAGGGAGTTATTGCAACAGATTGGCTACCAGTATCGCTGTGACCCCGCCGATATAGATGAAACACCGCGGGAGGGAGAAAAACCCGATGCGTATGTACAGCGCATGGCGCTGGAGAAGGCTACCGAGGTAGTCGGGCGCTACCCGGGGCAGAATGTCGCTGTGCTGGCTGCGGACACCTCGGTTGTCATCGACGATGACGTGCTCGGCAAACCGGTGGATCACTTTGATGGCCTGGGCATGCTCGCGCGCCTGAGTGCGCGTCGGCATTCAGTGCTCACGGCCATCTGCCTGTGCCTTCCGGAGGCGGAGCCGGAAGTCCGCCTGGTGAGCACCGAGGTGGAGTTTATTCAACTGAGCAGGGCGCTCTGCGAGGCCTACCTGGCGACGCCGGAACCATGGGACAAGGCCGGGGGATATGCCATCCAGGGGCTGGCTGGCGCTTTTGTCAGGTCCATAGAGGGCAGCTACAGTAATGTAGTGGGTTTACCCCTGGCCGAGACCTGGCAACTGCTGTCGGGCCTCGGCATCGCCAATGTGCTGGAGACATCGGGTGAGTGAGGAGATACTGGTCAATGTGACGCCAATGGAGACCCGGGTAGCCGTGGTCGACAATGGCGCCACCCAGGACATCCACATAGAGCGCAGTGCCAGCCTGGGCATGGTAGGCAATATCTATGCGGGCAAGGTGGTTCGCGTGATGCCCGGAATGCAGGCTGCGTTTGTTGATATTGGTGCTGAGCGCACCAGCTTTATCCACGTTTCCGACATACACGATCCAGCCGCCGAGGGTCGCGCTCGCGGTACGGGCGCCATTGGTGACTACCTGCACGAGGGCAAGAAAGTGATCGTGCAGGTTACCAAGGACCCGCTTGGTAGTAAGGGTGCCAGGCTGACCACAGAGTTGTCGGTGTCATCACGTTACCTGGTGTTCATGCCCCAGAGCGATCACGTCGGCGTGTCCCAGCGTATTGACGATGTCGATGAGCGCACACGCCTGCAGGGCCTGCTGGCAGAAGGCCTGGTTGCCGAGGGAATGGAGGGAGAGGGCGGGTACATCCTGCGCACCGCGGCAGAAGGCGTGGGGCTGGAAGAAATCTGCGTCGATTTGCGTTTCCTGAAACGGCTGTGGGCCGCGGTATCGCGCCGTGCCAAAGCGGCGCGCAAGGCTGAATTGCTTTACACCGAGCTGCCCTTGCACATGCGCACCGTCCGTGACCTCGCCCGCCCGGGCGTGGAAAAGATTCTCATAGACAGCCGCGAGAGCTTTACTGCGCTACAGGAGTTCTGCACGGCGTATATGCCGGAGGTGTCCGGGCTGCTGGAACACTATGCCGGAGAACGCCCGCTGTTCGACCTGCACGGTATCGAGGATGATATCCAGCGCGCGTTGGCGCGCAAGGTGGAGCTCAAGTCTGGCGGTTACCTGATTATTGACCAGACCGAGGCGATGACAACGATCGACGTCAATACCGGCTCCTATATCGGGCGTCGCAATCTCGAGGAAACCATCTTCAAGACCAACCTGGAAGCGGCTACTGTGCTGGCGCGCCAGCTGCGCCTGCGTAATCTGGGCGGTATCATCATTGTCGACTTTATCGACATGCAGGATGAGGAGCACCGCAGGCAGGTGCATCGCAGCCTGGAAAAAGCCATGGCCAGGGACCCTGCCCGTAACAAGATTACCGCAGTGTCAGAACTGGGACTTGTTGAAATGACGCGCAAGCGTACCCGGGAGAGTCTCGAACAGTTGCTGTGCGAGGACTGTCCGGTATGCATGGGGCGTGGCGTACTGAAGACGGCGGAGACCATCTGTTACGAGATTTTTCGGGAAATCATGCGTGACGCCCGCGCCTACGAGGCCGACAAACTCCTGGTGTTGGCGGCCCAGGGAGTCATCGACAGGTTACTGGATGAAGAATCGGCAAATGTCGCCGACCTCCAGGAATTTATTGGCAAGTCAATCAGTCTGAGAGTAGAGCCGGACAACAATCCGGAACACTTCGATATCGTACTGCTCTAAAGCGGCGGGTGTAGCGAGTTGCAACGATCAATTTTTCACAGGCTGAGCAATGTCCTCTGGGTGTGCGTCGTCGCGGCAATCGTCCTGCTGGCGACGTACGTCAGTCTTGGTCGTGTGCTGAGCACCAACCTGCATAACTGGCAGGATGTTGTGCTTTCTGAAATCAACAGTCGGGTACCGTTTGCCGTCACGGCGCGCAACCTGAGCGGGGAGTGGTCTTCTTTTACGCCCGAAATAGTGCTGCATGATCTTGAGTTCGACATGCTGGATGGCACCTCGCGACCACTGCAGCTTACCGGCGGGCGCATTGGCATAGACGTACTGGGCTCATTGGCCAACCGCAGCCTGCAGATCACGTCCCTGCGGCTCGACGGCCTGGCCCTGGAAGGCGAGTTGACAGCTGACGGCAAGCTCCTCATACCCGGGATTAGCGGCGGTGGCGGAACGCTGGGCGAGTGGCTGCAACAGTTCCTGCTCAATATCGAGTACGTCACGCTGGAGGACAACCGCCTGCAACTGCGCCTGCCCGGTGGCCAGCTGAGGCAGTATGACCTGGCGCTGCACCTCGCCCGGGATGGCAGCCAGCGCCACATGCGCGCAGAGTTGCTGGCGACAACCGGCACCGCGATCAGCGTCGTCGGTAAAGGCCTGGGCAACCCGTTCCGCCCCGCCGAATTTGAGGGCACCCTGTTCATGGAGATAGAGTCGGCTGATCTCGATGCCATTGCCGAACTGTTCGCAGAGCCGCCCAGCGTTTGGGCCGGGGGAGAGCTGGCCAGCAAACTCTGGCTGTTCTGGGATCGCGGGAAGGTGGAAGTGGACGTGGATCTGGCGCTGTCAAATGCGGTGCTGCAACCCCTGGATGGGAGCTGGTCGCTACCCCTGGACGAATTGTCTCTGCAGGCAACGCTGGTTCAGCGCCGCAAGCGCTGGACAGCGTACGCTTCCGATCTTCTGATTGCGCACGCCGGGACCGAGTTGGCGGTGCCGCGCCTGCAAGTTGATGCCTGGGGTGATTCGCTGCGTTTGCGAACTGCCGCATTGCAGCTGCAACCCTTGAATCAGCTGTTGCTCGATACGCCGGCGGTGCCGGAAGCCCTGCGCTCCGTGTTCCAGATATTGAATATGCGCGGCGAGGTATCTGCCATGCAACTGGCTGTAGGCGACAGGGCGGATCCATTGGCGGGCTGGGACGTGGAGGGCAACTTCGACGCGCTCCAGGTCGATTCCTGGAGGGGTGCCCCCGGGGTGACTTCAGGCACCGGCTACTTTGAGTTGTCCGACAACGGCGGATATGTGGTTCTGGATAGCCAGCAGTTTGCGCTGGATTTTCCCACTGTCTATCGCGATCCGCTGTTCTATGAGGATTTTTACGGCACGCTAAACCTGGACTGGGACGAGCATTCGCTGCTGCTGCACAGCGACCTGATCACCGCCCGCGGCGCGGAGGGCAAGGCCGAAGCCCTGTTCAGCCTGAATATTCCTTTTACCGCCACGGATACCGGTCTGGAGATGGACCTGCTGGTGGGTCTGGCCGATTCGCATCCGCGGTACCGGATGAAATACCTGCCGTACATCCTCAATGCGGGGCTGTTGGACTGGCTGGGCAGCGCGGTGGGCGAGGGGCGGGTAGAACAGGCTGGTTTCGTCTGGCGCGGCACCCTGCGCAGCGGCGCCAGCGATCTGCGCACCGTGCAGTTGATGCTTAACCTGGAGGACACGGCGTTGGCCTATCACCCGGACTGGCCTGCGGTGTCTAACTTTGACGGCACGGTATTGATTGACGATACCAATGTCAGCGTGTGGGCGGACAGCGCCCAGGTCTATGAGTCCTCGGTCACGCACCTGTCCGCTGAAAGCTGGATGGATGACGATGCGCAGATGCGACTGGCAATTGATGGGCGCATCAGTGGCAGTGCAGCCGATGGCCTGCGCGTGGTCAATGAATCGCTGCTGGGTGACCTGACCGGTGCTGCATTTGCCCGGTGGCAGGCCGCTGGAGACCTCGAAACGCACCTGCAACTGGAACTGAACCTGGCCGACCCGAGTGCTCCTCCCGAGGTCGATGTCGCGGTCGAGCTTGGGGATGTGGCGCTGCTGATCGAGCAAGGCCGCTTGCCGTTGCAGCAGTTGGCGGGGCAGATAGGCTATTCCAGTGCGCAAGGGTTCAGCTCAAAGGAACTGCGCGCTACGCTCTGGCAGGAGGAGGTGACAGCAGCGTTGCGGCAGCGCAACCTGCGGGGCCAGGACGCGGCATTCGCCATGGCTGATTCAGCGCTGGAGGTGTCCTTTCAGTCGCGCGTGAGCTCCGGCGCTCTCAGTGAGTGGCTGCAACTGCAGGCCCTGGAACTGGCTGACGGCACGGCAGAGGTAAACGGGCTGGTGACCGTCATTCCGGGCGAAATACCGCTGCTGACCCTGAGTTCTGACCTCGCCGGTATGGCGCTGGATCTGCCGCCCCCCTGGACCAAGCTCCCGGCGTCGACGTTGCCACTGGAGATCGCACTGCCACTGGGCGGTGAACGACCTGTGCTGGGCATGGCTCTCGGTGAGGATATCTCCCTGCACCTGCATATCGATAATGGGCAGCTGCGGGCGGCAGGCCTTGGCCTGGAGGCGCCGCCCCCGGAACTGCAGCCGGGGTCTGTGCTGGTGCAGGGGCGGGCACCGCTGGTGGACGCACAGGCATGGCTGGACTTCAGTAACCGCTATCTGCTGGGCCGCGAGGAGGCGCAGCAGGAACTGGCAGCGGACAATTCCACCGACGCCAGCGGTGAGTTCACACTGGGTATTACCGGTATCTACACTGAGCGCCTGTTGCTCTGGGGAAGAGAGATTGCCGATGTGGATTTCAGCCTGCAACTGGAGCGGGATCTGCTGACCGTCACCGCTGCTACCGACTGGCTGCACGGCAGTTATCGACAGCCGCAACAGGGTGTGGCGAGCCTGGAAATCGATTTCCTCGACATTACCCCGCCCGGCGGCGAGGACACGTCCCCGGGTGAAGCGGAAGCGCCCGGTGCTCCTGATGATGGCCTGGGCGGGTTAACGCTGCCGCTGATCGAAGCCAGCATTAGTGAACTGCGTATGAACGGTGAAGCGGTCGGCTCACTGGCGTTCACGCTGGCTGCGGCGGACGGTGCTCTCAGCATGCTCGATATCACCGGTGAGGTGGCCGGCCTCTCATTGATGCCGGAATCGCCGGGCGAGTTGAGCTGGCAACCAGAACACGGCAGCAGGGCGCGCCTGCCCCTTGAATTCGAGGATATCGGCAATACGCTGGAGCGTCTGGGTTATGCGCGCTTTGTGGAGACCGACCAGGGTACCCTGGCTCTCGATCTGCAATGGGATGGCTCGCCGGAGGCCTTCGCGCTGGCGTCACTGGGGGGGCGTTTGGATATCGCGCTCGGCAAGGGGCGCTTCCTGCAAACGCCCGGCGGCGCCGGGGCGCTGCAGGTAGTCGAGATCGTCAATCTCGCCGGGATCGTGGAGCGACTCAGTTTGTCGCACATGTTTGAATCGGGGCTGAATTTTGACGCTGTGACAGGCGAGGTGTTTTTCCACCAGGGCAAGATCGAGGTCGCCGGACTGGATGTGCGCAGTACCTCCAGCGCGTTCTCCATGAGTGGCGTATCCGATATCGCCAGCCGCAGTCTGGATGGCGAACTGGTCGCGACACTTCCGGTTGCCAACAACCTGCCCTGGGTCGCAGCCCTGACAGCAGGGCCCGCGGTTGCCGCGGGTGTGTTTGTAGTCAGCAAGGTGTTTGAAAAGCAGGTCAACCGCCTTTCCAGTGGTGTGTACACCATCGAGGGCACCTGGGATGAGCCCGACGTCAGCTTCGATCGCATCTTCGACGATGAGGTGCGCCAGGTGTCCGTACCGGCAGCTCCGCTCGCGGACCCCAACGACCCTGCCGAGAAGGGCCTGGCGCCGGGAAGCGCTGTGTCGGGTCGGGGGGCGGTTGGTGGCGGGCTCGCTACCGATGCCGAGGGTGCAACGGCGGAGCCTGTTCAGCCCTCGCCATAAAGCTCGTGCAGTTCGCGTAGATACCGGAAAAGCTTGCGGCTGGCTGCCGGTGGTTTGCCCTGCTTTTGCTCGCGCTGGTGTTGCAGCACCAGTTGACGCAACTGCTGGCGATCGGCCTGGGGCCATCTCTGTAGTACTGTCTCGACGCCGGCAACGCCAGCCGCAAGCACTTCCTCGCGCAGGTTTTCCAGCGCGTGGAAGGCAGCAGTCGCCTCCCGGTCCGGGCGGTGCATCTGCTCCAGGGCCGTATTGATAGGCTCCGGATCCACATCGCGCATCAGTTTACCGATGTACTGCAGGTGGCGTCGCAGCGCATTCTTGCTGCTGATGCGGCGGGTCTCGCGAATCGCGCGCAGCAGCTGTTCGTCGTTGATCGGCAGTGTTTCCAGCTGTTTTTCAGTCAGTCGCGTTAGCTGCTCTCCCAGTGTTTGCCGCGCAAGCATCTGGCGTTTAAGTTCGCTCTTGCTGGGAAGAAATTCGCCATCTTCCTCACTGTCGTTATTCTCGTCACGCATAGAACAGGGTCGCCAGTCCAAGAAAAGAGACGAAACCGACCACGTCGGTCACGGTGGTAAGAATTACGCCGCCGGCCAATGCCGGGTCAATCTGGAAACGGGTCAGCATCAGGGGCAGGGCTGCGCCGGTAAACGCTGCCGTTACCAGGTTGATGACCATGGCCGCGGCAATGATCAAACCGATTTGCCAATCGTTGAACCACATCGACGCGGCAACGGCCACCACCGCCGCCCACAGGAATCCGTTAAGCACCCCTATAGTGACCTCGCGCACCAGCAGCCAGTTCTGGTTGTTGCGGCCCACCTGGCCCATGGCGATACCACGCACCAGTACAGTGAGCGTCTGGGTGCCTGCAATACCGCCCATCGAGGCGACTATCGGCATCAGCACAGCGAGCGCTACAACCTTGTCGATAGTGTCCTGGAACATGTTGATGGCGGACGCGGCGATGAAAGCTGTTATCAGGTTGATGCCTAGCCAGATGGCGCGCCTGGGAGCGGCCTTGGCTACCGGGGCGAAGGTGTCTTCGTCCTCGTCCAGGCCAGCCATGGACATGAACGAGTGGTCGGCGTCCTCGCGGATAACATCGACGACGTCGTCAATGGTGATGCGGCCCAGCAGTCGTCCGCCTTCGTCTACGACCGGCGCTGATACCCAGTCATTGCGCTCAAACAATCGCGCTACCTCGTGATCGGGCATGTCTACTGGAATCGGGTCGACATCGGTTACCATCATTTCGCGCACGGTTGTCGCCGGGTCGGATACCAGCAACGTGCGCAGTGGCAGTAGCCCGATAAACTGGTCGGACCGATTCACCACGATCAGGTTGTCTGTCATCGGCGGCAGGTCTTCGTGCCGGCGCAGGTAGCGCATTACCACGTCAAGGGTCAGGCGGGCGCGGATGGTAATGGTGTCGGTGTTCATCAGGCCGCCGGCCACATCGTCCGGGTACAGCATGACCTGTTCCAGACGGGCGCGGTCCTGATGGTCCATGGAATTGAGCACTTCCCAGGTCACACGATCCGGGAGTTGCTGCAGGATGTCGGCTATATCATCGTCTTCCAGCCCTTCCGTGATGGTGGCGACTTCTGCCGCGTCCATGCGCGACAGGAAGTGGGCCTGGAGGTCGTCAGGCAGTTCGCCCAGCACCTCGCCCTCGATGTCGACGTCGATCAGTTTCCAGAGGATGTTCCGAAACTTGGGCGGCGAGGATTCCAGCAGGTGGGCGATATCGGCCGGCGGTATGCCGTTGAGCATGCGACGGACGTCAACGAAGGCGCCACTGTCCAGTGCCAGCGTCAACCGATTGAGCGTTTCCTGCGATTTGACTGTGTTCTGTGGCATGCCCCTGCCCTGCTTGGCGTGGCGGGCAGCGTTGCCCGCCAAACAGGGATTATCCGGTAAACCGGCAGTGGCAACAACGTGATTAGTTACCAGCCCGGGCTAAATGCCGGACCGGGTTGTGGTGGCGGCCTTACTCGGCCTCGTCGAAGCGGTTGGCAATGAGCGTGGTCAGGGCTTCCAGTGCGGCCTGCTCGTCCCTGCCGTCGACTTGCAGGTCGAGCACCGTGCCCTTGCCCGCGGCCAGCATCATTACCGACATGATGCTTTTGGCATCGACCATCTTGCCGTCCTTGCCCATGCGGATATCGCTGGAAAAAGCGGCGGTACAGCCGACCAGCTTGGCTGCAGCACGTGCGTGCAGGCCAAGCTTGTTGACGATCGTGACCTGGGTTTCAATCACTTACTGCAATTCCCTGTGTCTGACGTGAATGCCCGGATACTGCGCCTGGTAATGACGGAACAGGCGCTCGGCCAAGTATACTGAACGATGCTGGCCGCCGGTACAACCGATAGCGACCGTCATGTAACTGCGGTTGCTGTCACCGTAGCGGGGTAGCCACCGATCCAGAAAATGGCAAATATCTGCGAACAATTCCGCGGTCATGGGCTGTGCTTCCAGGAAATCGCGGACCTCGGCTTCGGTGCCGTTTTGCAGGCGTAGTTCCTTTACCCAGTGCGGGTTTGGCAGCATGCGCACATCGAACAGCAGGTCGGCGTCCTTGGGAATTCCGCGCTTGAACCCGAATGACTGGATCAGCAGTGACATGCTGCTGCTCTCGGTGCCCAGCAGGCGTTGCTTGATAGCGTCGCGCAGGTCGTAGATGGTCATCTGGGTGGTGTCCAGGACCAGCGATGCCGCGCTGGATATGGGCTCGAGCAACTCCCTCTCCTGCGCTATGGCCTCAGCCAGTGTCATGGAGTCCGCGCTCAGCGGGTGTTTGCGCCGGGTCTCGGAGAAACGCTTGATCAGCGCCGGTTCCTCTGCGTCGAGGTAGAGCACTTCAGTCTTCACGGTTGCCGGCAGGGCGCCCATGACCTGGCTGAAATCCGCCAGGTATTTCCATGCGTTGCGCGCGTCGATGCAGACCGCAGTGCCGCGAAAGTGGGCAAACTCCTCGCGCTGGGTTTCGGCAACGAGTGCAGGCAGCAGGGAGACGGGCAAGTTATCGATACAGTAATAACCCTCGTCCTCAAGCTGGTTGAGGGCGGTGCTCTTGCCGGATCCGGATCGGCCGCTGATGATGATTAGCTGCATGGCGAGTGTGCCGGGCCCTAAGGCGCGACGGCTTCGGCCTCGATGGCCAGCCGAAACAGGGTTGCCTGATCACGGGCATTGCGCAGCCCCTCACAGAAGCCAGCCTGGCTGAATAGCCTGGCCAGACCCGCGAGTGTATCGAGATGCTGCTGCGGCTCATCCTCGGGCACCAGCAGGGCAAACACGAGATCAACGGGCTGATTGTCCGGTGAGTCAAAATCAATGGGTTCGGATAGCGTCAGCAGGGCCCCGGTGGGCTGGCTGCAGTTGCCGATGCGGCAATGCGGTATCGCTATGCCGTCCCCCAGGCCGGTACTGCCAAGTTTCTCCCTGGCGATAAAGTGGGCGAAGACTTCGTCATAGGACAGCGAGAACTGGTCGTCGCTGATTATGCGGGCGATGCTTTCGAACAAGCGTTTTTTGCTGAGCCCCGGCAACTGGCAGGCAGTGCGCTCGGGGGTCAGCAGAGAGGCAAGGGGTTGCATAGAGTGATTGCCCGGGGTGTCAGTGACCCCGGTTTTTTTCCTTGTGCTTAATGAGTTGGCGGTCGAGTTTATCGGCAAGCGCGTCGATAGCAGCATACATGTCCTCGGACTCGGCGTGGGCGAAAATATCGGCCCCGGATATGTGCACATTGGCCTCGGCTTTCTGTACCAGTTTTTCCACGATCAGGGTGACTTCCGTGTTGGTAATCTGGTCAAAGTGCCTCTGCAGTCGTTCAAACTTGTGTTGCACATACTCGCGCAGTGGCTCGGTGACTTCCACGTGATGTCCGCTGACAGTCAGTTGCATATTATTGCTCCTTCTTCAGGTTAAACCGGCAGGTGCCTGAGCTGGTTCTGCCGGGGCCGGCAATGCCGGGAATCTCTCGCTGTTTGTTTTAAAGTCTAGACCAATGCCCCGTGGCATCGAAACCTTTTTCCATGGAACCTCTATGTAAGGGCTAAACCAGCCGCTTGCGTTCGTTAGATGGGGGGATCTGCATGGTCTCCCGGTACTTGGCAATGGTTCGCCGTGCCACTTTGATGCCCTGTTCCTCCAGCAGCTGGGTGATCTTGTTGTCACTGAGCGGTTTACGCGGGTTTTCCGCTGCCACCAGTTTCTTGATCAGCGCGCGTATTGCCGTGGAAGAGCACTCGCCGCCGCTGGTTGTCGCCACGTGGCTGGAGAAAAAGAACTTCAGCTCAAATACGCCGCGGGGCGTATGCATGTATTTCTGGGTGGTAACCCTGGAAATCGTGGACTCGTGCATTTCCACCGCTTCTGCGATATCGGCAAGTACCAGCGGTTTCATCGCCTCCTCGCCATACTCGAGGAAATTACGTTGGTGCTCGACGATCTTGCTGGCTACTTTCATCAGGGTTTCATTGCGACTCTGCAGGCTCTTCAGGAACCAGCGCGCCTCCTGCAGGTTGTCGCGCAGGAAGGTGTTGTCGGCACTGTTGTCTGCGCGCTTGATGAGTCCGGCGTAGGTGCTGTTGATGCGCAACCTGGGGGCAATATCGGGGTTCAGTTCGACGCACCAGCGTCCCGCCTTCTTGCTCACGAAAACATCCGGCACCACGTACTCTACCGACTCTGGCGCAAAGGTCTCGCCGGGCCGGGGGTCCAGGGTCTGGATCAGTGCCAGTACATCCTTCAGTTGCTCTTCCTTGAGCCGTGTGCGCCGCATGATCTGCTTGAAGTCACCACTCGCCAGCTGCGGTAGATGGCGGCTGAGCAAGACCTTGGCCTGCTCCAGGTAAGGCGTGGAGGCGGGTAGCTGCTGTAGCTGCACCAGCAGGCATTCCTGTAGGTTGCGGGTGCACACGCCCGCTGGCTCAAACTGCTGCAGTCTGTGCAGCACGGCGACGACCTCGTCCATCTCGATGTCGAGCTCTTCGTCGAAGCCCTCGTGGATCTCCTCCAGACTCACAGACAGGCGACCATCGCCGGCAGTGGCGTCGATAATAGCCAGGGCAATGAGCCTGTCGGTATCAGATAGTCTGGCCAGGTTGAGCTGCCAGAGTAAACTCTCGCGCAGGCTCTCCTGTGGTGCATTGCGGCCGTCGAAATCGCCCTCGCCGGAGTCATCCGTGGCCGGGGCTGGTGGAGCCGAGCCGGATGGCAGCAGGTCGTCCCACTGGGTGTCGACCGGCAACTCCTCAGGCATGGTTTCGCTGATCGGGGCGGATTCGCTATTGGCGGCGTTTACCGGGTCACTGGCGCTGTGTTCAAGGTTTTCCAGCGGCCCATCGCTCGAAGGCGCCTGTTCTTCCGCGATGGCTTCGGGTTCGGGTTCGTCTTCACTGACTTCGAGTAGGGGGTTACTGTCGAGTGCCTGCTGGATTTCCTGCTGTAAATCCAGTGTGGACAACTGCAACAGGCGAATAGCCTGCTGTAGCTGAGGCGTCATTGTCAGCTGCTGGCCAAGCTTGAGTTGAAGCGACTGTTTCATCGAGTGTCTGGTAGCACTTTGTCGCCCCGAATGCGGGCGCCTTGAATTACAACAGGGGCAGTTTAGCGCCGGGTCGAGAGCCGTGGCAACAGCTTGGCGCGAAATTTGCTTATTGACTTCGTGGGATAATGCCGGTCACACAGCGTTTACATGGTGAACTGCTCACCCAGGTAGATTTTGCGCACGCGGGCATTGTTCAGTACGTCGTTGGCATTTCCCGAGGCGATGATATGCCCCTCGCCAACGATGAAAGCCAGTTCACAGATGTCGAGCGTGTCGCGCACGTTGTGGTCGGTGATCAACACGCCGATGCCGCGCTCACGCAAGTGGTTGATGATCTGCTTGATATCGCTGACTGAAATCGGGTCGACACCGGCGAAAGGTTCATCGAGCAGAATGAAATCGGGTTCCGCCGCCAGTGCCCTGGCGATCTCGACACGGCGGCGCTCACCCCCGGAGAGAGACTGCCCGAGGCTGTCGCGCAGGTGTTGCACGTTGAATTCCTGTAGCAATTGATCGCGCTGCTGCAGACGCTGCTTTCTATTCAGGTCCGGCCGAGTCTCCAGCACCGCAAGGATATTGTCGCCCACCGATAGCTTGCGGAAGATCGAGGCCTCCTGCGGCAGGTAGCCGATGCCTCGCCTGGCACGCTCGTGCATGGACAGTGGCGTGATATCCTCGCCATTCAGCTCAATTACCCCGCGATCAGCCTGGATGATGCCAGTGATCATGTAGAAACAGGTGGTTTTGCCAGCGCCGTTGGGCCCGAGGAGGCCGACGACCTGGCCGCTTTCGATCTGCAGCGACACGTCCTGCACGACCTCGCGACCACGGTAGGCCTTGGCCAGATTATTTGCTGTCAGTCGTGCCACGGTCCGCTTCCTCATCCTGCAACACCTCGGCGGGGATCACCACCTGCACCCTGCTGGCATTTTCTCCCCCGGCGGAACCCGCCTTGACGAGTTCCTGTTCAATGAAATAGTCGATGTAGTCGCCGGTGACGATGGAGCCGTCCTGCTCGATATGGGCGTTGCTGCGCAATTCCACGCGCTGCTCACTTTTGACGTAGGTGATGGTGTCCGCCCTGGCCTTGAGCAGGCCTTTTTCCGGGTCCGGCTGTTGCTGCATGCGCGCCGGCTTGCCGGTGGCCAGAACCCGGTCGGCTTCCTCGCCGGTGTGATAAATGGTGATCTGGTCGGCCTCGATACGTAGGCTTCCCTGGTCCATCTGCACGTTGCCCTGGTAGCGAGTGAAGCCCTGTTTTTCGTCGCGAAGCGCCTCGTCTGCCTCGATGTGGATAGGCTGTTCGCGGTCATCCGGCAGGGCGTTGCTTACTCCCGGCGCTAACATGGCCAGGCAGATCACTGCGCAGGCGATAAACCGGTCAAGGCTGCTGCACATAGGTACTCTCCACATTGGGTTTCAAGGTTATTGTCTCCTCCTGCAGGCGCGCGACCATGCCATCGGCGGTGGTGCGATTCTCGCCCTGGGTGATGGTGACCCGTTTATTGGCAATAGCTGTTTTGTCGTCCAGCTCTATATCCATGGCTTGCGTGGTCATGCTGGTGCCGGTCTGGTCGTGCGTCAGCACCACGTTCCGGCGCAGCAGCAGGCGTTCGCTATGATCCTCAAAGCGCCCGCGTTCGGCCACTGCAGACCAGGTCTTGTCGTCGCGACTGTGGGCATAAAATTTCGGCATGGTCAGCATTGAGACGTTGCCACGCCCGAATTGTTCGATTTTTTCCGCTTCGAGAATGTCGGTCAGGGCACCGGTCTCATCAAATGACCAGGCCCGGGTTTGCTCGATATAGGTCTTTGGCAATGCCCGTTGCCGCTCCCTGGTTTCCTCGTCCACGGTTTGTGAAGTTCGCGGGCTCCAGTAGTAGTTCGCGGCCACCACAAGGGTAATGGCGAGCAGCACTTGCAGTGCGGGGCGCGTCATCAGTCGTAGTCTGCCAGTCTTTGCAGCAGGGTCCCGCGCCGGGACAGCAGCATCTCGCAGGCCTCGCGCACAGCGCCGGCACCGCCGGGTCGCTCGCTGACCCAGTCCGCAGACTCGCGCAGAGGCGCGGCAGCATCGGCCGGTGCCATGCCAATCCCGGCTGCACGCACGGCGGCGAGGTCGGGAAGATCATCTCCCATGTAGGCGCACTGTGCCGGTTGAATGGCCCTTGCCGCGCAGACCTCGCGCAGTGCAGTGAGCTTGTCCTCGCGCCCCTGTATGACCTCAGTGATGCCCAGTTCCGCGGCGCGCCTGGAGACAATATGCGAGTCGCGACCGGTGATCAGCACGACCTCGATACCATCGCGCTGCAGCAGCTTGATGCCGAGGCCATCCTTGATGCTAAAACTCTTCAGCTCCTCGCCACTGTTGCCATAGAAGATTCGGCCATCGGTCAGTACGCCGTCGACATCCAGCGCCAGCAGTTCGATGTTTCCAGCAGTTTGCGCGCTAATTGTCATAAGCTTCAGGCTATACCTGCATGCAGCAGGTGCATCAGGTGGATGACGCCGCAGGTATTGCCCTCATCGCCCACAACAACGAGGGAGGTGATTTCATTCTCCTCCATGATGCGCAGGGCTTCGGCGGCAAGCATTTGCGGGCTGGCTGTCTTGGCGCCCGTCGTCATCAGCTCGGCGATGGGCGTGCTGTTGATATCGATCTTCTGGTCCAGGGTGCGGCGCAGGTCGCCGTCAGTGAAAATGCCCACCAGGTTGCCCGCGGCATCGACCACCGTGGTCATCCCCAGACCCTTGTTGCTGATCTCCAGCAGGGCATTCGACAACAGGGTGTCCCCGGTGACGGCGGGGATGGCATTCCCACCCTGCATTACATCCTCGACCTTCAGCAACAGCTTCTTGCCCAGGGTGCCACCCGGGTGGGAAAAGGCGAAATCCTCCGCGGTGAAGCCGCGTTCTTCCAGCAGGGCAATGGCCAGGGCGTCGCCCATGACCAGGGCCGTGGTGGTGCTGGAAGTCGGCGCCAGGTCGAGCGGGCAGGCCTCGGATTCAACGCCCGTGTCCAGGTGGGCGTCTGCGGCCCGCGCCAGCGTGGAATTGGCGTTGCCGGTCATGGCTATCAGACTGGCACCGAGGCGCTTGAGCAGGGGCAGCAGGGTGACCACTTCGGTGACCTCACCGCTGTTGGACAGGGCGATAACGGCGTCGCTGGCGGTAATCATGCCCATATCGCCATGGCTGGCCTCGCCAGGGTGGACAAAGTAGGCGGGAGTGCCGGTGCTGGCAAGGGTGGCAGCGATTTTGCGCGCGATATGCCCGGATTTCCCCATGCCGGTGACGATGACGCGACCGCGGCAGGCCAGTAACAATTCACAGGCCTTGTTGAAATCCTCGCCAATGCGATGCGACAACGCCGCCACAGCCTGCGCTTCGATGTCGATGGTTCGCCTCGCCGAGAGGGCAAAACTGCTGCAAGAGGTGTCCGCCATAGAGGTGGGGCCCGGGTCAGATGCTAAGGTATAGCCAGTAATAATACAGCGCGTATAAAGCGACTAACAACACCCCGACGGTGCGCCCGAGATACGCGTGCCCGGCCCTGGATCGTGTGCGCCTGCGGCTGATGATAATGGCCGCGGCAAGGAACACCGTCAGGAATGTCATGGTGGGGTAGTCGCGGGTAATCACGGCCCGTTCGAGATTCTCTGAGCCGACGATGCCTGGAATGCTCATCACAGCCAGCAGGTTGAACATATTTGAGCCGATAATATTGCCCAGCGCGATCTCGGTATGTCCGCGCATGGCGCTGGCAATGGTTGCCGCGAGTTCAGGCAGGCTGGTGCCGATGGCGACGATCGTCAGGCCGATGACCAGTTCCGACACTCCCAGGGTCTCGGCGACGAACACCGACCCCCACACCAGCGCGTGTGAGCTGGCGATGAGCAGGCCGAGTCCCGCAAAAAAGTAGAGCCAGGCCCTGGTCGGGGCCAGATGGGGCAGGTTCTCCTCCGCTGCCTCCACCGCAAGTACCTCATCCTGCTGCTGGCTGCGTACCATGTGCACGATGATCAGCACCAGTGTTCCGACCATAAGCCAGGCGTCGATTGTGGAGAGCACATCGTCGATCAGGAGCGCGCCAGTGCCAAATGTGACCAGCAGCAGGATGGGCATCTCCTTCTTCATGCAGCTTTCGTGAACCATCATCGGCGCCACCAGAACCGTGATACCCAGTACCAGGCCGATGTTGGCGATGTTCGAGCCGATCGCGTTGCCGATAGCGAGATCCCCGGCTCCGGACAGTGCAGCGGTGAACGAGACTATAATTTCAGGGGCCGAGGTGCCCAGGGAGACAATGGTCAGGCCGATCAGGATGGGCGACATGCCCATGTTCTCCGCGATGGAAGCGGCGCCGGCGACGAACAGGTCGGCGCTCCAGATCAGCACAACCAGGCCGACGAGGATGGTGACGGATGCTAACAGCATGGCGTCATGTTTCCTGTTAAAGTGGGCGGCCGCGCTGCCATGTGGAACTGCGCGAACAAAGCTGTTGTCATAGAGACCGGGCTTAACTGATCAGGGTGAATTCGGCAGCGTACATATGTCGCTGGGCAAAATGCGGATTATACAGGGGACGGCGAGTGTGAATAGTAGAAATGAGTGGTTTCGCGAAGCGGGTGTTGGGTACGGCCGCTGGGTCGGCTGGATAACCGGGCTGTTTTTTGTAGCGCTGGCAGCCAGTGCCGATGACACCCCCGCTGGCGACAGTACCGCCCATGGGGTGGTGCACTCGGCAACCACCAGCGTGATGCAGGTGGTCGCCGAAGCCCAGGCATACGTTGACGACGACCCCGAGCGCTATTACCAGGCCATCCAGGACGTGCTTGATCCCGTGGTGGACTTTCGCGGTTTTGCCCGGGGCGTTATGGGCCCCTACGCAACCAGTGAACGCTACCGGTCGCTGGATGAAGCGGGCCGGGCGCAGTTGCGGGAGCAGCTCGATCGCTTCACCGAAGTCATGCGCGATGGCATGGTGCGAACCTATGGCAAGGGCCTGCTCGCATTCGGTGGCTCCCGGATTGAGTTGTCCGACCCCGGCGCCGAGGACAAGGACGCGTCTCGCGTCTCGGTTGAACAGTTGATTTACTCCGAAAACAGTGAACCCTACGTGGTGATGTACCAGATGGGACGGGGCCGGGATGGGGAGTGGAAGTTGCGCAACATGATCATCGAAAGTGTGAACCTCGGGGAGATCTACCGCAGCCAGTTTGAATCGGCCGCGCGTAAGGAAAACGGCGACCTGAATGCTGTCATTGAAAACTGGTCGGCCATCGAAGTGGAAGGCTGACCCCGGTCTGCGTTTGTCGACAAGCACTTGCGGGAGCCACCGGGTACCCGGTGCCTTCCGTGCGAGGCGAAGCCAGTCGCCTTTACCTTCATTTTCTCCTAAAATGCCACCCCCTTGCCGCCTGTGTGTGAACACGGGCGGTAATGCTGTCGAATCAACCCTGATCTGGAGATCGCTATGGACGCTGCCACCGTCAAGGCCCTGCTGCAAAATCATATGCCGGAATGCGAATTCCGTGTGCAGGGTGAGGGCGCCAACTATGACATCACGGCCATCGGTGATGTTTTCGAAGGCCTGCGCCCGGTGAAGAAGCAGCAACTGGTTTATGCGGCCCTCAGCGACGAGATCGCCGAAGGGAGCATTCATGCTGTGAATATCCGCACCTTCACCCCGGAACAGTGGCAGCAGCAAGCCTGACGGGTTTGCGCTCTCGTTGCGTCGGATACCCTGTCGGTCCGTGCCGGACCATCGCCGGACCATTGCCGGACAACAGGCAGCGTGACGCTGGCGCCGAGAGCGCCCGAATCACATTGTTCAGGGGTTCGGGTTACTGAACAGAAACTGCAGTCACCGGGGCATCTAGTTACTGCCTCCCTGACTGATCGGAACAGGCACCAAACCAATGAGTGAAAGCATTACCATCGCCCTCACCAAGGGACGTATTCTCAAGGAAACACTGCCGCTGCTGGCTCGCGCCGGCATTGAGCCGCTCGATGACATCAGCAAGAGCCGTAAACTGGTGTTCGAAACGACGGCAGACGGTGTCCGGCTGGTCGTTATTCGCGGCACCGATGTGCCGACATACGTGCGTCACGGGGCGGCAGACGTGGGCGTGGTGGGCAAGGATGTGTTATTGGAGCACGGCGCCGAGGGGCTCTACGAACCGCTGGATCTGGGGATTGCCCGCTGTCGCCTGATGACAGCCGGGCCGGTCGGTTGGCAGCAGGACGGGGCGCGCATCCGCGTGGCCACCAAATTCGTGAATATCGCGCGCGACTACTTCGCGCGCAAGGGCGTGCATGCCGATGTTATCAAGTTGTACGGTGCCATGGAGCTGGCGCCGATGATGGATCTTGCCGACCTCATACTGGACATCGTCGACACCGGCAATACCCTGCGCGCCAATGGCATGGAGCCGCTGGAAGAAGTCGCCAGCGTGAGCTCACGCCTGATTGTCAACAAGGCGGCCATGCGCTCGCGTTGTGCCGGTATACAGTCGCTAGTAGACAGCCTGGCGGCTGCGGTGGAGGCCGCATGATGCGGCGACTGGATTCCACGCAGACCGATTTTGATGCCCGTATTGAGCAGCTTACGGCATGGGAGGAGGAACTCGACCATGCCGTCAACGACACCGTGCGCGAGATCCTGGCAGCAGTGGCCGAGCGCGGCGACGCGGCGCTGCTGTCCTACACAGCACAATTCGACCAGCTCGAGCGGGCAAGTGCGGCGGAGTTGGAGATCAGCCAGGCGCGCCTGCAGCAGGCCTTGCGTGATATCGACGCCGACAGCCGACAGGCGCTGGAAGCTGCCGCTGCGCGTATTCGCGAGTATCACCAGCACCAGTTGCAGGACAGCTGGCAGTACCGGGACGCCAGCGGCAACCTGCTGGGGCAGCAGATTACGGCCCTGGACAGTGCGGGGATTTATGTCCCCGGCGGCAAGGCCAGTTACCCGTCTTCTGTGCTGATGAATGCAATCCCGGCACACGTGGCCGGGGTAGGGCAGATCGTCATGGTGGTGCCGGCCCCGGGGGGAGAGCTCAATGAGCTGGTGCTGGCGGCTGCAGCGATAGCCGGCGTGGACAGGGTGTTTACTGTTGGCGGCGCCCAGGCGGTGGCAGCGCTCGCCTACGGCACAGAAACCGTGCCGGCGGTCGACAAGATTGTCGGCCCCGGGAACATCTACGTGGCTGCGGCAAAACGCATGGTATTCGGGCGCGTGGGTATCGATATGATCGCCGGCCCCTCGGAGATACTGGTTATCTGTGACGGCAGCACAGACCCGGACTGGGTGGCCATGGACCTGTTTTCGCAGGCGGAGCACGATGAGAACGCCCAGGCTATCCTGCTGTGTCCGGATGCCGGGTATCTCGACCGGGTCGCTGCCAGCATCGACGAACTGCTTCCGCAAATGGAGCGGGAGCCGATTATCCGCGCCTCGCTCGCGGGGCGGGGGGCACTGGTCAAGACACGGGACTTGTCAGAGGCGGTGGCGATCAGCAATCGCCTGGCACCTGAGCACCTGGAGCTTTCGGTCGCAGACCCGGAGAACCTGTTACCACACATCCGTCACGCCGGTGCCATCTTCATGGGGCCCTATACCTCGGAGTCACTGGGGGATTATTGCGCTGGCCCCAATCACGTTCTGCCCACCTCGCGCAGCGCGCGCTTCTTTTCGCCCCTGGGTGTGTACGATTTCCAGAAGCGTAGCTCCATTATCATGTGCAGTGCCGATGGCGTGCAGGAACTTGGCAGGGTCGCGTCGGTGCTGGCGCGGGGTGAGTCACTGACGGCCCACGCGCGCAGCGCGGAATATCGCCTGAAAGACTGAGCACCCTGCTCAAAGGCCTAGTGCAGCGTCGACAGTGTGATTGAAGTGGGCGAGGGCACCTTCGAAGCGGCCAAAGTTAAGCGCTGATGGTCGCCGTGAGACGTGCGGGGCAATGGCGTGGCCCGGGGTTTATGAGACTACCTGGCCGGGCTTGACTGGCCCTGCACGCCGACGACAGCGCGCAGTTCAAGACTCTGCTGATCGCGTAAAACTGTGACCGAAATGGCGTCGCCGGGGCGCAGCCGTGCGATCTGGTGCATGGTCTGCCTGCCGTCCAGGACGGCTTCTCCGTCAATGTGGGTAATCAGGTCCCCGGTTTCCACTCCAGCGCGCTTGGCCGGGCTGTTCTCGGCCATTGCGACCACCAGCAGTGCCTGTTGCTGGCCGCCCGTGGTCATGCGTACCGGTTCCACGCTGACTCCCAGCCAGCCGCGGATGACCTCTCCATACTCGATCAGGTCCCGCATCACGTAGGACGCGAGGTTGATGGGAATGGCCAGGCTGATGCCGATACCGGTCGGCGACGTCCCGTCCTGGTTGCTGGCTGTATAAATCAGGGTATTGATGCCGAGCAGTTTGCCGCGGGTGTCGATGAGGGCGCCGCCCGAGTTACCCTGGTGAATGATCGCGTCGGTCTGGATGTAGTCCTCGTAGGTGTTCAGTTGCAACCCGTAGCGTCCCAGCGCAGAGACGATGCCCTGCGTCACGGTGTGGCCGAAGCCCAGTGGATTGCCAATCGCCAGCACCACGTCGCCCACCTGCAGTACATCGGAGTCGGCGGGCTCCACCGGGCTGAGCTCGGGCAGGTCGATTTTCAGGACGGCGAGATCGGTAGCGATATCCGAGCCGATGACGCGCGCGCTGGCGGAGCGGCCGTCGTGCAGCAGGACCTGGATTGCATCGGCCCCTGCGATGACATGATGGTTGGTCAGTATGTGCCCCTCGGCGGTCATGATGACACCGGAACCAAGCGATCTTTCGATCCGCTGGCGCGGCATGCGCTGTGCCAGTGTCAGGCGTTCCTGCACCAGTGGGTTGCCGGTTTTCACCAGCTTGGCAATGTAGATATTGACGACCCCCGGGGTCGCCTTGCGTACCGCTTCTGCGTAGGTGGCTGATGCAGCGGCGCGATGGCCTGTGTTGCCGGGCTGGGGCAGAATCCAGCGGTCCAGGATTAGCAGCGCTGCCAGCAGACCGGCAATGGCTGGCCAGGTGATAAACTTCAGCCCTTCTTTCATGTGTGTCGGTGAGCCCTGTCCTGCGGTAAAGTGATCGGCCTGCCGCTGCCGGTAATCGCAGCCGGCGACAGTCCATGGCAACAGGCTGCGGTGAAGGCCAGCGCCGTTGTGGCACCCCCGTATTGTATATGAAGCGCACACCACCCGAACAGGAAATGGCAATCATGAGCACTCCGCTGACCGAGGTAATCAAGTGGCTGGACGACACCCTGCAGCCGCAGCAATTTCGCGACTACTGTCCCAATGGTTTGCAGGTCGAGGGCAGGGCGCAGGTGCGGAAGCTGGCCACCGCGGTCACTGCCAGCCAGGACGTGCTGGACAGCGCTGTCGAGTGGGGCGCAGACGCACTATTGGTGCACCATGGGTATTTCTGGAAAGGTGAAGCACAGCCCGTAGTGGGGATGAAGCGACGTCGGCTGGCCACGCTACTGGAGCACGAAATCAGCCTGTTGGCCTATCACCTGCCGTTGGATGCGCACCCGCAACTGGGCAACAACGCGCAGCTGGGGCAGTTGCTGGGTATATCGGGTAGCGCCCCGTTGCAACCTGACGATCCAGCGTCAGTGGGCAATGTGGGTATGCTCGCCAGCAGTGCCGGTGAACTCGCTTCCAGGCTGGCGGAACTCACGGGTCGTGAGCCCCTGTTGATCGGCGACCCGCAACATGTGGTGACACGGGTAGCGTGGTGCACCGGCGCCGCCCAGTCGTATATCGATGCAGCCGTGGCCGCAGGTGCAGATGTGTTTGTTACCGGAGAAGTGTCAGAGCCGACCGTCCACATCGCCAGGGAGGAGGGGATTGCCTTTATTGCTGCCGGGCACCATGCCACGGAGCGCTATGGTGTGCAGGCAGTGGGCGCGGCCCTGGCCGAGGCCCACGCGCTGCAGCATCGCTTCCTGGATATAGATAATCCGGTTTGATCAGGCCTTTACGGGTTCCCGCGTGCCCGCTTCCGGGCTGTTGCGGTCCAGGCCGAACTCCTCGTTCAACATGCCTTTTTCGTCGGGCGAGGTTTTCGGGGCGTAGTCCAGTGGCGGTTGGATGTTGGCAAGATCGGGCGGTATTTCAGACGGATCGCGATCTCTGCCCACGCGGTCCATGGCCACAGGGCCGTTGCCCTGGCACAGGTCCGTGGCGCCTTTCGCCAGGTGGTTGTGCACTTCGCGATAGCTTTCAGTGAGCGTATTCAGCAGGCGGGCGGTGTCGGAAAAGTGCTCCACCACTTCATCTTCGTAGGCTTTCTTGTCCTGCAGCACCTGGTCCAGTTTGCGTTCCACCTCGCGATACTTCTGGCCCGCCGCCGAGCTGCGTCGACCCAGCACCATGCCCAATCCGATCCCTGCGAGCAGGCCAGCGGCCGCGCCGACAATAACAATAGTCAAGCTGTACAAGGCGTCATCCCCTTACCGTTTAAAGAAGACCGGAAGTATACCCGTTATGTCCCCGCTGCATACAGTTTACCGCCGCTATACCTTGGTGGCGTTGCCTTGCGCCGGGCCTGTCGGTAAAGTGTGCCGCCCGGATTTCTGTATGGCTGTAACATGACCACACCCTGGCAGCGTTACCAGGCTGACCTGCAGCGTGAGGGCTTCTCGCATGATCCCGCCCAGGAGGCGGCGGTGCGCCTGCTGGACGACCTGCAACAGCGCCTCGTGGCGCGATTCGAATCGCGTGAGCGCGGACTTTCGGCGTTGCTGGGGCGCTTCAAGCGGCAGTCGATGGAACCCGAGACGGGCCTGTATCTGTGGGGCGGGGTGGGCCGCGGCAAAACCTACCTGGTTGATACCTTCTACGACTGCCTGCCTTTCGACCGCAAATTGCGGGTTCACTTTCACCGCTTTATGCAGCGGGTTCATGCCGAACTCAATGACCTGGAGGGTGAGAAGAATCCCTTGCAGATCGTTGCCCAGCGCCTCGCCGACGAGGCATTGGTGGTCTGTTTCGATGAGTTTTTTGTCTCCGATATCGGCGATGCAATGATTCTGGGCGGGCTTATGGAGGCGCTGTTCCAGCGCGGTGTTACCCTGGTGGCCACCTCGAATATCGTGCCGGAAAAGCTGTACGAGAACGGCCTGCAGCGCCAGCGCTTCCTGCCTGTCATCGCCATGGTGGAAAAATACACCCAGGTGGTGAATGTGGACGCCGGTGTGGATTACAGGCTGCGCACGCTGCAGCAGGCGGAGCTCTACCACTGCCCGCTGGACGCCGCCGCCGACACCAGCCTGCGCCAGAGCTTCGAGGCACTGGCTGTGGAGCCAGGCAAGCACTGGGAGCGCATCCAGATCAATAACCGGTACCTGACGGTGCGCTGCCTGGCGGAAGACGTAGCCTGGTTTGACTTTGCCGAGCTTTGTGATGGGCCGCGCTCACAGAATGACTACATAGAGCTGGCGCGCATTTTCCATGCGGTGCTGCTCTCGGGGGTGCCCGAGTTCCGCGCCGAACTCAATGACCAGGCGCGTCGATTCATCAACCTGGTAGACGAATTCTACGATCGCAACGTCAAGCTGGTGATCGCGGCCGAAAAGCCACTTTTGGAGCTCTACGGCGGCGGCAGCCTGGAGTTTGAGTTCCAGCGCACCCAGTCCAGACTGCAGGAAATGCAGTCCCATGAGTACCTGGCGCGAGAGCATCGCCCATAGCCGCTATTCGGCACCGGCCCGCCGGGCTGGTGGCCCCGGTGCACAGGGCGATCAGCGGGTGCGGTGGTGGCGGCCACCCGCCAGCAGGAAGCAGCGCCGGGCTGTTGCGTAAGTGACGAAATTTATTCGTTTTTCGTCTTGAAAAGGCCTGGTGTACGAAGTAGTATTCGCGCTCTCGAAATTGGAGCCCTCCAAGAGGCGGTTATTTGCATGAAAACTTACAGTGCCAAAGCAGAAGACGTGTCCCGCGACTGGTTCGTGGTCGATGCTTCTGACAAGACCCTGGGGCGCCTGGCCAGTGAAATCGCGCATCGTTTGCGCGGCAAACACAAGCCCGAATACACACCTCACGTTGACACCGGCGACTACATCGTCGTCATCAACGCCGAGAAAGTGCGTGTAACCGGAGCCAAGGCGACCGACAAGATTTATCACAGCCACACCGGATACCCCGGTGGCCTCAAGTCAATTTCCTTTGAGAAATTGATCGACAAGGCCCCCGAGCGCGTCATCCAGGGTGCGGTCAAGGGCATGTTGCCGCGCAACCCGCTGGGCCGCGCCATGTTCAAGAAGCTGAAAGTGTACGCGGGTACCGAGCATCCGCATGCCGCACAGCAGCCCCAAGTACTGAACATCTAACGGATAGTATTTATGTCAGCTACCCAATATTACGGAACCGGTCGTCGCAAGACGTCCACCGCCCGCGTTTTCCTGCAAAGCGGCCAGGGTAATATCACCATTAACAAGCGTCCGCTGGATCAGTATTTCGGTCGCGAAGTCGCCCGTATGATCGTGCGCCAGCCGCTGGAACTCGTTGAATTGAATGACAAATTCGATATCAACGTGACTGTGGCAGGTGGCGGCAGCTTCGGCCAGGCCGGTGCGATCCGCCACGGCATTACCCGTGCCCTGATGGAATACGACGAGTCGCTGCGCGGCACCCTGCGCGGGGCCGGCTATGTGACGCGTGACGCCCGTGAGGTGGAGCGCAAGAAAGTGGGCCTGCGCAAGGCTCGCAAGCGTCCTCAGTACTCCAAGCGCTAACGTGTCTGTGGTCCCGCACTGGCGGGATACACTGCATCAGCAAAAGCGTCCGCCCGCTATCTCGTGGGCGGACGTTTTTTTTGCCCGGGAAAAAGTCGCGATGCGCTGTGACGGTGACCTTGATCCAGGGCAAATTTCCTGGGCAAATTGCTTTTAAATCAATGCGTTTACCTTGTAACACGTAGGTAAAGTCACTAGAATTTGCACCATTTTCTGAGAAGCGGTTTCCGGGGCGACATTCCAGGCGCCCAGCTGTTTCAAATCTATGGGAGAAAAGCATGAGTAGCGAGGGCGTAAACACCGGCAGGAGAAAGTTCCTGACGGCTGCCACCAGTGCAGTGGGCGTTGCTGGCGTGGTTGGCGTGGCAGTGCCTTTCCTGGGTTCCTGGAACCCATCAGCCAAGGCCAAGGCCGCCGGCGCGCCGGTGAAGGCAGATATTGGCAAACTCGAACCAGGCCAGATGGTGGTGGTGGAATGGCGCGGCAAGCCCGTCTACGTGATGCACCGCACGCCTTCCCAGCTGGAAGACCTGCCCAAGCTCGACGGCACATTGAAAGACCCCCAGTCAGAGATTTCGGAGCAGCCCGCTTACATCTCCGGAGTAGGGCGCAGCCTGCGTCCCGAGATACTGGTAGTGGTTGGGCTCTGCACACACCTGGGTTGTGCGCCCAAGTTCCGGCCCGAAGTCGGCGCCGCCGACCTCGGTGGTGACGAGTGGCTGGGTGGCTTCTTCTGCCCGTGCCATGGTTCCAAATTTGATCTTGCCGGCCGCGTCTATTCTGGTGTGCCGGCTTCAACCAACCTTGCGGTACCCCCTTACTCGTTCGAGGGTGACAACGTCCTGGTAATCGGCGTGGATGCGGAGGCTGCCTGATGATTAATATGCTTATTGGTTTACGCGACTGGGTTGATGAGCGCCTGCCCATCATGCGCGCCTGGAACACCCATATGGGCAAGTACTATGCGCCCAAGAACTTCAACTTCTGGTATTTCTTCGGTGTACTGTCCCTCATCGTGCTGGTCAACCAGTTGCTCACCGGCATCTGGCTGACCATGAACTATACGCCGAGCGCGGAGGACGCCTTTGCTTCGGTCGAGTACATCATGCGCGATGTCGACTACGGCTGGATACTGCGCTACATGCATTCCACCGGTGCGTCGGCGTTCTTCGTCGTGGTGTACCTGCACATGTTCCGGGCTCTGCTGTACGGCTCGTACAAGAAGCCGCGCGAATTGATCTGGATCTTCGGCATGCTCATCTTCGTGGTGCTGATGGCGGAAGCCTTTGTCGGTTACGTGCTGCCCTGGGGCCAGATGTCCTACTGGGGTGCGCAGGTGATTATTTCACTGTTCGGGGCCATCCCCGTCGTCGGTGAAGACATAGTGACCTGGATTCGCGGTGACTACCTGATTTCCGGGATCACCCTGAACCGCTTCTTCGCCCTGCACGTGGTGGCGCTGCCGATCGTTCTGCTGGCCCTGGTGGTACTGCACCTGCTGGCGTTGCACGAGGTGGGCTCAAATAACCCCGACGGCGTGGATATCAAGAAGCACAAAGGGCCCGATGGTGTGCCGCTGGACGGCGTGGCGTTCCACCCTTACTACACCGTTCACGACCTGCAGGCGATTGCGGTGTTCCTGTTCATCTTCTGTGGCGTGATGTTCTTCATGCCCGAGATGGGTGGTTTCTTCCTCGAGTATGCGAATTTTGAGGAAGCCAATGCCTTGAAGACCCCGGAGCACATTGCGCCGGTGTGGTACTTCACTCCCTTCTACTCGGTGTTGCGCGCCGTGCCGGACAAGTTCTGGGGTTTCGTGGCCTTCGCCGCTTCAGTGGCCATTCCCTTCCTGCTGCCCTGGCTGGACCGCAGCCCGGTGAGGTCCTGGCGCTATCGTGGCAATATCACCAAGGTGATGCTGGTGTTGTTCGTTGCCAGCTTCCTGATCCTTGGCGTGCTGGGTGTGAAAGCACCGACGCCTGAGCGTACTTTCCTGGCGCAGATCTGCTCCGTGTTCTATTTCGCTTTCTTCCTGCTGATGCCGATCTGGTCGGCGATGGATAAAACCAAGCCTGTGCCCGAGCGTGTCACCATGGACGGCGGTATCGGGTTCTGGGGCAGTATGGGTGGCCTGGCGTTGATCCTCGCGCTGACGATCCTGCCGTTGAAGGCGGTGGGGGCCGAGTCGGCCTACAAGTGTGGCGCGATTCCGTGTGACGAATTCGTTGCCGATCCGCACGACAAGCCTTCGCTGCAGAATGGCGCCAAGCTGTATATGAACTACTGCATGGCTTGCCACTCCATGAAATACTCCCGTTACAACCGGGTGGCTGCTGACCTCGGTATCCCCGAGGACATGATGCAGGAGCACCTGATCTTCGACACCAACGTCAAGGTCGGGGCACTCATGGACAATGCCATGGATGACCGCACAGCGAAGACATGGTTTGGCGCGACACCGCCCGACCTGACCCTCGCGGCCCGTGCTCGCCAGCCGGAGTGGCTCTATACCTACCTGCGCAACTTCCATCGCGACGACAGTCGCCCTTACGGCGTCAACAACCGTGTGTTCAAGGACGTGGGCATGCCCCATGTCATGCTGGAGCTTCAGGGCATGCAGGAGTGCGCCATGGGTCCGGTTAAAGCACACAACGGGGGTGTAAAGCGCGACCCCCTGACCGGCGAAGACATCCTGGAAGATCCCTGTGGCAAGTTTGCCATTACTGAAGCAGGCAGCATGAGCCCGGAAGAGTTTGATACGGCGATCTACGACCTGGTCAATTTCATGGCCTACACAGCGGAGCCCATTGCAGCCGAGCGGCAGCGCACCGGCGTCTTCGTACTGCTGTTTATCGTGCTGTTCTTCGTGTTTGCCTGGTTGCTGAACCGCGAGTACTGGAAAGACGTTCACTGATCCCCTGTGATCATCTGCGGCAGCGTGGCCTGGGCCACGCTGCCTTGTTGTTTTAAAACGGAACCAAACTGAGGAATTCCCGATGGGTGTTGTGGCAAAGCGATCTTCAATGACTTTTTTCTCTGATCCAACCAGTCACTATAGTCACCGCGTGCGTATCGTCCTGGCTGAGAAGGGCGTCACCGTCGATATGATCGAGACAGACGCGGCGCATCCCCCGGCAGAGCTGTCCGAACTCAACCCGTATCACAGTTTGCCCACCCTGGTAGACCGCGACCTGGTGCTCTATGAGTCCAAGGTGATGATGGAATACCTGGACGAGCGTTTCCCGCATCCTCCCCTGTTGCCGGTGTACCCGGTAGCACGCGCGGAAAGCCGGTTATTGATACATCGTATCGAGAAAGACTGGTGTTCCCTGGTGGATTCCATTCTGACGACGCGCAGCGACAATGTGATCAAGAAAGCGACCAAAGAGCTGAAAGACAGCGTGACCGGCATTGCGCCGATTTTCGCCGAGAAGCCCTTTTTCATGAGCGAAGAGTTCACCCTGGTGGATTGCTGCATAGCGCCCATCCTGTGGCGCCTGCCCACCCTGGGCGTCGATATCCGCTCGTCCAAGCAGACCAAGCCGCTGCTCGCCTACATGGACTCGCTGTTCAATCGTGAGTCATTCCAGGAAAGCCTGTCTGAGCAGGAGCGGGAGATGCGCTCCTAAGCGCCGCCGCCTGCCGGTCTGTCTGCTATGACCATGACACCCAGTCGACCCTATATCATGCGAGCGCTCTATGAGTGGATCGTGGATAACGGCTGTACGCCCTACATACTGGTAGATGCCACGCCCGAACAGGTCCAGGTGCCCGAACAGTATGTGAAGGACGGACAGATCGTGTTGAATATCTCGCCCACCGCCGTGGTGGACCTGGATATCTCCAACGACTCGGTGATGTTCAATGGCCGCTTTGGTGGCGTGGCCACGGACATTTTCGTGCCGGTCAATGCTGTTATTGGCATCTATGCCCGTGAGAATGGCAAGGGCATGGTGTTCGAGCCCGAGGACGAGCCCGAACCCACACCGCCCGGCGATGACACGCCGGAACCACCCAAGCCGGAAGGCAGACCCTCCCTGAAAATCGTCAAGTGATTCTCTAGTCCCGCTGGCGGTCGCCCCGCCAGCCCGGGATAACGCTGGCGCCAGAAAATTTTCCTCCAGATGCTGCCCGGGCCAGCGAAGCGGAGTACACTCTGCCCATGAGTCAGTTCGTACATCTGCGCCTCCATTCCGAGTATTCCATTGTCGATGGTCTGGTCCGCCTCAAGCCATTGATGAACCGTGTCGCCGAAATGGGCATGCCTGCCGTGGCGATCACCGATTTCAGCAATTTCTACGGCTTGATCAAGGCTTACAAGAGCGCCTTCAGTGCCGGGGTGCAGCCGATAGTTGGCGTTGATCTGCGCGTGATGGAAGCGGATGACCCGGAGAAATCCTACCCGCTGTGCCTGCTGGCGATGAACCAGGTTGGCTACCAGAACCTGATCCTGCTGATCAGCCGGTCCTGGTCTGAGGGGCAGTACCTGGGGCTGCCTCACGTGCGCAAGAGCTGGTTGCAGGAATGTGCCGAGGGGGTTATTGCCCTTTCCGCCGGCGCCCAGGGTGACGTGGGGCAGGCCATCGTTGGCGGCAAGCCCGAACTGGCCCGGGAGCGTGCCCGCTACTGGATGCAGGTCTACCCCGACCGGTTCTACCTCGAGTTGCATCGAACGGGCAGGGAAGGCGATGAAGCCCACCTGCATGGTGCGGTGGAGATGGCCGCTGAGCTGCAGTGCCCGGTGGTGGCCACCAACGATGTACGTTTTCTCGAGTCGAGCGAATTCGAGGCCCATGAGGCCCGCGTATGCATCGGCGAGGGGCGCACACTGGACGATCCCCGCCGTGCCCGCCGTTACACCGACCAGCAGTACCTGCGCTCCGCCGAGGAAATGGCGGAGCTGTTTGCGGACATACCGGAAGCGCTGGCCAACAGCGTGGAGATTGCCCGGCGCTGTAGTGTGATACTGGAGTTGGGTAAGCCGTACCTGCCGGACTACCCGGTCCCCGACGGCATGACCATGGACGAGTATTTCCGCCAGCTTTCGCATGACGGCCTCGATGCCAGGCTGGCGTTCCTCTTCGATGAGCAGGCGGCAGACTTCGCTGACAAACAGCGGGAATACCGCGAGCGGCTGGACTTTGAGCTGGAGACCATCATCCAGATGGGCTTCCCCGGTTACTTCCTGATCGTGATGGATTTTATCCGCTGGGCCAAGCAGCACGATATCCCGGTGGGCCCGGGCCGGGGTTCCGGCGCCGGTTCACTGGTGGCCTACGCACTGGAAATTACTGACCTTGACCCCATCGAATACGACTTGCTGTTCGAGCGCTTCCTCAATCCGGAGCGTGTGTCCATGCCGGACTTCGACGTCGATTTCTGTATGGAGAAGCGCGACCAGGTCATCGACTACGTTGCCGATACCTACGGTCGAGAGGCGGTCTCACAGATCATCACGTTTGGCACCATGGCGGCCAAGGCCGTGGTGCGCGATGTAGCGCGGGTACAGGGTAAGTCCTATGGCCTTGCCGACAAGCTGTCCAAGCTGATCCCCTTTGAAGTGGGGATGACACTGGAGAAAGCGCTGGAGCAGGAGGAGGCGCTGCGCGAGTTCCTGGCTGAGGATCCCCAGGCCCAGGAAATCTGGGACATGGCGGAGCAACTGGAAGGGATCACGCGCGGCGTTGGCAAGCACGCCGGTGGCGTGGTTATCGCGCCCTCCCGGCTGACAGACTTCTCGCCCCTTTACTGCGATGAAACCGGTTCGGGTCTGGTCACCCAATACGACAAGGGCGACGTGGAAGATGCCGGCCTGGTGAAGTTTGATTTCCTGGGTTTGCGTACCCTCACCATCATTGACTGGGCGGTGAAGATGATCAACGCTGCCCGCCAGCGAGCAGGTGAGGACCCTCTCGACATCATGCAGATTCCCCTGGATGACCAGGCCTCTTTCAATCTGCTCAAGTCGGCCCGCACCACTGCTGTATTCCAGCTGGAATCCAGCGGTATGAAGGAGCTCATCGAGCGCCTGCAGCCGGACTGTTTCGAAGACATCGTCGCCCTGGTGGCACTGTACCGGCCGGGCCCGCTGCAGTCCGGCATGGTGGACAATTTCATCAACCGCAAGCATGGCCGCGAGGAGATTTCCTACCCGGATATCAAGTGGCAGCATGAGTGGCTGCAACCTATCCTCGAGCCCACCTACGGCATCATTCTGTACCAGGAGCAGGTGATGCAGATCGCCCAGGTCCTCGCCGGCTACACGCTCGGCGGTGCCGATATGCTGCGCCGGGCCATGGGTAAGAAAAAGCCCGAAGAAATGGCCAAGCAGCGCGAGGTCTTCAAGGAGGGTGCCAGTTCGAAAGGTGTCGATGGCGACCTGGCGATGAAGATCTTTGACCTGGTGGAGAAGTTTGCGGGCTACGGCTTCAACAAATCTCACTCCGCAGCGTATGCGCTGGTGTCATACCAGACCTGTTGGCTGAAGGCGCAGTATCCCGCGCCCTTCATGGCCGCGGTAATGAGCTCTGAACTGGACAACACTGACAAGATCGTGGTGTTTGTCGACGAGTGCAAGCGTATGAAGCTTTCACTCAAGCTGCCCGATGTGAACGAGGGTCAGTATATGTTCACGGTGAATGCGCAGGACGACATCATCTACGGCCTCGGTGCGATCAAGGGTCTGGGCGAGGGCCCCATCGAGAGTATCCTCAAGACGCGTGAACAGGACGGCACCTTCACCGACCTGTTCGATTTCTGCGCGCGCACCGACCCGCGCAAGGTCAATCGCAAGGCGATCGAAGCCCTTATCAGGTCCGGCGCCCTGGATTCCCTGGGCGAGGATCGCTGGGTGCTGATGGCCGCCATGGAAGACGCCCTGAAAGCAGCCGAACAGAGCGCCAGCAATCGCGATGCCGGGATTGATGACCTGTTCGGAGAGGTGGTGCCCAGTCAGCAAAATGGCGTGGAAGATGTTTATGCCGAGTTCAGGGGCGTGCGCCCGTGGTCGGACAAGGAGCGCCTGGGCGGCGAGCGCGATACCCTGGGCCTGTACATTACCGGGCACCCGATTGATGAGTACCAGGCGGAGGTGAGACGCTTCGCGCCCAAACGTATCGTTGATGTGCGGCCAGACAGAAACGGCAACCAGGTGATAGCCGGCCTGATCATGGCGACACGGACCATGAATACGCAGCGCGGCACCATGGCGGTGCTGACGCTGGATGACAGCAGCGCGCAAATGGAAGTGACCCTGTTTTCGGAAGTTTATGGCGAATACCGGGAACTGTTGGTCAAGGACACTATCGTGATCGTCGAGGGCAGGGTGCAGCAGGACGATCGCAGCGGCAAGCCGGTAATGCGCGCTGCCAGCGTGCGCAGTATCGACGAGGCGCGCCAGAACTATGCTTCCCGACTCACGCTCAAGCTTACCGGCGAAGCCGTTACCGACAGCCTCACGGACAGGCTTGCTGGCATCCTGACCACTGCCGGTGGCGGTCGCTGCCCGGTGTCGCTGATATACCAGCAGGCTGGCAACAAGGCGCGGGTAGATTTCGGCGAGCGCTGGCGAGTGGTGCCCAGCGACGAACTGCTGCAGGCACTGCGCGACGAACTGGGCGCCGACAGGGTGGCCCTGGAGTATTGAGCTTGCGCTGGCCAATGACACTTGGAATGATGATGCTGGCCGGGTGTCATGTGCTCGCCGGGCAGGCTTGCCCCTACCAAGGTAAACCCGATTACGCTCCGTCGGCAGGTTGCCTAGCGGTGGTGCATGGAAAGATCCTGGTGGTTGAGTCGCGCAAGGGCGGGCTCACACCTCCCGGCGGCAAGTCCAGGCCCGGGGAGTCAGCCCAATGTGCGGCGCACAGGGAAACCCTGGAAGAAACAGGGCTGGACCTGATGCCGCAGCAACTGCTGGCGGTATTCGACACGGGTTTTCACTTGTATTATTGCGCTATTCACGCGGACTCCGGCACCATCGCCCCGCGACTCGGCGAGGTAAAGCGGAGCTTCTGGCTGGATATTGCGGATTTTGGCACAGTGAAATGGCGCTTTGCCGGACAGGGCGCCGCCCTGCTGGAGGTGCTGGAGCGTGGTCTGCCGTCACCCCCGATCAGGCCGGGCGTCGCCGAAAGAGAGCCGTGACAGGCATTCATTTCATTAACAGCGGAGTAGCGACAATGACTGACAGCGACAAGATCGAAGCGGCGGTATTCCGGCGCCTGCTGGCACACCTGGATGAGCGCAAGGACGTACAGAATATCGAGCTGATGAATCTGGCGGGCTTCTGCCGCAACTGCCTGTCCAAGTGGTACGTGGCGGCAGCAGAGGAGCAGGGGCACAGCGTGGAGTACGAAGCCGCGCGTGAGAAGGTTTACGGTATGCCCTATGCCGACTGGAAAGCGCGTTACCAGACCGAGGCAACGGCGGAACAGCTGGCCGCTTTCGAGCGCAACAAGCCGGCAGACTGATCGAGCATACCTGGTTGCGCTGGCGCTCGCCGCACAATAGGCAGTGCGCTAAGATAGACAGATAACCCATAAAAATGAGGATAATCACGTGAGTATCAAAGCACCCCTGGCCGCCATCGGCCTGCTCATCACGGCCGTTTTCTCGCTGCCGGCGGCAGCGGCCGACAAGCCCAATATACTGGTGATATGGGGCGATGATATCGGTATCACCAATATCAGCGCCTATAGCGACGGCATCATGGGATATCGCACACCGAACATCGATCGCATTGCCAACGAGGGCATGCGCTTTATCGATTACTACGGTGACCAGAGCTGCACTGCCGGTCGTTCCAGCTTTATCACCGGCCAGACACCCCTGCGCACCGGCATGTCCAAGGTCGGCCTGCCCGGGGCGGAACTGGGCATTAACGACCGTGACCTCACCATCGCCGAGGTGCTCAAGGACAAGGGCTATGCCACCGGCCAGTTCGGCAAGAATCATTTCGGCGATAAGGATGAGCACCTGCCCACCAATCACGGCTTTGACGAGTTTTTCGGCAACCTCTACCACCTGAACGCCGAGGAGGAACCGGAGGACGTCGACTATCCCAAGGACCCGAGCTTCCGCAAGATGTTCGGCCCGCGTGGTGTGATTCGTTCCTACGCTGATGGTCGCGTCGAGGATACCGGTCCACTCACGCGCAAGCGCATGGAAACCGCTGACGAGGAGTTCGTGGCCGCGGCGATGAAATTCGTCGACAAGACCGTCAAAGCGGACAAGCCTTTCTTTGTATGGCTTAACACCACCGGCATGCACTTTCGCACCCACCCTGCGAAAAAGCACCTCGGCAAGTCGGGCCAGGATTTCTACAATGACGTGATGGTGGCACACGACGAACTGGTGGGCATGATGCTCGACCAGCTCGATGACCTGGGTGTGGCCGACAATACCATTGTCTTCTACTCCACGGACAACGGCGTGCATTTCAATACCTGGCCGGATGCCGGCATCACGCCCTTCCGCAGTGAAAAGAACTCCAACTGGGAAGGCGCCTACCGGGTGCCCGCTGCAGTGCGCTGGCCCGGCAAGATCGCCCCTGGGCAGGTGTCGACAGAGATCATGTCCCACCTCGACTGGATGCCGACGCTGGTCGCGGCGGCGGGGGATGCCAACCTCAAGCAGGATTTGCTCAAGGGCAAGCGAGTGGGCAGCAAGCAGTCCAAACTGCACCTCGATGGTTACAACTTCCTGCCTTACCTGACCGGTAAAGCCGAGCAGGGCCCGCGCAAGAGCTTTATTTACCACAACGACGGTGCCATGCCTGTTGCTGTACGCGTGGGTGACTGGAAGATCGTCTACGCAGAAAACCGGGCCCAGACCATGGCACTGTGGGCAGAGCCCTTCGTCACCCTGCGTCTGCCCAAGATATTCAACCTGCGCCGGGATCCCTTTGAACGCGCGGACCACAATTCCAACAGCTACTGGGACTGGATGATCGATAAGGCCGCCTGGATATACATGGGCAGCGCAACGACAACCATGTACCTGCAGACTTTTGAGGCATATCCACCCAGCCAGCGTCCTGACTCCTGGTCAATTGACAAGCTGACGCAGAAATACCTGCAGCAGTAAGAGCACCACGCCCCGGGCCCCCGGGGCGTGGTTATTCGCTGTCGCGCGTGGTCGCGTGCGCTGGGCGGTGCGCGTTGCGGGGAAACAACCGAGACGCCAATCGCGACTTGTGCCGACCGAGGTCGCCACCAATGGCGTACAGGGCCGGCACCATAAGCAGGGTGACGAATAGCGCAAACAATACACCGAAGGCCAGCGATAACACTGCCGGCTTGAGGAACTGTGCGTCGGTGGCACGTTCCGACATGATCGGTATCAGCCCGACGAAGGTGGTGACCGTGGTCAGCAGGATAGGCCGGAACCGGCTCACGCCGGCTTCGATGATGGCCGCGTGTAACTTGTGACCCTCCTCGCGCAGGCGGCCTATGTAGTCCACCAGCACGAGGTTGTCGTTCACCACGACCCCCGCGGCGGCACCGATGCCGAACCAGGAGAACATGGCCATGGGCGTGCCGAACAGCAAATGGCCGAAAATAGCGCCCATAAAACCAAATGGAATGGCGGTCATCACCAGTAGTGGCAACCAGTATGAGTGGAAGGCGATCGCGATCAGCGTATACATTGCGAACAGCGCGACCGCATACAGGGCCAGGATCTCACTGAAGAACTCCTGTTCCTCCTCCTGCTGTCCGCCCTTCAGCACTTCCAGGCCGGGGTAGCGCAGCCGCAACTGTGGCAGGAAATTGTCGTTAATGTCGCGGGTGATGTCTCCCATGAGGTCGTGGTCCATGTCCGCGCGCACGCGAATAAAGCGCTGGCCGTCCCGGCGCTTGATGCGCTGCACGCCGCTGGCCAGTTCCACCTCGACCACGGAAAGCAGCGGCACCTCCCGCCCGTCCGCCGTGCGCACCCGGAAGTTATCCAGGCTGGAAAGGTTGTTGCGCTGCTCTACGGGGTATTTGACCATCACCTTGACGTCGCCGTTTTCTCGCGGCAGGCGCTGCACCTCCTCGCCGAAGTAGGCCTGGCGCACCTGCTGGGAAACGTCGGCCAGGGTGATGCCGAGTTTCTCCGCGCCCGGGCGCAGGTTGAGTATGATCTCATCGGACTCACCGCGCTGGCTGTCACGGACAAAAAAGGTGCCGTTGTAGCTCGATAGCTGGGCCCTCAGGTCGCGCGAGGCGTCGCTTAGCAGCTGCGCGTCCTGATGTTTCAGCAGGTAGGTGACATCGGCACCACTGTCATTGATGGTGTAGTTGACTTCGATCTCGTCGGCGTCGGGAATGTCACCGACCAGTTCACGCAGGCGTTCTGCAGCTTCCTTGGCGGATAAGTCACGGACTTCCGGTGGTGCCAGCTTGACGATGGCAATCACGCTGTCCCGGCGCGATCGTGTGTACCAGCCTTCGATAAGCTTGCCGCTACCGGCGCCTGTCTGTGCTCGCTGCTCCACCTCGTCGATGAGCTTAAGCTCTGCCTCCTGCAGTTGATCGAGTATCTCCAGTGCGCGACTGTAGGGTGTGCCGTTTGGCAGCAGGACGTTGATGTATATCTGCTCGGATTGCACCTCGGGCATGAAATAAAACTTCACCCAGCCGCTGGTGAAGATGCCAATGCTGATCACGAAGGCGCCGATAAACGCGCTGGCAGTCAGGTATCGGTGAGCGATTGCCCAGCTGAGGACAGGGCGGTAGGTATTGCGGGCGAAGTCGATAATGCTGTGCTCGATCTTCTGTTGGGTCCGCGCCAGCCCGCGCAGGTTTTTACGCGGCTCGAGGTGTCGCAGGTGCGTTGGCAGGATAAAAAAGGCCTCGATCAACGAAATGGTGAGCGCCACCGTGATGACGATCGACAGCTGCCGCGTGATCTGCGCGGTCTCACCGCTGACAAACAGCCAGGGCGCGAAGGCAATCATGGTCGTGAGGACGGCGAAAATAACGGGCCGCGACACCGCTGTGGCCCCGTCCACGGCTGATCTGGGGCCGCCCCCGCTCAGGTGCGCGTGGTGATGCACGCTTTCACCGACGACGATGGCATCATCCACAACAATGCCCAGCACCATCAGGAAAGCAAAAGACGAGATCGTGTTCATGGATACGTCGTTTACCGGAAGCAGGGCGAAGGTGCCGATAAAGGCTACCGCAATGCCGGCGGTCACCCACAGCGCGACCTTGGGACGCAGTGAGAGAATCAGCACCAGGAATACCAGGGCCAGGCCGATATAGGATGATTCGGCGATCAGGCCCATGCGCTCCTTGTAGATGTCGGCGGTATCGAACCACATGGTCATCTGGATGCCCTGGGGCAGTCGCGGGCGAACCTCCTCCATCCAGGCCTTCACGGCATTGCTGGCCTTGACGACCTGCATATTTTCCGTTTCCAGGGCCTGCAGCAGCACTGCGGGCTGGCCGTTGAGGGTGGCGAGAATCTCGTTCTCCTCGAATCCGTCTATCACCCGTGCCACATCGCCGACGCGGACCACTGCGCCTTCAGGGGTTTGCCGTATGACAATGCGTTCAAAGTCCGCCTGATCGTCGGCGAGATTGCGCGCCCGCAACTGTACGTCCCCGGTCTCGGTGCGCACCCGTCCCGAGGAGAGGTTGATGGAGTTTGCGCGGATGGCGTTGGCTACTTCCTGGAACGACAGCCCGAACCGGCGCATTGCCGATTCCGACAGCTCAATGGTCACTTCTTCCTTGCGTGTGCCAAACAGGTTGATGGTGGACAGGTAGGGCAGGCTGGCCATTTCATCTTTCAGGTCCTCTGCCAGTCGCGTCAGTTCACGCTCGCTGACATCGCCGTGCAGCACCACTCGCAGCATCTCGCCGCGACTCTGGCGGCGCTGCACGCGCGGCGCCTCGATATCACGGGGCAGGGACGTTACCGCATCTACCGCAGCCTTGACCTCGTTGATGAACTCGTTGATATCAACGTTGGGATAGGTGGTGACATTAATTTCGGCGAAACCCTCGTTGGCCGTGGATTCGTAGTGATAGACCTGGTCCACGTTCTCCAGCGACTGCTCGATACGCACGATGACCTGTTCTTCCACTTCCTGTGGATTGGCTCCCGGCCAGGCCACCTGGATGCTGGCCTGGTTGATCTTGATATTGGGAAATGCCTCCCGCTCCATCGCCTGCATGCCGAGGAAGCCGGAGAGAACGATGCCGATCATCAGCAGGTTGGCGGCTACCGGGTTGTGCACCCACCAGTTGATGACTTTATGCATGCGCTAGCCCTCCGCGCTGGTCAGGCTGCGTACCGCCATGCCCTGGATCGGGTTGCGGATTGCGGATGTCACTACCTGCTCGCCCGGCGCGATGCCGGCGCTGATTACGGCCCTGTCAGCTGTCGCGTGAACCACGTCGACGTCACGGATTTCCAGCAGGCCTTCGCGGTTGACGACATAGACGATATTTCCGGCCCGCAGTGCGCTGCCGGGAATGCGCATGCCCTGGTCCAGTTTGCGGCCCTGGATACGCGCTTCCACGAACAGCCCGACTGCCAGGGGCATGCCCAGCTTCGATGCCGCCTTGCCGTAGGGATCGGCTACTTCAGCGATGGCATAGAGCATGCGCGTGTCCGGGTCCACCGAGGCGTCCAGTCGAACCAGTTTGCCCGTCCACTGGTGGTTGCTGCCGGCAACGTCCGCGCTGAAGGTGACCGGCAGCCCACCACCTGCCGGGGCGGTGTAGCCAATCGGCAATCCCAGTGATGCCAGTTGCCGATTGTTGAGCGGTAGCCGCACTTCCACCAGTTCGGTACCAAATACGGTGCCCAACACAGCGCCGGGGCTGATGAATTGGCCTATGTGTACACGGGTATCGGCAACACGACCTGCAAACGGCAGGGTCACCCGCGTGCGCTGCAACTCCAGGCGCGCCTGCTCCAGGCCGGCCCTGGCCGCCTCGCGCATGGCCATGGCCTGGGCCACCTGCGGTTTCTTCAGTGCCAGGTCAGAAGGGGAGGGGTCATTACGCAGCTGCTTGCGCGCCACGTCCTGGTCAGCAAGCGCCTGCTGCACAGCGAGTTCGGCATCGGCGAGCCGTGCCTTGGCTTCGCTCAGCGCCAGCTGGTAATCGGTGTCATCGATTTGCAGCAGGGGCACGCCGGGTTGAATACGGCCACCCTCGACGAACTCCGGCGACACGTCTACAACGCGACCACCAACCTGTGCCACCAGGTCAATCTCTGTGCGCGAGCGTACCTCGCCCTGGGTGATCACCTCGAGCGCTTCTGTCTCCGGGGCCACGGTTGCGGTATAGACTGCAGCGGTGTGCTGCGGCTCATCATTTTTTTCCGGTTCAGGGCGTGAGGCCTGCAGCAGTGCGTAGGCGCCGGCGGAAGCGGCGATCACGAGGAGCGGGGCGATAACTTTGGTGAGTGTGCTGGCCATGTTACGGATCATTGCGTCGATGTTTGCGACCCATGCTACCGGATACGGGCAGCGACCGGGACGTCCTGAAAACGATTACGCAATAGTAACAATTTTCCTGCCGCGAACCGCTTGTCTGCGATGAATTGCCACGCTGGTGCGACCAGCGCCGGTATTCCGGTGTTGAGCGCGGGTGCTGTTGCAGCGCCCGATGCGCCGCTGCAGGAGGGCGAGAGCAAAATGGCAGCCCCGCCGGATTGCGGGGCCGGGGCGTGCGCGATCTAGTTCGCTTGCTGCTGCTGTGCAGTGAGCCAGCTGTCCATGCGGATTTCCAGCGCATCCAGCGGTATGGCGCCGGCACCGAGCAATTCGTCGTGGAAGCTGCGGATATCAAAGTTTGCGCCCAGCGCCTGTTCCGCATCCGCGCGCAAAGCCATGATCTTCAGCTGGCCGATCTTGTAGGCCAGCGCCTGTCCGGGCCAGCCGATATAGCGATCGATTTCATTGATGATGTCGGCCTCGGTCTTACCGGCATTGGCCTTGAAGTAATCTATCGCGCGCTGGCGGCTCCAGCCAAAGTAGTGAATGCCCGTATCAACTACCAGCCGCACTGCTCGCCACATGTCATACGTCAACTGGCCATAGCGCGAGTACGGGTCCTGGTACAGTCCCATCTGGTAACCCAGTTGTTCGGAGTAGAGCGCCCAGCCCTCGACAAATGCCGTGACTGAACTGTCCTTGCGAAACTCGGGCAATTCCTCGAGTTCCTGTGCCAGTGCGATCTGCAGGTGGTGCCCCGGTACAGCCTCGTGCACGCTGAGAACTTCCATCTCATACTTGGGGCGTACCTCGGGACGGTACAGATTGACGTAGTAGTAACCGGCGCGGGTGCCGTTGTCCGCCGGCCTCATGTAGTAGGCGGTGGTGGTGTCCGGCGCAGATTCTGCCGGAATTGGACGTACACCGTAGGGCATGCGCGGCAGTTTGCCGAACAGCTTTACCAGTTCCGGATCGAGGCGCTTGGAGACGGCAAGGTAGGCCTGGAACAACTCCTCGGGCGTCTCGTAATAGAATTGCGGGTCAGTGCGCAGGAAGTTGTTGAACGCCTGCAGGTCACCCTTGAAGCCGACCTCATCCTTGATTGCCTGCATTTCCTCGAGGATTCGCGCCACTTCACGTTTGCCCAGTTCGTGAATCTCCTGTGGTGTCAGCGTGGTGGTGGTGAAGTCGCTGGCCAGGAATTCATAGATTGCCTTGCCACCGGGCAGGGCGCCGATTCCCGGCTGTTCGCGACAGGCGGGCAGGTAGGTTTGCAGCAGGAAGTCGCGAAACTCCGCGTAGGCGGGATTGACCCGATTGGCGATCAGCTCCCTGGCATCCTTGCGCAGGGTCTCGGCCTGTTCTGGCGCGATCGCTTCGGGCATCTCCAGGAACGGACGGTAAAACGGGTTGTCCTCGATGTCGGCGCCGGTGATTTTGCTGATTTGCTCGGGTATACGCTCGATGACCACCCGTGGCTGCACCCGCTGGCGTTTGATGCCTTCCTGCAGCAATGCGGTTTCCTGCTGCAGCAGTGTGGGCAGGGCCCCCAGTCGCGACAGCCACATACGGTAGTCGTCAATGTTGTCGAACGGCGTGGCTGCGCTGATCTGGTACTGGTGCTGTGGACCATCGCGCATGTTCATGTCCATCAGCGGCAGGCCGAGTTCGTAGGCTTTGCGGTCACTGCGCAGACTGCGGGCGAGCATGCGCTGGTTGAGCTGGTCGTCGGCGCTCAGGGTTTCCGGGTCAATCGCCTCGAGGCGCTGGAGAAATTCACCGCGCTGGCGATAGCGCTGTTCCATGGCTTCCAGGCTGCGGTCCGTCCAGCGATCATTGCCGCTGCGTTCGCCGCGATAGGTCAGTGTCTCGGGGCTCTGCTGCAGATGCCAGGCCCAGTGTTCGTCGATGATCTGCTGTAGAGTGTCCGTACCGGCCTGTGCGCAAAGCGTCCACGTGGCGATGAAAAAGGTCAATAACAGGCGCATGGCAGTTCTCCGTTTGGTGAGTGCGAATCATACCGCGGTGTGCGACGGCTGTGCCAGCAGCGCACTCAGCGTTTGCCGGGTTTGCTGCTTTGTTCAAGCCAGAACAGGGTGTCGATGTAACTGACGAATCGGCTCAGGTAATGCGGGGAGAGGTCGCGCATGGCCGTCAGTGAGCGCGTCGCCAGGCGCTGCGGGTTGAGCGGGCCGGCACTTTCCGGCACCTCTTCAAGGGCGCGGTTAACCACCTTGTCGGCATTGAGCCTGACCATGGCGGCGTGGAAGCGGCGCGCCGCCTTGAGCTCTTCCTGTCTTGCATGCATGCCGGGTGAGCTGTGGTTGGTCTGTGCGGCGATGGCGTCAACCAGCTCCAGTTCCTGTTGGCGCATAGCCTCTTCGAGAGGTGGGATGTGTGGGTCGTCCTGTTCCTGTCGCAATGTCTCGAGCAGGCGATTGAGTTCACGCAGTGGTCCGCCGCCTGGCTTGTGGCGACCGTGGCGCTGCACAGACGCGGCCGCCTGCCGATAGTCGGCCATCGCCTTGCTGGTTTTTTCCTGCAGTATTTCCGCCAGTCTGCCCTGGCTGGTTTCCGCGCGGTGCAGCAGGCTCTCGATATAGCGCAGGCGCACCGGGTCGCGATCACCTGCCGTGGTTTTCAGCGCGGTGAACTCTGCGCGCAGTTCACTCACCGGCGGGCTGCTCAGCGGGGCTGCGTGGGACGGGTGCCATTTCTACCCGCCGGTTGCGTGAGCGACCACTGTCATCCGTGTTGGCCGCGACCGGCTGTTGCGCCCCAAATGCTGCAGCAAAGACCAGTGCGGGCGGCATGCCTTCCTCGATCAGGGCGCGGGTCACGGTGAGTGCGCGCTGGGCCGACAGCTCCCAGTTGTCACGGTAGTTGAGGTTGCCTTCCTGTATAGGCAGGTCGTCGGTAAAGCCACTGACCATCAGCAATTCGTCCTGCTCGCCCAGGTATAGCTTGATCGGCGGCACTAGCGAGCGCAGCAATTCACGCCCCTCAGGTTGCAGTTGGTCAGAGTTGAGCGCGAACAAGACACTGCCGCTGATGCCGATACGGCCATCACTCAGGGTGATACGCCCGCTGGCGAGGGGTGCTTCCAGTGCCCGTTCCAGCACCATGCGACGTTCCTGCTCGGCCTCGCGACGCACCACCTCCTGCTGCAGCGACTGTGCCAGCTCGACCTGGTAGCCCAATACCCATACCAGTATCAGCACAAACACGCCCACCACCGCGGACATCAGGTCACCGAATATCGCCCACACCGGCGTGTCATCGGACAGGCCCTGTTGCATCTCATCCATCAGCTGGCGGCCTCATCGGCGAACAGGTCGCCGGTCTGCCCCAGCCGGCGTAACTCCTCGATGATCTCTCGCTGCGACAGCATGCTCTGGTCGATGATTTCCCGGGCCTGGGCCACGTAATAACTCATCTGTTCATCGGAGCGTTCACTGGACTTGTGCATGGACTCCTCAATCCGGCACAGGTTTTCGACCAGCTGCGCGTTCGATTCACTGAACAGCTGGACCGCCAGGCTGAAAGATTCGCCCAGGCTGGCGATATCCGCGGTGCTGCCGGCGGCATTGGCGCTGATCTCCGATAACCTGCCGGCCTCGGCTGCCAGCTGCTGCTGAAATTCTTCGCGCACGCCCTGCAGCGTGACACTGGCCTCGGTGACCAGTTGCTCCACGGCGGCGCGCTGTTCCTGGGCTGACTCCTGCAGGCTGCCAGTTACCGCGGTAAGGCTGTGCAGGATTTCCTGGCGTTCGCCCAGCAGTGCGTTCTCGCGCTGTATGTTGTTGGACACCTCTTCGCGCAGCTTGCCGATGACCTCGGCTGCGGCGCGCGGCGTCTCTGACGCGGTAGCAATCAGTTCAGTCATCGGCACCTGCAGTTCACTGGCCAGGCTGGCAAGTTGTTCTGCCATGCTCGCGTGCATGCGCTGCAGTTGTTCGCCTGCGGCTTCCTGCATCAAGGTGATGCCCTGCCTGACTGCGTCCGCAAGCTGTGCCAACTGCTCGCGGTTCTGCGCCTGCGTCTGCGCCAGCGCTGTTCCGGTCTCTGCGTGCAGGCCGCTCAGCTGCTGCGCGGTGTCCTGCTGCAGCTGTGCCAGTTGCCCGGCTGTCCCTGACTGTATCTCTGCCAGTTGTGCTGCGGTTTCCTGCTGAATCTCTCCCAGTTGTCCGGCGGTTCCCGACCGTATCTCTGCCAGCGAGCGCGCGGTGTCGGCACCGAGGGTCTCCAGTTGCTGGGCGCTGTTGCGCTGGATGTCCTGCAGGCGTTCGCTTACGGCAAGATCGCGTTTAGCCTGGTCAGCCCGCAGCTGGCCGAGTTCAGCCTGCACATTTCCGGTTGCCTTGCCCAGGTCCTCGCGCAGCGCCGCAGTCAATGCCTGCATACGCTCGCCCTGCACGCGCAGCCAGTCCGCCTCGTCGTCCGCACGCTGTTGCTGCGAGCTTGCGGCCAGCGAACGCAGCTGCTCGTGGGTTTCGCGTGCGCTGGCCGTGACCTGCTGCATTGCCGCGTCAACTGCAGGGCTGATGCTTTCACCGGCGAGCCGCCCGCTGTCAGCGAGTGCATCGCGCAATGAGCGTCCCACCGAGTCAGCGAGCTCGCCATACTGTTGTTGCGCCTGCTGGTGAAACAGTTGCTGGTTCGCAGCCAGGTCGTGGCCCAGGCGTTCGCCCAGCTGTCCCAGCTTGTCCGCCATGTCGCCCAGCTGCCGCGCCACCGCCGGCAGCGCATCCGCCTGTTGCTGCATGGCCAGGAAGGTTTGCTGGCGATTGTGGTGCAGGGAGTAGCGCCGCAGCGGCCCGCTGATGTTGCGATCCAGTTCGCGCGTCGCCAGCATGCGCTCGCGGCGGCTCAGCGTGCCATTGAGCCCCAGCATGGCGGAGGCGGCAACGCCGGCCACGGAGGTGCCGAAAGCCAGCCCAAGGCCCTGTATCGGGGCGGCCAGGCCATCGCGAATGGCGGCAAGCTCGGTACTGCCCTGCAGCGCAGTGACAGCACCCTGCAGGGTGTCGACCATGCCGATAAACGTGCCCAGCAGGCCCAGCATCACCAGAAGCCCGACCAGGTAAGGTGTGAATACCGGTGCTGGCAGGCCCACACGCTCGCCTTCCACGCGCTGCGCGACGCTGCTCTGCAGCGCGGGAGGAAGCTTGGCCAGCCATGGCTGCAAGTCAAAATCGTCTGCTTCGCGGACCTCCGCCAGGCCCGCTCTCAGGCCAGCTGTGGCGCGCCTGAATTGCAGCAGTTCGACCAGGCCCAGTGCATACACGCCAGCTATCACTACAGTCACCAGCAGTGCCAGGGGGTTGGCGCCGATAAACCCGGCGCCCATCCAGGCGATGGCAGTGGCACCAAGTAAGGCGGCAGTGGTAAACATCAGGTTAGTCTTCATCGTGAATCTCTTGGTTAATGGCTTCGATCAAACCCAGCGCGGGCAGGAGTCGCGCTTCGATTTCCGCCAGCAGCAGGCCCTGGGTCTCGCGGCGAAACTGCTCGCGGGTTTCTCGCCACCCCGCGTCGGCGTCAGTGCCCGCTGCCGTGGCATCCCGGTACTGCGCGAACAGGTAACGCAGCCGCTGTTCCAGCAGGGCGGGTACGCTGGCCAGCTGGCGACGTGCATGGAGCGCCAGCGCGTCCGCCAGTGCCGCGTCAATAGCGCAGATACGCGCCAGCCTGACCGAAAGTGTGGACACGGCAGCACGCGTGCGCAGGTGCAAACCTCGCACCTTGCTGTCGACGTCTGCCTGCTGCTGCTGGTAGAACTTGAGGCAGGGTGTTACCGCCAGTTCGACATCTGCCGGGGCGTTGTCCTGCTCCGGCCAGCGAATCCTGCTCGGCCCCGAGCCAGGGAAAAAACTGCGCATTGCCGCCTGTACTATGCGGCTGCGTGCGCGCAGGAACTCTTCGGTCACGCCGGCGGCAAAGCTGGACACCGATTCGTCTTCTACACTCAGTTCCCGGTCGTGTGCCTGCCACAGGCTGATGGAATCGGCAAAGTCGATCCAGTGTCCCAGGCGCTCGGTAAACTGGCGGTGCGAAACCTCTGTTTTCGTTGCCTGCATATCCGTCAGTACGCGCACCAGTCGCGAACTGCCAAGGGAAACCTGGGGGAGGGCTTGGGTCATCAATTACTTTCGGGTTGTACGAGGGCTGACCGCGACCAGCGGGCGACGCCGTATTATGCTGTTTGGGCGACAGTATTCAAGGCGATATCAGCGATAGCCTGAAATTAACTGCGCCGACTGGCGCCGGGGCGACCCGTGGCCCACGGGTGCGGCCTGGCCTGGGCTCTCACCGGCTCGCATCGGTCGCAATATAAGGGGCGTCATAGTACTCTCGGGAAGCACTTTCCGACTCGTGCGTGTGCTGGTCGCGCAGGCCGAATTGCCAGAAGCCATCGCCGCGGACATCAATACCCCGGGTCGATAAACCTGGATGTCGCCACCCCGTCTAACCTGACTGAGACCGTTGTAATGAAGAAAGCCCTTGTCGTTGTCCTGTTTCTGTTGCTGGCGGCGGCCGTATTGTTACTGCTCTTTCGCGAGCCGGCGAAGCAGGCGGCCTATGATGCGCTCACCAAAGATATGTTTGTCACCGCTGACGAGGACGACTTTGACCCGGGCCCACAGCTGGGCTCGACGTTTCCCGGCGTCAATGCAACCTGGCAGGGGCGGCCCGTGCGGGGCTTGCAAGAATTTGCAGGCTTAAACGGAACCATGCTGGTAGCCACGCGCTCGGCCGACTGGTGCCCCTACTGTATGAAGCAGATGATTGAACTGCAGCAGCACAAGGCGGCTTACGACGAGGCCGGGATTGGTGTGGTCGCGATCACCTATGACGCCCCGGCGCTGCAGCAGGCCTTCATCGACAAATGGGATATCCAGTACCCGATACTGCACGACGTTGACGCACTCAGTTTCAAGACCCTGGGTATTCTCAACGAGTCCTACCAGCCGGGAGACGATGCTTATGGGATTCCGCATCCGGGCGCCATCGTGATCGATCCCGGGGGCCGGGTCGTCGGCAAGCTGTTTCTCGAGGCCTACAGCGTGCGCGTTGACGCCTTGTCTGCCCTGGCGTACGCCCGGGGCGTGCTCGGGCTGCAGGACTGAAACGCCGCTGCGGTCTGTTTTCGCAGACTGCGGCGGAGTCGGCGGGGCGGTCGCGCGCCAGCTGACTAAACCTTGACCCGCGTCAACTCATGACACCAGCTCTGCGGTCATCATTACCCGAAATAATGAACTGCTCACTGGCGGGAACCGACGCGCATGGTGCTCAACAAGATCTTTGTCCTCCTGGACCCTACCACTGAAGAACAGGCTGCGTTCGAGCGCGGCCTGCAATCCGCGAAGATGACCGGCACCCGCTTGCATCTCTATGCCTGCCTGACCAGCGCGCTCGCCGGCGACGACAGGGAGGCCTGCGAACAGCGGGTAGCGGATATGCTCAGGGGATTCCTGCTGCGCTGCCAGGACGCAGGTATCGAGGCGGTGGAAGAGCTCGAATGGGATGATGCCTGGAGCGAGGCGGCGGTGCGCGCGGCGGCACGCTGTGGTGCATCCATGATATTCAAGAATTCCTTCGAGCACCGCGATGTGCAGCGCGCGATGCGCCCGACCTCGGATTTTACCCTGTTGCGGCTGGCCTCGTGCCCGGTTTTGCTAGTGAAAGACAGGCGTGACTGGAGTCATCGCCGCGTACTGGCGGCGGTCAATGCCGAGGCCACTGATGCAGCGCACAGGAAACTCAACAACCTGATCATCAGTTTTGCGCAGAACTTTACCGATGCCTACGGCTCGGATGCGCACTTCGTCAGCGCCTACCACGACAGTAACCACCCGCTGGAGCAGGCTGAACTGGCCAGGATCTGCGGTGCGCCACTGGAACACGCCCACGTGATCAAGGGTTCCGCGGCGCCGGTGATCAGCCAGCTGGCAGACGACATCGCCGTGGACCTGATTATCATCGGCACAGTGGGGCGCAGCGGCATCAAGGGCAGCGTGGTTGGCAATACCTCAGAAAAAATACTCGACCATACCGCAGCCGATGTGCTGGTGGTGAACTGACCGGCACAGCTTTAGGTTCAGGGTGCTGAGGGACGGACCCGCGCCGCTGCAGCCGGGGCCGCGTTCTCCGCCTCAGGCTTCTTCCCTGTAGCTGTCGATCGCCGGGCAGGCGCAGAACAGGTTGCGGTCACCGTAAACGTTGTCCACCCGATTGACCGGAGGCCAGTACTTGTAGCGCCGCAGTGACGCCACCGGGTAAGCAGCCAGTTCCCTCGAGTAGGGGTGCTCCCAGGTGCTTGCCGCCACATCCGCCAGGGTGTGGGGCGCGTTGCACAAGGGGTTGTCCCCGGCATCCAGCTTACCGGCCTGTACGGCCTCAATTTCCTGCCTGATCGCAATCAGCGCGTCGCAGAAACGGTCCAGTTCAAACAGTGACTCCGACTCGGTAGGCTCCACCATCAGCGTGCCGGCTACCGGGAAGCTCATGGTGGGGGCGTGGAAGCCGTAATCGATAAGTCGCTTGGCAATGTCTTCTTCGGTGACGCCGGACGCTTCCTTGAGCGGGCGGATGTCAATGATGCACTCGTGGGCCACGTTGCCAGTGGTGCCGGTGTACAGGATCGGGTAGTGGTCTTTCAGCCGGTGGGCGATGTAGTTGGCGTTGAGGATGGCCACTTTGGTGGCCAGTTCGAGGCCCTGTGCGCCCATCAGGGCGATGTAGGCCCAGGAGATGGGCAGTATCGAGGCGCTGCCATACGGGGCGGCAGAGACCACATCATTGCCCGCGTCCACACCCGGTACGGGGGCCACCGGGTGGCTGGGCAGGAACGGTTGCAGGTGCGCGCCCACGCCGATCGGGCCCATACCGGGACCACCGCCACCGTGGGGGATGCAGAAGGTCTTGTGCAGGTTGAGGTGCGATACGTCAGCGCCGAACTTGCCCGGCGCGGCTATACCCACCAGTGCATTCAGGTTGGCGCCGTCCACGTAGACCTGGCCGCCGTGCTGGTGCACGATTGCGCACAGTTCGATAATGGACTCTTCGAACACACCGTGAGTGGACGGGTAGGTGACCATGATGCAGGCCAGGTCGTCGGTGTGGCGCCCGGCCTTGAGGCGCAGGTCATCCATGTCCACATTGCCCTGGTCGTCACATTCGACGATCACCACCTTCATGCCGGCGAGCGCCGCAGATGCGGGGTTGGTGCCGTGGGCTGACGAGGGTATCAGGCAGATATTGCGTTGCGCGTCGCCACGGCTCTGGTGGTAACGCATGATCGCCAGCAGGCCCGCGTACTCGCCCTGCGAGCCCGCGTTGGGCTGCATGGAAATGGCGTCGTAGCCGGTGGCCTGCAACAGCATGTGTTCCAGTTCGCCGATCATGGCCTGGTAGCCGCGGGTCTGGTCTGCAGGTGCAAAGGGGTGCAGGCCGGCAAATTCGGGCCAGGTCACCGGCAGCATCTCGGTGGTGGCGTTGAGCTTCATGGTGCAACTGCCCAGCGGAATCATGGCCCGGTTGAGGGCAATGTCCTTGTCTTCCAGGTAGCGCATGTAGCGCAGCATCTCGGTTTCTGAGTGGTAATCATTGAACAGGGGGTGCTGGAGGTAGTCCATGTGCCTGGACAGCTCGCCAGGTATCCCCGGTTCGCCGTCGATCGCCTTGTCCAGTGCGCTCACATCCGGCAGGTCGCCGTCGGCAAACACCTGCCACAGGGTTTCTACATCCGCAGCCGAGGTGGTCTCATCCAGCGCTACGCCCAGGCGTTCGCCGCCGATGACGCGAAGGTTTATACCATGTCGTAGTGCGGCTTCGACAATGGCCTGCTGGCGTTCACCCACGTGGAAGGTGAGGGTGTCGAAGAACTGGGCGTTCTCTGCGGCCAGGCCCATCTCCCGCATGCCGGCACCAAAGATCGCAGTGAGGCGGTGGATGCGCTCAGCGATCCGGCGCAGCCCCTCGGGCCCGTGATACATGGCATAGAACGTCGCCATGATCGCCAGCAGGGCCTGGGCCGTGCAGATGTTGCTGGTGGCTTTCTCGCGGCGGATGTGCTGTTCCCGGGTCTGCATGGCCATGCGCAGGGCCTGGTTGCCCCGGCGATCCACGGACACGCCGATAATACGCCCGGGTATGGAGCGCTTGTAGGCATCACGGGTGGCGAAGAATGCGGCATGCGGCCCACCGAAGCCCATGGGTACGCCAAAGCGCTGGGTGTTGCCCACCACCACGTCGGCGCCGAGCGCGCCCGGCGACTTCACCATCAGCAGGGCCATGATATCGGCGGCTACCGTGACCAGCGTCTGTGCCGAGTGCGCCTGTTCGATAAGCGGCGATAAATCCTCAAGATGGCCATAGGTGCCGGGATATTGCAGCAGCATGCCGAAGGCCTGGTGCTCTGCCAGCAGCGCATTGGGCTCGCCTACCACGACCTCTATGCCGAGCACGCCCGCGCGGGTTTTGACCACCGCGATGGTTTGCGGGTGGCAGTCCTCGGCCACGATGAACACGTTGCTACGGTTCTTCTTGTTGACCCGGTGCAGCAGCGTCATGGCCTCCGCCGCGGCGGTGCCTTCATCGAGCATGGAGGCGTTGGCCAGATCCATGCCGGTCAGGTCGATGACCATCTGCTGGAAGCTCAGCAGCGCTTCCAGGCGGCCCTGTGATATCTCCGGCTGGTAGGGTGTGTAGGCGGTATACCAGCCTGGATTCTCCAGCACATTGCGCTGGATGACGGCAGGGGTATAGGTGTCATGGTAGCCGGTACCGATATAGGATTTATTGACCACGTTCTGCTGTGCCAGTGACCGCAGGTGGCCCAGCACGGCCTGCTCGGTCTGGGCCGCGGGCAGGTCCATTGGGGCCTGCCGGCGAATCGCTGCCGGCACCGTGTCGTCTATGAGCGCATCGAGGCTGTCATACCCCAGTGTGCGTGCCATTTCTTCCTGCTGTTTGACAGTGGGACCGATATGGCGTTGGATGAAGTCCGAGTGGTTTTCCAGCTCAAAAAGGGACGGACGGCTCATAAGTGCTCCGGCTAACGCAGTGGGGTTGCAAGTGGGCGTCGTAGACGGGCGCGATAGTACCAGCCTAAAAGCCCATAGCCAATAAACTGTGTATGCCCCGAATTCTTACGCTATGCCTGAACAATACGCACCAGACGGCACTTTGGACGACCTGTTGGCCAGGGTCAGGGACTGTCGTCACTGTGAGCCCGCGCTACCGCTCGGTGCCAACCCGGTATTGCGCGCCAGTGTCACCGCACGGCTGCTGATTGTGGGGCAGGCGCCGGGTACCCGCGTGCATGCCACGGGCATCCCCTGGAACGATCCCAGTGGCGACCGCCTGCGGAGCTGGCTGCAACTGAGGCCCGAGGTGTTCTACGATGCCAGTCGCATTGCGATTGTGCCGATGGGCTTCTGCTACCCGGGCAAAGGCAAGTCGGGAGACCTGCCGCCGCGGCCGGAGTGTGCTCGCCTGTGGCATGCGCAACTGCTGCACCATATGCCGGGGCTGGAGCTGGTGCTGCTGGTCGGCAATTACGCCCAGCAATACTACCTGGACGCGCCGCGGGAAACGCTGACCGAACGTGTCAGGCGCTGGCAGGAGTTTGGCCCGCGGTATTTCCCCCTGCCACATCCCTCGCCGCGCAACACACTGTGGTTGCGGCGCAATCCGTGGTTTGAACAGCGGGTGTTGCCGGCCCTGCGGGAGCGCATCGCCGCGCTGCGGCTTTAGCGCAAAGGGGTTGATGTTGATCATGCCGCCCACAGCGGCGATGGCTTACTATTTTTCGGCTAGACTGTAGCAGACAATAAAAACGGAGTTTTCTCATGACATTACCTCACCCATGCAGTCGTTTATGGTTCGTGCCGTTACTGGTGGCAGCGCTCAGTGCCTGCTCCGACAGCAGCGACAGGCCGTCATCGCCGCCGCTGATCAGCATTGAAACCCCCAATGCCGAGCGCTGCGAAATACTCGATGCCGTCAACTGCATGTTTCCCTGGCCGAGCAGCGCGTTCACCGTAGCGGATGAATCCACCCGCACCGGCCTGCGGGTCAACCTGGTCGCCGAGTCGCTGCCTGCCAACAAGCAGGGCGTGCATGTCGACCCGACGCAGTGGAATCGCAATGACGGGTTTTCGCCTTCGCAACTGGTGATGCTGCAGGTGCCCGGAATTGACCTGGCGCAAACCGGCGCCACGGCGATTACTGACCTGGCCACGTCCCGCGACCCGGATGCGCCCATCGTGGTAATCAATGCCGATACTGGCGAGCGGCACCTGATCTTCGCCGAACTGGACGCCAATACGGACGACCCCGCCGAACAGGCTTTACTCATTCGCCCGATGCAGCAGTTTGATCGCGGTGGGCACTATATCGTTGCGCTGCGCAACCTGCGTGACGGGGACGGTGAACTGATCGAGGCGCCGGAGGTGTTTCGTGCCTACCGTGACGGCACCTTGACGGATAACGATGCCATTGAGGATCGCCGCGCGGCCATGGAGGACATCTTTGACACCCTGGCCGATGCCGGCATTGACCGGGATGCGCTCTACCTGGCCTGGGATTTCAATATCGCATCGGTGGAGAATATCACCGAGCGCCTGCTGCACATTCGCGATGAGGCTTTTGCTGATCTCGGCGGATCCGCGCCCATGTTCGAGGTTACCGAGGTAAATGAATTTGCGCCCTGTGGCGACGACGGCTGCCAGGAAGGAGAGGACGAGCAAATCAGCCGGGAAGTGGCCGGCACCTTCTCGGTACCCAACTTTCTCGACTCCGACGAGGGTGGCCCGGGCTCCAACTTCTACTATGCCGAGCCCGATGACGGTCTGCCCGATCGCCTCGGTGGCGACAACCTGTTTACGGCCAGGTTTTTCTGCCGCATTCCGCGCTCGGTGAGCGAGGACTTCAGCCAGCCGCCCAAGGCGCAGGCGCGCCCCTCGCTCTACGGTCACGGCCTGCTCGGCAGCGCCGGGGAAGTGCAGGGCGGCACTGGCAACAATGTGGACATCATGGCGGATGATTACCGGATGATGTTCTGCGCCACCGACTGGAGCGGCTTTGCCAGCGAGGACGCAGGCTTCGCTATCCAGGTACTGCAGGACTTCAGCCTGATACCCGCATTCTTCGACCGCCAGCAGCAGGGCATGCTCAACTTCATGTTCCTGGGCCGGCTGCTCAAGCACGAGGCCGGTTTCGCCGCGCACGAGGCGTTCCAGTCAGCCGGCGTGCCGGTGTTCGACAATTCCGTGGTCTATTACGACGGCAACAGCCAGGGCGGTATTCTCGGCGGCGCACTGATGGGTGTTATCCAGGATGTAACCCGGGGTGTACTCGGGGTGCCGGGCATGGCCTACAGTTTCCTGTTGCGGCGCAGCATCGACTTCGATATCTACAAGCCCTTCTTCAGCGGCAGTAGCACCGGCGACGGCGGTGGCGGCTATCCCAGTATCAAGGACCAGGGCTTCCTGCTTTCCTTCGCGCAGATGCTGTGGGACCGCGCCGAGTCCAGCGGTTATGTCTACCACATCGAGAACAATACGCTGCCCAATACGCCCTCCCATGCAGTGTTACTGCAGGTGGCCTTTGGCGATCACCAGGTGAGCATGTGGGCAGCGGAGTCCATGGCCCGGGCCATTGGCGCGCGCCTGCGGGTGCCGGCAACGGAGCCTGGGCGTCACCCGGACAGCAACCCGTATGTCGACCTGGAACCGGTGCCTGCCGGTGTCTATCGCGGTTCGGCTATCTCGATCTGGGATAATGGCCCGGTTGGCGGCGGTGCTGAAAATGGCGGTTCTGCGGCGCCGCCCATCACCAATACGCCTCCGTTTGAGCCGGACTTTGGCGAGGATCCGCACAGCCGGCCGCGCAAGGACCCTGTCGCCCAGGAGCAGAAACACTTCTTCCTGATGCCGGACGGGGTAGGGCGCTTCGTCGATACCTGCGACCCCAGCCTGCCCTGCACCGTGGACGGTTATACGCCCGGCGGCTAGCTGCATGTATTGAGCCGGCCCGCAGTGCAAACTGCGGCGCCGGCGTATGCTCGCGAAGGTGATCAGGCCGGATGTGGGCAACTTATGGGCACTGGCCCCGGGGAGCCACAGCACGCTCCCCTCGAATGCCTTCAAGCGGCCGCTAACTGCGCCTGAACTCCGCCCGGGTTCGCATCGTCGCGCCTGCTGTGCGCCAGCGACGGGCGCAAATCCTGCACCGGGGTTGCGCTACCCGCCAAGCTTTTATTCCCCGGCTCTCAGGCCCCCTTGCCCGAATCCCCCGAGGTGAGCTGAATCCGTATATGAGAATTAATCCCATCTACGCTTGTAAATGAGAATGATTGGCAATACTATCCTCGCGAATCATTTGCACAACCACCCGGAGATAGCATGAAACAACGGATACTGGCTGCCGCCGTGGGCGCAGCACTGACCGCCCAGGCTTTTGCCAACACCAACACCAACGCTATAGAAGAGGTCACCATCATCGGTGACAAGGAACAGGCGCGCCTGTTGGCGGGTACGGGCTCAGTGGTGGATTACGAACAGATATCCATTGAGGCCGCGCGGGACATCAACCAGTTGCTCAAAACCGTGCCCGGCATCTATATACAGGAGGAAGACGGCTACGGCCTGCGGCCGAATATCGGTATTCGCGGCGCCACCGCAGAGCGCTCCTCCAAGGTAACCCTGATGGAAGACGGTGTGATGATCGCGCCTGCCCCCTATTCCAATCCCTCAGCTTATTACTTCCCGACCATGAGCCGCATGCACAGTGTGGAAGTGCTGAAAGGCGCATCCTTGCTGCGTTACGGTCCCCAGACTACCGGTGGTGTGGTCAACCTGGTGTCTACCCCCATACCCGAGGACAGCGCCGGGGCCCTGCAACTGGCCTATGGCCAGAACGGAGAGGCGGACCTGCTGGCAAACTACGGTGCCCGCAGTGGCAACTTCGGGTTCCTGGTGGAAACAGCCCAGCGCCGCAGTGACGGCTTCAAGGAAATCGATCGCAGCAGTGACGATACCGGTTATGACATACAGGATTACGTGGTCAAGCTGGCATGGGAGACAGAACTGCAGAGCCTGAATTTCAAGGCCCAGTACTCAGAGGAAACCTCGGATGAGACCTACCTCGGTTTGACCGACACCGATTTTGACCGTGATGAGGACAGACGCTACGGCCTGTCAGCCCCCGACCAGATGGACAACGACCATCAGGGCTACAACCTGGTTTACCGGCTGCGCCTGGCGGATAACGTGAACATGACCGCTACCGGGTACTACAACGAGTTTGCCCGCGACTGGTTCAAGCTCAGTGGCGGTGGCAGCCTGATAGAGGCTGCCAATGACGGTGACGCCTTCGCCCAGGGTGTGCTCGACGGCAGCGAAGATTTCCAGGACCTGGCCTACAAGCACAACAACCGCGAATACGAGTCCAGGGGTATTGAACTGAATTTCGATGTTGCCCTGGGTAGCCATCAGCTGGCTCTCGGTGGTCGTATTCATGAAGATGAAATGGATCGCTTCCAGCCTGTTGAGTACTACGACCAGGTGAATGGCGAACTGGTTTTCACCGGCATCAAACAGCCTACCGGCAGTGACAATCGCCTGGAAAAGGCCGATGCCACCTCCCTGTGGGTAGTAGATGCCTGGCAGGTGACCGATGCGCTGAATCTGAACCTGGCACTGCGCTGGGAAGACGTGGAGTCTGAGCGCAAGGAATACGCTGACCCGGAACGCAATGAGCTCAACAGCCGCCGCAGCAACGATAACGACGAGTGGCTGCCGGGCGCTTCCTTTACCTACGACCTGAGCGATGCCTGGCAGGTGCTGGGTGGTGTGCACAAGGGCTTCTCTCCCCTTGGTGGTGGTGCCCAATCGTTCGAGGAGCCGGAGACCAGCGTCAACTACGAAGCGGGTGTGCGTTATCGCGGCGCCTGGTTCGTGGAGGCCGTCGGCTTCTACTCTGACTTCGACAACAAGACCGAGAACTGCTCCAACGCCAACCCCTGCTCCGACGGCTCCACCTCGGGCTCGTTCAATACCGGTGAAGCGGTTATCGCCGGCCTGGAATTGCAGGCGGGCACCAGTTTTGCACTGGGCGCGTTCACCATGCCGCTCGACGTCATGTACACCTACACTGACGCCGAGATCAGTAAAGATAACCCCGATGAAGGCTTTGAAAAGGGCGACCAGCTGGCCTCGATTCCTGAAAACGCCTTCAGCCTGCGCCTGGGTCTCGAGTCCGCCAGCGGCTGGAACAACTACGCCGTGGCCAAGTACATCGACGAGCTGTGCATGAGTGTGGGCTGCGTCGGCGGCGACGCCCGTGACCAGAGTGAGGACCTGTTTGTGCTGGACTACATCAGCCGCTATGAAATGAACGACAGCGCTGTGGTGTTCCTCAAAGTCGAGAACCTGCTGGACGAGCGCGCCATCGTGTCGCGCCTGCCCGATGGCGCACGTCCGAACAAGCCGCGCACGGCTTCAGTAGGCCTGGAGTATCGCTTCTAGGCGTCCCTATCGGCTGACGATGTTGCCCTGGCGCCCGCCGCTGTCGCGTTCAGTGCGCGGCGGTAGCCGGCCAGTCCCTGCCAGCCCAGCACGGCGGCAAGCGGGCAGACCACGGCGGGCAGCAGCGCAAGCGAGTAGCGCAGCGCGGCATCATCTGCGAACAGGAAATCAGTGAGCAGCGCTACCGCGCTGGGGCCAAATGCCAGCCCGAACAGGTTAGTGGAAAACAGCATCAGCGCGGACACCTGGGCGCGCATGCGCTCGGGGGTGATCAGTTGCACGCCGGCGATCCCGACCCCGAAGTAGGCGTTGAGGAAAAACAGGATCGGCCCAGCGGCCACCAGCGCCAGTGAGGGTGAAGGTGCCAGCGGTCCGAGGCAGGCCGGCAGCAGCCAGAGCAGGGCACACAATATGATGATGCGCATGGGGGCATCACTGTGTCCGCTGTCCGCCAGTGGCTTGACACTCCACCCACCTGCCAGGGCACCGATGCTGCCGGCAACAATGAAAATCAGCCCGAACTGGCCGCCCACAGCGGCACGCTCGACGGCATAGGTGCGCAGCATGAACTCCGGATACCAGGCCATAGTGCCGTAGCCAAGAATAGCCAGCATGGACATGGAACCTATAAGGCCAAGGTAGGCGCGCCAGTGCTGGCGCAGTTGCCTGCCGATATCGGCAAGGCCTGGCTGCGGGGTAGCAGGGCTTTCGGATGTGGCGCAGTCCCGATTGCGTATGGAACGGGCAGCGCTGCTGCGCGGCTCGTGCACAAAGCCCAGCAGCCCGACCACCAGGAAACCCGGCACGCCGACCGCGATGAAGGTCATCTGCCAGGCGCTGAGTTCTCCCAGCAGGGGCAGGGAGACCGGCCCACTGGCGGCGAAGTGCTGGAACACAGCGCCGCCGATGATGTAGGCCAGCCCGCCGCCCAGGGTGATGCCCAGGGTGTAGACCGCGATGGCGCGGGGCAGGTGCTCGGGGTCGAACATATCCGCCAGCAGCGAGTACGCCGGCGGAGACAGCGCGGCTTCCCCCACGCCCACGCCAATGCGCGCCAGGAACAGCGTCTGCACGTTTTTGGCCGTGCCGCAAAGGCAGGTCATCAGGCTCCACAGGAATACGCCAATGGTGATGATCCACTTGCGATTGGAGTGGTCGGCGAGCCGGGCGATGGGCAGTCCCAGGGCGATATAGAACATCGAAAAAGCGAAACCATGCAGCAGGCTGTACTGGAAGTCGGTAATGGCGAACTGCTCGCGTATGGGGCCGATCAGTACGGCCATGACGTTGCGATCGATAAACGACAGGATGTAGGCAAGTAGCAGTACCAGCAGCGCATAGTGTGCCTGGCCGCGGCTGGTTGTCGTGGCGGGCGCTGCAGGTTGGGGTTCAGTCGTAGCTGATGTCGACAATGTAAAACACCTGCTCTCCCGCGGGACTGTGCACTACCACCTCATCATCCACCCCTTTGCCCAGCATTGCCCGGGCCATGGGGGAGTCCATGCTCAGTCTGCCCGCGCGCAAATCAAACTCATCGGGGCCGACAATGCGCCAGCGCTTCTCCTCGCCACCAGTATCCTCGAGGGTGACCCAGGCGCCAAAGCGGATCCTGCTGGTGTCGTCAGGCGGGCGCGCGACGACTTCCAGTTCGTCCAGCCGTTTATTGAGAAAACGTACCCGCGAGTCGATCTCGCGCAGGCGTCTCTTGCCGTATATATAGTCGCCGTTTTCCGAGCGGTCGCCGTTCTTGGCCGCTTCGTGCACCGCGTGGGTAACCTGCGGGCGCTCGACTTTCCAGAGCTGGTGTAGCTCTGTGCGCAATGCGGCCTCACCTTCGGGGGTGATGTAGGCGGAGCCGCGCCGGCGCGGTGGTCTGTAACGTCCCATAAGGCGCATTCTATGGCTATGGCGCTGCCTTTGCCAAAGTGAGATGGATTGGTCCCTGCCGCAGGCGTTGTCGGTGACCCCACGGCGCGTGATAATGTTGCGCTGTGACCGTGGTGTGATCACGGCAAGCTTTGCGGAGACATTGATGAAATACCTGATAGTTGCGTTCACAGTGCTGGCCGGTTCGATGGCGGCCAGCGCCAATTGCCCGCCGTTGCAGGGCAACCTGGTGCAGGGCGGGCTGGTCTGGGGAAAAACAACTCCCGATAGCGCGGTCAGCCTGGACGGCAACACGCTGGATGTACTCGCTGATGGCACTTTCTTCGCCGCTTTCGGCCGGGACGCGGCGGCCAGCGCGGAACTGGTGATAGAAGGTGAGCAGCCCTGTCGCCAGTCCCTGCCCATCCGCAAGCGCGAGTACCGCATTTCCCGGGTAGAAGGCGTACCGCAAAAGACGGTTACCCCGTCACCGGAGCACCTCGATCGCATCGCCCGGGAGCGCGCACTGGTGCGCGCCGCCAAGGGGCAGCGCTTGCAGCGTCCGGACCTGTTGCAGGATGCCCTGGCGGGCTTCGCCTGGCCGGCTACCGGCCGGATTTCCGGGGTGTATGGCAGCCAGCGCTATTACAACGGCAAGCCGGGCAACCCCCACTATGGTGTTGACGTGGCGGTGCCAACGGGTACGCCGGTGTACGCGCCCAGTTCCGGCGTGGTGACGCTGGCGCAGCCGGACCTGTTCTACTCTGGCGGGACCGTCATACTGGATCACGGTTTCGGCCTGTCTTCCTCCTTCCTGCACATGAGCAAGCTGCACGTGAATGTGGGGCAGGAGGTGCGCACGGGTGAGCTGATCGGCGAGGTCGGGGCCACCGGCAGGGCCACCGGGCCGCACCTGGACTGGCGCATGAGCTGGCGCAACGAGCGCGTTGACCCGCAGCTGCTGGTGCCGGAAATGGTTGTCGAAGCGGACGCCCCGGACCAGCCCTGAAACGCCGTCCAACCGCACCGCAGCAACGCCGTCAAACCCCGCCGCAATCGCCGCGCACCCGATATGCGGTGCGCACAAAAAGCCGTATAATGCTCGCCCTTTGAACAGGGTCCGATTGCTTATGATCGACAAGAAGTTGCTCAGTATCCTGGTGTGCCCGGTAAGCAAGGCGCCGCTGGAATACGATGAGGAAAAACAGGAACTGGTATGCAAGGCCTCCGGCCTGGCCTATCCGGTGCGCGACGGCATACCGGTGATGCTGGAATCCGAGGCGCGACAGCTCACTGCAGATGAGAAGCTGGGGTAGGGCGATGTCAGACACGATTTTCGGCAAGATCATTGCCGGTGAGATTCCCGCAGACCTGCTCTACGAAGACGAGCACTGTATCGCTATCAATGACATCGCACCGCAGGCGCCGGTGCACGTGCTGGTGATTCCCAAGCGCGGCATTCCCCGTCTGGTAGATGCAGTCGATGCAGACCAGGCCTTGCTGGGCCATTTGCTGCTGGCCGCCGGTAAAGTGGCTGAACAACTGGGTGTACAGGACGCGTTTCGCCTCATTATCAATAACGGTGAAGGTGCCGGGCAAACCGTCTTCCACCTGCACCTGCATATCCTGGCCGGCGCAGCGTTCCCGGAAGGACACATGGCGGGCTGAAGCGTCCCGCCCGCACAACAACGAGACAAACTATGAAGACCGTAGAAATACGCGAGGCTTTCCTGGACTTTTTTGAGCAGCAGGGACACACCCGGGTTCCCTCCAGTTCCCTGGTGCCGGCCAATGATCCCACGCTGCTGTTTACCAACGCGGGCATGAACCAGTTCAAGGACACGTTCCTGGGAGCCGACCCTCGCCCCTACGTTCGCGCCGCTTCCAGCCAGCGCTGTGTGCGCGCCGGCGGTAAACACAATGACCTGGAAAACGTGGGCTACACGGCCCGGCACCACACCTTCTTTGAAATGCTCGGCAACTTCAGTTTTGGCGACTATTTCAAGCGCGAGGCGATCCAGTTTGCCTGGGATTTCCTCACCGGCACGCTGGGCCTGCCGCCGGAACGCCTGTGGGTGACCTGCCATGTCTCCGACGACGAGGCCGAGGAGATCTGGGTCAAAGAGATCGGCTTCCCGCGGGAACGCATTTCCCGCCTGGATGAAGACAACTTCTGGCAGATGGGCGATACCGGCCCCTGTGGCCCCTGCTCGGAGATTTTCTACGACCACGGCCCGGATGTGCCCGGCGGCCCCCCCGGCAGCGCCGATGACGATCTCGACCGCTATATCGAGATCTGGAACCTGGTGTTCATGCAGTTCAATCGCGATGCCTCCGGGGAGATGCACCCACTGCCTGCGCCTTCGGTTGACACCGGCATGGGCCTGGAACGCATCGCCGCGGTGATGCAGCACGTGCACAGCAATTACGAGATCGACCTGTTCCAGGCACTGATCCAGGCCGCGGCCGACATCATTGGTGTTGACGACCTGGAGCACAAATCGCTGCGGGTGATAGCGGACCATATCCGCTCCTGCTCTTTCCTCGTCGCCGACGGCGTATTGCCGGGCAACGAGGGCAGGGGATATGTACTGCGCCGTATCATTCGTCGCGCCGTGCGCCACGGCAACAAGCTGGGCGCCAGCGAGCCCTTCTTTTACAAGCTGGTGTCGACCCTGGCCGGGGAGATGGGCGGGGCCTACCCGGAACTGCTGAAACTGCAGGCGCAGATTGAAAAAGCGCTGCTTACCGAGGAAGAGCAGTTCGCCCGCACCCTCGATAACGGCATGCAGATTCTGGAGGAGGCCTTGCAGGGCCTGCAGGGCGATGAAATTCCCGGCGACGTGGTATTCAAGCTCTACGACACCTACGGTTTTCCCGTAGACCTCACCGGTGACATTGCCCGGGAACGTGGCCTGGGTCTGGATATGGCCGGCTACGAGGCGGCGATGGCCGAGCAGCGCTCGCGCTCGCAGGAGGGCGGCAGCTTCAAGGTGGATTACAACGACATCCTGAAACTGGACGGCCACACCGAATTCACCGGCTATGAGGATCTTCACGGCGAGGGTACTGTGACCGCATTGCTCAGGGAAGGCGCCCCGGTCGACAGCCTGGAAACGGACGAGGAGGGCGTGGTGGTGCTTTCCAATACGCCTTTCTACGGGGAGTCGGGCGGCCAGGTGGGCGACACCGGCTTCATGACGGCCCGCGGCGTAAAACTGGAAGTGACCAACACCACCAAGGCTTCCGACCAGCACCTGCATCACGTGAAAGTGCTGGAAGGCAGTGTGCACAAGGGCGACGTGCTCGACACGCGTGTGGACCAGACCCTGCGCCAGCGTACCCGTCTCAACCACTCCGCCACACACCTGCTGCATGCCGCCCTGCGCAAGGTGCTTGGCGAGCACGTGCAACAGAAAGGTTCGCTTGTCGATTCGCAGCGCCTGCGCTTTGACTTCTCGCACTTCGAGGCGGTGACCGAGGCGCAATTGAAGGAAATCGAAAACCTGGTCAACGAACAGGTGCGCGCCAACACGCCGGTCAACACCCGGCTGATGTCCATGGAGCAGGCCATTGATGCTGGGGCCATGGCGCTTTTCGGTGAGAAGTATGGCGACGAGGTGCGCGTGCTCTCCATGGGCGAGAACGATTTTTCCGTGGAACTCTGCGGCGGCACCCATGTGTCCCGGACCGGTGATATCGGCCTGCTGCGCATTACTGCAGAATCGGGCGTGGCGGCCGGCGTGCGCCGTATTGAAGCGGTGACCGGTGCCAACGCGCTGGCCCACATCGATGCGTTGCAGGCGCAGGTGACCGCCGTGTGCGCGGTGGTAAAGGGTACGGCGGACAACGTGGCCGAAAAAGTTGCCGGCCTGCGCGCTGAGAACCGTGACCTGGAAAAAGAAATCGCCCGGCTCAAGCAGAAGCTCGCCTCCGGCGCCGGTTCCGATCTCACTGCCGAGGCGGTGGACGTTGCCGGCTTCAAGGTGCTGGCCGCCAACGTGGATGGCGCTGATGCCAAATCGCTGCGCGACACCCTGGACCAGGTCAAGAACAAGCTCGGCTCCGGCGTGGTGCTGCTGTCGGCAGTGAACGATGGCAAGGTTGCGCTCGCAGCCGGCGTCACCGCGGACCTTACCGATCGCGTTAAGGCCGGCGACCTGATGCGTGAATTTGCCGGCCGCCTCGGCGGCAAGGGCGGTGGGCGTGCGGATATGGCCCAGGGCGGCGGCACCGATGCAGCGGCACTGCCGGCAGTGCTGAAGGCGGTACCCGACTGGGTGTCGACACAAGTCAGTTGAATTGAGGACCTGCGCCCGCCGCAGCTGAGCGTGCGGAAGGCGGGGGGCTTTAATTCAGGTATGAAGTGGTGTGTAATACCGCCGCTTTTTTCAGCGGTATTTAACAGGCGCACGCCCGCGGGGCGTGCATCAGCGAGATGACATGAGTTTAATCGTACAAAAATTCGGTGGCACGTCCGTGGGCTCTATCGAGCGCATCGAGCAGGTGGCGGAGAAAGTTGCCGGCTTCCGCGAGCAGGGCCACGATGTCGTGGTGGTGGTCTCGGCGATGTCTGGTGAGACCAACCGCCTCATCGGCCTGGCCAATGAAATACAGGAGCGTCCGGTACCGAGGGAGATGGATGTCCTGGTCTCTACCGGGGAGCAGGTCACCACAGCCCTGTTGTCGATGGCCCTGGACAAGCGTGGCGTTAAAGCCAAGAGCTACAATGGCAGCCAGGTGCGTATCCTCACTGACGACGCCCATACCAAGGCCCGGATCAGGGAGATTGACGACCAGCGCCTGCACGCCGATCTCGATGCCGGCTTTGTTATCGTGGTTGCCGGTTTCCAGGGTGTGGACGAGCATGGCAATATCACCACCCTGGGTCGCGGCGGTTCCGATACTACCGCGGTGGCACTGGCGGCGGCACTGAAGGCTGATGAGTGCCAGATCTATACCGATGTGGATGGCGTCTACACTACCGATCCACGCATCGTGGATGGTGCCCGACGCCTGGACAAGATTACCTTCGAAGAGATGCTGGAAATGGCCAGCATGGGTTCCAAGGTGCTGCAGATCCGGGCGGTTGAGTTTGCCGGAAAATACAACGTACCACTGCGCGTGCTGCACAGTTTCGAGGAAGGCCCCGGAACGCTGATAACACTTGAGGAAGACACGGAAATGGAAACGCCCACTATTGCCGGCATCGCTTTCAATCGCGACGAGGCCAAGCTAACCATCCTTGGTGTACCGGATATGCCCGGTATTGCGCACCATATCCTCGGCCCGATCGGCGAAGCCAATATTGAAGTAGATGTGATCGTGCAGAACGTGGCTGAAGACGGTACTACCGACTTTACCTTCACCGTGGGGCGTAACGACCTGCCCAGTGCCGAGGACGTGCTCAAGCGTGTGGCCACTGAAATCAATGCCCGTGAAGTGCGTGTCGACAGCAAGATCGCCAAGGTCTCCGTCGTGGGCGTGGGTATGCGTTCTCATGCCGGGGTGGCCAGCCAGATGTTTGCCGCATTGGCAGAAGTTGGCATCAATATCCAGATGATCACCACGTCAGAAATAAAGATATCGGTTATCATCGAGGAAAAGTTCCTGGAACTCGCCGTGCGCGCCCTGCACTCATCTTTCGGGCTCGACGGGGAACCGCGAGACGAAAACGCTGCCTAACCAGCGAGTGAACACGGCGTCGGAAATGGGAAAGTACACTTCCTAATCTGGCCCTTGACGATCAGTTAACTAAACTGACTGTATCGGAAGTAACTTGTGACCCGTAGTCGCGCGCGTCACAAACTATCATTAGCCCGCGCAAGCCTGGCGGTAATAGCTGTTTTTGGAGAACAGAATGCTGATACTGACTCGCAGAGTAGGCGAATCACTTATGGTCGGTGATGAGATCACCGTGACCGTGCTGGGCGTCAAGGGCAACCAGGTGCGCATAGGGGTTAATGCGCCCCGCGATATTGCCGTGCACCGCGAAGAAATCTACGAACGCATTCAGGACGGCGAAGAGCCGGACCCTGCCGACAAGCCTGAATAATCCCTTCTCAGTTCCCTCTATGACTTTGATTTCGTTCTGATTGTGGTATTATGCCGCGCCTGCGCTGGTGCGGTTTTTGACGAGCCCGCAGGTTCAGCAGGAACCCCGAAAGGGAACACAAATTGGAGAGCTGGCCGAGTGGCTGACCCGGAGCGGCAGCAGGTCGCGCAGGGAGCGCCCGCAGGGCGACCCGAAGGGCGAGGAGCAAAGCGACGAGTAACGCGCACCCCTACTGAGCCGCAGGCTCAGCGGGAACCCCGAAAGGGAACACAATTTGGAGAGCTGGCCGAGTGGCTGAAGGCGCACCCCTGCTAAGGGTGTATAGGCTAATACCCTATCGAGGGTTCGAATCCCTCGCTCTCCGCCATATAAAGGGTTGATTTCATTGGAATAAGATCTCTTCCCTCCTCGGTTTGGGACCATTTTGGGACCAAACTCTCAGAAACCCCTAATTTTTCCGATACGAATGCCGCCATGCCGGCGGCATCTTCGGATATCCACTTGCCGTAGTGCTCATCGATCATGCGGGTGCTGGTGTGCCCGACCTGGCGAATAATCCACTCCTTTGGAATGCCGGCGGTCAGCAATTGGCTGATGAAGGTGTGACGCGCATTGTTCGGCCCGCGATAGCGCACCTTGGCTTTTTTTAGATGGGCGCGCCAAAAGTTATTTCGCACCGTCCCGTCGGATTCGTGTGGCCGCTTGGTATTACTGTTTAGAAAGACGGGTCGAACTTTTTCGGAAGAACTTTTCTTGTTGTCGCGCGACATGACCTTCAGCTGACGCGGCGCCAATCCCTCCGTGAGCGGGCGTTGTAGTTTCAGCCATTCGATTGCAGGTGTGATCAGTTCCACCTCCCGGGTGGAGCGTTTGGTTTTGGTCTGCTTGTAGGTACCGTTCACCCTGGCACGACAGACTTTGACCGTCCCACGCTCGAGGTCGATATCTTCCCAGGCCAACGCGATCAGCTCGGAGATTCTCAGTCCCGACCAGAACGCAAACCCCATCATGTGGATCTCCTGCACGCGTTTCGTCGGGGTGGATAAGATGGTTTCGATTTCTGTCAGGGTGAAGGGGTCGGGATCTTCCCGATCACCCAGCGGCAGGTTATCGATCGCATCAAGGGGAGAGTCGTAGCGCACGTTATCAGCTTTTGCATCTTTGAAGATGCCGCGCAGAATAATCATGATTTCGTTGATGGTTTTATTAGAGAGCGCGATGAGATCCAGCGCAATCCACTTCTCTATTTCTGTCTTCGTGATTGAAGCGAGCTTGTGCGAGCCCCAGCGAGGACGAATGTGATTTTCAACTTTGGATTTGTAGTTCACATAGGTTGATTGTGCGGTCCGGATTTTCTTGACGGACAGCCAGAGGTCCAGGGCCTGGTCAACGGTGCGGTCACGGTGGGGATTGCTGCCGAACTGGCTGCAGCGGTTGGAGTCGGGGAAGTGGCTGGCATAGTCAAAGGTACCGCGACCAATTTCAAATAGAATCGCTGCACGCTTTTTTTCAGCGAATTTGATGTTGGCGTTGGTAACCTGCAAGCCTTTCAAAGTTTCGCGGCACCTTACCCCTCGATACCGAAAATCGATACGGATCGCGGCCCCGTGAACTTGTACGCCATCAGGCAGTTCTGTCTTGGATGACTTTGCTGACGATGTGCCGGTCGATTTGTCAGTGGTAGCCACTTTCCGTCCATTCATCAATTGCGCGCCAGTTGTACATGATGTTGCCATCCGGCGCTTTCACCCAGTGAACGCCCTCTAACCAAACGCCTTGTATGCGCTTGTGCTTCTGTGCATCCAGGCGAAAACCGGTGAGCTCTGTTAGCTTTTTGCCGCGTATCCATTTTGGTAGCGGCACACTGTAGTCAAGAAGATCGTTCATCGCGGTCACACAAGCTCGTAAGATTGGAGTTCGCAAAAGATTAGCACTGAGCTAATCACTGAAACAAGCGATCCTTCCCGCGAAATTCTTACCGCTGTGCTAAACGCACTTAAAGCGCCTCTCCCTTGAAAATGATGACACCGCACAAGACGGTATCTGCAGTTACCTCAATAATGCGATTAGGCCAATCAGGGTTGAGCGTCTTGAGATACTGCTTGCCTTCTTCCACGATCAATTGCTTGAACGTCACTTCATTGGATGCTTCAAAACGAACGACGACATAGTTCCCGTGCTCGGCGGGTGCCTGAGGGTCGACGAAAATCAATTCCCCCTCTCGGAACTTTGGTTCCATGCTGGCGCCGCGCACTCGCAGCACAAACGTCTCCTCGCTACATTTGACCGGGCAGATTAGGAGCTGGGTATTGTAAGGGGGCGGTTTATCCTCGGATATTTCTTGCCCTTTTCCTACCTGGTCCCATGCGATTAACGGATGGTGATTGCCGCGACTGGGGCCATCGCGCTCCAGGGCGATGCTCTCCTCACTATCGTGATCTTCGTCCATCCAGCCCTGGGGCTTGTTCATGGCCGTCTCTAACTTGGCAGCCAGATCATCCCCGATGCCTCGTGGTGTTCCTTTCTTGGTAGGCAACTGATTTCGAACCTGGCTGAGGTAGGAGCTATTGGTGCCCGCAGCACGGGCCAAGCTCGCCGCCGAACCAGCTTCACGAATGAGGATCTCAAGATTCTTGAGCCGTATCGGAATATGCTTTCTTGTCATATATGTAGTTTAGCAGAATTTAGCACAATGATAAACATTTAATTAGCACGAATTCTTGTGGGGTAATAGGCACAGTGCTAATGTTGGTTTGCATGGAGCTAAAGTATTTCTTAAAGATGGCAACCAAAAGGGAGCGGGCGGAAGTTGCTGTCGCTTGCAACGACTCGGTTTCCTACTTGTATCAGATTGCGGGCCAACACCGATATGCCAGTCCGCTGATGGCGATGCAAATTGAGCGATACACCCGCATCGTGGCGGACCACTCTGACGGGCGGCTGAAGCCCGTGCCTCGGGCGAGCATGGTCAGGCATCCGGAGATTTTCTACGGCGTCGAATGTGACTCCGAAGTAGAAGAGACCACGGTGGAAAATGACGATGAATGACAAGTCGCCATCGACCCATGAGGTTTCTCGCGTGGATGTCTCTCGCATCCATCATTATTCCCGTAATCCCCGCCGCCAGCAGAACCCGGAGTACGACCGCATCAAGGCGTCGATTCGGGCCGAAGGCCTGGACCAGCCGCTGGTGCTTTCACAGGAGCCGGGGTCTTCAGAATATGTGCTCCACAGTGGCGGCAATACGCGGCTGACGATACTGCAGGAGCTCTTTGAAGAGACAGGAGGCGAACGGTTCCGCTGGGTCGATTGCGTCATCAAACCCTGGTCGCAAGAATCGAACGTATTGTTTGCCCACCTGCGCGAAAACGAATTGCGTGGGGGCTTACCCTTCATCGACAAAGCCTTGGCGGTATTTGAAGCGAAGTCTCTCCTGGAAAAAGAACTGGCGGAAGAGAATCTGTCCCAGCGTCAACTGGAAGCAATATTCCGGGAAAGGGGATTTGGCCTTAGTCACAGCATGATTTCCAAGATGGGGTATGCCGTTGAGATTCTCTGGCCATTGATGCCGAAAGCCTTGGCCGCTGGATTGGGGCGGCCTCAGGTTGAAAAGATCCGTGCCCTGGAACGTGCAGCCCAAGCGATCTGGGCTCGGCATCGACTGAGCGACAATACGGTTTTCGACAGTGTGTTTGCTGAGTTATGCCGCCGTCACGATGGCCCCGAGTGGGACATCCAGCCGTTGCGCGACGCATTGGAAAATGAGATTGCCGTGGAGTCCGAACAGCATCGTCAGGTGATTCATCTGGAGATGGAGGCCCACCTGGCAGGCCGGCCATTCGAATTTACCGACAACCCTGCCCACCCGGGGGAAGGTCGGCCGGATAGTGGGTTGGAAGCTGAGAACCCAACTGATAAGGCGCAGTGCACAGATAAGCTGATTTCCGATGACCTGCCTTCCGACAGTTCGTCACCGGTGGCTAATAACCACGTCAGGGGTGCGGAGGCGAATACAAAGACTGAGGCCAGCGCAATGGCGAAGGCCAATCCATCTGGCCATCGCAAGGATGTAGATGCATTGCGCCATCAGCTGTGGGACTGCGCCTCGGCGCTGGCGGCAGCGCACGGATTACGTGAGATCGTTATTCAGCTCCCGGATCAAGGTCTGGGCTTCTTGTTGATCGGTGTCCCACCTCAGGATCTGACCGAGACGCTCGACGCGGACATGCTGGCGCTGGTATCTGCGTTGTGGTGGCAGTTGGCGGCGAGTTCGGAGTTGACCATGGCACCGGTTGATAGTGTCCTGGCGTATCTCGATGAGGCCTCCATGCTGCACCAGGCACTGGCATCCCATGATGCCGGATTGCTATTCAATAGCGTCTGGACACCAGATCCCGGTCATCTGAGCAGTCAGCTCTGGCAACAGCTAAACCCGCCGGAGTGGCAGCATTTGCTGCAACTAATGGATGCTTACCGTGCTATCAAACGACTTGCCTACGACCGAGGCATCGAGTTGTGGGTATCCGACCAGGGTGATGGCGATGTCGTCCAATAAAGAGGCGGATCTCACCACCGCCGTTCTGTTATATGCCATGCGATGTCTGGCGGAGGGGGACCAGCAAGCGCTACGGGCGATGAATTTTGGCCCCAAAGAGCTGGATGCCCTGAAAACAATGAGCCTGGCTGATCTCTATCGGGTCGATACGCTGCGGGTGCACTGCCTGCAGATCATTCTCAATCGGGATGTCTTCTGGCCGATGCTGGAGCACCTGCAGCATCAGCGAGAATCCGAAGATCTGCAGCGTGAATTGCTGGTTGCCGACGCGCCATTGGAGATGATGCAACAGCTGTTCGGATTGAGTTCGCGGGAATACACCCGCTGGCGCCGGTTGTTGACGCTGGCGCCGGCGGTAGGCAGGCCGCCCGAGCTGGACGAAGCGGATACCCACAGACTCTGGTATGCCTGGCAAGAACGCCTGACTGCGGAAGACAAAAGCGCCTTGGCCGCTGCGGACTATCTCGACCTCCAGCGACAAACGGGTATCGGGCTGCGATCGCTGTGGGCGCTGGTGCAGCGTTGGGAAACGTACGGTGAAAGCGTCGGCTGCATACCTGCCGAGCGGGTTGCCGAGAATGGCCCATGATGAGGACGGATTGCGTCCAGAAACCGTTGCGCTCGACGCACTAATCAAGGCGACCATTGCCAAAGTTCGGGCGGAAAGTGATCCATCGTCGCCGGATACCATGTTGTTTGTGGGTAACTGGCATCAGGCCGTACCCGCCATGGTCATCCAGGATCCGGTACTGGAGCCGGTCGACAAGCTGGTATGGATGGTCATCATGCTTCATGCCCGGGAGACCGGTGGGCGAACGGCCTTTCCTGATTACGATACCATTGCCACAAAAACCAACGTTTCTTCCACTTCTACGGTCTCGCGCGCCATAGCCATACTTCGCCTTACGCGTTGGCTGACCTTGTGCGCCAAAGTGCGGCAGAAGAGCGGTCGCTTCACCGGTAATGTCTACAGCCTCCATGATGAGCCTTTGCCGCTAGCGGATGCCCTGTACCTGGATGAGGCCTACATGGCCTTTGTCACACAAACCCAGGAGCACCACCATGCACAGGTGCGGCGAGTGGCCGAGGCGGTGTTAGCGAGTCTGGATAGGGATATTCAACAGGGAGAATACCTCGGCCGGCAGGAGTCAGCCATCGAGCGTCGCTTGCAGGCCGCTCGGCAACTCTCAGAGAGCCGCGGAAACCACGACCAACAAGGTCGCTATTTCACATTTAATGCCGCTAGCCTCGATCAGCTGAATAAGTCGTCCGAAACCAGAATAGCTGGGCAATCCGACCAGCACCAAAATTCAAAGGCGGGGGCACAAGAACACTACGGTAGTCGTTGTAGTAGTGATTATAAAAAAACAACTACAACAACCACTACACCAAATACCAACAATGAGAGACAAGGATTTTCAGAATCCAATCAACCCATACCCCTGCCATCGGATCAAGCACTGATTTATCCACCGCGACTGACAGAGAACCAGAAACACCTGGCGGATCGGTATCTTGCGATGATTGACCCTGATGATCGTCAGCTGGTGCTCGATGAACTCCAGGGCCGACTAGCGTCTGAGCAAAAAGGTATGAAACCGGTATATGACGAGCTGCGTTTTTTACACTCCCTGTGTAAGGCCGCCCAACAAGGCGAGTTCGTGCCTAATCTTGGCATCAAAGTGGTTGAAGCCAGGCAGGAACGTATACATCACCCGCCGCGACCCGAGGACGAGGCCCGAAAGGCCAAAACTACTGAGGAACGAGAACGTTCCCAGGCCTATGGCCGGGAGCAGCTGGCCAAGCTGCGAGCTTCGTTGAATGATGACACCTGAATCCTTTGCCGCCCCGCTCTGGTGTTTCCACTGGAACCACTTGTTCCGTCACCCATGAAAGCCACGCACTGGTCGGGTGGATATCCCATGGTCTCGTGCTACGAATCGTGGGTTCATAGCACGACAGAAACAAGCTTGCATGGGAGCGATGTCAATGAGTTCAGGCGCCGAGCAGCCCCACCAAACCAAGGATTCTCAACTACCTGGGACAGAGCTGGGTGCACTGCAGGGTGACGTCTGGTTGACGATCCAGACGTACCAGGCTCAGGGCCTCATTCGAGGTCGACGGGCTGCCGATGGCAAGCCCGCTATCATCGGCCTGATCGGGTTCGCTGATCGCCTGAAATCCCTATGGCATGCCATTCGCTTCGACGACCCCTACGCAGACTGGTGGTTGCTGAAAGTGGAGGAGGGTATTGCCGATATCCGTGCTCAGCTTGGGGGCTTGCAGCAAAGGATGGCTGCGCTTATGGCAACACCCAGCAGCTCGCTGGAGTTTGTTGTGGCGCAATCGAGCCGGCCCCAGCGCGTATCGTTGCAGTTTGCCAACCCCTACGCCTTTCGTGCGGCGCAGTTGCTGGGCGAGTATGACCAGTTGATGTGTGCAGATAGGACCTTGCGTCATCTGGGTATCGAGATGCCCACGGATCTGGTCGAGCAGGTCGCGGGTAGTGGCCGCTGGGTGCGCCGGATTTTTGCGTTGCCACTGGGGTATCACTGCCTGGATATCTGCCGACAGGACATTCGACAGCAAACACCCATGGCCATCAGGGCAAGGGAGCGGATGGGTGACCTACCGGACGACATCCTGCGCGGTGAGCGACTACCTGCCCTGCGCCCGGTGGTGTATCGACAAATCGAAGGCAGCGCTCGCCAGGCCGGAGATGGGGCTTAGTCGCCATGGGCGCCAGCTCGCTTCAGCAGATCAGTCTATCCCTCGATCGGCGGATACCCCTCGAAGCGATTCTGTTACAGCGCTTACAGCGTCTACCCAGGGACAGGCAAAACGAGTGGTTGAGGCAACTTCTTTCAGTGGGGTTTCGCAGTGAATGCCAGGTCATCAAATCTGAGCAAATTTTGCCCGCCCCCAATTTGATCTCGCGGGCGTGGAGTACGCACACCGTGATGGAGGGTTGTCACCCAATCGACACGGACAATCACCATTCTGCGGATACGCCCGCCGAAGAAAGCAGACAACGTCACGTATTTGCTCAGACTGATCCAAACCCCGTTCCAATATCCAATGACCCTGTCGGTAAGCCCTTTGCCCACCTGAGACGAGTGATCGGCGAATAATGACACCTAAATACAGAAGCCAGGATGTACTCCATGACTGAACTAACCGATGAAAAATATGTTGACGATGAATTGAAAGACCCCATGGAAGTCGTTTCGGTAGGCCTGGATGACGGCTATGCGTACACCAAAGTGGCGCTGCCGGACGGGCGTCTTGTGGCGGTGCCGTCCCGGGCGCGGATGGGGTCAGCGGGTGTCACCTGGATTCGGGAGGAGGAGCAGAAGATCTACGAATACGAAACCGAGGGCAGCGTGTACTCCGTTGGCGCGGTGGATGGTGAGCCCACCCAATTCAATGAATACCCGGGTTCGGCATTGAACAGGGTGATCGTTCAACATGCATTACACCAAGCGGGCCTTTCGGGCCGATCTGTGCACGTGGTCACCGGATTACCGGTCTCTGCTTTCTACCGCAATGATGGTCAGCAACGGCGACAGGCGATCAAGGCAAAGAGAGATGGCTTGAAATTGTCGGTAGAGCCTGTCGTTTCGCACACGTCAGCACAGCGAACACTCAAAGCCAGTATAGCGTTCCACGAGGTCATTCCGGAGGCTTTGGCTGCCTGGTATGACTTCGTGATCGTCACCTCCGACGATGGCGTGACGCTTGATGCCGATCGCGTCAACGCGCCCATTGCCATTGTCGACATCGGTGGCCGGACGACTGACTATGTGGTGGTCCGGGATCAGGGCATAGTCCACGAATCGTCGGGCTTTCTGAATCGCGGCATGCTCAATGTCAAGGTGCGTGTGGCGAACGGTATTCAGCAACAATTTGATGTCGATGAGCTGGGTGAGCAAAGCATTGCCAGGGCTGTTGAAACGCACAGATTACGACTTCATGGGAAGGATCACGATGTCTCTGACCTGGTGAAGGAGGCGAAACGGGAGTTGGTGGAAGGGCTCTACACGGAAACACGCCGCAAGCTCGGACTTGGGGTGGAGCTGGATCGGGTGTTGTTCGTCGGGGGTGGCAGTGCGGCATTGTCTGACGATATTGCTAACTGGTTTCCCAATCAGACAATTGCCGACCATGCCGCCTTTGCTAATGCACGTGGCATGCTCAAGTACCTGCAGTTCGTCTGCAATGTCCCCGCGAGGGAGGCGTAACGACTTTGTACGTGGCCACTGCGGTCTCAGTGGCAAAGAAGATGTCATCGGATTGTGTAAGCGACATCGCGGTTTTACCGTCAATCCAACGTCTGGGCTTGCCCTGACTTTACTCACCCTGCCGGGAAACGACTTCCCGCCAGGGAATCGCGTTCTCCGGCATTCAATAATGTTCAAGGAGAATGTGTCATGACCAGTAGACAAACTACGTCTGAAAAACCGAAGTATTTCGATCTTGATATACACGGCATCGGTTATCTCAACCGTGTACGCGAAGTAACGCCAGAGAACGGATTTCCCTTTCTCAGTGTCACAATCGCAGCACTGCGAGGGCCAACCGACAACGTCCAACATACCCATTTTGATTGTGTGGTATCGGGCGAGGAAGCGAAGGACCTGGTACGCCAGCTGATACCTGCGGTCGAAGCCGACATGAAAGTGTTGGTGGGTTTTCACCTCAGTGATCTGCAGGCTCAAACGTTTACCTTTAAACAGGGCGAACGTGCAGGTACGACAGGTGTTGGCTTGAAGTCTCGTCTACTGCGATTCCAATGGATCAAGGTAGACGGTAAGGCATTCCTGGGAACGTCAGCGACTAGCAGCGCCGTCGCCTAACCGCAATACCTGGCAGCATCCACCGATGCTGCCAGTCTTCCAACCTAGCGAGGAAACCTATTCCTCGCGGGATTGGTCTCCCCGCGCCTTTAAAGGAGACCAGTCATGGCTTCGAAATCATCGCCTGCAAAGGCAAGAAATAAAAACCGTTTGGCGGCGCTAAAGATCGCATCGCTGAACGATCTGGAAAAGCAATCCCTGTTGGAACTAGCCCTCGCAGTTTTGGGGGAGATGCATCGACCAGGAACCGAGCTGCCCAGCCCCAATCGTACCCGTGAATATTTGCGGATGTTGTTGGCGGATAGGAAAGCGGAAGTGTTTGGTTGCGTGTATCTGGATAACCGGCATCAGGTCATCGAGGCCACCGAGCTGTTTCAAGGCACGATTGACGGCGCATCGGTGTACCCCCGTGTGGTGGTGCAGCAGGCGCTGACCCTCAATGCTGCTGCGGTGCTGTTTTTTCATAATCATCCGAGCGGTGTCGCTGAACCCAGTCATTCTGATAAGGCGATAACCCAGCGGTTGAAAGATGCTCTGGCACTGGTGGACATCCGTGTGCTGGATCATTTCATCGTGACTTCCGCTGAATCGCTATCGTTTGCCGAGAGCGGATTACTTTAACAGCCGTTTACTCAATCCATTGGGGAGTCCCTGCTTCCCAATGGGAAGGAGGTGCTTCCTGAGTTTCAGTTAATTTCCTCATGGAGAATCTTATGAAAACTAAATCAAGCGAATCGATTGTGGACGTCTTTGGTCCTGTGGTTTCAAGTTACAGCCGAGCACAGGCTATTGATGACGGCGTCTTGGTCGATGTCACCAGCACGGCGCGTGAAGCCGGTTTCAAGTGGCCGGCGGCACTGACGCGTGCGGCCTGGTACGATTGCGTTGCCTGGACTGATGGGGATAGCCGTTCTCAGGTTCACCAGGACGAGGCCGGTCGTTTGTGGGACGTGTTGTTTATGGCGTACTACGCTATTCGAACGGCCACGACTCCCGGTGATCGGTTATCCTTCTCGTTGTATCGAGTGCCCAGAGACGGACACTCGATAGAAGACGAGGAGGTGAGTTTGAAACTGATAGCTGGCCCCGGCGATGCCGGAGAACCGGTCGTCACGATCATGCTGCCAAATGAAGATTAATAGCGCCGATAAGACTCGGCTCCTTGCCCTGGCCACTTGGGATAAAGTGGCGCCTTCTCTCTGCCGACACACCAATCCGCTCAATACCTCCTCCACCTGGAAGTGCCAACACCTAACCTATCCTTTATTTTTGCCTTGGTTCCACTGTAACCACGGATCGATTAATGTTGCCTGCTCGACCCCCATGACAGGTCGAAGACCTGGCGAGGGGGTTGATTCGCACGAAGCCCTCGTCACTGGCAAGCGAAGCGGGGTAGTGACGAGGGCGGCGGAGCCCGGAAAGACAACGGCTTGCGCTCGAATTGACGCGTTCGGTGCGAATTCAGTCTGGCTATACTGGCGGCCACGAATCGCGAACAGCTTCATACGCGGCCACGGCGGTAACGTGGATGGGGGAAGTTGCCCTCGCCATCCAAAATGGCATAAGCAGCGACAGCGTCGATAGAGCTTGAAAGACGCGCAGCCCCGGGCTGCAGCTCATCTTCAACACTTCTTCAACAGCAGGACGTCGTCCTCGCTTCAATCTGGCTTTCGCCACGTCAAATTCGGCTGGCAAGCAGCCGACTCTCGACCCGCCGTTACATTGACGGTTTCTTTCAACACGCGGACCGATGGTTCCGCCAATTAAACAGGAGGTGAAACACTCACCATCAAGAAAGGCTCTTCGAGCCTTTGGTTTACCCGGCACCATCTTCAGCAGAAGAGCAGCCAGGTTGCCTGCGACCAGGCTTATCAGGTCGAACGGGGAGTAGTGTCCCTTGACCCTTCCGCCTCGGCGGACCCTGCCAGGCTACGTGCCTGCGGTTGGTCACAAACACTTACCAGACTGGAAAGTACACGATGAGAGACCTGAACTACCAATTGAAACAATTGTGCAAACGCAACCGCGATGGCAGTTACAGCACACAAGCCAATCGTGCGCGTATGCTCAACCAGATCGCCAATCAGTTGCACGAAATGGGATATCGGCGTATGACAACCCGATCCCTGAAGCCCAAGCATGTGGATGCCCTCGTGAAGCGATGGCTCAGTGAGGGTATGGCCCCCGGCACCATCAAGAATCGCATGAACTGCCTGCGGTGGTGGGCGGCGAAAGTGGATCGGCGCAATGTCATTGCCCGCTCAAATGAGTTCTACGGCATCCCCGATCGGCAATTTGTCAGCAACAAGTCCAAGGCTGTCGCGGTAGACAACCTAGCGCTGTCGAACATTCAAGACGATTATGTGCGCATGAGCCTGGAGCTGCAGCGTGCATTCGGCTTACGACGGGAAGAAGCGATCAAATTTGCGCCCGGTTATGCCGATCAAGGTGATCACATTCGGCTGAAGGCCTCCTGGACTAAGGGTGGTAAGACGCGAGTCCTGCCGGTGCTCAGTCAGGAACAGCGCGCCGTACTGGATCGTGCGCATCGTTTGGCCAGTGGCGGGTCCCTGATTCCCCCACAGAAAAGCTACATCCAGCAGCTACGAACCTACGAGCGCCACACCACGCAAGCCGGTTTGTCGAAACTGCATGGCTTGCGTCATGCCTACGCCCAGTCACGCTATCAGCAGTTGACGGGATGGGCGTGTCCTGCGGCCGGTGGGCCGATCGCCAGCAGCCTGAACACTGCGCAACGACAGCAGGATCATCAGGCACGACTCACCGTCAGCCGCGAATTAGGGCACGCCAGAGAGCAGATTAGCGCCGTCTATCTAGGCAGATAGTTCTTGGGACGTAGGCGTTTCGCAGAAAAGCCGACACCCTCAGGGCGGATTAACCATTCAAGTATGACCGTCTGATGGCGATCATGAGACCAGTCATCATCAACGAGGGCAAAATATGGTCTCCCTCCAACATCATCGCGTTCCACATCTGCTGACAATACTGTTGTGCTGGTCGGGCCTTGTCATCTTCAGCAACTCGGCATTGGCGGGGCAGCAGCTCAGTTCAGTGGTGGATTCGCACGCTCAGGTTGGGCGCTATTCAGTCATCGCTGTAAGGCCCACGGCCGGACAGCAAGATCTGTTGTCCGTGGCGAGGGCGATCACCATCCCGAGCAACATCAAGCGTGTGGGTGACGCCCCGGACTGGCTGTTGCACGATTCCGGCTACCGCCTGGCAGACGATGCTGTTCTGTCAGAGGAAGTCGTCGCTATGTTCGACCTGCCGTTGCCCGCTGCGCACCGCCAATTCGAGCCTATGCCGCTCAATGCCGTGCTGGGGCAGATGGTGGGGCCTGCGTTTCGCATCGTTGAGGATACGGTACATCGCCTAATCGCATTTGAGCGCTGTAAGGATGCGTCGGATCCCATGTCGATAGGAGGAACACAGTGATGGAAGCATTTTCCCTGGCCATTGTCTTGGTAACAGTATTGCTCGTTGGTGTTGATTCGGGGCGAGTTGATCCGACTCAGCACTCTACTGGTGTTGAAGCCGGCACGAATGATCGGGTAGCCACTGGCCAATCTTCGGGCCACGTTTGCGATCCAGCGCGCCAAACCATCGTTCAGCGCGATCTGACGGTAGTGGTCGATCAGCGGGTCAATGATGATGGCCACTGAGCGTAGGAAGCGAAAATCGAGTGTCGGGATGATCGGATTCTGGCTGTGCATTACATTGCCAGTAAACGCGGTTAACGGACAGACATTGGAATCGCAATCCTCGAAAACACTGGCTATCGAGCAATCCGCGACTCAACAAATCGAATCTCAAACTTTTCGCGCCGAACAGTGGGGGTTGGATCTGACGGAGTGGCAGCGTTACAAATTCCTGATGCAGGGGATTCGGGGCAGTGTCAGCCCGGCAACACTGTCGCCCATCGAAGTCTTGGGCATCCACGCGCGTAATTCCGACGAGCGCCGCCGCTACGCGGAACAGTGGGCCGTTATGATGCGTGATGACGCCGAGCGGATTCTGGCCTTTCAGCGCGCCTACGACGACGCCCAGCGGCACCTGTTTCCCAACGGCTTATTGATCGATGCCAATGCCCTGGCGTCGGTGGCCCATCAGGGTGGAACAGAGAACGTGACGTGGCAGCCCGATGACCGGGTGTTGTTCTTTACCGAGACGCAGTGCCCACACTGTGACGCCGTGTTGGAGCGATTGGTCAGCCAGATCAAACAATTCGGCGGCATCGACTTTTATCTGACCGATGTGCCGGCCGGTGAGGAATCCCGTATACGCGACTGGGCGGTGGCAAAACAGATAGATCCCCAATGGGTCAGCGATCACAAGATTACCCTGAACATCGATGCTGGCGCGTTCCACCAGGTCGCCGTCCATACAGGTCAACAGAGTCAGGATCTGCCGGTACTGATACTGCGCCGGGAGGGTCAATTGGCCCCCTTGCCAGTTTCACAGTTTTAGCGTGCGCCAATCATGACTAGCCGGTTGATTTCGGTCGGGTTTGTCAGCCTATTGTGGTGGTCGACGGGTGCGCAGTCGCAACTGGTACCAGCAGGGTATCGTCAGGTCGCAGGCGAATACGGTCTACCAGCGGCACTACTCTATGCGGTAGCCCTGACAGAGAGCGGTCAGAGCTCGTTCAGCCTTGGACAATATCGGCCTTGGCCATGGGTACTCAATATTGACGGTGTTGGGCACTACTTCCCATCCCGCCAGGAGACATGGCATGCACTGCAGATGGCATTGGCAGGAACTGATGCCTCGGTGGATATCGGGCTGATGCAGATCAGTTGGCGCTACCACCGGTCGGCCTTGGGTTCACCCTGGCAGGCGCTGGATCCCTACCACAACCTCCGAGTGGCCGCCGCTCTACTGCGGGAATGTTTCGCCGAGCGCCGCAAGTGGATGGAGACTGCCGGCTGTTATCACGCGCCCAATGATCCAGCTCGCGCAGACAGATATGGCAGACGGGTCGAACAACGATGGACGCAGTGGATCGATAGTACGCGGGAGGTGCCCGTTGATTCTCCGTAATCGAATACTGTTGCGGACCTTTGGGTTCGGATTACTACTTTCTCTCGCTGTGGGTCCCAATGCACGCGCCGAGTTAACGGTAATTTATGACAACGGTCAAACGTGGCCAATAGCGCCCTTGCTTGATCCGCTTCTGGTAGAGGAAACACCATCGACCGATCCCGCCGCAAACGCCCCCCTGAATCCATCGGCCAGATACGGTCCGGCAATACTGAGCAACCTATTGCCGGTGCGTTCACCCGGGCTGAGTGTCGGAAATGTCACTACCAGTACACTAAATCCCGAGGTGATGGCCCGGCTCGCGCAGGGCAATCCACGGCCGTTTTTTCTGATTGGATCGGATACGGTGTCGTTGCAATGGCTGAACTCGCACCGGAACACACTAAAGCGTCTGGGGGCGGTGGGTCTCTTGATACAAGCCGAGACTGAGGCCGATATACGACAGGTAGCGGATGTGGCGCAAGGCTTACCCATCACCTTGGGGTCCGGGGGTGATCTGGCCGTCGCGCTGGGTATTGATCGCTATCCGGTATTGATTACCAGTGACAGCATCCGGCAATGAGCACGCATCCCATGGAAGCACTGTTGCGGCCTCCGGTAGAGCTGTGGTCTACCGTTACTGCATTTGCGGCTGGGATTCTGGCCTGGTTGGCACCCTGGGCGTTGATGATGCCACCGGGAATCGCGATGGCCACCGGTGCGACTTTCATCAGTTTCGGAATTTGGCGGGGCCGCCAGGCCTGGCGCGTACTGCGCTACCAACACCACATGAAGCGGCTACCGGAATATAGAGTGCGGGCAGGCCAGATTCCTGTCAGTCGTCATAAGTTGTTCTTGGGAAAAGGTTTTCGCTGGACCCAGCAACACACACAACGGCTGCGCGATACCCTGAAGCCGGAGGTTCAGCGTTACGTTCAGCCGGGCGCGCTCTACCAGTGGGCCAGGCAAAAGGAAGTAGCCTGGGAGTCAATCCCCGTACTGTCAATATGGGCCAAAGGCTTGCGCAGCCGCTCCCGCTGGAATCCACTGGCACCGTTACCCGCGGTCGGCGGCAAGCCAGCGCTGCATGCAGTTGAACCACAAGAGCAACCTGTGTGGATGGACCTCGGGGAGCGGGTCGGGCACACGCTTGTGCTGGGCACCACGCGCGTCGGCAAGACACGATTGGCCGAATTGCTGATCAGCCAGGATATCCGGCGGGGCGATGTCGTCATCGTCTTCGATCCCAAAGGGGATGCTGACCTGCTGCGCCGCGTCTATGCCGAGGCCAAGCGGGCCGGCCGCCTGGACGATTTCTATCTCTTTCATCTGGGCTTCCCCGAACTGTCGGCACGTTACAACGCTATCGGAAATTTCTCACGAATCACTGAGGTCGCCACCCGTATCGCCAATCAATTGCCGAACGAGGGCAACTCCGCGGCGTTCAAGGAATTCGCCTGGCGTTTTGTCAACATCATTGCACGGGCGCTGGTGGCGCTGAAGCGGCGGCCGGACTACCAACAGATACGCCGCTATATCAATGACATCGAACCCTTGTTTGTGGAATATGCTGGCCATTGTGCCGAAGTGGCTGGCATTGAAGCCTGGTCGTCTCTGGTAGAAGAGCGCGCAGGGGATATCAAGGAGCGCAATCTGCCTAATGCGCTGCGCGGGCGGTCGATGGAAGCCATCGCCTGTATGCGCTTGTTGCAGGAGAATGCAATTTACGACCCTGTTCTGGATGGTCTTATTTCGGCCTTTAAATACGACAAGACCTATTTCGATAAGATTGTCAGCTCCGTCGGCCCGCTGATGGAGAAACTGACCACCGGCACTATCGCAGCGCTGATCTCGCCGGATTACCAGGATGAGCAGGATACAAGGCCGATCTTCGAGTGGATGGAGGTAGTCCGGCGCAAGGGTATTGTCTATGTCGGGCTCGATGCGTTGACAGACACCACCGTGGCCAGCGCGGTCGGCAATTCCATGTTTGCCGATCTGGTATCCGTAGCGGGCTATATCTACAAGCATGGCGTGGCGGCCAATGGTACGGATGCGCCAGATACGGATACTACAGCGCAATCGACTCCCACGATCTCCCTCCACGCCGATGAGTTTAACGAACTGATCGGTGATGAATTCGTGCCGTTGTTGAACAAGGCGGGTGGCGCCGGTTTTCAGGTCACGGCCTATACCCAGACCTGGTCGGACGTTGAGGCGCGTATCGGTAATAGAGCCAAGGCAGGCCAGGTGGCTGGTAACTTCAATACTATGCTGATGCTGCGGGTGAAAGAGCTGGATACGGCCGCTATGCTGACCGATCAGCTGCCCCGGGTGGAGGTCTTCACCCTGATGAGCGTTTCCGGTGTCGATGATTCATCGGATCCCGGTTCCGGGGTCGACTTCAAATCCCGGAATGAAGATCGGATCAGCGTCTCGGAAGTGCCGATGCTGACTGCGGCTGATATGGTCACGCTTCCCAAGGGGCAGGCCTTCGCGCTGTTGGAAGGGGGGCAACTCTGGAAAATTCGTATTCCGTTGCCAGATGGCCGCGCTGATCCTGCTATGCCGAGCGATTTTGAGGAGATGGCCGATGCCATGCGGCGCAGCTACGTCACCAACGATCACTGGTACCGGATGACTGAGCGCTGGTGGCACGCCGTCTCCAAGGCGGCGGGGGAGCCCACGGCTTCCGGTGGCTCAGCCTGTGCATGGTAGAACCAGCCGATCCTCGCCGATCCCTAGCCCGCCCTGGCACAGTCTCCCGGGTGTTGACGGGCATCGCCCAGTGTCTGAAGTGGCTGATCATTTCCCTGGCCTTTTCCATCCTGATCGAATGGGTTGGTATGACGTTCTGGTGGGAGGAGCAGGGCGTGGCGCACAGCCGACAAATGCTGGTGAACGAGCTGCAGTTCCTCGGCACAGATTTCCATAGAAGCTGGTTGACCGCACACCCCATGCAATTCGCCAGTGATTTATCGGAAAGCTTCTACACTATCGCCTTTGAGTGGACTGGGATCGTAGATCTTATCCGGTGGATAACGCCAATTCCGTCTAACGAAGAGCCAGGTGTGCGCCCCGTACTTCACCGGCTCTATCTGCCTGTAGCCGACTATGTGCTGGCTGGGATGCAGATCACCCAGGTGTTTGCTGTGCGACTCGCCATTCTGACGCTCGCTACACCGGTATTTGGGCTGTTCACCCTGGTGGCGCTGGTGGATGGACTAGTGCGACGGGACTTGCGGCGCTGGCGCGGGGGTCGGGAAAGCTCATTCGTCTATCACTACGCTAAAAAAGCCGCCATACCCGTAATTATCATCGCCTGGGTGCTGTACCTGGCGCTTCCGTTCAGTTTGCACCCATCCTGGATCATCTTGCCGTTTGCCCTGGCTTTTGCCTTTGCCGTGACCATCACGGCCAGTACCTTCAAAAAGTATATCTGATACAGTTGACTGTATTGTTACAGTTTGTTAGCCTGTATCTAAGCACTGTAATGGTACAGTATTGGAGGTGGCCATGATCGCTCAAGCTGAACAACTGCTGCAACGTGGTTCCAGTGTCACCAGTTCACTGCTGCCGGCGATTTTCGCTATTTTCAGTCAGTGGGGCCTAACCGGTGCCCAGCAGATGACCCTGCTGGGGCTGACCAATGAGAAGACCCTCTATAACTGGAAGAGCCAGCCGGAAAAGGCCAAGTTAACGAGGGACTTGCTGGAACGGGCGAGCTACATCCTGGGGATCTACAAGTCTCTGGAGATCTTATTGCCGGACCAGGCGCTGGCCGACCAGTGGCTGGCTACCCCTAATGACAACCCCCTGTTCAATGGCACAGCGCCGCTGGATCGGTTGCTTGCCGGTCAGGTAGTGGATCTGGCCGTGGTCAGGAACTTCCTCGATGCAGAGCGGGGCGGCTGGTGATCGATATCGAGACGCTGCCCATTAGCGAGGTCAATGAGCCGGTCTATCGGGTCATTCTGTCACGCTATCCCCAGATCCACCTGTTCGAGCGCGTATCCCGTCCGCAGGATTGGGACGTGCTCTATGCGGTCGAATCTCTGACCAATCCCAGGTTGCGCGATGAGGTGGGTGATATTCGCCTGGTACCACCGGAAGATCGGGTGTATGGCGATGGTGCATCTTGGATCATGGCGGCCTTCACACACCCGCCGGTAGACGGTCGAGGCGGACGCTTCAATCGGGATTTTGGTATCTACTACTGCGCCGCCGATGAGGGGGTGGCCATCGCCGAATCGTCGTTCCATCGCGCGCGCTTCCTGCGCGAATCACGCATCGACAAGACCACCCAGGAGATGCGCGTTATTCGCGCACAGTTGGGGCCGGCCTCCCTACACGATTTACGGCAGCTGGTCGGTGATGCCATATACGACCCCGATGACTACGGTGAAGCGCAACAGCTTGGTTACGCCCTGCGGGATGCAAAAAGTTACGGTGTGCACTACCAGAGCGTGAGATCGGAAGGTGAGTGTTACGGTGTGATGCGTCCCAAGGTGCTCGGCGATGCAATTCACTGGCGCTACCTGCGTTACCACTACGACCAGGGATCCATCGTCGATGTTGAATCCCTGGACGGAAGTGGCAGGAGCCATTGACAGGAGATGGTGGCCATGCATGACGAACTGTTATGGATCTTTACTCAACTCCCCAACGATTACATCGTTCTTGATACCGAAACAACCGGGCTGCCAGATGAGGATGGCCTGCCTGATATTGTTACGTTGGGTATAACGGTAGTCAGGGGGCGGGATATAGCAGAATCCGTGGAGTTTGAAATACGACCGACGCGAGCAATTTCAGAAGAAGCGCAAGCCGTACACGACATTACAGACGCACAAGCTGCCGCATTCGAAACCTTTGAATCACAGTGGAGCCAGATTGGCGAATATTTAAGAGATCAACTTATCGTCATCCACAATGCCAGTTTTGACTGGCCCATCCTGCTGGATCACGTTGCCCGATACAATTTAACGATGCCGCAAATCGAAGGCGTATTTTGCAGCCAGAAAGCGGCTATTCCATGGGCTCAGGCTAATAATTTGCCATGTAGCCACAGGGGCCCGTCGCTGGATTTGCTAACAGAGGTACTTGGCGTTGAAGACCTTAGATCAAAGAGCGAAGGAACTCATGGAGCGGAGATAGATAGTCGGCAGACCACTCGGATTATTGAGATGATGAGACAATATTGTTTTATCTGAAACCACGAATGGTCAGGGTTTATAGATATATTTTCGTCGGGTCACCCAAAGCGGGAATTGAAAAGTTTAAAGGTTACATTTTATAGGTGAGGGATTTTCATGACAGAATTCTCGTTTGATCGCGCAAAAAGTTTTGAAGAAAATCGAACCGATTTTTTAGAAAGTACAAAAGATATTGATGCTGAAATGGCGAAGTTACTTATTGCTCACAGCGATAAATTGATATCCGTCGTTCGCGAGGGAGAAAGAGACACAAAGGCCCGAATAACTTTCAACGAAGCTATTGCAACAGCTTTGGATTACCTTCTTACACAAGAAGTTGATGAGGAATCTGAATAATGCCCCGCTTCTTCCTCAAACGATTAAAGGTCGAAGGTTTTCGGGGCGTTAACAACCAAGGCAACCCGTTAGACATCAACTTCAAGCCCGATGCTGTAAACTCCGTGTTTGCAGTTAACGGAATAGGAAAAAGCTCGATTTTTGAATCGCTGTACTATGCTATTCATGGGACGATTCCGAAACTTGACGACCTTAAGACACACGAACGTCCCCAGGAATACTACTGCAACCGTTTTCACTCCGACAACAACGCAATTATCGAGATCGAGCTTGAGCCAGATGATGGCGGAGTCGTCGTTTCCATATTGGTGAAGCGAGATGCTGCTGGAAACCGAACCGTTTCCAGCCCCAGCGGGCATACTGATCCCGAAAGTTTTCTCGATACGCTGAAAGAGAGCTTTGCACTTCTAGATTACCGCACGTTCTCACGCTTCATAGAAGAGTCGCCGTTGGAGCGAGGCCGGACATTCTCCGCCCTTCTCGGGCTTTCGGAGTACTCTGATTGCCGCCAAGCGCTGCAGGTTGTTTCCGATACTCGAACGACAAATACTGATCTGGATATGAAGGTATTGGCGACACAAATCGCCGGAACGCAGCGCACAATCCAGCAAACTTTGGCGGCACTCCGAATCAATTTCGAGAAAGTGGCGGGAAAGCCGCTCGAAGATGTGGGTAAACTCGATCAGTACGCCTCCGAGGTGTTACAGGCTCTCGGAAACATTGAGCTTCTCTCAGAGCACTTTGACGGCAAGGCGTTGGATGACATTGACTTTGATGCCATTAAGGATGCCATCAAAACTGCTGAAGGCGGAGAAAAGCGCAAAGAACTTGAGGCTGCCATTGCCGATATTTCCGCCCTGGAGGCTCTGGGAGCTAACGATTCAGTGGTAATTGGTGAAGAGCAGGAGAAGATTAAAGAGCTTATAGACGAGCGGGATGGATTGTTGGCAGCTACCCGTGGTGATCTATTTGAAAAGCTCTATTCGGCAGCACAGGATGTGGTCGAGAGTGATGAATGGTCGAATGATGCCCAGTGTCCGCTCTGTGAGAGTGGATTAGAAAGCTCTATAAGCGCCCACATAAAGCATCAACTCACCCAGTACGCCGACTCGGCGGCCAAGACGAAGGAGCTTGACGGACTATGGGAAGGTTCTGCATGGCGGCAACGCCTGTCCGACCACGAACTCGCAGAGGTGCTGGGTGTAAAAGTGGATGACAGAATCCTCGCGCGGCTTGATACCAGGATGAAATCGGGCGAGCTGAGCGAAGCCGAAGCCACTGCAGCGGTAACGCGCACAAACGAGCTTACGGGCCTCGTTTCCGACTTACTGGAGAATGCGCGGGAAAAGAAGGCAAATCTAGAAGCCGAGCTTCCAGCGTCTCTCGTTCAGCTTACTGAGCAAGTAGAATATGGACGTCAGTTCAAAGAAGCCTTGGCCAAGTACAAGCAAGGTCAATCGGAAGAAGCGGAACAACAGGCACGACTGGATATTCGCGAGCGATGGAAAACCTTTATCTCCAATACATCCTCGCGATTTGCAGCCGCAGAGGCGGCGCTCTCCAAGGGCAAGATCAATGACATCGATACCGAGTACAAATTCATGTACAAGGACATCATGCAGGTGGGCGATGTTGTGCCTGATTTGCAGCGCGCCGATGATAAAGAAGACCTGAATGTGGAACTCAGCGATTTTCATGGTCAGCATAATCTGTCTGCCCGCGCACTGCTGTCTGAAAGTTATCGAAACGCTCTAGCTATATCAGTCTTTCTAGCGGCTGCAATGAAGAATTCCGGTGCGCCGCGCTTTATTGTTCTTGATGATGTCACATCGAGCTTTGATGCCGGGCACCAGTTCTACTTGATGGAATTGATCAGGACTAAGCTACAGCATCCACAGAATGCAGATGGACTACAGTTCATCATACTTAGTCACGATGGATTGCTAGAAAAGTATTTTGACACCAAGGGCGGAACAGCAGATTGGCATCATAATAAACTGCAAGGGTGTCCTCCAATGGGAGATATTCTCCATCAGGCGCAGGGTGCGGATCGCCTTAAAACGCGTGTCACAACACTCCTTTCTGCCGGGCAGGTCAGCGAAGCTGAACCGATTGTTCGTCAGTATCTGGAGTACAAGCTTCAGCAAATTATCCGTAAAGTGAAAATTCCTGTTCCGCTCGATTTTGCGATTAAGGATACGAACAAAATGGTTAGCAATTGCCTCGATGCAATAAGAGAAGCGTTTGATCTGCATCAGAGGGCAGGTACACTTGTTCTCGAAGCGCAGCAGGTTCAGGATGTGCTGAATGCTCATGTGCCAGCAATCGTTAGCAATTGGGTAAGTCACTACGCGACCGGAGGTAGTAGTAGTTTCTCTGCGCCAGTTCTCAATGGAGTTATCAACTCAATCGAGGCCATGTCTGAGTGCTTTAGGTATGATGACACATCTTCATCACCAACAGTAAGGCGTTGGTATCGGTCACTTTCTGAGAAGTAAATACAACAATCATTCCGTGCCACAGGTATACCACGTTAAAAAAATGAGCGTTATCTTTGACGCTTTAATGGCATTCGATGTCCGCAGCTGAAAGCAGTCCGTGTCTGTAGGCTTTTAAACAACCCCACCCACCGAATTGATTTTTTATCGTCCCTTATAGCTAATTCCCGCACTATGCCTCGTAACAACACACGGGAGCAGCAGTGCCATGAAACGCCATCTCTGGCTACCTTCTTTTCTGATCATAGGATCGTTCGTCACGCCGGTGGCTTTCGCTGATGCGGATGCCGAGCGTGAGGCGCTGGCCAGAATCACCCATGAGCTGAATGCCCTTGAACCGTTAATCAAGCAGGCCGAGGTGAATGCTGATCAGGATTCCCGTGTTCGTTTTCGTTACGACTGGCTGCGTCAGGACCTGAAGCAAATCAGAGACGGCATCCAGTCACACATCGATGCTCCTCGCGCTCAACCGCGTGCATTCCCGCCACTGCGCGGCGATTACCGTCGATAGGTCCAGCGATGACGGGGGCACAACAAGCTGCGTTTCAAGCTGGCTCCGGTATTACACCGGCCACGATGCTGACGGCTATCGCATCGATGGTCCTGGTGTTGGCGTTTGTGTGGGTTATTTGGGTCGCCATGGGCACATTTCGGGCCTGGCAAGAAGGTCAGGCCACAGTCTTTGACCTGACCTGGAGCAGCCTCCGGGCATGCATTGTTTTGATGGTTCTGGGTTTCTATTTGCGGTGAGTCAATCGAAAAAGCCTGGTAAGGGCAAACGGCGATGCATCGCAGTGGGATGCGGGGATAGGCCCCATTCGTTTCAGCGTTACAGAAGAGGATATTTCTTATGGGTACATCAAAAACAGAATACGGTTTCAGCGGAAAAACGGTTGTCTTTCGCAAGCCACTATTGGCAGCAGTCGCGGCGTTCTTACCACTGCCGCTTTGGGCGGCGTTGCCTACGCCGGTCGCGCCGAGTACCGCTCCAGCGGCGGGTGACTGGATTGGCCTGATCCAGGGCTATATCAAAGACGGCGGTCTTGTGCTGGGACTGGCCATTGCGGTTCTGGGCTTTCTCTGGATCGCGTATCTGGGCTTCGCGAAATTCAACGAGGCACGACAGGGCAAGGCCGAATGGGCAGAAGTGGGTGTATTGGGCATTGTCGGGGCGATCGTCCTGATCTTCGCCAGCTATCTGCTGACCGAGGCGGCCGGTGTCATCTAACACACGGCCTTTATAGCAGCATCCAGTGAGAGACACGAATGTCCAACGACCATGAAATCCTGGCGGACCGGCTCAATGCCGAGCCCGCCATCTTTAAGGGCTGCTCATCCTCACAGCTCGGCATGATTGTGGGATTGGCCATTGTGATCTGGCTACCCCTCAGCCTGTTGCTGGCCTGGTTGCTCGGCGCCATCACCATGGGCTTTGGTATTGCCGGTGTCGGCGTGGTCGCAACCGTCGTGGTGATGGCCACGGTGTTTCAGCGTATCAAGCGTGGGCGCCCTGAAGGGTATTACCAGCAATGGTTGCGTATCCGACTGCAGTCGATTGGGCTTTATCGTGCGCCGTGGGTGTTACGTACTGGCGCCTGGGACATCGGGAGGACGCAACATGCGCCGCTATCGTCTCGAAATCGATAACGTGCGGTCCCATTTGCGCTCTTTATGGATCGTCATCGGTCTACAAGGGCTAATCATCCTCGCGCTCTGGATAGGCTGGAGCCAGGCGCCCAAGCAATTGCGGGTCTACGTGCCGCCGGATCTGCGCTCCGGTGCAGTCCTGGCGGCCGAGGAGGTGCCTCCAGCCAATGTCTATGCCTTCGCGTTCTATATTTTCCAGCAACTCAATCGCTGGCCCGATAACGGCGCAACGGATTACGGTAGCGCGATTTTCCGAATCTCACCCTACCTGACACCGCGGTATCGCAATGACCTGATCGCTGATATGGAGCTCAAAGCCCGCCGCGGCGAACTGACATATCGGGTCCGCGGTGTTCACGAAGTGCCAGGGCATGGGTATGAGGAACGCCGCGTCGACGTGTTGTCGCCTGATGCCTGGATTGTCTGGCTGGATCTGGACCTGATGGAGTCAGTGAAAGGGATGACTGTCAAGCAAACCACCATTCGTTACCCGATTCGCGTGGTGCGCCAGGCAATCGATCCGGAAACCAATCCCTGGGGTCTGGCACTCGATGGGTACGCCAGTGACGGCCCGCGTCGATTGACTGGCACCGAACTGGCCGAACCCATTGCAACTGATGCCAATGCCAATAAGGAATCCTCCCAATGAATGCCCGTAATATGTGTGATCCACTGAAATGGATCGTCCTTTTCGGCTTATGGATTCCCCTCCAGACCTTTGCGCAAACCGATGACGCTGCAACGACTCTCCCTGAACGCGTAGTCTGGAGCAAAACGCCTATCGCGATTACGTTGGTCGTCGGCGAAGAGCGCCTGGTGCATTTTCCAGGCTCGGTAAGCGTAGGCCTGCCGCAGTCACTGACACCATTGCTGCGCAGTCAGAGTATCAACGGAACCGTATACCTGCTGGCCACACATCCGTTCGACACCACCCGCGTTATTGTGCGATCGGAAACCGAGGGACCGATGTATGTCCTTGATATTTCGGCGGAACCTCTCGAATCCGGTAGCTATTCGTTACCTGATGTACAGGTTCTGCTGGAGAGGTCGCAAGGCAACGGTACTGCAGCGTCAAACGATGACAATCGATCACATCCATGGGGCTACATCGCACTCACGCGCTACGCAGCTCAACAACTCTATGCGCCAACTCGACTTGTCCCTCGTAAATCGGGCGTGGTCGCCATGCCAGTCAGTCCCGAACCGGTCGACCTGGTGCATGGTGCCAAGGTTGAAGCCGTACCTGTCGCAGCCTGGAAAGCGGGCTTGCGCTACATCACCGCCGTAAAACTCATCAATCGTACCAAAAGACCGGTCGTATTGGATCCACGCCAACTGCGAGGTGCCTGGCTGGCTGCCACGTTTCAACACAATCGCCTGTTATCTGCCGGTAGTGAAGCCGATACCACCGCGGTCTATCTGATCTCGGATCGACCTTTCGATGTGGCGCTTTGAGAGAGGAGAGAAATCTACCCCATGTCGATGGTCACCAGTAATCGTTTATTACCCCTCCTCGCCGGGTCCGTGGTACTGATGGCGGCGCTCGTTGGGGTGAAATCTTGCTCGCCGGATCAAGAGCAGACGCGGCTCTTGGAGGCCGTGCCGCAGGCGCCGAAACCGGATGCTGATACGCCGGCGGACACTATCAAGACGCTGACTGCCAATGTCAGCGCCATGACCTCGGAGCTCAATGCCCTGCGTCGCGACAACACGGCACTTAAACAGGAAAACGGAGAGCTGATCGAAGACAGAAAGCAGATCGAAAACAATGTGCTGTCCCGGTTACGGCAATCACTAAAAGCCAAACGGCCGGACGCTGAATCACCGGCAACGACATCTGCTATTGCCGCCTTGACCGCCAGGGTGGACTCCCTGGCCAACCGATACGGCAAGTCGGCTCAACCTTCGCCCGCTGTGGGTTCCGATATTCCCATCGGACTTGGGCTGGATAGTCTAAAAACGCCCACTGCAGAACCGGAATCGCTGGTTTGGGTCAACCCTCTGGAACTATCACCATCGCCCGGCGATGACAATGAGACATTGCTCAATCGTTTCAGTCGCACAGGCCGCAATGCGCTTGGCAGTGCGCGTTCGCCCGTGGAATCGCTGGTCGCCGAGGGCTCTGCTGCCCTGAATACCGAAATACCCGTTTACACAGTGCCTCGCAATGCCACCTTGATTGGCTCCACCGGAATGACAGCGTTGGTGGGCAGGGTGCCTATACAGGGGCAGGTGCGTGACCCTATGCCGTTCAAGGTGATTACCGGTAAGGAAAACCTGGCGGCCAATGGCCTGCGCATCCCTGGCATAGAGGGCATGATCTGGAGCGGCACAGCCATCGGCGACTGGACGCTTTCCTGCGTGACGGGGAAATTGGAGTCGGTGACCTTTGTATTCGAGGACGGCACCATCCAGACCCTATCCAGTGACGACAACCAGTTGGGTGGTTCCAGTGGAAACAACGCGAGAGGGACAAAGGATAGACCGCTGGGCTGGATTTCCGATGCGCGGGGTATTCCCTGTATCACAGGTGAGCGCAAGACCAACGCGCCCGCATTCCTCACCCAGCGCATTGGCGTGATGGCGCTCGAAGCGGCGGGAGAAGCCGCGGCGGCGGCCGAAACCACCACCTTAATCAGCGATTCAGGTAGTGCCACGAGCGTGGTCTCCGGCGAGACCGGAAAGTACGTGTTAGGCAAAACACTGAGCGGGGGCAGCGACGAAGTTGCCCAGTGGTTGCGTGAGCGTCAGGCGCAAAGTTTCGACGCGGTCTTTGTGCCCGCCGGTGTCGAGCTGGCGATCCATGTCGATCATGAACTCCCCATCGATTTTCACTCCAACGGCAGGAAACTGCATCATGAAGCAAAGCTATTTCAAGAAGCCACTATTACCGCTGGTTCTGGTCTGGACTAGTCTGTTGGCGGTCGGCTGTGCCAGCACCAAGGAGACGGTGCTGCCTCAGGAGGGCCCCACCATGAAGTCGATCTACGACCAGCACATGGTGGATGTCCAAAAACTTAACCATCGACGCACGATCGGCGGTCAGCCGTTACCCCGATCCGGTATCGAGCATTACCAGGGCTTTGTGCGGGAAGCCGCCAATGAAATCGATACGGTGTTTCCCCGCCTGCCCAATCCCACCCTGGTGATGTACATCTTTCCCCACCTGTCAGGCAGTGAGCGCACCCCGGTACCGGGTTATGTGACCACCTTCCCCTTCTATGAAAAGGTGGAGTACGCATTACCTGGGGAAGTGCAGGGGGAAGTGTCCGGTGAGTCACCTTCGCCAGTCAGTCCTTCACCGTCAAACAAGTAAGGGTGCACATGCCAGACAACCAATCGGATATCTCGAATGCATCGCCCCTAACCAGCGCGATCATCAACCAGCACTATACCCGTCCGCCGTCCTTTACCGATCTGCTGCCCTGGATGGAATACCTTCCGGAGAGCAAAGCCTTTCTTTTGGAGGACGGCATCAGTCTGGGCGCGCTGTTTGAAGTAACCCCGGTCGGTTGCGAAGCGCGTACTCCTGCGTTTATGACACAACTGCGCGATGCGATACAAACCGCGATCAACGAGGCTATTCCCGAACGCGACGATGGGCCTTGGGTGTTACAAATCTATGTGCAGGATGAACCGCGGCTCACCCAGTTTGATGGATTACTGGCCAGTTATCCGTCGCCGGCAGTACGTACATCGGACTATTCACAGCATTACCAGTCGGTAATGTCGAAGCATTTACAGGCGATTTGCCGGTCGGGCGGGTTGTTCGACGATACCACGGTCACCGGTTCCCGTTGGCAGGGTCAGCAGCGTCGAATCCGCGTCGTGCTCTACCGTCGTTTGAAGCACAACGGCAAAACCCCGGCAGCCATCGAGGTGGAGGAGGCGCTCAATGATGTCGCCACCAAATGGATCGCCGCACTGGCCTCTGCGGGGATTCATGCCCAGCGAGCTGATGGTGAGGCGTTCTATGAATGGTTGCTGAGCTGGTTCAATCCAAACCCGCCGTTCGCCGGTAGTGATACGGAAACCTTGTCTCAGGTTGCCCCATACCCGGGGGATGAACACCTACCCTTCGGTTACGATTTTGCTGAACAATTGACCCTGTCGATGCCGCGCGCCGACGAGGCAACGGCAAGCTGGGTGTTCGATAATATGCCGCATACCGTCGTGACTATCCAAAGCTTACGGCGAGCACCGGAGATTGGACACTTTACCGCAGAGCACCAGGCGGGTGACCAGGTGTTCTCCCTTTTCGATCGTCTGCCCGAGCACACAGTCATGACAATGACGATTACGATCAAACCCCAGGACACGACCCGCACTCACATTGCCCAGATCAAGCGTGCCTCCGTGGGAGATTCGGCGGAAGCCTCACTTACTCGGGAAGACGCCGAACAAGTGGAGCGGGAGATGGCTCAAGGCAACAAACTTTATCCCGTCAACCTGGCCTTCTATGTGCGCGGTGATAATCATAAAGCACTTCGCGACAACCTGAATCGGCTCAATGCATTGCTTCTGCCCAACGGCTTACAGCCCATTACCCAGGAAGCGGATTTACTGGCGCTTGATAGTTATATCCGCAATTTGCCCATGGCTTACGATGTGGAACTGGATAAATCGCGGCGGCGATCGCGTCTGATTTTCTCCCGTCATGTTGCCAATCTGGTGCCGTTCTATGGAAGATCCCGAGGAACTGGCCATCCGGGCCTGGTGTTCTATAACCGGGGTGCGGAGCCTCTGGTATTTGACCCCCTACATCGGGATGACCGTAAAAAGAACGCCCACATGTTGATCTTGGGGCCGACGGGGGCGGGGAAGTCGGCATTGCTGGTGTATCTGTTGCAACAGATGATGGCACGCCATCGGCCACGCATCTTTATCATCGAGGCGGGAGGCTCATTTTCCCTTCTGGGGCAACATTTCGCGCAACACGGCCTGTCGGTCAATCAGATCACCCTGAATCCCAATGTCGATGTCAGCCTGCCGCCTTTTGCCGATGCGCTGCGCTTGCTCGATCGGCGTCATACGTTTAATCCACTCGATGTTGATGAGCCCACGCTGGAGGAAGTAATGGACCAGGATGACGAGATCGAAGAAGAAGAGGGAGGGCGCGATATCCTCGGTGAAATGGAAATCGGTGCACGCATTATGATTACGGGCGGTGATGAGCGGGAAGATGCAAGATTGACTCGAGCCGACAGGCTATTGATCCGCAATGCCATCTTTCTGGCTGCGAGAACAGTACAAGAGACCAACCGAACCCAGGTGGTGACTCAGGACGTGGTCAATGCCTTTCAGGCCATCGCCTCCAACATGGAATTGCCCGAACAACGGCGTAATCGTGCCCTGGAGATGGGCGATGGCATGGCGCTTTTCTGTTCTGGCCTGGCGGGTCACTTCTTCAACCGTCCAGGTCAGCCTTGGCCGGAAGCCGATGTCACCGTCCTCGAAATGGGCATGCTGGCCAGAGAGGGCTATGAAGACCAGCTTACCGTCGCTTACCTGTCCATGATGAGTCACATTAATGACCTGGTGGAGCGGCGCCAGCATGATGAGAGGCCCACTCTAGTGGTCACTGATGAGGGCCATATCATCACCACCAATCCCTTGCTGGCCCGCTATGTGGTCAAGATCACCAAAATGTGGCGCAAACTCGGTGCCTGGTTTTGGATCGCCACTCAGAATTTGGAAGACTTTCCCGACGCAAGCCGCAAGATGCTCAATATGATGGAGTGGTGGCTGTGCCTGGTGATACCCAAGGAGGAGGTGGAACAGATAGCCCGGTTCAAGGATCTGAACGACGAACAGCGTAGCCTACTGCTCTCTGCCCGCAAGGAGCCTGGTAAATACGTTGAGGGCGTTGTCCTGGCCGATAAAGTCGAAGCCCTGTTCCGCAATGTCCCGCCTGCCTTGTCACTCGCTCTGGCCATGACCGAAAAACATGAAAAGGCCGCGCGAGCAGCCACCATGCGGGAAGAGAATTGCACCGAGCTGGAAGCGGTTTATGAGATTGCCCGCCGTATTGAGCAGTCCCGTTAACGTAGTGGGGTTGGCTTGAAACGTCGACCCACCGTGTCTGGATAAACCGTATCTCAGGCATTGCCAATCCTTCAGCATAAGTACCCTCTCAAAGATATTCGGACCTGGATGGCCACCTGTGACGATTGCAAGAGCGCATCTCATTCTTTCGATTTTCCTAACAGGTATGCTCTGTGAGTACACCCATGCCGAGGAACAACAAGATTTCATCGAGGTATTTACCGATTCGAGAACCCAGATCGTGAATGACGATGAAGGTATGACCGTGTACTTGATAGACAGGATATATCGATTTGAGAGAGAACTGTCCAGAGACTTACCGGTCGATCCCAAAGCCGCAAAACTGGCTGTCCTGCATCGCTTTCAGCGAATGGACGCCCAACTCAGCGGCGAACTGGAAAATGCGGCTAAAGGCTTGGTCCAGTCGAGGCAGTACGGCATTGGTCGCTATCCAGCTATTGTCTTCGATGGTGAAGCCGTGGTTTATGGCCTTACTGATGTCAGCACCGCCATCCGGCTATATCGGAAGTGGCAGACAGAAGGTACACGACAATGAAGACCGCCCTGCATCGTGGCTGGCTGATTCTGCTGCTTTGGATGCCACTGGGCGCCCACACGGGCACCATTACTACCCCGGAAATTATCGCGCAGACCACCAGCGCAGCACTTAGCTGCATGCGCTGGATGCCAGTGGGGATGTGCTTTTGGCTGCGTTGTTCCATTTATGAATGTAGTGTCGAGACATCCGTAAAAGTGGGTCATTACCAGCCTGATGCAGTGGTAAGTAGCTACAACGAACTCGGTGGCAACCCCTGGATTGAGATTCGCAGTACGTTGGGCGTGGCACAACAATCAGCCGCGAATGGGTTGCTCGGCAGTTTATTGGCCGTCCCGATCGACAGTGCAGGTAACCGAACGGAAGGAGGGCAGGGCAATAAGGATCACCGCAATCTTGTTTTTCGGGAAACGGATGTCATCGGCCACCCGGTCAGCTCCCTGACGAGCGTCGTCGCCAGTACCGGCTACCTCTGTAACTCACAAACCACGTCCTTCTTTCCCTACTTCCTGTCAGCACTGGATGCACTCTCCTGGCGGATGGAAATCCCGGAGATGTTCTACCCGGCGAGCCTGATACCCGGCATGCGGGAGATCGGCACCTGGCCTCTGCAGACCTGGGGAGGGGTCTATCCCCGCACCGGCTGGACTACTCAGGCGGAGGAGCCCAAGGCAGCGGCAATCAATGCGCAGCGTGCCGGCGACATCGTTACCCGCATGGGGCAACCCCACATCTACGTGCCCATAACCGGTGGCTCCAGTTCCAGGCAACGCGTTTGGTCACCGGGAGCTCTGGTTGAAGACAAGCCCGATACGGGCGAATGGCAGATGCTGCTGCCGAAACCGGAATCCACCTGCAAGGTCTTTGGCACCAATGATCTGGCCAGTATCACTGGCTGGGGCGGTGGTCGTGTCGATGCGCAAGGGGATTATGCCTGGAATCTGTGGCGCCCCTATAGCTGCTGTCAGGATCGCGGCATATTTCTTTTCAACATCGACTGGATCAACTACCCGCCATGATCAAGCGATACCCACTATATACACTGCTGTTGTCTTCGGCACTTTGTGTCAGTCTCAGCGCAAGAGCTGCCCAGGCGCCAACCGAAGATAGCTTCTGGTACTACGAAATCGGCGGTGCAGAACCCGTATCCGTCCCCGCCAATCCGTCGGTAGTCTCCGTCACCCTGGGTGGCTCTGCCCAATTGGGGCTTGGCTACAGCTGTGGAAAGTTTGATCCGGTGGCTGCAGTGACCAATACGCTGAATGATATAGGGGCCGGGGTCGATAACATGATGAATGCGATGACCGCAGCGGCCACCAGTGCTATTGCGGCCTTGCCGGCATTGATCCTGCAGCGGGCCAATCCCGGGCTCTACGATCTCTTCCAGAATGCCCTCATCAAGGCTGAAGAAACCATGCAACTGGCCACCAAATCCTGTGAACAGATGGAGGCCGAGATCGCCCAGGGCAAAAATCCCTATGCCGATCTGATTACCTTATCCAAGGGCAATGACTGGAAAGTGCAGATGGGCATTGGCGGCAATGATGCCGTTACCGCCAAAGATACGGTGGAGTCCTCCAATGGCGACAATGGCGTACCCTGGATTGGTGGGCAAGCAGGGGGCAGCGGGCAACCGGTGCTGGAATTCACCGGTGATATTGTCGAGGCGGGTTACAACATCAATATGAACAGAGCCGTCACAGATACCACGCCAGTGCCGGCGGCCTCGGCCACGCGCCTGTCTGAAATCTGGCCATCACCCGCCGATGCCCGCGACTGGACCGTCGATGTGGTGGGCGAGAACATCGTCACTACCTGCGACACCTGCCGCAAGGACAGCATACCCGGCACGGGGCTGCTACCCAAGCTCTACCAGGAGTCCGCCACCGTCACCACCGAAATCCAGAACTTGGTCAGCGGCGCCACACCACCCACGCTGCCTAACCTCGAACAGATCACCGCGCCGGGGGTGGCCATCTCCCGCCAGGTGATCGAAGCGATCCGTGAAATGCCGGCCTCGGAGCAAAGCCTGATCATGGGCCGCCTGGTCTCTGAAATCAGCACCGCGCGCACGGTCGAGAAAGCACTCATCGCACGGCGGCTGTTGCTGTCAGGCAGGCAGGTTCCTGAGGTCTACGCCACTGAGGTGGCTCGCGAGCACGCGGACAACTCCATCGCCGAACTCGACAAGGAAATCGAAAACCTGCTGTTTGAAACCCGTGTGCGCAAGGAAGTGGTCTCCGACACCGTCGCCACGTTACTCGAGCGAGCGGCAACCAGAAGGCAGAGCTCTCTCACCGTTCCGGAAGTGCCAACCCTCGATCCGAAACCGTTGCGAGACGGCCGTGTTCAATAACATCCGGGCAAAGCGCAAAGTTCTCTTGATCGCTACGTTGGTGGCCGGGTTACTAACAGTGCTGGTGGGCTATTTGTTGATGCATCGGTTACAGACAGAGTCTGTGCTGTCCATCCAGCAGAGTATCGACACCTGGCGCATAGCACTGACGGTATGCCGTTGGACAGTGATCGCTCTGGTGGCGTTCGGTTGGAAGGTCGGAGTTGAACACTTTGCCAGAACCGGAAAGATCAATTTCGACCAAGCAGAGCAGTTACACCGGTGTCGCTGGCGCGCCGTCACCTGGCTGGTTATCTTCGAATTGGTGCTGGGTCAGGGCTTGGTAATGAAGTTTCTCGGTGTAACCGCAGGGCCGATCGTCAGATGAGTGTCGACAGTTACCTTGAGCTCTTTACCTCGCTTTTCGGCTGGGCCTTCTACGGCATTCTGTGGGATGTACTGGTCAGTACCGGCATTGTCTTTCTCCCGTTTCTGGGCATTCTGATCGATAACTGGCGTGAACCGGCGCAGGGTGGTGAGGTTGGCCATGCCAGCGGGCTCTCTCTACGGCGTATGGAGATCGAACTGTTCATCGCACTATTGGTCGTCGTGCTTGCCGGGCAACCCGCTGCGCTCACGCCGCTCAATGCGGCAACCCTGTCGTATTCGCCACCACCGACCTTGCTGGATCCAGCCCCAGCCGCCGCAACTGTAGCTGCGCCACAGAGTACCTATGGCACTTCCGGGTTTACCGGCTCTGCCGCGACCGTCAATGTCCCGGTTTGGTGGTATGGCGTCATCGCCCTCAGTTCAGGTTTGAACCACGCCATCGTCGAAGGCCTGCCGACGGTGGCGGATATGCGAACTTATGAGCAGCAAGCCCATCTGGCCACCATTGCCGACCCGCGCCTGCGAAAAGAGGTCAGCGAGTTCTTCAGCCAGTGTTTTATCCCCGCGCGCTCTAAATACCAGGCAGAGCGACCGGATACCCCGGCGGTTGGTGGCATCCTCGCTACCTACGGCGCCGATGACCCGGGTTGGATGGGCTCACATGTCTACCGGGATACCGCGGGCTATTACGACACTTTGCGACCGGTCAATCAGATCACGGGCTGGGCCTACAATGCGGCCAGGGATACGGAGTACGACCCCACCGCGCCACCGGCCTGGGGCAAACCCTACTGCAAACAGTGGTGGGAGGACGGGACTATTGGCTTGCGCGAAAAACTGATCAATGAGGCGGATGCCACCTCAGGCGGATTCTCCGGGCTGGTGGTAGCCATCGCGCCTGCACTGGCCGGTGAGCAGCAAAACGATGCCGTCGCCAAAACGGTTCTCACCAATGCACCGCCCTCCTGGTCGAGCAATGAATTGATCGCCAACAACGCATCTGGGGCGGGGTTGGCCAACACCGCTGGATCAATCGTTAAAAGTGGCCTGGCGGCCGGTGGTGTCATCACTGCATCCGCCCTATTTTCGGTGACGATGACCGCCGTGCTTCAGTCATTGCCCATGATCCAGGCCATTATGTTGCTGGGTATCTATGCTCTGTTGCCGTTGGTGGTCGTCTTATCCCGCTACTCCATTGCCATGATGGTGGTCGCTGGCATGGCGATCTTCACCATAAAATTCTGGACGGTGCTCTGGTACCTGGCCATGTGGGTGGATCAGAACCTGATTCTTGCGATGTACCCCGACGTCAACGTCTTCCTGCAGATTTTCGCCAATCCTGGTGAGCACGACGCCAAGCGAATGCTGCTGAATATGATCACCACCAGTCTTTATCTGGGATTGCCGTTACTTTGGAGTGGGATGATGGCGTGGGCGGGGGTAAATGTAGGGCGCTCGATCAATTCGGTGAAAGGTGAGTTCGCAATGCGCGCTCAAGATGCTGGAAGGCAGGGTGGAAGTATCGGCAAAGCGGTTGTGTCGAAGGGAGCGAAGCGGTAAATCGCTGTTAAATATCCTCTTCATACCAGCCGTACGGATCCGTGCCATTATCAAACTTTCGGGTGCGGAAATTGTAGTCTCCGGTTAGGTAACCGTCTTCAGTATCCGTCTTATCCTCACGAATGATCACAGCATCGGCCAGTAGGCCAATGAAGCCCATCACAAGCAAGCTTGTGACGCGAACGATAGTCTTCGCGCCAAACAGTATGCCTCCAAGGCATGCCATGAACACTGTAAATGCTTTGCGCTGATTTTCCATCTGATATATCTCTCTCAATCACATCTCCCATGGTGAAATTCGGGTGCAAACGTTTCAGAATTCCCCCTCCCGAACCAGATTGCCTTTGCTGATTATCTTGACAGTTTTCGGGTGAACCGGATCGTTGTCCGGCAGCAGTCCTTTACCTTTCTCGATCACCTTTGCAGCGACACTGGTCAGCTGGCCTAATGTGTCCGAACCGGACAGCGCCTTGCCATCACTGTAGTAGTCAAACCAGGGTAGCCCGGCACTGGTGTAATCGCTGGTTGTTGGTGGCCGATGCGGTGGTTTGTGCCCTGTGATTGCCAGATATTGCTCGCTGTTGGCCAGGTGGATGAAGCACCGGAAACCGTTGTCTTGATCCCATGCATCGATGCCGTACTCGTCCTCGTAGATTTCCTGCCGCATCAAGCCACCTGGTGCAAGCCCCATATCCGGAGCCGCCGATTCGCATACTCTACGACTGAACATCGGTATGTCGAAGTAGTCTATGTCTGCTTCAAAGGTGCGCTCAAATTGTTCGACGTAAACGTCACGCTTCATCGGGTAGACGATAATCTGGAGTCCGCCGTGTTCAGCCGCCCCCGTAATCTGCTCTTCGGCTGTGAAGCCTTCACCCAGCGGCATGGCGACAAATTGCCGAATAAAATCCTCCGAGACGTTGAACCCATCCAGCCAGGGCTGTTCCGGTATCACCGCATAGTCCTGCGGGCTGCCCGAAAGCCCATTGCTCCAGGGCTCCCCGAAAACCGCGTTTATCTTGCCAGCGGCAATCTTGACGGCGCAGGGGTAGCCGCCGGAAAAATTGATCCATAGTGCCTCTGACTGATACATGGGTATAAAGACGCCACCATGTGTCCGCCAGGTATCAGGCAACTTATGAGCATAGTCATCCACGTGCTCCACCGGGAACCGACCCAGACCGGGCGGGAGGGGGTACTCCCGGTTGTCATCCGGGATCCGCAAGGTGCGCTGGAAATCGATACTGCAGGCCGCTTTTCGGTGTACCTCCGGAAATCGGAAAGTCAGTTGGTTGTTCAACAGTTCAATCATTGTCTTTTCTCCACAAGTTACCAGTCGCCATCGCGGACATCCCGGGCAATACGCAATAGAGCATGATCCGGTGCGGATTTGAGCTGGCGGATCAGTTCGGCGAACAGTTGCGGCCGTTTCCGGATGATTTCCTGCAAATCCGACGATACCTTCCCGGCCATCGCCAGCAACACGTCCGAATCTTCGCCAAGCTCTTCGGCCAGGGCCCGGATTTTGGCCTCGGAAGGCGGCGCCACATCCCCGCGTTCTATTTTGCTGAGGTAGGCGGGCTCCACACCAATTCGCTGGGCGACCTGCCTGACAGAGAATCGCCGATCCACTGACTTCAGGGCCTCGCGATGTTCACGGATGTATTCTCCGAATGTCATGTGTACTATATAGTACACGATTGGCATGGAAGCAAGCTCTCTGGCTTTTGTAGGTGCTGTATTTAGAAAGATGAGTTTTCGTATAAATAGGTTGGAATTATTGGTGACTTCCGTCCTTATTTATCCGAATAATAGAATATCAAATAAAAAGATGATGGGCGTATAGGCTGGAAAAGCCCTTGTAACGATGGGTTGATGCGCTCACTCAGTGTTAGGAAATTGTGTGTATAACCGTTTTGAGGAATACATAAGGCATGGAGCTAGGCTACACATTACTCAAGACCCGGCACAGGGCTGAACGAGAAGGCTACCCGTTCAACCTCAGCCTGCGCGTCCACCGCGCCCTGAGCTGGCTCGACCGGGCGGAGCGGTGCGAGGATGACGATGGGCGTTTCATTTTCCTGTGGATTGCCTTCAATGCCGCCTATGCCAACGAGATCTACGACCAGGAGCGCTCCCCGGAGCAGAAAGTCTTTGGCCGGTTCCTGAAGAAGTTGATTGACCTGGATAAGGACGACGTACTCTACGAACTGATTTGGAACGAGTTTCCGAGTTCAATCCGCGTGCTACTGGACAACGAGTTCGTCTACCAACCCTTCTGGGATCACCACGACGGCCTGCCGGACTCGGTGGATTGGCAGTCGAAATTCGACCGCGCCAAAGTCGCGGCTAACAAGGCCCTGGCCGATCACAACACAACCACCATCCTCTCCATTGTCCTGTCGCGCATGTACACCCTGCGCAACCAGCTGATCCATGGCGGTGCAACCTGGAACAGCAGTGTCAATCGAGAGCAGTTGCGCGATTGCTCCGCCTTCCTGGGTAAGCTGGTGCCTGCTGAATAATCGGCAGGGGTATCTCTCTGAAGCCGAAGATCTGTAACAGTTGTTCCAAACAGAACCCCGAACTTACTCCGAGCTGAGTTTATTCAGCAGTCACTGACAAGCGTGAGGTACCAGCTGTGCTCCCGCTCGCCAGGCGTTACTGCCACTCGTTTGCCAGTTGGGTCTGTTGCCAGTACTCGCTGAGCCGTATCGCGGTCTGTGGGTGCTGTAGAGCACACAAAGTGTTGGCCAGCGTCTGTCTCAGCCAGCACTATCACGTTTGCGGGTGTGCCTTTGTAGAAATTGACACAGTAGCTTTTCACCACACCAGTTTCCGGCTTGTTGGCTCTTTCACTACGTTTTGTAGTGTCGGACCTGATTCGGGTGTCAGCGCTTGCCCAGTCGATAGTGCTCGGCGCGCAAGAAAAGATACCGGTAGCATGCTTGGTAAGAAAACCGCCATTGGCATGAACGAGGCCGAGGTGCCCGGGAGCCTTGCGTAGCTGCCAAACCATCTCGGCTATACCGTGCATGCTGTAGTTGTTGCCAGGCCCGCCAAAGAACGGCAGTCCGCCGGTCAGGGTGAGCGGGACCGAGCCATCAGACGGTAGCTCGAGGTGGTCGCTGATTTCACTGACCGCGCAGGGAAAGCAGCTGTAGATGTCGATCAGGTCTATGTCGGTTGGCGTGCAGGCAGCCATATCCAGCGCCTTGTCCAGCACGGCTCCAGCAACTACCGAAGTGCCTGGCGTTGGACGAATACTGACGTCAACGTCCATTCCCTGGGCTGCGCCGTGCATAAAGACCCAGCGATCTTCGGGGATACCCAGTGAGCGAGCTTTGGCGACGCTGGTGATCAGAAGGGAGGCCCCCTGGTTGACGCTGTCCTGCGCAATCATGCGCTTGGTATAGAGGTGGGTCAGTGGCTCGGCGTTGCGAATCTGTGCGGCAGACATGGCCCCGGGCCATTGGGCGTAAGGATTTTTCGAGGCGATCTCGCTGAATGAGGCCATCAGCTTTGCTGTTTCATCCAGATAGGCTTCCCGGCTCATGCCGAGATCGCTGCGCCGGGCCTGTTCAATCAGGGTGTAGTAGTGCAGGGGCATCAACATGCCGTTGGCAATCTCCTGTGGGTTGGGATAGATATTGCCTAAGCCCCGATCTTCCAGCGGGGCTGTGAATTCTTCATTCCAGTCCAGCTGCAACTCCTGCTGCTGGGCCTTGCGCTGGTTGCGCAGTGCTTCGGCACCCGCCAGCAGCACCATCTCTCTTTCACCTGCCGCGATATCGGCAAAAAACTCCATGAGAAGTGCCTGGGGCTCGTTGCCTCCAGCGTGAGAGTAGATCCGGTGACGCGGGCTGGCTCCGATCGCGGTCGCGATGGATTCAGGCGGGTTATTGCTGCGACCCAATTCCGATCGCCAGTTTGGCGCTGAGTCGGAAAACAACCTGATGACACAGATCGTATCGATACTCTCTGCAATTGCGTTGCCACGACAGTCTGTTACAGTCATCGCTGCCGCCTGAGATGCCATGCCCAGGTGGGAAGTTGTACCGGCATCGCGTTCAACACTCTGTCCGGCGCCCACGATGATAGGTGTGTTGGGCGCCAGTGAGGAAAAGTCTACAGCCACAGTTTAGGGTCCTTTCTCGAGATTTTTGAAAAGAGCAAATATAGAGGAAGTCGGGCAGAGGTTACAGCGCGTTCTGGGTCTGTTCCTCTACTGCCCGGAAAGCCGCATCAAACGCCGCATCCATCAGCGCGATTGCTTCAGAATCGGTATTGGCGATTGAGATGCGCCCGAACTGGGCTCTGCCAATTTCGTGGGGCGCCTGTCCTTCCTCCCAATCGGGATCGTCAAGCGCGAGGTAGGGGTATGCATAGCCGTGGGGAATGCGGTTCACGGTAATCGCGCGAATATCCCGCTCATGTTCAAAGCCATGCTGGCCCAGCATGGATTGCAGTTGTTCGCGAATCTGTTGTTCGTAAGTGGCGAAGGGGGTGCTGTACACGCGGTGGCGTCCCATCCGCAGCTGGTCGCGACCGGAACCCTGCTCCTGGGCCTCGGTCATGGGTGAGTTCATCATGAAGACCACCATCGGGTCATTTGGCCCACGCGGTGGCTCGTAACCGCCGACGCTCATGCCGGGGGCTCTGCTCACCCATTGAAACGGATCTTGAGGGCATTGGAAAATTTCTGCGCCCAACTCCTCGTAGGCGCGACCATTATCCAGCTGCACGTTGGCGTAGACGAAAGGCGTTTTGACTCCGTAACTGAGGCCTTTTTTCTGTGCCTCGGACATTTGCGGGCAGAGATGAGGAATCAGGGCGTTATAGCAAGCCATAACACAGTGGTCGGCGGTAACGCGTAGTGCCTGGCCCTTTTGCACATAGTCGACCTCCACATGTTTGCCATCGATTTCTCGTGCACCTACCACGGTGCTGTTCAAGCGAATACGGTTGGGCTGGTTGGCGCGATCCAGGGCATCGTAGTTAAATCGAGCGACAGCAACGTCCGCTGGACCCTGCATGTCTGGCGCTACCGCAGGAACAAGTTTCTGCACGATAAGACGCGCCACCGAGGCATTGCCATCGGGAAACATCTTGACGTTCAGCAGGCTGTCTATGAATGCACCGGCAATGGATGCAGAGGTCCGGGCCAGCCAGCCCAGAGACTTTATGCCAGGCCCCCCCATGGTAATACCTTCCAGCACACTGAGGTTCCAACCGGACATGCCCGTGAGGTGGACCAGCATGGCATTCATTACCGGCAGTGATGTTTCGTCGAGCTTAACGCGATCGAGCAGGAATCGGTTGTAGCTGACGGTGTTGATGTACTCCCAGGTTTCGCTGAGTGACAAGTCGTCGAGAAAGTCACGCTTGCCGCCAAAGAAGTCGATGAACTTGTCCTGCTCGCTGCTCGGGACAGGCAGTTTACGTATATAGTCTTCGTAACCTGCGCCGCCGTACATGGTGGTTAACCAGTTACCGGCCAAAGTCGTATGGCCGTCGGGGCCGGGGAGCGAGACGCCATTGGGAGCGTCAAGTTCCCCCGCCAGGAACTGGTCTGCGGGAGTATTCGCGCCCATGCTGGCAACGAAATCGTCGTCGATGCCAATGGCGTGCATCAGGCTGGAGGCCGGTTTGCTGTAGCCAGCGGGGTTCTCCACGTTCTGGGCACCACCCAGGCTCAACATCATCCTGCCGTCCTGGTGGAATTCATTGCGCTTGGCGTGGCCGCCGAAGTCATCGTGATTATCCAGCACCAGGATTTTTGCCTCTGGCCCCATTTTGTCCTGGTAGAACCAGGCGGCGGCCAGGCCACTCATACCCGCGCCGACAACAACCAGGTCGTAGTGCTCGTTCAGTGCCTGGTACTGGGCGGGTTTTTCCCCGCGCCAGGCTAAGGCGTGAGCGACTTCGAATGAGCCTTCGTGGCTGCCTCGCATACCGGTCAGGGTGGGGGGGTAATAAGTAGAAGTCGTAGATCCCGATAGAGTGGCGGCGTAGGTATTTGCATCACCTACTGAGCCCCGGGCACCGCCCGCTAACAGTAATCCGCCAGCGCCTACTGCCACACCATTCAGGAAATCGCGTCTAGTCACTCGTTTTGTCATTGTTGTTCTCAAATGCTTTACATGTCAAATGACATGTTCTAGCATGTCGCCTGACATGTCAAATGGAAGTCCCCAAAATGGCGGGTGAGCGCAAGCTGGAAATTCTGCAGTTCGCTATCGAAATCATCGCGGATGAAGGCTACAGCTCCCTGTCGATGCGATCACTTGCCAGGGCGAGTGGTATGAAGCTGGGCGCCTTGCAGTATCACTTTCGAACATGGGAAGACCTGCTGCGGTCGTTGGTGGGAGTCATTGAAAGCGAGATTAAAGCGGAGTGGAGAAGTCAGGGGCTCGACGAAGACGCAACCGTATATGACATAGCCGCCTTCATGCTTGACGGAACTTCCTTGCCCGGAGAGATCTCGCTTGGAGACAAACTATGGCCGCAGTTGTGGGCGATGGAAGAGGTTGAGCCACTGGTTGCTGACCTGCTGGAAGAGATTTATGCCGAGTATTTGCAATACCTGGTGGTTGCAATGAAAAAGGCCGGCATCGAATCACCTCAGGGTGAAGCTCTCTGCCTGATGTCGCTGTTGGAGGGTGAGTCACTTTTCACCGGCGAGGGCAGGCGATGGGAAAAAGACCGTGCGCTGGTGCGGGGTACGATTCTTGAATTTGTTGAAAACAGGTACGGAGCTACTGCATGAATAAACCAGGATATCTCGATTATCAGGTAAACAGGCTTGGGCTCTGGAGCGCAGCCGTCGTGATTGTCACGTCGGTGGTTGCAATGCTCCTACCGCTGGACGCCCCCGAGGCCTACAACGCAGAGCACGCAGATCGAATTGCCTGGCTAAATGCTAATCGGGGAGCCTTTATTGCCGGCTGGGTAAACCAGATTGTCGCCATGCTCAGTTTGTCCGGTGTACTGTTCGCCACCGCTTGGCAGATCAGGGAAAAGAACCCTCTGCGGGCACTGCTGGCGGCGATGGTTGTACTGATGTCTGTGATGGCCTTTATCATTCCCAAGTTCATGGCGATCTGGACCATCCCCTTGCTCGCAGAGACCGCTGCCAGTGGTGCAATGGGCGCCCAGATGGCAGATTCCCTGCTTTTGTTGCTCAACGTGTCCATTCCTTTCTCTCTTTACACATCTTTTGACTACCTGGGTTTCTGGCTGTATGGCGTGTTCGCGGTACTGGTAATGATGCCGCTCTACGGCGATTCAATCAGTTCCAGGGTGGCGGCGGTTGCGCTCGGTATCTTTGGTGTTCTCTATCAGGTGATGCTGGTCGCGCTACTGGTTGGCGTAATTGCGGCTACTGAGATAACGACCTACTTCATGAGTGTTGCCATGCTCCTCCTGGTCGTGATTATCGCCATGGCGTTCCACTTCAAGACAGCAATGGCCCAGGTGGAAGGCTAGCCGGTCATGAGTACCACACCCATGCGCACCCTACTCGATATCCAGCGTCAGGCGTTCCTGGCTGATGGCTTCCCGTCGGCGAAAACACGGATCGACCGGATAGACCGCGTGAAGGACATTCACGTTCGTTACAAGCAACAGATTGTCGAGTCGCTGGAAGCGGATTTTGGTGCCAGGCCCCCTGGCCAAACCCTGGCAACGGATATCGCCAGCATCGTCATGGAGGTGAATGAGACCCGTCGCAAGATTCGGCAGTGGATGAAGCCTGAGCGTCGCAAAACGCCTCTCATGATGCGCATGATCGGGGGCAGGGCGGAACTGCAGTTCCAGCCACTGGGGGTGGTCGGCAATATTTCGCCCTGGAACTTTCCGTTCCAGCTAGCGTTTGCTCCCGCTATCGGCGCCTTCGCCGCGGGTAACCGGGTCATGCTCAAACCCTCGGAACTGACCCCGCAAACATCGGCACTGATGGAAGAGATCGTTACCAGCGCTTTTGACCCTGCTGAAATGGTGGTGGTGAACGGCGGTGTGGACGTCGCACAGGAATTCAGCCAGTTGCCTTTCGATCACCTGGTATTCACCGGTGGGCCGGAAGTTGCCAAACACGTTATGCGCGCTGCTGCCGATAATCTGGTTCCGGTAACACTGGAACTGGGCGGTAAATGCCCGGTGGTGGTGGGTAAGTCTGCAGATATCAAAACTGTCGCCGACCGGGTAATGGGGACCAAGACCGTCAACAGTGGCCAGTTGTGCCTGACGCCGGACTACATCTTTCTCCCGGAAGGCAAAGTGGAAGCCTTTATCGAGGAAGCGCATTCGGTGTTGTCCCGGTGTTATGACTCCCTGCTGGACAATCCCGACTATACGTCGGTCATCAACGAGCGACATTGGCAGCGGCTCAAGGGGTATATCGATGACCTGGAGGCGCGCAAGGTGCGCATCGAGGTGTTCAATCCTGTAGGCGAAGCGTTCGACGATCCGCAAAAACACAAGCTGCCTTTTATTATGCCGGTCGAGCCAGATGATGACTCGCTGATTATGCAGGATGAAATATTCGGCCCCATGCTGTCGATCAAGACTTACCAGTCACTCGACAAGGTTATTGAGTTTATCAACAACAAGCCGCGGCCACTGGCGCTCTACTATTTCGGCAAGGACAAGCGTGAGATAGAAGCGCTGTGCCAGCGCACTACATCCGGCGGTGTCACCATCAATGACTGTGCCCAGCACGCAGCATGCTCCGACCTGCCCCTGGCAGGCGTTGGCAACAGCGGCATGGGCGCCTATCACGGGCACCACGGGTTCTTGCAGTTCAGTCACAGTAAGGCGGTGTACCGGCAGGGGCTTTATAGCCTGGGTAGCCTGATCCGGCCGCCCTATGGTGAGCGCAAGATGAGAATGATCGATCACATGACATGAAACCGATTGGACGGCCGTTGCTCGCGCTAATTTTTTAAGAAAGATCAGGATAAAAAAGTTCAACAGGGCCTGGCCCGAAAACTTCACACTAGAGATTCCTCCAGGAGGATAAGATGAAAAAATCGAATAAGTACTTGCTCAGCATGGCCGTCAGCGCCGCTCTCGCACCGAGCACATCGTTTGCGCAACTGGAGGAGGTAGTGGTTACCGCGCAGAAGCGGGAGCAAAATCTTCAAGACGTGCCAATTGCGATCAGTGCGGTCAGTCAGGAAATGCTTGACCAGACCGGCATCAATACCATCACTGAAGTTATACCCATGGTGCCCGGACTGACCGGTGCGGACTACGGCCTGGCTACCAATACCTGGGCTATTCGCGGTATCAGTAGTAATGACTGGACCATTGGCTCAGAGCCTTCTGTGGGCGTGTTCTATGACGACGCCTACGTGGGAAGGAATATATTCGCCACGTCCAACTTTTTTGACATCAATCGTATCGAGGTCGTCAAGGGGCCTCAGGGAACCCTGTTTGGGCGCAACGCGGCGGCTGGGGCCATCAGCCTGGTATCCAATAAACCTGGTGATAGCAATGACTTGCGGCTTGGCATTGCCCTGGGCGATGAGGGCCAGGAACGCTATGAAGTGGTTGGCAACTGGGCAGTTAGTGAATCCTTTGCCCTGCGCCTTGCCTACCAGCATCAGAAATGGGAAGGCATGTGGGAAGAAGTCATCAGCGGTGATGACATGTATACCGAGAGCGATGTGGTGCGCCTTTCGGCCCGTTGGGACGTGACCGATAACTTTGAAGCTTTATTCAGAGTGAATTACGGCAATGCTGAAACCAATTACACCAGTGCGGTTAATATCCCATTCAATTTGGCTGATCCGGGCGAAGAGTATCCGGATAAGTACGCCATTAACCGTCCCAATTCCGAAGAAAACGAGGATGAAGGGTTCGGCCTGCGTCTGAGCTGGGACATCAATGATTCGCTGTCGCTGGTATCGATTACCGATGTCCGCAGTGGTGAGAATGACTATTTTGACGACGTTGATGGCTCAGCGGACGATCTCGCTATTGACAACGCTTTGTTGGGTGGGGCCGTTGGGGGGCTGGATATTCCCGTTGGCCTGGGGGCCGAAGCTGATACCTTCTACCAGGAGTTTCGATTGAATGGTGGTTCGGATTCACTCAGCTGGTTCACGGGTGTGAGCTACTACACCGAAGAGCTTGAAGGCACCCGCTGGGAAGTGGATTACGTGGCCACCGCGCTCGGCTTTCCGCTCGGCAGTCAGCGGATTGAGAGCGACGCCGACAACGAATCCTACGGTATCTATGGTGATGTCACCTGGCAGGCAACAGAAAAGCTAGCCCTGATTGGTGGTTTGCGCTGGAGTTTCGATGAAAAAGATTGGTGTACCAACACCTTGCAGGACGATTTCTTTGATCAGGGTGGTCCCACTGATGGCCCGTTGTGCGATAAGGAAGACTGGGATGAACTCACCTCGCGCCTGGTCGCACAGTATGACGTTGGTGACGACACCATGATTTTCGCCAGTGTGGCGGAGGGTTACAAAGGAGGAGGCTTTAATACCGGGGGCGCTGATACAGATGGCGACTTCATCGCCGAAACCTTAGTGGGCTTTGACCCGGAAACCAGTATCGCTTACGAACTCGGCCTGAAGTCAACGCTTCTGGACGGGCGCATGCAGTTAAATGGCTCGGCCTACTTCACCGATTATGAGGACTTGCAGGTCGCAATTTTTGGCTTTGACACTGGACAGCAAATCCGGAATGCCGGTGATGCTGAAACCATGGGGTTAGAGGCCGAACTGTCCTATGCGCCGGTCGATGGCCTGGTATTGATGGCCAACTACGCTTACCTGGATGCTGAAATAGTCTCGGGGCAGCTTGACGGACAGAAACTGGCCTATGCGCCGGAGAATACCTTCTCGATCGGCGCGAACATTAATCATGATTTCCTGGGTGGGGATCTCAACTGGTTTGCGGTTTACAACTACACCGATGAATTTTACCACGACATCGCTAACCTGGAAGAGGAGGACTCTTACGGGATCCTCAATGGCAAGGTGACGTACACCGCGGGTAGCGAGCGCTGGGACCTGGCCATCGCGGCAGACAATATCACCGATGAAGACTATGCCACGATCCGGGCCGACTTTGGTTGGGGGGCGCAACTGCACTGGGGATATCAGCGCATGGTTCGGGCAGAGTTCAATGTTTACTTCTGATACAGAGTGCTTGCCAGGAATTCTAAAAGGACGCAATTATGAAAAAACTACTACTTGCTGCATGTTTGTTGGGGAGTGCCCTCGCTATGTCTGCCAAGGCTGAAATCAGTGTGTTGGGGCTCGACGCCGATCAACTGCGAGCAATGGAACTTGAGTCCATCCCCCCCTGGCCTGACGAACTGGTGCTGAGTGGAACCAACGAGCACTGGCAAAAAGTGCTGCACGAAGGCGAATTTGTCGTGGTGTTGTACGAGTCAGAGGCTGCGGTAATCGATGTCAGCTACCCGTTTCCCTACGACGAGTATGTGCTGGTACTGGAGGGAGAGGTGATCCTAACTTCTACCTCTGGAGAGCGCCAGCGCTACGGTGTGGGTGAGAGCTTCGTGGTGCCCAAGGGCTGGACCGGCACATGGGATATGCCGGTGAAGTATCGCGAAAAAATCGTGGTGGAAAGGAAAGCCTGGGACGAATCAGAGGGTTAAGCTGCTGTGAAATCCAATATTACCCGGCGGGATTTTCTCAACGGCGTGGCACTGGGGGCGGCGGCGACAGCTGCCGCAGCAACGGCTGCCGCACCCTTTTCTACGCTGGCCCTGGAATCAACCGGGTCTGTTTCTGGAAGTTACTATCCGCCCTTGCTCAATGGCATGCGCGGCAGTCACCAGGGATCCTTTGAAGTCGCTCATGCGCTGGCCTGGCGCGGGGAGAAGCCCGCCCACTACCAGACACTGGATGAGCAATACGACCTGGTGGTCGTCGGGGCAGGTATCAGCGGCCTGGCTGCAGCGTATCTGTACAGAAAGCAGAAGGGTCCCAACGCCAGGATCCTGATCCTCGATAATCATGACGATTTTGGTGGCCACGCCAAGCGCAATGAATTTGAGGTGGATGGGAAGATGCTGCTGGCCTTCGGTGGCAGCATCAACCTCGAGCAGGCCGCCATGAGCCCTGCCGCCTACCAGCTGCTGGAAGAGATCGGCGTTGAGTTCAAAACACTGCAGGATGCCGCTGCACCTGACTACATGCTGTCCAATCTCGGTGCGGATTTTGGTTATTACCTCGGCGAAAACCTCTACGGGGAAAATCGTATTGTGGTGGGCCCGTGGGGGCTTGCCCTGGCAGGTGAGGGCGACTATCGGTCGCTGATCGCTGCGCTGAAACTACCCGCCAGAGACGAAGAGTTACTCATAAGCCTGGTGGAGGGGGGTAAGGATTATCTTGCCGACCTACCGCTTGAGGAGAAGGAGGCCTATCTGCGAAGCCACAGCTACGCCGAATTTTTGTATACGAAGGTGGGTATCTCGCCGCAGGGAGGCAGGCTGGTGGAACCCTGGGCCCAGGCAATGTTCGGTGTTGGGGTTGAAAGTGTGTCAGTGATGGAGGGTTTCTACCTGGGTGGTCCCGGCATCCAGGCGGTTGGTTTACCCGACGAGTACACACAATCGGATGCCGAGGTGGATCCGGATGCCTATCGGGCGCCCCTGTTTCCGGATGGCAATGCCTCCGTGGCACGACTCTTCGTGAGGAAGCTTATACCCGAGGTTGCGCCCGGCAATACGATGCAGGATCTGGTAACCGCGCGCTTTGATTACTCACAGCTGGATCGCGAGGATTCAAATGTGCGTGTCCGGTTGAACAGTACGGTGGTCAATGTTGCTAACCGGGGTGGCGAGGGCGTAGACATCAGCTATGTTAGCGGTGGCAAGGCCTTACAAGTACGTGGCAAGCGCTGCATATTGGCCGGTTACAACGGCATGATCCCCCATCTTTGCCCGGAACTGCCCGAAGCGCAGAAACAGCACCTGGCCTACGGTGTCAAAGTGCCGTTTATCTGGGTCAACGTGGTGTTGAAGTCGGGTGCCGCGGTGAAGAAGGGAGGGGCGTCTGTCTACCAGTGCCCTGGAAGTTTCTTCCCATTGGTGGCCCATGCGCCCCCGGTAAGCCTGGGTGATTACCAATCCTCAGAGACGCCGGACGACCCGATGGTGATGTTCATGGGGCATATGCCCGCGCCAGAGGGGGACGGTGCGCAGTCGGGGCGGGATCTCTACCGACTGGGCAGGCACAAGCTGTACACCACGCCCTTTGCAGACTACGAGAAAGAGATCCGCAAGCAACTGACAGGGATGTTCGGTCAGTATGGATTCGATCCGGACCGTGACATCGGTGCCATCACCATCAACCGTTGGTCCCATGGCTACGCTTACGAGTACATGGAGCTGTTTGACCCGGAGTGGAAAGAGGGTGAAGCGCCGCACGAACTGGGGCGCAAGCCTCTCGGTCAAATCAGTATTGCCAATTCCGACTCCGAGGCCCATGCCTATGTGCAGTCGGCTATCGACGCGGCCGTGCGGGCGGTAGCAGAGGTAGTGGGGTGAACCTGCTCCAACACCCATCGCTGAATGGCTGGCCGCTGTTTTATCTTGTCGCAGCCCTTACCTTCGCGGTTATTGGTGCGGGCCTGGTGATTACGGGTATTTCCAGCCCGGAAGCGACGGTGAGTTTGATTCGATTGTCGGTGCAGCTGGCCTCCCCCTGGATATTCCTTGCGTTCGTTGCCAGGCCGCTGGTTCAGCTCAATCCAGGTAGTTTCTCCAAGTGGCTGTTGCGCAACCGCCGCTACCTCGGACTCTCGTTTGCCGCGGGGTTTGCCTGGCAGGCCGTGTTTATCGCAGTACTTCTCGCCCTGTACCCTGATTACTACTGGCAGCAACTTCACAATACCGCTGATCTTGTACTGCGCATGCTGAGTTACCTGCTTTTGTTGGCCCTGACGATCACATCGTTCTATCCGGTACGTCGGGCTATGCGGCCTGCTAGCTGGCGGGCCCTACATCTGGTTGGAACCTGGTATTTCTGGGCGGCCATATGGGTGTCTTATGCCGGGGTGCTGTTGAGTGGTGACACCCGGATAATCGCCATCGTCTACGTGATAGCAGGCTTGATTGTGCTCACGGTCCGTCTTGCAGCCTACCTGAAGAACCGGTCGATGCCAGAGATGAAGGTGTCTTGAGTGGGCGGAGTCAGTTCACTTGATATATATTTACACAGATGTTAAAAAACACGCATTCTCGATAATAGAAGATAAAGGATTTCTGAGATGTTGGATTCAATAGGGTCTATACCCGTCGGCGCGGCGCAAAAGTATGGCGACAAGCCAGCGCTGGTATGCCCTGAGCGCACCCTGAGCTTTGCCGAACTGGATGGGCTGACCAATCGCTTTGCCAATGCCCTGGTTGGTCTTGGCGTGAGGCCCGGCGATCGAGTGACGCTGTATTCCGGCAACTGCTGGGAATGGGTGGTCAGTTACTACGGCGCGCTCAAAACCGGTGCCGTGATCAATCCAATCAATGTCATGCTGACCCCCGGCGAGGTGGAGTTCGTCGCCAACGACTGCGGTGCGACCATTGTCATTGCATCCCATGAAAAGGCGCTTTCCATCCAGCGAGTGAAACAGAAATCTGAAGTCAGGGAGCTGGTTTCGTTCGGTGACGAGGCGCTGCCTGAAGGGGTTTTGTCCTTTAACGGCCTGCTTGCAGCTGGCGACGACAAATTCGAGATCGTCGATGTCGACGTCGATTCCCTGTCAACCATTGGCTATACCTCAGGCACCACTGGTCACCCCAAGGGCGCTTGCCTGTCTCACCGCAACATACTGCTCAATGTCGCCATGACGGCCTTGATGCACCAGCGCAGCGACCGGGATACGGTGGTCACTGCGCTGCCTTGCCCGCACGTATACGGCAATGTGGTGATGAGTGGCGCCATTCAGAACGGCATGACGCTCGTACTGCATCCCGCCTTCGAGGAGGCGACGATTTTGCAGAGCATTCAGGACCACAAGGCAACCCTGTTCGAAGGTGTGCCCACCATGTATATGTTTATGCTCAATCACCCGGAGCTGGAAAGCTACGACCTGTCCTCCCTGCGCTGCTGTACGGTCGGCGGCCAGACCATGCCGAAACCCAAGATGGAAGAAGTGGAGCAGCGCTTTGGCTGCCCCTTGATCGAGTTGTGGGGTATGACCGAGTTGGGCGGCCTGGGAACCACTTTCGCCTCTAATGGACCCGTCAAACACGGCTCCATTGGCGTGGCGCTGCCCTACATCGAAGCGCGAATAGCGGACACAGAGGATGCCAGCAAAACACTGCCTGCAGGCGAAGTGGGCGAGCTGATGATCAAAGGCGGTATCGTCATGCAGGGTTACTACGGTAACGAGCAGGCCACTCGCGACACCATTGAAGCCGATGGCTGGTTACATACCGGCGACGTGGCCTCCATGGATGAGGACGGCTGTGTCTTTATTGTCGATCGCAAGAAGGACATGATTCTCACTGCCGGTTTCAACGTCTATCCCGCTGAGATTGAAAGAGTCGTCGCGGGTCACCCGGACGTCGCTTTGGTGGCGGTGGGCAGTATTCCCGATGAAGACAAGGGCGAGCTGGCCAAAGCCTATATCGTACCCAAAACGGGGACAGACCCCGATTCCGACGACATAATTCGTTACTGTCGCGAACACCTGGCCGCTTACAAGGTGCCCCGTGCCGTGCAGTTCGTTGATGATTTACCTAAAACCAGTACCGGCAAAGTGATGCGCCGAGAACTGAAGACACTGGACTAATACGCAAAATTAGCGAGGCCGACATGAAAGTAGATACAGATTTTGTAATGAGCATCAATGGCGAGGCTGTTACCACCGAACACACCTTGCCGGTTTTTAACCCTGCGACCCGGTCTGTTTTTGCCCAGGTGCCGGATGCCTCGAAAGCTCAGTTGGATGCCACGGTTGCCGCTGCACGCCAGGCCTTTGCTGGCTGGAGCAAGACGCCGGTCGATGAGCGGCAGGCCGCGCTGGAGCGCTTTGCTGACCTGCTTGAAGAACATGCGGAAGAGTTCAGGGCACTGCTTACGGCGGAGCAGGGTAAGCCCGCGGCTGGTACCGAATGGGAAGTCTATGGATCCGTCACCTGGTTGCGGGCCATTGCCACTCAGCGCCTGCCTGACGAGAAGGTGGAGGAGACTGATGAGCGCAGGGTTGTTACGCGCTATACCCCTGTAGGCGTGGTTGGTGCCATCGTGCCCTGGAATTTCCCTATTCTGCTGGCAATCTGGAAGATTGCGCCGGCAGTGATGGCAGGCTGCACGGTCGTGCTCAAGCCCTCGCCTTATACGCCACTGTGTGACCTCAAAATGATCGAGTTGGCGCAGCAGGCCTTTCCCCCCGGAGTATTGAATGCCGTGAGTGGTGGCGATGATCTCGGTAAATGGATCACCGGTCACCCGGATATCAACAAGGTAGCTTTCACCGGTTCTACCGAGACAGGCCGCCATGTGATGCGCTCGGCGGCGGACACCATCAAGCGCGTAACGCTGGAGCTAGGCGGTAACGATCCGGCGATCGTACTCCCGGATGTAGATGCCAAGGCTATTGCCCCCCAGTTATTTTGGGCCGCTTTCCAGAATAACGCCCAGTTCTGCAATGCCACCAAACGCCTGTATATCCACGAGGACGTGTATGACGAGGTGCGTGACGCGTTGGTGGAGTTTATTGCATCAAACATCAAGGTGGGCGATGGCACTGAGGCGGACACTGACCTCGGTCCGATCCAGAATTCGATGCAGTACGGCAAGGTCCAGGACTATTTCGCCGACTGCCACAGCAACGGCTATCAATTTGCCATTGGTGGCGATATCGACGAAAACGCGGCGGGTTGGTTTGTACCGGTCACCCTCATCGACAACCCCCCGGAGGACTCCCGCATCGTTCGCGAAGAACCTTTCGGTCCAATTCTGCCGCTGCTGAAGTGGTCTGATGAGGACGATGTGATTGCTCGTGCCAACGATACCATCTACGGCCTGGGCGCCTCGGTATGGGGTAAGGACCTGGAAGCGGTAGAGCGCATTGGCAGCCAGTTGGAGGCCGGGACCGTATGGCTCAACGAGGTTCACCAGTACTCGCCATTTCAAGCCTTCGGCGGCCACAAGCAATCTGGCCTCGGCTGTGAGAACTCCCTGCACGGGCTGATGGAATACACCAACTGGCAAACCATCACGATGAATAAAAGCACTGGTTGATCGGGCACGATATGAAATTCTTTGCGGAGCCCTGTTGAGTTCATCAGGGCATTTGCCCCAGTCAACAATGACTGGGGCTTTTTTTTGGCTTTTCGTTTCGTCATTGTTGGCTCCAGGTGCTTTACATGCCGTATGACAAGCTCTAGCATCCCGTACGACATGTCAATTGAGAGTCTAAAAAATGGCGGGAGAACGTAAGCGGGAGATTCTGCAGATCGCCATCGAAATCATTGCGGACGAAGGCTATAGCAGTCTGACGATGCGATCACTGGCAAGAGCAAGCGGTATGAAACTGGGCGCCCTTCAATATCACTTTCGAACCTGGGAAGAGCTGTTGCGGGCCCTGGTGGGCTTGATCGAGCAGCAGATCAAGAATGAGTGGGCACATAGAGGGCTGGACGATGGCCCGACTGTCTATGATATTGCGGCCTTTATGTTGGATGAGACTTCCGCGCCTGGTGATACATTGCTTGGTGACAGACTCTGGCCGCAGTTATGGGCAATGGAGCAGGTTGAGCCGCTGGTTTCTGATCTGCTCGAAGAAGTCTATGCCGAGTACATGAAATTCCTGGTGAATGCCATGGAAAAGGCTGGGTGTGATTCGCCACACGGTGAAGCGCTATGCCTTATGTCGATGCTGGAGGGTGAGTCACTTTTCACCGGCGAGGGAAGGCGGTGGGAAAAAGACCGTGGACTGGTCCGGGACACTATTCTCAAATTTGTTGAGAACAGGTATGGAAAAAGTAATTGAATAAGCAGCACTTGCTCGACTACCAGGTCAATCAGAAAGCCCATTTTTCGCAAAACACGTATTACTTGGTACGCACAGCTATAAAGTGGCCGGAAGCGGGTCGGATGCTTACCGACTAGCTCTTTCTTTCCGCTGTAGCCTCGCCGTACTCGTTCAGGGCAGTTCTTACTAAGAGTGAGAACAGCTTTTTTATCTTGGGTTGTTTCTTTGTGGCAAGGCTGAAGAATGACACACCCTGTATGGTGTAAAAATAGAGCTCTGTAATCGTTTCTCGGATCTCTTCCACCTCCTGCCATGCCGGAAAGTGACTGCGAATATGCTCCTCTATTCGGTTGTCGAAGTTCTTTTGCGCAGGGCGCACCACTTTGGCAATTTCTGGATCTGTTCTGGCGGCGACGATGAGTTCCTGGTATGCGATATGGTAGGAAGAGTGGAAAAATTTCCACAAAGCATTGATGGTCATCTCGAGGCTCTTTTCTGTTATCTCACCGGCGGCTTCCTTTTCGGCGGGTAGTATCAGTGATTCATACTCCTCAAGCCGCCTGTCCATAAGGTAGCCCACAGAGGCGATGATGATGCTCCGCACATCATCGAAGTGATACATCATGGCACCACGGGATAGTTCCGCCTGCTCGGCGATTTTGGTGACGGTGGTATTGGCATAACCGATCTTGATATAGCACTGCACGGCAGCTTCGAGTACAGCGACTCTGGTGGTATCACTCTTTTTGGATTGATAGGTTTCTGCAGGTACCTTTGGCATCAGAATCGGAGTCCATTGCTCGTTGTGGATTGGCTCGCTCGCATTCTACGCTATAGCTGGAGGAAAACAACTTCAGGGGATAATTAAAACAAACATAATTGTTTATATGTTGAAGTTGAAGTACACTGCGCTACTTGTTCGCTTTAATGCAGATTTGAATATGGGTGCAATGCAGCATTTGCGTATATGTAAATCTAAAAAATTCTCATGGTAGGAGTCAAAATGGGCACACCGGTAAATTTGGACGCGGTTCTTGGTCGCTTATATACCGCATTGAGTAGCGCTGATGTGGAAACTTGGGTTTCATTGCATAGCGATGACGTGGTTTTCAATGTGAACGGTAGTACACCAGTGTCAGGACGTACGTGTGGTGCCAATACTATATTGACGGAGTTATTGCCCCTGCTTTTCTCTCGACTTGAGCCTGGAATGGCTCAAATCGGTATTAACTGGAAAGTAATGTGCGCGGATGACCGACGTGTAACCGTGATCTTCCAAGGGCGAGCTAGGACCCTCGAGGGAAAGGACTACAACAATCGGTATATTCAGATTCTCGAGTTCGATGATAAGCAGAAGATTTGCGAGGTCTGGGAATTTTTTGATACCGCGCTGGCAGAAAATGTGCTTTTCGCGCCTGGGCAGACGGCACCGGACAGCACAGCCGCATTCGAATACTAAGCTGAGAGGCAGGAACTGATGAACAGACTGAGTGAATCCGTCTGGGCGCCCGACGAGGGGCTGACGGAAGTTGAAGCTAGCATCCAGGAAATTTCACATCGATTTGCTGAGGACGTTATGCGACCCGCCGGGGTGGCGTTGGATCGAATGCAGCCTGAACAGGTGATCGCTGAAGGTTCTCCGCTCTGGGATGTGTTCGGGCAGTATCGAGAGTTGGGTCTGGATCTGGTGGAAATTGCCGAAGGCATGTCTCCCCTGGAGTTATCCCGTGTCAGCTACCTCGTGCATGAGGAAATGGGTTGGGGTGACTGTGGCCTGGGTTGGTCCCTGTACGCTTCCGGCATGGCCCAGGGAATGATCCGGGCCATGGGCCGCGACGATCTGTGGGAGTTGTGCCCCCCTGATGCGATCAGTATGTGGAGTATTACTGAACCGAGTCACGGCACGGATATGCTGGATTTCAGCCACAATCTTTCCGCGGCCTCGCTGGGTGGGGCGCGAAGTGACTGTGTCGTGACCCGGCGCGGTGGCAAACTCATTATTCAGGGGCAAAAGTCCGCCTGGGGTACCAACGGCAGTATTGCCCAGGTCTCGGCCTTGTTCTGTCGCTATGACGACGGCAGTGGCCAGCCGAAACGGGCCGCATTTATTGTACCGCTGGACCTGCCTGGTATCAGTCGGGGCAAACCACTGGATAAACTGGGTGTGCGCGCACTGTCAGATGCCGAGCTCTACTTCGACGAGGTAGAAATTCCCGCCAGCTGTATGCTCTGTCCGCCCGAGGCCTACGATGAACTGGTGAAAGGCATCATTGTGGGTGCCAATCCAGGGATGGCCATATTCTGTGTCGGTCTGGCCCGGGCGGCCTTTGAGTCAGCCTTGCAATACGCCAAAGAGCGTATCCAGGGTGGCAGGCCAATCTTTGAATACCAGGCGGTACAACTGAAGCTGTTTGACATGTACCGCAAGATTCAGGCTGCTCGGGCATTGATTCGCGGGACCATGGAGGATCACGCCCAGTATCCCCCTCGCCTGGAAAACGCGGTCTCCTCGAAGGTGACGGGTACGCAGCTAGCCCTGGAGGTTACCAACCAGGCGTTCGATATCTTCGGTGGTAATGCCACATCGAAGGAATACCCGATCGAAAAAATGTTGCGCGATGCCAGGATGGGAACAATCGCCGATGGAACCAACGACGTGTTGTCGCTGGTAGCGGTCTCCAGCAGGTTCTGAATTATGACAGCGACTAACCAATTATGGCGCCTGGCCCGGTACCCTGAAGGTTTACCGACAACAGAGGACCTGGTTTTCGAGGAGGGGCCTCTGGCTCCCCTCGGTGAAGGGGAGGTTCGGATCAGGATTTGCTATATATCCATTGACCCTGCCAATCGACTGTGGATCCGACCGGAGGGTAGTTACATACCTCCATTTCCCCTGGGGTCGGTCATGCCGGCAGCCTGTATTGGCGTAGTGCATGAGTCGTCCCATCCGCGCTATCAGCCCGGAGACTGGGTGCAGGGAATCTGGGGCTGGCAGGACTTTGTCACCCTGCCCGGCGGACCGGAAGATCGGCAGTTGCCGATGGAGGAGGGGGGCATTCTCCACCTACCGGAACCGCCACCGGGTTCTGACTATCTGGATTTCTTTGGCCTGTTTGGTGTGCATGGTCTCACTGCCTTCTTCGGTATGACGGATGTGGGCAAAGTGAAGCCCGGTGACACGGTGCTGATCTCCGCTGCAGCCGGTGCCATCGGCTCGCTGGCGACCCAGATTGCGCGGAATTTGGGCTGTCGGGTTGTCGGGCTGGCCGGCGGACCGGAAAAGTGTGCGAAGGTGGTCGAACAATTTGGCGCCGATGCCTGTATCGATTACAAGTCGGATGATATTCGCGAAAAATTATCCGTACTCGCCCCCAATGGCGTCGATGTCTATTTCGACAATGTAGGGGGGGAAATACTGGAAGCGGCTATCGACAATATGGCTCACCACGGACGCATCGTATTCTGCGGCGCGATTTCCCAGTACAACGACAGCGACGCACGCGGTCCGGCCAATTACATGAAGCTGCTCTACAAGCAAATCGAACTCAAGGGCTTCCTGGTGTTCACCTATATGGATCGCATGGAAGAGGCAGTTGAGACCCTCGCCGGCTGGAAGGCTTCCGGTGAACTCCACATGGAGCTGGAAGTGCGCTATGGGATTGATAATTGCCTGGGCGCGTTTCACTCACTTTTTGATGGCAGCAACAGGGGTAAGTTGGTCATGTGCTTGAATGAATCTGGAGAGCCCTGATGCCTGTCATGAGAGTGGATGGGAAAGTAGCCCTGGTCTCTGGTGCCGGGAGCGGGATTGGCAAGGCAACAGCCCTACGCTTGGCTAGCGAAGGCGCCTATGTGGCAGTCACTGATATTGACCACAGCGCCGCCTGTGATGTGGCTGGCGATATTGTCCAGAGCGGCATGAAGGGCTTCGCCTGGGAACTGGACGTCTGTGACAAGCAGGCATGGCAGAGTGTGCTGGAAGAGGTGAGCCAGGTATCCGGTAAACTGGATATCCTGGTGAATAACGCAGGCATCGCGGTCCATGAGACATTTGAGGAAACCACCCTCGATGACTGGGAACGGGTCAGATCCATTAATCTAGACAGCATCTATATTGCCTGCAAGACAGCCTTGCCCTATCTGAGCAACAACTCCTCAATAATTAATATTTCCTCTATTGCCGGCTTGGTGGCCGTGCCCAATGGCAGTGCCTACAGTGCCACCAAGGGCGGCGCGCGCCTACTGACCAAAGGCCTGGCAGTGGAGCTGGCCCGTGCAAATCGCGGTGTACGTGTCAATTCTGTGCATCCCGGAGCGGTAAATACTGCGCTTCTCCAGGAGATTGTGCAGAAAGGGGGCGATGAGGCAGCGAGTATTCAGACTTTTACTGACATGCATCCCATGGGGCGCCTGGCTGAGCCTGAGGAAATTGCCGCGGGAATTTTATTCCTCGCTTCCGACGAATCGAGCTTTATGACGGGCAGCGAACTGGTGATAGACGGCGGCTATACCGCGCAGTAGTGAAAATCAGGCCCTAAGACTCAAACACTTCCTTCGCTACCGCCAGCGCCTGTATTGCCGAAGGAACCCCGCCGTACATGGAAACATGCATGATTGCTTCCGAAATTTCACTCCGACTCACCCCAAGAGTTAGTGCGGCCTCAATATAGGATTTGAGTTGCTGCGGTTTGTCCATCACTGTGAGTGCGCCGATTGTAATCAACGCGCGCTTGGATTTATCCAGCCCCTCTCGGCCCCAGATATCTCCCATTACCGTTGAAACGGAAAATTTTGCGAAGTCTGCCGCAATTTCCTCGGGGTAGGGCGGCTGAGGTTTTTCCTGTCCGTCGGTGGGAGGGAATAATTCGTTGATTACGTTCATCCCGGCTTCGAATCGCTCGTCAATCATTGGTCTTCCCTTTTTAACTAGTGTCGAGGGGCGGCTCCAGTTGAAACCGCGATAAAGTGGGTCGCCGATGGCAGCTCTCGTCTAGGACCTGGCGGGCGTCAACAAGAAGACCATAAACTCACGTTCGCAGTACTTCTGGAAATGGCCCCAGAATGGGAACTGCGCATCGAGTTTCGGCCAGATATCTTCTCTTTCTTCACCTTCGAGCTTCCTGGCTTCGAAATCCCACTCCTCCCCCGGCATTTCTACCTTGCCCTTTAGAGCTGACTCGAGGTTGAGTGCCCACACCGGGTGTTTATCGAGACCGGCAATGGAGCCAACGACATAGACGTTATCGTTGTAGCGGGCGTAATTAACCGGTGTGGTACGCGGTAGGCCAGATTTTCTACCTAACACGGTAAGTAGTAGCGTGGCGCCACCCATTGTGGCCATATCTTCAGGCCAGCCCTCACTGCGAATCCTTTCGATATCGGCCTTGGCATTGGATTTTATGTTGTCAGGATTTCGGACCGACATCAGGTAATCCCAGTCCTCCTGTGAAGCAAAATCAGGTTTAGGTACTTCTATGGCCATGCTCTTCACCCCATTTCCAGGCAAGTTGATGTATTGCATCCGCTTTCGCCCGGGTCACGGTATTGAGCCGAGAATCCGAGCATGCGGCATGTCGTTAAGGTTCCTTTTTACGGGAAATTAAAAAAACAATCAAGATTTATTAATACATGTGTGTCCATATCGAGAGAAGGTTTTTGCCGAGCCTTAGCCGGGTTTTTTGGGCGAGCCAAAATAGACATAATGTTTAAAAACAAACTTGTATGTTTTATAAGTGTGAGGTATATTTTTCAAAGACAGGTGGTCTGACTCAGCGCTTTTGGTGCTGGAGTGATTTCCCGGTCGCGTGTATGAATATGGGAGTCAGAGTGGCATGAGTTCAGAATCTTCAGGCGAAATCCAGTTTTCCAATTTGTTTTCTCCCCTGGAAGTCGGGCCGATCACGGTCCGCAATCGCATCTGTGAAACCACCAACACCATCGAGTCCTATGGTCATGACGCCATGGGCGCGCCGGATGAGCACTTTATTGCTCACCATATTGCGAAGGCGAAAGGGGGGACGGCCTGGATAGGTAGTGAGACCTGGTTGCTGAACTCGCCGCTGCCGGATCATGCGGTAGATGAGTTCTATGAAGGGGCGGCTGCCTTGCAGTTGGCCGCCTACCAGTTGCCCGGTTATCAGGAAAAAGTCAGCGAGTTTTGCGATGCGGTGCACGCTGAAGGTTCGGTCGCAATTTTCCAGTTAACGCACCTCAACCATGCACTGGCAGCATCTTCTGTTCCCACCACCAATATCTATGACTATGTGCCCCACGCAATGGGCGAGGAGGATATTGAGTTTATTCTCAATACCTATGCCGATGCGGCGGAGTTGGCCATGCGCGCTGGTGCGGACGGCATCGAGATTCACTGTGCGCATGAAACCACGCCACATACTTTTCTGTCGCCAGCGACCAACAAGCGCGATGACGAGTGGGGCGGCGATGCCGAGCAGCGCACCCGCTTTGTTATCGAGGGATTGAGACGAATTAGGGAGCGGGTCGGGGGCAATATTGCTATCGGGATTCGCATCAACGGTCAGGAATCAAGGCAGGGCGGGTACGATCTCATGGAGTTCCGGGAGATGGCTTACTACATCGCCGAGACCGGGTTCCTGGATTTTATCAATGTCGATGTGGGTCACTGCTTTGGTGTACACGCCTATGTGCCGCCTTCCTATCACGCCCCCGCTGAGTTCAGGGAGGCGGGGAAAGCCTTAAAAGTGGATGTGGGTGACAGGGTGAAGATCCTGTTCTCCGGGCGAATCAACGAACCGGTGGTTGCCGAGGAACTGCTGCGCAGCGGTGCCTGCGACCTCGTGGGTATGACGCGCGCTGGCATCGCGGACCCCGAGTTTCCCAACAAGGTGCGCGAGGGCCGAATGCTGGAAATGCGCCGATGCATCGGTTGTAACCGCTGTATCGGCGAAGCGGTGCATTCCAGGGCGCCCCGCGCAGCGTATCGACCTGTTTGCTCAGTCAATCCTGTTATTGGCCAGGAAGTGTTCTGGTCGGAAAATTTCAAGCCGGCCGCAGTGGAAAAGCACGTCGTAGTTGTGGGCGGAGGGCCCGCCGGTTTGGAGGCGGCTCGAGTTGCCGCGATGCGTGGGCACAGGGTAAGCCTGCTGGAGAAAGATCGGGCACTGGGCGGGCAACTGCGTCTCGCCTACAAAGTCCCGGGCAGGGACTCCTTCGAGGACTTCTTCTATTTCCAGGAAAATGAAATGGAGCGCCTCGGGGTCGATGTGCGGCTCGAGTGCGATGCCAATGTCGCGATGATTGATGAATTGAGTCCCGATGTAGTGATCTGCGCAACGGGTTCGACACCCAGGGCTGACCTGGAAGCCGAGGGCCTCGATTCAGGCAGCGTGGTTATGGGGCGGGATCTCCTGCGGAATCCGACCCTGGCGGGGCAGCGTGTGGCGCTGGTTTCCCAGGAATCCTACTTCGAGACCCCCAATATTGCAGAGTTCCTGGCAGAGAAGGGCAGGCAGGTCGAGATCTTCCATATGTGGACCCAGATCGGGAGTGAGATTGATCGCTACTCCATCGGTACGGTGATGAAGCGCTTGGAGGAGACCGGCGTCAAGATTCATACGGGGCTGCGCCTGTCAAAAGTAGAGGGTTCCACTGTGACTTGTGTCTCGGCTTACACGGGGCAGCAAGAAAACTTTGACGGCTTTGACACTGTGGCGCTGGTTTATGGCTCGGTGCCTGAATCAGCTTTGCATGAACAACTCCAGGCCGCGGGCTCCGTCAAGGAACTCTACATTGCCGGGTCAGCCTGGGTACCGCGCCGGATTGCCGAGGCGACCTCACACGGTGCCCGGATCGCGCTGGCAATATGAAACGGTCATCACGCCTGGAGATAGTGAACAGATTATGAGTGCATTAAGTCATTTGCGAGTAGTAGAGCTGGGTGGCGGAGTGACTGCGCCTTTCTGCGCCAGGTTGTTTGCCGATCTGGGCGCTCAAGTGGTTAAGGTGGAGCCTGCCAACGGCGATGAGAGTCGTCGCTGGGAGCCCCTGTTTACGGGCGACGACGGTTGTGAGCACAGCGCGATGTTCCACTACCTCAACGCGGGTAAGGACAGTCTCTCACTCGATCCCGACAAGCCCGAGGATATCCAGTTTCTTCATACGCTGTTGTGCAGTACGGATGTCCTGGTTGAAAACCTGGGTCAGGCCGAGCTGGCGGATTGGCGGCTGGATGCCGAAAAATTGGCGGAGCGTTATCCGCATCTGGTACATACGGGTATTTCGCCTTACGGCCGCACCGGGCCCTGGGCAGACCGGCCCGGAACCGATCTTACGGTCCAGGCGAGTAGCTCTCTCACTGTGGCCCTGGGAATGCCCGGCGATGACCCGCTGTGCCTGCCCTTTGACCAGGCCCAGTATCAGGCTGCATTCCACGGATTTGCGGCAGCCCTCTGCGCACTCTACGAACGGGAGAGCTCGGGAGAGGGGCAACTTATCGATATATCTGTGCTACAGGTGCTGGGCTACCTGGTTGGCGGCATGTCGCTGGTGACGGCAAAGCGCAAGATCAAGTGGCAGAAGGCTGGGACGCGTCTTAAAGGCGGCATCTATCCCACTGGGTTGTTCGAATGCGCCGATGGCTTTATCTGTGTGGCCACCCAGCACGCGAGGCAGTGGAAGCTGTTTATCGATCTGATGGGTAACCCCGATTGGGCCGAGGACGAGAAGCAGGCTGACGCTTTTTACCTGGGTAATGTCGAAGAAGAGGGCGTTGAGGCCGGAGATATCGCGTTCAGAGCGTGGTTGAAGCAACAGACCCGTGCTGAGCTTTTAGAGATCGCCAGAGAGCACAATATCATTCTCGGCGAGGTGAAGAAATCCAATGAGGTGCTCGACAGTGCGCAGTTTGCTCACCGCGACTTCTGGGCAACTTTGGAAGTTGCCGGCATGGAATTGAAAATTCCCAAACTGGGCTACCAGTTTGAGAAGACACCGGTGGCGATTGAATCGGCCGGCCCGGCGTTGGACAGTCTGGGTGCTTCAATTCGGGAGGCGCCGCCGGCGGCGATCCAGATGACAAAAGGCGAACGTCAGTCAAACGCGCTGGCGGGAGTTAGAGTACTGGACTTCGGTTGGAACTGGGCCGGTCCCATGGCCGGGCAACTGTTGGCGGATATGGGTGCCGAAGTCATCCGTCCGGAAACCGTGGGGCGCCAGGACAATATGCGCGCCATGGATTATGCCTCCTGGTTCTTCTGCCATAACAACCGCTCAAAAATGTCGGCCTGCTTCAACATCGCCAAGCCTGAGGGTTCTGCATTGGTAAGGGAACTCGCCTCTCGCTGCGATGTGGTGATGGACAACTTCGCCGTAGGCGTGATGGCCAAGAACGGGCTCGGTTACGAGGCCCTGAAGGAGGCCAATCCGGATATTGTTGCGGTATCCATGAGTATGGCTGGCCAGCAGGGGCCGGAGAAGGGGATGCGGGGCTTTGCCTCAACCGCCTCCGCCTACGCAGGTATGGAAGGCTACGTGGGCTACCAGAAGGGGGGTGACCGGGGCGAGGATCAAACAGTCGGTTTTCTTCCCTTTGGCCTGGGCGACACAACCCAGGCAATTCAGGGGGCGATCGCAACCCTGGTGGCATTGCTGCACCGCAAGCGAACAGGTGAAGGACAGTTTGTGGACATGAGCCTGAACGAGTCCATGACCGCAACCCTGGGGCTGCCATTGCTCGACTACCAGATAAGGCAACAGGTGGCGGGACCGCAGGGAACATCCCATCGTGTCTACTTCCCCAACGGCCTCTACCGTTGCCGGGGTGAGGATCATTGGTTGGCCCTGAGTGTACGCAATTCCCGGGAATGGCAGTCTCTTTGCCAGGCCATGGGACTTGATCATCTCAGTGCTGATTCATCGCTGCAGGATGTGCAAGCTCGCCGGGAACGGGGGGCAGAAATCGAGAATGCCATAGCCCAATGGTGTGCCAAACAGGACAGGGATGTGGCGACCCAACTGCTGATCGACACAGGCGTGCCTGCCGCACCACAGTTGGAAATAGATGAGCGAGACGCACACCAGGTCTCTACAGCCAGGGATTTTACATTTCGGCACGATCAGGGCAGCTTTGTTCCCTGTCGGATCTACAACACCCCCTGGCTGCTCTCACGCACGCCGCCACGGGTGCAGCGCCACGCCCCTGCGCTGGGCGAGCACAACGACTACGTATATCGGGGCCTGCTCGGTCTCAGCACTGATCAGGTGGAAGAGCTCAGTGCCAGCGAAGTGCTCGTTTGAGGTTCAACGAAATGATCGACCTTCCACAATTAATGTCCGAAATCCTGGCCTGGGGTGAAGAGCAATCTTCCGATCAGACAGCGTTGATCTACGGCGATATCCGTCTGAGCTATCGTGATCTGGAACGACAAATTGATGCCTGTGCCATGAGCCTGGTTGGCCTCGGTGTCGGCAAGGGAACCCGCCTGGGCCTACTGATGGAAAACCGCATCGAGTGGGTGGTGCTCGCCCTGGCGGCAACAGGAATCGGCGCCCTTCTCGTCCCTGTCAGTACATTTTCCAGGCGTGACGATCTCGCCTTTCAGTTGCGCCACGCGGATATTTCGCATCTGATCATGTCCTCACATTTCCTGAAGAATCAATACCTGGAGGATTTGCTGGATATCGCGCCGGAACTGCAACGCGACAAGCCGGGACGCTTATACTGCGCTGAACTGCCCGCCTTGCGTCACGTGGTTGTCCACGGTGCAGCGGAGTTGCCTCGGGCTGCTATGAGCTGGGAGACTTTTTGCGAGAATGCGTCTGTGGTTCCACGGGCGGTACTCGAAGGCCTTCGTGCAGAGGTCGACCCCTCTGACGATTGCTACCTGCTCTACACCTCCGGCACCACTTCACTGCCCAAAGGCGTGCTGCAAACCCAGGCCGCTGTTGCCAGCAACGGCTATGTTATTGGCCAGTACCAGTCGCTCACGCCGGATGATGTTGTCTGGTTTTATTTTCCCCTGTTCTTCTCGGCGGGGTGTATCAACGTCATGTTGGGAACGCTGTCCAGCGGCGCCACCCTGATTTTGCAATCGATGTTTGAACCCGGGGAGGCGCTTGAACTGATCGACCGGGAAAGGGCGACGACCTGGCACCTGTGGCCCCATACCCTGAAGCAGTTGCAGGAGCATCCCGGCTGGACCCAGTGGGAGCGCACGCGGCTACACAAGGGAACCGGCCCCTGGGATGTCGTTCTGGGGATGCAAGCTGACGATGGTATTGGTGGCGTTCACATGTATGGGATGACTGAAACCTGTACCGCCTTCACCTGCACGCTGGGAACCGATGACCCCGATACCCGCTTGAATACCCAGGGACATGTTCTGCCGGGCAATGAGCTGAAAATTATCGACCCCGATACCGGGCAGCGCTTACCCACGGGGGAGCAAGGGGAGATTTGCGTCAAGGGCCGCTCTGTTATGCGCGGATATTACAAGCTGGATAACCAGTCGTACTTCGATGATGAGCAATTCTTCCACTCCGGCGACCTTGGCTATATCGATGAGGATGGGCATCTCCACTACCTGCAGCGCATCAAGGAAATGATCAAAACAGGCGGCATCAACGTCAGTCCCGCGGATATCGAGTCAAAACTCGTACAGCTCGAAGGAGTTCAGGCGGCCTATGCCTTCCCCCTGCCTTCCGGTGAGAAGGGCGAGGTGGTGGGGGCAGCGCTGGTCGTTACGGGAAACAGCGATGGCGACAGCCTTCTGGATTTATGCAGCAGCATGCTGCCGGGTTACAAACGCCCCGCCGGACTGTTGTTGCTACATCCTGACGAGGTGCCCATGACAGGCTCGGGAAAGGTAAAAAAAGTCGTGCTTGCCGAGAATCTACAGAGATTGATGAACAGTTCAGGCAACAGGGTTTTTAGCGGCGCGGTTTTCGATTAGTGGGCGCTGTGATTGGAATAAGTGGTATGGAGAGCAGTTAATGAGATACGGCATAAGTTGGGCACTGGATTCTAGCCAATATTCCGAGCCCGAGGAAATGTATCGGGCAATTACCGAGGACATCAATGCGGCCGATATTGGCGCATTACACAGTGTATGGGTCGAAGAGTCCCGGGAGACGGCGATAGCGGTTTCCTCGCCTTCGATGTTTCTGACACATATGGCGCCGATCACCGACAATGTATTGCTAGGTGTAAAGAACCGGCAATTGATCCAGAGCCATCCGGTGCGACTCGCTGAGGAGTTTGCCGTCCTGGATGTGTTTTCCAGAGGCAGGGCCTTGTGTGCGTTCGAGGCGGCATCAAAGCAACAGCTACCGGCCCAAAGATTGCACGAGACCATTGAGTTCATGCGAGCCGCCTGGTCCAGGGACAATATGCGCTTCAACGGGGACTACATCAAATTCCCAGCGTCGATTCCGGAAGATGCTGATGAGGGCCTGTCTACCCAGGTGCTCGAGGACGAATTCATCCCCCAGTGGCAAAGGAATAACGCGCTGGAGGACTTCGTGGCCATACGCCCCAAGCCCTACCAGATTCGGCCTGTCATTCACGTCTCCATCGAAGACGATGCCACCCTGGAATGGTCGGCAGCGCACGGCATATCACCGATCCTCTATGCCGATATGGCAACCGAGGCGGTAGTCCAGCGGGTGCAGCAGTACTCAACTGCGCTGGAGAAAGCGGGGCGTTCCCTCTGCGAGGTCGAAATCGCAATCGAGCGGGACATTCATATCAATGGAGCAGCCAGCGAGTGCGCGCTGGGTGGTGATATCGAGTCCCTGATGACACAGATTCGCCAGTTGGGGGACAGGACGCAAATGTCACACCTCATCTGGCGCCGTCGCACAACTGGGGGGTCTGACCTGGCTGAGTTTGTGAACGGCATTATGTTGGGAATCCAGGCTTAGGCTTCTGGCCCAGGCGGGAACGAAATAGACAATAAGTGGGTAGGTTCATATGCAATTTTGGGTAGCTGCACCGGGTATGTCGGTTCACCGAGGGGGAGCTCAGGCATTGGCGTCTTCTTTCGAGGCCTGGGTGGAAGGGGCTGTTTATGCCGAACAATGTGGTTTTGACGGCTATACCGCGCCGGAGCATCACTTTGAGTACAACGATTGGATGCCGTTTCCACTGCAGGCCCTGTCAGCTGCTGCTGCGGCCACATCAAAGATCCGGCTGATTACGGGAGCCATGCTCTGCACCCTGTATGACCCGGTACTGGCGATGGAAGCGGCTGCTACCGCGGACGTCTTGTCCGGAGGACGTATCTCGCTGGGACTGGGCATGGGCTACAGGCCGCTTGAATTTGACGGCATGGGCTTTGCCAAGAAAACACGGGGCGCCCGTCTCAGTGAGGCGATGGAGATTATTCGCCTGGGGCTGTCAGAAGAGCGTTTTTCCTACGAGGGGAAGCATTACCAGTACTCGGACATACAAATCCAGCCCCGTCCGCTGCAGTCGCCCGTAGAGATGTGGTTTTGTGGTGGCACAACCCCTGTGACCGCCCGGCGAGCGGCAAAGTCAGGTTTTAACTACTGGATTGCCAACGCACCCTACGATTCCTGTGTCGATATCGTCAAGACCTATCGGGAAGAGTTGTCAAAGGCAGGTCACGACCCGAGCCGGGGCCGGCTGGCGGCATTCCGCGACATTTTCATCGGCGACAGTGTCAGCGAAGCAGAGGAAATGCGCGATTATTATCTTCGCGAATTTTATGACGAGCACATTCGCGCCTATGGCTATCTCATGGATGACTCGGGACAGCCGCTGTTCTGGCCCGCGCTTGATCACCCCTCATACCAAAATTTTGTAGACAGCCTGTACTGCGGCACGGTCGAGATGGTGATAGAGGAAATCAGGCGCTATGGCGAGCTGGGCATCGAGGCGATTACTGTGCCTCCCGGCCAGATGGATATTTTCGCCAAAAAAATCATCCCGGAATTCAAGTAGGTAGTGTAATTCATGCGTCGACACCAGTTCCCCAAGTTTTCAGAAGAGTACAGCGCACACTGGCGTGCAGAAGGGCTTTGGTCCGATATCACGCTGCACGATGGGTTCGATACCACCGTCGCCCGGTCGCCGGATTCAGTTGCCATCATCACAGATGAGCGCTGCTACAGTTTTCGGGAGTTCAAACAGGAGTCAGATGCACTGGCTGCCGGATTAATCGGCATTGGTGTATCGAAAGGCGATATTGTCTCGGTGCAACTCCCCAACTGGCTGGAATTCTGTTTGCTGCAACTGGCACTGTCCCGCATAGGCGCGGTGATACAGCCACTGCACATGATATTCCGTGAGCGGGATCTGAAAAATCTCTACGCTTTCTGTGAGACAGATGTCGCTATTGTCGCAGGAGAATACAAGGGCGTTGACTATGCGGCCATGACACGGGAACTACTGCCGGACCTGCCCGTTCTGAAAAAAATGGTGGTAGTGCGCGGTGAATTGCGCGGTAGTGATGAACACCAACTGGCAGCCATTATCGAGGAGGGGCGTGACAAGCTGGATCGCCTGGACGGCCTGCAAACCAGCGCCGACGACATTTTCTACCTGAACTTCACTTCGGGTACCGAGGGTACACCCAAGGGGTTTCTCCACTCACACAATACCCTGGTATCCCTGATAGCCAGCGTTGGCAAGCACCAGATAGAGCAGGACCCGAAACGAATCAATCTGGGGTGCTCGCCCATGACGCACAGTTTTGGGCACTTTATCACCTACTACTGTGTGCTGGCGGGTATCCCGATGGTGCTGGTTGATCGGTATAACCCCATGCTTATTCTTGAAATCATTGAGCGGGAGCAGGTCACGGCGCTCTCTGGTACGCCCGCGCATTTTATCGGCTTGCTCAATCACGAAAATTTTGAGAGCTACAACACAACTTCGATTACCTCTGCGGGCGTTGGCGGTGCACGCAGCGCACCGGAATTAATAAGCAAGCTTGAGAAAGTCTGGGGGGTGAAGACAGGCAACACCTACGGCATGGGGGAAACGATTATCCATACCATGACTTTGCCGGACGACCCGGATGAAAAAATCCAGGATACGGTGGGCAAGCCGATACCCGGTGCACAGCTGAAAATCGTCTCCCAGGCAGATCGATCGGTGCAGCAAATGCCCAATGAAATTGGTGAAATTTGCTTCAGGGGCCCCACGCTTTTCGTTGGTTACCACAAGCAAACGGATCTAACCGAACAGACTCGGGATGAAAGTGGCTGGTTCTATACGGGTGACCTCGGTTTCGTCGATGAAGATGGTTACCTGTGCTTCGCCGGTCGGGCTAAAGAGGTTATTAACCGCGGCGGTTCGAAGATTTATCCGAAAGAGATCGAAGACGTCATCAGTGCCTACCCCGCCGTCAAGGATGTCGCTGTAGTCGGCATGCCCGACGAGCGAATGGGAGAGATAGTGTGCGCATTCGTTCTTCCGAAGGATAAGTCCGGATCGGTTTCCCTGGATGAGATAAAGGCCTTTTTGGAGTCGGAAAAGGTCATGAAATACATGATTCCAGAGGAACTGATCTGCCTGGATGAATTTCCGATGACGCCCACCGGCAAGGTCAGGAAGAACAGCCTTTGGGAACGGGCCCGGGACTACAAAAAAGCGTCAAAGGCGCAATAGCTAGCGGCTGAGGGTAGGAAGCAATGGATCTAAAATTTTCGCCACAGGATGAACAATACCGCGAGCGCCTCAGGGCCTGGCTGGATGTCAACTTGAAACAACACCAGGCTGTGAGCAAGGCGGGAGATGTTGAGCCGGTACAGGCGGCTCGGGATTGGCAGAAAACGCTATGCGAGGGGGGGTATCTGGGCTTGTCCTGGCCCAGGGAGTATGGCGGACAGGAGGCCTCACTCACTCAGCAGGTGGTTGTCTCCGAGGAGTTGGCGCGCTCGGGCGCTCCAGCCCCCATTAATACCATCGGCATTTCCATTCTTGGCCCTACGCTCATCCAGCACGGCAGCGAGGAGCAGAAGCAACGCTATCTGCCCAAAATTCTGAATGGGGAGGAACTCTGGTGCCAGGGGTTCAGCGAACCCGGCGCGGGTAGCGACCTGGCGTCATTGCAAACTCGCGCCGTTGCAGAGGGTGACCACTTTGTCGTCAACGGGCAGAAAGTATGGACCAGTCTCGGCATGATCGCCGACTGGTGTTTTCTCCTGGTCAGGACGAATCCCGGCGCGCCCAAGCGCGAAGGCATCAGCTACCTGCTCTGCAATATAAAGACCCCGGGGATTACCGTCAGGCCTTTGCGTAACGCCGGTGGCGGCAGCCATTTCTGTGAGATGTTCTTCGACGATGTGCGTATACCTCGCGAAAACCTTGTGGGTGAGGTGAATGGCGGTTGGCACATCGCCCGCAGTACCCTGGACAACGAGCGCAGCGGGCTTTCGGGGGTCATCTCCATCGAAAACAGCCTGGATCGCCTGCTTCAGATATCGGCCTCTCTTAACCGGGGAAAAGAGCGAGCCATAGATTCAGACTCGGTGCAGCAACAGCTTGCCCAGCTCTGGATTGAAAAAGAGGGGCTGAAATATCTCGGCTTCAGGAATCTGAGCGATCAGATCGCAAATCGCCCTCCGGGACCGGCGGCTTCTGTGGGGAAGTTATTTGCCTCCAGACTACGGCAGAAAATAGGTAAGGCCGGGTTCGACATCGCCGGCCCCCTCGCGCAGGTGGGCAAGAAATCACCTCACAGCATTGCTCGAGGGCGTCTCCAAGCCATGTATTTTGACTCCCTTGGTTACAGCATTGGCGGTGGAACGAGCGAGATCATGCAGAACATTATTGCGGAAAAAGTCCTTGGCTTACCCCGGTCCTATGAGGATTAAAGCGTATGCATTTTGAACTCAGTGAAGAACAGAATGCGATCTACGACCTGGTCGTGGGCTTTATGGCTGACAAATGGTCCGGCGACAATAGGCGCCAGGGCCTGGACAGCTATCCCTGTCAAATTCCAGGGGAGCTGTTGCGGGAGGTCGCTGATTTGGGTTTTTACGGTATTTCCCTGGATGAAAACTCCGGTGGAGGTGGCGAGCCACTGCTGACATCAGCACTCATTGCCGAAGCGGCGGGTGGCGGCCTGTTTCCGAGCCTTCTGACCACCACCCTGGTCGCTGCCAAGGCCCTGGACCTATGTGATGCGGATTCGAATTGGCTGGCGAAGGTCATATCGGGGCAGCAGACAGTCGCTATTGCCATCGAGGAGCCCAATGGCTGCTGGGGCCTGGATTCCATCGAGCTGACTCCGCAGATGGATGGGCAAGGAGGTTACCTGAGTGGCAGCAAAATACTGGTTTCCGATGGCGACTTCGCCCAGGTCTTTCTTGTTGCTGCCCTGCTGCCGGATGGGCCGGCATTTATCCGGGTAAATGCCAACGCAGAGGGCGTGGAGATCAATTCGATGCGTCGCCTGGACGGCCAGTCGATCGTCGAATTGGAGATGAAGGACGTCCGATTTGAGCAAGACGATGTTCTGGGGGATGGCGCTATCCTCAACCAGGTATACGATATCTGGACTGTGCTCATTGCCGCTGATCTATTGGGCAATGCTCAGTCTGTGCTGCGAATGACGACCGATTACGCAAAAGAACGCCAGCAGTTCGCCAGGCCCATTGGTAGTTTCCAGGCTGTAGCCCACCGGCTGGCCGATATTCAGGTGGACGTTGAAATCGGCAGAAGCCTGCTCTACGGCGCCTGCCTGGCGCTGGAAGAGGAATCTGACGAGGCAACTGCCCTGGTGTCAGCGGCCAAGGCCTGGATGAACGACCTTGGTGTAAATGCAGCGGAGACGGGGCTGCAGCTTCACGGGGGCATCGGCTACACCTGGGAGTTGGATATTCATCTTCACCTGCGCCAGGCGCGCTCGAACGCTGTGACATTGGGTGACAGCAAATACCACCGTGCCCGGGTCGCCAGTCACCTGATGAGCCCCGAATACTGATTCCCTATGGAGAACGAATGATGACGACTCTCAAAGACTATCCAACAATTGATATCATGAATCATCCGAAGGAGGTGCGCAGCGAGCAGGCTGGTAATCCTTTCGAGTATCGAGAGTTTCAGATTATGCTCGAGACCACCTTTAAGGCGATGAACAAACCGAGTGGTACGAAAACTCAGAGCCAGCAGGCTCCTGCATCTGGAGGCGAGAAACCCAGGGAACGAGTAGACCCCCTGGCGGGCCACGCCGATACGGCATCCTGCTTGCAGACCATGGATGAACTTGGTTACAGCCACATCTCAGTCTGTGCAACGAAGATGTGGTCTTACTATCACCACCGGGATTTTATCCTGAACTACCCGATAGAGCTGGTGCATGAAGCGGCGGGGGAGTCGGGAGGGCGGATACTGGGGGCCGCCAGCTACGATCCTTTCCGTATTACCGACAGCCTGAAAGAAATCGACAGGGCTGTCGGGGAGTTTGGTTTCAATTATGTCTGGTTCCACCCTCTTTCCTACGGCCTGGCGCCGAATGACAGGCGCTTTTACCCTCTGTACGCCAAGTGCGTTGAGTTGGATATCGCGGTGGGTATGCAGGTGGGGCACTCCGCGGAAGTTTTGCCGTCGGATTGTGGGCGCCCAATGCTTGTCGATGATGTCGCCATTGAATTCCCAGACCTGCGGATAAACCTGTCCCATACAGGCTGGCCCTGGGTGGACGAATGGTGCTCCATGTTGTGGCGACACCCCAATGTCTACGGGGATATATCGGCCTATTACGCTAAATCACTGGACGATCGACTGGTGAAGTTTATGGACTCTTCCCGCGGCAGGGACAAAGTCCTGTTCGGTACGAACGGGCTGGGCTTACGCAGGTGCAAGGAGGAATTCCTCAACCTTGATATCAAAGAGGAGACCAAGCGCAAGGTGCTGTACGACAACGCGGTAAGATTTCTGAAGCTTGAAGTGTGACCACAGGGCCCCGCAGTGCGACATTCAATTGAGAAAAGTAAAAGACAGGAGTAGATATGAGTTTGGCAGAAGGTGAAATCAGGGGAGAGATAACGGAGCAAAGCCTGTCTCGATTACTAGAGCGTAAAGACGTAGAACGCACCAGGCCAGGGGCCATGCAGCGTGACTTCCTGACACCCAGTCGCTGGGCGGAAGGCGATCTGGCTAAGGCCAATTTTGTTGTCACCTCGGAAATGAATGAGCGGCTTGCCAGGGGTATAGGCGACATGAACCTGCTGTTCCTTGATCCCGCCTACGCCAGGAAGTCTCCCTTCGGTCGGAAGATAACTCCGCCGTCAATGATGGCCTACGCTGAAAACGTCAACGGTGCCGTGGACGGTTTTCCAGGCTGTCATGCCATCTGGCGGGGCCTGGAGTTCGAGTGGGAGGAGCCGATCTACACTGACGAGCCTATTCTCAGTTCAAGCCGGTTGATCGACGCGAAGATCGTGGACAGCAAATTTGCAGGGGGGATGGCCGGCATCCAGTCCTATGAGACACGAATTGAAAATCTTGATGGCCAATCCAAAGGTGTGTACCGCACCCACTGGCACCGATTCTCCCGCAAGAAAGCGGCGTCATCTGGAAAATACAAGAAGACGGAAGAAAAACATTGGACAGATGAAGAGCTGAACGCCATTTGGGAGGAGTATCGCCAGTACAACTTCAATCGCAGAACCAGCGAGGCGCTTTATGTGGAGGACGTGGACGTCGGACAGGACATACCGCATATCGTTAAAGGTCCGATTAACTTGACCAGTAAGCTCGCCTTCGAGTTCGCCCGAGGTGCGGGGGGGTGGTTTGTAGGGCACGAGTTGGCTGTGGAACTGTTTGAGCAGTATCCGAATCTCGCTTTTCGCAATGAAGAGAACGTGCCCGAGCCGCCTGTGGCCATTCACTGGACCAACGAGCGCTGCCAAAAATACCTGGGAATGCCCAAAGCCTACGAGGCAGGGTACGAACGCATCAACTGGTTGGCCCAGATGGCCATGTCGTGGATGGGTGATCACGGTCGCATGGTAAAAATGGGTCTGCAGTTTCACGGTTTCCATTGGCAGGGTGACGCGATTCGCATGCACGGCAAGGTCACCGCCAAGGACGAGTCAACAGGAATGGTGGACCTCGATATCAGGACAGTTAGTCACAGGGGGGAAGACACCTGCACCGGAACGATGCGTGTGAAACTGCCTGTGCGGCAGGGGAGTCAATAGTCATGGCAAGACTGGAAAACAAGATAGTATTCGTCACCGGGGCCACCTCTGGTATCGGGGTAGATATTGCTCGCCGGTGTATGGAAGAGGGGGCGAGCAGGGTTTACGTGGCAGGTAGAAATGCACAGAGAGGCGAGCAGGTTGTAACAGATCTGGGGGAACGGGCGCGGTTTGTCTCACTCGACGTTGCCAGTGAAGATTCCTGGATCAGTGCTATAGATTGCGTGATAAATGAATCGGGACACCTCGATGTTCTGGTAAATAACGCGGGTATCCTGACCTCTCGCAATGTCGAGAATACCGAACTGAGCCTGTTTGAACGCCTTGTGATGACAAATGCCGGCGGTGTTTTCCTTGGCTGCAAGCACGCTATCAAAGTGATGAAAGCCAAGGAGGCACCTTCTTCGATAGTCAACGTACTTTCTACAACGGCCTTGAAAACATCAGCATGGACGATGGCCTATGGTGCGAGTAAAGCAGCGGCGCTCAGTCTGAATAAGTCAATAGCGCTACACCTTGCGGAGCAGCGATACCCAATACGATGTAATGCAGTATTACCGGGTGTAGTTAAGACGCCCATGCTGGAGGACATGCTGGCGGACTCGGAAGATCCAGAGGCTACTTTGGCAGCTATTGTCGCTTCACATCCCATTGGCAGGTTGTTGGAGGGAGAAGAAATTGCCAATGCGGTTATCTATTTTGCCTCAGATGAGTCCAGTGGCGTCACCGGGACACATTTTTCCGTGGACGGTGGTCAAACGGCGGTTTGAAGCCTTCGCCAGGAAAGCTTGTGTTCAGAGCTCGAATTTGACACAAATAAAAAACAAACATTCTTGTTTAAAAAAGATTAGAGTGATAGCATTGGGATAAATTGAAATCGGAAAGTCGGGATCTGAAATGCCAAGGAACATGTTTTCATTAGAAGGTAGGGTGGCAATGGTCTCCGGCGCAAGCAGTGGTTTGGGCGAGCGCTTCGCCACTGTACTTGCCGAGCACGGCGCAAAGGTTGTCTGCGTTGCCCGGCGGATGGATGCCTTGTTAGAAGTTGCAGGCAGGATCTCGGAATCTGGCGGCCAGGCACTGGCCGTCAGTGCGGATGTAACCGATCAGGAAGCGGTGGCTATGGCCTTTGACAAGGCCGAGGCGGAATTCGGAACCGTTGATATTCTGGTGAACTGCGCTGGTATCCAGTCCATGGCAAGCGTACTGGACATGAGCGACGAGCAGTTCACCTCCGTGATGGATATCAATGTCAGTGGCCTTTGGCGTGCAGCTAAAGAGTGCGCGGTACGTCTGGTGGATGCGAAAAAACCGGGATCAATTATCAATATAGCCTCGATTCTCGGCCTACAGGCTAGAGCGGAGTCATCAAACTACTGCGCTTCCAAGGCGGCGGTATTGCACATGACGAAGTCCCTGGCCCTGGATCTAATGCCCTATGGGATACGGGTTAATGCTATGGCACCCGGATATTTTGAAACTAAGCTGACCAGTTGGTGGCTGGAGTCTGAAGAAGGGCAGCTCGCCAAGTCCCGCCTGCCAGCCGGTCGTTTTGGCAACCTGGAAGAACTCGATGGTCCACTGCTGCTCCTGGCCAGTGACGCATCCAGCTATATGTCTGGATCCGTGCTGACGATAGACGCGGCGCATAGTGTGAGCATTTTGCAATAGCAGATGCTCCTCTGGGAGTGTCTCACCGAAAAGGATTAATCATGTCAACTACCTATGACGCGCTGATTGTAGGCGCAGGTCACAACTCACTAACCACTGCAGCCTACCTGGCCAAGTCCGGTATGAAGGTATGCGTTCTGGAAAAGAACGACATCATCGGCGGGGGCGCAGTCAGTCGCGAAGTGACCGCACCGGGTTTTCTACACGATACCCATGCGACCGGAATGATCCTGATTATGGCAAACCCCATGATCAAGAACGACGAGCTTGAGCTTCAGTCCAAATTCGGTCTCGAGTTCGATTCTCCGGAAGGCACCTATGTTTCGCTTTACGATGACGAGACCTGGATGGGGACCTTTGTCAGCCTGGACAAAACCTGTGAGACCATCGCCAAGTTTTCACAAAAAGACGCGGAAACCTACCGGGCCTTTGTTAATCGCACCATCCAGATGGGGCCGCTGTTCACCGCTGGCTTATTTAAACCCCCGCTGCCCTTTGGGCCCTTTATGGCCATGCTCGACCAGAGTCCGATGGGGCAGGAAGTAGTGGGCTCTATGCTGAAAAGCGCCACCCAGATGATTACCGAAATGTTTGAGCATGAGAAGGTGCGCATGCATTTCATTAAGTGGGTGGCAGAAGGTATGGTCCACCCGGATGAGCGGGGCACGGGTATCTATCTGTACGCGTTGACCGCCATTGCCCACACCCAGGAAGAAACCTCCGTTCGGGGCGGGACGCAGGCCCTGAGTGATGCCCTGGGCCGCTGTATCGAGCACCACGGCGGCGAAATACGCACTGATACCTGGGTGAAGCGAGTGATCACCAGCGGGGGCAAAACTACTGGGGTAGAGCTGGCCGATGGTGCGGTATTGGAGGCCCGCAAGTGTGTGGTAGCCAATATTCACCCGCACCTCCTGGGGGATTATGTCGATGGCCTGGATGAGGATATGGTCGCGGAGGCGAGGCGCTGCGAGTTGTCTTCATTCGGCGCGATAAATACCCACTGGGCCTTGCATGAAGCGCCAAGCTATAAGTGCCCGGAGGTCAACAAGTCGCTGTTGGTCGAGTGTGTCCCTTCTAATATGGCTGGGCTGAAGGCAGGTCTGGACGATTGCCGGGGCGGCAAGCTGGCCTCTAATTTTAATGCGGTGATTGCACACCACACGAACCATGACCCCTCCCGCGCACCAGTGGGTAAACACACGCTTTACCTCTATTGTTTTGCGCCTTTGGAGCTGAGAAATACCGGGCCCCTCGGCGGTCGCAATGTTAACGGTTGGTCCAGCGAAATCCGGGACGAGTACAAGGAGTGGATGATGCAGGAGTACAGCAAGTACTGCACCAACATGAACTCCGACAATATTATTGCCTCTGCCGCGGAGTCTCCGGCAGATATGGCTGAATGGTCACCGAGCTTCCAGAAGGGAGATATTTTTGGCATCGGCAACTGGATCCATCAATATCTCGGCCGCAGGCCTACCCCCAGGCTGGCGCAGTACGCTGTGCCCGGAGCAGATGGCCTGTACCTTGCCGGTCCGTTTATGCACCCGGGCGGTGCAATCACTGGGGGCGGCCGCGCAACGGCCATGAAGATACTGGACGATGCCGGCGCGGATATCTCCAAAACCATGATGATTTGATGTCTCCACGATTGGGAGAGAGTGTTTATGAAAGTTTACAGCAGTGATGGCAGTGTTCTGATGGAAGTGAAGTCTCTCGATCACAATGGCAGCAACCTGGAATTTACCGGAACGGTAATGGGCGCTATGCCGGTAAAAGGCGCGCTGTCTCCTGAAGAGGCCCGGACGGTGTTTAAGCTGATCAAGGGGTTCGGCTTCTGGATGTTCCTCTTAACATTTCTGTTCAGGCGCTCGAAGTAAAGAAAAATGACTATAAATTTTGGTGACATGTTCGACAATGTCGACAGGGTTGTCGATCCTGACTTTATCCTGGTCTATGAGGAGGGTCACGAAGGGCTTTTGAGATCACTCACTGTTGGCCAGTTCAAGCACCAAACCAATAACCTCGCCAGATCGCTGTTGGCCATGGGGTGTGAGCCCGGTGACAAAGTTGCCATTTATATGCGCAACCGGCTGGAGTATCTGGTGGCTACCGTGGCCCTCGCTAAGGCCAGGCTGGTACACGTCAATGTGAACTATCGCTACAAAGCGGGCGAGTTGGCCTATCTTCTCAATAACAGCGACGCCCGGTGCGTGATATTCGAGTCGGAGTTTGCCGACACACTCAGCACCACCCGGGCACAACTGGATAGCGCCGACTATTTTATCGAAGTAACTGATGATAACTTGGAACAAAGTTGGTCTCATTCCTTCGATGAGTCAGCTCAATCCGGGAATGGTGAGCCGCTTGATATCGAGCGCAGCAGCAGTGACCAGTTCTTCATGTACACCGGTGGCACAACGGGAATGCCAAAAGGGGTGATGTGGGAGCAGGGCGTACTGTGGAATATGATTGGCCCGAACCCCCTGACACCGTTTTCGCCGGCACCGCAAACCCTCACTGAGCTGAATGTGCCGCCGCAGGGAGGGAAGAACAAGACACTGACCTTGCTGCCCTTTATGCATGGGTCTGGTGTGTGGTCCTCCATCGCCTCTGTTGCTTATGGGGATCCCGTGGTCTCGATGCGATGCAGGCGTTTTGACCCGGCGCTCACACTGGCGACGATAGACAAGTACAGTATTGCCAATGTCACTATCGCCGGCGATGCCTTCGCCAAACCCCTGGTCGATGAGTTGGAGGCCCATCCCGGTAAATACGAGTTGGCTACCCTTAAGGGGCTTCGATCATCCGCTATGTTGTTCAGTAGTCGGAACAAGGCCCTGTTCCTCAAGCATTGTCCGGGCCTTACAGTCATTGATATTGTCGGCTCCTCGGAGTCTTCGGCATCTGCAGCGTCTATCGCAACCCTGGAGAGCGATTTATCCCAGTCTAGAGGCTTGCCTATGCACCTCACTCCGGCAGCGACGGTGTTTGATGAAAACTGGAATAAAGTCGAAGCCAAAGCGGGCAACACAGGATTTCTCGCTGTATCTGGTGCTATTCCTCTCGGGTATTACAAAGATGAGGAAAAGACTGCCCAGACCATGACCGTCGTAGACGGGGTGCGCTATTCCCGGCCGGGAGACTGGGTAGAGTTTCAGGAAGACGGCTCGGTTATTTTTCTGGGCCGGGGCAACGTATCGATAAACACCGGTGGTGAAAAGGTCTTTCCGGAAGAGATAGAGGTCACGCTGCGGGCTCACCCCGATGTGGCGGACTGCCTGATCGTCGGTGTGCCAGATGACCGCTTCGGGCAGGCGATTACTGCGGTGATCCGGTTGGGGCCGAATGCAGAACAGGATGAGGAAGTGTTCAAAGCGCATGTGCGCGTGGAACTTGCAGATTACAAAGTACCGAAGCATGTGCTGTTCGTCCCTGAAATATTCCGCTCTGCCGCAGGAAAGGCAGACTACAAGATGACCACGGACTATGCCGTCAGGACACTTGAAGAAGCAGGAAAGGGCGGCTGAATACAGGAGATATACCTTGATCGACAAACATCGCCAGCCAGTCATCATCGGTATTGGAGAACTCTGTGAGCAGGTGCCGAAGGATGTGACGACCGCGTCCTCCCCACTGGACCTGATGGAACAGGCATCGCTTGCGGCCTGTAGAGACAGCGGCATTCCGGACAAGGTGATCGAAGCGTTGGACGTGTTGGCAGTGGTGCGGACTTTTGCTGATTCCACGCCCATGTACCCCAACCCGTTTGGGCGTGTGAATAATTACCCCCGGGCTGTCGCTCGCCGCATCGGCGCCCAGCCCCATGCGGCCATCTACAGTCACGCCGGGGGGAATACTCCCCAGGCGCTGGTCACAGAGTTTTCGGAGCGAATCGCCGCTGGCGATAACAGCATTGTACTCCTGGTCGGGGGGGAGGCGATTGGCACCATCAAGTCTGCGCTAAGAGCGCAAATTAAACTGCAGTGGGGTGACGATACTGGCGGACAGATAGAAGACAGGGGACTGGGACTGGACAGTATTATCGATCGGCAGCAGATCGATAATGGCCTGGCCACGGCACCGCTGATGTATGGCTTGTTGGAGAATGCCCGTCGAAGTGCCCGCGGCATCAGTCGGGAGCAATATACCAATGAAATGGGAGAGCTTTTCCAGGCTTTTACTGAAGTCGCAGCCCGGCATCCCGCGGCCGCTTTTCCCAAAGCGTACCATGGCGGAGAATTAATTGAGGTCGGTGATACCAACCCGCTGATATCAGCGCCCTATACCAAGCATCTCGTGGCCAAGGATGGCGTAAACCAGGCTGCGGCGGTGGTACTGACCAGTGTTGCACGCGCCCTGGAGTTAGGGGTTCCCAGGGAAAAAATGGTATTTCCGGTAACGGGCAGTAATGTGCATGACCGATACCTCGTGCAGCGTCCGAATCTGGCTTCATCTGAGGCGATGAGGATTGCCTACCGGGCTGTTCTCGAGTCTTCGGGCGTGGCGCCGGAAGAGATATCCCTGCTGGACCTGTATAGCTGTTTCCCCATAGCAGTGTTCAATGCCTGCGAAGCCCTGGGCATTGATCCACTTGGTGGAAGGGCACTGACCCTGACCGGGGGGTTACCTTTTTTTGGGGGGCCAGGTAATAACTACTCAATGCACTCTATCGTGAATGTGGCTTCACAGTTGCGAGAAAGACGAACTGGTTACGGGCTCGTGGGAGCCAATGGCGGAGTTCTTTCCAAGCATGCGGTGGGAATGTATTCAGCAGAGCCCCCTGAGAATGGGTGGTCATCCTGTGATCACAAGGCTCTGCAGTCACTGTTCAATAGCGAGCCCTGCCCGGAGGTAGACCCACACGCGTCGGGCCCGGCGGTGATAGAAACCTATTCCATCGATTATAAAAAAGGCATTCCAAAAAAAGCCTATATTGTTGCGAGAACCATAGAGGGTAAGCGTTTTATTGCCCATTCGGATCCGGGCGATGCTGAGACACCCCAGAGAATGCATGCCGATGACCCGATCGGAAATACCGTCTATGTAACCAGCGCAGGCCCCGGTACCCGGTTCAGCTATCTGCAGTTTCCCCCACCTCCGTGAGCTGCAGTATGCAACTCCTCAGCGAGACCGCACAAATAGCCGATACAGTTGAGGCAGTGCGTTTCCCCGCTGATGCGATAAACCGCCTGCTAACAAGCCAGGATATGCAGGAAGGTGTTGCGGCATTTGCCCAGAAACGCAAGCCTCGGTGGCGGGGGAGGTAGAGCCTGTATCTTGTAGGAGCGCGCTATTCCAAGCTTGAGGTGAGACGTGAACAGACAACAGAAAATTCAGATGGCACCGCTGGATGCAATGTGGAGGGTTATGGAAACACACGAGACCCCAATGCATGTCGGCGTGCTGGCACAGTTCAAAATCCCCCCCCGAGCGGCAGAGGGCTACCTGGAAGAACTGGCGGAATACCTGCGGAGCTTTAACAGGCCGGTATACCCCTGGAATCAACGGTGGAGTGCGGGTCCTGACTTTGTCGCGAGATTTGAAAAGATCCGTGACTTCGATATCGAGGAGCATTTCAGACATCACGCCTTGCCAAAACCTGGCGGTGAGCGACAGCTGGGACGCCTGGTGTCTCGGTTGCACAGTATAGCGCTTGGGCCGAACTCGGCCCTGTGGGAGATACACCTGATCGAAGGGCTGGAAGCTCACCGGTTTGCAGTGTATCTCAAAGTGCACAGGGCCTTGGCCAGGGGTATTACAGCAGTGCCACTATTGATGTCCTTCCTGGGCGACAATCCCAGGAAGCGCAAGATAAAACCCTTCTGGACGATTGCCCACACGCCCGACCAGGCATCGGGTGAGGAAGAATATGTTTCCTGGCATTCCCAGGGGGCAAACGACCTGCTTCGATCCACTACCCGGATTGGAAGGGATTTGTTCAGGAGCGTTCAAAACCCCAGGGAAGCTGCGAGCTTTTTGTTACCGGGCAAAACCCCGAGATCGACGCTTAATCGAAAAATCAATCATCAGCGACGCATCGCCACACAACAGTTCGGTATCCAGAGGCTGGCTCGACTCGCCGAGGCCGCAGATAGCTGCATCGAAGATATTCTGATGTATCTGTGTGGTACTGCGCTGAGGCGTTTCTTTATGGAATACAACGCGCTGCCGACGGAGTCACTGATTGCCGGGGTCCCGGTCGAACTGCATGATGAGGATGAACTGGGACCCAGCAATGCGATAGCGGGACTGAGGCTTTCCTTGAATACCCATCTCGGTGACCCAGAGGAGAGGCTAGATGCAATCAAGGGCTCCATGCAAAGCCTGCGTGAGGAAGTGGAGAATCTGCCGCATCATGCGGTAGCTCCGTACACGTTCACTCGCTCACTCCCGATCTACGGTAGCCAACTGCCGGTGGTGGGGAACCTGGTGCCTCCGCTGTTCAATTTATCGATATCTGGCATAGTCGCGGGCCCCAAACATGCCGTCTTTCTTCGAGGCGCCAGACTCGAAGCACTGTACTCCCTGAACGTATTAATGCAGCACAGTGCCCTGAGTATTGATGTCATTCGCTATGGCGATACCTTGAATGTAGCCCTTACCGGTGCGAGGGATACCTTGCCCCGGCTGCAGCGTATTGCGGTTTATATGGGCAGGGCGCTGGATGACCTGGAGAAATTGTACGCCTTGGTAGACGGAGGTCTTCGTGAGTGACATTGATAAGCTTTTATTGAAGCAGTTTAATGCTGCGAACGAGCAGTTTTCCACGCGAGCAGCAAATACGGTTGACTGGCTGTTCAAGAGAGACACCTTGATCAAGTCGGGCCGAACCTGGTTCGAACTGGTTCACGACAGTGACCTGATGACAGTGCGTTACTATGAGCTGCCAGATGATGACAAGATAAGGCTGGCCGACGGCTCCACCAAAAAGGTGGAGCGCAAACGCTATCGCTTGCCCCTGGTACTGGTGCCACCCATCGGTGTGCCCACGGACACCTTCGATCTACTTCCCCAGCGCAGCCTGGTGCGGTACATGGTCGCCCATGGATTCAAGGTATATCTGATTGACTGGGGTAAGCCCACAAAAAAGCATGCCCATCTGGGCATGAAAGATTATTCATACGATATGATGGGAGCGGCACTGAGTGCGGTACGAGAGCACTCGGGAGAGAGAGATATCTCTGTCATGGGATGGTGTATGGGTGGACTGTTTACGCTTTTTTACCAGGGGATGGTGGAAGACAAGCACCTGCGCAATATCATCACGGTCGCCAGCCCTTTCGACATGGCGAGCGGGGCGGGTGTTTTCGCGCAGGCGGCGCAGGTATTGGGTGGGCCGTTGCACCTGGTGGGCAATTACGCCAAGCTGCACAATATCAGTTTCAAGTCCGAGCACTTCTCTTTCCCTCCGTGGCTTTCGAAACTGATGTTCAAGGCCACCAACCCCGTTGGCAGCATGACGACTTACCTGGATTTGGTCACGCGGATGGCAGATCGCCAGTCCCTGGAAGATTATTCAACGACCTCCGATTACATGAATAACCTGCAGCGCTTCCCGGGTGGCGTTGTCCGTGAGATGGGCTCGAGTTTGCTCGCGGAGAACAGCTTGGCGACAGGTGAAGTCAGTGTCGCAGGGATGCCAGTACGCCTGAATCGGATTAAAACCAGTCTGCTGGTCTTTGCCGGCAAGTCAGATAATCTCGTGGCCCCCGAGGTCGCCCGGCGCAGTATAGACGTGACCGCCTCCAAAGACGCTGAATTCCGAATTGCGCCTGGCGGGCATATGGGGGTCTTTATCGGCAGCCGGGCCCAGGGCGCCATGTGGAAGGATGCCGCATCCTGGTTATCCCGTCGCTCTGGCGGGAAGTCGCATTAGGCACATCGGCCCGGGCCCAGGCAATACTGTGGTATTTCAATGAATTTCAACATCCTGATGCTAGCAGCCTGCCTGGCCGTCATTGCCGTTATGGTATACCGGCGGCGAGCTTTTGGCTCCCTGGACGAATCCACCATCCGACAACTTAATCAGGGCGAGATTGTCGGAATTAGATTAGACCGGGATACACACTGTTGGCGTGGTATCCCGTTCGCTGAACCACCGGTTGGCGACTTGCGCTGGTGTGCCCCAAGGCCGGCAGAGCCCTGGGCTGGAACGTTCAAGGCGGGTCACTTCGGCAATAAACCAGTACAGATTGCCGGGATCGGTGGAGGCTATTCCTGGCGAGAATTCGGCGTGCCGTCGGGATCGGAGGATTGCCTGTATCTCAATGTTTGGGCGCCGGTGATGACCGTCGATGAGGTGGCGAACTTGAGCCATCCACTGCCCGTGATGGTATGGATCTATGGTGGGGGAAATGCGGTGGGTGCAAGCGATGTTCCGCTCTACGCACAGTGCTTCCGGGCGGGCATGCAACAGGCAATTGTGGTTTCAATGAATTACCGTCTCGGTGTTCTCGGCTGGTTTCACCATGAAGCGCTGTGCGCTGACGGTGCTTCGGAGGAAGATCAGTCGGGCAATTACGGCACTCTGGATATTATCCAGGCACTGCGTTGGGTGCGGGACAATATCGCCGCCTTTGGCGGCAATCCAGATAATGTCACCGTGTTTGGCGAATCTGCCGGGGGAATCAATGTCACCAGCCTGATGTTGTCGCCACTGGCAAAGGGCCTGTTTCACAGGGCCATTGCCCAGAGCCCGGTCATGAACTCCTACTCAGTGGGCGAGGCGAAAAACTTTGCAGATGACGAGGTCAGGGGGCATCGCAACAGTTCTGGCGAAGTGGTCAATCGCCTGTTGATCCAGGCTGGACTGGCAAGTAGCCGCCAGGCCGCCAAAGACCTGCAGCGGACAATGAGCCAAGAGGAACTGCGGGATTTCCTTTACGCGTTGACTACCGCAGACCTGCTCGCTGTTTTTGACGGGGTTGAGGCGGGGTTGTATTCGACGCCGCGACCAATCGAGGATGGGTACGTCCTTCCCGATGTGTCCTGGCACCAGGCGTTCGCCAGCAGGCGTTGGGTGAATGATGTCCCCTTCATGATCGGTTGTACTGCCGATGAGCACAAGGCGTTCATATGCTGGGACACTGCCGACTACATAGACTTACGGTTTGGCTTAATACCCAGGCCCAGGAATCCGGGGCAGTATGAGTCTGACGCACGCTATGGTTCTCTTTTATGGCAGGCCGTATCCGTGGCGGAACCGGTAGTAAAGTTGAGCCAGTCGATGGACTCCCCCGTATTTGTCTATCGATTTGATTGGCGCGATTGGCCCAAATGGCCCGGTCTGGATTTAAGGGAATTGTTGGGTGCCTTTCACGCTTCTGAACTGTTTTTTCTTTTCGGACTTTTTGCTCGTTACCCCTGGCTCTGGCTGGTCTTCGGCAGGCGGCGTTTTCGGAAGATGCTGGAGTTAAGCCACATATTGCAGTCCTATTGGCTCCAGTTTGCCCGCACCGGTAACCCGGGAAAGGGGGTGGGGGGGGAGCTGCCACACTGGTTGTCAGTCTCTTGCGGGCAGGACAATCTTCCGAATGTAATGCGCCTGGGGGAGAGTGTGGAGGGCCAGGTTCGTTTGAGTGACAGGCTGTCCAGTATTGAAGGTCTGAGAAAACAGTTTCTTTCTGACCCGGAACTGGATTCGCCAGAGCGAAGGGCCAGGCTGTACGCGCGGGTCTTCGCTTATGGATTTCACGGTGCATGGGATGCACCCGATGACGATGCCCTGAAAGATTTTTCTGAACAGGGAGCACAACGTCAACTGGTAGAAGATTTCGCCCAGGATATACGGTTTCTCCCATGATACTGAACCCGAGACAGGAAACTCCAGATGGCAATTAGGAAGCGCTACAAGCTGAATAAACTACAAGGAAGTCTCAGGGAGGCCATGAGTCACGCTGAGTGGTTGTCACTGGCCACTGAGATTGATGAACTGAATGGGGCCGGCCAATGGCGATCATCGGCCAAAAGTCGTTTGTATGACGCCCACCAGATAAAGGTAAGAAGTGATCGCCTGGTGGAATTTCTCGCCGGCAAGGACCGCCGGGAACTCATCTATCATTTAAACGAAGGCCTGCACGGTAATATGGGCGGCATGGGCAAGGATGTCCTCTACCAGAGGGCCTTGACCGGCACCAAGACGCTGATTCAGGACTATATCGAAACGCTGTGCAGGGCGCTTCGAGAAGTGGCCGCTGCCTCCGACACTGAGATACCTTTTGACCAGAAACTGGACTTTTTTCGCAGGGCCAGCCACTGCTACGGCCGCTCTGCCCTGACCCTGAGTGGAGGCGGAGGGTTGATTTATTTCCATCACGGTGTCGTCGATACCCTGTTATCGGAGGGTTTGCTGCCTAATGTGCTATCCGGTGCGAGCGCGGGGTCGTGGATGTGTGCCCAGATCGGTACCCGAACCGATGAGGAACTCGTCGCTTACTTCGATGAAAAACGCTACGACGCAAATGTTGGCGAGAGCAGCCTGAAGCTGTTTTCTGGCATGGCCCAGGAGGCGGCAGTTTCCAGCCGTGAGCGCACGGTTGACGCCTTTGTCGACAACATCACTTTTCAGGAAGCCTTCGAACATACTGGAAGATATATCAATATCTCAATTGCACCTTTCGAGCGTCACCAAACCTCCAGGCTGATGAACGCGATTACATCGCCCAATGTCACCATACGTTCAGCAGCCAAGGCATCGTCCTCTGTGCCGGGACTGGTGACTCCCGTGCAACTGGAGGCCAAGGACTCGCACGGTAACATTAAACCCTATCTCCGTGGGCGATACTGGGTCGATGGCTCCATGAGTGAGGACCTCCCCTTTAAGCGCCTGTCGCGATTATTCGGGGTGAATCATTATATAGTCAGCATGATCAACCCGTTGGCCATACCTTTTCTACGGCACTTTAAGCGAACTCCTGAGGGTTCACTCTCTCAGTCTGTTATGGAAATGGCGGCAGTAACCGCAAAGCATGGCGTCAAAACGGCCAGGCGGTGGTCAAGTCCCATTCCCCACCGCGGCCTGGATCGGGCGCTGAGCACGCTCTACCAGGTACTGGACCAGAGCTATATTGGAGATATAAACATCCTTTTCGATTATCGCCAGGCCAGAAGTGGCAACGCGATCTTCCAGTACAACAACGATGAGGAAATCCGCGAGATGATTCTCAATGGTCGCAGGGCTGTGTGGCCGAAGCTATGCCAGATTCGCAACGCGGTTAAGGTGGGTCAGGCTATCGATGAGATTCTCGCCGAACTCGAGCAGGAATCTGTGATCAAGCCCCACGAGAAGAAACTGGCACATATCACCCAGTAAGCGGACAGCTGGACCCTCCCGACAAATTTGATGAAAGGACCCGATAATGAACAATGAAATCTGCAGAATGCTCGGTTGCGAATTCCCCCTGTTCGCGTTTAGTCACTGCCGCGACGTGGTGGCGGAGGTAAGTAAGGCAGGCGGATTCGGGGTATTGGGTGGAAGCTCATTTACGCCCGAAACCCTGGAAGAGGAACTCACCTGGCTCGATGAACACATTGATGGAAAGCCCTATGGCGTCGATATACTGATTCCGGAGAACATGGGAGATCTAGCGAGTGATGTGTCGATTGAAGAGCTTCAGTCCATGGTGCCAGGGGCACAGCGGCGGTTTACTGTAGATCTTTTGCGAACATATGGTATTGAGGTGCCTGAAGACGAGCTTGTCCAGGCGGAGCTCCCGGGCATTATAGGCGATGTCGGTGAGCAGCTAATGGATGTCGCTTTCAGGCATCCAATCAAAATGATAGCGAACGCCTTGGGGATTGCTCCTCCATCCATGATTTCGAGAGCTCGCGAACACAGTGTTCCGGTTGGGGCGCTGGTTGGCGCTAAAGAACATGCCATTCGCCAGGTCAATGCAGGTGTCGATTTCCTTGTAGCCCAGGGAACTGAGGCGGCGGGGCATTGCGGTGAGGTGTCTACTCTCGTATTGGTTCCGGAGGTAATTGACGCCATCAAAGATATCCGGCCAGTGCCTGTGCTGGCTGCCGGAGGCATCATGAACGGAAGGCAGATGGCGGGGTGTATGGCGATGGGCGCTCAAGGCGCCTGGACTGGCACTATTTGGTTGGCGACACCCGAAGCGGAAACGTCTGAGGCCATTCGCGAAAAGATGGTTGCCGCTTCCTCCCGCGACACAATTCGTTCAACAGCTCGTACAGGCAAACCGTCGAGGCAGTTGCACTCTGCTTGGCACGATGCATGGCACGGCCCCGACTCTCCGGGAACGTTGCCCATGCCCATGATGTCTATGCTGGCGTTGCCATCTTTTGAAAGGATTGATAGGGCTGTGGAGAATGGTAATGAAAAGGCTCATGACCTGGTGAGCTACTGGGTGGGGCAGGGCGTCGGCCTGGTTGGCTCGGTGAAATCTTGTCGAACCATCATGCATGAGTTCAAAGAAGAGTTCGGGGATTCAGTTATATCTATGAATGATGTGCTGGGTATCTAGGTATTTATCGGAAGCTATTGAGCCAATAACTACTAATTTCCAATCAGTTGAGGCGCGCAATAAAAAACAAACATAAATGGTTGAAACGAACATAAATGATTGGTAGTGTTGTCTGCACACTGAGATAAGTCTTCAGTACATGAAGCTCCAGGAAATATAAACACAACAGGAGAACCGTGATGAAATATGCCAAAAGCCCCCTTGCACTTGCTATTGGGTACTTGTGCGCCTCGTCGGTCGCTTCACCCTCACTTGCGCAACCGATGCTTGAAGAGGTGATTGTTACGGCGCAAAAGCGCGTAGAGTCACTGCAAGATGTACCTATCTCCATTGCAGCAGTGTCGGGCGATAATATCGAGCGGGCAGGTATTACGGACCTGGAAGAGCTCAGCTTTACCATGCCGAATATCACGATCACCCAGGAGCAAATCTCCGACCGGATAAATATCCGTGGTATCGCCTCAGGCGGTAATCAGGGCTTTGATCAGTCGGTGGGTCTATTCTCAAATGGCGTCTATCTCGCCAGGGGCACGCAATTTCGCTCTGCCTTTCTCGATGTCGGCATGGTAGAGATCTTGCGCGGGCCACAGGCCACGTTGTTCGGCAAAAACACGATTGCCGGCGCAGTGAATATCACGCCCAGGCGTCCTGACTATGACCTGAACGGCGAAATTCGCGGCAGGTATGAGGCTGAGTATGGTGGTTGGAGCACTTCGGGACACGTAACCGGAGGACTGACAGATACTTTGGCGGCTCGGGTTGCTGTCAAGTACAAGGAAGATAATGGCTGGGTCGACAACGAGCTCATCAATCGCGATGAGCCCGAAGCAGAGGCCACAAACTATCGAGTATCGTTCTTGTGGGAGCCCTCTGCAGATTGGTCGATTAACCTGTCTCACGAAGATTATAGTCTGGAAAAAGATGGGAAGGGATGGGAGGTACTGGGCGCAGAGGTGATCGAGCGCGGTACAGGTGAGGTTCTGGATCCTAATGGCTGTTCGGCACTGGGCCTCATCGAATGTAAGGGAGATTATGTGACCCATGCAACGAATGTCGCGGCTGAAGGTGACCTAAGTAACTATACCGAAGAAGAGTGGTCCGAGGTCGACACTGATCTTACTGCCCTAAACATTGAGTACCAATGGGGTGAATACACGGTTAACTCGGTGACAGGTTGGGCCAATTCTGAGGTAAACGAGCTTAACCCGAGCGCGGCCACACCGATTCCACAGGCGAATACTGTGCAGGAGGAAGATTTTGAGTCCTTCAGCCAGGAACTCCGAATTACCTCTCCTACCGGTAGTACTATCGAATGGCTTGCAGGTCTCTACTATGAAGAAAGCGACTACGATCTCACAGAGCAGATCAATGTCAACGACTACTACTTGTTAGGGCCGTTTGCGACAGGCAGCCTTGGAACGTTTTTAGGATACAACCCAAAAGTTGTCCAGGACTTTGAGCAGGAAGCGGAGACCTGGGCTGTATTCGGCCAGGCTACATGGAATATTTCAGATACCTTTCGGGCAACCTTGGGTCTGAGGTACAGCGAAGAGGAGAAGGAAGCCGCACAAACCTATGTCACCGACCTGCCGCGCCCATTTGACCTCGCATTCGGGGCGGAAAACCATGAAATACCTACCCAGAAGTACGAACAGGATGACTGGTCCCCGTCGCTAAACCTGCAGTGGGACATAAATCAGGATATCATGCTGTATGCCAGTGGGAGCATCGGATACAAGTCGGGTGGATTTGATGCGCGGATTTCCAATGATGGCATCGTGGATGGCCAGATAGACCAGGAGGCATTGGAGGAAAAGTTCGAGTTCGACCAGGAAAAAGCAACGACGTATGAGCTCGGCTTCAAATCCGTTTGGCTCGATGGCTCTGCCGAATTAAACGGCGCATTGTTCTATACCGAATATGAAGATCTCCAGTTCTCGATCTTCGATGGCGGGCTGGCCTTCCAGGTGGACAATGCTGCCGGTGTCGATCTGACTGGTTTCGAGTTTGAGGGGCGTTGGCAATTGTCCGACAATCTTTACCTTAGTGGTGGCGGTGCTTGGCTCGATTTCGAATACACTGACTTTGAAGACGGCCCCTGCGATATCTATCAGCAAACTGCACAAGGCGGGAGCCTGGTCGGGTGTACAACAGATCGCACAGGTGATGTAGGTCCGAATACGCCGGAATTCAGCTTCAATGCGACTTTGGATTGGAGGAGAGCGATTTCAGCAAACCTGGAACTGCAACTGGGTGGAACCGCCGTGTACGAGGATTCATTCTACGTGGCCCCCGATCTGGACCCGCTGCTGGAGCAGGATGCCTATACCAAATTGAATTTGCGGGCGGGCCTGAACAGTCTTAACGGCAATTGGAGTATTGCGATAATCGCCAACAACGTAACGGACGAAGAAACCTTCCATTACGGAACCGATGTTCCTCTGCTGGCCGGCGCTAGATTTGGTCGCTTGGATGCGCCCCGCACCATTACTTTCGAAGGGGTCTATCGATTCTAGGTCCTTCCCTTCACCGATGGGAGCCAAGCGCACCCATCGGATTTTCTCAAAATCTGACCTGCTGTAGACGTTACCAGTCAAGCTTTACAGCCGCACCCCTGGTCGAAGGGAGTCCGCGGTTACTTGGGAAGCAGAACTCGGAGAATCTAGATGAGTGTATCCCCTTACCCCACTTGTGAAGAGCGTATCATGATACGCCAGGCGATTCGCTCGCTAGTGAGCGAGTTTTGGGCGCTCGAGAACATGGAGCACATGACCGAGCGTGCGAATGATCCTGGCAGGTTTCATGAGCTCAACCGGATGCTGGCTGAGCAAGGCTCTCTATTGATGGGCACGGAGCCCGCTTATGGAGGTTGGCGAGACATACTCGCGGTGATGGAAGAGATGGGTCGGGTCGGAGTCCCTTCGGCGTTTCTTTCCGCGGTGCTGGCAAACCTGGCACTAGCTGGATGTGAAGCGGCGGTGCAGCTGGTCGAAGACATTGGCACTGGAGTCGCCGTCGTAAGTTGGGTATTGCCCATCGGCGCCGACACTGTATCGGTAGAGGAATACGGTGGTACCTGGCGCGGGAAGGCCGAGTGTGTCGAGCACGCAGGTGTGAGCAGTCATATTGCTGTGCTGCAAGCAGGTGGTCGATTGGCAGTATTTGACCGGGACAGCGACGCAATCGAAGTTTCAACTACCCCCAGCCTGTCCGACCCGCACTGGTCGAGTGTTACCATGGAAGATGCAAAGCCACTCTTCGAAATCGATCTTGTAGACGAGCGTTCTACAGAGTTATTGCAGTTGGCACAGCTAGGTATGCTGGCCCGCGCGCTGGGGGCTGCAGCGCGAGGTTTTGAACAGGCGACAGATTACGCAAAGGAACGCAGGCAATTTGGCCAGCCGATTGGCCGGTTCCAGGCGGTACAGCACAAGCTGGCAAACAGCTTCATAGAGCTGGCGGGTGTGCGCCTGTTGCTGGACGGCGCGGCACAAAGCCACGACGCGGGAGAAAGCTGCTGGCTGCCACTGGCGCAGGCCGCCCAAGCCTTCGGCTCATCGGCCCTGCGCCAGGTTGCCCTGGAAAACCATCATGTGCTTGGTGCCATCGGCTACTCTGATGAACACGAGGCGACACATCAGTTTCGTCGAATACACAGCGATACCCTGTGTTTGGGTGGCCCCCTACAGGCCAATGCCGGCCTCGCCAGTTACCTGCTTGATCAGGGCTGCACCATGCCCGATTACGATCTTGGAGAAGCGGGTAATGCTAAACGAGAAGAGATCCGGGCCTGGCTCAAAACCAACTGGGACGCCGGTCAGGGTGGTTCCGATTCAGATGCTCGTAAGCTACTGGGCAGCAACGGATTGATCAGTTTCGCATGGCCCACGAAATTTAGTGGTACTGGTGCAACGCCTGTGGAGGAAATGGCGTTACTGGAAGCTTTTGAGGAAGCGGAAATTCCAGAAACCGCGTACGCGAGCCCGCAGATACAGGCACACGCGATTATGGCCTATGGCTCTGTCGAGCAACAGGCCGAGTTTCTACCCAAACTCGCATCTGGCGAAGTGCAATTCTGCCTGGGTTATAGTGAGCCCGGCTCCGGTTCTGATCTGGCGTCACTGCGCACCACAGCCGTTTTGGACGGTGATGAGTGGGTGATCAACGGTGAAAAAATCTGGACTACGTTGGCCGAATCTGCAGATTACATGTGGCTCGCTGCGAGAACCGATCCGGAAGCGAAAGCGCCCCACGCTGGCATCAGTATCTTTATCGTGCCGATGGATTCGCCGGGCATGACCGTCAGGCCGTCTCTGGCGTTGTATGGAAAAACATTTTGTCACGAGTTTCTGGATGATGTTCGCGTACCGGGTGATGCGCTGGTGGGTGAGTTGAATGGCGGCTGGACTGTCCTCACTGCAGCGCTGGCTGTGGAGCGCTCAATAATGGGTGGCTATGTATCCAAGGTGCGAAAAAAGTTCAGCTATCTCTGTAAGGCGGTACGCGACAACCCCAGGCTGGCTTCCAATTTCCAGGTGCGTGATCGCATTGGCCGGATGGCTGCGGAGATAGAGGTGTCCCGTCGCCTGTACGTGGCAGCGCTGCAAATCGCGGAGCAGGGTAACGTACCAATTGTCGAGGCATCCGTGAGCGGCGTTTTCAATAGTGAGTTGATGGAGCGACTCGGAGAGATGGCGCTGGATATCCTCGGCCCGCGCGCCGTGCTGAGTAAGGATAGCGACGGTGCTGTAGCCGGCGATCTGGAGCAGATGCTGCGTCATGCCATTATGATGGTAGTCGGTGGTGGCACCAATGAGATCCAGCGCAACCTGATCGCGCAACGAGGCCTGGGCCTACCACGCTAATAAAAGAGCGGCGAGCTTCGCTGCAGTACGATCAGGTGCCACCAGTCTCTCCCAGGGAATAGGATCATCCATTTCCGCCAAGAACTGGTCTTTGCGAGTTTTCTTGTGGTGTTTTTTAAAGCCATATGCCTAGAGGCATTTGCCGCAGAACCTCTTGCAGAAAAAACATAAGAATTAAGCGCAGATTATGAAGATTGGTAAACCTGGACGGACACTTATAATTGCTAACCAGTTTTAGCAGCGCTGTTTAGCGCGCTTTGCAGATGTTTGCGCAGTCGTCGAGGTAGCTCGTGTAAGGTTTCGCAGCGAATATAGGCGGCGTTGCCGAAGGTTCTTGTTAGCGCCTGGTCGCTTTTATCAGTGCCGATGCTGACACAGGCGCAAACGATACCAAGGTTACGGGCTTCTTCCAGTGCCTTGACGGTATCTGCTTCTGCGTAATGGTCTTCGTAGCCATCGTCATAGGCAAAACCATCGGTCACAAACAGCAGCAGCCGATGATGGGTGAGCCGCTTTTGGCTGATCAGGTAGGTGGCATGTCGGATAGCTGCACCCAGGCGGCTGTAACCGGAAGGTCGGAGCTGTCTGATGCGGCGAGCAACCTGACTGCCGCCACGCTCAGTAAACGCCTTAATGCGCATGAATCGCACCATGCGACTGCCCCAGGAATGAAAGCCGTACATAGCGACCTGATCGCCCAGCTTATAGAGGGCTGTCGCAAGAGCATCGACAAAACTGGCTTGCTGCTCGTGAATACTGACGCCGCTGTCGTTGAAGTCTTTAGTTGAACCAGAGATGTCCAGCAACATCAGGGTGCTGAGATCGCGCCTGCTCTTTCGGGACATACGGTAGATCGACTCATCCGGGCTGTTGCCGCTGTTCAGTGTGATGGCATAGTTTACGATCGCATCAAGGTCAAAATCCTCGCCAGCGGGTTGATGGGAATGGCGCTGGTATTCAACGCCTACACTGCTCATCTGGTGCTGCAGTTGACGGGCGTAGTCGGCGCCATAGCGTTTGAACTCCGCAGGTTCTTCCCAGGGATCGAGCTCGGTGATTAGTGTGAAATCAGGCTTGTAGTGCTGACGACTCTCGTCCCATTCGGGGTACTGGAATTCGGCTGTCGACGGTTCAAACACGCTGGGAAGCGGTGCGTGGTCGCCGGGCATGATCTGGGCGTTGCTCTGGTTGGAGAGAAGTGTCTGCGCCCCGCGTTCCATCGGGACACTGCCATAGCCTTCATCATCGTCGCCCCCTTCGCCTGAGCCGTTGGTGCCGCTGCCTAGAATTTTATTCAGAGTACGGCTAAGTGCATTATTGCCATCGCTAAGGGGGTTTTTGAACATCGCCAGAATACTGGAGGTTTCTGTCTCGGCATCTTCATCGTGTTCGGCCAATTCAGCAATACTAAAGTTTCCCGACAGCTCAGCTTGGCTGAATCTACCGCCCTTGGCGAAACCCTCGTAGGAGCGTATTTTCAATGGGCGAATACGACCAAACTCTACAAGCGGCTTAGGGATATTGCGGCGGTTCTTTGTGGCCAGTACCAGCGAGCCTGCGGGGTTACTAGCTAGCTCCAAACTATCTGGTTTCGGGTAGCGGCTAATCAGCTGTGATGGAAGTTCGGCTTGGTACATGTCCAATGCTCGGTAGATTTCCAAGACCAGATAGCTGCGGGTCAGACCTGGCTGGCCGAGCAACGCTCTGGTGCGCTGTTTTTCGAGGCTGCCGGCTCTGAGTAGTAGAGATTGAAACAGCACTGCGTCCACTTGCTGTACGGGTGTTAGCGATGAATTGATATAGAGGTAGTGTCCATCGGTATAACTGGCATCGTCTTGGTGCAATTCCTGGATATCCAGTGCTTGTCCGGCAATGCCACTGGCGACGAAAGCGAGGCGATGCATAGGCTTGAGTACCTGCTGGCGGTTACCGGAGGGATTCCGGCAGGTAGTTATCAATCATCTCGCTCAGGCCGGCAATGATTTCCAGATCATCGCTCAGCGCAGAGGCAATGCAGGCGATAGCAGCGCGGCGCGGACTAACCCCGCCATTAATGAGGCGAGCCGTTGCGACAATAGTGCGAGTCGAGGCGGCTTCCGAAAGGCCGCTACTGTCGAGACGGCGAATAGCTCCGGCCAGTTTGACTAGATCCAGGCATACGCTCTCATTCAAGCCGGTTTCGCAGACCAGTATATTTGTTTCCACGTCGGCACCTGGGTAATCGAAATCGATTCCAACCATACGCTGGCGGGTCGATTCCTTCAGGTCTTTGAGCACGCTCTGATAGCCGGGGTTGTAAGACACAACTACCATAAAGTCGTCTGGGACGTTCAGGGTCTGGTTGAGCCGATCGATGTGCAGTTCGCGGCGATGATCAGTCAGTGGGTGAATGACCACGATGGTATCAGAGCGAGCCTCTACCACCTCATCAAGATAACAGATGGCGCCCAGTTTAACGGCCCGAGTCATCGGGCCATCTTCCCATACGGTTTCTCCCCCCTTTAAGAGGTATCGACCCACCAAGTCAGCCGCGGTCAGGTCTTCGTGGCAAGGGATGGTGATCAAGGGGCGGCCCAGCTGCTGTGCCATATACTCGACAAAGCGAGTTTTGCCGCAGCCGGTCGGACCTTTGAGCATGACTGCCAGTTTTTGCTGCGCGGCCGCCGAAAAAATTTCCACTTCATCCGCGGTGGGGAAGTAACTAACGGGTGATGCCGACGGCATTAGATCGATCGATACTTGAGTCATTGCTGGTTCATTCCCGGGGTCTGTGGACGGACACTTGATTTGAGGGTTTTCAGTTTGCCGTAGAAAAGGGAGTAGATCATATCGAAATGATTGCAGTTTCGGCCATTGAGATGGCAAGCATAGCCGAGAGCGCCGGGATAGCGGTGTGTCCACCAGGCATCAGGGTCTCAGCGGCGAAACAAGGTCATTTGGGGGGTCCTGGATCAGGTTTCGGTTCGAAAATGGCCGTTCCGGCAATCAATTGTGCTGTTTTTGCACTACCGGATCGGCTGCTTTATTGACTATTCTCCGTGACTCCTTAGTGGCTATAACGCGTAATTTTCAAAATGATATCAGGAGAATAAGATATGGGTACTTCCGTTGCTCAGCCTCTGCCAATTGAGGGGGAAGAGTTTCCAGTAGTAAAACTCTGGGCGTGGGTTGGTGTGTTCTGGCTTTTGGTAATGACGTATACCTTGGGTACCTGGATCGCCACCGGCAACGCCACTCCTGTCGATCCCGGCGCGGATATCCCTGCGTTTGAAACCACGCGTTGGATAATTACTCTGGATATACTCGGCCCGATTATTGCTGGTTGGGTGTTTTGGCGCTATGTCATCAATCCCAAAATTAGAACCGGAAAATTGTCATCCGATGGCATCCTGTTGCTGGTATTCCTGTTCATGTTCTGGCAGGACTCTATGCTGGTGTACTCATCCCCCTGGTTCTTCTATAACAGTCTGCACTTCAATCTGGGAAACTGGGTGGAGTTTGCGCCGGGCGCATTGAGCCCCAATACCCGGTTTGTAGCTGAGCCGCTGTTGACCTGGACCACGGGGTATATCTTTTTCATGATGTGGCCGATCGTCTTTGTGTGTTGGTGTATGCGCAAGTGGAAAGAACACAAGCCAGCAGCTGGCATCATATCCCTCATCTGTGTGGCACTTGCTGCTGGCTTTGGCTTTGATCTAATTATGGAGGGAGTGTATCTACACACGGGGGGTTATGCCTACGCAGGATCCATTCAAAGTATCTCCTTGTTTGGTGGCGAGATGTGGCACTTCCCGCTGTACGAAATTGTAGCCTGGGGGGGCACATATGCCGTATGTGGTTGTTGGCGTTACTTTAAAGACGATAAAGGTCATATGATGTGCGAAAAAGGGATCGATAAGCTACAGACTGGCGATGGTAGCAAGACCTTTATTCGTTTCCTGGCGATTTCTGGACTGATGCAGACCACGATGATGATCACCTACAATTTGCCCATGCAGTGGTTTAGCACTCACGGTGACGCCATGCCTGAAGGCTATCCGTCTTATCTGACATCCGGTATTTGTGGCGAAGGCACCCGATATGCATGCCCGGCCCCTAGCATTCCGATTACGCGCACTATTGAGGGGATCAGTGTCGATCCCAATCTGGAGCTGCGTTACGGTACCCTGCCTGCCGAAAAAATTCTGATTCGCGATATTACTAACTAGTGGGGTCGATCATGACTAATTTTAAAAAACAGTCTGGCCTCAGCCGTATCGAAAAAATTGTCGCCTGGGCCATTGGCTGTCTGGTGGTTTATGTGACCCTGCCAGCCATCGCTGCCTATACTGGCCGTGCTCAAGGCGTTGAGCCCCACACGTTGATGAAACCAGTGCAAATGGCCGTTAATACTTACCTACAGAAAAACGGCAGTTGCCCAGCTCCGGGTGTGGCCGGTGTGGGGGTGAAAGTAGCCGAAGGTCGCTATGTGGAGAATGTTCGCCTGGAATCCAATTGCGTGATCAAGGCAACGTTTAGGAGCGATGCCAGAGAAAGAATCGCTGGTAAAGAGTTTGTTTGGTATGCCGGTGCAGATAGTGAGGGCAATATTCGGTGGGCCTGCGGTACGGCAGAGCCAATTAGTTTGGGTGACAGTCCACGCATAGCCTATGCCGCCAGCCCGGCAGATACTACAGCAAATTACGCGCCATGGTTACCTACGCGCTGCCATCCGCCTCGTTCTCTGGACGAACGTAAGCCGTCACTGGTGCTGTTTCTTGAAGACTTGATCGGTTAGTCCGTGAAAAAAGCAGAAAGATCTACATGAAACGGTTTTACTCGTGTCGATTATCGCTGATACAAGCTCTCGTTTTGAGGTAGCTCAGTGCGGTATTGATTGACTGTCTTTCCAGTCCAGGCCTTAAATGCTCTGCGGTATGAAGTGATGTCGTCGAATCCCACTAGATAGGCTATCTCCTTGGCGCTCAAACTGGTGGTCTTCAGATATTGAATACTCAGGTCGCGGCGAAAATCGTTTAGCAGCTGCTTATAAGACAGTTCTTCTTCGCTCAGCTTGCGCCTTAGATTTCTCTCGCTATACCCCAAATGCTTGGCCAACTCATTCATTTTTGGAGGCTGTCGAGAGCGGCTGATAAAAATTTGACGAATTCTTTTGCCTAAGCCTTCTGATGCCTCAAGCTCGGCCAGCACATGCTTGCAGTGCTGATTGAACACCAGGTAGGTTTCTCGATCTGCATTGACAATGGGGCGTTGCAGATCTGCTTTGTCAAAATAGACCATGTTTCTAGCACAATTGAACCGGACCGGGCATTGAAAGTGGTCCTGATAGGCATGGAGTTGCTCCGGTGATTGTGGCTGAGGATAGGAAAGTTCTATGTGCTGGAAGCGGACCGGCTTGCCGGTGAGCTCTTCAAACAGCGCCAAGGTGCTGGACATCGATTGCTCGATACAAAAGGGCAGTGCCTCATCCAGTGGGCACGCCTCGACGAATTCTATGGTGCACTGCTCTTCGTCGAGACTCACCGGGAAGTTAATCGCGTTGCCGATTAGTGCATTAAAGTGGTTCCAAAAAGTGCAGACACTCAACATGGTCTCGCAACTCGCCAATGCGTGACCGATCAAGCCCAGTTGTTTGAGTGAAAATCCGCGACCTAACTGGAATGACAGTGTATCGTCAATATCTAGTGCGATGATATTGCTAATCAGTTGCTTTAGCTGTAACAGGTCTATCGTATAGTCACTGTCGTTAATGCGCTGATAGTCAATGTCAGTATCCTTTAACAGAGCCGGTAATGCCCCCCCAATTTCGAGTACCCGGAATAGGTAGAACCTGACGTAGGTTGCCCTAACCATAGATAACTCTCTCTTTGCTATCTCCCCTCTATGGAAGTGTGCGGCTTCAAAGATAATATTTCAATCGCTGGCGGAAACGCCCAAAAAGTCGATATTACCCATTCCGATACAGAAGCACTTTACCGGCCATTATCGGTATCGCACTGATTATCAGTGGTGTCGTTGTCCTGCGGGTATTTTCCAGCATAAAAACTTAAAGAATCTAGCCGACGCGCTGCCGAGACCCGATACAGGACAACGCCTATAAAGCTCCACATCAGCACTATTGACCATTCATAAGGCCAGGTGAGTGCAGAGGGACTGCCAGGCATGTACAGAAAAGCGATACCCAGCGACAGCGCGAGTGCCGTGTAACCTACCAGTTTGCCGCTGGTGACCCTGAATGGGCGTTCCATATCGGGTTCCTTTCTGCGCAACACAAGGAACGATATAGCTACCATGGCATAGGCTGTGACGATCCCAAGGCCGCCAGCGTTTACCAGCCAAACTAGCGCATTACGGCCGAACAATGGCGCAATAAATGAGAGCGAACCGATCATCAGTATGGCGTTGACCGGCGTCCCGTAAGTCGGGTGCAGCCTGGCAAGAAAGGCGGGGAGCATCCTCGCCCTGGCCAGGGCGTACACGGCTCGGCTGCCACCGACAAGGAACGCATTCCAGCTGGTAATGATTCCGCCGATGCCAACAAATACGAGTGCCTTGCCTGCAGTAGAGGTGTTGAACACGGCGCTCATCGCGTCCGCTGTTGACAGGCCCGAGGAAGAAATCTGCTCGGGCGGTAAGGCGAGGGATACTGCGAGAATCATAAGCACATACCAGGCTACAGCCATCACCACCGCAACGATCAGCAATGTTCCGATCTGCTTGAATGGAAGGTCGATTTCTTCTGCGGTCTGGGGTATGACATCAAACCCCACGAACATGAAGGGCGTCATGATCAACACCATCAGCAGCCCACTGGGGCTATCGACGAAAAACGGACTCGCGTTTTCAACAGACCCATTGCTGAAAGCGCCCGCCGCTAGCAGCAGGCCGGCGAGAAGTACAAATGCCGTGATGGTTCTCTGGAGCAACGCTGATGCACGAATACCGCGAATGTTCAGCCAGGTCATCAGCGCAGCACCGCAGCTGCCGACCAGGACCCAACTTAAATACACATCCTCGTCGGCAATGCTCCAAAGCAGGCCGACCTTGTAACCGGGAAAGAGATGCTCGAGCACAGTCGGCAAGGCCACCGCTTCGAAAGCGACTACGGAGACATAGCCCAGGATGATCGCCCATGTGCACAGGAATGATGCCCCCGATCCGAGTGCGCGATGACTGTAAACGTGTTCGCCGCCAACCTGCGGCATGGCCGAAGCAAGCTCGGCATATGTCAGCCCAATGAGTATCACCATCACGCCACCCCCGATGAAGGCGAGCATGGCGCCCAGTGAGCCAGCCGTCGCCACCCAGTCTCCGGTGAGTACGACCCAGCCCCAGCCAATCATTGCGCCAAAGGCCAGCGCGAGCGTATCCCTCGCGCCCAGCACCCGCTGGAACCGGTGGTCGTTCATTATCAGGCCTCTGGCGAAGTGAAACTGTCAATATAGGAGGAGATCATCTGTCGCCACTCGCGTTGGAACCCTCTCTTTTGCAAGTGTGGCTGCACTGCAAGTGTGTCGAGTCCCCAGTAGATTGCCCGAAGCAGAACCGAGCTGATGAGCCGAGCGCGCGCTTCGCTGATTTCGGGATGGCGTAATCTGAGCTGTTCAGTCATCACTGTGGTTGAGCGTCGCTGCTGCTCTAGTTTTGGCAGCTCATAATCAGGGCTTAACATGTTACTCGCGTAGAACTCCACGAGGTGGCTATGCTTTCGCCAAACCGCTTGCAGGCGACTTTCGACTTTTGACACGTAATCTGCGAAATCCAATTTTTCCTCGCCCGGTAGCGGATCTGCCTGCTGGTCAATGTCCAGCAGTGCTCGATGCATGGCCGCCAGGAAAACTGCGCGCCGATTTTTGAAAAAGTGGTACAAAGTACCTTTCGCCACGTTCGCTGTGTCTATTATCTCTTCCAGGCTGATATCGTCGTATCGCTTCTGCCCCAGTAGGCTTTCGCAAGCGTCAAGAATTGCAAGGACGCGATCCATCCCACGGGCCTGCGAAGGCTCTTTCTTCATTCCAATGAGTTTTATCGGTTCCATTTTTCGAGAGCCAAAACTATTCCGATTAGGGTTGCCGGGAATGTTACGCCGATCGCCAATAATTTTCCAGCAAAAACTAGACAGTTGGTTTAGTTTAGATTATAAAGTAGACCGCTGGTTTAGAATAAATAACATTGGATGGGAGGGCTATCATGCCAAAGCAACGAGTAGGACGTCTGTCTGGTAATTGTGTTCGTGGAATTGCAGCACTGTTTATGGCGCAGAGCACGATGGCGGGCGCGCAAACGGTTCTTGAGGAAATCACCGTCACAGCGACGAAGCGGGAAGAGAACGTGCAGGACGTTTCCATTTCGATGACCGCCATGACAGGCGACATGATTGAGGCCTTCGGTTTTCAGGATGCACTTGAAGTGTTCAATCAGATACCGAACGTGTTCGCGGACGAGGGCTCGTTCTCTGGGGCACTCACGATAAGAGGTAACGCAACGCTAAATCCGACGCTCGCCGGTGAAGGAAACGTCGCGTTGTACTTTGATGACGTTTACCGGCCACAGGCCTATTACGGCGGTAACAATCTGCTGGATCTGGAGCGTGTTGAGGTTCTGCGAGGTCCGCAGGGTACCTTATTTGGGCGCAACTCGACCTCCGGCCTGGTGCATTTCATTTCGCGCAAGCCCACCGAGGAGTTCGAAGGCTACGCTACTCTCGAAGTTGGTTCTTACGATACCCGCATTATAGAAGCGGCAATAAGCGGCCCAATTAACGATACGATAAGTGGACGCCTGGCAGTCCAGTATCACGAGGACGATGGTTTTCAGGAGAATCTCGGGCCGGCTGGTGGAGACCTGGCGAAGACCGATCGGTTGACTGGCCGCGGCCACCTGAATTTTGAACTCGGCGAGCGCGCAGACCTGTTGCTCACGGTGGAGGCAAGCGATCGGGATGACGTCGGCAAGGGCTTTCATTACTGGGGGCTTCTGGATCCCGTGACGCTGGCGCAGTGCGATGCGAAGCGAATCCGTGCGGGGGCCTGTGTTGGCGGTGGCGGCTACTTCGGACTTCCAGCTTTCGGCGACCCAGATCTGGACCCAGAGAAAGTCTACACCGAGCTCGACCCCGACAATGGCGAAAATAGTTATACACTGGAGACGTCGACAGGAATCGCCAGACTCAACTACAGCCTTACGGAAAACATAGGTCTGGTCTCGATAACGGCTTACGAAACGATGAGCCGATTCTTCAACCCCGACGAGGATGCAAGCGCCACAGGTGTGTTCGGTGGGCAGTTTCAGTTGAATGACCATTACTCGCAGGACTCAGACCAGTTCACTCAAGAGTTGCGGTTGGAAGGTGCGCACGATGGGCTGGAATGGACCGCAGGGTTCTTCTACTTCGATGAAGATCGTGACGCCACAAGCACTGTCAAAGACTTCGAGACCGTTCAGTCACCGGACACCATTGTTGAGGCCAGCACAGAGTCGTGGGCGGTGTTCGGGCAAGCTGCAGTTACGCTCGGCGAGCAGTTTCGGCTGATCGGCGGACTGCGCTACACCGAAGACGACAAGGAGACCGAAGTGCTCACGGCGGGCGTCCGGGGTTCGGATGAGCTGTCCTCAACGAGTACGGATGGCAAAATCGGACTCGAGTGGCGCCCCCGGGAAGACTGGATGTTTTACGGGACCATCTCTACTGCATTCCGCTCCGGCAACTTCAACACTGACTTACTGTTCGGGGACATCAGTCTCCTGACGTCAGTCAAGCCGGAGGAAGTGGAGAATTACGAAGCTGGATTCAAGTTAAAGCTGGCGGATGGAAGAGCAATCGTGAATGGCGCGCTGTTCTACCAGGAAGTCTCGGACAAGCAGGGGATATCTTACGACAATGCGCTGGGGGCGCCGGCTGCTCGCCTGATTAGTATTGGCGATGCCAAAATACAGGGTGCAGAACTTGAGGTGTTGGCCGCGCCCATAGAGCAGTTGGAGCTTAGCCTGGGCGTCGGCTGGCTCGACGGTGAGTACGAAGCGCCGGAAGATTTCTATCTCCTCGCGAATTTCGGTACCGGCGATAGAGCATTTCAGGGGGATCAATACTTTATTGATGGGAGCAGTCTCGGCGCAAGTGCACCGGAATGGACTGTCAATGGCGTCGTTCGCTACCACCTTCCCACTGGGGATTACGGCGCTTCGACACTGCAGTTGGACTTCAACTATCGCGACGCTACCGAAGGGATTGGGGGCAATGACATCACCTACAGCGAGGATCGCCTGCTGACCAATTTGCGTTTGTTCTGGAACTCGCCATCTGAGCGCTGGCAAGTGGAAGCTTACGTTGAAAATATCTTTGAAGAAGAGTACATCGACAATATGTACGCGCTATCGGGCGTGGACTATGCCTCCGGCAACATGGGGCGGCCCCGTTGGTATGGGGTTAAGCTCGGTGTGAACTTCTGACGAATAAGAGAGGCAGGAATGAAAATAGGTATACACCGTTTGTGGGAGAGGGACGGCGCTGGGCAGGTGACAGGAGGCTCGCCCGCGAGGCGATGCTGAAGTTCATTAAAGACAAGTATGGAGAAAAAGGTGAATAACGAGTTATCTATGGATTACCAGGTTAACCGGCTGGGCTTGTGCTGCGTGGCTGTAGTAATTGTGGCCGGGGTGGCGGCCATGTTCCTGCCCCTGGATGCCCCAGCGGCCTATGATGCGGAACATGGCGAGCGCATTGCCTGGCTCAATGCCAACCGCGGCAGCTTTATCGCGGGGTGGGTTAACCAGATTGCCGCCATGTTGACCCTGTCCGGCGTCTTTTTTGCCATTGCCTGGCAGATACGACGCAGGAATGGCTTGCGGGCTATCCTGGCGGCGATGGTCACTCTGATGTCGGTTATGGCCTTTATCATTCCGAAATTTATCGCCGTCTGGAGCATCCCGTTGTTGGCAGAAACCGCCGCCAGTGGTGCGGTCGGGGCCCAGATGTCTGATTCATTGCTCCTGCTGCTCAACGTCTCCATTCCTTTTTCGCTTTACACGTCCTTCGATTACCTGGGCTTCTGGCTGTATGCCGTGTTTGCCCTGCTGGTAGCAGGGCCGCTCTACGGCGAATCTATGAGTTCAAAAACTACAGCGGTGACCCTTGGAGCCTTCGGACTGATCTACCAGGGCATGCTGATCGTCCTCCTGGTGGGTGGAATAGGCGCCACTGACATCCACCGCTACTTTGTTGGAGCTTCCATGTTGCTGTTGATCGTTGTTATCGCAGCGGCGTTCGTTTTCAAGAATGCCATGGCCAATGCCCAGGGGGGCGCAGAATGACCGACGTCGACATGCAGTCCCTGCTGACGACCCAGCGCCAGGCGTTCCTGGACGACGGCTTTCCCTCGGCCAAAACCCGAATAGACCGCCTCGATCGAGTCAAGGATATTCATATCCGTTACAAGGACAAGATTGTTGAGGCGCTGGAGGCGGATTTCGGCAGTCGGCCCCGAGGCCAGAGCCTGGCGACCGATGTGGCCAGCATCATCATGGAGGTGAAGGAGACACGGGGCAAAATTCGCCAGTGGATGAAGCCGCAGCGACGCAAAACCCCCTTGATGCTGCGACTGACCGGGGGCAGGGCGGAGCTTCAGTTCCAGCCGCTGGGGGTGGTCGGAAATATCTCACCTTGGAATTTCCCGGTGGAGCTGGCTTTCTCTCCCGCCATCGGCGCATTGGCGGCGGGCAATCGCGTCATGCTCAAGCCGTCGGAGGCTACGCCACAGTGTTCGGCACTGATCGAGGAGATGGTCAGCAGTGCCTTCGACCCGGCGGAGATGGCCGTCGTGACAGGCGGCGTTGAGGTCGCGCAGGCCTTCAGCCAACTGCCATTTGATCACCTTGTGTTTACCGGGGGTCCGGAAATTGCCAGACATGTCATGCGAGCTGCTTCGGATAACCTGGTGCCATTGACGCTGGAACTCGGCGGCAAGTGCCCCGTCGTGGTGGGCCAATCCGCCGACGTTAAAACTGTCGCGGACCGGGTGATAAGCACCAAGACGATCAACAGCGGCCAGTTGTGCCTCACGCCGGATTACATCTTTCTCCCTGAAGGCAAAGTGGAAGCCTTTATCGAGGAGGCACGTAAGGTTTTGGCCAGTTGCTACGACTCATTGGTGGATAACCCGGATTACACCTCGGTGATCAACGAGCGGCACTGGCAGCGCCTGAAAGGCTATATCGATGACCTGGAGGAACGTAAGGTTCGAGTCGAGGTGTTCAATCCAGCCGGTGAATCCTTTGATGACCCACAGAAACACAAGTTGCCCTTTATTTTTCCCGTCGAGCCCGATGATGAGGCGCTCATCATGCAGAATGAAATTTTCGGGCCCATGCTGTCGATCAAGACCTATCGGTCCCTGGACAAGGTTGTCGAGTTCATCAACGACAAACCACGCCCTCTGGCCCTTTATTACTTCGGTAAGGACAGGCAAGAAATCGACGCCCTTTGCCAGCGAACCACCTCCGGCGGCGTCACCATCAACGATTGTGCACAGCATGCGGCCTGCTATGACCTGCCCCTGGCAGGTGTGGGTAACAGCGGTATGGGGGGCTATCACGGCCACCACGGATTCCTGCAGTTCAGTCACAGCAAGGCGGTGTATCACCAGGGGTTGTTCAGCCTGGGCAAGTTTCTGCGGCCGCCCTATACCCCCCGCAAAATCAAGATTATTGATTCAATGGTTTAAACCCCAGGAGAACAACAATGAAAATGGGTAGGCGCACTGCGCTTTCAGATTTCAGTCCCTTGATAGCTGCGGGTATCGCGATGTTCGCGCTGAATGCGTTTTCGCAGACTTCTGATTACCGTGCAGTCTGGGAGTTTCAGGAGTACTGCGCCGCATGCCACGAAACTCCTGCGCCGGGCACCAGGGCCCCCTCGCGAGCTGAACTCAAGGCGATGTCGCCGACGAAGATTTATCACGCAATGACCGTCGGAAAAATGCAGCCGAATGCCGAGAAACTCAGCGATAAACAAAAGCGCCGGGTCGCTGAATGGTTGAGCGGGCGACCGCTGGTTGAGATCGACAGATCGGCTGCGGGCATGGCCAATGCCTGTTCCAGTGAAGCGCAGTTGGATAATCCGCTGGCAGGAAGTGGTTGGGTGGGATGGAGCCCCGATGCAACCACGAGTTCCAGGTATCAGTCTGCCGAGGCTGCAGGTTTGAGTACTGCAGACGTGCCAAAGCTGAAGTTGAAGTGGGCCTTTGGCCTTCCCGGCGCCGGGACGCTCCGAAGCCAACCGGTTGTAGGAGGCGGGTGGCTGTGGGTAGGGAGTGATAACGGCATGGTTTACGCGCTTGATGCGGGTACGGGATGTGTGCACTGGTCATTCGAAGCTCAGCGCCCCGTGGTCAGCTCAGTCACTGTTGGCCCATTGCCGGGCTCGCCTGGCCATTACGCGGTCTACTTCGGGGATTTTGGCGCCAACGTGTATGCCCTGGATGCCGAGAGTGGCGAGCAGCTCTGGACTACACGGGTTGATGATCATCATGCGACGGCGATCAGCGGTTCTGTCGTTCTTACCCCCAGCGGCGACCGCCTCGTTGTCCCCGTTGGTTCCTGGGAAGAGCCAATGAGCGCTTCCCCTACCTATGAGTGCTGCACATCTCGTGGCGCTGTAGCTGTTCTTGATTCAAAAACAGGTGCTCAGCTGTGGAAGACCTATACATTGGCCGAGCAGCCGAGGCCGGTGTGGAAGAATAGTAGCGGTGTCCAGCAGTACGGACCCTCGGGCGCGGGGGTTTGGAGTTCACCAACGATTGATACCCGGCGGAACGCCGTGTACGTAGGGACGTCGAATTCATACATCCCGGTGCCGGACGGCGGTGCCAGTGATGCTGTTCTCGCGTTCGACCTGGATGACGGAAAAATGCTTTGGTCGCGACAACTTCTTGAGAACGACGCAAATGATTTCAGTTGCGGTGATGCACCGGAGCAATATCAGAAGAACTGCCCGGGAAAGACCGCAGGGCCGAACGACGATATTGGCGCCCCTCCCATAATCCACACTCTCCAGAGCGGGCGGCAAGTAGTGATTGCCTCGCAGGAGAGTCGAAGGATTAGTGTGCTCGACCCGGATCGCAATGGCGACATCATCTGGCAAGGCATTCCGTCGGCGCGCGCTACATCAACTGGGGGCAACCTTGGCCCCGCAATCGATGATAAGTATCTTTACGTGCCTCTTGGCTACAAGGTCTACAAGGAGTTTGAAAGCGCCAAGGGCCTGGACGTCGAAGGAGGGCTGGTGGCGGTCGACCCCGAAACCGGCCAGATACAGTGGACTACGGTAGTTCCCAGGCCGTCCGATTGTCCGGATCCGGCATCGTCATACTGCACGTCCGCTAACCAAGCTGCTGTAACTGCTATTCCAGGTGTGGTGTTCACGGGTTCAGTGGACGGTACTATGCGAGCCTACTCAAGTGCCGATGGCGCCATGATTTGGAGCTATTCGAGCAATCGCCCGTTCGACACGGTCAATGGTATTGAGGCGCGCGGCGGGTCGGTGGGCGGCCCTGGGCCCACGATCGTCGATGGGATGGTCTATTGGGGTTCCGGATACGCGATTCTCGGGACCACTGCGGGAAATGTATTGCTCGCGTTCCATGTTGCATCTGAGTAAGCCACTCTGTCTGTAGTGGTTGGCCCAAACACGCTGGAGAAAGCAAAATGAAAAAAACGATTGTGTTGAAAATGATCCTTGGTGCCTTGTGTCTTGTCGTGCCTTTGACAGTGGTCAGCGAACAAAGCAAGCAGCAGGGTGCGGCTGTTCCGCTGCGGCTCGAGCCTACCGAAATTCCATATTCGAGGATGCGGACGGATATGCCCCCCTGGCCAGACGAGGATGTATTGTCGGGTGTATCGGAGCACCGATATGAGCTTCTCTATTCGGGAGATATAAATGTAGCGATATACGAAGCCAAGCCAATGAATTTGCGCCTGGAAGATTATGAGATCGACGAGTTTGTGATGGTTGTCAGTGGAACACTGATTCTTACTGCCGACGGCGGCTCCCCGCAGAGATTCGATGCGGGGGAAAGCGTCCTGGTACCGAAGGGTTTCACAGGCACCTGGGAGATGCAGGGAAACTTCAGGGAAATGGTTGTCGTGATGAATGGATCTAAAGGACAGTAATTGCCCTGGATTCAACAGGGCTGGACAGTGTCGTGTTGATCACCGTTACCGAGAAACCCTTTATGCAGGTCGTTGCTGGCGATGATCCAGTGGCAGGTAGCTCGTCAGTATCATTTTGAAGAAGTACTAGAATATGCGTAAATCAACCTCCAGACGCGAAACCCGTTCCACCAGGAATGGTGTAACGCGACGTGACTTTTTGAATGGAGTCGCGATTGGTGCGGGTGGCTTGATGCTGCCGGCGTGCGGCAGTGGGCCAGACTCCTCGGCCAGCGTGACAACACAGACTTCCGCGAGCTTAAGTGCGCCAGATGCGGGAGTCCACTACCCACCCACGCTCACCGGTATGCGGGGTAGTCATGATGGTTCTTATGAGGTCGCCCACGCTTTGGCCTGGGATGGCGAAAAACCCGATCAGTACGAAACCCTGGATGAAGACTACGATCTCGTTGTAGTCGGCGGGGGTATGAGCGGTCTGGCGGCAGCCTGGTTTTACCGAGATAAGCTGGGGCCCGAAGCGCGCATACTGATCCTTGATAATCACGATGACTTTGGCGGCCATGCAAAGCGCAACGAGTTTCATCACCAAGGAAGGATGGTCTTAAGTCTGGGCGGCGCGCAAAACCTGGAGAACCCGGGAAGTTACAGTGAGTCGTCAACCGCCCTACTGAACGGGCTGGGTATAGATCAGGCCGCCCTGGATGCCATCGCTGCCGCAACACCAGATGATTTTGCACTGAGCGCCAACCCGGATGCCGCCAATGGCATTGTGCTACCAGGTCCTAATGGACACGTGGTGCAGGGTGGAAACTGGTTCAAGGTCATGCTCGGCTTTGATGGCTACGCTGACACGTTGCGCGGTCTACCACTGCCCAAGAAAGAGCAAGACAAGTTAATTGCTTTTTTGGGTGGTGATCGTGACTACCTTGATGAACTGTCCCTGGGTGAGAAATACGATTATGCCCAAACCGTGAGCTACAACCAGTTCCTGACCGAACGTGTCGGTCTGGCGGAAGACACGCTGACCTTGTTTGACAACTTGCTGCTGATCTATCGCGGCCTCTCCGGCTGGAATATGTCTGTACTGGAAGCGGTAGGCTCGGGTGCACCTGGGCTGCGTGCCATGGGCTGGCTGGGTAATCTTGCACAAACGCTGGCCATGCGCTTTAGCGACAGTCTCATGGAGGTGAGGATGTTTCCGGATGGGAATGCCTCGATAGCGCGCTTGCTCGTCCAGCAGTTGATTCCAAATGTCGCGCCCGCTATGAAAGGTGTGGAAGATGTCGCCGTCGCGCGTTTCAACTACGCGGCTCTGGATGCGGAAGAACAAACTATCCGCCTGAGGTTGAACAGCACAGTAGTCGGAGTGCGCGAGACCGATGATGAGCAGGTGTGGGTTGACTATGTGCAAAAGGGCAAACCTGTGCGTGTAAGTGCCAAGTCCTGCATACTTGCTTGCTACAATGGATTGATTCCGCACCTTTGCCCCGAGATGCCCGATGCGCAGAAAGAGGCACTGAAATACGGTGTTAAAACACCTTTCGTCTATGCCAACGTATTGCTGGATAACGGGCGCGCTTTCCATAAGCTCGGGGCGACCATGTTTCAGTGCCCTGGAGATCCGTTTCAATTCGTCAGCGCAGCGCCCACCATGTCGGTCGGTGGTTATCAACCGCCCCGCAATGCGGATGATCCAATGGCAATTTTCATGATGTCCTTTCCCGTTCAGGCGCCCCAGAAGGGCGTCAAAGCTCGGGACCTGTTCCGATATGCTAGACACCTGATCTATTCGACATCTTTTGATGTCTATGAAAAACAGGTTCGCGAACAGTTACAGGCCATTTTGGGTCCACAGGGGTTCGATCATGCAGTGGATATACGAGCGATCACGGTGAACCGGATATCTCATGGGTACGCCTATCACTACCTCGCTCTGGAGGACCCTGAGTGGCCCGATGGACAGGCTCCTCACGAGATTGGAAGAGCGCAATTTGGTCGTATTTCCATAGCCAATTCCGACTCGGAGGCAAGGGCTTACATGGATTCCGCCTGGGACGCTGCCTTTCGTGCCGTTGAAGAGCAGACAGTTTGATTGTCATTAGATATCAATTCGAAACTGATCCTTACTGCCGACGGCGGCTCCCCGCAGAGATTCGAAGCGGGGGAAAGCGTCCTGGTGCTGAAGGGGTTCACAGGTACCTGGGAGATGCAGGGCAATTTCAGGGAAATGGTTGTCATGATGAATAAACCTGAAAGTTAGCGGTTTCGCAAAGGAGAATTGTAATGAAGAAACTTTCCACCTTTTTATTCTCTGCCGCTATGTTGTGCGGCATCGTCCTGGCTGAGGAAGAAATGATGCATAAGACTATAGTTTCCCTGGATCCTTCAGAAATGGAAAATGTCGCCTTGGATGCAGTTACCGAGCACCCCTACATGCAGGTAATCGCAGGAGATAATCCGGTGGCAGGCAGCTTGAACAAGTTCCACTCAAATGATGGCAAGTTCGAAGTTGATTTCTACCACGGCTCAGAGGTCACTTTGAAGCTCGCCGACTGGCCGGTGCATGAGGTGATGTACTTTGTTGAGGGGCAGGTAGAGATTACGGATGAAAGTGGCTCCGCCAGGATCTATGGGCCCGGTGATGCGTTAGTAATGCCCAAGGGGTTCAATGGCACATGGCGTCAGCTCAGCCCGATCAAAAAGATCAGTGTCTCGTATCCGCACGATTAGCCACGCCCGGTGAGTCTGTGACTGCCGAGAACACACTTCCTGTTGGAGGCAGGGACCGTATGGCTCAACATAGCACTGTTTGATGGGGCACGACCACAATTGCTTTACATGTCGTATGACAAGTTCTAGCATCCCGTACGACATGTCAATTGAGGGTCTAGAGAATGGCGGGTGAACGCCGGCGGGAAATTCTGCAGATCGCCATCGAAATTATCGCGGACGAAGGCTATAGCAGTCTGACGATGCGATCACTGGCAAGAGCAAGCGGTATGAAACTGGACGCTCTTCAATATCATTTTCGAACCTGGGAAGAGCTGTTGCGGGCCCTGGTAGGCTTGATCGAGGAGCAGATCAAGAATGCCTGGGCACATAGAGGACTGGACGATGGCCCGACTGTCTATGATATTGCGGTCTTTATGTTGGAAGAGACTTCCGCGCCGGGAGACGCATTGCTTAGTGACAGGCTCTGGCCGCAGTTGTGGGCGATGGAGCAGGTTGAGCCGCTGGTTTCTGATCTGCTCGAAGAAGTCTATGCCGAGTACATGAAATTGCTGGTGAATGCCATGGAAGAGGCCGGGGTCGATTCGTCACACGGTGAAGCCCTATGCCTTATGTCGTTATTGGAGGGTGAGTCACTTTTCACCGGCGAGGGAAGGCGATGGGAAAAAGACCGTGGCCTGGTCCGGGACACGATTCTCAAATTTGTTGAGAACCGGTATGGAAAAAGTCATTGAATAAGCATCTGTCGCTCGACGGCCAGGTCAATCGGCTTGGCGCCTGGTTCCTACTGCCGCGGTGAGAGTTTTATCTGAGCTCGTTGGCGACCGAGTTCGCTCCTCAGATCGCCAGCCCTTACCCCGCCGCTCAGCTTTGCATCTCCTATGATAAACGAAGGCGTGCCTGTTATGTGGAGCGCTTCCGCCAGCGCTCGAACCTCCTCCAGGTATTGATGGACCAGCGGGTCGCGCATATCGGCCTGTAGTTTCTCAATGTCGAGTCCGGCTTTTTCAGCTGTGGCGAAGATCACTTCCATGTCCAGCGCCGAATCTGTCGTCATCAGGGCGTGATGAAATTCCTCGAATAGACCCTGGCGGTGAGCGGCGACGGCTGCCCGAGCAGCCATGATCGAGTGGCTGCCATAGATGGGGAGTTGGCCGTATAGGTAGCGAATACCGGGCTCCGTGGCTCGGGCCTGTTTAAGCTCGGGGTAACTGGCCCTGCAAGGGGCGCATTGATAGTCGTAAAACTCGATTACGGTGATGTCTGCGTCTGTGCCGCCTGAAGAGGGCGTGAGTGGTGATTGCAGCAGGTCGGAGTAAGCTTTCAATAACGACCGCCGTTCCTCGGCAGCGCGTCCCTGTTCACGTCGGAGACCTGCTTTGCGGATCGCATCGCTCACTTCCGCGTCATCGAGCACTATTTCAGGGTGCATGAGGAGGTATTCCTTTACCTGTTCAGGGTCAAGACTACCCGTAGAGGAGGGGCCGGGGTCGCTGGACCCGCAGGCTGCAATCGCAAGAACAAGGGTGAGCGCAACCAGATTTCGTAGAGCACAGTACATGCAGTCTGTTGCCTCCAGGCAGTACGCTTCTATTTCGCTTTTATTATAAAAGAGTGCTGTTCACGCAAATCCGTTGTGATGAGCAGAGATCCGTCATCCTGCCATTGGGTGCCGGACGGTAACTGACCTTTTTCGCTAATATTGCCCAGAGTCTTTCCATCCTTGATTAATGCGTATGTCTTCGCTTTATCCAATTGACGAACGGTGAACGAAGTGGAGCCGCTCTCCACGGGCCCCGGTGAAAGAGTTACGACCAGAGCGTCCTTTGCGCTATCGAAAACGGCTTGCGTGACACTGGCCTCAAGGTAGTCGATATCGGTAATGTGCGGGCTTGCGAAGTGTGATGACTCAAAGGGCCTGTTGTAAATGTGCCACAGCCCGTCCGCCGGATTGATACGAGAAAAACCAATCAGTACGTTACCTGTAACCGGTCCTACGTTCTGTATGAGCCCATTTTCGTCGCGGGAGAAGTTATATGAGTAGTCCGCGGTGGACGGGTAATAGAGCCCCCCATCGATCCACGTTGGGCTGAAGTTTGCATCCGCGTAATCGGTCATCAATTGAACCGTCTCTTTATCACCGACCTCTGAGGCAAGAAGAGCAAACCAGCCGAAATCGAATGATGCAGTCCAGCCCATGTTGTCCCCTGGCGTGCCTTTCAGCATCGACGGTATGTAGCGCTTCTGCTGATATGGGTAAAGGCTCTCAATGTACTCCTTGTCCCATACGTGTTGAGCGTGGCCGTTCCAGCCATCGGCCCATGCGTAGGTTGCTGGCACAACCTCGTCCTGCTTGACCTTCAGGAAATACATCGTGGTTCTGGTTTCGGGGTCTATATAGTGCCGCTTCTGCATCACCTGCTTGAACTTGGTCCTGACCTCGTGTGACAGCTCTGTGCCGTGCTTGAGGTCATAGGACATGAGGCCGAGGATAGGGTGCTGGTTGCACTCGGCGTAGACGGCGTTGCGCTCGCACTCGATCCCGCGAAAGTGATCTTCTACAAACTGATCGTAAATCACCGTTGTCAGTCGGTTGTGGTCGTACTTTATCTCTACGGGGGGCTGGCCGTACTCAACTGGCGCATAGCGAAACGTGAGAGACCCCGGTTCATCGTAGCGGTGATCGTCAAACAGGGACTCGTGCAGGCCAACCATTTGCAACAGGTGGCCGCTGTACATGATGTTCTTCTTGATGTTGGGATCGATCCAGCCGTACCAGTCATCCTCGGTATAATTGACCATGACCTCGCCCGCTTCGGTTTCGGTTCTGTCTGTCAGGTCAAACTTGCTCACGTGCGCCCAATAATCCCATACATCCTTGTAAATCATTCTTTTAATCAATTTGGCCGACGTGTCTTGATAGAGATCGCGATGGGCGGGGGTGTAGTGATAATGAGCGGATGCCAAAGCGTAATGCGCAAACGCGAACTGAAACTGGTAGGCATGGAAGCTCATATAGTAAACGGGGTCCATCTCTCCCAGGAGTTCAAAGTCACCGGGAAGGTCGTTCGCTATATTGATCATGTGGCGCACGTGGCCCACTTGTTCAGTGGATAACGCAGGATAGTCCGCGGGATCCGGATCAGCGGCAAAGCCGACACCGGGAATAACAAGTGCGGTCACCAGGGCCGCTGACGCTATCAATGCTACCATTGCTCTCTCCGAATACTTTACACAGTTGATTATAGCGATACTCGGATGATAATATGCTACATGTCAAGTGACATGTAAAGTATTGAGGCGGACTTTCGATTCGGTAGATGAAGGTTCAATTAACTGCCACGGGGAGAAAACCATGCCAGGCGAAGCATCAGTCGACGTTAAAGCAGCAGTCATCCGCGAGAAGTCTGGGAAATTCCTTATCGAGGATCTAAGCCTTGAGGCGCCACGCAGTGATGAAGTCCTGATACGAGTAGCGGGTGTCGGGGTCTGCCACACGGACCTCGTGTGTCGAGATCAGTACTTCCCAGTACCCTTGCCCTGTGTGTTTGGCCATGAGGGCTCCGGGATTGTCGAGAGCGTTGGGAAATCAGTCACCAAGGTGAAGCCTGGCGACCGCGTCGTGCTCAGCTTTCTCTCTTGTGGCCACTGCGAGCCTTGCCTCGAACACAGTCCGGGTTACTGCCACGAGCTCTACGATTGCAACTTCGCCGCGACCCGTCTCGATGCCTCCACAACCCTGCGTAAGGGTGATGAAGTCATTCACGGCAACTTTTTCAATCAATCCTCTTTCGCAACGCATGCCCTGGCCACTGAAAAGAACACGGTAAAGGTACCGGATGACGTTCCGCTTGATCTGTTAGGGCCACTGGGCTGCGGCATTCAGACAGGGGCCGGCGCCGTAATGAACTCGCTCAACCCACGACCGGGTATGAGCATCGCGATATTTGGCTGTGGTTCGGTCGGGCTCGCCGCAGTGATGGCGGCAAAGGTCGCAGGATGTGGTCAAATCATCGCCGTCGACCCCAATGCTTCGCGGCGTGAATTGGCGCGTGAATTAGGTGCTACCCATGCAATCGACCCGACTCAGGGCGACCCCATCGAGGGCATCCATCAAATCAGGCCGACAGGGGTTCACTATACGCTGGAGTGCACGGGAATACCCGAGGTTCTCCGGCAAGCTGTGGATTCGCTGACGTTGACGGGGGTATGCGGGCTGATCGGTGTATCGCCTGTTGGGACGGAGTGCGCGATCGATATGAACAGCATTATGTTCGGACGGAGCCTGCGTGGCATCATCGAAGGCGACAGTGTTCCGGATGTGTTCATTCCAAGGTTGATAGAGCTCTACAAACAGGGCCGCTTCCCTTTTGACAAGCTGGTCACATTCTACAAGCTCGACGACATCAATAAAGCGGTCGAAGACACCGAGCAGGGGAAAGTGATCAAGGCTGTTTTGCGGCCTTAAAAGCCATTTTTGATCCAGTTTTTTCCGGAGGACAATGTGGGCTATTGGTACCTGACAATCGCAATAGTTGCTGAAGTGCTGGCAACCAGTGCGCTGAAGGAGTCACAAGGTTTTTCCAGGCTGGTGCCCAGTCTGCTGGTGGTGGCGGGATATGGCGCTTCTTTCTACTTCTTGTCGCTTGTCCTCCAAACGATTCCCATAGGCGTCGCCTACGCACTATGGGCTGGCCTTGGCATTGTACTGATAACCATCGTGGGCGCAGTGATGTTTGGCCAGAAAATGGACTTACCGGCCATTTTGGGTATCGCGCTGATTATCAGTGGTGTTGTTGTCCTGCGGGTATTTTCCAGCATAGAAACTTAAGGACGCTCCTGAGGCGGAATATAACATGAGTAAGATCTTCATTATTGGAGTCACCGGGGGCGTGGGCTCCCGGCTTGGTCCAATGCTTGTCGATGCAGGGCACGATGTAGCTGGTCTGCACCGGAAGCCTGAACAGGCAGGCAAGCTTGAAAATGCGGGTATTACCCCCCGACTTGGTGACATCATGACTCTGACCGTAGAAGACCTTACGGAATTCACGCGGGATTGCGATGTTGTTGTATTCTCTGCCGGCGCCGCTGGCAGTGGACTCGAGCGCACCACAGCAATCGATGGGGAGGGCGTCATAAAAACCATTCATGCGGCCAGGGCGAATGGTATAGCGCGTGTCTATCTGGTCTCCGCATTTATGGATGCGGGTCGCGCTCAGCCGAGGAAAGATGGCTTCGAGCACTATATGAAAGTGAAAAGGCAGGCCGATAATGCTTTGGCTGCGTCGGAACTGGACTGGGTCATTCTGCGCCCTGGAACGCTTGTCAGTGAGGACGGTAACGGCCTGGTAAACGCAGGACTGGCCATCAGCTACGGTTGTGTGGCTCGAGGCAGCGTCGCAAAAATGTTAGCTGCGCTCATTGATACCCCCGCGATTCGTCGAGAGATTATAGAGCTTACAGACGGTGATATTCCGGTGCCGGATGCCGTGATGTTGCTTCAAAGATAATATTTCAATCGCTGGCGGAAACGGCCGAAATGAAGCTCAATAAAGTACACCCTGACTATCAAAGTTCGGCGCGCTGGATCCCGGCGCTGCCTTATCATTGGCCGCCGGTTCGAATGTTGGTGAACGCTCTGGTCAAACTGATACCCCCCTTTAAAGGGGACGCAACTACCACGGTTCGTTGGGCAGCGCATGGACCATCACGTAGCAAGATATACCAGCCTGCAAGCCCGGCAAGCGATGCCGCGCTGTTGTGGATTCATGGCGGTGGTTACTTGTGTTTTAGTGCCAATACTGACGATGCTACCTGCCGCCGCATCGTGGATGCCCTGGGTATAACCGTGGTATCGGTGGATTACCGCCTGGCGCCCCAAAGCGCCTTTCCCGCGGCGCTGGATGATTGTGTGGCTAGCTGGGAATGGCTGCAACAGCACAGTGTAGAGCTAGGTGTCGATCCGCAGCGGGTCGTTGTCGCCGGTGAGAGCGCCGGCGGTGGGCTGGCCGCGACACTGGCGCAGCGGTTACTCGATGAGGGTGGCCCACAGCCCGTGGCGCAATGGCTATTGGCCCCGATGCTTGATGATCGCACCGCCACACGTGCGGACTTAACGGCGGAGCAGCATTTCGTGTGGAACAATCGCAACAACTGGGGGGGATGGCAACGGTACCTGGGGCAGGATCCCGGTTTGCCCGAGGCCCCCACCCACGCCGTAGCGGCACGCCGGGAATCGCTCGCCGGCCTGCCCGAGACCTTGCTGGCTATTGGCGATCTGGATTTGTTCTATGAGGAGTGCGTGACCTACGCTGAGCGGCTGCAATCCGACGGGGTCGCTTGTGAGTTGTTTGTCACCGAGGGAGGGGTACACGGTATGGAAACACTGTTACCGGCGTCCTCACCGGGCCGGCTGCACTGGGACTCGGTGTTCGCTTTCCTGGGACGAAAGCTGGATCTGAATCAAGGTCGCAGTACCCCTAATTAGTTGATCCTCCCGGTCATTTACAAGGCCGCGATGAGTGTCAGGCCGGTACCGGCGAGCAGAGCGGCGATGACTGCATAGGGAATTTGCGTTAGTGCATGTTCCATTACTCCACAACCGCTGCCCTGGGCAGCCAAAACAGTAGCGTCAGAATAGAAGCAGGCGTGGCTGCCAAAGGCGCTGGCTGAGACCAGCGCGCCGATGGCCAGTTGGGGGCTGACCCCCACGCTGTCTGCCAGCGGTAGCACGATGGGGATGGCAATGGCAAACACGCCCCAGCTGGAGCCGGTGGCAAAGGCGATCAGTGCTACGGTCACAAATACCACCAGGGGCAGTAGCGTGGGTGTCATGTAGGGTGTCACGTTTTCGATTACGAACTGGGCCAGGCCCAGTTGGTCGTTGACCTCCTTGAACATGAATGCGACTACCACGATGATCAGGGCAGGTACCATGATTTTGATGCCTTCCAGTACCGCATCAAACATCTCGGTCCAGGCCATCAGCCGTTGAACCCCATACAGCACGATTGTGACGACGACTGCCATTAGCACGCCGACCTGTACGTCCAGGTCGTACCAGAGGCTGAACCCGATCAGTGCAAATAGTGGAAGCAAGAAATGATAGATACGGACCCGCTCGGGGTTATTACTCGCGGCCACGTCGAATTCATCGTCATGTGAGGCGTTACCGTTCTCTGCTGCCTGGGCCTGGGCGATTTTCATCATGCCCAAAGGTGGTATGCGACCGGTGGCAACCAGTGGCACCATCAGGCCCGCTATCCAGGCGTAGAGCATGTAGGGAATGGAACTGATGTAAAGAGCCATGCCTTCGCCCGGCTCTGCCACGTCGGAGACTTCCAGCACCCCGGCGAAAAACACTGCCCAGGTGGAGACAGGTATCAGGACGCAGATCGGCGCTGCGGTGGAATCCACCACATAGGCCAGCATTTCACGTGACACCCGGAACTTGTCGGTCACCTTGCGCATGGCTGAGCCCACCGCCAGGGCATTGAGGTAATCGTCGATAAAGATCACCAGTCCAAGGCACCAGGTGTACAGGAGCGAACTGCGGGCATCCTTTGCCCTTGAAGCCAGGGCGTGACTGAAAGCGTCTGCGGCACCCACTCGCATCAGTAGGGCAATCAGGCTGCCCATCAGTCCACAGACGATAATCACCCAGGCGATGGTCTCATCCATCATCACCTCCAATAGAATGGAGGAAAAATTGACAACTGCAGAGCCGGGGCCAAGCAGTAACAGACCGGCAAATACACCTGCCAGAAGCGACTCTATCGGTCGGCGGCTGAGTACCGCAGTTACGATGGCTACAGCCGCAGGTATCAGTGATAGCCAGGTCGATTCAGGTGTCATTGGCCAAGGTCCGCGTATTAGTCAGGAGATTGAGTGAGTTGTTCAAGTACCGTCCGGGCCTGAGGCAGGAAGGCCTGGATAAGGTCAGCACCGTCTTGCCAAGTGCCGTCTACCACCGCCTGACTAGCGGCAAGCTGAACCTCTTCCTGGGCGATAACATAGTCGAAGAACAGCCGGTGTTGCGGGTCTGACAGTGATCGCATCTCCTCCAGCTTGGGAAGATAGGGTATGACCATGTCCACAAACCATTGTGCGTCGAGGAAGCGCCAGCCCAGGTAGCCAATTGCTTTTATGCCCATACCGACGAACCAGTTGACCTGGTAGTCGACGTCAAGTTCCTCCTTCATGTGGCCATAGATTTCCCGGTTGAGCGTTTCCATTTCATAGTACGCCTGGAAGAAGGGGCCTCTGTCTGAGTCTCTTGATGCTTTTGCGGCCACTTCCATGCCGATGTAGGTACGAGCCCGGTTGCCGTACTCGTATTCCAGGTGACTGAAATAGATCTCGTGCTGGTCTGGTTCTTCGGAAGTGGCGGGCATTGTGATAGCAAGAAGAGCTAGCGTGACGGTGAATAGTAGACTGCGATGCATGGGGATTCCTGAGGCCTGTTATTCGATAAATACATGAAAAAAGTGAGCGTATACTGTCTCTTGAATATTTTACATGATTGTTAAGTTATATATAGTGTGACGGACTAAATTGGCAGTTTAACGGAGTGCAGGTTGGCGCGGTTTTCTCTAAATTTTTCGGGGGCAGGAGGTCGCCCATCGTCCCCTGGGGGATTTCACTGAAAAACCTTCGCACAGCTGGGCTGTTCGCTATGCTGGCCTTGGTGGTGTATTTTTCACTGGGCGTGCTGGATAGTCTGGGAGGTAGCGCGGACGCTGGCCTGCGGGACAGATTCCTGCAGTCTGGTAACTATGACTCCGTCCGAGGTAGCTTTGTTAACCCAAACCAGTCAGAGATGGATGATGCCCAGCGCAGGGCGACCAATTGGCGAAACATTCGCGATTACTTCCTCACCGAAAACCAGCGTGAGCCGGCCCAGGCCCTGCCGCAGCAGATTCCTGACTATGGGCGTTTTCTGGCTGAAGGCGATGGGCTCAAACTGATCTGGTTTGGGCACAGTTCATTCCTGTTGAATATGGAAGGGACGGTTATTCTGGTGGATCCTGTGTTTGGTAACGCCAGCCCATTCAGCTTTTTCGGGAACCGTTATATGCCGCCGGTATCCACTGTAGAGCAGTTACCGGAGATCGACGTCGTTCTCATTTCTCACGACCACTATGATCACCTCGAGGCGGATACAGTGAGATACTTCGCGGACAAAGACACAAATTTTATAGTCCCGTTGGGCCTGGGATCCCACTTGTCAGCCTGGGGCGTTGACTCGAATCGTGTCATTGAGCGCGATTGGTGGGAATCGGTGGAGCACGGGGCAGTCACATTTACTGCGACGCCGGCGCAGCACTACTCCGGGCGCCGTGGATTTGGCGGCAATCAGTCACTCTGGGCCTCCTGGGTGATGCAATCGGGCCGCCACAGCGTCTACTTCAGTGGCGATAGTGGCTATGCCCCGCATTTTAAAGAAATTGGTGACCGGTTCGGGCCGTTCGATATTGCCTTCATCGAAACGGGTCAATATAACGAGGCCTGGAAAATGATCCACATGCTGCCGGAAGACGGTGTCATGGCGTTTCGCGATCTGAACGCCCAGAGATATTTTCCTGTGCATTGGGGGATGTTCACTCTGGCATTGCACAGTTGGTTTGAACCGATTGAAACAATCAGTCGACTCGCCGAGAAAGAGGATTTTCCTCTCGTTGCGCCTGTTATCGGCCAGCTGGTCGATGTTTCCAGTGATACCCATTTCCCCAGGTGGTGGGAGCGAAGACCTGGGCGGTGAAACCCATATGTAATGCTGCCCAATTCTAACTACAGTTTCTCTGCCAGGGCAGGGCGTTTGTCGAGGTGGTTGGTAGCCGCTTCGTAGGCCATTGCGAATTCCAGTACTTTGCGATCCTGGCCCATGGGCCCGATAAACTGGATACCCATCGGACGCCCGTCCGAATCAAACCCTGCGGGCAGATTGACCACAGGGAGCCCCGCCAATGTGCCGCCGATGACAACCTCCATCCACCGATGATAGGTGTCCATAGATTTGTCGTTGACGGCTTTTGGCCAGTGGATATCCGCTGAAAAAGGGAAAACCTGCGCAGTGGGCAGGGCGAGCAGGTCATGGCGCTCAAACAGTTTGTGCAGCGCCCGATACCAGTCTGAGCGGGCCTTGTCCGCCTCGGAAATTCGCGCGGCTGTCATATCAAAGCTACCTTCGATCTCCCACTGCAGTTCCGGTTTCAGCAGCTTCCTGGTTTGGGGGTTATCGTAGAGTGGCCTGGCGTCACTCCAGGACCAGTGGCGCAATGTCAGCCAGGTTTTCCATAACCTGGCCATGTCATAGTCAGGTGTGCAGTTCTCGACGACCGTTCCGTTAATCGACAGTTGTTGCATGGCCGATTCACACAGTGGCAATACGCCGGCTTCCATGGGGAGGTAGCCCTGGTAGTCCCCCATCCAGCCAATACGCAGTTTGTTGAGCTCAGCCGGCCGGAATTCCTCGTAGGGAGGTATCGTGTCCCGCAGTGAAAGCGGGGCACGCGAATCGTAGCCGGCCATCGTACCAAGCAGTCGGATGGTGTCTTCCACGTTGCGGCCCATGGGGCCGTCAGTCGCCAACTGGTCGTAGTACAGTTTCGACTCCGCCGATGGGCTTGGTACTCTTCCCTGGCTCGGGCGAAAGCCGATCACATTGTTGAAGCCCGCCGGATTTCGCAGTGAACCCATCATGTCGCTGCCATCCGCGACGGGTACCAATTGCGCTGCAAGACTGACTGCGGCCCCCCCGCTACTGCCGCCCGCAATCAATGCGGGGTTGTAGGCATTGCGCGTAGTGCCGAATACAGCGTTGTAAGTTTGAGAGCCCAGGCCGAACTCCGGGCTGTTGGTTTTGCCGATAAAGATGGCACCCTGGGCGCGAATCCGGGCGATGGGGAGGCTGTCCTGGGTGGCGACTGTCCCTGCGAAGATCGGTGAACCATAGCTGGACGCCAATCCTCGCGCATCGGCCAGGTCCTTCACCGCGTGTGGCATCCCGTGCATCCAGCCCCAGTACTCGCCCTTCTGCAGTGCTTTGTCCGCTAGCCTTGCCTGGCTCAACAAATCCGCATCATCTACCAGGCTTACGATCGCGTTATAGACAGGATTGTACCGGTGAATACGCTGCAGGTAGGCCTGCATCACTTCTTCACAGGCGACTTCCCGGCTTCGAATGGCCCGCGACAGGCTGGAGGCGCTCAGACTGGTGATTTCCTCGGCCATGGTCTTCAACTCCAGCGATCTGGTGGCTGGTGAAGCCAGTGACAGCCCGAGAACCGTACTCTTCTTAAGGAAATCTCTTCGATCCATGCTTTTCTAATTCCTCGTCGCTGCGGGTTTTATTCCAGAAAAACATAGTATACAGCACTGTATAAAATATATACTTTACATTAGTGTCTATTATATATTTTAGCAATACAAAACTTGGATTATGAAGATGGTTTCTGATAGTGAAGTGATTATTGATATCGACAATGGTGTATTGACGTTAACACTTAACCGGCCAAAGGCAAAAAATGCAGCCAATAAGGCGCTGGCTGAAGGGGTGAGCGCTGCGATCGATCAGTTGGAAAGTGATCCCGATCTGCGAGTGGCTGTAATTACTGGCGCGGGTGGTACTTTCTGCTCGGGTATGGACCTTAAAGGTTTTGTCAGTGGTGAATTGCCTTATATCGAAGGCCGAGGATTTGCGGGTTTAACCGAGTATCGTGCTAAAAAGCCAATTATTGCGGCAGTAGAGGGTTATGCGCTGGCCGGCGGTATGGAGATGGCCATAAGCTGCGACATGATTGTCGCCGCCGATGACGCCAAATTTGGTATACCCGAAGTCAAGCGAGGCCTGGCAGCCGGCGCTGGCGGCTTGTACCGACTGCCCAGGCAGATGCCGGAGCGTGTCGCCATGGAACTGGCCTTGACCGGAGATTTCATTTCAGCGGAGCGTGCCTATGAGCTGGGCCTGATTAACCGTGTTGTCGAGAGTGGTGGGGCTTTTGCAGCTGCGCAGGAAATGGCCACGAAAATTGCGGCAAACGGACCAATGGCTGTGGCTGCAAGTATGATGGTCGTGAGTCAGGCGCAGGACTGGACACTGGAAGAGGCTGCGCAGAAGCAGGGTGAGTATCTCGATCCGGTATTTTCCAGTGAGGATGCCATTGAAGGGGCGACTGCCTTTGCTGAAAAGCGCGCACCTGAGTGGAAGGGGAGGTAATTAAGCGCTGGTTTGTCAGGTTGCATGGAAATCTGAATGAATTTGGTGGCTCAGGCGAAAATGGAGGTACATATGGGTATGTTTGAGGGCAAAACCGCCATAGTCATGGGGGCATCAACACCAGGAGGGATGGGAGCCGCCACGGCGCGCCGCTTGCGCCGGGAAGGCGCCCGGGTTGTTGTTTCGGGACTCGGTGAGCAGCCGCTTAAGGAACTCGCGCAGGAGATCGATGGCCTGGCCTTTGAAGCGGATATCACCTCGAAGCAGGCGAATGTCGATCTGGTCAATTTCACGCTCGAGAACTTTGGCCAGATTGATCTCGCGGTTAATCACGTGGGTCTCGCCACCCGCAGCCCTATTGTGGAGGAGACCGAAGAGCACCTCCTGCTAATGACCGAGGTGAACTACTTCGGTACGTACTGGTTCGTCCGTGCGGTGGCCGATGTGATGGAGGAGGGGGGTGCGATTGTCACCACCTCGTCTCTGGTGGCCTATGACGTGTCAACCGGGATGTCTGCTTACGCCTGTGCCAAGGCCGCGGCGGAGCGCTTTGTAGAGGCGGCTGCGGTTGAATATCGGCAGAAGAGGCTGCGCATCAATTCCATCATTCCATCCATCAATGATACGGCGATGCTGCGTAAAGGCATCGAGCAGCGGGGTAACGACTTCGATGAATTTGTTGGCCTCTACAAGGAACTGACACCGCTGGGGCGGATCTCTACCCCCGAAGATATTGCGGGAATGGTGTGCCTGATGCTGCATCCCGAGTTCTTTGAAACAGGGCAGCACATCCACTGTAGTGGCGGGAATTCCCTGCTAGGACAACCCAGGCTTCTTGTTACTCAGGACCTGAAGTAGCCTCCAGGGCATGAGTAAAATTTCCGTTACATGCGTGCCAATGCGGAGCGTGGCGTGATCTGGCATGCCGATACTACCCATTACGATACACAAGCATTTTCTCAGGGGACGCCTGTTTTAACCCCTGACGATGGGGAAGAGGTGTAAAACATGGATAAGAATTTTTCAGATCACAAGTCAATTTCCGATAAGTTATCTTTGTGGTGTTTATGTGTTGATAACAAAAACTTAAGTTCTTTACCTGATATATTTGCTCCAGATATCGAGTGGGATTATGGAGGAGGCACTGCTGATATCGGTCTGGAGAACGTTATTAACCGAATAAAATCGCACCTACTGGAAGATTCTTTTTGCGGTGCAACTCAACATGGCTTATCCAATACACGAATCGATATAGATGGCGACAATGCCGAGAGCCATGCATATTTCTGTGCCGCCCATGCAGGTACTGGTGAGTTCGAGGGCAAAACCCTGGTGCAGTGGGGTATTTACCACGATTTCTGGCAGCGCACAAAATCAGGCTGGCGCATCAATAAGCGGAATTACACCATCACCATTTCTGATGGACCACTGGAAATTGTGTACGCCAATGTGCCGATGACGATGTGGAAAGAGGATGATAAGCGCAATCTTTCCTCTGATTAGTTGGAGAAGTTCAAGCTGTTGTTGAACGTATCACTCCCTTAGTTGCCTTCACTGAATAGCGGTGTGGACACTGCCGGCCTAGCCGGCCATGCTATACCCGCCGTTGACGCTTATAACCTGGCCCGTAGTATGGCCAGCACATTTGTTGGGCTGAGACCCTCTCGTCTCTATTAACCCACATGCTATGCGTACTGATATCGCGCCTGTCGTGACAATGATTGTGGTATTCGTGAATGACATCGCAGGTCCTGTAGGCCAGTACCGGCCTATTTGCGTGGGCACCCATTAGCCTGGTCTGGCGATATATATTGACACAAGTGTAAACAATAAAATAATCTATGCATAGGTGTAAAGCATGATGGATTGGCCCTGAGGTTTTCCTTCGGCCAGTCCTTTGTGGAGTGCAGTTTTAGCAGTCCGACTACTTACAATAAAGTTGGGATGGCCCATATGAAACCGAGAATTAAACAGTTAATTGGCTTGTCTGGATGTCTGACACTTTCCCTTGGGGTGGCCGAGCATGCCCTTGGGCAGCTCGAGGAGGTGATGGTAACTGCGCAAAAGCGTGAGCAAAATCTCCAGGATGTGCCCATTTCGATATCGGTGCTAACGGCCGAGAATCTGGACCAGCAATCCATTACTGAAACTGTTTCGCTTGCGCAGGCGGTCCCGTCTCTCAACTTTCAGGCAGGGTTTGCGCCTTCATCCACCAACTTCAATATTCGCGGTGTAGCCTCCTACACCTTTGAAGGGGGGATTCAACCGAGCGTCGCCATGGTTGTCGACGGCGTGTCTCTGGCCAGGGCGGGTGAGTTTATCTCTGAGCTGGCAGATGTGGAGCGAATCGAGGTGTTGCGGGGCCCGCAAGGCACCCTGTTCGGACGTAATACCACAGCCGGTGCAATTAACATTACTACCAGGCGGCCAAGTACAGAGTTGGAGGGTTATGTAGAGGCAAGCTTTACCGACGATGACGAGCAGTTGTATCGGGCAAGATTGAGTGGGCCGCTGACGGAGACAGCCGCAGGATCACTGAATGTGTTCTACCAGGACAGGAAAGGCCATCTCAAGAACATTTATCCGGGTGGAGACGACGGTGGTGGTATTGAGTCATGGGGCGCCCGGGCGCAACTTGACCTGAATTTCTCTGACTCAGTGAATCTATTACTGTCCGGCGACTATCGCGACGCTGAGCACGGTTTATCTCCACAAGTAACACTCGTTGCTGAACCTTCGCTTGATGGTATTCCCGCGCCGGGGTTGAATTTGCGGGAAATCCAGCAAGGTGATGGCGATCCGGCGCTTGGTCAACGCGTGATCGACGATATGTTCAAGATCAATCTCAATGATAAGGATTTCGCCGAGCAAGAGCTTGATAGTTGGGGCCTGTCCGCCCACCTCACCTGGGAGATCGACGAAACGCTTAGATTTGTATCGATATCCGCGTACAGAGAGTGGCATGAGGCGGTGAATCCCGATATAGATTCCGGGCCAGGTCAGCTCTCCAATGGCGGTTATGGCTTGCCCATCGCGTTGGCTCATACCAGCAATACGCCGTCCAGTAATATTCCTCTTTCTCGTCCATTTGAAAATGAATATTTCACGCAGGAGTTCAGGTTAGAGCAAACTGGCCAGTCACTCGATTGGACTGCAGGTGTGTTCTATACAGATTTTGAGGAGAACGTTAAAGAAGGTTTTGCATTGTATATCCCGTTTGATCCTGCCTTTGGAGAGGGTTACACCACTTCCGTACAAACAGATAACACGGATGAATTGACAGCGTTTTCAGCATTCTTTGATGGTACCTACCATGTTTCGGATACGCTGGATATTTACGGTGGTTACCGCTGGACCTATGAAGAGGTCGACGTAAGCTACGATAGTCCAACCTATCTGGTTCTAGATAGTGCAGGCGTCTCAGAGTTCGATCTGGACAACAATATTGTAAACTTCACGGACCCTGTACCGCCCGCGGTGCATACCGTCGGTGAGGCGGATGCCGACCACACAGACTGGTCTGCTAGATTGGGTGCATCCTGGCAGTTCATGGACAGTTCCAATTTGTATGCCACGGTAAGCCGAAGCTTTGTCGGTATCGGGGCGGACATTTCAAGAACGGGAAACCTAGACGCAGCTTTTCTTGAGCCCACAACGGCTGAGGCTGTTGAGTTCGGGATGAAGACCATGCTCCTGGATGATAGCTTACAGCTCAACGGCGCGGTTTTCTGGCAGGATGTGGAGGATCTGCAGACCTCAGCCTTGCTGCCTGGAACAATTCAGACTGTGAACCTTAACGCGGGTGACCTCGATATATTTGGTGTTGAGGTCGACGCGATCTGGGCGTACTCTGACTATGGACGTATTTCCGCGGCAGTCACCTATCTCGATGCGGAAGTCAGAGATCTCTTGCAGCCTTGCTGGCCCGGGCAAACCATAGAAACTGGATGTAATATTGACGTGAACGGTAGCCCGGTCACCGATCCGGACGCGGCGGTGCAGACCGATATGGACGGCTCGGATGCGCCTAACACGCCTGAGTTGGCCTATAACATCGGCATCAGTCACATTTTTCCCTTGGATAATCTTTCTTTCGACATCCATGGCAGTGTGAACTATGTGTGGCAGGACGAGGTAAATTTCCCACTGAATGGTGACCCGCTTCTTGTGCAGGATTCCTTCGGGCTTTTGAATTTCTCGCTGAGCATGGTAGACAAAGAAGACCGCTACGAGGTAACGCTGTTCGGCAGAAATATCAATGACGAGGAGTTCTATAGCGATTCATCAGAATCCAGTGGATTTATTGCCAGGCAATATGTGCGGGTGACAAGAGGCGCTCAGTCATTCTACGGCGTCAGGCTTAAGTATAACTTCATGTAATCCAACCAGGTTTACAGGGTGAAGCTGGCGTTGGGGACAAGAGCGGAAAATTAAGTGGGCGAGGATAAATACCCGGAGTTTCGCCTGGGCTGGCCAACGCTGCTGGTTGCGCTGAGTGGAGTAATCACCTCAGCGCACTTTCTTCCCTTGTACAGCTTCGGGCCAATGGCACCCGATCTTTCCAGGGCGCTGAACATACCGTTGGGGGAACTGCAGCGCTGCATTACCCTGAACTTCGCTGGTATTGCTGTAGGATCTCAGTTAGCCGGCTGGCTAATGGATAGATTCTCGCTTCGCAGCGTCACCTTGTGCTCATTAGTGTTGTATGCACTGACATACATCACGATGAGCACCATATCTCTCAGCCAGAATCTTCTCTACACCTTCTATTTTCTGCTGCCGATCGTCGGAAGCGGTTCGCTGCTGGTCACCTGGACAAAAATCGTTTGCGACAAATTTGAGCGACAACGCGGTCTCGCATTAGCTATTCTGCTGTCGGGTTCGGGCGTGGTAAGCACTGTCTCTCCACTACTGCTGGCGGGCTATGTCGGCACCGCAGATTGGCAGCAAGGCTTTCTCGTTATGGGTATCTTGCCGCTGGCGACCTTGCTGGTCTGCTTCTTTACCCTGCCTACAGGCAACCCAAGTTCGAACCAGCAGAGCTCTCTATCAATTAACTCTTCGGAGCCCGAAAATGGCCGAGTTACCAGGCAGATATCTGGAATCAGCTATCGAGAGACTCTACGTAGCCGCCAGTTCTGGACGATCATTGTCGCATTGATATTGGTTGTCTTCGTCGTGGTTTCAATGATTACCAATATTGTTCCTATGCTCGTCCAAAAGGGTCTATCCCAGTCGGGCGCAACAGTGGTATTTAGTGCGTTTGGTTTGGCCCTGGTCGCCGGCAGGCTGGCAGGAGGCTTTTTCCTCGACAAATTCTGGGGCCCGCTTATCGCGTTTTGCGCACTGGTGCTGCCCTCAATCGGATGCCTGATATTCCTGCTGGCGCCCCCGGACATGGTGCTCATGGTGATGGCGACGGTTTTGGTAGGTGTGGCTGCCGGTGCAGAATTCGACATTCTCGCCTATCTCGTGTCGCGATATTTTGGCCTTCGATCCTATGCCAAGGTATTTGGAACGGTTTCAGGCACTGTCGCTCTCGGCAGCGGTATGTCCCCACTCATCTTTGGCCCCTTGATTGACGCCACTGGTAACTACGACAGTTTGCTTCTTATCTGTATTGTTATTGCGGCGCTCGGCGCCTCGATGTTTTTGACGCTTGGGCCATATCCAGATTTCGAAGAGGCGTTGGCCCAAGAGTAAGTTTCAGCGAGCCGCCAGCACTGAACCGGGCATCTCGATGCTGATGTCTACCTATGGCTTAAGCACCGTCCTTGGCGCGGCCGAGGTTCGGGGTTTAGTCGTCTACCGCAGCTCCCTCACCGGCGAACAACTTCTGTACCTCACCAGAGGTCATGCGTCCGGAGCGGTCGGAGATATTGGCCGAGTTACCCCCGCCCGATTTCTCAGTAGTATCTACACCGGCTTGTTTGGCTTTTTCTCGTAATGCGCCCACTGTGCAGTTTTCTCTTCCAAGAATGGCTATAGGATCATAGTTGAAGTGCTTGATGGCATTGAGGTGGGTGACCTTGTCAATTTCTTCATCACTCAGGCCCACATTGTCCAACTGCCGGAACGTGTTTTCGGGCGTCATGGGCCAGGTGCTGTCGGAGTGGGGATAGTCACATTCGAATAGAATGTTTTCGATACCAACCAGGTCGCGATTGCGCAGGCCGCTCTCATCCTCAATAAAGCAGGTAAGGAAGTGCTCCTGGAATACTTCCCGGGGGCGCTTGTCGCCAAAGTTTGACTTCGTCCATGCTCCGTGGTGATCCAGAGTGAACTCGGCGCGCTCGAGGAAGTAGGGTACCCAGCCCACACCGCCCTCGGTCAGGGAGATTTTCAGGTTGTCATATTTCAACAGGAACTCACCGTAGAGCCAGTCCGCCGCGCTGTTGGCAATGGACATGGGGAAGGCGGCAATCCAGGCGTCGATAGGGGTTTCAGGCGATGAGTGGGGCGGCTGTGCCCCGGTGCCAATATGGCAGTTGATCACCACGTCATTCTCGGCGCAGACCTCCCACAGCTTGTCCCAGTGGGCGTTGTGAATGCTGGGGAAACCGTGGAAGGTTGGGTTGTCCGGGAAGCTGATCGCCTTGCAGCCCTTGGCGACCACGCGCTTGACCTCATTGACCATCAGTTCACTGTCCCAGATGGGCAGCAGGGCCAGGGGAATGATGCGACCTGGGTGGGCGCCGGCCCACTCGTCAATGTGCCAGTCGTTATAGGCTTCGATGACGCGTTTCGCGCCCTTCTTGTCTTTTGCCTGGTGGAACAGGTTGCCGGCAAAGGTCGGGAAGGTTGGGAAGCAGATAGAGGAGAGAATGCCATTGGCGTCCATGTCACCAATGCGTTCATCTATCGAGTAGACTCCCTTGCGCATATCTTCATAGCGCAGTGGCTCCATGCCGTACTCTTCCTTGGGGCGGCCTACCACCGCGTTGAGTCCCATATTGCCGATCTTGTGGCCCTCGTAAAGCCAGAAATTCTTGCCATCTTCCTCCACGAGGCGGGGTGCAATGGTTTCCAGTTCTTTCTGGGTCATGTGCTGGTCGAACATTTCCGGGGGTTCGACAACGTGGTCATCCACACTGATCAGTATCATGTCTTCGAGGTTCATGGTGTGCTCCTATGTTTCTGTGGCAATAGGTCTTATTGGATGAGTTAACTGACCAATACTTTACACAAGTGTATAGATAAAATAAACAAAAATCGATGCGTTAGGCGAGACCTCCGGCCTGGATAGAGAGTGCCACTAGCCAGGTGGCATATGCGTGGTTGCCCAGTCTGCAAAACGGGTCAATCTGCTCTCTATCAAGCCATTTGCCAGGGCAATTTTATGCGTACCATGGGGGCCGAAATAGTGGTTTTCTTCCCAGAACGCCATCATATGGCGAAATTCCCTGGCGCTGGGGAAAAAGCCGTCATATTCCTCAGCACAAACCCGCTCATAGTCGAGTTTGTGCCCCTGGGCGTTCAGGATGTCGACCAGGTCTTGCCAACATACATAATCGCTGGCGAGTGCCAGATACTGACCGTTGCCGGCTTTTTCGGGTTGAGTTAGCGCCGCAGCCACAATCTTACCCAACTCATTGATATCGCCACAGGGGAAGCGGCACTTGTCTTTATCGGCTGGATAACGCCACAACTCGCGTCCGTCGGGAGTCTTTCTCGGCGCATGGAGGGTAAGAAAGTTCTGGAAATAGAAGGGGGCTTCTACAAACGTATGATGGCGGAATCCAGCCGTTTTCACCTCTGTATCAACGCGAGCTTTACTGGTGAAATGAGGAACCGTGTATTTGCCCGCTGATAGAGCTTGGTAGTCCGGCAGGGTTGACCAGATAAAGTGTTGGATGTCCGCTTCCTTTGCCGCACGGACAAGGTTCCTGCCTTGCTCGAACTCGCCCATTCGGGTGGCGCGATCCCAGAAATTGGTTACTGCAAACAAGCCGTAGGACCCCTGCAGTGCCTCGAGCAGGGTGGCAGGGGTATTCAGGTCGGCTTCTGCAACTTCACAGCCCAGCTCCGCCAGGCGCAGTGCGGCCTTGCTGCTGGAATTTCTGGTTACCGCACGTACCTGCCAGTCTTGCTGGTCAAGCAGTGCCCTGACAACGCCGCCCCCCTGAGCTCCGGTTGATCCAAGTACTGTGACAATCTGTTTTCCCATGAGTGTCATGCTGGTTCGTCCTGATAGCTTGAAGGGTTGTCGTTAATCTTCAACCCGCGATCGGGCAATTTGCATGGCGCTCATATCCCCCTCACTGGCGGCCACGCCCATATGGACTTTATGGAACAACCAGTCACCGTCCGGCTGGCGCGTCAACCAACCCTCCCAGGTCATTTGCATATTGCAGTGGATACTGGCCGGCGCGGACAACTGTTCGGTCTGGGTGTTGTCCTGTGGATTAATATAGTGGCAGGCGTACATTCTGGTCTCGATATGTGCCTGATCCCCGTCAATGGTAATCAGTTGATTGGTATTCAGGTGGGCGGTTGCTTCAAACCCTGGCAGGAACTTCCCGGGCGCCATTTCGATGTACTCCTGGGGAGACAAGGTGCAATCGATATCGAGCATTTCTGCGTGCAGGTGGAAGGGATCCGTCAGTACGGAGGCAACCAGGTCCCAGTTGCGAGTATCCAGTCCTTTGGCGTATCGATAAAGTTGGTCTGAAATCAATGCCCTGTCGCTGAGGGTTTGAAGGCTAAGTTGTTGCATGATCGGTCCTCCAGCTGGTGTTAAATCGACTCTATTGGCGAAGCGTCGCCCGCCCCGCATAATTTTTGTGGTGACTCATGGGATAACAGCTTCCCGAAGGATAAGTTGGAGTTCTTTCTGCAACTTGTTAAGAGTTATGAGCTCTGCCTCTGCCGTCAGTGGCACAGCTTCACCTACAACGTCTATTAACGCGTTTATAAGCTCCTCCAGATAGGGCAGAGGAACCATCAGCGTTTGAATATGGTGTGGCACAGTTTCCCTGAGCACTATCTGCACCTCCATGGGCCGTACAAACCACGTCATCAGGCAATACAGGGCCTGCTCGACCATGCTGTGTTCCAGCTCGCCACTATCGTCGTGTCGCGCCAATTCAGCCTTGGCGCCGGGGAGTCGGTCGTGATATTTCTCCAGGACCGGCGGGTGCAGGTCTCCAATCTTATCTGCGGCAAACGCCAGGCAACGATCAATGAGTTCGGCATCTGTTGATTTTTCCATGGTGTTTTCCTTGCCAGGTGCCGCTATTTACAACTGTCATGCGCGATTTTTCTGGTCGTTAAGACTGGAGAGGCCTGAGGAGATAGCCTCCCCGTCATCCGCTCCAGTTAAAACTATACATACATGTAAAGACAAAATATACTGGTGCGTAGCTAAATATTCTCTAGTCAGCGAATAATTAATAGCGAATAACAACGCTTCACTCGCATTGTTTTTCGCAGGAGACAAATATGTACCAGGATATGCAGGATAAGGTAGCCATTGTTACCGGAGCGGGATCGGGGATCGGTCGCGAAACTGCCCGGTTATTTGCCAGGGAAGGTGCCAAGGTTGTGGTCGCCGATTGGTCCGAAGACGGCGGCAATGAGACGGTTGCGATGATTGAGGAAACCGGTGGGCAGGCCTCATTTTTTAAGGTGGATGTCACTGACGAATCTATGGTTAAGGCGATGGTCGAATTTGCGGTCAGCCATTACGGTAGGCTTGATTATGCCCACAACAATGCGGGGATAGACCAGATTGGACGAGACCCCATACATAAAGTGGAAGAGAGTGTTTGGGACAAAGTATTGGATATCAACCTGAAGGGCGTTTACTTCTGCATGAAGCATGAGCTCGCCCACATGGTGGCACAGGGGAGTGGGGCGATCGTCAATACATCCTCGGGTGCGGGTCTCAATGGTGTGCCAGGTATGACAGCCTACTGTGCGGCAAAGCACGGTGTGGTAGGCCTGACCAAGTCCGCAGCCCTGGATCATGCTCGGGAGGGCGTTCGTATCAATGCTGTCTGCCCTGGTTTGGTTGATTCGCGTCTTCTGGAGGAGACCTTTGCGCAGGCTCCCGAACTGAGGGAGGTCTACACCGGGCTCCAGCCGATGGGGCGTATGGGTTTACCTCACGAAATAGGTGATGCGGTGCTCTGGCTCTGTTCTGATTCAGCCACCTTGATGAATGGTTCGATAGTGGCGGTTGATGGCGGATTCTCGGCGCAGTAGCTGGATGCAGCACCGCTTGGAGGGTGCTTCAGCTAGCCCTGCGTAATATCTCCCTCGCTCTGGCCGCAACCGGAGCGTCGACCATCGAACCCTGGAACTCTACCGCGCCCTTACCTTCGCTAAGGCCCTGCTCATAGGCGTCAATCAGCGCCTGTGCGCGCTCGATTTCTGCTTCACTCGGTGCGAATTTCTCATTGAGTATGGCAACCTGGCTTGGATGGATGCACAGGGCGCCCACAAAACCGAGTTGCCTGGCAAAGTGTATGGTATTCCTGAACCGTTCGATGTCGCTGAAATCAGCAATCGATGCGGGGAAACCAAAGGGTGATATGCCCGCGCGCCGGCAGGCAAAAACAATGGCCTGGTTGGGCGCCAGTAGGCCCTCTGGCGTTGGCTCCATACCAGCGGAGGCGGAGAAATCCTCCGAGCCCAGGCTCATTCCCAGTAAGCGCTTTGAACTTCCGGCAATGTCATCCAGGTTGGCCAGTCCGTGGACGCATTCGATCTGCGCAATCAGTCGGGTGTGCCCCTGGGTGATGCTGCGTTTCGCTTCCAACTTGTCGATGTGTTCACTCAGTTCCTGGAGCTGGGATCCGGATACCACCTTGGGAACCACAATGGCCTGCACGCCAGGGTGGACGCAGGCCTCCAGATCCGCAGTGGCTTGACTCAATCCCTGGTTGATACGTACCAGTGCTGCCGCGCCGTCTTGGGCCACAATATCAGCGGCGCTGACAACCGCCTCCCGGGCTTCATTTTTTAGCGCCTCTGGCACGCTGTCTTCCAGGTCCAGCACGTAGGCGTCTGCGCCTCTTTGGCTGGCCTTGCCGACAAAGTCGTCCCGGTGTGCAGGTATAAAGAGCATAGAGCGCCACAGGGGAAAATCGGATTTCATGCTACACCTCGTGCGCTATCGTTGCCTCTGCTTTCATGCAGAGGTAGCCTTCATGGTCTTCCGACCACAGCTGCAATTGATTACCACTGCGCCTGCCGCAGAGGGTGAAGGGATGGCTGTCGAATGTCGGTCTTACCGCGCGAAACTTGAACCCGTCAATTCTGGCGCCCGGGAAGTTTTCATAGACCAGGTCGAGCAGCAGGGTGGCCAGCAGAGGCCCATGCACCACCAGTGCTGGGTATAGTTCTGTATTTACCGCGTATTCCCGGTCGTAGTGAATACGATGCGAGTTGAAGGTGAGTGCCGAGTAGCGAAACAGCAGAACCGGGTCGGGTGTCACTTCCCGTGAGAACTGTGGTCCTTCTGTCGCCATCTCCCCGGGTGGTAACTCGGTTCTTTCCCGGGGCGCCTCCCGGTAAACCAGGTTCTGTTCTTCGGTAATGCAGAGATTGTCTCGCTGGCTCAATTCGTGTCTCAGGTTGACGAACACCAGCGGTCCCGAGCGTCCATTCTTGGCCTCCACCGAGGTGATCGTTGAAACTTTCTCGGTGGCCAGACCCAGCACCATTGGTTGCGCAATGTCTAGCGTTCCGGCTGCCCACATCCGGCGCGGGAGGGGCACCGGCGGCAGGAATCCGCCCTTGCGGGGATGGCCATCCTCGCCGGTGCTGTCACGGCGGGTAGGATCGAGAAAGTACAACCAGTGCCAGGGGAGGGGCAGTTCGTCACCGGGGCCGGGAGCCTCTGTGTGATTGATGGCGCCAGCCAGCGCCTGTGCGTCAAAGACTGGCAGGTCACTGTGAAGCGTTTTCGTCCGGCCAATCCAGGATTTCAGTGTGTTCAGTGTTGCGTCGTCCATGGTGTTAGCTCTTGATAAAATCCGCTGGCCGTTTCTTCTGCAGGGCGGTCAGGCCTTCCGCGAATTCTTCGCTGAGAAAGCAATTGGTCTGGTGGCTCTCCTCGGCCTGCAGTGCAGACTCCATAGCCAGGGGTGATTGTCTCATCGTCTCCTTGAACTGGCGCAGGGCCAGCCTGGGCAGTAGCGAAAATTCGCGCGCTTTGTCGACGGCGCACGCCATAACCTTGTCGTCTTCGACGATTTGCTCCACCAGGTTGAGATTCAACAATTGCTCACCCTTGAGGGAGGCCCGGTCCAGTACCAGGCGTCTGGCTGTGCCCCAGCCTGCCTTGCGCACCAGGGACTGGGTCGAGCCCCAGTCCGGTACCAGGCCCAGGTTGAGGAAGGGAAAGTTCATGCGGGCGGTTTCGCCGGCGATGATGTAGTCCGCAACCAGGGCCAGTCCGGCGCCTGCGCCGATGGCAAATTTTTCCATGGCCACGACAACGGGAATGTCGGCATTCCAGAGCAGCTGAACCAGGTTGTGGCCACTTTGCATGCGTGCACGGGCCTGCTCTTCGCTCATGCCGCGCATGCTGGCGAGATCCCCGCCGGCACAAAAAACACCGCTGGTACCACAGAGCAACAGCGCGCGAACCGACTCATCAGCCAGCGCCGCCTCAATGGCCTCGATCAGGGCAAGGCGGGTGGTCTCGTCAATGGCATTTTTGGCCTCTGGCCGATTGATGGCGACCTGGGCGACATGTGGGGTGGGGCGGGTGACGATTACAGCGGTTGTTGTATCTGTTGTCATATCAGCCCCTGGCGGCCTCCCCGGTGGTCAGGCTTTCTCCCAGTTGTGCACGCCGACGCAGCCAGTGGCTGGGGCGGTAGCGGGGGTCTCCTGTGACTCTCTGCATGCCTTCCAGTATTTGCATCACCCTGTGTGGGCCAAGACTGTCCCCCAGGGCCAGGGGGCCTGCCGGATAGCCCAGGCCGATACGAACAGCGTCATCGATATCTTCTACCGAGGCAATACCTCGCTGCGCGATGTTGGTACCGATGTTCACAATGGTTGCCAGCATACGCTGAACGACAAACCCTGGGCTGTCACTGATGATGGTATAGGGGGCGTTGTCTGCGCCCAGTATCGCTGCTGCATCATCCCGGGACTGCGCACGGGTAATGGGGCTTAACATCAGGGTGCGACGCATTTCCAACGAGGGGAGGGGGTCTACCGCGACACAGCGGCTGGCATCCAGGTCCAGGTCGGCGCAGGCCTGTGAGACATCAATACCCCAGGGTTGGACAAGAAGCAGGCTGGCATCGTCGGGTGATTGCGCCAGCCGCGCGCCGGCCTTCTGGCTAAGCGCTGACAGTTCGGCGTGGTCCTCGGCCTCGGGATCAATCCAAACACTGCAATTATCCGATAGCGTGGGGCAGGTCTCTCCGGCGCCTGCAGGCTCAAGTTTTTTGCCATCGGGGTACTGATACCACCCCTCACCGGTTTTGCGCCCAAACAGGCCGGCGGCAACTCTCGGCGGAATGATGGAGGACGGGCGGAAGCGCGGTTCCTGCTGAAACTGGTCGTAGATCGACTGCATGACTTTGGAAGATACATCCAGCCCGGTCAGGTCCAGCAGTTCGAAGGGGCCCATGCGAAAGCCAGCGGCTTCGCGCATCAGCAGGTCGACCTGGTCGTGGCTGGCGGCCCGCTCTTCAAGGATGCGCAATCCCTCAGTGTACAAGCCGCGCCCGGCGTGGTTAATGAGAAACCCGGGCTGGTCCTGGGCCAGCACTGCGCGGTGTCCGGTAGTGTCTATACAGGCCTTAAGCCGATCCACGGTAACGGCTGCGGTTCTCACGGAGGAAATAATCTCAACCACCCGCATCACCGGTACCGGGTTGAAAAAATGCAGGCCGGCTACTCGCTCAGGATGTTTGCAGCGTGCCGCGATATCCGCAATCAGCAGGGATGAAGTATTGCTGGCAATGACGGCGGAGGGAGAAACCACTGTTTCCAGTTCGGCAAACAGGCCCCGCTTGACCTCGAGGTCTTCGAGCACCGCTTCCACCACGATATCGCAGTCTGCAATATCGCCCAGTTGGGTGCAGGGAACGAGGTTGGCAAGGGCCTGGTCTGCTTCCTCACGACTGACCCTGCCCTTGTCCACCTTGCTGTCAAACATGTCTGTAACAAAGGCGTGAGCAGCCGCGACAGCAGCCTCGGAGGTATCGTAAAACTTTACCCGGTGCCCCGACTGGGCGAACAGTTGCACAATGCCCCGGCCCATGGCTCCCGCGCCGATGACTGCGATCGTTTGATTTGATTCAGTTGTCATTGTTTATGTCCGGCTCAATTTCCGGTGAATTCTGGTTTGCGCTTTTCCAGGAATGCGGTCATGCCTTCGGTCTGGTCGGCGGTGTCAAACAATTGCAGGAACTCGTCCTGCTCGAGTTGCAGAGCCTCTGACAGGGGCAGGTCACCGCCCTGCTTGAGGGTGCGCTTGATCGCAAGCATGGCCCTGGGCGGCATCCGGGTTACCTTGCGTGCCAGTTCCAGTGCCCTGGTCAGGGCTTGTCCCTCTTCAGTCAATTCGCTCACCAGCCCCAACTGGTACGCGCGCTCACCCGTGAGCGCCTCGCCGCACATGAGCATCAGGCTGGCGACGGGCTTGCCCACCGATCGCAGCAATCGCTGGGTTCCGCCGGCACCCGGCATGATGCCGACCTTGGCCTCTGGCTGGCCAATACGGGCACTTGTATCGGCAACGACAATATCGCACATCTGCATTAATTCGGAGCCGGCACCCAGGCAGTAACCGTTGACGGCGGCGATCACTGGCTTCTCGCAAGAGGCAACGGCGTGCCAGTAGCCTGCGAGGTTGAGTTCCGCCACTTCCTGCGAGCCCTTGTCAACCAGTAGCTTCAGGTCGGCACCGGCTGCGAATACCTCATCGCCGCCGGTCACGACGATGACCAGGATATCCGGTTCTGCCGCAAGTTCACCGAATGCGGCAGCAATGGCCTGCCGCATTTCCAGGTTCAGGGCATTGAGTCGTTCGGCCCTGTCCATTGTCACGATACCGATGCCCTGGTCCCGTTCCACTTGAACCGGGGGGGCGCTGCTGTTGTTTTCTGTCTGCATACCTACCTGTCTGGAGATCCAGTTACATTCTCTCGATAATCATGCTGGGAGCCAGGCCCCCGGCGGCACACAGGGTGACCAGGCCGCGCTTCAGCTCGCGCCGCTCCAGTTCATCCAGCAGCGTACCCAGCAGAATAGCGCCCGTGGCGCCAATCGGGTGGCCGAGGGCGATGGCCCCGCCGTTCACGTTGAGCTTGTCGTGATCTACACCCATTAGCTTCATAAAGCGTAGCGGAACCACCGCGAAAGCTTCATTCACTTCGAACAGGTCTATATCATCGACCGTTAATCCCGCACTGGCGAGTGCTTTGCGCGCCGATGGTACAGGTTCGTTCAGGTTGTACTCCGGGCTTCCCGCCACGGAGGCGCTGGATACAATCCTGGCCCGCGGCTTGAGACCGTTCGCCCGCGCATATTCGGGTGAAGCGAGCACAACTGCAGCGGCGCCGTCGACGATTCCCGAGGAGTTTCCTGCGTGATGAACGTGGTCAATCTCCAGGTCGGGCCAGGTCATGCGTGCGACCTCACCGAAAGTGTGGTTGTCATCCATGGGGTAGTCCAGGAAGTCGGCAAATACCGGCTTCAATTCTGCCAGTGCCTCAGCAGTGGTCCCAGGTCTGGGGTACTCGTCACGGGCCAGGGCGAGTGAACCATCATCATTCTTGATGGGGACTATGCTCTTCTCGAAATAGCCGCTGTCGATGGCCTGTAAAGCCCGCTGTTGGCTTCGGGCGGCAAAGGCGTCCACATCGCTGCGGCTGAAACCCTCCTCGGTGGCGATCACATCTGCGGAGATACCCACGCTGGTGATCGGGTGCTTTTCTCGCAATTGCAGGTTGTGCTGATCGGTGGCCAGGTTGGGTTTCTCGGGTAGAGACATCATCTCAACCCCGCCGGTTATAACCAGGTCATGCATTCCGGTGCTGATGCAATTGGCGCCGAACAGGGTCGCCATCAGGCTGGAGCCACAAAAGTGGTCTACGGTTGTGCCGCTGCTGTGCAGCCAGCCTGCGTCCAGCGCCGCCATGCGCGCAATATCACCTCTCTGGGTGCCTGCGGGATTGCCGCAACCCACGATCACATGCTCAATAGCGTCTGTTCGCAGCTGGTTGCGTTCAGCGATGGCGGCCAGTACCTGGGAGAGCAGGCGCTGGGGGTGTATGTGCGCCAGGCTCCCCTTGTCGGGGCGTCCCAGTCCGCGAGGGCTGCGGGCGGCATCGATAATCCATACTTCTTGCATAGTGTGTCCACATGGGTAGGGCGGGTGGATTGCGCAAGAGGCGACTGTTTGTCTTTCCCGCTTGCAGTGTCTTGTTGAAACTTTACAGTGGTGATAAGCTAAATGCAATCTTATGAGTAGGCACCAAAAATGATGGTCCAGGGTATCCAGTCGTGAATTTTGATTTCTCAGAGGAGCAGAAAGCACTGCAGAGTGAAGTGCAGCGCTTTCTTGCAGATCGCAGTGACCTGTCAGTGGCCAGGGCGGTGCTCGACGATGCCAGTATGTCTCATGCCGAAGCCGTCTGGCGTGAAATGCTGGAGTTGGGGTGGGCAGGAATAGCGATTCCGGAGCAGTACGGGGGTGTTGGCCTCGGTTACCTGGAGCTTTGTGTAATGGCCCAGGAGTTAGGGCGTTCACTGGCGCCGGTTCCGTTCTCGTCGACGGTCTACCAGTTTTGTGAGGCTGTTTTGCGCGGTGGCAGTGAAGAGCAGCGAGGCGCTGTGTTGGCCGCGGTCGCTGCGGGAGAAACCATAGGCACCCTGGCCTTCGCCGAGGGTGTGGGGTTCCCGGCCCCCGGTCGCATCAAGCTGCGTTGCGAGCAGGGCAGGCTGCACGGTGAAAAGTGGCCGGTGGCGGATGCGATGATTGCCGATGCCGCGGTGGTATTGGCAATCAATGAGAGTAATGAACCCTGCCTGTGCCTGGTCGACCTCGCACAGGATGGCGTGCAGCGGCGAGCGCTGGATTCTATCGACCCAACCCGAAACCAGGGCGCCCTTGTTTTTGAGGGTGCCGAGGCTCAGCTCCTGGGCAAAGCCGGCGACAGTGCATGGGCGGTGTTCAGGGCGGTACTCGATGCAGCGGCGGTCCTGTTTGCATTTGAGCAGGTAGGTGGTGCAGAGGCTTGCCTGCAAAGCGCCATCGACTTTGCCAATGAGCGAAATGCCTTCGGCAGGCCCATTGCCTCTTTCCAGGCAATAAAACACAAGCTGGCTGATGTTTATGTCGGTAATCAGCTGGCGCTCAGCAATGCCTACTACGGTGCCTGGGCCCTGGCCTCTGGCGCCGATGAGTTGCCCCTCGCAGCAGCCGTCGCCCGGGTAAGCGCCACTGAAGCCTATGAAAACGCCGCGGCAGAAAACGTGCAGGTGCACGGAGGTATGGGCTTTACCTGGGAGGCAGATTGCCATCTCTTTTTGCGCCGTTCCCGTTCCCTCGCAGTGCTGATAGGTGACCCCGGGATGTGGAAGAAACAGATTACCGCTGAATTTGAGCGCAAAGTGGCCTGACACCGTATCGCGGTGCAGGCGTAGTGCTGGAGAGATTATGGATTTTGAAGATACCCCGGAAGAAGCTGAATTTCGGGCAGAAGTTAAAGCCTGGTTGGCTGAGCAGGCGGCGGAGTACGACCTGTCGAATCACGGTGAGCTGAGCGTCGACCAGCAACTGGCGCTGGGCAGGGCTTTCCAGGCCCGCAAAGCGGACAGGGGCTATGCAAAAGTCACCTGGCCCAGGGAGCTGGGTGGCATGGGCGGTACTCCCATGCAGGCGGTGATTTACGATCAGGAGGAAGAAAAGTACGATTTTCCCACCGTCTTTTTTGGCATCAGCGTGGGAATGCCTATTCCTGTAATGCGCCGCTTTGCAACAGAAGAGCAGCAGCAGCGCTACCTGGTACCCGCGCTGCGGGGTGAGGAAATCTGGTGCCAGCTGTTTTCCGAGCCGGCGGCCGGCTCTGACCTTGGCGGCATTCGCCTTCGCGCGCTTCGCGACGGCGACGACTGGGTACTCAATGGCCAGAAAATCTGGACATCCTGGGCGCACATCTCCGATTACGGGGTCATTATTACGCGGACTGACCCCTCTGTGCCCAAGCACCGGGGCATGACTTATTTCTTTGTCGATATGAAGGCACCGGGAGTCGAAGTCAGGCCCATCCAGCAGGCAGCCGGCGGCGGTGAATTCTGCGAGGTGTTCTTCACCGATGTTCGGGTTCCCGATTCCGCCCGCCTTGGCGAAATCAATGGTGGCTGGCAGGTGGCCATCGCAACTTTGATGGAGGAGCGATTCGCGGTGACCGAAGCCTCCGGGGGCGGTGCTTCCCTTGAAGACACGGTGCGGTTTTTGCGGCGGGAGTTCGATGATGGCGAATCCGGCCTGGACGACCCTATAGTGCGCGACAAGATTGCCCAGTGGTATGTTGCCGAGTCGGGCATCAATAACTTCCATGCGCGCCAACTGACCGGATTGTCCCAGGGACAGTTGCCCGGCCCCGAGGCGGCATTGAGCAAGTTGGTGATCGCACGAAAGTTACAGGCGCAGTCAGCCTACATCATGGATACCTGTGGTCCGGCAGGCGCGATCTATCCGGATCACCCGATATCGCGGGCAAGTGATTACCGTATGGCCTGGCTGGAAGCGGCGGGTTATCGCATCGCCGGCGGTACCGATGAAATTCTGCGCAATACCATCGCCGAGAGAGTCCTGGGGTTGCCCGGTGATGTTCGGGTGGACAAAAACATACCGTTCGAGCAGTTGGGCTAAGCCTTTATCGATGGGAACAGCATCTTCAATGATCAATTTTAGTAACAGCGAAGGCTTCGGGAGTTTCTTTGATGGATTCCCTGGCCTGATTCAACAAGCGACCGAGAGCCTGGCGAAATCCTGCAGCAAAGATGGGGCGCTTGATCCACAGAGCCTGGATCAACAGCAGGTCGCCAGTTACGAATTGGCGCTGGCTTACGCCGAGTATCGGGCAGCGAAAGTGGCGTGGGAAAGTTACAACAGTCCTGCCACCCAGATGCAGCAGGCGCTTTGCGGGATATACATAGCCACTGCTGTACAGTCCATTAAGGCGCGACTGGAGCCATTGTCGCCGGTGTTTGGTATCGAGCAGTCGGACTTTGACCGGTTTTTCTGCGGGGGTGAATTGCGCTCGGCGATGCAGGCCTGTCTTGCGCCGGCTCACCTGGCGGAGGTAGGTCGGGAAGTGATTCAGCTCCAGGGGGAGGTTGGCCAGGTCGACATCGACGATGACAAGGGGATGATGCAAACGGCTTTTCGCAAGCTCGCTGCCGATATTATCGAGCCCCGTGCCGAAAGCATTCATCGCCAGGACCTGACTGTACCGGAAGAGATTCTCCAGCCGTTGCGAGAGATGGGCGTATTTGGTATCTCGGTTCCCCAGCAATACGGCGGTACTGCGCCCGATGCCGATGCGGACAATCTCTCAATGATCGTCGTCACCGAGGCCTTGTCTGAGGCCTCCCTGGCGGCCGCGGGCAGCCTGATTACACGTCCGGAGATCCTTGCCAGGGCGCTGCTCAGTGGCGGCACCCAGGAGCAGAAATCCCGCTGGCTACCCCAGGTGGCGTCCGGAGAAAAACTCTGCGGCATTGCCATAACCGAACCCGATTATGGCTCTGATGTGGCGGGGCTTTCTCTCAAGGCCTCACCGGTCCCGGGGGGCTGGCTGCTCAATGGTGCCAAGAGCTGGTGCACTTTTGCCGGCAAGGCACAGTTACTCTTTGTGATTGCGCGAACCGATACCGACAGGTCACTGGGGCACAGGGGGCTGAGCGCCTTTCTGGTGGAGAAGCCGGGCACCGATGAACATGAATTCTGTTTTGAACAGGAGTCAGGCGGCCGTTTGACTGGCAGCTCCATCCCCACGATTGGTTACCGGGGTATGCATTCCTATGACCTCGTGTTTGAGGACTACTTTGTACCAGAGGCGAATCTTATTGGCGGCGCTGAGGGCCAGGGAAGGGGGTTCTATCTCGCCATGGCCGGCCTTACGGGGGGGCGGATTCAGACGGCAGCGAGAGCGTCAGGTGTGATGCGTGCTGCGCTGAAAGCCGCTGTCCGCTACTCGCAGGACCGCAAGGTGTTTGGCGCACACCTGGGTGACTACCAGCTCACCCAGGCAAAGCTGGCCAGAATGGCCGCCCAGGTCGCTGTCAGCCGTTGCTTTGCCTACAGTGTTGGCGCACTGCTGGACAGCGGTGAGGGACAGATGGAGGCGAGCCTGGTGAAGTTGTTTGCCTGCCGATCTGCGGAGTGGATTACACGCGAGGCGCTGCAGATACACGGCGGCATGGGGTATGCCGAGGAGACCGCGGTAAGCCGTTACTTTGTCGACGCCCGGGTACTGTCCATTTTCGAGGGCGCCGAAGAGACGCTGGCCCTGAAGGTAATCGCCCGGCAGCTGTTACAAGATGCGCTGGACAACGGGGAGCGCCACTCCTGATGGGTATTCTGGCGGGCCTGCGCGTGGTTGAGGTTTCCGCCTTTGTGGCGGCGCCCTCTGCCGGGCTGGCACTGGCCCAGATGGGGGCCGAGGTGATTCGCATCGATGACATTCGGGGCGGGCTGGACTACCGGCGCTGGCCTGTCACCGAGGACAATACCAGCCTCTTCTGGCAGGGCCTGAACAAGAATAAGCGCTCCGTGGCCATTGATATTCGCAAGCCCGAGGGCAGGGAGCTCGCCCGATCGATTATCTGCGCCAGTGGGGAAGATGCCGGCATCCTGCTGACCAATTTTCCACCCAGGGGTTGGCTGGACTATGAAAGCTTGCGAGAGGCCCGCGAGGATTTGATCCAGCTGACCGTTATGGGCAATCGCCATGGTGGGTCCGCTGTCGACTACACCGTCAATCCCGCCATCGGTGTTCCGATGTTTACCGGGCCAGAAGAGCATAAGGGCCTTGTAAACAGTGTGATACCGGCCTGGGACTGTATTACCGGGCAAATGGCTGTCTCGGGTCTGTTGGCCGCAGAACGGCATCGCAGGCGCACCGGTGAGGGGCAGCACATCAAGTTGGCACTGGAAGATGTTGCCATGGCCACCATGGGTACACTCGGCTTTATCGCCGAGGCGGAACTGGGTGTTGATCGTGAGAGATCCGGCAACTACCTGTACGGCGCATTCGGGAGAGACTTTATCTCAGCCGATGGCTTTCAATTCATGGTCGTTGGCCTCACGCCCAAGCAGTGGCGCGGACTTTGTTCGGCCACGGGACTGGGCGTGGAGATGGAGCATCTTGCACAGCTCAGGAGGCTGGATTTCAGTCGCGAGGGGGATCGATACGAGGCGCGCAGGGAAATCGCAGCGCTGATTGAGTCCTGGGCGGCAACCAGGAACATCGGCGAAATTGAAGCGGCCTTTGCGGCAGAAAATGTTTGTTGGAATCGGTACCAGAGTGTCAAGGAAATGGTGCTGAATGATCCGGCATGTTCTGAGGAGAACCCCCTGTTTGTTCGACGGGAACAAGCGGGGATAGGAGAAATGCTGATGCCGGGTAGCCCGCTTGAATTTACCGGGCTGGATCGGGAGAGCTCTGCCGGAGCGCCCGGCCTTGGTGAGCACACCGACCAGATTCTAGCCGAGTTGTTGAATATGTCCCCCGGCGAGATCGGGCGGCTGCACGACCAGAAGCTGGTAGGCAGTGGCTGATCTCACCTAACCAGACGTTCAAATTAAACATACCAGAGGGTTTTACGATGTCATTCAAGGACAAGGTAGCGATTATCACCGGCGGTGGCCAGGGAATAGGGGAAACCTACGCCAGGCGCTTTGCCGCACAGGGCGCGTCAGTGGTCATTGCTGAACTTAATGAAGAGGCCGGACAACGGGTTGCCGACGAAATCTGCCGGGCGGGGAACGCGGCGGTTTTTGTGAAAACCGATGTGTCTAGCGAGAGCGACGCAGCAGCAGCTGCCGGTGTGGCACAGGAACAGTTTGGCGGTATTGATATTCTGGTGAACAACGCTGCGATTTTTCATGGCATGCGTTATGAAACCCTGCTGGATGTGGATCTCGACTACTACTACCAGATTATGAAAGTGAACATGCACAGCCCGCTGGTAATGACACGCGCGGTAGCCCAATCAATGTCCGAGAGGGGCGGTGGGAGCGTGATCAATCAATCTTCCACGGCAGCCTGGAAGGCACAGGGAGGCTACTACGGTGTCGCCAAGCTGGGCGTGCAGGGGCTGACAATGTGCCTGGCCAGTGAACTCGGTGAGCGCAATATCCGGGTCAATGCTATCGCCCCCGGCCCCACTGATACTGAGGCCACCCGGCAGGTGCCAGCGGAGATACTCGACCAGGTGGTGAATGGATTGGCACTGAAAAGACTGGGCGATACCGCTGATATCGTCAATATGGCCATGTTCCTGGCGTCCGACGAGGCGGCCTGGATTACCGGTCAAACCTTCAGGGTTGATGGTGGCGACACCATGCTGCCCGCCTGAGGCGCGGGGATAGAATGATGAAAATCAGGCAGACATATATCTGTGAGCCCGTGCGCACGCCGGTAGGCAAGTTCGGTGGCGCCTACAAGCAGTTGGACGCGCAATTCCTTGGCGCTGCGGTAGTGAAGGGCCTGCTCGAGAGAATGGGGCTTCCCGCCGATAGGGTGGACGATGTGCTCTTCGCCCAGTGTTACTCCAGTATGGATGCGCCTGCGCTGGGCCGCGTGGTGGCGCTGGACGCAGGCCTGCCGGAAACGGTGGGCGGGCTGCAACTCGATCGGCGCTGCGGCTCCGGTTTACAGGCGCTGATTTATGCCTATCTCCAGGTAGCAACAGGTGGCTCTGATGTGGTGATAGCCGGGGGCGCTGAATCAATGAGTAACGCGCCTTTCTTTACCCATCGCGCTCGCTGGGGTATTCGGGGGCCGGCGCTTGAATTACAGGATTCCCTGGCGCGTGGGCGCGTCACAGCGGGAGGTGTCAACTATCCGGTCCCGGGTGGCATGCTGGAAACGGCGGAAAACCTGCGTAGAGAGTATGGAATATCCCGTGAAGAGCAGGACATGTTCTCGGTGGAATCCCAGCGCCGAGCCATTGCCGCTCAACAGCAGGGCTTGTTTGACGACGAAATCGTTCCCGTCACTGTCCCGGGTCGCAAGGGCGATACCGTCGTGACCAAAGACGAGCCCCCCCGGGAAACCTCACTGGAGGCGCTGGCTGGCCTGAAAGCGATCAGGGCAGGTGTCGACCCACAATCCACAGTAACCGCGGGCAACGCCAGTACCCAGAACGACGGGGCGTCTGCCTGTCTCGTGGCGAGTGAGGAAGCAGTCGCACGGTATGGTCTCAAGCCCTTTGGTCGGCTGGTGTCCTGGGCTGTTGCGGGGGTCGAGCCCGCGCGTATGGGTATTGGGCCGGTACCGGCTGTGCAGAAGGTATTGCAGAACGCGGAGTTGAAATTATCAGATATTGACCTGATTGAGCTCAACGAGGCCTTTGCGGCGCAGGTGTTGGCCTGTACCCGGGGGATGGGCTTTGAACAGTCTGATTTCGACAGAATGAACGTCAACGGCTCCGGTATTTCATTGGGACATCCGGTAGGGGCGACGGGCGGCCGCATCCTCGCTACCTTGCTGCGCGAAATGGAGCGCCGGGGGAGCCGTTACGGTATCGAAACCATGTGCATTGGCGGGGGTCAGGGGCTGGCTGCTGTATTTGAGCGGGTTTAGTCCAGTTCCGGTGGCGGTGGCCATTCCGCTTTGGCGGGCGGCGTGAAAATACCCTCGAACACAAAGTTTTTGTAGGTCTTGCGAAAGCGTTTTGCCTGCTTCGCCCGCTCCTTTACCGAGTTAGCTTCGTTGAGCACCAGGAACAGCCCCGCCAGCGATGCGCTCGCGGTAATGATGGCGGTCATGTCCGGGTCCATGTCCTCCCGCAGATGCCCGTGCTTTGCGTGCCAGCGGAAGAGTTTGCGGTAGTGGGCAATAAGTGAATCCTTGCGGGCGCCGTCCCTGAGCATTTGCTGAATGCGAATCTTGAGCAGACTCAGGTCTTCCGCGCTGAGATCCGAGGCATCCTCGAAGGACTCGCGCTTGGCAAATGAACGGTCCAGTGTGTAGATGAGTCCCTTGTCGAGCTTCTCCTCGACAGCGGCAATCAGTTCTTCCTTTTTCTTGAAATGGTAGTAGGCACCGGGGCGCGTGACACCGGCCCTGCGCGCTACCTCGGATACGGAGACGGCCTGCTCCCCAACCTCTGCCATGAGCAGCATTGCAGTCTTCATCAGCAGCTCGCGGGTTTCGAGAGACTTGGCCTTTCTGCCATCCTGAATCGCAGTGTCTTTTGCGGTTTCAGGTTTTGCCGTGTCGCCCCCGGCAGGCGAATACCTGGGCAGTTTTGGCCAGTGTTGGAGCTTTTCCGGCAACAGGGCGCCATCGAAAACCAGTTGGTAATTGGTTTTACCAAAAAGCCTGGCTTGCTTGTGGCGGCGGCTTTTCTGCTTGAACTCGGAGACGGCCAGGAATGATGAAATCAGGGTGGTGCTGGTAATTATGGCGGCGATATCAGGTTCGATGCCAGGTTTCACCAGGCCTTCACGCGCTGCCCTGGTAAGGCCTCGCCGCCGAGAGCTTATGATCACGTCATCTGCGCCCTGTTCTAGCATACGTTGGATGCGCAGATAGATGGTGTCCTGGTCTTCTGCGGCGAACTCGGCGGCCTGTGAGTAAAGGTATTTGTCTTCCTTGCTGCCGGCGAGCGTCCTGACCAGTTGGTGGTCAGTATCGTTGCGCACGGCCTCGAGCAGGGTATCGCGGGTTTTGAAGTGATAGTAAGCGCCGGGGCGCGTAATTCCTGCCGCTTCGGCTACAGCAACGACAGATACCGAGTTTATACCCTTCTCAACGATCAGTTTCGAAGCGGCTGCAATCAGCTTCTGGCGGGTCGCCCGGCTGCGGGCTGACCAGCCGTTCTCTGGCGCAGGCGTAGACTCGATTTTGGATGCCATTGTCGTATCCAGCTTGTTGTAGTCTGGAGGCCTGATCCGTCAGGCCTCTCTGCCAATCGAGCATAACAGAACCGCTATGAAGTCTGCAAAGCGTCGTCTCCGCGTTGAACCTGAATCGCCGGAGGCGACTTGCATTCTTGCAGTTAACTTTACACATGTGATAAGCTAAAGATCAAGTCGCCGTGCCGAATCCGTCTGGGTTGCCGCCGGCGTTGAGTGACTTACTGGCTTGAGTTAAGAGGAATAGGGCGCTAATGACCAATCCTGCCTGGAGAACGGAGCAGCGACACACCATACTCGAACTGTGGAAAGAAGCTGTGGCCGCGTCGCCTGATACGGTGTTCCTGCACTTTCTCGACGACGACGAGAAGTACACCTACGCCGAATTCGACGAGTTGTCCAACCGCCTGGCGCAGGGTCTGTTGAGCAGTGGAGTCGCCCCGAGGGATCGCATCGCCACGCTACTGGACAGCCACGCGGATTCAGTCGCCCTGTTGATTGCGGCCTCCAAGGTCAACGCTATATATGTGCCGGTCAACACTGCCAATAAAGGCGAGTTCCTGAGGAATCCCCTGGCCAATTCCGGGGCCAGAGTCCTGGTCAGTGAAGCCAAATACCTGGAGCGGGTAGAGGCGATCAGGGAGGGCTTGCCCGATCTGCAGACTATCTACGTGCGGGGAGAATCCGGGGCGATGGCAATGGCCTGCGAGTCATTTACAGACCTGTACTCAGAGAACAGTGCCGATACGGATATCCGCCTGGAGCCCGGAGACATTGCCGGTATCATTTACACCGGGGGCACAACCGGCCCCTCCAAGGGCTGTATTCTCAGCCAGAACTATATTGCCAACCAGGCCCTCAGGACCCGGGAAATGTGCGACCCCCGGCCCGGTGAGGTCAATTGGACCTGCCTGCCCCTGTTCCACCTGAATGCCATCGTCGTCACCCTCCTGTATTCGGTTGTAAGCGGGACCACCGCTGCGATTACTCCCCGGTTCTCGCTTTCCGGCTTCTGGGCGGATATAGAAAAGAGTGGTGCCGCGGTAGCGTCAGTGCTGGGCTCCATGATACCCCTGATCGCCAATATGCCCGACAGCGAGGAAATGCTGCGCTGCAAGGGGCAGCTGAGAATGGCCAGGGGAGCGCCATTTCCCGGAGAACTACAGGATGTCTGGCGGGACAGGTTCGGCGCTGAGATTGTGGGGGCCCATGTTTACGGTCTTACCGAATCGAGCTTCATCTCCATGCTCTCCTATGATGAAGCCGCAGACGCACCACCGGGGTCATCCGGCAAACTGAACCATCGCGACTTCGAGGTGATGATCGTCAGCGACGACTTCCAGGAAGTACCGACAGGGCAGACCGGAGAGATAGTGGTGAGGCCCAAGCGCCCCAATGTGATGTTTGAAGGCTACTGGGGCAGGTCGCAGGAGACCCTGGATGTCTTTGGTGGTATGTGGCTTCACACGGGGGATATCGGCAAGTTTGATGAGAATGAATTTTTCTATTTCGTCGACAGAAAGAAGGATTACCTGCGCCGCCGGGGGGAGAACATCTCCAGCTACGAGATGGAGACCACCTTCGCCTTGCATCCCGATGTCAACGAGGTAGCAGTACACGCGGTTCCATCCGCGCTCACCGAAGACGACATCAAGGTCACTGTGGTCAAGGAAGCGGGATCGCCTTTGACCGAATATGAGTTGGCAACGTGGGCGATAGACAATGTCCCGTATTACGCGGTACCGCGTTACATAGAGTTCAGGGCCCAGTTACCCAAAAACCCCGTGGGCAGAATCCTGAAGCACCAGCTGCGCGACGAGGGCTGCACCGGTTCCACCTGGGATCTCGAACAGTCAGATATAACCTACAAAAAGGGCTGACCGGCCGACGGCCCTCAGTTGGAATAGTCATGGATTATCAGAATATTTTCGTAGGCGGGCAATGGCGTGAACCCGCATCAGGGAAACGTATATCAGTAGAGTGCCCGGCCAATCGGGAAATCATTGGTTCCTGTCCTGAGGCGACCGAACAGGATGTCGACGCTGCAGTAAATGCCGCCATGGCGGCCCTCGCCGCACCGGAATGGTCCGCAACCTCAGGCGAGGATAGGGCGTCCTACATCGATGCGTTGTCTGCAGCTATCAAGTCGCGAACGGATGACCTGGCTGCCTGTGCCGCGCAGGAGATCGCCGCGCCCTACGGCTTCTGCAAAGGCCAGGTTGCCATGGCCAGAATGACGCTCAAGTTTTACGGACAACTTGCCAGAGATTATGAATTTGAAGAACGCAGGCAGGGTTACTTCGGCCAGGTGCTGGTGCGCAAGGAACCGGTCGGCGTGGTCGCGGCGATTGTGCCGTTCAATGGTCCGCTATTTGCCGCGATGCTCAAGATTGGTCCCGCACTTGCTTCCGGCTCAACCGTGGTGCTCAAGGTGCCGGTGGAAACCCCCTTGTTTTCCTATGTCCTCGCTGAGTGTATTCAGGAGGCGGGGTTGCCGGCCGGCGTCATCAATATCCTCGCGGCCGACCGCGATGCCAGCGAGCACCTGGTGGCGCACCCCGACGTGGCCATGGCAAGCATTACTGGCAGTGTTGTCGCCGGCCGGCGGGTCGCCGAGATCTGTGGCTCCCAGGTGAAGCGGGCGGCCCTGGAGCTGGGCGGAAAGTCTGCGGCGATTGTCTGCGCCGATGCGGATCTCGCCATTGTCGTGCCTGAACTTGCTAAAGCGTCTGTGATTAACAGCGGACAGGCCTGCGCAGCCCAGACTCGTATTCTCATCCCCAGGAGCCGTTACGAAGAGTATGTTTCGGCGCTTGCCGACGCTTATGGATCGATGAAAGTGGGAGACCCATCGGACCCTGAAACAGAGCTCGGACCGATGATTCACGAACGCCACTTTAATCGTGTGAAAGCGTGTATTAACGCCGGCGTAGAAGAGGGCGCCAGGCTGGTGACGGGTGGTGGAACACCTGAGCACCTTGAACCGGGTTACTTTGTCGAGCCGACACTGCTCGCCGATGTGACCAACGATATGCAGGTTGCGCGTGAAGAAATATTCGGACCGGTGGTTTGTGCGATCGCCTACGATGACATCGACGACGCTATTGGCATTGCCAATGACTCCGAGATGGGGCTCTCCGGCTCAGTTTGGACGGCGGATGTGGAAGCCGGTATTGAGATAGGTCGGAAAATACAAACCGGGAATTTCACCATCAACGGTTTCTCGATGGATATAGCGGCTCCCTTTGGTGGTTACAAGTCCTCTGGGCTTGGTCGAGAACTGGGTGAGGAAGGACTACAAGACTACCTCGAATTCAAGTCCATAAACCTGCCGGCAGGCTAAGTCCATGGATTTCAGTGATACTCCTGAAGAGGCGAATTTCCGGGCGGAAGTAAGGGCATGGCTAAAGGCCAACGGCGGCGCTCTTCAATCCACCGCGCCGGATGAGCTGTACACAGAGGCAGATATTGAGCGCTGTCGTCAGTGGCAGCGCACGAAGGCCGAAGCGGGTTATGCCCACCTGGTCTGGCCACAGGAATACGGTGGCATGGGCGGCACCTGGATGCAGGCGGCAATTTTCGACCAAGAGGAGAGGCGACTGCCGCGGCCTTTCAATTACTTCTCGGTTGGCATAGGGCAGTGCCTGCCACCGATCATGACCTATGGCTCAGAGGAGCAGAAACAGTTGATCCCGCGGACGCTCCGCGGAGAGTTGATCTGGTGTCAGTTGTTCTCGGAGCCCAATGCGGGAGTTGACCTGGCTGCGGTGAGAACCCGGGCAGTTCGAGAGGGCGATAGCTGGAAAATCAGTGGCCAGAAAGTATGGACCTCCGGCGCGCAAGTTGCCGATTTCGGGATACTGCTGGCCCGGACTGATCCTGAATTGCCGAAGCACAAAGGCCTGACCTTCTTTATCGTAGATATGCGCCTGCCGGGTGTGGAGGTCCAGCCGATCAAGCAGATTTCTGGCCACAGCGAATTCAATGAAGTCTTCCTGGATGGCGTGGAACTGCCAGAATCCTGCCGTCTCGGTGAGGTAAACCAGGGATGGCAGGTGGCCATGCATGCCCTGTCGGCTGAGCGTTTCAAACGCTTGAACACGCGGATGCCGTCGATGTTGTCGGTGCTCGAGTTGGCCCAGAGCTGCGATATCGAGGGTACAAGCGCTATAGATCGGGATGATGTCAGGCAGTATCTCGCGGGAGCAATGGCCAACAAATGCGCCCTGGAAAATTTTATGTCGCGCATGTTGACGGTGCTTTCCGAAGGGGGCGAGCTGGGCAGCGAGGCCTCGATATTGAAATTGATGTCCTGTCAGCTAAATCAGGACCTCAGCGCCTACACCATGGACCTGTTTGGCGAGCAGGGCGCAATCCTGGATGAACAGACGCATGTGCTGCAGGACGAGCTCTATGACGCCTATCTATGGACTCCCGGTCTGCGTATTGCCGGTGGAGCCGATGAAATATTAATGAACATTATCGCGGAACGAACCCTGGGCCTGCCTGGCGAGCCGCGCCTGGACAAGGGCAAGGCATTCAAGGACCTGTGATGACAATAGTCGGACGAAACAGAAGATGAGTGAGTTAACTTTTGGCCAGATCATGCGCCGCAACTGCGAGATCGATGCACAGGCCGGGGCCATGGAATTTCAGGGGCAGTGGTATGACTGGGCCTTTCTGGCCGAGACCATTGATGGTTTAGCGGGCATATTTCAGGCATTCCATGTTCCAGAGGGGGCTGAAATTGCTGTTGTGTGTCGCAATCGCCCCCACCAAGTTGCGGCATTCTGCGCAGTAATCTGCAGTGATCGCTGTGTGGCGCCGGTCAATCCGTTTGCTTCCGCCGAGAAAATTGTGGCTGATTTACGGGACCTGGACGCCGCGGTGCTCATCGCCAGCGCGACGGAATGGGAGTCTCCCGTGCTGCAGGCCTACGCCGAGAAGAACAAAATACTTGGGATCAGCCTGGATGAAACGCGCAGCACCGAACACCTCGCGACCTTGCCTTATTGCAAATCTGTCGACGAGGTCACATCGGCGCGCCTGAATCCCGGGGTGGCGGTACTGATACAAAGCAGCGGAACCACTGGCAAGCCCAAGCGGATTCCCATGTACGCGGCCAAACTCAGCGCTGCTTACAGTAACATTCCCGTTGGCATGACCAGCGACGGTGGCGCAAAGATCAAAGGCAAACCGGCGCTCATTACCCAGCCCCTAGTGCATATCGGCGGCCTTTTTTGGGTGGTCCATTCACTGCTGGAAGCGCGCCCTATCAGCCTGTTGGACAAGTTCAATGTGGAGCATTGGGCACAAGCGGTGGAGCAGTATCAGATCAGGGTATGCTCATTGGTGCCCGCCATGATCAATATGGTGCTGGAATCTGATTTGCCCGCCGACAAGATTTCGAGCCTGATCTGCGTTCGATCTGGCACCGCGCCACTTTCGGTGGAAGCACAACAGGCCTTCGAGCAACGATTTGGGGTTCCCATCCTGCCTACCTATGGCGCCACCGAGTTCTCTGGTGCCGTTTGCGGCTGGACTCTGGAAAGCAAGAATGAGTTCGGCGACCAAAAAGCTGGCAGTGTGGGTCGTGCCTACGAGGGCGTAGATCTTCGAATTGTCGACCAGGAGAGTGGGCAGGTACTAGCCGAAGGTGAGACAGGCATACTGCAAGTCAGGTCTGTTCAAATGGCAGAGGAACATGAGTGGGTGTCCACCACTGATCTCGCCAGCATAGATGCCGATGGCTTCGTCTGGCTCAGTGGTCGCGCCGATGCGGCCATTAATCGCGGGGGTTTTAAAATCATACCTACCGAGGTCGCTGCTATTCTGGAGAGGCATGCGCAGGTGAAAGAAGCCAGCGTTGTCGCAGTCAATGACGCGCGCCTGGGCCAGGTACCCGTGGCAGCAGTAGAACTTGTCGAGGGCACGAAGGGGGTTTCCGAGGAGTCCTTGAAGTCATGGTCGAAAGAGAATATGACCAGCTACTTCGTGCCAGTGCGCTTTGCGATAGTAGACGCCTTGCCGCGGACGCCCTCGATGAAAGTGAGTCAGGGGGACGTAAGGCGCCTGTTCGAAAATTGATAGAGGCTGGATTTCCAGCCAGGGTGAGAAGCACTATGTTCGAGACGATAAGCTACGAGACCCACGAAGATCATGTGGCGACAGTGACGATCAATCGCCCGGATGCCATGAACAGCTTCAACAGCCAGATGGTTGAGGAGATGGCGGCAGTCTGGGAATTGATCAAGGCCGATGACCAGGTCCACGCCGTGGTGATCAGGGCGGCGGATGGCAGGGCATTTTCCACGGGTAAGGATGTCAAGGAAACAGATTCCATCTGGCGCGAGGGTGTGGTCTGGTCCCAGTGGGACCCGGGCAAGAAACTGGGGCCCAAGCAGAACGAAATGTGGAAGCCCATCATCTGTGCCGTACATGGCCTGTGCTGTGGCGGTGCGTACTACTGGCTCAACGAGTCGGATATTGTGATTTGCTCCGAAGACGCGGAGTTCTTTGATCCCCATGTGAGTTTCGGCATGGTCAGTGCCTGTGAGCCCATCGGTCTTACCCGGCGGATCGCCTATGGCGAGGTTATGCGCATGAACCTGCTGGGCAATGACGAGCGAATGTCGTCTGCAACGGCGCTGCGGATCGGCCTGGTCAGCGAGGTGATGGAATCCCGGGAAGCACTGTGGACGCGAGCAAGGGAACTGGCAGCCAAGGTTGCCAGCAAGCCTACCCTGGCTACGCAGGGCACGGTCAAGACCGTTTGGCAATCACTGGATAGCGGCCTCTCCACGGCCCTGGACAGGGCAATGCTCTATATACAGGTGAATAACCTGAGTGACGGCCAGGTTGACCGGGGCTCGGCAAAAAAATCTCCCCATGAAGTGCGCTGACTTGTGCCAATAACATAGATTTTTCTCAATGAAATTCGAATTTGACGAAGACCAGCAATTTATCCGTAACGATGCCCGCCGCTTTCTGGTCGACAGGTGTCCGATGGATGAAGTCCGCCAACACCTTGATAGCGACCCGGGTGTAGTCAGTCCGCTGTGGCGGGAAATTTGTGAGCTTGGTTGGCTCGGGGCGGCTATACCAGAAGCCTATGGTGGGCTGGGTATGGGATATCTGGAGCTTTGTGTTTTGGCGGAAGAATTGGGAAGAGTGGTGGCACCGGTGCCATTTTCCTCGAGTATCTATCTCGCGGCTGAGGCGATTCTGCAGTATGGATCTGAAGAGCAGAAGCAGCGGTATCTTCCTGGGCTGGCCTCCGGTGAACTCATCGGCACGCTGGCGTGGTGCGATGGCGGTGAAAAAACGGTAGTGCTAGAGAATGCTGCTATCACTGGAGCGAAGCGCCCGGTAGCTGCTGGCACCCTGGCGGACATCCTGGTCGTCAGCGCCGTGACGCCTGAAGATGGACAGGTTCTGGTGTTGGTAGATCTCGCAGAAGCAGCAGGGACGAGTGGTAAGTGCGTACAACGGGAGGCGCTGAAGTCTGCAGACCCCTCTGTGCGCAACGCTCAGCTCACATTTGACGCTTGCCCCGCGCAGATATTGGGCAATGGGGGGGAGGGCAGTGGGGCGCTTTGCGGGCTGCTCGACCGGGCTGCCGTGCTGCTGGCCTTCGAGCAGATAGGAGGAGCGGATCGCTGCCTTGAGTTGGCCGTAGATTACGTCAAAGAGCGCAAGACTTTTGGCCGTGCTGTGGGCTCCTACCAGGCGGTCAAGCATAAACTCGCAAAAATGTACGCGCACAATGAGCTGGCACGTTCGAATGCCTACTACGGGGCCTGGGCACTGGCATCTGGAAGTGAGGAACTACCTATAGCTGCGTCCGCGGCGCGCATCAGTGCTACCGAGTGCTTCGAGTTTGCCGCGCGAGAAGGGCTGCACCTGCACGGCGGTATGGGCTATACCTGGGAGGTCGACTGTCACCTGTATTTGAAGCGCTCCCGGGACCTGGCATTGCGCCTGGGAGGTTTACGGCAATGGAAGGAAAAGCTCGTCAGTGCAGCCCTGGCTGCGACAAGTTCCCCGGCGACTACGCCCACCTGGCTCGCCAACTCCTGAGGCGGATTCGGCACCAGCAATACATAGAGATTAGGCGGTTACATGAAAGCTGAAGACTTCGAGAAAATACACTACCGGGTATCCAGGGGGGTCGCACTGGTCACCCTCAATAACCCGGATCGACGCAATGCCTGGGGTGGTCGGATGTCTGTGGAATATCGTTGGGCCCTTTACAACGCGCATTCAGATGATAGCGTCAGGGTAGTCGTGGTTACCGGTAGTGGCGATGATTTCTGTGTCGGGGCTGACGCGAAGGAGCTGAACTCGATCGAGAGCGCCGGTGGCAACTACAAGAAAAGCAAGCTCGACCTTCCTCCTTACCCGGAAAATACACCAGAGCAATTCCAGCGTAATCACGCCTACCCGTTGTCTATCTCCAAACCCGTGATCGCTGCCGTTAACGGTAGCTGCGCCGGCGTCGGTTTTATTGTCGCCAGCTATGCCGACCTCCGTTTCGGCGCTGACAACAACATTATCAAGAGTGCGTTTGCGCGCCTGGGCTTGCCCGCAGAGTACGGCCTGGGCTGGATACTGCCGAAGATCATGGGCAGCAGTAATGCACTGCAGATACTGCTGGATGGGGACCGGATTGATGGCGCCGAAGCACTTCGCCTGGGCTGGTTGCAGAAAATTTTCCCGCCGGAAGAGCTTCTCGAGAAAACAGTGGATTACGCCGCCAGGCTGGCAAGGGAGAGCTCTGGCTTCTCCATGGCTTGCATCAAGCGGCAGGTCAATTTTGACGCAGAAGGGGATTTTTCTGCGGCTTACACCCGCTCTGTTGAGGATATGAACGCGGCGATCAAGCTACCCGATTTCAAAGAGGGGCTGCGAGCACTCAAAGAGAAACGAGCGACCAATTTTCTGGATAGTTAGACTTACTGACACAAGGAGAGCAACGATGAACACTGAACTGCTGGCGGACAAATTACTACTGGCCGAAATGGGCGCGCGCTACTGCGATGCCTGCGATCGCAAGGACTGGGATGCGGCACTGGCCCTGTTTGCAAAAGACGCCCACCTGGATGCCAGTGCAGTCTACGGAAAGACCTTTGATGGCCACGAGCAAATCCGGGAGTTCTTCGAGTCTGCGCCCGACTGCCTGGGGCATCATGCGACGGGCTTCTACTCCGATGTGGTCAGCGATACGCGGGCGACCGGGCGGCTCAAGATGTTGACCCTGTTCAAGCGCAACACATTTACCGTTGACTATGACTGGGAGCTGAACAAAGTGGACGACGAGTGGAAGATTGCCACCCAGAGCTTCAATATCCTCGGCAAGCAGGATATCAGCCCGGCTTGATAGTCTGGTATAGCCGGGGAAGTTTTCAGCTGGAGGGCTTGTAATTTAAACTAGACACATCTGTATAAAAATATTAATCTTTCGAATCTGGGTGCTGTAGATCTGTTATGGCATTCGGGGTGCGAGACCTCTTTGCCGGAACCTGGCGTGCGAGTCGGTTCCGGCCTTTTTAACCGCACGGTTTTCAGGATCGGGTTGTACGCTATCCATTCACAATGCCTATTCCGGCATGCAGTTTGCTACTTTCAGGACAAGACGTTATGAGCGAAGAATCTTCAGCAGAACCACAGGGAATTCTACCGATTGCCATCGAACAGGGCATTCTTGATGGTAAAGGCCTGACCCAGGGCGATATGAGCGAATTCGAAGACAAGGACAATGTTACCCAGGGTGAAGACGGATCCGCCGGTTTCAGCACCCACATGTTCCATACCGGTAAAATCATGGTGGCGGTCTATGAGGCCGAACCCGGCAAGGTCCATATTGATGGTGCAGTCTATGATGAATTCGTCCAGATTCTGGAAGGGCGGCTGATCCTGACGCCCGACAGTGGCGGGGAATTCGAATTCAAGACGGGTGAGTCCCTGGTGGTGCCAAAAGGGTACAAGGGCGGATGGCATATGCCTGAGAAATACCGAGAGTTGATCGTGATTGATACCGCCTATCTCGAAGAAAGCGGCGACAATTCCTGAAGATGCTCCTCCTTCCACTAAATATCAGGTAGCAGCAATGAATATCGAATGGCTTCGCGTAGTCGTGATCGGCGCCCTTTTCGCAGTTGTGGGCACCGGATATGCGATGGACGCAGTTGATGAACAAGTGCCCTCGTCGATGGCGAGCGACGCCAGGTCCACGAACTGGGAGTTGCTCGGCAACTCCCCCGACATGCAGCACCACTCCGGCCTGAGCCAGATCAACACCGAGACGGTGTCGGACCTGGGGCTCGCCTGGGCGATCGATCTCCCTACCCGGGATGGGCTCGTTGGCAATCCTCTCATCAGGAATGGACGAATCTTCCAGGGCGGATCGCAGAGCCAGGTCTTCGCCAACGATCTGCAGACGGGGAAGCTGCTCTGGACATACGAGCCTCTCGCCGACAGGCCTCCGGGGTCGTTTCTGGAGACCTGGTTGAGGAGTATTAATCGCGGAGTCGCGCTCGTTGATGACCTCGTCATCATCGGAACATCAGACTGCCGGCTCGTCGCAATCGATCAAGCGACCGGGGCCAAGCGATGGGAGACCGAAACCTGTGATGGCAGCCAGGCCTATATGATTACCGGTGCACCTCGCGTTGGGGGCGACAAGATCTTTATCGGCAACTCCTGCGCTGATATGGGTCTCAATCGCGGTCATGTGGATGCGGTTGATGCGAGAACTGGGAAACACCTGTGGCGCTTCTACACGGTTCCAGGCGACCCAAGCAAGTCTCAAGATAGTGCGCTCTATGAAATGGCGGCGAAGACCTGGGGTGAAGGGTGGTATGAGACGACCAGGGGCTGCGGCAGCGTTTGGGAAGCCATGGTTTACGACCCCGAATTGGACCAGCTCATCATCGGAACCGGCGCACCGGCACCTTCGGATCCGACCAAACGTGGCAAGGGCGCTGGCGACGAGCTCTTCACCAATGCCGTCGTCGCCCTGGATGCCCAGACCGGTGCGTACCGTTGGCATTTCAGCCAGGTGCCAGGTGACGGATGGAACTACGAGCCCGCTGTTGGGCTCATGACGGCCACCTTGCCGATCGACGGCGAGGACAGGCGCGTTGTCCTCAGCGTGCCGAAGAATGGCTTCGTCTATCTCCTGGACGCGAAGACCGGCGAGTTCATCTCGGGGCGCAACTACGTGCCGGTCAACTGGGCCAAAGGCCTTGACGGCGAGACCGGGCGACCGATCTTCGACTCTGCTGCACGCTACTGGGAAGCGGCCGACGGTGAGTCGACGATTGTTGTTCCGAGTAGCGCAGGTGCGCATGATTGGACCGCTCTGGCATTTGACCCCCAGAAGAATGTGCTCTTCATCCCCGCGATCACGATGCCTGAACGGTACGAGCGAACGGCCAGTGGAGATTACACCTACGATTACTCGCACGGCAGTCAAAGTGGCCCCGAATCGCAGGCATTCGCAGAGCTCGTTGCGTGGGATCCGGTCACCCAGAACGAGGTGTGGAGGCAGCGCAATGCATTGCCCCTGAACGGCGGGGCCTTGCACACGGCGGGCGGACTCGTCTTCCAGGGGACGGCCGAGGGCTATCTGAACGCCTACGATGCTACCTCGGGAGAGCTGCTGGAGTCGTTCACAGCCGGTGGCGCGATCCGGGCTGCGCCGTCGACAGTAATGGCCGACGGTCTACAGTACATCATCGTGCCTGCTGGTGCGCCTTCCTCATCCACCGCATCGTCCGGATTGACAGACTACAGCTCGACGAAGGAGTCGCGCAGCCGGCCACGGTTGTTGGCCTTCGTGCTGGGAGGGGATGCATCGACGCCCCCATGGGCCGCCCCGCTGACTTTTCGGAAACCGTCGGTCGACCCATATCCACCGGAAGTGGCGGCGATGGGGGAAGCTATTTATTCGCTCGCGGGATGCGTGGCATGCCACGGATATGGCGGCCAATCCGTCGGGGGCGCGGCAGCCGACCTGCGCATGCGCCTGCCTCCAACTATCGATTACTTGAAGGCAGTGCTGGGCGGAGCGTTCGCCCCGCGTATGCCAGAGGTGGAGCTAGACGATGCCAGCACCGAGGCGCTCTACGCCTACCTGGTTAACACCGCCTGGAGCGCATACGAGGATGCCAATACGCATACACGAGCTGTCGGCCAGGAATAACGGGAGACGGAGGCAGGCCCCGTCCCGGAGGACTCGCCAGGGAACCGGCAGCGACATTAACAAAAATGGCGCAAACCAAGCATGAAGAAAAGCATTAAACGCAGAGATTTTCTCAATGGAGCGGCGATCGCGATCGCCGCGGGCAGCACACTGCCCGCCCGAAGTTTAATCGCGTCAGATTCTGTCGAGCAGTTATTACCTACGCCTGCATCAGATGGCTTGGGAAAAAAGTACTACCCCCCTACACGGACGGGTATTCGAGGTAGCCACAACGGTTCCTTCGAAATCGCCCATGACCTGGCCTGGCGCGGCAACAAACCTGAACAATACAGTGAACTGGATGAGGGCTATGACCTCATTATTGTGGGTGGAGGCATCAGCGGTTTGGCGGCAGCCTACCTCTATCAACAACAGGCCGGCGCCGACAAAAAAATTCTTATATTAGATAATCACGATGACTTTGGCGGTCACGCAAAGCGCAACGAATTTCAGCTGGGGGATCGTACCCTGCTGGGGCCTGGTGGCAGTTTCAATCTCGAACACTACTCTTTTAGCGATACAGCAGCACGAGTCATCAGTGAACTGGACATCGACTTAGACAAGCTCGACGCCGCACGCGAGCCCGACTTTCTTCTGGCCCAGCTTAACTCGTCGCAGGGATACTTTCTCAACGAAGAGCATTACGGTCAGAATAAGATTATACAGGGCCACTGGCCCAGTGCCCTGGAGGGTGACGAAGAAACCGTTGAACTGATCCAGGAGCTGGGACTGCCCCCGGAACAACATCAACGCTTACTCGACCTGATCAATGGTGAAAAGGACCTGCTCGACGATCTCTCCCTGTTGGAAACCAAAGACTACATCGGCGCCACCTCCTACGAGGAGTTTTTGATTAAAAAAGCGGGGCTGTCATTGGATACCGTCAGGACGTTTGAGTCTTTTAATAAGATATTTATGGGTTAGGGCATCGAATCCGTGTCGGTGGAAACAGCATTCATGCTCGGTTACCCCGGTGCCAACAGCGTCGGTTATACCGGCAAGCTGCTCAACAAGCTGATGGATAGTCTCGTCGACAATATCAGTTTTCCGGTATTTCCAGATGGCAACGCCTCGGTCGCTCGCCTGCTGGTGCGCAAGCTTGTTCCTGCGGTTGCTCCCAACACATCCGGCGCATCCAGCAACGCAATGGAAAGTATCCTCACAGACCGTTTTGACTACAGCCAGCTCGATCGCAGCGATGCGCCTGTGCGTATTCGACTCAACAGTACGGCAGTTAATGTAAAGAATATTGATGATGGCGTAGAGGTATCCTACGTCCAAAATGGCAAGCCTTACAAAGTGCAGGCCAGGCACAGTATCCTGGCTTGTTACAATGGCCTTATTTCCCACCTGTGCCCGGAACTTCCTGAAGCACAAAAAGAAAACCTAAAGTACGGTGTAAAAGTACCGTTGGTTATGACCAGTGTACTTATACGCAGCGGTGCCTCGGTTCATGCCTCAGGTCCAGTACAATACCAATGCCCCGGCAGTTACTTCTCAGTCGTCACCAAAGCGCCGCCCGTAAGCCTGGGTGATTACCGCGATGGCAGCCGTGGCGACAACCCGCTGGTGCTGGTGATGCTTCATGCCCCTGCCCCCCGTAACAACGGCCAACAAAACGCCCGTGACCTTTACCGCCTCGGGCGCCATAAGCTTTATACCACCACCTTTGAAACCTATGAAAAGGAGGTAAAAGATCAACTAACGGCGATGTTTGGTGGCAACGGTTTTGATGCCGAACAGGATATTGAAGCGATTACCGTCAACCGCTGGTCACATGGCTACAGTTATGAATACAACAGTCTGTTTGATCCAGAGTGGGAAGAAGGGCAAGCCCCTCACGAGTTGGGACGAGCAGCAATAGGCCGTATCAGTATTGCCAATAGTGATTCAGAAGCGCAAGCCTATCTGCACAGTGCTATTGATGCGGCTGCACGAGCCGTTAACGAGATAATTGGATAAGCCGTTAGCGAGGCAATCACAGCGTAAGTACTCGAACAGGGCATTCCTGATCGTAAAGACCCGCCCCAGGGCAATAACTGGCGCGGTTCTGACCGGCTATTCCTCGCCCGCTTTTAAGGCATTCTCGTAGGACTCCCTTTCCACGACGATCAGCTCGCGGTAGTTCCCGAGCATCTGCCAGGTGCCAGTGAAGCCCTTCGGTACCATCAGCGAATCTCCCGCAACGAACTCCTGCATCTGACCATCCGCGTCCGTCAAAATCAGCTTGCCGCTAAGCACCATCACGTACTCATCGACGGGGAAAGGATTGGTGATTGCATGCGTGCCAGGATCATCTTCGTAGATTTCAACGACCAGCTCTTTGCCCCAATAGAGAGCGTCTCCGCGCGGTCGGTGATTTCCTTCTAGAAGGTCCTCGGGAGCGAGGAACGGCTCTCCCGCCGTGAGATCCACACCGGCGATTTTGTCGGGATTCATTCTCACCGGGGAGGGTGTAGTTTGTGTCTTGATCTCTTCCATCGTGTTTCCTCCAGCTTGTTCCGCCAGTGTGGGCTCCGCAACCAACAGGACCGCACACAGCGTGAGTCCCATGCATCCGATTCGCCCAGTTTGCTTTTTCGCCGGGCGGAGAGTTGTAGGTACGCCGAAGCGTGTTCTAGTAAGTGTGAGTACCGCCATTCTTGTTCCTCCTTCTGTTAGTTGCGACGGGTAGGCATTATGTATAGCTCAGCCTGGACTGGCAATAATTTACATAGACAGATCTGTAAAATAATAATAGGCTTTACATTGCTGTATAAATATAACCTGATTCACTTAAATATAATAGCCGGAGTGGTGAGATGAAAACCGTACAAAAGACCCTGATAGCCATGGCCATAGCAGGTGTAGCTACACCTTTCGCGGCTCATGCTCAACTTGAAGAAATAGTTGTTACGGCCCAGAAGCGAGAGCAGAGCCTTCAGGACGTGTCCATCGCGATCTCGGCGTTTGACAGCTCCCAGCTCACTGAGTTGGGGTTGACGAATCTGGAGCAACTGCCCTATGTCATCCCCAGCGTACAACTTTCTGATGCACGCGGTGCCGGACAGCCTACCTGGGTTATTCGTGGCGCCGGCCTGGCCGACTTCAACGCCAACAATACACCTGTCGCTGCTATCTTCTACGATGAAGTGTATATGACCTCCAATGCCCTGGGGGGAATAGGGCTATTCGATGTCGAGCGTGTCGAGGTGCTCAAGGGGCCCCAGGGTGGTCTCTATGGCCGTAATGCCACTGGCGGCGCGGTCAGAATTCTGTCTGCGCGTCCGGACCTGAGTGAAACAAGCGGTTTCGTGGGTGGGACCTACGGTGAATGGGACCGCTGGACCCTTGAAGGCGCTATTGGTGGTCCGATTATCGAGAATACACTGGCCTATCGGCTTGCGGTCAATACGGACCAGGGTGGCGGCTGGCAGGATTCCCTGGCTACGCCGGGAGATGACGAGCACGGCGATCGCGATTTCCAGGCGATAAGAGGTCAGCTGCTATTCGCTCCCAGCGATGAGCTCGAGTTTTTGCTGAAAATCGATTCTGGTAAGGATGAGTCAGAAACCACACTGGCTAGATCGACTGGCGCCTATGAGCCATTCTTTGGGTACTGTGATGCGATCCTCCAGGGGCGTCGTGACGATTCGACCTGTCTCGGGTTCCACAACCTGATCGGGGATCCGCTTCTGCCGTCTGATCAGAAGAAGAATGGTGAAACCGTACTGTCGAATCCAATCAATGAACTGGATAACGAGTGGACAGGATACAATTTGTACATAGATTGGGATTTAGGGTTTGCGGATTTCAAATCGATCACGTCCTATTACGATTACGATTACTACCAGTTCTTCGATTATGACGCCACTCCACTTGAAATTGTCACCAGTGTAGAGGGGTTCCCCGACGCGGATACCAATATCGAGCAGTGGTCGCAGGAGTTTCGTCTGACATCCACGGGTGATGGGCCTTTGACCTGGCTCGCGGGTGCCTCTTACGCGGAGGATACCAACGAGAGCATACAGAGTTTCTCAGTGCAAACGCTGGCAGACCTGGGTTTTGTGGAATTCACGCATGGCATCGCAGATTACACCCAGGATACCGAAGCCTGGGCTGTTTATGGCCAGGTGGGATATGACCTGACCGAACGCCTTAACCTTCATGGTTCGCTTCGCTACACGGATGAAGACAAGGACATTGACTATCTATCTACATTGATTATCGGTGGGTCCCCAGTTCCCCTTGGTGATGTCGAAGGTTTTGAGACATCCCTGGACGAGAACTGGTCAGGGCATATTGGTTTGGATTGGAGCGTAACCGACCACGTACTCCTGTACGCCAGGTTTTCCCGAGGTGTTAAGTCCGGTGGCTTCTTCGCCGCATTCACAGACAATAATGACCAGCTGACGCCTTATGCTGAGGAAGTCAATGATTCATTTGAAATCGGCGTGAAGTCCAACCCGACCGAAGAGCTGCAGATTAACGCGGCGGCTTTCTTCTACGATTACCAGGACGCCCAGGGAGGCATCCAGGTCGAATCGGACGGCTCCCCCAGCGGTACTCTCTCCACAATTGGTACGGTGGGTGACGCCGAGCACTACGGTGTGGAAGTGGACCTGGTGTGGGCACCTTCAGCTCTGCCTGGTTTTCAACTCGGTGTGGCCGCTGCCTGGCTTGACGCCGAGATAACCGACTCAGACGAGTTTTCTCTTGATCTGTCCGGAGGCCTGGTGGGCGAAAATCAACCGCAACCCCTGGAGGGCCTGGATCGCGAGTATTCACCGGAATGGAGCTATACCATTAATGCCCGACAGGAAGTCACCTTTGCTGACAACCTGCTCGGAAGTATATCGGCCATTTATAGCTGGCGTGACGACCCGATTACCCGGGATATGCGCTTGTCGGACGTGGACTACGGACTAATCCAGGAGGAGTCCTACGGCCTGCTGAGCCTGCGCGTTGCACTGGCCCACCTTGATCAGGGCTGGGAGATAGCACTCAGGGGCGACAACTTGACGGATGAAGAGTACACCACCATTTCCTCGGGGGATGGTGGCGGTAACTTCTGGGATATGCCCGGGCGTCCCGCCAGTTGGACTGTAGAGCTACGGTATGACTTTTAACACATGATACCTCTTTCCGGAGCTGGCACTCGGTGCTGGTTCCGGTTTTTTTTTGTCAACACGCTAACGCTTCCGGAGACTATCTATGTTCTACGCTAAACTTGCTACGTTTCTACTACTTATCCTTTCAGGAGCAAGCGTAATGAGCCAGGAGTCATATTCAGCGCCAACGACAGTGATACCGATTGCTATTGAACAGAGCTATCTGGAAGGCAGGGGACTGACCAGGGTTGATCCATCAGAGTTCGATGGCGAAAATATTACCCGAGACGATGACTATACCTCGGATTCCTATAAGCATGATTTTCATTTCGGGAAAATTCTGGTTGCTGTCTACGAGGCTGGGCCAGGCAGGGTCTACATTGATGGCGCCGTTTATGACGAATTCGTTCATATTCTGGAAGGGCGTCTGATACTCACCCCGGATGGCGGGGACCCTGTCGAATTCAATCAGGGAGACTCCCTGGTGGTACCCCAGGGTTATAAAGGGTACTGGCATATGCCTGAAAAGTATCGGGAGCTAATCATCATCAATACAGATTATGCTCAAACGGAAGATGGGTCTTAAAGAGGGGCTATACTGCTAAGTGACTGATTCAAACTCAATGGCAAGCCCTGAAGAGGTGGTCAGGGCCTATTATGCAGAAGTCTCTGAAGGGCGCTTTGAGGACGCTGCTGCGCGCCTGTCACCTGATTCCACGCTCTGGATACTGGGAGAGGGCCACTGGCCACTGGGCGGCCGCCATGATCTCTCAAGCCTGAAAAAGATACACGCCACTGTCGCAGAGCGATTCCCGGGCGGCCTTAAGGTAACTGTGAAGGGGCTGACCGTAGAAGGTGAGCGCGTTGCTGTGGAGGCCGAGTCCCTGGGCACTCGTATTGACGGTAAGATCTATCACAACAACTACCACTATTTGATAATCGTCAGAGACGGGTTGATCCGTGAGCGGCGCGAGTACCTGGATACCATTCACGCCAACGAGATGCTCTGCGGTCCCCTCACTAACTAGCCAAACGCCTGGCTGACGGTCTATATACTGGCCATTCAGTACTAATCACAGACAATACAAATGTCACTCGTAGTATGTGAGGGCGGCCTATGCCGGCTGCGGCAATAGGCCCTGATCACGTTCTTCCAGATCGCGTTGTTCATGTTATTCACGCGCCGGTTTTGGCTTCTCCGCGGCAGTAAATCCCCATTGCAAATGCCCCAACCCATGCCAACAGCATGAAGGTACTGTAGTCCATGATGTCGGCCAGAGGGATTACACCGGTGACCAGAAAGCCATAGAAGACGGGATAGATAATACCGAAGAGGCCCAGGCTGACAGCGGCAACCTTTGCACTGGTTGAGAATTGGAACAGTGGGCGGGCGACCAGTAGGCCGAACAGCGACCAGAGCCATAGCCCCAGGTAATCGAAGTAACTGGTCAGGCTGTAAGGGTAAGACTGGCTATTAATGGAGAGTAGGGTTAGCCCCGGCTCCTGGCTGGCTGATCCTGCGGCCAGATCCTGGGCGGCCAGGGGGAGGATCCAAAGTTCGGTGCCCTTGGTGATTAGTATCGCCATGGTGCCGAGCATCAATACGATGCCGCCTGATACTGCCGCCAGCGGGTTAATGCTGAAAGCCTTCCAGCATGCGGCAGCAAAAATTGCTGCAAGCGTGAACACCTGGACAATCTGGGTGACCCAGCTGAGAACAAAGGCGCCGTTGTTTTCATTCAGCCAGGCGACTTTCTCGGCGGCAGTGCTGCCAGCGGGGGCGTCATAGACGCCGAACATGCTCACGGCTGTGAACACGAAAAGGACGATAGCCGACAGGTATGTGGCTTTGTTGATTTGACTGTCTAATCGAGCGGTAGTGCTCATAGTTAACTCCATAGAAAATAACTGTTTGTTGTTTTTCGCTTTACTTCACTTTTTCAACCACGGCATTCACATCCAGGTCCAGTTCAACCCGGCGCCGATGATAGCGCCAGCCTTCCTCGGTTCGCTTCAGCTCGTCGATATACCAGCCTGAGGCGACAAATTCATTGCGAGTTCCCTTGCCGTCCTGGAGAACAGTGAGCATGCGAACGCGCTGCTGGGCGGTATCGCCGCTGATGTCGATTTCCGGTTCTGTAGTCACATGGACGGCCGTCGTGGTGGCGTTGCAGCGTGCGGCAATCTGCTCGCGCCCGACGTAGATTCCTTCGCCAACGATATTGAACTGTGCGTCCTCCGTGAAGAGATTGGAGTACGACGTGCCGTCTGCCAGGTCGGCATAGCGATTGTATTTGGCATTCAATTGCCGTATTGCCACATAGTCTAAAAGGTTCTGCAGTTCGGTTTTTTGCATGAAATATTCAGTCGCCTTGCTAGCCGATGTCCAGTTGCTCATTGACAGCCCGCCAGGCTGCGTCGATAGCAGCGTCGAGGTAGGCCTTGTTTTCGGAATCTGAGTTGGCGATGCTGATGCGACCAAAGCGCTTGCGGCCCAGTTCGTGAGGCGCTTCGCCTTCCGGCCATTGCGGGTCGTAGAGCTCCATGTAATCGTAGGCGTAGCCGTGTGACCAACGGTTGATGGTGATCGCTTCGATGTCGCGCTCGGCATCGAAGCCGAAAGCGCCAAACATACCGGTTAGTTGCTCGCGTATCTCCTGCTCATAGTCGGCAAAGGTCGTGGTATAGAGTTTATGCCTGGCCTGGCGGTAAAGGTCGCGGCCGGTCTGGCTGCCGTTGTTTCTGTCCGTAGGCGATGTCAGCATATAGATGAGCATGGGCGAATCGGTATCGTCGTTTGCCTTGTAATCACCGATCGAAACGGGTGGCGCGCTGGATACCAGATGGTAGTGGCTGGTGGGGCAGTGAAATACCTCAACGCCTGCTTTGTTGAAGGCCTGGCGATTACGAATCAGTACGTTGGTCGCCAGCAGTGGTACTTTGACGCTATAACGCAAGTTCTCCTTCTGCTCCTCGGGCATGTCCGGGCAGAGGTGAGGGATGAGTCCGTTGTAGCAGGCCATTACGCAATGCTTGGCCTTAACCCGATAGGCCGTCCCTTTGGTCACGTAGGCTACTGAAACCGAGCCGTCGGGGTTATTGCTCGCGTTGACCGCGGAGCTGTTTAGGCGAAGCCGTATCGGGTGGTTCGGTAAATCCAGTTTGTTGTAGTCGAAGCGGGCCGTGACCAGATCCTCGATAGTGTCGCCGGGGGCCACTGCGGGAATCAGTCGACGTACCATTTGCCTGGTCAGGGAAGCATTGCCATCGGGCATCCAGACGATATCGGATTCTTCCATAATCAGGGTGTCTGCGAGGGTCGCGTAGGCTTCCTCTCCAAGCACACTGAAGCCAGGCGCTCCCCACTTGACCGCCTCGGCAATCGAGATGGAATCGGGGTACAGGCAGAAAGTGACGCCGATGATGGTGTTCCACAGAGATGAGGTGGGTTCCGCCAGTCCAACGTAATCTGTCAGGAACGCCTGGTAACTCGTGCTCTTGAGGAAGCCCTTGATATTCTTCTCTGGTATTGCCTTCTGGAGCTCAAGGGTGCCCTCCACAAATGCGATGAGTTTTTTTTGCTCGGAAGCGGGTACCGTCAGGGATTGGATAAGCTCCCGGTAGTTGCCCATGCCGAACCAGGTGCCCATCCAGGGACCGTTGACGATTTTGTCCTCACCGAAGTGTTTTCTGTCGGTATACAGGCCAACTTCAACATCTGCGTCTGCCATGCCCCAGCCGGGTGCCATGGCATCCCTCACCTTGTTCAGATCAAAGCCGAGATCACTGATCAGATTTTTGGATTGCTGGGAATAGAGGTGAGAATCCTGGAAGTTACCGCTGCCACCGGGGCCGAGCAACATCTGGCCCTGACTATGAAATTCATTGCGCCTGGCGTGGCCGCCAAATTCATCGTGGTTATCCAGCAGCAGGATGCGTGCATTTTTTCGAGCCTTCTGCTGGTAGAACAGGGCGGCAGCCAGGCCGCTGATGCCCGCGCCTACCACTACCAGGTCATACTCTTCATCCAGGTCCTGGTAACTGGAAGGCTTTTCGCCGTTCCAGGCCAGGGCATGTGACACTTCAAATGCGCCGTCATGATTGCCGCGAATACCAGTCAACGCCGGCGGGTAGTAATCGCCTGAGTGTCCCGATGCTGACTTTACCGCCTCCGCCAGTGCTGTCTGTGGGCTGACCATGGCCGCGCCGGCCAGGCTGATGGTAACGCCGTTGAGAAAGTCTCTTCGTGTGATTTGCTTGGCCACGCTATTCCTCCGTCGGGGGCTCTATTGTTCCAGTAACTTGTAAAACAGGTTCGTGTCCAGGAACTCGGTAATACTGCAGATCTTGTCGTCTCGGTAGCGGAGCAGGTGCACATACTCGTTGTTGTAAGGCATACCTGTCCGGCCCTTTGCTTTCCCGTTGAACTGTACAAAGGCGATACCATCCGCTGTCACAATGTCATTTACGGTGATTGCGACGCCGTTCTCATCGATATGCTGGAAAACCTTCATCCAGCAATTTTCCAGGATGTCCTGCATCCCTTTGAATTCACGGCCCAGTTCTTGATGGGTGCCAATTGGCCTGAAAGTTATGTCCTCAGTGGTGTTCTTAAAGGCACCTTCCAGGTCGCCGCTGTTGACAGCATCGGAAAATTCCCTGTAGACCTTCTCTTCAACGCTCTTGCTCATATCAGCTCCTGATTTAGTTATCGTCTCGCGGGTTTACGGTACTTTTACCAGACCAGCGGAAGCCTGGCGAGGGAGACAACAGCGCCCAGGTTGACATCGATTTCTGCGTCTTCCTCAATGCTGAATTCAGGCAGCCGGTTGAGCCATTCCTCCAGAGCCACCCGCATCTCCAGTCGCGCCAGGTTGGATCCCATGCAGCGGTGGGGCCCGAACACGAACGCACAGTGCCGATTGGGGGAGCGCTCAAAGTCCGCTTCCAGGGGGTTCTCGAACTCCTTGCTGTCGAGGCTGGCCACCGCTGTAATTAGGTTGACGAAGTCGCCCTGTTTTAGCTGTACACCGTGAAATTCCACATCCTTTGTCACGCTGCGCCGTACTTCCACCACTGAGTGCATACGGAAGAACTCCTCGATCGCACCGGGAATCAGGTCCGGATTCTCCCGCAACTGCTGCTGCGCCTTGGGATTGGCCGCCAGGTAGCGCCAGGCGAAGCCCAGTGAAGAGGCTACCGTGTCCAGCCCGCCGACGAACAGCAGGAAATACATACCCAGTATCTCCTTGTCGGTCAGTTGACGGTCGTCGACGGTGAACCCCAGTATGGCGCTGGCCAGGTCGTCCTTGGGGTTGGCGCGCTTGTCAGCAAGCAGGTCGACAAGGTAGTCATAGATATCCCGGGCTGCCTGGCTTCGAGTTTCGATCGTATTGGATACGTGCAGCAATTTGTTTTCATAGTCGAGGATTCGGTCGAAATCCTCTGGTGGCATGCCGAACAGGTCCATGAAAATGCGCACCGGGAAATGAATAGCAAAGTCCTCCACGAACTCACACTGGCCACTGGATTGAAACTTCTCCAATAGTGAAATCGCCGTGGATCGAACCGACTCTTCCCTGGGCGCTATTGAGCGGGGGGACAGCGGTTTGTTGAAGTGGATCCGGTACTTCATGTGTTCGGGCGGGTCGATCTCCAGCGGGATCAGGTCCAGTTCTCGTCCCAACAGGAAGGAAAAACCCGTGTTGTTTTTCGAGGAAAACAGCTCGGGATTCTGCAGAACTTCCTTTATGATCGCGCCATCGGAGATCGACCAGCCTCCCGCTCCCTGAAAGGCCGCTGGATTGAAGAATATCGGCGGTGCCTCTTTATGCAAATCAGCGAATACCGCAAACGGATTTTTCTTTAATTGCGGGTGGGACTCACCATCCAGAGGAAAGATCAGTTCTTCTGGAATATGATCAGGTATCGTGTAATCGAACATGGTAGTCATATGGTATAGCCTGTGAGTTCGCGACGTGGCCGAGCCGGCCTATTCCGGTGTTGTGATGTGCCGTCAGATTACATAAACTGTACACATCTGTAAAGATAAATGCAGTTAGCTTGCCTGTCGGTATACTGAATTTCAGGCGCGTTGGTATTTATGTGAAGCGGGAAATCTGCATGTTTGATGCGAAACAGGTTGTTTTCAGCGGTGTAGGCCAGTCTCAGGTCGGGCGCAAACTCGACCGGTCGGCAATCGACCTTACGCTGGATGCCGCACTGGAGGCGATCGCCCATGCCGGCCTGGATATTGCCGATATCGACGGTCTCTGCTCCTATCCTGGGGTCCGCAAGGATATCTCACCGGGATTCGGTCCCGTAGCCCTGGCTGACGTCAAGAATGCACTGGGGCTGAAGTTGAGCTGGCATTCCGCGGGCTGGGAAGGTCCGGCCCAGGCCGGTGCGATCGTCAACGCCTGCGCCGCCGTGGCCAGTGGCTTGTGTCGCCACGTGCTGGTTTTCCGCACTGTGACGGAGGCATCTTCGGTAACAGCGGATCGCAAGGCCAGTGTCTCGGGGACGGGCGGCGAGCGGATTTCCGGGCCGTTTCAGTGGATGGTTCCCTTTCGCGGTTATTCAGCCGTAAATAGCGTTGCACTGTACGCCCAGCGACACTTTCACGACTACGGCACCAGCCGTGAAACGCTGGGAGAGATCGCCACCAACAACAGGCGTAATGCGGCACTGAACCCCAAGGCGGTGTTCACTGAGCCGCTGATTATGGAGGATTACCTCAACGCACGCATGATCAGTTCACCGCTGTGCCTGTTCGATTGTGATGTGCCGGTGGATGCCAGTACGGCGATTATTGTATCCCGTGCTGAGGTAGCGAAGGATGTTGCCAGCCCCATTTATCTCGAGGCGATGGGCTGCGCGCTTCACGGCCAGGATTCCTGGGACAACTATTCACCAGACCTGACCGAGATGGCTGCCCACGATGCTGCGTCTGCAATGTGGTCACAAACTGAGCTGACGCCGGCAGATGTCGAAACAGCGCAGCTCTACGATGGTTTTTCCATGTTGGCCTTATCCTGGATAGAGGCCCTCGGCTTTTGTAAAAAGGGGGAGGCCAGGGATTTCCTGCAGGGCGGCGGCAATATAGCCCGGGATGGCCAGTTGCCGCTGAATACCAATGGCGGCCAGCTGTCAGGGGGGCGCACCCATGGCTTTGGCTACTTTTACGAGGCGATCCTGCAATTGAAGGGGGAGGCGGGTGAGCGCCAGTTGGGCAGGCAACCTCGGGTTGCTGCGGTGGCGAACGGCGGTGGGCCGCTCGGGTCCTGTTTCCTGCTCAGGACAGACTAGCGCCCGCCAGGTCGGGCAGGCGATAGCCACGGCCCCAAGACGCTTTACATGCGTATGGCGCCGTCCAGGCGAATGGTTTCACCGTTGAGATAGGGATTTTCCGCAATCTGGGTGGCCAGCAGGGCGAACTCTTCCGGCTGTCCCAGGCGCTTCGGATACTGCACCAGGCGCTCCAGGCCCTGGCGAAAATCTTCTGGCATGGCCATCATCGCGGGCGTGCCCATCAGCCCCGGGGCAATCACGTTGATGCGTACGCCCAGTTCCGCGAGATCCCGGGCGATCGGCAGGGTCATGCCGACAATGCCGGCCTTGCTGGCGCTATAGGCAGCCTGGCCCTTCTGGCCATCCATGTAGGCCACGGAGGCGGTGTTGATGATGACGCCTTTTTCTTCACCCTCGTTGGCACTCATCTTCTCGACGGCGAGACGCAGTACGTTGAAAGTTCCCACCAGGTTGACGTTAATCACGTTCTGAAACTGGTCCAGCGGGTGGGGACCCTTGCGGCTGCTGTAGGTCTTCGCGCTGGGGCCGAAGCCGGCGCAGTTGATGCAGACATCGATAGCGCCGAAATCTTCCACAACCTGGTTGATATTGGCGGCGACATTTTCTTCGCTGGTGACGTTGGTCTCGTAATATTTTATCTGCCCCGGGTTTGCCTCGGCCAATGCTCCGGCGTCACCCTCTTGTAGGTCAAAGACTGCAACCTTTGCACCCTTGGCGAGATACGCCTTCGCTGCTGCCATTCCCAGGCCACCTGAGCCGCCAGTGATGATGGCGACTTTATTCTGTAAATCCATGTTTTTCTCCGTGAGTTACTGCCTGATCGCGGACTGGTATCAGGCGTGTTCCTGGTTGTATTTCTCGACCTCGAACTGAATCAGGTCGGTGAGATTGTCCGCTGGCGGCTCCGGTAGCAGAACTTCGCCATGCTCTTTGGAGGGCAGCAGTACGACGGCGTTGCCCAGGCTGGATTTTTCACCTGCACGGTTCAGGCACCACACATCCAGGTGTACCTCGAATCGGCCGTCCTGCTCGCGCTTGTCGGTGACCTCGCCATGCAGCCAGGAGGTATCCCCGAGAAAGTTGAACTTGCGGTGCTGCACCGAGAACTTCCACAGCCAGCCGTCATCACCCATCCAGTTGGTCAGCAGGTGCGTGAGCCATACCTCGCGCTGGCCGCCGTAATCGTAGGGCCCCGGGAAGCCCAGTTGCTGTGCCCAGTCCTCCTGCCAGTGGCAGCGCTGCACCGTGTCGGGCACCCCGAGGTGGTCCTTGGGGAACAGACCGGGTACCTTCTTGCGTACGTCGTAGGTCAGCTTGAATGCCCCCGGGGGCGAGATCTGCAGGCCCCAGCCCATGTGCCAGAGAATCAGGTCGGTGAGTTTCAGGGGGCCCTTGACCATCTTCGGCAGGCTGTCACCCACTGCCACATCTTCCCAGTAGCGGGGGGTTGTTCCTCTGCGAATGCCGTCCTCTGCTTCGTAGCAGGCATCGATTTCAGCAAGTTCCTCATCGCTATAGGGCTCAGGGAGCGACATCGGCTTTTTTTTCTTCTCGGTCTTTTTGTCACCCTTGTCCTGGCTGCGCTCGTTGGCGATAAACAGGCCTCGCCGTGCGGCTACAGGCTCGCCATCCTGGTTGCGCTGGAAGATCCCGCGTACTTCGTGAATCGACTTGCCGCCCACGCGACCCTCCGCCAGCCGGGTGCCGACCAGGGCCTTGCGTAAGTAGCAGCGATCGCCTTCGCGTAAGGGTTTCCACCACTCAAAAGTCATTTCCGCCTGGTACGCGCCCAGTCCAGTGAGCGGATCGCCCTTCAACTTCTGCTTGAGTTCCGGGGGCAGGGGAGGGACGTCATTCTCTCCCATGGTGTAGGTAAACCCGGGCGCGGTGATCAGGCCGCCCCAGCGGGTATCTTTGGCATAGTTGGCATCGCAGTAGAGCGGGTTGTCATCCCCATAGCCCCAGCAAAAGTGGCGCGATCCATCCTGGGTGACCACATCGTTGTGGTAGCGTCGGGGTTCCGGTACCTCTACGCCAACGCGTTCCTGCATTCGGCGCAGCGTGGTATCTGTGATTTTGCCGGTGTCGGACTGTTCGGTTTTGCTTTCACTCATCAATCTGGCTCCTGTGCATAACGGGGCATTGTATATTAACTTTACAGTAGTGACTAGTAATAGTAGGGTGGGCGATCTCTTTATTGGGCTGATAGAAGGTGCATTTGAATGAAGCGGGTCTTTACAACGCGAATCACGGAGCTTCTGGGGATAGACCACCCGGTAGTGTGTGGTGGAATGACCACGGTAGGCCGTGCTGAGTTGGCTGCGGCGGTTTCCAATGCCGGAGCGCTGGGTATGGTGACGGCCCTGACCACCGGCTCTCCGGAAAACCTGGAGCTTGAGATCGCCAGAACGAGGGAAATGACCGACAAACCCTTCGGTATCAACCTGACCATTCTGCCCACAATCAATCCGGTGCCCTTCGATGAGTACGCCGATGTTATTGCCAGCTCAAAGGTGGCAGCTGTCGAGACGGCGGGCCGCAACCCGGAGCAATACATCCCGAAGTTCAAGGAAGGGGGTCTGGTCTGTATTCACAAGGCGGTGTCCGTGCGCCATGCCCTGACCGCGCAGCGTATCGGCGTGGATATCGTCAGCATCGATGGCTTCGAGTGCGCAGGGCACCCGGGTGAGGACGACGTCTCCAATATGGTGCTGGTGCCAGCAGCAAGCCGGCAACTGGATATCCCGGTGTTAGCGTCGGGTGGATTTGGCAATGGGCAGGGACTTGTCGCGGCCCTGGCGCTCGGGGCCGAAGGCATCAATATGGGTACCCGGTTTGTTGCGACCCGGGAAGCCCCTGTCCACGACAATATCAAGCGCGCCTATGTCGAGTCGTCTGAGCGGGATACCCGCTTGCTCTATCGCCCCCTGCGCAATACGGCGCGGTTCTTGAAGAACGAGGTAACCGAAGCTGTCCTGCAGATAGAGCGGGATAAAGGCCAGGATTTACAGTTTGAAGATGTCCGCGAGCTGGTGGCAGGGCCGCGACAGCGAGAGGCCTGGCTGGAGGGCAACAAGGATCGGGGGGTGATTACCACCGGTATGGTGGTTGGCCTGATCGACGATATTCCCAGCTGTAGTGAACTGGTGGAGCGCATTGTTGCCGAGGCGGCTGAAATAGTTGAGCGCGGCCTGCCGAGTAAGTTAGCCGGGTAGATAGTTATTGGGGACAGACCACTTTTAAATGGCATTAAATGTGGTCTGTCCCCCATTTACGACCGGGGTTCAAACAGGGGGAGGTAAATATCTTCCTGCTGTTCGAATACCACCTGCACCGGCATACCGATGGACACCGCCTCGGGATCGATGTTGATAATTTCGGTGCTCAAGTGCAGGCCCTGCTGTTCGTCGAGTTCCACGGCGGCGAACACATAGGGCACGGGCAGGTCTGGCACCCAGGGCATATGGTTGACGGTATAGGACGCCACCGTGGCCATGCCTGACACGGCTACCGCGGTGACGTCTCTGCTGTGACAGGAGGGGCACATGGGCACGGGGGGGTGAACATAGCGCTGGCAGGCCTGGCACTGGTTGATCATCAGATGGCCTGACTTACCCCCCGTCCAGAATGCCTCGGTGTGCGGCTCAACGTCGGGTAGTGTTCTTGGTACGGGATTTCCCACTGATTCACTCTTCCTCGGAATTCTGTTGTCTGTCTTCGCCTGGGTGCACGAGCGGTTCAGGCGGCCCGGAAATCGATGACCTTGATTTCCAGGTACTCGTTCAGGCCTTCTTCGCCGTATTCGCGGCCAATGCCGGACCGTTTATACCCTCCAAAGGGTACGCTGGGATTCAGCCGGCCGCCACCCCCGTTGATCAGTACGCCGCCGGTGCGCATCTGCATGGCGATACGGTAGGCTCTGCCGGGGTCCTGTGAAAAGACACCGCCGCTCAGGCCGTATTGTGAGTCGTTGGCGATAGCAATGGCTTCGTCTTCGGTATCAAAGCCGATGACGCAGACTACCGGGCCGAAAATTTCCTCCTGGGCAATCGCTGTACTGTTGCTGGGGCAGTCGAAAATCGTAGGCTCGACAAAAAAGCCGCGATTCAGACCCGGTGGGATGCTGCCGCCGTAGACCAGCGAATTGCCATCGGACTTGCCCTGTTCGATATAGGCGAGCACCCGTTCGCGCTGTGCGGCGCTGATCAGTGGCCCCATGCCGGTATCGGGGTCGGCGGGGTCGCCCATTTTTACCTGGCTTGCCATCGCCTTGAGCATCTCGATGTACTGATCCTTGATGGAATTGTGCACTAGCTGCCGTGTTTGCAGAATACAGCCCTGGCCGCACTGGTTAGTGAAATTGACCACACCGGCGAAGGCCGCCTGTTCCAGGTCGGCGTCTTCGCAGACGATCATGGCGGATTTGCCGCCCAGTTCGAGGGCCACTCGCTTGAGAGAGGGGGCTGCCTGGGCCTGGATTATCGCGCCGACCTTGTCCGACCCGGTAAAGGATATCTGGTCCACCCTGGGATCCGTGGTCAGTTTCTCGCCCACGTCTACGCCACCGGTGACAATACTGAAGACGCCGGGAGGAATGCCCACTTCGCTTGCGATCTCGCCCAGAATCATCGCTTCCAGAGGCGTCTGGGGCGCCGGCTTCAGAATAAAGGTGCAGCCGGACGCCAGGGCGGGGCCCAGCTTGGCCAGGTTCAGGAAAAACGGGTAGTTGTAGGCGGTAATGCCCACGGACACACCCAGTGGCTCGTACACCTTGACGGTGCTGCCGAGGGTTTCGCCGCCTGTGGCCCAGTTGGTGTGTGCCGAGACGGAGCTGGGTATGACGAATTCGCGGCGTTGAATCTGGTCGATATAGTACTGCAGGCCGTCCAGGGCCATATCAAACTGCATGATGCTGGCGACGGGAATGATGGACCCGGCTTCCGCAACGCAGAGCTGGACAATCTCGTCCTTCCTGGCAACCAGGACATCGTGGAATTGCTGCAGAATCACCGCGCGCTCGCGCCAATCCATCCTGGGCCAGGGGCCGTGATCGAACGCTTCCCTGGCAGCGGCAATGGCGGCATCGGCGTCGGCGGCCGTTCCAACCGGTACCTCGCCGACGGCTTCCTCGGTGGCAGGGTTAATCACGGTATAGGCTTCGCCGCCTTTAGGCTTTACCCAGCTTCCACCGATGTACAGTGATTCGTAGTGTGTTGTGAGGGGCATTCTTCGTATCCTGTGTGGGCGCGTTGACAGCGACCCTTATGATAATTAAGCTTTACATAAGTGTATAGTATAAATTCCGTGTTAGCCGGTGTTTTTTGGCCGGGAATTGGAGATAGGGAATGAAGATTGTAGTCGATTGCGATAAGTGCCAGGGCCACGCCATGTGCGCCTCTCAAGCACCGGAAATCTATGAACTGGACGACACCGGTTATAACAGCATGGGTGAGTTCACTGTCGTCGAGGGGCAGGAGGAGGCAGCAAGGCTTGGCGCTTCCTGGTGTCCCGAGGGCGCCATTACAGTGATAGAGTAATGCGGTATGAGAACGATTTACAGTGAGCAGCACCGCCTGCGGGATGCCAGGACAGAGCTCTACGGGGGGGAGCTGGTGCAGCCCTTCGAGAAGCCGTCCCGGGCGGAAACCGTGCTCAGGGTGGTGCGGGAGTCGGGCCTCGGCGAAATTTCACCCCCGGAGGCGTTTTCGCTGGAACCGGTACTGGCGGTGCACGACGCCGACTACATCGCTTTTCTCGAGACCGCCTGGCAGGAGTGGCAGGACGCGGGCTATGCGGGGGAGGTGATTGCCAGTGTCTGGCCGGCCAGGCGTATGCAGTCCCGGGTGCCAAGGTTTATCGATGGCAAGGTCGGCTACTATGCCATGGCGGCGGAAACCTCAATCTCCGAGGGCACCTGGGCGGCGGCATTGGCATCCAAGGACGTGGCGCTCACGGGTGCAAAAGCCCTGCTGGATGGGGAGCGCGGGGTGTTTTCCCTGTGCCGCCCTCCCGGTCACCACGCCGCGCTGGATATGTATGGCGGCTATTGTTTCCTAAATAATGCGGCCATCGCGGCACAATACCTGCGCGATCACGGCGCCGAGCGCGTTGCCATCCTCGATATCGATTTTCATCACGGTAACGGTACCCAGGATATCTTCTACGCGCGTGACGATGTGCTGTTCTGCTCCCTGCATGGGGATCCCGAGGATGCCTTCCCGCACTTTCTCGGTTATGCCGATGAGACTGGCTCGGGGCTGGGTACCGGTTATAACCGCAACTATCCCATGCCACCGGGAACGCCATTTGCGCAATGGCGGGAGGCCCTGGCGGATGCCCTGGCCCGGGTGGGCGAATTCTCACCCCAGTACCTGGTTGTCTCCCTGGGCGTGGATGCCTTTGAGAACGATCCGATCAGTTTCTTCAAGCTGACCTCTCCCGATTTTCTGACTACCGGCCAGATGATCGGCGCGCTCGATATTCCCACCCTGTTCGTGATGGAAGGTGGCTATGACGTCGACGAAGTAGGCGTCAATGTGGTCAATGTTCTGAAGGGTTTTGATGCTTAGCCTGGTTTCCGAAAATATCCCCAAAGCGGGAAGAAATATCCAGTGAACACCGCCTGGGTGAGATACTTGCCCACCTGGGTTAGGAGTGTATGACATGACAACCATCACCTTTATTGAGGCCAGTGGTCGCAAAGTGGAGGCCACCGTGACTGGTGAAACGACACTGATGGAACTGGCCGTGGCGCACGATGTTGAAGGTGTGCTGGCCGATTGTGGCGGCGCCTGTGTTTGCGCGACTTGCCACTGCCAGTTGGATGCCAGCTACAGCGATACCCTGGGAGGGCCCGGCCCCATCGAAGCCATGATGCTCAACGAATTGCTGAATGTCTCCGAGCAGAGTCGGCTGGCCTGTCAGATTGATTTGAACGCCGAGCTGGACGGGCTGGTGGTGACAATTCCCCCCGTCGAGTATCTGTAAGTTTGAATTTGACTGATCACTTGCAGGAGACAAGGTTCGAAACCGCGAGCGGACTGACGCTCGCGGCAGATATCGGCGGGCCCGAGACAGGTCAGCCAGTTATCCTGCTACACGGGGGAGGCCAGACGCGCCATTCCTGGAGCAAGGCCGTCTTTGAATTGGTGGCAGCGGGATACAGGGTGATATCTCCTGATTTGCGAGGACATGGGGAGAGCCAATGGTGCCCCCTTGGCCGTTACACCTTGGATGACTATATTGCCGATCTGGGGCTCATCGTGGCCACCTTGCCTTCGGCGCCGGTATTGGTGGGCGCCTCATTGGGTGGCGTGGTCTCGCTAATTGGTCAGGGTGAACAGCGGCTGCCCCGCGCGCGGGCACTCGTGCTGGTCGATGTTGTACCGCGCATGGAGACGGCTGGCGTACAGGAAGTGATTGATTTCATGTCCACCAACCCCGGTGGATTTGTGTCGATTGAAGCTGCGGCCGATGCAGTTGCGCAGTATCTGCCGCATCGCTCTCGGCGTTCCAGCAATGATGGCCTGCTCAAGAACCTGAGGCAACGCAGCGATGGGCGCTACTATTGGCACTGGGATCCTGCGGTCCACAACGGTGCAGGCTCACCCGATTACATCGAGGCCATGGCACGGCGAATGGAAGAGGCTGCCAGGCTAATCGATGTTCCTACCCTGGTGGTGCGGGGAGGACAGAGCCGCGTGGTGAGTCCGGAGGGGGTGGCGCACCTGGCGGAACTGATACCCCACGCTGGCTATGTAGATGTTGCCGCGGCGGGGCACATGGTTGCTGGCGATCAGAATGACGAGTTTAACGCGATCATCCGAGAGTTCCTCGCCTCTTCATGTGGAAGTGCTTGAAATTCCCGATAGCATCCGAGGGGCTGCTCTTAACAATTTTGGAGTCAAATAGTGAAACCATTGGAAAATCGCACAGTTGTAATCACTGGTGCACTGGGCGGGCTGGGCAGAGCTGTATGCGCAGTCGCTGAATCCCAGGGCGCTCGTGTTATTCGTTTGGATATTGCCCGCGACGAGAGTCTTCCTGATTGTCATGCGGTCGATCTCACCAATGCCGATGCCACACGCGAGTTGATACAGAGTCTCGGACCTTTCGACAGCCTGGTCAATCTCGCCGGCGGCTTTGCCATGGGTACCGAGAGCTGGGACTCGGATGACGAGCAGTGGGGCCTCATGTTCAGTCTGAATGTGGCTACCATGCGCAATGCCATCAAGGCCGCTGTTCCTGTGCTGCTGGAACAGCCCTCGGGAAGTATCGTCAATGTCGGCGCTTTTGGCGCGCGTGAAGGGCAGGGTTTGATGGGGGCCTACTGTGCGTCCAAGAGTGTGGTGATGCGTCTCACCGAGACGCTGGCAGAGGAACTAAAAACCAGGCGTGTCAATGTCAATGCCGTGCTGCCTACGGTCATTGATACGCCCGCTAACCGAGCTGCAATGCCCGCCAGCGACCCTGCCGATTGGGTGTCACCAGACGACCTGGCCAGCGTTATCTGCTTCCTGCTTTCTCCGGCTGCCAGGGCGGTGCACGGTGCGCTGGTGCCTGTACGTGGATTGAGTTAGTGAGCGATTTGTTGTGGTGATTGTTGCAAATCCTCGGCGGTCATCCGCTATCGTTATATCTTTAAGCGTCGCCACAATGAATCCAAGCCCATCAATACTGGGGTCGTGCGCATAACGACAATTGATTTAAAACAAGAACGTTTCATAGCATTTTGGCAATGAGGGCGACGGTACCTCATTCTATGATTGGTTGGGTACCATTCACCATTCTGGCGCATAGACGTCAAAATATTCTAGTGAGAAGGAATCCATACTATTGCCCACGATACAGGGCTCATGGGACCACCTTGGGACCACGCCCCCGCCCTCAAATGCCATCCAATGCCAACCCCGTTTTTCTAACCCTTTGATTTTGAGGGCATTGAAGGGCATTCGTAGGCGTCAATTTCACTCTGTGAAGTTTCGAATCCCTCGCTCTCCGCCATCTAACGAAAAAGGGCTGCCCTCAAAAGGCAGCCCTTTTTCGTTAGCGGCGTTGAGCGAGGACTTGGTTCAAACCTCCGGTTCGACAAATTCGCCTTGGAGGCGAATTTAGACGCCGCAGGCGCCCGCAGGGTCAGAGCAGCCCCAAGGCTGTTCTGATCAATCCCTCGCGCGGAACCTTATAACAAAGCCGATTTTCAGTTTCGTCCGCGAGGTTGCTATACCGCCCAATCCCTCGCTCTCCACCACCCATAAACACACAAGGCCTGCCGCCAGCGCCCCTAGAAGCCCAGCGATTGGAGCGCGGTGTTCAGCGCGCGATGCAGCGCAGGTGAGCGCATGGGGAACGCCCCGAAAAATTCGGTCCGGGTCAGGGCAGGGTTGATCTTGCGGGCCTCGCCGGCCCAGTACTGTGCACGCTGCGTGTCGCCGGCAAGCACGTGTGCGGCGGCGGCAATCATTGCAATCAGCGCATGGGCACCCGGCGAGCGGGCACCGCGGTCGGTCCACTCGGCCGCTTCGCGATAGTCGCCGGCGGCGATATGGGTCAGCCCCCGGGCCGCCAGCATCGCATAGTACAGCGGATCCAGCGGACTGAGACGCATCGCGAGGTCGAGGTGTTCGCGGCTGGTACCGGCGTTCCCGGCCATGGTCTCTGTCCAGGCCCGGGCATAGAAGCCCTGCGCATAATTGGGACTGAGGTCGGTGGCCCGTTCCAGCCACGACAGCGCCCGGTCCAGGTCGCCTTCCAGCCAGTAGGTGCGACCCATGGTGAAATTGACGAAGGGGTCCAGTGGGTCGAGATCGACCGCACGCAGCGCCAGCTCTCGGGCCAGGGCGGTGGCGCCGGCAACATCGTCGGTGTGCCTGAGGAAAGCCGTCTGGAAATGCACAAAGGACAGGCCCGCGTGCGCGCGGGAGAAGCCCGGGTCCTGCTCCACCGCCCGGGTGAACAAGTCAGCGGCCAGCGAGTTATCCGCACGGCTGAATCGATAAATATGTTGCAGCCCGAGGTGATAGGCCGACCACGCATCAAGGCTCTCCGGCACCGCGAGCCTTGCGCCAGCCGCTTCGTGCAGTGGTATCTGTATCTCCAGGGCAGCCAGCGTGCTGCTGCGGATATCTGCGCGCATACTATGCAGTTCATTCAGGTTGTCCTGGTAGCGTTCAGACCAGACCACCTCGCCGCCCCGGGTGTCGGACAGTTCGGCGGTAACGGTCAACGCTTCTCCGCGCAGCTCCACCGTCCCTGAAAGGCAATAGCGCACCCCCAGCAATTCGCCCACGGTGCGCGGATCCAGTTCATCACCCCGGAGCCTGAAGGATGAACCCCTTGCAACCACAAACAGCCAACGCAGCCTTGCCAGTTCGGTGATCAGTTCATGGGGCAGGCCATCGGCAATGGCGGTCAGGCCGCCCGTGTCGCCGAGGGTGCGAAACGGCAACACGGCGATTGACGGCCTGCCCACCGGGGCGGCCTCGTTTGCCATGGGCTTGGCTGCAGGTTCTGCCGCCACGGTACTTATAGATGGCATCACGCTTACCGCCGCCACAAACCGGAGCCCCTGCCCGTGAACCGTTTTAATGACCGCCTGTCGCTGACCGTCGTCATCGACAGCCTTGCGCGCCGACTTGATACGGCTGGCGAGCGCCGCGTCACTGACCACACGGCCCTGCCACAGCTTCTCAAGCAGTTCATCGCGCGTTACCAGTCGGTCCCGGTGTTCGACGAGGTAAGCCAGCAGGGCGAACACCTGCGGCTCCACTGGCCTGGGCTTGCCATTGGCGCGCAGTTCCGCCCTGGCGAGGTCGAGTTCAAGCATGTCGAACGCGTAGATCATGTACGGGAGTGTAGTTGAGGGCTTCATGGGCGGCTAACCCTTTGTTGCCATTAAACTTTCAGAGCTCCATAAATTCCCCATGAAATCCTCATGGGATCTTCAAGCACCGGGGCGCCGACGCCCGCACAATACAATCACTGGCAACGAAGAGATTGTTGCCGACCACGACAAATCAACTGTAAGGAGAACTACCATGCCGCTCGTAACCATTGACGTTATCAAGAACGTGTTTACCCCCGAGCAGAAAGAACAACTCATTGAGAAGGTCACTGAGGCGATGATCGCGGTGGAAGGAGAAGCCATGCGCCCCGTCACCTGGGTGAGAATCAAGGAGTTCGAAGGGGGTGACTGGGCCATTGGCGGGAAGCGCCTTTCCGCCAGTGACGTACAGGCAATGTCCGCCGACGCTGCCTAGCGCCTGGCACACTGGCCGGCATCCTGTCCTGGATGCCGGTCAGCTTCCGGGCTCAGCTTTTAAACGAATATCGACCGCCTACTGGCCGTTCCCGCCCACTGGCAGCACCAATACCTCGTTCACATCACTGGTTCCGCTGCCACCCGGTTCCGTGGCGCCACCGATGACGAACACTTCGTCGCCGATACGGCCGGCACCGATGCCGTGTCGCGGAGTAGGCATCTGCGGCAGTTCCGTCCACCTGTCGTTGCTGAGTGAGTAACGCCAGACGTTGGGAAACACCGCGGCTTCCGGCTGGAAGATCTCACCGCCAAAAATGATCAGGCCGTCATCGACAACGGCACTGGCTGTTCCGGCCTGGGCCAGGGGTAGCGGCGCGGCCGAACGCCATCGGTCTTCTCGCAGGTCGTAAATCTCTGTGGTGTCGAGGTTGCCCGAGGCGGTGCGACCGCCGCTGACGATCAGTTGTTCTCCTACCCAGCCACCGGTGGCACTGTTGCGCGCGGTCGGTATGGGCGCGAGTGACTCCCAGCGGCGGCTGCCCGGGGCGCGAATCCAGTGATCGACCACTTCCACATGGTCTGATCGCTGGCTGTTGTCCTCGCCGCGCGGCGACTGGCCGGTGACCAGGTGAACGGTGCCGCCGGGACCGGTGGTCAGCACACCCTCGGCGCGTGGCCGTGGCAGGTTGCCGTCGTTCACCCAGCCTTCCTCGAGCAGGCGATACACTGCACCACGCATTCGCCACACGTGGCTATAAGCGCCGTTGAAACCGCCCGCAAGGATGACGTCTCCATCGTGTACGGTTAGGGCGGCATGGTGCAGAGCTTCGGGTAATGCCGCGAGTTCAGTCCATGCGTCCGTCGCAGGATCGTAGGAGTAGGCCTGTTCCGAGAACCAGGGCGCACCGAGTCTGCGCGAAATGCCTCCGGCCACTACCAGCCTGCCGTTATGGACTGTGGGATAGATCTCCTGTGTGCGGATGGGCAGGGCAGCGCTGGCGCGCCACTTCACTGTGGGCGTCCTGGCCGCGGCGGGCAGGAGGCCGGAACTGAGTAGAGCCGTGGTGAGCAGAAACTGGCGTCGTCGTATGGGCATTTCTCATTGCTCTTGCAAAGGTCTCAAACTGGGCCGCGAGGGTTGGGGCCCCGAAGCGCCAAAAGTATAGGGCATATTTGCCGCGCTGTGTGACGCGGCAATCAGGTTGTTCGTGCATACCTGAACGGCTAATTCGCTCGTGGTGATTTGAGGTTGCTGTCCCTGACAATGCAGTTGCAGGCAGGGTTTGCTATTCTCGCGCGCAAACCTGCGATCTTTACGAAGCAAACAAGCGGATAGTTGCGGCTGCCTACATGAAAAGTGTGTTCAATACCTTCGAGTTCAACAATCTACGGGGCGATATCTCTGGGGGTGTCACCGCTGCCATCGTATCTCTGCCCATGGCCCTGGCGTTTGGTGTGGCCTCTGGTGCAGGCGCCGAAGCCGGGTTGTACGGCGCCATCCTGGTGGGATTTTTCGCGGCCACTTTTGGTGGCACGCCCACGCTGATTTCAGAACCCACGGGCCCGATGACGGTGGTGATGACCGCCGTCATTACCACCATGATTGCCAGTGAACCTGAGCATGGGCTGGCCATGGCGTTCACCGTGGTGATGATTGCCGGCGTTTTCCAGATCCTGCTTGGCACACTCAGACTGGGGAAATACATCACCCTCATGCCTTACAGCGTGATATCCGGTTTTATGTCGGGTATCGGGGTGATCCTTATCCTGTTGCAGATTGCGCCATTCCTCGGGCAGGCATCGCCACCGGGTGGAGTGACCGCCACCTTGGCCAGCTTCCCGGACTTGTGGACGAATATCAAACCACAGGAAACGCTTTTGGGCGTTTTCACTCTCGCGATCCTGTTCTTCACGCCGGAGAAAATCGGTCGTTACCTGCCGCCACAACTGTTGGCACTGGTGCTGGGAACCGTTGTTTCCCTCACGCTATTGGCGGACGTGGATATTCGCAGGATAGGGGAGATCTCGCTCGGTCTGCCCAGTATCATCCTGCCAACCTTCACACCGGAACAAGTCACGTCCATGTTGCTCGATGGCATGGTGCTGGGCACCCTTGGTTGCATCGATGCGCTGTTGACCTCGGTTATCTCCGACAGTCTCACGCGACAGGAACACAAGTCCGATAAAGAACTCGTTGGTCAGGGCGTGGGAAACCTCATGGCCGGCTTGTTCGGAGGCCTGCCCGGAGCAGGTGCCACCATGGGAACCGTGGTGAATATTCAGACAGGGGCACGCTCGGCCCTATCCGGTGTCGTCAGGGCACTGGTACTGGTGGTAGTGGTTTTGGGTGCGGCTGAACTGACAAAAACCATCCCCCTGGCCGTGCTGGCTGGCATTGCGCTGAAAGTGGGCCTGAATATTCTCGACTGGAGCTTTGTGAAACGGGCGCACAGGGTGTCGCTGCACGCGACACTGATCATGTATGGGGTGATGCTGCTTACAGTGTTTATCGATCTGATCGTAGCGGTTGGCCTGGGCGTCTTTATCGCCAACATCATCACCATCGAGCGCCTCAGCGCCGTGCAGAACAACAGTATCAAGGCCATGAGTGATGCGGATGATGCAGTACCGCTTACACCCAAAGAAAAGCAACTGCTTGACAGCGCTGCCGGCAAAGTCCTGCTGGTGTATTTCAGTGGCCCGATGATCTTCGGTATGTCAAAGGCGATTGCCAGGGAGCATAACAACATCCAGAGGTATCAGTCGATTGTGCTGGATCTCAAGGAAGTGCCATTGATCGATACCACCATTTCCCTGGCGATCGAAAACACCATCAGGGATGCGGTGGGTCAGGAGCGCAGGGTGTTCATCGTCAAACCGCGTGACCAGGTCAAGACGACGCTGGAACGCCTGGGCGTCTTCGAATTAATCCCCGGGGCGCAACTGGCTGAGACCCGTGAAGAGGCGCTCGAGAAAGCGATATCCAATTTGCAGGCGATGGATGCGCCCACTCAAGGGCGGGTCTAGTGCAGGCGCTGCATCACCTTCGCCCAATGAAATGCGGGTCGTCGCCATCTGCGAGATAACGCAGCCTCAGGTTGGCGATTCTGTGTCGGCAATGCGCTCCTGCACATTGGTCAGCTTTGCCCTGGCCGCACGCTGTTTTTCCGCGGGAACGTCGTCGATCACGTCGCCCGGCATAAGCGGTTGCTGCAAGCTGGTGTAGACGACCTTGCGTGGACGTTCGATCGGAGGGTAGGCGCGGTGGAGCGTATCACTGCAATGCACGGTAATGTCCCCGGTTTGCGTGACCAGTTTGATTGCCGGCAGATCGAGACTGTCGTCTTTGCCCGCGCTTTGTACATTGGCGCGGTGGGAGCCGGGTACCACCCCGAGGGCGCCGCTGCGTTCGTCCGCCCCGGTTATGGAAATGCCCACAGTCAGGCCGTTGCACAGGTAAGAGTGGCGCCCCTGGCCACAGTCCTTGTGCCAGGGCAGGTCTGACAGCCCCGTCCTGATGTCGAGTGGTTTGATCAGGCCTTCCGCGCCCAGCTTGCCCGAGCCCTCTACGCTGCCAACGAGTTTGTCGCCGGTAATATTGGCCAGCCAGCCGATGCGTTCGTCCTCCATCAGTCTGCGTAGTGCGGTAGATTGTTCATGGAAAAACAGTACGCGCACCGCTTGCTGCACTCCCTTCGAATCTCCCGCCCACCAGGAGGCACCATCATCGGGCCGGGCGCGTGCCAGGGCCGCGTCGAGATCTGCGGACACAGCCGCCATCTCGTCCTCGGTAAATACGCCGCGTACATGGAGGAACCCTGCCTGGTGTAAAAAGTGAGAAATCTCGACATGATCATCATCGAGTTCGAAGCCTCGACTGAGGTCGAGTTCACTGCCGTCCAGGCCAGTCATGGTGATCGCCCCAGCTTCATGTACAGGGCGTCCGTCGAACAGGGCACGGAGCACCGGTTCCCAGCCAAGCCAGTGTTCGAAGCTGCCGCGGACGATCCTGACGCGCGAATTCATGGCCAGCCCCATGGTCGTTGCCCAGTCCTGGACGAGATCCGACAATGCATCGCTGTCCAGTTGTGCGCGAACGCTATCGGCTGCGTCGCCCGCCTCGAGGCGGAGTTCGCCGCCCTGGTCGCGCAAGGTGACGCTGCGGCCCGCGACACTGATTGAGAGGGCAGGGAGTTTCTTGTACCGCAGCCCCCTGGCGGCGATTGCGGCATTGCGCACCAGGACCCGGGGAATAAGCGAATCGAAGATTTCGTCCCGCTCCAGGGGCTTGCGCTCGCAATGACGTCGGGTACGGCAGTCGATGGACACAGTGCACTCCTGATCGTGTGAGCGGCCGATAGTACCATGGGCATCCGCCCGCAAGGTTTGCCGGCATGTCGGCTGGGGCAGGGCGGCGGCCTGTTGAGTCGGGGCAGAGCGCAGGCCCTTTCCGGGCCGCGCTCTCTGGCTAACAACCTGGCCTGTCGCGGTGTTAAAGTATGGCGTATATAGCTTGATGGTAGAAGGATAAAAATTTCATGAGCAATAAAATTCCCCGCAGTAACGAAAACGACTACAGCGCCGACATCATTGGCCAGCGCCAGCAGTTCCTGGAGGAAAAGACGGGCGCCACCCTGGAACACATCCGTCAATACAGCTTTGACCCTGCCAGTATGGACGGCAACTGCGAGCACCTGTTTGGCGTGGCCCAGGTGCCCATTGGTGTGGCCGGCCCGCTGCTGGTGAACGGCGAGCACGCCCAGGGTGAGTTCTATGTGCCCATGGCGACCATCGAGGGCACATTGATCGCCAGCTACAACCGCGGTATGCGGGTGATCCGCGAGAGCGGCGGTGTTACCACCACCGTCTGTGGCGAAGCGATGCAGCGGGCCCCGGCGTTTGTGTTCCGCTCCGGTCGGGAGGCGCGTGATTTTTCACTGTGGCTGAAGGAGCACTTTGCCGAGATCAAGGCCCAGGCAGAAGCCACTACCTCGGTGGGCAAGCTGGTCGACATAGAGAGCTACGTATATCACAACTGGGTGAACACCCGGTTCAACTACACCACCGGCGACGCTGCCGGCCAGAATATGACCGGGCGCGCGACCTATGTCGCCTGTGAGTGGATCAGCCAGCAATACCCCCAGCTGCGGCACTACATGCTGTCCAGTAATTTCGATACCGAAAAGAAACCCTCTGCGGTCAATTCACTCGGTACCCGGGGGCGCCGTGTTACCGCCGAGCTGACCATACCCAGTGATGTGCTGCAAAACCTGCTGCGAATCACCCCCAAGCAAATGGCGTACGGGCAGACCATCAGCCTGATGAGTTCCTATATTGCCGGTTCTTCCAGCAACGCCGCACACCCGGTCAACGGCCTGGCGGCCCTGTATATTGCCACTGGCCAGGATGCGGCCTGCGTGGGCGAAGCGGCCCAGAGCACTGTTTACTCCTATGTCGACCGCCGAGGCGACCTCTACTTCTCCATCACCCTGCCGGCACTGGTCATGGCGACCTACGGCGGCGGTACTGGCCTGGCAACCCAGCGCGAGTGCCTGGAACTGATGGGTTGCTACGGCAAGGGCAAAGCCTACAAGTTGCTGGAGATTGCCGCGGCCACAGTCGTTGCCGGAGAGCTGTCACTGGGTGCTGCCACACGGCGTGACAAGGACACCGGCAAAAATGAATGGGTTGACGCCCACGAGACCCTGGGGCGTAATCGCTGAGCCGAATACTGCCGCGTAGGGCGCAGGGCTGTAGCCTGTCGCCATCGCCAGCGGGGTCGTTTAAATCCATTAACAAATAGGAAACACAGCAAGCATGTCAGATTATCTTGATTCACTGTTCAGTCTCAGCGGTAAGTCCGCCCTGGTCACCGGTGGCGCCAAGGGTATCGGCCGCATGATTTCCGAAAGCCTGTTGCAGGCTGGTGCGCGGGTCTATATTTCGTCGCGCTCGGCGGAGGATTGTGAAGCGGCAGTCAGTGAGATGGCCCGGTACGGGGAGTGCAGGGCATTCCCCTACGATTTGTCCACGGTGGACAACATCGCGGCGCTGGCGGCGGATATAGAGCAGGCGGGTAATGGCCTGGATATCCTGGTCAATAACTCCGGTGCCACCTGGGGCGCGCCACTGGAGGCGTTCCCGGAGTCCGGTTGGGACAAGGTGATGGATCTCAATGTGAAGTCGCCCTTTTACCTGGTTCAGAAGCTGGTGCCACTGTTACAGGCGGGCGCTGCAGAGGCGGCGCCTGCGCGCATTATCAATATTGGTTCAGTGGCTGGGCTGCTCACGGAAAGCCAGAGCGCATACTCCTATATGGCCAGCAAGGCTGCCATTCTGCACCTCACCAAGGGTCTGGCCAGGGACCTCGCCGGCAAGCACATCACGGTGAATGCCATCGCTCCGGGCTTCTTCCCCAGCAAGATGACCAAACACCTGGTCAGTGATGAGGGCGTGAAGGACATGGTCATCTCACACATCCCCCTGGGCAGGCTCGGGGAGCCTGCGGATATTGGCGGGCTGGCCATCTTTTTGTGCAGTACCGCGGGCGCCTACATGACCGGCACGGTGGTGCCCGTTGCGGGCGGGGTGGAACTGACCTAGCTAGAGCGCTGTAGGAGCGGCTACAGCAGCGTATAAGCGATCCAGGACCCAAATGAATCGCGGCTGTAGCCGCTCCTACGGGTTCGCTCGGGAAAAACGCAGTGCAGAGTAGCCGGGCTGGTCGATACTCAACTGGCCGGCGATGGTGCGCCGTAGGTGCTCGGCCAGCCCGTCACTATCCAGGGCCATTCCGTCGCGCAACTGGCAGCTGAGCTGCCTGCGCAGTCGCTGCAGTGATCCTTTACCCAGCAAGGCGGCAAGTCGTTCCTGTTCTTCCAGGGCAAGTGCCGGGCCGTACAGGAATTCGCGCTGGGCGATGCCCAGCGAGTTGGCAGCGACTTTTGCCAGGAACCCGAAACGCTGGCTGTCGGCGGCCGCGACCTCGTCTTGCAAAAAGTTGCGCACGCCTTCCAGCAGTTCAGCGGGCATCGGCAACTGCGTGCCCTGGTCCAGTTCGATCGGGTCTGGCGGGTCAAAGTCACCCGGGATGATCAGGTTGACGCAGTCCATCTGTGCTTCGGAAGAGCGCCTGCCGATCACCGGCCGCTCCAGGCTGGGGGTCTCGCCACTGCGCCAGGAGGCAGCCATGTTAAGCGTGGCCACAGACCACCAGAATGAACCGAATACCTGCCAGAAATGCAGTGCTTCCTTACTGACGGCAATGCCGGATTGCTCCTGGTATCCCGCCAACAGCTCGTCAATCGTGCCAAAGCCACCCACCGGCAGATCGCTGATGCCAAAGCGCCATGAGTTCACGCACAGCCAGCCCAGGTCGCGCACGGGGTCGCCGATCTGGGCCAGCTCCCAGTCCAGTACCGCGACAACCCCGGACTCGTCGACCATCAGGTTGCCGTTGCGGAAGTCACCGTGCACCAGGGTACGCCGTGAATTCACCGGCAGGTTATCGAGCAACCAGCGCGCGGTGAAGTCGATCATGGGCGCCGGTATATCCAGGGCCTGGTAGGAATCCCATGTCTCTTGCACCAGTGCGGCCGGCGTGACGGCAGGGAGCCCGGCTAGCGCATCGTCATCGATTGCGATGGCATGCAGCCGCGCCAGCACCTCGCCGCACTGCCTGGCCAATCGCGGCCGGACGTCCGCCAGTGACTCGGAGCGCACAATACGCTGGCCCAAGGTCTCGCCTTCGAGCCACTGCATCAGGAAGCCCTCACCGAGCTTGTCACGCTCCTCCAGCAGGTAGATAACCTCGGGTACCGGGATGCCGGCCTCTGCGGCCAACTGCAGTAATTCTGCCTCCGTGGCCAGGCCAACGGTGCCCAGGTTCGACGCATCCTTGCCGGCGGCCTGGTTGCGGCGAAACGCGTAGCGCAGTTCGCCCCTGTCGGTTGCCACCAGCAGGCGATAGGTTTCCTGGCTGGCGCCGGCAGTGAGTTGCTGGCACTCCCTTAACTCCCGGAAACCGGTGACCTGACGTTTAAGCACTGCCTTCAGCGCAGCGAGAAAAGTCGAATCCATGGCGACTAATCCACCCCTTTGGGTTTTTGTTGTTGCATAAAGCCGAACAGGTAACCGGCCACCCGGCGCATCTGTATTTCATCGGCGCCCTCGGTGATGCGGTAGCGCCGGTGGTGGCGGTAAATGTGCTCGAAGGGTTTGTAACGGGAATAACCCAGCCCACCGTGGACCTGCATGGCGGTGTCCGCCGCTTCACAGCACAGGCGGTTGGCCTGGTAGTTGCAGATCGATACCTTGTCGGATACCGAAAAGGCGCCGTCACGGTCCATCAGCCAGGCCGTCTTGTGAATCAGCGCCCGCAACATTTCGCAGCGAGCCTGAAGGTCGACCAGTGGGAACTGGATGGCCTGGTTGCTCGCCAGTGGCTTGCCGAAGGGTTGCCGTTCCCGCGCGTACTTCACCGCCTCGTTCACGCAATACTGTGCCGCGCCAAGACTTGAAGCGGCCTGGCGGATGCGATTCTCGTTAAAGAAATGCTGCACAACCTGCAGGCCCTTGCCCTCGCCGCCGAAGATCGCCGAGTCGGGCACACGTACATCCGTCAAGGACACGCGGGCGTGGTCGGAGGGCATGTTGAAGGTCCACAGGTACTCCTCGACCTTGAGCCCCGGCGCATCCATGGGCACCAGGAAGGCAGTGATGCCGGTGGCGTCGCCCGGTTTGCCTGAGGTGCGGGCCATTACCATGTCGCTGTGCGCGATATGCACGCCCGTGTTCCAGGTTTTTTCGCCGTTGATGACCCAGTGATCCCCGTCCCTGACCGCGCCGGTTTCCATCCAGGTGGCATCCGAGCCGTGTTCGGGTTCGGTAATGCCGAAAGCGAAACCACGGGTCGCGTTTTTCAGGCCGTCCACCCACTCGGCTTTCTGTTCATCGGTGCCGTACTCCAGCATGAGTAGCAGGCCCACATTATTGCCCACCACGGAGTGCTCGTTCTGCAGGTCGTTGTGCAGGCCGAGACCTTTGCAAGCCAGATGTTCACGAATAATGGCCATGCCCAGGTTGCTGCCGTCGCGTCCGCCGTGCTCGGCGGGGAAGGGGTAGCTGTAGATGCCTGCCTCGATTGCCAGCTGCTTGGCCTGTTGCAGCAGTTGCTCCCACTGCTCATTGGGCAGCCCGTCCCGCTCCCAGTCCGTGCGGGCATCCTCGCGGCGATGATCGAAGAAACGGATGTTATCGTCCGCCTGTTCCAGGGGTTTTATCTTCGCCTCGATAAAGGCGTCGAGCTCGTTCAGGAAATTGCTGATGTCTTTTGGAATATCAAAGTTCATGTGTCTACAACCCCTTGCTGCGTATCTGGTTCCGCCATTGTGCCGTTTGAAACTGTCTCGTTTCGTGCAGGGCTTGACGCGCAGCGGATCCAAATTCGACGGTCACCGCGACCGGCAAAGCCCGGGCTAGACGCCAGAGTATATTGGCTCACGGAGCCAGGTGGTGAATTTTCGCATCAGTACCGCAATCGCGGAACCACGGTGTCCAGCGTAGCACGTCGTTAACTGCTGCCAAGTCCAGAAAAGTCTGGACTGCCTTGTCATGTATGGTAATTGTAGAAAGACAACGAACGGAGCCAGAGTGACTGGCGAAATAGCAGGTGCTTGATAAATGAGTGATCTGAATATGTGCGCGCTGGACACGGCCACGCCGGGGGGACCACTGCAGGTGTGCCCCGCTGCTGGTCAGGAATGGCATGAACTGCTGGCGGCGAATCGGGAAGAACTGCTGCAGGAACTGTCTGCACACGGGGCCATTCTTTTTCGTGGCTTTGCGATACGCAGTGCGCAGGATTTTGAAGCCTTTACCGGTGCGTTGGTTGAGAAGTGGATGGATTACAAGGATCGGGCGAGTAAGCGCAGCCTGGTGGCAGGTAAGGTTTATACCTCCACGGACACGCCGAGTGGGTTCAGGATCCAGCTGCATAACGAGAGCTCCTTCACCTCGAGATGGCCGGGAAAGATATTCTTCTATTGCCAGAAAGCGGCTGCACAGGGCGGGCGTACCCCGATTGCCGACAGCCGCAAGATTTACCAGACCCTGCCAGCGGAACTGCGCGCACCCTTCGAAGAGCATGGGGTGATGTACGTCCGCAACTTCGGGGAGGGCGTGGGCATGGATTGGCGAGATGTCTTCCAGGTCGAGACCAGGGAGGAGCTCGAGCAATACTGTACCGAGGCCGCGATACAGTTTACCTGGCTGGACCAGGACCGCCTGAGAACCATCCAGACCCGCCCGGCTAGCCTGCGGCACCCGCTGACCAATGAAACAGTCTGGTTTAACCACGCCATGGCGCTGCACGTGAGTTCCCTGGATCAGTCCCTCCGGGATGTACTGTTGCGCCAGCACGGCGAAGAAAACCTGCCGCACAATACCTACTATGGCAATGGGCAGCCTATTGACGATGACACCATGGGCAGCATCCGGCAAGCCTACGAGGGCGCAACCACCCTGTTCGAATGGCAGGCGGGCGATGTGTTGATGCTGGACAACCTGCTCTATGCTCACGGCAGGGAGGCCTACTCTGGAGAGCGCAAGGTGTTTGCCGCGATGGCGGACCCGGGTTCCTGGTCTGCTTGCGGGTACGCACTCGAACTGCCGAAAAGTGAGCCGTTGACCAGCGTCAATGTAAACGCGAGTGGTTTAGCAACGGCAGTTCAGAACCAGGAGACGGTGTCGGCATTAGAGGATTGGTTCCTGGATGCGGTCGCGCGCGAACTGCAGCTTGCATCCGTCCAGGGGGCGGATAATTTTGTGGATATGGGCGGTGATTCACTGTCGGCCGTGGCGCTGCTGGAGGATTCCTGTGAAAAATTTGGCGTCGAGATTGATCTTGACGTATTCCTGTCAGCGGAGACGCTGGATGCAATCCTGGCTGCATTGCGGGCTGAGCTAGAGGCGAATTGATCCTGAGCAGGTATCCAATGCTGGACTATGTATGCGGCTGTGTTTCCCGCTCTGCCCAGGCCAGGAGTTCGGCACGGCGCCACAGGTATGCCCAGGCCCAGGGTTGGTAGTCGCCGCGTTCGTAAGCCGCCGCGCGAACACGAGATCGACTTAATAAGGCATCGACATCCTTGCCGGTAATCGGCTTACAGGGCCCGTACCTGGCGCCGTTACTCACCGGCGTGGCAGAGAGAAACGCGAGCTTGGGTTCCATTGCGACGACCTGCGGATCAAGGAACCAGCTACTGCGATAGAGACCGACCAGGTCCTCCTCAGACTGGAGGAGCAGGGCGATATTCAGATAGGCCCCGCGAAGCTGGCGCTCCGAGAATAGCCGCCGATAGCGGTCTGCGGTGTGAATCACAAGATAGTTTTTATAGCGACCATTCAGCGCATACCATCTCTTGCGCATCGCGATAAGGAAGTCCCGGGCTCCGCATTTCTGCACAAGGCTCTTCACCCTCGCATAGGGGCCTGACGTCGCGGTTTGAACGGAGATGGCAGATGGACGTCTATCGGTGAATAATTTCTCATAAACCAGGTGGCGCCGCTCCACGATCCAGGCACCGCCAACGGGAAGCGCCCGACCCGCACAAACCGCAAAATCCCTCTTCAGGTTGTCAAGTTGCCTTGCGTCCGGTGACAGCGCATCGTAGTACCCTGTCTCCTGCTTGCCCACATCCTCTAGCACGCGCTCTAACCACTGGAGGGTGAGCTGTTGCAGTTCAGTCGGGAGATCGAGGAAGCATGTCTTATCCACTAGGTTTAATGACAGTTGTAGCAGTGCGAGCTGGTTATATGCACACGCCGTGTCGCTATCGTATGCCGCGTCGACCCTGTGCAAGTAGTTCACCTGGGGCTTTGGCAGGTCACAGGCGTAGTTGGTGCTGTCGTGGTATTCGCAGAGCTGGACGTAGTGTTGCAACGGGAAAAGTGCAAGCACGTCGCTGACGCTCTCCAGTTGCTGCGTCAGCGTGGCTGCCTGACGGATCAATGTTTCACGTAAGTTAGAAATCTTGAGCATTCTGGTGTTGTTCATTCACTGACAACTGAACACGTTACCGTACTCCGGATCAACGCTGAATTTTAGTGTTCGGTAGCAGGCTACACCCTGCGCAAATAGATTACCGGCAGCACTCTGTCGGTGTGTTCCTGGTGGCGACGTTGCGCAGGATTACGCTTGATAATTTCCGGCCACAGCTTTTTGCGCTCGTCACCGACGATTTCCTCCGCCACCACGGGGAAAATCTCCGCCCCCAGTTGTACCTCTACCCTCGGGTTTGCTTTCAGGTTCAGCCACCAGGCAGGGTCTTTGTCGCTGCCATTGTTGGAAGCGACAACGGCGACATTGTTGCCATAGGGATAGCAGGCAATAGGGGTGGGCCTGGTGCGACCGGATTTACGTCCGATGCAGTAGATGACCACCATGTCGATGCCCGCAAGGCTGGAGCCCAGCTTGCCCTTGCTTATACGGTATACGAACTGATGGACTTTACCGAACAGCTTCCAGTTTGCCATGGAACTCGAACCTCACACCTGATAAGCGCCCATTGAAGCAGTCGGTTCGTTCTTCTGCAATGGCTGTCGATACGCGTGGCGGTGGACTGCAGTCAGAACATAGCTTGTTTTTCTGTGAACGAGGGGCAGGCTGGTGGTGGTAAAAGCGCGCACAAGCGGCAATACTCAAGGGTAATGATTTGTAACACAGTTACTCAAGGCCAATGAATCCAACAGTATTTAACCGTGCCACGCATTTCAGCCTCATATGGGGTGTCATGCTGTGCTTCATCACTATCATCGAATGGCGTAGCCTGGACCGGGAGCCACTAAAGAAGGATATCCTCAGTCCATTTATCCATCGGGATGTGAAAATCATTGCGCAGCCCGAGAGACCCTCGTCAGCAGGTCAGGCACAGTACGTTGTAGAGCTGGATTTCAACGGCCCGCTGTTTCTGGCCTGCTTCTTTATCCCGATTATCATCTTCCACGGAATCGGCAGGCTATGGACGCGGATACGAGCCGGCTGAAATCGGGCAGGTCGCGCGGGAATGCCTGCCTGTGCGCAGCGCAACCTGTGCGTGAGGTGACAGGCGTGCTGTTGGCAGCGTCATGAACGTCTTCGTTTTGGCTGCCGATGCGATCCTGGTTCTGCACGTTGCGTTTGTTGCCTTCGTGCTCATCGGTCTGCTATGCATCGTCGCTGGGGGGCTGCGCAGCTGGGACTGGGTACGCAACCCCTGGTTTCGCCTGGTTCACCTCGGGGCCATTGCAGTGGTGGTAGGGCAATCCTGGCTGGGTCGTATCTGCCCGCTGACGACCTGGGAAATGATGCTGCGGGAGCGTGGCGGTCAGTCGACCTACGAAACCACCTTTATCAGTTACTGGTTGCAGAGAGTGCTCTACTACGACGCGCCGATGTGGGTGTTTGCGCTATGCTATACCGCTTTCGCCATGCTGGTGGTGCTGTGTTGGTGGTGGGTGCGCCCGCACAGCTTTCAGCGAACCCGTGTCTCTCGCGGTAACCCTTGAACCAGCGCGGCGCCTGGCACGTCCCGGTGGGTGGGGAGTAAAGCGCGGCTGAACGTACTCTTCACTCGTCGCGCGTGGTGTAGCGACCAACCAGCCCGGTCACTTTCCGCAGCAGCCACCGCGGCGTATTGCGTGTGGTGAAGGTCGAGACCTGGTTTAGCCTGCCTGGCACACAGATGACGTCTCCCTGCTTGCAGGCCTGGTAGCCCGCCCGCGCCACGTCAGCGGCGTCCCCGATCATGAAGTCGGGGATATTGAGTTGATCGCTTTTGGCCCGGGCCTGGCTCATCATATTGGTGTCGGTCACGCCCGGACAGAGCGCGGTTACCGTAACGCCAGTGCCCTTCAGTTCTTCCGACAACGATTCTGTCAGCGATAACACAAAAGCCTTGGTAGCCGCGTAGGTTGCCAGGGAAGGCAGCGCCTGAAATGCCGCGATCGAGGCAACGTTGAGCACCCGTCCACTGCCGTGGGCCACCATGAGTGGCACAAATGCCGACAACATGCCAGTCAGACCGCTGATATTCAGGTCCACCAGCTGCTGATGCCTTGTGGTCGGGATGTCGATGAAGCGGCCGTGTTCGAGCACGCCGGCATTGTTGACCAGGGCCGTAATCGACACCCCGGCCTGCTGCAGTGAACGCGCGAGCCGGGAGGCAGCTCCCTTCCTGGAGAGGTCAGTGGGTTCCACCCGGACCTTGATGCCGTGCTCGGCCTCCAGTAAACGGGCCAGATGCTGCAGCTTCGCTTCCGTGCGCGCGACCAGCACCAGGTCGAAACCGTCCGCGGCAAATTCCGCGGCCAGGGCTTCGCCGATACCTGAGGAGGCACCGGTAATCAGTGCGATTTCTCTGTTCATGAGTGCAGCTTAGTCTGGAATATGCTTGCCATCCATTTAAATTGGGTGCTTTTGCGCCTGTGCCTCAACATGTTATTGGCCACGTTCAAGCGCGGGCGGGTGCAATGCAGCGCCAGCAGTGCCAATTATCCTGTCCCATCCGCAGCAAGAGGAATATTATGTCCCAGCCTGTCGATGCCAACGTCGTGGGTGGTCGCCGCGCACACAGTGAACGCAGCAGGAAGCCGCGGAGGCTGTTGCTCGATCGAGATGTGGCATCGCCTGCGCTATCACCAGGGCCTCGGCAAACGAGCCGCCAGCGACGTGGTCGTCGGTGCTTACTTCATTGTTGCAAGGCTGAGTTAACAAGAGGGAGATTATTGTGGCTGAAGAATTCGAAGATCAGGGCGGCGTTGCCAAGATGGACCCGGGCGGGTTTTCACGTTGGCTCACCTCTACAGTGGTCCGGCGTGCCTGCAGCCCACAGCGACTGGAAAAACAACGCGCGAAGCTGGAGCGTGCGCGCATCAGCGCAGGCAAGTCTCACGTGGTGGAGTATTTTCACCAGGTTGACGACGGCTATAGCCACCTGACGGCGCAGGTCCTGCAGCAGCTTGGCCAGCGCTATGACATCGAACTGAAGTGTCACCTGGTGCATGGCCCGCAGGGAGGGAACTCGGCCGAACCCGATCTGCTGCTGCGTTTGTCACGCTACGACGCCAGCCACGTGGCCCCCGAGTACGGCCTGCAATTTCCCGAGCATACCGATGCTCCCGACCATGCGCTGGTCGAACTGGCGACCAGGGTGCTGGCGGCGCAGGAGGATGCCGATTTTATCGAGTGTGCAGCCTACGTGGGCGATGCATTGTGGTCGCGGGATGCCGGGCGGCTGCAGGGCCTTGCTGACAGTCTCGGTAGTGCGAGCCAGGAGGATTGTTCCGCGCGACTGCAGGCGGGAACGGAGCGCCGGTCCAAACTCAAACACTACTCAGGGGCCATGTTTTACTATGCCGGCGAGTGGTACTGGGGAGTGGACCGCCTGTATCACCTGGAAAAACGCCTGGCGGAGTTGGGCGCAGACCGAGAGCCCGGTGAGCCCATGCTGGTGCCCCGCCCGGCCGCAGAGGCTGGCCCACTGCGTGATGACGGCAGCCTGACCCTCGAGGTATACCCCTCCCTGCGTAGCCCCTACACCGCGATTGTCTTTGATCGTGTGCTGGAGCTGGCAAAAGAGAGCGGCGTCAACCTGACCGTGCATCCGGTATTGCCCATGGTGATGCGAGGGGTCTCCCTGACCCGTGAAAAGAGTTTTTATATATTGTCCGATACGGCCCGTGAGGCCCGCGAGGCCGGTGTGCTGTTCGGTAATTTCTACGACCCCATCGGCAACCCCGTGCGCCGATGCTATTCACTGTATCCGTGGGCATGCGAGCAGGGCCGTGGCAATGAACTGTTGTCCAGTTTCTTGAGTGCCGCCTTTGCACGCGGGATAAATACCAACAGTGATCGCGGGCTACGCAAGGTGGTGGAGGCGGCCGGCCTTGACTGGAGCGAGGCCAGGCAGCACCTCAGTGAATCGGGTTGGGAGGAGATACTGGAGAGCAATCGCCTCGCCATGTACGACGCCGGCCTTTGGGGTGTGCCCAGTTTCCGGTTGTTAAGCGCAGCCGGCGAGCAGCTGCTGGCTCTCTGGGGCCAGGATCGCTTATGGCTGATAGCCCGTGAAATACAGCGTCAGTTGGCCGCTCGCCAGGACACCTAGGTGCAGCCGGGTGCGGGCCGGGTCATACGCCTACATCCCTTTGCGGGTAAGCCTTATTTCAGTACTGTTGGCCGGCAGCGAAAAGCTGACCCCGTCTTCCCCGAGGGTGTAATCGGGGAAAATCTTCTCTGCGCCATTGAGGTAGAGCAGGTCCTGTCCCGGGAGTACCAGTGGCGGCACGATATGATAGTAAAGCAGGTGGCCGACTCCAGCAGCGCGGGCGGTTTCCGCGGCATCGACCGGGCTGGCGTGGTAATCGGGAATGTCACTGCTGATTTTGGCCATGGTGGAGTTGCCCAGGCTTTCAGCACTGTCCTGCATCAATTTGACAAGATTGGGCGCGAGAGCCTCGTGCACCAACAGGTCGACCCCCCTGGCAAACGCTTCAATGTTGGCGAGTTTCACGGTGTCGCCGGTGATCAGCAAGCTGCGGCCCTTGTAGCTAAATCGATATCCCACCGCAGGCTCTACAGGGGAATGATCCACGGCCAGTGCTTCGACCTGGAGACCATCATCCTGATAAACCAGGGCCAGTTCGCCTGTGGCGGGCGTGGTAAAGGGCACAGCTCGCATGCCGGCACCACTCAACGGCGCGACAAGGTCACCATGGTGTTCGTTGCGATAGATGAAATCCTGGGCGTAGGCCGCATTGAAACCGTCTACCACGCGTTCCACTCCGCTGGGGCCATACACGGGCAGGGGCGCTGTGTTGGCGCCGCCGGCCCAGCGCAGGGTGCTCATTTCGCCTAGCCCGTCGATGTGATCCGAGTGAAAGTGGGTGAGGAAAACGGCCTGTATTGCTCCGGGTTGGTAGCCAAGGCGTAACAGGTTGCGTGGACCGTCTGTGCCGGCGTCCACGACAAACAGGTTCTTGCCGGCAACAACGATAACGCAAGGACCCGACGCCCTGGGGCCCGGCATAGGACCGCCCGCTCCACACAGGGCCAGGTGGAGGCCGTCTTCGAGCTCCGCGATCGTATCTGCCGCCAGGCGCGATGCCATGCCTCTTTCCAGCAATATCGCGGCGATATTAGCTCGCTGGTAATAGAGGATGATAAAGGCGAAAGTGAGAGTAAGCGTCAGGATGAGCAAGCGTCTTTTCATGGTCTGCCCCGGTGTCTCTGGTGTTATGTCTTGTACGCTGAGAGATGGTGGCGCAATTTGTGCCATAAACCAGTCATCAGCCGCGAATTGCGTTAAAGTTTGCCCCGGACGCGCCCGGCTGTAGCATAATGCGCCCGCCCTGGAGTATTAGAGTAATAAAGCGTCTACACTGAGTGAAACTATATACCAGCGTTGATTCCCCGTCACACGGGCGGCATTTCACCGGGGCCTTATACCGACAGCAGGAGAGCACAAAATGACCACAGGAAAACAGCTATTCAGCACGCTTGCAGATGGCAAACTCACAGTAGAGGTGACAGAAACCGAGTTTGCAGATCCCAGCGGTAACCAGGTGCTGGTCCGGATGGAAGCCGCTCCCATCAATCCTTCTGACCTGGCGCTGCTGACCAGCGCCGCAGATTTGGAAAATGCGGAGTATTCGCCAGGCAAGTTTGTTGCCAGCATGCCGGAACCGTTCAACAGCGCGCAAAAAGGTCGCCACGGCCTGCGCTTACCGGTGGGTAATGAGGGCGCCGGCACCGTGGTGGCGGCAGGTGACAGCGAATCTGCACAGGCACTGGTCGGTCAGCGTGTCGCGTGTGTACCGGGCAACGCTTACTCGCAGTACTGCATCGCCGACGCAGCGATGTGCCTCCCGCTGGGTGATATCTCGTCACAGGATGGCGCCTCGGCGTTCGTCAACCCGATGACCGCGCTGGGCTTCGTGGAAACTGCAAGGAAGGAAGGGCAGGGCGCGATCATCCATACTGTGGGGGCGTCAAACCTCGGACAAATGCTGATCAAAATCTGCCAGGAGGACGATATTCCCCTGGTCAATATTGTGCGCAAGCAGGAGCATGTCGATTTGCTCTCCGGCCTGGATGCGAAGCACATCGTCAACTCCGCCGAAGACGATTTCTTTGATCAACTATGCGGGCAGATCGATGCCACCGGCGCCTATTTTGGCTTTGACCCGATTGGCGGCGGCAAGCTGGCCGATACCTGCTTCCGGGCAATGGAACAGGTTGCAGTGAAGAAGATGAGCGAGTATTCGCGCTACGGCTCCGATCAGCCCAAGAAGATGTATATCTACGGCAGGTTGGACATGGGGCCGACCATCCTCACACCGGCCTACGGCTTTGGCTGGACGCTGTCGGGCTGGCTGCTGACACCCTTCCTGCAAAATGCGGGCATGGAGACGGTGATACGCATGCGCCAACGTGTGCTCGACGGGCTCACCTCGACCTTTGCCAGCTCCTACAAGCGCAGCGTGTCGCTGGAGGAAATGCTGACCCGGGAAGCAGTGCTGGATTACCGCCTGATGAAAACCGGCGAGAAATACCTGGTAACACCGCAAGCCTGAGTGCGCCAACGCACCAGTTCACCCCAAAGGCAATGTCATGCCGCCGTGTGTCCGTAACGGGGCACGTGGCGGCGTTGGGTGCCGCGTAGGGTCGCAGTGGTGCGGCACCGCTGTTTTACCCAGCCCGTGCAGAAAACCCGCTAACAGAGGAGTCAATCAATGACGGCGCGTCCGATCAAAAATCGTGTTACCGAAATGACGGGTACTGATTACCCGATCATCCAGGCCCCGATGGGCTGGATAGCCCGCGCGCAGCTTGCCTCGGCGGTGAGTAACGCAGGCGGCATGGGTATCATCGAAACCGCATCCGGTGAGTTTGATAACATCCGCAATGAAGTGGCGAAGATGCGCGACCTGACTGACAAGCCCTTCGGCATGAACGTGGCGCTGTCGTACGTCAAGGGCAGCAACATTATCGACTTCGTGATCGAGCAGGGCATCAAGTTCGTCACCACCTCCTCGGGCAGCCCGAACGTCTGTACGCGTCTGTTCCAGGAGGCCGGTATCACCGTGTTTCACGTGGTGCCCACGCTGGAGATGGCGTTGAAAGCCCTTGACTGTGGCGTGGATGGCCTGGTGGTCGAAGGTGGAGAAGGCGGCGGTTTCAAAAACCCGAGCCCGGTATCCTCCATGGTGCTGCTGCCCTTGGTCCGGTCCCGCACCGACGTGCCGATTATTGCTGCCGGGGGTATGTGCGACGGCCTGTCAATGGCGGGTGCCTTTGCCATGGGCGCCGAGGGCGTGCAGATGGGCACACGCATGCTCAGCTGTGCGGAGTCGCCGGTACATGACAACTGGAAGCAGGCTGTGGTCAGTGCCCGGGAAACCGATACCGTCTTTCTCAACCAGGCGTCGCGGCCGGCGCTGCGCGCCTTGCGTACAGCACGCACGGCTGAACTCCTGCCCCTCGGGGCGTTCAATGCCATGGAGCATTTCGCGGGCGTCAACGAGCTGTATTTCGGCGGCGACATGGAGGCAGCCATTCCGCTGTCCGGCCAGGTGGTGGGACGCATCGATGAGGTCAGGACGGCAGAGCAGATCGTGCAGGACACGGTCACTGGTTTTTATGACGCGGTGAACGCAATGGCAGCGCGTTACGGCGCATAGCGCGGGGGCGTTCGGGCGCTGGTATCAATCTACCGGTTTCAGCGACAGGCACAGGGCAATCGCCGCCAGGCAGGTCCCCAACAGCAGCATGAGTACGGTACTCACGCCGTACAGCGTATCGACAACGCCCAGCAGGCCTCCGCTCAACAGGAACAGGCCGATCACGGTATTGCTGACGGCGGTATAACTGGATCGGTTCTCCGCAGTGGCCAGGTCGACGAGGTAGGTTTTCCGGCCAACACGGGCGCCCTGGTGCGCCACAGCGGCAGTGAAAATGAGCCCACCCGCCACAACCGCCTGCGACAGGGCGTCAGGTGCCAGCCATATGCACAGCAACGCTGCGGCGATGACCAGGGCGCAAAGACCCGCCGCCGCTGCCATGACATGGTGTGATGAACTGTCGGACCAGCGTCCCCACAGCGAGCCTGACAGCAGGCCGGCCGCGCCTTCAGCCAGCAACAACCACATGAGCTTGCTGACGCCGCCATTGCCTCCCTGCTGGATGATCACCACGATATAGGGAATGGCGAAAGCCGTCGCCACCAGCAGCATTCTTGCCAGTACAAAGTGCAGCAGGTCCCTGTCTGTCGTGAGCAGAGTGAGGCTCTTGATCGCCTCGGAGAAGGCGTTGCCGCCGCCCTCAGTGGCGCCGGGCACTTCCGGGATGCCCGCGTAGATCGCCGCTGCGGCCAGCCAGAGCAGGGCGGCGCTGCCCAGGAGCAGCGCAAACAGCCAGGTGTCAGCCTGGTCGGCCGGGGCGCTGCCGCTCGAGGAGAAAACCAGCAGGGTGATCGCTACCCCAAGCGTCACCATCCCTGCCGAGGAGGCGGCCATTCCTGTCAGCCTGCCGCGCCGGGACTTGGAGATGGTTTTACCCAATACGTCCTTGGCCGCTACTGAGCAGACACCCCGCGACAGGCTGAACAATGCCAGCAGGAAGACAATAGTCGGCGCGGCGATGTTGCCAGGTAAGGTCAGTAGCGCCACGACCATGGCGATGAGCGCGAGCGCCTGGCCGACGCTGCCAGCCACCCAGAACCACTTGCGCACAGCATGTTCCCTGATCCACTGGGCGATGAACAGCTGCGGTAGCAGCGACAGCGATTCGCGCAGGGGTACCAGCAGGGAGATGAAAACAGGTGGCGAGCCGATGCTCGATAGCATCCAGGCCAGCACCAGGCGGCTGGAGGTGAGCGCATCGCCGATCTTGGTCAGTGTCTGCGCCAGCAGTTGCCGCACGAAGGCTGAGGGTTGCTCAGAACAGGCGTCATCCGGAATGTCCCGGCAAACGCGCGCGTCTTCATCCTCAACCAGTAGGGTGTAAATAGTTTCCGAAGGGTCTTTGCTCATGGCGCTCAATGATACGCCGAAGATGGGCGATTGGCCCACCGCGACTTTTTCAGGTGTCACCGTGGCAAACAGTGGATGCCGCGGCAGTCCCGGGTCAGCCTCTTCTTGCCTCGCGTGTAGCCGGTCTTGTGGGTGGCGCTACCCTTACAGCAGAAACGGAATGAGTACTTTGCGCTCCTGTGGATAGTCCGCAAACTTTTTCCTGTACCAGGCGTGCACCTGGAAAGCGCGGGGTACGAGGTTGGCGGCACTTACCAGCAGTACGAACAGTGCGCCCGGCGACCAGGTGGCAATGGCGAAACCGGTAAATGATAACAGCTCGGTGAAATAGCTCGGGTTGGTGACGTAACGAAACAGGCCGCCTGCAGGAATCCGGTAAACCTTGTCGCCACGCTCTACTTCTTCCTTGCTGCGTAGATTGCGGATGATGGCATCGGAGTGGATATTGAGGATGAAGCCGGTGAAGTAGATGCTCATGCCCAGCAGGAAACGCGGGTCGGTCAGCCACTCCGGCGTCATATGGGTGCTGAGATGTGAGATGAAAACGGCGTTGAGGTAGCCGTGCAGTGTGGTAACGAAGATCCCGGAGACCACGACGACGAGAGAAAAAGTGCCTTTGGCGCCGCGCGGTACGCGCATGAGGAGTGGGAAGATAAAACCACGGTTACCGTAGTGCAGTAACCAGATGCCGAGAAAAATCATCGGTACCACCTGCCCGGCATTCTGGCCGTGCAGGTAAAACCAGAGGAAGCTCAACGTGGCGGGGAGTTCCATCAAAAACCAGCCCAGCCGCGGCGACAGGTTGATGCCGCGTCGTTCGGAGCCGAGTTTGCCATAAGGTGCCTTGGCTATGAACGCGCCGACGAGGATCGCGGCGGCATAGACAAAGCTGGCCAGCAACACGTAGTGGTAAACCTCGGCAGACATCAGCCATTCCATACTCTTTCTCCTCAACAGGTGCGCGCTGGGGCGCCGGCCACGCTTGCCGGTGCAGGTAGCGCTACTATGGAAGCTATGATGCCCGCTACCCGGTTGCCGGCCTAGGACGGGAAAGACCGATGACATTGATATCTGCGTCCGCTGCAATGCTCACCCGTCAGCCGTGCCTGGGTCGACAATGGTGCGGGCGCTGACCGGGCGCGGGGCTTGCGGGCGCGAGCAACAACAGGGTTGGTGTAGACTTTGCCAAAGAATAGATAACTGGAAACCTGCAGGTGGAGAACCTATGAATTCAATCAAAGCTACGCTGCTCGGCGCCACGCTGATCCTGGCCGGCTGCGTCGATGACGCAATGCACATCCAGGATTGCGCCAGCGCCGGTGATATCCGGCCTGTTTGCGGGATGCAGTCACCGGAAGACATTGCTGCGCTGCCGGATGGGCGTCACTTGTTATTGGCGAATTTTGGCGGCATGCATGGCGGCACCGGCACACTGTCCCTGTTTGATACACAGAGCGAAAATTCCAGGCGCCTGTTTCCGCCAGCCGGTGCTGTGCCCGCGGTGGTGGAGGAACTCTGGGGCGAGCCGGACTGTGCGCCGCCTGTTGCTGAAGTATTCAGCCCGCACGGCACACACCTGCACCGCCTGACCGATGGCCGCCTGCGCTACCTCGTGGTCAACCATGGTGGTCCGGAGACCATAGAGCTGTTCGAAGTCACGGGGCAGGGTGAGACCACAGAGCTGGCATGGCGCGGTTGTGTGCAGGCCGCCCCCGAGACTTTCATTAACGATGTAGTAGGGCTGAAGAATGGCGACCTGATCTACACGCGCATGCTGCATACCGAGGGCATGACAGAAAAATTGCTCAGTGCCCTTGGCAGGAACACGGGGGATCTATGGCGCTGGAATCGCGACAGCGGATTGCGTGTTTTGCCGGGTACCGAGGCAAACCAGCCCAACGGTATCGAAATTTCGCCTGATGAGCGTTACGTCTTTGCCAACATGTACTTTACCGGCGAGGTCTGGAAAGTGGACGCAGATACGGGCGAAGTAGTAGCCACTGCACCGGTGGCCAGCGGTGACAACAACGCCTGGGGCAGTGACGGCAGGTTGTGGGTGGTGGTGCACAGGGACAGCATGGTCAACCTGTTGTCCTGTTTCTCTGCCCAGGAACGCCCCTGCGGAGCCGGCTTTGAGGTGGTTGCCATTGATCCCGAAACGATGGCGCATGAGACGGTGTTCGCGCACCGGGGTGCACCCATGGGCGCTGCGACCGTGGCTGTACCCCAGGGAGGGCGTGTCTACCTGGGGTCATTTGTCGGCGACAGGCTGATTTCAGTCCCTGACTTCGGCAGCGCGCCATGATGAGGCGGCAACCCGTCGGGTGATCTGGGCGCCTGCTGCTGTCGTAATCTCACAGAGACCATATTGCGATTCAATATGGTGGCCGGCAACGGGTGTCGGCCAGTGAGATGGAGACACAGAGGCAGCGATGAACTACCAGGCCCCCCTGAATGACATGCAGTTTGTGTTGCTCGACGTACTCGGCGTCGGCAACCTCAGCCAGTTCGACAAGTACACCGATGCGTCACCGGAACTGATCGTGACCATCCTCGACGAGATGGGCAAGTTTTCCGCCGAGGTCCTGCATCCAATAAACAAGGCTGGTGACCAGCAGGGCTGCCAGTACGATCCGGAGACTCACGTGGTCACCACACCGGAAGGCTTCAAGGCAGCCTACAAGCAGTTTGTTGAGGCCGGGTGGACGGCACTGGACGCACCGGTGGAGTGGGGCGGTCAGGGCCTGCCCCATGTGCTCAAGTTCGTGGTGGACGAGATGGTCTGCTCCACCAACCTGTCACTGGGTATGTATCCGGGCCTGACTCACGGTGCGATCAGCGCCTTGCACGCACACGGCGCAGACGAACTCAAGGAGACCTACCTGGCCAAGCTGGTCAGCGGGGAGTGGAGCGGCACCATGTGTCTTACCGAGCCGCAGTGCGGCACCGACCTCGGCCTGATTCGTACCCGGGCTACACCGCAGGACGACGGCACCTACCTCATCGAGGGTACCAAGATATGGATCACTGGCGGCGAGCACGACCTCGCCGACAACATCGTGCACCTGGTCCTGGCCAAACTGCCCGGTGCGCCTGATACCACCAAGGGGATTTCACTGTTCCTGGTGCCCAAGGTCCTGCCCGACAGCGGCGAGCGCAATCCCGTGTACTGTGGCGGCCTCGAGCACAAGATGGGTATCAAGGGTTCGGCGACCTGCGTCATGAATTTCGAATCTGCGCGCGGCTGGCTGGTTGGTGAGGCTAACGACGGCATGCGTGCGATGTTCACGATGATGAACGAAGCTCGCCTCATGGTGGGCATGCAGGGACTGGGGATTGCCGAGATGGCGTACCAGGAAAGTCTCGGCTTTGCCCGTGAACGGCTGCAGGGCAGGGCGTTGACCGGCGCCGCCAACCCGGACGGACCGGCAGACCCGATCATTGTGCATCCCGACGTGCGGCGCATGCTCATGCGCCAGAAAGTCTTGAACGAGGGTATGCGTGCCCTGGCCCTTTTCACCGGGCACCAGCTCGACCTGTCGGTTGCGCATCCGGACGCCACAGTGCGAGAGGAGGCCGACGACCTCGTGCAGTTGCTCACGCCTGTGGTGAAGGCGTTTCTTACCGATGAGGGCTTCAACAACGCCAACGTCGGCCTGCAGGTGCTGGGTGGCGCCGGCTTTACTACCGACTGGCCGCTGGAGCAACTGGTGCGAGATTGCCGTATCGCACGCATCTACGAGGGCACCAACGGTATCCAGGCGCTGGACCTTGTTGGCCGCAAGCTCGGTATGGCGGGAGGCAGGCTGGTGGTGCGACTGTTTGCCCTGCTCAAGGCCTGGGCCGGAGCAGAGTCTGCGCCCTATGCTGACCAGCTGACATCGAGCATACAGGCACTGGAGCACGCCACCGGCTGGATAGCGGAGCAGGGTATCCCCGATCCGGACCAGGCCGCGGCCGCCGCCTCACCCTACCTGCGGCTGGTGGCGCTGGTCATGCTTGCCTATCTGTGGTCACGGATGGCTGCCACGGCGCAGGAAAAACTGGATCGTGGAGAGGGCAACGAGGCCATGTTGAACGGCAAGCTGGTATCGGCCCGCTATTACTTCGAGAAGCTGCTTCCCGAGGCCGAGTGGTTGCTGCGCGACATTACCAGCGGCAAGGAAAGCATGATGGCGATGCAGGAAGAATACTGGGCGGCCTGAGCGCCGCCGCAGTTTACTGAGTCGCTTCACGCTGGCCATCTACAGGCGTAAGATGCTGGCTTCCTAAAAGAAAAACCAGAGCGAAACCGCTTATGAAATTTGCCTACCACGCAACCATGTGCCCACCCGAACAGTACCTGCCCCTGGCAATCGCGGCAGAGGAGGCGGGCTTTGACACCTTCACCTTCCCCGACAGCATCTGCTACCCCAAGGAAGGCTCGGATGTGTACCCCTACAACGACGACGGCACCCGCGACTTTCTCGATGGGGTGCCGTTCCTCGAGCCCTTTGTCGCTATCCCTTATCTCGCCGCGCGCACTGAGAAGCTCAGGTTTACCACGTCCGTGGTCAAGCTGGCCGTGCGCCAACCCGTGGTGGTCGCGAAGCAGCTGTCGACCCTGGGTGTCATGATCGGGGATCGCTTCGGCTTCGGCGTCGGCATCAGCCCCTGGCCCGAGGATTTCCTGGCCTGCCAGGTACCGTGGGAAAAGCGCGGCAAGCGCATGGACGAGATGATGGAAATCGTCAACGGGCTGATGAGCGGTGACTATTTTGGCTACCAGGGCGAGATTTTCCAGATCGATCCGATCAAGCTCTGCCCGGTACCGGAGCACCATATTCCGCTGCTGGTGGGTGGCCACGCCAAGCCGGCCCTGCGCCGGGCCGCGAAGCTGGGCGACGGCTGGGTGTCCGCCGGCTCTTCCTTACAGGAACTGCGGGATATGATCGCCCAGATCGAGGCATTCAAGAAGGACTTCGGGCGCGAAAACGCCCCCTTTGAATACCACGCCATGACCGAAGCCGCCTACTCGGTAGAGGGGCTGGCTGACCTGGCTGATGCCGGGGTCACCGAAGTGATCATCGCGTTTCGCAATCCCTATGACGCAGAGCCCGACACCCAGAGTGTCGAAGAGAAAATCGGCATGATCAACTGGTATGCCGAAAACGTCATTCGCCCTCACCGTGAAGGTTGAACGCGCGCGTGACTAACGCGCCGTTGCGAGACGCCATGTCGTGATGCAATCGCCAAGGCCGGTACACTGGCTGATGCTGCTGTACCTGAGCCTGTTCTGGGGGCTCGCCTTCTACCTTATTGCCGTCGCGCTGCGCGGCTTCCCTCCATTGACCATCGTCTGGCTGCGCCTGGCGGTGGGCGCGGCGGTGCTGTACCTGTTCATGCGCTGGCAGGGCGGGCGTCTGCCCGGCGACCTGGGCTGGTGGGGCCGCTTCGTGTTGCTGTCGCTGTGTGGCAACCTGTTGCCCTTTACGCTCATTACCTGGGCGGAAACGCGTATCAGCAGCGGCCAGGCGGGGCTACTCATGGCACTGATGCCACTCAGTACTGTGCTGCTGGCGCATTTCTACGTCGCTCACGAACAACTCACCACACGCAAGCTGTTTGGCGTGGTGGTGGGATTCCTGGGAGTGACCATCCTGGTGGGCACAGATGTGCTCAGCGGTCTTGGCGGCGGCCAGTTGCTGGCGCAGTTCGCAGTGCTCGCCGCCACCTTGTCCTACGCTGTGAACTCGGTCTACACCAAGCGCTTGCCGCCGATAGAGACTCTCGTGGTCGCAGCCGGCTCGCTACTGGCCGGTGCGTTGGTGCTGTTGCCCCTGGTCCTGGTCGTTGACAGGCCCTGGACGCTGGAGCCGGGCCTGGATGCCTGGGTCGCGTCCATCTCTCTGGGGGTGTTCGCCACCGGCCTGGCCACCTGGGTCTATTTCAAGGTGGTTTCGGATTGTGGGCCGAGTTTTCTATCGGTGATCAACTACCTGATCCCGGCGATCGCTTTTGCAGCAGGCGCGGTGTTTCTGGGGGAGTCGGCACAGCCTTACCAGTTTATCGGCTTGCTGGTGATCTTTGCCGGAATAGCCCTGTCACAGTCACGCAGGCGCACTGTGGGGCGCTTCGCCGATTAGCTTCAGCGTTTGACCACGAGCACTTCGTAGCGCCCCTTCGGGCCGATAAAGCTGGAGCAGAGCCAGCTCACCAGGCTGACAATGATTGCGCCGAACACCGCGCTCCAGAACCCGGTCACGTCGAAGCCGTCAACAAACCAGCCTGCCAGATTCAGCATGCCCGCGTTAAGGATCAGCAGGAACAATCCCAGCGTCAGGATGGTAAAGGGCAGGGTAAGCACAACCAGTACCGGGCGCACGAATGCATTGATGAGGCCAAGGGCGATGGCCGCCCAAACCAGCGCGCCGGTGGACTGGGCGCTGACGCCCGGCACCAGGTAAGCCGCGAGCCATATCCCGAGCCCGATAATTACTGTTCTGAGTACGAAACCGATCATGGCTTTAAAGTAGCACCGTTGCCGGCATCACGCCAACCGCGACACCGCTCTTTAACGGGTGAGCTGATCCTGTCGCTGGGGTTATGCAATGACTGCGGGTGGCTCACAAGCTGCTTACGCTCAGTCCATTTCCAGCGTTTGTTGTCCGATGCCCGTGGGTGTGCCGCGCTGCTGTATGCCGCCCTGGCCCATATCGGGCCGGGAGGGCGTGTTCAATGCCCTGGGCAGGGTTTCCAGGTTTGCGCCACCCCAGCGGTGCTGGGGCATTTTTTCGAGGAGATCGTCCACCTCTACCAGCGACACGCCGATAAACGGTTGCAACGCGCTGCCGCCGCCCGCTCCGGAGTCCCAGGTCGAGTAGGCCGCTGCAGTTAACTCATGCTGGTGATTGAAGGTGGCGACGATGTACTCGCCCTGCATGCGCGCATCGCCCCAGTCCAGGGATAACATATCGGCGCCGAGTACACCGAGGCTGATGCCTATGGCATCTTCCCTGACCCGCCAGTGCTCCCAGGCCATCACGTAGCCGTCTGCGGTGGCGGAGATTCGCATCGGTGGCCCTAGGCGGTCCATAACAGACGACAACGACGGTGTCAGCGCGGGCGTCGGGGTCAGGGCCTCACTGAGTTCCGGTCCCAGTTCATGTCGCCACTGGCTGCAAGCGGATAGCAGCGTCAGCAGGCACAGGCAGAGCAGGCCTCTCGAACTATTGCTTGAGATACGTGGCATAGTCGGTCAGGCGTTCTGCATCATCAAAAAAGAACACGGCGCGATCGTAGTGGGTGCGGGTGACAAACCGGTTGTAGGCAACCAGTATCAGGCCGTTGCCCTCGGTGCGTTCAAACAGGTAATACAGCACGGTCTCATCACCCAGGGCGATAATCTGCGATGGCGGCCCCAGTATCTCCAGCACGTCACCGCGCGTGGTCTTGCCTGCCTCGAGCGTGTCCAGCACTGCCGGCTGCCAGGAGACGTCAACGCCGCGTTGGTTATCATACTGGGCGCAGCCCGCCAGCAGCGTCAGTAGTGCGAGGGCGGCGGTCAGCCTGCTGATTGTTGCCATAATGAGGGGGCCTCTGGTCAATGCGGTAGCCAAAGAGAATAAGGCAATTTTTCGCCCCTGCATACCAATGTCGCGGATAGCAGGGAAACGGCTCTGGAGAATTCGCGCACTGACCCCTATGCTATGCACTTTTCGCCATCGCAGGTCCGGGGGGATCAAAAGATGAAGAAGTATTTTGAGAATCTGGCCAGGGCATTGCTGGGGCAACCATACGGTGACTTACAGCCCGCAGAGCAAAAAGTGATAGACAGCATTGCCGAGCACACCACGGTGGCAGAGAACGTCAACACCACCTTCTCTGATTCACTCTCGGTTGGCCAGCGACTGGCAGATATGGTTGCCAGGTTTGGCGGCTCGTGGAAATTTATCGGGCTGTTTTTCGCTTTTATTGTCATCTGGATACTGATCAACACGCACTGGTTGATCACCGGGACTGCTTTCGACCCGTACCCCTACATACTGTTGAACCTGGGTCTTTCAACACTGGCGGCTTTCCAGGCGCCAATCATCATGATGTCGCAGAACCGGCAGGCCGCCAAGGACCGCATCAAGCAGGACGCGGCCTTCGAGATCAACCTGAAACTGGAATTGCAGATGATGCGCGTGCATGAAAAGCTCGACGCCCTGCGCGAAGGAGATAGCTCGTCGTGAAGTTTCTTATTACGCTGTCAGTTGTTATTGCCTACTTTCTGATGCTGGGCTTTGTTGCGCGCACCATCGAGAAAATCGGTGCCAACAAGTCGGTCAATACCTACCGCATAAAGTACATCAGCAAAACGCTTAATCTCTCTATAACCGCGTTTTTCCTGATTGTCCTGTTGATGTTGCTGGGCATCGAGTATTCCCAGTTGTCGGTGTTTCTCTCGTCCATGTTTGCGGTTATCGGTGTCGCCCTGTTCGCACAGTGGTCGATCCTGAGTAATATCACGGCGAGCCTGATTATCTTCTTCAGCTTTCCCTACCGGGTCGGTGATGCTGTCAAAGTGGTCGACAAGGACGACGACATATCCGGGGTCATTGAAGAAATCACCCTGTTTCACGTATTGATCAGGCAGGGTGAGAACCTCATCACCTATCCGAACACGCTTATTTTGCAGAAGGCGGTGGTCAAACTGACGGGGGCTGACAAACTGCCCCTGCCGGGTACGGAAGCAGGACAGGAAGGCCAGGAGGGCGGTTCATGAGACCGCGGTGGTCATTCGGCGAGAGGGTCGCTTTCCTCGGCTGATTCCTGCTCCGCCACGTCATCATCCGCAGACAGGTGATCATTGTCCAGCAGGGTGTCAGGGTCATCGCTGGTTTCCACGCCGATGCGATACGCGGCAAAACCGGGAAGCACGACCTGGTTCAGTGCCATGCCCAGGATCCTGCCCGCGTGCGGAGCGCGAATGTCCACGCGCACATTGGTTATCGGGTCCGTTACCGTGCCCAGCAGTTCACCAATGGCAACCGTCTGTCCCAGGTCCACCGAGTTGAGCAGGATGCCGCCGCGGTCTGCCCGTACCCAGTTGGACTGGTAATAAACGGGTTCAGGGTTACCCCAGAAGCGGAAGCGCTTGACCATTTTCATGTGTCCCAGCAGCGTTTCAATCCCGCGCACGCCCTCGTTGACACTGTCTTCGTCCAGGCGCATTGGCGCGCCGGCCTCAAGGGTGACGGTGGGAATGCCGTGCTCTGCTGCCGCCCGCCGCAGTGTGCCCGGGCTGCCTTCGCTTTGCAGTACCACCGTGGTGCCAAAGCCGTGCGTGAGCTCGAGGATAGCCGGGTCTTTGAGGTTGGCGCGCAACTGGGGCAGGTTGGTGCGATGGAAGGATCCGGTGTGCAGGTCGACCAGGGCATCACAGTGGGCTACGACATCACTGAAGAATGAATGCGCGATGCGCGATGCCGAGCTGCCTGTGGCGTTGCCGGGGAAATGACGATTCAGGTCGCGTCGATCGGTGAGATAGCGTGAACCGCGACGGAAGCCCTGCAAATTGACGATAGGGACACCGATAACGGCGCCGGCGAGCTCATTCGGGTCAAGGTTGTAGAGCACCCGCCGTACAATTTCGATGCCGTTCAATTCATCTCCATGAACGGCTGCCGTGAGGCACAGGGTAGGGCCGTCCTGCGCGCCGTTGACCACCAGTACCGGCGTCGGCACAGCAATGCCTTCAAAAGACTGGCTGGGTGACCAGGCCAGCCGGGTGGCGGTTCCAGGGGGTACGCGCGCGCCCAGCAGCAGCAGGGGGTGTGCCTGGTCGAGTTCGGGCAGTGACTCGGGATATATGACCTCACTTTCCAGGAAAGCCGGGCCGTACACGGCGTCGGACTGCAGCTCCGGTGGCGTGGAACTGGCCGGGCGCTGGTTGGTTGCCGATTCAAGCAGCGTTTCCGGAGACACCGGTTCGTTCAGGTCGACGCTTTGCGCTTCGGGAATGGTCTCTGGCGAATTTGCAGTTGCGTCGCTGGCGCTGTCAGCCAGTGCGACGCCGGGCCTAAAGGCCAGGCAAGCCAACAGGAAGACAGCTGCGACCAGCTGCCGCGAGATTATCGCTGTGCCCCCGCCAGCGGCGCGAGCTGTATGCCCCGGGTTGTACAACACGTTACCCACACGACTTATAGTCGTTTCGTAGTTCTGTGCCCTAGTTTACTGAATTATATCGAGAATGTCTTGCCGGGATTTGTAAATAGAAAGGTTTCTGACGCCCTGGCGATGGGCCCCGGGAAGAGTGGCCCTGGGGGTCTGGAGCAAGCGGATGAGTTACTTCGCCACCGAGGTGGGCGCAATGTGGTGCTTTACCCTTGGGGGGGCATAAGGCTGGCTGGTAACGCGTCGTGCCCATGCCATCATTTTTTTGCGGGGCCAGATACTGAGGTACTTGGTCGGCATATATTTGCCTTCCTCGAACAACCTGCGACGGGTCGTCGAACGGGTGAGAGCTCCACCTTCGATGTCGATACCCACACGGAAGTACTCACAGCCATTGGCTTCGGGGATCTCCCTGACCCAACGCAGCCTGGGGCTCACCTTTGGTATCAGCGGGTCCGTGAGCCAACTGATACCATACATGCCCTTGATCTCCGGGTGCCGTGCCATCATCTCGACAATGCGCAAATGACAGGCCTGCCGCTCTTCCAGGGTATGCCCCTGGGACAGTTCGTTGTGTATGTGCATGGAGTACAATGGACGATGACCGCGTGTAGCGAAGAGGTAGAGCCGGGCCATGCGCAGGAACTGACCCAGTCCGCCCTGAAACATGAATTTGCGACTGAACCCTCCAGCATGATCTACGACCCACGCACCACCGCCGGGAAAAGCGGTCTGCCGGCACAGTGAAAAATCCTTTATGAAGTTATCGCCATGGTGAGGATAGGTTCCTACAGGCCCGGTTGCTATGTTTTTTTCTATGCGAGCGAAGTTCTGGTGAAACAGTTGGATAATGCTGTTGGGGTAGTTGTGCTTCACTGCACGAGCTTCGAATCCTTGCATCAGCTCCAACATCGTGACGCGATGGTATATTTCCAGTGCTTCGTCCCCCCACTTCGCCACAATGCTCTGCCAGTGTGCCCGTACTTCGGGAGCAGAGTAGTACATTGACTTGTCGCTGCCTGTCTCGTCGAGAAGCCGTATGTAGCTGTCTATGGGATATTCATCGAACATCGCGCTGAAGTGTTCGCGAAAGTGATCAGACACGGCACGACGCGAGCCAGGCACAGGCGCGATGCTGGTCACTGCTGTGTGGGCGGCGCCCGCTTTAACCGTGTTCACTGTTTGATGCCTTTTCCGATAGATACATCCTTGTATCAATTAGCCGTTAGCAGGTGCAATACTGGTTTATGACTCAAAAGGGTATACGTCTAAACCCGGTAAAACGATCTTAGATGCTTAAAAAGCGAAGAAAAATCGCGTCTAATGCCGCTTGTTCGTGCCAGCAAGAGCACCGCTGTCCAGCGGCCGGGGCCTTGTCCTGATGCCATTCGCCGTCACAGAGTGCGCTAGCCGAAGACAGCTTGCGAATCGGCTCCAGACTCTGCCCCTGGTTTCGTTCAAATGGCGAAGCTTTAGCGAAGTTGTTGCGATATGACGCTATAGTGCGTCGAAAAGAGCGGTATTCAATCGTATTCGATGGAGTCGGCTCACTTGTTTATTGGCGCAAGTCGTGCAGCGAGAAATCTTTAGAAGCAAGCCTGCGGCGGCGATGAACCCTTGCCGGAACTCGGGTAAAGTAGCAGCCATGCAGTGTAGAATTTTTTTCATAATAAACCGGTATAAGCCATGACTCGAACGTATCTTGTTACACCCATTCTGTGTCTTTTGGCAATGGCCTGCAGTGACGGTCGCTCACTTTCCGAACAGGCCAATGACTTCGGTGGCCGTGGGGGCGGGCCCAACACCCAGTTGCAGCCGGTCACGGATTTACTGGATCGCAGCCCGCCGCCACCCAACCCCGAGCGCAACGCCTATTTTGGTGACCTGCACGTGCACACCGAGTATTCATTCGACGCCTACAATTTCGGCACCACGGCCACGCCCTATGATGCCTACCGTTATGCCAGGGGCGAGGCCATACAGCATCCCAGCGGTTATGAAGTACAACTGCGCACGCCACTGGATTTCTATGCGGTCACCGATCACGCGATGTTTCTCGGCCTGGTCAAGGAGGCGGCGGATACATCCACTGAGTTCTCCCGTTACGATGTCGCCCAGCCCATCCACAATATCAACGCCCCGGACAACCTCGGTACAGGAAGTCTCATCCAGCGTGTAGGCAATTTCGGTAACTTCGTGCCGGATACGCTGCAGGGTATCCAGGATGGAACCATTGACGGTGAACTCGCCACGGACGTGACTCGCCGTGCCTGGCTGGACACTATCGAGGCGGCGGATCAGTTTAATGACCCGGGCCGCTTCACAACATTTGTTGGCTACGAGTACACCACGGCGACCGACGCACGCGGCAACCTGCACCGCAATGTTATCTTCCGCGGCAGCGACAAACTGCCGGCGGTGCCTTTCTCGCGCCTGAACTCGCAGAATCCCGAGGGCCTGTGGGACTGGATGGACAGCCTGCGGGAGCAGGGCGTCGAAAGCCTGGCGATACCGCACAACTCCAATGGTTCCAACGGCCAGATGTTCAAACTGGTGGACTGGGCCGGTGACCCGATTGACGACACATACAGTGAGCGACGTTTGCGCAATGAGCCGCTGGTGGAGATCACCCAGATCAAGGGCACCTCTGACACGCACCCGCTGCTGTCTCCCAATGATGAATGGGCCGATTTTGAGATCTACCCCTTGCGCGTGGGCACCAATCTGCCCAGCGAGCCCAACGGCAGTTATGTGCGCCAGGCGTTGCAACTCGGCATGGCGCTCGAGGCGCGCGGCCTGAAAAATCCTTATCAGTTCGGCCTGGTAGCGGCCAGCGATACGCATGTGGCTGCCAGCAGTGATGACGAAGCCACCTTCTTCTCCAAGGCCGGCATACTCGATGGCGAAGCCCTGGGTCGCGGCTCGGTACCCGTGGGGCTGCTTTATGGCGCGGTGGTGCGCCTGCTTGCACCGGAAAACCTGGTAGAGGTAGAGGGCAGGACGTACATGGCAGGTGGCGGTTTCGAGACCTGGAGCGCTGCGGGCATTGCCGGCGTCTGGGCGGAAGAAAACACTCGCGAGGCTATCTATGATGCCTTCCGCCGCAAGGAGACCTTTGCTACCACCGGTCCGCGTATCAAGGTGCGCTTTTTTGCCGGTACCGATTTTGCGCCGGGAATTTTGCAGTCCGGGAGCCTGGCATCGCAGGCGTACGCTCGCGGCGTTGCCATGGGCGGCGAACTGCGAACGGGTGGGCTGGCACCGACGTTCCTGGTCTGGGCGGCGGCCGACCCACGCGGTACACCGCTGCAGCGGCTGCAGGTTATCAAAGGTTACGTGCAGGACGGAGAACCGCGAGAGCGCGTATTTGATGTTGCCTGCTCAGACGGCCTGTCTCCTGACCCGGCGACACATCGCTGCCCCGACAATGGCGCCAGCGTCGATCTCGCCACCTGTGCGGTCAGCTCCGGCCACGGCGATGCAGAGCTGCTGACACGCTGGCAGGACCCGGAATATAACCCGGAAATCGATGCTTTCTATTATGTTCGCGCGCTGGAAAATCCGTCCTGCCGCTGGTCCACGTGGGACGCCTTGCGCGCAGGTGTGGCACCGCGCGCGGACCTGCCCAGGACCCTGCAGGAACGTGCCTGGAGTTCACCGATCTGGGTGCGCAGAGGGTGATTTTGTTGCTTGAATCTTGATCCATTCGCTACACCCTGGCGCCAGATAGCGTTAGGTTTGCTGCCAGCAGAAAGGAGTTGACGATGGAAAAACTGAGTTCCCAGGATGCGGGTTTTCTCAAGCTCGAGTCTCCCCATTGCCCGTTCCACGTGGCCGGCCTGATGATTTTGAAACTCCCGGATGACGCACCGCGCAATTACATGCGCAGGCTGGTAGAAAAGTGCGGGCGCCTGAATGAACTCTGGCCCGTATTCAATAAACAGCTCAGCGAGCCGGAAAATATCGGTGATGCCGGTTGGGTGGCTGCAAGTGACTATGTCCCTGAGCGCCATGTGTACCACTATGCTTTACCGGCGCCGGGCCGCATGAGCGACCTGATGCAACTGGTGACCCGAGCACACGAGCGGCCCCTCGATCGAGGCCGTCCGCTGTGGGAAATTCATCTTATTGAGGGCCTGCCGCGCGATCGTTTCGCCATCTACTGCAAGGTTCACCACGCGCTGGTGGATGGCGTGGGCGCCATGAAAATGTTGCAGGGTTTATTTTGCGAAACACCCGGGGGACGACTTACGTTTGATAACGATCTCCCCCTGCACCGTAGTCATAGCCACAGCCTGCTCGCTCGCATCGGTGACATGGGCCAGGGCCTGGCCAGGCAGTACCGGGCGATACCGGAGCTGTCGCGCCTGATGGCGCATATGGGCATGGACGCACTGCGCGGCAAGGGCGACGCCATGCGTTTGCCATTTACCTCTCCCAGATCCCTGTTCAACACGGAGCTGGATTCGCGGCGTTCACTGGTGATCTGTGATCTGCCTTTGCGTCAGGTGAAGAGAATTGCCGCCGTGGCGGGTGGCTCGGTTAATGATGTTTTGCTCGCAGTCTGTGGCGGAGCGCTGCGTCACTACCTGCAAGAGCACGATGCCCTGCCGCGGGCCTCCCTGGTAGCAGGGATGCCGGTGTCACTGAAGTCCTCGGACGATGATCTGGGCAACAAGCTCAGTTATATCATGTGCCCGTTTTTTACCCAGGAGCCCGATGCCCTGAAACGGTTGCGGCGTATCATCAAGGTTACCTCGTCGGCCAAGAAAGAGTTGAACAGCGTGTCGGTAACTGCTGCGGAGGATTTCTACGCGCTGATTATGGCGCCGACCATACTGCTTACCATGACCGGTAATGCCACCCGGGTGCGGCCGGCCACCAACGCGATTTTTTCCAATGTTCCCGGCTCACCGCGCAAGCTGTATCTCGAGGGCGCAGAGCTGGAAGCGCTGTACCCGTTGTCCATCGTTACCGACGCGATGGGTTTGAATATCACGGTGGTCAGTCACGTCAACAAGCTGTGTTTCGCCATTGCCAGTTGCCCTCGGGACCAGCCCGGTATCGAGAGTCTCGGTGCGCTGATCAAGTCCAGTTACGCCGAGGTGCGTGACGCGGTAGGAGCGAGTGCCTAGCGTTTCCTGCCAGTTGTTGCCGGCTTCGCTTTCGGCCTGGCTTTGGTTTTGGCTTTTGATTTAGTTCTTGGTTTTGGCTTTGTGCCGGCATTCGTGCCGGCTGCGCCGCTTTTCTTTGGCTTCGCAGGCGCAACCTTGCGGCGTTTACTGCCAGTCCGTGTTGCCGCCGGGGTGCTGAGACCGGCAGCGTCTTCCAATTCGACCAGCGCATCTTCCATATAGTCGATCATCCGCTGCACCTGTGGCACGGAACGTCGGCAGGCGATAATGCCAAAGTCGACGTTCTCGGCGTAGGTCACCAGGGTGATATTCAGCGAGATACCGTCTGTGACGATGGACATCGGATAAGAACCGTCCATGCGCGCACCATTCCAGTACATGGTTTCGCTCATGCCGGGGACATTGGAGATTACCGTGTTATAGGGTGGCAGTCGGGAGATCAGCCCGAGGGGCTGCATCAGTAAGGACGGCGTCTGCATCAACAGGGTAAACAGTTCCGCTTCCCTGGGTGACATGGCGCCGAAATATTCCTTGCCTGCGCGCATGGATGCCTTGATGGCGCTGAAACGGCGACCGGGGTCCGGGATATGGGTGGCGAGGTCTGCGCTGATTGCAGTGACGGCATTGCCGGCTTCGACATCACCCTCCCGGCGCAGCGACACCGGCACCATGGCTTTCAGTGACGTTTCCGGCAGTTCCGCATGCAACTGCAGGTACTTGCGCAGTGCGCCGGAACACATGGCCAGAATCGCATCATTGAACGTGCCATCGTAGGCCACGGCGACGGCCTTGATGCGAGCGAAGGGCCAGGACTGCGCCACAAAGCGGCGTGCGCCATCGACTGAGGTGTTGATTGAGGTGCGTGGTACCGACAGGTGAGGCAGGTAGAGGTGCTCGTCGCGACCGGTCAGCGCCCGGGCCAGGCCGCTGACTGTATGGACGATGCTGCCACCACTGTCAAAACTGAACTTGATGGCGTCGCTTACCCTGCGCAGGTTGGTATCACTGTACCGGGGTTGAGGCGTGGCCGGGGCGCTTTTCAATCCCGCCTTGTAGGCATTCCAGGCCTGCAGCGACAGAGGCGACTCCTCGCGCACGAAACCGGGGTCAGTTGACAGCATGCAACGGGAGACATGTACAGATCGCGCGCCGTCGACGGCGGCGTGGTGGGTTTTGGTGTAGACCGCAAACTGCCTATTGCCCAGACCCTCGATCAGGTGTATTTCCCACAGCGGGCGTTGCCGGTCCAGCAGGGTGCCGTGCAGGCGGGAGACCAGCGTGAACAGTTCCCGGTAGCGGCCCGGCTTCGGCAGGGCGGAGTGACGCACATGGTAATCCAGGTCCAGCGACGGGTCTGGTTCCCAGTACGTCGCCCCGGTCAGGCCGAGGAGGCCGGTTTTCAGGCGATCGCCGAACGGCGGCAACAGGGTGTCTGCATTCCGCAGGTTGGCTGCCAGGTCATGCAGAAAGGCCTGTTCGTCGGCGCCATCGGGCAGCGTGTAGAGGCTGACGCCCCCCACGTGCATCGGCGTCTCCCGCTTCTCCGCGATCAGGAACCCCTTGTCCAGAACGCCTAGCTGTCGCATAGCTTGCTCCCGGCCGGTGCCACCAGTGTTACCAGTGCACGCCACGCATAATCTGCGCGAACATGCGTTGTGCCAGGGCCAGTTTGGAGGAGGGTACGTTTTCCCGCTCCTTCGCCGCCTCGGCCTCGCTCAGTCCCCTGGCTGCAGCGGAGTCCGGGAACAGGTCGTAGGCCTGCGCCAGGAACGCCTCGGTCACACTGGGAATGGTTGCCTGCGCTACTGCACCGGTCACGCCTAACCCGGTCGAGAGGCGCTTGGGTTTGGCAATGATAGCCTTCATTACCAGGTCGCGAGCCTGCTCCGGCGACAGCGTGGGGAATGCCTTGTACAGGCTGGTGGGGGCAATCATGGGGGTGCGCACCAGTGGCATATGGATCGTGGTGAAGGACACGTTCTGCGCGGCGAACTCCGGTGCGGCACAGAGGCTGAATGCATCCAGGGCGGCCTTGGAGGCCACGTAGGCGGAGAATCTCGGCGGGCTGGTGAGCACGCCGATGGACGAAATATTGATGATATGTCCACCCTCCTGCTCTTCCATGGGGGGGAGGAAGCCCAGGATCAATCGCAGTGCGCCGTAGTAGTTGAGTTCCATGGTGCGTTCGAAATCATGGAAGCGGTCGTAACTGTAGCGCACCGAGCGGCGGATGGAGCGCCCGGCATTGTTGATCAGGATATCGACACGGCCGTGATCCTTGAGCACATCCCGGACCAGTTTGTGGCAGTCCTTTTCCTGCGACACGTCACAGGAGTAGGCCTGCGCCTTGCCACCGTTTTCGGCAATTTCCGCCAGCGTCTCGTCGAGCTTTTCCACGGTTCTTGCGACCAGGATTACGGTTGCATCAGCGCGCGCCAGGCGTAACGCCACCTCTTTACCGATGCCGCTGGTGGCTCCGGTAACCACCGCCACCTTGCCGCGCACCTTGCGGCGCAGCGCCGACAGCTTCGGGCGCCCGATCATCTCATTGAACAGACCGTCCACCTCGCGTATCAGGTTATCCTTGTCCGGGCGCAGGAAGTTCAGCCAGTAGTCCCACAGGACCTCGGCGTAGTCCTCAAACGGCGGGCAGGCTATGTCACCGCCGGCAAGCAGTTTGCGTGTCTTGGTGGAGTCAAAACGGGTTGGGTAATTGATATAGCCGACCACCTGGGGTGGTATGCCGAGGCGGGAAATGGCTTTTTCGCCCAGCGATTTCAGCGGTGGCACCCGGCTGATGCCTTCCCCGGCGAGTTGTGTGGCGGTATCCAGTACCCCAACGTCGATTGCCTTGAGATTCGGGCCGCCGGCAACGCGCATCATGATGCGCAGCAGGTCGCCAACGCGGATGCCATCGGGGTCGGTGATGAAAAAGCACTCGTTGTCCTGCTCGGGCAGGTGGGCGAGATAGTCGATAGCATCGACCACGTAGTCCACGGGCACGATATTGAGCAGGCCGGCCTTGTTCAACAGTAGCGGAAAGCCCCGGGGAGTGACCGAGCTGAGATTCTTCAGCATGTCGAAGAAGTAATAGGGGCCGTCGACCTTATCCATCTCGCCGGTCTCGGAGTGGCCAACGACCATTCCCGGCCGATAGATGCGCCACTTCATGCGCTTTTCCTTGCGTACCAGGCCCTCGGATTCGTGCTTGGTCAGGAAGTAGGGGTGTTCCATGTCACCCGCTTCCTCGAACATGTCTTCCGTGAATGTGCCCTTGTACAGCCCGGCGGCCGCGATGGAAGAGACCTGGTGAAAACAGCCGGCCTTGAGCGCCTTCGACAGGGCGATGGCCTGGGCAGTGCCATTGACGTTGCTGATGCGCTGGCTTTCGGCGTCGGCCTTCATGTCGTAGATGGCGGCGAGGTGGAAGAAATGATCAATCTTGCCCGCGTGTTGCTTGATCCATGAAGGCTTCACACCCAGCTTGTTTTTACTGAGGTCGCCCTCCACGGCCACGACCTGGCGCCGGTCTGCGCCCCAGAGTTCGCGCAAACCGTCCACCTTGGCCATTGAGCTGGGTCTCACCAGCAAATAGACCGTGCCGCCGCGATCGAGCAGTTTGGGGACCAGGAAACGGCCTATGAAGCCGGTGCCGCCAGTGACGAAGTATTTCATTGTTATCCTCGTATGCAGGTTCAAGAAAGCATGGCGCTACAATGTAGCGCCGAAAGGTTAGCTTAGTACAGCATATTTCAGCGCGTCTTGCCTCCGGAGCGGGAGCCGCGAGAGGCTTTTTTTGGTGATGCGCCTGTGCCGGACTTGCGCTGGGAAGACGACCGCGTGGACGACTGACTTGCCCCGCCTTTTCTGCCTGCGCTTTTACCTCGCTTTGAATCGGTGGTGCGAGACTTCCCGGCTGGGGATCTGCGCGCCGCGGACTTGCCGGGCTGGGACTTGCCTTTGCGCGATTTGCCCGACCGTGAGCTGGTTTTCCCGGAAGCTTTGTCAGTTGATGCAATTTGCTTGCGCGCTGTCAGGGCACGTTTGCGTACGGCGGCGATATCGGCGTCCGAGTAAACGCCATTGACGCCGGAGATCGCGGCCAGCTGCATGCCGTGCTTGAGTCCCAGTTTGTATATTTCGTGTACTTTTTCCCACTCCAGGTTGCGACCCAGGGTAAAGTTCTCGAAACGGCCCTCGAGGGCAAGCACAATGGTCTCGGCCAGGCAGGCGTAGACCACATTGCGGTCGTCGAAGCCGATTGACTTCATATTGATGTCACCCGGCAGCGCGATTTCGCCGGACTCTATAACCAGTACATCCGGGCGCTTGGCCACGTCCTCGGGGGAGAGGTCGAGAGGGCGGGCCACATCTGTGATGACGCAGCCCGGCTTGACCTGCATGATGTCGAGAATTTTCTTGCCCGCACCGGAGGTGGCGGTGACGATCATGTCCATGTCGCCGATACTGGCATCGGAATCGGCGTAGGAAGACAGCACCAGCTTCACGCCGGGAGATTCCCGCAGAATCGACTTCTCCAGTATCAACAGTTTGGCCGCCTCCGGTGATACCAGGTGCAGTTCCTCCGCGGTCCTGGCCAGCAGTCGGGCACAGGCCGCGCCAATGGCTCCGGTGGCGCCAACCACCATGGCCTTGCCCTGCACTTTCTTGCCCTTTTCCAGTTTCACCAGGCCAAGGCGCTGTACCGCGTCATGCGCGGCCCACAGTGCCCCGGAGGCGCTGTAACTGTTACCCGTGGTGATCGGCAGCGGCGCGCGCTTGGCCACGGTAACGCCGGCATCGCCAACCACCTTGGTAAAGGCGCCCAGACCCATTATCTGTGCACCGAGATCCTTGGCGATGTCCGCAGCAGCCAGCAGGCGACGGTAGGTGAACTCCGGCGTGTGGCTCATGATTTCCTTTGGCGTGCCGCCCACGATGATGAGCCAGCCTTCGGCTTCCACCCCATCGGGTGAGCGAATGCCCTCAACTTTGCTGTAGACGAACGGCGGGGTGTAGGCAACGGCCTTTTCCACCAGGTCCATTACCGGCTGCGGCGACACCCGCGACAGCATTTCCAGGGGCTTGAGATGCTTTAGATATTGCTGCGACAGGGGATGGATGACAAAGGCAAAGCGATTGATGTGCTTGCGCCCCGGTGTGGGGTAAAGCAATCGCGGTTTCAGTTCCAGGTCAGTGAAAATCTCCAGGTAGTCGTCATGACTGATCTCTGTAGCCGGTTTGTCCAGCGCTGCGATGATCATGGCATCAATGACGTTCAGCCCGACAGTGTGTTTGAACGGCTGTATGCTGCAGTCCAGTACCAGCCTGACGCCTTTGTCGCGCAATTCCGCCAGGCGTTCATCAGACACCGTGGAGGTGATAACGGTCTTGCCCTCAAGTTCGCGTTTACCGTAGTGCTGCAGCTGCTCGTAGGGGGCGACCACGACGTGCGCGTCCCTGACTGCCCGGCGTAACACGAGGTGATTGAAGAACGTGAAAGGCGCCACTGAGGGAATGCGGTCCTTGCCGCCATCCAGGCGCAAAATCGGATGGCTGCCGCTGGCGTAGCGCTCCAGCGCACGCAGTGAGTGCAGCAGGTTGGGCAGGCCAAACTGCGCTACCGGGTCGGCGAAAGTGAGGTTGTCCGTGTATTCGGCCAGCACCGAGGCGAGACGGTAATTGAGTGTGCCGGAGAGAAACAGCACCTTGGCGTTGTTAAAGATATTGCCCAGTTCCAGCATGGCCGAGCGCAGGGTCCATTCCTGCACGATCTCGCGCAGCCTCGCGCCTGTGGTGATGGATGTCTGCCCGGCAAGGGCTTCCAGTTTCCTTGTTGCCGGCTGGATGAAACGATCCGTACCCACGGTGTAGTGCTCGCGGACCATGCCCAGGCCGAGGGCGTCAACGCGATCGCGATGTTCTTGCACCAGGGTGGCCGCCCGGTCCTGGTCCTTGTCCGTGCCGATACGCGTTACTGCAAAGGTCTCGCCGAGAAAGCGGTTCCTGAAGCTTACATCCAGGTCACCGGGTCCCAGACTGATACTGACGACGCGTTTCATAAGCAGATCTCCGCGCGGGTAAAATGACAAGAATACGCGAAACTGCGCACAGAGGCTTGATCGAAAGCGAAAAAAACGGTCTGGTTGGGCGCGACCGGGTCCCCCTGCAAGTGACCCTGTCTGGAAGTGGGGCGCTAGTGATGCGTAGCGTCTTGCTTGTTTGAGTGGTTCATCATGGCCAGGGCAGTGCGCAACAGTTCATCCAGGGCCTGACTTGTCGGCTCCTGCCTGTTTAGAGACAACCTGCCTTCTTCGACCAGCACCAACAGGGTGTCCAGTTCATGCCTGTCCAGATGAATATCCACGCTTTCCGGCGTGTGATCAATCAGTTCCATTGCGTGCGCCTCCCTGCTCGCAAAAGCTATTTATAGACCATGGTCGGGGGAATGCAAATCGTGTCGCAAAAGTTAGCTTTCCGTCGCCAATTCTGCGTCGTGCCTCCGGACGCAAGTCGTGCGGCCGTTTGCCGTGGTTTTGCAGCGGCAAGCTGCCGGCGAGCGTGACCAGCGATTCAACCGATTGCGTTCAGTATTACCTGGCGGGTCTGCGCCGGGTCGATGACGGCATCCAGTTCAGTGGCAGCGGCCGACTCTGTGGCCTTGCCTTTTTCGTACAGGCTGTCGAGCAGGCGGTTTAAAAGTGCCTCCCTGGCTGCGTCGTCCTGCGCCGCCTGCAATTCTTTCTTGAAGCCCAACTTGACCGCGCCCTCAAGACCCATGGGCCCGGTTTCGCCGCTGGGCCAGGCCGCGGTGATCACCGGCACCTTGAAACTGCCGCCGGCCATTGCCATTGCGCCCAGTCCATAGGCTTTGCGTAAAATAATGGTAATCACCGGTATCCGCAGTTTGGCACCGGCCCGGAACAGCTTGCCCATGCGTCGCGCGGCGCCTTGCTCCTCGCTCTCCGGTCCCACCATAAACCCGGGCGTATCACATAGCGACACCACTGGCAGGCCGAGTTTGCTACACAGGCTGAAGAATCGCGCCGCCTTATCGGCAGCCTCGCAGTCAAGGGCGCCGCCCAGGAAGCGGCAATCGTTTGCGATCAGACCCATGGGCCTGCCCTCGATGCGTATGAATCCGCTGACCAGGGCGCTGCCGAAACCCGGCGTCAATTCGAGGAAGCTGTCGCTGTCTGCCACCACGCGGATGATGTCACGCACGTCATAGGCAAAGCGGCGATCTGCAGGCAGCGCCGTGCGCAGGGCGTCCTGGTCGGCGCAGCGCCATTCCTGCAGCGTCCCCTGGGCATAGCCCAGCACCCTGCGGGCCAGTGCCGTGGCTTCTGCTTCGTCCGCGGCCACGATATCGACAACGGCGTTGCGTTGCTGCACGTCGATAGGGCCGATTTCAGTGGGCGCGTAGGTGCCCAGTCCGCCACCTTCAATCATGGCGGGGCCGGCCATGCCTATCCAGGACTTGCGTGTGGCAATGCGTATATCAGCGCAGCCGAACAGGGCGGCATTGCCGGCGAAGCAGTAGCCGTTGTTGACGGCGATGGTGAGCACCTCCTCGCTCAGGCGTGCCCACTCAACAAAGGAATTCACATCCAGGCCACCGCCGCCGATCTGTACATCGGTGTCGCCGGGCCTGCCACCGCCACCCTCTGTGTACATGATCGCCGGTAACTGCCTGGCGCGCGCAATGCCGATGATCCGGTCCAGTTTGAGGTGATGGTAGAAACCCTGCGTGCCGGCCAACACGGAGTAGTCGTTGACTATGACCGCCGCGGCGCTGTTCTCCCGGTCGAAGAGGTCAGCGTTGATGGAGGCCAGTCCGGTAATGACGCCGTCCGCCGGTGTGTTCTCGCGCAGGTCCTGGATATCGCGCCTACCCCGTTGTGCGGCAACCGCCAGTTGCCCGTACTCAACAAATGAACCGGCGTCGACGAGGTCTGCCAGGTTTTCGCGAGCGGTGCGATAGCCTTTGGCGTGCCGCTTTTCTGCCGCCTGCGGGCGGGCGGCATCCAGGGTCATCGCCTGTTGGTGCTGGAAATCCTGCAGCGCCTGCAGGTTGCTGCCAATCGCGTCTGGCGCAGCACCGCCGGTATCGACATCGGTGCCTCCGCTGGCGGGCAGTAGTTCCATGAGCACGGCATCGACCTGTACCGTCTGCCCGACCTGCACGCGGATCTCGTTTACGGTGCCGGCCGTGGGTGACATGACCGGTGATTGCAGCTTCATTGATTCCACCGTGGCGAGGCGTTGGCCCGCGACCACGGTATCCCCGACCGCGACATCAATACTGACGATAGCGGCGGCCATGGGAGGAAAGACAGGGGTAGGGGTTTCGTGCATAGCTGCGCCTGCGAAGTAGTTGTCGGCTCGAATGCAGCTCTGGGCTGCACTCGCTAGAATGTATTGGGGTAGGACTCCCAGTAATACTGCTCATCACGGCTTTTCCAGCCAGCGTAGATATTTTCCCAGTCAAGCCCCTCTATCCGCCAGCCGTGATGTGGTTCCAGGTTGGTGGAGAATACGGGGGCGCCGTAGTCACAAAAGCGGGTGTCCACGCTGATACGCACCTTGTCTGCGGCCGTATTCGGTTCCGCGCGATGCACGGTAGCCGAATTGAAAATCAGCACATCACCTTTCTCGAAATCGGAGACGTGCCAGTGCGTTTCGTGTTCGTAGATTTCGCACTGTACACCGCCAACTCCCTGCGCCTGGAACACGTCTCTCACGCCACCCTTGTGCGAGCCGGGCAGGACGGTCACGCGCCCCATGGAGGCATCGACATCGTGCAGGGCCACCCAGATGCCGGCCATGGTGGGCCCGGCATGGTGAGAGTAAGCATCCTGGTGCGGCGGGGTCTCATAGCCCAGCATGCGCGGCGTGGCCACGCGAGCCATCTTGATGGGGTATACCCATGGCCTGCGGCCCTGTATGCGTTCCATCAATCGCAGCATGGCAGGGCTGTGGAAAAACCGGTGGAACGCTTCCAGCCGCTGTATCCTCGGGTATACCTGGTCCCAGATGGCATCGGTCTCGTAAAAGGGCTGGCCCGTGAGCAGCGGCTTGGCCTGCACCGGGTCCCAAGTGACATGCGGGTGCAACACATCCAGCATCGCCGTGCGCAGGGCATCGCAGTCGTCCGCTGCGACCGCGCGCTTGAGGAACAGGTAACCGTCCTCGGCGAAGCGCTCGCGCAAGTCTTGTGCAGGCTCGTCAGCGTGCGAGACCTTATAGTCGGATGATGTGGTCAATGCCGGGGTGCTCTCTTTGCAACAGGGCGACGGGCCTGCATTATCCTTGAATTACCGGTGAAGAAAAGTCCGTACCCGCAGATATTGAACTGCCTCGCCATACTGTGGTCAATGCATGGACCACTGATCTTCGGAGCAAACCATGTACAAGGCCCTGTTTTTGACTTTTTTCGTGATACTTGCGTCCGGCGCGAGAGCCGATACGGAAGTGGCTTACTTCGCAGGTGGTTGTTTCTGGTGCATGGAGTCAAACTACCAGGAGCAGGACGGCGTGCTCGATGTGGTCTCGGGGTTCACCGGGGGCACGCTCGCCAACCCGACCTACAAGGGTAATCACGAGGGGCACTTCGAGGCGATAAAGGTCACCTTCAACCCGGAGGTGATCAGCTACCGCGAGTTGCTGGACCTGTTCTGGGTGAGTATCGATCCCTTCGACAATGCAGGGCAGTTCTGCGACAAGGGTTTCAGTTACCGCAGCGCCATTTTTCCTGCTGACACCGGGCAGCGGGCCCTGGCCGAGCAATCAAAGCAACGGGTGGTTGAGCGTTTTCCGGGGCAGACTGTACACACCGAAATTCGTGACGTCACGGAGTTCTGGCCGGTGGAGGAATACCACCAGGATTACTACCTGAAGAACCCCGTGCGCTACAACTACTACCGCTGGAACTGTGGCCGCGACCAGCGTACCAAGGAAATCTGGGGCGAGGCCGCGGCACACTGATCGCCGGCTTTACTCGCCAAGCGACTGGGCCAGGTCCTGCAGGTAGTCCACGTAGGCCAGTTTGTAGCGCGGATCAAAGTTTTTCTGGTCGGCGGCCAGTTTGACAATCACCACGCGGTTGCGTGGATGCACATAGATGTTTTGCCCCCAGATGCCGCGGGCGAGGAAATCACCGTCCCAGTCTCGTGGTGTCCACCACTGGTATTGATAGCCTGAAACATTGGATGAGGCCGGGTTGTCTCCCGGCATGAGGTGCGCTTCATTTGGCGTCACCGAGGCCTTGACCCAGCCCTCGGGCAGAATGCGCTGATCGCCGCGCATGCCGTTGTGGAGATAGAGCAGCCCCAGCTTGGCGTAGTCGCGCGCCGACGCCGCGAGGCCGCCCATGGCCAGTTCGAAACCCTGCTCGTCGAGTGTCCACAAGCCTTTTTGCTCCATGCCCAGCGGATGCCACAGTCGGCTGGTCATATAGCTGGTGAGGGACTCACCGGCAACTTTTACCAGCAGGATGCCCAATAACTGGGTGTTGATGCTGGCGTAATGGTTGAAAGTGCCCGGGGGGTGTTCACGCTCGAGCGTATTGATGTACTCCAGGTAGGTCATCGGCGGGACCATGGTGGTCATCTTGTTGATGTCCGCCTCCGGGTCGGTGTAGGTCTCGTTGAAGCGTACGCCGGATGACATCTGCAGAACGTGCGCGACGGTCACGCCGTCGAAGGTTTTGCTGGTGAGTTCGGGCAGATACTTGCGGATCGGATCATCGAGGCTGTCCAGTCTGCCTTCCCCGAGGGCAATGCCCAGCAGCGCCGAAGTAAACGACTTGGCGACTGAAAACGAGACATGCAGGCTGTCGCGGGAATCACCATGGGCGTACTGCTCATGAATAATACGACCATCTTTTATCACCAGCAGGGCCGAGGTGGCAGACAGGGTCATGAACCGGGCAAGGCTGGTGGGTTGCCCCAGGAAAGGGCCACTGTACTCGAGGGTGTTGTAGTTCTCGCCCAGATCCCAGGGAATGGGAGAGGGCGTCATTACTGAGGTCGGAACAAAGCGCTCCATGTGGCGGAAGTTTTCAAAGCGATCACCGGCAAACATCGCGGTCAGCCCTACCGCCTCGCCATCGGCAGGCGTACCGCCAATGGTCACGCCCTGGCCGGATGCCTGCAGGCTGAATAACAGGGCGATGACGGTAAGCAGGTAGTGTGTCCTGGTGCTGGGCATGGCGGCGCGCTCCGTGAAAGTGTAGTGCGCAGTCTAGTTTACTCGCGGCGCCTGTGCATCACGCCTGCTCGGAGACGAATTGGGCGCCGTGGCGACGGGTGTCAGCGAGTGCGTGAAGGCGCCCATCGGCATCGCTTCCGGCGACGTTCAGGGCGCCGAAATACATGTCGGGCTGGTCGAATGCGCGCAGGCGAAAGTGCCGTGCGGCCAGGCTGACATCGAGCCCTGGCTCATGCTGCACCACGAATTCGTCGTTGATCCGCTCCACGTGCAGCCGCGGCGCCCGCACCATATCTTCGAAGCTCATGCCTTCAAAGCCGAGTCGAATCCAGCCCTGCAGGATGGTCGTGGTGATACGGCTGGCCCCTGGCGAGCCCATGGCCAGCGCCATGCCATTGTCCTGCCAGACCACGGTGGGTGACATGTTTGACACCAGCCTGCCGCCAGCGGGTATGCGGAAGTAACCCGCCGGGTTGAGCTCCGGCTCGCCCAGGCTGTTGTTGGTGGGTATTCCAGTGCCGGGAATGGAAATTCCGGAACCGTAGCCGTTGCTCATGGTGATGGCGACCACTGCACCGTCCCCCGTGGCGACGCTCATATGCATGGTGTTTGGTGAAAACGTCTTGTGGAAAAACCGGCGCAGCCAGTCGGCCTCGAGAATGTGTGCCGCGCGCTCGTCATTCCACTGTGCTGAGCCTTCGCGGTGACGCAGGTCGAACATGGTGCGCTGGATGCGCGCGACCAGCAAGATGCGCTCTGCCTCGCTCATATCCTGCCGCCACAGGTCATCGTAGAGATTGACCATGGAACCGGCCATAGCGCCGCCGATGGAGGGCGGTGGGTTGAGAGCGAGGTGGTACCCGTGTGACTGCAGCAGCAGCGGCTGGCGCACCTCGGCCCGGTACGCGGCCAGGTCCTGGCGCGTGACGTAGCCGTTGTTGCCGAGAATTTCCTTGCTGAAAGCCGCTCCCAGGTCACCGCAATACAGGGCGTCGGCCCCTTCCCGCGCAATCAGCTCGAGGGACTGGTCAAGGTGTGGCGGTTTATAGAAATCGCCCTGGCGCAGCGGGGTGCTGCCATCGGGGAAAAACGTCTCCCGACTCTCACGTTGCTGGTGAAATACCGCGCGACCGGCCATGCCCAGCCACATGTCCAGCGTCTGGCTGGCAGTGGTGCCGCTGCGTGCAAGGGCCACCGCCGGCGCCAACACCTCTGCCCAGGGCAGGCTGCCGTGGCGCTGCCACGCCAGCTCCAGTGCGCGCAACATGCCCGGAACCGCAACAGAGGCATGGCCCACATTGATACTGATGCCGTCACCATAGGGGATACAGGCTTCCTGCCAGGCCTTCTGCCCGCTGTGCAGCGCTGCCTCGGGTATATGGGGCATGGCGTCGGCGCCGTCTATCAATTCGGGTTGTTGCTGCGGCAACTTGACCTGGATGAAGGCAGAGCCGCCAAGTGAGCACATCAATGCCTCCGAAACGGTAGCTGCCAGGGCAGCACCGACGGCTATATCCACCGCGTTACCGCCAGCCTCCGCCAACTGGCGCCCGGCAGCTACCGTGTCCGGTGCTTCCGATGCAATAGCGACAGCCGTCGATGCTTTCATACCAATGCCTCCGTCTTCCCTTTTTTTCATCATAGGCCATGCCCGCAAAGGCGGCAGGGAGATGGATCAATATTTGGCGCGCTCATGGCTTGTGCAGCGTGGATGAAAGCACGGGTCAATCTCGCTTATAATCGCGGTTTTTTTCAGGAGTAACCCATGGGCAGAGCCTACCAGAACCGCAAGGAATCCATGGCCAAGACGTCGGACCAGAAAGCCCGCGTCTACAGCAAGCACGCCCGCGTGATCTACGTTACCGCCAAACAGGGTGGTACTGACCCGGCGGGTAACCTGGCCCTGCGCAGCGCCATTGACCGTGCCAAGAAAGACCAGGTCCCGGCCCACGTTATCGACAAGGCCATCGACAAGGCCGCGGGTAACGCCGGTGAGGATTTTGCCGCGGCCCGTTACGAGGGCTTTGGCCCGGGCGGTTGCATGGTGATCGTTGACTGTCTCACGGACAACCCCAATCGCACTATCGGCGATGTGCGCCAGTGTTTTACCAAGACCAAATGTAAAATCGGCACGCCCGGTAGCGTCAGTCACGCCTTTGATCACTGCGCCATCTTTGTGTTCGCGGGGGAGGATGAGGAAGCTGTGCTCGATGCGCTGATGATGGCAGATGTCGAGGTCGAGGACATCGAGTGCGAGGACGGTAAAGTCAGCGTGTTTACGCCACACACCGAGTTCGCCAGGGCGAGGCAGGCCTTACAGGAGGCCTTCGGTGACATCGAGTTCGACGTCGAGGAAATTCAGTTCGTGCCCAAAGACACCGCGCCCATCGCCGAGAGTGATGAGCCCATGTTTGAAAAGTTCCTGGACATGCTAAACGATGTTGAAGACGTGCAGAAGGTCTACCACAACGTCGCCTAGTCCGGTGTGGGCAGGCGCCGAATGACCAGCAGCAGCTCGCCGACGCGGACGCCAAACTTGTTCAATGTCGATTCGTTGATCAGGATATCTGGCGTCAGCAGGTACATGCGGTCGTCGACGCGAACGTCGATGGTGTCGCCGCGGTAGGGCACCTGTAATACATAATCCAGGAACACGGCGTTGCCGGACTGGCGCAAAATGCCCTCGCCGGTGACATCCCCGGCAGTGCCGATGTAGGAACCGTCGGGCTGGCGGCGCAGTGTCCAAACCCGTTTCTGTTTCTCACCATCATTGAAAACGAAATCTTCATCCAGCACGCCCACGCCGTCTTCCCAACTGGCGTCAATGGTGGCATTGAAGGTCCTGATCACTTTGCCGCCGCGGTTCTTCACCACGCCGTGTGCGGCGAGCTTGCCATCGAAGAATTGCTCCACCTCGAAAGTGGGGCTGAAATCCCGGTAATCACTGACACTGACCTGGCTACACCCGCTGATCAGGCCCAGCAGCGCCGCCAGCACTGCGAAGCGTGGCAGCAATCGACGGCGGGTAGTGGCCCGCCCATGTTCTGCGTTCATGCGCTTTTGCCCCCGCTGGCCGTCTCCAGTGTGCGCCACGGCCGCCCGTCGCAGGTCGTGCGCCAGCGGCAGTCGGGCAGGCATCCGCGGCAGGGCAGCCGCGATGAGTCCTGGGGCTTGGCTGGTTCGCTCGATGTGTCAGTGGTCGCTTTCATCACGGTTCTCCATGTCATTACGCATTGATACGGTGTAATCCGCAGATAGGACTACCCGCTCGCCGCGCCGTGCAGAGCTGGACTGCGCGTCTTCAGTAAGTGTACGAGGACTGCAACCCCAGGGGTACGCCCAGGCCCCAGTAGGCCAGCAGGTAGAAACTCCATACCACCAGGAATATCAGCGAGTAGGGCAGCATCATCGCTGTCAGCGTGCCGATGCCGGCGCTCCTGATGTAACGCTGGCAGTAGACCACGACCAGGGGGAAATAGGGCATCAGCGGGGTGATGATGTTGGTTGTGGAGTCACCCACACGATAGGCCGCCTGGGCCAGGTCCGGGGAAATACCGAGTTCCATCAGCATAGGCACGAATATGGGCGCCAGCAGTGCCCACTTGGCCGACGCCGAGCCGATAAACAGGTTGAGCAGGCCGGTCAACAGGATGATGCCGACGATGGTCATGGCGCTGGGCAGGCCCGCGGCCTTCAATGCCGCGGCGCCCTCTACCGCGAGCAGTACCCCGAGATTTGATTGCGCAAAGGCGAAGATGAACTGGGCGATGAAGAACATGATTACCAGGTAGTAGGCCATGCTCTCCATCGCCTTGGTCATGCCGGCAATAATATCCCGGGCACTGGTTACCGTACCGGCGCGGTAACCGTAGACCACGCCGGGCAGCAGGAACAGCACGAATATCAGTGGCACGATCGAGCCCATAAGCGGGGCGCCCAGCTCGGTCAGCGCACCTGTACTGCCGCGCCAGGGCGACGTCTCGGGCCAGGCGCTGGCAACCAGCAGGGCAATGGCGATCACCATGGACCACAGCGCCGCACGCAGGCCGCGGCGCTCGTTTTCTGCCAGCGGCGCCATGGACGGGAGGTCTTCAAGATTCTCATCCACTGCGGTGCCCTGCAGGCGCGGCTCCACGATTTTGTCAGTGACCAGCCAGCCGAGGGCAATGATCAGCAGTGAAGAAGAAGCGGTAAAGAAGAAATTATTCAGCGGATTCAGGGTGATATCCGGATCGAGTATCTGTGCGCCGGACTGGGAGATGCCCTGTAGCATCGGATCAATGGCGGAGGGGATGAAGTTGGCGGAAAAGCCGCCGGAGACCCCGGCAAACGCCGCCGCGATCCCCGCCAGCGGGTGCCTGCCAGCGGCATAGAAAATAATGCCGCCCAGCGGGATCACCAGCACATAGCCGGCGTCTGCGGCGGTATGACTGACAATGCCCACAAGAATCAGCATGGGTGTAAGCAGCCATTTTGCGGTGACACTCATCATCGCGCGCAGGGCAGAACCGATAAACCCGGTGTGATCCGCCACGCCGATGCCAAGCATGGCAACCAGCACCACACCGATGGGGTGGAAGTGGGCAAAGGTCTGCACCATGGAGGAGAAGAACTGCACCATGGCCTCGCCTGACAGCTGGTTGACCACCACCAGGGGTGCACCGGTGCGAGGGTCACTGACGCCCCAGTCGACATAGGACAACAGCCAGGATAGCACCCAGACCACCACCAGCAGGGCGATGAACAGCAGTGTCGGGTCGGGAAGCTTGTTGCCAACCCGCTCTACGGTGGCCAATGCACGGCGGACAAAACTGGATTCATTGCCAGTGGCTGACGACATGGAAGTACCTGAAGACGGTTGTTGTGAGCGCAAGTCTAGCTTGGAAAGTGCGTCAGCACACTGGAAAATCCTCCCCTGGCCCTGCTATGGCAGGGTTTGCACGTACCGCTGCAGCCAGCAGGGGTTGCTATTGCCAGTGGCAACGCACCAGTTGCCAGTCGCCATCGATGCGTCGCCAGCGCCCCTCAAAACGGTACAGCCTGGCAGTTTCCGGCAGGCGCTGCGCAGCGCCGCTGAGAGCTGCTGTACCGCGCATGCTGGCGAGTTCGGGCTGGCCGGGGTCAGCTTCGATCTCCAGCTGTGTGATCAGCAGCCGGATGTCCCGGTAGCGCAGGAAGTAGCCCGCCAGGAGTTTGCGCACATCCTCCCTCTCGAGTTGCGCGCCACCCCGCGGGCCGCCAATGAAGTTCTCCGCGATATGCCGGCGCACGCCGGCGTTGTCCCGGTCGTCCAGCGCGGTTTGCATCTGTTCGATCACCTGCCTGATCTCGGTTTCGGGTCCGGCAGAGGGGGAACAGGCCGACAGCAGCGTCAGCAAGGCGAATACGGGCAGTAACAAGTAGGCTGGCATGGCGTGATATCCGCGGTCCGGTGCGTTGCAGTTTAGGTCGGGACAGGACACTATTACAGCTCCAGTCGCAAGGGAACCGGAATGCCAGCCAGCGCGCCTCCAGTCAAGCTCATTGACCTGTACCGCCTTGCCGAGCAGATGGAGGCGGATCGCGACGTTCCCGCTTCGGCACTGCGCGAGCGCGACCATCGTATTGGCCAGCGCCACGGCGGCGATGATGACGCAAGTTGCCTGCTCGCCTGGCTGGACCAGGTGGCGCCCAGGGAGCCGCAGAGTTTCTGGCTCACCCAGTCGCACATCGTACTGTTATTGCGCGCGCTGGCGCTGCTGGCGGGCGCCATGGCTTTGGCCGGCTTCCTGCTGGCAAGTGAAAGAGCACTGGTCAACGTGCTCCTGTTCCAGCTTTTCTTTGTCCTGCTGCCGCTGCTGCTGGGTATTGTGGCCGCGGTGGTAATGCTGCGCTCCGTGCGCGGCAGTCCGCCAGCCATATCGCCGCTGAACCCCGCCGGGCTGGTGGTGCGGCGCGCGGTGCCGGGACCTGGCGAATTGCGGGAGGCCGGCGCGGCCATGCGCCTGCTGGCGCTGCGCTATGGCCAGGAGCTTGGCGCGCTGTTCGCAGCGGGCGTGATGTTCGCATTCCTGGTATTGCTGGCGTTCACTGATTTCAGTTTCGTCTGGGGTTCAACCTTTGGTTTTAGTGACCAGGCCATTGATCATTTTAATGCGCTGCTTGCCTGGCCGTGGTCGTCCTGGCTGCCGCAGGCCGTGGTGCCAGCGGAGGTGGTGACGGATACACGCTACCACGCGGCACAGCTGGATTTCAGTGCCATCAGCGCAGCCAGTCGACGCGGCTGGTGGCCGTTCCTGCTGATGTGCCTGGCGACCTACGCGCTGTTGCCACGGCTGTTGCTGTGGTTGCTTTCGCGCTACCTCTATCGGCGTGAGTTGTTACGCAGCTTTGTTAATTATCCCGGCGCCGCGGCAGCCCTGGCGCGCATGCGCTCGCCGGTGGTGAAAACCCAGGCAGCAGAGTCAGAGCACGTTGACGTGCAGCCCTACGCCGACGTCTACGACGACAGTGCCCTGTTGCTGGATTGGGCGGATGCCCTCGCCGGCGGCGGGGTGCTGCCTGAACAGTTGGCCAGGCCACAGAATCACCTGCGAGCCGGTTGCGGCTCCCCGGCGGAGGACGTGGACTGCGTGGAAGCGATAAACCGCAGGCAGCCGGACCTGCTGCTGGTTGCCGTCAAGTCCTGGGAGCCGCCGATGGCGGACCTTGCCGACGTGCTCGCTGATGTACGTGGCGTGTCGCGCTGTCGACTGTTACTGGTGCCCCTGAAGGGGCGTGAGGTGAGTGAGCAGGGCCAGCGCGACTGGAAAGCTTTTGCCGTAGAACTGCCGTTTGCAATGAGTGATGCGCAGCCGCTGGAGCATCACCGGTGAGCCGTCATTCGGGGCAAGACCTGCCGCACTTCGCCGTGGTGGGCAGACCCAACAAGGGTAAGTCGTCCATTGTCGCCACGCTGGCCAGGGATGACTCGGTACACATCGCCGCGCGCGCAGGTTCAACCACCAGCACACGCTGTTTTCCCATGCAGGTTGATGGCGAGACCCTGTATGAACTGATCGACACACCGGGTATCCAGCGCGCACGGCAGATGCTGGCATGGCTGCACGCAAACTGTGCGGATGCGGCAGGCAGGCCCGCCGCAGTGCAGCGCTTTCTCGATGAGCACGCGGATCAGGAGCAGTTCGCGGATGAGTGTCACGCGCTGGCCCCGATTGTGGCCGGTGCTGGCATCATCTATGTCGTTGACGGCTCGGTGCCTTTTGGCGGCGACTATGAAGCCGAGATGGAGATCCTGCGCTGGACCGGGCGGCCAAGCCTGGCCCTGATCAACCCGATTGAAAACAGTGATTATGTGCAGCAGTGGACCGCCGGGCTCGGGCAGTATTTCCAGACCGTGCGTACCTTCGATGCGCACCGTGCCGAGTACCGCAAGCAACTCGACTTGTTGACGCTGTTCGGACACCTGGACCCGGAATGGCGGCAGCCGCTGCAGAGGGCGGTGTCAGTGCTGGAGGCAGATCGCTTGCGGCAGCACCAGGAGGCGGGCGAGATCATCAGTACCCTGATCTATGAGGGCCTGACTTACAGCGTGGAGCAGGCGGTGCCGGAGGGCGCCCCGGAGGAGCCTGTACGCAAACTGTTGTTCCATCGCTACCAGCGCCAGATGATAAAGCGCGAGCGCAGCAGCCGGGAGCGTGTCGAGGAATTGTTCTACTATCGCGACCTGCACAAGTCGGAGCAGGGCATCGAGTTTGAAGAGGAGGACCTGTTCCACCAGGAGAACTGGTACCTGTGGGGCTTGAATCGCAAGCAGTTACTGATTGCCGCGGGCGCCGCCGGCGGTGTCGCCGGGGGTGGCGCCGGTGTGGTGGTGGATGGCATGACCGGTGGCCTGCTCGGCGGCCTGGCCACTCTCGCCGGCGGTATAGGCGGTGCGGTGGCCTCTACGCGGGGCGTATTGCGGCGCTCCGATGACATCGCCAGGTGGACGGTGAGCGGCGTACCCACCGGCGGAACACGCCTGGCTTTCGGGCCCTCGCGCAACGCCAACTTCCCCTTCGTATTGCTGGGTCGGGCCATGCAGCACCACCGCGCGATCAGCCAGCGCACGCACGCCGTGCGGGAAACGCTGAAACTGGATTCACCGGCCCTGGACTGGCTGGAGGATCGGGAGCGACGGCAGCTGGCGCGGATCTTTGAGGATATACGCCGGGACAAACGTACCAGTGAACGCCGTGCCGAGCTGACCGCCATGTTGCAGGCCTGGTGCCGCGACGTGGACGGGTCCTGATGGCTGCTGCCGGCTGGCAGTGGTGGTTAGCGTCGCTCAGCCCGGTAGCAGGTAATCGCGGGTCATCATTTCTGCCTGTTGCCACAGCCTTGTGGCCATGGCGCTATCGGTCATGTGGTGTGGGCCGCTGATCGTTACCGGATTGCAATCCTGGAAATACGCGCCCGAGACCCCTGCGAGGGCCGGGTGCGTGGCCACGTAGAGCTGTGTTGCCGCGCCCTGCTGCGGGGTCTTGGCGATGACACCACCGAACAGTTCGAAAGCGGTGCGCGCCAGCGCCGGTGCCGAGTACATGGGCGCCGCGCAGTGCCCAGGACGCGCATGGTTTCCAATCCCAGCCCGGAGTTGCAGCCGGTCACCAGGGCAACGCGCCCGCTTAGATCCAGCCCGGCAGTGACCTCTTCACCGGTAGCGTCCGCATCGAAAGGCCCCACCGGGAGGCTGCTGTCGATGGTGACTACATAGTCCTCGCCCGAGCACCCCAGCGTCGCGGTGCCGAGGCCAAGGACGAGGCTGGTGCGCAGTAACTGTCGACGGTTGAGTGGCATGGTCTGGCCTCCTGGGGTTGCCTGCTCGCGCTGGCGTTAGCTCTTTGCGGCTGCATGCAGGCTGCCGGGGCGGGCCTGCCTGCAGTGTGCTGAAAGCGAGTGTGTCACAGCCCGCCCATCAGCATGTATTTTATCTCCACGTAATCGTCAATGCCGTACTTTGAGCCCTCGCGCCCCGAGCCCGATTCCTTGACGCCGCCAAACGGCGCCATCTCGTTGGAGATAATGCCCTCGTTGATACCGACGATCCCGTACTCGAGGGCCTCGGCGACGCGCCAGACCCGGCCGATATCGCGGGTATAGAAATACGAGGCGAGGCCGAACTCGGTGTCATTGGCCATGGCGATGACTTCCTCCTCGGTAGAGAATCGCACTACCGGCGATACCGGGCCGAAAATCTCGTTGCGAAATACCGCCATCTCCGGCGTGACATCGGTGAGCACGGTGGGCTGGTAGAAACATCCGCCCAGTTCGTGGGGGCCGCCACCAACCGCCAGGCCGGCACCTGCCTTGATGGTCGCCTGTACCAGTTGATCGACGTCCTCCACGGCGCGCTGGTTCACCAGCGGGCCGATGACGACGCCGTCATCGGCGCCGTTGCCAACGGTGAGTTTAGCTGTTGCCTTGACCAGCCGGTCGACAAATTCATCGTATACGCCGTCCTGCACGAACAGGCGGTTGGAACAGACACAGGTCTGGCCGGCATTGCGGTACTTGGAAATCATGGCCCCCTGTATGGCGGCATCGATGTCGGCATCGTCGAACACGATAAAGGGGGCATTGCCACCCAGTTCCATTGACGTCTTTTTCATGGTGTCGGCGCAGGCGGCGGTCAGTTTCTTGCCCACCGGCGTAGACCCGGTGAATGTCAGTTTGCGCACCAAGGGGTTTGCAGTGAGTTCGCCGCCGATGTCACCTGAGCCGCCGGCGACCACGTTGATCACCCCTGCGGGCACTCCGGCACGTGCAGCCAACTCCGCCATGGCCAGCGCGGAGAGCGGCGTTTCCGATGCGGGTTTGATCACAATGCTGCAGCCTGCCGCCAGTGCCGGGGCCGCCTTGCGCGCGATCATGGCATTGGGAAAGTTCCACGGGGTGATGGCCGCCACAACGCCGACCGGTTGCTTGATGCAAACGATGCGTTTGTCGGCGGATGGTCCCGGTATGACATCGCCGTCGACACGCTTGGCCTCTTCGCCGAACCACTCGATAAACGCGGCGCCGTAGGCAACCTCGCCGCGTGACTCGGCCAGCACCTTGCCCTGTTCCGCGGTCATGATCTGCGCCAGGTCCTCCTGGCTGTCCATCATCAGGTCATACCACTTGCGCAATATCTGCGCCCGTTCCTTGGCGGGGCGTTGTTTCCATGCCTGCATGGCGCGGTGGGCCGCTTCGACAGCACGGCGGGTCTCGGCGGCCCCGACTTTCGCGATATTCGCGATGACTTCGCCGTTGGCCGGGTTGCTGACCGGCAGGGTGGCGCCGTTGTCCGCGTCTACCCATTGCCCGTCGATATAGGCCTGGGTCTTGAGAAGGGAGTGGTCTGCCAGAGAGAGTGTCATCTTGTGTTTCCTTTGGTCTCGTCGGGTCGGTTAAACGCCTTACAGCTTAGCACCAGATGGGGGGAGACAGTCACATCGCCGTGCATTCTGTGAGTGGCAGAGTTGCGGTGTCTGGCGCGGAGGCTGTAAACCCGGCGGAGCGGGGGGCAGGGGGGCAGGCGGCGCGCTTCCCGCTCGTCCTGTCAGTAGTGCTCGCTTTGGCCAAACAGCTGCAGCAGGCGCCGGTCTATCCAGCCATCGAGTTGCCAGTTCACCAGGAAGCCGCAGTGGCCGCCATAGCGTGTGGTTTCAATGGTGAGTGCGTCTGTGCGGGCGATGCGTGTCAGATCGTCGGCGGGAATCATCGGGTCATCTTCGCTCAGTATAAGCTGTGCTGGCACCTGCAGGTTGGCGAGGGTGTCGCCGGTAAGCGCGTAAGCCTGGTAGTAGCTGCGTGAGTCCGGGTAGGGGGTATGTCGCGGCACGAAATAGTCGTTCATGTCAGCGAGGGTTTGCATTTCCAGCAGGCTGTCGGCGTAGCCCAATTCCGGAAAGTGATCCAGCTTGATGCGCAGTGAACGCTTCCAGCGGTGCACAAAATAGCGGTGGTAGATCTGGCTGCCGTTCTCCAGCGCGTTGATGGTCCTCCACGGGTCCAGCACCGGACATACCGCCACCACACGGTCGAGTTCGAGATGGTGCTCGGATGCCCTGGCAGCCACGCGCAGGGCGAAGTTGCCGCCCAGTGAATGCCCCGCGAGAAAGGTCCTGGCACGCGGATAGCGCTGCTGTATGGCCGCGACAGCATCGATCACCTCCTGCAAGCGGGTCGAGTTATAGAGCTCCGGATTCAGGTGGTGGCTGGGCCCGTGGTCGCGCAGGTGCAGGCGGAAGACATCAAAGCCCGCCCGATACAGTGTATTCGCAGTGGACAACTGGTAACTGGATTCGGCGTCGCCCTCCCAGCCGTGCAGCAGGATCGCCAGTTTGTCGCTGCCGCCGTCGCTGGCGTTGTAGAGCCCATGCAGGCGCACGCCGTCGCTACACGGCAGGATGACACTTTCCGCCTCGGCGCGCAGCTTTCGCGTGCGCCAGCGCAGGGGCCAGCTGCGCAGGGGGGTACTCGAAATCAGTGTCTGTACGTGCGCGTTACGCAGCAGGGGAGGTGGGTTGAATCCGCTGTCTTGCACCGGCGCGGTATCAGCCCAGCTCTGCTTTTACCGAGGCGAATGCCTCGAGGGCCAGACCGATGTCGTCGTCGCTCAGCGCCGCAGACACCTGGGTGCGGATGCGCGCTTTGCCTCGCGGTACCACCGGGAAGGAAAAGGCCACCACGTAAACGCCGCGGGCCAGCATGGCCTCGGCAAACTGCGCCGCCCGGGCGGCATCGTGCAACATCACCGGCACTATGGGGTGTTGACCCGGCAGCAATTCAAAGCCCAGCGCTTCCAGGCCCTGGCGAAACTTGCTGGTATTGTCATGCAGTCGCTGGCGCAGCTCGGGCGCTTCGCGCACGAGCTCGACAGCCTTGATGGCACCGGCGACAACCGGGGGAGCCACCGTGTTGGAAAACAGGTAGGGTCGTGAACGCTGGCGCAGTAAGGCCACGACTTCGCGGCTCGCCGCAGTGTAGCCGCCAGAGGCGCCTCCCAGGGCCTTGCCCAGGGTGCCGGTGATGATGTCGACCCGGTCCATGCAGTCGCGCAGTTCGTGGGTGCCGCGGCCGTTGCTGCCGATGAAGCCGGTGGCGTGACAATCATCGAAATGCACCAGCGCCCGGTACTTCTCGGCCAGGTCACAGATCTCATCCAGGCGTGCGATGTATCCGTCCATGGAAAACACGCCATCGGTGGTGATCAGCTTGAAGCGCGCGCCGGCGCGGTCCGCAGCCTGAAGCTGTTGTTCCAGGTCTGCCATGTCGTTATTGCGGTAACGGTAGCGCTGCGCTTTACTCAGGCGCACACCATCGATGATCGAGGCGTGGTTGAGTTCATCGGAAATCACCGCGTCCTCTGCACCGAGCAGGGTTTCAAACAGGCCGCCATTGGCGTCAAAACACGATGGATACAGGATGGTGTCCTCGGTACCGAGGAAGTCGCTCAAGGTCTGTTCCAGCTGTTTATGCAGTGTCTGGGTGCCGCAGATAAAGCGCACCGAGGCCATACCGTAACCCCACTCCTCGAGGCCGCGTGCCGCAGCCGCGTTAACCTCGGGATGCTGGGCCAGGCCGAGGTAGTTATTGGCACAAAGATTCAACACCTCGCCGTCCCTGACGCCAACATGTGCCCCCTGGGGGGTGGTGATCAGGCGCTCGTGCTTGGTCAGCCCGGCCTCTTCAATGCTGTCCAGCTCGGTTGCAAGGTGTTCGCGAAATCTGTCGTCCATGGTGTGCGCCTATGCCTCCCAGTCCAGAATGACCTTGCTCGCCTCGCCGCTGCTCATGACGTCGAAACCGTGCTGGAACTCGGTGTAGGGCAGGCGGTGGGTAATAACGGGCGATATATCCAGCCCGGAGTCCACCATAACGGACATCTTGTACCAGGTTTCGTACATCTCCCTGCCGTAAATCCCCTTCAGGGTAAGCATATTGAAAATGACCTTGTTCCAGTCGATGGCCGTATTTTCCTCGGGTATGCCCAGAATGGAAACCTTGCCGCCATGACACATGCTGTCGATCAGGCTGTTGAACGCCTGCGCGTTCCCCGACATCTCCAGGCCGACGTCAAAGCCCTCGGCCATGCCCAGTTCGCGTTGTACGTCGTCGAGGGTCTCGCGGGTCACGTTGACCGTGCGTGTGGCACCCAGCGCGGCGGCACGCTCCAGCCTGGCATCGATGACGTCGGTGATGACCACGTGCCTGGCGCCCGCATGCTTGCACACAGCCGCCGCCATGGCACCAATGGGCCCGGCACCGGTGATAATGACATCCTCGCCGAGGAGATCGAACTGCAGCGCGGTGTGCACGGCATTGCCGAAGGGGTCAAACAGTGCCGCCACGGCCAGGTCGATACCCGGTGTGTGCTCCCATACGTTTGACATCGGCAGGACCACGTACTCGGCAAACGCGCCGGGCCGGTCTACACCGATCCCCGAGGTCTGGTTGCACAGGTGGCGGCGTCCGGCCATACAGTTGCGGCAACGACCGCAAACCACATGACCCTCACCAGACACGATCTGGCCCGGTCGAAAGTCATTCACGTTGGAGCCAACCGCGGCAATTTCACCGACGAACTCGTGACCCACAACCATGGGCACCGGGATGGTCTTCTGCGCCCAGGCATCCCAGTTGTAGATGTGCATGTCGGTACCGCAGATTGCCGTGCGTTTGACCTTGATCAGGACGTCGTTGATGCCCAGTTCCGGTTCTGCGACGTCTTCGAGCCAGATGCCGCGTTCGGCGAATTTCTTTACAAGTGCTTTCATTGACGGGCTGTCCGCTTTAATCAGGTAGTATTCTAGACGTACTTGGCGTCCAGAAACGCAATTAATTGTTGCGGATAATACGGGGGCAGGGTATCCGGCGGTTCAGGATCCGGACGGCAGGTAACCAGATTTATACTCAGACTGGGTCAGGGGCGGCGCGTCTTCCATGTTGTCACGGCCGGAAACGGCGGTTTCGCGGTCACTTTTCCACACGCCGCTGGAGCGATTAGTGCGCACGCCCTGGCCAAAGTTGGTCGGTTCCACCTTGACTTTCTTGCCACTGCCCGCCGTGGGGCAGCCCTTGTCGGTAAAGGTTTTCTTGCCAGTGACCGGGTCGGTGCACATCACCACGCCCGCGCTGCCGTGGGCGGCGGTAAGTAGCAGTGTGGCCAGTGCGAGCCTGGCGACGGTTCCCTTGTACATCACAATATGTCCGTTGCGTTTCGCGTATTCGTCTACACTAGGGGGGCAGCACAAGTGACGTCTACCAAAAACCGGAGATTTCGACAGAAACCCGGATAATGCTGTGAAATTTGCCCGCCAGTTGGCGTATGTACATAAACAGGACGATTCTTTACTCTTCTGACATGACCTTTACCCGCCTATTTGCCATTGTCCTGCTCCTGCTGGGGGTTTCCGGCTGTGCGTCCGTCGAGCCCACGCCAGACAGTCAATCCACCCAGGTGACGACCGCGCCGGCCTGCCCCGAGCCGCCACCGTGCCCGGTATGTGAGCCCGCAATCTGTCCCGAGCCCCAGGTGATCGAAAAAATCGTCGAGGTGCCGGCGCCGCAACCGCCCCAGGCCACGACCGCCGGCGACATGCACCTGCCCATTGTCGGTGAGGTCGAGTGGGTGATGGTGGAGCCCGCCGCACTGCTACTCGAGGCGCGTATTGACACCGGGGCCGAGACCACGTCGATACACGCGGAGGACATACAACTGGTGGAGAAGGACGGTAAGCGGTACGTGCGATTCAACCTGTTGAACGAGGAGGGCGTCAAAATCCAGCAGGAGTTACGCCTGCGGCGCCGGGTGTTGATCAAGCAGCTGGTTGGAGAACCCGAGCGACGCTACGTGGTGCGGATGTGGGTCACGCTGGCGGGTACGCGCTCGCGTATCGACGTGAACCTGTCCGATCGCGAAGACTTCGAATACCCACTGCTGGTTGGGCGCAACTTCCTCGTTGATTCGGTGATTGTCGACGTCAGCCGCCGCTACACACAGGGGCGCTAGGAGAACCATGGTTTCTTCCCGCACGCGCATCGAGATTATTTCCGGCTTGCTGATCCTGATTGGCGTGGGATTGATGTTGTACAAGGTGTTCGTGCTGGGTTTTCCCCTGGCGCCGGGCGAATACCGCGATGTCTGGACGATTGAGGGCAAGATAAGTTTCAAACCGGCAGACGGTCCGGTGGAGGTGGAGCTCAAACTGCCGCGTTCCCAGGCGGGATGGGAGATCGTCGACGAGCACTTTGCCTCGTCCGGGTTTGGTTTCGACATTCGCCAGCACGACGACAAACGCTGGGCCGTGTGGTCACGTTCTTCCCTGGAACAGCCCACCACGCTCTACTACAAGGCGCAGGCCTCTCGCCTGAGCAACCAGGGGCTGCCGGAGCGGGCGCCCCGTCCGCCGGTTGAACCCATGCTGGAGACCGATCAACTGGCGGCCACAGATCGCCTGGTCGAGGTTATCTCGGCAAAGTCTTCCGGCCCTGAGCGCTTTACCGCCCTGCTGATCCAGTCACTGCTACCTGGCGCCAGTGACCCCGACGCGCAGTTTCTGCTCAGCACCTGGGAGGAAGAACGCCACCGGGTGATCCTGGCTGTTCTGGGTCGGGCGGGTATTCCGGCCAATGAAATTCGCGGTATTCGCCTCGAGGATGGGCGCCGCCGGCAGACGCTGTCGGCATTGATAGAAATCCACAACGGCAAGGACTGGGTGGTATTCGACCCGGAGACTGCCCAGCCCGGGCTGCCAGAGGGTTTCTTCGTGTGGCAGCGCCGGGGCAAGGAAATCCTCAGTGTGGTCGGCGCGCGCGACTCCCGCCTGGAGTTCGCACTGGTCAGTAACAGCCTGCCGGCGCGCACCGTGGCGGTGATGGGTGACCGGGCCGAGGAAATTGCCCTGCTGGACTTTTCGATCTACTCACTGCCGGTGGAACAGCAGGGGGTGTTCAAGGGGCTGCTGCTGATACCGGTGGCCGCGCTGGTGGTTGTGATCATGCGCCTGTTGGTGGGAATAAGCACCTCTGGCACATTTATGCCGATCCTGATCGCCCTGGCCTTCATGCAGACCTCCCTGTGGCTGGGTCTGGCGATTTTCCTGGGGTTGGTCAGCGCCGGCCTGGTGATCCGCTCCTGGCTCAGTCATATGAACCTGCTGCTGGTGTCGCGGATATCAGCGGTGGTCATTGTGGTTATCTTCCTGATGGCGGCCCTGGCGATACTCAGCTATCGCATGGGGCTGGACCAGGTGCTTACGGTGACCTACTTCCCCACGATCATCCTGGCCTGGACCATCGAGCGCATGTCGATCCTGTGGGAAGAAGAGGGGCCCCACGAGGTGCTGGTGCAGGGTGGAGGCAGCCTGCTGGTGGCGGTATTGGCCTATGCGGCGATGTCGAGCAAACTGGTCTCCCACCTGACCTTCAATTTCCCGGAGCTCACACTCAGCCTGCTGGGCATTATCCTGCTGCTGGGCAAGTACACCGGCTATCGGCTGAGTGAACTGTACCGATTCCGCAACATGGGTGACGCCGGATGATATCGCTGGCCTCACCCGCCGCACTGCGCCGGCGCGGCATCATGGGTATGAATGAACGCAACGTAGGCTATATCGGGCGTTACAATCCCCGGCGCAATTACCCACTGGTTGACAACAAACTGAAGACCAAACAGGCGGCGGGTGATCTCGGTATCGCGGTACCGGCCCTGCACGGCGTGGTGCAGTACCAGCACCAGGTACGCAAGGTCACCACCATGCTTGAAGGCCTTGATGGTTTTGTGATCAAGCCGGCACAGGGCAGCGGTGGCAAGGGCATACTGGTGGTCGTGGGCCGCCACGGCGATCGCTATATCAAGTCCAGCGGCCAGGAGATCGAAGCCGACGAGGTCAGGCGCCACGTGTCCAACGTGCTCGCGGGCCTGCACAGTCTCGGTGGACGCAACGACGTGGCCATGATTGAGGCCTTGATCGACTTCGACCCCGAACTGGCGGAGTACAGCTACGAAGGCGTGCCCGACCTGCGCGTGATCGCGTTTCGCGGCGTGCCGGTGATGGCCATGATGCGCTGCGCCACGCACGATTCAGACGGTAAGGCTAACCTGCACCAGGGCGCCGTTGGTGTGGGCCTGGATATCGGCTCCGGCCGCGCGGTGCGCGCGGTCCAGCACGGCCAGTTGGTGGAGAGGCACCCGGACACCGGGGCAGAGTTCGCCAGCCTGGTGATTCCACACTGGGGGCAGGTTCTGGACCTGGCGGCGCGCTGCGTAGAGATGACGGGTTTGCAATACCTGGGCGCGGACGTGGTGCTGGACAAACACCGCGGGCCGATGTTGCTGGAGCTCAATGCCCGGCCCGGGCTGGCCATACAGGTGGCCAACCAGGCGGGCTTGCGCCACCGGCTGGTGGTTGCCGCGCAGATAGCCGAGCAAACCGACGATCACGACACACGCATTGCCCTTGCCAGAAAATATTTTGCCGGCTGATGTTGCCGCCGTGGTTACAGCAACACCTGCCGGAGTTGGTGCTCTGGGGCACACTGTTGTCGGTGGGCACCTTGCTCGCCATCATCGTACTGGTGCCGCTGATTCTGTCACGCCTGCCCGCTAACTACTTCAGTGAACCGCGGCGTCATTCCCTGCGAGAACGCGGCGGTAGTGCCGGCAGCTGGCTGTTGACGGTGTTCAAGAATCTGCTGGGTGCGGGGCTGGTCGTGCTCGGCCTGCTCATGTTAGTCACGCCCGGACAGGGGCTGGTGACCTTGCTGGCGGGTCTGCTGCTGATGAACTTTCCGGGCAAATACCGGCTGGAGCGGGCAGTGGTGTCACGGGAAGGCGTTATGCGGGCGCTCAACTGGTTTAGGCGGCGCAGTGGGCGGCCGCCTTTCGAGCCGCCGGCAAATTAGGCAGCCGGCGTCTTCGCAGCTGGGAACGTGCCCCGCCTGGGCTTATAATCGTAGTACACACCGGAAGAGATAGAGCTGATGATCAGTAAGATGCTGGCGCTGGGATTTGACCTGGCCACCATGCCCGCTCGCCTTACCTGGCGCAGCGCGCGTGCAATAAGCATGAGCCCCGCGGAGTTTCAGCGCTTCACCGAAGAGCTGCGACAGGCCTCGGATGAAGCCGCGCGCGAAATTCAGGCGGTTATTGCCGGTGTCGATGCGGAGATGCAGTACAAGGCCGGGCATCTCAGCGGTGAACAGAAGGCGCAGGCGGCGTCACTGGCCTTGCAGGCTGCCGAGCAGCACCTGAGCATGGCGGCGGTGAATTTGCTGCGCGCGCTGTGGTTGTCATCCCACGCCAGCCGTGAAATCGCCCGTGACCAAAACGGGGTGATTATCGAGCACGAATCCTGAAATCCAAGCCGCCGCAGTATCGGCGTGAGGTACCTTGATGAAAATGATGAGACACACAATCCGAACACTTGTTGCCGTCGCGGCACTCGCGCCGGTGTCCGGCCTTGCGCAGGAGGGCACCTCGCTGGAGTCTGACTGGATCGAACTGGTGAAGGGCCATAAGGGCGCGACCCTGGGCCTGGAATTGCGCGATATCCAGGTCAACGAGGATGACGGTACGCGCACGGTGACACTGGCGGTGCCGAAAGAATCCATCGACGATCCCGACACCATAGAAGAGGTTGTGGTGCGTGCGCGCGGGCCGCAACAGCCCGAACCGCCGGCACCCCTACCGGTGCGCTTCCAGTGGCTGGACGACTACGATGCTGACAATTACGGCCTGGTCATTCACCTGGGCGAGGGCAACTGGCCTATCAGGCTCTACCTGAATTCCCGCCCCGGCTATGTCCGCGAGGAGTAGGGCGGCTGCGCTGATCGATCGGCATAAACCCCTTGTGATTCCCTGTTACGGGGCCGTCATGCTCGCCGCATACATTCTGGTATGCCTGATGCGAGGGAGCCGAAGTGGCTGAATTTACTGAAACCGCGCTGCAAGCGGTTAGCGCGATCCAGTCCGGGGAGTACGTCTGGTGCCACTCCATGGCGGCCACGCCGACCATTCTGCTGGAGGCGCTGGCACAGCATGCACGCACCATCAGCGATGTGACCATGATGCAGCTGCATCTCGAGCACGCTGAAGCCATTGCCGACCCGGAACTGGAAGGGCATCTGCGCAACCGGTGTTTCTTTGCCGGCAAGGCCACGCGGCACCTGATCAATGAGGGCCGGGCGGACTATGTGCCCATGTTCCTGTCCGAGATTCCCAAGGAATTTCGCAAGGGCCACCAGCGGGTGGACACCGCCCTGGTGCAGGTGTCGACGCCCGACCAGCACGGTAACTGTTCACTGGGGGTTTCTGTTGAGGCCACGGCAGCGGCCTGCGATGTTGCCGGGCGCATCATTGCGCACATGAATCCCAATATGCCGCGCACCCACGGTGACAGTTTTATCAATATCCGCGATATCGACTATGCCTATGTCGAAGAAGCGCCGCTGATTACGCTGGAGCACAAGCAGATATCCGAGGTGGAACAGCGTATTGGTGAAATCGTGGCCAGTCACATTCGCGACGGCGACTGCCTGCAGATGGGAATCGGGGCCATCCCCGATGCCGCCCTGTCTTTCATGGGCGACCGTCGCAATCTCGGCGTACATACCGAGATGTTTTCTGATGGTGTGCTGGACCTGATCGAAACTGGCGTGATAACCAATGAAAACAAGAAGGTCGCCCGTGGCCGCACTGTCACCGGCTTTGCGATGGGCAGTGAGCGCCTGTATCGCTTTGTGGATGACAACCCGGAAGTGACTTTCCTTGATATCGAGTTCGTCAACAACCCCGTGGTAATTGCCAAGAATCCGCAGGTGACATCCATCAACAGCGCCATACAGATCGACCTCACCGGCCAGGTCTGCGCCGACTCCATGGGCCACAAAATCTATTCCGGCGTAGGGGGGCAGGTCGATTTCGTGCTGGGTGCGACCTTCTCAGAGCACGGCAAATCGATTATCGCGCTGCCCAGCACCGCCAAGCAGGGCAGCCTGAGCCGCCTGGTGCCGGCGCTGGAGCGCGGTGCCGGTGTGGTGACCACCCGCGCCCTGGTGGACTATGTGGTCACGGAATTCGGCATCGCCGAGCTGCGTGGCCGCTCCCTGGCAGAGCGCGCCCGCGACCTCATCGCCATCGCCCACCCGGATTATCGTGAAATACTGGCCCGGGCAGCGAGGGATGACCTGGGCCTGATCATCTAGGCACTGTGCAGTTGCCTGATACCCCCTCCCTGTATGGGGCCAAGCGCGAGTATTGGCAGGCTATATTTTCCCTGGCCAACCCTTGACGAAAAATGGATTGGTCCCTATAGTACGCCCCCTCAACGCGCCTGTAGCTCAGCTGGATAGAGTACCTGGCTACGAACCAGGCGGTCGCACGTTCGAATCGTGCCAGGCGCGCCAATTCCGTAAGGGTCTGCAGCTTAGCAGCCACTAACCTTCCCGCGCATTTCCGGCAGTTTTCCGACACTTTCCTCCTTCTGCCGCTTTATCACTGTCAGGGTGGGCGATTGCGCGCGCCCACGATCGGTCACCTTCTCCGCGGCATCCAGCAGTTCGCCGAGTTCGGCTGCCGAGTAGTGGGTGGTGATATCACCACTGGCATGCCCCAGCAGCGCCTTGCGTGTTTCCAGTGGAACCGCCGCGCCTCGCAGCCTTCGGCCGAACGTATGGCGCAAATTGTGAACGCCTTTGAGTATGGTGCTGTCCGTCGGTAACCCGGCCTTCGTCCAGGCCCTGATCCACGCGCTGGTCCGTAACTTCCCGACCGGGTTGCCCCGATAGGTAAACACGAAGTCCTCGTGGATCCCCCGCCGTGAATCGACTACTGCCTTCGCGACCGTGTTGAGCACCACCACCCGCTCGGTACTGGTCTTGGTGATCGACTCGGGCAGGACAAAGGCGAAAGTGGATAGATCATCCAGTTTTACCTCCCATGCCCAGCGCAGCTGGCAGACCTCTTGTTCCCGGCATCCCGTATTGACCGCAAACATCGCGGCATCCGCCAGGTGGCGGGGGAGCCTTGAAAAAAGCCTGTCCTGTTCTTCCCACGACAAGGGGTACGGTCTTTTCTGGCACCCCTTGAGCGATAGCCGACTGAGTTTGGGCGGTGCCTGTTTTAGCCACGGCAGCCCTTGCTCATTTCGCCATACCCGCGCCGCGCGATTGAGAACTGCACTGGCTGTACCAATCGCATTGTTAATGGATTTCGGGGCCTTCCCCAGACGGAGCCGCTCATCCACGAATGGCTTTAAAGTGCCGTCGTGGACCTGCTCCAGGGGCAGTGCGCCGATATACACGAACAACTGGTCCAGATGTATCGCTATCGTTTCTGCCGATGACGACTGTGCAATATCTTCGAGGTATCGCAGTGCCGCTGCCTCGAAGGTATAAACCGCTGCGGCTTGTTGCTTTGCCTCCTCTTGAATCTCCGCCAGTCGACGGATCAGTTTTTGCTCTGCCTCAGTGCGGCCAGATACTCCTGTGCTTTCGCGGAGCCAGCCGCCGGGGGCGTACTGCGAGCGTTTTTCGATATGCCAGATCCCGTTTTTGAGGCGGAGCCCCGGCATTTTGTTGCGCTTTGACATAAATCGTCCTCCAGAATTGAGCCTAAAGGACGACGCCCGTTGCGTTGGATATAGTCCTCCGCCCAGGCGTCGATTTCAAGTCTGTCGAAGAGAATGGTTTGTTGTCCCAGGGAAACCTCAGACAGGGCAGGGCGCACCACGCGATTAAAAGTATTCTTGTTGATCCCGAGGTAGGCCGGGGCATCGCGGAGTCGGATCAGGCGGGGTTGGATCTGCATGCCCTATCTGCCTATGTACACAGCAGTTATCTGGGCTCTGACATGGCCTATTTCAGCACTGATGGTCAGGCGGGCCTGCTGGTCGACCTGACGCTGTGACCCGGTTAATTGCTCTTTGGCGGGCCCGCCCGCATGGGGGCAGGGCCAACCTGTGAGTTCCCGGTACCGCTGCTGGGCATAGGCATGGCGCAGGCCGTGCATTTTGGATAAGCCGGCGTTGGCGGTGTGGCGTTCGTAGATCCTGAGCTGCTCGATGTATTGCCGGCCCCGGGGGATCAGCGAGCCGAAACCGGCCAGCCGCTTGGCCTGTTCCAGCAGGGCGCGTTGTTCCAGGGTGCGGATGGGGACGGTGCGTTCCCGTCCGCCCTTGGTCCAACTGGCCTTGAGGTGCAGGTGATCACCCCGGTCTGCCCAGCGGGGCTGGATCTTCAGGGCTTCCTCCCGTCGAAGCCCGAAGGCCTGTTGCAGGCGCAGGCTCATCCTCACATATTCATCTTTCACCAGGGCGAGTTGGTCCCTTTTCAGGTCCTTGGCCTTGCTGGTGCCGGATACGAACTGCCGGTCCGGTATGCCATAAAAGTCGTTGGAGCTGGCAACCACGGCCCGCTTGTTAACCTTCTCGGCCCACCAGCGTAAACAGCTCATCCGGTTCTTGATGGTGCCGGGTGAAAGGTTCTGTTTCAGCCACTCGTCCACCAGGGCCTGGACATGCTTTTGTTTGAGGGAGGAGGCCTTCAATTGCCGGAAGCCCAGCTCGTGCAACTGGTTGGCGATTGCGCTCAACTGGCGCTCACGGCCTACGCGGGTTTCGAAGCTGCCTTCATGGCTGTGTTTGCACAAGAGTTTCAGTTGGTAGTTCAGGTCTCGCATAGTGTTGTTTCCATCGGTGAGTGTTTCTGATCACCTGGCAACAATGCTGCGCAGGTCCGACGAGCGGTACGATCACGGGACACCAATCCCGGTTGACCTGAATGTGTCTGGCCATAGACAGCACGGTGTGTTTTCGCAAGAAAACTGGCCCGTGCAAACCAACGGTCATCCAGCCAAAGGCTGGTGGTGGATTTCTCCTTTTTAAGTTGAGCAGAGCGCACTGACCGCCAGTGCGTTTGCGTGGTTGAAGAAACTGTCTTTCAGGCCGGCATATATGCCCGGCCATCCACAGCGCTTATGGAACCGATCCCCGTACCAGGCGGGAGGGATTTGAAGGTGCGGTACCCAGACGAAGCGGCACTGCGATAGTTCGAAGAGGGACCCGGTCATCGCTGACCGTTGCGTCAAGAAGGGTCCTGAGTGACGCGTTCAGCAGATTCCAAAACTACCTGAATCCACCTACCCCGTTCGCTTTCGCAAGGTGGGGTCTTCCTTGCCACTTTAAGCGCAGTGGCAGCGACAAAATTCAGTGTTGGGGCCGATTATAGGAACACAGAATACGCGTGTCACAGAGAACTTCACCTGAATCGGGAGTGGTTTCTGCCCGGCAGCTGAAAACTTGCTGCCATCAAACGCCCTGAAAGCTCTCTGCAATGCAATTTTGGCCATATTTGACTGTGCCTACACGACCCAATCCACCTTTGAGGGGGTGGTTCCACTGTAACCACCCCTGAAAAGACGTTAAGCCTCGGTGTTGCCAAGATTGCCGCAATGTGCGCGCTGCCCACGTCACTACTCGCTTCGCGCCTTAGTGACGTGGGGTTTTGATGCGGAAAACGATATGCTCCGCTGTGAAAAGCCTATCAACGCCGGACGAAAACTGCACATTTGTACCCGCAAAAATCCACCATTGCCTTGGGGGAAGAGTGTTCTTCCAGACTCTTACCGAGAATTCTCTCGGGCGAGCGGCTAATGAGCTCGCGCCGGAACGCAGGCGGTACGGGGTGGTTTTTCGTGAATTTAGCGTTAAATCGAACAGAAGGATGGTGACTAACTACGTCTTGCAAAAGTCAGTGTTGCCGCAGCAGTGGGCTCTTGCAGCGAGATTTGCCAGGCGATGACATCGATATTCAGAATCTGCCTCCCACTTCGAACAAGGTAAGCGCGTGTATGCACGGCTAGATCACCCTTGGTGGGACGTAGAAAATTGATGTTGGCTGATAGGAGTGGGCACACTTCGTCGGCTGATACCTTTAAAGTTTGCAACGCACCGGTAAGCTCGAGAACGCCTACAACTACTCCTCCGTGCCACGCTTGCAACAATGGGTTACCAGTAAAATGCTCTGCCCAAGGAGTCAGGCATTCGACATCTGGTTCGCATCTGACAAGCTCGGTCCCGTAATTTTTCGCATAGGGCGTCTCGTCGAGAAACTGGAGTAGATGTTTGTCCATCTTGATTAATCACCTCGTCGATAGAGCAAGCTTCGATCCAGGGCAGGACCTGGGCTGCCAATTTTGAAAATACCTTGCGCGTTACACAACATCTTTCTTCCGTCCAGGCTGCTGGCGAATGCACTGACATAGGCAAACCCGTTAATCTGCTGGTAGCACTCCGCCTGGATTCGAACATCAGTGCCTACGGGGGCGGAATGTATGTGGTCGATTCGCAGGTTGATGGTCGCAATGGCCTGTGGCACCGCGAGGCTTTGGAGGACTACGAAACCGCAGGCACTGTCCAGTGCGGCTGCCAGAGCGCCAGGGTGCAACGAACCATTTTCGTGCGCTGTTGCATGCTTTTCCTGGAAAGGCATTTCCAATACGACTCGGTTTTCCTCGGTAGAAACAAATTTCAGTGACATATCACTGTGAGCACCGATCCCGGCGCTGAACAACTCGTAAACTTTTTCCAGTTGGAGTGCATCCATCTTGTTCAGATTTCCGATTTTAATAGACGGGCAAGCTGACTTTCGGCGTCGGCGAGTAATGTGTAAACCACTGGAACAACAAATAAGGTAAGCACGGTTGAGGAAATTAGTCCGCCTATTACGAGTATACCCATTGAAGTGCGTAACTCAGCGCCATCAGACGTGGCCAGCGCTATAGGGATCATACCGAATATGGTAGAGAACGCAGTCATCAGTACTGGGCGTAAGCGTAAATGAGCCGCTTCGATCATAGCTTCCGCTGCGCTGTGGCCTTGCTCTATGGCCTGATTGGCATAGTCCACCAGAAGAATGCCGTTTTTCATAACCAGACCCATCAGCGCGACCAGACCGATTTGTGTCAAGACTGAAAGCTCGGAGTTAGTCCATGCGAGCAAGCTGAATGCGCCCACAAAAGACAGCGGAGCGGTAAGCATGATCACTACTGGTTGAGTATAGCTGTTGAATTGACTAGCCAGAATCATGTATAGACTGAGCATCGACATTGTTAGTGCAAAAAATATTGCCTCGACAATATCATTGATTTGCTCTGAAGTGCCTAGATATGAACTCTCGTATCCTGTAGCCATATCGAGATCACTAATAATCTCATCCATTTTTTTCATCAGCTCGCCTGTCGCGATCCCAGCGGGAGCGTTTGCAGAAATACCGATCTTTCGAGCCCGATTGTAGTGATCGATTTGTGCCGGGCCACTGGTTACGCTTACCTCTGCGACGTTACGGAAATCTATTAAGCTGTTGTCTGCCGCGCGTAATTGAATGAGGTCAAACTTTCCGATCTCGTCGCGGTACGTTTCTGCATATCTCAGGCGCACGTCATAGCGATTACCGAACTCTTCGTAACTTGTAACATCTACACCACCCATCGTGGCTCCAACAGTAGCGGCGATATCTCGAACCGAAATGCCCAAATCAGCGGCCCTGCGCCGGTTTATCGTAACCTGCAATTCAGGCTTGCCTGGCTCATAGCTGGACTTGATATCCCTGAAGAGGCCAGATTCTTCCATCTGGCTCGTGATAGTATCCGCGTATGTTCGAAGTTGTTCTAAATCATCGCCGCTTAAAGCCATCTCCATGTCGGCACCAAAGAATCCTCCTCCGGATATCCAGGGCACATCTGTCAAAGAGATGTGCTTGGCATCGGGTATGGCCAAAGCGAGCGCTGTGCGGACGTCATCCATCACTTCATACTGATGACTGCTCCTTTGTTGTTTCGGCGACAGACCAAAATAGAATGATAGTTCGTTTGCCTTGGCCTGAGCGCCGGAGCCAATAACAGTGAACACCAATTCAATATGTTCCAGGTCACTGACAGTTTTACTCACTTGAGTGGCAACACGCTTGGCCTGGGTAAGACCGGTTCCCAGAGGAAGCTCGACTTTGGCGAGAAACTCGCTTCTATCAGTTGCGGACGTAAATGAGAGGGGAACCTGACCCGCATTATAAACACCCATACCGACAGTGGCAGCGGCCAACAGCAGAACAAGCCAGCGAGCGCGAAGTGCGAAGCGAACGCCCTTAACGTAGGTTGTTTCCAGAAGTACATAGCCCTTATCCAGTAGCGCAAACATTCCTCTATGGCCGGAACTTTTTTTGAGCAGACGAGAGCTCAACATAGGCGTAAGGGTAACGGAAACAAACAGAGATAGTGCTACTGCCACAGCAATGGTGACACCGTATTGATAGAAAAACACACCAACCAGACCTGTGGTAAAGGAAATCGGCAAGAACACCGCCATCACACAAAGGGTGGATGCGATGACGGCAGTGGCAACTTTTCGCGTGCCCGTTGAAGCAGCTTCATTGAGGTCGAGCCCAGCTTCAACTTCGCGGTGTATAGATTCCAGCACAACTATGGCATCGTCTACGAGCAGGCCGACACACAGTGATATGGCAATCAGCGATACCATATTGATAGAAAAATCGAGTAGGTAGAAAGCGAAAAAAGTAGCGATGATTGCCGTTGGAATAGCGGTTGCAACAATTAGCGTGGCGCGTACGCTGAGTAAAAAGCAAAGTGTGACAATGACAACCAGGAGGATGCCTAGCAAAATATCGTTTGACACGTCTCGCACTGCGGACCCGATAAATCGCGAACTGTCCCTTACCGTGACAATGTTGATTTCAGCTGGTGTTTCTGTCTGAAGTTTGGTCAGCGCTGCCTTAACTGCTTTGGCAATACTGGTGGTATTGGTTCCAGATTGTTTGCGAATTTCGAGGCTTACTCCTGTTCTACCATCTAGCTCCGCGTAGCTGCGTTCATCCTCCAGACCATCCTCAACTTCGGCAACATCTATCAAGCGCACCATCGCCTTATCATCGCGAGAAATAATGATTTCACCCAACTCTTTTAAGCTGGTTACTTCGCCCATGGTTTTGATGGTCAGTTCCGTGGACCCGCTGTGGTAATCCAGGCGGCCGCCAGGGATGTCAGCATGCTCACGTTGGATAGCGCTGATTACATCGGCCGCAATTACGCCGTAACCCCGCATTTGTGGGGCTTTCAACCAGATGCGTACTTCCCGCTCGCGGCCCCCGACAAGAATCACGCTGCCAACGCCAGGTACTCTCTGCAAACGCTCTTTGACGACATCTTTGGCGAAGGCTGTGAGTTCACCCACTGGCCAGGGGCCGGATACAATCACCGAGACAATGGGTTCAGAATCCGGATCAAGTATGGAGACGACAGGCTGACTAACTGTGTCAGGCAGAAGCGGCAGAGTTTGACTGATTTTGTCCCGTATCTCCTGGGCCTTCAGGTTGGGATTTTCCTCCATATCGAATTCAAGGATTATCTGTGAAAAACCGTCACCGCTAATCGAGCGCATTGTATCGACGCCAGATATAGCGATTAGCTCTTCTTCAAGCCTCTCGGTAACTTCTGTCTCTACCGTGCTGGGAGAGGCTCCTTCGAGTATTGTTTCAACCGTTACAATGGGCACTTCAACGCTCGGGAACAGATCGATGCTTATTCGACCCATGGAGACCACGCCCAGCATCATGAGCGCAGCGGTCATCATGATCGCCAGCACTGGCCGGCGAATGCAGAGGTCAGCTATCCACATAGGGATGTTCTGAAATAGTGACCCGTGAACCATCAGAAACCTTGTGCATACTGGGGCCTACAACAAGGATCGCATTTGAGCTTACGCCCTGGAGTATCTCAAGCCGACCATCACTAAGCTCACGTACTTGCACTGTGCGTTGACTAACTACGCCATCTTCAACCACCAGGACAGAGCGGCTGCTTCCCAGTCCCATAGTAGCGTTGGGTGATAACATTAGCCCCTGTCTTGAAATGGGCATCAGCTCGACTTCAATGAAAAGCCCAGGTTTGATCGCATAATCCACATTTGGTATTCCCAGTCTTACATCGATAGTGCGAGTTTTGTGGTCTATTCGATCGTTGATCAGCGCCACTTCCGACTCATAGGTTTGATTCATACTCGGTATGTGAACCCTTCCGAGCGTACCCAACTGAATGGAAGTTAAATAAACTTCGGGCACGAACACCAGTGCCACCATGACATCAATCTCCTGGATTTGGAGGACTGGGTGCTCAGAGCGCATGATTGATGGGACGTATGCGCCTTCATCCACATGTCTCTGGGTGATAACGCCACGGTAGGGTGCTCGGGTTATTGAGTCGTCCAGTTCCTTCTGCGCCTCGGCAAGATTAGCGCTTGCAATACCGAGCTTCGCAGCCGATACCTCAACTTGTGTGCGCCTGTCATCGAGTTGCTCGACAGAGAATGCTTGCTTCTCTCTGAGTGCGATGGCGTTTTCAAGATCGCGTACCGAGTCTTTGTACTCTGCCTCTGCCAGGCGCTTAGCCTCAGAAAGACGCAGGACATTAATCTCGAAATCTTTCTGGCGCATACGCAGCAAGGGCTGCCCTTCTTCAACACGGCTTCCAACGTTGACATAGATTTCTTCGATGAGGCCACCAACCATCGGCGAAATATTGGTGGAGCGGCGTGCGAGAATGGTGCCGGTAACAAAAATAGGCTCAGATAATGCCGCTATTTCCGGACTCGTAATCGATACTACAACGGGTGACGAGGGCTGTGGAGTAATCCCAGTACTGGTTGTGCCATTTTGGGGTTCGCCATCGCAGCCCATGAGTATCGCTGCGGCCAAAATGGGTCCCACGGTCTGCATGATGTAACGCATACTATCGCTACCAACTAGTTCGAGAGGCATCATGAATTGACAAACCGCGATACCTACAACTAAAATATTAACTGTAGTTATATTAACTAGGATAACTAAATTGTCAACGCAAGATATAGCAAGCCAACAATCAAGGCGGCAAGACCAGCCTGTTAGTACGCTAATTCACGAAATTAGTTTGATGGTCGCCCGGCTCTTTAACAGGCAGGTAAAGGACTTGGGGTTAACTCGCACACAATGGCAGGTGCTCTACCTGCTCTACATGAACGGCGAGCAGACGCAAACTAGTATTGCCGATTCCCTGATGATGGCGAAACCACCACTGGGCAAAGTTGTGGACCGACTAGAGTCAGCGGGATGGATAGCGCGACATCAGGATACTAGTGATCGCCGTGCGAAGATGGTTCGCCTTACGGATAAAATCGACCCCATGCTGAAGTCGCTTGAAGATCTGGTAGGCGATATTGGCAGAGCGGCAACGCGCGGCATGTCTGCTAAAGAGGCCAAGGAATTTTACCGTTTACTCAAATTGGTACATGCGAATTTGCTGTCGGAAAACTGAGAGTATTGGAAGTTGGACAAGATGCCAGCCGATTTGGTGGGTGGTTGTCCCGAATAGGAGAAATATACCATGTCTAATGAATTTCCATTTCTCTCTGCAGAATACGCTGCGCGGCCACAACCCTTTTGGAAGAATCTTCGAGAGACCGATCCAGTTTACTATGCGCAGGAGTATGGGTTTTGGGTTATTTCAAAGCATGAGGATATCCTCGAGATGCTCAAGGACCCATACACATACTCGTCCGCAGCCGGACCCGGTGGGGGCCTCGTAGCAGGAGAAGACGGCGAACAGCGCGATGACAATGGCGGCATGGGTTTCCTACCCTTGATTCAGCATGATCCGCCAGAACACACCAGAATTCGTTCGCTGTTTGCAAAGGCTTTCACGCCAAAACGCATCGCCGAAATGGAACCAGCGGTGGTGGAAATAGCCACAAATCTAATGGACGAACTCCACCAGAAAATTCGCAATGGTGAAGCGCTGGATCTGGTAGATGATTTTGCCAGTCCGCTGCCGGTGTATGTAATTGCTCAGATGATGGGGATTCCGTTGGAGGAACGTCATCGCTTGCGCATGTGGTCTGATTCCCTGGCCATTGGTGCTGGAGAAGGGTATTCCATTCAGCAGCAGCTCGGCTCACGTAAAGAGATGACGGAAGGCTTGAGCGAAATCATCTCTGCGGCGCGTCATAATCCACAGGCAAATACCCTTATCAGCGCCATGCTTGATGCTTCCGAGGAAGGTGAGAATCTACGTACAGAAGAAATACTAGGTTTAAGCAAACTGCTGTGGCTTGCAGGGAATGAAACAACGACCAACTTGATCAGCAACGGGGTAGTGTTCTTATTGAATCATCCCGATGTGCTGGCGGACTTGCGAAATGATAGGACATTGATTTCTGATTTCGTTGAAGAAATGTTGCGTTATGACGGCCCTGTAATGGGCCTTTTTCGAATTGCAACCAGAAATGTTGAGTTCAGAGGCAAAAACATCAGTAAGGGTGATACGCTTTGGTTGCTTTTCTCCTCCGGGAATCTCGATGCTGATACTTATGAAGCCCCAGAGACTTTTGATCTGCATCGACGCAACAAAGATCACCTAGCGTTGGGGAAAGGTATACATTTTTGCATGGGCTCCGCGCTGGCACGGCTTGAAGCGAAGGTCGCTTTCGAATGGCTCATCGATCTACTTCCTCATATGAAACTGGATTTTGAGAATGGTAAACGAATTCCTGTCCCGATACTTAGCGGCTGGGTAAAGCTACCGATGTCTGTTGATGTCGGGGCCCTTGAAGTGGCGTCATGACGGATATTGCAAAGTTTCAATGTAATACCACCTCCTCCCATGGGCAGGGTAATACTTCAGCTACCCTGCTCACAGACAGCTATTCTGCAGCACTTCGTGTATGCCTTGTGCCTCGTCGCATAAGATACAGCGGCGTCTTTATGAAATTCCCAAAAAGTTTACGAGCAGATTTGTTATGGAGGATGCAGTCAAAGAGGGAGTAGGGGGTAGTTGCGGCTTGATGTGACATTCTCATCGGCAGCTCAGCAGGATTCCCTATCTGTATTCAAAGCGAGCTCGCCACCGACAATGGCTTGAAAGAAGTGCCAAGGAAAGGAGGGGCCTCAAGCTTAACCGTAGGGTATCTACTAGAGAACACGGGTCGATACGGGGTGTAATGAGGGCGGGCCGTATCCAGGTGATCGATTTACAAGGGTCTAAATTGCCACAATTGTGGCTACGAACCAGTTGTTCAATGGATAGTAGCCAACGCTGGGGTTGTCGGCCAGCAAATTCAGGCGGGCAAGGATAGAACTGGTATAGGCATCAGCCTGTTCTAGACTCCACCCCGACAGGGTAAAGAGCCAAATTTCCTCCAAATCTCTTAGAGCGAGTTCGCGAATGAAATAGCGCTTCTTCACCCAAGAGGCTTTTTATGGAGTTTTTCCAGAAATTCCCGGCTATCAAAGTTTTCAGCAACGGGGCTGTCCTCCCCCGCCCTTAGTCGAGTCCTCAACATATCAAGCCTGGCTTCATCCTCCTCCAGCTTTCGCAGCCCGGCGCGGACTGCTTCGCTGACAGATTGAAAGCGACCCTGTTCTATCTTACTGGTGATGAACGCTTCAAAATGATCACCGAGGGTGACGGAGGTGTTTCTGGCCATGTGCGCGTACCTGAAAAACTATGTATTAAATATTAATACTGGGGATGGACCTTGTAAAGTCAGTATTTTTACGGTGCATTGAGCCTGCGAAAATAGCTCGATCGACAACGTTTACAATTCCGACAAATTTCCGACATCAGCGTGCTCAGTGGTGCGTTGTCGTGCTTGGTCGGCAACGGGCGTCGCCAGAAAAGCTATTTAAAACAATACGTTAAATTTCATTTGTTGAGCTACGAACCAGGCGGTCGCACGTTCGAATCGTGCCAGGCGCGCCATACAGACAAAAAGGCCTCACCCTCGGGTGGGGCCTTTTTGTTTGTTGGGTGGGTTTGGTCGAGAGACGTGCTCCGTTCGACAAATTGCGCCAGCAATTTGCACCGAGGCGCGAAGCGCCGAAGCCCGCAGGGTCACAAGGCTCTACCCAATTAACGGGGGATGGGCATTCATCCGTACCCGATTGATAATACCGTCCCACCCGCAGTGGGTCAGCACTCTCAAGCGATAGTTCTCAAAGTTCCTGAAACCATAGGCCCTCCTGGAGATCATTTCCATCTTGTTGTGGAAGCCCTCCGTGATGCCGTTACTTTTGCTGAATCGCCACATCGCAACGATGGGTTCCAGCCATCTTGTCAGCGTCTTTGCCAAGGCCCGCAAAGGGCTGTCTCGCAGCTGATCAAGCAATTCGAACAACTGGGGTAGTTTGGCCCTCGCTCTCTTGGCTGTGAGCGTCTTCAACAGCATCAGGCGTACCAGCCTCTGCTTGGCCACATAGAGCTGCTGTAACACCGGGTAGTCGGCCAGGTAGTGCATCAGATTGGCATGCTGCTCATCTTTGAGATTCCATTGATGACGGCGCATCAGGCTGATCAATCCCCTGTTCTTGCGGCCCTCAGGATCGTGCTGCTGCCACACCTTCAAGAAGTGTTGGTTGATCAGCCGAACGACGTGGAACCGGTCAGCCACAATCGTGGCGTTGGGGAAGTATTGCCGGGCGATACCGCGGTAGGTTTCTGACAGGTCCATGACCATCACCTGGACATTGTCTCGGCCCCGTAAACCCTTTAAATACGGGCGTAAACTCGATTCTGAGCGCCCCAGCTTTACGTCAAACACCTTATGGTTCTTGAGGCCCACAAAGGTGGTGGCATAGCCCTTCCTGCGGGTAAAGAAATGCTCGTCGATACCCAGCACCCGCGGACAGCGCCGCCTATCCATCTCGGAGTGCTTGATGCCCAGATGATCCCGATACCACCGCTCCACAGTGGCGCCGCTGATCTGGTGGGTGCGTGAGAGCTTGCGCTGGGTCACGCCGCCATCGTGAGCCTCGTACACCTCCATCTGGTAGGTGTCTGAGGATCGGTAGCGCGGCCTGAGACCGGCAAAGGCGTGGCGGAAATAGCGCCCACAACTCTGGCAGTGATACTTGGGCACCTTCAGATGCAGGATCATCACCTGATTACCCCGCCGGGTATGCTTCACGGTGCGCTTGTGGGTGGCCTTGATCCGCAACTTTGCGCCACCACAATGCTGGCAGCTGGCCTGTCGCCGGAACGGCCTGGCCCAGACATCAATACGCCGTTTGCTCTTGACCCGCATTACTTCCAGGCCAGGTATGCCTATAATCATACTTGCGTGGGACATCGGTGTTCTCTCCATTAAACGATCTTCGCAAAATCAGTTTAATGAATGCCGGTGTCCCCCGTTAATGATGAAGAGCCCAAGGGTGTTGTGGGTCATCGTGCCAGGCGCGCCATACAGACAAAAAGGCCTCACCCTCGGGTGGGGCCTTTTTGTTTGTTGGGTGGGTTTGGTCGAGAGACGTGCTCCGTTCGACAAATTGCGCTAGCAATTTGCACCGAGGCGCGAAGCGCCGAAGCCCGCAGGGTCACAACAGCCTGCAAGGGTGTTGTGGGTCATCGTGCCAGGCGCGCCGTCCTGCCGGGGACAGGAACTCGGTGAGCGGGTATACCTGGCGCCCCGATGTGTTGATCCCGGGGCTCGATCCAGCGGTAGTTATTGCCAGTGTCCACGAATGGGCCAATTCACTTTTTGTGCAGTTTCCCCGCAGATGTCTGTCAAATTAACGTAGTAGCGCTGGTATAATCAGCAATCAACATATGCAAGAGCATCATGGTACTGATGCCCTTCTGCTACTGTTCTTCATGCACAATTATCTTTTTTCTGTTTTCTCGGGGGTCATATATGTCATCGATTAAGAAACTCACATCAGTTTTGCTCAGCGTAACCATGCTGCTACTCAGCGTGCAAGTCAGCGTCGCCAGGGCGGAGATGATTGGTACAGAACAAGCCCTGCAAACGCAATCGCTGCAGCTGAGTCAACAGGCGCTGGTCGACATGTTCCAGCGAGAGGATGTTCAGGCACAACTCGCCGCTTTCGGGGTTGATCAGGAGGCTGCAATGACTCGGGTACAGGCGATGACCCCGGCCGAGGTTCGCCAGCTGAATTCCCAGCTTGGTACGCTACCTGCGGGCTCTGGATCGATTGTCGGGTTGGCCGTTCTTGTACTGCTGATACTGGTGTTTCTGGACATCTTTGGGGTCACCAACATCTTCACCTTTATCAATCCGGCGAAGTGATATTCAGCACTAAAGCTCGCCCAGGTTCAGGTGGCCGCAGCATTGCGGCCATTTTTTTAGTTCCCTTTTTCCTCTTTATCTCGGCTTGCAGCGCACCCCAAACCCGGGATCTGCTGTCACAAAAGCAAGCGAATGTGCCACAAAAACAGCTCCTGCAAGTGCCATTTTTTCCGCAGGAACAATATCAATGTGGGCCCGCGGCGCTGGCGGGCCTCTTGAAGTTTCACGGGGTAGAGACCAACCCGGAGGAACTTCAGCCGCTGGTCTATTTGCCCGACAGGCAGGGCAGCCTGCAGGTGGAAATGAAAGCCGGCTTGCGGCGTTACGGTTTGATCGCCTTACCGCTTACCGCGGTGAACGGTGAGGCTATGAGCAGGCTGATCGCCGCACTGGATGAAAATTATCCGGTTCTGGTTTTGCAGAACCTTGGTATCGACCTGGCACCTCAGTGGCACTACGCAGTAGTGACCGGATATGACCTCGGCAGCGGAGAAATTATTCTCAATTCGGGTACTCAGCCGAATCTCCGCCTGAACATGTCCAGGTTTGAACACACCTGGCGTCGCAGTGGCTACTGGGCCTTGCTTGCCAGCACGCCGGATAGAATTCCGAAGCTGGCGGACCCCCTTGGCTGGAATAGTGCAGCGCTTGAATCGGAGCAGACGGGGCAACTGCTTGTTGCATTCACTGCCTATCAGGCAGCTTTGCAACGCTGGCCTGATAACGAGTTAGCGTTGCTTGGTAGCGGTAATACGGCGTACTCCCTGCATAGGTATGGCCCGGCTGCCGAGAGTTTTTATCGGCTTGCTATCAGCAACGGCGATCAGGCGGCAACGGGATGGAACAATCTGGCCTATGCGCTGATGTCACTTCAATGTCTGCCGGAGGCTCGCCTGGCCGCGGCAAAGGCACTAGCGCTGCAGCCGGATAGCGTGTCAATAATGCATACCGTAGAGGAGGTTGGGCGTTGGTCGGCGAATCCAGGTCCCGGCCCAGTGGCTCATTGCGAGCCCTGGAGGCTGCGGCTGGCAGATTAGATGGCGCTGCGGGTAAGGCAACCCACTTGCGATCACCTGTGCCAGTGATGTCAGGCTTGAGCCAGCGCAATGCAGTTGTGTTGCCATAGCGTTAGCATTGGGTTCTATTCACGGAAGAGAGGTATTTGTGATGAGTCTGATTGATCTGCTGAAAGAGAAAATAGAAAGGCAACTGGCTGCCTATGATGAGCAGCTGGAAGCGGCGCAGGCCAAGGCCAAGGCCAAGCAAGCACAGGCGGAGGCGGACGTTGCCGGCGCAGAACTTGAGCAGCAGTTTCTGGCCGAGATTAATGGCATAAAGGACAAGATGGCCGAGGGGCAGGCCTATCTGAAGGAGTTGTCGGAAGCGGGGGACGAGAAAGCCGAGGAGATAAAGTCGAAGGTGGCCAGATTCTTCGATTGACGCGTAGTCTAAAGCGAGTGTTGCGCCGGGCCTACCCTGTGTCTGCGGCCCCGGCAATGTGGTTTGCCATCCGGCTGGCCAGTGAATGCCTACTCGAAGTAGTACTCACTCATCGCCAGTGACACCATGCTGCCCAGGTCACAAAAACCCGGTAGATGCCCGATCATCGTCTGCACGGCCTGTTCAGAGCCGAAGTAACGCTCATCTTCGACATAGTCTTCGAGCGCGTGAAAATGCTCGCAGACAATTGCCAGATAGTGCGGAGCACCAGCAGTCAGCGGGCGCGCCACGGCATTGCGTACATAGGACCAGCGCAGCGGGTGAAGTTCGAAGGACTGTTCGGAGTGCAGCACCTGCCAGGTATGGTAGAAATCCTCCAGCGAGACATTGTCCGGTTTCCCGTTCATGCCGAACTGGGTCACTCCGGGGCGTCGTGCTCCACCTTCCCATTCCACCTTGAATCCCTGCGGCACCGACTCCGTGACCAGGTAGCCGTAAAGGCCGTCACTTTCTTGCTCCAGTAACGTTTCTATGGGGCCGCGGTCGTCCAGCGAGTCAAGCCAGAAGGAGACCACCGCCGATATTTCCTGCCATGGCCCCATGAGCCGGCCGGGTGCACTGGCCTCTATCTGGTCATTCAGGTCGGCCACGTTAATGGTGATCTGGCCTGCGCCCCGGGAACGGATGCTATCGATGACGTTGCCGAACAGGCGCTCCCGGAACTGTTCCACCGGCAAGGCCGCGTCAGATTTTAGAATGTAGATGAGTTTTTCCAATGTTCTACCCCGGAGCTGTAAGTGGATTGAATAGCGCGTTGCCGCCTGGCTGAAAGTATTGGGCCGGTGTGGTTGGCACTTTGTATTACAGCGCCACGGCCTTCTGGAATGCTGGCCGCGCCATCGCCCGGTCCAGGTAGGCGCGCAGACGCGGCGTGTTGTCTGTTACATATCCCAGGTGGTCCGCAATCATCATACCGAAAACGAGCATGATGTCGGCTGCACTGAAGTCGTCACCGAGTATCCACGACGTCTCCTCCAGCGCGGCTTCGACCACGTCCACCAGTTCCCCGGCAATGTCGCTACCGCGATCGACCAGCGCCGGAATGCGCCGGGTTTCGGGCAGGGCGCCGCCGTGGGCCACGATCTCGCCCATGATGACGGTCAGTGGGTTTTCACCATACTCCATCCATTGCCGGGCCAGCGCTCCCTCCCGGGTGTGAGCTGCCGGGATGAGTTGACCGTGGCCATACTTCGCGTCCAGGTACTGCAGGATGGCGCCGGTTTCCCAGAGCACGAAACCGTCATCCTCTATTGTGGGCACCTTGCCCAGCGGGTTGATGGCCAGGTATTCCGGGCGCTTCATTGCGGCGCTGAACATCTCCACTGTCTCCAGCCGGTAGTCGATGCCTGTTTCTTCACAAAACCAGACCACGCGCGTGGATCGCGACAGGGGAGAATGATGGATGGTTATCATGGTGAGCTGAATCCTTGTGCGGGTGCCTGTAGGGACGCACGGCAACCAAACGTTCGGTACGGCCCCGCGCCAGTATATAGAAATGCCCACCTGTGCACATTGGCACGTCGCGAGTGCACGCTTGCGGATTGCGTTATCATCTGCAAAACCGTGTATTTGTGCACGGTCAGTGCGCATTGCCGGGCGATGTCTGGCGGTAGTGTAATGCGCCGGCGTGAGAGAGTGAACGATCATGAATAAAGCCCTGGATAACCGCGACGGCGTCAGCAGTGTCTGTCCGCTGGATTGCGCCGATACCTGCAGTCTCAGTGTGGATGTGCACGAAGGTGAAATCTCACGGGTGCGCGGCAGCCGCGCTAATCCATTCACCCGCGGCAAGATATGCGCCAAGGTGGCACAGGCTTTACCCGGGCAGGTTCATGGGCCGCAGCGGCTGACGCGGCCGATGGTGCTGGATGGGCCCAAGGGAGCGGGGCACTTCAGGCCGGTGAGCTGGGACGAGGCCCTCGACATTATCCATGCCCGCTTCACTGACATTATCGCGCGTTACGGCGCCGAGGCGATCGCGCCGCTGACCTATGGCGGCCCCATGGGCCTGCTTGCCAAAGGCTCAATGGATGCGCGGTTTTTCCATCGACTGGGGGCCAGCAAGGTGGACGCCACCACCCTGTGCGCGGGCACCTCCAGCGCCGCGTGGGAGAGTGTCTACGGCAGCGCGGGGGGCATTCCCTATACCGAGTTGCCGCATTCGAGGCTGATTGTTGTCTGGGGTAACAACATCACCGGGTGTAACTTGCATGCCACCACCTTAATCCGCGAGGCCAGGAAAAACGGCGCCAGGCTGGTGGTGGTGGACCCAAAGCGGACGCGAATTGCCGACGAGGCGGATCTGCACCTGCCAATAGTGCCCGGCACTGACGTGGTGCTGGCGTATGCAGTGGCCGCGCGCCTGCAGGTGACCGGTGGGCTCGACAAAGGTTTTATAGAGCGGTACGTGCATGGTGCGGAAGCGTTTCTCAAGGAAGCGTCCCGTTACCCGTTACAGCGGGCTGCAGACCTGTGTGGCGTCGATGCAACACTCATCGAGCAGTTCGCCCAGCTCTGGCAAACCCATTCACCGGCCGCAGTTTCTATCGGGGTCGCGCCTGAGCGCAATCGCAACGGGGGTTCGGGCGTACGTGCGGTGTTGGCCCTGCCCGCGCTCACGGGTAACCTGGGCCCGAAAGGAGCGGGGGTGTTTGATGTCTCGGGCTTCTTCCCGGTGCAGCGCGATGCCCTGTCGCGGCCCGACCTTTGTCGTGAGCCGGTGCGAGAGTTCAACGCCCTCGACCTGGCCAGGCATATTCTCGATCCGGGCGACGCGACACCGGTCAAGGCGGTGTTTATTTACAACCACAATCCCGTCGCTGTCCACCCAAGGCAACGAGAGATGCGTGCGGCACTCTCGTCTGAAGAGCTGTTCGTGGTGGGCTCGGAAATCAGCATGACTGACTCCATGGCCGTTGCCGACCTGGTACTGCCGGCTACGACGCACCTGGAGTACGACGACCTCTACAAAGCCTACGGTCACCAGTTTTTGCAGCGCTCAGCTGCCGTCATTGCGCCGGTGGGGGAAGCCCTGCCCAATACGGAACTGTTCAGGCGCCTGGCCCGGCGCTTCGGTTTTGCAGAGTCCTGCTTCGGGGACTCCGATGCAGAGCTGATGGACCAGGCATTTCCTTCCGATATGGCGCAGTTGGCCGGTCGCCGGGCCAGTGAGCTGGCTCTCGATGAGGCCGTGGATATGGCGGCGGGTAATCCGCCTTTGCTGATGCGCGGTATGATGCCGGATACGCCCAGCGGCAAAATCGAGCTGTTCAGTGAGCGTTTGCAATCAGCAACGGGAAACGGGGTGCCCGGTTACCGCGCCCTGCCTGCACAGCGCGGTTTCCTGCTGGTGTCGCCGGCCTCCGAGCGCAGGATCAATTCCACCTTTGGCGGCATCACCGGCCATGACACGGATATGGTTTGCGAGATGGCGAGCGCTGACGCAGAGCGCCTGGGCTTGCATCACCAGCAACGGGTCAGGCTGTTCAATGACGGGGGCGAGGTCGAATTGCCGCTGGCAGTCTCTGACAGGGTGCGGCCGGGCACGGTGTACGTGCCCAAGGGCGGCTGGATCAAGGGCAGCCCTACCGGCCAGACCATTAACGCCCTGGTCCCCGGGCACAAGTCCGATCTCGCGGATGGCGCCTGCTATTACGACTGCAGCGTGGACATCGTTGCCTGCGCCTGAGGCACACTGGCTACTACCGCTGCAGCAAGGCCAGCCTCGTTAGGCTGCGGCGCCGCGCGGCAGCCCGACAGGTTAATTTTCCACCTGTGTTTGCCGGGGTACAGGTGCTGCGTGGTCACGGTATACCGCCTTGACGACGTCGCTCTGCGCGAGTTTCTGCAGTGCTGACCTCTCCAGTTGACGCACCCATTCCTTACTCACGGAGAGTTGCTCAGCAATCTCGGCCCTGGTGAGTGCCACACCCTGTTGCAAGCCCCAGCGCTGGATAACCACGCGTTTTTCCTCCGGTTTCAGCTTGTCCAGCTCATCGAGCAGCCGGTTATGGAGTGATGTCTGCTCGCTGGCTTCGTCCGGCGTGCCAAACGGTCCGCCCGGTGTGGCGTCCAGTAAACTGGTGCCAGGTTCTTCCTCGAACCGGGGTGTGTCCAGCGATATGCCCAGGCTGTGCAATTGCAACAGCTCTCGAGTCCTGGAAACCGATAACCCGAGTGCTTCCGCCAGCTCCGTGTCAACCGGTGCCCGGCCCAGGTTCGCCTGCATCCTGCTTCGCTCGCCATGAACCTTGCCCAGCTGTATCTGCACATTGGTGGGGTAACGAATGGTGCCGGCCGCGTTGGCTATGGTGCGCTTCACGCCCTGGGTTATCCAGTTAAATGCGTAAGTGCTGAAGCGATTACCGCGCTCGAAGCGGAACTTTTCGGCAGCCCTGAGCAGGCCCAGGTTACCTTCCTGGATCAGGTCGAGGAAGGCCACCCCCTTGTTGCGATTGCGCCCGGCGATAGTGAATACCAGGCGGAGGTTGTGTGTCACCAGCAGGTCGCGCGCTGCTGTGTAGCGTTCGATTTCGGCAGCTATTACCGCTTTTGCGCTATTGCCCGGTGCGGAGACATCCGCGTACTCGGGTGCCCAGAAGCGTTCCCATGCGCGCAGAGCGGCGGCGACTGAGCTGCCCTTGCCGGGGCGCTCACCATCCATCACTACTTCGGCAATGCCGACGACAAGACTGCCTGGCAGAGACAGCTGCGTTAACTTCTCCAGCAGAGTGTGTCCGCAGTAGGGTGCGCGGAACTGCAGCGCAAATTCCTGCATTTGTGCCGCCAGCGGTCCCCCGGGGACGTAGTCGGAAAGCTCGCGCCGCAGTAGAACGCGATGGTTGCGATCGCTGAACTGTTCGATTTCAGGCAGCGGTTCAAGGCACTGCCGACTCCATCGCGCGAGGTAGTGGCGCGAAAACGGGTCGTCGATCAAGGCTTCAAGGATGCGATTGATGGCCGCCCACTTGCCTTCGTCAATCTGCTCTTCTTGCTCGCGGCTTAGCAGATCATACTGCCTTGCCTGGGCATAAAGTCGTTCGAGTTCCGGGTCGTCCTTGACGGGTGTCTGTGCATTCATGATGTTGCTCCGCAATACTGTGTCAGTACTCGCGGCTCTACTGGCCGTTCAAAAACATGCTGCTGACTGCCAGCCGGGTGCGGCATCGTAACCGGCCTGGCGCTGAATGCTGCGCCAGGCTGGCAGTTTCGGGTCGTGTTGAGTGACTCAGGATCCTGGCAGGATAACGGTGTCGATGACGTGAATCACACCGTTGGAAGCCTTGATATCGGTCGCAGTCACATTGGCGTTGTTCACCTTTACGCCCTTGTCTGAAGCGCTAATGGCGACAGTGCTGCCTTCAAGCGTGGTGGCTTCACTAAGCTTCACCACATCTGCTGCCATGACTTTTCCGGCAACCACGTGGTAAGTCAGTATCGCTGTCAGCTTGTCCTTGTTCTCGGGCAGCAGCAGGGACTCCACGGTGCCCTCGGGCAGCTTGGCGAAAGCTTCATTGGTGGGTGCAAATACGGTGAACGGACCTTCGCCGGAGAGTGCGTCAACGAGATCCGCTGCTTTAAGTGCCGCAACCAGAGTGGAAAAATCCGCGTTGCCTGCGGCGATTTCTACGATAGTGGGTTTGGCCTTATCGCCATGGTGAGCCGCCATCGCCAGGGTGGTGCCGAATACTGCACTGCACAGTAAAATGATGGAAAACAGTTTTTTCGAAAGTGTCATGCTGGTGTCCTCGCAAGATTCAAGCGAAAGAGTAGAACAACTCTTTCGTAAGGAATCTACGCGAGCTTGTCGGCGCTAGATCTATGCTCCCGGCCGATTTCTTTAGCCGCTGATGGGGATGTCCACTGTGTGGCAGACGCTGCGGACCCCTTCCATCGCCAGCCGTCCCGGGCTTCTTGAACCCTGCAACAAAAAAAGCCACCGGCGAGGGTGGCTCTTGAGCACTGCCGGGGTGTCGGTGACGGCTATTGCGGTGCCTTCACACCCACATTGACGTCTACACGACGATTCTGTGCACGGCCCTCTGCGGTGCTGTTGTCTGCAACAGGGTCAATTTCACCCTTGCCGATCACGTCGATGATGCTGGCGTCAACGCCGCGCTCATTGACAATGTAGTCGCGCACTGACATCGCCCGGCGTTCAGACAGTTTCTGGTTGTAGGCCTCTGGCCCGGTGCTGTCCGTGTGGCCGATGATGTCGATGTCGACTACCGACGCACCTTTGGCGCGGATGTCGTCACCCAGTGCCTGCAGGGCCGCTTTACCTGCCGCAGAGAGCGTGGCGCTATCGAATGCGAACAGGGCCTCTGCAGACAGTGTCACCGCCTCATATACCGGCTCTGCTGCTGTGGCGACGGGTTCGGGGAACAATTCCGGGTTACATTCACGGTTGGCTGTTTCCTTGCTCCAGGCGGCCGTGCGCACGCACTTGCCCTCATGATCACGCACGTACTTGCCGGCATTGTCTGTCACATATGCCTTGACGGTGTTCCCATCCTGGGCAATCGCCATGCCGCTTACCAGTGCCGATGAAGCAATGAGCGCTATGGCGGCTTTGAGCTCGAAGTTTTTCATTATGACCGCTCCTTGTAAAAGTATTGTCTGAACGCAAATGGTTTCACGCTAGCACAATCTTAGTCATAACGCGGACGCAGTTGAACGCGACCAACGTCGAATAGGCTGGCCCCTCTACGGTAGTGGACTGTGAGAAACGGACTGATGATTCAGTGGCAAATTTACCGGTTTTATTCACGATCATCTACTTATCCAGGATTGGCTATAATGAAACGATTGTTTATTCGTATCCAGGGACGGACGCGCCGATGAACGGCGTGTTTGTGCCGTAGATGTGGCAGGCAACAGTTGTACTTCGCTGGCCTTGGGGTAAAGCATGCAGCAGTTTGATATTGCCATCGTGGGCGCCGGTTTTGCCGGCCTCAACCTGGCTCATGCCACCGCCGCGCAAGGGCTGGATGTGGCCGTGGTCGACAAGCGCACAACCTGTCCGGATATTTTTCGCGCTGAAAAGATTGAGCCAGACCAGGCAAGCGTTATGCGCGACCTGGGCACATTGCAGTTTCGCTCGCCAAAATGTGAGCCGATCGGCAAGACCCTCAGAATCAGCGGTGGCAACGTCTCTGAGGTCGATACGGTTGAGCAGTATGGGATATCCTATTCCGATACCATCAATTCATTGCGCGACAATCTGCCCTCGGAAGTAACCTGTATTCACGAGACTGCCAGCGAGATTGTCCCGGGCGATGTCGCCAGGATAGTGTTGAGTAACGGAGAGGAAGTTGTCGCGAGGCTGGTCGTACTGGCCTGTGGCGATTACAACAAGCTCATTGGTGCGATTGGTATACCCCGACAACAGCATGATGACCTCGTGTCATTGAGCTTTGGTTTCGATATCCGCAGGCAAGATGGTTTGGATTTCGATTTCAATGGCCTGAACTATTTTTTGCCGGATATGCCCAATGGCGTGCAGTACCTGACCGTATTTCCCATTGGCAGCAGAATGCGTGTGAACCTGTTTACCCGTATGCGGCGCTCTGATCCGCTGGCCACTTCACTGCGCCAGGATACGCTGGCGACACTTAACAAACTGTTCCCGGATCTTCCCGGATACCTCGGTGACGTGGTCCTCGATTCGCGGGTGCAGGTGATGCCCACGACCTATTATCGACTCGAAGAACAAGTGCTGCCGGCGGTAGTCGTGGTGGGCGATGCGTTCCAGAGCGTCAGCCCGGCCACGGGTTCGGGCCTCAGCAAGGTATTGATCGACGTGCAAACCCTGAGCGAGGATTTCATTCCCAGGTGGCGTAACCAGCGTGTTATCAGTGCGGATGACGTTGCTGCCTATTACCGCAACCGGTGCAAGGTAGATAGCGACAGGAATTCGCTGAAATCCTGGTTCTATGAGGACTACGGTTCACAGGAGCGGCCGCCACTGCTGACCAGGGTGCGGCGGTTCGTGCAGTTGTCACTGCGTTTCGGGAGTCCCTGAACGCCGCAACGGGGCCGACAGGGCATCGTGCTGACAGCGGGTCTGATGACAAATCGACTCTTCTGTGTCACTACTTACCGCAAGGCGTCAGTGCAGCCTGCTGCATCGACGAGAGTTGATGAATCCCATGTACGCTGCCATCAGCGCTGACTGAAAAGTACTCGGCGCCAAGCCGGTAGATGGGTCCGCAGCGGGTGGTGTTTTCCAGTTCTGGCATACCGGCAGTGATCGTCACACAGCGCAGGTCATCTTGTGTATGCCACCTGCCGCGTATCTCGCCGGCATACTTGCCGTTGTTCCACTGGCTGCTCATCCGGCCATCTGCAAACCACGGGTTGACTGCGGTTGTGCCCGCGGTGTCCTGCACGCGGGCCCGGTCACAGACGTTGGCAAATGCCTGTTGTATCTGCGCCGAAGACAGGCGCACGGCGTCTGTGGGCTGCGCGCTGGATTCAAATGGCAGCAACAGGCACACCGCTGTACCTATAGCGCACAACATGCGCAGCTGGATGCGAGAGGTGTAAATCCCGGGCACTTGTCGATCCGGCTTTGTCGATGCCAGCGTATAGGTGTACACGCGGTGCAGCGAATTCATGTAAAACCCGGGGGAATGACTTCCCACTCGGGGGCCTCAAATTCGCCGATCAGGCGAAATTCCACATGGGGCATCTGGCTGTCTATTATCGCCTGCACCCGCGGGTCGTGAGTGTTCTCCATTTCGTCACGCCTGGCCTTCGATTCCCAGCTGGCGATAGCCAGAAGCACGTCGGGCTCGCCGATCTTGCGATGCAGGCGCGTGCCACGCGCACCCGGTGCCTGCTGGATAATGCGGCTGGCCTCAAGCCAGCCCTCGGCGTACTGCTCTGCTGTATAGCCCGGCTTCAGGCGTATCTCGAAGATGTAGTGCATGGCTCAAACGGCCTCCTCCGTAAAGGTGATGCCGGCGTGTTCTGTCAGTCGACGGACCAGTTTGTCGCCCATTGCCGCGGCCGGTGTCCAGATGCCGCCGGGTAGCGCCTTGCGTGAGGGCAGGTCCCACAGCAGGCACAGCGCACTTTCGCTGAGCATTTTCGAGGTAGACCCGTAGCCGGGGTCCTCGTCCCCGTGCACACAGATGGCAAGTGTATCCCCCGCCTGTGTGGTACCCACGAACAGCAGGTCGTAGTAGCCGGCATCGCGCTTTGCCCGGGACGGGCCTTCTCCCGGCTTGGCCAGCACCGTTTTCTGCAGCAAGGTGCGCAATGGCTTGATGGCCAGTACTTTTTCCGTCAGCCGCACGCGGGCGGCGATAGCCTTGGCCTTGCGCTGGCCGGCTTTGCCATCGCCGGTCATGGCCATCTCGTCGTAGCGGAAATCCTGACCGTAGGCATGGCCGAGCAGGGCGTTGCTGCGGTGCACGTTCTTGGTGTTGATGGTGGCCATTTCGAATGGCGCCACCCATGAAGCGATGTTCGCGTCGTATTTGGCCGCGCTGTCGTCCGGTTGGGGTGCACCGGTAAACCCCGGCACCAGTGAAAACGGGTTTTCCACGCGCTGGCGATAGACCTCGTCGCGCGCCGCGGTTTCGAAAGTGGCGATGCCGCTGGCGATGGTGCCGCCGGAGAGTTCGCCCTTGGCATCGCGCACGCGCCCGCCTACCGCCGTCAGCGGCTGGCCGCTGTGCGCCTGCGCCAGTTGCTGCAGCGTGAACACGCCGAGGTCGAAGGGCACTGAGTCGAAACCGCAGGAGAATACGATGCGCGCGTCGCTGGCAGCGGCCTGCTCGCCGTAGCGCTCGATCATTTCCGACATCCAGCCGACCTCGCCGCACAGGTCCACATAGTCGGTGTTGTTCTCGATACAGGCGAGCAATAGCGGTTCGCCGTAAAACTGGTAGGGCCCCACCGTGGTGATCACCGCACGGGTGCGCGCAGCCATGGTGCGCAGGGATTCGGGCGCACTGGCATCGGCGATAACGATGCCGACCTTCTCCGACGCGCCGATGCGCGTGCGCACCTCCTTGAGCCTGGCGGCGGAGCGCCCGGCGATAGCCCAGCGCAGGTCACCGTCGCTGCCGTAGGCGTTGTTGAGATATTCGGCCACCAGTGCGCCGGTGAAGCCGGTGGCGCCGTAAACGATCACGTCATACATTGTCGAACTCCGCGGTTCTGTAATGCCCATATACAGGTTAACAGAGGATGATACGCCTGTTCAGGCAGATTGGCGCTGCCTCCGGCGTCCTCAAGATGACGCCGACAGGCCGTTGCGGGCGATGACCTCGGCATACCACCTCGCGCTGTCCTTCAGCGTGCGCTGTTGGGTCGCGTAGTCCACGTGGATCAGTCCGAAACGTTTCTGCAGGCCTTCCGCCCACTCGAAATTATCGAGAGTTGTCCATACAAAATAGCCGCGGATATCGCAGCCTGCCTGCACAGCGCGATGCACCGCGCGCAGGTAGCTATCTAGCAGGTCGATGCGTTCACTATCGTGGACCGCGGACCTTCCATCTTCCACGACCAAATTGTCAGCGAAAGCACCGCCGTTTTCGGTGATCAGCAGGGGTTTACCGTAGTCCTGCCACAGGCGCATCAGCACGCGGTACATGCCCTGGGGATAGATCTCCCAGCCCATGTCGGTGTAGCCGGCTCCGGTGACTCGGTGTTCAGGTATGATGCTCGCGCCTGTCTCGCTCTCCGGGTCGTGTCGCGTCCAGTAGCGGGTATAGTGATTGACGCCAAGGAAATCCGTTGGTGTGGCGATCACAGCCATGTCCTCATCGGTCGCATTGACACTCGCGGCGTCCAGCATCGGCCGGATCGCTTCCGGGTACTGACCAGTCATTATCGGATCGAGGAACAGACCGTTGAAAGCCATATCGGAGAAGGCCGCGGCCTGTTGGTCAGCGTCTGTGTCAGTCAGCGCTTCAAACAGGGCCTGGTGAGTGACCAGGCCCACCCGGGCACCGCTGGCCTGTGACCTGATGGCATTGACGGCAAGGCCGTGGGACAAGTTCAGATGGTGCGCGGTGGACAGATAGATGCTGACATCCTGCAGCCCCGGGGCATGATTTCCCAGCAGGTGGCCATTGAAGGCGTGAACGTTGGGCTCGTTGTGCGTAAACCAGCGCGTCACCCGGTCGCCGAACCGCGCGGCCACGGTCTCCGCGTAGCGGGCAAAGGCCTCCACGGTGCGACGGTCGGCCCAGCCGCCACGATCCTGCAGGGCCTGCGGCAGGTCCCAGTGGAACAGGGTAGGGCAGGGCTCAATGCCATGAGCCAGCAGTGCGTCGATCAACTGGTCATAAAAATCCAGCCCGGCGGCGTTCGGTTCGCCATCACCCAGGGGAAAGATGCGCGGCCATGCCAGGCTGAAGCGATAGGCCTGCAGGCCTATCTCGTTCATCAGGCCGACGTCTTCCGGCCAGCGATGGTAGTGGTCGGCGGCGACGGCGCCATCGGTGCCATCATCAATGTTCCCCGGGTGCTTGCAGAAGTTGTCCCAGATGCTGGCACCGCGGCCACCCTCGCAGACACCGCCCTCTATCTGGTAGGCGGCGGTTGCACTGCCCCAGAGGAAATCGTCTGGAAACGCCAGTTTGTTGTTATCGGGCATACACTTTCTCCATGACAGCGGTTGATGCTTTTTTTTTTTCGCAAAGGTTACGGCTTGCATGTTCAAATGAAAAGAATTATTTTCATGTCACCGGCAGGCGCTGCCGATACGGAGAAAAATGCGAGTGATGAACACCCAACAGCAAACAGTTGACGGTGGTGTGTGCAATGGTGATGCTGCGGCAGACTATCGGCGCGACGGGCACGTCACTGTCCGGGAGCTGCTTTCCCCGACTGAAGTGGCGGCTATGCGCGATGCGGTCACGGCGGCGGTGCAGCGAGATCTTGACGCGGCATCGGTGTCGCCCCTGGAAGAGCGTGATACCTACGGCAAGGCCTTTCTCAAACACATGAACTTGTGGGCGCGTTATGAAGAGGTGGCGGAACAGGTGTTGTCGCCGCAGCTGGGACGGGTCGCGGCTGATCTGATGGGTGTTGAGGGTGTGCGTATCTACCATGACCAGGCGCTGTTCAAGGAACCGGGGGGTGGCCCCACACCCTGGCACCAGGACCAGTACTACTGGCCGATAGACACCGTCAATGCCATCACCATGTGGCTGCCCCTGGTCGACCTGCACCGGGATATGGGCATGTTGCAGTTCGCTTCCGGCTCGCACCGCAAGGGTTATCTCGGCCACCTGCCCATCTCTGACCAGTCCGAGGAGGTGCTGGACAACCATGTGCGTGAGCAGGGCTACCCGATTGTGTCCGAGCCCGCTATGCGCGCCGGCGATGCTACGTTTCATGCCGGTTGGACACTGCATGCCGCGCCCGGTAACAGCAGTGGCCTGATGCGTGAGGTGATGACCGTGATCTGGGTGGCTGACGGGTGCCGCGTCACCGAGCCGGTCAATCCCAACCAGGCACGCGATATCACGCGCTGGATGCCCGGCTTGCGCCCTGGCGACGCGGTGGCCAGCGAACTCAACCCACTGACCTATAGCCGCGCCAAGGCGCCTGTAGCCCGCAAGTGAACAGCGTGCAGCGCCGCCAGCGCATGGCCGATGCGTTTCAGCAACGGTTTTCTCGAAGTGCCACGCACTGGGTGCGCGCGCCTGGCCGCGTGGATGCCATGGGTAGTCATACCGACTATAACGGTGGTTTCGTGCTCACCGTGCCTATTGATCGCGATACCTGGATCGCTGCGGCGCCGCGCAATGACAGCCGGGTGCGCATGGCATCCCTGAACCTGCCCGAAGCTGCCGAACTCGATCTCTCAGCAGTGCCGGCCTCCCCGCTCGCGGGCTGGCCGGTGTATGTACAGGCGGTGATCAGGGCGCTGCAGGATGAAGGTATGACGCTGCGGGGTTGTGACCTGCTGGTACACGGAACGGTGCCGATTGCCAGTGGCCTGAGTTCGTCAGCGTCCCTGGAGGCGGCGAGCGCCGTGTTGCTGACAACACTCGCCGGTACTGTCATGGAGCCGGTGCGCATGGCGCTGCTGTGCCAGCGCGCCGAGAACGAAACCGTTGGTGTCAACTGTGGCATTCTCGATCAGTACAGTGTGATCCTCGGTGAGCAGGGCTCCATGCTACTGCTGGACTGTCGTGACCTGCGCCATCAATACGCCCCGATACCCGCTGGTCTGGTGCCGGTGATCTGTAATACCAACAGGCATCGGGAGTTGTCGGGTTCCGAGTATGGCGAGCGGCGCAGCAGCTGCGAGCAGGGCATGGCGGTGCTGCGCCGGGCCCGGCCCGAGATCACCTGCCTGCGCGACCTGACGCCGGACCAGTTCGATACGCTTGCCACGCTCCTGGATCCGCTGGTGGCGCGGCGCTGTCGCTTCGTGGTGGAAGAGAACGCGCGGGTTTTGCGCATGGCTGATGCCCTGCGCGATGGGGACCTGCAAGTCATTGGCGAGCTGTGCGCGGCATCCTTCGCGGGAGCCAGGGGCCTCTACGAAATCACTATTCCCGAGATGGAGCAGATGTACGCGGCGGCTATGGCGGCACCCGGGGTGGTCGGGGTACGCCAGGCCGGCGCTGGCTTTGGCGGCTGCATGCTGGCCCTGGTGGCGAGCGCCGACGTCAATGAGTTCATCGCGGCGACAGGCTCAGGCTATCGCCACGCCAGCGGTATAGAAGCGGATATCTACCCGGTGCAACCGGCGCCGGGGGCGGGGTTGCTGGCACAGGAAACGCTGAGCTGATGCAGCAGGATCTGTTTGGGCTGACGCCCGCGGGAGAGGCGGTGTATGTCTATACCCTGCGCAATACGGCCGGTATGGCGGTGCGATTGCTGGATTACGGCGCCACCCTGATGCAATGCTGGGTGCCGGACCGAGAGGGTCACTTTGGTGACGTGGTACTGGGCTGCGATACCTTGCATGACTATATCCAGCACTCTCCGTACTTTGGCGCGACAGTGGGCAGGGTCGCCAACCGCATTGCCAATGCGCGCTATGCACGGGAAGGGCGCACATGGCAGTTGGATCACAACGACGGCAAACACCACTTGCACGGCGGGCATCAGGGCTTCGACAAGCGCGTCTGGCGGGTCGAGTCCATTGCCGGAGAGCGCAACGCGCTGGATTTTCACCTGCTCTCACCGGATGGCGACGGGGGCTACCCGGGTGAACTGGCGGTGTCAGTCCGCTACACGCTGCTTGAGGATAACAGCCTGCAGATCGATTACAGTGCGCGGACTTCTGCCCTGACGCCCTGCAACCTGAGCAACCACAGCTACTGGAACCTGGCCTGCCATGACTCGGTACTGCAGCATACGCTGGCGTTGCATGCTGAGCATTATCTCGAGGTGGACCCGGAACTGATTCCGACCGGGCGTGTCCTGCCGGTCGCGGATACGCCGTTTGATTTTCGCCGTGCCAGGGCACTGGGGCGCGACCTGCAAGTCCTGCCCGACGGCTATGATCATAATTTCGTTGTCGCCGCAGCCCGCCGCAGCCAGCCGGAACCCGCGGCGGAGCTCTACGACCCCGAGTCCGGCAGGTACCTGCAGGTATACACAACCGAGCCCGGCATACAGTGCTACACCGGCAATTTCCTCAATGGTGTGCCCGGTAAGGCCGGTGCGTCCTACGCGCGATTCGGCGGCATATGCCTGGAGACCCAGATGTTTCCCGACGCGGTACACCACGATCATTTCCCATCGGTATGGTTACATCCCGGAGAGCATTATCACCAACATACTCGCTATGCATTTTCGCTGCGCTAGTCGCTCAGGTAGCGCGGTAGTGCCGCTCCGCTTGCTGGCGTAACTTTTCCGCCGCCTGCTCCGGCGTCAGATCGCGCTGGGCTTCCGCCAGTAATTCGTAGCCCACCATGAATTTGCGCACGGTAGCCGAGCGCAGCAGCGGTGGGTAAAAGTGCGCGTGTAGTTGCCAGTGCCGCGCGTCCCCTGTGTCAGGCCCCGGTGCGTTGTGCCACCCCATGGAATAGGGGAAGCTGGTGGCGAACAGGTTATCGTAACGCACCAGCAGCCGTTTCAGTATGGCTGCCAGGCTCTGTCGTTGGGTCGCCGTCAGCGCATCGATGCGAGCAACCGCAAAACGCGGCAGCAGCAGGGTTTCAAACGGCCAGGCTGCCCAGAAGGGCACTACTACCAGCCATTCATCGTTGGCGACGACGACCCGCTCCTCACGTTGCACTTCCAGTTCGGCGTAGTCCAGCAGCATGGCCCTTCCGTGTTCGCTCCAGTAGCCCTGCTGGCTGTGTTGTTCTTTTACTGCCTCGTTGGGCAGTGCGCTCGTCGCCCAGACCTGCCCGTGGGGGTGTGGGCTGGAGCAGCCCATCATGGCGCCCTTGTTTTCAAACAATTGCACCCAGCGGTAACTGGCAGACAGCTCTGTGTGTTGCTCTGCCCAGGTGTCGATCACGCCGACGATATCTGTCTCAGCCATCTCCGCCAGGGTCAGGTCATGGCGCGGCGAGAAGCAGATGACGCGACAGCAGCCGCGGGCGCTTTCCTGCTGTAACAGTGGGTGATCCGCAACCCCGGGAGCTGCCTTTTCGAGCAGCGCAGGGAAGTCGTTCTCAAAGACATAGGTGCCGGTGTAGACCGGGTTGTCGAGGCCGGAACTGCGCTGGTTGCCGGGGCAGAGATGGCAGTCCTTGCTGAAGCGCGACCGCATCGTCTGTTCGTTCGCCTCCTCCTGGCCCTGCCACGGGCGCTGCATACGGTGGGGCGATAACTGCACGAAGTCCCCGGTGAGAGGGTTGCGGCGTCGATGCGGTAAGTCCGTAGGTTTCATGCTCGGGTCCTGCCGTGGCTGTGGCGTAGTGGCACCACTGGGTGCCCTCAACAACTCTATATTGACAGCTGCAACGCCAGCTGAAAAGATATCGTTTCAAAAAGGATTGGTTGCGCCGATGAAGCCGCAGCGATAAGGGGTCAAAGCATGCATGTCTTGGTAACGGGTGCAGCCCGCGGAATTGGTGCTGCCGTGGTGGCCGCGTGTCGCGCAAAGCAGCATCGGGTGACCGCCTGCGATATCGACGCTTCTGCTCTCGCGGGGGTTTACGCAGAGAGGGAAGGCGTCGACTGCGTAGCGTTGGACGTGGCCGACGCCGGGTCCTGGGATTCGGTGCTCGCCGAGGTCTGGGCGAGGCAGCCGGTCGATGCGCTGATTAACGTGGCCGGTGTGCTGCGTGCGGGCGTGACCGGAGAACTGGACCCGGCAGACGTGGCCCTGCAACTCAACGTCAATGTGCGGGGCGTCATTTACGGCACCGATGCCGCCGCGCGGCTGATGCGTGGGCGTGGCAGTGGACATATCGTCAACATCGGTTCGACATCCTGCCTGTTTGCTGTACCCGGCAACGGCGTTTACTCCGCCAGCAAACACGCCGTCCGCGGCTTTACGATTGCTGCCGCCGGGGACCTGCGGTCCCATGGACTCAATGTAAGCCTGGTGTGCCCGGGCGCCGTCAAAACCGACATGCTCGAGCAGCAGCGTGGCGATGACCGCGCGGCGCTGACGTTCGAGGGCAAGCGCGCCCTGGATGCGAGCGAAGTTGCTGATGTAATTGTCGATCATGTGCTGGTGAAAAAGCCGCTGGAAACCTATCTCCCCGGAGGAGACCAGTGGAAAGGCAAGCTGTGTACGGTGCTGCCGGAGGTGTTCCTTTCCAGCGTGGAGAAATCGCGCGAAAAGGGCATTCGCAACTTCAAGTCCCCGCAGCACTAGTGGCGCCTGTGGTTCAGGCTTCCAAACCCTGAATGATCACCCCATAGAGGAGTTTGATCTCCCGGGTCAGCGCCTCGGGACTGGGTCGTGGCCTGGTACCCAGCCAGTCTCTCACCAGTTCGTTGCAGGCGCCGATGATCGCCACCGGCAGCTTGCCTGCCAGTACCTTGTCGTTTTCCGGGAAGCGCTGGTGAAACTCGTTGCGAATCAACGCAGCAAAGCGTTCGTGGGCTTCGCTCCGGATCTGCTCGAGTTCATCGGACACGCCGACTGAGTCCAGGTAGGACAGGCGGGCGTAGCGTTCATCGTGCGTATAGGCGTGCACCCAGGCATCAATGGCGGCGTCTAGGCGGGCGTCCCAGTCATCCACCGGGGCACTGGCCAGTGCCTGCAGCACGCAGGTCTCCGCGAATCGCGCAACACGCTGGTACACCTGCGCCATCAGCGCTTCCCGATTCTTGCCCAGCTTGTAAAAGTCGCGTGTGGAGACGTTTGCCGTGCTGCAAAGCAGTTCAATCGGCGTATGACTGAAACCGCGCTCGGTGAACAGGTCGAAGGCGGCAAGGGTCAGCCGCTCCAGGCGCTCCTCGTCACGCTGTTCCTTGGTCAGGCTTTTGCCGGGCCCCCGTGAGAAATCGCCTCGCGGCAGGGTGGCGGTAGAGCGGTTGGATTTGTTCATGTATACACCTTGCAGTGTGAAGTCCGCGGCTAAACGCTCGTGGGCTTCCGATAATTGGCTTGCCATGCGACAACTGAAAAGATATATTTTCAACAATAAGTGTTCGCTGGGCTAGTGGGAATTGTGCCCTGTTTTAATCGGCTGACCAACCCGAATCGCCCCGGGCTGCCACAATAACGTCACAGCAGCCGGGAAAGAGAGGAAAGAATTATGCCACGCCCCCGTACCGTCCTGATCACCGGCTGTTCTACAGGTATCGGCCGCGCGCTGGCGCTGGCCATGGCCGACGCGGGCTGCGAAGTGTTCGCCAGCGCCCGGCGCCCGGAGACCCTGGCCGATATCGCGCGTGACAATCTTCACCCCCTGCAACTGGATGTCCTTGATGGGGCAAGTATTCAGGCGGCGCTGGCAAAAGTATACGACCGGGCGGGTCGCGTAGACATGCTGGTCAATAATGCCGGCCTGAGTGTCACGGCACCGTTGGTGGAAACCGATCTTGCCCGTCTGCAGGGCGTGATCGATACCAATTTGACCGGCTGCATAGCGATGATACAGGCGATTTTCCCGCACATGGCTGATGCCGGCGGGGGCCGCATCGTGAATGTGGGCAGCGTGGTGGGGGAACTGCCGGTGCCGTTTACGGCGACGTATTGCGCGACCAAAGCGGGCCTGCACATGCTGTCAGACGTGTTGCGTATGGAAGTGCATCCTTTTGGTATCGATGTGGTCACCGTGCAGCCCGCGGCGGTGAGTACAGAGATAGAGGCCCGCTCCGGCGAGGGCGTGGAGGCCTTTGCCAGCGAGCAGTCCCGTTACCACCGGTTCTACCAGAGCATCCGCAAGCGCTTCGAGGGCCAGGATGGCTCGGCCATGTCGGCGGCGGATTTTGCTGCACATATCACACCCCAACTGCTGGCGGAAAAGGCGCCGCGTGTTGTCCACGGCGGTGGTAAGAACGGCATGCTGCGTGCTCTTGCGCGTTTGCCAGCCGGGGTGCGCGACAAGCTCATGCGCAACGAATACGGTCTGCAGTAGGGAAGATGGAGTCGCTGGCGGGCAGTATATGTGTGGTCACGGGTGCCGCCTCAGGCATTGGCCTGCACACGGCCCTCGAACTGGCGGAGCAGGGGGGCACGGTGGCCTTGCTGGACGTCCGTCAGGAGGCTCTGGATGCCTGTGTAGAGGCCTTCGCGCCGCTGTCCGGTGACGCGCTGAGCTTCATCTGTGACGTGACCTCCGACGTGGACCTGCAGCGGGTGCGCGGTGAACTGGAGGCGCGTTTCCAGCGCGTGGATATACTGGTCAATAACGCGGGGACCGCTGTTTTCGATTATTTTGAAGCCATGCCCGCTGACTTGTTTGACCGTGTCATGGCAGTCAATTTCGGTGGCGCGGTCAAAACAACGCGATACCTGCTGCCATTGTTACGGAGGTCAAAAAGGGCGCAACTGGTCAATGTAGCCAGCATTGGCGCGTTTAGCACGGCCCCCGGCTACAGCAGCTACGGCGCCAGCAAGTACGCGCTGCGTGCCTTCTCCGAGGCGCTGTCCCAGGAGTTCCCGGAGGAGGAGTTACAGGTGCTGACGGTCTTTCCGGGTGGGATTCGCACCGGGCTGGAGCAGAATTCAGTGGCCATTCTGGGCGTGGGCGACGCTGCCGCGGCGGCAGATGAAACCCGCGGAGGCACCTCGGCAGACAGTGCCGGCAAGCAGATCGTGCGCGCTATCAGGCGGCGCCGGCGGCGACTGTTTATCGGTGTGGACGCGAAACTGCTGTACCTGTTTGAGCGCGTGGCGCCCGGGTTGCTGTTGACGCTGATGGGGCGCTGGGTGCGTCGCGCCAGTGCCAGGGCGGCACAGGAGAGCGCCAGTGAATAGCGCGAGCGCAATCAATAAAGCACCGCAGGAGAGAGACTATGAGCAGGCAGCAGATGCCGGATGACCCGCACCAGGACCCCTATTTCGATGTCCCCAGAACCATCCACCACACCACTGAGGGTCGGGTGGACCTGCCTATGCTGTTCTTCAATACGGCATTGCGGCAGGTCAGCTACTGGGTGCCGCTGGAGCGGGCAGCGGCAGTGCTCGAGGATACCGGCCTGGTGCCTTGCCGCTTCTTCAACGGCAAGGCGCTGGTGACGCTGATCTTTTTCCAGTACCGCGACGTGACCGTGGGTGCCTACGACGAGGTCGTGATCAATATCATGGTGCGGCCGAAGATGCTGCCCGATGCGCGTTTTTACCTGCCCAACCTGCTCAAACAGAATGCCGACGACTGGAACGTGATGGCCGGTTACGTACTGGAGATGCCGGTGACCATACCCGAGGCACGGGCTGCCGGTCGCGAACTGTGGGGCTACCCCAAGTTTGAAACCAGGATACCGTTCCGGCTTGGCGAGCGGGACTTCGAGTTCGGTGTGGATGATCCTGACAGCGGCGAAGCGCTGATGCGTGCGCGCGGGGAGATGGGCCGGGGCATAACCCTGCCAGGCAGTGATTACCTGACCTATACCAATTTCCAGGGCAAGATCCTGCGCACCGTGACGCGGGTCAAGGCGAAGGTAACGACCTCCTTTCGCGGGCGGGTCGACCTGCAGGTGAGTGACTCCGGGCATCGCCTGGCCAGCAACCTGCGCACACTGGGACTGGCGCAACTGCAACCTTTCCTGTTACAGCGCTGTGATCATGCCCGCACGCGACTGGAGGTGGGCGAAGAGGTGGCCGAATGGCCCACCCCGCCGCTGGCCTACGCCAAAGAAGGGGTGCACCCTTGAACGCCATGGGTGTCATTTTTACGCCCAGGAGAGAGGTGTTGTGAGCATGCTCAGCACATTGCAACGTACGGCGGTGCTAACGGGCAAGTCCTGTGCGTTTATCGCCCGCAACGGCCCCAAACCCACCGGTTCACTGCGCGTTTGCCGGGCGGAAATTGCCCTGCCCACTGATTCGTATCCGTTGTACGAGGCACTGGTGCAGATGGAAACCGCGAGACTGGAAATGCCACAGCAACCCCGGCTGGTCCTGAATTTTATTGAAGTGGCGGATCACGGTTACCGCGAGTTCCAGGTGATGATGCGAGCGGCCTATGGCGGCCAGGAGCGCTGGTATCTCAACCATATCCTGATCAATAATTTTTTTGGCTGGATATACGGCCTGAAGGACTACGGTTACAACAAGTACCTGTATCAACTCGACTACCGGTTTGACGACCAGAACGCAAGCATGGACATGTTATTGCCGGCCGGTAAACCCTATATGCGCGCCGCGTTTCGCGCAGACCCTGCTGCACCGGTCCTGGAGGTTGACGACGATGGCTCCTACTCTGTGAAAGACAACAAGCTTATCTACTGCAAGACCGCTATGTCGTCCATTAAAGATGTCAGCTTGCATCACGGGTATATTGATGTGCAGAGCAACCACTTCGTGCAGCACCAGGCCGAGATCGATTATCCCGTTGAATGGTCGCGCCTGATACCCGAGGGGCGGCACGCGGCGAGTCTCTACCATGGCGATGTGAAGGAAATCGGCATGGAACCGCTGCAGGTTCTGGAAACGTGGTAGCCGTGGTCTGGGAGCGCACTTTCAAGCCGGCCGGGTATGGAGGAAGTACATGAGCGATCAGGTCGCCGGGCAGTCGGCAGAGACTGCGAGAACGTACAGAGTCAGCCGTCTCAAAGGTTTACGCCATTTGCTCAGGTGGTTGCGTAACCCGGTGAGTTTCGAGGGCGCGAGCCAGGTACCGAAGATGAAAATGGCTACCGGCGCCCCGGAGTTCGCTGCTCGGGTCGCGGACATGCGCCAGCATCCGGTTGGCCAGCGCATTCTCAGTGATCGGCCGGACCTGGGCGCCGCCCTGGGTGATCCGGCGCTCGCCGCTTTGCCAGAGGCTTCACTGGGGCGGCATTACCACGCCCACGCCAGCGTCGATGGTGCCGTGCCCGGCTACATGCTCAGCGGCCTGCTCTATCGTGGCAGCGAATTCGATACGCTCGACTGGAGCCAGGACATGAAGTACCTGCTGGTGCGTTTCAACGCCACCCACGACCTGGTGCACCAGCTATGCGGCTACGGCACGGATCTCGCCGGCGAGGCGCTTACCATCAGCTACACGCTGGGCCTGGAGGCAATGCAGGCAAGCGGGGCCAGGCGCGCGGCCAGGGCATGGGCCGGCGTGTCGTGGTTGATGATGTCACCGTCCATAGGCTGGCAGCGCTACCGGGCCCACGTGATGGAAGCCTTTGAGCGGGGGCTGGCGACGTCGACCACGCGCGCCATGCACAATATCTACTTCGAAGAAATGTTGCCGCAGCCGCTCACCGCGGTGCGCGAAGAACTGGGTGTGCCACCCCTGACACAAGCCGTTGACACTGCGCAGTGGCGGCTGAGCCGCCTCGGGCAGAAGATCGCCAGCGGGTACCGCAAGGCCGAAGATGCCGCGGGCATGCGCATGCGCAACATGGATCAACTGGTGCGGGCCGGAATCTCAGTGCGTACCCTGGTGAACCTGGACGAGCAGGTGCTTGCAGACCTGCTCGAGCGCGTGGACGCGGGCGCCGACGCCGAGGCTCTGCGCCGATTCGCCGAGGGCAGGGCGGTTGCCTGAGACGACGGCGGCAACGCTGCCTGCTGATACCGCGCAGGCCTACCAGCGGGCCGCCGAGCGCGAGGGCCCGGTTCCCGTCTCGGTAAAGTTATACCAGGCCATCGGCGCGCTGCCCGATACCTTCAAGAACTGGGCGTTCAACACCTTCCTGTTGTTGCTTTATAACCAGGTCTTGGGCATGCCCGCATCGCTGGCCTCGCTGGCGCTGATGATTGCTCTGGTATTCGATGCCATCACCGACCCGCTGGTGGGATCGTTTTCCGATGGCCTGCGTTCCCGCTGGGGGCGACGGCATCCGCTGATGTACCTCTCCGCACTGCCGCTGGCGGTATCGCTGTTGTGCCTGTTTAGTCCGCCCGCGGCCCTGGGGGAGTGGGGCCTGTTTGGCTGGCTGCTGTGTTTTGCCGTCACTACACGTGGCGCCATGACACTCTTCCTGGTGCCCTGGAGCGCCCTGTTCGCAGAACTCTCCGACGACTACGCCGAGCGTAGCTCCATCATCACCTTCCGTTACGTGATGGGCGCGGTGGGGACCGTGGTCTTCGCCTGGGTGACCTGGACCTATATTTTTCCCAGTTCCGAATCCTACCCTGTGGGCCAACTGAATCCGCAAGCCTACCCGGTGTTTGCCCTGGTGCTGGCCGCGGTGGTACTGCTCTCGGTGCTGCTCACCACCATCCTCACCATGGGCGAGATCAAGTACCTGCGGCAGCCGCTGCACAAGTCCGACTTCGGGCTCGGTTCAACTTTTCGCGATTTGCTTGCCGCGGTGAAGAACCGCGATTTCATGGTGTTATTTGGCGGCCTGCTGGTGTCCTCGGTGCTCAGCGGGATAGTCGCCGCCTTTGAAATTTACTTTCACACCTTCTTCTGGGGCTTTACCTCCGAGGACCTGCGCTGGTTTACACTGGCCATTATCGGTGCGCTGATCGGCTCGGCGATGATTCCTGTCATCCAGCGTCATTTCGATAAAAAGCACATCCTGCTGACGGCGATGGTTTTTTCCCTGGTGGACGGCGTCGCGGTGATAAGCCTGCGCCTGCTGGACATCCTGCCCGCCAACGGTGAGCCCCTGTTGCTGCAATTACTGATCGTCAACGAGGTCTTTCGCCTCGTCGCACTCACTGTCACTATCATCATGTTCGTCTCCATGGTAGCCGATACCCTGGATGCTCAGGAGCTCGACACCGGCCTGCGCCAGGAGGGTGTTTTTTCTGCCGCGATTTCTTTCTCGGGTAAGGCAGTATCCGGCTTCGGCGTACTGATCACCGGCCTGTTGCTGGACTACGTGATCGGTTTCCCACAGAGCGCATCGCCCGATACAGTCGCTACAGAGACGGTGTTCAGGCTCGGTGTCGTTGGCGGCATTATTGTGCCGTTGTTTTATATCGTGCCGTTTTATATGGCCACTCGCTACAACATCAGCCGGCAGCGACATGCCGAAATTCGTACGGCGCTGGCCGAGCGTTATCAACAGTCCTGACAAATCCTGATCGCGTGCCCTATCGGCTATTGCATTCGTATTTGTTGTGGCCTATATTTGAGCAAACGCTCAATAAAAATAAACTCCCATGGTGGAGACGGAGGTTTGATATGTCGCAACAAGAACAATCCGCTGTAGCAGCAGTGACACTACCAAAGATACCCAGCTGGGACACCGATACGTTGCACGTGGGTGCGGATGAGCTGGACTATGTCACCATCGCGGAAGGCGTCGAGGTAAAGGTGGTGCATGTGGATCTGAACCAGGGCATCTGGATTGTGTTCAATCGCTTTCACCCCGGTGCCAAGGTGCCTGCGCACTACCATTCCGGCCAGGTTTACGCGGTTACCCTGGAAGGACGCTGGAGTTACAAGGAATCGCCTGAGGCAGTGAATGAGCCGGGTTCCTACCTTTTTGAGCCGGCCGGGTGCACACATACCATCGAGATTCCACAGGATCAGGAAGGCCCCACAGTTGTGTGGTTCGCCGTGCACGGTGTCAACGTGCAACTGCAGGATGACGGGGAACTGGACATGGTCGTGGACGCCAGAACCATGCTTGAGGGCTATCGCATGCTGCTCGGCGCCATGGGCAAACCGGCTCCCAAAACCCTGGTTTTCGGCGAGTAGCACAAGTTCGGGCGCCTGACCGAAACGCCGCTTTAAACCAATCTTTTGTGAACCCCAAGAGTATAAGAGGGAATATCCGTGAGCACGTATAAAAAAGCAAACACTCAAAAAATGTCTGTTCTTGCCACCGCAGTAGCGGTGGCGTCCGGGCTGACTTTCAGCATGGCCGCACAGGCGCAACTGGAGGAGGTGATCGTGGTTGCGCAGAAGCGCGCCGAAAACCTGCAGGATGTACCGATTGCGGTGACGGCCTTCGACTCTACACAGCTGGAAGCGAAACAGATCACCAACGTGGCCGATGTACGCTATACCGCCCCGAACGTCACCTTCACCAAGGACAACTTTACCGGCAGCAACTTCAAGATCCGTGGCATCGGCAGCGACCTGATCACCGCCGGCGGCGATCTCGGCGTGGGTATTCACGTCAACGAGGTGCCGTTGCAGCAGCCGAGAATATTCCAGACCGAGTATTACGACCTGGAGCAGCTGGTGATTCTGCGCGGCCCACAGGGCACACTGTACGGCCGCAACTCAACCGGAGGCGCAGTCAATATGATCACCAACCGCGCCAATCCGGACGAGTTTGAGGCCAATCTGGAAGGGCAGTTCGGCAACTACGACCACATTCGCCTGAAAGGCATGGTGAACATTCCTTTCGGTGACAACTTCGCGGTTCGCCTCGCCGGGATCGGCCTGCAGCGCGATGGCTACACCGAGAACATCTACACCGGTAACGATATCGACGATCGCGACCAGTACTCACTGAGAGCTTCAGCGCAATGGTTCATGACCGAAGACACCACCATCAACTTCATGGTGTCATACATGGATGAGGACAGCAGTCGCACGCGCAGCCAGAAGCAGCTGTGTCATAACGACCCGTCGGGCCTGCTGGGTTGTCTGCCTGACAAACTCGCTTTCGAAACCGTGAACCAGACCGCGCAGGTGACCTCGACCCTGGCCGCTGCCCTGGGCCCCCTGGGTCCCGTGCCCGGTTTCAGCAACGAGGCCAGGTTTAATCCACGCGACATGCGCAAGGTCAACGCGCAGACCGACCCCAGCTATAAGATGGACGAAACGCTGGCGATGATCCGCCTCGAGCACGATTTCGATGAGCACTCGCTGACGCTGATGGGTAGCTACCACACCACAGACCTGGTTTCGAACCAGGACTTCAACATGGCCGCCAGTGACACCGAGTTTTTCCCCTCGCCGCTACTGGAGTTCATCGCGCCGGTAACTCACGCGACCTACTTCGCGGACAACACACTGCCGATTTCCTCCACATCGGGCAATAACACTGGTTCGGTAGGCGGCAATATCGCTCGCTTCACCAACACCATGGAAGTGTACGACGAGTCGGCGAACTCCGCGGATGAATACAGCCTCGAGGCCAACTTCGCTTCCGAGTACGATGGCCGTTTCAACTTCATGGTGGGCGCGTTCTACCTGAACTATGAGCTGGAAGACGACTACATTGTGCTGGGCACCGGCCTGGATTACTTTGCCCTGGTATTTCCCGCGGTACCGATTGCGCTGGGCGGCGCCATCGGTGCGGACGGGCTTGGCTGGGTCAGCCCGGCTTTCCACAACACCACTGAGAAGTATGAACTCGATTCGCAGGCGGTGTTCGGCGAGGCCTATTACGACCTGAACGATACCCTGAAGCTTACCGTTGGCCTGCGCTATACCGATGACGAGAAAACGATTCGAGATGCCGCCCTGTTCCTGGCCAGCGACGCCAACGGCATACCGGTATTGCAGCCCTTTGGCGCAGACCTGCCCTACGGCGACCAGGCGGTCAGTCGTGAGGACACGCAAAGCTGGCAGGAGACTACCGGTCGAGTGGTGCTGGAGTGGATGCCGGAATTCAACTGGTCTGACCAGACCATGTTCTACGCGTCTTATTCTCGCGGTTACAAGGGCGGTGGTTTCAACGCACCCTTTGACGAGCAGGAATTCCCGAACATCTCCAAGACCTTTGAGCCCGAGTACGTGGACGCTTTCGAGGTCGGCACCAAGAACCAGCTGTTCGATGACACGCTGCAGGCCAACGTAACGGGTTTCTATTACGATTACGAAGGCTACCAGGTATCCAAGCTTGTAGATCGCACCGCATTTACCGAGAACACGGATGCGGAGATATACGGTTTGGAGGCTGAGTTCATTTTCGCACCCACGGCCAACTGGTTGTTCAACGCAAATCTTGCTTACCTGAAAACGGAAATCAAGGACTTCGCCTCCTCGGATCCGCGTGACCCTACCCAGGGTCGGAGTGACGTGACCCTGTTGAAAGACAGTTTTTCTGCCTCCAACTGCGTGGTGCTGCACAACGGTGCGCCGGCGCCGGACATGCCCGGCTTCAACAGCTGCAGCGCGCCGGTGTTGAGCGACGGCTCACCACTGCCTGAGCCTTACACGCTCGATGGTGGCGTGGCTGTAGACCTTTCCGGTAACGCCTTGTCCAATTCGCCGGAGTACACCATCAGCGCGGGCGGGCAATACACCTGGCCGCTGAACTCAGTGGATGTCACCCTGCGTGTCGACTACTACTGGCAGGACGAGATGTACGGTCGCATCTACAACCGCCCGATCGACAAGATCGATTCCTTTCAAATCTGGAATGCACAGTTGAGTATCGATTCGCAGGATGACACATGGTACGCCCGGGCGTATGTGAAAAACATCGGCGACGAGGACGATACCGTGGGCATGTATGCATCGGATGCGTCTGCGGGCCTGTTCACCAACGTGTTCCTGGTGGAACCACGACTGTACGGTGTCACCCTGGGATACAACTTCTGACACCTCTATTGGCCGGGCCTTAGGGCCCGGTCTTTTTTGACGCATGGTGCCCGGCACTGCGCATGCATTTCTCCCTACAGCTGTTTTCCGCGTATACTGCCGGCCGAGCGCCGCCGCATCGGCGCTGTTTCTGGCGCCTGAACAAGTTGGTTAGCGATTATGACGAAGAGAACCCGGGCGAGCCGCGAGGCGGGTAACCCGCCCGCCGCATCCGCGAGTAAACAGAATGACAGGGAACAGCGTGTCATCCGCGCTGCACTCAGCGAGTTTGCCGAGAAGGGTTTCGACGGCGCAACCTGGCGCAGCATTGCTGACCGCGCCGGTGTCAGCCAGGGCCTTATCAAGTTTTATTTTTCGGACAAGGAGGGTTTGTGGCAGGCGGCTCTGCTGCACGCCCACGATTCCATGTCCGAGGATTTGCCGCCGCCACCTTTCGAAGTAGAAAAAGATCCCGACCGCGACCTTACCGAGGAATGGATTCGCGCCTACGTCCGGCATGCGGCCAAACACCCGGACTATTTCAAGATGATCATGCGCGAGGCGGCCGCCCCCAACCCACGCATCAGCTGGGCAGCCCAGAATGTGCGCCGTTTTTCACACGGCGATTTCCAGCACGGGCTCGAGCTACTGCAGAAGCGTGGCTACTTCCCCGGCATGAACCCGATCCTCCTGCAGTATGCCTTCCTGGGCGCCGCCCACCAGCCCTTTCTGGCCAGTGAGGAAATCCGCGCAATCTACGGCGTGGATACCACGACCAATAAAATGATTGAGGCCCATGCGGATGCATTGATATCGCTGTTCCTGGGCCCGCGGGATGGCGACTAGACTGCCTTCTGGCTGACAGTCACCGGTTCAATCCAGCGCTGCCTGCGCCTTTGCCAGTTCACTGCGATCGAGCGGGAAGCGCCAGAACAGCGGCACCGCTGCGAGGAAAAACAGGCCCGGCATCCACGAGTAGGTGCCGATTACCGAGAACAGGGCCGTGTCGCTGTTGGCGTGGCTGGTAGCGTCGAATCCAAAGAGTCCGGGTATCGCCAGCGCCGCAGCCACGCCCACGGTAATGGCGAACTTCACCACGATGCCGCCGAAAGCCATGTACACCCCCGTGCGTTGTGTGCCTGTTGTGGCGGCGTCCAGATCGATTACATCGGCGATTATCGCCATGGGCAGCATGAGCAGGGCGCCGAGCGCCAGCGAGCGCAGGGTAATGGTCACGATAATCCCCCATACACCGAAGGCTGCCATCAGTGGAATCACCGCGGTGAACAGCGCGATCCACAGCAGTGCGTAGCTCAATGCGCGGTGCTTGGAAGTGCGCACGGCAATTGCCGTCCATACCGGCAGGCCGATAAAGCTGGCGATGAACTCCAGCAACAACGATGGGGCGTAGAGATCGGGCCGCGAGAAGTAGTGGTCGAACAGGAACCATCCCACTGCGCCTCCCGGGGTAATGCCGATATAGAGCAGCAATATGGCGAGCGCGAAGAGGCGAAAACTGCGGTTTCTAAACGCGATCATGGCGCCATGGAAAAACGGCACGTGCTCGCCGATATGGGGGTGACCCGCCGGCACACGGCGTACCGCCAGTAGTATCAGCGGCGGCAGGCACAGGAAGATCACCCAGGTCATCACCTCCAGCACCGGGCGCAGGTTTTCATGGCCGGCGCGGGCCACAACGAAGGCGGTTAGCAGGGCGCAGATACTGCCGAGGGCGCCAACGCGTTCGCGCAGGCTGGTGACGCGTGTGCGGCCATCATAGCTGCTGGCCAGCTCCGCGCCCCAGGCGACATAGGGTAGCTGCACCATGGTCAGGCCCAGGAACAGGATGGAAATGCCGGCGAGAAAATAGAGCTTGCCGGCATGGTCCGGCGGCAGGAACAGTAACCAGCATCCCAGCAACAGCACGGGCGCCCCCGCAAGAATCCAGGGCTTGCGCCGGCCGAGCCTGGAACTTGTGCGATCACTCAAAAAACCGATCAGGGGGTCGGTGATGACATCGAGCCCGCGAGACAGCAGCATCAGCGCACTGATGGCCAGCATCGGTATGCCCACCTCACTGGCATAGAAGGCCGGGACATAGTTGACAATGGCCAGGGTGACATAGGCGATAAGTAGCTGTAGTGACGCATAGGTGAGACTGGTGCGCGGTGAGGGATCAAGGCTGTGTGGCGTTGTTGGCAACGGTGCATTCTCCGCATCGCCGGCGCCCCGGGTTTGAATCACTGGCGGGCGGGCTGGTCGATTATCAGTTATTGGTTTTTTTGAGCGTTTGCTATATTATTTTTGATACTAGCACGGTTGAACATGACCGCTACAGTGTTACGTGCCGCCGATGACGAATAACAATAATGTTGAGGTTACACTATGCGTACTATCGAAAGATCCCATTTGTTCGTGGCCCTGGCCTCGGCACTCTCCCTGGCCGCCCCGGCCGCTGCCCAGGACGTCCTTGAGGAAGTGATTGTCACCGCGCAGAAGCGCAGCGAGAACATGCTCGACATCCCGGTGGCCATGAATGCCCTGAGCGGTGTGAAAGTTGACGAAGAGTTTATTACCGGGGTGGAGAGCCTCACCCGGCTGGCGCCGTCGCTGACCATACTCGACGATGATATCAGCATACGCGGTATTGGCACCGGTGGCTTCGCGCTCCAGGTGGAACCTACGGTGGCTTTCTCCATCGACGGTGTCGTGCTCGCCCGCACCAGCCAGGCCTTTATCAACCTGATCGATGTGGAGCGCATCGAAGTGCTGCGCGGCCCGCAGGGCACCCTGTTCGGCAAGAACTCCTCAGCAGGCCTGGTGCAGATCATCACGCGACGGCCCTCACGCGAGGCACTGGAGGGTGAGGCGGAACTGCAGTTGATCGAGGATGACCAGTACATCTTCCGCGGGGCCCTGTCTGGCCCCTTGACCGACAGTACCGCCGCCGGTCTCAGTGTTTATTATGAGGACAACGACGGATTCACCCCCAACCCATCCGTGAGCGGCAAGAATAACGGTGAAGAGACCTACACCGTGCGTGGCAAAATAGACAGTGACCTGACCGACAACATTAACCTGCTGGTGACCGGCTACGTCAGGGAGTCGGACAAGACCGGCCCGGACCTGCAATGGCGCAGCATCAGCGAGCCCGCACTGCAGGATATCGTCAGCGGCCTGGGTGTCACGGCAGATGACGAAAACGAAACCTCGACATCGGACGGGCAGGGCTTCGAGAACACCGATGAATGGAGTCTGCAGGCGGAGCTGAACTGGGATGTGGGTGATTTCACGCTGACCTCGCTCAGCGCCTACATGGAATGGGAGATCGAGACCCGGGACGACGTGGACGAACAGCCCACGCCGATTCGCGAAACCCGGTTCTACTACTTTACTCCGTCCCCGTTCGGGAATGTTGGGCCGGTAAACTTCCAGCAACGCGTTGGCCAGACCATCGACCAGTTCTCCCAGGAGCTGCGCCTGACCTCGCCGGCCGGAGAAAAACTCGAGTACATCGTCGGCGCTTATTTTCAGACCTATGAGCTTGACGACAGCGTGCGCCGGGATTTCGACCTGTGTACCCTGCCTGGCCTGATCCTGGGCTTTCCGCCGGGGCCACCGTCGCCGTCATTGGTGCCGGGGCAGGCCTGTGTCGACCCGACCTTCTCGATCATTTCCCTGACCGATGCCAGCCGCCTTGTCGGTTTTCCCGACGTGAACGGCCAGCCGGCGCTGACCGTCGCCGAGGTGGTGCGCAACGTGAAAGGTGATAACTACGCGGTGTTCGGCCAGGGCACCTATCGCTTCACCGACGCGCTGGCGCTCACCGCCGGCATGCGTTACCAGTACGATGAAACCGACCTGGATTTCGAAGTCACCATACCCAATATCGTCCCCGGTTGGGGCTTTGGTCCCGCTGCCACCCTCAGTGATTCAGTCAGTGGTGACGGCGCCTCCGGCAAACTGGCGCTGCAATACGATGTGACCGACGACACGATGGTCTACGGCAGCTACGCGCGAGGCTATAAAGGGCCAACAGGTGTGTTCGAAGGCGGTGCGATTGCCGATATCGACGCCGAGACATCCGACAACTTTGAGGTGGGTTTGCGCACCGCCATCCTGGATAACCGCGGCTTCGTGGCTTTGACCGGCTTCTGGAGCGATTACGAGAACTTCCAGGAGGAGCAGTTCAGTGCCGTGGAGCAAACCTTCATCCTGTCCAATGTCGGCGAGGTGCGCTCCCGCGGCGTGGAACTGGAGACCCGTGCCAACATCGGCGAACACTGGGTATTTGATGCCGCGGTATCCTATGTGGACGCCACCATCGAGGACTACCCCGGAGGCCCCTGCTATGTGCCGGTCACCTCGGACCCGGGTTGCGTGTTTACACCCGGCCCCGGCGGTACCGTCTCCACTACCAAGGACCTCGCCGGCGGCGACATGCCCAATTCCCCGGACTGGAAGTACTACGTCAGCGGGCGGTACCAGCGCGACCTCGGCGGCAGTAACCTGCGCGTGTTCGGCCAGTTGAGCTATGCCTGGCAGGATGAAGTCAACTACAGCATCAGCCAGAACCCGCTAACGGTGCAGGATGATTACGGGATCCTCAATGGCAACATTGGTTTCGGTAGCCAGGATGGGACTTACCAGGTCACGCTGTTTGCGCGTAACCTGCTGGATGAAGACTATGTGACCAACGTGTTCCAGGACTTCATAATCGGATACTCAGCCAATACCCTGCACTATCGCCCAAAAGACGCCGAGCGTATTTTCGGTATCGCCTTCCGCGGCAGTTTCTAGGAGGACCATCATGAGTAACGCGATAGACCGCCATTTCGCAGAGAAACTGCTGCTGACCTTCGATAACCCGGATGAGCACGGCGTTCACTTCCTGTTCAACGAATGGTGGCGGCACGCACCCGCGGCCGTAACGCAACAGTATCTCGAAGCGTTTCGTTCAGTACCGGAGGCTGAGGCGTTCCTTGCTTCGGGCTATTACGCGGACCCGCTGGATCTCGACACCCTGGCCGGTTACCGTCATGAGACCCTGGGCCACAGCTATTACCATTTCATTGTCGACAATGGCCTGGAGGCGAAGATCGCCACCAACTACCGCATGCTGCACGAACACATGGAGAGTTCCGGCGCCCTTGACGGCATGCCCGAGGAATTCAAGTACGCGATCATCCGCGGATTCCAGATTCATGACTTCATGCATCTGCTCACCGGCTATGACCCGGATGGTCCGGGCGAAATCGCCCTGCAGGCGTTCACCCTGGCGCAGATGCACTTTCCCTATATGGCGATGTGGATGAGCGTATTGACCACGCGCATGACCTTCCTCGAACCGGACAGCATCCCGACGGTAATGGACAATATCGCCGAGGGCTGGCAGTTTGGAAATCGCGCCGGGAATATCGCCTTTCTCGAGTACGAGAAGATGCTGGATCGCCCGCTGCTGGATATACGCCGCGAATACGGCATCGACCCCGCTGGAGGCGGGGCCCTGGCCGGCTAGGAGATTGTCTGCCTAACGCAGCACCCTTGCCAGGTCGCCACGGAGGATGTTTTCCGCATCCATAATCACGGCCGGCCCCGAAGGTTTGCCCACTGGTAGCGTCGCCAGGGCGCTGATGATGTGGTGTTGCGTCGGGTTTTGCCACAGCGGTGGCACACTCCACTCGATCGTATTGTGTGCGAAACGAACGCGCGTGCTCACGAACTCCTGTGGGAACACTGTCGCCTGGGACAGTTCCGCGCCGCCAGTGGGACCGGTGCGGGGGATATAGCGCCAGGCCATCCATTGCATGGTGGAGAAGGCGTCGTCGATTTCAGCGCGGCGCCGTTCCTCGGCGTCGACGATCCCGGTGAGATGCAGCTGGCAGAAAGTATGGCCTGAGAGGTGTGCCCAGGTGCGCATTGTGTCCGCGTCAAAGCGGAAATCCTCGATTTCACCGTAGATCTTGGGAATGCCAGTGCCCTCGCGGCCCGGGAGAATCGGGATCGCGTTGTTCTCCCAGACCACCAGGCAATACCAGCCCGACAGTGTGTCCTGTGCACCACGATAGGTGGCCGGCACGTTCACGGAGAGGATGTTGTAGGCTTCTCCCGCCATCCATTCCACACCGCGGTTCATCACCGCGGAGACCATTATCTGTGGGGCATCCAGTGTGAACCCGGGGGGCAGCAGCTGTGCCAGTTGCTCACCATCAGTCTCGTACCATACGGTTGCGCTCACGGTGTCGCGGTAGTGTAGCGGGTACATGCCTCCCGGTTCGCCACCGAAGTGGGCGGGCATGGCGTAGCGGTGATCGTCGGCGAATGTGGCCATCGTGTTCCTCCTGCAAGGTAGCCGGCTCGGCTGTGGCGAGCACGCTGGTGGTTTGTGTTGCTGAATCCCGTACTAGTGAAAAGAAATCTTTTCATAAATGTGTTTGCAAGTCCAGCCTGTACTCCATTTGGCATGCTCTTAATCAATTTATTTGTCGTAAAACGCTGAATAAATACTTATCAGCGCATCGCTTGGAAGGAAAACAAACGTTTTCAAGCATCGAAAAGCTTTGTATGATTCGTGACAAATCAATAATGAAACACAAGCCCATCCCGCGGAGGCAAGCATGTCTGGTTTACCCGAATTTCTCTGGTCCGTCGGTGAGGAGTCCTCGGACCCCTGGTCGGTAAAAGACGGTCAGCCTTATCGTATCGACCAGCTGGACTACAGCGGCCATATGCGCCATCAGCAGGCCGACCTGCAGAGTATCGCTGACCTGGGTGTGCGCCACGTTCGCTACGGTATGCCCTGGCGGCTCACGGAAACGCAGCCCGGGCTATACGACTGGTCGCTCTGGGACAGAGCGCTGGAAGCCTGCGAGCGCGCGGGCCTGGTACCGTTAATCGATATGCTGCACTTCGGGCAACCGGACTTCTGTCGCGGCTACGCCGACCCCGCCTGGGTCGATCATTTCGTGCGCTATGTGGAAGCGTTTCTGGCAAGGTACCCGCAGGCGCGTTACTTCACACCGGTGAACGAGCCGGCCTGGACGGCGATCACCGCAGGATACCTTGGCGCCTGGAATGACCGCCTCGCCTCGGAGCCCGATTTTGCACGCATCCTCGCCAATATCACCCTGGCGAATCTGGAAGCGCTGGCGCGCATTGATGCCGATCGCGATAACGTCTGGGTCAGCGCGGAAACGTTCAATATACCCATCGCGTTGAGCCCAGACCTGCAAGCGGAAGTTGAGCGGCGCCGTTACCTGGGTTGGCTGGTATGGGACCTGCACCTGGGCCTGGAACCGAGGGAGGAGGGTGCCGAGTTCCTGGGCGCCGTGGACCCCGAAACGCTGCAGCGTATCAAAGCACTGGCGCGCAGGGACCGATTGATAGCGGGTCACGATATCTATCCGCACAATTTCCAGTTCTTTGGCGGCGAAGCGCCCGCGTTGAGCATTCGCGAGCGCGTGGCTCTTTATGAGCGGGATGCACGCGACTGGTATCAGCGCTACCAGGTGCCTTTCTGGATATCGGAAACCTCGAACTTCGGCCTGCCCATTGCCGAACAGGAGCAGTGGCTTGACGAACTGCTCGCCGCAGTGGGGCGCATGCGCGCTGATGGTCTGCCCATGGTCGGTTTGTGCTGGTACAGCCGCGGCGACCAGTACGACTGGCAGACCCTGCTTGTCGAACCCACCGGGCAGGTTACCGAAGTCGGACTGTTTGACACGGCGCGATCGCCGCGTCCGGTGGCGAAAACCTTTGCGGATCACGTCCGCCGAGGCACACCGATCTAGTCGCCAGGCTGTTTCTATCGCGCCGGTTTCGGTGATGAATGCCTACCCTGCATGGTCTTGGTAATTCGCGGCGATAAGTGCCAGAATTGACCGCTTTGGCCAAGTGCCCCTTTTCCCATCTGCAGGAGTAGAATTTGTGAAGACCCGATTGACCGAATTGCTTGGAATTGAAACCCCGATCATCTGCGGCGGCATGATGCGCGTCGGTACCGCAGAGTTGGCAGCAGCGGCTTCCAACGCCGGTGCATTGGGCGTTATGACCGCACTGACCCAGCCGACCCCGGAAGGGCTGGTGGCTGAAATCGAGAAGTGCCGTTCCCTTACCGACAAGCCTTTCGGCGTCAACCTGACCGTGGGCGTGGTGGCCACGGAGATCAACTACGACGACTATGTCGACGCCATCATCGACTGCGGCGTGAAGATCGTGGAAACGGCGGGACGCAGCCCGGAGCCCTTCATGGAGCGCTTCAAGTCCAATGACGTCAAGGTTATCCATAAGTGCGTCGCGGTGCGCCATGCATTGAAGTCGGAGCGTATCGGCGTTGATGTGGTCAGTATCGATGGCTTCGAGTGTGCCGGTCACCCCGGTGAGCAGGACGTGGGCGGCCTGGTATTGTTTCCCGCTGCGGCACAGGCGCTCAAGATTCCTGTCGTCGCTTCAGGCGGCATAGCCGACGGCCGCGGCCTGGTGGCAGCACTGGCGCTGGGTTGTGAGGGCATCAACATGGGCAGCCGTTTCCTGGTCACCCAGGAGGCGCCAATTCATGAGGGTATCAAGCAGAAGATTGTGGAAATGGACGAGAACCAGACGCGCCTGATTTTCCGCAGCTACAAGAACACGGCCCGGGTTTATCGCAACAGTATTGCCGACGAAGTCGCCGCGATCGAGGCCGCGGGCGGCGATTTTGGTCAGGTACACCACCTGGTATCCGGTGCCAACCAGGAAAAAGCCTGGTCCACCGGTGACATCGAAGCGGGTATGGTCACCGTGGGTATGAGTGGTGGCCTGATCAACGATATACCCACCTGTGAGGAGCTGGTGCGCAATATCATGGCTGATGCCGAAGAGATAATCGGCCAGCGCCTGGCGTCGGCTATCGCCTGATACCGGGGCCGACGGGGCTGGCCATGCCAGCCGGATACCGGCGCTGAGCCGCGGCCTGTTCCAGGCCGCGGTGTTTCACTTCCCTACGCTTGCTCAGGACAAGCCGCGCACGGGCACCAGTGCCCCGTGCACTGCAGCGGCAGCCGGCGACGCCAGGAAACACATTACTTCCGCGAGGTCACGGGGCGAAACCCAGGTGCTGAAGTCGGCGTCGGGCATGCCCTCCCGGTTGGGCGGTGTATCGATGATGCTCGGCAGCACGGCGTTGACGTTGATATTGTCGCCACGCAACTCATCCGAAAGACTTTCAGTCAGTTTCATGACCGAGCCCTTGGCGCAGCAGTAGGCACTCATCGAACCCTGGCCCTGCAGGGCACCGAGGGCGCCCACATTGACGATAGCGCCGCGCTGCTGTGCCTGCATCACCGGTACCACCGCCATGGTGGTGTTGCGCAGGGTATCCACATTGAGGCGAAACATCTGCTGCCACTGCTCTGAATCCGGATCCGCGGCGCTATCGCCCATGGCAAAGCCACCGGCGATGTTCAGCAGTGCATCGATGCGCCCAAGTTGCTGTATAGCGGCCCGTGTCGCCTCGCGGTCCAGCAGGTCCAGTGCCTGGTAGTGCTGGGTGTGGGGCAGGGTATCCGCATCGCGAATGTCCAGGCCGGTGACGCGGGCGCCATAGGCAGAGGCGCGCTCGGCCGCTGCTTGCCCCAGGGTGCCGGCGGCGCCGGTTATTACCACATGTAGATCTTCGAGCATGCTGTTGTAAGCTCCCATTGTTGTGTGTGGCTGCTCATCTTACTATGTATGGCTGCCGCTGCATGTCTGCTGCGTGTTTTTTTAGCGGCCGGACCCGGGAACAACTCAAACCAAGGAGCCAACATGTTCAAGGCATTGCTTATCAATCAATCTGGGGATGATCGCTCGGTGCAGGTGGAGTCGCTGGCGCCGGACCAACTGCCGGAGGGCGAAGTACTGGTGCGCGTCGATTACTCCACCATCAACTACAAGGACGCCCTGGCGATTACCGGTGCCGCACCGGTAGTGCGCAGCTATCCGATGGTGCCGGGGATTGACCTGGCTGGCGTGGTGGAGGAAAGCAGTGATGAGCGCTGGGGGGTCGGCGACAAAGTGGTGCTTAACGGCTGGGGCGTGGGCGAGGGGCACTGGGGTGGCCTGGCGCAATATGCGCGCTTGCGCGGCGACTGGCTGGTGGCGCTGCCCGATGCCTTCGATACCCGCCAGGCCATGATCATCGGTACTGCCGGCTACACGGCCGGGCTATGCGTGGATGCGCTGGTCAACCACGGCATCGCGCCGGGGGACGGCGAAGTCCTGGTCACCGGGGCCAGCGGTGGCGTGGGCAGCATTGCTATCGCCCTGCTCAAAACCGCCGGTTACGACGTGGTCGCCTCAACCGGTAAGGCCTCCGAGGAGGCCTACCTGAAGTCACTTGGCGCCAGCAGCATTATCGATCGCGCCGAGCTGTCCGAGGCCGGCAAGCCCATGCAGCGTGAACGCTGGGCCGGCGTGGTCGACGCCGTGGGTGGCTTCACCCTGGCCAACGCCTGCGCCCAGACGCGTTACCGCGGTGCCCTGGCGGCCTGTGGCCTGGCCCAGAGTATGGACTTCCCCGCCAGTGTTGCGCCTTTCATCCTGCGCGGTGTCACGCTGTATGGCATCGATTCGGTGATGGCTCCGCTGGCGCCGCGGGAACAGGCCTGGGCCCGGCTGGCACGGGACATCAAAGCCGATACTCTGGAAGCGGTGGCGACGGATATCACGCTCGGGGAGGCGCCCGGTGTTGCGGCAGATGTCCTCGCCGGCAAGATCAAGGGGCGCCTGGTGGTGGACGTCAACGCCTGATCAGGCCAGTTCCAGGGCCACGGCGGTGGCTTCACCACCGCCGATGCAAATGCCGGCGACACCGCGGCGCAGGCCGCGCTGCTCCAATGCAGCCAGCAGGGTGACCAGTATGCGTGCCCCGGAGGCGCCGATAGGGTGACCGAGGGCGCAGGCGCCGCCGTTAACATTGATTTTGTCGTAGGGGATAGCCAGGTCGTGCATGGCGATCATGGCGACCGCGGCAAAGGCTTCGTTGACTTCGAACAAATCCACATCATCGACCCCCCAGCCCGCCGTGGTCAGCGCCTTGAGCATGGCCGGCCCCGGTGCAGTGGGGAACAGGCCTGGCTCATGGGCATGGCCGGCCGTCGCCACGACCCTGGCGCAGACCGGCAAGCCCAGCCGCTCGGCGACGCTGGCGCGGGTCAGGACCAGCGCGGCCGCGCCGTCTGAAATGGAGGAAGCGTTGGCGGCGGTAATGGTGCCGCCCTCAACGAAGGCAGGTTTCAGGGTGGGGATGCGTTCCAGTTTGGCCTTGCCCGGCTGCTCATCCACGCTTATGGTCTCCTCGCCGCTGCGCGTCTTGACCGTGACCGCCGTCACTTCCCTGTCGAAGGCGCCACTGCTGATGGCGTGGTTGGCGCGGGTCAGGCTTTCGACCGCGTAGGCGTCCTGTTCCTCGCGGGTTAAGCCGTAATTGTGCGCATTGCGCTCCGCGAATACCCCCATCGGTGTGCCTTTATCGTAAGCATCTTCGAGGCCATCGAGAAACATGGAATCCTGCATGGTGTCGTGTCCGGCACGCGCGCCGCGGCGATGCCTGGCAAGGAGGTAGGGCGCGTTGCTCATCGATTCCATGCCCCCGGCGATGATGACGTCGGCAGTTCCCGCTGCCAGTGCCTCGCAGGCCATGATCGCTGCCTGCATGCCGGATCCGCACATTTTGTTGACCGTGGTCGCCTCTACCGACGGGGGCAGCCCGGCGCCCAGCGCGGCCTGTCTGGCGGGAGCCTGCCCGAGGCCGGCGGGCAGCACGCAACCCATATAAATGCGGTTGATGTGCTGTGTATCGACGTTTGCGCGCGCCACAGCAGCGTGTACCGCGGTGGCCCCGAGTTCGGTGGCGCTCACTGTCGACAACGCGCCCAGCAGGCCACCCATGGGCGTGCGGGCATAGGAAGCGATCACGATGGGGTCGGAAGACATAGTGCGTTACCTGCTTAAAGAAATAGTTGGCGAGACAATAGCGACATGCGCTTTCTGAGTCCACAGTCAAAACTGCGGCTGGTCTTCAGGCGGCGGGCCCGGTGTGCTCAGCCCAGGCTTCGCATCCATTGAGCATGCATGTCCAGCAATTGCCGGTGATCGGCATTGGGTCCCTCGGAGCAGGCAAAACCGTGCGCCGCATCAGCAAAGTGACGATAGTCGACCTCGACTCCGTCGGCACCGAGTTTTTCGGCAAAGGCGATGCCCTCGTCGCGAAGCGGATCGAACTCGGCGGTCACCAGCAGGGTAGGGGGCATTTGCGCCAGGTTGCTCGCGCGCAGGGGGAAAACGCGCTCGTCGCCAGCCTTGCCAGCCAGGTAGGTGTCCCAGAACCATTGCATCAAGCTGCGCGTGAGTGCCTGTCCGGTAGCACGTTCCTCGTAGGAAGCGTGCGCGGCTGTGTAGTGATCCACAGCCGGATAGATCAGTGCGGCGCCGGCGACCTGCTCACGCAGGGCGCCGTCGAGCGCGAGGCAGGTGCAGGCGGCCAGGTTACCGCCGGCGCTGTCGCCGGCAATTACCAGTTTGCCGTTGCTGGGGCCGAAATCGGCAATGTGATCGGCGATCCAGCGCACGGCAGTGAGGCAGTCATCTGCTGCGGCTGGGTAGGCGTGCTCCGGGGCGAGACGGTAATCGATGGCAATGACCGTGCAGTCAGCGTGTTCACTTAGTGCCAGGCAAAACGGGTGATGCGTCTGCAAATCACCGATCACCCAGCCGCCGCCATGGAAGTATATGACCAGCGGCCGTTCAGCGCCGCCGCTGGCGTTGTAAAGACGCCCGTGAATCGGCTGCCCCGTCGCGGAGGAAATTTCCACGGCGCCCCAGTGTATGGTGCTGTGCTGGCCTTTCCAGGCCCGGGCGCTGATGATGCGGTAATAGCGGCGCAGTGCCCAGGTCTTGATCTTTTGCAGCATGATGATAAGTCTCCTTGCCGGCGGGCACGGCCGCCTATTTACCCAGCTTGTTACCGCGCGCCAGATCCATTCTGGTTTGCTGTTGGCCATAGCTGTCAAACGCACGCATGACCTCACTCATCTCGCTGTCATTCAGCAGCACCGGCCCACCGATACACAGGGTTCCCCAGTAGCAGTGCGCCTGCTCTTCCACCAGTTCAGCCAGTTTCAGTGCGCGCGACAGGTCCGCTTCGGTTGCCAGTTGACCGTGATTGGCCAGCAGACAAGCCATGGACTTATCCAGTGCCGCCAGGTTGGCGGCAGACAGCGCGCTGCTGCCAAAGGTCGCGTAATCAGCAAGCGGAATGTGATCGGTACCGGCAGCGGCAACCATGTAATGCATTGCCGGGATCGGCTTGCGTGCACAGGCGAGTATGGTGGCATACGGTGAGTGGCAATGCACGACCGCCGCCACGCCGGCTTTGTGATGATAGATATCGGCATGCATCTGCCACTCACTGGAGGGGGAAAGCTGGCCCGCATCCGGCTCGCCGGCGAGCGTCATGTGCACAATGTGCTCGGGTAGCAGGTCGTCTGCCGCGACGCCAGTGGGTGTGATCAGCATGCCGGCATCGGTGGCCACAGATACATTGCCTGAGGTGCCCTTGTTGAGCCCCTTGTTGCCGAGTGCGCGCAACGCGTCGACAACGGCCTGCCTGCCGGCATTGTCATTGCGATAGGTCGATGTCATGCGCGGTTGCCTCGCCGCAGATGGGCAGAGCATATACCCTCGCGGGAATGCGGGCAGCAACGGTTGTCAGTCATGGCCGGGCGTGTCCTTTTCCTGGGTTCCTGGAGAGCTGAGCTTACCAGAGCTCAGGGCCCAGTGGGGGCTGTCGTGATGCACTCCGAGCAGCGCTTTTGCCGACCCTGTTGGTCTATACTGACGGCTGCAATACGGGGTAACGAATCTATGAGATACCTTCTGACAGGGCTGTTGTTATGGGTCGCTGCTGCGACACTGGTACAGGCGCAGCAAACAGTGTATCGCACCGTGGACGAGAGCGGTGCGGTGAGTTTTTCTGACACGCCGCCCGAGGGGCAGCAGCCCGTCGAGACCGTGACGCTGGATGTCGCGCCGCCTGCCGACCCGGAGGTGTATGAGGAAAACCTGCAGGCGATGCGCGATACCACCGACCGCATGGCCGAGGATCGTCGCGCCAGGGAAAAACACCGCGCCGAGATGCGAGAACTGGCGGCCAGGAGTGCGGCGGCAGAACCGGCGCCACCGCAAAACCTGGTGGACCAGTATTCCACCTCCTGGTCAGGCGGCTATTACGGCGGCCATTATTACCGGCCCGGGCGCCCCCCCTGGCGCCCCGGTTATCGCCCGCCCAGCCCGGGGCATCCGATACATCGCCCCCCGGTGCGACCTGTACCCAGCGCCTCGCAGCAGAACAACTCCCAGCTGATGCGACCCATCCTGCCACGCGGTCAATGACCCCGCTCGCAGCCCGGGTACAGCGCCCGGGCCGGGTCGTGCCAGCGCAATAGATTGTTTTGGCGTTACTGACGCTGCCTATATGGCGAATCTGTTTAAACACTGGCGCATTTTCCCGGCCGCCGATGGCGCCCGCAGCTATACTTGAATACAACGTGATGCCACATGGATGTTGTGGTATGTGATGCGCTACCTGATTGGAGATGTTGAGTTCAACCCTGCTGCCAGCGAAATTATCAGCCATGGCCGGAGCACACATCTGCAACCACAGGTCAGCAGCGTGCTGGAATGCCTGGCCAGGCACCATGGCGAGGTCGTCTCTAGAGAGCAGATATTCGATGAGGCCTGGCACGGGCGCCATGCCGGTGACGAGTGCCTCACGCGTTGTATCTCCCTGTTGCGACAGCACCTGCACGACCGCGACCAACGTCACCTTATCGAGACCATTCCCAGGATCGGCTATCGCCTGACCGGCTCCGTGCAACTTTGCGACGCGCCCGGCACTCCCAGCCAGGTTGTACCTTTCTGGCGTCGTGCGCTGTCCGGACATTCACTGCGGATGTTGTTGTTCGCGGGGGCGCTGCTGGTGTGTCTGTCCGGCTGGCTGATAGCTGCCATGATCGTGTATTGAATCGGCTTTCCCTAAGCAAAGTATCCGTTATTTATCAGGTATTGATCACCCATTGATCAGGCGTGATTCAGGCCATGTCGTTATTTTCCAGCGAGCTGCCGACCCCGGGCAAAGGCCAGCAGCGCTTGCAGATGGAAACTGTATCCCGTGCAGCGGGAAAGGAGAGCGGCACATGTGTAATCAAACCGTGGTGAATACAATCAGGACGCTGGTGCTTGTTGGCGTGGTCTCCACACCGGCCTGGGCCGATGAGCAGGTCCGGATTGTCTACAAGGGAGAAGGCTCCGCCGAGGCGGTCTGCATGTCAATCGCGCGCGACAGCGTTGCCGACCTGCGCAAGGCATTTCGACAGGGCCGCACGCAGCGGCTGGAGCGCTCACACCTGCTCTATGAATGCAATCGGCTGGCCCTCGACGAGTTTGCCTTTAGCATGAACGCTGACAGTGTCAGCACCTATCTCGCGCCGATGTTTGGCAACGAGGGTCGGGTAACTGTCGAACAGGTGGGCAGTATCCAGGAGTAGGAGTGCGCAGTGAATCGCCTGTATCACTTGGTGCAGGCTGTTTGCAATGTTTCTCAGTCGGGCCCGGTGGAACTGCGCGCTGGTGCAGGGCCCAGCGCGCGATGAAGTGTCACCGGGCCTACTCGTTGTGAAGGTAGCCCCCGTCGACAATCAGGGTTTCACCGGTAATGAACGCGGCGCGATCAGATGACAGGAACAGTACCGCATCGGCAATTTCCTGCGGTTGCGCCCAGCGCTGCAGCGGCGTGCGTTGTATCACTGCCGCGTTGGCTTCGGCCATATCTTTTACCGGTGCGGTGAGTGGAGTCTCGGTGTAACCGGCGGAGACACAGTTGCTGCGAATACCCAGGCCAGCCCAGAGCTTGGCCTGTGTTTTTGCCAGTTGCACCATGCCGGCCTTGCCAGCCCCGTAGCCTGGCACCCAGGGAGCTGCCATGAAGGATGTCAGTGAGGTGATGCCAACCACGCTGGCGCCACCAGGCAGTGCGCTGGCACTGAGCATGTCCAGGCATGCCTGAGACAGGTGATGCCCGGAAAGGAGGTGCACGCGCACCATTTCCTCGAAAACCGATTCCACACTGGCGTCAGGGCCGGCGAATTTGGCGTTACCGGCATTGTTGACCAGAATGTCCAGTCCGTCGAGGCTGTCCGCTACGGCCTGGATTTCCGCGTTGTCGGTCACGCGTAACTGGCGGTAGCGGAACTGATCCAGCGCCACGTCATAAGCGTCAGCGCCAGCGCGGGTGCCAGTGATGGTGACGTGAGCGCCAGCCGTGGCGAAAGCGCGGGCGGTTGCCAGGCCGATGCCGCTGGTACCGCCGGTTACCAGTACCCGGGCATTGCTGAAGTCAAAGCTGGCAGTGCCTCTGGCAGTGGCGTGTTTGTCGCTCATGATGGTGTCCTCGTTGTGTGCGCAGGCGTGGTCTTCAAGTTGTTCCGGGTCATTGCCCGGTCTCGGCAATGGCCGGGGAAGCGTCGAAATAAAACTGGAAACGCTGGCGCAACACCTCCGGGTCTGCGCCGAAGTCGCCTTGCAGATCATAGACGACCTTGCCGTGTTTGCCGCGGGGGTGGTCCTCAATAAACTGCGCCATTTCCCGCCGCGCCACCGCGTTCAATTTCAGGCCGGCCTTGTTGTAGATTTTTTCAACCGTGCCCTGCTCGTCAGCCATAAACGCGTGAAAGGGCACATCGATGCTGCGCTCGTCCGGCAGCAGGTGGCGTGTCTCGAGGCAACGCCGCAGCAGGTGTTCAATGCGGTCTGTCCAGTAGTCGATCAGCTCATCTATCAGGATCGATTTGCGATTCATGCGCTGGCCGTAGGCAAGCATCGTCACCGTGGACTGGATTACCGAAACCGGGTCACGGTGGGTCACCACGAAACTGGCATCGGGAAATACCGCCTGCAGTTCCGGCAGGTTTTCCAGGTGCATCGGTGATTTCAGTACCCAGCGTGTGGGTGCAGTTTGCGGTTGCAGGAATTGCATGATCTTGATGACCGTCTTCATGTACACATAGTGCGGCAGCTGGTCCATGGCCAGGTAGTGGTCGCGATACCGCGGGGAGTGCGTGAACCACTCAAAGTTGTAGGAGGCGAAATTCGGCAGCATCAACTCGATCTCCTCGTTGATGTGATCCGGGTCCATGGGGTGCATGGCAGCGAGGTGGGGTACAGTCTGCTGCATCATGGCCCAGGCCTCAGCGCAGCGCTGGTAGCGGGGGTCGGTGCCATCTGCAAGCAGGCCCTCACCGGGTGTCGGTACCGGTTCGTAGCTCTCCCACAGCGGCATTGCGCGCAAGCGCGAATCCGCCGCCAGCAGGTTGACCAGGTGCGTGGTGCCGGAGCGAGGCAGGCCGACCACGATGATGGGCCGGTTAATCTCGATAGCGTGGATCTCGGGATGGCGCCGGAGAATATCCTCGATCAGCAGGCGGTTCCTGGCATAGCCCAGCAGGCGGTTTCGCAGCGAGTACCGACCGAGGCCGGTCAGCCCGGAGTCCGCATCCCACTCCGCGCAGATCAGGTCCAGGCGCTGGCGAAATTCCGGGTCGCCGAAATCCGCCAGCCCCAGCGCAGCGCTCGCCTCGTCCAGGATGCCCTGCGGATCGAAACAGGTTTCGATAGACTCACCATAGGCCAGTGCAGCCCGCTGGAAGTCGTTGTACTCCGGTCTGGCCAGGTCGGTGATGCGCAGGTCAGTCATGGCAGCGGCTCTTTTGTCAGTAGGAAAGGGGCGAGTTGTTGCCGCCCCGCAGCAGCCGGATCTGGTGTTCCAGCCAGCCCTCCAGCCAGAAATTACCAGTATGGCAGAACGCGCGCGCGTCCCGTAACAGGTGCTCGTGAACGACTATGGCCAGTTCGGTGGCGGCGGGGTGGCCGGCATCAGCCCCGAGCACGATGTCCAGCAGGTGTAACGCTTCCTCGTATTCACCCCGTGAAGCTTTTTCTCCGGCGCGCGTTACCAGTGCATCAGCGCCCGCCAGTTGGAGCAGATCGGCATAGATGGCAGTGGCGGGGACGCTGTACAGCTCAGTGGTGGATTCATGTTTGAACCATCCTGCATAGTGTTCCCAGATGGCGCGGATGCTCCAGTTCAGCTTGCCGTAACCCTGGCCTACCTCGCATTCCTGCGGCAGGGTGATGTCCTGCTGCAGCTGGTGCAGGGGTATGCCGGCGTTCATGCCCGCGACCACCGCGTCGTGCACATGGTGTATGGCGTCGCGGTAGGCAGTGATTTCCGATCTGATCACCTCGGCTCCCTCAACGGGTGCGTGATGACCATAGAGCAGCAAATCAGCGTTCAGGTCGAGCACCGTCTGTGCAGCCGCCGCGCAGGTCAGGGCATCGCGGTAACGGTCACCGCGAATGGTGACCAGGTTGGGGAAGTGGCCGAAGGGGCAGCCGAACAGGTTGCCGGTCAGCACGATGCGCTGCTGTGGCAGCCAGATCACCAGCGAGTCGTTGGTTTCGGCTCCGGGCGCGGCGATGAGTTCTATCTCCAGGCCGCCCAGTGACAGTGTGTGACGCTCGCTGAAGGTAATGTCGGGTGTCGGGCTGTCCTGCGCATTGAGGTCGGTATAGCCCGCTTCCGCGTACTGCCGGAAGGTTTCGACGAAGGCCTGCTGGAAGCGAAACGCGGAGCGTGCGGCGCGAAATGCCTGCAGACGCGCATCGTAGGCCTGGTGTTCCGCATTGCCGGCCTGTGCGATGCACCGCAGCCCGGGATTGCGCTCGCGAAAATACTGTACTCCGCCAACGTGGTCGACATGCCCCTGGGTCAATACCAGGTGGCGGATCGGTGCTTCGGAAAATTGCGCCAGGTTATGGGCGTGCACCGGTGCTTCAAAGCCCATGCCGCTGTTGACGAGAATATTGCCCGCCGGTGTTTCGATCAGGTAGACGTTGGAATTACCCTCGGACATGACGATGAAGTCGTTGATTCGCTGGCAGCGGCCAAATGCCGCTGCCTCCGGGCCCACCGGCCGTTGCCTGTAAAGTGGTTCGCGCATCTGTTGCCTTACTCCCTTGCCGGGTCGATTCAATGCTGGCAGTCCACCAGCACCTTGACCGCCTGTTCCGGTTGCCGCGCCTGTGACAGGGCCTCTTCAAACCGCGAGAGCGGAAAGCGATGGCTGATCAGCGGGCTGACGTCGATCTCCCTGCGCACCAGCATCGCGATGACTTCGTCGAACTCGTCAGGGTAGGCCATGGACGCGGTTACCTGCAGCTCTCGCAGCAGGAAGTTGGTCATGTCGAATTCCACCGGGGTAAAGTGCACCCCGACCACAACAATGCGAGCGCCTTTGCGGGCGGTAAAGGTGATCTGCCGCAGCACCTCGCCGACGCCGGTGGCCTCGATGTAGACGTCGGTTCCCGGCTGTGGGCCCAACAGTGGGTCATTGGTGACCGTGCCATGGCGCTCGCGCAGTGCGCCGGCGAGATCCCCTGTATCGGCTGCGAGCACCTCAAAGCCCATCTGCTGCGCAACCTGCAGGCGTCGCGCGGACAGGTCCACCAGCAGCACCTCGGCCGCCCCGAGGTGCCGGGCGGCGACCGCCGAGGCCAGCCCGACCGGCCCGGCGCCGAAAACAGTCACCTTGTCATCCCGGCTGATGCGTCCCTGGTGGCCGGCGTGCATGCCCACGGCCAGGGGCTCCACCAGCGCGCCGGTCTCGAAATCCAGCTCATCCGGCAGCTTCAGCAAACCTTCCGGGTCACCGGTTGCGTTACGGTACAGCACGTGACTGGCAAACGCGCCCTGCAAGCCGCCACTGCCAATGGCATTGTCGCCGCGATCGGGGTTGGCTACCACGCGATCACCCACCTGTACATGGCTGACGCGTTCTCCCGTTGCGACCACCGTGCCGGCAAATTCATGGCCCAGGGCAAAGGGGCTGGCGGCGCCCGGTATGCCGCCGAGCTTGACGTAGCTCAGATCCGAGCCGCAGATACCGCAGTTGGCGACCTCGATCAGCACATCGTCGGCACCCGGTCGGGGGCGTTCAACTGTATCCACGGCGACGCGATCCGGGGCGTGAATCCGTACCTGGGGCATAGTGTCCATGGCTGCCTGTCCTGTGTGGGCTGTTATCGTTTTCTGGCCTGAGCTGCCGATGATAGAAAGGATTGGCGGGCACCGCCACGTCCGCGGGTGCCGTGGCAGGACCTCGACAGTAAAATGACATCCGGGTTCGAAAAGGTACACTGGGCGCCGGGTAAGCAGCAGTGGAGACGGGGCGAGATGGAAACAACGACTATGGTGGGCAGGATTTGATGTCGGGGAACTGCGCTGACCCACTGTGGTTATGTCCTCTGTGCCGCGGCAGTCTGGCGCGCACTTCCGGCTCACTGCGCTGCCCGCAGGGGCACTGCTTCGATTATGCGCGCGAGGGCTATGTCAATCTGCTGCCGGTCAATCGCAAGCGCAGTCGCGAGCCGGGTGACAGTCGCGAGATGATCGATGCCCGGCGGCGCGTACATGTCGCGGACCTCTATCGCCCCCTGGTGGATGCACTGGCCAGGCTGCTGGCGGCAGAGTGCGGTGCCGCGCCTGTGCTGCTGGACCTCGGCTGTGGCGAGGGCTATTACAGCAAGTGTGTACAGCAGGCGCTGGCCCCGGCCTTGCTCTACGGCATCGACATTGCGAAACCTGCGGTCCGCCTGGCTGCAAAAACCTTTCCGGAAGGACATTTTGCCGTGGCCAGCGCATTCGCGGTGCCGCTCCCCGATGCCAGCGTAGACGCTGTCTTCTGCGTATTCGCGCCGCGCAGCGAGGCAGAACTGGCGCGCCTGGTGAAGCCCGGGGGCTGTTTTATCGAGGTGTCCCCCGGTGAACACCATCTCTGGGAACTGCGCCAGCTCATCTACGACACACCGCGCCCGCATAAGCCGCCCGAGGCGCCGGCACAGGGCTTTGCGCCATTGCAGCCTGTGCGTGTGCAGTTTGACCTGCCCCTGCGCGGCAGCCTGCTGCGGGACCTGCTGGCGATGACGCCCTACGCCCATGGCGGGCAACGCGAACACAAGTCGCAGCTGGATAACCTCGATGCCCTGGATACCCGCGCCGAATTCCTGCTCTCGGTCTATCGCCGCACCGGCTAGACCACTGTCGGCGACCGCATTGCCCGCGGGCGCGTAATCGTCTAGACTTTCGCTCGTCCTAGGGGGTGGCCAGCGTGCCTGAGATGTTGCCTGCAACAGACCCTTCGAACCTGATCCGGATAACACCGGCGTAGGGATAGGTTTCTGCCGTTGGTGCTCTGCCGCGGCCTGTCACTTTTCCACCGCTGTCCGGGTCTCTAGTGAATACATGGAGACCAAGATGAAAACCCTTTCCCGTAGTACTTTGCTTGCCATCGCCGTGGCTGCCCCCGGCGCTTATTCCGCCGAGGAATTGGAAGAGATCGTAGTGACCGCCGATTTCCGACAGACGCAATTGATGACCAGCGCCGCCAGCGTCAGCGTGCTGGGTGAACTGCAGTTTGAGGAACGTGGCGCGCAACACCTCGAGGATGTGCTCAGCGCAGCACCCAACGTGAGCTGGTCGACCGGCGCGTCTCGTAGCCGTTTTATCCAGATGCGCGGGGTAGGGGACCTGGAGCAGTATGCCGAACCCAAGTACTACCCGTCGGTGGGAGTCATCGTGGACGACCTCGAACTGGGTAGTGCAGCCAATGCGGGCATGTTGTTTGACGTGTCCCAGGTTGAGGTCCTGCGCGGGCCGCAGGGTACGCGTTTCGGGGCCAGCGCCCACGCGGGCCTGGTCAAGATCAGCAGCAAGGCGCCCACTGATGAATTCGAGGCACAGCTCAGTGGTGGGGTGGGCAACTATGGCAGCTATCGCTACGGTGGTGTCGTCAGCGGGCCCCTCGGTGAGCAGGTAAGTGGCCGTATCGCCGTGCAGCAGAACAAGGGTGACGGTTATTTGGAAAACCGTGCCCTGGGTCGCGACGACAGCAATGGTTATGATGAGGTCACTGCCCGCGGTCGGCTGCTGTGGCGGCCAAGTGATACTGCGAGCTACGACCTGGCGGTCTTCAGTTTCAATGCCGACAACGGCTACGACGCCTATTCACTGGACAATGACCGCAACAGTTGGGCCGACCAGCCCGGCGCGGACGAGCAGGACACCCTGGCCTTCACCGCGAAGGGCGCGTGGCAGCTCGGCAACAGCAGCCTGCAGGCGACGGCGACCCACCTCGATGCTGACCTGTACTACGGGTATGACGCGGACTGGGTGTCCCCCGAACTGTGCGCGCGCTTTACCTGTTCGGGCGGGTTCGATACCGCGCAGGAGATATTTGAGCGCGATCGCACGCAGGACACGCTGGAGGTGCGCTGGCTCGGGGGCGGTGAGACCCTCGATCGCGGCGACCTGCGCTATGTCGCCGGGCTGTATGCCAACCGTAACGATGAGGACCTCGATTACGCCTACCCCAGTGCGTGGTTCGGCCTGTATGAAAGCAGCAGTCGCTACCAGACCGAGCGCTACGCCCTGTACGGCGAGCTGGAGTACGGCCTCAGTGACCGCCTCAGCGTTAGCGGCGGCGTGCGCGTTGAACGTTTCGAGGATGACTATCGCGACAGCAATGGGGTCGCCCACGACAACAGTGATGATCTCTACAACGGTGAGCTGAGCCTGCAGTACGACCTCAGCGACAACAGCTTCCTGTACGCCACACTGGCCCTGGCCAGCAAGCCCGGCGGTGTCAATGTGGCGGCGAGCTCGCAGTTTGCCTTTATGAGCCCCGAGTTCCAGGGCTTTATGCAGGGCAACCTGCGTTTCGACAGCGAATCCCTGTTCAACCGGGAAGTCGGCTACAAGACCCGCCAGTTTGACGGTCGCCTGGCATTGCGCACGGCCCTGTTCTACACCACGCGCGATGCCGCCCAGCTGGAGAGCTGGATGTGGGACGAGTCCGCCGGACTCTGGATCGGCTACCTGGACAGTGGCTCCGACGCCACGGCCTATGGCCTGGAGCTGGAGAGCAGTTTTGACCTGACCGCTTCAGTGCAGCTGTTTGCGAATCTCGGCTGGCTGGAAACAGAAGTGGATGAGATAAACACCTATGATCTCGACGCAGGTGACTTCGTCAGCAAGCGTGATCGCGAGCAAAGCAAATCACCGGGCTACCAGTACAGTGTGGGTGTGCGCGCCCGGTTCCCGGCCGGCTTTTCCGGCGCTATCGAGGCGGAGGGGCGCGATGAAAGCTACTTTGGTTATTACCATGACGGCAAACTGGACAGCTACGACCTGTTCAATGCCAACCTGACCTGGAGCAACGGCGACATCACGGTCAACCTGTGGGGACGTAACCTCAGCGACGAGGACTACGCTACCCACGGCCTGTATTTCGGCGCCGATCCGCGCGATGACTTCGGCGCCTGGAGCAACCAGAGCTATTACCAGTTGGGCGCGCCGCGCACTTACGGCCTGGACGTGTCCTGGTGGTTATAAGCCGGTTTGCAGGCCGGCGCCTGGCGATGACCGGGGCGCCGCTGTGAGCGTCAATACCCTGGTGGAACTGCTCGCGGTGCTGGCGGGCCTGGCGTACGTGGTGCTGTTGATCCGCGAGCGGGTGCTGGCCTGGCCCTTCGGTATCGCCGGATCCCTGTTGTCGATCTACCTGTTTGTCGACAACAAACTCTATTCAGAAGCCAGCCTCTACCTGTTTTACGTGTTTGCGGGAATCTGGGGTTGGATGCGCTGGCGGCACCGGGTAGCCGCCAACGACAACCCGGTGGTGGTGTACACGCCGATGGTGCACCTGCTGGTTATCGCCATTGCCAGTTGCGGCGCCATCGCCCTGGGGACGTTTTTCGGCGAACAGACCGACGCCCAGCGCCCGTATATCGACGCTTTCACCACCATGTTCAGCTTCGCCGCTACCTACCTGCAGGTGAAAAAGGTGCTGGAAAACTGGATATACTGGATCGTGCTCAATTGTGCGTCCATATGGTTATACATGGATCGCTCGCTGGATATTTACGCGGGGCTGGTTTGCGTCTACGTGGCCCTGTCCGTGTGGGGATTGCTGCAGTGGAGCCGCATCTATCGCCACCAGCAGGCACCTAGTGATAGCGCATGGCGTCCTGATGACCCCGCCGTTCATTGACCGTGAGCAGCAGTCCCAGCCCCAGTACGAAAAACGTCAGTGTGGAAATCAATGACAGCTGGTGATCGCCACCGCCGAGTCGGTTGATCACGCCATAGCTGATCGGGCCGAGGATTGCCGCAGCCCGGTTCGCCAGCCCCCAGAGCCCGAAAATCTCCCCGTTTTGCGCCGGCGGCGTCAGCTGCCCCACCAGGCCACGGCCGCCGGCCTGGGTGGCGCCCATGGCCAGGCCAATCAGGTTGCCGGCAATCCACACGTCGGCGTCGGTGGAGGCCTGCAGGGCCACGGCAATAGCCAGTATCCACACCAGCAGTGCGCCGGCGAGGCTCGGCACGGAACCAAAGCGGTCCTGGGCGAAGCCGAACATAAACGCGCCCAGGGCCGCAGTGAGATTGACCAGCATGATCAGCACAATCAGTTGCTGGCTGTCGAAGTTCATGACTTCCTGCGCGTAGATCGCAGCCAGGACCACCACAGTGGAAACGCCGGCCTGGAACAACACAATGCAGATCAGGAAGCGAAACAGGTCCGGCAGGCGAGAGGCGTGTTGCAGCGTGCTCGCTACCTGGCCGAGGCCGGCTGCCACATAACCCTGCCCGGGGGGCAGGGTGCGCGGCTGTGCACGCTCGCGCAGCCAGACAAAGGTCGGCGTGGCGGTCAGCGCAAATATCAAGGCCGTGATAAGCAGGCACACCGGCACATAGTGGTCGGCGCCAAGGCCACTGGCCTCGCTGTACTGTATGTAGCCCAGGCAACAGCCCAGTGTGAGCAGGCCGCCGAAATAGCCCAGGCTCCAGCCGTACCCGGATATTCTCCCCATGTTGTCGCTGCGGGCGATTTCCGGCAGAAAAGCGGCAATCAGGTTCTCGCCGAGGGCAAAGGCGATCGCAGAGAGGCACAGCAGTAGCAGGGCCGGCGCCACCTGGCCCGGTTCCGCGCCCGCCAGCAGCGCGGTGGTACTGATGCACAGAACCGAGGACACCAGCAGGAAGCGCTTCTTGCTGGCGCGCACGTCGCTGATGGCACCGATGACCGGGCCGCTGACCAGTACCACCAGGTTGGCAGCACCGATGGCCAGGGTCCACAACAGCGTGGCTGTCCCCGGGTGTTCCGCCTCCAGCCCGGCGGCGACCACGCCAACGAAATACGCGCTGTAGATGGTGGTGAGAACCACAGTGGTGTAGCCTGAGTTGGCGAAGTCGTAGAATGCCCAGGCGATAATCTCTCGCAGCGGTGCCGGTGATTCTGGCCTGGGGGCAGCGGTATCTGTCATCGACCGGCAAACCAGAGGAGCGACAGGGCGCAAGTGGCGGTAAAGCAGCGTTTACAGGGCCTGGCTATGGCCACCGTGGATAGTGTGATGGCAAAGGTACCCCGGAAGGTGCCCGACGTGGCCGCATTGCGTGATTGCAAAATAGTCTCCCATCGCGGCGAACACGATAACCGCACCGTCATGGAAAATACCCTGACGGCCTTCGACATTGCAAGCGCGGCGGGCGTGTGGGGCCTGGAATGTGATATTCGCTGGACGCGTGACCAGGTGCCGGTTATCTGCCATGACGCCACCCTTGAGCGCGTGTTTGGCGACACGGCGCGCGTTGCCGAACTGTCTTTTGACGCGCTGCGCGAGCGCGCTCCCGCGGTGCCTTCGCTGCAGGAAGTATTGCTGCGCTACGGCGCCAGGCAGCACCTGATGCTGGAAATCAAGGCCCTGGACACGCAACGCTTGTCGCAGCAGCGTGACATTCTGCGCACACTGCTTGCCGACCTGCGACCTGCCGCAGACTTCCATGTCCTGGCTCTCGACCCACAACTGTTCACGCTGGTGGCATTCCTGCCGTCGCATACCCTGTTGCCGGTTGCGGAGACCAACGTAGCCGCGCTGAGCCGTGAGGCACTGGCGCGCGGCTACGCTGGCCTGGCGGGGCATTACCTGCTTCTCAACCGTCGCCTGCAGCAGCGCCACCGGCAGGCAGGGCAGTGCATAGGCACCGGCTTTCCGCGCTCGCGACGCGCGCTGCTGCGCGAAATCGGGCGCGGGGTGGACTGGGTGTTCAGCAATGATGCGGTTTTCCTGCAACAGCAGCTCGATGACCTGTGCCAGCGGGCGGTATCTATTCGCGGTCCGATACAGTAAGATTCGCGCCCTCTGCCCCGGCTGGCTTTCACGGCCGCGGCTTTTACTCCAGTAACAGAGATTTCGCATGACATTCGAGCAACTCGGCCTGTCACCCGCACTGCTGCAGGCAGTGCAGGAAAAGGGTTATACAGAGCCGTCCCCGGTCCAGGCGCAGGCTATTCCCGCCGTACTTTCAGGTCGTGACGTGATGGCGGCAGCGCAGACCGGCACCGGCAAGACCGCCGGCTTCACGCTGCCTATTTTGCAGCGCCTGCAGGAAAGCGGGCCACTGAAACCGCATCGTACGCGCGCTTTGATACTGACCCCAACCCGGGAACTGGCGGCCCAGGTGGCAGACAGTGTGGACACCTACGGTGCCCACCTGCCACTCAAGTCCACCGTCGTATTCGGCGGGGTAAAAATCAATCCGCAGATTGCCCGCTTGCGTCGCGGCATCGATATCCTCATTGCCACGCCGGGTCGACTGCTGGACCTGCATGGCCAGGGCGAGGTGAGCTTCGACGATCTCGAGATACTGGTGCTTGACGAAGCTGATCGCATGCTCGACATGGGCTTTATCCACGACATACGCCGGATACTCAAATTACTTCCCGCGCAGCGCCAGAACCTGCTGTTTTCCGCGACCTTCGCCAATGAGATCCGCGAGCTGACCACCAAGCTGCTGCACAACCCCGTGGAGGTGGAAGTGGCCGCCGCCAACGCCACCGCCGATACGGTGGAACAGTGGGTCTATCCCGTGGACAAGAAGCGCAAGAGCGCACTACTGCGTGAACTGGTGGAAACCAATAACTGGACCCAGGTGCTGGTATTTTCGCGCACCAAACACGGTGCCAATCGCCTGGCCCAGCAACTGGACAAGGCGGGACTGGAAGCGGCCGCGATTCATGGCAACAAGAGCCAGAATGCGCGCACCCGGGCCCTGGACGGTTTCAAGCGCGGCAAGGTCAGGGTGCTGGTGGCCACGGATATTGCGGCTCGCGGGCTGGATATCGCGCAACTGCCGCAGGTGGTCAACTTCGATCTACCCAATGTGCCTGAGGACTATGTGCACCGTATCGGCCGTACCGGTCGTGCCGGCGCTTCCGGGCGGGCCTACTCCCTGGTCAGCGCAGACGAGATCAAGCAGCTGAACGCGATTGAACAGGTTATCCAGCGCCACCTGACGCGTGAATATATCGGCGGCTTTGAACCGGAGCATGAAGTACCCGCGAGCGCGCCGCTGCGGCGCCCGCAGAAGTCCGGGCAAAACCGCCCGAAACATAGCGGTGGTGGTGTTGGTGACGGCAAGCACACATCGCGGGGACGTGGCAGTGAGGGGCACAATCGCCCGCGCCGCCGCCGCAGGTCACGCGCCGGGGCGAAAGCCTCCTAGTAGCCGCCTTTTCCGGCGAGGATGTCAGCGGCCAGGTCCGGGCTCAGCGGTTCGTAACGTGCACTGCCGGGCTTCATTACCATGATCGGGTCTGACACCTTTGCCGGGTCAAAACCCTCCTTGCGCAGCGTACCCTTGACCATCTTGAAAGTGCCGGTGGTGTCCATGTTGGGCAATATGCGCAGAAACAAGGGGCGCGCATACGCCGGCAGCTGATCGACAATCAGCGCAGAGAAACTCTCCAGGTCCAGTTCCCGGCTGTCGCCCTCAAGCAGCAGGGCGGCCATGCCGGCACGCCCGTCGGTGCCCGGCACTTCCACTCCGTAAACATTGCAGAAGTGTACCTGTGGGTGCGCGTTGATGACTTCGCCGACCTCGTTGGTGGAGACGTTTTCGCCTTTCCAGCGGAAGGTGTCGCCAATTCGGTCCACGAACTGGTAGTGGGGCAGGCCGAAGGCAAATCCGACATCCACGGTCTTCAACAGGTCGCCGGTATTGAACCAGGCATCGCCCGTTTTGTAGACATCGCGCAGGATCTTTTTCTCGGTGGCCTCGGCGTTGGTATAGCCTTCAAATTCTGTTACCGCGGTTATCTTGCCCAACAGTAGCCCGGGCTCGCCGCGCTTGACCTTGATGCAGCGCCCGCGTTTGTCCCGCACCACCTCGTCAGCATCGATATCGTACTGCACCAGTGTGTGCGGCAGGCTGCCGGTGCCGACAGTACAGTCTTTGTTGAGCAGGTTGATGAAGCCCATGTTGCCTTCGCTGGAACCGTAGAATTCCGATACCCGGGTAATGCCGAAGCGGGTCTTGAAAGCCTGCCAGATGTCCGGGCGCAGACCATTGCCCATGACCGTGCTGAGTGGGTTGCGGTAGTCGTCTTCCCGCGCGGGCGTGGCCAGCAGGTAGCGACAGATTTCGCCGATGTAGATAAAACAGGTGGTCTGGTGTTCGCGTACCTCATCCAGGAAGTGGCTGGCGGAAAACTTGCGGCGCAGGAACAGGCTGGCGCCGCTGTTGAATGCGGCGCCTGCACCCAGGAACAGGGCGGTGCCGTGGTACAGGGGCAGACACAGGTAGATACGGTCGTTGACGTCGCAGCGCAGGCCGCCAAGCGAGGACATCAGTGAACTGAGAATAAAGCGGCGATTGGTCATCACCGCTGCTTTCGGTAATCCGGTGGTGCCGGAGGTGAATATGTACAGCGCTTTCTCGCGTATGGTGTTGCTCTGGGTTTCTTCCGGGTTGCCCGTCGCTGCCGCCGCGCTGGCGGCGCCCAGGTCATGCGCCCAGGCGGGGCAGGGAAGATCGCCGCTATCGCTGACGAACAGCCATTGCTCGATGCCGCCGCTGTCCGGTCTGACGGCGTCGATCACGTCCATACGCTCTTCGCCGAACAGGCACCACCTGGCGTCGGTGATCTGCAGACAGTGAGCCAGTGCGCGGCCGTTGAGGTTGGTGTTGATAAGCGCCGCTATCGCACCGAGTTTATTGAGCGCGATGAGAGTGGTCAGAAACTCGATGCGGTTTTCCATCATCAGCGCAGCGCAATCCCCGCGCCCGAGGCCCAGTTGCTTCAGCGTGTGCGCAAACCGGTTAGCCTCTGCGTTGAGTTCGCTCCAGTTGAGTTCGCGACCCTCGAAGATCACCGCGCTGCGCTCCGGGTGCTCGAGGGCCAGTTTTTCTACCCGCGCGGACAGGCAGTCCCTGGTCGTCATTGGGCGCGGTTTCAGTGCGCGGGCCAGGGAGGCGATAGCGGGCAGTTGACGTAGGGTACGGCTGATTTCCTTGATGCTCATGGCAGTTTGAATACTCCGAATAGTGCGGCGTGATCTGACAGTTCCCGCCAGTGCCCGCCGGCCAGTCGGCGACAGCTGACAGGCCCCAGGCCGCGGTAGTAGATACGGTCCACTGGCAGCAGGGGCGCCCAGACGGGAAATGTACGTGCGTGCCGCCCCTGCAGGTTGACAAATAACTCTTCCAGACCCAGGTCATCATGTAAATGGTTTTCAGCCTGCCGCCGCCAGTCATTGAAGTCTCCGGCAATAATCATCGGCTCGTCGCGTGGCACGTGCTGGTCTATGCGTTCGGTCAGGGTCTGCAACTGCTCCCGTCGCTCCTGTTCGAGCAGGCCGAGATGCACACACAGCGTGTGCAGCCGGGTCTTGCGGTGGGGCAGTTCGATCACGCCATGCAGAATGCTGCGACTGGAGCGCGGAAAAATGGAAATATCAATATTCTCCCAGCTGACAAAGGGGTGCATGCTGAGGATGGCGTTCCCATGATCACCCTTGCGGTAAATTGCATTGCGCCCGTAGGCAAAGTGCGGCCATGCCTGGTCAGCCAGGTACTCGAAGTGCGGTTGTTCCGGGTAGGAAAATTTGCGCTGCTTGGCCTTGCTCTTGATGGCAGTGCCGTGTATCTCCTGCAGGAATACGATATCGGCACCGGTCTCGGCAATGCGCTCGCGCATGGCGTCGAGCATGAAGCGCCGGTTACCCGTGCAGTAACCCTTGTGCACATTGTAGGTCAGTATGTGGATTTCGTCGGCGTCGCTACGCATGGGCTCAGCTTGCCGAGGCATTCTGTTGCCGGGCCTTGCGCGACCAGGTCAGTACGTAGTCAGCGCCGCTGACTACGGCAATAGCAATCAACAGCACGGTAGCGCCCTGCAGCAGGTACGCAGGCAATGGTGGCAGCAGTTGCAATGCCAGCAGCATGACGCAAAAACAGATCTGTACCAGCATGTTCAGCTTGCTCAATTTGCTTGCGGCGAACTCGATGGGCCCGACTAACAGCCGGTAACAGATAGCGCCCACGACGATGACCAGGTCGCGGCCGATGACCACGGCGGCAACAGCGATCGGTACCAGTTCGATCATTGCCAGGCAGGCAAACGTCACCAGTATCAGTAGTTTGTCCGCTATCGGGTCCAGGGCCGCGCCAAAGCGGGAGAAATAGCCAAGGCGTCGCGCCGCGAAGCCGTCCAGCGCGTCAGTAATGCCGGCCAGCAATCCCACGGCCAGGGCCATGGCATAGTCCTGCTGCAGGATCAGCATTCCCAGCGGGAACGCCAGCAGCAGCCGCAGGCTGGTGATTGCGTTGGGCAGGTATTTCAGCATTGCCTTGGCGTCGCCTCAGTCGCGCACGCGTGTCTTGGGTCGTACCGCGGCCCGCCTGTTGGCGCCGGTCCTGGCGGGCTTGTTAGTGGCTGTCTTGTTACCACTTCTCGCTTTCGCCCTGGTTTTCGCCTTTGCCCCGGTCTTTGTCTTTGTCTTTGCCTTTGATTTGGTCTTCGCTTTCGTCTTCGCCTTGGCACGGGTTTTTGCCCGGGCCTGCGTTGCCGTTGTTGCCTTTCGGCCCCGCCGATTGCCGGCCAGCAGGGCTTTCTCCATCTCCGCAAACTGCCGCACAATGGCATTCGCTACCAGGTCCAGGTCGGGCAGGGCGTGACGATCCGCAAGCAGGCCGAAGTCCAGGGCATTACCGTGGGAAAGCAGGGTAACGTTGAGATTCACTCCCGGCAGCAGCGTGGAGATAGGATAGCTGGCCACCATGCGGGAACCGCACAGGTAGAGGTCTTCGTCCCCCGGCCCCGGCACATTGGATACCAGTACGTTGTATGACGGGGCGACCAGGCGATCCAGCTTGCTGCGCTCCATCAGTTCATACAGGGCAAAGACAATCACCCCGTAGTCCATCATCGCCTCTGCAGACAGGGAGGCGACTTCAGATTTGGAGGCGGTAGAAGACTCCACCACCTGCGCCAGGCGCCGCCCCGGGCTGACCCCGTGATCGCCCAGGCGCACGTGCACGGCGGATACCTGGGTGCGTGCGCTGTCATCCTGTGCACTGCGCACCGACATCGGGCACAGGGCCACAAGCGGGGCCGAGGGTGGTTCGCCGTGGGCGCTGAGATAGTCGTCGAGGGCCGCACCGACCACAGCCAGGACCACCTCGTTCACGGTGCAGCCCCGCAGCCGCCCCAGTGCCTTGATGCGGTCCAGCGGCAGGGTGCATATGGCAGCGGAACGTGTGTCCCATTCTATGGGTTTATTCATGCGCGTGCGCCGGGCGGCGAACAGTGCCTGCGCGTCACTGTCGCGCAGCTTCATCCACTGCAATGCCATCTTGGTGAGGAACTGATAGGCCTCGAACATGCCTTTTGCCTGCTTCGCAAGCGGGTTTGGCCTGCTCCCCGATGATCGACTGCGCTGCTTGCCACCGGTATCGGGATTGAAAGACCAGGTGGTGACCACCTCTTTGCTGCGGGGCGAGGTCGACAGCGAGCCGTACATGCGTTTTACGCCGGACATGCCGTCAATGTAGGCGTGGTGAATCTTGGAATACACGGCAAACCGGTTGCCTTCCAGACCCTCGATGACATGGCAGATCCAGCAGGGACGGCGGCGATCCAGCAGGGTGCCGTGCAGCCGCTGCACAACCTCCATCAGCTGTGCCTGCGTGCCCGGGGCGGGCAGGGCGGAGTGGCGCACGTGGTAATCGATGTCGATTTCCCCGCTGGTCACCCAGCGCGGCCGGCCCACCCGTGGAAATTCGGGTGTGTAATTGAAAGGCGCGACCACCGGGGCCTGCTTGAACTTCTCTACCAGTTTCTGCAGGTAATTCGCCGGGGCATTGGCGGGCAGTTCGAACACCTGTACAGCGCCAACGTGCTTGGGACTCTGCGCTGACTCGGTGAGGAAAAACATCAAGTCGAGCGGGGGAATGGCATTGCTCATAGTCTGTCTCGTGCGTCTGTCTGGTTATTGTAATGCTGCTGCCACGACGCGGGCCAATAGCGTCTTTCCAGCCCGTCCAAAGATTGCGTGGCCCTGTGGCACAGGGAAGCAATTGCTGATATCGATCATGGCAGATTTACCGGTGCACTGCAGCTATTCCGGCTGCGCCGAATTGACCCTGTCGCGAGTGCCTTCGGTTGCCAGAACCGCTTTGCTGCCGGCGGCAACAACGCTTATGCGATACACGGCTCCAGCGTAGTCGTCGGAAACAAATATGTCGCCATTGGGCCCCTGGGTGACGTCCACCGGCCTGCCAAGCACTGTCTTGTCGTGCAGGAAGCCGTTGAGAAAATCCCGTTCCTCGATGCCGTTGCCATTGAAGTGCAGGGAGACGACTTTATAGCCATCGGGCGTGCTGCGATTCCACGAGCCGTGCAGGGCGACAAGGGCGACTCTGTCATAGTCGCCGGGCCAGCCCCGGGTGTCGACAAAGCGTATCCCCAGCGGGCTGTTGTGGGCGCGAAATCGATGAGCCGGCGCGCTGGGCGTGCGCTGTGAAGACAGCGGGTCCGGCCCCATGTCCGGGTCCGGTACGTTGGCATCATTGAAATAGGGCCAACCGTAAAACTTGCCTTGCTCAATGCGGTTGAGTTCACAGGCGGGGAAATTATCCCCGAGCATATCCCTGCCATTGTCGGTGGCGTAAAGTGCGCCATCCCAGGGCGCCCAGTCAAAACCGACACTGTTGCGCAGCCCGGTGGCGACTATCTCCGTATCCCTGCCGTCGGGCCGGAAGCGCATCATGGTTGCGCGCCGTGGATCCCGTTCCTCGCAGATGTTACAGGTGGAGCCCACGGTCAGGTATATGAGACCGTCGGGCCCGGTGCGCAGGGTCTTGCTCCAATGGTTGCCGTCCCCGGGAAGCTCGCGCAAAACCTCTCGATATCGCCCGATACCGCGCCCGCTGGAAAAGTTAATGCGACCGACACGATCGCGCTCGGCGATATAGAGCCAGCCGCGATAGAAGTCCATGCCGTGGGGGCGCTTGAGATCACCGATGACAGATTCCCTGCCATCGTGGCGGCCGTCACCATTGGCATCCCTGCGCAACAGTACGATATCGCCTTTGTGGGGGCGGCTGACCAGCAGGTCTCCTGCCGGCGTGAAACTCAGCATGCGTGCGCCGGGCACATCGTCGGCATAGACCTGCAGTGAAAATCCGGGCGGCAGTGAAAGCCTCTCGCGAGCAGTACTGTCGCTGGTTGCAGGGCCCTCGACCCCTAACATGACATTGGCCAGCATGCGAAAACTGCCCGGCGATACCACGCCACTGGCCAGCAGCAAGCCCAGTGTTGCCAGCAATAGCACAACGATGGCGAGGGCGATCTTCAAAAGCTTGTTCACGACAGGGTCCTGCGCAGCAGTTTGTCGGTTTCAATCGCTATAAAGCTGGGCAGGAAGCAGAGCAGGATCAACGGCCACCACGCGCTGGGAAACGGGGCAGTGCGGAACAGTGCCGCCGCCTCCGGTATCAGCGTCGGAATAAAGCGGATGGCAATACTCAGGGCAATGCCCGCCAGCAGCCAGCGGTTGGATAGCGGATTGAAACTGAATGCCGAGGCCCGGATTGAGCGTGCGGAGATGACATAGCCAAAGTGGGCCAGCAGGATAGCCCAGAAGGCCGCAGTCTGGGCCTGGGTGAGCAGCAGTGCATCAATGATTTCACCGTTGGCGTCGACGGCAGCGTGACCGAAGTGGTAGTAGACCAGGAAGCCCGGTATCGCGATAGCCAGTCCCATTACCACCACTCGCTGCAGGAACAGGGCATTGATAATGTGGGACCCCGCGGGCCTCGGTGGCGTATCGAGCAGGCCTTTCTCCTTGCCTTCCATCATCAGCGGCATGGTCAGCAGCACCGAGTCGAGCAGGTTGATCCACAATATCTGCACCGGTTCCAGTACGAAGCGTGCGGAGAACAGCGGTATCCAGGCCGCCATGATGATTGCCCCCATTATCAACAGCGCCTGGGCAGCGTTTGTCGGCAGCGTATACAGGATGGCTTTTTGCAGGTTGTTCCAGGCGTGGCGGCCTTCTTCCACTGCAGCGACGATAGTGGCGAAGTTGTCGTCGGCAAGTACCATGTCCGAAGATTCCTTGGCCACTTCGGTGCCACTGATACCCATGGCGATACCGATGTCGGCAGCTTTCAGGGCAGGGGCGTCGTTGACCCCGTCGCCGGTCATGGCCACAACCAGGCCCTGGGACTGCAGGGCCTCGGCAATGGCTTTTTTGTGTTCCGGCGCGACCCGGGCGAACACCGATACCCTGGCGGTGGTATCACGCAGTGCTGCTGCGTCCAGGTGACTGAGCTCTGCCCCGGTCACCACGTGGTCGGCGGCGATGCCGAGTTGGCGAGCAACGGCCTGCGCGGTATCGGGATGGTCTCCGGTGATCATCACCGTGCGTATGCCAGCCCGTTTGCACTGTTCGACGGCCTCGATGGCCGATTGTTTGGGTGGGTCGATCATGCCCTGCAGTCCGACGAAGCACAGGTCGTTCAGGTCCTCGTGGCGCAGGTCGGACTGCTCTGCGGGTACCTGCTTTATGGCAAAGCCCAGTGTACGCAGGGCATCCTGGGCAAAAGACTGCGCCGTGCCGAGCGCTTGCTCACGCGCAAAGGTGGTGCTTTCTCCGCCCGCGCTGAGAGTGCTGCTGCACATACCCACAATCACTTCCGGCGCGCCCTTGGCCAGTATCCAGCGCCGGCCCTGCACTTCTACCAGCACTGCCATGTACTTCACGCCGGAATCGAAGGGTAGCTCCACCAGGCGGTGGGTCTGGTCGGCAGCGATCTCCGCCTTGGCGCCTGAGATGCGCAGGGCCAGTTCGGTCGGGTCCCCGGTGCCGCCGCTGCCCGAAAGATGGGCGTTATTGCACTCAAAGCCGCAGTGCAGCAGTCGCATCAGCGCGGTGTTGTCACCCGCGGTGATCGCACGGCCATCACGCAGGAAGTCACCCTCGATATCGAATCCAGTGCCGGTCACAGCGAGAATTTCACCGCCGGCATAAACCCGCGTCACGGTCATCCGGTTCTCGGTCAGGGTGCCGGTCTTGTCGGAGCAAATCACCGAGGTTGCGCCCAGCGTCTCCGCCGCCGGCAACTTGCGGATAAGGGCCTTGCGACCGGCCATTACCACACCCGACAACGCCAGGATCGAGGTGACCAGTGCCGGCAGCATCTCCGGGATGGCCGCTACGACCAGCGAAACCGCGCCGAGGAAACTGTAGGAAACGGCATAGCCCAGGTAGATGCCGTAGGCGAAGTTGAAGGCGCCGACAATGAGAATGGCAATGATCAGGGTGCGCACGAACTCTTTCATCTTGCGCTGCAGCGGGGTGGTGCCGGCGTCGGCTTCCTTGACCATGTCCGCGATCTGTCCAAAAACGGTATGCGCCCCTGTTTCCACCACCATGGCCCTGGCCGTGCCCTGGGTCAGGTAGGTCCCTGAAAAGCCGATATTGACCTGGTCCCCTGGCACCAGGTCGGCGCCTGTTATCGCTTCCGTGCGTTTCTGCACCGGTACCGACTCCCCGGTGAGGGAAGACTCGTCGACGTGAATATTGGCAACATCCAGGAAGCGCACGTCCGCGGGAATCTTGTCGCCGCCCTCGAGCACCACCAGGTCGCCAGGCACCAGCTCGCGCGCAGGGATGCGGCGTTGGTCGCCCGCGCGTATCACCAGCGCCTCCTGCACCATCATGTTGCGCAGTGCGTCCAGGGCGCCTTCCGCCTTGCCCTCCTGTACAAAGCCGAGGATGGCGTTGAGCAGTACCACGGAGACGATGACAATGGTATCGGGCAGCATGTGGCTGCCCAGGGCGGTGAGCACGCCGGTAACCAGGGCGGTAGCCAGCAGGATGATGACCATGGGGTCGTTGAACTGGCGCAGGAACAGTACCCAGGCAGGCGTCTTCTGGAAGGCTATTTCGTTGGGCCCAAGCGCTTCCAGTCGCGTCGCCGCGACCGTCTCATCAAGCCCTTGCGGGCTGCTGTCAAGCGCCTCCTCAATTTGCTGCGTCGTCAGCGTATACCACGGTTTGCGCATACCATTGCTCCCACCAGGACTCACTCTCACTCACAGTGTAAGCCGCTGCCGGCGAAGGCGGCATGCGCGGTATCAACAAAATCGCGGATTGTGACCCGCTAGCCCCGCCGGGTCGGGCCGAGGTTGCTCTTCACAGTCTGCAGGTGTTGCGCCAGGGAATCATCGGCATCCAGGGCCATGCAGGTGGCGAGGATATCGACAAGCACCAACTGTGCGATGCGCGATGTCATCGGCGTGTACATTTCGGTGTCTTCGCCGGTTTCCACACCCAGCAACAGGGTGCATGCCCTGGCCAGCGGGGAGCCCGGTGCGGTGATGCCGATCACCGGGCAGCCGTTTTCCTTCGCCAGCCTGGCCACGTCGACGATGGCATGGGTGCGCCCGGTGTGGGAAATGCAGACCAGGCAATCCTCGCTGGCCAGGCCGGTTGCCACCATGCGCTGGTTGATGATGTCGGTGTGGCTGCTCACGGCCCGCGGAAACCGCAGGAACTTGTGTTCTGCGTCCCGCGCTACCGAGGCGGAGGCGCCGAGGCCGCAGAACACGATGGCGCGCGCAGCGGAGAGGGCGGCCACAGCATCCTGCAGGGCCGCCAGGTCCAGCTGTTCCTCTGCGCTGCCCAGGCTGGCATGCGTACTCTCGAAGATCTTTGCCACGACCTTGCCGGTGGAATCGCCGGCCTTGATATTGCGCGTGATGCGCGGCTGCAGGCGTGCCAGCTCCGCGGCCAGGGCGAGCTTGAAGTCGGGAAAACCCTTGTAGCCAAGCCCCGTACAGAAGCGGTTGACTGTGGGTTCGCTGACCTCGGCCCGCGCTGCCAGGGAGGCAGTGGTCGCCGAGAGGATGGCCTGGGGATCTGCGACCACAATGGCGGCGATCTTATGGGCGGATTTGCTGCGTTTGCAACGCGTATCGGCCAGGTCAGTAAGCAAACTCATGGGCGCGTTGTTCCCTGTTATTAAAAATGTAATAAAACTACGATATAATTTCGCACTAGTCCAGCGCGATTCCCGGCTGTTTTTCCCTGGTGCGGCGGGCTTGCGGCATTAAAAATGGATTATTGTGAGATTTTCAGATGTCGCGCCGGGAATCTTCCGCGTGTTGCTTGCATCCCTCCAGCTCACCGTCTAAAGTTACAAATGAAATAAAATTACATCAGAGTGTGACGATGACAGTTGACGATTTAAGTGCGTTTCGTGTCCTCCCCGTGGTGACAGCGCGTGAGGTGGATGCCACGGTGCGCCTGGCGCGGGCACTGCACGCGGGCGGTATGCGGGCAATTGAAATCACCCTGCGAACCCCGGAGGCGCTTGCAGCGATTGCGGCGGTGCGCGAGTCGGTCCCGGACTTGCTGGTAGCGGCGGGCACGGTGACATCCGCGGCAGAGCTGGAGCAGGTTGTAGCGGCAGGTGTGCCCCTGGCCCTGAGCCCGGGCTGCACAGATGAGCTGCTGGCGGCTGCCGTAGCTGCGCCGATCGAGTTCATTCCCGGGGTTGCCACAGCCTCGGAAGTCATGCGCGTGCGCGACGCCGGCCTGCGAGTCAGTAAGTTGTTTCCGGCTGTACCCCTCGGCGGGGTAGCTATACTGAAGGGGCTGGCCGGGCCGTTCCCGGATATGTTGTTCTGCCCCACCGGCGGCCTGACCCGGGATAACTTCCGCGATTTTCTCGACCTGCCCAACGTGGTTTGTTGCGGTGGGTCATGGATGGTGTCGGACAAATTGGTGGACAATGCACGTTGGCAGGACATTGAACGCCTGGCTGCTGAAGCCATGGCTGTGAGTTGAGTAATACGAGGAGATTGAGGATGACGCAGCGAGCGCCCATTCGTGTGGGCATTATGGGCTTCGGCCAGACCGGGCGACAGATTTTCGAGCTGGCATCACGCAGCGACGATATCGAAGTGGTGGCGATAGCCGATATTGGCAAGCCTGAAATTCTGCATTACCTGCTCTGCTCTGAAGTTGAGCAGCCCGAGCGGCATCGCCTTGAGGGAAACTTCCTGGTAAACGAGCGCTGCCGTGCTCGACTGATGGAAATCGACCGTCCCGCAGAGATGCCCTGGGATATCTTTGGGGTCGATATCGTTATCGACTCCACGGGCAAGTACCGTGAGCGCGAATTCATGGCCAGCCACCTGCAGAATGGCGCGCCGCGTGTGCTGCTGCGCACGCTGCCCGCAGACCATATTGACCGCATTGTCATTCCAGGCCTGAATGCAGATAGCGTCAGTGTCGATGACCGTATGATCTCGGCTGGCTCGGCTACCACGTCAGCCCTGGCGCTGCTGCTGAGCAGTCTGGGCGACAGGTTTGCCATCGAGTGTGGCAGCATGACCACGATTCACGCCTTCACTTCGGATCAGGCCTTGCAGGACTACGCCGGGTCGGACTTCCGGCGCAGTCGCTCGGCAGCCAAAAACATCATCCCCAACACGCATGAAGCCAGTCTCTGGTTGGGGCATATCCTGCCCGCATTCGATGGCAAAATCCTGACCTCGGCGCTGAATGTGCCGGTGCAGGAGGGCTGCCTGCTAGATGTCAACCTGATCATGCGCGATGCCGATGTAGAAGTCGAGCAAATCAACGAGGCAATGCGCGCCGCCGCGGCGCGGCACCCGGATATTATCGGAGTGGTGGAGGATCCTATTGTCTCCTCTGACGTGATCGGCAACCCGCTGTCCCTGCTGTTTGACGCCAAGGGCACCATTAAAGCCGGTGCCAACACAGTGAAGACGCTGAGCTGGTACGAGAACCTGGGTCATGCAGCGCGCCTGCTGGATGTGGTGAGGCTCTACCATGCATTGGATCAGCAGCAGGAGGCAGCGTAATGAAAATTGGAATCAATGGCTTTGGCCGCATCGGTCGATCAGTATTTCGCATCCTGGAAAATGTCGAAGGTGTGGATGTGGTAGCGATCAACGACCTGTTTGACTATGACGCCCTGCGCTACCTGCTCAGCTATGACACGGTCATGGGGCCCTTCGGGCGCAACCTCAAGCTCGAGGACGATCACTTTGTCACCGACAAGACCCGGGCGAAGTTGATCAGTGTGCGTGATCCGTCAGAGCTTCCCTGGCGCGAACTGGGCGTGGATGTCGTGGTGGAAGCGACCGGCGTGTTTCGGAAACGCGAGCAGCTGGAGCAACACCTGCAGGCCGGCGCACAGCGCGTGGTGTTGACCGTGCCCGCCAAGGACCCGGTGGACTACACGGTGGTTCTGGGTGTCAACGATGATGCGCTGGATGCATCACACCGCATTATTTCCAATGCCAGCTGTACCACCAACTGCCTGGCGCCAATGGCGAAGGTACTCAACGATGCCTTTGGTATTGAAGAAGGCGTTATCAACACCGTGCACGCCTACACCAACGACCAGCGTCTCGCTGACGTGCCGCACTCTGACTGGCGGCGCAGCCGGGCGGCCGCGGAGAATATCATTCCTACCTCCACGGGTGCTGCCAAGGCAGTGGGGCAGGTGCTGCCCGATCTCCAGGGCAAGCTGCACGGTATTGCCGCGCGGGTGCCGGTGCCCGACGGCTCGGTGGTGGACTTGTTCGTCAAGCTTGGCAAGTCGGTGACAGTAGATGATGTTCACGAGGTGGTGCGGGAAGCGTCGTTGTCCCCCGGGCTGAGCGGTATCCTGCAATACAGCGACAAGCCGATAGTATCGTCTGACATCATTGGCAACTCGCATTCATCAATCTATGACGCCGGCTTCAGCGGTGTGACTGCCGAGCGCTATCTGCGTGTGCTCAACTGGTACGACAACGAATGGGGCTACTCCTGTCGTGTTGTAGACCTGCTGCGCAGGGTTGCCAACTGGTGAGCGCAGGGCAGGTGAGAGAGCCGGATTACAGCGGGCTGCGCAGCAATGTCAGCCAGCTCGGTCATATTCTCGGTGAGACCATGGCCGCGGCGGAGGGTGATGCTTTCCTCGAGCTGATAGAGCGCATCCGTGTCCTGTCCAAGGGCGCGCGTGACGGCTCGCCGGCAGATCGCGAGGCGCTGCTGTCACAGCTGCGCCAGCTGGACGATGAACAGCTGGTGCCCGTAGCCCGCGCCTTCGCCCAGTTTCTCAACCTGGCCAACATCGCCGAACAGCAACACATGGTGTCACGCACTATGGCGCCGCTGCTGTCTGCCTCGCGCAATCTCAACAAGAGCCTGCTTGAGTTGCGCGAGGAGGGTGTTGCAACGCAACAGATTGCCGATACCATCGCGGCGTTGAAGATTGAGCTGGTGCTCACCGCTCACCCGACCGAGATTACCCGGCGTACCCTGATCCACAAACACGGGGAGATCGGTGAATGCCTCAGCCAGCTGGAGCTGGCCGGCCTCACCGAGCGTGAGCAGTCGAGATTGCATGCGCGTTTGCGTGAGCTGATCGCGCAGATCTGGCACGGCGACGACTTCCGTCGCGAGCGCCCAACGCCGGTGGACGAGGCCAAGTGGGGCTTCGCCGTGGTGGAGGAATCCCTGTGGCGGGCTGTGCCCGAATTCATGCGGCGCCTCGATGAAGCGCTGGAGACGCATTGCGGTACCGGTTTGCCGCTGGACGCGGCGCCAGTGAGCTTTGTGTCCTGGATGGGCGGCGATCGCGATGGCAACCCCAATGTCACCGCTGAGGTCACGCGCGAAGTCATGCTGCTGTCGCGCTGGCAGGCGGTGGACCTCTACCAGGGTGATATTGAGCGCCTGCTGGAAGAGCTGTCCATGACCCGCTGCAATGACGCCTTGCGCGAACTTGCCGCCGAAGCCCACGAACCCTACCGCGCTATTTTGCGCGGACTGCGGGACCTGCTGCGACGCACCCAGCAGCATATCGAGGCGCTTTTGCGCGGAGAGACCCCGGCACCGGTCGACATACTGGTCAGTGAAGAACAGCTCTGGGAGCCGCTGCTGGCCTGTTACCAGTCACTGGTGGACTGTGGCATGCAGTTGATTGCCCGCGGCAGTTTGCTGGACGTCCTGCGCCGGGTGCGCTGCTTCGGCGTACACCTGGTGCGTCACGATATTCGCCAGGACAGCGCCCGTCATACCCAGGCACTGTCGGAGATCACCCGCAGCCTTGGCCTGGGTGACTATGCCGAATGGGACGAGGATACGCGCCGCGCCTTCCTGTTGCGCGAGCTTGGCAATCGACGGCCATTGACGCCGCGGCGCTGGCAGCCCTCTGCCGACGTGCAGGAAGTGCTGGATACCTGCGCGGTAGCCGCAGAGCAACCGACGCGTGCACTGGGTGCCTACGTGATCTCGATGGCCAGGCAGGCCTCGGACGTATTGGCCGTACACCTGCTGTTACAGGAAGCAGGGGTCGAGGAGGCTATTCCGGTAGCGCCGCTGTTTGAAACCCTGGACGACCTGTCACGCGCGCGCGAGGTCGTATCCACGCTGCTGCGCGACAGCTGGTACAGCGGCCAGGTCGCTGGTCGCATGATGGTCATGATCGGCTACTCCGATTCCGCCAAGGACGCTGGCGTGCTGGCGGCGTCCTGGGCCCAGTATCGCGCGCAGGAAGAATTACTTGAGGTCTGTGGGCAATACGGTGTTGAGCTCACCCTGTTTCACGGTCGAGGAGGTACCATCGGTCGAGGTGGTGCCCCGGCCCAGCAAGCGCTGCTGTCACAGCCCCCGGGATCGCTCAAGAACGGCCTGCGGGTGACTGAACAGGGAGAGATGATCCGCACCAAGCTGGGCTGGAGCTCGCTGGCGGTGAAAACCCTGGCCTTGTATACCGTAGCCATCTGTCGCGCCAACCTGCTCACGCCGCCGGCGCCGCGGGATGACTGGCGGCAGATGATGGAGGCGCTGTCTGCGGACTCCTGTGCTGCTTACCGTGCGGTGGTGCGGGAGGAGCCTGAATTTGTGCCCTATTTTCGCCAGGCCACGCCAGAGCAGGAGCTGGCCAAGCTGCCGCTGGGGTCGCGACCGGCGCGTCGCAAGGCGGGGGGCGGTATCGAGAGTCTGCGCGCTATCCCCTGGATATTTGCCTGGTCCCAGAATCGACTGATGCTGCCGGCCTGGCTCGGAGCCGGTGCTGCGTTGGCCAATGTCGTGGCGCAGGGCAAAGCGGCTCTACTGCAGCAAATGGCGCAGGAGTGGCCCTTTTTTGCCACCCGGCTGTCCATGCTGGAGATGGTCTATGCCAAGGCGGACGAAGGTCTGTCCGCCTACTACGATGACGTGCTGGTGCCCGCGGAACTGCAACCCATCGGTGCCGGCCTGCGCAAGCAACTGGCCATGGATATCGCTACCGTGCTGACCATTCAGGGCGCAGAGGTGTTGTTGTCTGAGCAGACCTGGACAGCGGAAACCATTCGCTTGCGCAATATCTACACTGACCCGCTTAATTTCCTGCAGGCAGAACTACTCAAGCGCAATCGGCAGCGCCAGAGCCCTGAGCTTGAGCGCGCGATCATGGTGACCATCGCCGGCATCGCCGCGGGTATGCGCAATACGGGTTAGATGTCGTGAACTGCGCTTGACCCGAAGGGGGTGCCTGTCGACAATGGGCGCGCGCATGAGGCGCGCCCGAGCACCCTTCAATCCATTTCGAGGATACAGCATGCAAAATGTCATCAAGGCCGCGTTGATGTTACTGGTCATGGCGTTTTATGGACAGACCGTCCAGGCCCAGGATACCTATGACAAGACGATAACCGCCTTCAAGAATGCGGGCGAGAGCGCTGACTATTTCCCTTCATCCTATGGCTATGCCGTATTCCCGACCATTGGCAAAGGTGGCATTGGTATTGGCGGCGCACATGGCAAGGGCAGGGTGTACGCCGCTGGCCGCCATGTCGGCAACGTGACCATGACCCAGATCACCATGGGCTTCCAGCTGGGTGGCCAGGCCTTCAGCCAAATTATCTTTTTCGAAGACCAGCGCGCTTTCCGCGAATTCACCTCGGGCAACTTTGAGTTCAGTGCCCAGGCCACCGCCGTTGCTATCACCGCAGGCGTGTCGGCAGAGGCCAATACCGGTGGCGGCATGGTTGCGGGGGCAAGCGGCGGGCAGAACAACGCCAAGACCACTCACGGTGGTTTCCGCAAAGGCATGGCCATCTTCACTCTTGCCAAGGGTGGCCTGATGTACGAGGCGGTATTGGGTGGCCAGAAATTCAGCTATACCCCGCTGTAAATCCACCGGCGGGGGCAGGGCGCCGGCGCCTCAGTCCTTGCTGGCACCCGCAGCGGCGCCTGCATGCAGTGCCCGCGCCATGTCCAGCTTCTCCGGGTCCACTTCGCCGAGCAGGATGACATGCCAGGCGCGCGGGCCGTGGGCGCCATAGACCAGTTGCGCTTCGATGTCGCCGGTGCTGGAAGGCCCCGCGATGCAGTAAATGCCGCGCGGCCTGCCGTGGCGCTCCAGTACCGGGTTGACCTGTTGCCACATCGATTCCATGTCTGGCAGTAGCGTGTCCACATCCACGATAACCACATGATGCTCGGGTAACAGGTTGTTGCGGGAGGGGTTGTGCTTGCCTGAAAGCAGCACTGTAGCACCGGTCTCGGCAACGCCCCAGTCGGCATGGCTGAGCGCTATTTGCTCGCCAGCCTCCAACTCACCGAAGCGAGGCAGCACGCCACCATCGCGCCAGGGCATGGCCGCGAGCCGCGGGTCGTTACCTGCTACCAGGCGATGACTGCGATAGTGGTCGTAGAGGTAGTTGCCAATGCGCTTCACCGCGTCACTGCGGTTGGCCGCGACTTCCAGGGTGCCCTGGTTGCGCAACACATTGACCATGAAGGCAATGCAGGTGTCCTCGTGCGGCAGTGCCGCCGCTGGCGCGACACCCAGAGCGGCCAGTTCTTCTTCAATCCGGGTTGCGCTGTTGCCCTGGCAGGCACCGCGCACCCGCGCCATCACCCGGGTACGGGCATCGCTATTCATCCGCCTGGCTCCTTTGCCGGTACTGTTGCATGAAGGTCTTGCCTGCCGGCGCGGGGAAGTCACGTTTGCTGGTCCAGCCCGAGGCGAAGGGAAGCTTGCTGAAGGCGCCGCTGCGCTTGCCGAACCGGTGTAGCAGGTTGATCGCGACGCCGGTAAGGCGATGGTATAAGCCCGGTCTGGCAGCGAGCCAGGCGTGCGCCCGCAGACCGTAACGCCAGGCCGGGGCGGTGAGGCCACGTGCGCTCTCTTCATGGCGCAGGTCACGCAGTAAATCCGGCAGCGGTATATCGCTGGGGCAGACTTCAGCGCAACGACCGCAACTGGTACAGGCGTTTGGCAGCGCCGAGCTCTCTTCCAGTGACGTCAGCAGGGGCGTCAGCACCGAGCCCATGGGCCCGGGGTAGACCCAGCCATAGGCGTGGCCGCCGCTGGCGGCAAAAATCGGGCAGTGATTGAGGCAGGCGCCGCAGCGGATGCAGCGCAGCATATCGCGATAGTCACTGGCGAGAATATCTGTGCGCCGGTTGTCCAGCAGTACGAAGTGAGTTTCCAGGGGGCCGTCCGCATCCTGCTCACGTCGCGGTCCGGAGTAAAAACTCGTGTAGCAGGTGTGCGGCTGGCCGGTTGCGGAACGCGCCAGCAGGCGTTGTATTGCGGTGGCGTCCTCCCCCCTGGGGAGCACACGATCGAGGGTGGTGCAGATAATCAGGACCTTGGGTAGATTGGCACAGAGATCGCCATTGCCCTCATTGGTGATGAGCATGGAGTAGCCGTTTTCGGCGATCAGGGCGTTGGAGCCTATGATCCCCACTTCTGCCTGCAGGAAGTGCTCGCGCAGTACCTGGCGGGCCTCGCCCACCAGCTCGCCGATGGAATCCAGTTCGCGCTCGCCCAGGTCGTGACGCTCCAGGAACAGGTCGCGGATCTGTTCCCTGGTCTTGTGCAGCGCCGGGCCGACAATATGACTGGGCGTTTCACCTGCCTGCTGGATGATGTACTCACCCAGGTCTGTCTCCAGCACGTCGAGTCCGCCGCGCTGCAGATAGTCGTTGAGGCCGGTCTCCTCGGTCACCATGGACTTGCCCTTGGCGATTTTGCGGGCTCCGTGTTGCTGGCAGATGTCCAGCACGATGGAGTTCAGGTCCTCGGCGGTTTCCGCATAGTGCACCTGGTTGCCATTATTGGTGGCCTCCAGTTCAAATCTGGCCAGGTAGTAATCCAGGTTATCGAGGCTGTGTTGCCTGACGCGTTTGACATGTTGCCGCAGCGCTTCGAAATTGCCGAATCCCTCTACGGCGGCATCGCGCAGCAGGGGCGCGAACAGCGCCATGATGTCGCGCTGGGCGACGCCGCCCGCGTCGGCCAGGGCAGTGCTTGCGTTGTCCAGGAACTGCTGGCTGTGTTGCTCCACTGACTTACTCCCCCTCACCAATCGCCGGAGAATAGAGGTCACCGCTGAGCAGTTCTGCCACGTGTCGCACTTCCAGGTCCAGGCCGCGACGGCGCGCGCGACCGGCGATATTGAGCAGGCAGCCGAGGTCGCCCCCGGTCAGCAGGGTGGCGCCGGTTTCAGCCGCGTGGCGCAATTTATCGTCAACCATTTTTTCCGATATGTCGGGCATCTTGGCGCAGAAGGTGCCGCCGAAGCCGCAGCAGACGTCCGTCTGTTGCATTTCTGTGACCTCGACGTCGCATAGCCGCTGCAGCAGCTCCCGCGGCTGTTGCTTGATGCCCAGTTCGCGCAGACCGGCACAGCTGTCATGGTAGGTGATGGTGGGAAGTTCGGTGGTGACGGCGGGTGCGGATTGCAGCTTTACCACATCATTGAGGAATGTCGTCAGTTCGTAGGTTTTCTCTGCCAGCGCCCTGGCGCGCTCCGCCCACTCTCCTGTAAGCAGTCTGGGGTAGTGTTCGCGAATCATGCCGGCGCAGGAACCCGAGGGCGCGACCACATACTCGGCGTGCTCAAAGCGCGCTATGGTCTGCTGGGCAACAGGTATGGTGGCCTCGAACTCTCCGCTGTTGTAGCCCGGTTGCCCACAGCAGGTCTGCTCCAGGGGCACATCGACAATGCAGCCGGCCTGCTCCAGTAACCGTATGCTGGCAAAGGCCACTGAGGGTCGCATGAGGTCAGCGAGGCAGGTAACGAACAGTGAAACGCGCGGGGCGGTAGTATCACTCATGCTGGCAAGGTCCGGTCTTATGTGGCACCAGTATATCGGATTCCTGCCCTCACTCTAGTCCTTAAAGTGGCAGGAAACTGACAGTGATCAGCAGTGCACCCAGCAGTCCCAGGCCCAGTATGGCAAGGCCGCCCCATGCCAGTGGGTGACGGCTTTGCAGCAGCTTCACGGCAATGGTTTTCCGGTCTACACGAATGCCGGCCGACACGCGCGGCGCCAGCAGGGTCTTGACCTGTTGCGGGTCGAGTCCGGGCAGCAAGCGGGTACCGACAAAGATGATGACATCATCCACCACCACGAAAGGCCCTCGGTACTGCAGGCGCGGTCCGGCAGCGAGGTGGTACATTTCACGGTAGTCCACGAGCAACACCTGGTTGTCGTGAATACCCGCGTGCTCCGGTGGACTGCGCAGGAGTAACTGCAAGGCGAGTGCGGGACCGAGCAGGCATGTCATGGCCCCCAGTAACTGCAGCAGCGACACACCAAGGCCAATGAGCATGACCAGCGCGGCGAGTGCCGGTACGCTCCAGGCCAGGGTCAGCTGGCGCAGGCGACGGCTGCGATGAGGCGCCATTTCCAGCCAGCGGATATCACCGGCAATGTCGTCCAGCGGCGCCGCGCCGCGCGCGGGTCGGCCTCGGTAGACCAGGGCCCGGGTTGACTGCAGGTAGCTATAGGCAAACCCACCCAGCATGGCGATCAGCACCAACAGCAGTACTGACTGCCAGGCCAGTCGGGTGAGCCACTGCCGCTGGCTGCTGGCGGCGACGAGTTCTGCCAGTGCCGGGGACTCCAGCGCCACCTCCTGCATGCCGTCTCCGTTGAAGCGTATTACGGATGCACTTGCAGGCGAATACACCAGGGTTCGTCCGCCCCAGTTAACCAGCCGGGCGCCCTCAGAAAGCGCACCCAGTGGTAGCTCGCGCAGGAAAGACCACTGAGTATCGAACAGGTAAAGCCCGTTGCTGCCGGTGTCGGGATTTTGCAGCAGCACCCACCAGAACTTGCCGTTGCCCAGGAAGTCAGTGACGCGACTTTGCTCGCGCTCCAGGGCGGGTGGCGGCAACAACAGGATCTCATCCAGCTGCTGGCCAAAGGCCTGGTCTTCGTAACGCAGAACTGTAATTGCCGGACCGGTAGCGCTGTTCATGAACAGTAGGCCGGAATCCAGTTGCAGGACAGGGGCTGCCGCCATCGCCAGGTCGACCTGGGCACGCAGGGACTGATCAGGGCCCAGTTTGCGCAGCCTTCCCGCGCGGGCATCGAAGGTGTTTCCGCTAAGTTCATGAAAAACCATGGCGTCCGGGGGTGGCGTATAGCGGTCCGTGGGCATGGGCTGGCATGCGGCCCGGTCCAGGTCGCAACGCCACATGCCGCGCTCGCCGGCGGGCTCTTCGGCACTGCGCCCGGCGATCAGCAGCTCCCCTTGCGGATGGAACAGCATTGGCGTCGACAACTGTGCCAGGCCCAGTGCCGCCGCATCCAGGGTCTGGTCGGGCACACCGGCCCGGTCGTGCAGCAGCAACTGTTCGCCGGCCAATATCACCAGTCGCCCACCGGGGGCGGTGGCCAGTGCTTCGGTGCCCGTCACCGGCGGCGGAGGCTCCAGGCTGATGAAGCGCCCGAGCAGCATCAGCAGTGCAGCGAGGGCCACCCCGCCAATGACCATGCCCTTGCGACTCTTGTGTTGCGCCCGTTCTGCGCGTGTCTTGACATGCTTACTGTGGCGAAAGGGCAACAGGCGGTAGGGGTTTGGCGATCCCGCTGGTGGTCGATGGCCACGCTGGTCCTGGTCTTCGCCACGTCGCGACAGGCCCAGACGAGACGTCACGCCGCTGCGAGCACGCTTCAGACGGGAAGTATCGCGCAGTGCGAGAGCGCCAGCATGGATGGCTTGCTCTTCCAGAACCGCGCTATTGTCGATATCAGCTTGCGGTGTTGCTCTGCCACGCGCAGCGATGGCCGCTTTGCGTTTACGGGCCTCCGCTGTTTCGGCCTGCCGGTGCGCGGTTTCAGCTTCTTTGCGCGCAGCCTCGGCTTCCTTGTGCTTGCGAGCTTCCTCGGCTTCAGCCTGTTTGCGCGCAGTCTCGGCTTCCTTGCGCTTGCGGGCTTTCTCGGCTTCGGCCTGTTTGCGGGCGGCCTCGGCTTCCCTGCGCTGGCGGGCTTCCTCGGCTTCGGCCTGTTTGCGGGCGGCCTCGGCTTCCCTGCGCTGGCGGGCTTTCTCAGCCTCGGCCTGTTTGCGGGCGGCCTCGGCTTCCCTATGCTGGCGGGCTTGCTCGGCTTCGGCCTGTTTGCGGGCGGCCTCGGCTTCCCTATGCTGGCGGGCTTTCTCGGCTTCGGCCTGTTTGCGGGCGGCCTCGGCTTCCTTGCGCTTGCGGGCTTTCTCGGCTTCGGCCTGTTTGCGGGCGGCCTCGGCTTCCTTGCGCTTGCGGGCTTTCTCGGCTTCGGCCTGTTTGCGCGCTGCCTCGGCTTCCCTGCGCTGGCGGGCTTTCTCAGCCTCGGCCTGTTTGCGCGATGCCTCGGCTTCCCTGCGCTTGCGGGCTTTCTCGGCCTCCGCCTGCTTGCGAGCTGCCTCGGCCTCAGCCTGCTCCTTGACTGCGTTTTTGTCCGTCGATTGGTCTTTTTTACGCTGCTGCGCGGCAGTGCGTAAGCGATCCAGCGCTTCGCGTTTACGCGCCTTGTCGTTGTCCTGGCTTTTCGTCTTGCGGGCACCCTGCCGGCGAGCAAGCAGGCGCTGTTCCAGCTCATGTTGTGTTTCTTGCTGGGCAGCCTGCCACTCTTTGTCGGAGTCACTCAAGCCGTCTGCAGGCGCCTGCCCGGCGTCCGGGTCGACTTTGACCAGTTTTGCTTCCAGCCCGAGTTGATTTAGCTTGAGGTAGTACTCCGCAGCCGCTTTGCGCTCCAGATTGCGTCGCAGCACTACGGTCTCACCGGAAAAGAACAGCTCCAGGCGCTTCGCGTCCTGTATGTCGAACAGGCTGGCGAAACCTGCCCTGGCTGCTTCCGGGTCGATGCCCGGTAGAATCTCGCCCCTGAACGTGAGGTTAAACCTGTTCACCTCGCGTCGTTATCCCCGTTATCGTCGTTGTGGTTTAGAGGGCCAATGTACGGCGAATAGCCGGTCTTTGCCAAGCCAAGTTTGGCGTTTAGTGCACTCCGTGCATCAGCTTTTTCAATAGTGGGGACAGCAGTAACAACAGGACGCCCACGCCAAGCCCCACGTAGAGCAGTTCATTAAACAGGTTGTTGTAGGTTGCAAGCGCCGCACCGACATCGGCGACTGCGCCATCAACGGTCTCGACAGCCGCGAGCTTGGCCAGCTGCGCGGCGACAAACTCCGAATAGGCCGTCGCCAGGAACCAAGAGCCCATCATCACGCCGACGATGCGTGGTACGGCTAGCTTGGTCACAGCGGAGAGCCCCACGGGGGAGAGGCACAACTCACCACTGGTATGCAGCAGGTACGCCAGTACCATCCAGTATCCGGCCACCAGGCCAGCCGCATTCGGGTTAGCCGCGCCCCAAACCAGGGCACCGAAACCGAGCCCAGCCTGGGCGATGCCGAGTGCGAACTTGACCGGAGTGGAGGGTTCCAGCCCGCGTTTGTCGAGCGCTGTCCACAGCCATGCAAAGAACGGCGCGAGCAGGAAAATAAACATCGCGTTGAGCGAGCCGTACTGTGCCGCGGTGAGATTCAGGCCGAATATCTCGCGATCCATAACGCGATCAGCAAATAGCGTCATCGACGCTGCCGCCTGTTCAAACAGCGCCCAGAACACCACGGTGGACATGGTCAACACCACCAGGGCAATCATGCGATCACGCTCTACCTTGTTGCACTGGGTGAATATGAACCAGCCCAGTGCTGCCAGTACAGCCAGCGACAGGACGTTCAGTGTTACGCCCACTGCGCCATGAAACTGCAGCATCTGCCAGGCCACTGCCACGCCGAGGAATGCGCACAGGTAGATGGTCCACTCCTTGTTGAGCCCGAGCGGCGACTTCTCGCGCAAAATGGCGGGATTGTGCGGTTCAGCATGGCCATGCAGGTGTTTCTGGCCGCTGAGAAAAGTGATCAGTCCCACCAGCATACCGATGCCGGCGGCACCGAAGCCATAGGCCCAGCCGAAAGTTTCGCCAAGATACCCGCACAGCAGGGTGGCCGTGAACGCACCTATATTGATGCCCATGTAAAAGATAGTGAACCCGGAATCCCGGCGGTGATCGTCTTCACTGTAGAGGCGCCCGACGATGGTGGAGATATTGGGTTTGAGGAAGCCGACACCGACCACGATGAGGGCGAGTGAGAAATAGAATACCTGCAGTGCGCCCTCGTCGCGCTGTATCGTGCCCTCCACCACGCGTGCCTGTTCTCCCTCCACGGCCATGCCAAGGTGCCCCAGCACCAACAGGATGCCGCCAAACACCACGGCCTTGCGCATACCCAGATAGCGGTCCGCCAGCAATCCACCGATCACGGGCATGGCGTACACCAGGGCCGCGTAGCCGCCAAGCACCTCCAGGCCGTTGGCATCTGTGAACAGGTGATACTTGGTGAGATAGAGCAGCAGCAGGTACTTCATCCCGTAAAAAGAGAAGCGCTCCCAAAGCTCTGTGGCGAAGCAGACCAGCAGGCCGCGAGGATGACCGAAAAAACCGGTATCCAGGGCAGGATCGTAAGCGGGTGTCGTCATTCCCCAATGTCCTTTTCTTGTTCTGGATTTATTTTTGGCGTCCCGGCGCCAAACAACAGCCGTACTGTTGCTGCAAGATCAAGGCGCGATGCGCGCGGGCGTCTTTGCCAGTATGATAACCCCGTTTTCAATCCACTCAGGAGTTTTTCATGAGAAAACTGTTCCAGGCCGCCTGTGTGATGGCCACCATACTCTTGCCAGCAGGTGCAGCACTCGCAGCTGACACCGAGGCGGACAGGATTTCCGCAGAGTTGCATCGTCATATCGCTGAACTGGCAGCTGACGAGTACGAGGGCAGGGCGCCGGGCACGCCTGGTGAGGATAAAACCGTTGCCTACCTGTCAGAGCAGTTCAAGGCTCTCGGACTCAAGCCGGGCAACAATGGTTCCTGGTTCCAGGAGGTGCCCATCACCTCGGTGGCCACTGCCCACGATGCGCAGTTGTCTCTCAAGGGCCGTGATTACAAGGCCACACTCAGCTACGGCGACCAGATGATGGTTTTTACCAGCCGCCAGGTGGAAGAGGTAGCGCTCGAGGAGTCTCCGCTGGTCTTCGCCGGTTACGGCATTAATGCACCGGAGCGTGGCTGGAATGACTATGCCGGCGTCGATGTGCGCGGTAAGACCGTGGTGGTGCTGATCAATGACCCCGGATTCGCTACCGGGGATCCCGAGCTGTTTAACGGTAATAGCATGACCTACTACGGGCGCTGGACATACAAGTACGAGGAGGCGGCGCGACAGGGCGCGGCCGGCGTATTGATCGTGCACGAGACCGCCCCGGCCGCCTACGGCTGGGACGTTGTGCGTAACAGTTGGTCAACGGGCCGGATCGGTCTGACCGCCAGCAATCGCAACGCGGATCAGGTGGCGGTAGAGGGTTGGATTCCGCTGCAGCAGGCGCAGGCACTGTTTGCCGCAGCAGGTATGGACTACGCGGAAATGAAAGCGGAGGCGGCGAAGCCGGGCTTCCGCGCGCGCCCGCTTGCCGATATCACTGCCTCGGTAAGGTTGCAGAACACGGTGACCAGCCAACTCAGTCGCAACGTGGCCGCGTTGCTGCCCGGCAGTGAAACACCCGATGAGGTGATCATCTACACCGCGCACTGGGATCACCTGGGAATGCGTCCGGGCGAGGGTGAAGATAGTATTTATAACGGCGCATCCGATAATGCCTCCGGTACGGCGGCACTGTTTTCACTGGCGCGAATGTTCCAGGAGCAGGCGCAGCCACCCAGGCGCTCGCTGCTGTTCCTCGCCGTCACCGCTGAGGAATCCGGTTTGCTGGGCTCGGAATGGTATGGTGAGAACCCGATTTTCCCCCTGCAGAAAACCGTGGCCAACTTCAACATGGACAATATCGCCGCAGGCCAGATAGGTTTGACCCGGGATATAGCGCTTGTTGGATTTGGCAACAGCGAGCTGGAGAACTACCTGCTGGATGCCGCAAAAGAGCAGGGTCGCACCGTGGTGCAGGAGCCCTTCCCGGAAAAAGGGTTTTATTATCGCTCCGATCATTTTTCCCTGGCGCGTGTCGGCGTACCGGCGCTGTACCTGACCCGGGCTACCGATAGCATCGAGCACGGCAAGGCCTGGGGTGAGGCGCGTATCAACGACTACATTAGCCAGCATTACCACAAGCCCTCAGACGAATACTCACCTGACTGGGATCTCGCTGGTGCGGTACAGGAGGTGCAACTCCTGTATAGCATGGGTAAGCGCCTGGCAGACAACCGGGATTTCCCGCGCTGGAATGATGGCGTTGAATTCAAGGCGGCCCGTGAGGCAACCATGGCTGCCCCGGGGCCGGCTGGCACGAAATAGCTCGCTGACGGGGTGCGCGGCGCTCGCTGCGTCCCCGGCATTCCAGGCGGCCAAACCTGCTCGCCGGTGCCCTGGCCGCCCCTACAACTGCTGAATCCATCGCCTTGTCGCGCGTGGCCATGTTGGTGGCGTCGCTGGCCATACTCTGCGCGCCCGGATTCCGGTGCAATAGTTCCTGTGATAGGCACAATTAAATCGGAGTGAGACTATGAACCTGTTTACCCGCCTCTTTGGCAGGCCCGACAACGGCGTACGCGAAATGGACTTCATCGGCGCCCAGCGCATGGTGCTGGACTATGCGCGCTATCTTGAGGGCGCATCGCCCATGCCCGGACAGGTCCTGGATGCCTCGTGCCTGCCCCATGACAAGCAGCTGCTGCGTGACGCCTTGCTCTTCTGCATCAGTAACAGTTCCGACCCGCGCCTCGAGGAGCATCTCAGGGCGGGCTTCCTCATGCTTTCAGCGTTCCAGCACGGTGTTGGGGAGGCGGGGGCCGGTATCAACTTTGCGGATCTTGACCTGGATGCGGATATGCTGGATACGGCGCACGAGCTGGAGATGCAACAGGAACAATCACAGCATTGGAGCCTCATTGCCGGGCGTGAGCTGCAGCAGATGCAGGAGGAACTCAATGAGCTGGAGCTTGAACTGGCACAGTCCATGCGCCTCTCTGCCTAGGCCACTGGCGCGCGCCAGGGCTCATGCCGCTTCGAGTCGGCAGCCGTGGTCGGCCATCTCCCTGCGCAGGCCTGCGCCGATTTCATCAGCATCGCGCAGGCGCTTGATGCTTTCGAAAAGCAGGGCCGCCTGAGGGTAATAAGTGCGCAGGTACACCAGCCATTGCTTGATCGGGTTGCCGGCATAGCCGGCGTCGTAATGCATCAAGGTTAGCCGGAAGTAGCGCATCAGCAGTTCCAGTACCTCCGGCCAGGCCAGGGCTGGCATCGATGCACCTGCGGCCGATGCGCGGACCAGTCGTGGCAGGTCGGGGCGGCAGAGTGCTCCCCGGCCCAGCATCAGGTCGTCACAGCCGCTCACTTCGCGGCAGCGCAGGGCGTCTTCTGCACTCCATATCTCACCGTTGGCGATAAGGGGTAGTGATACCACTTCCCGTGCCCTGGCAATCTCTTCCCAGTAGGCCGGGGGGCGGTAGCCGTGGCGCTTGGTTCTTGCGTGTACGGTTATTTCGGTGGCGCCGGCATCGGCAATGCCCCGAATGATGTCCAGGAACTGCTCATGGTGCTCGTAACCCAATCGCGTTTTTACCGTCACCGGCACCGCCTCTGGCACCGCCCTGCGCACGGCGGCGGTGATGGTCGCGACGCGTTCAGGCTGGCGCAGGATGATCGACCCGCCGTCTGATTTGTTCACCGTTTTGGCGGGGCAGCCGAAATTCAGGTCAATTCCCGGGGCGCCCAGCTCCGCAGCGCGCGCCGCATTTTCCGCAACCACGTTGGGCTGCCCCCCGAGTAACTGCAGGTATACGGGCACGCCGGACGCGGTTCTTCCGTTATTGTGCAACTCCGGGCAAAGCCGGTAGAACACACGCGGGGGCAGCAGGCGTTCGCTGACGCGCACAAACTCCGTAACGCAGCGATCCAGCTCACCCAGTGAGGTGATCAGCTCGCGCATGGTGTGATCCACAACCCCTTCCATCGGGGCGAGCATTAAGCGCATGTTTTCAACCGGGAGTGATTCAGGGGCCGGGATTGTACTCCGTAGCGGTTACCAGTCACAGCGAATTCGGGCAGGTGATGGCGCTCATCAGGCACCTGCTTTATAGTTATCGCACAGGGCACCGCCGCCGACGGCGATGCGATATCAGGCGGCATGCAGGGGCGAACGCAATATGCAGGGCAACATCATGGCACAGGGTGTCGAACTCATGGTTTTCGGCATGGGTACCGTGGTCGCTTTTCTTGCGTTGCTGGTGGTGGCCACCACGGTCATGTCTTCGCTGGTGGGGCGCTACTTTCCCGAACCGCACAAGCCTTCGCCGAGCCGGCCGCAGCCGGCGCCGGGCGCAGTGCAGGATGATGCGGAACTGGTGGCCGCCATCAGCGCCGCCCTGCACCAGCACCGTCGCAAAAAGTAGTACCGGAAACATCCTGAACAGCTAAACAAGAGGTCTTCCCATGGACGATAACAAGCGCCCCCTGGGCATTACGGACGTTGTGTTGAGGGACGCCTCGCAGTCGCTGCTGGCCACACGCGTGCGCATCGAGGATATGCTGCCTATCGCTGCGAAGCTCGATGAAGTCGGGTTCTGGTCTCTCGAGTCCTGGGGTGGCGCCACTTTTGACGCCTGTATCCGCTATCTCGGTGAAGACCCCTGGGAACGCATCCGCGAATTGAAGAAGGCCATGCCGAACACGCCTCAGCAGATGCTGTTTCGTGGCCAGAATATTCTCGGTTACCGTCATTATGCGGATGACGTGGTTGAGAAATTTGTCGAGCGTGCGGCCGTCAATGGCGTGGATGTGTTCCGCGTGTTCGATGCCATGAACGACATGCGTAATATCGAGGTGGCGCTGAAGGCAGTCAAAGAGGTTGGCAAGCACGCCCAGGGCACCATCTCCTACACCATCAGCCCGGTGCATGACATCGAGACCTGGGTAGAGCAGGGCAAGCGCATCGAGGATATGGGCGCGGACTCTATAGCCATCAAGGACATGGCGGGCCTGCTGCATCCCTACGACGGCTATGAACTGGTGCGCAGGCTGAAGCAGGCCTGCGCTATTCCGATACACATGCAGTGCCATGCGACGACGGGTTTGTCCACGTCAACCATTCTCAAGTGTGTGGAGGCCGGCATCGACAACGTTGATACCTCCATCTCCTCCATGTCCATGACCTATGGCCATTCGCCGACGGAATCCGTGGTCGCCATGCTCAAGGGGACTGACCGCGATACCGGCCTGGATATCGGCAAACTGGAAGAAGTGGCGGCCTATTTCCGCGGCGTGCGCAAGAAGTACGCGAAGTTTGAAGGCGCGCTGCGCGGCGTGGATGCGCGCATCCTGGTGGCGCAGGTACCCGGCGGCATGCTCACCAACATGGAGAGCCAGCTCAAGGAGCAGGGTGCGGCAGACAAACTGGACGAGGTGCTGGAAGAAATCCCGCGGGTGCGCGAGGACCTTGGCTATATTCCGCTGGTCACACCCACCTCGCAGATCGTCGGTACGCAGGCGGTTATCAACGTATTGACGGGGGAGCGCTACAAGTCCATCTCCCGCGAAACCGCCGGTGTGCTCAAGGGTGAGTACGGTGCGACGCCGGCGCCGGTCAATCACGCATTGCAAGAACGGGTGCTGGAGGGCGCCGAGCCGATTACCTGTCGCCCGGCCGACCTCCTGGAACCGGAAATCGACCGACTCAGCGAAGAGCTGCGCATGCTGGCTGCTGAGAAAGACATCCGCCTGACCCAGGGAGAGGGTGAAATTGATGATGTGCTGACTTATGCGCTGTTTCCACAGATCGGGCTCAAGTTCCTTGAGCACCGCGGTGACCCGAGTGCATTTGAACCTGCACCTGGCAGCGAACCCGCACCGGCGCCGGCGCCCGCAGCAGCCCCCGCGGCGCAGCAGGAGGCTGATGTCTACACCGTCACCGTAAACGGTAACCGCTATGTGGTGGAGGTTGCCGAAGGGGGTGATGTGACAGCCCTGGCCGCGGCCCCGGCTACGTCATCTGCGGCGCCGGCGTCGTCGCCAGCGACCGGCGGAGGTGAACCGCTGACCGCGCCACTGGCCGGCAACATCTTCAAAGTCAACGTGAACCCGGGCGATAGCGTGGCCTCCGGTGACGTGGTGTTGATTCTTGAAGCCATGAAAATGGAGACCGAGGTGCGCGCCAGTCGTGATGGCACGATAGTCAGTGTAGATGTGAAGGTCGGCGATACCGTCGCCGTTGGCGATACCTTGATGACCGTGGGTTGATATGGACAACCTGCTGACACTGTGGAACGCCTCCGGTCTCGCCCAGATTGCGCCGGGGCAGGTGTTCATGATCCTGATCGGGCTCGGCCTCTTGTTCCTGGCCATACGCAAGGGCTTTGAGCCACTGCTGCTGGTGCCTATTGGTTTTGGCGGCATACTGGCGAACATTCCCGGTGCCGGGCTGGCCTATTCAGCCGTGGACAACGCACTGCAGGCGGCTGATCCCGCGCAACTGGCGGAACTGGCCCGCGTGCTGGGAGTGAGTGTCGAGTCCGGCAGCAAGGCGCTGCTCGCAGCTTATGATGCCAGCGGCGCGGCCACCCACCTGGCGATACAGCAGTGGGCCCAGGATGCCGGCTACAGCAATGGCATGCTGTACAACTTCTACTCAGTCGCAATAGCCAGCGGTGTCGCGCCACTGGTGATTTTTATGGGCGTGGGCGCGATGACGGATTTTGGCCCACTGTTGGCGAACCCGCGCACACTGTTTCTCGGTGCGGCGGCGCAGTTCGGGATTTTCGCCACCGTGCTTGGCGCTGTCGGCCTCACCTCACTTGGGGTCATGGATTTTTCCATCGCCGACGCTGCGGCTATCGGTATCATCGGCGGCGCCGACGGTCCCACCGCCATCTACGTCTCCTCAATACTGGCACCCGACCTGCTTGGCGCCATCGCCGTGGCGGCTTATTCGTACATGGCGCTGGTGCCCATGATCCAGCCGCCGATCATGCGTGCCCTGACCACCGAAGCCGAGCGCAAGATCGAGATGGTGCAGCTGCGCCACGTTTCCCGGCGCGAGAAGATCGTGTTTCCACTGGTGCTGCTGATCCTGGTGGCACTGCTGTTGCCCGATGCGGCGCCACTGTTGGGCATGTTCTGTTTCGGTAACCTGATGAAAGAGTGTGGCGTGGTTGACCGCCTTTCTGACACGGCACAGAACGCGCTGATCAACATCACTACCATTTTCCTGGGCCTGTCCGTGGGCTCGAAGCTGGTGGCGGACAAGTTCCTCGATATCAACACCCTGGGTATTCTCGGCCTCGGCATCGTCGCCTTTGCCATTGGTACCGCTTCGGGTGTACTTATCGCCAAGCTGATGAACCGCTTCGGCAGCACACCCCTTAATCCCCTGATCGGCTCCGCCGGCGTCTCCGCGGTGCCCATGGCCGCGCGCGTCAGCAACAAGGTAGGCCTGGAAGCCAACCCGCACAACTTCCTGCTGATGCATGCGATGGGGCCCAACGTCGCCGGTGTCATCGGTTCCGCGGTGGCGGCCGGGGTGATGATAAGTCTTGTCGGTGGCTGAGCCTGGGGTAGTGGCTACCGGCGCAACCGCCAGCCGGGGCGAGGTTTATCTCTGGCCCCACTGCAACAGCCTGAAGAAGTCGTAGGACGGGTCGTCCCTGCCGGGCCTGCCGAGATGTGAACCCTGCACCAGCGGGTGATCCAGTTGCACCGTCGAGGGGTTGTTCACCATCGCCCAGTCCGCAACCACCGCCTTGGCGCTGAATTTCCATACGCCATCGCGCTTCTCGTAACGATCGAAGTAGCGCCCGCCGATAAGCAGGTCCATAGGCTCGGTGTCGGTGCGTATCTTGTGGAAAGCCAGGACGTAGATTTCGCCCTCGGCATAGTCCCCATCAAGGGCCAGGTTGATGTTGGTGATATTGTGATGCAAGATTTCCATAGGCGCCTGGATCGCCGGCAACTGGTCGATAAACTCCATCGCCAGCCCCTTGAAAAAACCGCCGTGATCGTCAGTGGCATCAGGATGGTAAAGCTGGCGCAATTTATCGTGGTCGTGACGGTCCGATGCGTTGCAGTAGGCGTAAACGAGATCCGTTATATCCTGCTTGTCCAGCAATTGTTGCAGTCTTGCGTCCATACTATTTACCGAGTGCGCGCTGGTAAGCGGCGACCGTGTTGGCCAGGCCCATGCGAATGGCGTCCACCGTCAGCGCATGGCCGATGGAGACTTCCAGGAGTCCCGGAACCGTGGCGAAACGGGGAAGATTGTGCAGGTCCAGGTCATGACCCGCGTTGAGGCCCAGGCCGACGTCTGCCGCGACCTCGGCTGCGGTGATGAACTGGGCGAAGATCGCCTCCACGTTGTCGCCGCTCTTGCAGGCATGGGCGTAACTTTCGGTATACAACTCGATACGATCGGTACCGGTCTGCGCCGCCAGGCGGATCTGTTCCGGGTCCGGGTCCATGAACAGGCTGGTGCGAATGCCCAGTGACTTGAGTTCCTCGACCAGCGGCGCCACGCGCTCGCCATCCTTTTTCAGGTCGAAGCCGTGGTCCGATGTCAGCTGGCCGTCCGTGTCCGGCACCAGGGTGCACTGAGCCGGACGGATTTCCCGCACCAGGGCCATGAACCCCGGGTAATCCCCCACGCCCTGCCGGTCGCTCTTGCGTGCCTCCGTGAACGGGTTGCCCTCGATGTTGAATTCAACGCTGAGCATGCCGGCCAGGTCAAAGCAGTCGCTGGCGCGTATATGGCGCTGGTCTGGCCGCGGGTGCACGGTGATGCCGTCGGCGCCGGCATCAATACACATTTGCGCGTGCGCGGGCACACTGGGATTGGTGGTGTCGCGCGAATTGCGGATCAGCGCGATCTTGTTGAGATTGACCGACAGGGCAATCATAGGGCTGACTGTCGCTTGGCCTCTACGATAAGGATGGGCTCGAGGGGTACGTTCTGGTGACTGCCGGCATTGCCGGTGGGCGCGGTGACGATGTAGTCCACCACGCTCATGCCCTCGATAACTTCGCCAAATACCGTGTACCCAGGCTGCCCCGGCGTCCAGTCCAGCCGCAGGTTGTTGCGCACGTTGATGAAAAACTGCGAAGTCGCGGAGTCCGGGTCATTGGTGCGTGCCATGGCCACAGTGCCGCGCGTGTTGTGCAGGCGGTTCTTCGCCTCGCTGACGATCGGGGCAAGGGTTTCCTTTTCTGTCATGTCGGGCAGGAAACCGCCACCCTGTACCATGAAGTCCGGGATCACGCGGTGAAAGATCGTACCGTTATAGAAACCGGAATCCACGTACGCCAGGAAGTTTTCCACGGTGACGGGAGCCTTGTCGCGAAACAGGCGCAGGGTGATGTTGCCCTCAGACGTTTTCAGGGTCACCAGCGGGTTGGGCAGGTGCGTCTCTTCCGCCGCAGCCAGCGGCATGAAAACCAATCCCAGGGCAAGTAACAGGGTGCGTAGCATGGGTATCTCCTTTAAGCCCAGCTGGAACTCTTGCGGCGCTTGGGCCACAGGCGGGGTACCACCAGGGTGATGATGACGCCCAGCAGTACTGCCAGCGCGCCGTTGAGAAAGTCCTCACTCTGCAGTTTGTCCTGCAGGCGTGCGTTTTCAGCTTGCAGCATACCCACATCGTCGCGCAGCTTCTCCGCTTCCTGGACCAGCCGGCGGTTGTCCGTATCCAGCTGCACGGCCTTGCCGGATATCTTTTTCAGGTCCGCCAGTTCCTTGGCGACACTGTCAAGTTCGGAGCCGGTAGAGGTGGCTGTGGTGAGCAGCTCGGTTTTTTCCGTTTCCAGGGCTGCCATCGCGGCCGTGAGCTCCGCGTTCCTGGCCGCCAGCTGCTCGGCGCGCGCCTCGGCATTCGGCAGCCGCACCTGGGCCGGTGCAGTGGAGGTCAGGAATTCGGTGGTAACCCAGCCCGTGGTGCCGCGGGAGGTGGTGACCTCGGCCCACTTGCCATCGCTGCTGGTGCGCGCCACGGTGAGGCGCGTGCCCGGTGTCAGCTTGGCTGCCCAGCGGTACTCCTTGCCGGGGCCTGTGTGCAGCACGACGAACACCTCGTCACTGATGTAGCGCACTTCCTGTGCGAGGGCGGGGAGGGCGATGCACAGGGCGAACAGGGCGGTGGTAATGGAACGCAACACAATCATTTTCCTTGTTGGCGTGATTTTGAGCGGCGCTAGTGTAACGCCGATGTAGCGAGAATTGTAGGCGCGCCCGGCGCCATCACGGCTGTGTATTCTCTTCTTTCAGGTGCGGACTGATCATCATCGCTGTCAGGATCGTCAGTGCCACTGTGAAGCCAATGGCGGAGTAAAGCTTGTAGCTGACCCAGGTGGCCTCTGAAAAGCCGTAGGCCACCACCAGGTTGAGCGCGCCGACGATGGCAAAATTACTCACCCAGAGCAGGTTGAGTCGGGTCCACACGGGTTTCGGCAGTCGAATCTGGCTGCCCAGGGTGCGTTCCATCAGGTTTTTGTCGCCGATGAACTGTGAGGCGCCGAAGGCGATCGCCAGCGCCCAGTTGAAAATGGTCGGTTTCCACTGGATGAACAGCTCGTTGCGCAGCATCAGCGTGGCACCGCCGAAAGCGAGCACGGCCAGTAACATCCACATGGCCCGCTTCTCGAATTCGCCGGTCAGGGCATAGGTCAGCACCACCTGCACCAGCGTGGCGGCCATCAGTACCGCGGTGGCGGTGTAGATGCCGTCAAAGGTATACACCCAGCTGCCCAGTGACACGGTCTCACCATTGAGCTGGTAGACGATGAAGAACAGAGCGATGGGTACGAATTCGGCCAACTGCTTCATGGTGTGACGGCTGCCTTGGCTGTTACCATGGGGACTTCCCTTGTTTCTGGTGGATGCTGGCAGTGTATACGCTGCCGGGCCGAGTAGTGTAAAGATTGTGTTGATTGACTTCCATACCCATACCACCGCCTCTGACGGTGCCCTGACCCCGCGCGAGCTGCTGGCGCGGGCGGCCGCGCGCGGGGTCAGCCAGCTGGCGATTACCGATCACGACACCGTGGCCGGTTATCTGGCAGCGCGGGATGCCATGGCTGCATATCCCGCCTTGCAGCTCGTATCCGGCGTCGAGTTTTCCTGTCGCTGGTCTGCCACCACCATTCATGTGGTTGGCCTGGGCATGGATTGCACGCACGCGGCCATGCAGGAGGGGCTGGCGCTGCTCGCTGCAGCGCGGGCGGAGCGCGGGGCCAAGATTGCCGAGCGCCTGGCCCGCTGCGGTTTTGCGGGCGCGCTGGAGGGTGCCAGGGAACAGGCCGGTGACAGCCAGCTTGGCCGGCCCCACTTCAGTGCCTGGATGGTGCAGCAGGGTCACGTGAAGGACCACAACCAGGCGTTTGACAAGTACCTGGGGCAGGGCAAGCCCGGGGACGTCAAGGCGTTTTGGCCGGAGCTGGCGCAGGTAGTGCAGTGGATAACTGCGGCCGGTGGTGTGGCGGTGCTGGCCCATCCGCTCAAGTACAAGTACACCCGCATGAAGCTGCGGCGGCTGGTCATCGACTTTGCCGCGGCGGGTGGCACCGCGTTGGAAGTGCTCAGCGGCCGGCAGACCCCGGACCAGGTCGCTCAGCTGGAGCGCCTGGCAGATGAATTTGAGCTGGCGTATTCGGGCGGTAGTGATTTTCACCGCGATGCTCCCTACAGCCCTGACTTGGGTGTAGAATTGCGCCGACTCAACAGCCGGGCAGCCGTATGGCAGCACTGGCAGGGGGCGACCGAGGACGCGTAGTGAGCCAGTTTTTCCAGATACATCCAGACAATCCCCAGGCCCGCCTGGTGCGCCAGGCCGCGGATATTATTCGCGGTGGCGGCGTGGTGGTCTATCCCACCGACTCGGCCTACGCTATCGGTTGTCATATCGGCGACAAGAATGCCCTCGACCGCATCCGCCGCATCCGCAAACTCGATGATCGACACAACTTCACCCTGGTCTGTCGCGACCTGTCGGAGATTGCCACCTATGCGCGGGTGGACAACGCGGTTTACCGGTTGCTGAAACACTGCACGCCCGGGCCCTATACCTTCATACTGCGCGCCACTTCCGAAGTGCCGCGTCGGCTGATGCACCCGAAACGGAAAACCGTGGGACTGAGGGTGCCGGAGAACAACATCGCCCAGGCGCTGCTGGCAGACCTGGCGGAACCGATGATGAGCGTGACCCTGATCATGCCCGGTGATGAATACCCCCTGATCGACCCCTACGATATCCGCGAAACCCTGCAGCACGATGTCGACCTGGTGATCGATGGTGGCTATTGCGGGATGGAGGCCACTACCGTGGTCGACCTGGTGGAGGATACCCCGCTGGTATTGCGTGCCGGCAAGGGAGATATTGCCCCATTCGAGGATTGATCAGGTATACTGGCGACAGGACCGCGGACGCAGGCAGCGTCAGTGCTCACTCGATAACAACAGGTACGCCCGTGGCAGTCAACGAACCCAATTCCGAAGCGCCCGCCGGATCGCAGGAGAACAAGCCTGCAGACCCCGTGGCGGCCGCCAGCGAAAACTCCCCGTCAGCACCCGCGACCCCGCCCCAGCAGGGCGAGATGCCGTTTGCGGTGGTGATGGGCCAGGCCATGACCGAGCTGCCCAAGGACCTGTATATCCCGCCACAGGCACTGGAAGTGTTCCTGGAGGCATTTGAAGGCCCGTTGGATCTTCTGCTTTACCTTATCAAGCGCCAGAACCTCGATATTCTCGAGATCGACGTCTCCAAGATCACCGAGCAGTACATGCACTACGTGGACCTGATGGACGCCATGCAGTTTGAATTGGCGGCGGAGTACCTGTTGATGGCGGCCATGCTGGCTGAAATCAAGTCGCGCATGCTGCTGCCTCGCTCCAGCGACGTGGAAGAAGACGAGGAAGATCCGCGGGCCCAGCTGATACGCCGCCTGCAGGAGTACGAGCGCTTCAAGAAAGCGGCGGAAGACATCGAGGAGTTGCCGCGCGTAGAGCGTGACACCTGGATAGGGAGTGCCAATCCCCCGGATATCAACCGCGCCCGGCCTGACCCGGATGTGGATATGCGTGAACTGCTGGTGGCGCTGTCCGAGGTGTTGCGCCGTGCAGACATGTACGAAAGTCACCATATCCAGCGTGAGGCGCTGTCCACCCGGGAACGCATGTCAGATGTGCTGGAGCACCTGGCTGGCCAGCAGTTCGTGCCTTTCGTGGCCCTGTTCAGCGCGGAAGAAGGACGCCTGGGCGTGGTGGTGACATTCCTCGCGGTGATGGAATTGATCAAGGAATCATTGGTGGAAATAGTGCAGACCGATTCATTCGGTCCGATTCACGTTAAGGCAAGGTCGGAATAGCATGTCGGATACAGGCCTGGTGCAGATACTCGAGGGCGCGCTGCTGGCAGCGGGCAAACCACTTACCGTGGTGCAGATGGCAGAGCTTTTCGAAGAGCATGAGCGGCCCGAAAACGCGCAGATTCGGGAGGCTTTGCAAGAAGTTGCAGAGCGTTGTGAGGGGCGGGGGTTTGAGCTCACCGAGGTTGCCAGCGGCTTTCGTTTCCAGGTGCGCCAGAGTCTCAGTCCCTGGGTGGCGCGCCTGTGGCAGGAGCGCCCGGCAAAGTATTCCCGCGCCCTGCTGGAGACCCTGGCGCTGATCGCCTACCGACAGCCGATTACTCGTGGCGAGATCGAGGAGATACGCGGCGTTGCCGTAAGCTCCAACATTATCAAGACGCTGCATGAGCGCGAGTGGATTCGTGTAGTAGGCCACCGCGATGTACCCGGGCGCCCGGCGATGTACGCCACCACCCGTCAGTTTCTCGACTATTTCAACCTGAAGAATCTCGACCAACTCCCGGCGCTGGCGGAAATTCGTGATCTGGAGACCCTGAACGCTGAACTCGGATTCTCTGAGCCGCTGGCAGAAGAGCAGAAAGCCGGTGACGCGGCAGCGGGTGAAAACGCCAGCCCGGAATTGACCGTGGTCGGTGGCATTGATCACAAGCCCGAAACCGTCGCCGCTGAGTCCGAGGGCGGCGAACCCGCTGCGGGCGGGGAAGACGATACAGCTGGCCCGGTTGAAACCTCCGGCCAGCTGGAACCGGAAACCGCCAGTGACCTGGCCGCCGCCGTCGACTCCATGCAGGGCAGCAGCGACCAGGCTGCCGATATGCCCCCTACCGTGACAGACGGCGCGGATGCGGGCGACGGTGAGGCGATCAACCCTGCCAAGCCCGAGAACCAGGCCTGACGCATTCCCATGACTGACGATAACCGACCCGGCGCTGAACAGGCTTCCGGCAAAGCACCCGCTGGCGAGAAACTGCAGAAAGTACTTGCGCGCACCGGGCTTGGCTCGCGCCGGGAAATGGAGCGCTGGATCGAGCAGGGCCGTATCAGTGTAGACGGCAAGCCGGCTGCCCTGGGCGACCGCGTGTCCGGCACCGCCAGGATAGCCGTCGACGGCAAAGCCCTGAATACCGCCCCGGCGCAAGAGACGCGTTGCATCCTCTATCACAAGCCCACCGGCGAAGTCTGCTCGCGCAAGGATCCGCAGGGCCGACGCACCGTGTACGAGCGTTTGCCCAAACTCAAGGCCGGTCGCTGGATATCCATAGGCCGACTCGATTTCAACACCTCGGGCCTGCTGCTGTTCACCACCGACGGCGAGCTGGCCAACAAGCTCATGCATCCCTCATCGAACATCGAACGCGAGTATATGGTGCGGGTGATGGGCGAGTGGGACGAGGCTACCCTGCAGCGCCTGCTCGAAGGGGTCATGCTGGAAGACGGCATGGCGCGCTTCACTGATATCCAGGACGGTGGCGGTGACGGCATCAATCACTGGTTCTACGTGGTCATCATGGAAGGTCGTAACCGCGAGGTGCGCCGTCTGTGGGAATCACAGGGCCTCACGGTGTCGCGGCTCAAGCGCGTGCGTTACGGTGAGGTATTCATTCCTTCCAGGGTCAAACAGGGGCAGTGGGTGGAACTTGAACCCAAGGAAGTGAAGTCCCTGTATCGCATGGCCGACCTGCCGCTGAAGCAGCAGAAGCGCGGCACAATGAAAGAGCGCGAGCAGATGCAGCGCCAGTTTGCCAAGCGACGCGGCGCCGCTCCGGCGCGCGGGAAATCCCGGAAAAAGTAACGGTAGGAATGCCTCGCCGGAACTGCGGCACCTGTAGATTCTACGAACCAGCCCCCGAGGCTGACCTGCCGCGCAGAGAACGTGCGGAGCCATGGAAGGCGCAGCTCGAGCCTGTCAGGGATGACGCTTTTTGGCGATTCTCTGCGCGGCAGGTCAGCCTTGGGGGCGGCGCTTCAAAAAATCACGACTCAAGGCGAGCATTTCCGACGCATGGCGTGCGTGGCCGCTTCGACACTATCTATTGCGCATCAAACGAGATCCCGGTGACCCCTTTGCAGTCATCCCCCATCAAGTAAAGATAGACACCCATAATGTCTTCCGGCGAGGGATTGTCCGTGGGCTGCTCCGCGGGATAGGCGGTGCGGCGCATGCTGGTGTTGGTGGCGCCGGGATTGATGCAGTTGACGCGAATCTTCGAGGTGTTCTCCAGTTCCGCAGAGAGTACCTGCATGAAGCCCTCGGTGGCGAACTTGGATACGGCATAAGCACCCCAGTAGGCGCGACCTGTGCGTCCCACCCCGGATGAGGTAAAGACAATAGAGGCGGCGGGCGCGGCCTGTAACAACGGCAGCAGGTGACGCGTCAGTACAAATTGCGCGTTCACATTCACCTGTATGACTTCCTGCCACGCGGCGTAGGTTGCGCTTTCGATTGGGCGTCGCTCACCGAGCAGGCTGGCGTTGTGCAGCAAGCCGTCGAGGTGGCCGAACTCTTCGGCCAGACCCTGGGCGAGGTGCAGGCACTGTTCGTCCGTGACCGTGGCCAGGTCCATGACCACCAATGCGGGCTTGGCCAGGCCCGCGCGTTCAATGTCATCGTACACGGCTTCCAGTTTTTCTTCCGTGCGGCCCAGGAGAATCACTGTCGCGCCGTGTTCGGCATAGGTCATGGCGGCGGCCTTGCCGATGCCATCGCCCGCTCCGGTGACCAGGATGGTCTTGCCCTTTAGCAGGTCGGGTTTGGCCTGGTAGTCGGTGGGTGCCGGTTGGATGTTCATCGCTTCGGTCCTTACTGGGGATTCAGAATCAGGTCGCTGAGTGCCGTGCTGCAGTCAACCAGTGCGTCCGCGCCCCAGCTGGCGGGGTCGTCGCCCGGTTCGATGTAGCCGTAGGCGGCCGCCACCGTGTACATGCCGGCCCGGCGACCGGCCTCAATGTCGCGCAGGTGATCGCCGACGTAAACCGTGCTGTGCGGCGCGCAATCCAGCTCGCGGCAATTCCGGTACAGGGACTCGGGATGTGGTTTGCGTTCACGCACGTCATCGGGGCAGACCAGGCTGCCGCAGAGCATCGCAGCGTCGGGTTCGCTGTCGGGGCCGGGCAGCATGCCCAGCGCCTGCAGCAGGGGTTCCGCGTAGGCGCGTGGTTTGTTGGTAGCGACTCCCCATGCGATGCCGCGGTCGGCGAGTTCCTGCAGCAGCGGGGGAATGCCGGGGTAGGGCCTGGCCGCGCTGCCGAGTACCTCGCTGTACAGCTCCAGCAGGCGCAGGCGTTTACTTTCGAAGCGGGGGTCGTCCTCGGAGAGATCCAGTCCCAGTGCCACCAGTGCCCGTGCACCGTTGGACACCGAGGCGCGTATACGCTGCGGGTCCATCTCGTCCAGGTCGTGTTCTGCCCGCAGCCGCTGCACTACCACTACGAACTCGTCGGCAGTGTCGATCAGTGTGCCGTCCAGGTCGAAAAGTACCGCTTGTGTTTGTCTGCCGCTCATGCGGGTTTCACCGCATGCACCATGTAATTGACGCTGACATCGCGGGGGTTGAGGCGATAGGTCCTGGTAATGGGATTGTAGGTGAGCCCGGTCATGTCTTTCAGCACCAGGCCCGCATCGCGCAGCCAGCCACCCAGTTCCGAGGGCTTGATGAACTTGTCGTATTCGTGGGTGCCCGCTGGCAGCAGCTTCAGGATGTGCTCGGCGCCGACAATCGCAAACAGGAAAGCTTTCGGGTTGCGGTTGATGGTGGAAAAATACAGGTTCGCGCCGGCTGTGGCGAGATCCGCGCAGGCCTTGATCACTGCGCCGGGGTCCGGCACGTGTTCCAGCATCTCCAGGCAGCAGACCACGTCATAGCTTGCCGGGCGCTGCGCGGCCAGGTCCTCGGCGGTGCTGTGCAGGTATTCGACCTCTACACCCGATTCCAGCTGGTGCAGTCGCGCCACGGACAGGGGCGCTTCACCCATGTCGATACCTGTCACCGAGGCGCCGCGCTGCGCCATCGATTCGGCGAGGATGCCTCCGCCGCAGCCCACATCGACGAGTTGCGTGCCCGCCACCGGTGAGCGCTCATCAATATAGTTGGCGCGCAGGGGGTTGATATCGTGCAGTGGTTTGAATTCGCTGTTGCGGTCCCACCAGCGTGATGCCAGTGCCTCGAATTTGGCGATTTCCCCGGGATCTACATTACTTTTGCTGTTCATGAGTGGCTGCTCTTCACGCTGATGGTTTCCTGCCAGACGCGGCTCCGCTGCAACACGTCTTCGACGTTAATACGGGTGGGCGTGCGATCGCAGATCAGCTGCTCTCCGGCCACCCAGCTGTGCCTGACCTGGCTACCGTTGCAGGTATACACAAGCTGCGACAGGGGGTTGTACAGTGGCTGGCAGGCGGGGTCTGAGAGATCTACTGCAATCACGTCTGCCTGCTTGCCGATTTCCAGGCTGCCGATCTCCTGCTCGAGTCCCAGTGCGCGAGCTCCGCCCATGGTGGCCATATACAGCGCGTCCGATGAGCCCATCACCGTCGCATCCCCGGCGGAGAGCTTACCCAGCAGGGCTGCGGTCTGCATTTCCGCGAACAGGTTGAGGTCATTGTTGCTTGCAGCGCTGTCTGTGCCCAGCGCCACGTTTACGCCGCTTGCCAGCAGTTTGCTCACCGGACAGGTGCCGGATGCCAGCTTCATGTTCGACTGCGGGCAGTGCACCACGTGAGCCCCGGTGGCCGCCAGCAGTGCGATGTCCTGGTCGCCGAGATCGGTCATGTGCACGCACTGGGTGCGCGGCCCGAGCAGCCCGATCGCATTGAGCGTGTCCAGTGGGCGCTCACCGGTCTCTTCCACAGCGGCGAGGACCTCGGCCGCGGTCTCATGCAGGTGTATCTGCACCGGCGTGTCCAGTTCCGCTGCGAAGGTGGCGACCTTGTGCAGGTTGTCACGGGATACGGTGTAGGTTGCATGTGGTCCAAAACCAATGCTCACCAGTGCCTGGTGTTTCAGTTCATCGCGCAGGCGCAGGCCCTTGTTGATGTAGTCGTCGGCATCGCGGGCCCAGGCGGTGGGAAAGTCCAGTATCGGGAATACCAGCTGGCAGCGGATGCCGGTGGCCAGCGCCGCGCCCGCCGCAGCATCCGGGAAAAAATACATGTCGCTGAAGGTCGTGGTGCCGGACAGCAGCATTTCTGTTATCGCCAGTTCGGTGCCGTCGCGGACGAAATCGGGGCTCACATGTGCGGCTTCTGCGGGCCAGATGTGCTGTTCCAGCCAGGGAGTCAGCGGCAGGTCATCGGCGTAACCACGCAGCAGGCTCATGGCGGCATGCCCGTGCGCATTAACCAGCCCCGGCATTAGCGCTTGCCCGGGCAGGGACAGTTCCTGCCTGGCGGTGAGGTTCTGCGCCTCGGCCCGGGGCAACAGGTGGCTTATGCGTCCGTGGTTTATGGCCAGGCTGTGTTCACGCATGACCGCGCCACGAGGTAGCACCGGTATGATCCAGTCGGGGTGCAAGAGCGTGTCAACGTCGGTTTCTTTAGTGCTCATTCTCTGCTGCCGGTGGCTCGAAAAAGTGGTGTAAACGGTTTCGCCGCTCGCCGCTGGCGAGGGTCTGCCGGGTCATTCGGCAGGGCAGGCCAGAGTATAACCGCAGCAGGCCGGGATTGTCGGTTAAATTCTTTAAAAACATGGTAGTTACGCGCCATCTTCCGTATAATCGGCGGTTTGAATTTTGGGGCGCGAAACGTTTTCTTTGCTGTTCTCCCGGGGCTTGCCCACAGGCCTTTCCAGGGAGCGCTGCAGACATAATAAAGCCTTGTAGCTGGACCTGAAGGATACCTTCTGAACATGGGTGATTTAGCCAAAGAAATTCTTCCCGTCAATATCGAAGACGAGATGAAACAGTCCTACCTTGATTACGCGATGAGCGTGATCGTGGGCAGGGCCCTGCCGGACGTACGCGACGGCCTGAAACCGGTACACCGGCGAGTCCTGTTCGCGATGAACGAGCTCAACAACGACTGGAACAAGGCCTATAAGAAGTCGGCGCGCGTGGTGGGGGACGTGATCGGTAAATACCATCCCCACGGTGACTCCGCCGTTTACGACACCATTGTGCGTATGGCGCAGCCGTTTTCCATGCGTTACATGCTGGTAGATGGCCAGGGCAACTTCGGCTCTATCGACGGCGACAACGCCGCAGCCATGCGTTACACCGAAATACGCATGCAGAAGATCTCCCACCAGATGCTGGCCGACCTGGACAAGGAGACGGTGGACTTCGTCGACAACTACGACGGCACCGAGCGCATTCCCGCGGTACTGCCTACCCGGGTGCCCAACCTGCTGGTCAATGGCTCTTCCGGTATCGCTGTGGGCATGGCGACCAACATTCCGCCGCACAACCTGACCGAGGTGGTCAGTGGCTGCCTGGCTTTGCTGGGTAACCCCGAGCTCACTGTCGACGAGTTGATGGAGCATATCCCGGGCCCTGATTTCCCGACCGGCGCGATCATCAACGGCCGTGCCGGCATTATCCAGGCCTACCGCACCGGACGCGGTCGCATCTACGTGCGTGCCCGCGCGGAGGTGATTACCGATGAGAAAAAGGGCAAGGATACGATCATCATCCACGAGATCCCCTACCAGCTGAACAAGGCGCGCCTGATCGAGCGCATCGCCGAGCTGGTAAAGGAAAAGAAAATCGAGGGCATCACCGAGTTGCGCGACGAGTCCGACAAGGACGGGTTGCGGGTAGTGATAGAGCTGCGGCGCGGCGAAGTCGGCGATGTGGTACTGAATAACCTGTACGCGCAGACACAGCTGCAATCAGTATTCGGTATCAACATGGTGGCCCTGGTTGACGGGCAGCCGAAGATTCTCAATCTCAAGGAGATTATCGAGGCGTTTATCCGCCATCGCCGTGAGGTCGTTACCCGCCGCACCGTGTACCTGTTGCGCAAGGCGCGCGAGCGTGGGCATCTGCTGGAAGGGCTGGCGATTGCGCTGGCGAATATCGATCCGGTGATCGAGCTGATCAAGGCCTCGCCGAGTTCGGCCGAAGCCAGGGAAAAACTGATAGCCCGCCCCTGGAATCCGGGTGATGTGATCGGGATGCTTGAACGTGCCGGTGAAAATGCCTGTCGTCCCGACGGTCTCGAACCGCAGTACGGCCTGCGCGACGGCCAGTATCACCTGTCCCCGGCCCAGGCACAGGCCATCCTCGAATTGCGCCTGCACCGCCTGACAGGACTGGAGCATGAAAAACTGCTGCAGGAATACGAGGAAAAGCTGCGCGAAATCGGCGGTTACCTGGAAATACTTTCCGATCCGGAGCGCCTGAAGGCGGTTATCCGCGAAGAACTGGAAGAGATCGTTACCGAGTTCGGCGACGAGCGCCTGACTGAGATTACCGCATCCCAGCACGACCTGACCGTGGAAGACCTCATCACCGAGGAAGACCGGGTGGTGACCATCTCCCATGGCGGCTACGCCAAGACCCAGCCCTTGTCCGATTACCAGGCCCAGCGTCGCGGCGGCATGGGTAAATCCGCCACCGCGGTCAAAGATGAGGATTTCGTGGAGCACCTGCTTATCGCCAGCACCCACGCGACCATTCTCTGTTTTTCCAACCTCGGTAAGGTTTACTGGCTCAAGGTGTACCAGATTCCGCTGGCCGGGCGTAACTCCCGCGGGCGGCCCATGGTCAACCTGTTGCCGCTGGAAGAGGGCGAGCGCGTCACCTCGATCCTCCCGGTTGAGGAGTACACGGAAGGGCATTACATCTTTATGGCCACTGCCAGCGGAACAGTGAAGAAGACGGCACTGACAAACTTTTCCCGCCAGCGCAGCGTGGGTCTGCGAGCACTGGAGCTGGAAGAGGGCGACGTGCTGGTTGGTACCGCGGTAACCGACGGCGATTGTGACGTCATGCTGTTATCCAGTGAAGGCAAGGCAGTGCGTTTCCGTGAGGAGGATGTGCGGGCCATGGGTCGTACCGCCAAGGGCGTGCGCGGCATCAAGCTGGGTAGCGGCCACACCATGATCTCGCTGATTATTCCGCAGGAGGACGGGCGTCTCCTCACCGTGTCCGAGAATGGCTACGGCAAACGCACCGAGATCACTGAGTTCCCCACCAAGGGTCGCGGTACCAAGGGCGTGATAGCGATGCAGACGAGTGATCGCAACGGCCGCCTGGTCGGCGCGGTGCAGGTCTTCGATGGTGACGAGCTGATGCTGATTTCCAACCAGGGCACCCTGGTGCGCACGCGTGCCGACGAGGTGTCCGTGTTGGGCCGCAACACCCAGGGCGTGCGCGTGATTCGCACCAAGGACGGGGAGTCGCTGGTGAGTGTAGAGCGTATCGACGAGCCGGAGGAGGTTGAGGTGGAAGGTGCGCCAGAATCCGAAAGCCCGGAGAGCGAAGACTAAGGACCCGGAACCGTCATTCCCGCGCACGACTGCATGGATGCAGGAGGTAGAGCAATGCAGAAGCAATTGCCGAGGCGGGAATCCGGTTCTACAAGGGCCTGGAACTGTTATTCCCGCGCAGGCGGGAAGCCAGTGAAATATGAGGATGTTCCCCAAGCTTCACTCATTTCCCATCTGCGCGGGAATGACGATGGCGGGGGACGATTGATTAAGGGATAGATGATGACCCGTTGTTACAATTTCTGCGCCGGCCCTGCGGCGCTGCCCCAGGCGGTGCTGGAACAGGCGCGCGATGAACTGCTCGACTGGCATGGTGCCGGTTTGTCCATCATGGAAATGAGCCATCGCAGCGCCGAAATCGTCGGTATCGCCGAACGTGCCGAAGCGACCCTGCGCGAGCTGATGGGCATAGGCGATGAGTATGCGGTGCTGTTCCTGCAAGGAGGCGCCAGCACCCAGTTTGCCGCGGTACCACTCAACCTGCTGGGCGAGAATGGCACGGCCGATTACGTAAATACGGGGCAGTGGTCAAAGAAAGCGATTGCGGAAGGCAAGCGCTTTGGCAGTGTCAATGTGGCTGCCAGTTCCGAGGACACTAATTTCACGACTATCCCGCCCCGGGATACCTGGAAGCTGTCCGCAGACGCCGCCTACCTGCACTACACGCCCAACGAGACCATCGGTGGTGTGGAGTATTTCTGGGTGCCCGAGGCAACGGCACCGCTGGTCGTGGATATGTCGTCGACCATCCTCTCGCGCCCGATCAACGTGGCGGACTACGGCGTTATCTACGCGGGTGCACAGAAGAATATTGGTCCAGCGGGACTGACCCTGGTCATCGTGCGTCGGGACCTTCTCGGTCGTGCCGTGTCGCAGTGTCCCGCAATGCTCAACTGGAAGACTGCGGCTGATAATGACTCGATGTATAACACCCCGCCGACGTATGCCCTCTACCTCGCCGGCCTGGTGTTTGAGTGGCTCAAGGCGCAGGGTGGCCTCGAGGCGATCGGCGCGATCAACCGTCGCAAGGCTGAAAAGCTCTACGCCGCAATCGATAACTCCGCGTTTTATGCCAACCCTGTCGAAGTGCCCAGCCGCTCGTTGATGAATGTCCCGTTCACGCTGGCGGACGACAGCCTCGACAAGGTGTTCCTGGCGGAAGCGGAGCAGGCCGGCCTGCTCAACCTCAAGGGTCACCGCTCTGTGGGTGGCATGCGCGCGAGCATCTATAATGCGGTTGGCGAAGATGCGGTCGACGCACTCATCGCCTTCATGCAGGATTTCGAACAACGTAACGGCTGAGCCCATGGCGGACAAACCCGACAACAGAAGCCTGGAGGAGGTCAGGGCAGACATTGATGCCATTGACCAGGAAATCCAGCAGCTGATCAACCGTCGCGCCCGCTGCGCCCAGCGCGTGGCGGATATCAAGCTGGCGGAAGTGCAGGCGGCTCAAGCAGCCGGGCAGGGCGAGGCCGAGGTGGTCTACTACCGTCCGGAACGCGAAGCCCAGGTGCTCCGGCGGATAATCGATCGCAATACCGGGCCGCTGGCCGGCGAGACCGTGGCACATATCTTTCGCGAGGTCATGTCTGCCTGCCTGGCACTCGAAAAGCCCCTGCAGGTCGCATACCTTGGTCCCGAGGGCACCTTCACCCAGGCTGCCGCACTCAAGCACTTCGGCCACGCAGCGATCTGTGTGCCCCAGGGCACTATCGACAACGTGTTTGCGCAGGTTGAGTCGGGGGAGTGCAATTACGGTGTGGTACCGGTGGAAAATTCCACCGAGGGCATGGTCAGCCACACGCTCGACAGTTTCATGGATTCCAGCCTGAAGATCTCGGGCGAGGTGGAGATGCCGATCACGCACCACCTGCTCGCTGCCGAGCACACCGGGCTTGACGGGATTCAGCGCATCTGCGCGCATCAGCAGGCCCTGGCCCAGTGTCGAAACTGGCTGGACCAGCATTGTCCCGGCATTGAAAGGCAAGCGGTCAGCAGCAACGGGGAGGCTGCCCGCATCGCCGCCTCCACGCCCGGGGTTGCCGCCATCGCCGGCGATATCGCCGCAGAGCTTTACGGCCTGGAAAAACAGGCACAGCACATCGAAGACTACGCCGACAATACTACCCGCTTCCTGGTCATCGGTCGCGAGGAGGTGCCGCCCTCCGGCTGCGACAAGACCTCGATCATCGTTTCCAGTCGCAATAAACCCGGCGCCCTGTTCCTGCTGCTGGATCCTTTCCGCAAGGCCGGGGTGAGCCTGACGCGCATCGATACGCGCCCGTCGCGCACCGAAAAGTGGGCATATGTCTTTTTCATTGAGTTTGAAGGCCACCTCCAGGATGAAAAAATCGCTGGCATTGTCGCCGAGCTGGAAGAGCAGTCCATACTGCTGAAACCGCTGGGGTCCTATCCCCAGGCGGTGATGTAAATCGGCTTGCACATGAAAACTCGCGTGGAAACGGTGGCGATCATCGGGCTTGGCCTGATTGGTGGCTCGCTGGCAAAGGCGCTGAAAGACAATGGCTTTTGCCGTGAGGTCATCGGCTACGGACATCGTGAGCCATCGCTGCGCCGCGGTCTTGAGCTCGGGGTGATCGACTCCTTCACGCTGGATCTGGACGCGGCGCTGTCGGCCGCCGATATCGTGGTCATCTGCACCCCGACGCTGGTAGCGGCGGAGATCCTGGTTGATATTCTGGCTCGAACCGAGGCGCTGGAGCAGCCACCGGTGATCACAGACGGCGCCAGCGTCAAGGGCAACCTGGAGCGCGCTGCGCGCAGCGCCTGTAAGGAATTTCCGCCGTATCTTGTATTGGGTCACCCGATAGCGGGGTCCGAGCGCAGCGGCGTTGAGGCGGCCAGGTCTGACCTGTACGTCAATCACCGGGTGATCCTGACCCCGGTGGCGGAAAACAGCAGCGAGGCCCTGGCCCTGGTGAGCGACATGTGGGCTGCCGCCGGCGCGACAGTGGTGCAGATGACGGTAGCGAGGCATGACGCTGTGTTGGCTGCTACCAGTCATTTGCCCCATGTCCTGGCCTATGCGCTGGTCGATGCGCTGGCCGAATCTGACGAAAGCGACGAGATTTTCCGCTGTGCGGCAGGTGGCTTTCGCGATTTCACGCGCATAGCGTCGTCAGACCCGGTGATGTGGCGCGATATCGCCATCGCCAACAAGGCTGCCCTGTTGCAGGCGATAGATCAGTTCAATGAGCATTTGCAGCAGTTGCGTCGTGCGGTGGTGGAAGAGGATGCAGCGGGCATGCATGAGACATTTACCCGTGCCAAGCAGGCCCGGGATGAATTTGCCGCCATTCTCGCCGAACGTGAACAGGCGAAAACATCGTAATCATTAAATTGCCCCCGGGCGCCGGCGGGTAATACGGAAGTTCTTTACTATGCAATTCATACTACAGCCAGGTGGCAGTTTAAGCGGTGAAGCCCGCGTCCCCGGCGACAAATCCATGTCACACCGCTCCATCATGCTCGGTGCACTGGCGCGGGGCACAACTCGCGTCAGTGGCTTTCTCGAGGGCGAGGACGCGCTGGCCACACTGAACGCCTTCAGCGCGATGGGGGTCAGTATCGAGCGCCCGGAGGACGGACATGTACTGGTGCACGGGGTTGGCCTGCATGGCCTGAAGGCACCCTCTGATCCACTCGACCTGGGGAACGCCGGCACCGGTATGCGCCTGTTGGCCGGCCTCATGGCCGGTCAGGCATTCGATACCGAACTCACTGGCGATGCCTCGCTGTGCTCGCGCCCGATGGGGCGCATCATGGATCCGCTGGCGTTGATGGGTGCCCGGATCAGTGCGCAGCCTGGCGGGCGGCCGCCGCTTAACATTCAGGGCGGCACGGCGCTGCGCGGCATACATTACGATCTGCCCATGGCCAGCGCCCAGGTCAAGTCCTGTGTGCTGCTCGCGGGACTTTACGCGGAGGGCTGTACCTCGGTCACCGAGCCCGCACCGACCCGGGATCACACCGAGCGTATGTTGCGCGGTTTTGGCTATCCGGTGAGCTCCGTAAACGGGGTGATCAGCCTGCAGGGTGGTGGGGCGTTGCAGGCTACCGATATCGACGTGCCCGCGGACATTTCCTCGGCTGCGTTTTTCCTTGTTGCCGCGAGCATTGCGCCTGGATCAGAGCTCTTGCTCACGCATGTCGGGGTGAACCCGACCCGCATCGGCGTGATCAATATTCTCCTGCTGATGGGGGCGGACATCGAACTGCTCAATGAGCGAGAAGTGGGCGGCGAACCGGTCGCCGATATCCAAGTGCGATACGCGCCGCTGCACGGCATCGACATCCCGGAAGACCAGGTGCCGCTGGCCATAGACGAATTTCCCGCCCTGTTCATCGCCGCGGCCTGTGCCGAGGGGCGCACTGTGCTGCGCGGCGCAGAGGAGCTGCGGGTGAAGGAAAGCGACCGCATTGCCGCAATGGCCGAGGGGCTGGACACCCTCGGGGTTACCAACGAGGTGCTGGAAGACGGCATCGTTATCGAAGGCGGCACCCTCGGCGGAGGTGAGATCCACACACACATGGACCACCGCATCGCCATGGCTTTCTCCATCGCCGCGCTGCGGGCGCAGGGAGAGATTGTGGTGCGCGATTGTGACCACGTGGCCACGTCCTTTCCGGGGTTCGATGCCCTCGCCGGCGCTCTCGGCCTGCAAATCCGTACCGAGCGGGGTTGAGATGCAGGCAGCGCCGGTCATCACCGTAGACGGCCCCAGTGGTGCCGGCAAGGGCACCATCAGCCACATGCTGGCGGCAACTCTCGGCTGGCACTTGCTGGACAGTGGTGCGCTGTACCGCGTCACCGGGCAGGCCTGCCTGATCGAGGGTGTCAGCTGGGACGATCACGCCGCGGTGACCGATATCGCCCGGCACCTGGATGTCACCTTCACGGCTGCCGAGAGCGGCGAGATCCTGGTGGCATATAAAGGCCGTGATGTTTCGGCTGCCATACGTACGGAAGAGGGTGGTCGCGGCGCTTCCAAAGTGGCCGCGATTCCGGAGGTGCGCCAGGCCCTGCTGGCCAGGCAGCGCGACTTTTGCCGTGCACCGGGGCTGGTGGCCGATGGTCGCGACATGGGCACGGTGGTGTTCCCCGACGCCCCGGTGAAGTTCTTCCTCACTGCCTCTGCGGAAGAGCGCGCCGAGCGGCGCTATAAGCAGTTGATATCAAAGGGGGAAAGTGTTAGTCTCGCGCGCCTTCTGGACGACATCAGGGAGCGTGACGCGCGCGATTCAAGCCGCAAAGTCGCCCCGCTGGTGCCGGCAGAGGACGCCATTGTCATCGACAGCAGCGGCCAGGGCATCGAACAGGTGTTTGATCTGGTTATGCAGAAAGTGACGGAAAAGGGGCTTTTATAGCGGCCAAATGCCGCCATCTCCTTATAAATGGCAATCACTGTAGTGGCGATCGAATCCAGTCATGGTCGCTGTTGGCAGTGCTGACTAACGAACCCCGTACCCGGCTGGAGGGACGGATGACAAACCAACAGGTAATGTGTAATGAGCGAATCTTTCGCTGAACTATTTGAAGAAAGCCTTAAGACCGTCGATATGCAGCCGGGTGCCATCGTCACCGGCGTTGTGATCGATATCGACAGCGACTGGGTAACCGTGCATGCGGGACTCAAGTCTGAAGGAGTAATACCCCGTTCCCAGTTCACCGACGCAGCAGGCGAGTGCTCGCTGAATATCGGTGACGAGGTGCAGGTAGCGCTGGAATCAGTCGAAGACGGCTTTGGTGAAACCAAGCTGTCCCGTGAAAAAGCCAAGCGCGCCGAAGCCTGGAAAGAACTGGAAGCCGCCCACGAGGCCGAAGAAGTGGTCAAGGGCGTGATCAATGGCAAGGTCAAAGGTGGCTTTACCGTTGACGTGAATGGCATCCGCGCATTCCTGCCCGGCTCACTCGTCGATGTGCGTCCCGTGCGTGACACCGTGAACCTCGAAGGCAAGGAACTGGAATTCAAGGTCATCAAGCTGGACCAGAAGCGCAACAACGTGGTCGTTTCCCGTCGCGCAGTCATGGAAGCAGCCAACTCTGAAGAGCGCGAGGCGCTGATGGAGACGCTGCAGGAAGGCATGTCCGTCAAGGGTATCGTCAAGAACCTGACCGACTACGGCGCGTTTGTCGACCTGGGCGGTGTGGATGGACTGCTGCACATTACCGACATGGCCTGGAAGCGCATCAAGCATCCGTCCGAGATTGTGGAAGTTGGCCAGGAAATCGATGTCAAGATTCTCAAGTTCGATCGCGAGCGCAACCGTGTATCTCTTGGCCTCAAGCAACTGGGCGAGGATCCCTGGGTGGAAATCACCGGTCGCTACCCCGAGGGCAGCCGCGTCAAGGCGAAGATCACCAACCTCACCGACTACGGTTGTTTCGCCGAGTTGGAAGAGGGCGTCGAAGGTCTGGTGCACGTTTCCGAGATGGACTGGACCAACAAGAACGTTCACCCGTCCAAGATTGTCCAGCTGGGCGACGAGGTCGAGGTGATGGTACTGGATATCGACGAGGAGCGTCGTCGTATCTCCCTGGGTATCAAGCAGTGCATGCAGAACCCGTGGGATGCCTTCGCATCAAGCTACAGCAAGGGCGACAAAATCGCTGGCACCATCAAGTCAATCACTGACTTCGGCATCTTCATTGGCCTCGAAGGCAATATCGATGGCCTGGTGCATCTGTCTGACATCAGCTGGAACGAAGCCGGTGAAGAAGCTGTGCGCAACTACAAGAAGGGCGATGAAATCGAGACAGTCATCCTGTCTATCGACCCCGAGCGCGAGCGTATTTCCCTGGGCATCAAGCAGCTCGAGGACGACCCCTTCGGTAACTACGTTGCGGTCAATGATCGCGGCACCATCGTTACCGGTGAAGTGATCGAGGTAGATGCCAAGGAAGTGATCGTCAAGCTGGCAGACGAAGTAGAGGGCATTCTCAAGGCGTCCGATATTTCTCGTGATCGCGTCGAAGACGCGCGGAACTCGTTCAAGGTTGGCGATGAAGTGGAAGCGAAGATCGTTTCCGTTGATCGCAAGAACCGCGGCGTGGTCCTGTCCATCAAGGCCAAGGACTACGACGACGAGAAGGAAGCTGTGAAGTCGCTCAAAGAGCAGGAGCAGGAAGCTGCCTCTCCGGGCACCATCGGCGACCTGATCAAGGCGCAGATGGGCGACAAGTAAGCGACGACATCAACCCGGGCCCTGGCCCGGGGAAGCGGAAGGGCTCACGTTGTGGGCCCTTTTTTTTGCCCGCGCTTTATCGCCCGGCGAACCCGAATTCCTGTGCCCTGGGCGGGATTTGGTAACTTTTCCTATATAAAATAAGGAGTTGCGTAATTTCTAAACTGGGTCCACAATACCATCTGGTTAAAAAAACGGCCGTATAAGACCGATGACGAAAAGTGAACTGATTGAGTCCATCGCCGCAAAGCAGGCGCAGTTGTCCGCCAAGGACGTGGAGTTGGCCGTCAAGACCATCCTCGAGCACATGTCCCAGTCCCTCGCCGATGGCGAGCGGATCGAGATCCGCGGTTTCGGCAGTTTTTCCCTGCACTATCGCGAGCCCCGGCGCGGACGCAACCCCAAGACCGGTGATGCGGTTGAACTGACCGGTAAGTACGTACCCCACTTCAAGCCGGGAAAGGAACTGCGCGAACGCGTGAACCAGGGATTACAAATGGGGCTGTAAACTTGCCCTTGTTAATACAGGCGGTATGATCGCGAGGTCATACCGCTTTTTTGATCGCCAGCAACCGGAAGGCCCGATGAAACTGCTTCGCAACATTTTGTATATCGCTATTGTCCTGGCCATGGCCGCCATCGGTGTGCTCTTTGCCCTGCAGAACGCGACGCCGGTGCCCCTGGATATGCTGGTGTACACATTTGCACCGCGCAGCCTGGCGCTTTGGTTGTTGCTGGCTTTCGCGATCGGGGGCGTACTTGGCCTGCTGGTGTCGTCGGCTCTGCTGCTGCGCAAGCGCGCTGCCCTGGCCTCGGCAAATCGCCAGTTGGCCAAGACCCGGGCGGAGGTGGATACGCTGCGCACGGCAGGCCTGAAAGACGGTGAATGATTATCTCGTCTTCTCCCTGCTGTTTGTCGCAATCGCCATAGGCTGGTTTCTCGGTCGCCGCAGCCAGCGTGGTTCGGTCAATGCCCGCGACCTCCCGGGGCAATACTACAAAGGACTGAATTACCTCCTTGACGGCCGCCCTGACGGCGCCGTCGATGCCTTTATTAACGCGCTGGAAGTCAACAGTGAAACGCTGGAGACCCATATCGCGCTGGGGAACCTGCTGCGCAAGCGCGGCGAGGTCGACCGCGCTATTCGCATACACCAGAACCTGCTCGCCAGGCCGAGTCTGCCCCGGGTACAGGTGCACCAGGCCCACCTGGAACTGGCGCGCGACTATATCAGCGCGGGCCTGCTCGATCGGGCAGAGCGCCTGCTTATGGATCTGGTGGCGGAGTCGCCGGCAAAGCGCCGCGCCAGCCAGTGGCACCTCCTGGATATATACCAGAGTGAGCGCGAGTGGCAGCGCGCGATCGATATTGCCCTGGACCTGTTGCCGCGCAAGTCCCTGCTCGGTGGTTCCAGCGCGGAAGACCCCGAGGAGCCGGGTCAGTCGGTGCCGACGGTGCTGGCACACTTCTACTGTGAGCTGGCGGAGGAGCGCCACCGAGCGGGTGAGTTGACGGCTGCCCAGAACCTGCTGCTTGAAGCGCTGGCACGAGACAAGCAGTGCGTGCGCGCCTCGATCATGCTCGGTGCCGTGGAACTGGATGCCGGTCGTGCCAAGCAGGCCATCAAAGCCCTGCGTCGGGTGCGCCAGCAGGATCCCCTGTATATCAGCGAGTCGGTGCCCACCTTGCGTGATTGCTATCGGCAACTTGGCGATGAGAAAGCCCTGCGCGCCTATCTCAAAGAGTGCCTCGACAGCCACCCCTCGCCGCCCTTGCTGCTGGCGACAGTCGAGGATATTCGTGCCTCCGAGGGCAGTGAGGTCGCCGAGGCGTTCCTGGTAGCGCAGTTGGAAAAAATGCCCTCGCTGCGCGGGCTGGAACAACTGCTGGATCTGCAAGCCGATGTCAGTGAGGGGCAGTCCGGCGATAAACTGGGGCTGGTCCAGAACCTGGTCCAGCGGCTGATCGAGGAACGCCCCTCGTACCGCTGCAGCCACTGTGGATTTTCCGGTCGACACCTGCACTGGTTCTGCCCGGGCTGCAAGTACTGGGGTACGGTAACACCTATTCGCGGCACCAGCCTGGAATAACACGGCACACCGTAAGAGATAAGATGTGATGAATGACAAACCCGTGATTGTGGCGCTGGACTTCCCGGCGGCGGAACCCGCCCTCGAATTGGCCGCGCGCCTGTCGCCTGAGCTCTGCCGGCTGAAGGTGGGCAAGGAGCTGTTCACCCGTGCTGGTCCGCAACTGGTTGAGTCCCTGCAGGACCGCGGCTTTGAAATCTTCCTGGATCTCAAGTTTCACGATATACCCAATACGGTTGCCGGAGCGGTGCGTTCGGCGGCCGAATTGGGCGTGTGGATGGTGAATGTGCACGCCGGGGGTGGCCGGCGCATGATGGAAGCGGCGAAGGAAGCGCTGCAGTCGTTCTCCACACCGCCGCTGCTGATCGCGGTGACGATACTGACCAGTATGTCCGATGAAGACCTGCGCGAACTCGGCTATACGGAATCCGCCGGTGATCGTGTTATGCGACTCGCAGCCCTGACCCGCGATAGCGGGCTGGACGGGGTGGTCTGCTCCGCCATGGAGGCACCAGCATTGCGGCGGCAGATGGGCGCCGACTTCTGCCTGGTCACCCCGGGTATTCGCCTGCAGGGAGATGACGCTGGCGATCAGCGGCGTGTACTTACGCCCGCCGCAGCGCTTGCCAGTGGCTCTGATTACCTGGTGATCGGCCGTTCCATCACCGGTGCAGATGAGCCCCTGGCGGCGCTGGAACGGGTTCACCGGGAACTGGCGGCCAGCGAATAACATCAAATTCGGCGGCGGTGTCGCGATCGCGGCATCGGCCTGCTAGCCTGCTCCTTGATACGGGTGCCTGCACGGACGCAGAACTGATCAAGGAGATCACACTATGAAACTTCAATTGACTGGATTACCACCGGCGGCCGCTGCCGCCTATTCGCGTTCATCGTTGCCAGCAGCGCTTGCTGCTATCGCGGTTACGCTGCTCTGCCTGTTGCCGGGAATATCTCCCGTGCATGCGCAAGACGGCGTTGCCGGCCAGGGCAGTGTGCAAACGGTGAACATCAATGCCGATAATGCGACGGAAATGGCTGCAGGGTTGACCGGTGTCGGCCTCACGCGGGCGGAAGATATCGTTCGCTATCGGGAGCAATTCGGGCCCTTTACCACGGTGGAGCAACTCGCCGAGGTGAAGGGGATAGGCACGGCCACGCTCGACAAGAATCGAGCGCGGATAAAACTGGATTAAGGCGGCTGCATCCGTATCATGAGGGGGCTTATGCCCCCTTTTCTCTACATCGCTGCATGAAGTGCCTGGTAACCGGCGCTACCGGTTTTATTGGCCGGCAGCTTTGCCACCTGCTGGCTGAACACGGACACCAGGTGCTTGCCTACAGCCGCGCTGGCCAACCGCTTGATGACGGCTCTGCCACGCAGCCTGTTGATTTTCGCCATGAAAGTATCAGCGAGACGGCACTAGCGGCCGCCGACGTGGTTTTCCACCTTGCCGGTATTGCCCACCAGAATGCGCTCGCTGCCGATTACGAGACCGTCAACTATCGCGCAAGCGTCGAACTGGCGCGGCGGGCGTGCAGCGCGGGGGTGCAAAAATTTTTGTTCCTCAGCAGTGTCAAGGCGATGGGGGAGGGCAGTGCCGGGCAGGAACGTGCCGAGAGCGATTGCAGCCTCCCGCAGGACGCTTACGGCCTCTCCAAATGGCAGGCGGAAGCTGCCATCAACCGGGATCTGGGGGATGCGGCGAACAGTATCTGCATCATTCGTCCGGCACTGGTCTATGGCCAGCAACCCAAGGGTAACCTGGCTACACTGGCGCGAGCGGTGGCCCTCGGCTTGCCTGAACCCCCGGAGATCGGCGCCCGCTCAATGATCGGTGTCAATGATCTCTGCAGGCTGATGCTGGTGCTGGCGGCAGAGGGGCACGCCGGCGTGAGCACCTATATTGCCACCGACGGAGAGCGTTACAGCACGCAGCGTATCTACCGGGCAATACGCCGTACGCAGGGCCGGCCCCCGGCCCGACACTGGTGCCCGCGCTGGGTGTGGCGAGCGGGCAGTGCCGTGCTGGATGTGCGCGACTCCGGCGCCGCCCAGTCGACCTGGGACAAATTGTTTGGCAGCGAGCTGTACAGCAATACGCAGGTGCTGCGCTCCACCAGCTGGCGGCCGGCCGACCAGTTGGAAGACATACTGGTCGGTCAGGGCATCAGGCCATGACCGCGTCATTAATGACCATGGCACTCTCTGCGCTTATGTGCCTTGCGTATCTGCTACTGGCCCGTCGTTGGCGTCTTGTGGCGCAGCCCAACGAACGCAGCTCGCACCAGGTGGCGACACCTCACGGCGGCGGCGTGCCGCTTTTTCTCGCTGTTTTTGCGGGTGCCTGGCTGGCGTCACTTGGCGGTATCGTCTGGACACATGAATACCTGGCCGTTCTGGGGGTGACCGCTGCGCTGGTGGTGATCGGCGTGGTAGATGACATGATGGAGCTGTCGTCAGGTCGGCGCCTGGTGCTCTACGCGGTGTGTTGCCTGGTCGCGGTGGACGCGGTGCAGCCTTTCCTCGCAGCGGGAATATCCCTGCAGCTGTTGGTCGGCCTGCTGCTTGCCCTCGGGCTGTTGTGGCTGGTGAACCTTTACAATTTCATGGATGGTATTGATGCCTTTGCTGCCATGCAGTGCATCCTCGCCTGCGGCGGTGCCGTGTTGCTGGCCTGGCAGCAGGGCGCCGACCCGGCCTACCTGCAGATGTGCCTGTTACTCGCGGCCGCGCATGCCGGATTCCTGTTCTGGAACTGGCCACCTGCGCGGTTATTCCTGGGCGACGCCGGTAGTGTGCCCACCGGCTTCCTGCTGGGGGCCATGGCATTGCTGGGGGCGTCACGGGGTTACCTCCCGCTGGCGGCCTGGTTGATCCTGCTCGGCTGGTTCATCGTCGACGCATCGGTGACCCTGGCCTGGCGCATCGCCAGTGGCCAGCCCTTTACCCAGCCCCACCGGCTGCACGCCTACCAGCGCCTGAGTCGCTACCTGGGCGGGCACCTGCCCGTGGTCTTTATCCTCCTGGCCGTCAACACCCTGTGGTTGTTTCCTTTAGCCTGGTTCGCAACAGTTCAATCCAAGTACGTATTTTTATTGGTAATTTTGGCGTATGTTCCGCTGCTTGCAGGCGTGGCTAAAGTGGCCAAATTGGGCTAATATCCTTACTGCGTCGGCGCCTTTCTAAAAACTACTACAGCAGCCGCACAAGACCGTTAGACCATTATCTTAGAGAGTGAGGAAGGGGCTTGCTGAATTACCTTGGTCGTATATTTACGCAGTCGGTTTCCGGAGTTCTCGGGGGCCTCAAGGGCGGCCTTGAGAAACTGATCGAACTTCCGCGCAATATCAAGCAGGCCTGCCTGCTGGCCCTGGACATGGGCTTCGTCACCCTGGCCATGTGGGCAGCGGTGGTTTTTCGCTACGGACACCTCAATTTCTCACTCGGCCCGGTAGAGTACTTCTGCGCTGGCTTTACCGTCCTTGCCAGTGCCATCATCTTCCTGCGACTGGGGCTGTACCGGGCGGTTATCCGCTTTATGGGACAGCAGGCCATCTGGGCTGTTATTACCGCCGTCAGCTACTCCTCGCTTATCCTCGGGGCGACAGTGTTTTTCACCCAGGCCGACGTGCCCCGGTCCATGCCGTTCATCTACTGGGTGCTGGCGATGCTGGGCATCGGCGGTACCCGCCTGAGCGTGCGCGCCTACTACCAGGCCAAACTGCGCTCTTTATCAGAGAACGTGGTCATATACGGCGCCGGTGAGTCCGGCCGGCAGTTGCTGACCGCACTGAATCATGGCGACCAGTATCGACCGGTGGTATTCGTTGACGACGACCCCCGACTGCATAACTCGGTAATCAACGGCTTGCAGGTCGTGCGCCCGGAAGAAATTGAACGACTGATCACTGAATACGACATCACCCAGGTACTGTTGGCGATCCCCTCGGCTACCGCAGATCGCCGCAAGGAAATCATCAATTCGCTGGTTGGCCTGCCTGTCTATGTGCGCACCGTGCCGCGCATTGCCGCGCTGGTTGCAGGCGAGGCCAGCGTGAACCAGATTCAGGACGTGGACCTGGACGACCTGCTCGGGCGCGATCCGGTGCCCCCCCATCCTGAACTTATTGATCGCTGTATAACCGACAAGGTCGTCATGGTGACCGGGGCAGGTGGCTCGATCGGTTCCGAATTGTGTCGACAGATCGTCAAGTCAGGGCCGCGTGAACTGGTGCTGCTGGACAACTCCGAGTATGCGCTCTACAACATCGAGCGCGAGTTGCGCGCCATGATGGATTCGGTCGACTGTGACTTCGAACTGGTGTCCCTGCTGGGCACGGTGCAGGACAGCCGGCGCCTGGAGAACATCTATCGCACCTTCAAGGTAGAGACGGTCTACCATGCGGCTGCCTACAAGCACGTGCCGATGGTGGAGTACAACGTCGCCGAGGGCGTTGCCAACAATGTGTTTGGGACCTGGTATGCCGCCGAGGCGGCGCGCAAGGCGGGTGTCGATACCTTTGTGCTGGTGTCAACGGATAAGGCTGTGCGTCCGACCAATATCATGGGCGCATCAAAGCGTTTTGCCGAGATGATTTTGCAGGGTCTTGCCCAGAAAGAGACCAAGACGCGCTTCTGTATGGTGCGTTTCGGCAATGTCCTGGGGTCTTCAGGTTCGGTAGTACCACTGTTTCGAGAGCAAATTGAAAGCGGTGGGCCGGTGACCGTCACCCATCCGGAAGTCACCCGCTATTTCATGAGCATTGCCGAGGCCGCACAGCTGGTGTTGCAGGCCAGTGCCATGGGCACGGGTGGCGATGTGTTCGTACTCGACATGGGCGAACCGGTGCGCATTGTCGACCTCGCCCGACGCATGATCCGCCTGAGCGGGTACGAGATGAATCACGACAACCATGTCGGTCATCATATCGACATCGAATTCATTGGTTTGCGCCCCGGTGAGAAGCTCTATGAAGAGTTGCTGCTGGGCAGTAACGTGGCGGGTACCGGGCACCCGATGATCATGCGTGCCGAAGAGGAATGCCTGTCCTACGGGCAGATGCATGGTTATGTTTCCGAGCTGATGCGCTATTGCGACGGGCTGGATTGTGCCGGCATTACCGAGGTCTTGCGCAAGGCTGTCAGCGGGTTCAGCGAACAGGAAGTGCGTCACGACTATATCTGGAACAAGCAGGCCGATCAGGGCAGCCAGCCAAAGGTTCCCGTCGTTTCCTCAAACGTGAAGGAACTGTTCCCGGAAAAGTCTTCCTGACCCGCGCGTCAGTGCCGGGCAACGCTAGTCTTCAACGTCATCGACGTCAAATTGCCCGGTCAGGCGGCGACGGATGTGTGACCACGACATCCCTACAGCCAGCAGGAATGCGACCAGTACCAGGGCTACCCAGGTAATGGCGCCGCTGGAATCCAGCGCCAGCCATCCGAGGTCCACGAACAACCACACTACACAGCCAAACAGCGCCGCGCCGAGGATGATGCCGAGCCAGCCCATGGACATGAAGGTGGCGCGCAGAAACACGATCCAGGCGATCAGCAGCGCCACGCCCACCAGCGCGGTGACAGGACCGAAAGTGGTAGTTTCGTTCATAACCCAGCTGACATAGGAATAGTCGGTAGGGTTGTAGGTGCCAAAAACAAGGACAAGTGCGAATACAAGCCGGCTGATAAAGCTGAAGGCGGTGAATTCCCTGGCCATGGTCTAATCCTTCTAGGTTGACTGGTGCTGCCGTGTTATTGGGTTCAGGCTGCTGGCAACAGCGCCCTGACAATAGTAGTTATTTCGGTTTCTGACATGTAGCGGGGCACAGGGTAGAGGTCGCCGGCTTCCTTCAAGGCCTCCTCAACGATGCCGGGGATATCACTGGCCTGTAGATCTTTTGGCTTCAAAGGCAGCTCCATTTCAGCGCGCATGGCGATAATCGCCTGTATGAACTTCTGCGCCAGCGCCGCTTCGCTCTCGCCCTTGTCGCCAAGCTCCACCAGTATCGCCAGATCCGCCAGACGCGAATGAACGCAGTTGCCGTAGGCGGCCAGTACCTCTGGCAGCACCATGGCGTTGGCATTGCCGTGTGGGGTATGGCAAACACGGCCCAGTTGATGGGCCACACCGTGGACGTAACCGACTGACGTGCGGCCGAAGGCGGCGCCGGCATAGAACGATGCGATTGCCATGGCGTCGCGCGCTTCCATATCGTTCCCATCGTGCCAGGCCCGGGTCAGGTACTTGAAAATCAGGCGAATGGCCGCCGTCGCCTGCAGTTCAGTCGAAGCGGTAGAGGCTCGCGAAAGGTACGACTCGACTGCGTGGGTCAGCGCGTCCATGCCGGTAGCGGCGGTGATGCCGGGCGGCATCCCCTTCATAATGTCGGCGTCGAGCGCCACGTAGCCCGGTATCAGCTTGCTGTCGACCACCGGGACCTTGCGGTGCGTTTGCGGGTCGGTAATCACTGCAGCCAGGGTTATTTCAGAACCTGTACCCGCCGTGGTCGGTATGGCGAATAGCGGCGCACCGGGATTATTTGCTTTCTGGATACCATCGAAAGAGGCCAGGTCGCCGGGGTTGGTGTGCAGCAGGGAAATCAGTTTGGCGGCATCCAGTACGGACCCGCCACCCACTGCCATGACAGTGTCGCAACTCTCGGTGCGCATCTGTGCCTCGCCAGCCTGAACCTGGTCGAAAGCCGGATCGGGCAGGACGCCGTCAAAAACAGAGTAGGGTATGCCATCTTTATCAAGCTGCGCCTTGATGCCATCGAGTATGCCAGAGCCGCCGAGAAAGCTGTCGGTAACGATCAATACCTTCTTCAGGCCCAGGATGGCTACCTGTTCCGTCAAGGTAATGGACGATCCCTGTCCTTTGTATACCACGGGTGCATTGCGCGGAATCAGGCGCAGCAGCCAGGTAACAACAAAGGCCCTGAATCTAAAATAAAGCATTTTCATTGGTGGAACCCTCGAATCAGCTGAAGCGCACAATAATACGCCCGGGACTGGCTCTAGGCTACCCTGCTACGCCGCGGTTTTTTCTGTTTGCGTTGCCAGGAACTGACGCTGGCTAGCGGTGGCAGCACCTTGTTGCGAACAGCCCTGGCGACGTTCTCGTTGACGAAGCGGGTCATCGCTGCTGTTATCTGACGGGCCATGCTGTTGCCCTCGGGGGAGGTAGACATGACCAGAAGATGGGGGTTGAGCGGGTCTACCGAGAGTTGCTCGTGTTCGCGGGGCAGGATGACCAGGCGCGCGGGAACACGTAAATCTGATTCACGCGAGACCCCTTCCTTGCGCAAGCGCGCATTCAGCAGGTAGCGATGCTCCTCTCGGTGTCGGCGGGCAGACACCAGGAAGTCGTCCTGGTGAATGATACTGAGAAACGGTATGTCGTAGGCCAGCAGTATGTCCAGTGCCTTGAGGTGTCGCGCCTGGTAGGTGACGGGATCATGCAGGGCGGCGTTGACCTCCTTGGCCAGGCCATAGAGCGACGCCGTTTTCAGAAGCCGGCCGCCGACCAGCCTCATCACGTAGGGCATGTCTGAATTCAACATACGTTGCTGCACGGTCTGGTTGTTCAGCAGACTCCGGAGTCCCACGGTCATGCCGTTGATCAGCGGGCGTGATATGCGGCGCTTGAGGAAGTTGTCGAGGCCGGACAGATTGTCAGCGCTACTGGCGAGCTTGTCCCCGTGGGCGGGCTGTAGCCTGCCATCCTCGCCAACCGTGTAGGTGCGCTCCAGGCCACTGTAGTCCAGGTCAGTAGCGTTGCGCAGGTGAGAAACCAGGGAGCCTATGTTGGCACCGGTATTCGGCCCATCTGTGGGCGACCAGGTGGCGAGGTGGATGATTCCGGACGCGCGCAACGCATCCACCAGGGCGCGATTCTCCTTGTTGAGATCCTCGTAGCGTGGAATCTCCGCTTCATAGTCGCCGAGTATCGACAGTAGCAGGTGGTCAGAGATGACACCGGCGATGGAATGCCCGGCGATGGGCACCGGGCGCTTATTGCGCCAATTGCTCAGTATCGCTTTGCGCAGCGCCCGAGCGTAGTGGGGGAAGATGTCCTTGTTATCCATGAACTTCGCCCGGCTGCCCCTGTGCAACGCCGAGACTTCCCACGCGCTGGGCAGGCGTATCAGCAGGTTGGCGAAACTGAACAGGCCCATGAATCCGTGCAGGAGCAGTATGTGAACGCCGTTTTCTTCCTCGCCCGGACGCGTCTCGGCCTTGATGGTGACTGCCTGGCCGCGTTCACTGAACTGGAACTGGGTTTCACTGAAGTGCAGTGCCTGCTCGTCGGCGAATATGTACACTTTCTCCGCAATTTCGCGATTTTCCCGCAGCATGCGCAATGGAGTCTCCATCACGGTTTGCTCGAAGTCGGTGGCTTCCTCCATCTCGAAACGGCCCAGCGCTTTCAGTTTATGCATGCCCGAAACAATCAGGTAGATCTGCTCGGCGTTGACCAGAACGCCACGGCTGAGTGCGATACGCAGTGAACCGGAGTCTTTTTTGAGTAGCACCGCATCGGCCTGACGCTCAGCCAATTCTGGCGTATAGGGTGAAAATGCGCCCAGAGTGCCGTCCTTGCCGACACCACTACAGATACAGTGGAATGCCATCGACGCTCCGAGCTTGTTGCGGATACTGTCGGCATAGCGTTGCGCCTCGATGCGCGCCAGGCGCAGGGCCTTGCGCCGGTCTTTGGTTTCCAGGGCCTGGGTAACCGGCGCAATGTTGATCGGGTGAATTAACCTCGCCACGGCCGCATCAATGATATCGTCCTCGTCGGCACCGCTGTCCAGGCCGAGGGTCCTGGCCAGTGAGCGACGGCCTTTCTGTTTGCTGAGTTTCCGTGTCAGCGGCACGATGAAGTGCATGATCAGGGCGTGCTCGGCGCTCTCCCAGCCGCTTTCCCCGGCGGTCTCTTCGAGGAAAAAGAAGCGGACGTGAGCCAACCAGTCAATGCTTCCTGAAAACCCGTCGAGCCAGGCTCGGTACTGCGCCTTAACCGTGTTGCCGCCGCCGACCGCAACGGTGAAGTATTCGCGCTTGTAATGTCCCCAGGCGTGAAAGCGGTCACGTTTCAGCCAGCGCTGGTACTGCTCATGCAGCGTGATTGCAGCGTGTTGCCCGGCGAGGGCGAGGTTGGCGGAGATGCCCATGGAGATGCCTGCCTCTTCCTGAATCAGGGCAAATCGCTGCCGCTTCGGCTTACCCACTTTCATGCTGACTCCATGGCGAAATAATTGGTGGCCTGACCACTAATAGTCTCACAAATACCGGGGTTATGAGAGGGCTCAGGCTGAATTGCGGCCTGAGGCATGGAAATCTGGACTCCTGCGAACGGCCGCCCTGATTATTGATGTCGATCATTTTGTGCCCTGGCATGAGCAGCTTCGCGGTAGATGCCTGAGCCGGGATGCCCGATAGCGGGTTGCAAGCGGCATAGCGTCGTGACAGTCACTGGTGTGTCGGTTCTCACTTTCGTCCATTGTGGATACCAGCAAGCAACATTATTTGGCACACTGCGACGTCGAAAGGTAACCAAAAGCCCGGGCATCGAACTCGAAGCCACCGTCCTTGTCACAATGAAGAGCCTCTTTGCTCAGCCTGAACAACAATAGAGTATTTGCATGCCCCAGGAAGAGACGGCACGGGTAACAGCGGTACCCAGCGTCGCAGTGATTTTAGGATTTGACTATACCGGCGTGGCTACCGCTCGATGTCTCGTGGCTGCGGGCGTTGAGGTATACGGCGTCTCGCTCGAGAAGCGGGACATCGGCCGATGGTCGCGCTGCTGCAAGCTGGTGAAGATGCCAAACAACAGCGAGCAAGACCTGGTAGCGTCATTGATGGCATTCCTTGGCGGTTTCAGCAACAAACCCGTGATCATACCCACGTCTGATGGTCTCGCACTGCTGCTGGCAAAGAATCGGGATAAGCTGTCGATGCGTGCTCACTTCTCACTTTGTGACCAGTCACAGTTACAGGAAATAATTTTCAAGGCCGGCCTCGCGCGTCTGGCGGCCAAAGCAGGTGTAAGTGCGCCGGCTCAGTTGACGCCGGATAGTCAAGAACAGATAACACATTGGGCTGAACAGAATGATCCACCGTACCTGCTAAAACCCCTGTATCAAAACATTGAGAACTGCTCGCTTGGGGTCAAGAATCTTCAGTTGGAAACGGTGGGCGAATTACAGGCCCAGACGCGAACAAGCGGTATCGCGCAACTGGTGATCCAGCAGTTGCGCCAGGGGGGCGACGGCAATATCTACGACTGCTACGGGGTCAGCGATAAGTTCGGTCGACCGATCACCATGGCTGCGCACAAGCGCATACGCCAGTGGAAGCGGGACCTCGGCGCGACCTGCTATGGCGAGATTCCTCTATCTGGTTCAAGCCAGTTCGAGCGTCGTCTTTTTGCTGAGACCGAGAAACTGCTTGCGGTCAGCAGCTATCATGGCATTTTCGGTATCGAGTGGTTGCACGATATCGAGACCGACGAACTTCTACTTGTTGATTTTAATGCCAGGCCATTCTCCTCCATCGGCCACCTGTATGACTGTGGCATGAACCTACCCTGGCTTAACTACCTCGAATTGTCGGGGCACGCACTCTCGGCAGTTGACCTGGCGCCGCGTTTGCAACACCTTTTCTGGATACATTTTTCACGCGATCTGAAAACCCTGCCGGGTCGTCTGGCCGATCGAAGCCTGACGCCTGTTGCCTGGCTGCGAAGCGTATTCCAGGCGCGATCCTATGCGCTGTGGTCGTGGAAGGACCCGCTGCCCGCGGTGGTGGAGGGTGCCAGGTTGCTGTCAGATGCGCTGCGCCACACCTGGAAAGCCCTGCGCGGGCTGTTCGGGTACAAGCGGGCCCCGGAATAGGTTAGCGGGCAACTACGCAGGCGAAAAAAAGCCCCGATGTCATCCGACATCAGGGCTTTTCTTTATATGGCTCCGCCTGCTGGGCTCGAACCAGCGACCCAATGATTAACAGTCATTTGCTCTACCAACTGAGCTAAGGCGGAATTAAGCGTTAACCAGAGGCCGCGTATATTAATGATCGGGGGAGGTGGGGTCAACACCCGCAAACGGATTATTTCGGCCCGTGGACGATTCCTGAATTCGGGCTGCAATCGGTCGCTATGTGAATGATAATGCTGGGGTATTTTTCACCCCAGTTACAGGCAAAACACCGTGTCGCGTCCATTTGAAGTGCATTCTAAATTCCAGCCCGCCGGCGATCAGCCACAGGCCATCCACCAGCTGGTTGAGGGCGTGCAGGCGGGCCTGGCCTCCCAGACCCTGCTGGGCGTGACCGGGTCGGGCAAGACTTTCACCATGGCGCAGGTGGTGGCGCAGCTGCAGCGCCCCACCATCGTAATGGCACACAACAAGACACTGGCGGCCCAGCTGTACGGTGAGTTCAAGGACTTCTTCCCCAATAATGCGGTGGAATATTTCGTCTCCTATTACGACTATTACCAACCCGAAGCTTACGTGCCGTCCTCGGATACGTTCATAGAGAAGGATGCCTCGGTCAACGACCATATTGAGCAGATGCGCCTGTCTGCGACCAAGGCGCTGATGGAGAGAGAAGACTGCCTGGTTGTGGCCACGGTCTCGGCCATCTACGGCCTTGGCGACCCGAAGTCCTATTTCAAGATGGTTATGCACCTGTCCCGGGGGGAGTTTATCGACCAGCGCCAGATACTGCGGCAATTGGCTGAACTGCAGTACACGCGTAACGATGTGGATTTTTCCCGCGGAACCTATCGCGTGCGCGGCGACGTGATTGATATCTTCCCTGCCGATTCCGAGCGGGAAGCGGTGCGCGTCGAGCTGTTTGACGAGGAAATTGACAATATCACCCTGTTCGATCCCCTGACCGGTGCCGTGGAGAGCAAGCTGCCGCGGGTCACCATTTTCCCCAAGAGTCATTACGTCACCTCACGGGATGTCATGCTCGATGCCGTCGACAAGATTGAGGCGGAGCTGGCCGAACGCGTCAAGCAGTTGCAGGACAACAACAAGCTGGTAGAGGCGCAGCGGCTGCAGCAGCGCACCCGGTATGACGTGGAAATGATTCGCGAGCTCGGCTATTGCCAGGGAGTGGAGAACTACTCCCGCTATCTCTCCGGCCGCGCTGCTGGCGAGCCTCCGCCCACGCTGTTCGAGTACCTGCCGGACAACGCACTGGTCATCATTGACGAATCCCATGCGACCATCCCGCAAATAGGCGGCATGTATCGCGGTGACCGCTCGCGCAAGGAAACCCTGGTCGAATACGGCTTCAGGCTGCCCTCGGCCCTGGACAACCGTCCACTGCGCTTTGAAGAGTGGGAAAAACTGGTGCCGCAGGCGATATTCGTTTCCGCCACCCCGGGTCCCTATGAGAAAGAGCACGCGGGTCGCACGGTGGAGCAGGTGGTGCGTCCCACCGGCCTGGTGGATCCGGAGGTTGAAATTCGCCCGGCCACATCGCAGGTAGATGACCTGCTCGGGCAGATTCATAGCACAGTCGCGCGTGGGGAGCGTGTCCTCGTTACCACCCTGACCAAGCGTATGGCCGAGGACCTGACCGAATACCTGGCGGAGCATGACGTGCGCGTGCGCTACCTACACTCGGACATCGACACGGTCGAGCGTGTTGAGATTATTCGCGACCTGCGCCTTGGTGAGTTCGATGTGCTGGTGGGTATTAACCTGTTGCGGGAGGGCCTGGATATGCCGGAGGTCTCCCTGGTGGCGATCCTGGACGCAGACAAGGAGGGTTTCCTGCGCTCGGACCGCTCGCTTATCCAGACCATTGGCCGCGCCGCACGCAACCTGAATGGACGAGCCATTCTCTATGCTGACAAGGTAACCGGCTCGATGGAGCGAGCGATGGCAGAAACCGCGCGTAGGCGGGAGAAACAGGTAGCGTTTAACCTGGAGCACGGCATCATCCCGAAAGGCGTGGAAAAGAGCGTGCAGGACATCATGGAGGGCGCGCGGCGCATGCCGACTCGCGGTAAGGCCAAGGCTAAAAAGGTTGCCGAGCCGCGTCTGTCATTCGGTGCGGAAGTGGCCCAGTTGTCACCGGCCGCACTGTCGAGAAAACTCAAGCAACTGGAGTCGCAGATGCAGGAACACGCCAAAAACCTCGAGTTCGAGGAGGCGGCGGCCCTGCGCGACCAGTTGGCCGAAATAAAGCAGGCGGCCTTTCTCTCAAAATAACGGCGACAGCGGGCGTTAACGGTTGTTTTTCCCGCGGAATCGACTATGTTTGCTGCAGGGAATCGCTTCCCGTTTCCATATAAGGAGTTTTTAATGTTGAAATTCACCAAATCGCTGGTTGCCGGCACGCTGGCCTTTGCGGCCCTGGGTGCGCAAGCAGCGGATAAACCCAATATCCTGGTGGTGTGGGGTGACGATGTTGGTCAGTCCAATATCAGTGCCTACACCATGGGTATGATGGGGTACCAGACCCCCAATATTGACCGTATCGCCAATGAAGGCATGATCTTCACTGACTACTACGGCGAGCAGAGCTGCACGGCGGGGCGATCCTCATTCATTATGGGCCAGTCGGTATTCCGGACCGGCCTCAGTAAGGTTGGCCTGCCGGGTGCTGATTTGGGCATGCGTGAGGAAGACCCGACTATCGCCGGCCTGCTGAAGAATCACGATTACATGACCGGGCAGTTCGGCAAGAACCACCTGGGTGATCGCGACGAGCACCTGCCGACCAACCATGGTTTCGACGAATTCTACGGCAACCTGTATCACCTGAATGCCGAGGAAGAGCCTGAAAACGCGGACTACCCCACGGATCCCGAGTTTCGTAAAAAGTTCGGGCCACGAGGCGTTATTCGCTCTTCTGCGGATGGCAAAATCGAGGATACCGGTCCGCTGACGAAAAAGCGCATGGAAGTGGTTGACGATGACACCGCTGCTGAAGCGCTGAAATTCATCGAGAAGGCGCATCAGGCCGGCAAGCCCTTCTTCGTCTGGTGGAGCGGCACGCGTATGCACTTCCGCACCCACGTCTCTGACGAAAAGATGAAATGGTGCCAGGAGCAATACCCGCGGCGGGGCAAGGACCCCTATACCTGCGGCATGCTCGAGCACGATGCCCACATCGGCCTGTTCCTCGACAAGCTGGATGAGCTGGGCATCGCCGACAACACCATCGTTTTCTATTCCACCGACAACGGCCCGCACATGAATACCTGGCCCGATTCGGCGATGACGCCTTTCCGCGGTGAGAAAAACACCAACTGGGAAGGTGGCTGGCGGGTGCCGGCCATGGTGCGCTGGCCTGGCAAGATCGAAGCCGGTTCCGTGTCCAATGAAATCATGCACCACATGGACTGGCTGCCCACTTTTGTGGCCGCTGCCGGCGAGCCTGACGTCAAGGAAAAACTGCTCAAGGGCCACCGCGCCATCGGGCGTAAATACACCGTCCACCTCGACGGCTATAACTTCCTGCCGTTCCTGACCGGTGAAAGTGATGCGGCGCCTCGCGACGAGATCTTCTACTTCTCCGATGACGGTGACCTGACAGCGCTGCGATATCGGGACTGGAAGCTCGTGTTCATGGAGCAGAAGACTGCCGGTACTTTCCGCGTGTGGATGGAGCCCTTTGTACCGCTGCGCGTGCCGCTGATCTTCAACCTGCGTCGCGATCCGTATGAGCGCGCACCGCTCACATCCAACACGTATTTTGACTGGATGATCGATCGCGCCTATATGCTGGTACCGGCACAGGCTTACGTCGGTGAATTCCTGGAGACATTCAAGAAGTATCCGCCGCGCCAGAAGGCGGCCAGCTTCTCGCTGGACCAGGTGATGGAAGCACTTTCCGAGCCAGGCGGTCCGCAGTAAGGTCTGTAGTAGCTACCGAAAGGCCCCGAAAGGGGCCTTTTTTTTGTCACAGCACCGGCAGGCTGACAGTGATGCGGACGCCGGGTGGCGTGCTGGTATTGGCGGCGCTGATCTCTGCGTCCAGGTACTCGCTGATCAGTCTGGCGATATGCAGCCCCAGACCCAGGTGTAACTGCGGGTCGTCCGCGGGTCGCTGTGACACCATCGGTTCGAACAGGGTGCTGTGCACATCGGCAGGGAGTAGTGGCCCACTATTACTGACCGAGATATGCCAGCGTTCCTCGACGCGATCTAGCGAGAGTATCAGTGGCTCTCCTTGCGGGCTGAACGACGCGGCGTTGTCCATCAGTTTGTCCAGCAACTGCACCACCAGTTCCGGTGCTGCCAGCACGCGGGCCTGGCCCTGTTCCGGCAGTGACACTTTCACGGGGTGATCGTGATAGACCGCCCCGTAGGCTTCTGCCAGTTCCCGCAGTAGTGGTACCAGGTCTGTTTCCACCAGTGGGTTCTGTGACAGGCTTTCCTCCAGCCTGCTGGCTTCGCTCATGGCGCCCAGTATGCTGTTCAGGCGATGCAGCCCCTGCCTTGCGCGATTGAGGTAGGTGCCGGCCTGTGCCGGGTTCGCGGTGGTTTCTTCCAGGTTTTCAAGAGAGGTTTCTATTACCGCGATCGGCGTGCGCAACTCGTGTGCCAGCTTGCGACTGAGTGTTCGCAGGTAATCATTGTACTCGCGCAAGCGTTGCAGCAGTTCAGCGTATCGCCGCGAGAGATCGCCGATTTCGTCGGGCGCCGAGCTGTGCGGGAAGCTACCGCGTATCGACCCGTCGGCGGCGATGACAGCCTGGGCCGAGCGACTCAATTTGCGGATGCGCCAGGACAACAGCGTCGCGTAGCCCAGTAAGCCAAGTGAACCCACGGCGATGGCGATGGCGCTGTAGCCGAGCAATCGGCTGAAGGCCTTGTCGGTCAGCGACAGGTACTGTTCACTGCTCTGGCGTGTGATTACCGCGCCGATAACCTGCCCACCGTGCCTGACCGGGACGGCCGCGACGCGCAGTTGCCTGTTGCTGCTGGACGGATCGCGATAACGCAGGTTGGTGGCAGTGCCGCCAAGGGCCATGTCGACTTCTGCGGGAGCCAGTTTTCCTGGCTGCTCCGCCGGGTCAGGGTAGGGCAGTCGGTCATCTGCCAGGATATTCCTGTAGATGAAGCGCAACAACCAGAAGGTATCGGATTTGCCCGCGGCAGCGTCCGGTGCCGGCAAGTCCGCCACTACCCAGCCAGCATTGTCCAGCAACTGTATGGAGTAGGTCTGGGCCCGGAACGGGGATAATGCCATGGCAGCGGCAGGGGGAGTGCGAATCAGCCAGGGTGGGGCACCTGCTTGCCCTGGGCTGATATTGCCCGCCGTGCTTCTCGCTGCAGGGAGCGCATTGTTGTGGTCAACAAAATTGCTGCTCTCGTCACCGGAGGCATGGCCGCGCTCGTTGAAGGCCAGGTTGGCAGCGTCGCTGTCGATCACCAAAAACCCCAGTCGTTCCCCGGTCAGCGGCAGTGGCAGTTCCAGCTCCAGCGTGTATCCGTGCAGCGCGTCCTGCCAGTAGCCCCAAATGCCAGCCGCGTCGCTACCGGGTGCTGTGGCGCCGATTTTCCTTGCCTGCAGGCGCCCCGGTGCGGCGGTGGTGAGCACGTAGTCCTGGCGTTCGCCACCGGCCCACAGGCGCAACAGCAGCCGGTCACCATTAGGGGCTCGTGTTAAACCCGGGTTGTCATAAACGACCTGCCTATCGTGCACCTTGAGCAGCAGGTAGAGCCTGTCATCCTGCGTCGCCGCCTGTGTGCGCACGACGAGGTCGCTGCCTTGTTGCGATGATGTCCAGGCTTGTTGTGCAACGTCTTCCCATTCCTCCGCGTAGCCATCTACCACCACGCGCTGTGTTGCCGGCGTGGCGTAAACCGGCGCCGCGGGTGCATCTGTCGCCGCCATTCGCTCTGGGTCGACGTAGATGAGCCCGGGGCGCTCGCCGGCCATTGCCGCCACCGTCTCCGCGGTAGCGCGCAGGGCCTGCTGCTGGGCATTACCCAGTGCATCCTCCAGTTCCCTGATGAACTGGCAGCCCGCCCAGGGCAGAGTCAACAGGAACAGGGAAACGATTATCAGCTGACGGCGCAGGCTGAAGTTCAGCCTTTCCATCGGTAACCCACGCCATAGGCGGTTTCAATGGCGGCAAAGCTTTCGTCGTGCTGGAGAAACTTGCGTCTTATACGCTTGATGTGGGACGTGATGGTGTTGTCGTCCAGGACCACGTCGGCGCTGTCCATCAACTGCTGCCGGCTTTTCACATGTCCCGGGTGCAGGGCCAGGGCGTTGACCATCCAGAATTCGGTGACGGTCAGGTCCACGGGCTTGCCGCGCCAGCATGTGGTCATGCGTTCCAGGTTCATTTCCAGCTCGCCCTGTTGCAACAGCTGTTCCTCACGCTCGGGCGCGGTCAGGGCGCGCACGCGGCGTAGCAGGGCATGTATGCGGGCCAGCAGCTGGGCATTGGATATGCCTTTGGTGAGGTACTCGTCTGCACCGAGCCGCAGCCCGGAGATTTCGTCGAGCTCGGAATCCCTGGCGGTCAGGAACACGATGGGCAGCGTGGCCGACCGCGCCCGCAGTTCACGGCACAGGTCGAATCCGCCTTCCATTTCTTCACCCAGTCCGATATCGACGATGACCAGGTCGGGCAAACGGTCACGAAACGCCGTCGCGGCCGAGTTGCGGTCGCCATACAGGGACACTCTGAAGCCCTGGCGACGCAGGTGATCACGATAATTTTCGGCTATGGCCGCCTCGTCTTCGACAATGGCGATATGTTGCGACATGGCGTGTGGGCAGGGCTTAAGGGTGACATGGCATGGTTCCAGATAACGGCCACCAGCTCAAGCGCTTGCCACTATTCATCACAATTGCCCAGCGCTTTGCCATTTTTCGTCTCCTCTACAGCCACAAAGCTGCGCTGTAATCTCGACACGATGATTTTGGAGAGAGGGCGTTATGGTGATTTACCGGAGTTTGCTGCGTGACCAGCGGCGTTTTGGCGGACTATCTTGGTGGCTGATCTTTCGCTGCCTGCCAACTTTACTCCTGACTATGCTGACCTTACTGCTGCTGTCCGCCGCCACGGCCCGTGCCGAGCAGGGCAGCCTGGCAGGGGTGGGCAGTGGCCAGTTGATGTTATCCGATGCGGCAGGCACTGCGCATCCCGCGGTGATGCAGCGCAGTGAAATCGACCTGGAGATCGCGGGCATGGTGGCAGTGGTCCGGCTGCAGCAGGTGTTTCGCAATGACACAGCGAAATGGATGGAAGGCGTTTACGTCTTTCCACTGCCCGGCAATGCCGCGGTGAGGGCGATGCATATGCAGTTGGGGGAGCGGCGCATTATCGGCCAGATACAGGAGAAATCCGCCGCGCGCTCAACCTATAAGGCTGCCCTCAAAGCGGGCAAGAAGGCGTCCCTGCTCGAGCAGCAGCGCCCCAACCTGTTCACCACGCGAGTCGCCAATATTGCCCCGGGGGAGGAGGTCCTGGTGTCACTGGAGTTTGTGCAGCAGGTCGACTATCGCGCTGGAACCTTTTCCCTGCGCCTGCCTACCACCATTACTGCCCGGTATATCCCAGGTGTTCCGCTGGAGCGGGGGCCGGCAGATGGCGTAACCGAATTGAACAGCCACGGCTGGGCACTGGCGACCGATCAGGTAGCGGAGGCAAACGCGGTGTCGCCACCGCAACATCGCCAACCGGGCAATAACGTAAAACCGCTTAACCCGCTATCCATTCGCGTCCGCCTTGATGCGGGCATGCCCCTGGCGAGCGTGGAGGCCACCTATCACGACGTTGCGCTCGCCCGTCGCGAGCGAATTTATGAGCTGGAACTGGCCGACGGCGTGGCCGAGATGGATCGCGACTTTGAGTTGGTCTGGCGCCCGGTGACCGGCGCAGCGCCCACAGCTGCGCTGTTTACCGAGCGAGTCGACAACGCATGGTATGGCTTACTCATGGTGCTACCGCCGCAGCTAGAGCGCGCACCCAGTCCACCGCCCAGGGAGCTTGTGTTGGTAGTGGATACATCGGGCTCCATGGGCGGAGAGCCCATTCGCCAGGCGCGGGCCAGTGTGTCGAGTGCACTGCAATGGCTGCGTCCTGAAGATACCTTCAATATCATTGAATTCAATGACAGCCACCGCGCCCTGTTCAGCCGCGCGCGACCGGCAACAGCGCATAACCTGCAGCTGGCGATGGAGTTTACCCGCCACCTGCAGGCATCCGGGGGCACCGAAATGCTGTCGGCCCTGCGTGCCGCACTGCTGTCCCCGGTAAGCGCGGACGAGCTTGCGCCGCAGCCGGCATTGCGCCAGGTGGTATTTATCACTGATGGTGCAGTCGCCAACGAAGATGCCTTGTTCAGCGAGATTGCCAGTTCGCTGGGAGCGTCGCGGCTGTTTACCGTGGCCATTGGCTCCGCGCCCAACAGCTGGTTTATGCGCCGTGCAGCCGATTTTGGCCGTGGCAGTTTTACCGCCATAGGCCAGGTCAGTGAGGTGGCGGGCAAAATGGCGGCCCTGTTCCGGCAGCTGGCGTCGCCGGTTGCCGTTGACCTGGAGGTCGACTGGCCGGCAGGGGCAGAAGTCTGGCCCCAGCGCGTGCCCGATCTTTATCTCGGCGAGCCCCTGGTGCTGGCCGTCAGGTTGCACGACGCGCCGCCGCAGCAGGCGCTGCGGGTTAGTGGTCGCCTGGCGAATACGCACTGGCAGAACCGGGTGCCCTGGCCCGGGGCAACAAAGGAGCAGGCCGGTTCCAGTCACGATGGTGTAGCATCGCTGTGGGCACGCAAGAAAATACAGTCACTGCTGGGTACCCTGCGCCACGGCGAGAGTTCTGACGCAGTGCGTGGCGAGGTGTTGGCCCTGGCCCTGCAGCACCAGTTGCTCAGCCCCTACACCAGTTTTGTCGCAGTGGAACAGGTGATATCCCGTCCAGACGATGCCGATACCGGCAGCGCTGCTGTGCCCAATACCCGGCCGGCCGGGCAATCTCCACAGCCCTATGCGTTCGCACGCACCGCGACCACGGCTGCGGCCAAGCTCTGGTTTGGCTGTTTGCTGCTGTTGCTTGCAGTCGTGGTTTACGCCTGCAGACAGGAAGGTCGCTATGCCTGACCGCGGCCTCAAACTCGTCGCGGCACTGGTGCTCATTGTGGCACTGCAACAATTCATGAGCGCGGGGCTGATTCACGCCAAGGCCTGGCTGGCGCCGATACTGGTGGAGCGGGCGTGGGCGGCGACGCTGGCGAGTGACGGGGCGCCACACAGGCCGTGGCCCTGGGCTGATACCTGGCCGGTGGCGCAGCTCTCGGTGCCAAAGTTGCAGGTGTCGCGTCATATACTGTACGGAGATGGCGGACATGCCCTGGCATTTGGCCCGGGACTGGACAGCGGATTGGGCCTGCCGGGAGAGGAGGGCGTGACGCTGGTCAGCGGGCATCGGGACACCCACTTCGCTTTCCTGCGGGACCTGCGCCCGGAGATGCGCCTGGTTTTGCAGCGACCCTCTGGCGACGTTCATGCTTATCGCGTGGTGGACGCCGTCACCGTGGATAGCCGTTGGCAGGGGCTGCCACTGTTGTCCGCGCCAGAGCAGTTACTGTTGGTCACCTGCTATCCCTTTGATGCAATCCGCGCCAATGGTCCGCTGCGCAGGGTGGTGCGGGCACTGCCGATACCCGGCACCCGTGGTACCGTCGCGCAGGGATCCTCCTCAAGCTGACGATCGCGCCCGGGTGGTATCTCATGCTGCCGCGGACTTGGTATACTTCCCGGCCCGAACCGCATCGACCTGACAGACTTATGAAGACGACTCGCATCAAACCGCTGGACGCCGTCTGGCTGATGATGGAAACCTCGGATACACCCATGCACATGGGTGTGCTGTCGGTGTTCCAGAAGCCGCGGAACTGTGGCGCAAAGTATTTTGTGCAGCTCGCCGAGCAGATGCGCAGCGTGCAGCCGGTAGCACCCTGGAATTACCGTCTTGCCAAAGGCATCGGCTATCGCACCGTGGTGGACGAGGACTTCGATATTGATTACCACTTTCGGCGCTCGGCCCTGCCGGAGCCGGGGGGTGAAAGGGAACTTGGACAGATGATATCCCGTCTGCACAGCAGTGCCCTGGACCTCGGGCGGCCGCTGTGGGAAGTGCACCTGATCGAGGGCCTCGAGCGCGATCGCTTCGCCCTCTATATCAAGATGCATCACGCGCTGGTGGAAGGCGTGAACGGCGTACCCGCGTTGCTGGCAACACTGTCGCACAGTGCGCGCTCGCGGAGCGTGGAACCGTTGTGGGCACAACCTCCGGTGAACCGCGACCAGCATGAAGACATTGCTGAAAACCTGCAGTGGCCAGGGCTGGCGGAGTCGATTGATTCCGCAGCCGCCATGGGCCGGGCGGCACTGGGCCTGCTGAGCGGTGCGCTGCGGCCGAGCGAGCGCAACAGCTTCCTCTTGCCCCGGGGTACGCCCCGTTCAACACTGAATCGCCGTATCAATGCCCAGCGCCGTTTCGCTACCCAGCAGTTTGATCAGCAGCGTATCGAGGCAGTGGCGGATGCCACGGACAGTACGGTGAACGAGATACTGACCTATCTTTGCGGCAGTTCCCTGCGCCGTTTTTTCAAGGAGTACAACGCGCTGCCGGATGAGTCCCTGGTGGGCATGATACCGGTGTCACTGCAGGAGCGCGGCCAGCACCTCGCCGGCAATGCCATAGCCGGCCTGCGCATGCCGCTGGGTACCCACATTGCTGATCCACTGAAGCGACTGCAATGCGTCAAGAAGACCATGAAGGAAGTTCGCCGCGACCGCGCCTCGTTGCCGGAGGAGTCAGTGACGTCATACGTGCTCTTACGGGCGGCCCCGATATATGCCAGCCAGATCGAAAAGCTGGGGCAATTTGTACCGCCGCTATACAATCTCGCGGTATCCAACACCGCCGGCGCTGAAAAGACCTGCTATTACAACGGCGCACGATTGGAAGCGGTCTATCCACTGAACCCGCTGTTGCAGTTCAGCGCGCTGAGCATTGACTGTGTCAGTTACGCCGGCACCCTGAACGTTGGCTTCACCGGGGCCAGGGATACACTGCCGCACCTGCAGCGCATGGCGGTTTACCTGGGTAAGGCGCTCGCCGACCTGGAGGAACTGGTGGCCAAAGGGGAGGCAGCGTGATGAATAAACTTTCCCGCATCGCACTGGACCGTGGCCTCGCCCTGAACCAGCGCCTGGCCTCCTCTACTGCCAACAGCATCGACTGGTTGTTCAAACGCGATACGCTGATCAAGTCCGGCCGCACCTGGTTTGAGCTGGTACACGATGGCGACCTGATGTCCGTGCGCTACTACGAGTTACCTGACGACGACGAAATCGAGCTGGTCGATGGCAGCAAGATGCCGATCGAGCGCCAGCAGCACGCCGTGCCCCTGGTGCTGGTGCCCCCGCTGGGGGTGACCACGGAGACCTTTGACCTGATGCCCCAGCGCAGCCTGGTAAGATACATGGTTGCCCGCGGCTTCAAGGTTTACCTGGTGGACTGGGGTAAACCCAAAAAGGAGCACGCGCACCTGGGCATGCTCGATTACGCACAGGACATGATGGGTGTGGCGCTCGACAAGGTGCGCCGACACTCGGGCAGCAAGGAGCTGTCACTGATGGGCTGGTGCATGGGTGGCCTGTTTTGCCTGCTGTACCAGGGTTTCACCCGCGACAGGCATATCCGCAATATCGTCACGGTGGCCAGTCCTATCGACCTGGAAACCGGCAAGGGCGTGATATCCATGGTCGCCAGCGTGGCGCAGGCGATGGACGGGCCGGCGCAACTGGTTAGCAACTATTCCAACTTTCGGCTCAACACCCTGGATCCGGCGCGCCTGTCACTGCCGGACTGGGTAACCACCCTGGTGTTCAAAATGACGGACCCGGTGAGCAGCGTCACCACCTATTGGGACCTGGTGACGCACCTCAGGGACCGGGAGTTTGTCGAGTCGTATTCAACCACGTCTGACTACCTGAACAACATGCTGCGCTATCCCGGCGGCGTGGTGAAGGACATGGCCGGGGGCGTGGTCAACGAAAACCAGCTCGCCCGTGGCCGGGTGTACATCGGCGATGAGGTCGCCGAGCTGGATCGGATAGACTGCAACCTGCTGGCCTTTGCCGGCAAAACCGACAACCTGGTGCCGCCCGACGTCGCCCGCGGCATTATCAATGTGGTGGCTTCAGACGACAAGGAGTTCAGGGAAGCTCCCGGCGGCCACATGGGGGTGATTATCGGCAGCAAGGCCCAGAGCGCGGTGTGGGCAGAGTCGGCCGATTGGCTGGCGTCGCGTTCTGCGGGCCGCCCGCCGGCGCGGCGGAAGAAAAAGGCAGCGCGAAAAAAGGCTGCCTCCCGTGGCGGTGCCCGAGCCGGGCGCAGCGGCTGACTGCGCCCCACGGCCGGCAATTTTCACAACGGCGGATAGCTGCGATTCGCCGGCAAACCTGTGCTAGAATGCGCCTCCAATTTTAACCGCGGTTCACCGAACCGGTAATTCAGCCATATATCCCGGATTGAAGCTGACTCACGTGGCCTTTAGTAGGGGTCACCACTGACACAAGGAAAGCTCATGCCTGTCGTTACGCTGCCTGACGGCTCCCAGCGCACTTTTGAACAACCTGTTTCTGTACACGATGTAGCCGCCGATATCGGCCCCGGCCTGGCCAAGGCTGCCCTTGCGGGCGTGGTCGATGGTCGCGAGCGCGATACCTCATTCTTGATAGAAGACGATGCCGAGATCGCGATCATTACCGACCGTGACGAGGCGGGCCTGGAAATTATTCGTCACTCCACCGCGCACCTGTTGGCCATGGCTACCCAGGATATATTCCCGGGTGTGCAGGTCACTATCGGTCCCGTCATCGAAGACGGTTTCTACTATGACTTCGCCACCGAGCATCATTTCACGCCGGAAGACCTGGAAAAGATCGAGGCGCGCATGCAGGAACTGGTGGCCGAGGATATCCCGGTTCAACGCATCGTTACCTCACGCGAGCGTGCGATAGAGCTGTTCCAGGGCATCGGTGAAGACTACAAGGTAAAGATCATTGAAGAGCTGCCTGAGGGGGAGGAAATTTCCCTCTACAAGCAAGGTGACTGGGGCGACCTGTGCCGCGGGCCTCACGTACCCAGCACGGGCAAGCTTGGCGCCTTCAAGCTGACCAAGGTGGCAGGCGCTTACTGGCGCGGCGACTCCAGCAATGAAATGTTGCAGCGCGTCTACGGTACGGCCTGGGCCAACAAGAAGCAGCTCAAGCAGTACCTCAACCGCCTCGAGGAGGCGGAAAAAAGGGATCACCGCAAGATCGGCAAGAAACTGGACCTGTTCCATACCCAGGAGGAAGCGCCGGGTATGGTGTTCTGGCACCCGGCGGGCTGGACCATCTACCAGACCATCGAGCAGTACATGCGCGCGCAGCAGGTTGCGCAGGGCTATCAGGAGATCAGGACACCCCAGCTGGTGGACCTGTCCCTGTGGGAGAAGTCCGGGCACGCGGACAAATTCGGCGACGACATGTTCATGCTCAAGGCCGAAGAGCGCGAGTTTGCGGTGAAGCCAATGAACTGCCCCTGCCATGTGCAGGTGTTCAACCAGGGCCTTAAATCCTACCGTGACCTGCCGCTGCGGCTGGCAGAGTTCGGTTCCTGCCATCGCAACGAGCCCTCTGGATCGCTGCACGGCATCATGCGGGTAAGGGGCTTCGTGCAGGATGATGCGCACATATTCTGTACAGAAGAGCAGATTCAGCCCGAGGTGTCGGCGTTTATCGACTTCCTGCACGAGGTCTATGCCGACTTCGGTTTCTCCGACGTGATTTACCGTCTCTCTACCCGCCCGGAGCAGCGGGTGGGCTCGGATGCTGACTGGGATCGGGCGGAAAAGGCCCTCGCAGATGCGCTCGATGCCCAGGATCTGCCCTGGGAAGAGTTGCCGGGTGAGGGTGCGTTTTATGGCCCCAAGATCGAGTTTTCACTCAAGGATTGCATCGGGCGGGTATGGCAACTGGGCACCATACAGGTCGATTTTTCCATGCCCGGTCGCCTGGATGCGCAGTATGTCGCCGAAGATGGTTCACGCCAGGTGCCGGTGATGTTGCACCGGGCGATCCTCGGATCTTTCGAGCGTTTCATCGGTATTTTGATCGAACATTACGAGGGAGTATTCCCCACCTGGTTGTCGCCGACGCAGGCGGTAGTGCTCAATATCACCGACAAACAGTCCGAATACGCCAAATCTGTGGAAGATTCCTTAAAAAACAAGGGCTTTCGGGTCGTTTCGGACTTGAGAAACGAAAAGATCGGCTTTAAAATCCGCGAGCACACGATTCAGAAGGTCCCATACCTCCTTGTGGTGGGGGACAAAGAAGTCGAATCACAGACAGTGGCCGTGCGTGCACGTCGCGGCGAGGACCTGGGATCCATGGATCTCGGCGCGTTTGAAGCGCACCTCGCACAGGACGTAGCGCGCCGCGGTCGCGTTGCATTGGATTAATGGAGAATCAGCATTAAGAGAGACAGTAAAGGTGCCGCAAAAAAGGCGCTGACGAACGACCAGATTACGGCGGACCCGGTTCGCCTTGTTGGTGCCAACGGTGAGCAGGTAGGTATTGTACCCCTGAGTGAAGCCAAGGCGGCGGCGGAAGCCGCCAGCATGGATCTCGTATTGATAGCTGATTCGGATCCCGCAGTCTGCAAGATCATGGACTACGGGAAACACATCTTTGAAGCGAAGAAGCAGAAAGCTGCCCAGAAGAAGAAGCAGAAGCGGACTCAAGTCAAAGAAATGAAGTTTCGTCCAGGGACGGAGGAAGGGGATTACCGGGTAAAACTACGCAACCTGGTACGTTTCCTTGAAAATGGCGATAAGGCCAAGGTCACGCTGCGTTTTCGCGGTCGTGAAATGGCTCACCAGGAAATTGGCATGGAACTGCTCAAACGAGTGGAAGCTGACCTGGCCGAGTTGGGTGCTGTTGAGCAATTCCCGAAAATGGAAGGCCGACAGCTCACAATGGTTATTGCCCCCAAGAAGAAGAGCTAGCGGCTTTGTGACGCCCTGGTTTCTCTATTTTTTAATTGCGAATGCGGAGTAATTTATTATGCCTAAAGCGAAAGTTCACAGTGGTGCTGCCAAGCGGTTCAAGAAGACCGCCGGTGGCTACAAGCGTAAAAGCGCGCACAAGAGTCACATCCTGACCAAGATGACGACCAAGCGGAAGCGCCAGCTGCGCGGAACCTCCATGATTCACAAGAATGATGAGGTTCTGATCGATCGCATGCTGCGTGCCAAGTAACGGCCGGACATTAACTACCAGGTAAAGGAGAAGACTCATGCCTCGCGTAAAACGTGGTGTGGTGGCTCACCGCCGTCACAAGAAAATTCTGAAGCAGGCCAAGGGTTACTACGGAGCCCGCAGCCGGATATTTCGGGTTGCCAAGCAGGCCGTAACCAAGGCCGGGCAGTATGCCTACCGTGACCGCCGTCAGCGCAAGCGTCAGTTCCGCGCGCTGTGGATCACACGCATCAACGCTCAGTCCCGAGCCAATGGCCTAAGCTATAGCCGTCTTATCAACGGCCTGAAGAAAGCCGATATTGCCCTGGATCGCCGTGTACTGGCGGACCTGGCGGTGCATGACAAGCCGGCTTTTGCAGCGATTGTGGAGCAAGCGAAGGCCTCGCTGGCCTAAGCCCACCCCGCTGCGGCGATAGCTGCCGCAGGCTCGCTGGCTACACTGTAAAACCAAAAGGGAAAGGGCACTGCTCTTTCCCTTTTTTTATTTCGTAGGAGCGGCTACAGCCGCGATAGGCCTTGAGCATCATGCTGGAACCTAGCGCGGCTGCAGCCGCTCTCACAGCAGTAATTGATTCATAGATTGAGAACCAAATTAATGGAAAACCTCGACACCCTCGCGGGACAAGCCAAAGCCGCTATCGAAGCCGCTGACGACGGGGCCACGCTGGAACAGCTGCGCGTCGACTACCTGGGCAAGAAAGGGCAGATCACAGCGCTGCTCAAGGGGCTGGGCAAGCTCTCCCCCGAAGAGCGTCCCGCCGCGGGGGCGCAGATCAATGTGGTCAAGCAGGAACTCCAGCAGCTGATCGGCGAGCGCAAGAGTGCTCTTGAGGCTGCGGCCGTAGAGGCACAGCTCGCTGCGGAGACGATTGATGTCACGCTACCGGGCAGAGGGCAGTCAACCGGGGGTATTCACCCGGTGAGTCGCACCATGGAACGCATGGAAGCGTTTTTTGCCGCCATCGGGTTCGAAGTCGTCGAAGGTCCGGAGGTGGAAGACGATTACCACAACTTTGAAGCCCTGAATATCCCGGCCCACCATCCTGCGCGAGCCATGCACGATACGTTCTACGTCGACGAGCATACGGTGTTGCGCACACATACCTCGCCAGTGCAGGTGAGGGTAATGGAAAGCCAGCAACCGCCGCTGAAAATCATCTGCCCCGGGCGTGTATACCGCTGCGATTCAGACCTCACCCATACGCCGATGTTTCACCAGGTGGAAGGCCTGTTGATCGATGAGCACACCAGCTTTGCTGACCTGAAAGGCGTGATCGAGGCCTTCCTGCGCGAGTTCTTCGAGCGCGAGCTGGCGGTGCGCTTCCGCCCGTCCTACTTCCCCTTTACCGAGCCTTCGGCGGAAGTGGACATACAGTGTGTCAACTGCGGTGGTGACGGTTGCCGGGTTTGCAGCCAGACAGGGTGGCTTGAAGTGATGGGCTGCGGCATGGTTCACCCCAGGGTGTTTGAGTACTCCGGCATCGACACCGAGAAATACACCGGATTTGCCTTTGGGATGGGTGTCGAGCGACTGGCAATGCTGCGCTACGGCGTCAATGACCTGCGCTTGTTCTTCGACAACGACCTGCGTTTCCTCGAGCAGTTCTGATCGCCACCCTTATAGTATTGGAGAGAATAGACAGTGATTATCAGTGAGCAGTGGCTGCGCGAGTGGGTCAGCCCGAAGATGTCTACCGAAGAACTGGCCCACCAGATCACCATGGCCGGGCTTGAAGTGGACGCCGTGGAACCGGTCGCAGGAGACTTCAGCGGCGTGATCGTGGCGCAGATCATCTCGGCGGAACAGCACCCCGATGCCGACAAGTTGCGCGTGTGCGAGGTCAGTACCGGTGATGGCAGCGTGCAGATCGTATGCGGCGCGCCCAACGCGCGTGCCGGCTTGAAAGCGCCCCTGGCCATCGTCGGCGGCGTGTTGCCGGGAGACTTCAAGATCAAGAAGGCAAAGCTTCGCGGTGTCGAGTCCTTTGGCATGTTGTGCGCCGAACAGGAACTCGGCTTGTCAGATGCCAACGAGGGCCTGATGGAACTCCCCGACGACGCGCCGGTGGGTCGTGACCTGCGCGACTACCTGGGGCTGGAAGACAAGGCGATAGAGATTGGCCTGACACCGAACCGGGCGGATTGCCTTGGCGTGGCCGGTATCGCGCGCGAGGTCGGACTGCTGAATAATCTCAGTGTCTGTGAGCCGGTGATTGAGCCGGTGCCTGCCAGCGTTGACGATAGCCTGCCGGTAGAACTGCTCGCTCCCGAGCGCTGCCCGCGCTTCGTGGGCCGGGTGATTCGCGGAGTGGATATCACGCGTCCAAGCCCGCTCTGGCTGCGGGAAAAACTGCGTCGCGTCGGCCTGCGTTCGATTGATGCCGTGGTGGATGTCACCAACTACGTGATGATGGAACTGGGCCAGCCCATGCACGCCTTCGACCTGGCCAAACTGCGCGGTGGCATTCGCGTGCGCACGGCGGAGCGGGGCGAGAAGCTGGAACTGCTGGACGGGCAGACGGTTGAACTCGATAGTGAGACCCTGGTGATCGCGGACCACGAGAAAGCGGTGGCCATGGCCGGTGTGATGGGCGGGCAGGGCACCTCCGTCAGCGCAGCCACGACAGACCTGTTTCTGGAAGTGGCGTTCTTTGCGCCCACGCCGATGGCAGGCAAGGCCCGGGCTTACGGGCTGCACACCGATGCCTCGCACCGCTTTGAACGCGGCGTGGATTTCACGCTGCAGCAGCGTGCCATGGAGCGCGCCACCGGCCTGTTGCTGGAGATCGTGGGCGGCGCAGCGGGGCCGCTGCAGGAGACCGTATCGTCAGCCCATCTGCCAGCGCGGCCTGACGTGACGCTGCGCGCCGCGCGCATACCCAAGCTGCTCGGCTTCGAGCTCGATGGCGAGGAAGTGGAACGGATCCTCAGTGGGCTGGGCCTGGGTGTTACTGCTACCGGCGAGGGCTGGCTGTGTACGGTGCCTAGTTGGCGCTTCGATATCGCCATTGAAGCCGATTTACTGGAGGAACTGGCGCGCGTTTACGGTTACAACCGGCTGCCGGCGACGCGCCTGAGCGGTGACCTGGTCATGCCCGCGAGGCCGGAAAAGCATCAGTCGGTGTCGGCACTGCGGCGCCATCTGGCGGCGCGTGGCTATCGCGAGGCGATTACCTACAGCTTTGTCGACCCCAAGTTGCAGAAACTGTTCGACCCCGGGCTGGAACCGGTGGCGCTGAGTAATCCTATCTCCGCCGACATGGCTGTTATGCGCACCAGTCTGGTACCGGGACTGGTCTCGGCAGTGCTGCGCAATACCAAGCGGCAGCAGCCCCGGGTGCGCCTGTTCGAGACTGGCCTGCGATTCCTGCCGGGGGAGGACTGTCTCAAACAGGTGCCGACACTGGCCATGGTGATTACCGGCAGCCGTTTTGCCGAGGGCTGGAACGTGGACGCCAGTGCGGCGGACTTCTTCGACCTGAAAGGGGATCTGGAGAGTCTGGTGGCGCTGACACGTGCCAGTGACGATTTCAGCTTTCATGCAGCTCGCCGTGATGCACTGCATCCCGGTCAGACGGCATTCATAACCCGCGATGAGGAAACTGTCGGTTATGTGGGCGCCCTGCACCCCTCGATCTGCAGTGAGTTGGGCGTGCAGGCGCCACTCTATGTGGCCGAAATCACCCTGTCGACACTGCTTGAAGCGGAGCTGCCAGTCTTTGCCGAATTGTCGAAATTCCCCGAAGTTCGCCGCGACCTGGCGATTATCGTGGACAAAGAGGTGCCTGCAGAGGCACTCTTGAGAAATGTTCGAGCTTCGGCAGGGACTTACCTCACGGACTTAACCTTATTTGATGTCTATGAGGGCAAAGGTATTGATCCTAAAAGAAAAAGTCTCGCTCTTGGTTTGACATTCCGGGATTCTTCGCGCACTCTAAGCGACGAAGATGTGAACGAAGCGGTCAAACAAGTGGTTGATTCGCTGGATAAAAATTACAAAGCCGAGCTTCGGGGCTAGTGAGGGGACATGGCGGCGCTGACAAAATCTGAAATGGCTGAGCGCCTGTTTGAAGAGCTTGGGCTCAACAAACGCGAGGCCAAGGAGATTGTCGAGCTCTTCTTTGAAGAGATACGCTCCTGTCTCGAGAATAACGAACAGGTGAAGCTTTCCGGCTTCGGCAATTTCGACCTGCGTGACAAAAGCCAGCGCCCAGGTCGTAACCCGAAGACGGGTGAAGAAATCCCTATTTCCGCCCGCCGTGTGGTGACGTTCCGTCCTGGCCAGAAGCTGAAAGCCCGAGTAGAAGAATATGCTGGAACCGAGCAACAACAATGAACTCCCCGCCATTCCGGGAAAGCGCTACTTCACCATAGGTGAGGTCAGCGAACTTTGTGCGGTCAAGCCGCACGTGCTGCGCTACTGGGAGCAGGAGTTTCCCCAACTCAAACCGGTGAAGCGTCGTGGCAATCGCCGTTACTATCAACGCGACGATGTGCTGACAATTCGCCAGATACGCAGCCTGCTGTACGACCAGGGGTACACCATCGGCGGTGCCCGCCAGCGCATGACCGATGAGGGTGACGCACCTGCAGGTGTCGACATCAAGGCGGTGATCAAAGAGACCATCGAAGAGCTGGAAGAACTGCTGGAAACGCTGGCGCCCGCGCAGAAATAGTATTTGTCTGCAGGTAGGATTTCAGTATAATGCCGGCCTCGCAAGCAACGCGATACTCGGGGCGTAGCGCAGTCTGGTAGCGCACCACACTGGGGGTGTGGTGGTCGTAGGTTCAAATCCTGCCGTCCCGACCAACAAGACAAGAAGGGTTACAGCATAAGGCTGTGACCCTTTTTTTACGCCTGTAGATTTACCATCACAACCGGGCTGGCGTCATTCTGCGCCGGCATGCTCCGGCAGAGGCTATCAGGGCAGTGCGACGCTTGTTACGCAAGCCCGGCCGTAGAACGCGTCTGCCCTGGCCGCAGCTGGACAACACCCTAACGAGAGGGCCGCTATGGTTGATCGGCATCTTTTCCGCGCTGCAGCAGGGCCTGGCGCCTGGCCTCAAGTTGCTCAGCGCGCTGTCTGTCTGCGGCGATCTCTGTCCTGGTTTTCAGTACCCGGTCGCGCGTGAGTTGCCCTTCGAGCATAAGCTTCAGCCACGCGCTCTGCTCGACCGGCTTTTTCGTGTTGTCTGGCATGCTGTGGATACTAGCAGTTTTTGAGCGTCGGGTTTTGCCGCAGTCGTTGTCGCGAGAGCCCGGCCCCGGAGCTTTTCGTCGGGCTCGGCGCCAGCCGCAGTCTCGCAGCCGGAATACTGCCGACCCAGTTGGGCGCTGTTCAGCTCAGGCCGGTGGGGCGGTGGTTCGCTGGACGTCCACCACCATGGATACCAGGTCAACCGGGTCGCCGAACTGGGTGAAGATGGCCACGTCTGCCGCATCGCGTCCGTAGGCAATCGCGACGCGTCCTCCCTGCAAGCTTTGCTGGGTAGGATCAAAGGTGTACCAGCGCCCGCCCACAAAGGCTTCGAACCAGGCGTGAAGATCCATTGGCGCAAGTGGTTCGAGGTAGCCCACGACCATGCGCGCCGGGATCGACAGGGCCCTGGTCAACGCGATCGCCAGGTGCGTCATATCGCGACAGACGGCATCACTGCTGCCGTTGACTTCACGCGCGCTGCGCAGGGTTGTCCCGCTGCCGGGTGTATAGCGAATGCTGCGCGCAACGTAGTCTATGATCGCGTTAACCTGGTCCCAGCCGGGCGCGCAGCCCGCTGTCAGTTCGGAAGCCATGTCATAGAAGAAGTCAGATTCGCAGTAGCGCGAGGGCAGTAGAAAAGGCAGCACACTTTCCGGGAGAAACTGGACCTCGACAAAGTGCGCCCCGGGGGCAGCATCTGCCCATTCAGCGCACTCAACGTCGGCACTGGCTAGAATCGAAAACGGGCCAACCGGTGAGACCAGGCGCTGGCACAAGTTGCCAAATGCGTCGGTGAACTCGACGGCAGGCACGCTGGGCGATAGCACGTATTGCTCCCGGCTGACCCACTGCTGCCAGCCGCTGCGTGGGCGCAGCATGAGCAGGAACGGGGTGGCGACCTCGGCGTGAAACTGCAGTCGCGTGGATGTGTGTAACCACATGGTGATTCTCCGAATTGCTGCGTATGGGCCCTCGGGGGCTGGCTGCTCCCCATTGCCGGGAGATCAGGGCCGTGTGCAGACAGCTGCTGCCCGGTCACAGCATAACGCACATTGCCGTGCGCAACCCGGACGACTTCTGCTGGCGTCGGCTGCGCAGTCGATCTCCGGCAACATGTCTGCCGTCGTCACCAAACGCCGCCTGGCTGGGTGGCGGATAAGCCTAGGGTGGTGGCTGCAGCGTTTGCGATGCTATCCAGTCGGTCACAATTTGTTCGAGAATGGCGATCGCGACCGAACCATTACCAACGATCACATCGTGAAAAGCGCGAATGTCGAAGTCCTTGCCCAGTGCCTGTTGCGCATGTTGACGCAGTGCCTTGATGCGTAACTCGCCGATCTTGTAGGCGGTGGCTTGCCCTGGCCAGGTGATATAGCGGTCGACCTCGGCTGCCACCTCGGCTTGTGTCAGTGCTGAGTTTTGCAACAGGTAGTCGATAGCTTTTTTCCTGGACCAGCCGAAGGCATGGATTCCGGTGTCGACGACCAGTCGATTGGCGCGCCACATCTCGTAGGTCAGGCGGCCGAAGTCACTGTAGGGGTCAGCATAGAAGCCGGCTTCCTTACCCAGGCTTTCAGCATACAATCCCCAGCCTTCCGAGAAGGCTGCGTGGTAAACCGTGCGCCGGAATTCGGGCAGATCGAGCTCCAGTGCCAGCGCCGTCTGGTGGTGATGGCCCGGCACGGCCTCGTGCAATGTCAGTGCTTCCAGGTTGTACAGGGGTTGGTATCGCAGGTTGCTGGTGTTGATGAAATAGATTCCGGCGGAGGAGCCGTCCTCTGCGCCGCTGACGTAGTAGGCGCCGCGCCCTGTGCTGCTGCGAATTTCATAGGTGTTGCGCGCCAACCGGCCGAAATATCTCGGCATCAGGCCGTCCATGCGCTTGGCGATAAATGCGGTTTTCTCCAGCAGGTCCTGTGCATCGCTGGCGTAAAAGCGCGGGTCGCTGCGCAGGAAGTCCAGGAATTGGCTGAACTCTCCCTCAAAGCCGGTCTCGCGGATGACGGCATCCATCTCACGGCGGATACGTGCCGTCTCCGCCAGCCCAAGCTCATGTATCTCCACCGGGGTCATATCTGTGGTGGTGAAATAGCGCAGCAGGTAAGCATAGTAGGCCGCGCCTCCAGGCAGACTGCTGATGCCGGGCTGGCGTCGGCAGGCCGGCATGTACTCAGTGGTGAAGAAGGTAAACAGCTCGCGATAGGCGGGCATCACGCGTTTATCGATCAGTTCCCGGGCACGTGCCTGCAGTTGCGGGGCCTGGGCTTCGCCGACGCTGGAGGGTATACGTTGAAAGGGCTTGTAGAGGCTGCTCTCGGTGGCGTCGTCGACGATCAGGCCGGAGATGGTTTGTTCATATCCGCCCATCGACTCACAGTAGTGGGTGTAGCCCCTTGCCACCGCTTCATCAAGCAACGCCATCTGCTCGCGGTTATAACGGGGGAAATCCTCAAGGCTGGTCAGGAAGGTCTCGTAATCCTGGGCTGTGTCGAAGGTCATGTTTGCCGGCGCGTTGGCAAAGTAGGTGTGATAGCCGAACAGGCTGGTGATGGGAAACAGGTAGTCCGGGCTGGCGAAGCTTGCGCGCTCGGTTTCCCGTTCGTAGCGGAACAGCTGGTAGCTTATCCTGTCCTGCCCGGTCAGTGCGTCCAGATCGATGGCCGCCAATTTCTGCAGCATGGCCTCGTTGAATTGGCGGCGCCGCTCACGTGCCTGCTGGTTCACCTCCGGCAATTTGCCATCGGGTCGGAAAGCATCACCGTCGGTGCGAAAGAAAACCCGTTCCTGCTCGGCGTTGGCCCAGTGCTCAGCGAGCAACTGCTCTAATCGCAGTGAAGCGTCAGCATGGGCGAGGGCGCACGAGAAGATACAGGTAAGGGCAATCAGGGCACGATATGGCATGGCAGTGGTTCTTTTAGGGGGTCGGGCCAGAGTTTAGCGGCTTGATTGGCCGTTTTCATTGATTTTGGGCTGAGTCCATCCTCACGTTGGCGACACTGATTGCGGCCGGGGCATAACTCCAATAAGCTCGTGCCTCCGTCCGGCGTAAGGAAAACACGACATGGCTGAAGTCATACTGCATCAATATGAACTCTCTCCCTTTGGCACGGCGATGCGCCTTGCTCTCGGGCTCAAGGGTATCCCGTGGAAATCCGTGGAGGCGCCGATGGTATCGCCCAAGCCGGACCTCAGCGCCCTGACCGGCGGTTATGAAAGAATACCGGTGTTGCAGATCGGCGCTGATATCTACTGTGATACTGACTGCATCACGTCGGCTCTGGAGGCCTACGCGCCTGAACCGACCCTGTACCCGCAGCCCCTTGGGCTGGCCGGTAAATTCATTGCACAGTGGGCCGGGAACTGCTGGTTCATGCCCGCTGCGGGTACTGCCCTGGGTGGCAATGCGGACAGTCTTCCCGAGGAATTCTGGCTCGACCGGGAAAAACGCTTTGGCATGGACCGCAAGACTTTCCTGCCCGCTGTGCCGCACATGCAGTCACAGTTCGCAGCCGGGGCGCAGTACCTGGTCGCGGCTCTCGCCGACGGTAGGGATTTCATCGCCGGGGATACGGTGGGACATGCAGATCTCACACTGTACATGATCGTGCGCTTCGTGCAGTTGTCAGGTATCCAGCCAGCGGATCTCAGTGCAGCGGTTGCGGAGTGGTACCAGCGGGTGGAGGCAATCGGTTGGGGCGACCTGGAATCATGGACGGCGGAACAGGCCATCCAGCATGCCCTGGAAAACACCCCTGTTGATGCCTGTGCAGTGGCACCGGGCCAGGGCTGGGAGGCTGGCCAACGCGTGTCAGTGCGTACCGAATCACCTGACCCGGCGGCCGTGGAGGGTACCCTGGTGGGGCTGGATGATGCACGCATCTCCATCGCTCGCGACGACCCCAAAGCGGGCCTGGTACACGTGCACTTCCCGCGCATGGGCCAGATTCTTACCCCGGCATAGGATGCCTCGCCAGTGTGGTGTCAGGCCCGGTGCCCGTTAAGTGCGGGACTCAGAAGGCGCCGCCGCTGGCACACTCGATCAGTAGCTGGCCTTCCAGTCCGGCGGCGCGGTGTTGTTGCGCTTGCTGGTAGGTTTCGTCCCTGAGCATATCCAGCATGACCTGGGCAGAGGGGTATTGAATCAGCGCGACTTCGTCCCACAGGTCATCGCCGGCGCCGATCAGCAGGCCCCTGACATCCCCGGCATAAAGAATCTTCACGCCCCGGGGCTCCGTGACTTCCCGAAATCCTGCGGCGTAGAGTTTGTAGGCGTCGCGCCCGCTCAGGTCTGTCTCCCTGCCGTCTTCGTAGAGTGCACGCTCTCTGAACTTGAGCAAATTCAGCATGGCAATCGGTTCACCCGTGGCGCGATCGCGAAACGCGCGCACCTGGTCACCCGTGGGTTGCAGTACGTTGTTGATCATTCGAATGTCTCTCTGGCTTCAGCTTATAAATGGGGAGCGGTATCGTCGCAGCCCCGGGGAGCAGGGGCAAGCCTGTGCGGGTGCGAATTCCGCCGCGCAGCCAGAGGTTCCGTCCGAATTTGTCTGGAAAATGCAGCGTGCAGCAGACTTATCCGCTCAGCGCCCGGAATATGAGCATTTTATTTTTTCCTGGCGAAGAAAATAAATATAGCAAAAACAGTGAGTTAGCTTCACTCTGGGCCGTCCAGGAGATTTTTTTCAGATTTTTTTGCGATAAATGGAATAAACCCGCCAGCTGAGCCGTCAAGTTAGCAAAGTGGAGTGAAACACCACGAGAGGTAACGGGTGGTAAGCCATTTGGGTACGCATCACAGAGCCATAAGGCCATACAGAATGCGTGGCACCACCGCAGCCCTCACCCCTTTTCGCCACGGCGGACAGGCATACAAAATGCCGGTCTGTTCGTGGCTCATGCCTCCCAGAGCGGGGACCGCTAGCCCTCCGCACTGAACCTCAGGGTCTGTCGTCTACATGGGGCGGCAGGCCCTGCTTCTCTTCCCTCACTGTTATCACCCTGTTTTCAGGCCCTGCTGTGTGAAAAGCTGCCGGTTCTGGATTTCCTGCGTTGGAACAAACTGCGCAGCAGTGACTGCTGATCCGCATCACTGATGCCTCCGCATGCGGTTCCAGGCCTGTGCCTGTCCGTTTCGCTGACAAAGTTGGCGCCGGGGCCGTGAATCGGCAAAAAAAAGCCCGGTCGCCTTTGCGAGGCGACCGGGCACGAAAACGATTGGTGTTTGCCTAGCGCAGCCAGGCTTGTTCTATCAGGCGCTGTTCTTCACTGGCGCTAAGAGCAATATCGGCACTGTAATCGGCGAGGTAGTCTGCCACCTGGTCCGCATCACCGGCGCCCGCCGGGCGAAATTCGGCGCTGCTGCCAGGCAATTCAGCTGCTGCGGCGACCCTGACCTGCCACTGGCCATCGTCAAGCCGACAGGCCACGCCGCGGGTGCTGGCCGCGTTCGCCTTGAGCAGGTATTCACGACACCAACTACCGTCGATGTGGCTGAAGCTCAACACCGGCCGCACCTGTTCGCCGTTTGCCAGTGAAGCCCAGCCAGACGCCATAGACGGCGTTGATTCGAGCACGGTGGCCAGGGTCGGGGAGGAGGGCGTCGATGTCTGCCACTGTGGGGTCAGCAGCAAGCCCGCTGCCGCCACCAGGGAAGCGGCCACGGCATACTGCCAGGCGGGGCGCGCCGGGCGCTGGCGCGTGAGAGGTACGACATTGCTGCTGGGCCGCACCATTGCGGCGACGCTTTCAGGTACCGTGTCGGTACCTGCAAACGTTTCGCGCAGACGCGCGTTCAGCGCCAGCAACTTGTCCAGGGTCTCTCGTAACGCGGGTTCGGCATCCAGTCGCGCGCGCACTCGCTGGGCGGTGACCTCGTCCAGTTCCCCGTCCACATATTGTGACAGCAGTTCGTATTCCTGGTCTTTCATATTTCGTTCCTGTCAGCCCTCATCGCGTTGCGGACTGTAGTGCTGTAATAAATTCTTTCTTGCCCTGGCAATACGGCTCATGATCGTTCCCACCGGTACCTCGAGTATCTCTGCCGCTTCAGCGTAGGTCTTGCCTTCTATGCTCACCAGGCTCAGTGCCAGTCGCTGGTCTTCCGGCAACTGGTCAAGCGCGGCTGCTACCGCGTCCAGTTCTTGTTCGCCCGCTGCGACTTCCTGTGTACTCAACGCCACCTCCGAATCGGTTACCGTGGCGGGGTAGCGCTGTCTCACGTCGCGCGACCTGAGTTCGTCGATCCACACGTTCTTGCAGACCCGGTAACTCCATTTCGCCGCGTGTGCATCCTCAGGCATGCCTTTCTGCAGTAGCCTCTCAACTGTGGACTGCAGCAGGTCGTCTGCATCGGCGTTGTTACCGGTCAGCGAGTAGCAGAAGCGGCGTAATCCACCCAGTTCGGCCATAAGGGCCTCACGCTGTGAATCGCTGAGCGTTGGCATACGAATCCTGTTAAAATAAGGGACGTTTAAGCATGCGATTTTATTCCCCAGACCGGAATTTTTATTCGCGCTAAACGTCATCTATGTAGAAGGTGACGCTTTATTTTCACGGTAAATACTATCATGATTTTCCGCAACTCTTTGAAAGAATTGAAGATATTCGCCCTCCGAGGGCTGTCTTCCACCGCCTCGGCGGCATTTTTGGTGCTGTTCCTGTGCCTGCCGCTGGCGCAGCAGGCCTCGGCGCAGGTTCCCGGTAGCCTGGACGACTCTGACCTCATAGAGGAGCAGGTGGAAGACGAGGTCGAGGAAGATGTCGAGGACCAGGTCGATGATTCGGTAACTGACGCCGCCGAAGACCAGGTGGAGGAAGCGGTTGAAGACCGCCTGGACGAATTGCTGCTGGGCCCCGGCGATCGCTTCGTAGAAGAGAAGGTGGAAGAGCAGATAGAGGACGAGGTGACAGACAGCGTGGAAGACGTTGTCGAGGACGCGGTCGAAGAGGTTGCCGAGGAAGAAGTCGAGAATTCTCTGGAGGACGCGGTAGAGGAGCAGATCACTGACGCTGTTACCGAGGAAGTGGAAGACGATGTCGAGCAGGAAGTGCAGGACGAGGTCGAGGAAACCGTAGCTGACAACGTGGAAGATTCCGTCGAGGACCAGATCGAAGAGTCAGTGCAGCAGGAAGTTGCCCAGAATGTGGAGCAGAATGTTGAGGACAACGTCGAGAGCTCGGTGGAGACCAGCGTGCAGGAAGACCTCGAGCAATCTGTTGAAAGCGAGGTGGAAGCCAGCGTTGAAGTTGCCGTTGAAGACAACGTGGAGCAGTCGGTAGAGAGCGCGGCTGAAGTGCAGGTCGCGGCGGTCGTGGAAGAGCGCCTTGAGAACGAGATAGACGATATCCTCGACGACCTCGAAAGTGAGCTGGAAGTCGATGAAGCGCGGATTCAACGCGAACAGTGGCTGGTGATGGCAGAGCCGGAAGTCTTCGAGGAACTGGCCGAAAAGGGCTACCTCTTCGACACCGTGACTGACCTGCCCGGGCTGGGAATGCGTCTTGCCGAGGTGGCGGGCCCTTCCAGCTTTGACATAACAGAAGTGCGCCGCGGTGTTCTCGACGTCGTCGGCAAAGACCGCGCGGAAGTCGACCTCAACCATATTTACACCGCAGGCTCTGAAGTCGCGGTGGCGGAGCAGGGCATTGTGCCGCGCTCCGCGATCACCATGCCCGCGTCTGCCGATAACGATGGCGTGCGGATCGGCATGATCGACAGTAAGGTGGACACTTCTCACCCTTCGCTGGCAAATGCCAGTATCGAGAGTCGCTCATTCGTATCGGCAAAGGCGACCTTGCCGGATTTTCACGGTACCGCGATCGCCTCAATCATAGCGGCCAACGATGGCGACTATCAGGGCCTGTTGCCAGGCGCTGAGGTCTATGCCGCTGCCGTGTTCGAGGTGGATGAAGAGCGTGGCGAGATCGCTTCCACGGTCAGTTTGCTGCGCGCACTCGATTGGCTGATCTCAACCAGGGTTGATGTGGTCAATATAAGCCTTGCCGGCCCACCCAACCGTCTGTTGGAAGCTGCGCTACAGCGTGCGTCGGAGCAGGATGTGCTGGTCATGGCTGCCGCCGGAAACGGTGGTCCCGTGGCGCGGCCAATGTACCCTGCGGCTTATGACACGGTGGTTGCAGTGACTGCCGTCGATGAGGGCCACAGGGTCTTTCGCCTGGCCAATCGTGGTGATTATCTCGATATAGCTGCGCCGGGAGTGGGGCTGCTGCATGCGCGCGCCGGTGGCGGTTATGTGGCGTCTTCGGGCACATCCTTTGCCGTGCCTTTTGCCGCCACGGCTGCTGCCCGACTGCGTAAACAACAGCCGGGCGCCGACGTCATGGCCTTGCTGTATAACTCCGCCGAAGACCTCGGTCCGCCGGGGCGCGATGATATTTACGGTTACGGCCTGTTACGCATCCGGGAATCCTGAAGCAGCGTCCTGAACAGCACGCGGTCCGCTACCAGCGGTAGGAAAACCGGGTTCCCACAACGTGCTGGTCGTAGTCTGAACGAGGGAAGTTGGAGTCGTAGTCGGCGTACCCCACGTACAGTTGTATCGCGGCCTTCTCCAGGATCGGGTACTCGATATCAACCTTCCAGCGATGGCGGTTATCTTCCCTTTCTTCGCCAATGCTGGGGGTGATAGAGCTGTAGTCACGGTATTCGTAACGCCACGAGAATTCGGTTTTCAGAACCTCGCCAAAGGCGTCGAAACGGTGAATGTAGCGCAGCTTCAGGTTGCTCGCGCTGTAGTCAAAACGGTCTTCTACCGCGTTTTCATCTTTAAATTTGTAGCCAAGATTAAAATAGCTGCGCAGACCGCGGCGAAAGAAATACAGGTCTATCTCTCCCGCATGACTATCAGCATCTCTGCCCGGGTTCTGTTCGATGCTCTTGTCTGAATAGACGTAGGCGCCGCGGGCAAACCACTTTTTCGACAGGAAGCCCGAGACATACGGCGATGCGCGGTAGTATTCGAGGAAAGCATTTCCATCCAGGCGTGCATTGATGTAGTACAGCGTAAGACCGGAGTTGACGGCACCCAGGTCAGCCCCGAAATCGACTCCCAGCAAGTGCGTTTGCCTGTCAAGGGCACCGAACTGTTCGTAGTTGCTCTGGCTGACATCATAGGTCACCGCCATGTCCAGCGTATCGTTGAAACGGTGGTCGAGCTGCAGTTCCGCGTCGATGATAAGCGCGTAGTCGCTCTCGCTGCTGGACGCATCGAGTTCGTCGACGGAGACGTTACTATCGTACTCGCCGCCTATGCCCACTTCTGCGGAGAATTCAGTGGAGGAACCGCCGGCCGCGGAAAAGGCGGGTGCTGTTGTACCCGCCATCATAAGAGCGCAAGACAGGTGAACCGTGTATGCCGGCCATTTCATCTGACGGTATCCGGGAGTAGCCTGATTATGGCGTTAAAGTGTTGAACCACGAAACTGCGACATAATAGCAAAATTTACCGTTCCGGGAGGGGGTACCATGGCAAATTCCGTGCACCGTGCGACTGTTGGCCAACGACGCTCGAAGCGTCCATTATTCTCCCTATGATGCGCAATTTACTCTTACCTGTCGCCCTTTGCGGCGCGCTCGTTACTGGTGTGGTTTGGGCGCAACCGTCAACGGAACGTGAACAGGCCTGTGTGGTCTTGCTGCACGGACTATTTCGCAGTGCGGCCGCGATGAAGCCGCTGGAGTGGTATCTCGAAAACGAGGGCTACGCTACCGTCAACGAAAGTTACCGCTCATTCAGCACACCGATTGAAGAACTCTCCGAGGAGGTTGTGGGCGACGGGCTGCGAGTGTGTCATTCAATGGGTTTTGAACGGGTGCATTTTGTTGCCCATTCCATGGGGGGAATACTGGTTCGGCAGTACGCATCCATGCATGCGCTACCTCAAGAGACCCGCGTGGTCATGCTTGGGCCACCCAATCAGGGCAGCCAGGTTGCTGAGTACTGGAGCGAATTTGATCTATTCGGGCTGCTGGAGACGAGGGTGCTGGAGCAGTTGGGTACGGGTAGTGACTCGCTCAGCCGGCGCCTTGGGCCAGTAACGTTTCAACTGGGAGTGATTGCCGGTAATTTACGCAACAGGACATTGCTACCCGGGTTTCCTGATCGCCCCAGCGACGGTACGGTTTCGGTAGCAGAAACGGTAGTGCCAGGTATGCTCGACTTTCTGGAGATGCCGGTCTTGCATACTTTCATGATCTGGGACACATCGGTTATGGCGCAGGCGGTGAACTTCCTGCGCTCGGGTGCCTTCGAACGCGAGGGGCCTGCGGGGCCGCAGCGGGAGACAGAAGCTGGAAACTGACGTTTCCTCGATGCTTTGTGTGTGATGCCAGCTTGGGGCTGCCGGCCTCGGCAGGAGGCTGACGAAAATGCTAGAATCGCCGGCTTTGATCAGCATTGGTTTACAGGGAGAATTATCATGGCCAAGTCCGACGCAGAAAACCATCACGAGTGCATGAACCGCTTCATTGAACTCGGCAACAAGATGAAGGAGGAGGGCGTAGGCACCCACGTGGTCTCCGCTGCATTGATGTCCGCCTCCGCTGTGTACTCAACCTACGTGGCGGTGGGTAACACCGGCGGCCTGAATCCATCGGGTGTAGACAAAATTGTAGATGCCTACCGTCACCAGATGGAACAGGTGCAGGCATCGCGTCAGGCGGAGTCGGGCAGCGCCGAATAAACACCGGGCGCTGGCTTTCGGTGTCCGTTAAAAGCGTAAATCGGGGCAGCCTGTAGCGTGCCCTTTCTGCAGCCGGCGGCAGCTGGTGACTGCGAGCTCTAACGAGAACGGGATCAGGTAAGCGAGAGTTCGCCCCGGCCGACTTTTTCCTCTTCCTTGCGCAGCCTGTCCAGTCTTTGCTCCAGAGAACGCTGGTGTCGCTTGCGGGTGATCTCCAGCTGTTGCAGACGTGCCTGGGCCTGGTGCTGCTGCTTTTCCTCTTCTTCCCACAGCCCGGTCAGCATTTCTTCGTGCTCGATTTCCTGCTCTAGTTGACGCTGGCGCAGCTGTTCCTGCTCCGATCGAAATTCGCGGGTATGTTCTTCTCTCCGGGCGCTGAATGTTTCCAATTCGCTCTGGTGCTCGGCCTTGAGCTCTTGCTCGCGCGCGCTGAACCCCTGCTCGATTTCCTGTATGTCCTGTTCTTTTTCGGTCAACAGGCGATCCATGCTGTCGACGTCCTGTTCGCACTGCTTGCGGATGGCGGCAATCCTCGCCTCTAGTGAGGCAATTTCCCTGGCCGCATCATCCCGGCACTGCTGCCGCTTTGCCTGCAGTTCATCGCAGGACAACCTCGCCGCTTCGCACCGCTGTGAATGCTCCGTTGCCAGGCTGGAGATGGCCTGTTCCAGTGTGTCGCTTAATGCGCGCTCCTGTTCTGTGATACGGTCAATTTGCTCGGTAAAAAGTCGCTCTTTTTCCTGCTCCAGGTCCTTGAGCTGTGTTTTTGTGTCCTCGGCCTCAAGCAGCACCTGTGCCCGACGCTGCTTGATTGACTCAAGCTGCTCCGCGGTTTGCTGTTTGATTTCCTCTTGCAGGGTTTGCAATTGCTCGAGCTTGTCGTCGTGGACAGCCTGTGCTTCCTGTTGTAACTGCTGCAGGCGCTGGATCACTTCATCCGCGCTTGGCGTTGAGGGCTCCGGACTGCTCTGCTCCACGAGCTCAAGTGTATTCACATCGCCAGCCGGTGTGTCGTCCATCACCGGCAGTAGCGGATCAGCAGGGGGGCTCATACCCTCTGTAGACCCACTCACCGGGCCCGGCTCAGCGCCCATTGCAGCCGCAGTAGCTTCCGGTTCCGGGCTGGATAGCTCAGAAACCACGCGGGTGACCAGTTCGGCCTTGCCGCCGCGCTCAGACATTTTCCGGAAGTAGTCAGCCGCTGCCTTGCGGTCGAGGTTGCTGCGCAATATAAAGGCGTCGCCAGAGAACAGTTCGTCCAGCACCAACGGATCGTTGATCTGGAAGAGTTCAGCCAGGTTTGCCCGAACCTGATCAGGATCGAATCCGGGTAAAATATCGCCCTTGAAGGTCAGGTCAAAGCACTTCATCAGTTCTGCAGTCCATTTACAGGCCATCCATGGAACCTTATCACTCACAGAATTTAGGGGTCTCCCGGCGCTTTTTCCATAAAAAACGTTTGAAATATGCGGTTTTTCGCTGATAGTAACTAACTATGTGTGTCACTCCGTCTTTTTCGCTGAGCCAACTTTTTGCCCTCGTTGTGATCGCGTTGCTGCCAGTCCTTGGCCATGCCCAGTGGTTGCAGGATACCCGCGCACTCATGGGCACCGAGATCACCGTGGAACTCATGGAACCCGGGGCAGGAGAGGGAGAGGCCCTCCTGGAGGCGGTTTTTACCGAGTTTCACCGGCTTGACCTGATGATGAATCCCTGGAATGAAGAAAGTGTGCTGGCCAGGGTCAACCGGGACGCGTTTGCAGGTCCGGTGAGCGTGCCTGCGGAGATGGTGGCAGTGCTCGAGCGCGCGCTGTACTACTCTCGGCTCAGTGGTGGTGCTTTTGACGTCAGTTTTGCCGCCGCATCGCAGTACTACGACTTCCGGCGCGGCCGAACGCCCTCGAAAGCTGAACGCGAGGAGGGCGTGCGCGCGATAGACTATCGGTCAGTGGAACTGGATACGCAGGCCGCCACTGTACGCTTCCTGCGTCCGGGGATGGCGCTGGATTTCGGAGGTATCGCCAAGGGCTTCGCGGTGGATCGGGGTATAGATATATTGCGGGCCGCGGGCGTCGAAGCGGCTGTGGTCAGTGCCGGGGGCGATAGCCGCATGCTGGGTGATCTGGGCGAGCGCCCGCGTATGGTAGGCATACGCCACCCGCGGCAGCAAGACGATTACGTCGCCATCATCCCGCTCAGCAACACGGCAATATCCACTTCCGGAGATTACGAGCGTTACTTTGAGCGCGATGGCGTGCGCTATCACCACATTCTCGATCCGGCGACTGGTGATTCAGCCCGTGCTGTGCTGAGCGCCAGTATCATCGCTGCACAGGCCATCGACAGCGATGCCCTGTCCACCACCGTTTTCGTCCTCGGCGTGGAGCGTGGCCTGGCGCTGGTGAACCGGCTCCCGGGCGTGGACGCGATCATCGTAGACGGCCAGGGTCGCTTGCATTACTCCGCGGAGTTGTTGCTCAGTACCAAAGAGTGAACAGGATCTTGTATACGTCGGCGTCAAAGCTGTAGTTCGGTTCGTCTCCAGGCAGGAAACCTTCCTCCGTCAGGTCGCTGAAATTGTCGTAGTCGAAAGCGATGCGATCATATTGCAGACTGATGCCGGCTTTATAGGCATACCGCCAGCTCAGCGGTCTTTGATAACTCAGGTAAAATGACAGGGTCTGGTCGCTGAATTCGCTCATCTCCTTGTCCCTGGCCCGGTAATCCTTCTCATCCTGCGACGGGAACAGGAACAGGTCCTGGTAAAAGTCGGCCTGGCCCTGGCTGTACCAGCGGTACTGGAAGTCCAGCGTCCAGTGTTCGTACAGGACATGGGTGTAGCTAACCAGGATTGTATGCGCATCAATACCCCAGTCGTCGGTGAAAAAACGGTACTGGCCACCGACAGCAGCTTCCCAGGGCAGACGGTAGCGCAGTTGCAGGGAGGCGGCATCGGAGGTGCGTGTGCTGGGGTAGACCTCGCGGGCGAACTGGAAGCCTGCTGCGGGGTCCAGCGGGTCGCTGAGGTAACGATAGCTGCGATAGGGATTATTCAAATAGCCCTCATCTGTAATCAACTCGTAGTTGGCGGCCAGTAGTAAGCGGGGTGTCACTATCTGGCTGATGCCAACGCGAAAACTGTGCCGGTCGATTTCTTCCTCAAAGTCGTCGTTGCCGTTCTGTGATACGTCATCCTGGCCAAGTGCGTAGCCGAAACTGAGCGTGGTCAGGTCGCCGAAAAAGTCCTGGCTCACTCCGAGGCTGTAGGTGCTGGCCTGGTAGTCACTCTCATCGCTATAGGTGACACCCGCGCTGAGTATGGACTTGCCGTACAGGTAATCACCGGCTAGTGAATACTCCGTGCGTTCTTCACTGTATTTGCTCGCGCCCGAAGTGATGACATCGATTGAGGCGCTACTGATGTTGTCGACGTAGTAGTTGCCACTGAGCGAGACCGTCTCCTTGAAATTCTTCCTCACCAGCAGCGACGGTCCATCGACAGTCACGCCGCCACCATCGTAGCGGTGGTACATGGCATCGGCCCGCTCTTCGGGCAGGGTTGCCGCGTTGGCTTGCTGTGCTGAAGAAAGCGCGCTGGCGAGCAGCAACAGGCTCGCCCGCAGCAGTACAGCACGACGCTGGTTAGTTGCAGCCACAACCCACCCCCGCGCCGCCCTCGGCGCCCCGGGCGCCTTCGCGCGCCTGGTAAACGTGTCTGGTGTAGGCGCCCGCCACAGGATCGCGGTCGAAACGCATGATGGCTTCTGCCATGTGCTGACGCTCGTAGGGCTTGACCCAGGGCTCCACGGCGCAGCCGGCAGTCACCAGTAGCAGGGGCGGCAGCCACAATAGACGCGCGCGTTTCATGTTCTACTCCTTGACCAACTGTCGGACCTGTTGCTCATAAAGCGCTTCATAGCCAGGCTTGTAACCCTTGTGGGTGTAGCGGATGTCGCCACCGCGATCCACCAGTACGGTCACCGGCATGGCATCCACATCGTAGAGTTCGCTGACAGTGTTTTCGTCATCGAAAAGGATAGGGAAGTTCACGCCAAGATCGCGCAGCACACGTTCGGCGCTGGCGCGATCCTGCTCAACATTGATACCCAGCACGGTAAAGCCGAGATGTCGATATCTTTGCTGTAATGCAGCCAGTTCCGGCATTTCCTGTCGGCAGGGCCCACACCAGGAAGCCCAGAAGTTAATCAGCACGACTTCGCCGCGCAATTCGCTGAGACGGATATTTTCACCGTTTGCGCTTTTCAGTGTGAAGTTCGCTGCATCACCCTGGTCGGAAAGTGCATTGGCCATCGGTGCCAGCGATAGCATCAAACTCAAAAACAGGTCTCTTATTACGCCCATGTTCGTCGCTCCCCGTACTCAGAAGAAAAAGGTGACGCCTGTTGACCACTCGACGTTGTGGGTGGTCTCGTCTTCACCGAAGCTGTCCCTGTCGAAGATGTGATCACGCACATCCAGGCGCCATGCGATCCAGTCGTTAACCAGCAGGCGGTAGCCGATGCCGAACGTTGCCGTGAACCAGGTATCGCCGAGAAAATCCGTTGCGCCTACGCCGCCCAACAGATACAGGTCCGATTTGAACGCGCGATTCTCGGAGAAATAGATTTCTCCCGGTAACAGGTTCCAGCCCACGTTGAGGTTATAGAAGTTGTAGTCGCGTTCGCTGTCCTTGAATAAGGGCGCACCGCCGCTGATCTTCTCGTAGCTGGTGAGGTCGACTTCAGCCGCACCGAGATTGGCTTCAAAAAACCAGTTCTCGGACAGGTGCCATGCGCCGCGCACACCGTAAACCGGCTCGCTGGCGAAATCGTCGATACTGATCATGCCGACAAAAAATCCCAGTTCGAAATTTTCCGTATCGATGTCAGGGGTGATGATTTCCCTGCGTTCAACTTCGGGCTCGATCACCTGCACCACGTCCTGTGCCGTGGCACCTGCTGCCAGCAGCGCGGCTGCGATGCCTAGTAAAAAGCGCTTATGCCGATTTTCCATTCTCCTGCCTCCTCGTCGTCATCACGGTCGGTCATGACCACGTAGTGTTTGTATTGCAGGCGCAGCAGCAGCCGGCCTGTCAGATAGATGCGTAGCCCGGCACCGACACTGGCGACGCCGTCCGTGCGGTCATCGGTATCGACCAGGGTTGATCGCGGATTGGTCTGCCTGGCGCCACCGCCCAGGGTGAAAAACGGTGAGTAGCGCGATTGCGGGAACATCTGGTGGACGACGCTCGCGCTGAGCATCCTGCCGTCGGAAAAATCCCCATAGTTTTCGGTATAGTCCGCCTCCAGCGCCAGGTTCGGCGTGAACTGGTAGCCAGCGTAGGCGCTGATGGCATCGGTCTTGTCGAGTGATCCCAGCATAAAGCCGAATTCCCAGCCCCGGTTGGCGAACGATTCCCGGTCGGGGCTGTGCAAGCCGAGCGGGCTGCCACTGGCGTCCACGGTGCGGCCGATGTCGTTCACGTGCACCCAGCCCTCGATATCGCGATGGTTACGTACCTTGATCCAGTCGGTACGCCGCTTGAGCAGCTCGATGGTTTCGCCCCGTTCCGCGACGTAGAAAACCGGGTAATTACGCCCCGGGTGTGTGCGCATCTCGATGTAGGCCTCGACGACGCGACTGTTCGCCGCTTCCTCGCCCCCGGCCCAGGCGGGCAGTGCGGCGCTCATTGCGCCCAGTATCAGCAGAAATGACAGTGCGGGGCCCATGGTTCAGTCCTGCAGTCGGCTGTCGAAGGGGTTATTGAAAAACTGCGCGCCGATATCCAGCCACTCCGAGATCAGGTTGAGTTCCGCCTCGCTGAGTAAACCGGAGTGATTCACCGTGTTGCGGGTTGCCGGCACCGGCTCGCCATCTTCCACGCAGTTGTCCGGCAGCGGCGGCGCGTCGGCACGGCCGCAGGAACCGCCCTCGAAGCAGTTGAAGAAGCCAGTGCTGGCATTGGCTGATCCGGCTCGCATGGTCGCGGCGACGCTCACCGACTGCGTAGTGACCACGCTATTGCCGTCTGCATCGATACTGGTGCAGGTGCGCAGGCGATCGGCTACCGCGCCACCGCCATCCAGCCATTGCTCGTTGTCGTTGCTGAGCAACTCCCGGTAAGAGACAGGGTGATTCGGCTCGATATCGGAAGGTGCTGCTGTCAGGTCCAGTTGTCCTGCGGGCAGGGGCATGTCCACGGTACTGGCATGGCAGCTGACACAACGCTCATGCAGCACCCCTGCGGCGTCGGCCACGGGCGTCCGGGTGCGCTCCCAGATCGGCTGGATATGATCGGGGTAATTGATGACGCTACGTGGTGCCTGCGTCGCGTCGAAGCCGCGTGCGAGAATTGATCGTTCGGGAGGAATGTCTGTCCACGCTGCATCATAGAAGCGATCCGCAATGGTCGCTTCCGGGCTGAACCGCGACGCGCTCCAGCGGTCGGTATATGCCGGGGCTGTATTCAGTTCGCGAGCCGCGGCAGCGGGGTTTGCAGACGGCATGTGAAAATCCCAGGTTTCAGCCATGGTGGCGCCGGCCTCTGGGGCGAACAGCAGGTCAGTATTCGTGGCCGGGAAGCCGATGCTGCCGCCGCTGACTGCACGGGCGCCGGGGTTCGCAGAAGGAGCTTGTGAGTCGGGTAGCCCATGGGGAAGCCCGCTGCCGTGATCGTGGCAGCCCGCGCACTGCCTGGTCTCGCCGGGTGCAAGTTGCAGCCAGAAATTGTGACGCGCGCCGATACGTCGACCGCGCTGATCCAGTATGTCGAAACTGAAAGGGCGGTCCGCGGGCAGTATCACGGTAACTGAGCCATCGGGCTCTACCGGCACATAACCCAGTATCTCGCGGAAGCCGAAGCCGCCGGAGACGCCAACTGCGTAGTTGGGTATGGCATAGACATCAGGGTCGGGCAGCGGCACAGGGGTCACCAGGCGCAGGAAGCGAGCCGGACGCTGCCTGAAGGCATCGGTGCCCGGGCGCGCGTGATTGGCGATGCCCTGCGGCGAGGTGTCGGTACCATCGATGTCGTAGACACTGCCGATGAGCAGTTGTCCGAGGCCCTGCAGGGCCAGATCTGCGCTGTAGTTTGCCTCCAGCCCCCGGACATCGGGGAAGTCGCGATTTTCGGCTGTGATTACCTCGCTGATCCAGAAACCCTCACGCGCCAGCACCACGGGTTTTTGCGTGTCCGCCGCCGGGTCGTAAACCCAGGCGCCATACAGCGGCGGTGCGAGACGTGTGTTCCCTGTTTGCAGGCTGCAGGGGGCGAGGTCGCCTGCTGCGGGAGTGTCACCCGGCGCCAGGATCACGGCTTCGTCTACCACGCGGCATTCACTCCAGGTAACCAGTAGTCGCCCGGTACCGTCACGGAGCGGGTAAACACTGCCGTACTGCCCGCCTGGGGACAACTGCTGGTCGCTGCGTACCGCCGTCTCGGTCAGGGACTCCTGGGCGCCTTCGGCGGCCCCGCGGTTCTGCCACAGCGGCTGGTCGTTGTCGGCGAAGTTGGCACTGTCGATCAGCACGATTTCACCACCCAGGCTTTCCGCGGCGACATCGCGAACTACGCTGGCCAGGCGACCGTCATCGAGCTCGCGTGCCTGCGTAAACACGATGCGAGCACCCTCTGTACCGGCGTTCTGGCTGTGGAAGCCATATACCGGTGCCAGTCGCGCACCTGAGGGCGCGATGCGAAACAGGCTGATATGGTCACTTATGGTGTTATTCCAGCGGCTGAACAATATATCCCCGTCGGCCAGCACGGTTGGATCAAGATCGTGACTGAGATTGAAGGAGATTTGCTGCAGCTCTTCGCCGCGAGATCGTGGATCGTAGATATGCAGCACCGCGGCGGGGCTGCGCCTGTCCTCGTCCAGGGCCGAAAATATTTGCGCGCGTCCTTCATTCAGCTGTCTCGCCTGGCTGGCGATCTGGCGCGTGGAACTGAACACAATGCGGTCATCCGGCAGGAAGTGGGGAGCAATATCCTGCGCACCGCCGCTCTCCATACCCTCGTTGCGCTGAATGCGCGATGGCATGACATAGCTGACCTGCTGTGTTTCCACGTCCAGCTGCCACAGGTTCCATGTGCTGGCGTCGAGATTGGCAGCGACAGGTTCGGGAACGACCCTGGCGGCGAAAACGATGGTCTTGCCGTCAAAGGCGCTTTCCAGTCCCTTGATGTCGACGGCCAGTTCCGCAGCCTTGGTGTCGAGTTCCTCTGCCACGATGGACCTGATCTGGCGGGTCATGTCGATGTTTTCTGCGGTCGGTGACGCGCGCTCGCGAAGAATCAGTTCCGCACCCGGGTTGAAGGCCAGCGGGTCGCGCAGGTCCGGTGGCTCATCGGGAATGGGTCGGCGAACAAAGGCAATGGGGATTTCCAGGACGACCGGATCCTCGTCCTGGTCGCCGGATGCCAGGGTGACGCCACCACCGCCACCGCCACCACCACCGCAGGCAACCAGGCAACACAGTGCCATTCCCGTCACCAGCAGGTGGCGGGCGCAGCGGTGCAGCGGGTAATACAGCGTGATGGGATAGATAGTCGACTACTCCGGCGTCTCATATGCTGCGCCAGCTTTGCAAAACGCGTGGAAGCGCGGCAAGTGAAAACCGGCGAAATCTGGAGGTTTTGGAATTCTCATCTTTTCTGCGGTTTTTACTTGTTTGCGCGCAGGCGGTCTGCAAAGTTGGGACAAAGCGGTACAAGCCGAAAGGCTATAGATGGCTAACATTAATCGACAATTTTTGCAGTTTCTGGCGCTTACCCTGCTGATGACCACGGCACTTCCCGGTGTGACGGATGAGTTGCACCAGGCACGGCGTATGCATGACCGTCTGACGGGCGTGCCTCCCAGCGACGCCATGCTCGACGCCATGGCCGAGGCGATCCGTAGCGGTGATCCCGTCATGGCAGCGCGTTTTGCGATGGACGGTGCACCGGCCGTTGCGGCGAACGGACACTTTTACACAACAGTGGTCAAGAACTGGTCCACACCATGGACCAATGAAGCGCAGGACGCCTTTGCGCCGCTGAATGATTACTCGGCAACGGTGATTGGCTTCGTGCGCGATGAACTGGACTTCCGCGACATCCTCAGCGCCGACCTGATGTACGTGGGGCAGGGTGCGGGCCTGCCCGCATACAGTAACAGCAACAATGACCACTACGTGGCGCTGGAAAACGCCGGCAGCAATCTCGGTGATGCCAACGTATTGCTGCGCCGTGCGCAGAGCACCGTTACCGGCCTGCCGGCAGAAGCCGTAGCCGGTGTGCTTACCAGCCGGGCCTCGGCGCGGGCCTTCTTCGTCGATGGCACCAACCGGGCGATGTTGCGTTTCACCCTGCTCAATCACTGGTGCATGGATCTTGAACAACTCAAGGACGGGACACGTCCTACGGATCGCATTCGCCAGGATATATCGCGGAGTCCCGGCGGTGACAGCCGCCTGTTCCTGAATTCCTGCGTTGACTGCCACGCGGGTATGGACCCGCTGGCACAGGCCTTTGCCTACTATGACTTTCCTTACCCCGGTGAAGATGAGCTGCCGGGCCTGGAACTTGAACAGCGCAAGGACCGCGGCCAGATTGACTACGCGTCCGGTGTGGTACAGGGAAAGTACCTGATAAATGCGGCCAGCTTTCCCACCGGTTACGTCACCCCCAACGACCATTGGACCAACTACTGGCGCCTCGGCGACAACACCGGGCGCATCGGCTGGCGCCTGCCAGCAGACAACAGCGGAACGGTGGACCTGGCACGTAATCCGGCCTATGCCGAAGGTGATGGCGCAGCATCGCTGGGCCGGGAACTGGCGCATACCGAGGCATTCGCCCACTGCCAGGTGAAAAAAGTCTTTCGCACGATCTGTGCCCGTGATCCACAGCCAGCCGATTCCGGCACTGTCAGCAGTGTAGTTTCGGACTTCCATAGCGGTGGCAATGTGAAACAGGTGTTTGCACAGGTGGCGGCCTATTGCGCCGCGCACCTGTAGGAGCCTTGCCATGAAACTGCTGCACATGACGCTGTACCTGACCCTGGCCACACTTGGCGCCTGCAGCGGCGGCAGCGGAGGCGGCGGCAGTGAACGCCAGGTGGTGCCCGGCCAGGATCCCGGCTCCAGCGACTTTGTTTATTCCGGGCCACCTCCGGCGAGCGAGGAAATCCAGCAGTTCAAGCTCAACTTCTATGACCCACTCGCGGGCAACGATCGCTGCGGCGAGTGCCATACCCCGGGTGGGCAGGGCAAGACGGCCTTTGTGAATCAGGATAATGTCAACGAGGCCTGGCAGGCCGCGCGCAGTGTGGTCAACCTGAATGAGGCATCGGCGTCTGCCGTGGTGACCCGGGTCGCCCAGGGGCATAACTGCTGGCTGGCGCCGGGACAGGAACAAACCTGCGCCACCACCATTACCGGGTACATCGAGCGCTGGGCGTCGGAGGCGGTGGCTTCCACGGCCACGGTGCAACTTTCACCGCGGCGTATCCTGCGCCCCGGTGATACGCGCCGGGTGCCGGAAACTTTTGCCGAGGCGGAATCCCTGGGCGTGGCGCTTAGCGCGCCCGGGGAAGTGCTGGGGCTGCTGCGACAGCACTGTGCCGGCTGCCATACCGGCACGGCCCCGGTGCCCCAGGTGCCGTATTTTGCCAGTGACGATGATGACCAGGCCTATGCTGCCCTGCGTGGCCGCGTCAATCTCACCCTGCCTGGCGAGTCCCGCGTGGTGTTGCGCCTGGATCCGGAGTCACACAACTGCTGGAGTGATTGTGCCAGTGACGCGGCAGCCATGCGTGACGCGGTGCAACGCTTTGCCGATAACGTGGAGCAAACTGGGGTCAACCCCGAACTGCTGGTAAGCCTGGCCCAGGTGTTGGAGGAGGATGGCATCGTGGCAACCGCTGGTGGTCGCTACGAGTCTGATCTGGTGGCCAAGTGGGAGTTCCGCGAGGGCAGTGGCGCCACGGTTGCCGATACCAGCGGTGTGCGACCTGAAATACCGCTGACTCTGTCAGGTGATTTCAGCTGGATGGCCAGCTGGGGTATTCGCCTGGTTGATGGCAAGGCACAGGGCGGGGTAAACGGCAGCCGCAAGCTTTTCAACCAACTCACCGGTACCGGCGAGTACACCATAGAAGCCTGGGTAGCGCCGGCCAACGTCAGCCAGGAAGAGGCCTGGATTCTCGCTTACTCGGGCGGCCCCCAGAGCAGTAACCTGGTGTTGCGGCAGAGCCTTTACAATTACGAGGCGTTCAATCGCAGTTCTGTTACCGAGCAGAGCAGTGGCGGCGAGCCCGCGCTGGTTACTGACGATGACGCCGAGCTGGCGCAGGCCACCTTGCAGCATGTTGTTATAACCTATGATCCGCTGGCAGGGCGACGCCTGTATGTCAACGGGGTCTACACTGGCGACAGTGATCCCACGGGCGGTGGACTGCTCAATAACTGGAACGAATCCTTCACTGTGGTGCTGGGTAACAGTACCTCGGGCACCCAGCCCTGGGCGGGTGCCCTGCGCATGGCGGCGGTGCATAATCGGGCCCTGACACCCGGGCAGATCGTGCAGAACTACGAAGTCGGGGTAGGGCAGAAATACTATATGCTGTTCAGTGTTGCCGAACTGGTCGAAGGCGAAGCAAGCTGTCACGGCAGTAGCGGCGGGCAGCGGGTTAACTATTGCTACGTCGCTTTCGAGGTCAGCCAGTTTGATGACAGCAGCTACCTGTTCAACCAGCCCTTTTTTGTCAACCTGAATCCCGAGGGCGGCGATTTCGACTTTGATATTCGCGGCATACGCGTTGGTATCAACGGCCGCATAGCACCCATCGGGCAGGCTTTCGTCAACGTCAACCAGCGCGTCAACAGTGGCCGGCTGGGCGAGAGCGGCGTACCACTTTCTGCCGTTGGCACCATCCTGCCACTGGAAAATGGCGCCGCCTACGATACGTTTTTCCTCGCCTTTGATGCCGTTGGCGGCGAACGCGGCCTCGTCAACGATGGTCTGGAAGAAGCGTTTGCGGCCTCTTTGACCGGCGCTGACGAAGCCGATGTCGCCATGCGCACCTTTGACGAGATCAACGCCACCCTTTCGGTGCTGACCGGTGTTTCCATGGGCAGTGGGGCGGTCAGCCCGGTGACCGGCAAGACTGTCGCCGAGACCTTCACTGCGGTGCGCCGCGCGCTGCCCGGTGTGGCACAGTTCAACGCCTTCATGTCATCTCACCAGATGGCGGCCACCCAGCTGGCAGCGGCCTACTGCGACGCGCTGGTTCAGGATGCAGGGCTGCGCCGACAGGTGTTCCCTGCGCGTTTCGACTTCGATGCCCCGGTGGCTTCCCCGGCAATCAACTGGCGCGGCGATATTGTTGCGCCACTTGTCGACAGGGCGGCGAACCGGGGCCTGCTTGCTGAAGACGACCGGCAGCGCATCATTGATGAGGTGGAACTGCTTATCACCGACGACCGTGATTTGAAGCCCTACGTGTTGATCAATGGCCGCTGGGTGTCAGACCCGGACCCGGCCGCGCACACCAAACGTGATGGATTGATTTACTGCGAGAACGATCAGCCCTGCCCACCTTCGCGCACGGCTGATGTGGTCAAGGCGGCCTGCACTGCGGTCTATGGTAGTGCCTTGACGATGATTAAATAGGGGAACAGCAGATGGCCAGGCGCTACCGATTTTTCAAGCCCGATGAGGCATTGCGGCACCCGGACCACCACCGGCCCATCAGCCGCCGGGAGTTGCTGGCGCAGGGATTTCGCGCCGGGGGTGCGACCTTGCTCGGCACTTCATTGTACGGGTTGCTGGGGCAGCGTGCGCAGGCCATCTCACCTGACCTGCTCGACCCCGCGCGCACGCCATTCACTAGCTGCGATCTCGGCGCCGTGTCGGGGCGCAAAATACCGTTTATCTGTTTTGACCTCGCCGGGGGCGCCAACATAGCGGGCTCCAACGTGATAGTAGGTGGACCCGGCGGGCAGCGGGATGCACTCAGCACCGCGGGCTACGGGCGGCTCGGTTTGCCGCCGGATATTCTGCCTTTCGGTAACAATCCCAACGCCGTTTCAGGTGAGTTCACTGACGATACGCTAGGGCTGCTGTTCCACTCTGAGAGCGCCATGTTGCGTGGCATCGTCGACAAGGCCACCGGCATGCGTGGGTTTGTAAACGGGGCAGTGATACCCGGTCGTTCGGAAAACGATACCGGGAACAACCCGCACAACCCCATGTATGGCATCTACCGCGCGGGCCTGCGCGGGCAAATCCTGCAGCTTATCGGCTCCGAGAACAGCGAGTCGGGCGGTAACTCCATGGCGCCGGCGATGCTGATAGATCCTGAAGTGCGACCCACCAAGGTGGATCGACCATCTGATGCCAGTGGTCTTGTCGATGTGGGTGACCTGAACCTGTTGCTGGACAATCCGGAAGATATTGTCGCGGTCATGGAGTCGATGAAACGGATCACCGATTACAAACTGCAACTGGTCAACACCGGATTACGCTCGCCGACAGATGAGGACAAGCGTCTCAAGGATCGGCTGAGTTGCGAGTACCTGCGCAGTGCCGACACCCTGGAGAAGTTTTCCAGCCCGGATGCGCTGGACCCGCGTATCGACGCGAATATCGTTGGCCAGGCGGGGATATTTTCCAGCGCTGAATTCGAGGCAGACCGCGAGTTCCAGAAAGCCGCCTCGGTGATGAAACTGGTCATCGATGGCATAGCCGGAGCCGGCACCATCGAAATGGGTGGTTACGACTATCACACCGGTGATCGCCGCACCGGAGAGGCGCGGGATTTTCGCGCCGGCCAGTGTATCGGTGCCTGCCTGGATTACGCGCGTCGCACTGCCACACCGCTGATGATCTACGTATTCAGCGACGGTTCGGTTTCCAGTGACGGCACCATAGAGCTTGTAAACGGCGTGGAGAAAGGCGTCTGGAGCGGTGACAACTCTTCTACCGCAGCCTCGTTCTTCCTGGTCTATGATCCGGCGGGCGCACCGCAACTGCTCGATAGTGCCGGAGATCCGATGCTGCACCAGCAGCTCGGCTGGATGCGCGCAGATGCATCGGTGGAGACCACGTCTACACCAGCTGCCAACAACGTTAACCTCAATGTGGAGACCATTATCCTCAACTATATGGCGCTGCATGGGGAACAGCACCTGTTTGCCGAGAGTGGGTTTTTCCCCGGCCACGGCCTCGGTAGCGTCATGGCGCGCGACCGACTGGTGGCCTTCCAGCCGCTGGCCAGCGTCAGCGGGGGCGTGCTGCAATGAAAACCCTCCTGCGCTATGTCGGCTCGCTGTTGCTGTGTTGCTGTGCCGCGCTGGCGGTAGCCGAGGAGGGCGGCAACCTGAGTGCGCAGGTGGAAGACATCAAGCGCCAGACCCTGGAACTGAATCGGGACCTGTTCATACTCGAGGAGGAACTGCTGTTTCCCAGTGATACCCAGGTCGCTGTCTACCTGTCCATGCATGCGGGAACGCTGTTTGCGCTGGACGCGGTGAAACTCAGTATCGATGGCGTCGTGGTTGCCAACTATCTCTATACCGAACGCCAGGTGGATGCACTGCAACGCGGAGGCATTCATCGCCTGTTTCGGGGAAATATGAAAACCGGGACCCACGAGCTGGTCGCGGTGTTCACAGGCAGGGGCCCACAAGGTCGTGATTATCGCCGCGCGACGCAACTGCAGTTCGAGAAAATTGCCGGCGCCAGGCAGCTCGAACTGCTCATCACAGACTCACAGTCAAAACAGCAGCCTGAGTTCTCCGTCAGGCAGTGGTGATCCTGATGTCGCGCCACTGTGCCAAGCTCCTTTACCGTGTCCTGATGAAGTGGTACCTGCCCGCGATGCTGGCCGCGCCGGTTTTTGCCGCCAGCGCAGAGCCGGAACCGGGCGACGCAGTGCCGCCTACCGAACTGGCCTACGGTGTGGTGCTGTATGAGTATTTCCAGCAGCGCTATTTCGATGCCATGGTGGAACTGGGCGCTGCGCAACAGCGGGCACAGCTGCAAAACAGTGCCGGGGAGGCCGAACTGCTGCGTGGCGGTATGAGTCTCTCCTACGGCATGGAGCGGCAGGCACGCTCGATTTTTGACAATATCCTGGCACAGGCCGGCAGCGAGTCACACCGTGATCGAGCCTGGTTTTACCTCGGCAAGATGGACTGGCGTCGAGGCCGAATCGCTGACAGTGCCTCCGCGCTGGAACGTATAGACAAAGACTTCAGCGGTCCACTGGCGGATGAGGCGTATTACCTGCGCGCGTCGATGGCGTTGGGCAGTGGCGATCAACGCAGCGCCAGTGCGCTACTGCGCGCCGTGGCAGAGCCCTGTCCATTTAAACCCTATTTTTTTTACAACCTTGGTTCCTGGCTGGCAACGCAGGGTCAGTGGCGGGAAGCCGGCGACGCCTTCCGCAAGGTGGGCAATCTCGGTTGCGACGACGAGGAAGGCCTGGCACTGCGTGACAAGGCCTTCACGGCTGCCGGTTTCGCGGCTTTGGCAGATGACAATGCGCCGGCCGCTGCAGGGGACTTCACCGGCGTGCGCTTGCACGGTCCCGAGGCGGACCGGGCGCTGCTCGGCTACGGCTGGAGCCTGGCCAATGGCGAGCAATACCGGAAAGCGCTCGCCGCCTGGCAGGTGCTCAGCGAGAAGGCGGTCATGTCCGCGAGCGTGCGTGAGAGCCTGTTGGCAGTGCCCTACGCATTCGAGCAGCTGCAGCGCCCGGCAACAGCGCTCGAGCTTTATCAGCAGGCGGCAACGCGTTACGCAGACCAGCGTGAGAGCCTGGACGAGGCGATGTCGCTGTTGCGTGATGGCGACCTGCTGACGCTGTTTGGCCTGGACGCGGTGGCTGACCCGCAATGGCTCGGCGGAGAGGAGGCCCGACCGGCAGCGCCTTACGCCAATTACCTCAGTGCGCTGCTGAGCAGTGACACGGTACAGCTTTCACTGCGTGAGCTATACGATCTGCGCGATATACAAAGACGTCTGGTTGATGCCAGGGAGCGCCTTGCTGTGTTGCGCCAGGTCGATGATGAACAGTTGCGCAAGCGCGCCCGGGTGATCGAGGGCGGGTACGCGGAAGTGCTGGCTCAGCAAAGGCAAGGCCTGCAGCGAGAGGTTGCAGCCTTGCGCAGCCGCCTGGACGCGGCGGTCGAGAATAATGATGCGCGCGCGCTGGCGGCCCCGGAACAGGCTGCTCGCTGGCGACGCGTGCAACAGGCCGAAGCCAGGGCACGCCACCTCGGTGACACCGAGGCGCTGTCGCGGCTGCGGGTGATGCGAGGACTATTGCAGTGGGACGACAGCGAAGCCTTTGCCGAACGCCGCTGGAGCCTGCAGCAGCAGATGCGAGCATTGGAAGGGCACATGCGGGTAGCGCAGGCTGCCGATGAGGCCGTGCGCAACGCGGTTGTGATCAGCGCCAGGCCAGCTTTTGCGCAGCGTATTGCTGCTCTGCTTGAGCGCGTTGAGTTGCAGGAGCAGCAGCTTGTCGCGAGCCTGACTGCGGCCGAGTCACAGCTGCGCACGGTCGCGCTGGCACAGATGGGGTACCAGCGTGAGCAATTGGCAACGGTGGAGGGGCAGGCGTTGTTGGCCATAGCGAGGCTCTATGACAGTGCCAGCCCGGAGGTGCCGCGATGAGACCTCTGTCAATTTGCGTACTGTCTGCGGCCCTGGCCGGTTGCGGTGTGTTGCCCGAGCTGCCCGGCTTCGGCGGCTCGCAACGCGCTGCTGAACCCACCCTGGCTGATCTGCCGCCCCCGACGCTCACGCCAACTGCCGAGCAGGTGCCGGAGCGTTCCCTGGTCGATCTGGAGGCCGCTTACGGCGAAGTCCTGGCGGTAACCGGGGATCCGGCATTACAGTTGCAGGTAAGGCGCCGTCTTGCCGACCTGCGCATGCTGGCGGCTGAGGCAGAGCAAACCGACGCGGCAGCGGCTGGCCGCGCCTACGCAGATGCCATCGCCCAGTATCAGGCCTTGCTGCGCGACTATCCTGGCGTCGAGGGCAGTGACCAGTTGTTATACCAGCTGGCCAGGGCTCACGACCTGGAGGGGCGGGCCGACCGGGCGGTCGAGATTATGACCCAGCTCAGCGAGGATTACCCCGCTTCCGAGCACAGCCTTGAAGCAGAGTTCAGGAAAGCGGATGCCTGGTTCGCGGCAGCTGATTACGCCAATGCCGCGCAAGCTTACCGCAATGTGGCAGAGGGCGGTGCCAGCGGTGAGTACTACGTCAACAGCCTGTATATGCTGGGCTGGTCGCGCTACAAGCAGAACCGCGATGTTGATGCGATCGTAGGCTTCAGTCTTGCCCTCGATGCCCTGGTCTCCGCCGACAGCTCGTTGCAGGCGCTGCCGCGCGGAGACCGCGAAATAGCCCGCGACTGTTTCCGTGTGCTGGCGGTGATTTTTGACAGCCGCGGAGGCGGTGCCGCCATTGCGGAAACGTATGCGCAACTGGGTGAGCGCAGTTACCAACCACAGATTTATGATGCCCTCGGACGGCTGTACCTGCAGCAGGAACGTTACCAGGACAGCGCGCAAACCTATGTCGATTTTATAAACGCGTATCCGGATTCACCGCAGGCGCATGTGTTCCAGCAGAATGTTATCGAGGTTTACGAAGCGGCCGGCTTTGCGGAACAGGTCATCGCGGCAAAGCAGGCTTATGTTTCCCTTTACAGTGTGGATCAAGGTTACTGGCACGACGCCGATGACGCGTCGCGAGCAGTGATGGGTCCCAGGCTGATGCGCTACATCGACGAGCTGGCCCGGCATTATCATGCGCTGGCGCAGGTGGACGAGGCAGCGGACGCCGCCGTGCTGTACCAACAGGCCGCCAGTTACTACCAGTTGTACGTACAGAGTTTCCCCGACGAGCCCCAGGTTGCAGACATGTTGTTCCTGCTGGCCGAGTCCTACGAAGCACTCGGTGAATACGCTGCGGCGATTAGCGCTTACCAGCAGATGGCCTATGGTTATCCGTCGCATCCGGCGGCGCCTGAGGCTGCCTATGCGTCGATTCTCGCCTACAACGAGATGGCACCCAAGAGTGCAGACGAGCGCCTGGCAATGATCGACAACCAGTTGCGTTTCAGCCTGCAGTTCCGTTCTGACCCGCGGGCGCCGCTCGTCCTGGCGAATGCCGCGTCTGCACTGCTGGCAGCGGGGCTGCCCGAACGCGCTGTACAGGCGAGCCTCGAACTGGTCGCATGGGAGCCCGCGCCGGAGGTGGAGGTGTTGCAGACTGCCTGGCTGGTACAGGGGCAGGCAGCATTTGATGCCGCAGACTATGCGAGCGCAGAAAGTGCTTACCAAAGTGCCCTGGCGTTACTGCCGGAGGGGGACAGGCGTCGCACCGCCACGGGTGACAGGCTGGCAGCCAGCATCTATCGACAGGGCGAGGCAGCTGCAAGTGCCGGTGAATACGCCCTGGCAGCCGCGCACTTTGCCCGGGTTATAGATACTACTCCGGCGTCGTCCATCCGCCCGAACGCGCAGTTCGATGCCGCCAGCTACTATCGGCAGGCCGGCGATTATGCCCAGGCAAACGCACTGCTGCTCGATTTCAGGCAGCGCTATCCACAGCACGCCCTGACTGCTGGCATCGGTGCGCTGTTGGTGGAGCATTACGAAACCGCGGGGCAGTGGCGGCTGGCCGCCACCGAGCTGGATCGTATCAGCGCCAGTGAGAACGATCCGGCGACGCGCAGGGAGGCCCTGTACCTCGCGGCGGATTACTACCAGCGCAGCGGCGATACCGAGGCGGCCATTGCACGGTATCGCGAGTATGCACACAAGTGGATCACGCCGATGCCGCAGCGGATCGAAGCCATGCACGAGCTGGTTGAGCTCTATGCCGGGCAGCAGGATTTCGAGCGCCGCAATTACTGGCTTCTGGCGCAGGCGGATGCCCACGACGCGGGAGGCGGGGAGCAGTCTGAGCGCAGCCTTTATCTCGCTGCCTCCGCTATGAGCGCATTGGCTGACTGGCATTACCAGCGCTACCGGGCTGTCGCGCTGACAGAGCCACTGCAGGCGAGCCTGCGTCGCAAACGCCAGGCAATGGCCGACACCATCAAGGCTTACGAGCGCACCAATGCTTACGGCGTGCAGGAATTTGGCACCCGCGCGACCTACCGTCTCGGGCGCGTCTACAGACAGCTCGCAGAGGCACTGCTGGCCTCACCGCGGCCTGCAGGCCTGGATGCCCTGGCCCTGGAACAGTACGAGTTATTGCTTGAGGAGCAGGCATGGCCCTTTGAGGAGCAGGCGGTGGCCATCTTTGAGACCAACGCGCGCCGCGCCTGGCAGGGCCTTTACGACCCGTGGATAAAGCAGAGTTTTGAGCAGTTGGCAGAGCTGATGCCGGCACGTTGGGGCAAGCAGGAAGAACGCATTGTGATGAGCGGGGAAATCTACTGATGCTGCTGCGCACCTGCCATGTGGCCGCAATATCGGTGGCCCTGTTGCTGGGCGGATGTGCCGGTATGTCGGCCCCATTTACCGCGTCCACGGTGGATGCACCCTCCCTGCCAGAGCCTGTCCCCGAGAAAGCGCGTATTCGTTTTGAATTCGGCCTGGACGCTATGCAGGCAGGGCGTTGGGATGAAGCGTTATCACTGATGGAAAGCGTTTGGCAGGACTATCCTGAATTCTCCGGCCCGGCCCTGAACGCGGCGCTGGTGTATCAACAGCAACAGCAGCCGCAACTGGCTGAGGAGTGGTACCAGCGTGCGCTGGACGCCAACCCGGACAACGTGGACGCGCGCAATGCCTACGCGGTGTTCCTGCGTGAAACGGGGCGCTACCGCGAAGCCAGGGAGCAGTACGCTGCCGCCCTGGAGGTGGCGCCCGCCCATGCACTGACGCACTACAACCTCGGCATCCTCTGCGATATCTACCTGGGTGAAAAGACGGCTGCGCTGGATCACTTCTCCCAATACCAGCAACTCAGTGCGGTCGAAGATCGCCGGGTAAGTGCCTGGATAGCAGACCTGCAGCGCCAGGTCGGTCGCGACGGGCAGCCCGACGGGGGTGCCTCATGAAACGTCTGACGCTCGCCTGCCTGGCTTTTTCCCTGTCTTTGACGGGCCTCGCACAGCAACCCACGGTGCAGTTGGAGACGCGGATTACCGGCAACAGGGAACTGCCGCGGGTGACCTACATCCTGCCCTGGCGCCAGCCCGCCGAACCGGACCGCAACTGGCAACCTGCACAGGCGATCGCGGATGACCTGTTCGAGCCGCTGCGCAGGGACCAATACCGCAGGCAGCTTTACTACCGGGCAACACTGGTGGACCCCGGGCAAGAATCATTCTTTGGCAATAACAATTCTCAGGAAACGAGAGGGGACTAACATGGAAAGCTACGATGTGGTGGTGCGATTTTTCCAGAACGGCGGGCCATTTATGTATCCCATTGCGGTGGTGCTGGTGATTGGCCTGGCCATAGCGGTAGAACGTTGGCTGGTGCTCAGCACTGCGCGGGCGCGCAACCGCCGTGCGTTCGCCACGGCAATGGCACGGCTTGAGCAACAGGAGTACCGGGCGGTGGTGGAGGCGGGTGCCAAATCCAGTGTTCCGATCGCGCGCATCGTCGCGGCCGGCATCTCCCGCTATATCGGCAGTCGGCGCCGTGAGGACATTGAATCGGCCATGGAGGAGGGCGTCATGGAGGCCCTGCCGCGCCTGGAAAAACGCACCCAGTATTTGGCGACACTCGCCAACGTGGCGACCCTCCTGGGTCTACTGGGTACCATCATCGGCCTGATCGCGGCTTTTACTGCAGTGGCCAATGCGGAGGCCACTGAAAAGGCCAGTATGTTGTCCAGTTCGATCTCGGTCGCCATGAATACCACGGCTTTTGGCCTGATCTCCGCTATCCCGCTGCTGCTGCTGCACGCCGTGTTGCAAACCAAGACCACCGAAATTGTCGACAGTTTCGAGATGGCCAGCGTGAAGGTGGTCAATACACTGGCTGATGCCGGGGCGCTGCCAGCGAAGACCCGGACGTCTGATGGTTGAGCGCCACAGCAGGAGCTGATTGCCATGAGACGATTCAGGCGACCGCGGCCGCAGGAGGCCGAACTTGATATCACCGCGTTCATGAACCTGATGATAGTGCTGGTGCCGATCCTGCTGTTGGGTATGGTGTTCTCGCGTATCACCGTGATCGATGTGATGTTGCCGGAAGCTGCCAGCGGTGAAGCGGATGCACCGCCACAGCAGCTTGAGGTGATTATTCGCGACAGCGGCATGCGCGTGGACTATCCCAGTGGCATTCTGTTGAAGTCCATTCCGCTTGATGAGCAGGGCCAGCAGGACTTTGCGTTGCTGTCACTGGTGCTGCAGGAGGTGAAACGGCAGCTGGCTGAACAGGGTATAGAGAAACGTGACATCACGCTGCTGCCGGAAGCAGACGTGGACTACCAGACCATAGTCAGCGCGATGGATACGGTGCGCTCATTCAAGGCGTTGGTGGCTGTTTCAGTGGTTGATGCGGCGCTGTTCCCGGATATATCTTTTGGCGCCGCGCCTGTCATCGAAGCGGGGACGCGGGGATGAGTAGCCTGAGAGCGCGGCGCATGGCGCGTAATCATCGCCGCCTGCAGCAACCCGCGCGACTGAACCTGGTGGCGTTGATGGACATTTTTACCATCCTGGTGCTGTTCCTGATGGTGAACAACGGCGACGTCGAAATTTTACAGGCCGACAAGAACATTACCTTGCCAGAATCCGTGGCCAGTCAGCGCCCGGAAGAGTCGCTCACCATCAAGGTCAGTCCCCAGTCCATTCTCGTGCAGGGGCAGCCGGTATTGTCGGTGACTGATGCCCTGGCGAGCGAAGGCGGTCCGCTGCTCGCACTGGGTGCTGAGCTGCAGCGACAGGCAGCACGCAGCGGTCCGCTGGCGGAAGCACAGCAGGCGCGGGGCCGCAGTGTCATCATCATGGGTGATGAGACCATGCCCTACCAACTGCTGCAGCGCATTATGTCTACCTGTGCCAGCGAGGATTACCGCGACATTTCACTGGCGGTTAACAGCATTTCTGCGCCTGAATCGGCACACACGGAAGCGGCGGGGGCAGAGTCTTGAGTACTGGCGTAAGCATGGCCTCGCCTTCCCTGTTATTGCCCTGGGAATCCAGTGCCGCTGAGGATGCGCTGTTTCGTCGCATTTACCGCGGCATGTTGCTGGCCCTGCTGGTGCTGGCTGTTGCCGTGCCGCTGCTGCCGGTGGCAGAGCTGACGCGTGAAGCGGCGGAGGAGGTCCCCGCGCACCTGGCAAGGGTATTGCTGGAGAAGCAGGCGCTGCCGGAGCCGGAACCGGTTGTGCCCGAACCACGGGAAGTTCCGCCTCCGGAGCCTGAACCGCCGCCAGTCGAGGCCAGGCCTGTCGAGCAAGCCCAGCCGGTGGTCAATCGACTGGAACAGGCCAGAAGCCAGGCGCAATCAGCCGGGGTGCTGGCGTTTCAGGACGACCTCATGGATATGCGCGACAGTGTCGATGTGCAGCAACTCAACCAGACCCAGAGCAGTCGTGGGGCCAGCGCAGCGGCACAGGTAGAGCGGTCCCTGATCACGGCTGACACTGGCAGCAGCGGCGGCATCGCCACGTCTGACCTGAGCCGCGACGCCGGCGGTCCGGCCCTGTCAGCCCGTGAGGCGACGCGGGTAGAAAGCAATATCAACGCCGGCACCGGTACCGGCGCTACGCCGTCGCAGCAGTCCGCCCAGACCCTGGCTGGCAGGAGCGACCAGTCCATCCGTCGGGTCATGGATCGCAACAAGGGGGCGTTGTTCGCCGTGTACAACCGCGCTTTACGCAAGGACCCGCTGCTGGAAGGCAAGGTTGTGTTCGAGATGCTGATCGAACCCTCCGGCGAAATTTCCGAGTTGCGACTGATATCATCGGACCTGGAGGATGATGCGCTCACGCAGAAGATCCTGGCCCGGATCAGGATGATTCGCTTCGATTCAGCGCAGGTACAACCCACCAGAGTGAACTATTCCTTCGATTTCCTGCCATATGGCTAGGCGCGCTGCCTGGCTGATCGGCACAGGCAGCTGAAATTGGCGGTCGCGGCCAGCTTTCTGGCGTGAACAGCCATGCACCAGACAGCGCTTTTCCCGCATCCTCATGGTTGCAAAGAAACCCAGACAGGCACTTAACGCTAATGCGAGAAGTCATCGGTATGTTCATGATTATCCTGATATTTACGGGGCTGCTTGGCTTCGGTATCTGGATCTTCGACAGCGTTATCGGGGGAGCTGCCCTGATGGCTGTGGCCGGCCTGAGCTGGTTTGTCTGGGTGCTCAACCGGGCAATGCAGAGCGAGGACAGGGTGGTCGCGCCGACGCCGGTCGAGGCCAGCAAGCCCCGGCCAACTCGCGCACAGGGGCGCTGAAACCGCGGGTATTCCCGCATCCTCGTAGTGAGCGATTAGTGTCTTCGCCATCCAGCTGCTATGCTGTGACATCCTTGTTCTGAACAAGTAAAGAGGTGTCGCCCAGTGATAGCACGCGTTGTTGCGGTCGGTCTGCTGACTTTCTATCTTTCCCCCAGCGCGCTGGCGGCACCGCCAGACGCACTTGCTGCCCAACTGGGCAGCGGCAAGTCTCTCTACAACGACAGGTGCTCGCAGTGTCACGCGATGACGTTGCGAGGCTCTGCACATGGCACAGCCCTGCGCGGGTCAGCCTTCATGGATCGTTGGGGTGATCGTGACTCCACCGCCTTACTGCGCTTCAACCAGGTCAATATGCCACCCGGCGAAAGCAGCGGCCTGAGTGAGGCGCAGCACCTGTCCATAGTGGCCTATGTGCTGGCTGAGAACGGTCTTCCGCTTCGCGGCCTGCTGTCCGCGGAAGCGCCGTTGTCAATCGCCAGCGGCGAGCCGGTAAAGCTGGATCCGGGCCAGGCCATGGAGAGTTGGGGCTCCGCCGATACCATTGATACCGCCGCGCGCAGCAAGTCCGGCTTTACCAATACCGCTTTGGCATCATTCCAGACGGTCACCGAGGCCGAACTGGAGAAGCCGCAGCCCGGCGACTGGCTGAGTTGGCGGCGCACGCGGGACGGCTGGGGCTACAGCCCCCTCGACCAGGTCAACAGTGGCAATGTCAGCGAACTTACCCTGGTGTGGTCCCTGGCCATGGCCGACGGCAGTAACCAGGTCACCCCGTTGGTGCACGATGGCATCATGTATCTCACTCACCCGGGCAATAAAGTCCAGGCCGTCGCCGCCGACACCGGCAGCGTGATTTGGGAATACCAGTACCAGTTTCCACCTGAAGCGCGCACGCTCGGCGGCCCGGTGCGCAATATCGCGCTGTACGGCGACAAGATTTTCCTGGCTACCTACGACGCCGCTATCGTTGCCATCGACGCGCGCACCGGTGAGCAGGTGTGGCGAACGCCCAAGGCGGATTACCGGCAGGCCTATACCCACACCGCGGGACCTGTCGTCGGCGGTGGTGTGGTGCTGAGCGGCATTAATGGTTGTGAACTGTATACCGAAGACGGCTGTTTCATCACCGGCCACGATCCCGATACCGGCGAGGAACTGTGGCGTACTTCCACGATCGCCCTGCCGGGCACCCCCGGCGACGACACCTGGGCCGGCCTGCCCCCTGAACTGCGGGCAGGCGCGGACAGCTGGATAGCGGGCAGTTACGACGCCGAGCTGGATCTCTTTTTCATCGGCACGTCACAGGCCAAACCCTGGGTGGCAGCGAGTCGGGGTATGTCCGCACGGGATGCGGCCCTGTACACCAATTCAACCCTGGCGCTACGCCCGCAAACCGGCGAGATCGTCTGGCACTTCCAGCACGTGCCGGGTGAAACCATCGACATGGAAGTAGGCTTCGAGCGCGTCTTGATCGAGCAGGGCGGCAGCAAGCGCTTGTATACCATCGGCAAAGACGGCCTGCTCTGGCAACTGGATGCCAGGACCGGCAAATTTATCGACCTGGCCGAGACCCAGGCACAGAATATTTACGCCGATATCGATCGTGACACCGGGCGTGTGCGCTATCGCGACGACATACTCGAGGCCGGCATCGGCGATACCATTCAGGCATGCCCCGGCATCTACGGAGGCCATAACTGGCAGGCTACAGCCTATAGTCCGGAAACGCGCTCGCTCATCATCCCCTTGCACCAGTTGTGCTCCGACCTGGTAGGGCGCAAGGTGGATATGGAACTGGGTGCCGGCGGGTACGGGGGCGATTCGCGCACCTATGAGATGCCGGGCGTAGATGGCAAGCTGGGCAGGCTCGCGGCGTGGGATGTTGGCACCCTTAAGGAAAAGTGGAGTGTCGAACAGCGGGCCATGTTCCTCACCGGCGTGCTGACCACAGGCGGTGGGCTGGCGTTTATTGGCGACGTCGACAGGTATTTCACCGCCTTTGATGTGCGCAATGGCAAAAGACTTTGGCGCACACGTCTTGCCGCGCCGCTGCACGGTTACCCTGTCACCTACAGCGTTAATGGCAGGCAGTACATCGCGGTACCGACAGGCATCGGTGTGTTCAGGGCATTGACTGCCACGGTCCTGCCCGAAATCTACCAGCCCACCAACGGCCAGGCGCTGTACGTTTTCGCGCTGCCGGAGTCGTAGCGGCAGCAGGCGCACCGGGGCTCGCCTGCGGGCAGGATTTCGTCACCGGGCAGGGCGACAGCAGTTGACTTGAAAACGCTTTGCATTTAACTTGCTTGTTCAAAACAAGATAATGAAACCCGGCAGGTGCGACAGTTGAGGTCGCCCCCGCCAACACCGCAAAGTTCCGGGTATTGCTTATGGCGCAGAGTCAAAAGGCAGTGGAGCAGTTACTGGTTCGTCTAGACGAGCTGGAGAGTCGTATTGCCATCAGGGATCTTGCGTCGGATTACTGTCACGGTTTCGACAAGCGCGACTACGACCGTTTCCTGGCCATCTGGTGGCCTGACTGTACCTGGAATATCGGCCCTCCTTTCGGCAGCTTTGAAGGGCACGAGGGTATTCACACTGCAGTGCACGAGGTGCTCTGGCCAGCCTGGCAGGAGTCACACCACCTCACCACCAACCACGTTATTCAGTTCGGGGGCGCAGACAGCGCCACCGCCATCTGCGACGTCGATTGCGTTGGTACGCTCGTTGGGGAAGAGGTCTGCCAGATCGTTGGCGCCACCTACCGGGATACGCTGCAGCGCCGCGAAGGTATATGGAAGATCCTCGAGCGCGGCGTGACCATTCACTATTTTAATCCGGTACCCGGCACCCGCCTGGTGCCGCCAGCAACCTCATGAGGCATCGCAAGTAGCACAACACCCATTAACTATTACAAGAGTGAGAGCACCGACTATGAGCATGAAAACACTGAGTACCGCAGTATCCCTGGCCGTAACCACTGTCGCAGGTTTGTCGACCTCAGCTTCTGCGTTCGCAGCCGATGGGGCGCTGGAAGAAATTGTGGTGACGGCGCGTAAGCGCGAGGAGAGCATGCAGAATGTGGGGCTGGCTGTCAGCGCTTTGAGTAAAACTGAGATTGAGCGCGCCTTCGCCCGCGACATCACTGACCTGGCAAGTGTTTCGCCCAACCTGATAATTGATGATACGGCGCAGGGTCCTGGTGGTGTCGCGGCGATTTTCATCCGCGGTATCGGGGTCGCGGATGTTGAGAAGAACTTCGACCCGGCTGTGGGTGTGGTGGTCGATGGCATATTCATCGGCGCCAATGCGGGCTCGCTGCTGCGCAGCATTGACCTGGCCAGCATTGAAGTCCTGCGTGGTCCGCAGGGCACGCTCTTCGGCCGCAACACGATTGGTGGTCTGATCAACGTCACCACGACCCAGCCCACCGGAGAACTTGGCGCCAAGGTGCGTGTGGGCGCGGAGAATTACGACACCTGGTACGCGGATGGTATTTTCAACTTCGGCATTGGTGAGGATTTCGCCGCCAAGATCAGCCTGGCCAAGCGCGACCAGCAGGAAGGTTATTACGATAACGTCACCCTCAACCGGGATGCAGGACGTAACGATTACCAGTCCTACGGTATCAACCTGCTGTGGGAGCCTACCAATGACCTGGCGTTTGAATATACCTACAAAAAAGAGGAAACGGAGCAGGACACGCCACCCCTGCTGAACACTGCACAGCAGCGCCACGCTTTCTGCTCGGGCTTCGGCTACTGCTCGCCTTCACTGGACAAGCCGATTACCGGCGACCGTCGCGAGATCGCGCAAGTCGGCTATCGTCCTGCGGGTAAGCTGGCGGACCGTAACAACCCCTTCGTGGTGCTGAACCCGGACCAGCTGGCCCGTGTGCCAATGGAAGCGACGTTTGATACCGATGCGCATACCTTTGAAGTGCGCTGGGATATCAATGCCAATATGCGTCTGGACTACCTGTATGGCAGCTGGGAGTCGGAGGAAACCATTCTCTCCAACTGGGATGGCACGCCGGAACTGCTTTACGGCACCGACCGGCCGGCGGACTACGAGCAGGACAGTCACGAGTTACGTCTCACCTATGACGCGCGCGGCAACCTGACGTTCGTTGCCGGGGCCTACCTGTGGAACTCTGAGTACTCGATCGACCTCAACAGTTATATCGGCTTCAACCCCGACTTCCCCGGCCAGTTCCTGGATCTGTACCAGTTCTCCAGCCAGGAAACCGATTCCAGTGCGTTGTTTTTCGAAGCCGACTACAAACTCACGGATGCCCTGTCGGTTACCCTGGGAGGCCGTTATACCAAGGATGAAAAAGAAAGCCGGCAGTACGGCCTGGTCAATACCATCAGCGGCGAGTTCAATGATCACCCTGACGAAGAGTGGAGTGAGTTCACGCCACGCGTCGGCCTGACCTATAACTTCAGCGATGACGTGATGTTGTTTGCAACCTACTCGAACGGTTTCCGCAGCGGCGGCTTCAATGGCCGGGTGGCAAACCTGGTCGAGGCCCGCGAAGCCTACGACCCGGAAACCGTGGATAACTATGAGTTCGGGATCAAGTCGGAGTGGATGGATAACCGCCTGCGCGTCAACGCCAACATCTTCTACCTCGAGTATGACGACAAGCAGGAAGAACTGCAGCTGCCCGACAACAATGACACCGGCCAGAAGACCGTGGTCACCAACGCCGCCAGCGCCACGCTGCAGGGTATTGAACTGGATATCCAGGCCTTTATCGGTGACGGCCTCAGCCTGCGCGCCAATCTCGGCTATCTTGATTCGGAGTACGATGACTTCCAGTACACTGACCTCGACGGCGGTATCGTGGACCTTTCCGGTCTGGATTTCCGGCGCGCACCGGACCTTACCGGCACACTGGACGCTACCTATGAGTGGGATATGGCGGGCGGTACAGCCTGGGTGCGTGGCGCCTACCACTACATCGGTGAGCACTTTGTGAACGTGACCAACGTGCCGGAACTGGAGAACGACGCCCAGAACCTGATCGATGCGTCCGTGAACTATGCCATCAACGGATTTACCTTCAGCCTGTTCGGCCGCAACCTGACCGACGAGGATGGCTACATCCACGGCTATGACGTCGCCGGCCTGTGGTCCTATGCCGCCACGCGCCCGCCGCGCACCTACGGCTTCGAGGTGATCTACGATTTCGGTAACTGAAGCGGGGAGTGATCTGGATGGCAATGGACGATTTGCAGCAACTGCTGGCCAAGCAGGCGATCACCGAGGTGATCGTCCGCTATGCCCGCGCTATCGACCGCATGGATGAAGCACTGTTGCGCAGTGTTTTCCATCCCGGCTCGCGGCACCGTCACTTCTACGAGGGCCCCTCGTCCGATCCCGATGCACCTGCGTCGGCAGGGCAGCCAGGGGACTTTGTCGCTTTCGCTTTCGATGTTCTGGGTACTGCCACGCGCACGCACCATCAGCTCGGTAATACCCTTATCGAATTTGACGGTGACCACAGCGCGCGGTCGGAAACCTACTTTACGGCTTTTCACCGGCTCAGGCCGGTGGGCGATCCGCTCGCCGGCGCTGCCGCTTTTGATACGGAAATGGACTACTTCGTGGGCGGGCGCTATCTCGACGAGTTCGCCCTGCGTGACGGTGAGTGGAGGATCGTCTCACGCACCGGCATGACCGACTGGACGCGCATGGAGCCGCCCGCTTCGCAGGGCTTCTACGATATTGATCCCGAGACGATTGGCCGCAGGGCGCCAGAGGACCTGCTCTATTGCCAGCGCGGCGACTGAGACGCTGGCGGCCATAGCTTCGTCTTGCAACCAGACTAATGAAATAGAGGAGCGTACGCATGCGTCTTGCCGGTAAGACAGCATTGATCACGGGTGCGGCCAGCGGCCTTGGTGCCGCGGCAGTGGAACGCCTGAGCCGCGAAGGCTGTCGCATCTGTCTCGGTGACATCCAGGAAGAGGAGGGCAGGGCCCTGGCTTCCACTCTGGGCGACAACGGTTTTTTCTCTCGCTGCGACGTGACCCGCGAGGAGGATCTGGCCACGGCAGTTGACGCCACGGTGGAGCGTTACGGGCAACTCGATATCCTGTTTCACAGCGCCGGTATCGTCGGTGCAGTGGGGCCGCTGGCGACCACGCCGGGGGAGGAGTGGCGCTTCAGTATCGACGTATTGCTCAATGGCACCTTCTACGCGATGAAGCATGCCGCGCGAGTGATGGCGCCCCAGGGCAGTGGCTCCATTATCACCATGGCCAGCACTGCCGGGGTCATGGGTGGGCTCGGTCCGCATGCCTACGCCGCAGCCAAGCACGGTGTGGTGGGTCTCACCAAGAACGTGGCCGCAGAGCTGGCCCGTCATGGTGTGCGCGTCAACAGTATTGCTGCTGCCAGCATGGCGACACCGATGGTGGCAAACGTCATGACCGGTGATCCCGGTGATATCGAGGGTGCCAAGGCGCAACTGGCAGAACTGTCACCGCTGCGCGGGCGTCCCGGACTTGCGGAGGACGTGGCCAACGCGGTGCTCTGGCTGGCCAGCGACGAATCCGGTTACACCACCGGTCATACGCTGACCACCGATGCCGGCATTACTGTGGGTGCGACGCCGGCGGGACCGGCGTTTGCGGAGTACAGCCCGATTATTCGGGAAGCGGGCAAGGCGGGCCTGGACACCTGAGTCAAGGTGCCTGGCAATTAAAGGCTGGGAGGTCGGCGACTTATCGCTAGCGCAATTATCCCGGCAGGACGGTCAGGTCCGTGCCGGGACCGGGCAGGGTGGCGCGCTCAGCCCGCCAGGCGGCGAAACTCCAGTTCGGGGAAACCATCGTTCACTGACTCGCGCAGCTTGTCGTAGTAGACGTTGGCGCCGCCGAAATAAATCAGCACCCGTGGTTTGTGGTTCTCGATGTTGGCTCCCATCATCCAGGAATTTACCTTGTCACCCTCTGCCATGAGGGTCTGTTCATGCACTTCAGAAACATGGGCGGACCATTCATCCTCCGCGTCCTGCCGGGGCTCGAACAGGTCGTAACCATCACCTTCCATTTTCTTGATGCAATCAGCGATCCACATCGCGTTCTGCTCAATCGAAGTCGGCAGGTTGGCGAAGGGCGCCTGGGGGCCAGTGATGATGAACAGGTTGGGGAAATCGGCAACGCAGACACCCATGATGGAGTTGGAAGTCTCCTGCCACTTTTCCGCCAGCGACTGCCCGCTCTTGCCGCGGATGGGGAAGGCTTCCAGCGCGCCGGTGTAGGCACGGAAGCCGGTCGCGAGCACGATGATGTCGAACTCGTAATCGTTCTCGGTAGTGCGCACACCGGTCTCCGTGATCTCGACGATGGGTTCACGGTCCTTGATGTCGACCAGGTGCACATTATCGCGATTGAAGGACTCCAGATAACCATGGTCCAGCGGCGGGCGCTTGGCAAAGAGGGGATAGTCGTCCGTGGATGGCGTTAGCAGCTCCGCGATCTCGGGGTCGTCGATACGCTCTTTCATCTTGTCGATGATGAACTGTGACGCGGCCTTGTTGGCGTCGGGGTTGGACAGCAGGTCATCGAAGGTCTCAAACACCCAGCGGAAACTGCCGGTCCAGTTCTCTTCAAAGATACGCTGCGCATCTTCCGGCGCTGTATCGGCATAATTGCGCCCAACCGGGCTGTCGAAGGCCATGCCGAAAACATGGTTGCGACACTTGGCCACGATGTCGTCGTAGTGTGACTTGATATCTGCTTCCCACTCCGGCGTCATCGGCTTCTGCATTGCCGGCAGGATGAAATTGGGCGTGCGCTGGAACACGGTGACGCTCTCGGCGGTCTCGGCCATCACTGGCGTCATCTGCACAGTGGTGGCGCCCGCACCGATGATACCCACGCGCTTGCCGGCATAGTCCAGGCCTTCCTGCGGCCAGCGCGAGGAGTGAAACAGCGGCCCCTTGAAAGTGTCCATGCCCTTGATCTTCGGGATGACGGGCTCTGAAATCATGCCCATACCGCTGATGAAGTACTTGCAGGTGTGGGTCTTGCCATCGCCGGTGGTAACCAGCCACAGGCCGGTGTCATTCTGGTAATCGGCGCTGACGACTTCGGTTTCCAGCTGGATGGACGGCCAGGCATCGATCTTATCCGCCACAAAGTGCATGTAGCGATGGGTCTCTTCCCAGTCCGGGTAGCGACGCGTCCAGGACCATTCCTGCAACAGTTCCCTGGAGAAGGTCAGGCAGTAGTAGTAGCTCTCGCTATCGGTCATCGCACCCGGATAACGGTTCCAGGTCCAGGTGCCGCCGATATCGCTGGCCTTGTCGAACACGCGCACAGACTGGCCGGCTTCGCGCAAATAATGAATCAGCGCGAGCCCTGCAAAGCCTGCGCCTATTACAATGGAATCAAAATCGGGTTTCTGCTGAGCGGTCATTATCATTCTCCTCGTCTCAGGCCTGCTGCGGGCAGGCAGGTGCTTCAGTCGTTGGTATTCAGGTAGTGCCCATATTTTTCCAGCGCCTTGGCGCGCTGGGTTGGTGTGTGATAAGTGGGGAACATCCCCGGTGCTGCCTCGTAATCACGCAATACGGTGCGTGCCACGGTGATCTTGTGCACTTCGGTGGGGCCGTCTACCACGCCGAGTTCGGGAATGTCAGCCCACATATACATCAGCGGAATTTCATCCGACATGCCGAGGCTGCCGTGCAGGTGCATGGCGCGGTAGACCACTTCCTGCAGGACTTTGGGTGTCGCTGCCTTGATGGCGGCAATCTCCTTGCGTACCTCGCGGTTGTATTCCTTGTGCTTGTCGATCAGCCACGCTGTGTAGAGAACGTGCAGCCGGTACTGCAGGATCTGGGTGTAGCTGTCGGCGATTTTCTCCTGGGTAAACTGTTTCTGTGACAGCAGTTCGCCCTTGGTGGTCCTGCTCAGCGCCCGCTCACACATCATGTCCATGGCTTTCTTCAACTTGCCGACACTGCGCATGGCGTGGTGCACGCGGCCGCCACCGAGACGGGTCTGGGCGACCAGGAAGCCCTTGCCTTCTTCGCCCAGCAGGTTGTCGGCCGGCACGCGGCAATCGGTAAAACGAATGTAGCCGTGCACGCCGTCACCCTGCTCGACGTAGGGACCAACGGCAGAATTGCGCAGGATCTCCATCCCCGGCGTGCCCTTTTCAACCAGCACGATGGACGCGCCCTCATGGATGGGTACATCGGGGTTAGTGACCACCATGACCAGCAGGAACTCGGAGAAGCGCGCGTGGGAGGCGAACCATTTCTCGCCGTTAATGACCCACTCGTCACCATCGCGCACGGCGGTGCAGGTAAATTCCGCCGGGTCTGCGCCGGCCTGGGGTTCGGTCATGGAATAGCAGGAGGCAATCTTGCCATCCAGCAGCGGCTGCAGGTACTTCGCCTTCTGTTCCTCGGTGCCGAAGTGGGCCAGGATTTCAGCGTTACCGGAATCAGGTGCCTGGCAGCCGAACACCGAGGGGCCAAAACGACTGCGGCCCAGGATCTCGTTCATCAGCCCGAGTTTGACCTGGCCGTAACCTTCGCCGCCCAGTTCCGGACCGATGTGGCAGGCCCAGAGGCGCTTTTCCTTGACGATTTCCTTGAGCGGCGCCATGGCCCTGGCGGCGGGTGAATCCGGATCCCAGGGGTCTCCCGGGCCACGAAACACCAGGTCAAGAGGTTCTATCTCCTCGCGAGTAAAGGTATCAATCCAGTCGAGACTGGCCTGGAATTCGGGATCTGTTTCAAAACTCCAACTCACGGGTGCGCTCCTTTTTTGTTTACCGGCCGGAAACTCCGGTCTATACTTGCTAGACGCAAACAAGCATATTTTGAATAAAATTCAGAAACAAGTACATTTTGAATAAAGTTGCGGAGAAAATCCACTGATGCACAAAGAAAAGGTCTGGCTGATTACCGGGGCTTCCCGGGGCATCGGTTTGGCGCTGGCGCAGCGCGTCGCCCGCTCCGGCGACAGGGTGGCCCTGCTGGCCCGGGGCGAGAGCGTGCTCGCTGCTGCTGAGTCCATCGGCGAAAATGCCATGGCGGTGCGCGCTGACATAGCCGATGCCGAGGCTGTGAACGCGGCGGTGGCATCGATACTGGAGCGCTGGGGCGCAATCGACGTGGTAGTGAACAATGCCGGCCTGCACCGCGGGGGTAAAGTCGGGCGCCTGGCACTGGATGACTGGCAGGCCGTGCTCGACACCAATCTCACCGGTGCCCTGAATGTGATCAGCAGTGCCAGGGAAAGCCTCGGTGCCGGCGGCGCCATTGTCAACGTGGGCGCGGTTGTGGGCTTTCGCGGGTTTCCGGGCGATGCCGCCTACGCGGCGTCCAAGGCTGGCCTTGCCGGGTTGACGCGCGCCCTGGCGATTGAGCTGGCGAAGAAACAGATTCGCGTCAACCTGGTCATCCCCGGCCTGGTGTTGACCGAAATGACCGGCGGGCTTTCCGAGAAAGCGCTGGAATCCATGTGCCGTACGATTCCCATGGCGCGCTATGGTGAAGCAGAGGAAATTGCCGAGGTCATCGAGTGGGTTGCCCGGTCGCGTTACATGACCGGTGCCTTTGTGCCGGTGGACGGTGGCCTGCTGTCCAGCTTCGGAATGCCGGGATGAGCGCCACCGATAAAGCGTTTGCCAGCTGGGCGCAGTCCGAACTGGGCCTGCAGGACGCGCGCATCGATCGCGAACTCAGTGGTGGCAATTCCAACCTGACGCGCATGGTGTGCCACAGCGAAGGCCAGCTGGTCATGCGTTCTGCACCTGCCAATACCATTTCCCCCAAGGCCCATCTCGGCGTACAGCGGGAGGCGGCGTTTATGTCCGCGCTTGCGGGCCACGCCCCGGTGCCCTCTGTGTTGGCGTGGTGCGAGGACACCAGCGTGATCGGGCAGCCGTTTGCGCTGATCGAGTATATAGATGGTATAGCGCTGACGGAGGAGCTGCCCCCGACCTATGATCCGGGCAACGCGGTAAATCAACTGGGCCTGCAGTTGGCAGAGGCGCTGGGGAAAATAGCCTGCGCACCCTGGCAGGAACTGGGGCTGGCCGATATGGGGCGCCCGGAGAACTTTTTGCGCCGGCAAATAGAGCGCTGGCTGAAGGTCAGGCGCGAGCAGCCTACCAGGGACCTGCCTGATTTGCCGCGCCTCGGCGAGTGGCTGCTGGCCAACCTGCCTGAAGCAGGTCCGGTCGGTATCGTGCACGGGGACTATCACCTCGACAACACCCTGTGCCACCGCCAGCGGCCGGAGCTGCTGGCCGTCATCGATTGGGAGATGGGTACCATTGGCGACCCGCTGACGGACCTGGGGCTGTTGCTGATGTTCTGGGGGCCACGCAAGGTTTCGCCCCCGGGTTTTGCCCATGTCCAGGGACTGTCCCGGTGCGAGGGTGTTACGGGCCGCAGGGAACTGGCGCAGGCCTGGTCCCGCGCCAGCGGCCTGCCACTGCAAAACCTCGATTTTTACCTGTGCTTCGCGTTCTGGCGCCTCGCCGCTATTGTCGAGGGCGCGTACGGACTGTACCTGGCGGGGCGCGTTGATACGGACTACGCCAGGGGGCTGGAATACGATGTGCCGGCGCTTTTGCGTGAAGCGGCCATGGCAGCGGAAGGAGAATGGTAATGCAGGCAACGATGATGCATCGCCCGATGACGGTGCAAATGATTATGGAGCACGGCCGCGCGGTGTTCCCCGAATCCCGCGTCGGCACCTTTGATGGCCAGGCCATGTCCTATGCCAGCTATGCCGAGATTGCAGACAATGCCGCGCGCCTGGCGGCTGCATTGCAGGCGCTCGGCGTGGGGCATGGCGACCGCGTGGCCACCTTCAGCTGGAACAATACCGCGCACCTGGAGGCCTACCTCGCGGTGCCCTCGATGGGCGCGATCATGCACACGGTCAATATCCGCCTGTCGCCAGAGCATATCGCCTACATCATCAACCACGCCGGCGACCGGGTTGTGTTGCTGGATGCCAGCCTGATCGAGGTGTTTGCTCCCGTACTGCCCATGCTGGAATGCGTTGAGCACCTGCTGTTGATAGGGGAGGGTGAGCTGGCTACAGATATCGCCACCCTCGACTACCGCGCTCACCTCGCCGAACATGCGCCGCTACAGGAATGGCCCGAACTGGAAGAGACCGCCGCCGCGGCCATCTGTTACACCAGCGGCACAACCGGCAATCCCAAGGGTGTGGTGTACAGCCACCGCACCACGTTCGTGCACTCGCTGGCATCCCGTGCCACCGATACCTTCGGCATCAGCGAGGCCGACCGCATCCTGCTGCTTCCCGCAATGTTCCATGCCAACGCCTGGGGTTTACCCTACAGTGGCTGGCTCAGTGGCAGCGACTTTATCCTTCCCGGGCCGCACCTGCAGCCCGATAGCATCAAACACATGATTGCACTGGAGCGGCCGACGTTCACCGCGACGGTCCCGACCATCCTCGGTGATTTGCTGCGCGCGGACGCGGCGGACCTGGATATGAGCAGTTTCCGTATGCTGGTGTGCGGCGGCTCGGCCGTACCACCCTCGATGATTGATGCGGCGAGGGAAAATTGGGGTGTGCCGGTGCTGCAGGGCTGGGGCATGACCGAGACCAGCCCGCTGTGCGCCTTGTCGCATCCTCCGCGCGACGCCTCAGGCGCCGCGGAGACCGAGTGGCGTGCCAAGAGCGGGAGGCCGGTGCCTGGCGTGCAGGTCCGTGTAGTCGCCGAGGATGGATCAGCACTGCCACACGACGGTGAGTCCGTCGGCGAGTTGCAGCTGAGGGGCCCCTGGATCACCGGGGGCTACTATCGCAACGAGTCACCTGACTCACTGAGCGCGGACGGCTGGTTGCGGACGGGTGACGTCGGGCATATTGACAGCCGGCACTTCGTGCAGCTGACGGATCGCACCAAGGACGTCATCAAGTCCGGTGGCGAGTGGATATCATCCGTTGACCTGGAAAATATTCTCACAGCGCATCCCGGTGTGCAGGAAGTTGCCGTGATTGCCACGCCGGATGCGCGTTGGCAGGAGCGGCCGCTGGTGATCGTCGTGGCGGCGCAGGCGGGAACTGATCCCGCGCAACTGCGAGAGTATCTGCGTGACAAGGTCGCGCGCTTCTGGTTGCCTGAGTACTGGAGTTTCGTGCAGGACATTCCCAAGACCAGTGTCGGCAAGATCGACAAAAAACGCCTGCGAGATATGAACGAGGCGGGCAATTTCAAAGTAGAGGTAGTAGAACGATGAGCGATCCCCAGGCCAGCACGCGCGGTACCGCGCGCATGACCCAGGCAGAGCGCACAGCACTGTCCGACCAGCGCATGTTCGATGCCGCTATTGAGCTGATCAATGAACGTGGCACGCAAAAAACCACGTTAAAGGAAATAGGTGAACGCGCGGGCTACAGTCGTGGTCTCGCCAACTACCGGTTTGGGTCGAAGGACGGCCTGATGATGGAGCTTTTTGAGCGTTTCGACGGCGCGTGGAAAAGCCATCTGGAAGACTACATCGGCGACGCCAGGGGGCTCGAGGCGCTCAAGCAGGCGGCCTGTGCGTTGCGCGACTTCCTGAAGAAAGAATCCAATTATATGCGTGCAATGTACCTGCTCTGGTACGAGTGCCTGGGGCATGACAGCGAGATGCGGCGCACGCTGGCACAACACCACGACGTGTATCGCGCGGATGCGCGGCGCTGGATAGAGCAGGGTATGGAAGCGGGCACAGTAAGCCCGAAAATCGATGCTGCGCAAACGGCTACACATTACTGTGCTTTCGTTTTCGGCATCGTCTACCAGTGGCTGGTCAATGCCGAGGCGCTTGACCTGGACGCCGTGTTCGACAGCTATATCGACAACACCATCGACAATCTGGCTAATCACTAACACCAATAGGGAGTCGGGCAATGAGCAATCTGGCAAGGGAAGACGGTAAGCAGGTTTATTACGAGGACTACGGCGCGGGTGATGCGGCAGTGGTACTGATCCATGGCTGGGGTACGACGGTGCGTGCCTGGGACTATACGCTGCCCGGCCTGGCCATGGCCGGGCACCGGGTTGTGCTGCTGGATCATCGCGGCTGCGGTCAATCCAGCAAGGACTTCGCCGACATGAGCATCGAGGCCATCGCCGGTGACGTGGTGGCATTGGTTGAACACCTGGGCCTGACCAGGGTGGTACTCAATGGCTGGTCACTGGGTGGGGCGGTGGCGGTAGCAGCAGCACAGGCCCTCGGCGCGCGTTGTTCCGGGCTGGTGCTGACCTGCGGGGCGACGCCCTGTTACCTGCAAAAAGCGGATTACCCCCACGGTGGTACAGATGAGGCCCTGGCGGAGACGGTCACCGCCATGGCGGCGGACAGGGTGAATTTTCTGGCTGCATTGTCCGCCGGTGTCTGCGCCAGCGAAGTAAGCCAACAGGTCACTGACTGGATGACGAATATGTTTCTGGAGTCCTCGCCGCAGGCGGCCAGCTCCCTGGCTGCGCTGGGGCCGCTGGACCAGCGCGACATCCTGCAATCGCTGACGGTGCCGGTACTCGGTTTTGTGGGTGCCCAGGATGCCGTGGTCGACCCGGCGGTCTGTCGCTCGGTGGCAGACTATGCCAGCGACGTCAGGCTGGTCGAGTGCGCCGGTTCGGGCCATGCGCCCTTTATCGAAGAAAGCGAACTGTACCTTGCGGAACTGCTGCAGTTCCTGGGTAGCAACCTGTAAGGAGAAAGCCTGTGAACGATGTGAACTACGGTCTGTGGTACGACTTTCGCAATCCGGTGCAATGGCAGCAGCCGTTTGAACAATTCTACGCCGAGCGACTGGCACAGATTGCCCGCGCCGAAGCGCTTGGCTTTGGCTCCTGCTGGCTTACAGAGCATCATTTCTGCGAGGATGGCTATACACCTTCGCCACTGCTGCTGGCCTCGGCAATTGCCGCGCGTACCGAGCGCATGCGCCTGGGTACCAACCTGATGTTGCTGCCACTGCACGATCCGGTGCGCGTGGCTGAAGATGCGGCCACGCTCTCACTGGTTAGCGGCGGGCGCTTTGATCTCGGGGTCGGGATCGGTTACCGACAGCTTGAATTTGATCACTTTCAACGCAAGCTTTCGCACCGTCCCAGCCTGGTCGAGGAGGGCATCGAAATTCTTCGACGCAGCTGGAGCGGTAAACCGGTGAATTTCACCGGCAAGCGTTTCGAAGTGGGCGACCTGTGCGTGACACCGGTGCCGCAGACCACGCCGAAAGTGTATCTGGGCGGCATGGTCGAGCCGGCCATTCAGCGCGCAGCCCGTGTCGCCGATGGTTTTCTCTGCACCGGCGGTATCGGTATCGAACTGTACAACACGGCGCTGGAGCAGCAGGGCAAGTCAGTGCAGGACGGGGATGTGATTCTTGGCTGCTGGGCGATCATCGCCGAAGACCCCGAGGCGGAGGCGGCGAAGATTGGCGAGCACGTGCTCTACCAGGCCAATGAATATATCAAGTGGGGCGCGTTCGGCCCGCCCGGCAGTGTACCGCTGTACGACGACGCGGCAGCGGCGATAGAAAACGGCTTGTACCAGTTATGGGATGCGGATATGGCTGTGGCCGAACTCAACAAGCTGGTCAGGGACTACCCGAATATTCGCGACATACACTTCTGGGCCCAGTTCCCCGGCGAATCGGTAGAATCCGGCGACGCCAGGTTGCGTTATATCGCAGAGAAGGTGTTACCGCGCCTGGGGTAGATCAGCGCAGACCGCCCATTGTCAGCATGCTCTGCACAAACAGGCGGTGGGCGTCTTCAAGGTCGATGTCGTCGTCGAAGTAGACGGCGGAGCGCAGGCCTATCATCAGGCCGTAACCAATCTCGGCGGCGTCTTTGCTGTCGCCGATGATAATAGAGGGACAGGCTTCAAAGGTCTTGGCCAGGAAAGCCTTGCAGTGGGCGTCGAACTCGGCCTTGGTGACCTTGAGCACCTCGTCGTTCACGGCGGCGCCAAAACATTCCAGCATGAAGCCGATTTCCTTGACGGTGCCGGCTTCGCCCCGGAACCAGAAGTCAGCCAGTGAATGGATCTGCTGTTCCGGTTCCTGTTCGCTATAGGCACTGATCTTCTCCAGGAACCTCTCCGAGACATTCTCGAAGTACTGCTCGAGTATGGCTTCCTTGCCCTTGAAGTAATACAGCAGGTGGCTTGCAGACATGTCTGCGCCCTTGGCCACGTCGGCCAGCGTGGTCTTGACGTAACCCTGGGCGAGAATGCAATCGTGCAGCGACTTGAAGATACGGCGGCGACGCTGTTCTCCACGGCTGTTGCGCTGGTCGCTGCGTTGGGTGGTTTTTGTGGGCTTGGGCATGGCGCGCAACCTTATCACGAAGGCAGGGTGTTTAGCAGTTATACATCTAAACTTGAATTAAATTCAAGAAGCGCCTAGTATTCTCCCACAACAATAAATGAGGACGCTGTCATGGGAGTCGACGGACTGCGATTTGTGATCACCGGAGGAGCGGTGGGTATCGGCGCTGGAACAGCGCGATTGGCCGCTGCTCGCGGTGCCAGGGTGGTGGTGGCGGACCTGAATGACGACGCCGGGGAGGCCCTGGTGCAGGAGATTTGCGCCACTGGCCAGGAAGCGGTCTACCAGCACTGCGACGTCACCGACGAACAGCAGGTGCAGGCACTTATGCAGGCCGCTGCTGATGCCTTTGGCGGTATCGACATCCTGCACAATAATGCCGGCATCCATGAAAGTATGCTGACATCGCAGCTGTCACTTGAGGAGATGTCGCGCGATACCTTTGAGAAGGTGATGGGCGTGAATGTCACCGGGGTCTGGCTGGCTGCCAAGTACGCGCTGCCTTTTTTGAGAGAGAGTGACAACGCCTCTATCATCAACGCCGGTTCTACCAGTTCCCTGTCCGGATATCCGCAATGCCAGGCCTACGGAGCCAGTAAAGGTGCGGTGATGCAGTTGAGCAAGATGCTGGCGGTGGATCTGGCTGCGGATGGCATCAGGGTGAATTGTTATTGCCCGGGCTCGATTCACACCCAGATCGTTGACAAGTTTCTTGAGGCCTCACCCGATCCGCAGGCCATGCTCAATACCATGACACTCACGCACCTGGTGCCGCGCATGGGGCAGCCCGCAGACGTGGCCGAGTTGGTGTGTTTCCTCGCCAGCCCTGAATCGAAGTTTGTAAATGGTGCCGTGTGGACGATAGACGGAGGCTCGCTGGCCTGGCGGGGCACACTGGATATTCTCGGAATGGAGGCGCAGGCATGAAACTGGGAGTTGAAGCGAAGCTGGAGATACACGAACTGTTGAGCCGGGCTTCCTATGCCTATGACTCGCGGGACCTGGCGATGCTGGAAAGTTGTTTCGCCGAGGATGCGAGCCTGACCATGCGCATCGCAGGAGGTGACCTGGCCGGGCCGTTTGCCGGGCGGAAGGCAATCATGGAGCTGATGTCCGGTTCCATGGCAGCGCAGACCGATGTGCGCAGACATGTAGTCAGCAATATATTTTTCGAGGACAGCGAAGAGGGTGTCAGGGTCAATTCATTCCTGACACTCATTGCTACCGAAGACGCCAGTACCAGCCTGCTTACTACGGGCGTCTACCAGGATACGGTGGCGCGGGACGAAGCGGGCGACTGGCACCTGCTGGCCCGTCACATCGAACTGGACAATGCGTACTAAGTCCGTGAATATCGGATTCATCCCCGCAAAGACCGCCCGCCTCGAACCTGCCCGCGAGGCCCTGATCGACGTCCACAGCGGTCGCCGCATGACCTTCGGTGAGCTGGACGAGCGGGTGCGTCGCCTCGGTAATGCCCTGGTCGACCAGCTCGCGCTCGATAAAGGCGACAGGGTTGCCATCCTCTCGAAGAACTCGATCGAGTACATGGAGATCCTTTACGCTTGCGCCCGTGTCGGCATGATCGCCCAGCCCATCAACTGGCGCCTGGGTGCGGAAGAGATGGCGCGGGTCGTTGCCGACGGTGCGCCCGCGCTGGTAATAAGTTCCGGCGAATACGCCGAACAGGCGGCGCAATTAAAGCAGCGAGTGGAGGCCAGTCACTGGTTGAGTTTCGGCCCGGGCGGGGATGATTCCTACGACAGCCTGGTGGCCGCATCTGCGAGTCACGAGCCCGCGCTGTCCTCCAGTGTTGGTAATGATGACCCCACATTAATTCTCTACACCGGGGGTACGACCGGTGAGTCCAAGGGCGCGCTGCACACCCACCGAACCCTGTTCATGGGCATGCTGAACCAGACCGTGGCAGAGCGGGTGGTGCCATCCGATGTGTACATGCTCACCGGGCAGATGTTCCATATACCCGTGGCCCTGGGGATGAATTACCACGCCCATGGCTGCCCCATGGTGCTGATCAACTTCGATGCGCGACTTGCACTGGAGACTATCGAGCGCGAGCGCGTATCGGCTTTTCTTGGCATTACCACCATGCTGAACTGGATGATGGCGGACGAGAAATTCGACAGCTTTGACCTGAGCAGCTTGCGCAATATCCAGTACGGTGGCGGCCCGATGCCGCACAGTGTGGTGGCACGGGCGCTGGAAGCCTTCCCCTGTACGATCATCCAGGGCTACGGCCAGACGGAAGGCATGACCATGAGTTTCCTGTCGCAGGAAGACCATATTCGCGCCCTCGCCGGAGAGCATCCTGAGCGGCTGGGATCCTGTGGCCGGGAGGGTTTCATCACTGAAATCCGGCTCGCGGATACAGACGGCAACACGGTGCCACGCGACGGCAAGACCCCGGGCGAAATCCTGGTGCGCTCGGAAGCGAATATGGTGGGCTACTGGCAGCGCCCTGAACTGACAGCCCAGACCCTTCGCGATGGCTGGATGTGGACCGGTGATATCGCGGTGTGGGACGAGGACGGTTACATTTTTATCGTTGACCGTGCCAAGGACATGATTATTTCCGGTGGCGAAAACATCTTCAGTACCCAGGTGGAAGCGGCCATTCACCAGCACCCCGGGGTTCTTGAGTCGGCGGTTTTCGGTATTCCGGATGATGAGTGGGGCGAGTCGGTGAAGGCCGTGGTGGTGATGAAGCCCGGCGAGACAGCTACCGAACAGGAAATTATCGACACGGCTGCCAGGCACCTTGCCTCATACCAGAAGCCTAAATCGGTGGACTTTGTCGACAGTCTGCCCAAGGCCCCGACAGGAAAAATCCTCAAGCGTCAGTTGCGCGATGTGTACTGGCAAAAGGCGGGAAAACACATATGAGCCTACTTTCTCCTGAACTGTTGCAGAATATCGGTCGCCAGAGTGAGCCCAGGCGCGAACTGGTTACGCGCCGGGATATACGCAAGTACGCGGTAGCGACCGGCAATCGCCAGCGTAAGTATCTCGATGGCGACCAGGCGCCGCCAATGTTCCACGTGCCCCTGTTCTGGGATGTTGTCGAGCTCGACGAATTGTCGCCGGACGGGGTCTCCATCGATACGCTGCTGCCGAAATTCCCGCTGGAAAAGGCCATGGCCGGTGGTCTCGAGATTGAATACCACAAACCGATCCATCCCGGTGACTGGCTAACCGCCACGCGCACCCTGACAGACATCTATGAAAAGTCGGGCCGCTCCGGGCCGTTGATATTTTACGAGGTGGTGATGGATGTGGTGGATGACGCTGAGCAACTGGTTATTCGGGAAAAGACCACGAGGATATTGCGATGAAAGCTGCTGCGGCCAAGAGCCGGTTCGGCGCGCTGAAAATCGGCGATGAGCTGCCACAGCGCCAGTTCGAATGCGGCAATGTGCAATTGATGCTGTACAACGCGGCACTGTGGAACGGCCACCGTATTCATTTTGACGAACCCTATGCGCGCGATGTTGAAGGCTACCCCGGCCTGGTGATTGCGGGTCCGCTGCTCGGCGACTGGCTGCACCAGTGTGTCGAAGAGTGGTTGGGCGATGACGGACGTATTGTGTCTATCGATTATTCCAACAGGGTGGCCACCTACGTGGGTGAGGTATTGACCTCGGGCGGCAAGGTCACCGCGATCCACCCTGAGGCAGGCGAAGCCGAGGTGGAAGTGTTTATCAGTAATGCCGAGGGCGCCGTAGTGACGCCGGGCAAAGTGGTGGTGCGTTTTGGCGAATCCTGGTGAAGCCCTGCGCGGCAAGGTTGCCATCGTAGGCGCCGCTGATACCGAGGTGGGTGTGTTGCCCGGGCGCACGCCGATGGAACTGTGTGTGGAGGCGGCACTGGCGGCGATAGAGGATGCCGGTCTCAAGCGCACCGATGTCGACGGTTTGTTGACCTGCAATGCCATGGCGCAGCCACTGATGTATCACGCCGAGGCGATGGCCGAATATATGCAGATTTTTCCGCGCTACTGCCTGTCGGTGGGAGCGGGAGGCGGTACCACGTTTTCCGTGGTGCACCACGCCGCTTCAGCGATCGTCACCGGCATGGCGGATGTGGTGGTAATTGCCATGGGCGATTCCCTGCGCAGCAGCCTGACCAGAGACCAGGCGATGCAGGTGCAGGCATCCACCGGTCACCCGCAGTTTGAGCAGCCCTATGGTGCGACCGTGCCGGCCTACTATGCATTGATTGCACAGGCGCACATGGCAGAGTATGGCACCACGCCCGAACAGTTGGCCGGTATTGCTGTGGCCTGCCGTCAGCATGCCGCGAGAAATCCCGCGGCACAGATGCGTGAACTGATTACCGTCGAGGATGTACTGGCTTCGCGCCTGATTGCAGATCCGCTGCACCTGCTGGACTGCTCGCTGGTGTCCGATGGCGGCTCAGCCATCGTCCTGTGCAGCGCGGAGCGTGCCGCCGACCTGCGTCACGACCCGGTTTACCTGCTGGGTGCGGGAGAAGGGCATACACACGAGCACATCAGCGCCGCGCACAGCCTGACCACCTCCGCCGCTCGCGAGGCGGGCCAGCGTGCCTACGCCATGGCCGGGCTGCAACCAACAGATATGGATTTTGCACAGCTTTACGATTGCTTTACACCCACCGTGCTGGTGGAACTGGAGGACCTCGGCTTCTGCGACAAGGGGGAGGGGGGTGCCTTCGTCGACAGCGGCGCGTTGGGGCCCGGGGGCGCGCTCCCGGTGAACACGCACGGTGGTCTGTTATCGCACTGTCACCCCGGCAACCCGGGTTCGATGTTTGCCCTGACAGAGTCTGTGTGGCAGCTGCGCCACGCGGCCGGAGAGCGCCAGGTTGAGAATGCCCGTTGCGGCCTCGTGCATGCCCAGGGCGGAATCATGTCCTCACATACCGCACTGATCTTGTCCCGGGAGGTAGCCTGAGATGACAGCATCGCAACCAGCCAAAATCACGCCGACTTCGACAGCACTTGCAGAAGCCTATTGGGAAGGCTGCCGGCAGGGTGAACTGCGCCTGCAGCAGTGCGACAGCTGTGAGCGCCACCAGTTTTATCCCAGGGTGCTGTGTACGCACTGCGGCGGTGACGCCTTGTCCTGGCGCGCCGTTTCAGGGCGCGGTCTGGTGGCGAGCTTTACGGTGGTACGCCGCGGCATATCGAAGGCCTACCCGGCACCGTATGTGGTGGCCCTCATTGATTTGGAGGAGGGCCCGAGGATGATGAGTAACATCATCGTGGATGACCCGCAGCAGGTTGCCGTGGGCAGCGCTGTGTCAGTGACATTTCAGCCCTGGGGTGGAGATCACGTGTTGCCCGTGTTCGAGCTGGCCAGGGTAGATTCGTAGCAGGAGGAAGCCGAGAATGAATAGTCCCAGAATACCCGTTGCGATTATCAATCCCGACGCGCCACCGGAGTCGCTGGAAGCGAAACAGCCACACATCGACAACGGCACCGAGTGTTACGCCAAGGATGGCTACTTCAGCCGCGAATACATGAAGCTGGAGTGGGAGCGCATGTGGACCGACTCCTGGCTGATTGCCGGGGTGTGTTCCGACCTGGAGAAAGTGGGTGATTTCTTCATCTTCGACATCGGTGACGAATCCATCATCGTCACGCGTACGGAAGAGGGCGTAAAAGCGTTTTATAACGTCTGTGCCCATCGCGGTGCCAAACTGGTCTGGGATGAACGTGGCAATAAAAGGGTATTCGTCTGCCCTTTCCACAGCTGGAGTTTCCATAATAGTGGCGAACTGCGGCGCATAACCGACGAGGAGACGTTTCACCCCGATGTGGTGGCGCATCGGCCGGGGCTCACGCCAGTGGCCTGTGCCGAGCACGCGGGCATCGTGTTCGTGCACATGGGGGAGGACCCGCCGCCCCTGGCGGAAAGCCTCGGCTTGCCGGAAGGCTACCTGGAGGCCTACCAGATTGATCGCATGAAAGTGGTGCGTCACGTGCGCAGTGAATGGGGCGCCAACTGGAAAGTCGGTGTAGAGGCCTTTTACGAGAGCTATCACCTTCATGCCGTGCACCCGGAAACACGGGGCGTGATGGGCGACCTTAATGTGCAGTACGACCTGTATCCCAATGGCGCAAGTCGCATGATTGTGCCGCTGGGCCAGCCCAGCCCCAGGGTGGCCGATCAGGAAACCGTCAATGACGGCCTGAAAATGATGCTGCAGGAAGCGGGCATCGATCCGAAGGGTTTTGAAGGCACCGCAGCAGACGTGCGCCGGGCCATCCAGCAGGGCAAGCGCGAGCGCTCGCAGCGGCTGGGGTTGGGGTATGAGCGTTTCGAGGATGGCCAGTTGTCCGACAGCTGGGCCACGGGCATTTTCCCCAATGTGCAGATAGGTTGTCATCCCGAGGCAGTATTCCTGATGCGCTTCCTGCCGCATGAGAGTGACCCCGAGCGTTTCTATTACGACACCATGACGCTGATGTACCCGGCCGATGATCCCGACTACTGCCCCCCGGGCTGGATGGGTTTGCCGGAGGGTACGGATGTCAGCGGTCGTCAGCGGCCCGCGACCGAACACTACACCCTGGAACAGGACGCCAGTCTCGGACTGGTGCTCAGCCAGGATGCTGCGCTGCTGCCGGTAGTGCAGCAAGGGATGCGCAGCCGCGGTTTCAAGGGCCAGTTATGGGGTGAGCAGGAGCAGCGCCTGCGGCACTTCCATGTGGAACTTGAGCGTCGCCTGAAAGGCTGAAAATCCGACGAGAAATTTGCTTGACAAAAACAAGTAGCGAGTCCAATCTTGAATAATGTTCAAAAAGCTAACTATAAAATAGGCAGGAGCATAATTGTTATGGCCAAGAGCAACACACCGCACCGCAAGAACTGGCAACACCTTAAAGCCGCAAGCCTGATTGGCATGAGTCCAGCCCTGGTGCTGACCGGCCTGCCTGTGCAGGCGGCGGAGCAACTCGAAGAAATTCTCGTCACCGCAACGCGTCGGGCAGAAACCGATGTGCAGACGACGCCGGTGGCGGTAACGCCGGTTACCGAGCGGGAGATCGCGCGCGTGATACCCCGCGACCTCGGCGATATCCTGATCTACGCGCCCAACGTGATCAACGGCAAGCAGCCCGGCTTTAACGCAGCTAACTTCGCCATCCGCGGCGTTGGCCAGAACGGCATCATTCTATACTTTGAGAACCAGGTAGGGGTGACGGTCGATGACTTTGTCATACCCCATATCCAGACCGCCAATATTGAAATGCTGGACATCCAGAGCGTGGAAATCCTGCGCGGCCCCCAGGGCACCCTGTTTGGCAAGAACACCACCGGCGGTGTGATCAACGTGAAAACCAACCGGCCGGAACTGGAAGAGAACACGCTCTCGCTGCAGGGCCAGATAGCCGAATACGATACCTACGAGGTAAAGGGTGTTGGTAACTTCGCCCTGGGCGACAGCGTCGCACTGCGCATTGCCGCCATGTACCGCGAGTCCGAAGGCTTCTACGAAAATGGCGCCGAATACGGCCCGGTAGCGGACTTCGGTGTGGGTTACCCCCTTGTGGGCGCCACCGGCAGGGGCGATGGCGACAACGTCGGCGGCGATGACCTGTTCTCGGGCCGTTTCAAATTGCGCTGGCAGCCTACTGATGACCTCGATATCAACCTTGCCTATGAAATGGTGCGCGATGAGGGCGATGCACCGCCCTCGGTAAACGGCACTCCCAGGACCAACGATTACGTGTTCAATGCCCTTGGCTTCACCCGCGACAACGGTGACCAGCTCAAGGTGGCGGCGTCCACCCAGCGTGATGACGTACTGCTGGGAATGGGCAAGCGTGGCCACGAAATCGATGTTGATGGCTACTACCTGAATGTCGACTGGACGCTGTCCGATAACTACACACTGACGGCGTTTGGTGGCTATCGTGAGACCGACTCCTGGTTGCCCAGCACCTATACGGGTGAAGTCGGGCCGGTTTCCCTGTTCGACGCCAATCGCCAGGACGAGCGAGAAACCACCCAGTTCGAGGCCCGTATCGCTTCCAATTACGACGGTGGTTTCAACTGGGTAGGTGGCGCGTTCTACCAGAAAGACGAAACCGTGTTCACCGTGGCGCAGGTACTGGGCTTCGTGGATATGACCCTGGACAGCCTGGCCACTTTTGGTGACCCGCTGTTCTTCAACAACAACCCGCAGGTGCTGTCCAATGCGCAGGATGCAGAGTCCTGGGCGGTGTACCTGGACGGTAGCCTCGACATTACCGATCGCTGGTCCATTGGCGCTGGCATTCGTTACACCAACGAAGAAAAGGACTGGACCGGGCGTAACCAGGTGTTTGTACAGGCGTTGACAGGTGGTTTCGATCCGAACTTCACCTGGCGCGAACTGGGCGAGCCGCTGGCGGCTGCCAACTTCAGCAAGTACCCTACCGGCGTGGTCAGGGACAGCGAGGATTGGAGTGAGCCCACCTGGCGGCTGACTACCAGTTACGACTTCAGTGACGACCTGTACTCGTATTTCACCTACTCGCGAGGCTTCAAGAGTGGGGGTTACAACGACCAGACAGGTACCGGCGGTAACCCGATTGAGCCCATACAGGCACGTCCGGTTGATCCTGAGACCGCGGATTCCTTTGAGCTGGGCATGCGTTCCGAGTGGCTCGATAACAGCCTGCGGGTCAATCTGACCGGTTTCTACGTGACCTACGATGACTCCCAGCAGCAGCTGCTGGCCGAGATCGAGGCGGACCGTGATGGCGACGGTGTCAACGAAAGCGTTTTCCAGGAGACCCGATTCTTCAACGCGGCGGAGATCAACGTCTACGGCCTGGAGTTTGAGTCCACCTGGCTGGCGACGGACAACTTCACCATCCAGGGTAGTGTGGGCTGGCTGGAAGCCGAGTTCGACGAGTTCCAGGCGGATACCAACTTTGACGGCACCATCGATACAGACCTCAGCAACAATGATGTCGCGCGTGCCCCGGAGTGGACCTGGAACGTGGACTTCCTCTACGACCACGACGCCATGGGCGGCGTGATGAACTGGGCGCTCAACGTCAACTACGTGGATGAAGCGGTATACGCCTATACGTCGGTTCCGAGCACGCCTGATGGTACTACCGACGACCGTACGCTGGTCAATGGCTCGGTGACCTTCCGCCCGGGCAGCGGCAACTGGTGGGTTCGCGCCTTCGGCAAGAACCTGACCGATGAAGAGTACCGTGTGGGTGAATTGCCCGTCGCCAATCTCTGGGTGATGTCGTTCTACGGCGAGCCGCGGGTGTTTGGCGTCGAGGCCGGCATGGATCTCGACTGGTAAGCGGCCAGCCCGCCGCGCGCCAGCGTGCACTGTCTCCGCGTGGGCCGGCTTTTGTCGGCCCTTTTTCTATCTCACCAGCCGACACGGGTGCTACTGGCCAATCGCTATGTCTGACACGGAAATTATCCTGCATCACTTTGATGCCTCCCCCTTTGCCGAGAAAGTGCGGGTGGCGCTGGGCATCAAGGGGCTCGACTGGCGCTCCGTGGAAATTCCCATGGTGATGCCCAAGCCCGATCTTACCGCGCTCACCGGCGGCTACCGTAAAACACCGGTGATGCAGCTGGGCGCCGACGTGTACTGCGATACCCAGCGCATAGCACGTGAGCTGGAGGCTCGCTTCGATGGGCCGGCACTGTATCCGGAAGGGCAGCAGGCGCTGTGCGAAGTGATCGCGGCCTGGAGCGATGCCACCCTGTTTGTGCCCGGCGCCGGGCTTTCCATGGGTACCAACCTGGACCTGCCTGAGCCTATTCTGGCCGACAGGTTTGCGTTTTTTGACTTCCTGGATCGGGACACCCTGCCGCAGAGACTGCCGGCCCTGTACGCGCAATTCAGGGCGGGCCTGCAGCGCATCGACGATATGCTTTCGGACGGGCGTCCGTTCCTGCTCGGCGAAATGGTCAGCTGGGCGGATGCGGCCTGCTACGCACCGGTGTGGATGTGTCGGGGTAACATCGCGGATGCGGACACCTTGCTTGAACACATGCCGTCACTCGCACAGTGGGAGCAGAAGTTGCTCGCACTCGGTCATGGGCGCAGATCGTCCCTGACTGCCGACGCAGCACTGGCTATCTCTCGACAGTCGCAGTCACGCGTTCGCCAGGAAATAGCTGAGACCGCACTGCCGCACCTTGAACCCGGTGTCAGCGTTGAAGTTAGCCCCGAAGACTACGGTGCGGTTCCGGTTGCGGGCCGTCTGCTCAGGTTAACGCAACATGAGGTGGTCCTGGCGCGCAGTGACGAGCGCGCGGGGGACGTGGTAGTACATTTTCCGAGGCTGGGATGCAAAGTGGTGGCGATATGAAAAGCAGCTTGTGTTTGGTACTTGTCGTGTTGGCGTCTATCGGTGTTGCGCGGGCCGCTGAGGAAGTGTCGGGCAAGGTCCTGTACGAGAAGCACTGCCAGGAATGTCATGGCGGTGCCGTCTCCAAGGCGCCGCAGCTGAGCCTGTTGCAAATCATGTCTGCGGGCTCGATTTACCGCGCCATGAATGACGGCGTTATGCGTGAGCAGGCGAGTGCGCTGGATGACCGGCAGCGGCGCCTGGTTGCCGAGTACCTGACCGGCAGCAGTCTCGATAACGCAACAGCAGCGGCACTGCCCGCTGCCTGCGAGAGAGACGCGGCGGTATTCGATTACGGCCAGCGCCCGCACATGCAAGGCTGGGGTGTGACTCGCGACAACCAGCGCCGGTTTGAGGGCAACCATACTGTTATAAACGCAGAGAACGTTTCCAGGCTTCGCCTGAAATGGGCCTTCGCCTATCCCGAGGCGGTCAGGGCGCGCTCCCAGCCCGCATTCGCAGGGGGTGCACTGTATGTCGGCAGCCAGAACGGCACGGTGTTTGCGCTGGATGAGGACAGCGGTTGTCTGCGCTGGACGTTCAACACCACCGCTGAAGTGCGCACCGGGATTGTGGTCGCTGACTGGAAGCCGGGTGCGAAGACCGAGCCGCTGCTGTATTTCGGCGACCTGGTGGGCAACGTATACGCGCTCAGTGCGGTGAGCGGAAAACTGGTATGGCGGGACCGGGCGGATGATCACCCCAGCCTGACCCTCACCGCGGCGCCGGCGTTGTACGAGGGCCGGCTTTACGTGCCGCTCTCTGCACTGGAGGTCACTGCGGCCGCCGATCCGAATTATGCCTGCTGTACCTTCCGCGGAGGGGTTGCCGTGTATGACGCGCTCAGTGGCGACAAACTGTGGACGGCCTACAGTATCCAGGAACCCGGCCGGAAAGTTGGTGAAAACAGTGTCGGCACAGCACGCATAGCGCCCTCCGGAGCGCCCATCTGGAATACGCCGGCCCTGGACCCCAAGCGGGGTTTGCTCTACGTCGGCACGGGCACCAATTACTCGTCACCGGCCAACGACACCAGCGACGCGATCCTGGCCTTTGATATGCAAGATGGAAGCATGCGCTGGCATCAACAGATGACGGCGGGTGACGCCTGGAACATGGGGTGCGAGACCGAAGACAGGATTAACTGTCCCCCCGAGGATGGCCCCGACTATGACTTCGGCGCGGCTGTCATTCTCGCGCAAACGCCGGCTGGCAAAGATGTACTGATCGCCGGGCAGAAGTCCGGCGATGTGTATGCGCTGGACCCGGATGCTGGCGGCAAGGTGCTCTGGCACCAGAAGCTGGGGCGCGGTGGTATACAGGGTGGTGTGCACTTCGGTATGGCTGTGGATGGCGGCACCGTGTATGTGCCAATGTCCGACTTTGACGGTGGCGCACGCTGGCCCGGGAAACCTTATCCGGGCATGTTTGCGCTGGACATCGCAACAGGTGAGGTGATGTGGTACCAGCGTACGCAAGACCAGTGCGCCGGCAGGGAGTTCTGTCAACCAGGCCTGTCTTCGCCGGCATCTGCCTTTCCGGGCGGTGTTCTCAGTGGCGCCATGGACGGGAGGTTGCGTGCGTATCGCGCTGCAGATGGCAAGGTGCTGTGGGACGTCGATACAGCTGTGGCATACGAGACGATCAATGGTGTACGAGCGCAGGGTGGTTCATTTGGCGGTGGTAGCGGACCGGTGCTCAAGGGCCGTCGCCTCTTTGTTAACAGTGGCTACGGTATTTACTTTCATATGCCGGGGAATGTTTTGCTGGCTTATGAGTTGCTACCGGAGTAAATCAGCACGGAAAGGATGGTACCGGTGGGCGGACTCGAACCGCCACGCCTTGCGGCAAGTGATTTTGAATCACTCATGTCTACCAATTCCATCACACCGGCGATGAGATAACGGAGCGGAAATCTGCCCGTCTGGAGAGCGCGGGATTATATCAACAGGCATTCAAACTGCAATATTTTTCCTTAACCATCGCCGCAATAGCCTGTAAACTGCGCGCCATCCCGTGCGGGCTCGTCCCGCACCTGAAGACCGCCAACAGGCGGATGATCTGAGTACCTAAAAGGAGAAAAGAACATGGCCATGAAACTGGTTAAAAAAACAGACGAATACAGCATCTACCAGCGCAGTGATGATCGCTACGCGGTCAAGGGCGCCGACAAGAAACCGATCAACGGTGATGACAAGGTCAAGATCCTCGTCGCCGAAGGCCTGGTCACGGTTACCCTGCCAGCAGAGCCGGTAGCAGAAGAGGCGGCCGAGGAAGAAGCAGCGGACACTGAAGAAGCGGCTGCTGAAGAGGCGCCTGCTGAAGAAGAACCCGCCAAGGAAGAGTAAGTTCCGGCGACGACACACTGAGAGAAGCCGGCCCAGCGCCGGCTTTTTCATTTATGAAACGATCTGATTTTGCATTTGAATTGCCCCCTGAGTTGATCGCGCAGCATCCGTTGCCAGAGCGCAGCGCGAGCCGGATGCTGTGCCTGGACGGCGGCAGCGGTGAGGTGGCGCACCTCAGCTTCACCGACATTGTGGATGAGCTTTCGCCCGACGACTTGCTGGTTTTCAACAATACACGGGTGATCCCGGCACGACTCTGGGGCCAGAAGGCCAGCGGTGGCAAGGTCGAAATCCTGATTGAAAGAGTGACGGGCTCGCACAGCGCAGTCGCCCATGTGCGCTGCAGCAAGTCACCGCGGCCGGGCACGCGCATACTGCTTGCCGCAGAGCGGGGAGGCGAGCCTGGCGAACACAGCCTCGAGGTCACGGGCAGGCAGGAGGACCTGTTCCTGCTTTCCAGTGCCGGCGGTCCGCCACTTGCGGACATACTGCAGCAGACCGGTCATATGCCTTTGCCTCCTTACATAGAGCGGGAAGACGAGTTGGCAGACAGGAACCGCTACCAGACCGTGTATGCAGAGCGTGAGGGTGCGGTCGCTGCGCCAACCGCCGGCCTGCACTTCAGCGAGGAGTTGCTGGCCCGTATCGATGCCAGGGGCGTGCAGCGCGCCATGGTGACCCTGCATGTGGGTGCGGGGACGTTCCAGCCGGTACGTGCCGACAATATCGAGGATCACCAGATGCACGCTGAATTTGCCGACGTCAGCGAGTCGGTTTGCGCGGCAGTGCGCGAGGCGCAGCAGCGGGGAGGGCGGGTCATAGCGGTCGGTACGACAGCGGTGCGCTCACTGGAGTCCGCCAGTGCCGGCGGCGAGATCCAGCCGTTTACCGGCGACACCGATATCTTTATTTTCCCCGGATACCGCTTTCGAACGGTGGATGCCATGATTACCAATTTTCACCTGCCCGAATCAACACTGATGATGCTGGTCAGCGCCTTTGCCGGCCGCGAGCACATCATGCGCGCCTACCGCGAGGCCATAGCCGAGCGCTACCGCTTTTTCAGCTACGGCGATGCCATGTTCATTCGCAGCAGGAAGCCGTACTGATGGGCCGGCAGTGTCATATGCGTTTTGAACGCCTGGGCCAGGATGTCGCGGCCCGGCGCGGGCGCCTGCATTTCCCGCGGGGCACGGTGGAGACACCTGCATTTATGCCAGTCGGCACTTACGGTACGGTCAAGGGCATGTTGCCGCGCGATATCCGGGGCATCGGCGCCGAGATAATACTGGGCAACACTTTTCACCTCTGGTTGCGCCCGGGCACGGATATCATCGAGCAGCACGGCGACCTGCACGATTTCATGGCCTGGGACGGCCCCATCCTTACTGACTCGGGTGGCTTCCAGGTCTTCAGTCTCGGTGATATGCGCAAGATCAGCGAGGAAGGTGTGCGTTTCCAGTCGCCGGTGGACGGTTCCAAAGTGTTCCTGGATCCGGAGACGTCCATGGCTATCCAGCGCAGCCTGGGCGCCGACGTGGTGATGATTTTCGATGAATGCACCCCTTACCCCGCCAGTGAACAGGAAGCCCGGGAATCCATGGATTTGTCCCTGCGCTGGGCCGCACGCAGTAAAGCGGCGCATGCGGACAGTCCGGCGGCCCTGTTCGGTATCGTCCAGGGTGGCATGTACGCGAACCTGCGGGCGGAGTCGCTGGCGGGTTTGTGTGATATCGGTTTCGATGGTTACGCGGTTGGCGGTCTTTCGGTGGGTGAGCCAAAAGATGAGATGATGGCCGTGCTGGATGTAATGCAGCCGCTGTTACCAGAGGATAAACCACGCTACCTGATGGGAGTGGGTACGCCCGCTGACCTGCTGGAAGGCGTGCGCCGTGGCGTGGACATGTTCGATTGTGTGATGCCCACGCGCAACGCGCGCAACGGCAATATTTTTACTTCTCGTGGCGTGCTCAAGCTGCGCAACGCCAGGCATAAGACCAGCACCTTGCCGCTGGATGAAGAGTGCGACTGCTACACCTGCCAGAATTTCAGTCGCGCCTATTTGCATCACCTTGATAAGTGCAACGAGATTCTCGGCTCGCAGCTGAACACCATCCACAATCTTTATTTCTACCAGCAGCATATGGCCGCGATCAGGCAGGCGATTGAGCAGGGCAGCCTGGGCAGCTTCAGTGAGGCATTCTATGCCGGGCAGGCGCGCGGTGTATAAACTGGGTTTCTATGTGCCGGCCTCGCACCTGGAGGCGGTCAAGCAGGCCTGCTTTGAGGCGGGGGCAGGGCGCATAGGAGATTACGACAACTGCTGCTGGCAGGTCGAGGGTGTGGGGCAGTTCCGACCCCTCGCCGGAAGCGAACCGGCCATTGGCAGTATTGGTGAATTGGAGCGAGTGCCGGAATACCGCGTTGAAATGGTCTGTGCCGACACCGTGGCGAAGACTGTGCTGGCAGCCATGATTGCCGCCCACCCCTACGAGCAACCTGCCTTGGACCTGGTGGAACTGCTCACCGAGTTGCGCTGATGGCCGAGCTGCCCGCGTCACTGCAGTCCTTGCGAAGCGAACTCCCGCTGGACAAGCCAGCCTGGTCGCACAGCTCGCTGCCGCAAGCGGCGGTGCTGGTGGCGCTCTCAGCCCAGCCCGAGCCCCGGGTGCTGCTGGGGCGTCGCGCCCGGCACCTGCGTTTTCACCCGGGGGAGATTGCGTTTCCGGGCGGTAAACGTGAAGCGATAGACTGTTCGCCCTGGTCTACCGCCAGGCGCGAAGCGCACGAAGAAACCGGCCTGGCGGCCAGTATGGTGGAACCGCTCGGCGAGTTGCCACCGCTGCGCACGCGAACAGGCTTTGAAGTGCACCCCTGTGTGGCCGCGGTGCCGGCCGCATTGGCACTGCAGGCGGACCCACAGGAATTTGATGCCCTGTTGCAGCAGCCATTGGCACGTTTCGCCGATGCCCGACTGTTCCGTTTGGAGACGATGGTTGTGGATGGCGTGGCTCGCAAGGTGCCGCACTACCAGATCGGGGATGACAATGTCTGGGGGGTCACTGCGGCAGTGCTGGCCATGCTGGCTAACATCGCCTACGATGCCGGACTTGATTTGCAGCGCAACTGGACACAATTGACATGAAATATTCACTGGGCGAGAAACAGGTCACACTGCACGGCGAGGGGCACTTTATTGCACCCAATGCCGCCGTCATCGGCGATGTGACGCTGCATGAGAACGCCAGTATCTGGTTCAGTTGCGTCCTGCGTGGTGACGCGGAGCGCATCGAGATTGGCGCCGGCACCAATATCCAGGACGGGGCCGTGCTGCATGCAGACCCGGGCTTCCCGATGATTACCGGCGAGAACGTGACCGTGGGTCATAACGCGATGCTTCACGGCTGTAGTATCGGCAGCGGTACCCTGGTGGGTATCAACGCAGTGGTGCTCAATGGCGCCAGGATTGGCCGCGGATGCCTGATCGGCGCGAACGCGCTGGTAACCGAGGGCACCGAAATACCCGATGGGTCCATGGTGCTGGGTTCGCCGGCGAAGGTAGTGAAACAGTTGAGTGAGGAGATGCAGCTGTTGTTGCAACACAACGCCGACCACTACATCGGCAACGCTGCGCGCTTTAACGAAGAATTGAGTGAGCAAACATGAGTGATACCGATCCCCAGTCCCCCTGTGTTTCGATATGTGTGCTGGATGAGGCTGACATCTGCCAGGGCTGTTTCCGCAGTGCAGAGGAGATCACTGACTGGTTCATGTCGTCTGCGGAGCGTAAGCGGGAGATTCTCGCGCTGGCTGCAGAGCGTCGCGACGCTTCCAGTACCTTTCGCCTGCTTTGAATGCCTGCGGCGGGCAAGGCGCCTGCTGATCGGCGCTCAGTCCTCCTCGTCCTTGACGGTATCTGCGCGTACTGCCTGTACCACGTTGCCGGCCAGTTCCAGTATCTCCAGCCGGTAGGGTCCGATGGACAGGCCGGCGTTGGCATCCGGGAATCCTTCCAGGTATTCCAGTATCAATCCCGACAGCGTTTTCGGCCCGTCTGTGGGCAGGCTCCAGTCCAGTGACTTGTTGATTTCGCGGATGTTGGCGGTGCCGGCGATGATATAGCTGCCGTCGCGCTGTGGGAAAATATTGTCCTCGCTGTCGACCAGGTTGGATGTGAATTCGCCAACGATTTCCTCGAGTATGTCTTCCAGCGCCACCAGGCCGAGAATGTCCCCGTATTCATCCACCACCACACCCAGGCGGTGCTTTTTCTGCTGGAAGTTCAGCAACTGCGTGTGCAGCGGTGTGCTCTCCGGGACGAAGTAGGGCTTTTCCATCTCCCTTTCTAGTGCCTTGCGGTCCAGCCCGTGACTATCGATGATGCGGCTGATATTGCGCATGTGCAGCATGCCGACAATATTGTTGATGTCCTCGCGCCAGACCGGTAGCCGGGTGTGCGAACTGGTCTGGATGACACGCATGATGTCTTCGTCGCTGTCGTCCAGGTCAATACCGTAGACCTCGTTGCGCGGCACCATGATGTCGTCGACGCTGACCTGCTCCAGGTCCAGAATATTCAGCAGCATGCCACGGTGCCGTGCGGGTATGAGCTTGCCGGCGTCGGTGACAATAGTGCGCAGCTCATCAGAGGAGACATGCTCATCGTTCTGTTTCTTTGCGTCGACCCCCAACAGGTGCAGCAGGCCATTGGTAACCCAGTTAACGGCAGCGACCAGCGGATAGAAAATTTTCAACATCGGCCACAGCACGATGCTGGCAGGAAAGGCCACGCGCTCCGGGTACAGCGCCGCCAGGGTCTTGGGCGTGATTTCGGAAAAGATGAGGATGACCAGGGTCAGCGCTGCCGTGGCGATAAAGATACCGGCGTCGCCCCATAAACGGATGGCGATCACCGTGGCGATGGCCGAGGCGAAGATATTTACCAGGTTGTTGCCGATGAGAATCAGCCCGATAAGGCGGTCGGGTCGGTCCAGTAGCTTGCCCGCCCGAATAGCGCCTCGGTGCCGGTTGTTCTGCAGGTGCTTCAGCCGGTAGCGATTAAGGGACATCATGCCGGTCTCCGAACTGGAGAAGAAACCGGACAGGAATATGAGAGCAGCCAGAATCGAGAAAAGGAGACCCAGCGGAGCGTCGTTCAAGGGGAGGATGAACCTTTGGTGATGTTGTGACGGTATCTTGAAGAAAAACCCCGGTCGGGGCAAGCCCTGCGCGCAGTCCGCTTAACCACGGTGCAGTAACAATTCCAGCACCAGCTTGGAGCCGAAAAAAGCGAGCATCAGCGCTGCAAATCCCGCCAGCGTCAGCCTGACGGCGGTCTGGCTGCGCCAGCCCAGCTTGTAGTGCCCCCACAAGAGCAAGGTGAACAGCAGCCAGGCGACAATGGTGAGGGCTGTCTTATGTACCAGCGACTGGGCAAAAATATCATCGATAAAGATAAAACCGGAGACGATGGCGATGGTCAGCAGAATTACCCCGGCCAGCAGCAACTCGAACAGCATCTGCTCCATCAACTGTAGCGGTGGCAATATCTGCACGATCCCACGCGTATGGCGATGGCGCAGCTGGTAGTCCAGGGCCGCCACCAGGGCCGCCTGCGCCGCCGCCAGCGTCAGCATCGCGTAGGCCAGTATGGAACTGCCTATATGCAACAGCAGTCCGCCGGGCAACTCGGTGGTAATGGCGGCGGTCTCCGGTGCGAAGGTTGACACCAGCACGGACATGGCGGAGAGGGGAAACAGGATGACCAGCAGGTTCTGCAAGGGGCGGCGCACCATCAACAGCACACACACCAGGTTGATGGCGAGAAACATCAGCGCCGATATCTTGTAGAAGCCCAGGCTGAGTCCGCCGCTGTCGCCACCTACGCTCTGTATGACGACGACGGCGTGACAGAACAGTGCCAGTGCCCCGGTAATCGCCACCGGGCGCGTAATGTGCTGTCGCCGCTGGAAAATATGCACCAGATGCAGCCCGGTAGCCCCCAGGTAAAGCAGTGCGGCGAGCATGGCGAACAGGGAAGCGGGCATCTGTTTGGGGGTTGGACCGAGGTGACGTATACTTCGCACCTTTGTACAGAAGTGGCCCTGCAGAATCAATAGGTTCTGCGCCTATTCCCCAGTTCCGAGAGTAGCAAGATGTTCCAGAGTCTCAGCGACCGACTTTCCAATAGCCTGCGCAGTATCAGCGGCAAGGCAACCCTGACCGAAGATAATATCCAGGACACGCTGCGTGAAGTACGCATGGCCCTGCTGGAGGCGGATGTAGCGCTGCCGGTAGTGAAGGATTTCGTCGAAGCGGTGAAGCAGCGGGCTATCGGCCAGGAGGTCATGAAGAGCCTGAGCCCCGGCCAGGCCTTCCTGAAAATCGTGCAGGCAGAGCTTGAGACGGTTATGGGGACGGCAAATGAGGGGCTCAAGCTCGCCACCCAGCCCCCCGCGATTATCCTGATGGCCGGCTTGCAGGGCGCGGGTAAGACCACCTCCGTCGCCAAGCTGGCCAAATTGCTGCGCGAGCGCGACAAGAAAAAGGTGACGGTGGTCTCTGCTGACGTGTATCGACCGGCCGCGATCAAGCAGTTGGAAACACTGGCAGCCGAGGTGGACGTGGACTTTTTCCCCTCGACGCCCGACCAGAAGCCGGTGGATATCGCCAATGCCGCTGTGGCGCATGCGCGGACCAGGTTCTCTGACGTGCTGATCATCGATACCGCGGGTCGCCTGGCCATCGACGAGGAAATGATGGCGGAGATTGCCGCCCTGCATAAGGCGATCAACCCGGTAGAGACCTTGTTCGTGGTGGATGCCATGACCGGTCAGGACGCGGCGAATACGGCGAAGGCCTTCGGCGAGACCCTGCCCCTGACCGGGGTGATACTGACCAAGGTGGATGCCGATACACGCGGTGGTGCCGCGCTCTCGGTGCGCGCCGTTACCGGCAAGCCGATCAAATTCCTCGGTGTTGGCGAGAAGACCGCCGCCCTCGACCCGTTCCATCCCGACCGCCTGGCTTCACGCATTCTCGGTATGGGCGACGTGCTGTCGCTGATCGAGGAGGCGGAACAGAAAGTCGACAAGGACAAGGCCGCGAGACTGGCCCGCAAGGTCAAGAAGGGACAACGCTTCGATCTGGAGGACTTCCGCGACCAGTTGCAGCAGATGAATAACATGGGCGGCATCACCGGTATGCTCGACAAGCTGCCGGGTATGGGCAATGTGGCGCAGATGGCGCAGCAGAGCCTCGATGGCAAAATGTTTGCCCGCATGGAAGCCATGATCAACTCCATGACCCCTGAAGAGCGCAGGCGCCCGGAAATGATCCAGGGCTCGCGCAAGCGTCGCATCACTCGCGGTTCAGGCACCCAGGTTCAGGACCTGAACCGCTTGCTGAAGCAGCACAAGCAGATGCAGAAAATGATGAAGAAAATGAAAGGCGGCGGCATGCAGAAAATGATGCGCGGCATGGGCGGCATGCTGGGCGGCGCCGGTGGTGGGATGCCTCCGGGTATGGGTGGCGGCCCCGGCGGCATGCCGCCGTTCAAGTAGCGCCTCCGCTGAATCTGGTCCGGCCCGTCATTCCGTTACCACGGTGCTGACCGGGCCATGGCCCTGCCTGTCGCGGCTATGCACAGGGTCCCGCGCAAACCACGGTTCTTGGCAAGGTAATCGCGCCCGCGCACCGTGCCCGCTGGCGGCGCCCCGACGGGTTTGCCGGAGTGTCAGGGTAGCCACGCTAAGCTGCGGAATTACCTGAAAAAACTCTTCGCACAGGCTTTTATTCCCGCAGGGTTTTCCGTATGATACGCCACCTTTCCGGCCTGTGTGCCGGGTTTTGTCGTGGGCAGGTGAACCAGTTCGAGTCAGATGCCCCTACTATTAAAGGAATTTAGAGCAAATGGTAACAATTCGTCTTGCACGTGGCGGTTCCAAGAAGCGCCCTTTCTATCACATGACCGTGACTGACCACCGCAATGCGCGCAACGGCCGTTTCATCGAGCGCGTAGGATTCTTCAATCCGGTTGCCCGTGGCCAGGAAGAGCGTCTGCGTGTCGATGCCGAGCGCATCGAATACTGGCAGGGCCAGGGCGCACAGCTGTCGGAGCGCGTCGCCAAGCTGGTCAAGGAAGCTGCCGCAGCGGCTTGATGCCCGGCATCCGGTCCTGATGGGTGAGCCCGGATCCAACCTGCTGACCGCCGGCAAGATCACCGGCTGCTATGGTGTGCGGGGATGGGTGAAAATTCACTCGTATACCGAACCGGTCGAGAACATTTCCCGGTTCGGCCGCTGGCAATTGCGACGACGTGGTGAGCTGCAAGACGTCTTGTTTGATCAGTGGAAACGGCACGGTAAGGGCATGGTTGCCCATATCGCAAAGGTTGATGATCGCACCCTGGCCGAGTCCTATCGCGGCCTGGAAATAGTGGTCGAGGCAGATAGATTGCCAGGCCTGGAAGAGGGCGATTATTACTGGCGCCAGCTTCAGGGCTTGCAGGTCTGGGCCCGGGAGCCCGGTACCGAGGTTGATCGGGTACTGCTGGGTACGGTCGATTACCTGATAGAGACCGGTGCCAACGATGTGCTGGTGGTCAAAGCCAGCGCAGGCAGTATTGACGACAGGGAACGACTCATTCCCTACCTGCCCGGAGACGTGGTATCACGCGTCAGCCTGGAGGAGGAGCGCATCGAGGTCGACTGGTACCTCGATGTATGAAGGGGCCGGGAAACACGGCGCCGGTAGTGGGATAACAGGGGCCTGAGAGCATGCATTTTGCGCTGGTAAGCCTGTTTCCCGAGATGTTTACAGCTGTCTCTGACCATGGCGTGACGGGCAGGGCGGTGACGCAGGCTGTAGTGACTATCAGTCACAGCAACCCACGCGATTACACTACTGACCGGCACAGGACAGTAGACGACAGGCCCTACGGCGGTGGCCCGGGCATGTTGATGAAGATTGACCCGCTGCAGCAGGCCATCGCCGCAGCGAGACAGGTGGCGGGGGCCGATGCCCGTGTGGTTTACCTGTCGCCGCAGGGCAGGCGTTTCGATCATAGCCGCGCTGTGGCGCTGGCGCGGGAAACGGCGCTGATACTCGTTGCCGGCCGCTACGAAGGCGTGGATGAGCGCCTGATCGAGGCGGAAGTTGACGAAGAGTTGTCGATCGGTGACTACGTGCTCAGCGGCGGTGAGTTGGCCGCGATGGTGGTGATCGACGCCGTGACCAGGCAATTGCCCGGGGTGCTGGGGCACGCACTGTCGGCGGAAGAGGATTCCTACGCTGACGGCCTGCTGGATTGCCCGCATTACACGCGGCCGGAAACGTACCAGGGTAAGACAGTGCCAGATGTATTGCTCAGCGGGAATCACGAGGCGATTCGCCGCTGGCGCCTGAAGCAGGCGCTGGGCAGGACGCATGAGCGCCGCCCGGATTTGCTTGAGGGCAGGGCCATGACGGCCGAGGAAAACGAACTGTTGGCGGAATATCTCCGCGAACGTGAATGAACACTTTATAACCGCTAGCTGTGAAGCTACGTATTGATATCAACAGGAGCGCGCCATGAGCACCAACAAGATCATTTCTCAGCTCGAAGCTGAACAGATGGAAAAAGAACTGCCTGAATTCGGCCCGGGTGACACCGTGGTTGTGCAGGTAAAGGTAAAAGAGGGCAATCGCGAGCGTCTGCAGGCCTTCGAGGGTGTTGTGATCGGCAAGCGTAACCGCGCGCTGAACTCAGCTTTCACCGTTCGCAAGATCTCCCATGGTGTCGGCGTCGAGCGGACATTCCAGACTTACAGCCCGCTGGTTGACAGCATTACCGTCAAGCGCCGCGGCGACGTGCGCCAGGCCAAGCTCTACTACCTGCGTGAACTGTCCGGTAAGGCCGCGCGCATCAAGGAAAAGCTGTCCTGATCAGATTGCGGTATACGAAAGCAAAAAGCGGCCTTACGGAGACTGTGTAAAAACACGCTCTAGCGGCCTTGAACTAAAAAGCCCAGCTGATTTCAGCTGGGCTTTTCTCTTTTCGGTACCTGATTCTCAGGGGGTGTATTACCTCATCGCCGCCAGCAACCTCGGCACAC